>NZ_KB849631.1 GCF_000368685.1 Acinetobacter baylyi DSM 14961 = CIP 107474 | reverse complement strand
GAAAGTACTTCGGTACTAACCTTAGCGGCGGACGGGTGAGTAATACTTAGGAATCTGCCTATTAGTGGGGGACAACATCTCGAAAGGGATGCTAATACCGCATACGTCCTACGGGAGAAAGCAGGGGATCTTTATGACCTTGCGCTAATAGATGAGCCTAAGTCGGATTAGCTAGTTGGTGGGGTAAAGGCCTACCAAGGCGACGATCTGTAGCGGGTCTGAGAGGATGATCCGCCACACTGGGACTGAGACACGGCCCAGACTCCTACGGGAGGCAGCAGTGGGGAATATTGGACAATGGGGGGAACCCTGATCCAGCCATGCCGCGTGTGTGAAGAAGGCCTTATGGTTGTAAAGCACTTTAAGCGAGGAGGAGGCTTACCTGGTTAATACCCAGGATAAGTGGACGTTACTCGCAGAATAAGCACCGGCTAACTCTGTGCCAGCAGCCGCGGTAATACAGAGGGTGCAAGCGTTAATCGGATTTACTGGGCGTAAAGCGCGCGTAGGCGGCCAATTAAGTCAAATGTGAAATCCCCGAGCTTAACTTGGGAATTGCATTCGATACTGTTTGGCTAGAGTGTGGGAGAGGATGGTAGAATTCCAGGTGTAGCGGTGAAATGCGTAGAGATCTGGAGGAATACCGATGGCGAAGGCAGCCATCTGGCCTAACACTGACGCTGAGGTGCGAAAGCATGGGGAGCAAACAGGATTAGATACCCTGGTAGTCCATGCCGTAAACGATGTCTACTAGCCGTTGGGGCCTTTGAGGCTTTAGTGGCGCAGCTAACGCGATAAGTAGACCGCCTGGGGAGTACGGTCGCAAGACTAAAACTCAAATGAATTGACGGGGGCCCGCACAAGCGGTGGAGCATGTGGTTTAATTCGATGCAACGCGAAGAACCTTACCTGGCCTTGACATAGTAGAAACTTTCCAGAGATGGATTGGTGCCTTCGGGAATCTACATACAGGTGCTGCATGGCTGTCGTCAGCTCGTGTCGTGAGATGTTGGGTTAAGTCCCGCAACGAGCGCAACCCTTTTCCTTACTTGCCAGCATTTCGGATGGGAACTTTAAGGATACTGCCAGTGACAAACTGGAGGAAGGCGGGGACGACGTCAAGTCATCATGGCCCTTACGGCCAGGGCTACACACGTGCTACAATGGTCGGTACAAAGGGTTGCTACCTAGCGATAGGATGCTAATCTCAAAAAGCCGATCGTAGTCCGGATTGGAGTCTGCAACTCGACTCCATGAAGTCGGAATCGCTAGTAATCGCGGATCAGAATGCCGCGGTGAATACGTTCCCGGGCCTTGTACACACCGCCCGTCACACCATGGGAGTTTGTTGCACCAGAAGTAGCTAGCCTAACTGCAAAGAGGGCGGTTACCACGGTGTGGCCGATGACTGGGGTGAAGTCGTAACAAGGTAGCCGTAGGGGAACCTGCGGCTGGATCACCTCCTTAACGAAAGATTGATTGGTTGGTAAGAATCCACAACAAGTTGTTCTTCTAAGATGTATCTGAGGGTCTGTAGCTCAGTTGGTTAGAGCACACGCTTGATAAGCGTGGGGTCACAAGTTCAAGTCTTGTCAGACCCACCAAGTCTACGGCTGAAAGATACATTAATGATATAAGCTGGGGACTTAGCTTAGTTGGTAGAGCGCCTGCTTTGCACGCAGGAGGTCAGGAGTTCGACTCTCCTAGTCTCCACCACGTACTTTAAAGAGTACGGCTAAGGTGTAGATTATAGAACTTAGTAAAAAGAAGATCATGAGATCTTGTTTTATTAAGTTCTGTGATTTATCACAGTTTAGTGTGATCTGACGAAGACACATTAATTCATTAACAGATTGGAAAATATTGAGTCTGAAATAAATTGTTCACTCAAACACAAACAAAGCAATTTGAATGTGAATGAGAACTAGCAAATTAACTGAATCAAGCGTTTTGGTATATGAATTTAGATTGAAGCTGTACGGTGATTAAGTTCACGAAACAACAAGCTGTGGAGCTAAGGTAACTTAGTTCTGTCTTAACCTGACTTGTAAGGGTTAACGACTGTTTGGGGTTGTATAGTCAAGTAATTAAGTGCATGTGGTGGATGCCTTGGCAGTCAGAGGCGAAGAAAGACGTGATAGCCTGCGAAAAGCTCCGGGGAGGCGGCAAATATCCTGTGATCCGGAGATGTCTGAATGGGGAAACCCACTTATCATAAGATAGGTATTGCATGATGAATACATAGTCATGCAAGGCGAACGAGGGGAAGTGAAACATCTCAGTACCCTTAGGAAAAGAAATCAATTGAGATTCCCTTAGTAGCGGCGAGCGAAAGGGGAACAGCCCATTAAGTTGTGTGTGTTCTAGTGGAACGCTCTGGGAAGTGCGAACGTAGAGGGTGATATTCCCGTACACGAAAGGGCACACACAATGATGACGAGTAGGGCGAGGCACGTGAAACCTTGTCTGAATATGGGGGGACCATCCTCCAAGGCTAAATACTCCTGACTGACCGATAGTGAACCAGTACCGTGAGGGAAAGGCGAAAAGAACCCCTGTGAGGGGAGTGAAATAGATCCTGAAACCGCATGCATACAAGCAGTGGGAGCCGACTTGTTCGGTGACTGCGTACCTTTTGTATAATGGGTCAGCGACTTATATTCAGTAGCAAGGTTAACCGCATAGGGGAGCCGTAGGGAAACCGAGTCTTAATAGGGCGTATAGTTGCTGGGTATAGACCCGAAACCAGGCGATCTATCCATGAGCAGGTTGAAGGTTGGGTAACACTAACTGGAGGACCGAACCCACTGTCGTTGAAAAGCCAGGGGATGACTTGTGGATAGGGGTGAAAGGCTAATCAAGCCTGGTGATAGCTGGTTCTCCCCGAAAGCTATTTAGGTAGCGCCTCGGACGAATACCATAGGGGGTAGAGCACTGTTTCGGCTAGGGGGTCATCCCGACTTACCAAACCGATGCAAACTCCGAATACCTATGAGTACTATCCGGGAGACAGACTGCGGGTGCTAACGTCCGTAGTCAAGAGGAAAACAATCCAGACCGCCAGCTAAGGCCCCAAAATCATAGTTAAGTGGGAAACGATGTGGGAAGGCATAGACAGCTAGGAGGTTGGCTTAGAAGCAGCCACCCTTTAAAGAAAGCGTAATAGCTCACTAGTCGAGTCGGCCTGCGCGGAAGATGTAACGGGGCTAAAACTATGTGCCGAAGCTGCGGATGTAACTTTAAGTTACGTGGTAGGGGAGCGTTCTGTAAGCCGATGAAGGTGGATTGAGAAGTCTGCTGGAGGTATCAGAAGTGCGAATGCTGACGTGAGTAACGACAAAACGGGTGAAAAACCCGTTCGCCGAAAGACCAAGGGTTCCAGTCCAACGTTAATCGGGGCTGGGTGAGTCGACCCCTAAGGCGAGGCCGAAAGGCGTAGTCGATGGGAAATTGGTTAATATTCCAATACTTCTGTGTAATGCGATGAGAGGACGGAGAAGGTTAGGTCAGCCTGGCGTTGGTTGTCCAGGTGGAAGACAGTAGGCATGCATCTTAGGCAAATCCGGGGTGCTCTATGCTGAGAGTCGATAGCAAGCTAGTTTACTAGCGAAGTGGCTGATACCATACTTCCAAGAAAAGTCTCTAAGCTACAGTTACACAGGAATCGTACCCGAAACCGACACAGGTGGTCAGGTCGAGTAGACCAAGGCGCTTGAGAGAACTCTGCTGAAGGAACTAGGCAAAATGGTACCGTAACTTCGGGAGAAGGTACGCTGTTGATGGTGATGGGACTTGCTCCCTGAGCGATTGACAGCCGCAGAAACCAGGCCGCTGCAACTGTTTATTAAAAACATAGCACTCTGCAAACACGAAAGTGGACGTATAGGGTGTGATGCCTGCCCGGTGCTGGAAGGTTAATTGATGGGGTTAGCGTAAGCGAAGCTCTTGATCGAAGCCCCAGTAAACGGCGGCCGTAACTATAACGGTCCTAAGGTAGCGAAATTCCTTGTCGGGTAAGTTCCGACCTGCACGAATGGCATAATGATGGCGGCGCTGTCTCCAGCAGAGGCTCAGTGAAATCGAATTCGCCGTGAAGATGCGGTGTACCCGCGGCTAGACGGAAAGACCCCGTGAACCTTTACTGCAGCTTGACATTGAACTTTGACCTTACTTGTGTAGGATAGGTGGGAGGCTTTGAAGATGGGACGCCAGTTCCATTGGAGCCATCCTTGAAATACCACCCTGGTAATGTTGAGGTTCTAACTCTGCCCCGTAATCCGGGGCGAGGACCATGTCTGGTGGGTAGTTTGACTGGGGCGGTCTCCTCCTAAAGAGTAACGGAGGAGTACGAAGGTGCGCTCAGCGTGGTCGGAAATCACGCGTAGAGTATAAAGGCAAAAGCGCGCTTAACTGCGAGACCCACAAGTCGAGCAGGTACGAAAGTAGGTCTTAGTGATCCGGTGGTTCTGTATGGAAGGGCCATCGCTCAACGGATAAAAGGTACTCTGGGGATAACAGGCTGATACCGCCCAAGAGTTCATATCGACGGCGGTGTTTGGCACCTCGATGTCGGCTCATCTCATCCTGGGGCTGAAGCAGGTCCCAAGGGTATGGCTGTTCGCCATTTAAAGAGGTACGCGAGCTGGGTTTAGAACGTCGTGAGACAGTTCGGTCCCTATCTACCGTGGGCGCTGGAAATTTGAGAGGATCTGCTCCTAGTACGAGAGGACCAGAGTGGACGAACCTCTGGTGTACCGGTTGTGACGCCAGTCGCATCGCCGGGTAGCTATGTTCGGAAGGGATAACCGCTGAAAGCATCTAAGCGGGAAGCCTACCTCAAGATAAGATTTCCCTAGGAATTTATTCCTCTAAAGAGCCGTTCAAGACTAGGACGTTGATAGGTTGGATGTGGAAGCATAGTGATATGTGAAGCTGACCAATACTAATTGCTCGTGAGGCTTGACTATACAACACCCAAACAGTTGTTGTATCAAGATAAATTCATACAAATGATCAATTCAAACTTGATTTAGTTAATGAACTAGTTACAATACCGACTCAATAGTCCAATCCGTTAAACTCATTTGGTACAAAGTACGGCACACACTGTGAAATACAATCCACAGTCAAAATAAGACCCGAAAATGTCCATAAACAGTTTGCTGGCGACAATAGCAAGAGTGAACCACCTGATCCCTTCCCGAACTCAGAAGTGAAACCTCTTCGCGCTGATGGTAGTGTGGCGTTAGCCATGTGAGAGTAAGTCATCGCCAGCTTTTAAATACTAAAGCCCCCAGGCCAAACGCCAGGGGGCTTTTTTTATGCAAAGAAATAAATAGAAAGGAATAGAAAAAGAAATAAAAAGCTGATATCGAAATTAGAAAAATACAAAATCTACGCAGCGCATGGATGACTTTACGTTATGATGAATAAAAAATAATATTGGACGTACTTATGAAAGTTTATGGAGATATTCAGTCGGGGAACTGCTATAAAGTTAAACTATTATTGAATTTTCTGGAACTTGCACATGAATGGATTCATATTGATGTGTTAAAAGCAGAGACACACACGCCAGAATTTTTAAAAATGAATCCAAATGCAAAAATTCCAGTTGTACAGCTAGAAGATGGTCAACTACTTGCCGAATCTAACGCAATTTTAGGCTATCTTGCAGAAGGAACGCATTTTATTCCGTCTGATCGTTATAAGAAAGCTAAAATGTATGAGTGGATGTTCTTTGAACAATATAGCCATGAACCGTGCATTGCTGTCGCTCGATTTATCCAGAAATATCAAGGCATGCCAGAGGCCCGTCTTGAGGAGTATCAAAAGTTACAACCTAAAGGACATAAGGTTCTTGCGATTTTAGAACAGGCACTCGATGGACATCACTATTTGTTAGGTGAGGAGGTTTCACTTGCAGATATCTCCTTGTATGCCTACACGCATGTGGCTGATGAAGGTGGTTTTGATCTAAATTTATATCCGAATATACAGCGCTGGTGTCAGCGTATTGCAAACAGTGCAGGGTATGTTGGAATGAATACACAAACAACTGCTGTATAAAACATTGTGATTGTAAGGTAAAAGCCAGTTTATTTTATAAGAGAGTTGATAAAATGAAAATTAATAGTATTTCATCTCTGTCAGATCAAGAGGATGATGTTCAACTCCCTGAGCTAGTGTACTGGGCATCACTTGGTGATACAGCGCGCGTAAGGCAGTTACTCGCAGACGGTATCGATCCAAATCAGAGCGATGAAGAAGGTTACAGTGCCCTTCAGGCTGCTGCTGAAAATGATCATCTCGATGTTGTAAAACTTTTGCTAAGTAAAGGTGCCAATATCAGCTCTAAAGGCCAATATACAGCATTGGAGCTGGCTGAAATGGCACAAAATACACAAGTTGTGCAGTACTTAAAAAATGTATAGTCAAATCTAAAAATGCTAGCCAAAAAAGAACCCCTATCATCCTGACAGAGGTTCTTTGTATTCCGATTATTGTGTCGTTAATATCCTATTCACGACCACGTCCTGTGTATTCTTATTTTCAATGAGACTTCCTGTCTCTCTATGTCTTGTATCTTAGTTAAAAATTGTTAATCACGATATTGGTTATTCACCACGATACTTGTAGGCTTTTGCTGACACATCAGTTGATCGCGTATTTTTTAAGTTTCTCAACCATTCCATCTAGTGCTTTTATTTCAAATTCATTAGGTTCAAATTTGTCTTCTTTATTGCGCTTAAAAATATCTCGAATTTCAATAACAGCATTTGGGTCGATCATGTCTAAACTAGAAGTGACTTGACGAATTTGGCTGATCGATCGTGAGCCATTGGTAGAACCATAACCAATAAAGGCAACCGGCTTGTTTTTCCATTCTTTACCAAGGTAATCGAGTGCATTTTTGAGTGCAGGACTATAGCCGTGATTATATTCTGGACTAATCAGGATAAAAGCATGAGCCTGAGCAATCTTATCTGCCCATGCTTGCTGTTTGGGTAGATCATAAATACCTGTCGCAGGGGGATGGCTACCTGCAAAAAGTGCTAAATTCCATTCTTTTAAATCGATCAGTTCAACTTGAATAGAACTTTGGTGATGTTGTTTCAAGTAATCAAAAACCCAGTTTGCGACTTTGATCGCAGTACGGCCTTCTCGGACACTTCCAACGATAATATAAATGAGCATATGATTATCCTGTGTTTTATTGATATATTGCTTTGCTTTTGACCATCTTATACTTATTTTCAAGCTTAAAAAAAGCTCTCCGATGAGAGCTTTTTGTATTACATTAATTTCACGCCTTGCTGCCCAGCAGGGGTGACCTTAAAGATTTCAACTTCAAACGCAATGTTTTTTCCCGCCAATGGATGGTTAAAATCAATCTCGGTAATATCGTCGTTGACTGATTTCACTACACCAAACAAGGTGGCTTTGGCTTTATCTTCAAATTCAATCATATGTCCCACAATTGGGCGCTGCTCAAATTTGACTGTATCAAATTTTTGGATATTTTCTGGATTCCATGGGCCAAAGGCATCTTCTGGTGGTAAATGTACAGTACGACGATCGCCTGCACGTAAGCCAAAAAGAGCTTTTTCAAAACCAGGAAGTAAATTGCCATCGCCAATGGTCAGGCTGACTGGCGCTTCACGGCTACGGGTGTTGTCAATTTCGACACCATTTTCAATGGCGACTGAAAAATGCAAATCGACATGTGCACCTTCCTGAATACGAATTTCTTCGTTGGGTTGGATAATCTCAGTCATGCTTCACTTCTGCGCGTTGGATACGTTGTTTTTCAAGAAAAAACGTGTCAATTAACAATAAAATTGTACCGATTGTGATGGCACTGTCGGCAATGTTAAAGGCTGGAAAATGATGATTTTGATAATAGATATGAATAAAATCCACGACATATCCCAAAGTCATTCGATCAATTAGATTACCCAGCGCACCACCCAAAATCAGGGCAATGGCCGCAGGTAAAATCATTGCATTTTTAGGCATACGCATGAGCCAGAAAATAAAAATGATCGAAACAATGCCCGCCAGCCCAGTAAATAGATAATGCTGCCAGCCACCAGCGTCGGAGAGAAAACTGAAGGCTGCACCGTAGTTATGCAGCAGTGTCCAGTTTAAAAAAGGCAGTACAGGTACAGGATCAGCGTAATTTAAATGTGTACTTGCAATCCATTTTGTCCACTGATCAATAATAATGGCAAGGATTGAAAGTCCAAGCCAAATTAGATTATGCGGATAAAACTGGAATAAGCCTTTTTTTGCTTCAAGCTTAGGCATATTTTCTCACTTCGCCACTGCCCGTGACGTTAATAATGCAACGACCGCATAAACCTGGATGATCTGCATGAGTATTTACATCGGGGAGAACATGCCAGCAACGTACACATTTTTCACCTTCAGCCGCCGAAATTTGCACGCGTAAGCCATCCATTTCAGTGCTTTCACCTTGCTCTGCATACGGATAAACATTCACCTGAGAGGTAATCAGGACAAAACGCAATTCGTCACCCAATTGGTTTAATACGCTTTGAAGTTCGTCTTTGGCCCAAATTTCAACTTTGGCAGAAAGATTACTACCCACCAGTTTGGCATTACGTGCCGCTTCAATCTGTTTATTTACTGCTGATTTTACGCTAATTAATGTTTGCCAATCTGCTTCTGAAATCAGGTTGGCAGTCGATGCGACTGGAATGTCGTACCACTCAGTAGTAAACACATATTGCTCGGTTTGCTCTGGAATCAACGGCCAAGCTTCTTGTGCAGTGAAGCTCAAGATAGGGCTCATCCAGCGAACAAAGGCTTGAACCAAATGATACAACGCAGTTTGTGCTGAATGGCGAGCTGCTGAATCTGCCTTGGTGGTGTACTGACGATCTTTAATAATATCGAGATAGAAACCGCCCAAGTCATTGATACAGAAGTTGGTCAAAGCGCTACAAACAATATGGAAGTTCATGTCTTCATAGGCTTGCTGAACGGTTTTCTGAACCTCAGCCGCACGTTGTAGGATGTATTGATCTAATGCGATCAGTTGATCAACAGGCAATGCATCCGTCGATGGTGTAAAGCCATTTAGGTTCGCCAACAAGAAACGCAAGGTATTACGAATACGACGATAACCATCTGACGCACGACTGAAAATTTCTTTACCTGCAGTCATTTCATAGCGATAGTCACTAGATGCAATCCAAAAACGTAAACCATCAGCACCCATATCTTTGATAATGTCTTGCGGCGTAATGATATTGCCCAAAGATTTAGACATCTTGCGGCCTTTTTCATCGACCACGAAACCGTGTGTGAGCAGACCCTTATATGGTGCACGTTCATTGATGGCAATAGATGTCAGCAATGATGACTGGAACCAGCCACGATGCTGATCTGAACCTTCCAGATACAAATCTGCTGGATCCGTCAATTCTTCACGCTGACGTAATACTGCATAGTGTGTTGTACCAGAGTCGAACCAGACATCAAGGGTATCTCGGACGGCATTGTAGTGTTCAGCATCGGCACCGATGAAGTCTTTGGCTTCACGGTTAAACCAGGCATCGATTCCTTCGTGCTCAATGAGCTGAGCAACTTCTTCAATCAGCTCAGGGGTACGCGGGTGAAGTTCGTTGGTATCTTTGTGTACAAAAAATGGAATTGGCACACCCCAAGTCCGTTGACGTGAGATACACCAGTCTGGACGACCTTCAATCATCGATTCAATCCGGTTTTTACCCCAGTCTGGTACAAAGCTGATGTCATTTTCAATCGCATTGAGGGCACATTCACGTAGACCTTTGGCATCCATGCTGATAAACCATTGCGGTGTCGCACGGAAAATAATTGGAGTTTTATGGCGCCAGCAATGTGGATAGCTATGTACAATGGGTTGATGTGCCCAAAGACGACCTGTTGCACCCAATGCTTCAATGATTTGTGGGTTGGCTTTATAAATATGCTCACCCGAGAAAATTGGCGCAGTTGGTAAATACACCCCATTACCGCCCACAGGATTATCGACTTTAAGGTTATAAATCAGACCCACTTTATAGTCGTCAGTACCGTGACCTGGCGCAGTATGAACCGCACCTGTACCACTAGTTGCAATGACGTGTTCACCTAAGATCACAGGAACCTGACGATCTGCCAAGAGTGGATGCTGTAACTGAAGTAATTCAAGTACCGCACCTTTAAAATCAGCCAATACCACTGGATTTTCGAGCTTATAGCGAGCAATCGCAGATTCGACCAGATCTTTGGCCAAGATAAAGTTTTGCGTACCACGATCGCTTTGTACTTGTACCAATTGATAGTCAATCTCGGCATGCAAAGCAACCGCTTGGTTAGCAGGCAATGTCCAAGGTGTAGTCGTCCAGATCACAATATCAGTTGGATCTTGAACTTCTACGTTTAAACGGGCACTTAAATCATTCAGATCAACCACGCCAAAACCGACATCAATCGCATCGGATTTTTTATCTTCATATTCAACTTCTGCTTCTGCCAATGCAGAACCACAGTCGATACACCAGTTCACTGGTTTTAAGCCAGGCTCGATATGACCTGCTTTCTGAATCTCACCAAGTGAGCGAACAATATCGGCTTCTTGCTTAAAGTTCATGGTCAAGTAAGGGTCTTGCCAGTCACCAAATACGCCCATACGAATAAAGTCTTTACGCTGTAAGTCGACTTGACTCAACGCATACTCACGACACGCTTTACGGAAAGTTGAGGCATCGACCTTCACACCGACCTTACCGACTTTTTCTTCAACTTTAAGCTCAATTGGTAAACCATGACAGTCCCAGCCAGGCACATAAGGTGCGTCAAAACCGTCCATGACACGGCTTTTGACGATAATATCTTTTAAGACTTTATTGACGGCATGACCCAAATGGATCTGACCATTGGCATAAGGAGGACCATCATGTAAAACATATTTTTTCTTACCAATACGCGATGCACGAATCTTCTGATAAATGTTGTCGGCATACCACTCTTCTAACCATTTCACTTCGCGCACGGCCAAGTTTGCTTTCATGGCAAATTCGGTGCCCGGCAGGTTTAGCGTGGCTTTATAGTCCACTGCATTTTCAGGAGTTTGCTTATCGCTCATGCAAGTTGTCTTCCAGTTCGATCAGCGTTAAAGCTGACGTGTTTTTAACATCAAAAATTTTAAATTAAAAAGGGCGTTGGGTATTTTGCTTACGAAATTCGAGCAAATCCTCAACATCTTGGTCAATCCCAGCTTTCAGCGCGTCTAGCGAAGGATAGTTTCGCTCACCATGTAAATAGTGTAAAAACGTCACCCGCATTAATAGGCCATACAGATTAGCAGAAACTTCTGGAAAATGTACTTCCAATCGCCATTCGGGATGCGCCTGTTTGATGGCAGGACGAGTTCCAACATGACCCGCACCATATAAGCTGTCTGGGTCGTAGCCTGCAATACCTTTAGGTGCATTCGGATCATGCATGATCTTCTTGCGTAAAGACGTTGTTTCACAGACGACATCTACACCATAAATACCACTCAGACACGGTTTATGCCGGCCTAAACGGACATTGATGGTTGGAAAATTGAGTGTACGACCAATTTGGTCACCATATTGCACACGACCAATCATACTATATGGACGTCCAAGTAACTTGGCTGCCAATGCCAGATCACCCTCTGCCAGAACCTGACGAATACGGGTGGAACTGACACGTTCTCCTTTGAACTCTATGGTGTCAAGGTTGGTGATTTTAAAGCCATAATCCCGTAAAAATTCACTATTTCCCTGACGATTTTTACCAAAATGAAAATCGTCACCCAGTACAAGCTGTTTGGCATTCAGCTTAAATTTGAGTAGGTCTGCAAATTCTTGGGCACTGAGTCCACGGAAATAATGATCAAATTTTGCAATCGCAATATAATCGACGCCCAATTCAGTCAAGTATTCGACTTTTTCTCTGAGTGAACTGATGCGTGGCGGTGCTTCATAACCCTTGAAGTATTCAAGCGGCTGAGGCTCAAAAATCATCACTAACGTTTTCAGGCTGTTCGCATCTGCAATATTTTTAAGCTGACTAATCATGGCCTGATGTCCAAGATGGACGCCATCAAAATTGCCAATCGTGACCGCAGTGGCAGCTAACTCAAAATCTGGCGATAACGCATTAAGACGGAGCAGTTTCATGGACTTCAGTGAAGATTAATTTTTGAAAGGCTTATATATTGCCATAATCTAATGGATTCGTCTTGTTGTTGTGTTTTTATGCAAAAGAAAACTTAACATTTTTATGATTAATTATAAATTTAACTGATGTATTAATTAAAAATAAATCAATTTTTCTTATTTTAATTGTTGGCTATCATGATCGTGTCACTTCTAGCTCGGGAAGAATATGGTGAACACGCGAAATATCATACGTCAATTTACCCCAAATTGGTTTACCACCATTATGGGAACAGGTGTGGTCGCCATTGTATTGGGGCATTTTTCCGAATTACATACGCTAGGTGCAGCACTTTGGTTGATCAACACATGTCTATTTTGTGTATTTTGTATCCTTTATATGCTTCGATGGTCTTTATTTCCTCATGAGGCAAGACAGATTTTTCATCATCCCAGCATGAGTCTTTTTCTAGGGGCGATTCCGATGGCACTGGCTACCCTAATTAATGGCTTACTCATGTATGGAAATACGGTATTCGGTCAGCATCTTCCACAATTGGCGTTGTGGTTATGGTATATCGATGTGGTATTGGTCATCTCGATTGGATGGGTTGTACCTTATTTTATGTTCAGTCGTCAGCAACATCATTTGCACAGTATTACCGCTATGTGGTTATTACCCATCGTAGCGGCCGAAGTGGCGGCTGCGACAGGCGGACTGTTGGTGGCAGAGTTTGTACATAGTACACAGGCAATTTCAATTTTATGGCTGAGTTATATGCTGTGGGGCATGTCTGTACTGCCTGCATTTGCAATTCTGAGTTTGTTGATATTACGACTGGCCCTGCATAAGCTGCCTGAAAAAGAACTGGCAATTTCAAGCTGGCTTTCTATTGGTCCAATTGGTACAGGTGCACTGGCCATGATGTTATTAGGACAACATGCACCCGATGTATTACAAAGTATCGGAATGCAAAGTTTTGGTATTTTTCTACAGCAAGCTGCAAAGCTGATCAGTCTGGTGTTACTTGGATGTGGTGTATGGTGGCTTGGAATCGCGATGTTTGCGAGCTTGCATCATCTTAAACATGGTATTCCTTTTAATTTAGGATGGTGGGGGCTTACCTTTCCATTAGGTGTTTTTACGCTAGCGCTTAGTCAGCTCGGACAATTGCTCGGTTGGAATGCATTTGATCATATTGCAGTAATTTTAAGTGTTATATTGGTTGGATTATGGAGTTGCGTTGCAGTTAAGACGATTCAGGGGGCGTATCGTGGGCAATTGTTTTTCTCACCTTGCTTGCAGCAATTACAGCAACAACAAAAGGCGTGCGCACAATCTGAAACGGCATAAATCTTGCTGATAATTTAGATCATGATTTTACCAAATGGTTAAAAATGAACTATCAACTTTTTAAGCACTCCGATGAAAATGCATCTTATGTGGTGTTTTCATCGGGTCTGGGTGGGCATGGCAGTTTTTGGCAGGCACAACTGGATGTATTTCGGCAGTATTTTCATGTATTGATTTATGATCAGGAAGGGTGTCACGCGTCGAGTGAGTTGTTAGCTGATGGCTATTCATTTGAGCATCTGGCCTTACAAGTCAAGCAGTTATTACAGCAACTCAACATCGTACGCTTTCATTTTATTGGACATGCATTAGGCGGATTTATTGGGATAGAACTGGCGCATCGTTATGCATCTGAAACGTGTCAACTGTTAAGCCTGACCTTGATTAATGCCTGGCAGCAGCTCGATCCACACACCTTAAGATGTTTTACCACCCGTATCGCGTTATTACAGCATGCAGGCACAGCAGCATATTTACATGCTCAGGCTTTGTTTTTGTATCCACCCTTATGGATTTCTGAACATACAGCTTTACTTGAGCAGCAAGAGGCCAAAATGCAATCCGATTTTCCGCCACATGCCAATGTCTTAAAGCGGTTAAATGCCCTCATGCAGTATCAGGTAAACACTGCACGTATAGACACGTTAAAACAATTGCCTGTGTGCCTGATCGCTAATCAGGACGATATGTTGGTGCCATACGTACAATCTTTGAATTTATGGAAAAAATTACCAGATGCGCAGCTCAAGCTACTGCCTTATGGGGGACATGCATCTACAGTCACTGAGGCTCGGCAGGTCAATCAACTGATGCTTGATTTTCTTAAGACATCAGCACCAACTTAAAATATAAGTTTGAAGCATAAAAATGCCATCGTAAAAACGATGGCACATCCTTAATCAACTGATCTGATCTTGTCACACTGAACGAGGAATAACACCATAGAGCATCATGTGTACAGTGTGCTCAATCGCACGTTGATGCATGCTTTTATTTTTTAGGGTTTTGCCTGTGACCATTTCCATTTGGATACTAAAATCTGCATAGTTTTGGGTAATTGCCCAGATATTTAGAATCAGTAGCTCGGGATCAATATCCGCCGAGATTTTACCTTGTTCTTGCCATGTCTGGATGACTTTAGCTTTGCGTTTGAAGAGCTTTTTTAATGGGCCTTTTAAAATTTCCAGAATATGTGGTGCCCCTTGAATAATCTCCAGTGCGAACAGTTTGGACGCTTTAGGTTGAGTCCGTGAGACTTCAATTTTTTGAATTAAATAATGTGCCAGTGCTTCTGTTGGCTCAAGCTCGACTTCAAGCGTCTGCAAAGGCGCCAGCCATTTTTGTAATACTGTCGTCAGCACTTCTACATAGAGTGCTTCTTTATTTTCATAATAATAAAAGATATTGGACTTATGCATCTGCGCGAGTTGTGCGATTTCGTCCAGACTTGCCCCACTAAAGCCATAGGTGGAAAATACATCCAGAGCGGCATTGAGGAGCTGATTGCGTTTTTGCGTACTCTTTTTTTGTTCCATTGAGATAACAAATTGGGAAAGGTCAGCTCATTGTAAGGGAATCCGAGCGATTTGTGCACAGTCCCGAGCGATTTTCTTTATCTTTATCTGGGCTAAGTCGCTCATCTGTCAAGAAATTATCCAGCATCGCCAGATTACTTTAATTTGTAAATTTTCAAAGTGGGGCAGATACCCAATAGGTAACAACCAACTGCCATGCTCGGATTTTGCACATTATTGAATCAGTACACACAAAAATAGTGCAGCAAAATGATTCATTATTTTACTAAATGGTAAAAAATGGTTGACCATATGTTTTTATTAAAATATTGAAAAATATAGTTTTAATAAAGTTGGCACGTTGTATGCAATGTAAAAAATATAAGAATAGGCCATTCTTGAAAAAGACAATCATCAGTTTTAGGTGACGCTCATGTAATTCATGAATCGCATCTCCCAAGAGGATTACCGATATGAAAATAGGTGTTTTTTGCCCCATCGGAAACAATGGCTGGCTACTATCCGAAAATGCGCCGCAGTATATGCCAAGCTTTGAATTGAATAAAAAAATTGTACAACGTGCGGAACATTATGGCTTTGACTTTGCTTTGTCGATGATCAAGCTACGTGGTTTTGGTGGAAAAACCGAATTTTGGGATCACAATCTGGAAACCTTTACTTTGATGGCTGGACTAGCCGCAGTGACCAGTAAAATTAAAATCTATGCCACTGCTGCCACATTGGTCATGCCACCTGCGATTGTTGCGCGTATGGCCTCAACCATTGATTCGATCTCTAACGGACGCTTTGGTCTTAATGTGGTGACAGGTTGGCAGGCGCCTGAATATAGTCAAATGGGTATGTGGCCAGGTGATGAATACTTTGCCAAACGTTATGAATATCTGTCTGAATATGTACAAATTCTGAGAGAGCTTTGGGCGACAGGACAATCCGACTTTAAAGGTGAACATTTTCAGATGGAAGATTGTCGAGTTAGCCCTCAACCACAAGCCGAGATGAAAATTATCTGTGCAGGACAGTCTGATACAGGACTCGAATTTTCTGCACAACATGCTGATTACAATTTCGTGTTTGGTAAGGGCTTAAATACGCCAACCGCTTACGCAGGCATTAATGACCGTTTGAAACACTTTACCGATCAGACTGGGCGTGATGTTCAAACCTATGTGTTGTTTATGGTGATTGCCGCAGAAACCGATGCTGAAGCGATGGCCAAGTGGCAAAGCTATAACGATGGTGCCGACGTAGAAGCCATTAACTGGCTGATGAATCAGGGCGGCAAAGATACTAAATCAGGTGCCGATACCAATATTCGCCAAATGGCATCTAGTGTTTCACCTGTGAATATCAATATGGGGACTCTCGTGGGTTCCTATGAAAAAGTCGCTGCGATGCTAGACGAAATTGCCGAAATTAAAGGCACAGAAGGCATTTTACTGACCTTTGATGATTTTGTGCAGGGGGTTGAAGACTTTGGCGAACGCATCCAACCCTTAATGACATCCCGTCAAGATATCGTGGCCGAATATCAACCTGTTACCCCATTGGAGAAAAGCGCATGAATACTGTCATTGCAGATTTTACCGAACGTGCAGGCACAGGACGTGTTCTGAAAGCAGAACCTGAGGCCATCCAGCTAGCGCCCGAGCAAACAGCACTGATCGTGGTTGATATGCAAAATGCCTATACCTCGATTGGAGGATATCTGGACCTCGCGGGTTTTGATGTTTCTAAAACTAAGCCTGTTGTCGAAAATATTCAAAAAGCAGTTACGGCGGCACATGCTGCTGGCATTCAGGTAATTTATTTTAAAAATGGTTGGGACAATCAATATGTAGAAGCTGGAGGCGCAGGTTCACCTAATTTTCATAAATCCAATGCACTTAAAACCATGCGTAAGCAACCTGAGCTACAAGGCAAATTACTGGCCAAAGGCGGTTGGGATTTTGAACTGATTGATGAGTTACAGCCGAAAAGCCAAGATATTGTGATTGAAAAACCACGTTATAGCGGTTTTTTTAATACAGCGCTCGACAGCATGTTACGGGCGCGTGGCATTCGTAATCTAGTCTTCGTTGGTATTGCGACCAATGTTTGTGTGGAGTCGACTTTACGGGATGGATTTTTTCTCGAATATTTTGGAGTGGCGTTAGACGATGCTTGTTATCAGGCAGGACCAGTCGAAATGCATCGTGCCAGCATGTACAACATCAAAACCTTTTTTGGCTGGGTGTCGGATACACAAAGTTTTGTTAATACGTTTCAACACAATCAACAGCTTGCCAAAACTGCTTAAGGGAGAATCAGAATGCCTAAAGAGATTATTTTACCAGAAGGAACGCCACCACCACTTGCGCCGTATGTGCCAGCGACCAAGGCAGATAATATCGTTTATGTTTCTGGCATTTTACCACTGGATGAAAACAACGATGTGGTGCATGTGGGGGATGCGGCAGCACAAACCCGTCATGTGCTTGAGACCATCAAGCATATTTTAAGCAATGCAGGAGGCAGTTTAAAAGATGTCACCTTTAATCATATTTTTTTACGTGACTGGGCCGATTATCCCGCAATCAATCAGGTGTATGCCGAGTATTTCCCAGAAGAACGTCCAGCCCGCTATTGCGTGCAGGTGGGACTGGTCAAACCAGATGCCCTGATTGAGATTGCCTCAGTTGCTCATGTTTAATCGACAGTCAAATTTATGACGTGAATAAATAGATAAATAAACCCCATCACCTTGAGTATTTTGGGGTGGAGATCTGCAATGACAGTATTAACACAAACTACAAAACACATAGAAAGTCTGCTCGGACAAATGAAACAAATTCATCGTGAAACTTTCATGCAGGTCGATCAGCAGGCTTTTCGTCAAGGGATGTCCAATTTAGGCGCTGCTGTCAATGTGATTACCACGGATGGCGTGGCAGGAAAATCAGGCTTTACCGCATCTGCGGTGTGTAGTGTGACCGATACTCCGCCGACATTACTGGTCTGTCTAAATCGCTCTGCCTCAGTATTTGAAACCTTTAAACAAAATCAGGTGTTGTGTGTCAATACACTGGCTGCACATCAGGCGCATCTCTCTAATATTTTTGGTGGTAAAACCCCGATGGTAGACCGTTTTGCCCATGGTGAGTGGAGGACATTAGCCACACAGGCGCCTGTACTTACAGATGCGCTGGTGTCTTTCGACTGTGAGGTTGTACAAAGCCTATCTGTTGGCAGTCATGATGTTTTTTTCTGTCAGGTGAAGGCCATACAACATTGCCAAGGACAAAATGCCTTGATGTATTTTAACCGCAATTATTGCGAACCCCATTGTGTAGCTTAAGTCTCATATTGAAATGAGGAGAAATAGCGATGTCGAGTCAAGAACCGTGGTTTGCCAAATTTAAGCCTTATCAAGGCGATCTGGAACATCATCCTGTCCAGATCGATGAATATCTTCCCGCAGGCAAAAGTATTGTGTTAGGGCTACAACATGCTTTTGCCATGTTTGGCGCAACTGTACTGGCACCGTTATTGATGGGCTTTGATCCCAATCTGACGATTTTTATAACTGGGTTTGGTACCATTTTATTCTTTTTAATTACAGGTGGTCGTTTACCCAGCTATCTGGGTTCAAGTTTTGCCTTTATTGCAGCAGTCGCGGCGGCAACGGGCTATAACGGGGTGGGGACCAATCCAAATCTGGCACTAGCGCTGGGTGGAACGGTGGTCTGTGGTGTGATTTATGCTGCCATCGGTCTGATCGTGATGCGTACAGGAACAGCATGGATTGAAAAATTGATGCCACCGATTGTCACAGGTGCAATTGTCATGATCATTGGCTTGAATCTGGCTCCTGTGACCATCAAAGGTGTATCTGGAAATGGCTTTGATACATGGATGGCTGTGCTGACGATCTTATGTATCAGTGCTGTGGCCGTATTTACTCGCGGTATGCTACGTCGATTATTACTTTTAGTGGGACTTTGTGCGGCTTATTTTGCCTATTTTATCTTGGCCAATGTATTTGGCTTGGGCAAAGCCATTGATTTTAGTCCGATCGCTCAAGCTGCCTGGTTGGGTATCCCGAACTTTCATACCCCTGTTTTTCAAGCCAATGCAATTTTACTCATCGCACCTGTGGCCCTGATTCTGGTAGCAGAAAATCTGGGACATTTTAAAGCGGTATCCGCCATGACGGGTCGTAATCTATCGCCTTATATGGGACGTGGTTTCTTTGCAGATGGTGTGTGTACCACTTTATCTGCCTCAGTGGGTGGTACGGGCATGACCACCTATGCCGAAAATATTGGCGTGATGGCAGTGACCAAAGTTTATTCGACGACCGTGTTTGTTGTGGCAGGGGTATTTGCAATTTTACTTGGGCTTTCACCTAAGTTTGGCGCAGTGATTCATACCATTCCAGTTGCCTTGCTTGGTGGGGCGTCAATTGTGGTGTTTGGCCTGATCACTGTTGCAGGTGCCAAAATCTGGATTGATCATAAAGTGGATTTTACTCAGAACAGTACGCTGATTATTGCGGCTGTGAGTCTGATTATGGGGGCAGGCAATTTTAGTTTACATATTGGAGCGTTTGATTTGGGGGGAATTGGGACTGCGACACTGGCGGCAATTGTACTGAACTTATTGCTCAATCGTGATTCTGGCAAGCGCAGTCAGCTTGAACCCAATGCACAGCCTGAGAAAATCATTCAGCCTGTCAGCCCTCAATCTTAAGGAGACCGTTGTATCATGCGTATCGGATTTATTGGATTAGGGGCCATGGGCTGGCATATGGCAGGCCACTTGACCCAACTCGATGCCACTGTGATGGTCTGGAACCGTACTCAGCATAAAGCCGAAGCACATGCAATGCAGTTTGGTAGTTTGGCGGTGGAGCTAGAACAATTGGTACAGGCAGATTTAATTTTTTCCTGTTTACCCACCAGTGCCGAGGTGGAAGCTGTGATTGCAGCTTATCCACCACGTTCTGGCAGTGTCTGGATTGACTGTACCAGTGGTGTTCCTGCATCGGCACAACAACTCAGTCGACACCTCAAACAGCATGGTGTGGATTTTTTGGATGCACCTGTTTCAGGGCAAACGATTGGCGCTGAAAAGGGCACATTGACGGTGATGATTGGTGGTGAGCGTACTGCTTTTGAGCGTGCCCAACCTATCATTCAGGCTTTTGCTGGATTGATCGAGCATGTCGGTGACAGTGGAGCAGGTTTTGCCGTTAAGGCGGTTAATAATATTTTGATGGCTGCTAATCTATGGGCATTGAGTGAGGGCATGTCTGTACTTAAAGCCCATGCGGTTCATCTAGATGCTGCTTTGGCTTGTATTAATCATTCGAGTGGTAAAAGTACCATGTCTGAAACGATCATGCCGCAGAAAATTTTAAGCCGTGGCTTTCATAAAACATTTGCACTAAATCTGCTGCAAAAAGATATTGGGATCGCCATCGACCTGATAAAAGCTGTAGGCCAACCGGCAGACGTATTACATTGTGTGCAGCAAATGTATAGCGAAATGGATCTTGAGCGCGCGACACAGGTAGATTTTTCAGCTGCCATTCAAACACTTGAGCAGCGCAATCAATTGCTTCTCGATCTAGCCTAATGAAGACCAAGCCGCATCCTGCGGCTTTTTTTAGGTGGCTAACACAGCTTCAAGCACTTGTTGTTCGAGTTGAGCAAACTCCAGACTTTTGTGACGTGGACGAGGTAAATTGACCTCAAAACTCTGGGCAATATGACCTTTATCCAGCAAGATAATGCGATCGGCCAGTTGCACTGCTTCGCTGACATCGTGGGTAACCAAAATGGCAGTAAAACCTTGTTCTTTCCATAAGCGTTCAATCAGGCTTTGCATTTCTAGGCGTGTGAGGGCATCTAGTGCACCTAAAGGTTCGTCTAAAAGCAGGATGCGTGGGGAATGTGACAAGGCACGTGCCAATGCCGTCCGCTGACGCTGACCTCCTGACAATTGAGAAGGCCACTGGCCTGCTTTGTCTTTGAGTCCAACTTTTTCCAGTAATTGTTCGGCAATAGGAAGTTGCTGTTTATTTAAGCCAAGCTGGACATTATGCAGGATACTTTTCCATGGCAATAATCGTGGATCTTGAAACATCACCCGAATATCATCACTGGTAATGCCTTCGCGAAAATGACGTGCAGACTTAAATTTGATCTCACCATAACTGGTGTGTTCCAGACCCGCAATCAAACGCAATAATGTGCTTTTACCACAGCCACTGCGGCCCACGATTGCGATAAATTCACCAGCCTGAATATGCAAATCTAAATCTTCAAGCACTTTGATTTGACCATAAAACTTGTGCAATTGCTCGATCAGGATTTCTGCGCCAATGGGTGCTGTTTCAGGCTGTGATGCTGAAGATGATAGATCTTTCTCCTGATCTGGAAACAATGGAATATTTAAATTACTCATGATCGTCACCTGTTATTGTTGATAGCCTGCATGCCAGCGCAGTAAGTAGCGTTCGAGCGCCTGTGCCAGTACGTCTGCCAATTTACCGAGTAGGGCATAAAGTAGAATTCCGACCAGTACCACGTCAGTCTGTAAAAATTCGCGCGCATTCATGGTCATGTAGCCAATACCTGCCTGAGCGGAAATGGTTTCTGCCACAATTAAAAGTACCCAGACCAAGCCCAATGAGAAACGTAGACCCACTAAGATAGACGGCATAGCCCCAGGCAGAATGATTTCTTTATACAGTTGCCAGCGGGTCAGACCATAGCTTTTACCCATCTCAATCAGTTGAGGGTCGACTGAACGAATACCATGGTAGGTATTGATATACATGGGGAAAAAAACACCCACAGCCACCAGAAACAGTTTGGCAGACTCATCAATACCAAACCATAAAATCACCAAAGGAATGAGGGCAAGTGCAGGAATATTGCGAATCATTTGTAAGGTGGTATCGAGTAAGGTCGATGCAATTCTGGATGAACCATTGAGTAGTCCTAACAACAAACCGAGACCACCTCCCAACAGCAAACCAAGTAAAGCACGTCCAGCACTGACCTTAACGTGATGCCAAAGTTCACCACTGACTAAAAGATGCCAGAAGGCGCTGACCACGGCGCTAGGTGCAGGTAAAATTCGACTTTGTAATAGACCTGTCGTTGATGCAAGTTGCCAAATGGCAATCAGGATCACGGGAACAACCCAAGGCAGCAGACGCTGTCCAAGGGCTTGTGTTCCACGTGAAACATTCAGTTTTTTAGAATAATTCATGCAGTCTCCTTCGGATTTTGATCTTTGGAGAGTTTCTTTTTCTTATCTTCATCAGGTACATAGTTGTTGGCAATAATCTCACCGAACGGCCCAGTCAGATTTGGTTGTGCCAGTCTTTCACGCGTTTTAAGCGGAAGCAGTGGAAATACCAGTTCAGCAAAACGAATTGATTCTTCAAGATGCGGATAACCCGAGAAGATAAAGGTATCGATGCCTAAGTCTGCATACTCCTGAATACGTGCAGCAACGGTTTCTGGATCACCTACCAACGCTGTACCTGCACCGCCACGTACCAGTCCAATCCCTGCCCAAAGATTCGGTGAGACTTCGAGCTGATCACGTTTTCCGCCGTGAAGTGCGGCCATACGCTGCTGACCGACAGAATCCATCTGGGCAAATTTCTTTTGCGCAGCGGCAATGGTGTCATCATCTAAATACTGAATCAGTTCATTGGCTGCTGCCCAAGCCTGTTCATTGGTTTCACGTACAATCACATGCAAACGGATCCCGTAATTGAGGGTACGACCTTTGGTTGCAGCACGAGCGCGCATCGCTTCAATTTTTTCTTTGACCGCAGCAGGAGGTTCCCCCCACGTCAAATAGGTATCGACTTGTTCTGCGGCTAATTCTGAGGCGGCATCGGATGAACCACCAAACCACAGTGGCGGGTACGGTTGTTGTACGGGTGGATACAGCAATTTGGCATCATCCACGCTTAAACGATCACCATGAAAGGTGAATGATTCACCTGTATGTGAACGAGTCAGAATTTCGCGCCAGATTTTCACGTATTCGCTGGCTGTTTGGTAACGGGTGCTGTGATCTTCATACAACCCATCGCCTTTAAGCTCTTGTTCATCACCACCTGTCACCAGATTAAGCAAGATTCGACCGTTAGACAGACGATCAAAGGTCGCGGCCATACGTGCCGCCAGTGCTGGCGTGGTAATTCCAGGACGCAGTGCCACCAAAAATTTAAGCTGTTTGGTTGCATCAATCAGACTGGCGGCGGTAATCCACGGATCTTCACATGAGCGTCCAGTTGGAATCAAAACCCCGCTATAACCCAAATTATCAACTGCGACCGCAATTTGCTTCATATAGGCATGATCGACCTGTCGTGCACCTTTACTTGTACCTAAATAGCGACTATCACCGTGAGTGGGAATAAACCAGAAAATATTCATGGGAGAGTTTCCTTTAATGTGTTCAATCTTGGGTTTTTGGTGAGTGGGTCGACCAGATGGTCTGACTGACATGAATCTCTTTAGGGATCAGTTGAACCTGTTTAAACAGATCAGCAATCTGTTGCTGTGCTTCAACCACCTCGGTCGTAAGTGGATGAACAGGCGAAGGTTTCAGGCGTTTATCAAGTACAGCTTTGGCGACTTGTGTATCTAATCCTGTACTTTGTGCATAAATACTTAATCCTTCATCCTGATGTTTGACAAACCATTGATCTGCCTGATTCAGACCATCCAGTACCTTTTGTGCTGCATCTGGATGTTGTTGGATAAATTTTGGATTGCCAATATAAAAAGAATAGGTGGTTGGAAATGCTGTTCCATCAATCAAAGATTTGGCATGACCTTTAAGCTCGGTTGTACTCAGGTACGGTTCCCAGATTGCCCATGCATCAATGGCACCTTTATCAAACGCGGCACGCGCATCGGCAGGTGGAAGCCAGATCGGTTGAATGTCTTGCCAGCTTAGACCTGCTTTTTGTAAAACTTTGGCCAAAAGCTCATGTGCACTAGATCCCTTTTGTACCGCGATACGCTTACCTTTTAAGTCTGCAATCGATTTAATTGGACTGTTGGATGGAATGAGAACGGCCTGTGAATTGGCAGGTACCACCTCATAGCCCACATAGCTCAAGTCCTTGTTGGCAGCTTGCGCAAAAATCGGTGGCGTATTGCCTACCGCGCCAAAATCGACGGCACCTACAGCCAAAGCTTCAAGCATTTGTGGGCCAGCAGGGAATTCACGCCATTCGATTTTGGCATTTGGAAATTCTTGCTCAAATATTTTTTGCTGCTTGGCTATCAGAAAATTTAACGACGACTTTTGAAAACCAATGGATAAGGTTTTTACAGGATTCGCTGTTGATGCTGTTTCATGCGATGACTGCGCCTTAGATTCTGTTTTCTGACAAGCACTCAGCCCTGCCGTTACAATGATCGTTCCCAGAATACCAATCGTTTTAAATGTACTCATAATGATAAATCCAGATAATTTGCTTATTATTTAATCTCGCCCTTTAAAATGGCGTCTTGAATTTTGAGCGGCTGAGGAATGAGTTTTTGTTGATAGAAGGCATCGGCAACCTGTTGTTGCTCATTAATCACGGTATTTGACAGTGGTGTTACCCCAAAGCCCATGCGGGATATCGACGTTTTTAGAATGTTAAAATCGAGTGCAGTTGGTTTTTCAAGAAGTTTCGCTGCGTCATCCTGATGAGTTTTGACCCATTCAGTGCTTTGATTCAGTTCTTTGACCAGCGTTTTTAGAACCTCTGGATGATTCTGGGCAAATTTACGATCTGCCAAATAGAACTGATGATTGCTCACAAGATCTTGTCCAGTCGCAATCACACGAGCGCCAATCTGTTGCTCGGCAGCAGCAAAGAACGGATCCCAAATCACCCATGCATCCACTGCACCTTTTTCAAAAGCAGCACGGGCATCGGCAGGCGGTAAATACACCACCTGAATATCGTTCAGCGTTAAATGATTTTTTTCTAATAGTTTGAGCAATAGATAATGAACATTGGAGCCTTTATTTAAGGCAATACGTTTGCCTTTTAAGTCTTGAACACTATGAACGGATGAATTTTTTTGTACAATCAGTGCTTCTGCATTGGGTGCAGCTGGCTGATTAGCAACATAAACCAGATTAGAGTTGGCTGCCTGTGCAAAAATGGGTGGTGCTTCACCTGCCTCGCCAAAGACAACACTGCCTACATTTAAACCCTCAAGTAGCTGTGGGCCAGCGGGGAATTCAACCCACTTGATCGTAATTCCTTCTTTTTTTAAGATTTTGTCTAATTCACCACGCTCTTTCACAATCGGTAATAAACCATATTTCTGAAAGCCAATATTTAAGGTGGTCAAATCCTGTGCTTCTTTTTTGGCACAGCCACTCAGCATCATGATGCCAGTGATACTTGCTGCAACCACTGAAAATTTGAACCATGAAGATGAAATGATACTGGTCATGATGTGCTGTGCCTCTAACTCAGAAAAATAAAGATGAGGCCACACCATAGAATTATTTCTATTCCATAAAAAATAAAATTTTTAATATTACTTATATAAAAATCAGATAACCAAAAAACTGCAAAGCTTATCTGAATTGTTGGAGTATAAATCCTAAAGATTATCTTGGATTATTTTTATAAATATTTGTTTTACATATTATTTTAAAAAAAGACTAAATTTATTCATTTTACTGATTTGTAAGATGTCAATAATTCAGCAGATTTACGACTAAATATATATGGAATAAAGATATAGAAACTTATGCTAAGGGATTGTTCTACACACAATCATTGAGCTGAAAACAGATTAAAATTCAAAAATCCGTCAGCTTTATGAGAAAGGGACGGAATTGCAATTTAACTAAAAATTGTGCCCAAATTACATCAGTATTTTTTTAAAAACGAGTGAGTTACGTTGGTAGTTATACAGCTCTTGTCGGGCACTAGGGAGATCATCGACACTTGCTGTTTGGAAACCGTGTTCCAGAAACCAGTGTGCAGTACGGGTGGTGAGAACAAAGAGTTGCAAAATCCCTTCTTGACGTGCTTTCTCTTCTAAAAAATGCAGAATTTGACTACCCCGATTCGATTTACGATAGGCAGGATCAACGGCAACACAGGCGATTTCAGCAGAACGAATTTCATTTTTTGCTGTCGGAATTGGATAGAGCGCGGCACAGGCCAGAATCATGCCATCGCGTTCGATCACCGCAAACTGACTAATCTCACTTTCCAGACGTTCACGTGAACGGTAAACCAGAATGCCTTCTTCTTCGAGAGGGCGTAGTAGATTAATCAGACCTCCTACATCTTGAATAGTCGCTGTACGAACGTCTTCATAGTGGGCATCGGTAATCATGGTACCAATGCCATCACGAGTAAATAACTCTTCAATCAGGGCGCCGTCATAAGCATAAGAAATCAGATGAACGCGATGTACACCAGACAAAGACGCTGTTTGTGCGCCTTGTAAATGTAGTGCCATCTCATGATCAAGTTGCTGGAAATGTTTGATATACGGCTCAAGCTGTTGAGGGGTGAGTTCACGTAATAGTTTACCTTGATCACTGAGTAAGCCTTGCTTCTTGCCTAAAAAAATCAATTTATCTGCATGCAGTGCAGTGGCGGTTTTTGTTGCAACTTCTTCTGCCAAAAGGTTAAACACTTCACCCGTGGTGGAATAACCTGTGGGACCCAACACCACAATATTATGATTATCTAAATGCCGCTGAATGGCGTCAGTATCAATAGCGCGAACTTCACCCGTAAGCTGAAAATCGACACCATCACGTATCCCGTAAGGTTTGGCCGTGACAAAGTTACCTGAAACGACATCAATCCGCGCACCAAACATAGGTGAATTGGCAAGCCCCATCGAAAGGAGTGCTTCAATTTCAAGTCGAATGGAACCCACAGCATTCATAACGCAAGCCAGAGATTCACGTGTTGTGACTCGACGATGTAAATGAATGGGTGTCTCAATCTGCTTTTCTTGCAGATTTTGATTGATTTGTGGACGTGCGCCATGAACCAGAATCAGACGGATTCCGAGAGAATGTAACAGTGCAATATCATGAATAATATGCTGAAAATTTGGATGCTGAACTGCTTCACCACCAAACATTAACACCAGGGTTTTATTTCGATGAGCATTAATATAGGGTGCTGAGTGACGAAACCAGTGGACATATTGTTGTGTTATGTTCTGAACAGAAGTGGTTTCATAACGCTGCATATCAAACTCAGGAAGGTGAAGACATAAGGATGATTCTAAACAAAATTAGTGAGCCTTCAATAAAAAAATGTCCAAACCCGAAAAGTTTGGACATTTTAAGTGATTATGGATTTAGTTAATCACTTTAATAATTTTGTGATTATGATCATTGATCAAGACATAATGACCGTTGGCTTTAATCCAGTGCTGACCTGGGCCTGGCTTGTGAAGGCGTTTGTGGTCGCGATGATCAACTTTGTAACGTGCCGAATTATACTGTTTAGGTACAGCCTGGCCTGGACGCCAGTTTTGTTTTTTGTCCTGATGAACTACTTTCTGAGGGGAACGATCATGATTGTCGTGTGGCGCCGCCATTGCAGATGTCGCGATGATGCCTGATGTTGCTAAAATAATTGCTGTTGCTAGTTTACGCATTTTTGCCTCGTTTATATCATATCTATCTTTGATAAAACCAATGTAATGAATAACTTAAGATATATAATGGAGGTGAGTTATCAAATTGTGAAGTTAGTGAACAAAAGATGTAGGCTCACTTGACATATAAAAAAGCCCGATATTTTAATCGGGCTAAACATGTCACTGACTCAGCTTAAAAATTCAGAATACGTATAATGTCGTTGCTGTCTGAATTGACCAGAATAAAATCATTATTAATCTTGTACCACTGTTGACCACGCCCTGGTCTTGGCAGATTATAATCACGATAATCCGCTTTATAGGCATCACCGCGATAATGCTGCGGCATAATATAGCCCGTTTGCCATTTGTGTTGCTTTAAGCGCTGTACGCCTTGTTCCTGACGCATTCGACGTTCTGAACGGATCATATCGTCGTTACTGCGATCAAATCCAGCCGAACCACGATCTCGACCTGGTCCACCCATACCTGGCCCATGGTCAAAAGGTGGTGCAGCCAAAGTGACAGTGCTCATTAACGTCACAAAAGATAATGCCAAGCCTGTCAGAACCTTTTTCATGAAGCATCCTCGTCGACACATATTTTCTCTTTCATTGTTTTACTGTACAAAAAAAATGCAGAGAAACTGTGAAGATCATTCAATAATTCAATTAAAAATATGGAGATATATTCTTTTAGCTATTTTTTAATAATTTAGCCATTCTTATATCAAAATGTATTATGTAACAGATTAAAACATACTGTTCAGATCGTCTCGACTTTTGTTCGGTTTTAAAAAACGATCGTCAAAAGTATGAAGGTCTCATGCAAAAAAGCATCCCGCAGGATGCCTTATACCGGCTTAAAGTTTTAATCCTGTGCATCAATACTTTGGCCATTCAGATGCAAACTATCTTCACCCATTAGATAAAGATAGGCTGGCATAATCGACTCAGTTGTTGGTAAAGTCAGAGGATCTTCTTCTGGATAAGCCTTGGCACGCATGGCTGTGCGTGTTGCACCCGGATTAATGCAGTTAAAGCGAATGTTCGGATAGACATGCTCACTGGCAAAAATTTTGCTCACTGCCTCAATGGCCACCTTGGACACCGAATATGCACCCCATAAGGCACGTGCTTCACGTCCTACACCAGAACTTGCAAATACAACCGAGGCATTATCTGACCTTTCAAGTAACGGTAGCAGCGCCTGAGTCAGCACAAAAGGCGCACGCAGGTTAACAGCCATCACATCATCCCAGACATCGGCTGGGTAATGCGCTAGGGGCACACGTTCACCCAAGATACCTGCATTGTGCAAAATTCCGTCCAGACGCCCAAACTGATCTTCCAGTGTATTGAAGAGCAGCTCATAGTCACGGTCCGATGCACTGGAAAGCTGTAAAGGTAAGATCGCAGGCTGCGGTGCACCCAAGCTTTCGATTTCATCATAGATGACTTCAAGTTTATTTAAGGTTCTTCCATGCAGAACAACAGTCGCACCGTGTAGCGCATAGCTCATGGCTGCTGCTCGTCCAATTCCATCGCCTGCACCTGTAATTAAAATAATACGGCCTTTTAATAAGTCGGTACGAGGTTGATATTCTGAATATTTCATTGGAAAACCTCCTTTAAAATCGAGTCATTATTATGATGTTTGTAGCATAGTATCCTGATTTAATGGCGTAATGTGTAGCTGTTGAGACAAAATTTTCTGTAACTCGGTAACATGCTGAACAATCACGTCAGCCTGCCATGCATTCAGGTTGTCTTTATGTTGCAGGGGTAAATAACCGTAAGCAGCCAAAATGGTGTACATGTGTGCGGCACGACCGGCGTCGATATCTCTTGGATGATCGCCGACGTAAATGATCTGCTCAGGTGCGATGTGCAGTTGGGTTGCTGCCAGAAACATCGGTTCAGGGTCTGGTTTGGTTCTTTGCACATCTTCAGGGCAGACCAGCACCGCACAGCGCTCGGTCAGGTTCAGGCGTTCTAGTAGCAACTCAGTCAAATGACGTGGTTTGTTGGTGACAATGCCCCAAGGAATTTGTTGGGATTCGAGCATTTCAAGTAAAGGATACATCCCTTTAAACAGGTCGGTATCCACCACGATATTCTGTTCATATCTGTCTAAAAAGCGCTGACGATGCGTCAGAAATACCGCATCATCGACAGCCAGTTCAGGATACACCAGCTTGACCATCGCACGTGCACCTTCGGATACCTGTGTACGAATCAGATCGGCATCAACCACTTCGCGCTGTTCTTCACGACACATTTCTTGAATGATGCGAATAAAGTCCGCAGCCGTATCAATTAAGGTTCCATCAAGGTCAAATAAAACTGCTTTCATGATTGACCTTCTTTGAGGGTATGCACCATGTAATTGACATCGACATTTGGCGCCAGCCAATAGTGTTTGGTCAATGGATTGTAGTGCAAACCCGTCATATCTTTAAGCTTAAGACCTGCTTCACGAATATCGTGTGCCATCTCTGACGGGCGAATAAATTTGTGGTAATCGTGAGTTCCTTTTGGCAGTAAACGCAGAACGTATTCGGCACCAATGATCGCAAATAGGTAAGATTTTGGGTTACGGTTAATGGTCGAGAAAAACACATGCCCACCTGGTTTGACCAGAGTCTGACAGGCTTTGATGATTGATGCAGGATCTGGAACATGCTCCATCATTTCCATACAGGTCACAATGTCATATTGGCCTGCTTGCTCTTGAGCAAGTTCTTCAACTGGAATCTGACGATATTCGATATTTGCGACTTGTTCTTGCTCTGCATGTAAACGTGCTACATTCAGCGGTGCCTCACCCATATCGATTCCGAGTACATCTGCACCGCGACGTGCCATACTTTCAGCCAAAATCCCGCCACCACAACCGACATCCAGTACTTTCTTGCCCGCAAGGCCACCTGCATGTTCATCAATCCAGTTTAAACGTAAAGGATTAATTTGGTGAAGTGGGCGAAATTCAGAATGCTGATCCCACCATTTGGCTGCAAGTGCTTCAAATTTTGCGATTTCCTGTGGATCAACATTCAGTTGTGACATGGGTATGGCCTCAAATTTAGATGATTTTAATGCGTTTAATTTGCTGTTTAGTGTAGCGGTAATTCCAGAAAAAGCGATAAATTCAGAAAAAATCTTCACATAACGAAACGAAATTTGAATATTTGTTTTATATTTAACGCATACACTCAGCATAACGGTTTAGAGGATAACACGGACAATGAAAAAATTTGTATTGGGCGGACTTTCAGCAGCGATTATGGCATTTTCGGGCACCACCATGGCTGCCGACTTTGTAGCAGGTAAAGATTACACGGTGATTGCCAATCCAGGCAAAGTAGATGTACCTGGTAAAATCGAAGTGCGTGAGTTTTTTTGGTATGGTTGTCCGCATTGTTATAAGCTTGAACCGTTTATGCAGACTTGGTTAAAGCAGTTACCTAAAGATGTTAATTTTATTCGTACGCCAGCGGCAATGAATAAAGTATGGGAGCAGGGCGCACGTGCTTACTATGTCTCTGAAGCATTGGGTGTACGTCAAAAAACGCATTTGCCATTGTTCCATGCGATCCATGCACAAAACCAGCAACTTTTTGATCAGGCGTCTTTGGCAAAATTCTATGTGAATTATGGTGTACCTGAACAAAAATTTAATAGCATGTTCAACTCTTTCCCAATCACATCCAAAATTGCAGAATCGAATAAACTGGCACAGCAATATCAATTGACAGGTGTGCCTGCGATAGTGGTGAATGGTAAATATGTGGTTCAGGGTGAAGATGGTAAAGTGACACAAGTGGTTAATTATCTGATCCAGAAAGAACGTACTGCCAAGAAATAACCATGCAGAATTTTTTCTGAATGCATAAAAAAGGTTTCTATGATGTAGAAACCTTTTTTATTGACTGTGATTTAGAGGCGAGCGTTACGAAAGATCTTTCAGATCGATTTCAAAGGCATCCAGATTGATCGACTGCGCAGGCAAGGACAGTGCCTGATTGACATATAGGTTGATCAGTTTTTGTCTTGAGCCAATCGAACGTTGATAATAACTTGAGTTCAGCAGCAGCGCAGCACCATAGGTCAGTGACCAGATGTAAGACAGATAGTCACGAATCGACATATCATAGTTGACCGATTTTAAATAGGCTTCGGTAATGTCCTTAATGGCCAGAATACGTTCCTGACGAATTTCATAAAGTGCTTCAAACAGATGATTGAGCTTCGATTCGGTCATGGTCAAATTTTCTTCAAGCTGGTGCAGCAAGATGGTTCGTGCAGGTGCCAGTAAATGATGCAACATATAAATCGGTGCATATTCCTTGAAATCATGATGGTGCTTCTGTGAAATTTCCAGCAAGCGTCGTTCATTCTGAATCACCAGTTCGAGTAGCAGCTCATTTTTACTCTTGAAATGTTTATAGAGCGTTCCTTTCGCAATGTCGAGCTCTGCGACAAGCTCATCTAGCGTAATTTCCTGATTGTTTTCCAGTAACAGCCTTTCAGCGACACTCAGGATGCGTTCTTTGCGGATTAGAAATTGTTGATGGCGATCTGGATTCATGAGTCTTCCTATCACTGTTTGATCACACGCGAGCATCCATTTGCTTTTGGCGAGATTGTCTATTGCTTTAATTAATATCACTTTACTCTATATCATGTACAACACATGGTCTTCAACAAAAAAACCAGCTTATCCCCAGTTTGCCACGCCACGAAACATCAAACGGATTTGAGTATTGGCATTTTCAACAAACTGTTGCTGGTGTTGCGATAGTGCCGCATCCTGATACTGGCTTGCAAGGCTGAGCCAAGTCATGGCCCAAGTAAAAGAAAGATTAATTAAAATGGTAGAGAGAACTTTCAGATCCTGTGAATCCTGAATATGTTCAAACATCGGTAGCTTGCGCAAATCGGTGGCTAGATCTTCAATCAAATCTTCAATTTCGCGTGCAATCGCCTGACGCACCGCAGCAGATCCACCCCAACGCTCTGCAATCATAAATTGCCATTCGAGTGGACTATGATTAATGGCCTGAAAAAACAGCTCGATACTGCTATCTGGATGCGTGCTGACTTGCTGTAAATAGCTTTGTCCAAGCTGATGAATCAGGCTTTTGATATGAAGTGCGACCTGATCAACCAGCTCTTGGCCCAATGCATCCATATCTTGAAAGTGCCGATAGAACGCAGTGGGCACCAATCCTACTTCACGTGCAACTTCGCGCAGACTGATACTGCTAAATGAACGACCTCCTGTACTCAGTTGCAATGCTGCATCAAGTAAAGCCTGGCGGCTCTGCTGTTTACGTTCATCCCGTATCGACATGCACATGACCTATTAAAAACCTGTCAAGAGTCTACCAAAAACTTACTGCCTTTCACAAAAGTTAAAAAGAATAAATCAAAAAATGAGTGAACACCTGTTGACTGAATTATAAAAAAGGAATAATGTGTACAAGTGTTCACTAAAAGCACATTTGTTCACTCATATAAATAGCCAGATACAACGAGGAACGTATGAACATGTTAGCCAGTTATCAGCCGCAATGGGTACGTGAAGATTTTGTTGATTTCATATTGGAAAAAGTTAATCCAATGTGGACATGGAAAAAAGCCAAAGCACAGGTGGTCTCCATCACGGCTGTGGCTTCCGATTTTTATCAAATTCGTCTATTACCAAATCACCATTTTAAAGCGCCGCATTTTAAAGCAGGGCAAAGCGTCTTGGTGACTGTTCCTATTCAGGGGGTAATGCATCAGCGTAGTTATTCGGTGATGCAAATCGATGCAAATGGTGTGATCCAGCTGGGTGTTAAAGTGCAGGGTCGTGTATCTCGTGCGTTTAGTCAGCTTGCAGTGGGTGACATTATCGAGATTTCACAACCACAAGGTGGCTTTTATCTTGAACCTAAAGCAGATGGCATTGTCCTGATTGCATCTGGAAGCGGAATAACGGCCATCTATGCTTTGCTACAACAAGCGATCAAACAGCAACTATCACACATTACCGTGATGTATTTTACCCGTGATGATGCATTTCATGATCAGTTACAAGAGATGATACAGCAGCATAGTCATATTCGATATTTACATATCAACACTTTGCAACAGTCGCAGCATCTCACCTTATCATTGCTTAAAGAGCATATAGAAGACCTTGAGCGTAAACAGACTTATATATGCGGCGCATCTGGCATGATGCAGGCGGCAAAAGACATTTTTAATCAACTCAATGCCATTGATCGTTTACATATGGAGTTTTTTCAACCATTGGTAGATGATAGTCAGGAAGCACAACCCATCACTTTCCTGCGTTCACAGCAAGAGTTTGAAGCCAGAACCAATTTACTGGAAAGTGCGGAACAGGCAGGTTTACGTCCATCTCATGGTTGCCGTATGGGCATATGCAACACCTGCACCTGTACCAAAGTGAGTGGTTCGACTAAAAATATTCTCACGGGTGAAATTGATCATGGCAATAATACCCAAATCAAACTTTGTGTAAGTCAGGCCATTAGTCCTGTCGTGATCAACCTTTAAGACCGTAAGAATCCATCAGATTCGGAGAAAAATAATGAATATGTCTGTCAAATTCCCTGAAAATAGTAAGTCACAATATCTCAACCCAGAGCAGGTTGAAGCATTTGGTCGTCGCGTTGAAGAGATTCGCCGTGAAGTGATGGAAAATCTAGGCGAAGCCGATGCTAAATATATCTATAAAATTCGTAATTTTGTCCGTTATAGTGAAATTGCATCACGCGGCATGTTGATGTTTGGTGGCTGGATTCCACCCGTCTGGTTAGCTGGAACAGGTTTACTTGGACTATCCAAAATTGTAGAAAACATGGAGCTTGGGCATAACGTCATGCATGGTCAGTTTGACTGGCTCAATGACCCAAGCCTCAATGGTGCCAATTATGACTGGGACACCATTGCAACGGGTGATGACTGGAAACATACCCACAACTATGTGCATCACACGTATACCAATATTGTAGGCAAGGATCATGATGTAGGATATGGCTTACTGCGCGTGAGCGAACAGCAAAAATGGGAGCCTCGTTTCTTATTTAATATTCCTTTGGGAATACAGTTGATGGTGTTATTTGAATGGTATGTTGGGGTACAGAATCTGCACCTTGAAGATGCTCTGGTTTATAAAACTAAAACCTGGAAACAAGTATGGTCGGATTCGACTAAATTCCGTAAAAAATTAGTGCGTCAGGTGGGTAAAGACTATGTGTTCTTTCCGCTCATTGCAGGGCCTAATGCTGTTCCTGTATTTTTAGGTAACGCTGTTGCAAATGTAATTCGCAGTTTGTGGGCTTCTGCCGTGATTTTTAATGGTCATTTTACCGAAGATGCGGAAACTTTTGAGGAAGACAATACGGCCACCGAAACACGTGCACAGTGGTACCTACGTCAGATTCGTGGCTCAAGTAATTTCAGTGGCACGGAATGGCTGCATATTTTAAGTGGTAACTTAAGCCATCAAATCGAGCATCATTTATTTCCAGATATGCCAGCCAACCGTTATGCCGAAGTTGCACCTAAAATCAAGGCACTCTGTGAGGAGTATGGGGTGAATTATAACGAAGCCAATTTCGTTAAACAGTTCTGGAGTGTCTGGGTTCGTTTGGCAAAATGCTCGTTGCCAAATGGATATACAGATCAGGTTTCAAGTAAGATTCAAAAAATGAAAACGATCTTCAGCTTGAGCAAATAAGGCTTTTGTAAAAAGCACAGAATTGGGCCGAATTCGGCCCAATTTTATTGGAGTCATTTGTTATACTATGCTGCAATCTTATTTAGCGGCAATGAAAGGATGGTTTATGCGTCTTGACCAACGAGCACTTGATCAATTACGTGATGTAAAAATTACGAGAAATTACACCCGTTATGCAGAAGGTTCGGTTTTGGTCGAATTTGGTCATACCAAGGTGTTATGTACCGCAAGCATTGACAATTCTGTACCACGCTTTTTAAAAGGTCAGGGACAAGGCTGGGTGACTGCTGAATATGGCATGTTACCGCGTTCAACCCATACGCGTAGCGACCGTGAAGCCGCACGTGGCAAGCAAACTGGTCGTACACAAGAGATTCAACGTTTGATTGGCCGTAGCTTGCGTGCCATGGTCGATTTGAAAAAACTCGGTGAAAATACGATTACCATTGACTGTGATGTGATTCAGGCAGATGGTGGTACACGCACCGCAGCAATTACAGGCGCGGCAGTTGCGCTGATTGATGCCATGAATGTGCTATTAGAAAAGAAAAAAATTAAGCAGGATCCACTTAAAGGTCTGGTGGCTGCAATTTCAGTCGGAATCTATCAGGATGAAGTGCTACTTGATCTTTGCTATGAAGAAGATTCAAACTGCCAGACAGATTTAAATGTCGTGATGACTCAGGCGGGTGAGTTTATTGAAATTCAGGGTACTGCGGAAGAAAAACCGTTTACCCGTACCCAAGCCAATGCCATGCTTGAAGTGGCTGAAAAAGGCATTCAGGAACTCATTAAGAAACAACAGCAAGCATTGGGCTGGTAAGGTTCTTTTAAAATCAAAACGCATCTTTGGATGCGTTTTTTTATTTTTATAGTGACTGGACAAATAATTATTGTAGAAATATTAGCATCTCTAATACTATTATAAATAAATCTAATACTATTATAAATAAAAAGCCTATTAACTGAATGTAATGATTAGATCTATATTTTTTACCAAACTTCAAAAGTTTGTTATGATTGATGTTTAAACAATAAAATGAGATATGAACTCATATATGACAAGTCCAATTTTTTTACATGAATTACCCATCGAACAATTACAACAGATGTCTCAAGAAGATATTGAGCAAACTTTGAAGGCAGAACAGCTCTATTTTCAACACCGCCCTAAAGCAATGTATTACCTCGCTGTCAATGGATCTAAAACTAAACAAGGTGGTCTTGTTAAAGCCAGTGCGACACAAGGGAAAATTGGAGATCTATCAATTGCTCGTATTGGCGATGACGTGATCTATGCGGACGGCACAATTGCCAAGATTATTTCAGGTGCAGGAAAAGTCTGTATTGTTGAAGGACTTTCTGCTGCATTGGTCGGGAGTCAATTGGATAACGGTGATGAAATTATCGATAGTCCAAACCGTACAGTTGCAATTAATATTTTTAAAGGTGAAACATTACCTGAAGGATTTTTAATTCCTGAAGGAACTGATCATGGCTAAAGGCTTTGCAATTCACAATGCACCAACCAATCACGGTGGAATTATTCCTTCAACCCAAGTGAGAGGTTCACAACAAGGAAATTTATTTGTACGTGCTGGAGATGGCCACTTTTGCCCTAAATGTAAGTGTTGGTCTACAGTCATTAAAAGTCATGATCATGTCATCATGGATGGTAAGCCTGTGGCTTATGCTGGCGATAAGCTAACTTGTGGTGCAACGATTCAGCCTCAGCAGAGTCATGTGGTTGGAGATAGTGGTAGTTACTATAATGGATCTACAAACTTTAGTCAGAATTTACTAGACTCTCAAAAAGGGATATTTGATGAGCAAATACAAGTTGAAGTTAATAACAGTTTTTCAGATTTATTCTTAGGATTAGCGTATAGGCTTAAAGTTGATGGAAATGTTATTGAAGGAACACTGGACTCTAATGGAAAAACATTAAGATTTGAGACTAAAAAACAATCACAAGTAACTGAATTTGAAATTTTTTTCAAAGAAAATATTAAGTATTTTTCTGATTTAGAAGGAGAAGAGTAAAATGGGATTAAATATTATTGAAAATAATTTAGATAAAATAATCACGAATAATAAAAATGATAGTTTAGCTAAGTTAAAGCTAAGAACACGTTTATTAACACTGGGGGAAATTGAACTATGCAGATTAGTTTATAAAAATAGTATTGATTATTCTAGAGTTACTATTATAGAGGGAAGCTTTTTTCCATTGGATTTACAAAATGAAGATACTTTTGTTACTCCTAATGGACATATTTTCATTCCAACTAAGCATTTTCTATTAGATTATAGTACTGCTAGTCTAAGCTATAAGCATCTATTTATTCATGAAATGGGGCATGTTTGGCAACATCAAAGAAAAAACAATGTACTTATAAATGCTGGGATAGCACAAGCATGTACTATTTTTAAAGATCCATATAAATATAATATTCATGGTGCAGATACTGTAGCTGATTATGTAAAATATAAGAATACCAAAAAGTTTGTTAATTATAATTTAGAGTCCCAAGCAGAAATTTTTGCAGACTACTGGGCATTAAAAACCAATAATATTCATGTAATTAGCAAAAAAAACATATCTAATATAGATAAAAGTAATTTAGATACCACACTGGCAATTTATGAAGAAAAAATAAGCGAAGTGATTAAGTAGATGAACATGAAAGAAAAAAAAATAGTTGGATATATCATTATAGGATTTTTTTTAATTTATATTATTTCTTTTTTCATTAGGAATGAGAATGAAAAATTTACTATTAGCCTTGTTAATAATAATCTATTGATTAAATTTCCTAATAAGATATTTGTTAAAGATTATGCAATAAAGGACTATGAGGAAACTAATCAATCAAATATCAATAAAATATTTGAGTACAAAACAATTTTGGAAAAAGAATACTATCAAGAAGTTAATGAAGTTTTTATAAGAGATATATCAAATTATGGTATTAAAGAAAATCATGCTTATTTCTATACTATGTTTCAAGAGGATAATAAAAACTCTAGTAAAAAATTAAAATCACTCGGCTTCTGTATAAAAAAAGATTTTGTTCTCGTACAGGGTAGTAGGGAAAAAGATAGTGACTTTATAAACAAGTGCCATTAAATTAGGCTTTGATTAGGAATATTAAGATTTGAGATTTTTATTTAGAAATAATCTTAATAACTATTTGAAATTATTAATAAAATTAAAATAATACGCCTTATGCAAATTTTGATAAAAACTAAGTCATAGCTAAGTTTTTACCTATTGACTCCTCTTTGGGATGGAAATAATAATGAAAAAAGATTTTTTAGGTTATAGAATTATTAGTATTGTAGCTGTTATTTCTATAATTTACATATTATTTATAGTCTTGTATTTAAAAAAATAGTAAAGAATTGAGTATCTATACTAGAAATTCTAATATTTACTTTGTTTTTAAAAATAATGAAATTTTAGTTCATGATTACCACATAAGAAGTTTAATTGAGAGAAAACAAGGAAGTATTGAGTATAAAAAATTTTAGAAAAATTTGTTGAAAAAACATCTGAAATTATTTTAACTAAATATAGCAAATATGGTTTGGAAAGAAATCATCCTTACTATCTCTCTATTTCAAGAGAAGGTTTAAATAATGAGCCTGGTGTAGTGCTACAAACATTTAATTTCTGTATAAAGGATAAAGATATAATCTACTCAAAGAAAGATGATGAAATTTTTATTCAAAAATCTATTAATTAAATAATCTACCTTTATAACGTAAATAAAATGATTAACTCGAATCGCGGATAAGTAATTGATTTGAAAAAGAGAAAGATTAGAGCCATCAATTGAGTGACTACACCAAACTTACAGCTCTATTCCTTATGTTCGATATTATCCAATTATTCTGTGTCATTGATGATTTCTTTCTAAAATTTAAATTAATTTACTGGAAATTTATAAAACAGAACTTTCAACACTTAAGACATCGAGCTGCTCAGCTCAGTATTTCTGAAATTATATTTATTGCTGTTTGATACAAGTGCTCTCATTTCAATAAGTCCAAAGCCTTATTTACCTCATTAAAACTGGACAAAAACTATTTGTTTAAACAGCTTCCTTATTATCAATGCATGATTCATCTGATCAATATGCATCAACTGGCTTTAGATGTCTTGCATTTTGCTTTGATGAAAAATCAGCAAAGTTCTTGTTTATGGATCGGTTCTACGACATGAGTTGTCTGTAAAAAACTAGCGAATACAACGGAATCAATCGTTAGCAGCCATTTCAACACAAGGAAAAAGCTCCATGCGTTGGTTCCTTGCCTGTAAGCTGCATGTGCTCATGAATCATTCAGGAGATATTGTTCGTACAGTTTTATCGAATAGATATACAGCAGACATCAAAATGGTTGAAAAATTGGTCAAAGGAATGACTGCCAAACTGAATGCTGATCATGGCTATATAAGCCATATATGGCGCAAGAGGAGTTAAAAAGTAGATTAAAATTACAAAGCATTGATTTAGTTACTTATCACCTCAAAAACATGAAATCTATACAGTTATCAAACATAGATAAATATCATCTGAAACAGCGCAATAAAATAGAAACGTTATTCAGCTTACTGAAAGGAACTTACAATCTATTGACAACTGAGCGAGAAGTGTTGCAGGTTATTTAGCTAGTATTTATACATCTTTATGTGCTTATCAAATATGTCATCAAAACAAGTCGATGATTCGTATTATAGGAATATCCGCTTAAGCAGGATTCGGGTAATAAATAAAAATCTCACTGCTGTTCTAAATATGCATAACAGCACACTTGACCAGATTAAAAAGAAACAGATAGTTATTTTGAAGTCACTGAACAATAGAAAACTGCCTACAAATACAGTGTATAAGTGTAAGTCCTATAGATTTGGGGAGTTGATCAATTAGCGCCATACACCTTGTAGAAACTGATATGTTCAACATGCCTTATTTCGTTTGATAACGGATATTCACGGTCATCCTGTTACAATATTGCAAATTGTTTCACAAACCATAACCTTTTGCATTGAAGCACACACACAACCTGCGCAAGTTTGTCACTTTTGCCAACTAAGGTGTTAAATCATTGAAATGCATCAGATAGAGGAAGCTATGCTTCAGGTTTTTATTATTATTTGCGCTGTGATCACCTTTAGCGTTATGGCTGCCGATCCACGTCATACCCAGCAGGATCAGGCTGTTTCGGCATGGCAAAAAACCACCCAAACAGCCAAAAATACATCAAAAGATCAGACTCATCTTAATTTAACTCAAACAAACCGTGAGGAGGGTTAAGCATTAAAACGCATCGACAGATCAATCGCGGTCACATCTTTGGTGAGTACACCCATCGAAATATAATCAACACCAGTGCTGGCAACTTCGCGTAAATTATCCAGTGTGATATTGCCTGAGGCTTCGAGTTTACAACGACCTGCCACATATTTTACGGCCTCAATCATTTGCTGCTGACTAAAGTTATCCAGCATCACAATATCGGCGCCTGCCTGTAAAGCTTGGTCAAGTTCATCCCAGGTTTCAACCTCGACTTCCACAGGTTTGCCAGGTGCGATCTGATGGGCTTTTTCAATGGCTTGAGCAATACCGCCAGCCGCCATAATATGATTTTCTTTAATCAAAAATGCATCAAATAAACCTAAACGGTGATTTTGACCACCTCCCAGTGCGACCGCATATTTTTGTGCAATACGCAAACCAGGTAAGGTTTTACGGGTATCGAGCAGCTTGGTGTGTAATCCTTCAAGTTGCTGTACATAAAATGCAGCTTTGGTTGCAACCGCAGATAATGTTTGAACAAAATTGAGTGCAGGACGTTCAACCGTCAATAAACTACGTGCCGAACCTGCGAGCTTTAAAAACGCTTCACCAGCAGCAACCTGTTCACCTTCCTGTTTCAGCCATTCAATTTGAACCGAGGCATCGTAACGGGTAATCAAGGCATCTACCCACGGACGACCAGCCAATATCATGTTTTCACGTGTAATAATGGTTGCGGTGGCCTGTTCATCTTCTGGTGTCAGCATCGCAGTAATGTCACCATCACCAATATCTTCCTGTAATGCCTGTTGGATATTGATTTGAATCGATTGCTCAAGCAGGGATTGAGGGATGCTCATAATTACGTCCAAGATGTAATCCAGAAAATTGAGCGATATATTAGCATTGTCGTTTTAAAAAATAAGTATTATTGGCACAATAATCCACAAAAGCAGATGCAATGCTGCTGTTCAAATGATATGTGTGGACTACACTTACATGTCAATGTACACAGGCCACAGTCGTCAATGAGGGAATCAAGCATCATGAAATCACATTTTCAGGTTAAGGATGGCGTGCTGATTGGGGCTCAGCAATTGTCATCGCCAAATTATAATCAGCGTCCTGAAAATACCGAAATTTGCCTGATCGTGGTGCATAACATTAGTTTGCCACCGTCGCAGTTTGGTGGTGGTTATATTCAACAGTTTTTCCAAAATCAGTTAGATTGGCGCTTGCATCCGTATTTTGAAACGATACAGGGCATGCAGGTGTCGGCACATTTATTGATTTTACGCTCGGGTGAAGTTATCCAGTTTGTCAATTTTCAGGATCGTGCATGGCATGCTGGGCGTTCGCAATATCTTGGGCAGGTCGAATGTAACGACTACTCGATTGGTATTGAACTTGAAGGAAGTGACGATCTGCCTTTTGAAGATATTCAGTATGAACGCTTGAGCGAAGTGACGCAGCTACTGCAACACACCTATCCGAAAATTATGCAGCATCTGGCAGGCCATTCTGATATCGCACCTGTGCGTAAAACTGATCCAGGCCCATTTTTTGACTGGCGTTATTTCCGCCGACTGCTCGACTCAAAAAAAACTGAATTTGGACATGATTTCGCAACGAAATAATCTGCAACTTTCATTACAATATCGACTTTGTGTTTAGCCGTAGGTAGAGACGATGGCATTGTGGCGATCGACGTTTATTGTCAGTGCAATGACGATGTTATCTCGAGTATTGGGTTTGGTCCGCGATATGGTCTTACTCAATGTTTTTGGGGCAGGGAAGGACTTCGATACATTTGTAGTGGCGTTTCGGATTCCTAACTTTTTTAGGCGACTGTTTGCCGAAGGGGCATTTTCCCAAGCATTTATTCCTGTGCTCACCGAATATAAATCGGGACGTGCACATGCAGAAGTCCAGATTCTGATTAGTCGGGTATTTGGATGCTTGCTCATGGTGATGAGCCTGCTCACCCTGATTGCCATGATTATTGCACCTGTCATTATTTACGCCTATGCACCAGGTTTTCATAACGATCCTGAAAAGTTTGATCTGGCCGTCGGGATGTTTCGCCTGACTATTCCGTACCTCATGTTTATGTCGCTGACTGCATTTGCCAGCAGTATTCTCAATAGTTACGGCTCTTTTGCCTCTCCTGCATTTTCACCTGTACTGCTCAATGTGGCCATGATTGCGGGCGCATGGTGGCTCACACCGTATATGCAACAGCCGATTATGGCTTTGGGGTGGGCCGTACTAGGTGCGGGGATCTTACAGCTTGCGATTCAGATTCCAGAATTGTGGCGTAAAAAACTGTTGATTCCACCCAAGGTCGATTTTAAGCATGAAGGCGTAGAACGCATTATGAAGCTGATGCTACCAGCATTGTTTGGTGTATCGGTAACCCAGATTAATCTCTTGCTAAATACCATTTGGGCCTCGTTTATGCAGGATGGCTCAGTTTCGTGGCTATACAGTGCAGAACGTATGACCGAATTACCCTTAGGCTTGATTGGGGTGGCGATTGGTACCGTGATTTTACCTTCATTGTCTATGCGTCATGCAGAGCAAGATCAGGAAAAATTCCGTGGTATGCTGGATTGGGCAGCGCGTGTCATTGTCTTGGTGGGTTTACCTGCGAGTATTGCGCTGTTTATGTTGTCGACCCCAATTATTCAGGCTTTATTTCAGCGTGGCGAGTTTACTTGGGAAGATACCAGAATGACTGCGCTTGCACTGCAATGTATGAGCGCGGGTGTGATTGCATTTATGCTGATTAAGGTTTTTGCGCCTGGTTTTTATGCCCAGCAGGATACCAAGACTCCAGTGCGTGTCGGGCTGATCGCAGTTGCTGCCAATGCTCTGTTAAACGTGATATTTATTGGTTTCTTTAAACTGATCGATTGGCAAGCGGAGCACATGGCTTTAGCGCTGTCATCTTCTGGCTCTGCTTTGGTGAATGCGGGTTTACTCTATTTTTATTTGCATAAGCGAAATATTTTTCGTTTTGGCGCACATTGGAAGAAACTGGCAATTCAATATGCGATAGCCAATCTTGCCATGATTGCAGCGCTATGGGCTGCATTACACTGGTACGATGGACAGTCTTCACAGTGGATGCGCATTATTGAAGTGATTGCATTTTGTGTTATTGGTGTTGCTGCATATGGTATTGCATTATTTGCAGCAGGCTTTCGCCCACGCCACTTAAAACATGAGGCATAAATAAAGCAACGCTTTATTTATGCCGCAAGACAAGCGAAGCGCGTAGATAACAAAAGCAACGCTTTATTTATGCCGCAAGACAAGCGAAGCGCGTAGATAACAAAAGCAACGCTTTATTTATGCAGTAGCGCAATATCGTGCATGAATAAAAAACGCTGTCATCATGACAGCGTTTTTTATTATTTGGATGGAAGAATTTCCAGTAATTCGATATCAAAAATCAGCGTACTATTTGGTCCAATCGCATCACCGCTACCGACTTCACCATACGCAAGTTTGGCTGGAATAAACAGACGCGCTTTTTCACCTTCTTTCATCAGTTGCAAGCCTTCGGTCCAGCCTGGAATCACTTGGCTGAGCTGAAACTCGACAGGATGATTACGGGCAATTGAGCTGTCAAAGACTGTACCGTCCAGTAAACGCCCCTCGTAATTTACTTTTACGCGAGAACTGGCTTTCGGTGATTTACCTTTCCCTGCACTGAGTACTTGATACTGCAAACCCGATTTAGTGCTAATCACACCCGATTTCTTGGCATTTTCTGCAAGAAAAGCTTCACCACGTTTGAGGTTATCTTGTGCCAATTGCTGAAATGCATAGAGCTGTTTGGCTTCGACCTGCTTTTTATACTGGCTTAGAACTTTAGCCATGGCCTCATCGCTCAAAGCTGAATCCTTGCCTTGAGCACCTTCTTTAAGGCCCTGAACAAAAGCATCTACATTCAGATCCTTTAATGTATCTGCATTGGTACGTCCCATAACGTAACCATAGCTATAGCCCAGTTGATCTTTTTGTGGACTCGATGCACCAATCGATGCGGCAAAAGCAGTCACTGTCATACTTGAGGCGATCAGAGCCAAACCTATTTTTTTCATCATGATATTTCCAAAAAAATAAGGAGAGTATCGCACTCTCCTTTTTCACTATTTCACTTCTAACAGTTCTACATCAAAAATTAAAGTACTGTTTGGTGGGATCATGCCAGGAACACCTTGCTCACCATAGCCCAGTTTGGCTGGGATATACAAGGTCGCTTTACCACCTTCCTTGAGAAGCTGTAAGCCTTCAGTCCAGCCTGGAATCACTTGATTTAATGGGAACTCGACAGGTTGACCACGCTCGTAAGAGCTGTCAAATACCTTACCATCAGTCAATTGACCTTTATAATTGACCTTTACCACAGATGAAGCGCTTGGACGTTTACCTGTACCTTCGGTAATAATTTTGTACTGCAAACCAGAAGCAGTGGTTTTAACGCCTTCTTTTTTGGCATTTTCTGCAAGAAAATTGTTGCTGCTTGAGGCAGACTGATGAGTTTGATCAAGCTGTTTTTTCTGCATTTCCTGCTGATATTCTTTATAAGCTGCTTGTAACTGTTCTTCGGTATAAGCGGCAGGAGCATGTGCATGACCATCACGAATACCTTGCACAAATGTATTAACATCGAGCTCGGCAGGCGTCTGGTTTGCTACTTCGTAGCCCAGTGCATAACTGATTTTTTGTACTGGAGTCGCATTTTTATCTGCCTTGCTACCTACATCTGTCGCAGGATGCTGAGAGGCGTAATAAACAGGGATAAGTGCAGCACCGCCTAAAATTACAGCGACAGCAATGGGTAAGGCTTTACTCATACAAGGTTCCAAAAAGATGTTTATTTGATCATGTTGTTCATGCATGTGATCTTAGCACGCATCTGCAAAGCATATAATGTTTGCAGAAAAAAACGAGTGGATTTTTTTATATTTTGCGTTGCTTTTGGCAATAAAAAGCCAGATTCTAAAATCTGGCTTTGATCGCTAATTAATCGTCTTTACTGGCTTTATAACCATAAGCATAGTTATAGCCATAACCGTAGCCATAACTTGCACTGGCCTGAATGTCATTCAGGATAAAGCCATTGATTTTGACACCTGCCTGTTCAAAACGGTTAACCGTCAGCTCAAGTTCCTTCATATGCGTTTTGGCATGACGTGCAACAATCAGATTAACACCTGAATATTGAGAGATAATAATACCATCGGTCACTGCAAGTACTGGCGGCGTATCAATCAGAATATGATCATAAAGCGGCATCAGGCGCTCAAGCATTGCTTGAAACTGTGCTGAGCTCAGAATTTCTGAAGGATTGGCTGGGCTTTTACCCCGTGTGATCATATCGAGCCCAGACACTTCCGAATGATGTGTAACGTCTTCCAGACTTGCCTGATCGGTCAAATACTCGGAAAGGCCGGGTTTGATTTCTGTATTAAAGTATTTATGCAAATAACCACGGCGCATATCTGCATCGATAAGCAATACACGTTTGTTATTTTGTGCCAATATCGCAGCAAGATTGGTCGAAATAAAAGACTTACCCACTTCTGGTGCAGGGCCTGCAATCATAATGACATTATTTTTGGCATTTGCCAGTGCAAAGTGAATCGCTGTACGCATACTACGCAAGCTCTCAATCGCAATATCATCACTGTTTTTGATGGCAAGAATAGGAATATTTTTCTTCTTCTTCAGCAGTTTAATGCGGCTTTCCTGAATAGGTGAGCGTGGAACAGTTGCATATACAGGAAAATCGAGCTCATTTTCAATTTGAGATGCATCTTTAATACCTGTACGCAACATCTTACGTAACAGTGCCGCCATGACCCCAATAAAGCCACCTACGAAAATTGATAAGATTAAAATAATCAATTTTTTCGGTTTAATTGGTTTTACAGGTTCAATCGCTGTATCGACAATGCGTACATTGCCAATTTCACCTGCTTTGGCAACGTTTAGGGTTTGGTAGGTATTGAGTAAAGCAGTATAGAGCTGTGTTTTGACTTCGACATCACGATAAAGCTGTAAATACTGGCGTTGTACGTCTGGAAGTCGTTTAAGTGTGCCATTTAACTCATTAATCTTACTATTAATTGCACCAAGTTGCGCATTGATTTCCTGCATGGCTGGATGCTCAGGCGTATATTTGGCACTGAGTTCAGCTTGCTTTTGCTGTAATTCTGCTTTCTGTGTTTCGAGTGTGACACTCTGAGTTAAATAAAGCTCAGATTCTTTACTCACATCGACTGTATTATACTGCTGACGAAATACGTTAAATTGACGCTCGGCCTGATCGAGTTCTTTTTTGAGCTCTGGAAGCTGTTTGTCTAGAAATTTTAGCGTTTGCTCTTTTTCTGCAGAGCTACGTTCAATATTTTGCTGCTTATAGGTTTGCAAAATAACATTCAGTACACTGGTAATTTGAGTCTTATCATGACCTTGATAGCTAAGCCCAATGACACCTGTTTGTTTGCCACGTTCGGCGGCAGAAAAGTTATCTAGGAGGCTATTTACTGCTGTTGGAAGTGCTTGTTTGGTAACAATATATTCTTCTTCTAAAGGATTACCAAAAATAGTAACTTTCCAGAGACCATCACGGGTAGATAAGATATTGTTTTGATTTAACTGCCCTTTAAAAACCACTTCTTCTTTATCAAGATCTGTCAGGGTAATCTGCTTGTTCTCTGATATATTTAATAGCAGTGAGCTGTTCAAATATTTTTCAGGTACAGTAAATTGTTGAATATCGAAATGATCTGAATCATTTTCTACCAGTACGCCACGTGAAGAATATTGAGTGCTAAAATCTGAGCTTGAAATTAATCGTTGAATCACGGAGTCATTTTTAGGTTGAACAGTGATATCCAGATTTAATTTCTCGATGGTTGTACCTACAACCAAGCGTGATCTCAATATCTCAATTTCTGCTTGCGCAAGCTGTTGGCCTAGTCCAGACGTATCCATAACGTTAGAAAGTTCTTGACCTAACAGTGCTGCTGAAGCACCGCCTTTAGGACTTTCAACTTGCACGAGAGCATCGACAGAGTAAGTATCGGATGTAACACGTAAATAAAGTAACGCTAAAACTATGCTAAGTAATACGCAAAGTAAGATAAGTTTCCACTGCACAATCAGTGAAAAAAACAACTCACGTAAATCTATTGTATCTTCATTATTTGTCGTCTGGTTCATCGTCATTATCTATAATTACGTTAAATGTACTTTTTCCAGTCGGCTATACATTGCTGGATAAGCTGAAAGGTGTCATCAAAAAAAGCCTGATCATGCTGATAAGGGTCTGGCACATTTTTATGTTGCCAATGGCCTAAACGAAATGTTTTTCCTTTGGCAAATGGCCAAGTTGCCTCAATATGCTTTTGCTGATTTTGACTCATGACCAAGATCAGATCTGCCTGCTTAATATGCGTGGCTTCCAGCTTTTTTGCAATATGCGTACTCATATCGAGATGGATACGTTGCATACATTGCTTTGCCTTGTCATCCGCGCCATGACCGACCATAGCTGCAATGCCAGCAGACTCAATGTGAAGCTCAGGGTATTGTGCTTTAAGCAAGTATTCGGCCATTGGGCTACGGCAAATATTACCAATGCATACCACTAAAATATGTTTGATTTGCATCACTGTCCTAGACGGTCAAGATTATATAAGGCATTTGAAAATGGAATAATCTGATTGACCACACGCTGCCAGCGAGTCAGGCCTGTCGCATCGACATATACAATATCATTACTTTTCATCTGAAATTGATTGGCAAGGCTAAAGTCACCAAGGCTCATCAGGTTGAGATGAAACAATTCACTGGTGTGATCTTTGGGGTTGGTTCTAAGCACATAGACTCTGCTAGCGCTTGCAGAAGTTGGGTTGATACCTAAACTTTCACCCAGTACGTCACTCAAGGTCATACCTTGATCACGCATCGGTAGAGCCTGATTCTTTTGTGCTTCACCCATCACATAAATTTTCTGGTTTTCACGGGCATTGACATACAGGGTATCGTCTGGCTGTAACAGTAACTTATGCAGTGAATAACCCGCTTTTTCAAGCTCAATGGTGTTTAAGTTATATGTCACACCGTTACGTATGAGTCGAACAGAAGTATTATCGCCAAGCTCTGTGACACCGCCTGCCAGCCCCAAAGCCGTATAAACACTAATCGGTTGGTCTCTAAGATAAAAAACACCGCCTTTGGTCACGTTACCTTGTACAGAGTACGGTTTACCCTCATAAGAAATCACACGTGCCGTAAGGTCTGGATTTTTTAAATAACGTTTGAGAAGCTGTGGCAACTCACGGTTGACTTGTTCTAGTGTTTTACCTTCTGCCTTGTAGCGACCAATCAGTGGAAACTGAATATAGCCTGAAGAGTCAATCGGATAACCTATTGACTGAGCAGAAAGATCATTACTTACATTATTGCCTAATGGAGGAGTGATTTCTGGATATGCCCATAACTGAATCGAGAGCACATCGCCATTGGTCAGGCGATAAGCGACACGTTGATCTTTAAACAGGGCAGCATAATTTTGCTGCACTACTGCATGATCAAGCGAAAAAGCTTGAACAGTTTCTGGCGTAAGCTTTACAACATTTAAAACAGCACCGAGATTGGTCTCATAGCGACCTTGATCTGGGACATCGTAGGACTGTAGACCAGATGTAACGGCACATCCAAAAGAGCCCAAACTCAAACTTAGAATAATCAATGATTGGTAAAGCTTCACGCGCGACCCTTGATGTTTATTTATAAATAAAATTATAGCTTCAATCGAAGCTAAGAATACCTCAAATTACATGCATTGTACCGAAAAAGAAATTTAAAAAAATTCTCTCTGTGACGGGTTTTGTATTATTTACTTAAAAAGCGGTTAAATTAAATGAATGTAAAAAATAAATTGTATTTATCTGATACCAACCATTTGAACTGAAATCAAATCGAAGTAGTATTAGACCAATTTTGATAGAACATGCTTTTTTCAAATATGCTTTATAGAGAAATGCCCCATCATTTGCTAACAATTCGCAGGCTTGAAATGGGTGCTTATAGAGCCTCTTAAATGTGTATCTGGAAAAATCATGCTTTGCTGGATGGCTACATCATCTCGAACCATGTCTCTTAATTTTGTCATTTAGATATCGTGTTAAAGTTTTATTTTATAAATTTTTTATATGAAAGTTTTTGAGGGAAAGTGTGTGAATATTACAATTGTAGGTACAGGCTATGTAGGTTTGTCCAATGCTATGTTGTTTGCACAGCAGCATCAGGTGATTGCATTGGATATCGATCCAGCTCGTGTAGACTTGCTCAATCATAAAACTTCTCCCATACACGATACTGAAATTAGTCAGTATTTACAAAAAGAGATTAATTTTCAAGCAACACTTGATTCAACAGTTGCTTATGCCAATGCCGAAGTCATTATTATTGCAACCCCGACCAATTATGATGAGCAAACCAATTACTTTGACACAAGTTCGATTGAACAGGTTTTGAGTGACCTAAGTAACCAAAGCAGTCAGGCAATTATTGTCATTAAATCTACAATTCCTGTGGGTTTTACTCAAAAAATGCAACTGCAATATCCAAGTTTAAAGATTGTATTTTCACCCGAGTTTTTACGTGAAGGAAAAGCACTGTTAGATAATCTTTATCCCTCACGCATTGTGGTGGGTGATACATCCGAAATAGGCCAAAAGATAGGTGCACTTTTTAAAGCGGGCAGTTTAAAAGAAGACGTCGATGTACTTTTAATGGATGCTACTGAAGCAGAAGCGGTTAAATTATTTTCAAATACGTATTTGGCTATGCGAGTTGCATATTTTAATGAGCTAGATACCTATTGCGCTTCACGAGGGTTAAACAGTAAAGATATCATTAGCGCTGTAGGTAAAGACCCGCGTATAGGTACACATTACAACAATCCATCTTTTGGCTATGGTGGTTATTGCCTTCCAAAAGATACCAAGCAGTTACTTGCAAATTATCAGGATGTACCACAAACCCTGATTTCTGCAATTATTCAATCCAATACGACACGTAAAGATTTTATTGCAGAGCAAATTGTCAAGAAAGCACCTGAAACAGTAGGCATTTACCGACTGGTGATGAAAGCGGGCAGTGATAATTTTAGACAGTCTGCGATACAAGGCATTATGAAGCGCCTTAAAGCAAAGGGTATTCGTGTAGTGGTATATGAACCCGTGCTTCAAGAATCCTCTTTCTTTGGCTCAGACGTCGTAAATGACTTAGTAGAGTTCAAACAACAAAGCGATATCATTATTGCAAACCGAATTGTATCTGATTTAGATGATGTACTTGAGAAAGTTTTTACACGTGATCTGTTTGGTGACAATTAATTCATACAATTTTGAGATATGGATACGATTATGAAAACAATTGCCATGGTAGTGATATTGTATGGAAAGCGTTTTGAAGAATCTAAAACGTTACAAAGTTTAATCAAATTTTCACATCAACTGGATCAATTGCTGATCGTAAATAATGGACCAGAAAGTTTAGATGGCCATGATCCTTTTTTTATAGCGTTATCTAAAAAACATAAGCATGTAGAATTTGAAAATCAAATTCAGAATAAACCATTAAGCTGGATTTATAATGATTTTATAAACGCTATTGATGCAGATTATTATGTGTTATTTGATGATGATACAGAAATTAATTCGAGCTATGAAAAATTTTTATTCCAAATGAATAATATTGATCTTGAATTACCAAAGATAATGTCGATTATTGATAAAAAGCAGTATTATCCGAAACTTAATGAGCAAATAATTTCTGAAAATGGTGTAATAGAAAGCAGAGGTGAGTTGTTCTCGATAGGATCAGGTCTTATCATTTCTAATAAAATAAAAAATACTTTCAAAAAATATAATTTAGAACTCTTTGATCCAAAATTTGCGCTGTATGGCGTAGATTTTAGCTTTTTTAGACGCTTAAATAAACTTGGAAGAGATGGTTTTTTAATTTCTACTCAAACTTTTTTAAATCATTCTTTATCCGGTGCTGAGGGAGTGATTGCTAAATGGCGTAAAAAGGAAAGATTATATGATGAGGTCTTAACAGTAAAACACTACTCAGAACTTCGTCTCCTAAGAATAGGAAAGAGAATATTGAGAGAGATTTTATATTTAAGATTTTCTAATATATTAATTATTTTGAATACTTTTTTTTCTGGTGTACATCCTCGTTGTTGTAATCAGATTAATAAAACACAAAATGGTGAGAATCATGCTAATTGATATTGCTCTTGCGACATATAATGGTGAGAAATATATTCAAGAAATGTTGAATTCAATTTCTAATCAAACATATCAAGATTTTATGATTCATTTAAGGGATGATGGCTCAACAGATAATACTTTAACTTTGTGTGAAAATCATAAATTATATGAACAAGGTAAATTAAAAATTTATAAAGATAATATAAAAGGGTTGGGTGCTTCAAAAAATTTTTTAAAGATATTAGGTCACTGTAATTCAGAATATATTTTTTTATGTGATCAAGATGATTTTTGGATGAAAGATAAAATTCAAAAGATGTTAGATCACATTCAAAAGCATGAATATAAAAATAATATAAAAGTTCCAACTTTAGTATTTAGTGATTTACAGATAGTAGATCGATCATTGAATATTATAGCTGATTCGTTCTATCGAAACTCTATCAAGAGTTCGATGTGTAGTTCTCCATTTGATTTTTTACTAAGCAATCATATTCCTGGTTGTGCAATGGTTGTAAATAAATCTTTATTAGAGTCGATTCAACCATTACCTGAAAACTTTAGAATGCATGATTGGTGGCTTGCTTTTGTTGCATCTTTTTATGGGAAAATTGCTTATTTAGATGAACCCTTAATTAAATATAGACAACATGGAGGAAATACAGTTGGTGTGCCAGGCATGAATATTAATATATTAAGGCAGATAAAGAGTATATTGAATTTCAGAGACTTACTTGATAAGGGATTATTACATAAGAAAAAGATGGAAATTTATATTGATAAAACTTGTTCAAATAAAATTCTTTCTTACGAAAGTAATAGATTTTATGATTTCCTTAAAGGTAATATGCCTTTTTTAGAAAAAAATAAAATTTTTAAGCAGATTAAATTTGGTGAACCTCTCATCCTAAGTTATTTGGTATGGTTGTTTTTATGAAATCCAAAGAGTTAAAAGAAGTAGGATATCTGTATTTAATACAAATAGTTAATTTTGTATTACCTATTTTTTTAATGACCTATTTGGTGAAAATTTTAGGTTTGGATGGTTATGGTAAATTAAGTTTCTATCAAATATGTAGCTTATTGATGATTTTTATTGTCGATTTTGGATTCAACCAATCATCTGCTCAGAAGTTCGCAGTTTCGGATGCAAGGGACAGGGATAAAATATTTAATAATACACAAAGTATTAAATTTTTTATTTCGATTTTTATAATAATTTTTACAGTTTTTTTCCTATCTTTTGATTTTATTGTTTTTAGTGATATTGATAAAAATATCTTATTAATTTCCAGTTTAACTACATTAGGTACAGTATTATCATCTGCTTGGCTTTATCAGGCTATAGGTAAAAATTCAGCACTTGCCTTAATTACTGTTTTTTTTCGATTGATATCTTTTTTCTTAATAATATTTACTGTTAAAGTTAAAGACGATCTGATGTATTGTATTTGGGTGCAATTTTTTTCTTCAATTCTAATTGGTTTCTTTTCTTTATATTATTTGATAAAAAAGAAAATAACAGCTATTGACTATAAATTATTTGATTTATCATATTCTTTTCTTCTTGTAAAAGATAGCTATCATATTTTCCTTGCATCTTCAATTACTTTGGGCTTTACTTATTTAAATCCATTATTTGTTAAATATTTTTTTGGAGATGCTTTTCTTGGACTTTATAGTATAGCAGATAAAATTTCTAGTACTTTGAAAATGGTTTTTGGTCCATTTATTCAGGCATTTTACAGTAAATTCTGTACTTTAGCTAATCAGCATAAATACTGGGAAAGTATTAAGCTATCTTCTAAAATTATTACCTTTTTTCTTGTTGTTTCTTTTATTGGGTTTTTGCTTAATATTTGGATTGGAAACTCTATTTATAATCTATTTTTTAGTCATGTGGAAGAATTAATAAAGCTGCTGAATATTATGATTTTATCTCAAGCTATAGTTGGAGTCGCTATGGTTTTGGTTAATTTAAATATAATACCTTTAGGTAGGGCATTTGTATTAAAAAGATTCTACTTGATTGGTTTGTTTTTTCACTTTACTTATCTGTATTTTTTAATTTCCAATTATGGTGTGTATGGTATTGCTTTATCAGTTTTTTTAACAGAGTTGATTTTGGTTTTTTTATTTGCTTTATATTTGTTTTTCTATTTTAAGAGAAATAAATACTTGTAATTTTATTTTAATTTTTTATCGGAGTAATAATGATGAAAATATTAATAACAGGTGGTGCTGGTTTTATTGGTTCGGCAGTGGTACGTCATATTATTCAGAATACTGATAATACTGTACTTAATGTCGATAAACTAACTTATGCTGGTAATTTGGAGTCATTGGCGAAAGTCGCAGACAATTCACGCTATCAGTTTTCTCAAACAGATATCTGTGATCGTGCGGCATTAGATCAGTTGTTTGAAACGTTTCAACCAGATGCTGTTATGCACCTGGCAGCAGAGTCACATGTTGACCGTTCGATTACAGGACCAGCAGCATTTATTGAAACCAATATTCTTGGAACTTATCAGTTATTAGAAGCTGCAAGACATTATTGGAATGGTCTGGCACAAGATAAAAAAGCAGAGTTCCGCTTTCATCATATTTCAACAGATGAAGTGTATGGTGATTTGGAAGGTACAGAAGATTTATTTGTGGAAACCACACCATATGCACCGAGCTCTCCGTATTCTGCAAGTAAAGCCAGCTCTGACCATTTAGTACGTGCTTGGCATCGTACCTATGGCTTACCTGTGGTATTAACGAATTGTTCTAATAACTATGGACCATACCACTTTCCAGAAAAGCTTATTCCGCTTGTTATTCTAAATGCACTTGCTGGCAAGCCTTTACCTGTTTATGGGAATGGTGCCCAGATTCGTGATTGGTTGTATGTTGAAGATCATGCACGTGCCTTATATAAAGTTGTAACTGAAGCTAAGGTTGGAGAAACTTATAATATTGGTGGGCACAATGAACAGCAAAATATTGATGTCGTGAAAGCGATTTGCAATTTACTTGAAGAGCTAGCACCCAATAAGCCAGAAGGTATTGCAAACTATCAGGATCTGATCACTTATGTAAAAGATCGCCCTGGACATGACTTACGTTATGCCATTGATGCCAGTAAAATTAAGAAAGATCTGGGTTGGGTGCCTCAAGAGACTTTTGAATCTGGATTGCGTAAAACAGTTGAATGGTATCTGGCAAATCAGGAATGGGTAAAGCATGTGCAAAGCGGCGAGTACCAAAACTGGGTACAAAACCAATACCAAGCCTAGGTGAAAGAGATGGGTCACATGAAAATACTGATATTGGGCAAAAATGGACAAGTCGGCTGGGAATTACAACGATCGCTTCAGCCCTTAGGTGAAGTTATTGCTTTAGATCGATATGAAGATGTTGAGCATGGCTTTAGTGGTGATATCACAAATTTTGAAGCCATTGAAAAAGTGATACAAACATTCCAACCTGATATTGTGCTCAATGCAACTGCATATACGGCGGTTGATAAAGCAGAGTCAGAGGTTGAACAGGCCGATTTGGTCAATCATATTGCTGTGAAGCATTTGGCCGAGCAATGCAAAGCAATAGATGCTTTACTCATACATTATTCTACAGATTATGTATTTAATGGACAGGGCACAGCAGCTTGGCAGGAAGATGATACGACAGAACCTCAAAATGCGTATGGAAAAACCAAACGAAATGGTGAGATTGCGCTTGAACAAAGTCAGGTAAAGTTTATCAATTTACGTACAAGCTGGGTGTATGCTTCACGTGGTCATAACTTTATAAAAACCATGCTTAAGCTGGCTCAAAGTAAAGATGAACTTAGCATTATTGATGATCAGATTGGTGCACCTACTGGCGCAGCTTTAATTGCAGATGTGACAGCACAAATTGTTCGTTATTATGCTTTGCAGCCACAACTTCAGCAAAAGCATTTGCTCGGTCATTATCATTTGGCCGCTCAGGGTGAGACATCTTGGTATGCTTATGCAAATTATATCTTTGATGTTGCCAAAGCACATGGATTAGCACTTCAGCTTAAAACAGTGAAGCCAATATCGACAGTTGATTATCCTACACCAGCAGTTCGACCGCTCAACTCAAGATTAAATACTCAGAAACTCCAACAAATGTTTGCTTTACACCTTCCTCAATGGCAGCAAGGTGTTGAGCATATGATTAAAGAGACCCTATAAATGACAGCATCAAAACAACGTAAAGGTATTATTCTGGCGGGTGGCTCAGGTACACGCTTGTACCCAATTACCATGGGTACATCTAAGCAGTTATTGCCAATCTATGATAAACCAATGATCTATTATCCATTGTCAGTGCTTATGCTGGCAGGGATTCAAGATATTTTAATTATTTCAACACCAGAAGACCTACCAAATTTTGAAAAATTATTGGGAACGGGTGAGGAACTGGGTATTCGTCTCTCTTATAAAGTACAGCCATCACCAGATGGCTTGGCACAAGCGTTTATATTGGGTGAAGAATTTATTGGGCAAGATAACGTTACATTAATCTTAGGTGATAATATTTTCTATGGCCAAAGTTTTGGTCAGCAGCTTAAGCGTGCGGCCGAGCAGCAGACAGGTGCAACGGTATTTGGTTATTATGTCAATGATCCAGAGCGCTTTGGCGTGGTCGATTTTGATGAAAATGGTAAAGCATTAAGTATTGAAGAAAAACCTGAGCAGCCCAAGTCTAACTATGCGGTTACCGGTCTCTATTTTTACGATAACACTGTGGTTGAAATTGCGAAAAATATCAAACCCTCCCACCGTGGTGAGCTCGAAATTACAGATGTGAATAATGTGTACCTACAGCAAAATAATCTCAATGTAGAAGTACTTGGCCGTGGTTTTGCATGGTTAGATACAGGTACACATGACTCACTATTGGAAGCAAGCCAGTTTGTACAGACCATTGAGCATCGTCAGGGCTTAAAGGTGGCGAGTCTGGAAGAGATTTCATTTAATAATGGCTGGATTAACGCAGATCAGCTTAAAGCACGTGGCGAGTTTTTCAAAAAAACAGGCTATGGGCAGTATTTGCTTAAGTTATATAAAGACCAGTCAAATAAAGCTTAACCCTTAAATTGGCAGAAGTGATTTATAATGAAATAAATCACTTCTTGCCGATTATCAATCAGGTAAAAATATGAATATTATTGAAACTAAAATCAAAGATTTACTCATCTTTGAACCACGGGTATTTGGTGATGATCGTGGCTGGTTTATGGAAAGCTTTAATCAGCAAGTATTTGAGCAGGCATTGACTGAACGTGGTTTGGATATACCTAAGTTTGTTCAGGACAATCATTCCTTTTCTAAAAAAGGGGTACTTCGTGGATTGCACTATCAGCTCAACCCGCATGCTCAAGGCAAATTGGTGCGGGTAGTACAAGGTCGAGCGTGGGATGTTGCAGTAGATATTCGTGAAAATTCATCTACATTTGGTGAATGGGTCGGAGTTGAACTGACGGCAGATAACCATAAACAGTTTTGGATTCCAGCAGGGTTTGCACATGGCTTTATTGCTTTAGAAGATAATACTCAGTTTTTATACAAGACGACAGATTATTACTCTAAAGAATGTGAGCGATCCATTGTATGGAATGATGAAACGATTAATATTGAATGGCCTATTGAAAAAGACCTAGAAATTCTTTTGACCGATAAAGATCGTTTAGCACCACAACTGATTCAAGCTGATAAATTTTAAGTGATATAGATTAATGCTAATTATTCATGAACATGGCGAACCTTCTCATTATATGGGGGCTGTAGCTGCTGCTAAAAAGAAACAAGAGTCAGTTTGTTTTCGTGAGTTCTTAACTCTTAAATTAATCTATCGGGGATTAAAGAAAAAAAATCTTTCATTGATCAAAAAAGCAATCAAAGATTTTTTCTTCTTTGTATTTTGTTTTTTATTTCCAAATTATTTAAAAAATACTAATGTAATTATCGGAATTGCTCCAGAGAACTGGAGGATCATTTTTTTTAATCGTATTTTAAAATTTGCAAATGTTACTTATCATACCTCTTGGCATATATGGGACGGTAGTAAATTTCCATACGAGCCAAAACCAATTATCAAAAAATACATTGCATTGCAGTGGCAATTTTTTTTAAAAAATACTGTAAAAAATATTGCTGTAGTGACACAAACGGTTAGAGATCAACTTATTGAGCATATGAGGGTCGAGAGATCTAAGATAGAGATTGTTTACCATTCATATGATGAGAGTGTTTTTTATAATCAAAACGATTCATTTCGGGAAAATGATGTAGTTTATGTTGGTCGGCTTATAGAGAGCAAAGGAATATCTGATATTTTAAAAATATCAGAGACCTTATCTAATCTAAAGGTGGTGTTTGTTGGAGCTGGCTCTGAAGAAGAAAAAATTAAACAGAGTTTACTTAGAAATCATAATATTCAATTTCTAGGTTATATTTCAGATAGAAGAAAGATTGCAGAAATTTTTAACAATACTAAATACTTATTGCTCCCATCAAAAAGAACAAAAGATTGGGAAGAGCTTTTTGGTATGGTTATTATTGAAGCAATGGCATGTGGATGCATTCCATTATGTACAGATCACAATGGACCTAAAATTATTTTAGGTACTAAATTCTTAAATAAGAATATTTTTACTGAAAGTAGTTTTGTAGAAAAAGCTATCCAGATTTTAGATGGAAAACATATTTCAGATAAGCAAATTTTACAAGATCAGATAGAGGCTCTGGAGATAGCCAAAAGCTATTCAATTGATGAAATTTCAAAGAAATGGGAGCACCTATTATATGAATATTAATTATTCTTCGGTATATGTTGTAATTTTGAATTGGAACTCTGCACAGGATACAATTCATTGTATCAAAAGTGTTCTAAATCTAAACAGAATTGAAGATGTAACTATAGTCGTATGTGACAATGATTCAAAAAAAGAGTCATATGAAGAAATTAAAAATTTTGTTTTAGATCAAACTAATATTTCTAATTTGATTATTTCTGAAAATGAAATTCCTAATTATAAGAACTCAAATTATAAAATTGTTTTAATTAAAAATGAAAAAAATTATGGTTATGCGGGTGGGAATAATAGAGGGGTAAGATTTGCTCTTAATCAAGAAGCTATGCAATATGTATGGATTTTAAATAATGATACTGAAGTTGCATCGGATAGTTTGGATTATTTAATTGATAAATTTGAATCGAATAGAAAATATGGTGTTGTTGGCTCAAAATTAGTTGAATTTGAAAATAGAACAAAAGTACAAGGTATTGGTGGAATAATAAATCCTAAGTTTTGTACGACAAAAGAAATAGGAAATGAGCTCGCAATAGATGAAAATATTGATGAGCTAAATTATGAAAAGAAAGTAGATTATGTTATTGGTGCTTCTATGATGTTTAACCGACTGTGCTTACAACAAGTCGGACTTATGTGTGAAGATTATTTTCTATATTATGAAGAAATCGATATTTGTAATCGAATTAGACAGAAAAATTTAGACGTGGGTATTGCAAGTAAAAGTATTGTATACCATAAACATGGAGCATCTACAGGAAAAGGTAAAAGTGATATAGCTGATTATTATAGTGTCAGAAATCGGTTGTTAATATCAAAGAGATTTTATGGGAATTATTATTTTTATGTTAGATTTTCAATATTTTTGATAGTTGCAAATAGATTTAGGAGAGGAGAAATAAAGAGAGGTATTAATTATCTAAATTTTTTATTTTTCTGATTATATAGTGGTCTGATATATGAATATTTCAAATGATAATATCATTTTTAAGAATTTTTCTTATTATTTTATTTTTATTCCAATATTGATTTTTCTTGTTGGTTTAAAGGATAATTCAATCTGGCTCGACTACTATGTTTATGTTGATTATTTTAATCAAGCAAGTGCAAGTAGTTTTAACGAGATTATTTTTTCCTTAAAAGACCCATTTTTTTTAATTATTAATAAGTTCTTTTCAGGTTTTGGTTTCAATGTGTTTGTGTTTTTTTGTGCAGCTTCAACTTTATATTTAAAATTTTCCGCTTTTGCGAAAAGTACACATAATATTATAGCTCTGTTGTTTTTATACTGTTCTTTATATTTGTTTTTACATGACTATATCCAAATACGTATAGCATTAGCATTAGCATTAGCATTATACGCAATTTACTCTGTGCGTAGTAGCATAATTAAATATATCTTTTTGTTTTCATCAGTTTTAGTTCATTTATCTATTTTTCCTTTGGTAATAACGTATTTATTTTCAATTAAAAAGATTACAAAATTATCTATTTTTCTATATGTGATATTTAATTTGTGTTTTATATATTATATAAAGATATTTGGTGGGGAAAGAGTGGAATCATATATTGATTTCGATGTTTATAACTATTTTAATTTTTTTGCATTGTTGCCAATGTTGCAATTATTTTTTCTGATTTATGTAAGTTTAAAATTTAAATCTAAAGTTTTTTCATTTGAATATTTTTCTACTTTAATGGGGGTTGTTTTATACTATTCTCTTTATCAACTTCCAGCTGTAAGTACTCGTTTTTTTGAAATGTTTTCAATAATTTTTATTATATATTTATCGAATCTATATAAGAGGGATTATTTTTTTCTTATAATCTATTTTTCTTACTTATTTGTTTGTTTTTATAATTTGCTGATTAAGCCTGGAGCGATATTAAATCAGAAATTTAATTTTTTTCTTAATTTTTTTTAGTAAATGAGGTTTTTTAAATATGATTATAAATTGTAGAAACTTACTAGGACATACCACTGGTGTTCAACGCTATACCAAAAAAATTATTGAAAATTGGACAGATTCTTCAATTCAACAGATCAGCCCTGAAGAGAAATTTTCGTCTGGTTTAAAAGGGCATTTTTGGGAACAATTTATTTTACCTCGTCATTGCAAAGATAAAGAGCTTTTATGGTGTCCTAGTAATACAGGTCCTTTATCTTACGCCAATCAGGTTGTTACAATTCATGATACAGTACCTTTTGATCACCCTGAATGGCTGAATCCTAAGTTTGTATGGTGGTATAAATTCTTACAGCCGAAATTAGCACATAAAGTTAATCATATTATTACTATATCAGAATTTTCAAAAAACAAAATTATCGAAAATCTTAAAATTCCAGAATATAAAATTTCTGTTATATATAATGGAGTTGATATTGTTAATATTGAAGATGGTTTGCAAGAAGAAAATAAATTTTTAAATTTACCACCTTATATTTTAAGTGTGGGTTCTTTAGAGCCACGTAAAAATTTAACTCGTTTAATTTCTGCATTTATTCAGTATAAGAACGAAACTAAATCAGAAATTAAATTAGTTATTGTTGGAAAAAAAGGTGTAAATAGAGTTTTTAATGAAGCTGGTATTGATGAAATAAATACTGATGATATTATTTTTACAGGACATGTTTCAGATACTGAGCTACAGTATCTTTATAAAAATACATTAGGTTTTTGTTATCCCTCATTATATGAAGGGTTTGGATTGCCTCCACTTGAGGCTATGCAATTTTCTGTTCCAGTTTTAACCAGTAATACTACTGCTATTAAAGAACTATGTGAGCATAGAGCAATTCTTATTGAACCCACCTCAATAGACTCAATTTCTGAAGGAATATTTAAATTGTTAAGAGGAGATATTTCTCAAAAAATTATTGATGATAATTTAAAATATGTTCAAGAATTATCATGGAAGAAGTGTGCTGAAAAAACATATGAGATTTTATCTCAATATCAATAAAAAGGAATTCTTATGGTAATTGCTTCTATTGTGATATATAAACATAGCTACTCTGATTTAAAGCAAACTTTAGATAGTCTGTTGGCAGTATCTTCAATCAATAAAATTGTCCTAGTCGATAATGATCATAGTGATTGGGCTTCAACATATCATCATCCGAAAATAACTTATTTAAAATCGGATGGTAATTTTGGCTTTGGCTATGGCCATAATTATGCAATTAAGCGATTTGCAGCGCAGTCCGATTACTTTTTGATATGTAATCCAGATATTGTCTTCGAATCATCTGAATTTGAAAAATTATTAAACTTTATCCAAACACGTGAAGAAGCTCTCTTTTTACCTAAAATTGTATATGAGAATGGTGAAAATCAATATGGAGCGCGTCTTTTACCATCTCCATTCAACCTTTTTGCACGTCGCTTTTCTCCGAAGTATGCGGAGCAACTAGATGAAGACTATTTGTTGAAAAATTTTGATTTATCGAAGCCTATATTTGCACCGTATCTACATGGATGTTTTATGTTATTCAGATCTAAAGCATTGTTAGAATTGGGTGGTTTTGATGAGCGTTTTTTTATGTATATGGAAGATGTTGATCTATCGAGACGTTGTGCAGAAAAATTTGGAAATATTTATTATCCATTAGCACAAGTCATACATTTACATGAGCAAGGCTCATATAAAAACAAGACGCTACTCAAAGCACATTTGAAAAGTGCATGGCAGTATTTTTGTAAGTGGGGCTGGTTGTATGATGCTCAGAGAAGCTCACTCAATGGAAAATGCTTAAAACAACGAAATGGATAAAGTTATTTTATCCATTTCGTTTTCGAATCAACAACGACCATATAAGTCTTCGAAACGAACAATATCATCTTCACCTAAGTAAGATCCCGATTGTACTTCAATCAGCTCTAAAGGCACTTTACCTGGATTTTCAAGGGCATGTATCTCACCTAAAGGAATATAAGTCGATTGATTTTCTGTGAGTAAAAAAGACTCTTTTCCTTTGTGAATTTTGGCGGTGCCATTCACCACAATCCAGTGTTCAGAGCGATGATGATGCATCTGGATCGAGAGCTTCTGACCAGGTTTCACCGTAATTCGTTTTACCTGATAGCGCTCTGCATGGTCAATACTATCGTATTTGCCCCATGGTCTGTACACTTCGCGGTGGCAGAAATGTTCAGTACGGCCTTGCTCCTTAATACTTTCGACAATCTTTTTAATGTCTTGTACTTTGGATTTGTCTGCAACCAGTATCGCATCTTTGGTTTCAATCACCACCAGATTGTCAACGCCCAGTAAACTGACCAAACGGCTTTCGCTAAAGACATAATTATTTTGGCTTTTTACAGTAATGACATCACCTTGAATCACATTGCCTTGGTCGTCTTTATCCTGAATATCCCAAAGCGCAGACCAAGAGCCAACATCGTTCCAATTGGCATCGAGCGGCACGACCACAGCATCTTTGGTTTGTTCCATCACAGCATAGTCAATTGACTCAGAACGGCATTGCTTAAAGGCCTCTTTATCAATACGGATAAAATCTAGATCTGCTTTGGTGTCCTGCATGGAAGCAACGCATGAGTTATAAATATCCTGTGCATGCTGTTGCAGTTCGTTTAAATAAATATCGGCTTTAAACATGAACATGCCGCTGTTCCAAAGAAACTTCTGACTCTCTAAGTATTCTTGGGCTGTGGCAGCATCGGGTTTCTCTACGAAGCGTTGTACCTGAAAGCCATTAAGCTCGCTGTTGCCTTTTTCGATATAACCGTAGCCTGTCTCTGCATGTGTAGGCACAATCCCGAAGGTGACCAGTTTATCGAGTTTGGCAAGTTCTAGTGCTTGCGTAATACTCTGTTCAAATTTGTCTTGTTCGGTAATGACATGATCGGCTGCTAACACTAGCATGATTGTATCTGAGTCTTGAGCCTGTTGAATTTGATACAGTGCAGCAAGAGTAATTGCAGGTGCAGTATTTTTACCTTCTGGCTCCAGAATAATCTTGGCAGAGATACCTATTTCACGCATTTGCTCGGCTGCCAAAAAGCGATGCTCTTCATTACAAATGAGTAGTGGGTCTGCACAATCCAGATTTTTTAAGCGCAATAGCGTGGCTTGTAATAATGTATAGCCATCAGGAGAAAGTTTTAAAAATTGTTTCGGATATTGTGTACGTGATAAGGGCCATAATCGTGTACCACTACCACCTGCCATGATGACAGGTAAGATTTTAGTTGTCATGTTAAACCTTTACTTTGAATATGTACCTGAATACAGAAATTAGATATACACTAAAAATTGAGCATCATGATTGCTTTGTAAAAAAAAATAAAGCCATGTATAGACAGAATTTACGGATTTATAAAAAAATCTGAACATCATCATATTTACATGGCATGCATGATTCTTTATATGATCTTAATCCTGATGTTTTACAGCAATAAGACGAAAGCTTTAAATCTGGTTTATGATTAAATTTCATGGAAAAAAATGACACATTTCAGTGTTGAGAATGTTGTAGAATAACGTTATCTATTCACAGAATAATCAACGTTTATGTCTTGTCGCATGCCTCTGGATCTACAAAATCTTCGTATTGCTATCATTGGTTTAGGTTATGTGGGCTTACCGCTGGCCGTAGAGTTTGGCAAGCATGTATCTGTTGTGGGTTTTGATATCCATCAAAAGCGTGTGGCAGAGCTACAGCAGGGGCAAGATCATACCCTTGAAGTGACTCCCGAAGAACTCAAGCAGGCACAGTTGTTAAGTTATTCTTGTGATCTATCGGACTTGAAAGACTGTAATTTCTTTATTGTGACCGTACCTACCCCAATCGATCAGTTTAAACAGCCTGACTTGACCCCACTAATCAAGGCTTCACAAAGCATTGGCAAGGTGCTCAAAAAAGACGATATCGTGGTGTATGAGTCGACGGTATATCCGGGTGCCACCGAAGAAGTCTGTGTCCCTGTACTGGAACAGGTGTCAGGTCTAACTTTCAATCAGGATTTTTTTACAGGCTATAGTCCAGAGCGTATTAATCCAGGCGATAAAGCCCACCGCGTGACCAATATTTTAAAAATCACGGCAGGTTCTACACCAGAAGTTGCAGATTATGTCGATGCAGTGTACCAATTGATTATTGAAGTGGGTACGCATAAGGCGCCAAGTATTAAAGTCGCAGAAGCAGCAAAGGTGATTGAAAACACCCAGCGTGATGTCAATATTGCCTTAATCAATGAGCTTGCCATTATTTTTAATAAGATGGGTATCGATACGCAGGATGTGCTTGAAGCCGCAGGAACCAAATGGAATTTCTTGCCGTTTCGCCCAGGTTTGGTGGGTGGACACTGCATTGGGGTTGACCCGTATTACCTGACGCATAAGGCTCAGGCGATTGGCTATCATCCAGAGATTATACTGGCAGGGCGTCGTCTAAACGACAACATGAGTATGTACGTGGCCAATCAGCTCATCAAGAGCATGAACAAAAAGCGCATCCAGATTGAAGATGCCAAAGTGCTGATTTTAGGCTTAACTTTTAAAGAAAACTGCCCCGATATTCGTAATACCAAAATTGTCGATATTATTAGCGAGCTTAAAGATTTTAACATGCAGGTCGATGTTTATGACCCATGGGCAGATGCAGAAGAAACGCGTCATGAATATGCGATTGATCTGATTGCCGAGCCAGCGCAGGGCAGTTACGATGCCATCATTTTAGCGGTGGCACATCAGCAGTTTAAAGCAATGGGTGCAGCCGCCATACATGCGCTGGGACGCAGTAACCATGTGATTTATGATCTGAAATATGTGCTGGATCGTCAGCAGTCAGATATTCGTCTGTAAGTCGCACACTCAGGATGGATGATATGGTCATGACAGCTTATCAAAAACAATGTATCACATTGCAGGCCGCACCCAAGACTTGGTTGATTACAGGCGTTGCAGGGTTTATTGGCTCAAATTTGCTTGAGACACTGCTTAAGCTTGATCAACGCGTGATTGGGCTAGATAACTTTGCCACAGGGCACCAGCACAATCTGGATGAAGTTCAAGGTTTGGTGAGTCGCGAGCAGTGGAATAATTTTAAGTTTATTCGCGGTGATATCTGTCAGTTGCAGGACTGTCAGGCTGCATGTGAAGGCGTGGATTATGTACTGCATCAGGCTGCACTGGGTTCTGTGCCACGCTCATTAGTCGACCCGATTACGACCAATAGCGTGAACATTGGCGGCTTCTTAAATATGCTGGTGGCTGCGCGTGATGCACAAGTCAAAAGTTTTACCTATGCTGCCAGTAGCTCCACTTATGGTGACCATCCTGCCTTGCCAAAACTGGAAGATCATATTGGCAAACCGCTTTCACCGTATGCGGTCACCAAATATGTTAATGAGCTGTATGCCGATGTATTTGCACGCAGTTATGGCTTTTACTGTATTGGACTGCGTTACTTTAATGTATTTGGGCAGCGTCAGGACCCAAATGGTGCCTATGCAGCGGTCATCCCAAAATGGACCGCAGCCATGATTCAGGGCGAGGATGTTTTTATCAATGGTGATGGTGAAACCAGTCGCGATTTCTGTTTTATCGAAAATACGGTTCAGGCCAATCTTTTGGCAGCCACAACGCAAGATGCAGCCGCTAAAAATCAGGTGTATAACGTGGCGGTGGGGGATCGAACCACACTTAACCAGTTATTTGCCACACTACAAAGTGCTCTGGCTGAAAATGGGATTCATTACAACAAGCCTGCGGTATATCGTGAGTTTCGTGCAGGTGATGTGCGCCATTCACAGGCTGATATTGGCAAGATTAGTCAGTTACTGGGGTATCAACCAGAATACAGATTTGCGCAAGGGGTTCATAAAGCCATGCATTGGTATGTGCAGGACCTGACCTCAGCCTGATGTATAAAAAACTCCTGTCATCTTCGGTACTGGTGTTGCTGATTGGCATCGCCGTCAGCGCACTCGGTTTTATTAAGGAGATGCTGGTGGCGTACCATTTTGGTACGTCGGCTGCCATTGATGTGTTTTATCTGGCACTCAGTGTGCCGCTGTATTTGGTAAGCCTGTATGGCTCATCCATCAATGCCACAATTATGCCCGCTTATTTACAGGCCAAGGTACAAGAGAAACATCGACAGTTTTTTTCAGAGCTGATGGGGTTAAATCTACTGTTTTTGTTGGCACTTTCATTTATTTGTCTCGTTTACAGCATCTGTTTGCAGCCCTTTTTTCTACATGGGAGTGCTGTTCAAAACCAGCAGGTGCTTTGGATTGGACTGTTGTTGTGTCCCATGATTGTGCTGCAAGGTCTGACCTCATACTTCGATAGCATTTTAAATGCCGAAAAGCGTAATCTCATTAATAATTTATTTTCTCTGGGTATTCCATTAGGAACCATCATCCTGCTTGGTTTTAATCAAATTCCCGCCGCCTTGTTGCTGACACTCGGCTGGTATTTCGGTTTTTTGCTGCGTTTTTTGGGTCAGTATGTGATCCTCAAACGCCAGATTGGATTTTGCTGGCAAGCACCAAAACGCATATTTTTTAAAAAGTATCAGAAATTGATTCAGGATTTTTTCTGGATTGTTTTTTCTTCGGCTATTTTGGGCTTACTACCAGTCATTTCAAACTATCTGGCCGGGTATTTGGGAGCAGGTCAGGTGGCAAGTTTGAACTATGCCACCAAGCTGATTTCTACAGGCCTGATGTTGGTGGGAATCATCATCAACTCCGTGTTATTTCCACATATTGCCGAGCAAATTGTCAAAGATCAGGCACAAGGTATTCGAGAAGGTATGCGTCTGGCCGCGGCGAGTCTGTTGATATTCGGATTCATCATGATCCCGCTGTATTACTATGTCGAACCCATTGTGGCGCTTGTTTTTGAACGTGGTCGCTTTACCGCAGACAGCACACATCAAGTAGCTTATATTCTTAAGTACTTGCTGTTGTATATTCCCTTTTATGTGCCGTGTATCTTGTTGTCGCGTCTGGTGGTTTCTCTGGGGATTTCCAGAATTTTTGTATGGGGCAATCTGATTTCATTGGTCTTGTTTTTTATGGCAGGCTGGTATCTGATGGTGTATTTGCAGCTTGGGATTCAAAGTCTGGGTTGGGCACTCATGCTGGTCTATCTGGTGTCTGCGTTGTATTTGTTGATGAATATTATGCTGTATAGGAAACGTACGCAATGAAAAAAGTAGCGTTGGTCATTCCGACTTTGGGCGGTGGTGGTGCTGAGCGTACAGCAGTTTTACTGGCAAATGGCTTTGCAGCAGCAGGGGTACATACCTCTGTGATTGTGGTGAATATACAGGGTGAAAAGGGCAAACTACAGGCTGAACTTGCCCCACAGGTAGAACTTGTCGATCTGAATTGTAAACAAGTCAAATACATGACTCGGCCCTTTGCAGCATGGCTAAAACAGGCACAACCCGATGCGATCATTAGCACCATGACGCATACCAATATTATGGTGTATTGGGCCAAGTTACGTGCTGGTGTATCTTCTAAATTGATTTGCCGTGAAACCAGTACTGCCAGTATAAATCTGAAGCACCGTACAGGGCTTAAAAAGTTTTTATTGCAAACGGCAATGCGCTGGGTCTATCAGCGCTGTGATGTGCTGGTTCCAGTTTCAAAGGGCGTGGCACAGGATATGCAGCAGTATCTTGGCGTGAGCTTGATCAAGACACAAGTGATTTATGACCCTGTGATTACGCCTGAGCTTTTTGATCTGGCACAGCGTACTGTTGATGATGCATGGTTTACCAGTACACATGATATTCCTGTCATTGTGGCTGCTGGACGCTTAACTGAAGCCAAGAATTACAGTTTGCTGTTGCGTGCATTTGCCGAGCTGATTCAATTTACACCTGCACATTTATTGATTTTGGGCGAAGGCGAACAGCGTGCCTCACTGCAACAACTTGTTGAATCGTTAGGAATTGCAGCATCGGTGTCCATGCCAGGATTTCGTGCCAATCCATTTGCCTATATGGCCAAGGCCGATGTCTATGTGATGAGTTCACAGTGGGAAGGCTTGCCAGGTGCCCTGATTCAGGCCTTGGCCTTGCAATGTAATATTGTTTCGACTGACTGCCCAAGTGGCCCGCGTGAGATTCTGGAAGATGGGCGTTATGGCGTGCTGGTGCCTAATCATGATCAAAAGGCCCTGACACAGGCCCTTCAAACTGTGCTGACAGGTCAGGTAAAAACCGAGAAATCACAGCACGCGGAACAGATCTATGGGCTGGATGCCATTACCCAAGCCTATCTGGCGCTGATCTAAACGGGTGCTGTCATGAAAGTCTTGCATGTGATTACCAATTTTTCAGCCGTCGGCGGTGCAGAAACCATGCTGTCGCGTTTGATTCTGGCTCAGCCTCAGTTTGAGCATCATGTGGTTGCATTGATGCGTGTCAATGAAATCTATCAGACTGCGCTGGAACAATGCGCTTCGGTCACAGCACTGCAATGGAATGGACGCAATAGCCTAGCTGTTTTAAAGCAGTTGCGAGATATGATACGACAGATTCAACCCGACGTGATTCAGGGCTGGATGTATCATGCCAATGTCATGAGCAAGCTGGCATGTATTGGCTTGAAACAGGCGCCACCATTGTATTGGAGCATTCATCATTCTCTGGCGGCATTTCAGGACGAGTCACGTAGTACCAAACTGGCGCTATATCTCAGTCGTGTTCTGTCACCTTATGTGACGGGAGTCGTCTACTGTGCGCATTCAGCTCAAGCACAGCATCAAGCTTTTGGTTTCAGACCAAAGCAGCACTGTGTCATTGCCAACGGCATTGTCATGGATGATTTTAAGATTCAACTCAATAAACCTCAACAGCATAAACCATTGTTGGTGGGTTTTGCAGGACGGTATCATGTTGCCAAAGGGTTTGAATATCTATTTGGCATGATTGCCAGCGTGCAACATTTACCTATTGAGTTTTGGATCGCAGGTAAAGGTGCAGATTTAAACAATCCCGACATTCAACAGTTGATTCAGCAGTATCACATTGATTTAGATAAGATCAAACTGATGGGGCAAGTAGAGGATATGCCAGCGTTTTACCAACAGCTCGATTTGTTTGTGATGACGTCAATTACCGAAGGGTTACCTACCGTATTGATTGAAGCAATGGCTTCAGGTGTACCCTGTGTTACTACTAATGTTGGGGATGCGGGTTTTATTGTACAAGATACGGGGTATGTGGTGCCTGCACGAGATGTCGAGCAACTCAGTCAGGCGGTACAGACTTTTTATGCTTTGCCCGAGGCACAAAAGATGCAGCTTAAACAGCAGACCCGGGCACGTGTTCAGCGTCATTTTAGTATTGAATCGATTGCCGCGCAGTATGCCGCACTTTGGAATTCGTCCACATGAAGTTTTTAATGATCAGCAGTTATTTGCCTTCGGTGCTTAACTTTCGGGGAAAGTTACTCGAAGCGATTGCAGCCAAGGGATATCAGATTGTGGTGATTGCGCCCAATCATGCCGAATTTCCAGAGCAGGTGCAGCGCTTGCAGCAACTGGGCTATCAACTGGTCGACGTTCCCATGCAGCGCACTGGCACCAATCCTGTCGCCGATCTCAAAACTCTGTTTGCATTGTATCGCGCGATTCGGCAGATTCAGCCAGATATCCTGCTGTCTTATACCATCAAGCCTGTGATTTATGGGACTTGGGCAGCCAAGTTGGCCAAGGTGCCACAGCGCTTTGCACTGATTACGGGTCTGGGGTATGCTTTTCAGCGTACACAAAATCAGCGTCAAGGCATGTTTCAGCGCGTGATTCATGGCATGTATAAGCAGGCGTTGGCGTATAGCGACAAGGTTTTTTTTCAGAATCCTGATGATCTGGCCCTGTTTCGCAAGCTTAATTTGCTTGAATTAAACAAGCCCGCAGTAGTCGTGAATGGTTCGGGGGTGGATATTGCCAGATTTGAAGAGGTGCCGCTTCCTGTTCAGCCCAATGGCGTCATCAAAGTCGCCTTTTTACTGATTGCACGCTTACTGGGCGATAAAGGTGTGCGAGAATATGCCGAAGCAGCCAAGATCATCAAGGCACAGTATGCTGATGTTGAATTTCATCTGGTGGGCTGGTTAGACCAGAATCCATCTTCGATTAGACAAAGTGAACTGGATCAATGGGTTATAGACGGGCGCTTACACTATTGGGGGCGGCTTCAGGATGTTCGACCAGCGATTGCTGCAACATCTGTGTATGTCTTGCCATCGTATCGCGAAGGCACACCCAGAACCGTACTTGAAGCCATGGCGATGGGCCGAGCGATCATTACCACAGATGCCCCAGGCTGTCGTGAAACCGTAACAGATGGAGACAATGGTTATCTGGTCGAGGTCAAATCGGTTGAGTCACTGGTACAGGCCATGCAGCGTATGATTGCAGAGCCAGAGCAGATCATGGAAATGGGCAAGCGTTCACGTGAGATTGCACTAAATAAATACGATGTACATCGGGTCAATGGGCACATGCTACAGGAAATGGGATTGGAATCATCATGCTAAAACGTACACTGGATATTGTCATTGCTTCAAGTGCCTTGGTGGTGTTGTCGCCGTTATATCTATATGTGGCTTATAAGGTACGTAAAAATCTGGGTTCACCTGTTCTGTTTCGTCAGACCCGACCGGGGCTACACGGTCAACCCTTTGAAATGATTAAATTTAGAACCATGACTGATGCGCGTGATGCATCAGGACAATTGCTGTCCAATGATCAACGCCTGACGCCGTTTGGCAAGATGTTGCGTGCAACCAGTCTGGATGAAATACCAGAACTCTGGAATGTAGTTAAAGGCGAGATGAGCATCGTGGGGCCGCGTCCGCTACTGATGGATTATCTTCCGCTGTATAATGCCGAGCAGGCCAAACGCCATGATGTTCGTCCCGGCATGACAGGCCTTGCGCAGGTAAATGGCCGTAATTCAATCTCATGGCAAGAAAAATTTAAACTGGACACTTGGTATGTCGAGCATCAATCGGTATGGCTTGATTTCAAGATCATGTTGCAAACGGTGAAAAAAGTACTGGTCAAAGAAGGGATTAACCAGTCTGAAACAGTGACCATGACCCGTTTTACAGGAAATCCGCCAGATGACCACGCCAGTAAATAAAGTCGTTTATGCAGTTTATGGTGCCAGTGGATTTGGTCGTGGGGTTATGCCTCTTGCCAGAGCCCAGTTGAAGTCACAGCTTGATGCCGAAATGTATGATTTGGTCTTTATTGATGATGGCGAACGGGCAGATATCGTAAATGGTCATCAGGTGTATGATTTTGATCAATTTCTGGCTTTGGATGCATCTGAAAAATATGTCAGTATTGCGATTGCCAATAGTCAGATTCGCGAAAAACTGATCAACAAGCTACAACAGCATCAGATTGGCTCATGGAGCATCATTGCACCGACGGTGATCCAGATGGATGATGTCCAGATTGGAGAGGGTGCGGTGCTTTGTCATCATGTGCATTTGACCTCGAATATCCGTATTGGCCAGTTTTTTCATGCCAATTATTTTAGTTATGTGGCACATGATTGTGTGATTGGCGACTATGTGACCTTTGCACCTTCGGTACAGTGCAACGGCAATGTACATATTGGCGACCATGCCTATATTGGGGCAGGGGCAATCTTGCGTCAGGGTACGCCAGACCGACCTCTTATCATTGGCGAAGGCGCGATTATCGGAATGGGTGCAGTGGTTACCCGAGATGTTGCTGCACACACGACTGTGGTGGGGAATCCTGCCAGAATTTTAACTGCCTATCCATCAGGAAGCTAACACATGCTGAATACTGCTTTTGCCCCATGGCCAAGTTTTACCCAAGAAGAAGCGGATGCAGTGTCGAGTGTGCTGCTCTCTAATCGGGTCAATTACTGGACAGGGCAGCACTGCCGTGAATTTGAAAAAGAGTTTGCAGCATGGGTCGGTACAGCCTATGCGGTGGCTGTGTCAAATGGTACCACAGCGCTTGATCTGGCGTTGAAAGCATTGGATATTGGTGCAGGCGATGACGTGATTGTGACTTCACGTACCTTTTTGGCATCGGCAAGTTCAATTGTGACTGCAGGCGCAAATCCTGTATTTGCAGATGTTGAGCTGGACTCACAAAATATTTCCAAAGCCACAATTGAAGCGGTTCTTACACCGAAGACCAAAGCCATTATCTGTGTGCATCTGGCAGGTTGGATGTGCGATATGGACCCAATCATGCAACTGGCTGCCGAGCACGGGCTTTATGTGATTGAAGACTGTGCTCAAGCGCATGGTGCCGCGTATAAAGGTCGTGCAGCAGGCTCAATTGGACATATTGGTGCCTGGTCGTTTTGTCAGGACAAAATCATGACCACGGGTGGCGAAGGGGGTATGGTCACCACACATGATGAAACATTGTGGAAAAAGATGTGGGCCTACAAAGATCATGGTAAAAACTACGACAGCATTTACCATAAACAGCATCCGCCAGGGTTTCGCTGGTTGCATGATTCGTTTGGCACCAACTGGCGAATGATGGAAATGCAGGCGGTGATTGGTCAGATTCAGCTAAAGCGTATGAACGAATGGACCGCATTACGCACAGTTCACGCTGAACACATTCTGCAAGCCTTTGAGGCATCTTCATATTTTCAGGTGGATCGTCCAGATTCTAATTATGTTCATGCCTATTATAAGTGCTATGTACAGGTCATTCCTGAGCAATTGCCCGAAGGCTGGACACGTGATCGTATTATGAATGAGCTAAATGCGCTTGGGGTGCCATGTTTTAGCGGTTCATGTTCGGAAGTCTATCTGGAGCATGCCTTTGATGATACGCCGTGGCGACCAGAGCAGCGCTTAGCCAATGCAAAACGGCTGGGCGAAACCAGTCTGATGTTGTTGGTGCATCCCACATTGACGGCTGAAAATATGCAGCAGACCCTCAATGGTATTCAGCATGTTCTTCAGATGATGGCAGCATAGGATGTTAAAAACAGGCATGGTCAAAATTTATCTGAATTATTTGTCGGGGCTGGGACGGGTACAAAAAAAAGCCCTGTTACTGTTCATCGATGCCTGTATGTTGCCACTCCTGATGTGGTTTGCTTTTGCGATCCGACTTTTTAACTACAAAACACCTGTGATGGCAGGTTTTTCTTGGTGGCCTGCACTGGTGATTGTTTTAGGCATCAGTTGTCTATGGCTTACTGGCGTGTATCGTGCGGTGATACGGAGCTTTAACGAAAACTTTATTTTACGTCTTGCCTTTGCCGTAATTCTTAACATGCTGGCGCTATATGTGGTCGCAAAGCTCCGACTGGCTTTTGTACCGATGAGCATCCCGATTATTTTTGCTTCATTACTATTTGCATGGGTATGGTGTAGCCGCGCATTTATCCGTATTGTGATCAACAATACCTTGTATAGCCATACCGAAAAAACCCGTGTTGCGATTTATGGTGCGGGTAATGCGGGTCAGCAAATGGCTTTGGCGCTGGAACGTTCACCCAATCATATTCCTGTGCTTTTTCTGGATGACCACGTGGGTTTGCAAGGACAAATGGTGCAGGGGTTAAAAGTTTATTCACCTCGACAGCTTAATGAACTCAAACAGCGTTTTCACTTACATGAAATTTTGCTGGCGATTCCATCGATTGGACGTCAGCGTAAAATGCAGGTGATTCAACAACTGGAATCTCTAGCGTTAAAAGTGAGGGAAATTCCGAGTGTAGAGCAAATCATTGATGGTCAGTTGCATGTATCCGATATTCGCGAAGTGGATATCGAGACCCTGCTTGGACGTGAACCTGTCCCGCCCAATGTTGAGCTTCTGGATAAAAATATCCGAGATAAAGTGGTGCTGGTGACTGGAGCAGGGGGATCAATTGGTTCTGAGCTATGTCGTCAAATCTTGCAGCGTCAGCCCAAGTTACTCATCTTGTTTGAGCAATCTGAATTCTCACTCTACAGCATTCATCAGGAATTACAGCAGCGTCATCAAGCCCTGATTCCCATTTTGGGTTCGGTGTTCAATGAAAAAAAACTGACGCGGATCATGCAGCAGTATCAGGTCCAAACGGTCTATCATGCCGCAGCGTATAAACATGTACCTTTGGTAGAAGCCAATCCGATTGAAGGTCTGCGTAATAACAGTGTTGGAACCGCCAAAAGCTTAAATGCAGCAGTAACGGCAGGTGTGGAAACTTTTGTTCTGATCTCGACCGATAAAGCCGTACGTCCGACCAATGTCATGGGAGCGTCCAAGCGTTTGGCCGAATTGTACTGTCAAGCGGTAGCTGCTTCACAGCCCAAGACTAAAATCAGTATTGTACGTTTTGGCAATGTTTTGGGTTCATCTGGCTCTGTGGTGCCTTTATTTAAAAAGCAGATTGCGGCAGGTGGCCCCATTACAGTGACTCATCCAGATGTCACCCGTTACTTTATGACCATTCCTGAAGCCGCGTTGCTGGTGATTCAAGCGGGAGCTATGGGTGAGGGCGGCGATGTATTTTTATTGGATATGGGAGAGTCAGTTAAAATACGCGATCTGGCATTACAAATGATTGCTTTGAGTGGTCTCAAGCTGAAAGAAGGCGCCGAGGATGAAGGCGATATCGAGATTCACTATACAGGATTACGTCCAGGTGAAAAGCTTTATGAAGAGCTCCTGATCGAGCAAAGCAATGTTCAGCCTACAGCACATGAGCGCATTGTCAAATCTTATGAAAAGCAGTTTGCTCTAGAGCAAATCAAAATCCTGATTGATCTCATCCAGCACAGTTATACCCATCGTGATGATCTAGATGTGATTTTGCAGCAGCTTGAGCACTATGTCGATGGTTATAAACGCAGTGATCAGGTCGTGGTGAGTTGAGATGCTTCCTAGATATAGCCTTGTACTAGCGGCTTACATTCAAAAGTTACAATCTGATCTAGAATATCGCCCATATATTTCATAATTCTTAAAAATAAAATTTATATTTTTCAATGAATAATTTGTTAGAGAAATTAGTATACATGTTTAAAACTATTAGGCTTATAGCGTGATCCTGTTTCCAGAATACATAAAAAATGCTGAATAACTCCATCAGTTAAGCTATTGATCATGTAACCAAGAAAATGTAGCCTATAGCTCGATTTATCCATCATTTATCTCTCAAATATAATTTGATCAGAGATAAATTTTTAATAAACAGAAAGTATAAAACTTACTTTCCTGTAAGTTGTATTTTGATTACGGCATACAGCTTTTTAAATAAAATATAAGCTTACTTCCAAGGGTCCAAGATGGCTTCTAGATTAAATGCATCCTATATCTCAATATTGCAAAGATTTTGTGATGTGGTTGCGATATATTTGGGATTGTATGTTGTTTTTAAAATAAACAGTTTGCCGATTAATAATCATACATTGCTCGCATTTTTAAGTATTGTGAGTATTTTCCAACTGATTGGTGGTCTTACAGACTTCTATCGTTCATGGCGTGGGATTAGTTTTTTGAGTGAACTAATTTCATGTTTCAAAAATATTACGCTCAGTGTTTGTGTGTTTTATTTGATCAGCTTTTTCTTTGTAAGTATAAAGCTGCTCGAAGTTTTTGAAGTTCTCTTTTTACTCATTGTTTTTATGAGTATTTTTAGAGGATTAGCGCGGGTTTTATATTCTTTATTTTTTAAAATTATAGATAATTCTAAAGGCGTTATGGTGATTGGTGATTCACCCAAAGCCAGTAAGCTTTTTCTTGATCTGGGTATTTCAAAATGGACAGGTTACAATCCAGTGGGATTGTTTTCATTTAAGATTGATTTTAACCGTTTGAATTTTCATGGGGGCATCCAAGATGCAATTACTAAAATTCAGTCAGGAGATATACGTAAAGTTTATATCGTGATTGATCAAGACAATGTGAAGCAGGTTGAGTCATTACTTGAGATCTTGGCAGACTCGACCTGTTCAGCAGTGATTATTCCAGATCTATTTTCTTATGATTTTCTCTATTCGCGTGTTGAAGACGTTAATGGTACGCCAATCATTCCTTTATTTGACTCCCGAATTGACGGGATTAATAATTTTTTAAAGCGGGTTGAAGATATCGTCATTGGTTCGATGATTTTATTATTGATTTCGCCCCTACTGCTGGTCATTTCGATTGCGATTAAGTTGACTTCGTCAGGCCCCGTGTTTTTTAAGCAAATTCGTTATGGTCTAAATGGCAAATCCATTCTGGTTTATAAGTTTCGAACCATGAAAGTGATGGAAAACGGTTCTCAAGTAAAACAAGCTGTAAAGAATGACCCAAGAGTGACCTCTGTTGGACGCTTGTTACGGAGAACTTCACTGGACGAGTTACCACAATTTTTTAATGTGATTTTAGGTAATATGTCGATTGTGGGTCCACGTCCGCATGCGGTCGCGCATAATGAGGAATACCGCAAACTGATCCCTGGTTATATGTTACGTCATAAGGTGAAGCCTGGAATTACGGGATTGGCTCAAATCCGTGGGTGGCGTGGTGAAACCGATACTTTAGATAAAATGGAAAAACGGATTGAGTGCGATCTTGAATACATACGTACGTGGAGCATTTGGCTTGATATTAAGATTATTTTTCTGACCGTATTTCGTGGGTTTATCCATAAAGCAGCGTATTAATAACATTTCTCACTCTGTATCAAGACTTCGAATATTTTAAATAAATTAATTTAAGAGAAGTCCTAATTTTTTAGACTAAGTGGTTGATAAAATGATCAAAAAAGCAATTCTTCCAGTCGCAGGTTTAGGAACGCGCTTTTTACCAGCAAGTAAGTCAATTCCCAAAGAAATGGTCACTGTCGTGGACCGCCCAGCGATCGAATATGTGGTGCGTGAAGCCGTCGAAGCGGGAATTACCCAAATTATTCTGGTGACACATTCTTCAAAGGCATCAATTGAAAATTATTTCGATCGAAATTTTGAGCTGGAAACCACACTTGAACAAAAGAAAAAGCATGATTTGTTGGCCGAGATTAGCAATATTGTACCCGCAGGTGTCACCATTGTCAGCGTACGTCAACCACAGCCTTTAGGTTTAGGACATGCGGTTCTCTGTGCCAAAGATGTGGTGGGTGATGACGATTTTGCAGTACTACTACCCGATGTATTGGTCAAGGCAAAGCAAGCAACTCATGATCTTACCCAAATGATTGCACGCTTTGATGCTGCTCAGGCTGCACAGATTATGGTCGAGGCTGTACCTGATCATCTGGTGGATCAATACGGGATTGTAGACGTTGCTCAAATTCCTGCCGAAGGTCAGAGTGAAGTGATGAAGGGAATTGTAGAAAAACCGAAACAGGATCAGGCACCTTCTAATCTTTCAGTGGTTGGGCGCTATATTTTACCAGCAAAAATTATGCAACTGCTTGAACAAACACCTAAGGGTGCAGGAAATGAAATTCAGCTCACAGATGCGATTGCCTTACTCCAAAAGACAAATGTGGTAGAAGCTTACCGTATGCAAGGTCAGACATTTGATTGTGGGAGTAAGCTCGGTTATTTGAAAGCTGTGTTACATTATGGATTAGAACACCCAAAATTGGGTCATGATTTTAAACAATTGATTAACGAACTCGATTTATAAAAATTTAGATTGCGGCGCAGAATAGAATGAAAATAGCAATTTTTGGTACTACACTCCATGCAGGTGTGATGGCTGCATTATTGGCAGAACGTGGTAATGACGTTTTCTGGTGTGCAGATCATGACTATAAAGGTCTTGAAGAGCAAATTGTCTGCCAGACTTATCAGGAACAAGACGTAAATCGTCTGTTGGTTAAGCAGCGTCAGCTTGGTTTTCTCAAGGATTGTCGTTTTTCTTCTATTCCGCTGGATATTGAAGCTTACTTATTTTGTTTTAGCCCAACAGAGTTACAGTTCGCTCTCGAAGTCACCCAGCTTTTAAATATACGTCCGATTATTCATCCGCGCCTCATGATCAATGGCTCAACCTTTGGCTTGCATGGCACAGAAAAGCTGAAGCAAAATTTGCCTAAAGATCACTGGGTTTATTTTCCAGATATGATTCAGGAAGGTAATGCCATCAACAGTGTACTTACTGTAAAACATGTGATTGTTGGTGTGGAATCGGATTATACCAAAACCATTATGCACGAAATGTTGCGCCCATTTTTTCGTTTCAATCATCAGTATTTGTTTATGCCAATACTTGATGCCGAATTTACCAAACTGAGTATTTCAGGAATGCTGGCAACACGTATCAGCTACATGAACGATATGGCGCTTGTAGCAGAGAAGCTTGGCATTGATATTGCTAATGTCAAAGAGGGAATGGCAGCCGATACACGTATTGGTTCGGCTTATCTCTCTGCAGGTGTAGGATTTGGTGGCGAAAACTTTTCACATGATATCTTGACCCTGTCTAATGTTGTCTCTGACACAGGTGCCCGTAGTCGTTTATTAGAGCAGGTATGGGAAATCAATGAGCAACAAAAAGAAGTGTTATTTCGCAAGCTCTGGAATTACTATCACTGCGATCTTAAAGATAAGGTGGTTGCGATTTGGGGTGCTGCGTTTAAGGAAAATACATCGAATATTCATAATGCTCCAATCCATAGCATGTTAACTGCTTTGTGGGCGCAGGGAGCCATTGTAAAACTCCATGATCCACAGGCACTTGAGGAGATTCAGGCACGGTATGGAAAACGCAATGATCTTATTTTGTGCACTGAACAATATGAAGCCACACGCGGTGCACACGCTTTATGCGTAATGACCGTATGGAAACAGTACTTGAGTCCAGATTATAAAAAACTTCAACAATTGATGGCACACCCGTTTATTTTGGACGGACGTAATGTTTACGATCCAGTTTATATAAAACAGCAAGGGTTTGCCTATGAGGGTATAGGTCGGTTATGAACAAAAATATCGAACAATTTCCAAGGAAAACCACGTTGACACCTCAACAAAAACTTGAACAGCTGATGGAACAGCACAAAACAGTTCATTTGACTGAATTGTTTGACAAAGAACAGGATCGTTTCGCCAAGTATTGTGTGGGCTGTGAAGATCTGGTTTTTGATTTTAGTAAACAGCGCATTAATCAGCCCATTTTAGATGCGCTGGTTCAACTGGCCGAGTCTAAACAATTAAACAAATGGATTGATACTTTATTTTCTCAAAACAAGATTAATTACACTGAACAGCGTGAGGCCATGCACTGGGCACTACGTTTACCTGCGGATAATCAGGTCTATCCAGAGCTCGCTAAACAAGTCAGTGATCAGTTAGAGCGAATGTATCAACTGGTGAATAAGATTCATGAAGGACAATACCGTGGTGCAACGGGTGAAGTCATTCAGGATGTTGTGAATATAGGTGTGGGTGGCTCAGATTTAGGGCCTTTGATGGTCAGTCATGCGTTATCCGATTTTAAAGTCAAAACAGCAAAGCCTTTAAATATCCGTTTTGTCTCGACGATGGATGGTAGTCAGCTCTCTGATATTCTGCATCAGTTAAGACCTGAAACCACTCTATTTATTGTCTCATCCAAGTCATTTAGTACCATTGATACACTTTCTAATGCGCATACTGCTCGAAAATGGTTAGAAAAAGCCTTAGGTCGTGAAAGTAGCATACTCAAAAGCCATTTCATTGGCGTTTCAACCAAACCTGATAAAATGACCGAATGGGGTATTCATCCAGATAACCAATTCTTGCTGTGGGACTGGGTGGGTGGTCGTTATTCTTTGTGGTCATGTATTGGTCTACCTATCGCATTGACGATTGGTGTGGAAGGTTTCAAAGCCTTTTTGGCAGGTGCACATGGTATCGATGAACACTTTAGAACCACAGAATTTCATCAAAATATTCCAGTGCTGATGGGGTTGATGGGGATCTGGAATACCAATTATTTAAATTTAAAAACTCATGCAGTTTTGCCTTATGATGGACGTTTAAAATATTTTACGTCTTATCTGCAACAGCTCGAAATGGAGTCTAATGGCAAGTCTACTCAGCGCAATGGGCAAAAAGTGGAGAATACCACCTGTCCAATTGTATGGGGTGAGGTTGGACCAAATGCACAGCATGCGTTCTATCAGCTTTTGCATCAAGGGACACAAAAAGTCAGTTGTGATTTTATCGCACCAATGCACCGCTATAATGCCAATCATTTTACGTATGTTGAAAATGCAGATGCTTTGATTGATCAGCATTTACTCGCGTTATCCAACTGTTTGGCACAATCACGTTTGCTGGCTTTTGGAAATGATGCACTCAAGGTAGATCAGCGAGAGCAGCTTCCAGCATATAAACAGTATGAAGGCAATCAGCCAAGTACCACCATGCTTCTGAAAGAGCTCTCTCCTCGGACGATGGGTAAACTGATTGCGTTGTATGAGCATAAAGTTTTTGTTCAGTCGGTGATTTGGGACATTAACCCGTTTGATCAGTGGGGCGTCGAAAAAGGTAAGGAAATTGCCAATGACTTGCTACCTATCTTAAACGGCGAGAGCAGTGATCTTTCACACCTCGATGACTCGACGCAAGGTTTAATTCAGTTTTTGTTGGGAAAGTCTAATGGCTAAGATTTTGGTAACAGGTGGGGCAGGCTATATTGGCTCGCACACCTGTGTGGAATTGTTAAATGCGAACCACAGTGTGGTTGTAGTGGACAATTTATCAAATAGCTCAGAAGAAGCGTTGTTTCGCGTGCAACAGTTGACTGGGAAAAGTCTGGATTTTGTACAAGGTGATATTCGTGATAGCACATTGCTGGATCAGGTCTTTGCACAATATTCAATTGATGCAGTGATTCATTTTGCAGGTTTGAAGGCGGTCGGTGAAAGCCAGCAGATTCCACTTGCCTACTTTGATAATAATATTGCAGGCAGTATTAGTCTGGTCAAAGCCATGGAGCGTGCAGGTGTATTTAAGTTGGTGTTTAGTTCATCTGCGACCGTGTATGATGAAGCCAATACTTCTCCACTGAATGAAGATATGCCAACAGGTATGCCATCCAACAACTATGGCTATACCAAGTTAATTGTTGAGCAAATGCTGGAAAAACTGGCAATTGCAGATACACGTTGGTCAATTGCCTTATTGCGTTATTTCAATCCTGTGGGTGCACATCAAAGTGGACAAATAGGCGAAGATCCACAAGGTATTCCAAATAACTTAATGCCATATGTGACTCAGGTTGCAGTGGGACGCCGTCAAAAACTGTCGATCTTTGGCGATGACTATGACACCATCGATGGAACAGGCGTGCGAGATTATATCCATGTGGTCGATTTAGCCAATGCACATTTGTGTGCTCTGAATAATCGTCTGAATGCAGTAGGTTGTCGTGCCTGGAATATTGGCACAGGAAATGGTTCGTCGGTATTACAGGTCAAAGATACTTTTGAACAGGTCAATGGTGTCGCCATTGCTTTTGAGTTTGCACCGCGCCGTTTGGGTGATGTTGCAACTTCATTTGCCGATAATCAGCGCGCGCTTGATGAACTCGGATGGGTACCACGCTACACTCTTGAAGACATGCTGAAAGATAGCTGGAACTGGCAAAAACAGAATCCACAAGGGTATTCGAACTAATTATTTATCGATTTAACGGGAAACAGTCAGAAAGGTGTGGCTGGTTCCCCGCGTGTGTATAATAGCCAGCATTGTGGATTTTCAGTGGCCGTTATGCGCTTTCTTTTGTTACTTCTGACCGCAGTTTTGATCAGTCTGGCTTGGTTGTCGCCAGACCATAGCTATCCATGGTTGACCTTTGCCAGTGAAATGCTGAGCTTTGCAGCATTTTTGAGTTTGCTGGCGTTATTCCTGAATCGTCCCTTAGAATTGCCGCGTGTGCAATTGCTGGCATTGCCTGTGGTGTTTATTCCCATGATTCAATGGGGCTTTGGACTGGTGGTCGATTTTAGTTCAGCACTGTTGTCGAGTGCCTATCTGCTGGGCTTTTGGTTGACCATGCTGCTTGGCTATAATTTAAGCCGTTCTTCTGCGGATCGTGAGCGGATGTTTACCCTCAGCAGTTATTTATTATTTGCCGTTGCACTGCTCACCAGTCTGATTGCGTGTATTCAGTGGCTTAATCTGGAATCTCATGTACCTGGGGTGATGAATCTTTATAGTCATCGTCCTTATGCCAATTTTGCTCAGCCCAACAATATGTCAACTTTCCTGATTTTAGGGTTGCTGGGCTGTTTGTATCTGGCCGAAAAGCAAAAATTAAAACAATACTATATTTGGCCTGTTGCGGCGTTGATTGTTTTTGCGATTACTTTAAGTCAGTCGCGTACCGCATGGGTATTTGGACTGTTCTTTATCATTTACTGGACCTATAAATCCTGGCGTTATCCAACCCATTTAAAGCGCTATGCGGTATTGCTCTGGGCAATTGGTTTTTTTGCTGTTGGTCTGCTCTTTCCCCGATTTACCCGTTTAATCCAGAAACTTAAGGAAGGTAATGTTGTACAGACCTCAAGTGTCGTAGAGCGTGCAAGTGCTGGACATGAACGTTTGGGAATCTGGCAGCAGATGCTGGATGCAATCCATCAAAAACCGTGGACAGGCTATGGCTGGAACCAGACCAGTATTGCAGAATTGTCCAGTATGTCTTCCAATACCATTCATGTCTGGTTTACCAGTGCACACAATGTGGTTCTGGATTTACTGGTATGGAATGGATGGTTGCTGGGTGGGTTGATTACGATTTGTATATTGATCTGGATATGTTGGTTGAACGTTCATGCCAAAACGACAGAATCGATCATCGCTTGCCTGATGGTCTCTGCGGTATGGATTCACACGCTTTTGGAATATCCATTACAGTACGCCTACTTTTTATTGCCTGTCGGGTTTTTAATGGGTTTGATTCAGGCGCAAACGCCAGATCAGACAGCCCGATCTGTTCCAGTCTCTGTCATACGTAGTATTTGGGTAATTGGAATTATGTTACTCGCTTTAATCTGGCGAGATTATAATCTTTACAAGGTCAATAGCTTACGTATTTTAAAAAATCAGCCAGCAAATATCGAGATCTGGGGCAGTTCAAAGATTCTGGTACTCACCGAGTTCGATCAGCGCTTATACTGGTTAAAGTTAAGCCCAGTTGCACCACTGACCAGCACAGAGCTGGATCAGATTGAGAAGATGGTACAAAACAAAGCTACGCCTTACAATTTGCAAAAATATGCGCAGCTTTTGCTGGCCAATCATCAATTTGAAAAAGCCCAGCAGCAGATCGCGTATCTAAACAGGTTGCACAAAAAAGATTACACGTTACAAGATTTGCAACAGGCCAATGCTTCTGCTGTAGAGTCATCCAAGTAAAAGCGAATTGATAAAAAAGGCGATTCATGATGAATCGCCTTTTTACATCGATTTTTAATTAAGCCTGAATCAGGGCTGTCACTTCATCGACATAATGTTGAATCGATTGAGCCTGATCATCATGGCCACGGCTTTCGATATTCAGGCGTAATAGCGGTTCGGTATTCGATGCACGTACATTAAGACGCCATAAACCAAAGTCCAGGCTGACACCATCGGTGCGATCGATTTCTGGATTTTGATCATTGTAATGATCAAAGAGTTTTTGAATGGTGGCTTGAGTATCTGCGACCTTAAAGTTAATTTCACCACTACATGGGAATTTGGCAATCATATTTTCGACCAATGTAGAAAGTGATTGCTCTGTTTCAGATAAAAGTGTAGTGACCAGTAACCATGGAATCATGCCACTATCGCAGTAGGCAAAATCACGGAAGTAGTGGTGTGCACTCATTTCGCCACCATACACAGCGTTATGCTCACGCATCACTTGCTTAATAAAAGCATGTCCAGATTTAGACTGAACCGTAACGCCGTCATAGGCATCGACGATATCCAGTGTGTTCCAGACCAAACGTGGATCATGCACAATTTTTTCGCCAGATTGCTTGATTAAAAATGCTTGTGCCAGTAAACCGACAATGTAGTAACCTTCGATAAACTGCCCTTTTTCATCAAACAGGAAGCAACGGTCAAAGTCACCATCCCAAGCAATTCCCATATCTGCTTGATGTTCAATCACCGCATTACGAGTACTGTCACGATTTTCTACTAAAAGTGGGTTCGGGATACCATTTGGGAAACTACCGTCTGCGTCATGATGAATTTTGATAAATTCAACAGGAACATTCAATGCCTTGAATTTTTCTTCAATAGCATCAATCACATGGCCTGCTGCACCATTGCCTGCATTGACCACCAGTTTAAGCGGGCGAATCTTGCTTGGATCGATGTAAGTCAGAAGGTGATCTACAAACTCAGGCAAAATATTATAAGATTGCGTATTTCCTTTCACCGATACTTCGGTGAATTGATTTGACTCAGCCAGTGCTTGAATTTCTTTTAAACCTGTATCTGCACTGATTGGACGTGCGTTTTCACGAACCAATTTCATGCCATTGTAGTCCATTGGGTTGTGGCTGGCCGTGACCTCAATGCCACCTTGCACATCCAGATGAAATGCACCAAAGTACACTTCTTCGGTCCCAGTCATGCCTAGATCAAGGACATTAACCCCTGCATCGTTTAAACCACGAATAGTGGCCTGTTTGAGATCTTCACTGCTTAAACGTACATCGCAGCCCACAACAACCGTTTTGGGTTGATAAATTTGACCGTATGCACGTCCGATTTTGTAGGCAATTTCTTCATTGAGTTCTGTACCGAGTTTGCCTCGGATATCGTAAGCTTTAAAGCAAGTGAATGTTGTCATCTTAGATATGATATTAAAAAATTATGTAGACTCATTATACTCAAGCAATACGAAAAAAATATGATCGTTTTATGCCGAAAATCAGAGTTTTTATTTTAAAATTGCATCTAAATATAAATGAAGAAATTAAATAAGTGCTTAATTAAACAATAGTTTTGAAAATTTCGTGACAGGCTTGACGAAACCACTGGTGGCTGGTCTTGTGATGGCAGCACATGTGCCAGTGCTGTTTGATGCTATAGGTTGGAAAATCTAGCGGCGCATCAAAAATTTGTAAGTTACCCCGTGCCAATAGTACCTGACTCAGATAATAAGGCACAGTTGCAATGGCATCTGTCTCCTGAACCACTAGACCGACACCGAGATAACTCGGTAGACGAATCAGGACATTACGTTTTAGTCCCTTGTTTTGTAATTCGTTTTCGATGTGATAATGACCTGCACCAGCATCAATATCGATATGCATTTCTCGGATATAATCATCGACGCTAATTCGTTCCTCTTTAAGACGTGGATGATTTTTCCGTGAAATTACCACGTAGCGCTGTGAGAACAGTTTCTGCTGATAAAAACCATCTTCAAGCTGTGGTAAAAAACCAATGGCCAGATCAATTTCACCATTTGCCATCTGATAACTGGTTTCAGAGCTAATCGGGCGTACATTGAGACGGATAAAAGGCGCATTTTTATTGAGAAACTGGGTAATTTGCGGCAAAAGTACCAGATGTGAAACATCCGTCATCGCCAAGGTATACAACAAATCTGATTTGGAAGGATCAAAATTGACACTGAAATTATTGATGCTTTCAACTTTGTTGATTACTTCACTAATCAGCGGAAAAATTTGCTTGGACAATTCGGTGGGAATCATTTCATTGCCCACACGCAAAAACAGCGGATCACCAAAATGCTGGCGAATTTTAATCAGACCATTGCTGATGGTTGGCTGGCTAACACCAATCGCATCTGCGGCTGCAGAGACACTTTTTGATTTATATACATGATAAAAAATATTGAGTAATCGGCTATCGAGATCAAACATTCTCTTTTTTCCTTAACCACCGTGAAGCAAATAGAAGAGACCGACTGCTCGTGATGTAAATATTTAATTTCAAATTATATCATTGAACTTTATAAACAGAAACTGATAGGCATATTCGTTCAAAACTATAGGTGACGCTGATAGCAGTATGGAGATTTATGGTCTGGAATGTACAGCGCTTTAGCATGAGGCCATCATTGATGGTCATCACACTTATAATTTCTTGTGCACCGTGTAAATCTTTTCATTTTTAAATTGAGCGACATAATCTTCTATATCACTGCGCAGGCATTCAACTTTAGTCTCAGATAATTTTTACCTTATGTAGCAGTCGGTCTATTTTTCAATATTTTATAATTGGTATGACCAATATAATGTTTTCAGAGGCTTGAACTTTGCTTTTTTAGAGATTAATATGCAGTAAATTTAAATTAATTGGTTATTTTTGCGTCTTTATCGAAATTGGTAATACCAATTTTAACGCGATAACCAGAATACCTATGATCCGTTCAAGGTAGAACATCGATACCATCGGCATTTCAAGGAGATGAAAATGCTTCAAGTATGGCAACAAACCTATAATCCACTTGGTAATATTTGGCTGTCCAGTTTGGTCGCCCTGATTCCCATTATTTTCTTCTTTCTGGCCCTGGCTGTTTTTCGCTTAAAAGGCAGTGTGGCGGGTACAATTACCGTCGCGATTGCACTTGTGATTGCATTATTCTTTTATCAAATGCCTGCTGCGATGGCATTTGGCTCCCTAATCTATGGTTTCTTTTATGGCCTATGGCCAATTTCATGGATTATTCTAGGTGCAGTTTTTCTGTATAAGGTCTCAGTGAAAACGGGGCAATTTGACATTATCCGTTCCAGTATTTTGTCAATTACAGAAGACCAGCGTTTACAAATGTTATTGGTTGGATTTGCCTTCGGAACTTTCCTTGAAGGGGCGGCAGGCTTTGGTGCACCTGTGGCGATTACCGCAGCATTGTTAATGGGATTAGGTTTTAAACCTTTATATGCTGCTGGATTATGCTTGATTGTCAATACAGCACCTGTTGCCTTTGGTGCGATGGGGATTCCAATTATTGTGGCTGGTCAGGTTTCGGGTGTCGATACCATGGAAATCAGCCAGATGGTGGGTCGTCAGTTACCTTTTCTGGTGATCATTGTGCTGTTCTGGATCATGGCGATTATGGACGGCTGGCGTGGTGTCAAGGAAACTTGGCCTGCTGTACTGGTGGGTGGTGGTGCTTTTGCGATTGCGCAGTATGCCACTTCAAACTTTCTTGGGCCTGAGCTTCCAGATATCACTGCTGCAATTGCATCATTGATTAGTTTGACCGTGCTGTTTCATTTCTGGCAGCCAAAACATATTTTCCGTTTCGAACAAGCAGAAAAGCTTGATCAGACAACGGCACCCGTACAGCAATATTCGATTGGTCAAATTGCCAAAGCATGGTCGCCTTTTGCCATTTTGACAGTAATGGTGACGATCTGGAGTGTAAAACCATTTAAAGCACTTTTTGCAAAAGGTGGTGCTTTAGAACACTGGATTTTTAAAATCGAAGTACCTGGTTTACACCGTTTAGTTGAAAAAATGCCACCGATTGTGTCTCAAAGTACACCTTATGATGCGATTTACAAATTTGACTGGTTCTCTGCAACAGGTACAGCCATCTTTATTGCAGCCGTGATCACCATCATTTTTCTAAAAATGAGTGCCAAGCAAGCTGTGGTGACATTTGGCGAAACAGTGAATGAGTTAAAAATACCAATTTACTCAATTGGAATGGTACTGGCTTTTGCTTTTATTGCCAATTATTCAGGCCTTTCTGCAACACTGGCATTGGCATTATCACACACTGGGCACGCATTTACGTTCTTCTCACCATTTTTGGGTTGGCTGGGTGTATTCCTGACAGGCTCAGATACGTCATCCAATGCATTGTTTTCGGCACTACAGGCGACCACGGCACAGCAGATTGGTATTCCAGAAGTCTTATTGGTTGCGGCCAATACCAGTGGTGGCGTGACAGGTAAAATGATTTCTCCACAATCTATTGCGATTGCTTGTGCGGCCGTCGGACTTGTGGGTAAAGAATCTGATTTATTCCGTTTTACTGTAAAACATAGCATCATATTCACAATCTTTGTGGGCATCATTGTGACGGTTCAGGCGTATATTGTACCTTGGATGATCCCTTAAACTGGATAGATAAAGGAATAGGTATGAGAGTGTCGGATCAAGTGGTGCAAAAGTTACAGGGCTTAATTGAGCAACGTCACTTAAAACAAGGTGATCGCTTGCCTGCCGAGCGTCAACTTGCCACCAGCTTGGGAATTTCCCGGCCCTCTCTGCGTGAAGCAATTCAGCAACTCAATAGTCTGGGGATTCTGGCAAGCCGTCGTGGAGACGGAACCTACATTCAGCAGCTCCCTGAAACATGGTCACAGCAACTGATTGTAGAGCCGATCAGCAATCTGATTGAAGAAGATCCAGAATACCGCTTTGATGTGCAGGAGGCACGCATTGTGCTGGAGGGCGGTACAGCCTGGTACGCGGCACTGCGTTCGACTGAGGCCGATCGTGCCAAGATTCATCAGTGTTTTGATGAAATTGCCTATCATCAACTACAAGGCGACTCGGCGGCAGCGGCTGTGGCAGACGCCAATTTCCATTTGGCGATTGCCGAAGCATCACACAATCTTGTGTTGATCCAGATGATGCGAAGCCTATTTGACTTATTGCAATACAACGTCGTTTTAGGACGGAAAAAAGTTTATAACCATCCTGTGAGTGCAGATCAGCTGAGTGAGCAGCATTTTCAGGTGATGGATGCGATTGACCGTCAGGATGCACAGGCCGCACGTGATGCTGTATGTGGGCATATTGAATTTGTTATCGATCATGTGCGTTCTCTGGATGAAGATGAAGCTCGCCAGAAACGCGCCACACGTTTACATAGGATTGATCAAACATGATTATTTCTTCTTCAAATGATTATCGCGAAGCAGCAAAGCGCCGCTTGCCACCATTTCTGTTTCACTATATCGATGGTGGGGCGTATGCAGAATATACGCTTAAGCGAAATGTTGAAGATTTATCGCAAATTGCGTTACGCCAGCGTGTACTCAATGACATGTCTAGCTTGAGTTTGGAAACAAAACTGTTTAACGAAACACTTTCGATGCCCGTTGCTTTATCACCTGTAGGCTTAACTGGGATGTATGCGCGTCGTGGCGAAGTGCAGGCCGCTGTCGCCGCCGATAAAAAGGGTATTCCCTTTACCATGTCGACAGTTTCGGTATGCCCAATTGAAGAAGTGACACCTGCGATCAAGCGTCCAATGTGGTTTCAGCTTTACGTATTGCGTGATCGTGGCTTTATGAAAAATGCGCTGGAACGTGCCAAAGCTGCGGGTTGCTCAACACTGGTGTTTACCGTAGATATGCCTGTTCCTGGCGCGCGCTATCGTGATGCACATTCGGGAATGAGTGGGCCAAATGCGGCGATGCGTCGTTATTTACAGTCTATGATGCACCCGCAATGGGCTTGGGATGTCGGATTGTTGGGTCGTCCTCACGATTTGGGGAATATTTCAAAATATTTGGGTAAAACCACAGGACTTGAAGATTATATTAGCTGGTTGGGCTCCAATTTTGACCCATCCATTTCATGGAAAGATTTGGAGTGGATTCGTGAGTTTTGGGATGGCCCAATGGTGATTAAAGGCATTCTAGATCCTGAAGATGCCAAAGATGCTGTGCGTTTTGGGGCAGATGGAATTGTGGTGTCTAATCATGGGGGGCGTCAGCTTGATGGTGTGATGTCTTCAGCGCGAGCGATGCCAGCGATTGCAGAAGCAGTGAAAGGTGACCTGACCATTCTGGCCGATTCGGGCATTCGTAATGGTCTGGATGTCGTGCGTATGCTCGCCTTGGGTGCAGACAGCGTAATGTTAGGTCGTGCCTTTATCTATGCATTGGCTGCACAGGGCGGGCAAGGTGTATCCAACTTGCTTGATCTGATTGATAAAGAAATGCGCGTTGCCATGACCTTGACGGGTGCAAAAACCATTGCCGATATCAATGAAAGTTGTCTGGTCGAAATGAATAAACTCATACAATCCTAAAAGGTGGATTTGATGACACAACAGTCCGTTACAGCCTCTCAGCTATTAAACCAGCTTAAAAAGATTGTTGGCCCATCCTATGTCTTGACGGATGATCAGCAAACCCGCCAATACCGTCAGGGTCGACGCTTTGGTGAGGGGCATGTGCTGGCGGTGGTGTGTCCTGCTACGCTCCTTGAGCAATGGCATGTTTTACAGGCGGCAATCGCAGCTGATTGTATTGTGATTATGCAGGCAGCAAATACAGGGCTAACGGGAGGTTCTACTCCCTATGGCCAGGATTATGATCGACCTGTACTGGTGATGAGCACGCGCCGCTTAAAAGGAATTCAGGTCATCCATGAGGGTAAACAAGTGGTGTGTTTACCGGGTGCGACGCTGGATCATCTTGAGCAACTGTTAAAAAGCTATAATCGAGAACCACATTCAGTGATTGGCTCTTCCTGTATTGGCGCATCAGTGTTGGGGGGAGTATGTAATAATTCGGGTGGAGCACTGGTACGCCGTGGTCCTGCCTATACCGAGCTGGCTTTGTACGCACAGGTAGACCAACAAGGACAGTTGCATCTGGTGAATCACCTTGGCATTGATCTTGGACAGACACCCGAAGAAATTTTGACGCGACTGGAATCACAGCAGTATCAGGCCAGTGATATTCTGGATGATACGCGTCAGGCCTCTGATCGTCGTTATGCCGATGACGTGACACAAGTTGATGCAGATAGTCCAGCACGTTTTAATGCAGATCCTTCCCGTTTGTTTGAGGCTTCGGGTTCAGCGGGTAAAGTCTGTGTATTTGCGGTACGCTTAGATACCTATGAAAAAGTTGAAAGTGATGTGTTTTATGTTGGCAGTAATGATGCAGATGATCTCACGGCAATCCGTCGCTATCTGCTGACCTCCTTGCCGAGCTTACCGATTGCGGGTGAATATATTCATCGTGATGCCTATCAGATTGGGGAAAAATACGGTAAAGATACCTTTTTATTTATTGAAAAATTTGGGACTGCCAACGTACCCAAAGCCTTTGCCATGAAAGACAAAATCGATGGTGTTCTGGAAAAATTGAAGATAAAAGGGCTTACGGATCATTTATTACAAGCTCTGACTTTTTGCTTACCTAGCCATCTACCAAAACGCATGACCGAGTTTCGCGATCTATACCAGCATCATCTGATTTTAAGAATTGAGAAAAACAGTAAAGCACTGACCGAACAGTTTTTAACAGAATATTTTGCGCTCCATTCTACGGGTGCTTATTTTTTATGTGATCAAGATGAAGGTCGTAAAGCCTTTTTACATCGTTTTGCGATAGCAGGTGCAGCCATTCGTTATCGGGATACACATCGTAATGAAGTAGAGGATATTGTGGCACTGGATATTGCCTTGCGCCGTAATGATCGGCAGTGGGTTGAGCAACTGCCAGAGGAAATGGAAAAAAAGATTTTACATAAGCTGTATTATGGTCATTTTTTCTGTCATGTGTTTCATCAGGACTATATTATTCAAAAAGGCGTTAATCCGCTTGAGATGGAACATGAGATGTGGAAATTACTGGATGCACGACGTGCAGAGTATCCCGCAGAACATAATGTTGGACATTTATATATTGCCAAACCTGCGCTAGCAAATTTTTATCAAAGGCTTGATCCAACCAATCGTTTTAATGTGGGTATTGGGCACACCTCAAAGCTAAAGTACTGGGGAAAATCGACACAATAACAGACCAAAACATAATACAAAAATACATAGCGCGGGCTTCTTACATTTCAGTTGGTTTTAAGGTTGCAAAAGCAAAAGAAAGAAACTAAGGTGAACGGGATATAATAAACTAGAGAAAGACAAGGTCATGTTGTTTAAAAAAAGTTTTTTATTTTCTGCGTTAATGGGACTGAGTGCATTCAGCTTTGCTCAAGGAATTGTGCTCAACAATGAAAATTTACGTACTGATTTGAATTGGCTCAACCAGCAGGGTGTGATCCAGATTAGTACATCGACATGGCCTTTAAGTGGTGACGAAATCCAGCGCGCGCTTTCCAATGCCAAGGTACAAAATCATACTCAGCAACGTGTCATAGACTCAGTGACCAATGCCCTTAAAGCCGATCAGCAACCTGTCAAGGTTGGATTGTTTGCAGAAACCGATCAGAAAAAGCTCCCTCAAGCATTTGGTGACCAGCAAAAAGCACAATATGTGGCATCGCTTGAAATGAATGCTGGTGGTGAAAACTGGGATGGTAAATTACGCATAAATGGGGAAAAAGACCAGCAAATTGACAATGGTCATAAAGTCAATGTTGAAGGCTCTTATTTAGCTGGAAAACTTTGGAATCAGTGGTTTATTGCAGGACAGATTCCAACATGGTGGGGGCCAGGTCATGATGGTAGCCTAATTCGTGGAGATGCGAGTCGTCCAGTCTATGGCGTTACCATACAACGTGCAGAGCAAAATGCTTTTGAGACTAAATGGTTGTCCTGGATTGGACCTTGGCAGTATCAAGTCTTTGCTGGTCAGCTCGACGATTATAAAGCCGTTCCTGATGCAAAACTGATTGGAATGCGCTTAACAGCACAGCCTTTACCTTATCTAGAATTAGGTGCTTCGCGGACTTTCCAAATTGGTGGCAAAGGACAACCTGATAGCTTTAAAGCATACTGGAATGCATTTATTGGCAAAGATAATGAGTGTAACGACAAAGGCTGTGTAAACGATCAGAATGCTTCAAACCAGTTGGCAGGTTTTGACGGAAAATTGAATTTACAACCCTTACTGAATGTTCCTGTAAGCTTGTATGGTCAGTATGTTGGAGAAGATGAATCAGGATTTCTTCCATCACGGAAACTCTATTTAGCAGGACTAGACTATTCTTCATCATTGAAGAATATGCCTTATCAGCTTTATGCGGAGTGGGCTGATACCCGAACTAATGGCGATGTACTGGGTTATAGTTATAATCATCACCAATATACAGATGGTTATTACCAACATGGTTTTCCTTTAGGTCATGCCATAGGTGGAGATGGCCAAATGTATTCGGTCGGTGGTGATATTCGTATTGATGTCATGAACCGTCTTAGTGGTCGTGCCATGGTCGCTAAAGTGAATCAGTCTAATTTAAAGATCAATCAGGCGTTCCCTGAAAAAGATGAGATCAAGGCACTCGACCTGACCTGGACGCATTACATCAAACCTGAGATTCCTCTTAAGATTAATGGTTGGATCAGTGATTCTGATGTACATGGCCGTGATACTGGCGCTTCAATTGGTGTTGAATTTCCACTCGATATCAAACATTTTAGATTCTAATCCGTCCGTATTTAGAACAATAATCGGGTCTCGCCATTGGTAAGACCCGATTTTTTTGATTATTTATAAGGAGGTAAAGAATGCGGCTGCACCAAATAGGATGCCAGGGGCATTTGCAGCAGCGAGAGGATAATCTTTACGCTTTAAACCATATAAAACCCACAATAGACAATTAATTGCAGCGACAAATGGCTGGATCGGATTACCTTTAGTTCCTGCGAGATTATTCATGATCTGAGGAATATAGGAAACGTACATGCCAATCGCGGTAAAGGTTGCCACCCAGCCCAGTATTTGAATAAATCGTTCATCATTTTTTTTGATCATTATGACCTGAAATTATTAAGTAATTGACTTTATTTAAATTTAATATATTCAAAAAAAATAGTGAGGCTCTGTAACAAAAAAGACAATATTGAAAGAAGCCAGTTATGACTTTGTAAAATTTCTAAAGTACAACTGGCGTTGTGTAGGATAATCTTAAGCAGGAGTCACTTCGGTGGCTAATACTTCAGCCATCGCTTTGGCTACAATATAGACATTATTCATGTTTAAACCCGCAACACAAATACGGCCACTACGAACCAGATAGATGGCATAATCTTCACGCAGGGTATCGACCTGATCTGCAGTCAAACCTGTATAGCTAAACATGCCTTTTTGATCGACCAGATAGTTAAAGTCACGATCTGGTAAAGCCTTGGTCAATTCATCACGTAAAATGATACGCATTTTGAGAATACGTTCACGCATCTCCTTAACTTCATTTTGCCACTGTTGACTGAGTTCAGCATCATTCAAGACCTGATCGACCAACCATGCACCTGTAGTCGGTGGACTAGAATAAATTCGACGTACAGTCGCTTTTAACTGGCCAAAAGTGCATTGAGCTGCTTCGGCATCATCACAAACAAAGGTGAGCCCGCCTACACGTTCGCCATACAGTGAAAAGATTTTGGAGAACGAATTGCTGACAATAAAATTAAGACCAGACTGATCAAGTGCACGAATTGCATAAGCATCTTGCTCCATGCCATCACCAAAGCCCTGATAGGCAATGTCGAGGAAAGGAATCAGATGGCCTGCTTTTAATACGTCAATGACCTGATCCCATTGTGCCGGTACCAGATCAACACCAGTCGGGTTATGACAGCATGGATGTAGTAGCACAATGCTGTGCTTTGGAAGCTGTTTTAATGTCGCTAACATGCCTTCAAAATCGAGACCACGTGTTTCTGCATCAAAGTACGGATAAAAATGCGTTTTAAATCCTGCACCATTAAAAATGGCGATATGATTATCCCAGGTTGGCTGGCTTACCCAGACTTCTGAATCTGGGAAATAGTTTTTTAAAAAATCTGCACCCACTTTAAGTGCACCTGAGCCACCAAGCGTCTGAATGGTCACGGCACGCCCTGCTTTAACTGCTGGGCTATTGTGACCAAAGAGCAAGGTTTGAATTGCATCACGGTAAGGTTTAAAACCTTCCATTGGCAGGTATGGCTTAACCTTGTTTTGACGTGGTTCAATGCGTTTTTGTGCTTCAATGACGCTGTCAAGCTGAGGCACAATACTGTCTTCATTATAATAAAGACCAATGCTCAAATTAACTTTCGCTTCGCGTGAATCGGCGTTGAATTGTTCCATAAGCGACAAGATTGGATCGCCCGCATACGGTGGGATATGTTGAAACATCAAAAAAATCCTTGCATTCCACAGTTGGAACCACTAACTGTGTCGTAGTGAAGTAGGTGAGTTTAAGGTGCTCAAGAGCCTTAAACTCAATTAATGTAACAGTAAGTACATGATGCAGCCATACTCTTTGTACCTTCTATGGGAATTATTTTTTACAAAATCTTTCGCCTCTAGTGTCTGGCTTAAATATGATGTTGATCTGATTTGTAAGATGATTCTGCTTTAAATACAAAATTCGATTCATTCATTTTCAGGTTACGTTGATGGTGCAGTTAGGGCTTTAGAGGTCAATCCTGCATATGTATCTTTAATATCAAAATAGTAGATTTCCTGAAAATTTAAATTTTTTTCATACAAGGTCGGTCAATATTCCAATGTGAACCTGATATTCGTTACGGGTCAGATGATCAATTCTCTCTATGTTTCTTTATCCTGACCATTTTTCTAAATTTCATGTCTTGATCTGATCATGCGGTGTCTTGCCACCGAATGGCTTAAAGCAGAAGATTGAAACTACTTTTCATAAAATAAGTAATTTGATTATTTTCATTTATACTTATTAGGTTGAGAGTAAGCTGATCATGCACCAAAAATGCATTATTGGATATTTAAACCAAAAAAAACCACACAGGGATGTGTGGCAAAAATGATCTGTTTAGGATATTAGAAAAATAGTTGATCAAACTTAAATAAAACTTAACGAGATTATGATTTGATCACATCCAAAAATAATGTTTCCTTGATTTCTTCCATCACAATATAACTATGCGACGATGCAGAAGAAGGCAATTTTTTGAGCAGATCTCCCAAAAGACGTCGGTAAGCACTCATTTCTTTCAGGCGTGCTTTGACTAGGTAATCAAATTCACCTGAAATAAGATGACATTCGAGCACCTCTGGAATTTCCACTAAATCACGTGCCACCTGATCAAATACATCTCCAGACTTTGCCGAAAGTTTGATTTCCAGAAATACCAACAAATTACGATCTACATAGATTGGATTCAGGCGTGCATGATAGCCTGTAATAATGCCATCCCGTTCCAGACGTTTCACCCGCTCCGAGCAAGGGGTAGTTGATAGATTGACTCTGGAGGCCAGCTCACTAATTGCAATACGGCCTTCCTTTTGCAAAATATCCAGAATCTGCCGATCAATTCGGTCTAATGCACGCATGAAAAATTTCCTTCTTTTCGATTTTTGGCACGACAAAATTTAAGATTTAACTGGATTATAGCTTTAAAAATAGTGAAATAAACTATTGATGCGGAAATATACTAGTTAAATAAACTAGTATGTGCCAGGGGATAGGGTATGCGTGTCATTGTTTTAGGTAGTGGTGTGATTGGTGTAGCAAGCGCTTATTACCTTGCGCAACAAGGGGCACATGTCACTGTTCTTGATCGTCAAACAGGTCCAGCAGAAGAAACCAGTTTTGGTAATGCAGGACAAATTTCTCCTGGTTATTCGACGCCTTGGGCAGCGCCTGGCATTCCATTTAAAGCGGTCAAATGGATGTTTCAGCATCATGCACCATTGGCCATTAATCTGGATGGCAGCATGTGGCAATTACAGTGGATGGCACAAATGCTGAAAAACTGTAATCCGCAAAGTTATAGCCAAAATAAAGAACGCATGATGCGCGTTGCGGAATATAGTCGTGACTGTCTGAAATCTCTACGCGAGACTACGGGAATCAGTTATGAAAATCGCGCTAAAGGTACACTACAGGTGTTTCGTAAAGAAGCACAGCTTGAAGCAGTACAGCGTGATATTGAAGTTCTACAAGAGTGTGGTGTCAGTTATGAGCTGTTATATCAAGATGATCTGGCGCGTGTAGAACCAGCACTCGAACATGCCAAAGATAAACTGGTCGGTGGTTTACATTTACCAAATGATGAAACAGGTGATTGCTACCTGTTTACCAATGCCTTGGCCCAGAAAGCCAAAGAACTGGGTGTAAATTTTCAGTTTAACCAGAATGTAGAAGGTCTGGTGGTTGAAGGTGACGAGATTAAAGGCGTTCGTGTGAATGGTCAGGTGTTAAAAGCAGATCGTTATGTATTGGCATTTGGCAGTTATTCACGTGATTTTCTCAAACCACTGGCGTTAAATTTACCTGTTTATCCAGTGAAAGGTTACTCGCTGACCATCCCAATTGTACAACCTGAGTTTGCACCACAGTCGACGGTACTGGATGAAACCTACAAGATTGCCATTACCCGTTTTGACCAGCGTATCCGTGTAGGGGGAATGGCTGAGCTCAGTGGTTTTAATTTGGGTTTGAATCAGGATCGCCGTGCCACACTTGAAATGGTGACACAAGACCTTTTCCCTGGCGGTAATATGGCAGAAGCTTCGTTCTGGACGGGCTTACGGCCTATGACACCAGACAGCACGCCAATTATCGGTGCGACCCGTTTTAAAAATCTATTTCTAAATACAGGACATGGCACCTTGGGCTGGACGATGGCCTGCGGCTCGGGCAAGTTGATCAGCGATATTGTATTGAGCCATCAGACCGAGATTAGTACCGAAGGTCTTTCACTACAGCGTTATTCAACCGCTGCTTAAGCTTTATTATTGAGTATCAAGGAAGACACTTATGCCACGTCCGATTCAGGCTGTTATTCATCTTGAAGCACTTGCGCACAATCTTAAGATTGTGCGTGCATCTGCCCCAGAAAGTCAAGTCTTTGCAGTAGTTAAAGCCAACGCTTATGGGCATGGAATTGAACGCGTTTATCAGGCATTTAAACAGGCAGATGGATTTGCACTGCTGGATATTGAAGAAGCCAAACGATTACGCGCTCTGGGCTGGACAGGGCCGATTTTATTGCTCGAAGGCATTTTTTCGCCGCAGGATCTATTTGACTGCGTTCAATACCAGTTGAGCTTTACTGTACATCATGATGTTCAGATTGACTGGATCGAAGGTCATCCTGAAGACGCCCAGTTCGATATTTTTCTTAAAATGAATAGTGGCATGAACCGTCTTGGGTTTAAACCTGTGCAGTATCGTCATGCCTGGCAGCGTTTAAATGCACTTTCCCAAGTCAGACACCTGACGCATATGATGCATTTTTCTGATGCGGATGGTGAGCGTTTTGGCGAGTCGGGAATTACCTATCAACATGATCTGTTTGAAGACACCATTCGTGATTTGCCAGGACCAAAATCGGTCAGCAACAGCGCTGCTATTTTACGCCATCCGTTGCACTCCGATGTGGTGCGTGGCGGAATTATGCTCTATGGCAGTTCACCCGATTATCCAACACATGGTCTTCATGACTGGTCACTCAAACCCACGATGAGCTTGCGTAGCGAGATTATTGCTATCCAGATGCTGGAACCCAATGAAAGTGTGGGCTATGGCTCAAGTTTTGTGGCAGATCAACCGCTTCGGATCGGGATTGTGGCATGTGGCTATGCAGATGGTTATCAACGAATTTCTCCGACAGGAACGCCTGTACTGGTTGATGGTATTGAAACGAGAACCATTGGACGTGTGAGTATGGACATGCTCGCCGTTGATCTGAGCGCAGTTCCTAAGGCAAGAATTGGTTCGGAGGTGGTGCTTTGGGGATACTCCTCCACGGGTGTGATTTTACCGATTGATGATGTCGCGGCAGCATCTGGCACCGTCGGTTATGAACTGATGTGTGCTGTGACCGCACGTGTTCCTTTTACAATTCAAACATAAGGATAATGAGCATGTCTCAGTCTGATATTCAACGCATTAATACCACACAGGTCATGAGTTCAGTCACCATTTTTAATCAGGTGGCTTATCTATCAGGTCAGGTACCACAAGATACAGCACTCGATATTGAGGGACAAACCCGAGATGTCCTGAGCACCATCGATCAATTGCTGGCAGCAGCCAACTCAGATAAATCCCGACTTCTATCTGTGCAATTGTTTCTCAAAAATCTTTCAGATTTTCCCAAGGTCAATGCGATCTGGATGGAGTGGCTAGATGGTCTGGCAACGCCAGCACGTGCCACGATTCAAGCCGACCTGGTCAATCCAGACTGGTTGATTGAGATTGCGGTAATCGCGGCACAGAAGTAGTGCCCTTCAAAACGGGGAGATCATAAGATGTCCGCGTTTTGAAAATTCAAGATAGAAATTGAAGCCAAAAGATTCAGTCATAGTTTCTATGTTGTTGAGGTTTAAACATATTGTTCCTGTTTCTTGCCTATGTGCAGTAATCCGAATCGAGGGATTGAGACAGTCTGAACGTGTTTGAAAGGAAGTTTTTTAAAAAGGATGTTAAATCATGACTACAGGACGTCATTCTGAGGGCGAGCATGCCCCACATGACCTGCAACGTAAACTGTCCAATCGCCATCTACAACTGATTGCGATTGGTGGTGCAATTGGTACAGGTTTATTTATGGGATCAGGGAAAACCATCTCTCTGGCAGGGCCTTCAATTTTATATATTTACATGATCATTGGGGTCATGTTTTTCTTTTTAATGCGCGCCATGGGTGAGCTTCTGCTTGCCAATCTGCAATATAAGTCTTTTGTGGATATGGCACATGATCTGATTGGGCCTGGGGCAGGGTATTATTTGGGCTGGACTTACTGGCTCGGATGGGTATTGGTCGGGATTGCAGATCTGGCCGCTATTATTAACTATCTGAACTTTTGGCTTCCAGATGGCACGGTATTTACCCCGATGGGACAGGCACTGATCAGTGCAGGCTGTGTGCTACTTGTACTTGGACTCAACCTGTTGACGGTTCGTCTGTTTGGCGAAATCGAGTTCTGGTTTGCGCTTATCAAGATTTTAGCGATTGTGGGGCTGATTGGTGTTGGTGGATACATGGTATTTAGCCATTTTCAGGCGCCCGCTGGTACAGTCGCAGCGATAAGTAACGTGTGGTCGGAAGGTGGTATGTTCCCTAAAGGAGTTACTGGCTTTCTGGCAGGCTTTCAGATTGCTGTATTTGCTTTTGTTGGTGTTGAGCTGGTTGGAACCACAGCCGCAGAAACCAGGGATCCACAGAAGAATTTACCCAAAGCCATTAATGCGATTCCTGTTCGTATTATCTTATTTTATGTGTTGGCGTTATTTGTGGTGATGTCTGTCACGCCATGGAATCACATTAGTGCAGATAAAAGTCCTTTTGTTGAATTATTCTTGCATGCGGGTATCCCAACATCAGCGATTATTATGAATCTGGTGGTGTTGTCATCTGTCATGTCATCGATGAATAGTGGTGTTTTCTCTACAAGCCGCATGTTATTTGGATTATCGCGTGATGGACAGGCACCTCAGGCGTTTGCACATTTATCACGCCGTGCTGTTCCTGCAAATGGGTTGTTGTTTTCCTGCTTTTTCATCATGGCAGGCGCAGCCTTACAATATTTTGTTCCTAACACCATGGAGGCATTTACGCTGGCTAGTTCGCTTTGCGTGATCCTGTTTATTAGTGTGTGGGGCATGATTATGGTTTGCTATCTGCGTTATCGTAAATTACGCCCAGAATTGCATGCGCAGTCAACCTTCAAAATGCCAGGTGGTATCTGGATGTCGTATATCGTGCTGGCATTTTTAATGTTTACATTGGTGATTCTTGCATTAGAACCAGATACGCTAAAAGCTCTTTATATCAGCCCTTTATGGTTAATTCTTCTGGCACTGACTTATCAGTTTATGTATAAGCCACGTTTAAAACGCTTAATGCACAATTAAATGATGCAATATTGGAGAGCATGATTTAAAGCATGCTCTCTTAACTTAAGAATGTATCAGAGCATAGACCTTCATTCAGATCTAGCCTATACGCATAGCCCTATTATCGAGAGGATTACCTGAAGTAAGAAGTCTGAAGAATGTGACCCGTAGTGGTTTGATTATTTTAAAATTAATACCCTCATTTTGATTAATCAGATCATCTTTATATTTAAATTGTGGTTGATTGGTATGATGTCATTTTGCAATCTGACCTAGTGTAATGACACGGAATTTCGGCCTTATTCTATTCTGCATGTACTTTAAAACCATATTCTATTTTTAGATTTCTAATTCCAATATTCAAACGTACAGCTTTTATTGGATCAATAACTGATGTCAATTTTTAAATTTTTAGTGTCAATATTTTTTTGTTTTTTTTCGTTAACTTAAGCTCGAATACCAAATACATCACATTTTAACGATTGATGTGAATTAAGTATTCACTCTAAGAAATCTCTAACTTTTTGATAAGAGTAGCTTTTTAATGAAAATTAAACTATTGATGGGTGTAATGCTGACCTTAGGTATCATGCAAGCTGCAACTGCAGCAGATACGATTACTTTCACTGGCACGATTGACTCCAATACCTGTACGGTCAATGTGGGGAATTCAGCATCACCGACGATTACCCTTCCAACCGTTGGCGCGGGTAGTTTAACCACTGCGGGTAACACCGCAGGTGCAACACCATTTAGTATCAATATTACAGGGTGTACTTCAACTGCCGATGACGTGGCTGTTCGCTTTACTGCACATAATCCTGATGGCACCAATTTGGGGGTAAGCACGGGTGAGAATACTGCAACCAACATTTCAGTTCAGCTTTTAAGCGGAAGTGCGGGGAGTTCAGCATTGGTTTTTAATAATGGAATTGCCACCACAGCGAAGCAAGCGACTGCATCGGGTACTGCAACTTACAATATGACAGCGCAATACTATGCAAAAGGTAAAGTTGAAGCAGGTACTGTAACAGCAGTTGCTGATTACGAAGTTATTTATCCTTAACGGATTTTTAATGATCCGCCATGTGCTCTGTATAGGATGACATGGCGTTTTTGACAAAATACAAGAAAAGGATAAAACGTGAAAAAAGCATCTAAATTCTGGTCAAGTGTGCTGATGATGTACTGTATGGGCAGTACCTCAATAGTACATTCGAATGTTGTGATGACAGGCACCCGAGTGATTTATCCTGCCGAGCAGAAAGAGAAGACTTTGCAGTTTAGCAATAATGCTGATCAAAGTTATCTTGTGCAAATCTGGCTGGATAAAGATAATCCGCAATCGACACCTGAAACAGCAGATGCACCTTTTTTGATCAATCCGCAGGTGTTCCGAATTAATCCCAAACGGGGTCAAATGGTTCGGATGGTCTATACAGGTGATGCAATTTTACCTGCAGACAGAGAGTCGGTTTTTTACCTGAATTTTAAGCAAATTCCCGCACTCGAGAAAAATAAACTTGATCAAAATATGTTGGTGTTATTGGTTAAGAGTCGAATAAAAGTTTTTTATCGTCCTAAAACCATCATTGGACCACCAGAAGATAGCTTTAAAACACTGACATATTCACTGGTAAAAGATCAGCATCTCACTTGGCTAGAAGTCAATAATCCGAGTGGCTACTACGTCACTGCAACTCAGGCGACTGTCAAAGACAATGTATTGCAGGCCAAAGCCATTGATGTTGGCATGATTCCACCCAAATCAACAGCACGATGGAAACTTGATCAATCACTGGTTCAAGAGGTAGGTACGGAAGTGACCTTGCGTCTGGTCAATGATTATGGGGCTTATGTAAATCAGCTTATTCAACCCCAACAGCACTCCAATTAAGGTAGGCTGATGATGGTCAAGCATAGCCGCCCTTTGTGGGCACATTCATTTTTATCTGTGGTGATTCACTCGTTACTGTTTCATTCGGGTCAGTTGTATGCCGATTCGATTGAAACAGAAAGTACATCCGCTTCAGAAGCTTATACATTTGATCCCCATCTTTTTAAGGGAACAGGGCTTAATCAAGAACTGATCGAACGTTTCAATCATTCCAGTCAATTACAGGCTGGACAATATACGCTTGATGTGTATGTCAATAAACGCTTTATCGATCGACAACAGATTAAGTTGGTAGATGGTTCTGAACAGGCGAATACGATTGATGCCTGCTGGACCACTTCTTTGCTGGAACGAGCAGGTATTTTGGGGAGTCCAGATTTCCAGAAAACGCGTGCTGAAGCAACGCATCAGATTCTGGCAGATGAATGTTTAAAGCTTGACCAGATTGCACCAGGAAGCCAAAGCGATTTTGATTTTTCCAACTTGCGGCTGGATTTGAGTATCCCACAACAGTTTTTAAAGAACCTGCCGCGCGGTTATGTCAGTTCAGAGGAACTTGACGCTGGAGAAAGTATTGGGTTCGTTAACTATTCAGGCAATTACTATCGTACAGAAAGTAAATTTGAGCATAAACAACGTCATGAATCAGGCTTTGTCAGCTTAAATGCTGGTGTTAATGCGGGAAAGTGGCAGTATCGCCAACAAAGTAATTTTTCGATCGATAACGACAGTCATCGTCACTGGAATCATATTCGAAGCTACTTACAACGCCCAATCGATTCGTGGGCATCTGTTCTTACACTCGGTCAACAATATGGATCAGGACAGTTTTTCTCAACATTGCCATATCTGGGGCTAAGTATACAGACCGATGAGCGTATGCGTCCCGATTCTATGCGGGGCTATGCGCCTGTTATTCGGGGAACCGCGCAAACCAATGCTAAAGTGTCGATTGAACAGAATGGTCGAGAAATCTATCAGATCAGTGTTGCGCCAGGCCCATTTGAAATTAAGGATCTCTATCCGACCAATTTTGAAGGCAATTTAAAGGTGGTGGTTACAGAGGCCGATGGAACTGTACATACGCATGATGTACCTTATGCGGCTGTTCCAAACTCATTGAGAGCAGGTCTTTATAATTATAATTTTTCATTGGGTCGAACAGACCTTGACCGTGCACAGGATGCCTATTTTTCAGATTTTAACTATGAATATGGCTTGAGTAACAGTATTACTCTCAATGGGGGCGTACGGTTGAGTCAGAATTATCAGGCCGCGCTGTTTGGGGGAGTCTGGGGCTCTTCTTTGGGGGCACTGGGCACCAATGTGACTTATTCTCGAGCTGAGTTGGCCAATCTATCAGGCAAAGATACAACGGATGGCTGGATGGCCAATATTACTTACAGTAAAACCATTCAGTCCACCAATACCACAATTGCGATTGCAGGATATCGATATTCAACGGAAGGTTATCGTGAACTCAATGATGTACTGGGTTTGGCCTATGCTGCCAAACAAGGAGGAGACTGGAGTTCCAATACCTATCTACAACGTTCACGTTTTCAGATCAATTTGAGTCAGCAATTTGGCAGGTTTGGGAGCTTTTACGTTGCGGGTTCCACGCAAAGCTATCGCGATGAACGTAAACGCGATACCGCATTTCAGGCGGGATTTAGTAAAAGTATTGGCATTATGAGTTTCAATTTGAACTATACACGTCAGAAAGTCTATAGCATGCGTGACGACAGCTTAAAACACGAATATTCGGATAATTTTGGAGGTATTAGCGTGCATATTCCTTTAGGGAAAGCGCGTAATCCACTACGTCCAACATTAAGTGCTTATTACAACCAGAGTAAGAACAATGAGAATTATCAGCTCGCATTGAATGGCGCACTGGATCCAAATTACAGTCTTAATTATACCCTTGGGGTAAATGGATCGTCTGATCAGACCGATACCACCTATACAGCCGGGCTATATAAACGTTTCGCTTCGCTTCAATTGGGGGCCAATACCTCGTATGGCAATCAGTACTGGCAAAATTCGATGAGTGCTAATGGTGCAGTGGCATTGCATTCAGGAGGCGTTACATTTGGCCCATATCTGACGGAAACATTTGGTCTCATTGAAGCCAAAGGTGCAAAAGGTGCCAAAGTGATCAGTTCACCTTATAGCAAAATTGACCGCTTTGGTTACGCGCTGGTGCCAAGTCTGAGTCCATATCGTTACAACAGCGTGATTTTAGATCCGCAAGGTATTGCCAATAATATTGAGCTTGAGGGCGGAGAGCAGCGTGTCGCGCCGTATGCAGGTGCCAGTGTAAAAATTAAGTTTGTTACTCGAACAGGCTATAGCGTACTCATTCAAAGCCGTCTAAATAATCAGCACATGATTCCAATGGGAACAGATGTACTCAATGCCAATGAAGAAGTGATTGGCATGGTTGGACAAGGGGGGCAAATGTATTTGCGTGTTGCACAACCAAAAGGGATATTACATTTGCGCTGGACTGATCAGCAGGGTGCATCAAGCTGTTCGCTGCCTTATGCAATCAGTGACATCGAACTGAATCAGCCTTTGATTAAATTAAGTGCAGTGTGTGAGATAGGGGCTAAATAAATGATACTTCATAATAAAAATTTTCAGTTAAATTTTAGATTTCTCGTGTTATGTATTTCCTTCTTATTGATCGTGCTGATCTCAGGTCAGAGTTGGGCAACTTGTCAGATAAATACAAGGCCTCAGTATCTGGAAACGGATGATGGAAGTGCTGCTAAAATAAGATTTGGTAATATACAACTGATGAATCAAGCAATCCAGCCACTGGGTAGTGTAATTGCCAGTACGATTGTTGCACCGACTGAATTTCGTGGACGCAATGCCAATTCGGAATCGATTTTATGGACGTGTGATGAAGGCGACCAGAATGATATTACCTTTCTCGTTTCGACCAATGGAGATGATTATTACGGGGGTCGCACTGAGGTTTCAGCAACAGATGCAGGCGGGCAATCGGGGGTATTTTATACCTATGCACAGTTGATCGGTTTAAGGCTGACCATGGGTGGAAAAGTCATTACTCCCTATTATCAGGATGTACCCGTAAATTATGAAACTGGAGCAGGTAGCAATGGTTGTGAAGTCGGAAAAATCTGTATTCGACTTAAACATATTCCAAACTTGCAGGCAGAGCTAATACGCATACAAACCAGCCCTGAAGGTGGCTCCAATCAGGTCAGACCACCTTTAGCTAGTGGATTATATAGTTATGCTGGGCCAGCAGCGTACATTCAACTGAGTAATAAAACCAATGGTATTGGGCCACAGCCTGTAGCTTTTGGACATGATGAAATTGGAGAAAGTCACACAAACAAGTTTAATTTTTGGTGGGCTGATAATGGATTTGGTTATACCTTATTCAATGCGATGTATATCAGTCCACCCACCAATTCATGTTTGACCACCTTTACCACACCTGTAGTCAATTTTCCTAAAACCAATATCCAGACATTAAATAATGGCGGGGAGGTTTCGGCAGATTTTGAGGTACAGGTGCAATGTCATAATAATGCTCAACGAGGAACCTCAACGGGTCAAAATGCCATTGGTATACAGGTATCATCAACTACCTATGCAGCAGCTCAAACATTAGGATTAGTCAATTCATCGACGGGCGTGAGTGCGCTGATCTCAGATCGTTATGATCAAGATACCAGTTTGGCACAAAATGTAGGAATTTATCTGGTCAATCCGTCAAACAATACCACTATGAATTTTGTGGGTCAGCCTGGTTTGACTGGTTCATTCCCTGCGACCTATGGAACGGGTTGTAGCGGATATTGTTATAGTGCAGTCACTTATCCAAGCGGAAATGCAGCTGGCTGGTATTCCCTGACACAAAATGCTCAAGTTATTGGTTCGCCTGTAGAGAGTCATACCTTGTACCGGATTCCTTATCGTGCAGTCCTGAAAAAATTACCTAAAGGTACTGCCACAGCAGGTCGCGTTTATGCCACCGCAACCGTGATGGTTAAAATCCAATGAAGTTAGTTCTTTTTACTTTGATTATATGCTTGGGTTTATGGGGAGTCCCTGCAATTGCAGGCATACTTCCTGAAAATACGCGTGTGATTTTTGATGGGACTGCTTCATCGCGGTCATTTATTGTCGCCAATCAAAATCCGTATCCTATTTTGGTTCAAACTTGGGTCGATCATGGTTTAGGTGACCCAGATCACGATCAAGCACCTTTCGTAATAAATCCTCCAATATTCAAAATGCAGCCAGATGCCATTCAAGTTCTAAAAATTATTTATACAGGCGATCAAAAACAGACCGATTTTGAATCACAGTTTTGGCTAAATTTATATGAAATCCCAGGAAAGAAAAAACTACAATCTAATCAAAAGCCAGAAACTAATCATCAATTAGATTTGTCTATTCAAACACAACTCAAAGTCTTTTATCGACCTGCAAAAATTCTGAAAATGAATATTGAAGAGATTGCAAAGCAACTGAAATTCAATTTTAAGAAAATTGATAATCAAATTTATCTCATATGTGAGAATCCAACGCCGTATTTTATTTCATTCTCAAAGATTGCTCTTATTTCGAATAAAAATTCTGTTTTTATTGAAGATTATCTCGATCAAATGGTCGCACCAAATGCTGATCAAATTTACCCTATCAAATATAGGATTGATGATCTGAAATACATTGAATTTAGTGTGATCGCAGAGGATGGTTTTGCATATTCGTTTAAATATGACTATTATTAAGTTTGGTTAAAATGTGAAGTTAATTAAAATTAACAAATTACTACGTTTTATTACGAACTTAATCTTATAAATAAAGAATGAATTTTAAAATATGAAGACTTCTGTTACGGTTTTATTATTACTTATGATTGTAGATTTTTGTAAATCGAATAATCTGCAAATTCCTTCAAGTTGTAAAGTTTATTTTAATGATAATCATTATAATTGTCTTAATAATATCTACGATCGTGTCCCATTTAGCACTTGGCAAAAAATTATTTATGAAATTTATGAGCAATATCCTGTTTCTGATTTGAGTATAAAAATTGCAAGACATGCAAATATTTCTTATGCAGGATTACCAGGCTATCTTATTCTTTCCAGAGAAAACTTATATCAGGCTGCCATGGATTTTATCTATTATGAGCGTTTGATTGTAGATTTTAATTCTGGAACCTTAAAGGTAAAGAATGGCCTCATTGAAGTAGGTTGGTCTGATTTTCATGGTAAAGCAGGGCTACTGGTCGATGAAGTGATTATCTTCACCTATATTGAGATTGCAAAGCATATTATTTATCCTCAGGAATTAAAATTAGAAAAAATTTCATTTTATTATGATAAACCTGATAATACCGATTTTTATGAAAAAATATTAGGGTGTCCTGTTTATTTCAATAGTCCAACTATTTCTGTTGTCATATCAGCAGCACATTTAGAAAGTATAAAGTTACCAACTAAAGATCCTATTTTATATGCCATCTTAAAACAAAAGGCGAACCGATTATTATTGGAGCTTCCTTCAAATCATGATTTTGAACAAAGACTAGAAGTATGTATTATGCACTGCATTAAAGAGATTAGTTTAAATAATGTGGCAGATTATTTGAATATATCAGTCCATGTATTAAAACAGAATTTATTGGAAAAAGACCTTAATTTTAGTGTATGTGTAAATAATGTAAGAAAAAAACTTGCAGTTGCGTATCTTGAAAATGAACGATTAACTATCAGTCAAATATCAGAATTATTAGGATATTCTGAACAAAGTGCATTTCAGCGGGCATTTAAAATCTGGATGAATATTACACCATTACAATATAGAAAAAACCTGAAGCAGGATGATTATCTTGATCTAAAAGTTTTAGATTGATTTATCATCTATTTAATTAATCAACAGTTGTTACATATGATAACAACTCTTTTTTGATTGATCCGAAAGGTCGAATAAGTTACTTGTTACAAAGATCATTCAGTATAATTTTATCTACATAATGATCTTTATCATCCATGATTTAACACACAAAATTTACTATTTTGAAAATAACTTTTTCTGCACGTGCGGATTGCATAATAAAATTGCGAACAGAATAATAGTGATACCAATGAGGGTGAAAAAGTCGGGTAATTCATGCCAGAAAATAAACCCCCAAATTCCTGCAAATACAATTGCAATATAATTCATGGGGCCGATTTGTCCCGCAGGCGCCAAGCTATATGCATAGGACATAAATAATTGACTGATATTGGCAAGAAGACCAGCTGCAGCCAGTAGCGTGAGTTCGTGCCAGCTAAAGCTTCGCCAATGCCAAAACATCGGAATAGCCGAGATGAGCGTACCAAAAACACAAAAATAAAATACAATTCTTTCGGGTGGTTCAGTTGTGGTTAAAGCACGTACCGTTACAAAAGCCATTGCAGATAAAAAACATGATCCTAACCCAATAAAAGATAATATATTCAATAGGCCTTCATCGGGTTTGGCCACAAATAACACACCAATTAAACCGACCATAGCGGCCAAGATCATTGTAGGCGTAATTTTTTCTTTTAAAAATAACCATGCAATTAGCGGAATAAAGATAGGCGAGGAATAGCTAAAGACCATGGCATTTGAAAGTTTTAAATTAGCAATTGCATAAAAAAAACCATACATTGCCGCGAGTCCTACGATACTTCGCCAAGTGTGCATCCACAGTTTATTGGTCTTCACAAAGCCTAAGCCTTGTTTAAATAACATAGGAATAAAGATGAACAGACCGACTGCATTACGGAAAAACACGATCGTTGCATTATCTACCGAATGCGAAGCAAAACGAATGCATACGCCCATAATCGAAAATAAAAATGCAGACATCATTAAGCATAACAAGGCTTTACCAACTTGAGAGGGCGGAGCTGAGTAAATATCTTGCATAAAAATAAGGCAGACTAAAAATATATAGGTAGTTTAACAATATCTATTCCATCAGGTAACAGGAGCAGGATTAAATACTGCAAGAGAATTATGAATGCCCCAGCGATCAGACCAGGTTTGTTGTTCACCACTCGCGACACGTAAAATCATTTCAAAGAGCTCCCAGCCAACGTCTTCAATGGTTTTTTTACCTACTGCAATATCTCCAGCACTAATATCAATTAAGTCGTACCAGCGATTTGCAATGTTGTTACGACTGGCCATTTTAATGACAGGAACCGCAGCTAATCCGTAGGGTGTACCGCGTCCAGTTGTAAAAACCTGAACCGTAATTCCTGAGGCCATTTGTTGTGTACCGCAAATAAAATCACTTGATGGCGTTGCTGCAAAGATTAAGCCCTTTTTACTGGGTCTTTGGCCTGGTGATAACACCTCAACAATTGAAGATGTACCCGACTTGGCAATTGAGCCCATGGCCTTTTCTACAATATTATTCAGTCCACCCTTTTTATTGCCAGGAGTGGTGTTGGCACTACGGTCTACTTTACCTGCAGTTAAGTAGTCATCGTACCATTGCATTTCTCGAATGAGATCTTTAGCGACATCTTCATTTGCTGCACGTGGGGTAAGTAAATGAATACCGTCGCGGACTTCAGTAACTTCTGAAAACATGACCGTTCCTCCACAGCGAACAATTAAATCTGTTGCAAAACCCACTGCTGGATTTGACGTTACACCTGAAAAAGCATCACTACCGCCGCATTGCATACCAACCACTAAATGTGATGCATCTACAGTTTCACGCTGGCGCTGGTTCAATTTTTCAAGATGCTGTTCTGCCACCGTTAAAATATGTGCGACCATACTTTCAAAGCCGTGATGTCGTTCATCTTGCAACTGAATAATATCTTCATCTGCTAAGGCAATACGTTTGTTTTCTGCGGTCATATTTAAAAGACGTTCGGGTTGCATTTTTTCGCAGCCTAAACTGACTACCATAATTTCACCGCCAAAATTTGGATTTAGCGCCAGATTATGAATGGTACGAATTGGGACAATAGCCGCAGGTGCATCAATGGCGACGCCACAACCATATAAATGATTTAATCCGACTACACCATCAACATTTGGATATTTAGATAATAGTTCTCGCTCTATAATTTTAACCACATAATCGACAATACCTTCTACACAGTTCACGCTGGTGGTAATCCCTAAAATATTTTTGGTTCCAACGCTGCCATCTTTATTTTTATAGCCTTTAAAAGTAAATCCTGTAAGAGATTCTAACGGCTGTGCAGGACGAGTTGCCAGTTCAAGTTTGTCGAGCTCTGGTGCCTCAGGCATACGGGTTACAGATTCATTAACCCAACGACCTGCTTCCAGATCTGCATTTGCATATCCGATGATTTCACCATAGCGAATAATTGCCTCATCTTTTTTTAATGCTTTTAATAATACTTTATGTCCTTGAGGAACATCATCGACCAAAGTTAGTTGATATTCTTCAATAACGGTTTGTTTTTCTAAACCATGGTCGTTGACCACTATTGCGACATTATCAAGTGGATTAATTTGAATTAGAATTGGCTTTAACATAATGATCTTCCTTGAAAAAACTAAGAGAACCAGAAAGCTTGCGTCCTAAGCTTTCTGGTCAAAATCACTTATATGACTTTTTTGAGTTCAAAGCGTTCAATTTTTCCTACAACGAATAAATAGCAAAGTATGGCGATGATGGCATGGATGCCTACAAACACCAGTGCACCATTAAATGAGCCTGTTGATGCAACAATATAGCCAATTGCAATAGGGATGATAATTCCAGCGGTATTACCAAAAGTATTGAATAACCCACCAGATAAGCCGATCATTTCTTTTGGTGCGACATCAGACATCACCGCCCAACCGAGTGCTCCAAATCCTTTACCAAAAAATGCTAAAGACATAAAGAAAACAATCGCTGTTTGTGAATCAACATAGTTGCAAACAATAATGCTGGTTGAAAGTAACATGCCAAGTACAATCGGGAATTTGCGTGAGAAGCTGAGGGATTTATTCATGCGAATAAGTCGATCAGAAATAATTCCACCAAGAATACCTCCAATAAATCCACACAGCGCAGGTAAAACTGCAGCAAAACCAGCTTGTAAGATCGTCATATGACGTTCTTTCACCAGATAAACCGGGAACCAGGTGAGGAAAAAATAGGTCAGACAGGTGATACAATATTGCGCGATAAAAATACCAAGGAGCATACGTGAAGAAAGAAGTTTTTTGACATTAGACCAACTCATTTTATTTTTTTGATCTAGAGTTTTTGATTTGTTTTCTCCCATCGATGTGATGGCACCATTTCCCTGTAAATAGGTTAATTCTTCTTTATTAATTCTAGGATGTTTTTCTGGGCTATAAATTACTTTTAACCATATAAACGCAATGACGATACCGATTGCACCCATAATCCAGAAGACAGATTGCCAATGAATATGTGTGACTAGCCAACCCATAAATGGCGCAAATATGACGGTTGCAAAATATTGTGCTGAATTAAAACTTGCTGCTGCTGTACCACGCTCTTTAGTGGGAAACCAAGCTGCAACAATTTGGCTGTTACCAGGAAAGGCTGGGCTTTCTGATAAGCCGACTAAAAAACGGAGGATAAATAATGAAGCGATGATCAGAGGGATAGAACCAAAAATATCAACAAAACCAAGTAATACTGTAAAAATAGACCAGAGTAAAATACTCCAGAAGTAAACTTTCCGTGCACCGAATTTATCCAGTAGCCAACCGCCAGGCACCTGTCCAATGACATAGGCCCATCCAAATGCGGAAAAAATATAACCCATAGTGACGGAAGTCAGCCCTAATTCTTGTGACATTGGCGTTGCAGCCATGGAGATGGTTGCTCGGTCACCGTAGTTTAAAGCTGTAACTAGAAAAATCATCGCTAGAATATAGTAGCGAGTTTTATTGTGAGTCACTCTAACTTTTGAGATAGAGACAGCACTTGTTTGCAAATTGTCCATAATACAAACTCTTTTAATAATCTACCTATTTTGCATATCCATGCAATAGGTGACTTCATGTCAAATTCATCGATAGAATAGAGAAAAGGACGTATTGAGTGAAATCATTTCTCTTGTTCTATGATCCTCGTTTCTAAACCGATATTAGATGTAGGACATCATACGACTAAATATATTTATTTAGCAAGTCTCCAATGCACAAAAGAATAAGCGATTAACTTGACATGTTGTATGATGTCTTATAAGTTGTTTCATATCAAAGATAGATCAATAAGGCCAAGGAGTAACAAGATGGCAGCCTCAACACCAATCATTCAGTCCGTTCGAGCCATACCTGTTGCAGGACACGATAGTATGCTGCTCAATCTAAGTGGTGCACATGCCCCATATTTCACGCGTAATCTACTAGTCATAGAAGATAATTCTGGAAACATTGGTGTGGGTGAAATCCCTGGCGGAGAAAAAATTCTAGCCACGCTTAATGATGCCAAGTCACTGATCTTGGGTCAGCCTATTGGGGAATATAAGAATTTACTTAAAAAAATCCATCAGACATTTGCAGATCGGGATAGTGGTGGGCGAGGCAATCAAACCTTTGATTTGAGAACCACTGTTCATGTCGTGACTGCTTATGAATCCGCATTACTGGATTTGCTTGGAAAACATTTGAACGTCAATGTTGCGAGCTTACTCGGTGATGGTCAGCAACGCGATGAAGTTGAAGTACTAGGCTATTTATTCTTTATTGGAGATCGTAAACAGACCTCTCTAGATTATGCAACTTCTACGCATTTAAATCATGACTGGTATCAAGTGCGTCATGAAAAAGCACTGACACCAGAGGCAATACAACGTTTAGCTGAAGCCTCTTATGATCGTTATGGCTTTAAAGATTTTAAATTAAAAGGTGGCGTATTACACGGTGAGCAGGAGGCTGAAGCAGTCACTGCAATTGCACGACGTTTTCCAGATGCACGTGTCACACTTGATCCAAATGGCGCTTGGTATCTGGATGAAGCCATTGGTTTAGGTAAACATTTAAAAGGAGTGCTTGCCTATGCTGAAGATCCGTGTGGTGCTGAACAAGGTTATTCAAGTCGTGAAATCATGGCGGAATTTAAACGTGCAACTGGTTTACCAACAGCCACCAATATGATTGCAACAGACTGGCGAGAAATGTCACATAGTATTCAACTTCAGGCGGTGGATATTCCGCTGGCCGACCCGCATTTCTGGACGCTTGAGGGTTCTGTTCGTGTTTCTCAATTGTGCAATATGTACAATTTAACTTGGGGCTCACATTCAAATAATCATTTTGATGTCTCTTTGGCCATGTTTACTCATGTGGCAGCAGCAGCAGTTGGAAATGTCACAGCAATTGATACACATTGGATCTGGCAAGAAGGTACAGATCATTTGACCAAACAGCCTCTTGAGATCAAGGGTGGAAAAATTCAGGTTCCAAGTGTGCCTGGTCTAGGTGTAGAACTGGATTGGGATAATATCAATCGAGCCCACGAATTGTATAAAGCAAAAGGTTTGGGCGCACGTAATGATGCAGATGCTATGCAATTTATGGTGCCTAACTGGAAATTTGATCATAAAAAACCATGTCTTGTCCGTTAACGATAAAATCTAAAAAGTGACGGTTATATTAGATATTCAGGATCTATTTATTTAGATCCTGTCAGCTATATTCAACAGAGTCCTTAAATTATCTTGTAAATCTTTTATTTTTATAAAGATCTTGTGATCAATCATTGAGCTGAATTTTAAAATAATTTCGCGCTAAATGCTGATGTTAAACTGGCATGATCTATTTGTAGCCGTATTTGAACTTCATAGATAAATAAACTTTTCAATGATTCGTTATAAAAAAATCTTTCACTTTTTTGTTGAATGGTTGCGCTATTCATCAGTTCAATTGTTTTGATGCGATAAATGATGACTGATTTGCGCAACATAGCGAATGCTTACTCAAATATTTTTCTAATGCAATCGCAATGATTCATCTATTGGGGAACATGAGTAACTGCATGGATGATAGAGGATATCTGATGACTATGACGTATAGCCAGAATTTGGCACCTTCTCTTTAAGTAATCTATATATCTGCAATCAGTATGTATTCGCACGCCAAAGGACGAATGCTGTTATCGCATTGACTTAAATTCATTGATAAGCAGTTTTTCTAGCCTGTTTTTTCCACAGTGATTAATCAACAAATATTTTTAAGTATAGAAATTTCTATAAAAAGAAAAGAGAAGTAGATTGGAAAACTAAAACATATGATGTAAGATGTCTGACAACAGCAAATTATTTATGGAGAACTTGCTATGGATGCTCTTGAATTAAAAAATATTGTTTCTGATGGTTTACTCTCATTTCCAGTGACCGATTTTGACCAAAATGGTGACTTTAATGCTGCATCTTATGCAAAACGTCTCGAATGGCTGGCTCCGTATGGTGCAAGTGCATTATTTGCTGCGGGTGGAACAGGTGAGTTTTTCTCACTAACGGGTGATGAATATTCAGATGTCATTAAAACTGCAGTCGATGCTTGTAAAGGAAGTGTTCCTATTATTGCAGGTGCGGGTGGACCAACCCGTCAGGCAATTTTACAGGCTCAAGAAGCTGAACGTTTAGGTGCACATGGTATTTTATTAATGCCTCATTACTTGACAGAAGCGAGTCAGGAAGGTTTGGTTGAGCACGTAAAGCAAGTTTGTAATGCAGTCAATTTTGGCGTGATTTTTTATAATCGAAGCGTGTCTAAGCTCAATGTTGATTCCTTACAGCAACTTGTTGAAAGTTGTCCAAATCTAATCGGTTTTAAAGACAGTTCTGGTCAGATTGATATGATGACAGAAGTCGTACAAACCTTGGGTGACCGTTTATCATATTTAGGTGGTTTACCAACAGCTGAAATTTTTGCTGCACCATACAAGGCTTTGGGTTCACCTGTTTATTCATCTGCTGTATTCAATTTCATTCCTAAAACAGCGATGGAATTTTACAATGCGCTGCGTAATGATGACTTTGCAACGACACAACGTTTAATTCGTGACTTCTTTTTACCACTGATCAAAATCCGTAATCGTAAATCTGGTTATGCAGTCAGTATGGTAAAAGCGGGTGCCAAAATTGTAGGGCATGATGCAGGGCCAGTACGTCCTCCATTAAGCGATCTAACTCCTCAGGATTATGAAGATTTAGCGGCATTAATTGCAACGCTTGGACCACAGTAAACTCAAACTTCATACAGGTTAGGAAGGCAAAGATGAGCGAGAATAACGGTAAACAGTTTATCAATGGTCAGCGTGTAGCAGCCAATGCTCCTACCATTGAAAGTATCAATGCGACAGATTATCAGCCTACAGGTTATTTGTTTAGTCAGGCTACGCTTGATGAAGTTGATCAGGCGGCACAGGCAGCGTATCAGGCCTTTTTAAAATATCAGCATACGACACAACAACAACGTGCTGACTTTTTAGATGAAATTGCAATTCAAATTGAGAATCTGGGTTCCAAGTTGCAAGAAGTAGCAGCACAGGAAACAGGTTTGCCACTGGTCCGTCTTCAGGGTGAAACTGGACGTGTGACAGGACAACTTCGTTTGTTTGCAGAACTCTTGCGTCGTGGTGATTTTTATGGTGCCCGAATCGATACGGCATTGCCAGAACGTAAGCCTTTGCCTCGCGTTGATTTACGCCAGTATAAAATAGGTGTAGGGCCTGTCGCGGTATTTGGTGCAAGTAATTTCCCACTGGCATTCTCTACAGCGGGTGGGGATACGGTCGCTGCTCTTGCCGCAGGCTGTTCAGTGGTGTTTAAGGCACACTCAGGACATATGGCTACAGCTGAATTAGTTGCGCAAGCGATTGAAAAAGCGATTCTGAATAGCGGTATCCCAAGTGGAACATTCAATATGATTTTCGGTTCACGTGTGGGCGCAAATCTGGTTGAACATCCGTTGATTCAGGCGGCAGGTTTTACAGGTTCACTCGAAGGTGGAATGGCCTTGTTTAATCTGGCACAAAATCGTCCACAACCCATTCCTTTTTTTGCAGAGATGTCGAGCGTTAACCCTGTCATCGTTATGCCTGAGGCTTTAAATGCCCGCGGCGAGAAAGTTGCTCAGGATACGGTTGCCTCTTTTAATATGGGGTGTGGTCAGTTTTGTACTAAACCTGGATTAATCATTGGAATTAAGAGTCCTGCATTTGATCAATTCGTTACAGCTCTCATCGATACGACTCGTACTGCTGTTCCACAGATCATGCTCAATCAAGGCACATTGAAAAGCTATCAGCAGGGTATTGATGCTTTACTCAATGAACAAGGGTTTAAATGCATTGCCTCTGGTCAGGCCCCTGAGTTGATTTCCCAAGCACAGCCACACTTGTTTCAGGCAGATCAGTCGGTATTGTTATCAGGAAATCCAAAATTACAGCATGAAGTATTTGGGCCAATGTCGATCGTGATTGCTGTGGATGATGAAGCAACGCTTTTGAATGGACTTGAAAAGTTGGCTGGTCAGCTGACGGCAACCATAATTGCTGATGAAAGTGATCTGCCACAGGCAAAAGAGTTACTTAATCTTCTGACGCGTAAAGCTGGGCGAGTATTATTCAATGGGTTTCCAACGGGTGTTGAAGTCTCTGATGCCATGGTACATGGAGGCCCATTTCCAGCAACAAGTGATTCCCGCGGTACTTCAGTGGGAACGGGGGCGATTGAGCGTTTCTTGCGTCCCGTCTGTTATCAAAACACCTCTCAGGTATTATTACCTGATGTCTTAAAAGACGGTAATCCTTTACACATTACCCGCTTGGTCAATGGTGTATTAACACAAAATTAATTCGCTTTGAATGATTCACCGCTCTTCTTCAATGAAGGGGGGTGAATGCAATCAATTGGAGTCTAAGTTTCTGCTATCGAATTTGAGAGTAGTGAAAATTTTCTGTTATCAAGATTTTTATAATTTCATTGAAATGAAAGTTGTGGTGACGCTATAGCCGAATTATCGTAAAATAATTGCTAAATTTTTCAATTTTATTATGAGCCCTTCAGATTATGTCTAGTATTACAAAATCTAGATCAACAAAAAAATTAAGTCAGGTCATTGTTGAGCAATTGATTGAAACGATTCAATCTGGAGAATTTAAGATTGGAGAAAAAATTCCAACCGAACTTGAATTGATTGAGCAATTTGATGTCAGCCGATCCGTAATTCGTGAAGCGATTACAGAGCTACGATCTCTTGGGTTTGTTGAGACACGACATGGGATTGGAACTTTTGTTAAAGAGCAAAACATTGAACAAAATTTTCTGTTGTCAAATGCAAGTCTTGAAACAATCAATGATATTGTTGCACTGCTTGAATTGCGCATTAGTCTTGAGTCTGAGGCCGTATTTCTTGCTTCTGAACGAAGAAAAAACAAGCATCTGGAAAAGATGAAGATAGCACTCAATGATTTTGAAGCACATATTTCTTCAGGTGAAAATGATGGAACAGTCAAGGCTGATTATGACTTTCATATCGCGATTGCTGAAGCTTCAGGTAATCAATATTTTGTCGATTTTCTGAAATATTTGGGTGAAAAAATTATTCCTCGGGCAAGGGTGAAGTCAATTGAACAAAGCCCAGAAAATCGGGAAGAATACCTTAAAACAGTACACCATGATCATGTGAATATCTATAATGCAATTCTTGATCAGGATGGATTGCTGGCTCGTCAAATGATGCGCGCTCACCTTTCAAAAAGTATCAAAAAATTCAAGCAATAAAAAAATTGAAAATAATACTTTTATTACATGACGTTGGTGAGAATAACCACTAACGCCATGCCAGAATTAAACTAAATTTTGTGCAATACCGTTCATGTTTTTATTAATATTATCTTGCAAAATATCAAATAAACGCTGTTGAGCCTCTTCTGTTCCCCAAGCAATATGCCCAGTAATCAGAACATTTGGGTGCTGATGCTGCAACATGAGAAGTGGGTGATCTTTTGCTGGTGGTTCCTGATCCAAAACGTCTGCACCAAATCCAGATAATTGATGATTAAGTAATGCTTCAATGAGATCGGAATCCTTGACTAAACCCCCTCGTCCTACATTAATTAGAATACTTTCGGGTTTCATTTGAGATAAAACTGAATGATCAATGAGATGGTGAGTAGATTGGTTGAGTTCACAATGCAGTGAAAGAATATCAGCTTGTTGAATGGCCTGTTCAAAAGGAACATAACCTTCACGACACTGTGATGCATTTTTTCGTTCGCTAAAAATTATATGCATGCCAAAAGCTCGGGCTTTTTGTGCAAGTGATTCACCAATTTCACCTTTACCCAAGATCGTTAATGTTTTTCCTTTAAGTTCACGCATAGGGGCTGCTAGATAAAAAGAACTTTGTCCTGTTCCCCATAGTCCTTGTTTAACGCCTTCAACCTGTTGAGAAAAATTTTTAATCAGCTGGATCATCAGCGTAAAAGCATGCTCTGCAACAGCATCACCAGCATAACCGCGAATGTTGCAGACCTGAACATTATGCTGGCGCAATAACTCGATATTGACGTGGTTATAGCCTGTTGAACACAGTGCCAGTAGTTTTAGATTTGGATTGTTTTTAAGAACCTGTTCATCAATGATCAAATCGCTAATAATAATAACGTCTTGATCGAATACTTGATGATAAAGCTGGTCTTGAGAGAGCTGTTGATACTCTGTGTATTCAACAGGAAAATCAAATTTGAAATCTTGATCGATGAGTACATATTTTTCAGTACATGTAATTTTTAGTGGTGTCATGTTTGCACTCAATGAACTAAAGATAAGATATCATACAACAGTCCTTGGCAAAACTATAATAGTTACTAGCGTGCTGTATGTTTCAAATGGAAAAACGATTCGGTGCAGTTAGTTGTTTACCACATCCAATTGAATGGCTAACAGATAATGGCAGTTGTTATATGACGAAATCGACACGGCAATTTGTCCATGTGCTTGGATTGCTGATCTGTACTACGCCGAGTCCTCTTGAGTACAGGACCTGATTTCTTTAGTTAAATAATCCGAGTCCTGCTCAAGCCAATACATCCATAATTTGAATTGTTGGCTTAAGTAGGGTTGGGGTTAAATATAGACACTGTTTTTTCGGTTATACTTAGAATAATTTTAATATTCAGATATTATTTGGCCCTAAAAATGCAAAGTAACGTTAATAAAAAAACTATAACTATAAGTGATGTAGCGCTTGCTGCTCAGGTTTCTCGAACGACAGTATCTCATGCCCTAAATGGTAAAGGTGAAGTTAACCCTGATACAAGAAAAAAAATTCAGGAAATCGCGGAGCAATTAGGATATCGTCCAAACCGATTTGCAAAAGCTTTACGAAGTGGAGGTACTAAGACAATCGCCTTAATTTCGACTATTCCAAGTGCTATTTCTGGTGGCGCATCTAAGTTGGGTTTTATGATGGAAGTGGCGAATGTCGCAGCAATTTATGCTTTAGAGCATGATTTGTATATCTTGTTAGTGCCTTTTATTGATCATAATAATTTCGATGGTAATTTAATGAATGTTGATGGCGTTATTTTACTTGAGCCATGCCTGAATGATCCAATAGTTAAAAAATTACTACAGTATAAAATTCCATTGGTATGTATAGGTACACCTGGTCAAGATAATAAAGAAGTCCCTTATGTCGATTTGCAGTCCGAACAAACTGCTATAAAACTACTTGAACATCTAGTTGAGGAAGGTGCTCATCAGATTGCATTAATTACTGGTCAATCCAAACGGAATGCGTCTCTAAAGGCTGAAGAGATTTATAGTCAATATTGTCAACAGTATGCTATGACTGAAGTCGTGTATAAGGTTGAAGAGCATTTAGGTGAGATGGGCGGAAAATCTGCAATAGCAGAAATTATGAAACAATATCCAAAAACGGATGCTATTTTAGTAATGATTGATACTTTTGCTACTGGTGTGATGCAATATTTAACTGAGAAGGGAATATCGGTACCCAAACAAATGAAGGTAGTCACACGATATAATGGAATTCGTGCATTAACCTCAAATCCCCCTCTTACGGCTGTTGATCTACATCTTGATGATGTAGCTAAAATAGCAATTGATTTACTAATAACACAGTTAAACGAAGATATCGAAACAGGATCTTTACGAGTCATGCCAGCACCAGAAATTATAAAACGCACATCAAGTGTGCAAATATCATCTTCGAATTAAAATTAGGGTAAATTATTAGAAAACATAGGCTCATATTCTTTTTATATAAGATAATTAAATACAGATTTTTTTATTCAATAAAATTTTAAATAAAAACAAATATCTACTCATAATATTGAACACATTTGATGTTCCAGCAAAAATATGTTTTTAAAATTTTATTCTGGTCGGCACAATTCTTGCTTTTTAAACGTCACCCAAATCGATTTGGGTGACGTTTAAAAACAGAGGTGGTGATATGAGCACGGTAAAGAATGGAACATTAGAACAAGATAAATTGAACTGGTTTAAATATCTGCTTTTTGGTATTCAGCATGTATTGGTTATGATCGCTGTGCCCATTACTTCTGTATTTTTAGTTGCTAAGGCATTAAGCCTATCCGATCAGCTCACGGTTAATTTAATGAGTGCCACGTTTCTAGTCTGTGGTTTGGGAACATTGCTACAGTCAATAGGAGTATACAAATTTGGTTCAAGACTACCCTTTGTGATGATTCCAGGTGGAGCCCCTATTGTAATGTTTTTGGGGATAGCACAAGAAAAAGATCTTGCCACAGCATCTGGTGCAGTCATTCTCACTTCACTGTTTTATTTTATTATTTTGCCTGTATTTAAACGTTTTTTGAGATTTTTTCCGAATATTGTAATTGGTACATTATTGATTCTCGTATCGATCAATCTGATTAAAATTTATGGTGGCTTAGTGATTGGTAAGCCAGACACGGCTGACTTTGCTAGTACTTTAAATATTGGACTGGCTTTTGCCACTATTGCAGCGAGTTTGTTTTTTGCACGAGTACTAAAAGGCACACTATCACAACTTTCGATATTACTCGGATTGATATTTGGCACCATTTTGTCTGCTTTTTTAGGGCAAATGCACTTTGAAACAATAACTCAGCCAACTATTTTTAGTTTGCCCACAATCATGCCGTTTGGTGTACCAAAGTTTGATTTAGTTGCAACTATTCCACTCCTCATATTTAGTCTAATTTCAATGGTAGAAGCGACTGGTCAGACGATTGCGATTTCAGACCTTGTCGGTAAAAAGGAGACGGCATTTGAGCGTGTACCACCCACTATCCGTGGAGATGCACTAATTTCATTATTAGGCGGTTGGTTAGGTACATCAATGATTATTACAAGTGGTGAAAATATTGGAATTGTACGTGCTACTCAGGTTCGTTCACGTTATGTGACCATTATAGCTGGCATTATTTTACTCATCATTTCAGTTTTTACCCCACTTGCACATCTAGCAAACGCCATTCCTGTTGCTGTTGTCAGTGGTACAGCCATTATTGTTTTCTCTATCATTGGTACAATCGGTATTGATATTTTGCGTCGCGTCGATCTGCATGAAAAAGGAAATATGTATGTCCTTGCTGGCGCTTTGACCATGGGTCTCCTTCCTATTTTAGTCAATGGTGTATACACCAATTTCCCACACGCCTTACAACCTATTTTAAATAATGGCCTAGCAATGGGTGCATTAACAGCCATCCTCTTAAATATAGTTTTTAGTACTCATTCACAAGCCGATGCTCATCAAGAATCAAAATAAGGATAAATTTATGAATACTGCAAATTTTTCAGCACAGCAATTACAAGCTGAACGTTTGCTCCTTTTACCGAGCTATATTTTATTAAAAGAAGGTTTAGTTCAGGATCAAGCTATTCTAGTTGAAAATGGAATTTTTCAGGACATTGGTACACATGTCGAATTAACAAAAAAATATCCTGACATTGTACCAGTTAAATTACAAGATCAACTGATTATGCCAGGAATGATTGATGGGCATCATCATTTAACGCAATCTTTCGCCAAGTCCTTAGCTTATGGAGAACCGTCAGAAATTTTTAAACGGATTTGGGTACCTTTAGAATCCAACCTTAATGAACAGTTTGTTTATTTATGTACAAAACTTGCAGCGCTCGAATCTCTAAGAGGTGGATTTACCACAGTTTGCGATGCTGGTACACGTAGTGAAATTGGCATGCAATTGATGGTTCGAGCACTTGAAGAAACAGGGTTACGCTGTGTCCTCAGCTTGATTTGTAATGATGGTCGGGCACATAGTACGCTGGAATTACGTCAAAATATTTTAGAAAATGCACAAATTTTTATAAAAAGTTATAAACAGCACAAAAATGTTCATCCTTCTCTAGCCATATCAATTCCTGAAGTTGCCTCTGATGACATGCTTTATGAGGTTTCAAAATTGTGTGCTAACAGTAATATCATTTTCCAAGTACACGTCAATGAACATTTGGCCTCAGTTGAACGCTCTATTATTCAACAAGGTATGCGTCCACTTGAACATTTAGCAAAAGTAGGTGCCTTAGGACCACAAACTTTAATTGCTCATGCCACAATGCTGACCCCATCAGAATTGTTACTTCTCCAACGTACCGATACGGCTGTCAGCTATAACCCTGTCGCAAGTCAATGGAAGGGCAATGCAGTAGCGTCTGCTCATCTGATGCATGAGTTAAATATCCGATTTGCATTAGGGACCGATGCAACTCGAGCAGATGGATTTCGCTTGCTTGATGCAGCTGAAGCCACACAAAAATTGATATTCGGAATCCCTACAGGAGATTGTTCAACAGGTGGCGGTTGGATGTGGCTTGATCATGCCACTACAGCAGGTGCTGAAGCAGTAGGGTTATCTCAATTAACTGGATCAATCAGTATAGGGAAACAAGCTGATTTTCTGATAATTGATCTAGATACCCCTGAGTTTTGTACTTCACAAGATATCACCTGGGATATGGTTCGATTATGTCAACGTGATCAAATTCAAGCCGTTTTTGTCGGTGGTCGTATCTGTCTTTGGCAAGGTTGGCCGCTTGACTGGGATGCAAAAGAATTAATGTGCCGAATGAAGGTATTAACTAAGAAAGCCATAGAAGCTTCTCCTATTCAAAAGCTTCACCCCACTGCTGAACAACATCGGCAATTACATGGTCAAACTTCACAACAACAGAGCGTCCACATCTGATGAATTTTGAAGTCATAAGTTTAATTAGTCTAGCTGTCTTACTTGGTGCATTCATTCAAGCTACTTGTGGTATGGGGTTTGCCTTGATCGTTGTACCTGTCATCAGTTTACTTAATCCTGAGAGTTTACCTGTTACTGTACTTCTCTTAATGTTGCCCTTAAATGCCTATGTTGCATGGCGTGAATGGAGTGCACTCGACAAAAAAGGTGCTGTTTGGATTGGTGCTGGCCGTTTTGTAGGAACTTTTGGTGGAATTGCTATTCTCAGTATACTTTCAATGAAAAGTCTATCTATTTTTATTGGTTTATCTACAATTTTTGCAGCGGTAGTGACATGGTTTATTCCACCATTTAATCCTAACCAAAAAGCCTATATCGGTGCTGGTTTGATTACGGGAATTACTGAAACCACCACAGGTATTGGTGGACCACCACTAGCTCTGACCTATCAGCACCGCCCGATTGCAGAAATGCGTGCCACTGTTGCTATTTCTTTTCTTTTTGGCGAAATTATTTCACTGATTTTTTTAGCTATATCAGGACATATTCATCCGTACTTGATGTTCAGCACTTTATTTTTTTTACCTGCACTAATTTTAGGTTCTCTTTTAAGTCAGTTTATTCATAACAGTATTAACCAAAAGTATATGCGGTTATTTGTGCAGATATTCGCACTTAGTTCGAGCCTCTTACTCATTGTCAAGGCACTGAGTCAATGAAAGATAAATCAGCTATTTACCTAATGTTTTACATATTCCCCTTAAATTAAACAGGTATTTTTCCATGTTAAATTTTAAAAGATTTACACTCTTGAATTTATCACTTCTCTGCATACACGGTAGTCATGCGGCACTGTATGTTCAACCAGAATGCAAAAACAAAGTTAGTGCAGATAATATATCTGATATGTTTCGCTGTGGTACCGTCACTGGTAGTGCCCGGATACGATCATTTTCATTTAATAATGCTTTTTTTAACGGTCAAAGTCAGGATACAACATCTCTTGGGGGCTTTTTGACCTATAAAACCTCTGAATATAACCACATCTCAGCAGCAGTTGGTCTACAAGGACAACAACATATTTTGAAAGGTGCACATGCCATCGGTGGATTTGATAATGACAATATCGGACTTGGGGAAGCTTACATACAGTGGCAAAATAACAATACCAAAATCACATTGGGTAACCAACGGTTAAGTATTCCATTTCTCGGAGATTATTCTTCATTTAGAACACAGCCTTGGCTTTATCAGGCGGCAGATTTTATCTATGACAACCAATCATACTTTATTCATTTGAATGCATTTCAAAAATACAAAAGCTATATGGGGGATGAATTTACCTCTGACTCTCGTCTGAATGATAATTTATATCTGAAGACAATTGATGGGAAAAGTTATAACCAAAACTCTGATTTAACCTCATCAATAGGTGTGGGTAAAACCATCAAAACAGACAATAGTAATCTATTGCTACAAACATGGTTCCAAAACTACCAAGACATCACAAATATTTTTTATACCCAAGCAAATTATACTTTGCTAAATCAACCATTTCAGCCCGAACTTGGTGTGCAATATATTCAAGGAGTTGAAACTGGCGAAGCTTATTTAGGCAATATCGACAGCAAATCTATTGGATTTAAATTAAAACTGAATTTCCCGAATAAAATTATAGTCAATAGCGGCTTGAACTATATTAAAACCAGCAATTATGCATGGCAAAAAGGACGGTTAGTTACCCCATACTCACATCAAACCACATCAGATCCATATTTCGCGCAACCTTTTTTTACCAGTACACAGGATATTGGCCCAGGTATATTTTATATGATTGATACATCTACTAAATATATAGATAACCTGAATCTCGGTCTGCGCTTGACTTATGCTGATATAGATAAGTCATATCAAAATAACAATGATATGTACGAAATCATGCCTTATTTTATATATAATTTTTCTGGTAAATATAAAGGTCTTTCTATCAGCAACTTTTTTGGTCTACAAAAAGAGAAAAATGATAAAAAAGGATTTCTCAATAGCCGTCTTGGTATAAATTATAATTTTTAAGATTTTTTATGAAAATATGATTATGGCTTTAATAAGAAAAAACCATATAAATCAAAAAGAAAAAGCCCCAATCTTTCGATTGAGGCTTTTCAAAATCTGGAGCGGGAAACGAGACTCGAACTCGCGACCCCAACCTTGGCAAGGTTGTGCTCTACCAACTGAGCTATTCCCGCAAAATGAGCAGTTTTGATAAAAACTTTCACAAAAAATAATCTGGAGCGGGAAACGAGACTCGAACTCGCGACCCCAACCTTGGCAAGGTTGTGCTCTACCAACTGAGCTATTCCCGCGTGCCGCCTATAATACATTAAGAAAAACAAGGGTCAACAACTTTATGCAAATAATTCGACTGATTGCATAAAATAAAATCAGTTTGATGCTCAAAATGCGTTTCACAGAATTGATAGCCAAGCTTTACGTCATAAAATCTACAGATGTTATGGTGTTGAATGTCAGAAAAACACAAAGAACAGGTTATACTGCCATGACCTTTCATCCATAAAAAGGATATAGCATGAGTCTTGAGCAACAATTGATTGAGCGTTTAACGACACTTGCACCAGTTCATTTGGAAGTGATCAATGAATCATCAGGTCACGGTGGATATTTTCCTGGTAAGGAAAGTCATTTCAAAGTTGTTGTCGTAAGCAACGAATTTAATGGATTACGTTTGGTTCAACGCCATCAAAAAGTGTATGCAGTTGCTTCAGATTTAATGAGTCCTGGCCGTATTCATGCTCTCGCGATTCATGCGTATGTACCAGAAGAATGGCAGGGACAGTCGCCAGCCAGTCCAGAATGTGCGCATGCCCCAAAAGCTTGAGTAGATAAAAGATGGATGCACACTTAATCACCAAAATTATTCATATGACAGCCGTTGCTCTGTCATTACTGGTGTTTGTTTTCCGCGCAGCGACATTATTTGTCGGTGTAAAAGGTCAACAACCTAATCCTGTAGCACGGGTTCCTTTGATTGCGACTCAACATCTTAGTTTTAGCGTCGTCATTGTAACGGGAGTAATTCTACTTTTTATGAAAGACTTTCAGGTTCAACCTTGGTTTTATGCCAAAATTATCCTATTTGTGGTGCTTTTATCTTCACTTCATAAAGCTTTCAAAAAGGATCAGGATATTTTACTGGTGCAGCGCCGTGCAGGGCTGATCATTGGTGCAGTGGCTTTTGCTGCTATTATAAGCCTTGTTATGATTAAGCCAGTTTTTGCGTAATTGTTTGACACACTTTCTCTTTTTGGCGTAAGTCTAGGTTAAACTGGATCATGGTTTTAAAATAACAGCTAGAGGGAAAGTATGCGAACAAGAGTGGTTTTTAATCAAAAAGGTGGGGTGGGTAAGTCGAGTATTACCGTCAATCTGGCGGCGATGAGTGCAAAACATAACCTCAAAACTTTAGTGATTGATCTTGATCCGCAAGCAAATTCCAGTCAGTACCTTTTAGGTGACGCAGCTACTTATTCGGCAGAGAAGCAGGCACTTGAACCGAATATTGAAAACTTCTTTGAAGATGTACTTGGAACAACTCAGCAAAAAGGTTTAATTGGCAGTGCTATTGGTTCGATTCTAAAGTCACGTTCAAAAGGTTTAGATCATTTTGTGCATCAGACAGCATTTCCGATGCTGGATGTTATTCCTGCAAGTCCAACGCTGGGTGCGCTGGAACATGCATTAGAATCCAAACATAAAATTTATAAATTGCGTGATGCCATTCAGGCATTAGTCAGCAAGTATGATCGTATTTATATTGATACGCCGCCTGCATTTAACTTTTTTACATTGTCTGCCCTGATTGCTGCGGATCGTGTCTTAATTCCATTTGACTGTGATGTATTTTCCAAACGTGCGTTACAAACTTTGATTGAAAATGTGATCGAAACCCAAGATGATCATAACGATAGCTTGGAAATTGAAGGGATCATTGTGAACCAGTTTCAATCTCAGGCCAAACTCCCAAGAGAAGTGGTTCAGCAATTAAAAGATGAAGGCTTGCCAGTCCTCAACAGCATGTTACCGCCATCTATTTTGATGAAAGAGTCACACCAGAAAAATTTACCTTTGGTTCATTTGTCACCTGAGCATAAGCTGACACTTGCGTATCAGAATCTGTTTAGCGAAATTGAATCTATTGAATGAGAACAATGGTATGAAAGGCTTAATAGTCATGCCTTTATTGGCAGCTACTTTATTGTTAGGTGCATGCGCCACAACGGTTAAACCTGCTTATGTTTCACCAACCCAATATCAGTCTTTAAATTGTCAGCAATTGCAAAGTGAATATAATCGTATTCAACAATATATCGACAATGGCGTGCAAACCCCAAAACGTACCGGTGTAGGTTTGGGGTTAGGGCTTGGCGGTGGCTGGGGGCGTGGAGGTTGGGGCTTCGGTCCTTCTGTTTCTGTGAATTTGGGACAGTCATCAGAGACTAAAAATACTGAACTTTCTCGTGTACTGGGTCAGCAAGAAGCGATTGCACAAGCCGCCCAGTTTAAAAATTGCCCAATGATTGTACGTAAAAAGAGCACAAATTAGTCGGAATTGCTGATCTGGCTGGCATAAGCTGGCCAAATTATCATTAAATTTTTGCAAAATGTTTTGATATATTATTATAAAAAACAATTATATAGTTTTTGTTTTTGCATTAATATAGTGCTGCTACGCGATGCTGCCCGTCTCTTTAACTTGTCAGATGAAACGACTTTCGTATAAGGTGTGTTCATCTTCATCACTATGGATGTTTTATGATTGAGAGTTGGCTTTTTGTTATTGCAATGATCGCGGTTTTACTCATTCCAGGACCGACCAATGCTCTACTGGCCAGTGCTGCTCATCACCAAGGTATATTGAAAACAGCATATGTTATTCCTGCAGAATGGCTAGGTTATCTCTATGGAATTAGTCTATGGGCAATTTTTATTCATTTAGGTGAACCGATCTGGCCTGCACTTATTCCAATTCTACATACCATTAGTGCGGCGTATGTCATCTGGCTGGCATTTAATCTTTGGAAAAGCTCACATTTGCAACGTTATAGCCAGCATCACTTATCTATCCGTCCACGGCAATTATTTTTTGCCAGTCTTAAAAATCCGAAAGCATTGTTGTTTGCGGCAGGAATTTTTCCGCCTGAGACTTGGGAATCTTTAAAAAATACGGCTTATGTATTTGCTTTATTTAGTGTGATTCTGTTGCCTGTGGCTTTATTCTGGATGTGTTTTGGACGCGCATTATTATCTGGCGATGTCAAGGGCGTAAAAGCAGATCATTTATATAAAGGATCTGCACTGTTACTGGTGATTTGTATGTTGCCTGTGATTTTTAGATTCTTCTAAATCCGTTTGTCTTTTACTTTGCTGCCTAGCTTTTGACGTATGAACCCAATAATCGCAGGAAGCACGCTCAAGATAATGATTCCGAAAATCAAATGGGTAAAATTGTCTTTGACAACAGGCATATTTCCAAACAAATAGCCAAGTGTAATAAAAGACGCAATCCAGCAGAACGCACCAATCGCATTATAAGTCAGAAAGAATTTATAGTTCATACTGCCTGCACCTGCAACAAAGGGTGCAAAGGTACGAGCAAAAGGAATAAAGCGCGCAAAAATAATAGTTTTACCACCATGACGTTCAAAAAACTGATGTGTCTTGGTGAGATGCGCTTTATTGATAAATCGTGAATTGGTTTCAAACACGCGTGGTCCAATATAACGACCAATGTGATAATTCAGTGTATCACCCAGTACTGCGGCAATAAATAATAGAACACCCAGCACCCATGGATCCATTGCGCCCGTCGATGCTGCCAAAGCTCCTGCCGCAAATAGTAAGCTATCGCCAGGTAAAAAAGGCATGACGACTAAGCCTGTTTCTACAAAAATAATCAGAAATAGAATGGCGTAAATCCATACCCCATAATTACGAACAAATTCAAGTAGATGTTCATCTACGTGCAAAATAAAATCAAACAGTTCCATGAGACACAACAGCACAAAAGCGTGTTCAAATCCTAGCAGTGCTACAATCGAAAGTCAGTAAGATAAAGTATAAAAATTCAAAAAGATTTGAATGTGTTATTTTTGGAACGATGAGTCTTTCATTTGCATATTTATTGCAAAAATAAATATCCATATCATTGCTATATCGAACGAACAAAATTCAGAATTAAAGGTATTTCTTATGTTTAATCCAAATGTCGCGGTTAAAAATATTGTCACTCAAAATGGCGCAGATTCGATTATCTCACTGATTGCACGAATTCTGATGGCGTATATTTTTCTTGTCGCTGGTTGGGGAAAAATAACAGCTTATTCTGCGACAGTTGGCTATATGGAAGCGATGGGTGTGCCTGGCGCATTATTACCGCTCACGATTTTAGTGGAGTTTGGTGGTGGATTGGCTTTACTCTTTGGTTTCCAAGCTCGTTTTGCTGCTTTCGGGCTTGGGATTTTTAGTTTGCTTACAGCCTTTATTTTTCATGAAGGAACAGATCAGGCACAGGCCATTAATTTTATGAAAAACTTTGCGATGGCAGGTGGCTTATTCTTTTTGATGCTGCACGGTGCAGGTAAAATCAGTCTGGATGCAGCGATTGAAAAATAAAATATTTACAAATACAAGGTAGACGTAATTTTACCTTGTATTACAAAACTCTAGCCGATATTTCTTTAACTTTCTGTTTAGATGATTTGACGGTATTTAAACAGAGACAATAATGAGAAAACTGATATTTAGTACTTCTGTAGTGGCCACAGTTGTCTTATCTTCCAGTGCGTTTGCAGGTAAAGATGATCATTTGATTGTTCAGGAAGCAGCAAAAAATGTGGTGAACGTGCAGCAAATTACCAAACTGAAAGATGAAACAGGTGTGACCTTGACAGGTCAAATCACCAAACATATCAAAAGTGATCATTATGAATTTAAAGATACAACGGGTGTAATTAGCCTTGAAATTGATGATGATCTCTGGCGTGCGGTAGGCTTAAAAGTAGGTGATCATGTCCGTGCAGTGGGTGAGGTTGATACCCATCGCTACAAACCTACAGATATTGAAGTGGTTAAGATTGAAAAAATTCAACACTAAACTAAAAGGCACGAATCAAGTGCCTTTTTTTAATGCTGCTTTTTTGATAACTTTTGCTGATTGAAAGAACGTGCGCGATACTTGGAAAAATGCTAGAATATTGCGCTTCTCTCGTTGCCTTGCATAGTTGCGTAATCATGACAACCAATACTCACATTACTGATGATCGTATCTTAATTCTGGATTTCGGATCTCAATACAGCCAGCTCATTGCACGTCGTGTACGTGAAGCGGGTGTATATTCTGAAATGTATGCTTTTGATATGTCTGAAGAAGACATTCGTGCATTTAATCCAAATGGCATTATTTTGTCAGGTGGGCCTGAAAGCGTGCATGAAGAAGGCAGCCCGCGTGCGCCACAAGTGGTGTTTGAGCTTGGTGTACCTGTCTTAGGGATTTGTTATGGTTTTCAAACCATGTCTGAGCAGTTGGGCGGAAAAGTTGAGCCTGGTACTGTACATGAGTTTGGCTATGCCGAAGTGGATATTCAGCAGCGCGACCAACTTGTTGGAAACTTGCAAGATCGTGAGAATCAACTGCATGTCTGGATGAGCCATGGCGACAAAGTTAGTCGTTTACCAGAAGGTTTTAGTACCACTGCAAGTACCCCAAGCTGTCCATTCGCAGCAGCATCGGATGAAGCTCGCCGTTTTTACGGTGTGCAGTTCCATCCTGAAGTCACGCATACAGCGAAAGGTGCCGAGTTACTGGCAAACTTTGTGCATAAAATCTGTGGTTGTGGCGGTCTTTGGACACCAGAACACATTATCGATTTGCGTGTAGAACAGTTACGCGCCCAAATTGGTGACGAAAAAGTTTTACTTGGCCTATCGGGTGGTGTGGATTCATCTGTCGTTGCTGCATTGTTGCATAAAGCCATTGGTGATCAGTTGACTTGCGTATTTGTGGACAATGGTTTGCTTCGTTTAAACGAAGGTGACCAAGTGATGCAAATGTTTGCTGATAACATGGGGATTCGTGTGATCCGTGCAGATGCAGAAGAACGTTTCTTGACTGCGCTTGCAGGTGAAGTTGATCCTGAGAAAAAACGTAAGATCATTGGTCGTGAATTTATTGAAGTATTTGCAGAAGAAGCACGCAAACTGGATGGCGTGAAATTCTTGGCACAAGGTACGATTTATCCTGACGTGATTGAATCTGCTGCAAGCAAACAGGGTAAAGCACACGTGATTAAATCACACCATAATGTGGGTGGTTTACCTGATGATTTAGAATTTGAATTGGTTGAGCCATTACGTGATTTATTCAAAGATGAAGTGCGTAAATTGGGTACCACACTCGGCTTGCCGCACAGCATGATTTACCGTCATCCGTTCCCAGGTCCAGGTTTGGGCGTGCGTATTTTGGGTGAAGTGAAAAAAGAATATGCAGATATTCTTCGCCTTGCCGATGACATCTTTATGCAAGAGCTTCGCGCAAGTGGTTGGTATGACAAAACTGCGCAAGCCTTTGCAGTATTCCAACCTGTAAAATCTGTGGGTGTGGTCGGTGATGGTCGTCGTTATGCATGGGTGATCGCACTTCGTGCAGTTGAGACTGTTGACTTTATGACAGCGCGTTTCGCTCACTTGCCATACGAGTTGGTGGATAAAATCTCAACCCGTATCATGAATGAAATCAAAGATGTTTCACGTGTTGTGTATGACGTGTCATCTAAGCCACCAGCAACGATTGAGTGGGAGTAAAACTGGGGGTTCAAGCATCAACCTGCTTGCCAGTTTTACATCAAGCGAGCGCTCTGAGCGCGGTCTGATTTAAGACATATAAAAAAGGGCGCTGAAGCGTCCTTTTTTATTATCCTGTTGTTGGTGAAGAAATACTTAATGGGTCATTAGCTATATCTATGTTTAAGCTCTCTAATAAAGCAGTATATTGTTGTGTATCCTTTTTCACCTTTTGAATAATTGCTTTAGCTACTTGATGCATTTCAGGCACTTCCATTAGTGACATACCTCGTTCTAAAACACCTGAGCAATGAGAGTATTCATTATTTACTCTTCCTATAAATAATCGATAAATTTCATCATTCCAAAAAGTTTTTAATCTGTCATCATCATATTTATAGTACGTTGGGAATTTGAAGAAAGAATATATTTCTATGAATTTACGAGCATTATTACTAAAATTATAGAATATTGAGTAATTTTCATCAGTCAAAATATTTGTGATTGCACATGTATAAATTTGCTTAAATAAGTAATTGAATTCGGTTGAATATTCGCTTAGGTATTTAGGCATTTGATAAATTTGAGAAAAGGTTTCTTCTCTAGAAATTAGATATTTACTAACTTGCAATTCCTTATTTTTATCATTTCTTATGACCCTAGTATTCAATCTTTTTAAATATTTGAGGAAATCGAGATTATGTGTACTAATAAATAGCTGTGAGTATTTACCTTGCAAACAAATTTTTTCATTGATTAGGCTGTAGATAAAGAAAATATGGTTACTATCTAAACTACAGATAGGGTCATCTATCCAAATAATAGGTTCTTGACCACTGTTTAAAGATTCTTGTACTTTTGCTAAGAAATAACAAAATGAAATTAAGCTACATTCACCCTCACTCAAATTATGAGCTTTTGTTTTTATTCCATTTTTAAGTCGTTGTATTTCAAATTTTATGGATTGACTATTGGTGCTAGTAGTTTCAATTGGCTCAAGACTCAAATGCTGATGACCAAAATCATGCTGTAAAATTTCATTAATGTGTCGACAAGCTTCTCCCTCAGATTTTAATTTATCTTCTTTACTTTTTATTTCAGCAGTAATCGAGATTTTTCGAGTTTCAAGTGCGTCAAGTTCTTCTTGTAAGGGAGTTATAGCTTGAGATGTGAGTTTTATATCTGAAGTTAACTGAGTGTAATTAATAGATTGTAAGAAGTGATAAATATGATCTAAACGCAATGCATTTTTAGCTTCGTTTTGTTGAGTTTTTAAGTTGCTATTTAATTGAATGCACTCATTTCTGATTGCAGAGATTTTTTCAAGAATAGCTTTGATTTGATCTGAATGGTCGACTGGATATTCAGCATCTAATTCAGTAAACGGTTGTCTATTTTTTTGTTCGAGTAATTTTATAATTTGTTCAAGCGATAGCTTCTGTAGATCGATGGTCTTGTGAAGATTAACTTTTAACTCGGCTAAAGTGCCATGATGTTTTTGATAAAAATGATTTATATCAAAACTTATTTTTAAACTTTGGCTCTCTAATAATGTTTTTATCTTTTCTATACCATCTGCAATGCGATCTTGAAGGAGCTGGGTTTCTTGATCAAAATGTTGTCTTAATTCTTTTTGTCTTTGTTCAGTAATCTCACTAGTACAGAAAGCACAATTAGACCGATCCTTATGTAACAGATGGCCTTTCTGGACCCATAAATTAAGCTCACTGTCTTGGACTAATTCCTCAATTTTTTGAGAGCCGCCAACAACAGTTTTTAAAATTTGTGAGGTTGAATTTATAAGAGATGAGAAATTTAAAGTATAAGGCAAGAGTTCAGGTGGAGCGGATAACTCACGTTGTTGGATAATACTTTCAAATAATTCTATTTGCGTTCGTGTTAGCTGTTGATAGTTATTGCTCAGTACTTTAGAAATATCTGCTTCTAAATTTCGTTTATCGTAGCGAATCTCACCAAAGCGTTCATGATTGTCTTTTATCGATTCTAAGCCACGAGTTGCTTTATCTGAAAGTAATTTATCTAAATTACGTTTCTTAGAGCTATGATTTTCTGTAACATTCTTTATTTCATTATTTTTATTATAAATATTTAGGTAAACTCCTGATCTAGTATTTTCTTCATCTGAACCTAACTCATTTTTTAGTTCTTGAATCCGATTCAAAATCTGTTGATTGTCACCACCCAATGTGACTGAGAAAGATTCAATATTTGCATTTTCATCATGAATGAATCTTAAGTTTTCTTTGATGAAGTCGGAATTATAAACATGTATTGGATGAGAGAATGTCGATAGATTACTTTGTGAAATGATAGAGCCATTCGAGAGTTCAATTTTGAAATCAGGATTATCGTATTTGGGTGAAAGTGTTTTAGTTTCTAACGCTCGGATAATTTTAGAAAGGCTAGTTTTTCCAGAGTAGTTTCGACCATAAAAAATATTGATATCTTTAAAGTCATAAGTTTGGTTCTGTTGAGCAGGATTAGAGGAAAGATGAGTATTCCAATCAAAGTTTTGAAAAATTCCAAAATTATCAATTTTTGCAATTTTCGTAATTTTCGTAATTTTCGTAATTTTCGTAATTTTAGACATGCTAATTCCTATTGAAATGATTATAAGTTAATAATTTTTATATTTAAATTAATGAATTATTAGATGAAGTCAATACTAATTTTAACTATAAGTAATATCTTAACTTGCTAAAAGATATACTAAGATATATCTTAATATATCTAAATTAAGCAATATGAGAAAATAAAGATGAGACATCGATCCAGTCATCATCAACCTGAACAGGATTTACAGCATCGAGAGCATCACCATTCAGGCCGTCGTGGGCGTCTATTTGAAGCGGGTCGGATGAAGCTCCTAGTATTACATCTCATTCAGCAAAGTCCGAAACATGGCTATGAAATTATTAAAGAAATTAGCGATCTCGTGGGTGATGGATATACACCAAGCGCAGGAACAATTTATCCAACATTAACCAACTTAGAAGAAATGAATTTCATTTCTTTACAAGATGCAGAACGTAAGCAATATCAAGTGACTCAGCTGGGTGAAGCTTACATGCAGGAGCAACAAGGCAAACTGGATGAGTTGCTAGAGAAATTAAGACTAAGACGTGAAATTCATAATAATGACCAGTTGATTGAGATTCATCGTGCGATGGAAAACCTTAAAACTGCACTGCGTCTAAAACTCAATACTGCCGATTTACAGCAAGAGCAGATCTACCAGATTGCTGAAAAAATTGATCAAGCTGCAATTGCGATTGGTCGTTTGTAAACACTTTATCCCATATCAAATTAGAGAAAATTTATGAAACAACATCAATATTTTGTCAGCGTTCAGCATTTAAAAGATGCCAAAGGTAACGTATCTACGTATGCGCAAAAGCTTGAATTCTATACAGGCAATCATGATGATATTTTCCAGATCGTTGAAAAATTAGAATCAGCCAAGTTTTTTGATGAACAAACTACAAAATCTTTTGCGGTAGGTTTAAAACTGTTTAGTGAAGTGATGTTACAACATCGGGATCATCCTCTGTTTCAAGAATTTATGCCTCAATTTGGCCAGTTTATGAAGAATCTAAAACAGCATGTAAAAAAACCTGAATCATCTTTAGAACGTTAAATTGAGTAAAAAATATTGAAAAAACTACCTGAAAAATACGCAGCCTGGATCGTCCCCTTATTATTGTCAGGTTTAATGAGTGGCACGATCTCCTTTATTAATCTTTTAATTGCGATGGGATTTATATCTGGATTTATACAAAAATGGTTTGCGACATGGATGGTTTCTTGGATGATTGCCTATCCGATAGTGCTCATTTTCTTACCTTTGGTTCGACGTTTTACGGCATTGTTTGTAGATATACCTCCAAAATGAATTGAAAAAAGATGGATTGCCAATAAATAAAAACTGTCGCAAGAATAAAACTCTGTGTATTACGAAAAGACTATATTGCATGACATTGGTATTGTTAAGATCAATCATATAACTCATTGCACCACGGCATAGGTAAAAGAGAGCAATATCATGAGCAATAATAATGATTACGATATTTCCGATTCAAAGGATTGTGAAAGCTATATCAATCAATTTATTCAGGATTTTCAGATTCGTAGTGCTGAAATTGGCAAAGGCACTGTCATTAAGCGTGCATTGCCAAGTCGTCAAAAACGCATGATTGGGGCATGGTGTTTTCTGGATCATGCAGGGCCAGTTACTTTTCCACAAGGAGATGGTTTGGACGTAGGGCCACATCCGCATACAGGACTGCAAACCTTTACCTGGATGATCGAAGGTACCATGATGCATACCGATAGTTTGGGAACCAAACAACTGATTCGGCCCTATCAGGTTAATTTGATGACTGCAGGACATGGTATTTCACATACTGAGGTTGCGCCAGATACTGAAACCAAAATGCACGCAGCACAGCTTTGGATTGCATTGCCAGATGAAAAATTGAATATGCCACCGCAGTTTGACCATTATCCAAAATTGCCACAAGCACAACAGGATCAGGTTGAATTTACCATTTTGGTTGGCGAATTTATGGGGCAAATCTCACCTGTTGCAGTGCATACGCCGTTGGTTGGTGTCGATATGACGGCTCAGGCAGAGACTAAAACCCGTATCCCACTTAATCCAAAATTTGAATATGGCTTCCTGGCGTTAGATGGACATGCCTGGATCAATGGACACGAATTGAATCAGGATAATCTGATTGTACTCGAACCTGGTGTGCAACATATTGATGTCGAAATTCCAAAAGGACATCGTGTATTGCTGATTGGCGGTGAGCCATTCGAAACACCTATTTTGTTGTGGTGGAATCTGGTTGGACGTACCACTGAGGGATTACGTGAAGCTCGCGAGCAATGGGTTAATCATGATTCACGTTTTGGTAAAATTCCAGATTATGATGGCCCACGTTTAGAAGCCCCCACTTTTCCAGATCAAATGAGAGCATCCAAATGAGTATTATCGCCCGAAGTACAGTCAAAACTGATCCTGCGCCTTGGAAAGGTGAAGTCGCTACGGGACAGCATCATTTGATTACCGATAAACCAGAATCTTTTGGTGGTCATGATACTGGTCCAGCCCCGTATGATTTTCTAACCACAAGCTTGGCATCATGCACCATGATTACTTTACGTATGTATGCACAGCATAAAGAAATAGATTTTGGTGAATTTCATGTTGAAGTTGATTTCTTTATGAACAAAGAACAGCAGGAATGGATTGAGCGCCGCGTTACATTTAAACATCCATTGTCTGCCGAGTTACAAGAAAAAGTACTCAATGTGTGTAGCAAAACACCTGTCACCAAGACCTTACTACGAAGCGTCGAAATTAAAACCACAATCGTTTAAATGGTGTTGTGATTAAATGACTTTACAGTTAAGCCCATGCTATTGCCATGGGCTTAATGCTATAACTGAGATTGAATATAAGACCTTCAGGATCTAAACAAAATCTTATGCTGACCTTACATCATCTAGAACAGTCTCGCTCGTTTCGTATACTTTGGGCGCTCGAAGAACTACAACAAAATTATGAAATTAAGTATTACAAACGCTCACCTAAATTTGCAGCTCCACCTGAATTGAAACAGGTGCATCCTTTAGGTAAAGCCCCAATTTTGCAGGATAATCAACGTGTCATTGCCGAGTCTGCGGTCATTTTGGAATATCTACAAAGCCAATATGATCTAGACCATCAGTTTAAACCGCAAAATGATGAAGATGCATTTCAATATTTATACTGGATGCACTATGCCGAAGGTTCACTCATGCCATTGTTGGTGTTTCAGTTGGTCATGAATAATGTGGGTAAAAATGTTCCATTTCTGATTCGACCTGTTGCCAATAAAATTACCGATGGCATCAAGGCCAGCTTTATTCGTCCACGTTTAAAAGACCATATTGCCTTTCTGGAAGATTACCTGTCCAAGCATGATTATTTTGCAGGGCAGTTTAGTTTTGCTGACATTCAGATGAGTTTTCCGCTAGAGGCAATCTTGACCCGAACGACAGGACAATATCCGCACATACAGGCATTTTTGAAGCGAATACAGGTACGTCCCGCCTATCAGCAGGCCAAACAAAAAGGCATTGAATAAATTTAGTAAGCTTGTCGGCGTAACACAGAAGGTGAATAGCCGTAATGATGTTTGAAACGGGTGCTAAAATGACTGGCAGAGCTAAAGCCACATTGCAGTGCGATTTGGGTGAGATCGCATGAATGATGTAAAATCAGATGGTGTGCCCGTTCAAGTCGTTGCTGTAAAACATATTGATGCGGTGAAACACCTGTCGATTGCTTGAACATGTGTGCAAAATGATATTCGCTAAGTTGGGTTTGTGCTGCCAAATCAGCAATGGTGATGGCTGTGTGTAAGTGCTCATTTATCCAGGCTTTAACACGCTTGAGTAAGAAAGGAGCAAGTCCGCCTCTGACACGTGGGAGTTGCCATTGCACATTGCTATAAGACTGGAGCAAATGATTCAGTAACAAGTCTGCTGCACTGCTTAATTGTAAGTGGTTACTTGAGTCACGCCAGTCGCATCCGAGTAAGAAATGTCGATAAACGCTACTGACTTTGGTGTCTGAAACAAAACTCTGTTCTTGCAATTGAATTTGGGCAGGTTCTTTATCCCAGATTTTACAGGCCAGTGTTCTTAGATGCTGATCTGTATAATACAGATGCACAAAACTGAGTTGATCCCGAATATCCCAAACGGATTCATGTGCTTCGGGCATCAGACAAAAACGATCAGGTGCACCACCATTACGCCAGCCATGCGGCGTTTTACGATAGCTCTCGTAGCCACCTTGAATGTACAAACTCAGCGTATGATGATTACTACAGACACTCACCAGATCCTGCTGATTTCGCCATGCGGCAATCTGCATGCCAGAACCCAATTGTACTGTATCAATTAGCTGAGTTTTATGCCGTTGCAGTTGTTGAAGTGTTTGATAGGTCATTGCTAAAAGTAAGAATGAATGTGGACTTAAGCACGTATTTACAGTGTAGCGAGTTTTTAAAAATAGTAATCAAAAATCACCACAAAAAAGCGCAAGATTATGTAAGTCATCGCAGAAATGTAAAATTTTAAGTTGAGCGCATCCTTCACACTCTACTTCTCAAAGAGAGGTGTGATATGAATGCCATATTATATGCATTAGTGGTTTTGATTTTTGGAACAACATGGATTGCTATTGCAGTCCAGCAGGGGGAAATGTCGTCTGTAGTCGCAGTTTTCTGGCGATTTTGTATTGCAGGTTTGGTTCTGTTTTTGGGATTAATTGTTTTAAAACGCCTAAAAAAACTCACTTTAGAAGATCATCTATTTTGTGTTCTACAAGGTTTTTGTGTATTTAGCCTGAACTTTATTTGCTTTTATACCGCCGTAGAATTTATTAATAGTGGTCTAGAGTCTGTTATTTTTTCACTGGCAGTGATTTTCAATGCCATCAATAGCTATTTGTTTTTTAAGCAGCGTATTTCGATTTATTTTATACCAGCCATGGCATGCGGTGTGGTAGGTGTCTTGGCGCTGTTTTGGCATGATTTGACAGCCACACACATTGACTGGAAAACTATTCTGGCAATTTTACTGTGTATGTTGGGAACCTATGGCTTTTCTTTAGGAAACATGATTAGCCTGCGTCATCAGCGTAAAGGTTGTGATGTACTTACGACCAATGCTTACGGGATGTTATATGGCGCTGGGATTATGCTGGTGATTACACTGACAAAAGGAGAAACATTTTTTGCGCACACATCTTGGGTTGCAATCAGCGCAGTAGGATATCTGGCGATAGTCGGTTCTGTCATCGGTTTTAGCATCTATTTTGTTCTGGTAGGACGCATTGGTGCAGGGCAGGCCGCTTACAGTACCTTGTTATTTCCTTTGGTGGCATTGACTATTTCAACTTTTTGGGAAAATTATCAATGGACATTGAGCGCAGGGCTGGGCGTTGTACTGATTTTATTTGGGAATTTTATTCTGTTTTATCAACCTCAATGGGTAGCAAATAGTTTTAAAAGATTAAAAATATTTCATTTACATCAGTAAAAATCGGTATTGTCATCTGTTTTGAATAATTTGTGGTCAATATGCTGCTTCTAAAACCATGTATATTATGACCAGATGATGAAAATGATGACTAAAAAAATGAGTATTTTGGCTTTGGGGATCTGTACAGTATTTGGGTTGGCAGCTTGCAATGACTCTAGTCAAGATCAGCAATCGTCGATCCAGCCATCAGATACGCGAGATCAACGTTTTTTAAATGCCAAGGCAGGTGATGTCATTGAGGTGGAAATTGCGGACTTGATTCCTACTCAGGGGGCAATTGGCTATGATCAGATTTATTATAAGCTGGGACGCTGGCAAGGCGACTGGAACCGCCCAACATGGCAGTCGGATGCAAGCAGCCAGCTCACATATTTGAATAAAACCATCGGTAAAAAATTTAGCGATTACTGTGAAACCATTGGTGCCAAAGGTCGTGATGATTTTACGACTTTACAACAGCTCAAAGCCGCGACGCTAAGTCAGATCAATAGCTTTGGCTGTAGTGAGCAACCAGGAACTGAGCTTGCAGATTTGAAAACCGTTGTCGTGGGTTATGATGGACGTTTATATTTGACCGATGGTCACCACACCATGACCCAGTTACGAGAGCTACCCGATGGCGGCGCCTCTTTGAAAGTATGGGTACGCGTGGTTGAAAATGACAGCAATCTAAAAACCGCCGATGCCTTCTGGAACAAAATGGTGACAGATGGTCGTGTCTGGTTGCGTAATGGTCAGAACCAACCCATCCTTTATACGCAGTTACCACAAAATCTAGGGCTTAAGAGTGTATCTAATCCGAATGGGATGGAAGAAAGCCAGCACCGTTCACTCATGTATTTTTTACGTGATATTGGTTATAGCAAGCCTGAGAAAGCAACCGATTTTCTTGAGTTTTTATGGCAGGACTGGTTTGAGAATCAGGCAAAACTGGGTCTGGTAAAGCCACTCAGTTTTTATCATCTTGATCCAAAACAATATGCTGTCAGTGATGTACTGGCAAGCACAACATTGAATAAAGATTTAACGCTTTCGGGAAGTGCAACCAGTTATACAGCAGCAGTTGCCAATTATGCAGTATTGATGGGAACGACCTCACCACAAACCCTTATTTATCAAAATTATACTGCCGCAGATTTAGGCGCATTGGCCTTGGTGAAAAATGCCGACAAAGGTTCGGTGACAGCAAATGCGTTAAGTACGTTTGATGAATTAAATCGTAATGAAGTGAAAAAAGATGGAACACCACGTACTGGTGGAAGTCTATGGTATGCGATCAACTATCGATCATGCGGTAAACCTGCCTCAGGCACTTGCTGGGGCTGGTGATACTAAAAAATGATCATAAAAAAAGGACTCAAATTTGAGTCCTTTTTTTTAAAATACTTTAGCGTTTGACCACAATGGAATCGATGCCACTATGTTGCAAGGTTTGTTGTGCAGCAAGAGCAGCATCTTGAGTGTCATAAGGGCCAGAAATCACACGATACCAGGTTTTACCATTTTCTACTGTTTTGATTACATCCGCAGATAAACCATTTAAAATAATCTCGGCTCTGCGAGCATCAGCACTATCTGGATCAGAATAACTACGTACCTGCAAGATAAAGCTAGAAGCTTGCGGCGCTGGTGTCGTTGAGATGCCACCCGTTGTAGCAGGTTCACTGGCTGCCATTTTAGGTGCTTCAACAATGACGACTGTGCCTTTGTCTTTACTTTCAGGAATAGCCTGTTCTGGAATTGGGGTGACCTGTTGTTGCGGAAGCAGATCATAGAAGCGATAGTCATGATTGGTATCTTCTTCCTGATAATGGGTAGAAGTCACCTCATTTTTACTCGAGACAGGTTTCCATGGTTTCCAGAGCATCAGCATCACTGCAATGCACATCAGGATTAAAATACCCACCAACATCCCTAACCAACGGGGAATCAGGGGCTTCTTGGGTTTGTTTGGTCGTTCAGATACACCGCGTTGCGTTTTTCCAAACACGTGGAAATCCTCTTGCTATTTTACTTCTACCACTTAACCAATAGCATAAAAGCCGAAACAACAAGGTTTGGCTTTTATGCAACAGATCTGAATTGTGTTGATTTAGTTAGAAGCGTTACATCGCTTCAGGTGCAGACACACCCAGTAAGTCTAAACCATTTCTTAAAACTTGCTGTACATTTACTGAAAGCAACAAGCGTGCTTGTGTAAGTTCAACATCTTCGGTCAGCACTTTATGCTCGTTGTACCAGCCATGGAACAGGGCTGCCAGTTCTTTTAAATAGTTTCCAATCTGATGTGGCTCGTAGGCATTGGCTGCACGAACCAAAATATCTGGATAAGCAGCCAATTTGGCCAAAATTTCAGTTTCTGCATCTAGGTCAAGACGGTTTGCAAACTGGCGTGCTTGTGTTTGATTAAAGCGCATCTGAGTGCTGTTGGCCTTTTCCAGCATTCGGCAAATACGTGCATGCGCGTACTGGATGTAGTACACCGCATTGTCCTTGCTTTGAGAAACAGCCAGATCAAGGTCAAAATCAATATGTTGCTCAGATTTACGCATCACATAATAAAAACGTGCTGCATCATTACCAACTTCTTGGCGTAGTTCACGCAGTGTCACGAACTGACCAGAGCGTGAAGACATCTGTACCATTTCACCACCGCGCCACAGGCTGACAAATTGTACCAACAGTACAGTCAGTTTGGATGAATCGTACCCCATTGCATCAATTGCTGCTTTGACACGAGCAATATAGCCATGATGGTCTGAACCCCAGATATCCACAATATGCGTGTAACCACGTTGTAATTTATCAAGGTGATAAGCAATGTCAGATGCAAAATAAGTGGTTTGACCATTACGGCGTTTGACTACACGATCTTTTTCATCGCCAAATTTGGTCGACTTGAACCAGATATTGCCTTCTTTTTCGTATAGATAACCGCGTTGGTCTAAGGTTTGTAAGGCTTCATCGATCTTTTGGGTTAAAGAAGCTTCGCTAAACCATTGATCAAAGGTCACACCAAAATCGGCAAGGTCATCTTTAATATCATCCAGAATCGCTTTCAAAGCTGCTTGGTGAAAAACACGATAACCTTGACCAATCAACTGTTGAGAATTGGCAATCAGTCCATCAATATGCTTTTCTTTATCGCCAGATAAAACGACTTTATTGCCTTCACTATCAAGTTCTTCCGCATATTGCACATCTTCAGGGACATTGCGGTAAACATCTGCGACTGAGCGCACATACGCATCGCCATCTTTATCGATAATGCTTTGTGCGATTTCCTTAACATAGTCACCTTGATAGGCATTTTTTGGGAAAACCAATGGCTGACCTAACAGCTCTAAATAGCGTAAATAAGTCGATGTTGCCAGAATATCCATCTGACGGCCTGCATCGTTGACATAATATTCGCGATCTACTTGTGCACCTGTTGCTTCAAGTAGATTGGCAACGGTCATGCCATAAGCTGCACCGCGACCATGTCCGACATGAAGGCTAGACGTTGGGTTGGCAGAAACAAACTCGACCTGAATTTTTTTCTCGGCATTGACCTGGGTCTGGCCATAATATTGACCTTGAGCCTGAATTTGGTCGAGTACAGCAAAACGTTGATCGGCATTTAAAAAGAAATTAATAAATCCTGGGCCTGCTATTTCAGCCTTAGTGATGTCGGCGACTTCTGGCAAAGAGGCCAGAATTTTTTCCGCCAAATCACGTGGTTTCATACCCGCAGCTTTTGATCCAACCATGGCAATGTTAGATGCAAAGTCACCATGACTTCGGTCTTTGGTCCGTGTAAGGGTACTGTTATTATTCCAATCCGAAGGAAGAATCCCTTCTTGTTGAAGAGATTGCACTACATGATCCAGAGCTGCTTGTATGGCGGTATTCATATCTATCTAAAACGAATGTTCGCGGAAAAACGCTAAATATAGCAAATTTTGACTGGTTTAGGTGAGGGGGATGTGGTGAATCTACGATTAAATCACACCACTTGGTTAAGGCTTTGATTTAATTTTTAAAATTGAATCAGTTCTGTAAGCCGCTACTGGGGCTCATGGCAAGAAACAGGTTGGCTTAAAAGCTCAGCATGGTGATTTCTAAAAGTATAGAGTGTACCCGCATGATATAGCTTGATGACTTTAGCCTGATTTAATGCTTTGCTAAATTGATTGAGCGGTTGGTTGGTGTAAGGGTTAAAAGGATTGCCATAATTTTTATCGTCGAGCAAAAACTGGAATGGACCTGCTTTGGCATCATATGCTGTCAAGATACGTTCGTTTTGTGGGCTATATAACGTAAAACCAGATTGTTGATTGGCTAACTGGCATTTTAAGCGAAGTGATAGAATAAAATTGTTTTGAGATCTATTTTGTAATGTGTAGATATCCTGTTTTTTATCTTTGCTGTATATCCACTGGTCTTTGGGCATATTTTGTTGAAACTGTTCTAACTGACTCGCATTGACTTTGCTCAAATCGACCATGCCTTTTTTGTCAATTTCGGGGATGTCTGTATCACCAAGCAAAGCACCCACTTTGTCTTTGGTTTTTGAGAGTGTTTGGCAGGCATTGAGCTGGCTCAGCATAACAAAAGATAAAAATATATATGTGAAGGTTTTAAAATACGTCAACATGATCTGATCTATTTTTAGAATATAACAACATGCTTTTAAGTGTAGTTAAATCAGACAGAACTGTCTTGTATTTTATGTAAGTAACAGTCGATTTTCTGATTGTGAAGTCAATCTTATTTGATGATTAAATGTAGTTCATAACACTATCAAATTTCGAAATGCCCATTTTGCTTCAAAACGGCTTAAGCTATAGCAGTAGATGAATAGATAAGCAACCTTTTAGGGATTGATCCCTGAAACATGAGATAGGCAATGACAGCTGAAACCAATACAAATAAGCACCCATTATATATTCCTTATGCGGGATATACCCTCCTAGAACTCCCACTTCTCAATAAGGGGTCGGCTTTTACTCAGGAAGAGCGTAGCCATTTTAATTTGCACGGTTTAATTCCGCATGTGATTGAAACCATTGAAGAGCAGAGCCAGCGCTCATATCAGCAATATGGCGCATTTAATGACGACATCAACAAGCATATTTATTTAAGAAATATTCAAGACACCAATGAAACGCTATTTTACCGTTTGATCAATGATCATCTGGAAGAAATGATGCCGATCATCTACACACCAACCGTTGGTGAGGCATGTCAGCGTTTCTCTGATATTTACCGCCGTCATCGCGGAATCTTTATCTCTTATCCAGATCGTGAACATATCGATGACATTCTGCAAAATGTGAGCAAGCGCAATGTTAAAGTGATTGTAATCACAGATGGTGAGCGTATTTTGGGTCTAGGCGATCAGGGTATCGGTGGAATGGGGATTCCAATTGGTAAACTGTCGCTTTATACCGCATGTGGTGGTATTAGCCCTGCCTATACATTGCCAATTACCATTGACGTGGGTACCAATAATCAGCAATTACTCAACGATCCGATTTACATGGGCTGGCGTCAGCCACGCATTAGTGGTGATGAGTATTACGAATTTATCGATCAGGTGTTAACAGGGATTCGTCGTCGTTGGCCACATGCTTTGATTCAGTTTGAAGATTTCGCTCAGAAAAATGCGATGCCGTTACTCACCAAGTATCGTGACAAATTCTGTTGCTTTAATGACGATATTCAAGGAACTGCTGCAGTTTCGGTGGGCAGTTTGATTGCGGCAAGTCGTGCGGCTGGTAAACAGTTAAAAGATCAAACCATTACCTTTTTGGGTGCAGGTTCTGCTGGATGTGGTATTGCCGAGCAGATTGTGGCACAAATGGTCGCAGAAGGTCTGACAGATGCACAGGCGAGAGCACGGGTGTATATGGTAGATCGTTTTGGATTAATCACAGAAAATCAGCCAAACTTGCTAGATTTCCAGCGCAAGCTTGCACAAAAAGCTGAAGTAGTATCAGACTGGGGCAACGTTGAAGAAGTCATTTCACTACTCGATGTGGTTAAGAATGCTAAGCCAACGGTATTGATTGGTGTGTCAGGTCAACCAGGTCTATTTACCGAAGAAGTGATTCGTACTTTAGCGGAAAATTGTGAGCGTCCGATTGTGATGCCACTGTCTAATCCAACGTCACGTGTTGAAGCATTGCCTTCAGATGTTATTCAATGGACAAATGGTCGAGCCTTGATTGCAACAGGTAGCCCATTTGCACCAGTCAATTATCAAGGTAAGCTCTACAATATTTCACAGTGCAACAACTCGTATATTTTTCCTGGGATTGGTTTGGGGGTGATTGCTTCAGGTGCCAAGCGCGTGACAGACAACATGCTGATGGCTTCAAGTAATGCCTTGGCGGATTGTTCACCATTGTTGCAAAATCCAAATGCCGACCTATTGCCAGCGATTGCTGATATTCAGGATGTTTCCAAACGTATCGCATTCAAAGTGGCGAAGGCTGCCATTGAAGATGGTGTGGCATTGAATATGAGTGATGAGGTGCTGTTACAGAATATTGAAAAAGAGTTCTGGAAACCCAAATATCGTGGTTATAAACGTGTTCCGTTTTAATCCATAATTTAAAAAAAAGAGCTTCGGCTCTTTTTTTTTTGGAAAAAAGATAACAAAGCCTATAGACGGGACTGTCTGTATTTTTTAAAATTTGTAGACAATGTATTTCAATAAAATTAAAAATGAATAAAGCTGATGTTAAATAATATTCATAGTGTTTTTGAACAATTAGGTTTTGGGGCACTGAAACGTGCTATTCACGTGCAATTTAGCAATCCATTACTCAATACCCAGATTTTTTTACAGCGTATAGATGGCAAACATACCTTAAATGAAGGTCTAGAGGTCGAACTAACCTGTTTGTCAATCAATGCGCATATCGCTTTGAAGCAATTCATTGGGTGTCAGGTTGCCATTGATCAAGTCACGGATACGGGTCAGTTAGCGCGAACATCGGGGATTATTACACGTGCAACGCAGGGACAAAGTGATGGCGCTCTAACCCTTTATACGCTTAACATACAAGATTCAACAGCATTATGGCATAAGCGCCGTAATAGCCGTGTGTTTATGAATAAAAGCGTCGCTGAGATTAGCGAGATTCTGTTTAAAGAATGGCAAAATAGAAGTAGTTTATTTGCAGCGAGTTTAACGCTTGATTTAAGCGGACTTGCTCAAAATTATGATATCCGTCCATTTACGATGCAAATCAATGAAACAGATTATGAGTTTTTAACCCGTCTATGGCGAAGTGAAGGGATTAACTGGCTTGTTGATGAAAAAAATACTGTCGTTACACACCCATTACAACCAATCGCACCACAAAAATTACGCTTGATTGATGACAATCAACAATTTTTAGCACTAAGTCGTGGCCTGATTCGTTTTCATCGGAGTCATGCGACAGAACACTTTGATAGTATGACTCATCTGGTCGCCCATCGACAATTGCAGTCTACAGCAGCATATGTACAACGCTGGCAGGCAGATGGACTTCTACAAGATGAAGGTAGTGGTTCTGTGTTAAGTGCACATCAGCATAGTGATCAGCAAAGTAACGAAAGTTTAAGTTTGGAACAAGCATGGTCTATCGGTTCTGCCTGGACGACTGACTTGACTGGTGCGGATCAGGCAACAGCTTCAAGTTCACAGCAAATTGAAAAACTCAATCAGAATTTAACTGCTTATCAGGAAAGGCAAGCCAAATATTTTATAGCTCAAACCACAGTACGAGATGCTCAGGTTGGATATTGGTTTGAACTACAGGGACATCCAGAAATCGATCAGCACGACCTTGCGGATCGACAATTTCTGATTTATGAAAAACGATTCTTCAACCAAAATAATTTACCTAAAGATATTCAGCAGCAATTTGAATATCTCCTCATGCATTCAGCATTGAAAACATCGAATCAGCAAGAACGACAAGGAAATGAGCTGACTTTGATACGTCGACAGGTCAAGGTTGTTCCAGAATATCAACCATTAATGCACCGTCCTGTTGTTTATCCACAGCGTGCACGCGTCGTTGGTCCAGAAAATGAAGAAATTTATGTCGATGAATGGGGACGTATTAAAGTTCGTTTTCTGTTTACTCGAACAGAAGATCATGCCCATGATGGTGGTGCAGGTTCTAATGATAATGACACCGATTCGGCTTGGGTTGACGTACTGACACCTTGGGCTGGAGAAGGCTATGGCGCCAGATTTCTACCACGTGTAGGAGAACTGGTGGTCATTGATTTCTTTGATGGTCATGTTGATCGACCTTTTGCAACAGGACGTATCCATGAAGCACAGCGTTCGCCCACCAAATTTGATATTCGTGGACAACTCCCAGCCACACGAAATTTGAGTGGGATTCGTTCACAAGAGATTGCGGGCTCTGGATTTAACCAGCTTCGCTTTGATGATACTACAGGTCAAATTAGTACCCAGTTGCAGAGCAGTCATGGTGCAAGTCAATTAAATTTGGGTAACCTGAGTCATCCAAAAAATGAAGAAACCAGTCAGGGACGCGGTGAAGGCTTTGAGCTGAGAACAGATCATTATGGTGCAGTCCGTGCTGGTAAGGGAATGCTCATTAGTACCTACGCACAAGAACAAGCAATTGCCGATCATTTGGAAGCTGCTCAGGCACAATCGTTGTTGGCTCAGAGTCATGAAAACATGAAAACGCTCAGTGATATCGCCCTCAAACAGCAAACTGATGCACTGAATGTGATAGATCGATTGCCTAAGTTTATTCAGTCGCTCGAATTAAAATCAACTGAACAGGCTTTAGATCGTACTGTCAATTTATTTAAAGACAATTTAAATAAAGATCCAATCAATGCTTTAAAGGACTGTGGCAGTTTTATCGAAGATATAGGACGCTTGGGAGGAAATACAAAGGGAGTTGTTGAAGAATTCGATACTTTCTTTACCCAAAATAAAGATGCGTTAGAAAACCTGAAAGCATTTATTGAAAATGTTGAAGAACATGGAACCGATGTTGTCAAAGGTCGGCTCGCAAGTGTAAAGGATGATATTCAACAGAATCCATTTGCAAGTCTTCAGGACATAGGAAAAGTTTTAGCAAATGTCGATATTAAAGATTTTGACCTGATGAGTAATTGCGGAACATTTAGTAAAGGTAGCAAGCTTGAAGTTACTCCTTCTAAGGCTTTGAGTTCTTTACAAGGTTTTATGGAAGGATATACCCAAGGTTTGGAAAGTAGTTCTGATGCAAAGCAACAAGAGCAGGGCAAAATTTTTAGACAGGCTCTTATGTTGCTGGCATCACCAAACGGTATTGCGTTAACCACACCTGAGAATATTATTTTGCAAGCCTCTCAGGATATTGCTGAGAGTGCCAGTGGCTCAATTAATTTGAGCGCACAGAAGAATATTATTGGGCATGCACAAGATAAAGTGAGTTTGTTTGCTGCACAAAAGGGACTGAGTGCTTATGCAGCAAAAGGCGCAGTTAAAATACAAGCGCAAGATGATTTAGTCGATATTATTGCCAAAAAAGTGATTAAGCTGATTTCTACCGAAGATAAGATCGAACTGACCAGTACTAAAGAAATTGATATCAAAGCTGGGGGTAGTCAGCTCATTGTAAATGGTAACGGTGTTTTTATTAAGACAGGCGGTAAGTTTGAAGTTAGATCAGGACAGCATGTGTTTACAAGTGGTGAAAAAGTTTCATATGAAGTACCTGAGTTGCCAAATACTTCAATTTTTAGTAACCGTTTAGATATTTATGATTTGTTCTGGGCGAGTGATTTTAGTCAACTCAGTTATAAAGCTTTTGTTCCAGAAACAAGCTCATTTACTTCTGGATCAATAGATGAACATGGACGCACAGGGAAAATCAGTACTTCAGATCCAACAAAAGTTCAGGTACTTGTTGGCTCTAATGATGAATGGGGGTTAGTCATTGACGGTTTCGATGAGGATGATTTCATGACCGATCAAAATGTGAATGATTCAGAGTCAGATAATAATATAGAAGTAAGGGATTTGAAGTGAATAAAAAATCACTAGTTACGATACAACTCTTAGATTTATTTGGTAGTCCAATCTCAAAAGCACAATATGAAGTAAAAAATCAGAGGACTGGGCAAGTTATTGCTGCTGGATTTACGAATTCGTCTGGATGTATCGTTGAGATTAGTCGAGATAAAGGTACGGCTTTAGATGTTTATATCAAAAGTATGTTTAATGGCTTGATGATCAAGATACAAAGTTTTGTAATGTTTAAAGATCGCATGCTCGTAAAAATTACCAGTCCAAAAGTAATGTTGGATTTAAAAACATTAACAAATCAAGGTGATAATGGACAATATAAAAGAAAAACGCATGTTGTAAAAAAGGGTGAAACTTTATTTGAAATAGCTCAAAAAAATCATACTACTGTTCGAGCATTAGAGCGTTTGAATAAAATAGATGACCCTAATAAGATTAGTATTGGGCAAGTGATTAAGTTGCCAGTGAATATTCCTGCGACAGGAAATAATTCACATCAAGAAAAAGCGAAACAGACCACTCAGCAGAGAACACAACCTTCGGCTAGCAGCACTAAAACAAAAGCACCACAGACTCCGCCTACAAGGCCATCGAGTATAACACCTCAGAAAAAGCAGGAAGAAGGAATTTTTGGAGCAAATTTTGGCAGTAAAATCCTCGACCAAGTGAATGAGCTTTATGAAGAAGGTAAAAAAACGCTGAATGAAGCTACAAACGCTGCTTCCAAAATATTGACGGTTGATGATCGCAGTCAGGATGGTGGGACACCTAAAGCAGATGCTCCAAATTTATGTAAAACTAATCCGCAATGTATTTCAAGTGGTAAGAGTGAGCTTATTCGAGAAGTAAATATTCGTTTAGCAGGCTTCGGTGGAGCTTTACCTACGGATGAGTTTACCGAACTGACTGCAAATTGTATTAAGCAATTCCAACGGGATTATATGGGGGTACCAGAGACGGGGAAAATTTGTGGTTCAGTATTGGTAGCGTTGGATAAATTTTATGAAGAATACCCTATTGCAGGTTTTATGGGGAAAGCTGCTTGTAATTGTGGCAAATGTTCGGGCTTTGGTAATGGTAATATGGGGGTTCCATCTGGTTCAAATAAAGCAAATGAATATCCAGGATTACACCGAAGTCTAATCTGGATATTAAAGGCTATAAATTTTTATTTAAAAAATGAATTTAAGGAAAAGAAAATCGAAGTAGCTTATATAGAGTCTGGTTATAGATGTATTGAAAATAATAAAAAACATGGAAGAGCAACAGTAAATCATATGGGTTTAGCTCTGGATATTCATTTTAATAAGAATGGACGTAGGACTCGTGAAGTCAATGATATGGAATTTATTCGTAAACAAATTATGGTTAAAAAAATGGGAGCATCTGAAAGTAGAGAGGTTGATAAAATTTATTTAGAACCAAAAGTTTTTAATAGTGGGACTTCAGGAGCAACTACATGGGTACATTTTGATGTTACTAAATTCTCAGCTATATATTTTAGTGGAAATATTTTTCAAAAAACAATAGTTGAATTAAATGGCGTTAAAATGTTTACTCTAGTAAACAGCTTGAAAGTTCCTAGGATTTTAAGTTGTGGAGGGGGGGGCTCAACACAAAAACCACATGATACTATAGTGGGGGGTGAACTAGTACTAAGTAATGATGATATTATAGATATTATGAAAGTAACTGAGACTGAGGTGATAAAGTTTAAAACAGAGAAATATTTTACTGATCAAGCTGCTGGTGTTGTAGATACTATTATGAATAGAGTCAAGTCTGGTGTATGGGGGGATAGTATCAGAAGTGTAGTTAATGCTGATAGACAGTTTTCTAAAATTACAGGTCCTAAAAGTTTAGACCCTTATGGTAGTGTTGAAAAAATGCCAATATCGCATGTAAGTACAAGGATTAGGAATTTTGTTAATAGCTATCTTATAGAAAGAGCAAATGGTAAACTTTCCATTATTGGAGAAAATCTAAACTATGCAAATAAATATTATTCAGATGCAAAAAATAGAAAGGCATGGGTAGATAAATTTCATGATGAAGCGGTCAAGAAAGGTATGATACTTGGCAATGGAACAGCTATACATGCTCATGGCACTACGACTGAATTAAGAAATAAAATGCCAAAACCTTTTAAAATAGTTCTCCCTAAAAACTTCAAAGGAATTTAATATGTTTAGTAGATATGTGGTTGGTACAGGATTAGTATTATTAGTATTTGGTTCAACAATATCAGCATGTGCGGATAGTTCATCAGTAGATTGTAATAAAAATAATGTTTATGAAAGTATACAATGTATAGAAAAGGAAAATAAAAAATTAATTATTAAACTTGATAATGAAAAAAATAGAGAAAAAAATGATTATAATAAATGGGTGAAGAAAATAAAAAATAATTGTGAAGGAAAAATAAGTCATATAGCTGGGGAAGGTGCAGGTCTAGTTAGAAATCAATGTTATAGAGATGAGTATTTATCTAGATTATCATTTTTAACAACTGGAAAAACTTCGAAAGAAGAAAATATTCATGGTTTAGTGGTAACACATTTACCTTACAATTCAGTTGATCATTTTAAATGTCTTTTAAAGAAAGATATAAATAGTTGTTCTAAAGTTAATTTGGTGAGCTCATCTAATTTGATAAAATTCTATCCATCTATTTCTCCAAATTATGGGGATGGTATTGTTCTTCCAGAAACAGAAAGTGGTAAACAAATCATTATTTCTCCATTTGAAGATAATGAGGATGAGGGTCCACAACTTGCGATTTTAATCATTAATGCTTTTGGTGTAGAAGAAAAGAAATTTATCCCAGCAACTAAAAATGTATTAATCGATAAGAATTATAATTTAACTTATATGGAAGGTAATAAAGAAAAGCGAATACAGTTGAAATAATAGTTGTATTCATATTTTGATAAGTGATTGAAATCAATCCGAACTTAAAAAAGTTCGGATTTTTTACAAATATAAAAACTAAGGAGAAATGTTTACATAGGCACTGATTTAGTTGATATTGCATAATGGGGCGGGATTAACTATGTCTAAAAAATATTATCAATTGGTATTATTTTGATCAAGTTAAGGCTGAGCAAAATGTGAAAATTTAAGTTGATAACTTATAAATGTGATATCTCTAAAAATGCTTTTGGTGCAGATAAAGATGACATTTTATTGGAAAATCAAGACAAGCGAATTTTCGCTTATTCTAGTGCTAAAGAATGTAATGACATGCTGGAAATACGAAATTCTAATGGATCATAAAATTTATATTAAAATTAATAAGTTAGGTGGTTTTCTTGGAGGGATTAGTATAATGATTTATTTCAAATTTTAGTTATAAGATGTTATTTCTTACATACAGGAGAAATTGAAACCATCAACTTCTCCTTAATTTTTCTAACCCTCCAAAATACCCTCCAACACCTCTTCACTCGGTGCAAAATAATATGCACCATCCAGTGGTGTCACAAAATGCAGCAGTCGGTCATGAATACCATCGCCACTGGTTCCAAACATACGCTCTAGCATTTGATCAATTCTGCCCAGATCTTTGGTATAGGCAATAAAAAATAAACCTTGATCGCCTTTTCCATCACCATAAGGCAAGCTGTGACGTAAAATTTCTAACTCTTCACCTTTCTCATCTTCCACCACTGTTCGTGCAACATGTGCATTATCTGGTTTTACATCGTCATGAAGTTCAATGGATTCCAGTTTGGTGCGTCCCATCACCTGTTCTTGAGCATCAACTTTGAGTTTTTTCCACTTTTCCAGATCATGTGCATAACGCTGTGCGAAAACAAAGCTTCCATCTCTAAAAACTGCATGATCTTCGCCTAGTAGTGCGGTTTCTGCCCGATCGTCTGGAAACTGCGGATTTTCAGTGCCATCTATAAAGCCAGTGATATCGCGACCATCAAAATAACGAAAGCACACTCGCTCATCGAGAACGTTAACTTGATCCTGAATCCCTTCAAAAAAAGCCTGACTTAAAGCAAAACAGATATCTGCTCGAGCACTGGCAATGTGGATGAGTACATCAGCGGGCACCGCGGGCATAGTAAAAGCCCCTTGAATCGATTCGAGTGTTTTAAAACCTTCAGGGCTTTGCTCATGAAGCTGTTTCCACAATGCTGCACCAAATGCCACACCCGTTTTGATCTGTGCATTGGGATGCTGTGTGATTAAGCGATCTCGCGTTGAAAACAAGGCCTGCAATTGCTTTTTTAAGCCATCTGGAGACAAGGTGCCCAAGCGCAAAACAATAAAACGTGCATGATCTGAGGGTAGGGGAAGAATAACCGATTGTGCAGTCACCAGTGGCTCCTAAATTATTATTTACATTCAGTATTTCGCTATTGTGCCGTATCTTTTGAGTGCATTAAATACCCAGCAAGGATATTTTTATCGATGACAACAATCGGATCAATTAGAATCGAATCAATGTAACAGGGTATAATCAATTTTTTCCTTTATTTTTGGGTTATGTCGTTTCAGATTTGGATAGGATTTATGTTGGCGTGCTGGGTGATTAGTCTATCTCCTGGCGCAGGCGCTATTGCCTCAATGTCGAGTGGTTTAAATTATGGCTTTTGCCGTGGTTATTGGAATGCACTCGGTTTGCAATTGGCACTTTTGGTTCAGATTGGTATTGTTGCCGCAGGCGTAGGAATGCTATTTACCACTACACCATGGGCATTTTTGCTGGTGAAATGGTTTGGTATTGGTTATTTGTTGTATTTGGCTTATTTACAGTGGACGGCTCCTGCTCAGCCCATTCAGATTCAATCTGAGCAACATGAAATCTCACGTCAACGCCTTATAATTAAAGGCTTTATTGTGAATATTAGTAATCCGAAAGCGATGGTGTTCTTGTTGGCGGTGTTGCCACAATTTATTGACTTAACCCGCCCACAAGCACCGCAATACGCGATTATGGCGGTTACCATGATATTGATTGATCTGATAGTTATGGCAGGTTATACAGGGCTGGCTGCCAAGGTAATGCGACTGCTGCGCTCACCGCGACAACAAAAATATCTGAATCGGAGTTTTGCTGTTATGTTTAGTGGCGCTGCCTTCCTATTAAGTCTTGTACATCAGGCTCAATAATTCTAAATAGAATGAGTCTGACGTTTGGCTTTGATTTTCTGAAATAAAAAAATTCCGCCAAACAGTATCGACATGCAAAGCACAATACTCAGACCTGTGGCGATGTTTAAACCAGCACTGGACCAAAGCCCTACACTCACCCCCAGTTGAGCAAAGACAAAAGCCCAGATCACCATTTGTTTAGGTGAATGTGCTACCAGTCGTGCGGTAAGGGCTGGAATCACCAGCAAAGCGCCCATGAGTAAGGAGCCAACCGCACGAAGAGCCAATACTGTAAACAGTGCGAGTAGTAACATAAAAATGAGACGCTGCCATTTGGCATTCACACCTTCACTAATGGCGATATCTGGGTCAATCGCAATTTGAATCTGGGGTTGCCAATAGCGGTATAATATTGTCAGTGCAAATCCGATGACGACAATAAAGATTGGAAGCTCATCCCAATTGATAGTCAGTAAGTCCCCAAATAAATAGCTGAGCAATTCAGGTCTTAAACTCGGTAAGTATTGAATAAATAGTAAGCCAGAACAGAGTAGGGTAGCCGAACATAAGGCCAGAAGTGCATCATTGGGTAAGCGTGGATCATGTAAGACCCATAAAATTCCGACCAGTAATAAAGCCAACAGGGTCACACCAAACCATAACGGCAAACTCAATGCACCTGCAACCGCGACACCGAGTAATGTACCGTGCGCCATGGTATCTGCAAAAAAAGACATCCTGCGCCACAGCATGAGACAGCCCAGAGGAGCCGTTAGAAAAACCAGCAGACTGCCCATCGTCCATGCGGGGAGAAGGAGTTGTAACCATTCGGTCATACTTAGGCTTCCGGTTCTGGGTGAATATGAGGATGATCGATATGATTACATTGTTCAACATGGTCACCGTGTGCACAATGATCATGATGATGCTGATAAGGAACGCGCTGACCACCAAAAATAGCAAGATATTCTGGATGCTGTTGGACACTTTCGGGTAGACCACTACAACAAATATGCTTGTTTAGACACACTACACGTTGTGTCCCTTGCATCACCCATTGCAGATCGTGAGATACCATCAAAATGGCACAACCATAACGTTCAGGCAGGCTGCGTACATATTCATAAAGTTCAGCTTCAGACTGGATATCCAGACCTTGCATGGGTTCATCCAACACTAAAATATCTGGCTGGCGTAGTAACGCACGTGCCAACAATACACGTTGTCGCTCTCCACCTGAAAGTTGCTGAACCTTGGCGGTCTGTAGTTTGGAGATACCAGTATCTTGAATAATTTCTTCACGTAGCGTGGCACTGCATTTTTCCAGATCAAGCAAGTCACAAACCCGTAAAGGTAAACTGTGTGATGGATTAAACTTTTGAGGAACATACGCCATTTTAAGTTTTTTCTTGGCGATGACTTTGCCTTTGTTTGGGAAGATAATACCCAGCAAAATTTTAATCAGTGTCGATTTTCCTGCACCGTTAGGACCAATTAAGGTCACAATTTCATTTTGATGTAATGAAAAGTCGATATTTTTTAAAATATCACGCTCGTCGCGATGAACATAAATATTTTCAAGGCGGATGAGTTCGGGCGCTATCGGACTTATTTGCACTGCTGACATTTTCCAGAAATTTCAATAATCGTATGTTGCGCAATAAACTGGTCAGACTTGGCAAGCTGGTTCAACTGATTCATCAAACCTTCAGATGAGGCTTCCTTGACGACATGGCATTCTGTACAAATTAAAAATGCGGCTTGGTGTCCTTCACGTGGATGACAGCAAGGAATATAGGCATTAATAGAAGTTAATCTATGTATTAGACCTTTTTCTAATAAGAAGTCTAATGTGCGATATACAGTTGGTGGTGCAGCTGGGCGGTCAGTATCACTTTTAATCTTGGCGAGCAAATCATAAGCACCCACTGGACCTGACGCATTGAGGATTAAACCGAGAACCTCTTTACGTAAAGGTGTTAAACGTGCGCCTGTTGCAGCACATAAGCTCTCTGCTTCAGCGAGACGAGCAGCCACATTGTGATGGTCATGCACACCATGTAATGCATTGTGATGTTCGTGTGAACAGGAGCTCATAAGACAACCTCAGATTTTTACCAAATATTAACATGAACTCATAGATGTTTCGATTAGGCGTAGGTGTTTTTACGAATTTGTTATAATATAACACAAGTCAAAATTAAGATTTGTGGTTTGTCATGTTGCGATTTGCGCTAATGTGTTTTGTTACTTTGGTAAGTGCGGTAAGTTGGGCTCAAGGACCACTTGTGGTTTCAACGCATCCTTTATATTTGATCGCCAAAGAAGTCACACAGGGGGTAGAAGAACCCCAACTATTGTTAGGTAATCAAAGTGGACACGATATTCAACTGACTCCAGCACATCGTAAAGCCATTCAGGATGCATCATTGGTGGTCTGGTTGGGTAAAACTCATGAAGCGCCTTTAGCTAAGCTGCTTGATAACAACCCGAAAGCGATTTCTATCATCAATTCTCAAATTGTAACGGGACTTCCACAACGAACTACACGTGGTGTACCTATTCCAAATACAGTCGACACACATGTGTGGCTCGATCCAAATAATGCTATTCGTATTGGATTCTTTATAGCAGCTTTGCGTTCACAACAAATGCCAGAAAATCAAACCAAATACTGGAATAACGCGCGTAAATTTGCGCGTGAAATGCTACAAGCTGCCCAACCCTATAATACAACAGCCAGTCCAAAACCTTACTGGTCATATCATGATGCCTATCAATATCTAGAGCGTGCCCTTAATTTGAAATTTGCAGGTGCCATGACAGATGATCCGCATGTTGCACCCACTGTGGCTCAGATCAAGTATTTAAATGATAATCGTCCAAGTGAACGTATGTGTCTGATGGCAGAAGCACATGCCAGTAAAAATCAATATCAAAAGCTAAACCCAATTGTGTTTGAAGCAGTAGACGAAAGTCTGACAGGTGAAAGTGACTTTATCGTCGCTTGGCAAAAATTAGCCAGTCAAACCGTGAAATGTGTGCAAAGCGCAAGCAAATAACTTGGTTATTGTGAATCGGTTAACACTCTAGGTCGGGCAAGTAATCTTAGAAAAAAACATGACTTAGGTCGGGAAATGATTGCATGTTTAGGGGGGGGGCTCTATAATGCCTGCGATTAAAAACGATCAACAGCGAAACTTGTCAAGCATTCATGCTGTGAGTGGATAAACAATGAGCCGACCTAGTCGCTTGATTGACCGACGATTAGCGAAAGCAATAGTCTTCTTACAAGCATTAATGATCCCTGTTTCTGCCTTGGTTGCATGGGGAATAAAAGATTCTACTGCCGCACTCAGTGCTGCACTAGGAGCTTTAGTTTGCTGGATTGCATACTGTTATTTCTCTTGGCAATCATTCCGAACATCGGGGGCGAGAGCATCTAGACAAGTTCTCTCAAACATGTATCGAGGCATGTTGGGGAAGTTTGCAGTCGTGATCGTTGGATTTATTTTAATTTTAAGCAACGTCAAACCGTTATCACCGGTGGCATTGTTTTGTGGTTTTATTCTCGTTCAAACCATGTCGTGGGTCGCTCCGTTTTGGGTGTCACGTCTACAAAAACGAGTTTAGACACATCAAAAGTTGAAAAATTTTTTGAGTGTGACGAGATATCAGGCAGCACGCGATATTCGTCCTGCTCTTTTTAGTAATTGACATTGACCAGGTGTGATTTATGGCTGCTGAAGAACATGCCCTTACTTCGACAGAGTATATCAAGCATCACTTGACCAATTTGACCTATGGCAAAATGCCGGACGGAACTTGGAAATTGGCTGAGAATGCAAAAGAAGCTCAAGAAATGGGGTTTTCTGCTATTCACTTGGACTCGATGGGTTGGTCAATCGGACTTGGTATCATTTTTTGTTTGGTTTTTTGGTGTGCTGCAAAAGCTGCAAAAGCGGATGTTCCATCAAAATTCCAATCGGCAATCGAAATGATTATCGAGTTTGTTGATTCCAGCGTTCGCGATACCTTTCATGGTAAATCACGTCTTATTGCACCTCTTGCTTTGACCATTTTTGTGTGGATTTTCCTCATGAACTTGATGGACCTTATCCCTGTGGATTGGGTGCCGATGCTGGCTCAAATTGTTGGTGCGCACGTGTTTGGCATGGATCCTCACCATGTGTATTTCAAAATCGTTCCGTCTACAGATCCGAACATTACCTTAGGTATGTCATTGTCTGTATTCGTACTGATTCTGTTTTACAGCATTCGTGAGAAAGGCATTGGTGGATTCGTTGGTGAATTGGCGCTCAACCCATTTAACCCAAGTAACCCAGTTGCAAAAGCGTTATTGATTCCTGTGAACTTGATTCTGGAATTGGTAACTTTCCTTGCACGACCAATTTCATTGGCGCTACGACTTTTCGGTAACATGTATGCGGGCGAGTTAATCTTTATCTTGATCGCACTTTTACCGTTTTGGATTCAATGGGCGTTGTCTGTGCCTTGGGCAATCTTCCACATTCTCGTCATCACGTTGCAGGCATTTATCTTTATGATGCTGACCATCGTGTACTTGAGCATGGCAAGCGAAAAGCATTAATGGTTTTTGCCTGACTATCAAAGGGATGGTTGGGCACATTTTTTAGTTTAATTTGGTAATAACCTAACCTCTGAGGAATTTTTCATGGAACTCACTTTAGGTCTAGTTGCAATTGCATCTGCTATCTTGATCGCTTTCGGTGCTTTAGGTACTGCGATTGGTTTTGGTCTTTTAGGTGGTCGCTTTCTAGAAGCTGTTGCACGTCAACCTGAACTTGCTCCGCAACTTCAAACTCGTATGTTTTTAATCGCAGGTCTTCTTGATGCTGTGCCTATGATCGGTGTCGGTATTGGCTTGTTCTTCATCTTCGCTAATCCGTTTGTAGGTTAATCATCTTAATTCCGAAATCCACCATTTTGAGGAATTGCTATGAATATTAACCTCACATTGATTGGTCAGGCGATTGCATTTGCGATTTTTGTCGCATTCTGCATGAAATTCGTTTGGCCACCACTAATCAATGCGATTAGTGAGCGTCAGCGCAAAATCGCTGATGGCTTAAATGCTGCCGAAAAAGCAAAAGCTGATTTAGCTGATGCTCAGGCGCAAGTTAAGCAAGAGCTTGATGCTGCGAAAGCACAAGCGGCTCAATTGATCGAACAAGCGAACCGTCGTGCGGCACAATTGATTGAAGAGGCGCGCACCCAGGCAACTGCTGAAGGTGAACGTATTCGTCAACAATCTAAAGAGACTGTTGATCAAGAAATTAATGCTGCTCGTGAAGAATTACGTCAACAAGTGGCTGCTTTGGCCGTTGATGGTGCAGAGAAAATTCTGAACCAGCAAGTTGATCAACAAGCTCATGCTGCCATGCTTGAACAGCTGGCTGCTAAACTTTAAGCGAGGGAAGTATGGCTGAACTCTTGACGTTGGCACGCCCGTACGCTAAAGCAGCTTTTGCTTACGCTTCTGAGCAGGGTGCGACAGATAACTGGTCCACAGCATTACAAGTGCTCAGTGCAGCGGTGCAAGATGAAGCATTTTCCGCTTATTTGAATCGTCCTGAACTTACTCCTTCGGAGCAGGTTGAGCTTTTCGCTAAAATTTTAGGTGAAGATCAGTCACAAGCAGTGTCAAACTTTTTGACGCTTCTTGCTGATAATGATCGTTTGATTCTTTTGCCAGAAATCGCAGAAGAATACGAAGAGCTTAAATCACAGAATAACAATGTGGTTGATGTCGTGATTGAATCGGCATTTCCATTGTCTGCTGAACAAGAACAACTGTTAAAGACTGCTCTCGAAAAGCGTTATAACAGCTCTGTGACGATTTCAGTAGAAGTCAAGCCTGCATTGATTGCAGGTGTTGTTATTCGTGCAGGCGATCAAGTGATAGATGATTCTGCGCTGAACAAGCTTGAAAAAATGCGGACTCGTCTTCTTGCATAATGCATTAAAGAAGACTGAACTTTAAAAAGATTGAGGAATAGCGCAATGCAACAACTGAATCCATCCGAGATCAGTGCGCTCATTAAACAGCGTATCGGCGATCTGGACACCAGCGCGACCGCGAAGAATGAAGGTACCATTGTTATGGTATCTGACGGTATCGTGCGCATTCACGGTCTTGCTGATGCAATGTACGGTGAAATGATCGAATTCGACGGCGGCTTATTTGGTATGGCACTGAACCTAGAACAGGATTCAGTGGGTGCCGTTGTTTTAGGTAACTACCTAAGCCTTCAAGAAGGTCAAAAAGCGCGTTGTACAGGTCGTGTACTTGAAGTACCAGTGGGTCCTGAACTACTTGGCCGTGTGGTCGATGCTTTGGGTAACCCGATTGATGGTAAAGGCCCTATTGATGCAAAACTTACTGATGCTGTTGAAAAAGTAGCACCAGGTGTAATTTGGCGTCAGTCAGTCGACGAACCTGTTCAAACTGGTTATAAATCAGTGGATACCATGATCCCTGTAGGTCGTGGTCAGCGTGAGTTGATCATTGGTGACCGCCAAACTGGTAAAACAGCAATGGCGATCGATGCGATCATCGCTCAGAAACACTCTGGCATTAAATGCGTATATGTTGCAATTGGTCAAAAACAATCGACCATCGCAAACGTGGTACGTAAGCTTGAAGAAACTGGCGCTATGGCGTATACCACTGTTGTCGCGGCTGCGGCGGCTGATCCTGCTGCAATGCAGTATCTTGCTCCGTATTCTGGCTGTACTATGGGTGAATACTTCCGTGACCGCGGTGAAGATGCGTTGATCATTTATGATGATTTGTCTAAACAAGCTGTTGCTTACCGTCAAATCTCATTGCTTCTACGTCGTCCACCAGGTCGTGAAGCATATCCAGGTGACGTATTCTATCTTCACTCACGTCTTCTTGAGCGTGCTTCGCGCGTTTCAGCAGATTATGTTGAGAAATTCACGAATGGCGCAGTAACAGGTCAAACTGGTTCTTTGACTGCATTGCCAATCATTGAAACTCAAGCGGGTGACGTATCTGCATTCGTACCAACCAACGTAATTTCGATTACTGATGGTCAGATCTTCCTTGAAACATCATTGTTCAACGCGGGTATTCGTCCTGCTGTGAACGCGGGTATTTCGGTATCGCGTGTTGGTGGTTCAGCTCAAACCAAGATCATCAAGAAGTTGTCTGGTGGTATCCGTACCGCTCTTGCGCAATACCGTGAATTGGCTGCGTTTGCTCAGTTTGCTTCTGACCTTGACGAAGCAACACGTAAACAGCTTGAACATGGTCAACGTGTAACTGAGTTAATGAAGCAAAAGCAATATGCTCCTTACTCAATTGCTGACCAAGCTGTTTCTGTTTATGCATCTAATGAAGGCTATATGGCTGACGTAGAAGTGAAGAAAATCGTAGACTTTGATGCTGCGCTAATTTCTTACTTCCGTTCTGAATATGCGCCTTTAATGAAACAGATCGATGAAACTGGTGATTACAACAAAGACATCGAAGCAGCAATCAAATCAGGTATTGAGAGCTTCAAAGCGACTCAAACTTACTAAGTTTATCTTTAGTTAAGTTTGGTTCACGGATCAACCTTCGAAGGCTCGAAAGAGCTTTCGACTACTAGGTTAAGCGTATGGCAAATTTAAAAGAAATTCGCGCCAAAGTAGCCAGTATCAAGAGCACGCAAAAGATTACTCGCGCGATGCAAATGGTGGCTGCTTCTAAAATGCGTCGTGCGCAAGAGCGCATGGCTCAAGGCCGTCCGTATGCCGATAATATGCGCCGTGTAATTGCTCACTTGGTCCAAGCAAACCCTGAATACAAACACCGTTATATGGTTGATCGCCCAGTAAAGCGTGTTGGCTATATCGTGGTGTCTTCAGATCGTGGTTTGGCAGGTGGTTTGAACATTAACTTGTTCAAGAAAGTTGTGCAGCATGTCAAAGCACAACGTGAGCAGTCAATTGAAGTTGAATTTGCTTTGATTGGTCAAAAAGCGGTTTCGTTTTTTAAGAATTACGGCGGTAAAGTGCTTGGTGCAACGACCCAGCTTGGCGATGCGCCAAGTCTTGAACAGTTGACAGGCTCTGTGCAAGTTATGCTAGATGCCTTTGATAAAGGCGAGTTGGATCGTATCTACCTCGTATCAAATGGCTTCGTCAATGCAATGACGCAGCAGCCTAAAGTAGAACAACTTGTTCCTTTAGCACCAGCAGCAGAAGGCGATGATCTCAACCGTACTTATGGTTGGGACTATATCTACGAACCAGAAGCAGAACAATTGTTAAATGGTTTGTTGGTTCGCTATATCGAGTCGATGGTTTATCAAGGTGTGATTGAAAACGTTGCATGTGAGCAGTCAGCTCGTATGGTCGCAATGAAAGCAGCGACAGACAACGCAGGACAATTGATTAAAGACCTACAACTCATTTACAACAAGCTGCGTCAAGCCGCGATTACTCAGGAAATTTCCGAGATCGTTGGCGGTGCCGCTGCCGTTTAACATTATTAAGTTTGAATTGAGGAGACAGCAATGAGTAGCGGTCGTATCATTCAGATCATCGGCGCGGTTATCGACGTCGAGTTTGAGCGCAATAGCGTTCCTAAGATCTATGACGCTCTCCAAGTTGACGGTACTGAAACTACATTAGAAGTTCAGCAACAGCTTGGCGATGGTGTTGTTCGTACCATCGCAATGGGTTCTACAGAAGGTCTTAAACGTGGTCTTAATGTAACCAGTACAAATGCACCGATTTCTGTTCCAGTTGGCCCAGCGACGCTTGGCCGTATCATGGACGTTTTAGGTCGCCCGATTGATGAAGCAGGTCCTGTAGCGACTGAAGAGCGTTTGCCAATTCACCGTCAAGCCCCTTCTTATGCTGAACAAGCAGCTTCGACTGACCTTTTAGAAACTGGTATTAAAGTCATCGACTTACTTTGCCCGTTCGCGAAAGGTGGTAAAGTTGGTCTGTTCGGTGGTGCTGGTGTTGGTAAAACCGTTAACATGATGGAGTTGATCAACAACATCGCGAAAGCTCACTCAGGTTTATCTGTGTTTGCTGGTGTTGGTGAGCGTACTCGTGAAGGTAACGACTTCTATCACGAAATGAAAGATTCTAACGTTCTTGACAAAGTAGCCATGGTCTACGGTCAGATGAACGAGCCACCAGGTAACCGTTTACGCGTAGCGTTGACTGGTTTGACCATGGCTGAATACTTCCGTGATCAAAAAGACGAAAACGGTAAAGGTCGTGACGTATTATTATTCGTCGACAACATCTACCGTTACACACTTGCAGGTACTGAAGTATCAGCATTGTTAGGCCGTATGCCATCTGCAGTAGGTTACCAACCGACACTTGCAGAAGAAATGGGTGTTCTTCAAGAGCGTATTACGTCGACTAAATCTGGTTCGATCACATCGATCCAGGCAGTATACGTACCTGCCGATGACTTAACAGATCCATCGCCTGCAACCACGTTTGCTCACTTAGATGCAACAGTGGTATTGAGCCGTGACATCGCATCTTCTGGTATTTATCCAGCGATCGATCCACTTGACTCAACTTCACGTCAGCTAGATCCATTGGTTGTTGGTCAAGAGCATTATGAAATTGCACGTTCTGTACAGAACGTATTGCAACGTTATAAAGAGCTTAAAGACATCATCGCGATTTTGGGTATGGATGAATTGGCAGAAGAAGATAAGTTGGTTGTTTACCGTGCGCGTAAAATCCAACGCTTCTTCTCTCAACCGTTCCACGTTGCTGAAGTATTTACGGGTGCGCCTGGTAAATTAGTACCGCTTAAAGAAACGATTCGTGGCTTTAAAGGTCTTTTAGCTGGTGAATACGATCACATCCCAGAACAAGCGTTCTACATGGTGGGTGGTATTGACGAAGTAATTGCTAAAGCTGAGAAACTTTAATTAGCAACTCTAATTTAGGAGGTTCTCATGGCGACGATGCAATGTGATGTCGTAAGTGTGAAAGAGTCAATTTACTCTGGACAAGTTACGATGTTGATCGCGAAAGGTGCAGGTGGTGAGTTGGGTATTTTACCTGGACACGCGCCACTGGTAACCTTGCTCCAACCAGGACCGATCCGCGTTCAGTTGGAAAATGGTACAGAAGAAATCGTGTATGTATCAGGCGGTGTGTTAGAAGTTCAGCCTCATGTTGTGACTGTGCTTGCAGATACTGCAATCCGTGCAGACAATTTGGATGAAGCTGCAATTTTAGAAGCACGTAAAAATGCTGAACAATTGCTTGCAAACCAAAAGAGTGATTTGGACTCAGCTGCTGCTTTGGCATCTCTATCAGAGATCTCAGGTCAGCTCGAAACGATCCGCAAAATCAAAAATCGCGCGCTTTAAGCCAAGATTTAAGATTGAAAAAGCCACCGTCAGGTGGCTTTTTTTTGTATAAAATAAAATATGTAGAAAGTATTTATTTTTTGTAATTTTAATGTAAATTAACTTTGCTTAATTTATCCAATAACACATTAGAGAGATTTATAATGACAATCAAACAAAGTCTACCCTTGGTTATTTCTTGCTTATTTGTGGGATGCGCATCGGTTCCTCAAGCCGACTCTATAAATGCTCAAAAAGCCAAACAATTAGCGCCTCCAAGCGATGGTAATGCTGCAATTTATGTTTATCGTTCAAATAGTGTGGTCGGTGCGGCATTGAAGAAAGATGTCTGGTTAGATGGTAAATGTCTCGGCGAAACGGCACGCGGTACGTTTTTTTATAAAGAAGTATTAGCAGGCAATCATACCTTATCTACGGAATCTGAGTTTTCTCCAAATCATTTGGTCGTGAACGCAGAAAGTGGAAAACAGTATTTTGTTCAGCAATACATTAAACCAGGTGTTTTTGTGGGTGGTGCTAACTTAAAGTTGGTAGATGATGCTCAAGGTAAAAAAGCGATTGGTGAATATACATTAGCTCAAGATGGAAATTGTAGTAAACCTACTGTTTCACTTTCTCAGTAAATTAGATTTTGATTTTGGGTCATGATGATTCCAAAAAATTAAAATGATTAACAAGCCATTCTTTTGAATGGCTTTTTTATGCTATAAACAATTAAAAAGGACAGTATGTTTTGAGCAAAAATGAATCTGATTGAAATTGAACCCCACTTTTGGGAGTTGTATCAAAACGGAACAGAATATTATTTGAGTTTGGCTGTAGATTTAAGCTCTGTGGTTTCCTGTTGGGATATTGTTTTGACTCAGCCTGAAATTATAGATTATCAAACCATAGGGCGTGACAGCATTGTAATTCTTGCCAATCAATATGTTGCACAGCTTTATCGAGGAGATGCAACCCGACTTGAGCAGCAGGCTGCCAGTGATTCACAAAAATTGGCCATGTTGACAGCCTTTAAGACTTGGCAAGCACAGCAAGATTCATCAATTTAGGGAACATGTTGAATGATCAATTTTGCAGAAGTATCAGGTATTACAATTGAAAATTTAGGGGAACACGGTTTAAAGGCACTACGAATTTCGAATACATTTTGTGATGCCTTGATCGCTTTACAAGGTGCACAAATTCTAGAGTTTAATGTCAAGTATCAGTCTTATACACAAGCATTACTCTGGCTTTCCGAACTCAATTCATATCAGCCCGCAAAAGCCATACGCGGTGGCATACCGTTGTGTTTTCCTTGGTTTGGTGGACATGCAGAAGAAAAATCATACCCTTCACATGGTTTTGCTAGAAATCTGGAGTGGGCACTGGTCGATGTGGTTGATATACAAGAATCAGGTCATCAACTTATATTTGAATTGACAGACAATGCTCTCACCAGAGCATATTGGGATGTCGCTTTTCGTTTACAGATGCAAATCGAATGTGGTACACAGCTTAGGCTGAGTTTGTCTTTAGTCAATCTCGATGAAAAACAGATTCACTATGGATTTGCCTGGCACAGTTATTTTCCTGTCAAAATTGATGAGGCAGCAGTGTATGGTTTGCAAGGCAAAGCGTTTATCGATCAACTGGATCAACATCGGCACAAGATACAACATGAAGAAGCCATTCATTTCTCTGAAGAAATCGACCGGATTTATCCATTGACCCAAGGTTCCTTCCAGTTAAGAGCAAACCATAGGACGACGCTATTGATCAACAGTCATGCTCAGAGTGCTGTGATCTGGAATCCTTGGATTGAGAAAACCGCACGTTTAGCTGACTTAAAACCTGAAAGCTGGCGAGAATTTGTATGTGTTGAATCTGGGCAGATTGCTTCACAGCAGCAGTATCTCGAAGCGGGTCAGTCGGTTGAATATACTTTGGAAATCTCAGCAGTTTAATGGGCTCAAATTAAGTGCCTATGACGACGTGCTTGATTTTTCTGACGAAGGGTTGAGCAGCATAGCAGCCAGTTTCAATATATCGGCATGTAAATTGCTAAGTTGCTTTTGCAGAGCAACGATGTCTTCTTTTTTCAGATTCAGTTGATGCTGCAATACATCACTGTCCAAGATTTGTTGATTGGTTGCAATGAGTTTTTGACGCAGATTTTCAATCTCTGGACTCTTAAGCTTAAGCTCATGTAATCCATTATTAAAAGTAGTGAGCTGCGTTTTAAATGTTTCAACGGTTTGTTGAAGTGTGTCTGTATCTCGTTGTGCTAAAGCATTTTCAAGTTGTGTTTGGGTCTGTTGTAGCTTTTGTATATCTTCACCTACTTTTAACTGTAGATCAGCTATGTCCCGGATCACATAAAACCAGTTGCTTTGTGGTGTTTTAGATTCAGCACTTGATGCCGATGCCAACACATCATCAGATTGCTCACGGCCTTCTGTCTGATTTTTCTCAGATGAATCAAGGTCTGGTGCTTGTTCACAACCCGCCAAAAATATTGCGCTGCTATATAGCAATAAAATAAGTCCAGTACGAGATATAAAAGGCAACATAGTGATTCTTTTCAGGCATAAATAGGATGAAAATGGAATATTTATTTAGAATATAAATATATGACTATCATGAAGACGATAAATTAAAGCATGATGAGATTGAAGCAATATGAAGTTCATGTTGTAAAAATATTGCTGTAGACCAGACATAAAACATGTGCATGATAGATCATGCACATGTTTAAAATATCTTATTTGGCAAGTTCCGCATTAATTGCATCGACCAAACGTGGGTCATCAGCAGTAATGTCTGGAGCAAAACGCGCAACGACTTCCCCATTTTTATTGATTAGAAATTTTTCGAAGTTCCATAAAACTTCTGGTTTTGGGTTAGGTGTCAAACCATAATCGACCAGATCTTTCCACCAAGGGCCTTCGCCAATACGTTCTGGCTGTGCTTCAATGAGTGTTTGATAAAGCGGGTGTTTATCTTCACCTGCCACCGAAATTTTGCCAAATAGCGGAAAATGCACATCATAAGTCAAAGAGCAAAATTGCTGGATTTCATCATTTGAGCCTGGCTCTTGTTCTAAAAAGTTATTGGCTGGGAATCCTAAAATTTCCAAACCTTGTTGTTGTTTATCCTGATAAAGTTTTTCCAGACCTTCATACTGGGGTGTCAAACCACATTTTGAAGCAACATTGACAATAAGAAGCACCTTGCCTCGATAGGTGTCTAATGACGTGTCTTGACCAGAGATGGTCTGTACAGGAATATGATAAATAGATTGGCTCATGAGCGATCCTTCGTGTTAAGTGGAGTGTAATTAAAAAAATTATTTTTCATCAAGTGAAGGCTTTTGTCTCGATTGGACACAGGCCTAAATCCTGGCTATGTATAACATATTCTCAAATTATCAGGACTACAGTATTTAGCTGTCTTTGAGTTGTAACGGCGTTTGTCCTGTATATCGTTTAAAAAATTCAATAAAGCTAGAGCTATGCTGATAGCCCAGTTCCAGTGCAATTCTTTTAATTGAAAGTCCCTGCCTGATCTGTGCAATCGCGTGCACGATTTTGGCACGATTGCGCCATTCCGAAAGTGTCATATTCAACTCTTGTTGGCCGAGTCGTAGTGCATGACGTTCACTGATATCAGATTTTGCCAATATCTGCTGTAGGCTCAGATGAAAAAGCGTGGCATTGGATAAATCAAGCAGAACAGGTTTTAACACAGCATGTAAAGTGTAGGGAAGGTAGTGGTCATAACATCTGGCCTGCTGCATCTGATCAAAAAGCACTTGTAGCAGATGATGATAAGTGACCTGGTCAGTTCGGCTGGATTGATCAAGTAGTTCCTTAACCAGTGCATGAAAAAAAGGACGAATTTCTAAAGTTTTGGGATTAGCGCTAAAAAGCTGACATAACTTGGGATGTAGACGGATACAAACAAAATGAGTGACCTGATCTATGCTGACACAGTAATGGCTGGTCTTGGGAGGAAGCCATAATCCATAATTGGGTGGTGCCAGATAAGTCGAATCATCAACCTGAATCTGTAAAATGCCGTTTAGACTAAAATTAAAATCTCCCCATAATGAAGAATGTGGCTGAACGCGATCATGAGGATGGAAAAAGAACTCATGAAGCTCAATTAACCGAGTCAGATCATCAGTTGGCATATTCATCTTTATGGGAGAGATCATGGTCATATTGGATACGAGGATAAATTATGATTCACAAGTAAGCTTAGGATTATTTAAACCTTTTGCCAGCGTAAAAACACTAATCAACGCCAGTATAATAAAATTCAGCACACCGTAAATTAAAATGTTTTCATTGAAATGATCGACGATATAGCCCCCGAGCAATGAGCCTGTCGCAATCATGACTTGAAACAGTCCTACAAATAATGGCATTCCTTTTTCAACAGCCTGAGGTGCATGTACAAACATCCAGATATTGGCCGATGTTGGGAAGGCTCCGAAGGCAAACCCCCATAAAGCGGTGAGTACAATAGCACCTGCCTCGTGAACAGCAAAGACTGGAAAGCTAAAGAAGACCACTGCAAAACACAAGCCGACAAATGCCAGTGTATAACGAATATTGAAATTACCACTATAACCTGCGAATGCGTTTCCAAAGATACCTGCAATACCATACAGCAATAACAGACTGCTAATGGTCGTACCATTAAATCCGGCCACATTTTTGAAAAAAGGTGCCAGATAACTATACGCACAAAAATGTGCCAGCCCGATCAATAAAATAATCAGCATGCCACTTCGTGCTTTGGGTACACGTAACAGCGCAGGTAAATCGTGTAATCGAATTGAGGATTCTGGAATCAGTTTTGGCAAATAGCGAAGCTGTAGCAGAAACACCACAAACCCAATGATAGCCGTAATACCAAAGGCACTGCGCCATCCATAGAACTCACTTAACCATGTACCTATTGGTACACCAAGTACCGTTGCGAAAGTGACACCAGCCATCACAACTGCTGTGGCTTTGGCGATAGGTAAATGTACAGGTGCAAGCTTGCCACTTAAAGCAATCGCCGTTGCCCAGAAGCCACCAATTGAAATACCCAAGATCATGCGACTAATCAGTAGAAGAGTAAAATCACTGGCAAAAGCAGTAATCGCATTGGCAATGACCATCACGGCGGTTAAAAACAATAAGACATAGCGGCGATCAAGTTGTTTAAAGGCGACAGGAAGCAGAGGAGCGGCAAGTGCGGCCATTACACCTGGCAAGGTAATAATCAGGCCTGCTGTTCCTACAGAGATTTTCAGATCATTGGCGACATCATTCAGTACACCAATAGGTAAGAATTCACTGGTGACCAGTGCAAATGCAGCAATTGAAACGGCAAGAATGGCAAACCAGCTGCCTTGACTGGGGCGAACGGGCTGAGCCTCAGAAAGATTCATTGTTTCCATGATTCTAATCCTGATAAAGAGAGATGACGAATAGATGAGAGCGTGTTTTAATTTAATAATGATCACTATGAAAATAAAAATAGTTGAACATTTAAACTGCGTCAAGTAATTTAATAGTGATTGTTATAAAAATATATGTGGTCTTTATGACAGATGTAGCAAATTGTGCTGAACAAAACAGTCCAGAGCAGGCAGTGAAGAAGAAACGTGGCCGTCCAAAATGTTTTGATGAACAAGCTGCACTTGAACAGGCAATGTTATTGTTTTGGGAACATGGTTATGAGGCAACGTCTATTAATGACCTGACCCAGCTACTCGGTATCACAGCGCCCAGCTTATACAGTACGTTTGGTGATAAAGCGACGTTATTTTATAAAAGCATTGATTATTATCTGGCGCATGAAGCTTGCCCTATAGATCGGATGTTTGAGCAGGCGAAAACCGCCAGAATCGCGTTCGAACTTTATATGTATGACAATCTGAATCGCCTGCTTCAGCCCAATAAACCCTCAGGATGTATGCTGGTCGTTGCTACCATGAACTGTTCAGAATCAACGCAGGATGTGCAGCAGAATTTATTGGCCAAACGCCTCAAGACCAAAGAAAAATTGATGCAGCGTCTACAAAAGGGAATATCGGAAGGTGACCTGCCAGAACATATACCACTTGAAGCCATGACCGATTTTTATTGTACGGTGATACAGGGGTTGACCATGCAAGCACGTGATGGTGCCTCACTTGCGCAATTGACCAAGGTGGTTGAGCATGCAATGCGTGCTTGGTCTTTATTTGTAGATACACATGGCGAGACTACGATATAAATGTCCGAAATACGATATTTTAATTTCAACCGTCATTGAGCACAATTTAATGATCTAGGCTGTAGCGGAAGTAATATATGAATCAGACGACAAAAGTACATGGGTGGGCGTTTTTGCTTCCCGTGATTGCAGTATTGATCTGGTCATTGAATATTGCGGTGACACGTTATGCGGTTGACCTGATTTCGCCTGCAAGTATCAGTTTCTACCGATGGTTGATTGCTTTTATTGTATTGACACCATTTATGCTCAAATCTGTATGGCGCAAGCGTCATCTTGTACGTCAGCATATGGGACAATTGGCGATATTGAGTGCCTTTGGTATGGTGCTTTATCAAGGCTTGGCTTACACCGCAGCCCATTATACCACCGCAACCAATATGGGCATTGTGAATGCCTTTATTCCTGTATTTACGATCTTTGTTTCCATGCTAATTTTGAAAGAGATCCCCAATCTATTTGCGATTTTGGGCAGCGCAATTTCATTTTTTGGTCTGCTATATATTTTGAGTAAAGGCGACCTTTCTCAACTGGCACAGATGGGGGGGCATTGGGGCGATTTGCTCATGATGGTCGCGGTATTCTTCTACGCATTTTATGGTGTGTTTCTGAAAAAATGGCAGCTTCAAATTCCACTATTGATTAGCTTATATGTTCAGATTGGATTTGCACTGATCTACCATATTCCATTTTTATTATATTTTGGGCTTGATCCCATCAATGCTCAAAATGCACCAAGTTTGTTCTATGCGGGTATATTTCCTTCATTGGTTGCACCGTTATTGTGGATGCTTGCAGTCCAGCAAATTGGACCCAACCGAACCAGTATTTTTATGAATCTGGTTCCCGTGTTTACTGCCATCATTGCAAGTTTATGGCTAGCCGAACAATGGACCATTGAGCATAGCATTGGTGGAATCATGATTTTACTGGGTATCATTATGGCGCAAAAGAAAGCAGCAAGAGTGATCTCACAGCAAGCTCCATAGTCTATTTATGATTGACTAGATCGTTGTTATAGGCGATCTAGCTTTGCTTCATTGCTCCGCTTACTGCATTTTTATAGCAAGATGAGGGTATTGTTATGGTGCATAAGGTCATATTCTAATCGCCGTAAAGTTTCTAACTCATCATCAATTGAACTTGGCTGTGTTACTTAATAAAAACATAAGGCAATGAAATATATAAGTATTAATTAAACCGCTACTTATAAAAATAAAAAGCTTAAACGTATAGTGTGAGTTTATATTCTGATTTTTAGATAACCATTATTTGAAAAGTATAGATTGTTTTATCCGAATTTTATTTGGCTTGAAGGTTGCATTTTGAACTATAGACGTGAGGAGTGGCATATATCAGTCGTGTCCAGCCGCATATTTCAATCATAACGAATTTGGGTAGGTTCTATGTTTGCTTCAAAAAATAACCATTACAAGATCAACGATCTACAAGCTGAAAAAAGCTTCTTAGCAAAGCTTTTTTCTAAGATTAAACATCAGGCCATGAGTACGGCGACACATGGGCTTTTAGCTGCGACGGCGTTGTCTGTAGCAAGTGTTGGGATTACCAGTTATGCCGTAGCAGCCGAGCCTTTAAAGGCCGCTTTTGTCTATATTGGACCACCTGGTGATCATGGTTGGACTTATGCGCATGATCAAGCACGAATTCGAACTGAAAAAGATCTTAAAGGTCTGGTTAAAACCTCTTTTGTCGCCAATGTACCTGAAACTGGCGATGCGGAACGCGTATTTCGCAATTTGGCACAACAAGGCAATCAGGTAATTTTTGGTACGTCTTTTGGTTATATGAATGCCATGGAAAAAGTCGCAAAGACTTATCCAAATACGGTATTTATGCATGCGACGGGCTATAAATCTTCAAAAAATATGGGGAATTATAATATTCGCACCTATCAAGGGGCATATTTACTGGGTGTATTGGCAGGTAAACAAAGTAAAACAGGCAAAATTGGGGTAGTTGGCTCTTATCCAATTCCTGAGGTGGTACGTAACATCAATGCATTTACACTAGGCGCACGCAGTGTTAATCCTAAAATTACCACCCAGGTCGTTTGGGTCAGTTCTTGGTTTGACCCAGGTAAGGAGCGTGATGCTGCACTGGCTTTGATCTCTCAGGGCTGTGATGTGTTAATGCAAAATACCGATTCACCTGCTGTAGTGCAGGCAGCCAAACAAAAAGGCGTTTATGCATTTGGCTGGAATTCCGATATGAGTAAATTTGGTGGTAATGCGCAGTTGGCAGCCGCAGTACTGCACTGGGATACCATCTATGACAAAGTGATCCGTGATGTCGCAGCCAAGAAATGGACGAATGCACCGATCTATTACGGCGTTAAAGAGGGTGCGGTAAATGTTGAAAATATTGGTTCTGCTGTATCTGCAGATGCCAAGAAATTGGTACTTGAGCGTCGTGATGCGATGAAATCGGGCAAGCTCAATCCATTTGCAGGACCACTTTATAATCAAGCTGGTCAGCAGTTTGTGAAGGCAGGGGCGGTATATACCGAAGCACAACTCGACAAAATGAACTTCTATGTACAAGGCGTACAAGGTGCTTTACCGAAGTAAATGAAGCGAGCATATGATTTGGAGTGAATTGCCATGATACAGCAGTGGATTCCCATTTTACCTTCGGTTCTGCTTGAACCAAAAGAGGTGATTCAGGCCTTCGTGCAGGATATCGAAGTGGTGATCTGGCGTTCTGAACAGGGCCGTGTACAAATCTGGGAAAATCGCTGTCCGCATCGTAGTGTTCGTTTGAGTCTGGGTGAGGTACATGGAGAATCTTTGATCTGTGCCTATCATGGTTGGCAGTTTTCTGCCGACCATGGACAGTGTCAGCGTATTCCCGCCCAACCTACGCAACGGGTACCCAGCACGCTATGTAGCACGACCTATGCGGTGGCTGAACATGATGGCATGATTTGGTTTGGTGGTCATTCACATGAAAATCAATCTCTTGATATGCCACAGTCTAGTTCATATCACCACTATGCTGGCTCTGTGCATTTACAGGGTGATTTGACAGACATACAACAGGTGTTATCTGCGTGGGGAACACAAATTGCGCCTTGGCAATGGCAGCTTACCCAAGCTGATCTTGATGCAATGCTTTGGTTAACACCTATACAGCAGGATCAGGCCATGCTGCATATGATGAAGCATTCCTCACATTCCTTAGCAGACGCATTTCATCGCCTACAAAAGATTCGTGATCAGATCGAGAACAAACAAGAGATAAGTTATGTCTGAGCAAAAGTACGCGTTTTCAACTTGTTTGATGGGTGAGTGGATGGTGGTGGCATCAGCGCAAACATTACTGGAGACGCTGCATCTAGAAACAGTCGTAGATCGACATGCGATCCGTCTTAGATATACCGAAAATTCAGTTAAAGTCGATTGGATCAAATCTGATCTACCATTCAATATTCATGCTCAGATTGCCTATGGATTTGTCTGGATATGTGTGGGCGAACCGAAAAAGCCTTTATTTCAACTGGAGGAATATGCAATTCCTCAGGCGCGTTTAGTCCCTTGTGGTGCCTATGGGGTCAGAACCTCACCTTTACGTGCCATTGAAAATTTTCTGGATATGGCACATTTCCCTTATATTCATACAGGCATTTTGGGGGCTGAGCCTGAAACCATGGTGAAACCTTATCAGGTTGAGTATCGTAAGGCGATTGATGAAATCTGGGCAACGGAGTGTTTTTTTACGCAGCCTCTAGCCGCACCGAGTTCATCACAACCGCAAGAAACCGAATATATTTATCGGGTGGCAACACCGCTGAATGCGATTTTGTATAAGGTCAATACACAGGCAGAAGGCATTATTCCCGCAGATGTGATTTGTCTGTTTATTCAGCCGATCAATGAGACCCAGATTCGTGCGCATTTACTGATGATTCTGGATGACCAGATCAGTAGTATGACGGATATGGTGCTGTTCCAGCAGAAAATTTTTACTCAGGATAAACCCATTCTGGAAAATCACTTACCCTTGAAGTTACCTTTGCATCAACGTATTGAAATTCCGACTAAAGCGGATGCACTGGCAACAGCATATCGTAAATGGTTACTCGAAAAACAATGGAGTTATGGGGTTTTTTCTCCTGAAAAGGAACACGTGGTATGAACTCAAATATAGTATCAGTTCACTTTAAGCTTGCAGATGATCCTTTATCGACTGAGTGTTATTCGGTTCGTTTAATTTTGGAAGCGCTACAGGTTCCTTATCAATCATATTATGAACCATTGGATGCACTTGATCTAAATATACTACCGCCTTTATTGTCTGATCGTGGGCTTGAGCATGAGTCGGTTGATCAATTTTTCTCATTTTTGGCTATCTCTGCGCAATTACAACAGCAGTGGTATCCCAATATTTATCTCAATGATTTGAAACATTGGAATCAATTCAATCAATCTCTCAAAAATAATTTGGGGGTATTGCGTAAAGCAGCGCTGGATTTTGGATATTTTCTAGATAATGAAGCATTCTTGATACAAGAGGCGGAGTCAAAACTAAATCAACTCAACGATCATTTGTGTTTACAAACCGTACTTGGACAAAAATGGCTGCTCAACACAGAACAGCCGACACTTGCAGACCTATTGATTTTTCCACAAGTTGCGTTGGCCTCCGATGCGGGGGTTAAGCTGGATAATGACTTACACATTCGCCGATGGATCAATCGCATACGGCATTTACCTTATTTTATACCTATGCCTGGTTTACTGGCAGTCCATTAAATCTGTTAGGATGATATGCAAACATGTACCAGTCGCTGGATTCATTCAAGCGAAAGCAGCGACTTAAACTGGTGAAAACCGTATCGCACATTTAAAATTTGTCCATATGGTATAAAATTTGAATGAGCTAACTTTGCAATCATAATGATCAGGATCTTCAGGTGATTAATCCAGCCAATAAATGGGAAGCACTCGATGCACATCTTCTTCAAGTACTGTATGTATTACTAACCGAAAAAAGTGTTTCAAATGCGGCAAAACGTCTTAACCAGTCACAACCTGCGATCAGTACTGCCTTAAAAAAGCTACGCGATATCACAGGGGATCAGTTATTGGTGCGTAGCCGTAATGGAATGACGCCTACAGAACGCGGTGAGTCCCTGCTAGAACCTGTTCGTCAGGCCTTGGCACAAATCGAACTAATTGCCACTCAGCAGGTTCATTTTAATCCTGCTGAGTCACGTCAAGTCTTTAATATTGCCGCACCAGATTATCTCAATGCGATTGCATTGGGTGAAGTATTACGCCGTGTTCGTCAAGAAGCACCGCATTGCACCGTGATTATGCATTCGATGGCACACGATGTAGATTATACCCATGCGCTTGAAAGTGGGACATACGACGCAGTGATTGGAAACTGGCCCCAACCACCAGAGTATCTCAGACTGGCACCACTATTTGAAGACGAAGTGGTTTGTCTGATGCGAAAGTCGCATCCGCTCGCAGCACGTCCATTAACGCTAGAAGATTACCTTCAGGCGGATCATATTGTGCCCACGCCTTATATTGTGGGACAGCGTGGAGTGATCGACTTATATTTGGCCAAAGAACGAATAAAACGTAATATAGTGGCTTATGTGCCTTATTTCGGCATGATTCCTTACATGTTGCTACAATTTGACGCGATTTTTTCTGCGCCGCGGTCATTTTCTCGTCATTATAGTGCGTTATTGCCACTCAAGGTGGTGGATGCGCCCATCAAGTTTCCTAAAATCTCTTATTTTCTGCTTTGGCACGAACGTTTACATCGTTCACAGGAACATCGCTGGTTTCGTGATCTGGTTATTTCTGTACTTCGTAATGATGGCTATGTAAGTTTGAATCAATAGATGATCTGCCTTATTCACACTCGTCTGCTTCCGATACGATAATTGGGATCAGACGGGCTTTTATTTTTATTCTATTTTTTTGTTTTATAACATTTTAATTTGCTAAAAAATGATCATAGAATCTTTTTATCAGTATATCTAAGTCCATATAACAATCATTATAAATTATTAATATAAGTGCTCTTGGTGAGTAAATTGCATTCTCTTGGCATGTTTGTTAATGATCATTTTAATCATGGGGACGTTCTGAGATGAGCAATATTCACCTTAAAAAAGCACTTTTGTTATGTGGTATGGGAAGTTTATGTTCTTCAATATTTGCGGCGATACCTTTATCTAAAAATGAAGTCTGTCAGTCGCCAAGTGTTGGTGAGTTTGCAGATATGTTCAGTTGTGGAACAGTCGAGGGCAGTATCCGCCTTAATTCATTTTCTTTGAATAATGCTTATTTTTCTGATTTAAGTCAGGATACCACGACAGTTGGTGGTTATGCGACTTACAAAACAGCGCGTTATAACGGTTTTCAGGGCGCATTGGGAATTGAAGGTCAGCGACGTCTAGCGGAAGGCGCACATAATGTTTCTGAGCTTTCGCAACATACTTTTGGTATAGGTGAAGCCTACTTAAACTGGACGCAGGATAAATTTTCGATCACCGTGGGGAATCAGAAACTGAATCTGCCATTTACGGGGGATTATTCATATTATCGCGTACAGCCATGGTTATATCAGGGTGTTGATATCAAATATGGTGACAGCGACAACTTTGTACGTGCCACCAAAGTAAATAAATATAAAAGTTATGGTGACGATGACTTCAGTAAAAGTAACCGTCTCAATGACGATCCATTTTCTGGATACAAACAAAATTTTGACGGTCTGATCAGTTTAGGTGTGGGTAAAAAAATCACACTAGATGATAAATATGTGAAAGGTCAATTCTGGGCTGAACAATATCAGGATTTGCTCAATCTTTATTATGGTGAGGCCAATCTTGGTTTTACACAGGCAAAGTGGAAGCCTGAGGTGAGCGTACAGGCCATTTATGGTCAGGATACAGGTGATGCTTATTTAGGTAATATTGATAGCACTTCTTTGGGTGCACAAGTCAAATTCAAACCGACTGACAAACTGACATGGCGACTGGCTTACGATCATGTATTTTATAAAGATAACAGTACCTGGCTGAAGGGAAGTTTACCAACCCCTTATGCGCATAACACCTCTTCAGATCCGTATTTTGCGCAGCCTTTCTTTACCAGTACACAGGATTTGGGGCCAGGAAACTTCTATTCGACTGAGCTGACTTCGCCATTGGGCAAAAATCTTTTTGCAGGTGCGCGTTTGACCTATACCGATATTGATCGCCGCTTCAATACCGACCGCGACATGTATGAAGTCATGTTTTATGGATTCTACAATTTCCAGGGTGCTCTAAAAGGTTTAAGTCTTGCCGAATTTGTTGGAGCACAGAAACGTGAAGGGGATGCCAATGCCTTTTTACAAAACCGTTTAGCTTTGAGCTACAACTTCTAAATTTGTCATTCAGACCACGGATTCAAATATCAGATGTAAGTCCATTCTGTTGAAGGCATGAAGTAAACAACCATTTTGCTTCGTGTCTGGGATGGTCATCAACGATCAAGCTGCCAAGCAAAAAAGAGGTATTTCATGTCTGTCGATATGCATCCTAGTGAACAGGATCTTTATTTTTTGCGTAAAACATTTGCGCTTGCCGAACAGACCAAAGCGCAAGGACTGCATCCTTTTGCAGCAATTGTGGTGGATGCAGATGGCAATATTGTTACAGAGGCAGGTAATAACTCACTTCCTCCTACAGGTGACCCCACTCGTCATGCCGAAACTGTTGCAGCAGGTCAGGCGGCACGTTTAAAAAGCCTGAAAGAGCTCAGAACATGCACGCTGTATACCAATGCAGAACCTTGTGCGATGTGTGCAGGTGCAATTTACTGGACGGGTATTGGGCGTGTGGTGTACGGCATGAGTGAAAAAAAACTTCTAAGTATTACTGGCGATCATCCTGAAAATCCAACGCTCTCATTGCCATGTCGTACTGTGTTTGCAAGTGGTCAGCGCGGTATTGAAGTCATAGGGCCTTGTCTGAGTGAAGAAGCGGCTGTCGCACATCAAGGTTTCTGGCAATAGCGTATCTATTTTATCGAGTTTCCTATTAAAAAGAGGGAGAGATGATGACGACAAATACTGAATATGCACCATATCGCTTAGAGTTGGTCAATATCACTAAGCGCTATGGGGGGCTGGTTGCCAACGATCACATCTCGTTAAAGGTTGCAGCAGGTGAGATTCATGCGGTATTGGGAGAAAACGGTGCTGGCAAAAGTACCTTAATGAAAATCATCTATGGCGCAGTCAAAGCAGATGAGGGAGAGATTGTCTGGAACGGACGTTCGGTAACGGTCGATAGCCCAGCCGCCGCACGCCGATTAGGTATTGGCATGGTCTATCAGCATTTTTCCCTATTTGAAACACTCACTGTGGTTGAAAACATTGCTCTTGGATTAGAAGAAAAATTTGATTTAGCACATCTTGCGCAGCGGGTTGTGGAAGTTTCTGAAAAATACGGGTTGCCTATTGATCCACAGCGAATGGTACATAGTTTGTCTGTTGGGGAGCGTCAACGTGTCGAAATTGTGCGTTGTCTACTGCAAAACCCTTCGTTATTAATTCTGGATGAACCTACATCGGTATTGACTCCGCAGGCAGTACAGGTGTTATTTCAAACCTTGCGGCGTTTGGCCAGTGAAGGCGTTTCAATTTTATACATCAGTCATAAACTAAATGAGATTCAGAGTTTATGCGACACCGCTACGATTTTACGCGGCGGGCAGGTGACTGGAACAGCAATTCCAAAACAGGAAACCACGGCCAGTCTTGCCAAAATGATGATTGGACGAGATTTACCTGCTTACCAGCAGCATGCTTATGAGGGGGTGCAACAGCCTATTTTTCAGGTTAAACAGCTCAGCATTCCAGCCCAAGATATGTTCGGAACTTCTCTTAAAGAGATCAACCTGAGTGTGAATACTGGAGAGATTCTGGGTATTGCTGGAATCTCTGGTAATGGACAAGCCGAACTACTAACAGCACTTTCAGGTGAAACAACCAGTCTAAAAGAAAGCTTTTGGTTAGATGGACAAGCTATCGGGCATTTACATGCGGGTCAACGTCGTAAATTGGGCTTTGGCTTTGTCCCTGAGGAACGACTCGGACGTGGTGCAGTACCAGCCATGAGCTTGACTGAAAATACCTTATTGACTGCTTTTAGAATGGGGATGACTCGCTGGGGGCTGGTCAATTATGCGAAGGCCAGTGCATTTGCTCAGGCCTGTATTTCCAAATTTGGTGTAAAGGCCTCTGGAAGTGATGCTGCAGCACGTTCGCTGTCGGGCGGTAACTTGCAGAAATTTATTGTCGGGCGTGAAATTATGCAGCAGCCCAAAGTCATGGTGGTTGCACAGCCAACATGGGGCGTCGATGTGGGAGCTTCAGCATTCATTCGTCAAACCCTCATCGACCTTTCCAGACAAGGCGTCGCGATTGTGGTGATTTCTGAGGAGTTGGAGGAATTATTTGAGATTAGTGACCGTATTGCAGTGCTCGCTGCAGGCCAATTAAGCCCACCTCAACCAGTCAATGAGACCAATGCAGAACAGATTGGGCTGTTGATGTCGGGTTTACAGCGCGACAGCCAGCCACAGGAGGATGTGATCCGTGTTTCGATTTAAACAAAACCACCCGCATCACCAGACATGGGGAGTATTGCCATGCATTTGCTAGAGCCGCGTGATCATCCTTCTATACTCATGAAATGGCTATCTCCCGTCATTGCTTTGCTGGCGATGCTAGTGGTCGGTGGTTTGGTATTTCTGGCGCTAGATAAAAATCCACTTGAAGCATTTTATGTGTTCTTTATTCAGCCACTTTCAAGCTGGTATGGATGGAGTGAATTGATCATTAAAGCCAGTCCACTTATTTTGATTGCTCAGGGATTGGCGATTGGATTCAAAGCACGTATTTTTAATATTGGTGCAGAAGGCCAACTGATTATGGGGGCAATCTGTGGAGGTGGACTGGCCATTGCTTTTCAAGGAACCTCATCGGTTTGGATTTTGCCTTCCATGCTCATTGCAGGTGCTATAGGCGGTGCACTGTGGGGCGCGATTCCTGCATTATTAAAAACCCATTTTAATGCACAGGAAACACTCACTACCCTGATGCTCAATTATGTTGCCACCTTTGTACTGCTGTATTTAATTAATGGTCCGTGGAAAGATCCAGCAGGTATGAATTTCCCTCAATCTGTGATGTTCGATGATGCAACCTTGCTTCCAATTGTTTTTGAAGGCACTCGCGTCAATCTCTCTATCTTTATTACTTTATTCATTATTTTGGCTTTTTGGTTATTTAACAAAAAGAGCTTCTTGGCTTACCGTCTGGAGGTGGGTGGTCAGGCCCCGCTTGCAGCGAGATATGCAGGTTTTTCTGCCAAGCAAGCAGTCTGGTTTAGTTTAATGATTTCAGGATTTATGGCCGGGCTGGCGGGTATTTGTGAAATTGCAGGGCCCGTTGGGCAGCTTAATCCGAATATTTCTCCTGGTTATGGTTACGCTGCAATTATTGTGGCCTATCTGGGGCGTTTAAATCCGATTGGAATTGCGCTGGCAGGATTTCTGATGGCACTGTTATATCTTGGAGGAGAGGCAGCACAAATGACCTTACAGTTACCTGCTGCAATTACAGGACTATTTCAGGGAATGCTGCTGTTCTTTTTGTTGGCATCCGATGCCTTTATAGAAAATCGATATCGCTTTGGGCGTCAAGTAAACAAAAAAAAGAGTATCGCTCAAGTTCAAGACCCAAATGCAGTATAGGAGTACAACGGCATGATTGATTTAGTTCCCTTATTGGCAGGTACTCTGGCAGCAGCCACACCGCTGATTTTTGCAGGCATGGGCGAGCTGGTTGTCGAACGCACGGGTGTGATTAATCTGGGTGTGGAAGGTATGATGTTAATTGGTGCAATTGCCGGTTTTGCATTCTGTGCTACAACAGGTTTGGGCCCAGCAGCAGGGCTCTTGGCAGGCGCAGTTGCAGGTATGTTATCTGCACTGATTTTTGCTGTTTTAGCATTGTCACTGGCAGCCAATCAGGCTGCATGTGGTTTGGCACTTACGATTTTTGGTGTCGGATTATCAGCATTTGTAGGGCAGCATTATGTAAGTACCAGTCTGGCTGGATTGTCAGCCATGAACTTGTTGGGACTACAGGATATTCCTGTCATTGGGCCGATACTATTTCATCAAAACTATGTGGTTTATCTCTCCATTATTACCTTTTTGTTGATTTGGTGGATTCTGGCCAAAACCAAATTAGGTTTATTGCTTAAAGCAGTCGGAGAGTCTCCAGAATCTGCACATGCGATGGGATATCCCGTACTTTTGATTCGTTATGGCGCCGTACTGTTTGGTGGGGCAATGGCAGGCGTAGGAGGTGCTTTTCTTTCGACGGTCTACACCCCATTATGGGTCGAAAATATGGTGGCTGGGCGTGGCTGGATTGCAATTGCACTGGTGGTATTTGCGGCATGGAAACCTGCACGGCTCATGATTGGAGCTTACTTATTTGGTGGTGTCACCATTCTACAATTTCAGGCACAGGCCCTTGGAATAGATATTCCTGTTGAGTTTCTGGCTGCTTTACCATACGTCGCAACGATTATCGTATTGGTCTTCATTTCAAGAGACCGCAAGTTATTACAAATGAATTTGCCTGCTTCGTTAGGAAAATCTTTTATTCCATAAAGATAATATTTTAAGAAAGGCATAAGGCTACGTCGAGTAGCCTTTTTCATAGAAATAAAATCGTCCTCTGTACTTCCGTTTAAACTAAAAAATGAATCAATATATAAATCATTCTAAAATATCGTGGAACTTATCCATCTACACTATCAGTGATGGGTTCGGTTGAAAAAATAGCAAAGTTTAGTTTTATTTAAAAATTTAATAAAAAGATAAATATAAATTAAATCTTAATTAGACCTTGATCGATTGACATGATTATTTCTCTTTTTTTGTTAGATAAATAATATATTTGTATAAATGAAAAGATTCTCGCATAATACGCGCACTGAAAAATACAGTAGATCATTTGATTATGTGTATGCTCAGCCAGATTCACAAACCCTCTGGATGTGATTGATTCACATCCCTTTTTATGCTCAGTCATTCTCATATGACTGAGCTTTTTTTTATTCTGACTTTGGGCCAAATCTTAAGTCTGCAGTGGATAATTAATATAAATTAACGATAATTATTTGCATTTAATTGATGACTGATATCAATCACGTATGACTCTGCCTGTTGTTGCATCGATAATACGACTCGGTTGCTGACTTAAGCCTAGATCACCATTTAGATAATTTAAGCCTTGACCAAAATAAGCACTGGCCTCTTGTAAAGAGCGTGCAGGCTCTAATCCAGCTGGATTGGCACTGGTCGAAACGATGAATCCATTAAACGCATGGCAAAGCGCAACACATAAAGGATGATTAGTGACCCGCACCGCAACCTGATGATGTTGGCCTGTAATCCATGTTGGAACCTGATCTGAACTTACAGGCAATAGCCAGGTAATAGCTCGTTCATCTACAGAACGCGTCGTCCAGCTTTCAATGACCTGAGCACGAATTGTTTCATCCAGATCAGCTAGAAGATATTCAATCTGTCCCACATCACCAGCAAGTAAAATAACGCCTTTTTCGATAGGACGTTGTTTCAGCGCTAAAATCTGGCGAAATGCCAGTTCATTAAATGGATCGCATCCTAATCCCCAAACAGCCTCTGTCGGATATGCCAAAACCTGTCCCTGCTTTAAACAATGTGCGGCTTCAGCGACTGAGGTAGTCAGCATAATCAAACTCCAAACTTAAAAATAAACTCATTGTGAACCTTAATAGGGGCTTCTACAACGCAGATAGCGACCTGATTGTTGAATACACACACCCAGTAGTTCAAGTTCCATCAATTGAGCTGTTAGTTCGGCTGTTGAACCCTGATAGTGTTGTGCCAACTGATCCAGATCTTGACCTTGCCAGTCTAGAAGCTGATAGAGGGGAAGCAAGTCATCAGGTAAATCAGCATCATCGGTTTTGCCTGAATCATCGGCATTGGCTTCTCCCGATGCAGTAGACTGACTATGCCAATGGGTCGGAAGTGCCAGGTCTTCAATGATCTGTTCGGGGTGATCGACTAAAATCGCACCTTCGCGAATCAGTTGATGGCAGCCTTGATGAAACTCACTATAAATATGGCCTGGAATCGCAAAAACAACTTTACCTTGTTCTGCCGCTTTATTGGCGGTAATTAATGAGCCACTTTTCAATGTCGCTTCAACCACCAGAACACCTAGACTTAAGCCACTCACGATACGGTTGCGTCGCGGAAAATGGGCTTGTAAAGGTGGTGTTCCTGGCAAGAATTCACTAACGATCGCACCACCCTGATCTCGTATGTGCTGTTTCAAGGCTTTATTGCCTGATGGATAGCATAGATCTAACCCTGTTCCGACCACAGCTATTGCGCGGTGGTGTACCAGACTCCCCTGATGTGCAGCTTCATCAATTCCATGGGCTAAACCGCTGGTAATATAAAAACCTTTTTCACTTAAAAAATAAGAAAAGTCATATGCTACCTGTCGACCATGAGGGCTGGGTTTACGACTACCCACGACTGCAATTTGTGGTTGGATCAGGCTTTGTATTGAGCCTTGACCAAATAGAATGGGAGGGCGATCCTGATAGGGAATTAACTGCGATGGATAAGCGGGATCATCGGGTGTCACAATAAAATCGGTATGGGTTTGAAGCTGAGCAAGCATCTTTTCGAATTGCTGCTGTCCTTGTAATGTATGGACTTCCTCTAGGCGCTTTAGATGATTGGCATGTAATCCGAGCTTTTGCCAGTCACTTAAACGCTGGGGTTGTAGTGCTGTTTCACAATCACCAAAATAATGAATGAGTTTTTTGAAGCCTGAAAGTGAATGCTGTAATACATACCACACCTTGATGGTGTGGTAGTGATGTGATGAAAGTATTGTAATCATAAAAATATAAAAAAGTGTTAATCCTCTTCACGAGGTGGTTTTATTTCTGCCCCTACCTTGACTGGTAGGCTGCTTTCAAGAATATAAGCATAACTTAATTCATCAAAAGTTTTAAAAATCATTAAGCTCCCAATATTCTGGTTTGGAAGTTTAATATTTTCTTGTGTCTTAGGGTCTTTAACGACTTCACCTTGTTGATAGATATCAAATACCTGACCCACTTGAGTGCCTTGTGTTGTGCCGCGATTTAAAGTGACGACACTGTGCTTTCCAGCGGTAGAAATTGAACCCATCACCCGAATAATTTTACCCCCCTCCATGACCTGATGAGCCTCAGTGGGATAAAACAGAGTTGGTAACATCGCTTGCTCTTCAGGAAGGACTAAATCACCACGACGGACTTCGGAATTAAAACTCTGAGTGAGCTCCATGGTGGTAATGTCATTTTCTGACTGTGTTGCAATACCAGAGGCAACCTGTAATAACTCAATACCAATAATACGTTTTTTACCATGCTCATCCAGAGTGGTGTAAGGTTCACCCTCACGATAGACGGCATAGCGTTGAGCATTTTGTAAACCTTGACCACGAACATACACCTGCTGACCTTTAGCGGCTAAAACACGCTGATCTGTCGTACCTAAAATGTATGGTGCTGCTTTAATATTCTCTGCAGATACAATGGTTGCCCGTTCTAACCACTGCTGGATATGATCTAGAGGAATAACAGGAATGATATTGTTGAGCTGTTCAATTCTAACTTGTGGCTGAAGCGTGGTTCTGCCTGTATAACGTCGGATAATTCCTTCGCATCCGTCGCCTTGATCTCGCCCAACCAATGGACGTCCATCTAGGGTACACAGTAATAAACGATCACCTGGATAAATCCAGTGTGGATTTTTTACATGTTTATTACTGGCCCAGATTTCAGGCCAGCGCCATGGTTTTTTTAAAAATTTACCCGAAATATCCCAAAGCGTATCTCCTTTTTTAACAATGTAGACATTTGGAGCACCCGCTTTTAATGCCGGTGGATTGATATTGCGTGTAGCTGCCTCGACCGTGGTGCTCCCTAAGCAGGTAACTCCAATCCCAGTACAGATTGCTAGCGCAAGACCATGTTGTTTTAACCCCAATTGATAAAATGAGCGTAAGCCGTTCAAAACCTTTTTCATTATCATAATTCCTGAAAATTATGTCTGTAGTTGCGTTATAATAACGACAATACACACATTTTTTTATACTGAGTTGCCTTCATTGGGTTATCTGATCAATGGCACAAATGAGGAGACACTATGGCCTTGTTACCAATTTTAAGTTTTCCTGATGCTCGCCTACGTACCATCGCAAAACCTGTTGAAAAAGTGACAGATGAAATTCGTCAACTTGCAGCAGACATGCTTGAAACCATGTATGAAGCACCAGGCATTGGTCTGGCTGCAACTCAGGTTGATCGTCATATTCAGCTCATTGTCATGGACTTGTCTGAAGAGAAAGATCAGCCTATGGTCTTTATTAACCCCAAAATTACCCCACTCACCGAAGAAACACAGCCTTATGAAGAGGGCTGCTTATCGGTTCCTCAAATATACGACAAAGTTAACCGTACGTCACGTGTCAAGATTGAGGCAATTAATCTGAATGATGAAGCATTTGAGATTGAAGCTGACGGTCTCCTGGCTGTATGTATTCAACATGAAATGGATCACTTAAATGGCAAATTATTTGTCGATTATTTATCGCCATTAAAGCGCCAAAGAGCCCGCGAAAAAGTTGAAAAAGTAGTACGCCAACGTGAAAAAGTAGCGGTAAAACGTTAGTTTCGATTAACCTATCGCATGAACAGCCCAATTTTGATTGGGCTTTGTTATACTATAACGCTGAAACTTCTGAGAACATCGCACTTGTTTAAAATTGGGCTGCTGCTGGGATTTACCGCAGTGTTGTTACAGATTGCGGTTTTTCTACAACCGCTGTTACCGAAGCAATATCAAATTGCTCCGGTCTGTGAAACTATTGCCCAAACCTTTGACTTGTCGGCGCTTCAGCATCATAAGGCCATGTCGCATGCAGATTCGCATATGCAACATATGCCAAACATGCTCGAAAAGGCCAAATCGGCGTCCTCTCATGATCATCATGATCTCAATCACCAGTGTCAATATTGTACGGTGTATGGGCATTTAATTTTACCGCCCGAACTGGATGTACAAGAAATACTGGTTCGAATTCAAGTGCGTTTGCTGGCTTTCCAGCAGGCATTTCGACACGTTTATTACGCGCTTCAGCGTCTGTTTTTGTTGCCCCAAGGTCGGGCACCGCCTGTATTTACATAAGTGACGCTTCGTTTCGGGGCTTAAGTGCCTTTATGTTCTGCTGGTCTGATATGCATGAGACGTATCAGGCATAGCGCGTATTTATGTTTTTGAGATACAGACATGACTCGACCTCAATTTTTATTACAGCCGATGACGGCTGCGATCTTGATCGCGACAGCTTCTACTTTTGCCAATGCGCAAGATGATATTCAAACTAAAAAAATGGCACCAATTGTGGTTACAGCTCAGGATACTAAAACTGCAAACGGTTTGATTGTTGAAGCTGATCCTAAACAGCCCATTCAGCCAGTACCCGCGACTGACGGTGCCGACTATTTACAAAGTATTATGGGTTTTAATGCCATAAAGAATGGTGCAACCAATGGCGATGTCACTTTCCGTGGCATGTTTGGTTCACGCATTAAAATTCTGACAGATGGCACAGAAAATCTGGGAGCTTGTCCCGCGCGTATGGATGCACCGACTTCCTATATTAATCCAGAAAGTTATGATCGAATTACCGTGATCAAAGGGCCGCAAACAGTTCGATATGCAAATACGGGTTCAGCGGCAACCGTAATTTTTGATCGAGAACCTGAGAATCTGACTACTGATAAACCTTACCGTGGTCAGGCCAGTGTGTTGATCGGCTCCTACGGGCGTTTAGATCATAATGTTGAAGCAGCCATGGGTGACGAGACTAAATATGCGCGCATCAATGCTAATCGTTCTGTATCGAATGATTATCAGGATGGCAATGGTGATAGCGTTCATTCCAGTTGGGAACGTTGGAATGCTGATCTGGCTTTGGGCTGGAAACCGACGCAAGATTCATGGATTGAATTGAAAGGCGGAAAAGGAAATGGTGAAGCGGCTTATGCTGGACGTACAATGGACGGAACACAATTTCAGCGAGAAAGTTTAGGATTACACGCAGAACAAAAAAATCTAACGGATGTCATCAAAAAAGTTGAAGCTCAAGTGGACTATAGCTACAACGATCACATCATGGATAATTATAAAATGCGCACGCCACCTATGATGCCAATGGCGATGGAAGTCACACGTCGAACTTTAAATGCTCGTGCAGCCATTACAACAGAATGGGACAGGTTGAATGTAATTTCTGGTGTGGATTCACAGCGCAATAAACATGCGGGCAATATGTACATGCGCGATGCAAATCCAATTCCACCTTTAGACGGCGACTTGCGTTTTGAGAGTTATGGCGCATTTAGTGAATGGACATATCGCTTAAACCCCAATCATAAACTGGTTGCGGGAGGTCGTTTTGATCATGTCAAAGTTGACAGTGCTGAAAATGATCAGCAGCGAACTGATACCAACCCAAGTGGTTTTATTCGTATAGAGAGTCATCACCCTCACGGTTTAAACACCTATGCAGGGATTGGTTATGTTGAGCGTAGCCCAGATTATTGGGAAATTTCTCGTGTATCAAACAATTTACTCAATTATCTCAATACCGAAAAGACCACACAGCTAGATTTAGGCTTTGAGTTTGAGCAGGGTGCCTTAACATCGTGGGTATCGGCCTACGCTGGATTGATTAACGATTTTATTTTGGTTCCGTATCAGTCGAATCCAAATGGCAGTGTCACCATTTTGCCAGCACGCAATATTGATGCCACCATTGCAGGTGCTGAAGCTGGCGTTGGTTATAAATTTAATGAGCACTTTCAGGCAGATCTTTCAGCAATGTATGCATGGGGAGAAAACACAACGGACCACAAACCGTTGCCACAAATTGCACCGCTGGAGGGACGTTTAAATCTACGTTATGTACAAGAAAAATATAGTTTAGGCTTATTGTGGCGTGCTGTTGCCGAGCAAAATCGTATCAGCCTGAACGAAGGTAATATAGTGGGATATGATATGAGCAAGAGTAAAGGTTTTTCTACTTTTGCCATTAATGCAGCCTATCAATATAGTGAGGTACTCGGTTTCTCAACAGGGATTGATAACCTACTTGATAAAACTTATAGCGAACATTTGAATAAATCTGGTGCAGCCTTATTTGGTTATGCTGCCAACGAACAATTCAACAATGTCGGGCGTAACTATTGGGCCCGTGTCAGCATGAAATTTTAAATGATTTTAAACGTGATCAATACACCTTAAAGGTAGAAGACAGTGATTTGTCAAATTACGTCTTCTATCAGGAGAAAAATATGAGAGAAAAATTATCACCTGAGAAATCGATCTGGGGATGGAAGCTTCTAATCATTGCTTTTATTCTAAGTTTTCTGTTTATGGCTATTTTTTATTTGGCAATCAACAATGAACCTGATTATATGCCAGGTAATCAACAACAACATACGCAGCAACATGCATTTAAAACAGCACCTGCTATGGCGCCTTCTACGACGCAAAATGTAGGGTCTGAGTCTAATTCACAAGATCATATGCAGATGAACATGGATATGGAACAACATCAGCACACTGATTCCGCTGCACATTAATATCTAACAGATTTGGAGGGAGTCAAACTCCCTCTGATCTTATTGATGCATACTGGCCAGTTGCTTGGATTCATGTTGATATAAAGCCAAACCTATCTTCTGAATATTACGGCCTTTTTTGCATAATGCAGTTTCCAGCTTTGGGATAAACTTTGCAGTACTGTATAAAGCCAAATTACGGAGCATCAGATAATAAGCAAACCATGCTGCTGAACGATGGGGTAGCCCGAGTTTTTGCATTCGCTTGCGCCCAATAAAAAATTGTGTCACTTGCAAATGTTGCTGATAGGCAATTTTCTGCTGTAAAGGACGTAAATATCGATAACGCCGTTCAAATGGTTCTTGAGACAAACTTTGTCCGAGGGCAAAACTGGAATCATCCGATTGAGGATGAGCAAATTGCATCCAGTAAAGTAAACGCCAGCCATCACTTTCCTGTGTGACTAGCCACTTTTCGTCGATACCCATGAGCCAACCAATATATTTCCAAAAGTGCAAAAAAGATTCAATTTCTTGCTGATTTGGAAAAACAGCCAGAGCTCGAATACCCAACAACACTACACCGCTAAAGGCGACATTGGTCATGGCCAGATCAAACTGATTGATGGGTATGCCCCATGTTTGAGCATCCCATTTTTCAGACTTCTTGAGTTGATGACGTACCAGCGCATGAATAAATCTAACATAAATGGTTGAGGTAAAGCCTGCATTAAAACGCTGCAAGCCATTGGGCTCGGTTATATCAATCCACCATTTAGTGGTCTCTGCCAGTCTGGTGCCTGCTTGTTTTTTTAAAGCGCCAGTCAACATTAGAGGCTGATTAAATCCAGGAAATAAATAACCCGCCATGAGTGATAAATCACGAAGAATAAAGCCATTATTAATACCAAGCTTATAGGTAAAGCCCAGTGCTTGTTCAATCTTGTCTTGTTCTAGCCAAGCGGGAATCTGGGTAACAAGACTAAAAAACTTTTCAAGTTCAGGAATGGGTTCTGCAAGATGCTCGATGCCTTTGAATAAAGCCGTTTCAAAATACTGCCGATGTAGACGCGGATTTTTCATCATCCAGATAATGACTTGATCCATTTCATCATCACTTGATTGTAGAGCTTCCTTAAGAAGGTTATATTCTTCAAAATTGGGTTGAGCAGGGCGTTTGCAGAGATGAGATAAAGCGCGACTGAACCAATTCTGTTGCGACATACAACTAAAAGACGCCAGTCTACTAGGAGTGGAATTTTGCATTGCATATAAAGCCTGTTTGTTCTTTAATCAGACTCTAATATGAATAATTATTCGTATTCAATTCGCATACTGAAGAGCGAATCTCATGAGAAAAAAACCACAACAGCAACGCGCAATTTATCTGGTTGATACCATATTACAGGCAACACAACTTTGTATTGCAGAGAATGGTTTAATCCAGCTTACGACTCCTAAAATTGCAGAACGTTCAGGCATTAGTGTGGGTTCAATTTATCAATATTTTGAAAATAAAGAACAAATTGTACAGGAGCTTCTGCTTCGAAAAAGTGAACACTTGGGACAAATGCTCAAGCAATTAGTCACCACACAAGAACAATTGAGCCTTGAAGAAATTATTCCGCGTAGTATCCAGTTTGGTTTTGATATGATGAAAGCGGACCAAGGTTTCTTCATAGAGGTACTTAAACATTGGCATGATTACAATCATTCAAAAGCAGCTCAAGTTTTGGAACAGCACTTTTTTGAAGTGGGATTATATGTATTTAATCGCTTTCATCGTGAGTGGGACTTTGAAACACTCAAGCACAAATCCTTTGTGATTATAAACAGCACTTTATTCAGCATGATGCGTTATGTGAGTAACAATGATTTCTTAATCGAAGAGCAACAACTTAAGTATGAATTGTCTAAAATGATTATTGCTTATTTAAAAGATTAAATAATAAAAATAATTTTTATATAAAAAACATGGATATAAATTAATTTTAGTTTAAAACATAATCACTCAGAAAAAACTTATATCAAGAATGCTTGCTTAGGCTTAAAAATGCTGTAGAATGCACATCCATCGGCGGTGATGCAGATAAAAACTTGTTGAGAAACAAGGATTTGGCTAGATTGGTTAGATTCTTGGATTGGTTGATAAGTTTTAAAAATATCGAAATTACCTGTTGACTTTGAAGAGATTTAGAGTAACATAGCCGACCTAGCTTGATGATGACGAATCGTCGAGAAGATCATTAAGAGAATAGAAGAACAACTTGTGTGGATTTTTACTGGTTGATTGATTGATATATTATCATTGATTGATTGGTTTAAATTACTCGAAGTTTATTTGAGCGAAATTTAAGTCAGAAAATTGATGAGCCAGAATTGGTGTCT
>NZ_KB849630.1 GCF_000368685.1 Acinetobacter baylyi DSM 14961 = CIP 107474 | reverse complement strand
GACATCGAGGTGCCAAACACCGCCGTCGATATGAACTCTTGGGCGGTATCAGCCTGTTATCCCCAGAGTACCTTTTATCCGTTGAGCGATGGCCCTTCCATACAGAACCACCGGATCACTAAGACCTACTTTCGTACCTGCTCGACTTGTGGGTCTCGCAGTTAAGCGCGCTTTTGCCTTTATACTCTACGCGTGATTTCCGACCACGCTGAGCGCACCTTCGTACTCCTCCGTTACTCTTTAGGAGGAGACCGCCCCAGTCAAACTACCCACCAGACATGGTCCTCGCCCCGGATTACGGGGCAGAGTTAGAACCTCAACATTACCAGGGTGGTATTTCAAGGATGGCTCCAATGGAACTGGCGTCCCATCTTCATAGCCTCCCACCTATCCTACACAAGTAAGGTCAAAGTTCAATGTCAAGCTGCAGTAAAGGTTCACGGGGTCTTTCCGTCTAGCCGCGGGTACACCGCATCTTCACGGCGAATTCGATTTCACTGAGCCTCTGCTGGAGACAGCGCCGCCATCATTATGCCATTCGTGCAGGTCGGAACTTACCCGACAAGGAATTTCGCTACCTTAGGACCGTTATAGTTACGGCCGCCGTTTACTGGGGCTTCGATCAAGAGCTTCGCTTACGCTAACCCCATCAATTAACCTTCCAGCACCGGGCAGGCATCACACCCTATACGTCCACTTTCGTGTTTGCAGAGTGCTATGTTTTTAATAAACAGTTGCAGCGGCCTGGTTTCTGCGGCTGTCAATCGCTCAGGGAGCAAGTCCCATCACCATCAACAGCGTACCTTCTCCCGAAGTTACGGTACCATTTTGCCTAGTTCCTTCAGCAGAGTTCTCTCAAGCGCCTTGGTCTACTCGACCTGACCACCTGTGTCGGTTTCGGGTACGATTCCTGTGTAACTGTAGCTTAGAGACTTTTCTTGGAAGTATGGTATCAGCCACTTCGCTAGTAAACTAGCTTGCTATCGACTCTCAGCATAGAGCACCCCGGATTTGCCTAAGATGCATGCCTACTGTCTTCCACCTGGACAACCAACGCCAGGCTGACCTAACCTTCTCCGTCCTCTCATCGCATTACACAGAAGTATTGGAATATTAACCAATTTCCCATCGACTACGCCTTTCGGCCTCGCCTTAGGGGTCGACTCACCCAGCCCCGATTAACGTTGGACTGGAACCCTTGGTCTTTCGGCGAACGGGTTTTTCACCCGTTTTGTCGTTACTCACGTCAGCATTCGCACTTCTGATACCTCCAGCAGACTTCTCAATCCACCTTCATCGGCTTACAGAACGCTCCCCTACCACGTAACTTAAAGTTACATCCGCAGCTTCGGCACATAGTTTTAGCCCCGTTACATCTTCCGCGCAGGCCGACTCGACTAGTGAGCTATTACGCTTTCTTTAAAGGGTGGCTGCTTCTAAGCCAACCTCCTAGCTGTCTATGCCTTCCCACATCGTTTCCCACTTAACTATGATTTTGGGGCCTTAGCTGGCGGTCTGGATTGTTTTCCTCTTGACTACGGACGTTAGCACCCGCAGTCTGTCTCCCGGATAGTACTCATAGGTATTCGGAGTTTGCATCGGTTTGGTAAGTCGGGATGACCCCCTAGCCGAAACAGTGCTCTACCCCCTATGGTATTCGTCCGAGGCGCTACCTAAATAGCTTTCGGGGAGAACCAGCTATCACCAGGCTTGATTAGCCTTTCACCCCTATCCACAAGTCATCCCCTGGCTTTTCAACGACAGTGGGTTCGGTCCTCCAGTTAGTGTTACCCAACCTTCAACCTGCTCATGGATAGATCGCCTGGTTTCGGGTCTATACCCAGCAACTATACGCCCTATTAAGACTCGGTTTCCCTACGGCTCCCCTATGCGGTTAACCTTGCTACTGAATATAAGTCGCTGACCCATTATACAAAAGGTACGCAGTCACCGAACAAGTCGGCTCCCACTGCTTGTATGCATGCGGTTTCAGGATCTATTTCACTCCCCTCACAGGGGTTCTTTTCGCCTTTCCCTCACGGTACTGGTTCACTATCGGTCAGTCAGGAGTATTTAGCCTTGGAGGATGGTCCCCCCATATTCAGACAAGGTTTCACGTGCCTCGCCCTACTCGTCATCATTGTGTGTGCCCTTTCGTGTACGGGAATATCACCCTCTACGTTCGCACTTCCCAGAGCGTTCCACTAGAACACACACAACTTAATGGGCTGTTCCCCTTTCGCTCGCCGCTACTAAGGGAATCTCAATTGATTTCTTTTCCTAAGGGTACTGAGATGTTTCACTTCCCCTCGTTCGCCTTGCATGACTATGTATTCATCATGCAATACCTATCTTATGATAAGTGGGTTTCCCCATTCAGACATCTCCGGATCAAAGGATATTTGCCGCCTCCCCGGAGCTTTTCGCAGGCTATCACGTCTTTCATCGCCTCTGACTGCCAAGGCATCCACCACATGCACTTAATTACTTGACTATACAACCCCAAACAGTCGCTAATGCCTACAAGTAGCATTATCAACATTACAGTTTGAAGTACTGTGAATTGAATCACCGTACAGCTTCAATCTAAATTCATATACCAAAACGCTTGATTCAGTTAATTTGCTAGTTCTCATTCACATTCAAATTGCTTTGTTTGTGTTTGAGTGAACAATTTATTTCAGACTCAATATTTTCCAATCTGTTAATGAATTAATGTGTCTTCGTCAGATCACACTAAACTGTGATAAATCACAGAACTTAATAAAACAAGATCTCATGATCTTCTTTTTACTAAGTTCTATAATCTACACCTTAGCCGTACTCTTTAAAGTACGTGGTGGAGACTAGGAGAGTCGAACTCCTGACCTCCTGCGTGCAAAGCAGGCGCTCTACCAACTAAGCTAAGTCCCCAGCTTATATCATTTATGTATCTTTCAGTCGTAGACTTGGTGGGTCTGACAAGACTTGAACTTGTGACCCCACGCTTATCAAGCGTGTGCTCTAACCAACTGAGCTACAGACCCTCAGATACATCTTAGAAGAACAACTTGTTGTGGATTCTTACCAATCAATCAATCTTTCGTTAAGGAGGTGATCCAGCCGCAGGTTCCCCTACGGCTACCTTGTTACGACTTCACCCCAGTCATCGGCCACACCGTGGTAACCGCCCTCTTTGCAGTTAGGCTAGCTACTTCTGGTGCAACAAACTCCCATGGTGTGACGGGCGGTGTGTACAAGGCCCGGGAACGTATTCACCGCGGCATTCTGATCCGCGATTACTAGCGATTCCGACTTCATGGAGTCGAGTTGCAGACTCCAATCCGGACTACGATCGGCTTTTTGAGATTAGCATCCTATCGCTAGGTAGCAACCCTTTGTACCGACCATTGTAGCACGTGTGTAGCCCTGGCCGTAAGGGCCATGATGACTTGACGTCGTCCCCGCCTTCCTCCAGTTTGTCACTGGCAGTATCCTTAAAGTTCCCATCCGAAATGCTGGCAAGTAAGGAAAAGGGTTGCGCTCGTTGCGGGACTTAACCCAACATCTCACGACACGAGCTGACGACAGCCATGCAGCACCTGTATGTAGATTCCCGAAGGCACCAATCCATCTCTGGAAAGTTTCTACTATGTCAAGGCCAGGTAAGGTTCTTCGCGTTGCATCGAATTAAACCACATGCTCCACCGCTTGTGCGGGCCCCCGTCAATTCATTTGAGTTTTAGTCTTGCGACCGTACTCCCCAGGCGGTCTACTTATCGCGTTAGCTGCGCCACTAAAGCCTCAAAGGCCCCAACGGCTAGTAGACATCGTTTACGGCATGGACTACCAGGGTATCTAATCCTGTTTGCTCCCCATGCTTTCGCACCTCAGCGTCAGTGTTAGGCCAGATGGCTGCCTTCGCCATCGGTATTCCTCCAGATCTCTACGCATTTCACCGCTACACCTGGAATTCTACCATCCTCTCCCACACTCTAGCCAAACAGTATCGAATGCAATTCCCAAGTTAAGCTCGGGGATTTCACATTTGACTTAATTGGCCGCCTACGCGCGCTTTACGCCCAGTAAATCCGATTAACGCTTGCACCCTCTGTATTACCGCGGCTGCTGGCACAGAGTTAGCCGGTGCTTATTCTGCGAGTAACGTCCACTTATCCTGGGTATTAACCAGGTAAGCCTCCTCCTCGCTTAAAGTGCTTTACAACCATAAGGCCTTCTTCACACACGCGGCATGGCTGGATCAGGGTTCCCCCCATTGTCCAATATTCCCCACTGCTGCCTCCCGTAGGAGTCTGGGCCGTGTCTCAGTCCCAGTGTGGCGGATCATCCTCTCAGACCCGCTACAGATCGTCGCCTTGGTAGGCCTTTACCCCACCAACTAGCTAATCCGACTTAGGCTCATCTATTAGCGCAAGGTCATAAAGATCCCCTGCTTTCTCCCGTAGGACGTATGCGGTATTAGCATCCCTTTCGAGATGTTGTCCCCCACTAATAGGCAGATTCCTAAGTATTACTCACCCGTCCGCCGCTAAGGTTAGTACCGAAGTACTTTCCCCCGCTCGACTTGCATGTGTTAAGCCTGCCGCCAGCGTTCAATCTGAGCCATGATCAAACTCTTCAGTTAAAATCATTTTGTGCCTTTCTTAAAGAACAAGACACCAATTCTGGCTCATCAATTTTCTGACTTAAATTTCGCTCAAATAAACTTCGAGTAATTTAAACCAATCAATCAATGATAATATATCAATCAATCAACCAGTAAAAATCCACACAAGTTGTTCTTCTATTCTCTTAATGATCGATTTGCTCTTCGTCAGAGACAAATTCAACGCAAAACACTTTCTCCAACCTTAACCCTGTGAGCTAAGATGTTTTCGTGTATCGCGTCGGGATGAGCTCATTATAGGACATTTTTTTTGGCACGCAAGTCTTTTTAACCCGTTGTTTTAACGAGTGTTCTATTTTTGCGCACCAACATGGTGCTTTTTAAGGTAAAAATGATCACAAGGTTCTAATTATAAAAGAAAAATATGTCATTTTTATTTCTTGGTTATTTTGCTGTATTAATGCTCTTAATTTGTACACTTATAATTTTCACAGGTTGTTTAGGTACATTTTGATGCATACCATAGGTACTTGTAGGTACATTCGCAATTTTATCGACGACATCCATGCCTTTAATTACCTTGCCAAATACTGCATAACCTGCATCTGTACGTGAAGCATTTAAGAAGTTGTTATCTGCAACATTGATAAAAAACTGGCTGGTTGCTGAATCGGGATTACTGGTTCTTGCCATTGCCAATGTGCCGCGAGTATTTGCCAAGCCATTTGACGCCTCATTTTTGATAGGTGCAGCAGTCGCCTTCTCTTTCATATTGGTTTCAAAACCACCTCCTTGAATCATGAAATTTGGAATGACGCGATGAAAAATAGTGCCATTGTAGAAATTATTTTTGACATAGCTTTCAAAGTTTTTCGCTGAGATCGGTGCTTTATTGTTGTAAAGCTCAATTTCTATATTTCCCAGATTGGTTTTCATCTCAACCATGGTATTTGCTAAAGCATGTGCACTAATCAATAATCCACCCAGAACTATCGCGACTCGTTTAAGCATTCGTTATCCTGTTAACTTCTTTTATCATAAGTGACTTAACATAGCATAAACTGTCTACTCTCTTGTTTTAATTGTGTATTTGATACTATTTCTTCAAATAGTATCAAATTTCAACTGATCTTAATATCAGGCGTATTTATTCCAAAATTTACGGAATGATTTACTCATCTGAATCAGATTTGCTCTCGCCTTATGTGAAACTGGCGTCAAATTGATAAATCCATGGGTTTGATCAAGGTACTCTTCAAAATGAATTTTAACCCCTGCTTGACGTAGCTTATGGCTATAGATTTCGCCTTCATCATGTAATACATCATGTCCAGCCGTCACAATATATGCAGGCGCCAGTTTTTTGAAATTACCATAGGTAGGCGAAATAATTGGATCATCTAAATGTACAGCATGCTTTGTTGCATAGTAATCAGTCACATAGTCGACGTCATTTCCAGTCAGCACCAATCCATCTTTATATGCATAAAATGAGGGATGACGGCTTTTAAAATCAACTACTGGATAAATCAGGAATTGTGCATCTGGTGCGTAAACTTTTCCAATCGCACGCTGAGCCACAACGGTGCTGATATTTCCACCCGCACTATCACCTGCCACGGCAATCTGATTTTTTAGTATTTTAAAATGACGTTTGTTTTGATAAACCCAAGCTAAGGCATCTTCACAAGACTGAATTAGTCGTTGCGGTGAAACTTCTGGTGCCAATGGATAATCGATACTTAATACTTGAGCATTGGCGTATTTTGCAATGAGTCGACAAGCTTCATCATGTGTATCAACATTGCCCACCACAAATCCTCCACCATGATAGAACACAATCATAGGTAATTTTTTGTTTGGAGCAGGATGATAATGACGTGCAAAGATAGTTCCGCTTTGTAATGGTAAGCGGATATCTTCGACAAACGTGATGGCTGTGGGCTTGCGAAGAATGGACTCCATCTGAGTTTCAAAGGCTAAACGTGATTTTTCGACATCTGAGCCGATAAACCCAGTTTGACCTTGCTTGATTTGAACTGCCATCAAGCATTTGATAAAGCTATCTAACTGCGGGTACTGATAGGGATAACCTAAAACTTTCGCAATAGACTCTTGTACGAAGGAAGGAAGCTTATCCAAAGCACGTGCAGCAGGCCCATGACCTTTTTCTAAAACTTCCTGAATGGTTTGAACAAATGCAGTCAATTCTTCTCTCCTTTCATCGTCGTTGTCATTTGATTTCTCGATACAATTTATCTGTTCTTGAATCTATTGTTGTCTAAAGTACGCAATCAAGATGTCACATTATTGTGTTTATTTACGCTAATCGGATCATCCCTAAAAGTCATTGACTAAAAAACATGGATTGGAAGTCGCATTTTGCCATATACCATTATCATATTATTTTGCGAATAATTTGTGACATTGGATGATCCAAGTGTTTCCAATAAAATAAACCCCTAAATCATAAGGTGATTTAGGGGTTTATCCTCTGGTTTGCAAAACAACATCATGTCGTTTAAAAGTCAATCAAACCATTCCAGTACATCCTGTTCTGTATGCAATCATCATACTCTGATCATTTAAGCTAGAGCTAGGGTCATTCTCGACACAGACTGTAAGAGATTTCTTAGGCTCATGTCATCTTGAATAGGCGATTGCTTGAGTAGCAGCTCGAGTCAATCCGTAAAGTGAAGGTGGCATCCTTGATACTTTACCTTGGCTGCACTATTCAAGATGCAGGCGTCACTATTGCTTATTGAACAGTTGCAGTATCAGGGCTTGTCTGTGGTGCTTCAGGAGCTGCCTGTACAGGTTGAGTTTGAGTTGAAGCACCTGCTTCAGCTGCTACACCGCCTTGTACACCTACACCCGTTTGGGACTCAGGTGCAGATGTGGTATGTGCAGAACCAGAAGCATTGAGTCCAGCTTCAGAAGCACATCCAACAGCAGTGAATGCGAAACCAGCACAAACAACAGACATTAGAGCTAACTTTTTCATTGGGTCTTTCCTTTCATTATGACAAATAAAAAAATCACAAAGTCCAACTTTGCGCTGCCTATCATTCACAATTTTTTTTTGTTTCGCTCGCACAATTCGTTGGAGTTTTTAAGTCAAGCGGTACATATTCTGAAATTTTTTATTAATTTGCCTGCGATAGCTTAAAATAAAAGAGAAATGTTCTCATTGAGCCTAATATTTTAATCTTATGTGAGTTTTTATGGTCGAGTTGCTTCAAATCTGACTTTGAAGATTGAAGCTTCATTTATAAAAAGTATACAAAACTGAGAAATCAAGATAATGCCGCAAATTTGCCTGCCAGTATTACCTTTAGACTGACATAGATCACTTTTTACAGTATTAAGGCCATTTCATCTCGCCTTTAACCACTTTCGCACCCAATTCTAGGCTGCTTGTTTCGGCTAAATTAGGATATTGAGTTTGCATCTTTTGAATGAGCGTTGCTGAGTCATTTGTGACTTTAACTGTTTTTTCATATTGCTTTAAATAGTCAATCGAGAAATTAACTGCATCCAATCCTTCGGCTGCACCTGACTTCATATGCGCTGGCACCACAACTTTTGGATTTAAGGATTTGATATTTTCCAAAGTTTGAATAACTTCGTTACGATCTTTAGTGGTTGGTGTATCTGCCATCCATAAATGAATGCCTGATGATACAGGAATTCCACCAACAACAGCTTTAGCACTGGGAATCCATAAATACGTCAGTTCATCTTTGCCTTTAATTTCAATTTTTTCATTTTCAAAGTTTAGAGTTTTGGCAGTATACGCTTGAGGGATAATGATCTGACTTGGCGCATTCGCCCCCATCATAGGTGACCAATATTTTACTTTAAGTGCTTGTGTATCCTGAATGTGCTTTACCGTTTCTGGCGTTGCAATAATTTTGGCATCTGGAAAGTAGTGCTTAAAAACATCCAGACCAAAATAATAATCTGGATCACCATAACTCACAAAAATTGTGTTTAGGGTTTTACCGCTGTCTAAAATATTTGCTGCCAATCTTAACGCTTCTGATTTGGAAAATTGCGCATTTACCAATAGCACGTCTTTCTCACCTTCAATTAAAGTTGAGGTGACCCCAAAGTGATCTGGCTGTGCCAAGAAGCTTGTTACTTTTAAAGGTTGTGCCCAAAGATTCTGGGTGAGAAAGGTGCCAGCAAGAGTAATCAATGCCAAGGATTTTTTTAAGTGGTTCATCATTTTCTCCTATACATGAATGACACTTTAATTTGCATTTTTTGTTAAATAAATCACTTAATTCAAGATAAACTTTTGCATATATTGCAACAATTTCAGATCACAATAATGGATACATTAAAAGCCATTCAGGTTTTTGTGACGATTGCCCAGCAAGGTAGTCTGACCAAAGCAGCCGATCAATTAAATTATTCAAAAGCCATGGTTTCACGCTATCTGGACCATCTTGAACACGTTTACTCAGTGCGCCTGTTTCAGCGTAATACCAGAAAAATTTCCTTAACGCCTTATGGTGAAAAAGCCTTGCACTATTGCGAGAATATTTTACAACAACACAATCTACTTCACGATCTGGCAGCACATGAGCAGCAAAGTGGTGTCATTCGACTGACCTGTGGCTTGTTTTTATATCAACTCGGTTTAAATCGATGCCTGCGTGCGTTTAAAACTGAATATCCAGAAATTCAATTTGATCTATCACTGACAGAAAATGCATTAGATCTGATTGATGGCAACATTGATCTTGCACTGCGCATCACTCAAAAAGTTGCTGACGGACTGATTGCCCGTCCAATTTTTGATATTGCATCCACATTCTGCGCACATCCAGATTATCTTGCACAATACCCTACGCTGTCTCATCCAAGTCAACTGATGCAACACCAGTGTATTACCCATCAAAGTCATAGCCAGTACTGGACCATGACTGATAACGAGCAACAACCGCAGAATTATCCAATTAATAGTAGCTTTAAAAGTAATGACGTCAATGCACTTTATGATATGTGCTTACATGCTCAAGGTATTGCCATGCTACCCACCTTAATGGTTAAAGACGATTTAGCAGCAGGTCGTCTGATTCGAATACTGCCCGATTTTTCAGCCGTTGATTTACCCCTTTCGCTGGTATATGCCTCACGTGAGCACTTACCACAAATGACCCAACTACTGATTGCTTTTCTCATTGAACATTTGGGAAATGATTTAAATCCATCAATTTAAGACTTTTAATACTCAGCATGACTTGAATTTTTTGGGAATGCCCACACTGTTAAGGGTATTCACAAATGAACAAAATTCGTGGCAGTTCAGGATTTTTGCAGTTACAAACACTGACGCCAAAAAAGGACTGTACATGTTTAAAAACCCTTTTAAACGGAGATCATCAATGGCTAATGAGCAAAACGAACAGTCTCAAGACTTATCTTCAGAGCAAACCACGCAGGACCATGAGCAAACTCAAACTGAAGGTGTCGAACAGGGTGCTGAGATTAGCGTTGAAGATTTAAAAGCTCAGATCGGCAAACTCGAAGAAAGTTTGAAGCTTGAAAAAGCACGTACAGCAAATGCTGTCTATGAAGCTGAAAAAGTAAAAGAACGCGCAGAACGCGAAGCAGATACTGCCAAAAAATTTGCACTGGAAAAGTTTGCTAAAAGCTTACTTGACTCAGTCGATAATCTTGAGCGTGCCATTCAGGCCGCAGGTAAAGAAAAAACACCATTGCTTGAAGGTGTTGAGCTGACATTGAAATCACTCACGACCACACTCGAAAAATTTGATGTCGTGTCTGTAGATACGACCAACGGCTTTAATGCTGAGTTGCATCAAGCAGTAGGTATTGATCCAAATGCCAAATCAGGTGAGATCGGAAACGTTTTACAGAAAGGTTATACGCTTTCTGGTCGTTTGCTCCGCCCAGCAATGGTTACAGTCGGTCAATAAATGAATAAATCTGAGAGTTTTTTGAATTTTTTTTTGAAAAATACTTGAAAAAAATCAATTCACTCTCATATCGAATAACAAGCAAAAACATTGCAAAAAAATTTTGAGGAATACAACTAATGGCAAAAATTATCGGTATTGACTTAGGTACAACCAACTCATGTGTTGCAGTACTTGAAGGCGATAAAGTTAAAGTCATCGAAAATGCAGAAGGCACACGTACTACACCATCAATCGTTGCCTACAAAGACAGCGAAATTTTGGTAGGTCAGTCTGCAAAACGTCAGGCAGTAACCAACCCTAAAAATACATTATTCGCAATTAAGCGTTTGATTGGCCGTCGTTATGAAGATCAGGCTGTTCAAAAAGATATCGGTTTGGTGCCATACAAAATCATCAAAGCAGATAATGGTGATGCGTGGGTTGAAGTCAACGACAAAAAACTAGCGCCACAACAGGTTTCTGCTGAAATCTTGAAAAAGATGAAGAAAACAGCAGAAGACTACTTAGGTGAAACTGTTACAGAAGCCGTGATTACTGTACCTGCATACTTTAACGATGCGCAGCGTCAAGCAACTAAAGATGCTGGTCGTATTGCTGGTCTTGATGTTAAACGTATCATTAACGAACCAACTGCTGCGGCACTTGCATTTGGTATGGACAAGAAAGAAGGCGACCGCAAAGTAGCTGTTTATGACTTGGGCGGTGGTACATTTGACGTATCAATCATCGAAATTGCTGACCTTGATGGCGACCAACAAATCGAAGTGTTATCTACCAATGGTGATACTTTCCTAGGTGGTGAAGACTTTGATACTGCATTGATTGATTATTTAGTTGAAGAGTTTAAAAAAGAACAAAGCGTGAATCTGAAAAACGATCCGCTTGCACTTCAACGTTTGAAAGAAGCAGCTGAAAAAGCAAAAATTGAGCTTTCGTCATCTAGCTCAACAGAAATTAACTTGCCGTATATCACAGCAGATGCGACTGGTCCTAAACACTTGGTGATCAACGTTACTCGTGCAAAACTTGAAGGTTTGGTTGCTGATTTAGTTGCTCGTACCATTGAACCTTGCCGTATCGCGCTTAAAGATGCAGGTCTTTCGACTTCTGACATCTCTGACGTGATCTTGGTGGGTGGTCAGTCACGTATGCCAATGGTTCAGCAAAAAGTACAGGAATTCTTTGGTAAAGAGCCACGTAAAGACGTGAACCCTGACGAAGCAGTTGCGATTGGTGCTGCGATTCAAGGTGCAGTCTTGTCGGGTGACAAAACTGACGTACTTTTATTAGATGTCACACCGTTAACTTTAGGTATCGAAACAATGGGCGGCGTATTAACTCCGATCATTGAGAAAAACACCACGATTCCTGCGAAGAAATCACAAGTGTTCTCAACTGCTGCTGATAACCAGCCTGCTGTAGACATTTCGGTTTACCAAGGTGAACGTAAAATGGCTCAACAAAACAAATTGTTGGGTAACTTCCAGTTAGGCGATATTCCACCTGCGCCACGTGGTGTACCGCAAATTGAAGTATCGTTCGACATCAACGCAGATGGTATCTTAAAAGTATCTGCTAAAGATAAGAGCACAGGTAAAGAGCAATCGATCCAGATCAAAGCAAACTCAGGTTTGTCTGATGCTGAAATCGAAGCAATGATCAAAGATGCAGAAGCGAATGCTGAAGAAGATCGTAAGTTTGAAGAGTTAGCGAAAGCACGTAACGAAGCGGATGCGCTTGTTTCTAGCTCAAATAAAGCAGTCAAAGATCTTGGTGACAAAGTAACTGAAGATGAAAAAACTGCAATCACGACTGCGGTGTCTGAGCTTGAAGCAGCCACTAAAGAAAATGATGTTGAAGACATCAAAGCGAAAACTGAAGCTTTACAAAACATCTTGATGCCAATCACGCAACGTGCTTATGAACAAGCACAAGGTGCTGGCGGTGCACAAGGATTTGATCCAAATGCATTCCAAGGTGGTGATGCGGGTCAGCAACAAAAAGCGGACGATGGCGTTGTAGATGCAGAGTTTACCGAAGTAAAAGACGACAAAAAATAATTGATCGTTTTTTGAAAAAGCGTCCGATTTATCGGGCGCTTTTTTATGTACATTGATAATTGTTGCAGCGTTTTTACATGCTAATATCAGGGCATTCTTTCTAAACACTGAATAGCGTACAGCAGATTCATCAGCGATTGACGCTATACATTCTTGTTGAGAATTTTGACCAATCGCCATTAATAGACAACAATAAATGATACTTTGCTGAACCGCATGCTTTTTCATTCGATACAATAGGCCAATATCTGTATGTAGCCAATGTATTTAGCAATAATATTAGTTTATTTCACTTTGACGCCATGCGCGGCACATTAAAGCCTGCTGATGATACAGCCAAGCTATCCACACCGACAGATATAAAATTCTTTGAATAATCATGATCAGAGACAAGACTCTAAAATGGCCAAGAAGAATTCTAATTCTATCCAACACCCTAAGTTTTACACTAATCCACACAAGAAAATCTAACGCGGAGCAAATAGCAATGATTGTATCTAAAATTTTGCCATGCTACGGTATAAACAATATTGAAGGTTAGCGTAAATCAGGAGATATCAGTGAGTTATTATCATATTTTGATTGAAGTGAACGATCACATCAGCACAATTGAGCAAACACGTGATATCGAGATTTTTGATATTATTGAAATCAAGCCCTACCTGCATTCGATTTTACTGCCCTATTTCAACGAACAAATTATTGAATTAGAAGATGAAAATCTAGATTTTGAAGATATTTTACATCTTGAAGTCAAACAAACCCTACTACCAATTGAACACTTAATTGAAGAAGAGCAAAAACTATTGCCAAGTGACACTGATGTGACCATCACGGCTTATGAGATTTTTAATGATCGCGAACTGAGCCAAGATGTCACCACCGTAATCATGGATATCTTGGAAGCAGTCAAACTGGATCAACCTCCTATTGAATAAGCATGAAATCTTGCAGATGAAAAAGGTCTGACCCATGGATCAGACCTTTTCTCTATTATTGCATCATCTGTCTGGCTTGTTCCTGACGAAATGCACGCAAAATTTGTTGACCTGCACGACCTGTGGGATTTAGGCCCAATCGGGTTTGTTCTTGACGTATCGCTTGACGAGTTTTATCACCTATCAAACCATCAACAGCACCAATATCATAACCACGCTTGAGTAAAAATTGCTGGATTTCTCGACGTTCGGCACGTGACGTACCCGGATCATCCGTTGGCCAAGCCGTGACAAATGGGCCTGTTCCTCGCAAACGATCTGATAAATGTGCGATGGCCAAACCATAGCTTTCGGCAGCATTGTAGCTGTAAATAGCATCGAAATTTTTAAAGACCAAAAATGCAGGACCATTGGCACCTGCTGGCATCATTAAACCTGCTGATGTCGTGGCTGATAAATTCCCCTGAACCAGCGACGAACCATCTATACGGGTTATGCCGCTCTGCTCCCACGTGCTCAAAGGTTTTTTATTACGCCGACTTTCACCACTTACTGACATTCCTTGTGGAATTTTGACCTCAAAGCCCCATGGCATTCCTGTCTGCCAACCAGCCTGTTTTAAAAAGTTTGCCGTTGAGGCCAAAGCATCAGGCACACTTGAGACCAAATCACGACGGCCATCACCATCAAAATCTACCGCCAAACGCTCATAAGTCGATGGCATAAATTGTGTATGTCCAAATGCACCCGCCCACGAACCTTTTAATTGATCTTCATGTAAATCGCCACGCTGCAAAATACGCATGGTGGCAAAAAACTCCCCACGGAAATAACTTTGGCGACGACCTTCACAGCTTAGTGTGCCCAAAGCCTGCAATAACGGATACTTTCCAGAAATATCACCATAATTACTTTCTACACCCCATACCGCCACAATGGTTTCTACAGGCACGCCATAAGCTTGAGAAGCACGGTTCAGTACATCACGATATTGTGCCATCTTTTGGCGACCTGCTTGTACCCGTTCTTCATCGACCAGACCCGACAGATAATCCCAGATTGGTGTCGAAAATTCAGGTTGATAATTGAGCTTATCAATCACTGAATAATCTGGTGTCAGGTTTTGGGTATAACGATCGTATGTTGATTCATTTACACCAGAAGAAATTGCCTGTGAACGTAAATTGGCAATACAACGCTGAAAATTATCATTTTGTGGACTTATATTACTGGTGATGGCAGGTGTAGTCATTGGGGTGCCATTAGATGTTTTCTCATTCAGAATAAGCTCTGCGTGAGCAGGTACAATGAAGAAAAAATAAGAACCAAGTAAAAAAGGAACATGTCGCATTATTATCATCACCTAATTTTAAATTCAAAACTCAAGATATCGTTCTACCTTATCATTACGTTTATGAAATCAAAGAAGCAATTCGTAAATATGAATTCATATTTGAAAATTTAAATTCATATTTCTTGTGAATAAAGTTATCCACAGCCCACACAAATATATTTTTTGAATTTAAACAATCCATTTTTTTAAATTCAAAATTGAAATGCATTTAAATTTAAAATCAAACTTTTAAATTTAAACTTTTTGATCGTTAAAAACAGCAATCAAGTGTGGATAAGTTATTTATCACCCATTTAAATTCAAAATTTGTGCATCCATACTTTTAAATTTAAAAACAATTCACGATTTTGAATTTAAATATTCTCCTGCAATTTATTTTGAATTCAAATCCTATCCAATCACAGCAAAACACATACGCTAAAGTTTTTAAATTCAAAACCACATCTGAAAAAACTCTTGGAAAAGAAGGGCGGATATATTAGCGAAAAAAAGACAATAAAAAAGCGACCAGCTTGCTGATCGCCTGATTTATAGACCTTTCTAAAATTAGATGTTCATGTCTTGAGTCAATGCTAGAGGCTCTGGCAAAATGTCAGCCAACTGACGACATAGTGAAGTCAGTTCACTACGGTTCAAAGGCATCAATGTGATATGACCAAGCTTACGACCGTCACGCTCAGTCTTATTGTACAAATGCAAATGTGCACCATTGAGCGCTAAAACATCTTCTGATTTTGGATGCTTGCCTATAATGTTAATCATGACGGTTGGGCGTATAACCTCAGTAGAACCCAAAGGTAAACCGGCCACGGCACGAACATGGTTTTCAAACTGCGAACATACCGCACCCTCAATTGACCAATGTCCTGAGTTATGTACTCTTGGCGCCATTTCATTGGCAAACAAGCCTTGTTCTGTTACAAAAAGCTCTAAGGTCAATACACCCACATAATTCAAATGATTGAGCAGGCGGGTAATATAATCTTGTGCAACAGGTTGCAAATCTTCGCTATGCGGCGCAGGTACAATCGAATGCGATAAAATCCCATGATGATGATGATTTTCTGCCAACGGCCAAGTTTTAACTTCGCCATCTTGACCACGCACTGCAATAATCGAAACCTCTCTTGAGAATTTCACAAAGCTCTCTGCAATCAGCGATTTGGCAGGGCCAAGCTCTTGCCAAGCCTGATCAATTTGCTCCGCTTCACGCAGTACAAACTGACCTTTTCCATCATAACCGCCTGTTGCAGTTTTCAGAACAATTGGAAGACCGAGTATGTGTACAGCCTCTTTCAAGGATTCCAGGCTATCAACTGCCTGAAACGGCGCAACTGGAATATCAAGATGCCGAAAAAGTTCTTTTTCCAGCAAACGATTTTGCGCAGTTGCCAAAGCTTGACGCGGCGGAAAGATCGCTTTTTGCTGTGCAAGGACATCAACATCTGCCAATGGCGTATTTTCAAATTCAAGACTAAAAACCTCAGCACTTTGAATAAATGCCTGAAGCGCTTCTGCATCATTCTGGCCTGAAAATACCTGACCTAAAATAGCCGCAGGACAGTCTGTATTTGCTTCAAAAAAAGTACATTGAATATTCAGTGGCAACGCAGCTTGTGCCATCATGCGTCCAAGCTGACCGCCACCAAAAATTCCAATCTTATTGATTTGTTTCATCATCATATTTTCACTCAGCACCTTTGGCTATCGCCTAGAGTCTTGCGCGTCAGGCAAAAGCTTAAAGCGACGCTTTAAGTCTGCTTATTCTCACGCTTGGCCTGGAATATTATTGCTAGCAACCTTGTCGGTTTGGGCCGCACGAAAATCTACAACATTTTTTGCAATCTCTGGACGGGTCAAGCCAAGAATCTGGGCTGCCATAATCGCAGCATTGGTTGCACCCGCAGGGCCTATCGCCAATGTACCCACTGCAATACCTGCAGGCATTTGTACAATTGAAAGCAAAGAATCCACACCATTTAAAATTGATGATTTCACAGGAACACCTAAAACGGGTAAATCGGTTTTGGCAGCACACATCCCTGGTAAATGCGCGGCACCACCTGCACCTGCAATGATCACCTGAATACCACGGTCACGCGCAGTTTCTGCGTATTCAAATAAACGGTCTGGTGTCCGGTGTGCGGAAACAACTTCAGCTTCAAAAGGTACACCAAGTTGTTTCAACATATTGGCAGTATGTTCTAGAGTTGCCCAATCCGATTGAGAACCCATAATAATTCCGACTAAGGGTTGAGCATCTTTCGCTGCGACCGCGTTCATTGGCATTTCCAAAGAGTAAATAAAAGAAAAGACGGGATATCTCGGCTTACGCCAAGAAGTACATGAATGATTGCAACATTATAGCGTCTTTTTTCGGCGTCTCCAAAATTCTTGGAAAATTCTGACAGCACATTGTCAGCATTTACTGACAAGGTTTCAGGAAATTTTTGACAAGGCATCATCTTAGGCTGGATCTAAGATGCATACATCAGGGAACACGACGTTCTGGAACGCAAAACAATCATCATAAGTTCTCGCATCAGGAGCATGAGGTACGACAGGCGTTATACCTAAACAGCAAGATACAAAAAGCTCGACAGGATGTCGGGCTTTTTTTTGATTTTTATTTACTACTGGCTCCGAAATACAAAATAAACACATCCCATCAAACACGCCATGGCCCATAAATAATCGAGTTTAAAAGGTTGTTTAAACATAAACAGCATAAATGGGGTAAATACCAGTAAAGTCACGACTTCCTGCGTAATCTTCATTTGCCCCAGACTCCAGCCTTGCTGATCCAGATAACGTGTGGCAGGAATCATAAAACTGTATTCAAGTAATGCAATGATCCAGCCAAACAAAATGGCTTGCCATAAAGGGGCATGATGTAAAAACTTAAGATGCCCATACCATGCCATGGTCATAAAGCAATTCGAGATAATTAAACATCCAAGCGCAATAAATGTCGGATTCAAATCAATATCCTTTAAAAGAATAAGCCATAATGAGCATAAAAGTTAGATGCAGAATAGTATAAAGAGGAATTATAGAAAAAATCTGATCCATAAAAAATTAATCTCAAGCATTCACCGAAATGCAACAGCAAAGCCAGTTTCTCGCATGAGTTTTCACTATCTTTTCTAAAAGAGCCTTGTTATCGTTGCTATCAATTTAATTTGATCTGATACCAGCACATACATATAGAAAAGCTGGTGCAGGGTAGTGGAGTAGACAAGTTATGCATCTGCATATTTTAGGTATTTGTGGCACCTTTATGGGCTCTTTGGCACTGTTGGCACGTGATTTAGGGCATAAGGTTACTGGTTCAGATGCGAATGTCTATCCACCGATGTCGACTCAACTCGAAAATGCAGGCATTCAACTGATGCAAGGCTACGACCGAAGCCATTTACAGCCTCATCCAGATCTGGTGATTGTGGGCAATGCCATGAAACGCGGGATTGATGCGGTTGAATATATGCTCAATGAAGGCTTGCCGTATATTTCTGGTCCGCAATTTCTGGCCGATCATGTATTGCAGGGTAAACATGTATTGGGTGTAGCAGGTACACATGGCAAAACTACCACCACCACCATGCTGGCATGGGTGCTGGATCAGGCTGGTCTCAATCCTGGCTTTCTGATTGGTGGTGTACCACTGGGTTTTAGCGAAAGTGCGCGGTTGGGCGACGGAAAATATTTTTGTGTAGAAGCAGACGAATACGATTCTGCATTTTTTGATAAACGCTCCAAATTTGTTCATTATCATCCTAAAACAGCCATCTTAAATAACCTTGAATTTGATCACGCCGATATCTTTGATGATCTGGCCGCCATTCAAAAACAGTTTCACCATTTGGTTCGCACCATTCCGAGTGAAGGCTGCATTATTACGCCAGTGACTGAAACCAATATCGATGATGTGCTGGCAATGGGATGCTGGACACCTGTTGTACGTACCAGTCTTAAAGCCAACGATGCACAAATCAGTGCCGAACAGCTTTGCAGCGATGGCAGTCATTTTAAAGTGCTCGAACACGGTGTAGTTCAGGGTGAAGTCAAATGGAATATGACAGGGCAGCATAGCGTTGCGAATGCCTTGGCGACCATTGCAGCCGCACAGCATGTAGGTGTCACTATCGAACAAGCCTGTGAAGCTTTGTCAAATTTTGGTGGGGTTAAACGTCGTATGGAGCTACTCGATACCGTACGTGGTGTGGAAGTCTATGATGACTTTGCACATCATCCGACTGCGATTGAAACCACACTGGAGGGGGCTCGCAAACGTCTGGGTGAACGTCGTTTATGGGCAATTATCGAACCACGTTCCAATACCATGCGTATGGGCAGTCACAAAGAGGGGCTCGCACATTCAGCACGTTTGGCCGATGAAGTGATCTGGTATCAACCAGAAGGTCTCGACTGGGATTTACAGCCTGTGATTGACGCAGCCACCAATCATGCACAAGTCAGTCGCTCTCTGGAGGATATTATCCACCGAATTACACAAGAAGCAGCTGATGGCGATGCTGTCGTGATTATGTCAAATGGTGGTTTTGGTGGTTTACACCAGAAGTTGCTGACTGCATTACAAGCTTAAAATTAAGCGCAAAACCAAGTTGGAGTACATCTGGTAGATGATCCAGCTTGGTTTTAGCATTCGAAGTGATTACTTTCCATTCAAATATTACAAAACTGTCATAATTTCCAATTCCGCTCAGAACTGATTTCTTTATCATGCTTGCTTCATTTTCTGAACAATGGAGTGGGAATGCCGATTGAAACCCTCAATCTAGCCTTGTTTAGCGCCTTGAATGCATCTACCGATGCCAAACCCGTCATGATTCATCTGGCCATTTTTGTCGCCAATGATCTGCTATATATCTTGCTGGGTTTACTGGTTTTTTTGTGGTGCTATGGCGATTTACAACTCAAAGAACGTGCATTTAAAGCCGTCGCTCTCACTGCCGTTTCATTGTTGCTCGGTTATTTAATTTCAATGATTTATCCTCATCCACGTCCCTTTGTGATGGAGGTGGGAAGAACCTTGATTGAGCATCAGCCAACTGCATCTTTTCCGAGTAACCATATGCTCATTTTTAGCACCATTGCCTTATCTTACTGCTTTGCAGGACGTAAACTGGCTGGTGGTATTTTACTGGGGCTTGCCTTTGCAGTGGCTTGGTCAAGGATTTATGTGGGGGTGCACTTTCCGCTAGATATGCTGGGCGCCTTTATACTGGCCTTGTTTGTCAATTTGATTGGATTTTATCTCTGGCAGCATTATCACCAAGTCTTTATGCAGATTGCACTGAATATTTATCGATGGGTGGGTAAGCCATTGTTAGATCGGGGCCTGATCAAATAGTATAGGGCAGTGTATATCACTTGCGATTTAAAATCATTTATGGCATCCTAGCCAGACATTTGGATGCTTTTTATCCAAAAATAAATTTAGTTTGACAAGGGGAGTAGCCTCCTCCAAACGCCAAGAGAATTTCTCAACGCGTGTCAGATATCGTCAATACACTTTGAAAAAAGTCGGTATCTGAGCACTGAAGACCATTTCAGTGTAGGCAAGACCTTGATCATGTTGACTCAGATGTTTTATTTCATCTGGCAACTGGTCGAGGTTTTTTTATGACTGATTGCCAGAGAAGGAGAGAAAAATGGACTCTATTGGCAATCCTTGGCTGTATCTGATGTTTTTTAGCATCGTCTTTGTGATGCTGCTTATCGACTTTCTTGGGTTTAAACAAAAAAAATCTGACGATGTTCCCATTAGGCAGGCACTGATTTGGAGTATTGCTTGGGTCACAGTCGCTATGCTGTTTGCAGGAGGCTTATGGCTGTACTTGCAACATACAGCAACGCTGGCAATCGCCAACCAAAAAACCATGGAATATCTGGCAGGTTACTTACTGGAAAAATCGCTGGCGATTGACAACGTGTTTGTCTGGCTGATGATTTTCGCGGCATTTGCAGTACCTGCAGGCTTACAACGTAAAATCCTGCTGTATGGGGTATTAGGTGCAATTGTTCTACGCAGTATTTTTATTTTCATCGGCGCATGGTTTGTACAGGAATTTTCATGGGTTCTATATATTTTTGGTGCCTTCTTGGTCTACACAGGCTTTAAATTCCTGAAAGGACAGGGTGAAGAAGACCCTAATATCGAAGACATGAAATTACTCAAGTGGTTACGTAGCCGCATGCGGATCACTCAAAGTTTTCACGGCGACCGTTTTTTTGTAAAAGAAAATGGTGTGTTATGGGCAACGCCGTTATTTATTGTGCTAATTCTGGTTGAGTTCTCTGATGTAATCTTTGCAGTAGATTCGATTCCTGCAATTTTTGCGGTCACCACCGATCCGTTTATTGTCCTTACCGCAAACTTAATGGCAATTTTGGGTTTACGTGCCATGTTCTTCTTATTGGCAGGTGCTGCATCCAAAATGCATTACTTACCGTATGGTCTAGGGATCATCTTGGTATTTATCGGTTTCAAAATGCTGATGCTGGATGTATTTCATATGCCAATCTGGGTCTCACTCGGCTTTATTGTGATTGTTTTGGGCATCACCGCATGGTTGTCAGTGCGTCATCATCAAAAACAGCTTTCAGAATAAGTTTAAACGGCATCAATCAGACCTTTTATCCTGCAGATAAAAGGTCTCTTATTCTGGGGTATTCATGATCTTGAGTTTGGGCCAACGTTCGATCCAGTTTTTCTGCCGAATACGATCTAAAAATAACGGTTTAGATACTAATTTCGAATTCCAGCGTAGTTTTAATTCAAACAAATCCTCTAAACCGAAGGGCGCAATAATTTCAAGCTGATCATCATGGTTTAAACGAACTGCGATCGCAGTCGCCGTTTCAGGCCAAGTTGCAAGTGCATCAATCAAGGACAAATAAGGTGATATTTTTTTACCTTGTTCTGTGACATACCAATGATGCACAGTGGCCTGATTCACCACATCCCAAACATTATCTGGAAATAATTGATGTAATGCAGCCTGAATGTCTTTCTCACTTATATGTTTTAAATCTGGATCATAAAAAACAACATCGATTTCCATGTGCCTTATATCATATTGCTGTTGGTGTAATGTAGACCAAACCAATTGTCTAATGATGCCAGCCGCCAGATAAGCCTCTGGGTGAATTGAATAGAGTGCTTTTAAACGCTGATACAGTGCCTGATTGGAGAATACCATGTACTGCAAAGCCAGATGAGAGTGTACAAATACTTTGCTCAAATCCAATTCGTTGGTTATTCCAGATTTGTAATAATCATCTCTTGTCATGGCATATAGTCGGTCTAAATCTTGATAAATACGGTACAATCAATCGAAAAAATTACAAGTTGTAGGTTTGAGTATGTCTTTTCCCATTCAGAAGACCGTGATCCGTGGTCGCTTTTTAGATATTCAGTCACTGGTTTCTCAGGCAGATCAAATTTCACAACAGGTTCGTTATTTTGAAGATGGTCTGATGATTGTCGAACAAGGCAAGATTCGTCAATTTGGTCATTGGGATGAGTTAAATCAGCATTTAAGCGATACCGATATCATTGAACATTATCCTGAACAACTGATTATTCCTGGCTTTATCGACACACACATTCATTATCCACAAACAGAAATGGTCGGTGCTTATGGTGAGCAACTGCTCAGCTGGCTAAATACTTATACTTTCCCAACCGAATTACAGTTTAAAAACCCTCACTATGCCAAAGGCATTGCCGATTTCTTTGTGCAAGAATTACTGAAAAATGGTACAACCACTGCTTTGGTATTTTGTACTGTTCATCCCGAATCTGTAGATGCTTTGTTTGAAGCAGCAGAAGCGCTTCAAATGCGTTTGATTGCAGGTAAGGTGCTCATGGATCGTCATGCACCTGAAGGACTGTGTGATACCGCAGAACGTGCCTATGAAGAATCCAAGACACTCATTGAAAAGTGGCATGGTAAGGGCAGAGCACTATATGCTATTACGCCTCGATTTGCGCCCACTTCAACACCAGAGCAACTGGAAAAAGCAGGACAACTAAAACAGGAATACCCCGATGTCTATGTACATACGCATTTAAGTGAAAACAAAGATGAGATTGCGTGGGTTAAAGATTTGTTTCCACAGCAAAAAGGCTATCTGGATGTTTATCATCACCACGGACTCACTGGCAAACGTTCAGTGTTTGCGCATTGTGTTCATCTAGAAGAAGATGAATGGCAATGTATGCACCAGACCGATTCTGCTATCGCGTTTTGTCCAACCTCCAATCTGTTTTTAGGAAGTGGTTTATTTCCATTGAAAAAGACTTGGGAAAAACAGGTAAAAGTAGGATTGGGTACCGACATTGGGGCAGGGACATCGTTTAGTCTGTTACAAACCGTGAATGAAGCCTACAAGGTTCAACAGCTTCAAGGTGATAAGCTGTCTGCCTATGAGTCGTTCTATCATGCCACGCTAGGTGCTGCCAAAGCGCTGGATCTGGACGATAAACTGGGTAATTTTAATATCGGTAAAGAAGCGGATTTTGTCGTGCTGGATCTCAAAGCAACCCTGTTGCAACGATTACGTCAAAGCAAGTCAAAATCTCTGGAAGATGCACTATTTGCGCTATTTACCATGGGGGATGATCGTAATGTCGAAGCCACTTATGTCTATGGACAAAAAGTCTATCAGAAGGACTAAGCGTCAAGGTGTGTTGAAGCTTACGCTTTTACTGGTAGGATGTGCCTTTTTACTTAAGTCAGATCGTTCTAGGGCAGCGCTACGTAACCCTATTGATAACAAATGATGCATCTTACGCATTTTTGTTTTAAACTTTAGCCATCGATTTATGATTTTGAGGTGTTGCTGGTCAACACCTTTTTTATTTGAAAACTTTCTCGTGTTTTAGGTTTTTGCACATGACCATAGAAATGAGCGTAATGATCTCTACTGAAGAGATTCAAGCTAAAGTCAAACAGCTCGGTGAACAGATTAATGCTCACTATGCCAATAGCCATAAAGACCTCGTATTGATCGGTCTATTACGTAGTTCATTTATTTTCATGGCAGATTTATGTCGCGCAATTGCGAAACCGCATGAGCTCGATTTTATGACAGTCTCTAGTTACGGTGCAGGTACTGTTTCTAGCCGTGACGTTAAAATCTTGAAAGATCTAGACGGCGAAATTCGTGGCAAGGATGTACTGGTGGTAGAGGATATTATTGATTCGGGTAATACTCTCAGCAAAGTCCTAGAAATTTTGCAAACGCGTGGCCCCAACTCAATTGAACTCTGTACTTTAGTCAGTAAACCTTCACGCCGTGAAATCGAGCTTGAGGTAAAATTTTTAGGCTTTGAAGTAGAAGATCGCTTTATTGTCGGTTATGGTCTCGACTACAACCAGAAATATCGCCATTTACCCTTTATTGGTGAAATTGGACTCTGATCAAAATGGTGCATATGCACCATTTTTTGTGTCTATATATTTACATTATGCACAAAAACAATACAGGATGTATCGGAGTATGCCTTTTTCATTACGTCAAGGCAGGTCATGCTAAAGCTACAAGTTGATATAAAACCAAGAGAAATCAAGAATAAGGAGAACATCTATGTGGTCATTGATTGTGGCTATCGTGATTGGTTTTATTGCAGGTCTTATTGCACGTGCGATTCATCCAGGAAATGACAAAGCAGGTTTTATCGTTACCACACTACTGGGTATTGCAGGTTCATTACTCGCCACCTATGGTGGACGCTTTTTGGGACTTTATCCCGAAAATTCCAGTGCAGGCTTCATCGCTTCTGTAATTGGTGCCATCATCATCTTGTTTATTTACAACCTGATCAGTAATAAAACGCGTTAAGCCGCCAGAAATTAAATGAATAGCACCTGACTGAGGTGCTATTTTTTATGGTACATCTTTCAGGATCTGTTCAATCTGTGTAGATGTTTGCACTCCTGTCACTTTCAAACCTTGACTAAAAAACAGTGTAGGTGTGCCCTGAATTTTTAAACGTTGTCCAAGTGCCAGATTGCGCTGGATTGGATTAGCACATTCACTACTGGCCTGCGGCTGAATGTTTTGATTGATTAAATTTTTCCAAGCATAACTGCGGTTAGGTGAACACCAGATTTGCTGTGCTGGAATGAACGATTCTGATTTTAGTGGATATAAAAACGTATAGATGGTGACATTATTCAGACGGTCTAACTCACGTTCTAATTGTTTGCAGTAAGGGCAGTGTGGATCGGAAAATACCGCAATCTGTCGTTTTCCATTACCTTTGACTGTTTTAATGGCGTCTTGTAAAGGCAAATCACTCCAACGAAAGCTGTTTTGCTGAACCACCAAATCTTTGGTGAGATTACGCTGATCTTTCAAGCGAATCATGGAACCAACAAATAGATGTTCAGCATCTTCACCCAAATAAACGATCTGATTATCCAATGTGCCGCTGTAAATACCGCTCATAGGTGTCTTTTGCAGATTCTCAATTTTGACATTGGGATAATGTGCTTTTAGTTGCTGTTGAACCTGTTCGAGATTGGCATGTGCAAGACTGGCCACTCCAACCAGAATACCCATTAAAAGCTGCTTTTTCATATTTTGCATAACAACGCAAAGCTGATCAAAAAAACCTAGTGTAGAAGAATTCATCACCTGCTGTGTTGTATTTTTTATTAAAAAACTCCTGCAGGTTCCACGTGAAACATCTGAAAAATAAACCACCCATAAAAAAACAGCGTCATGCTATACGCTGTTTTTATTCAATTGATCAGAAACTAAATCCGTCCTGCTTCCAAAAAGGGAATTCGGATTGGATCAAACTGTACACGCGGATCTTGATCAAAGGTTATAAATCCATGCATACCGATCAGCAAATCCCCTTTATAAAACTGATTAAGCTGTTGTCTTGGATCTTTGTGCGACAAGGTAAAGGTAATAGCATTGATACCGCGCTGCTTTGAAAGCTGAAATGCATCTCGTAGCATTCGCTCATGTAATGCAAGTTGTTCAGGTTCACACAATAAAGAATGCAGAATATGATACTTAAATGAATCACCCTTTTTAGGCAACTGAATACGACCATTTAATGTGGCCCAGAGATTATACACAGGCCTGAAGAACTGAATCTTTTTACTGTAATCAAGTACTTTGCTTTGTTTAAAACTGCTTTGGTTCCAAAGCGCAAACATTCCCACCAGTTGATCCTGATAAAAATAAAGTTGAAAGTCGTGGAGTGCTAGACCATGAAAATAAGCGTTGTGCTGCTCAAGCTCATGAAAATCATAAGCAGGCACAAAATTAAAGCGTGTTGCCATTCGCTTTACAAAATCGTTCATTAGAGGAATATATTTTTCTTCTGCTACACAACGATCAACCTGTTTTAGATCCAAGTCCGATGCGCTGTTTTGAAGATGGGAAGGAAATGCTGAATGTTTAAAACCTGTCAGGGTTAAAGTTTCGATTAATCCTTCATCATAATAATCAAAATCAAGACGTCCAGTTTGAATGGCACGTCGGGCAGCATGGTTATCATCAAAGATAATTATTTGAGAAAAATTTGGACTTTGAAGTGTTTCACGTAGATTCGGCATGAGATATTTTAAAAGTGATTTACCGCGTACCTGAGGATCAAGACGTAAATCTCCCGTATAACGTAATGGCGTAATGCTTCCATTCACATAACAGGGTCTAAAACCTGAGCTGTAGCAACCTACCAATTTTCCTCGAGTCTTATCTTCTATAACTGCACCTTGAATGTGTGTGTATATTACTTTACCCGCTTGAAAATAACTTGGTTCACGCTGAAAACTCAACATTAAACCACGCGTGGTCATGGGAAAGCTGACAAGACGACGTAGCTCTTGATCATCCGACTCATTGATATGGCGAACTACGATCGAATCCTGATTTTGTTTTGATGACTGTTCTGCAATATTCATTTGATCGGATCCTTAAGGTTTGAGCGCGGAATCATGCGTATTTATTGGAAACAGAGCCGAGAGTCGTCCCATTTGATCCAGCAGTTGATAGGTCAAAACTACTTCATCTTGTTGGTTGCTAATTTTTTGAGTTTGTACATCAAGTAGACTCTGTTCTGCATTGAGTACATCTGTGGTGGTTTTGGTTCCAAATTCCTGCTCACGCTTCATAAACTGAAGAGCGATTGAAGCTGCATTGATGGCCTGTTCTAGCGCACGCTTATTTTGACGCACCGCCTGAATTTGAAAGTAAGTCGCCTGTGCCTGTTGTGTTAATGCCTGCTGTAACGCATTGATTTTTTGTGTCGCAAGCTCTAACTCAACATTGGCTTTTTGGCGATTGGCCTTATTGAGACCATTGTCATAAATGGGCACATCAACCTTTAAACCCACCAGATAGCCCTTACTTTCACCATCCTTAATTTCATGTTGTGTTCCAACACGCCCAGTCAGTCCAATTGAGGGTCTCAACTCAAGTTTACTCAAACGATATTGCTTTTCTGCCACTTGCTGTTCAAATCGGGCCTGCTGTAATGAGGGATGCTGTTCTATTGCATAGATAACATCGTCGACATTGCCAGGAATGGCGGGTAAATCTTGGGGTGTATCCAGCACTTGTGCTGTCAGACCTGTTAGCTGATAAAAACGGGTCTGACTGATGCTTAACTGCGACTCTGCCCGTACACTGTCTGCCTGCGATTGAGCAAGCTGGGCCTGAATCTGAGCCAAATCGGCACGGGTGATCACGCCTGCATTTAAACGCTTCTGTGCATCTGAAAGTGACTGTTGTAGATTCGCCTGCACTTTATTTTTTAGTTTTAAAACTGCTTGTTGTCTAAGTACATCGGTGTATGCCTGTACGGTTTGCAATACAGTTGCAGACTGTTGATTGGCGAATGCCTGTGACTGTGCAGCCACCTGCATGTGTGCCATTTCAATTCCAATACGCTCACGGCCTGCAGTATATAAAGGATAATCAAACTTGAGCATCAGACTACGGGTATTTCGAAAGCGCTCATCAATTGAAAATAAAGGACTATAAGTTGGCGGATTGTTAATCTGTCCAACACCAAGCTGTCCTTCAACACTGACATTCAGTCCGTATCGGTGTTGCGCCTGCTGTAATTCAGCCTCGGCACGCCCAACTTGTAGATCATTAATTTTAAGCTGCGGTTCATAAGTCAAGGCATGTTGAACCGCCTCATCCAATGTCATGCCCCAAAGCGCTGGTGCTACCAATAAGCCAACCAGACTAAACCAATGTAATTGTTTCATGAAAGCTTCCACAGTGCTTGGTTATACAGACTCAGCACAAGACAATTGTTCAAGGCTCGATAAGGTCACTTTTTTTAATGGCTCAGGCTTGATATTGCCCTCAATCATACCTTCACGCACCACGACCTGTTTATAACCTTCCCAGCCATTATCAACATAAAAGATTTGTGGCTGATCAAGCTGCCCCAGATCACGTGCCAGTTCATAATGGAAATGCTCACGCAATGCCTGATCAATCTCATCGACAGACAGTGGCGACGTTGCCTCTCCCTCCACCAGTACAGCATAAAAGGGCTTGGCTTGTTGTTGGGTATCTACTGCAAATAATGAAATTGCCTGAATATGCTGCTGATTAAGCCTAGTTAATAACTTGTGCGCAACTTCTGGAGAAAGTTTTTCTCCCACCAAATCTACGCCAAAACGCCGTCCCTGAAATTCAAAGCAAGGCACTTGCCCATAAAATCCAGTCACGCGTAAACAATCATCCAGACAATAGCGCAATAAGCCATTTCCAGAGGTCAGAACAGGGCTGACCAGATCGTTGAGCTTAAGTTGCCAAGAAGGAATAATGTCACCTTGGTGTTCGCCTGCCAGATATTCAAACTCGTAAAAATGGCTATGATAGGCCAGTGGATACAGGTCATCGTATGGAATTGTCACTACGCCTTCAGTGGCCCAAAGTCCCTTTCCTTCAAACTGTGCAAAAGGTAGTTCGGACTGTAGGAGTTGTGCCCATTGTTTCGAGCCTGCGGTATCCCAGCTTGAAACCAGACTCAGTTTTGGCCATAACTGTTGATAATCCAGCGTATCTTTTTTCATGAGCTGCCTGAGCAAGCTAGCACGGGCAGAATTATACGGTGCTTTAACACCTTTGAGTGATGCTGCACGTGTCTGCCATTGACCTGTTTCAAGTACTAATGCGATTTCATGAGACTGTTCGGTAAGTTTTTCAAGTAATTGCAAAGCAAAGGTCGGGCTCCACACCGATATCATTGCTAAATCCTGATCTGCAACCAGATAACAAAGTGTTGCAAACAGGGCATCATCTGCGTGTGCTGCAAATGAAACATCACTGGGTACCGTCTGGGTAAATTTGGAAAGCAAGCGCTTACCAACTCCAAGCAAAGCACTGTCATCATTCAGATTTTCATTTTTCAACACTTCACGCTGGCTTTCAGGCAACCATGAAACCGACCAATAATGCGTTCCCTGACCGAGTGTACTGCATTTACGGTACATACTGGATAACCACGGCGCAATAGCAGCATCGAGTTCATCCAGAAAAGCCTGCGTATAAGGAATAAATTTGATTTGTTCACTCGACCCGCTGGTCGGTTGGTATCTCACCAGTTTACTGTTGGATAATGTACTTTGCTGTGCGCGACATTCATGAATTCTGTCACGCCAATGGGTATATCGCGTCACGGGAAACTGCTGACGAAACTGTTCGTAATCGGTTACACCTGCCGCTTGAGCAAGTGTAGATATTTTCAAAATCTGCTGTAACTTTTCACGTTGTACCTGTTGCAGCGCATTTTTTTGCTTTTGAAAGCGCTGGTCTGTCTGCCGACAAAACAGCTTAAGCACACGGTGCGACAGCGGTGTCATCAATAATGATTTCATCATCAAGACGCCCCTTCTGGTGTATCCAAAGGTGGACGATTTTTAACAGGATGCTTGCCCTTACTCGCAGGTTTTGTTACGTAACGAAATGGAAATCGTATAAAATCTTGCCAGGCCAAACGTCCAATACAAGGTAACTCAGTGCCATGCACCCAAGTCGGATTTTGTTGTTCAAAGAATGAAATTTTGGCGTTTTCTGCCCGCATTTGTTCTGTAATTGGTGCAACATCAGCTTTGAGTGGTTGATAATCACTACCAAAATTTAACAATCCAGTCTGCTGATCAAAGTATTCAGCAAAATGGGTTTTGCAATAGTGTTCCACAATGGGTTTAAGATGGGAATGATGGCCTTCATGGTGCGGATAATAGGCGTAGTAATTATTGGCAAGCAGCAAATAGGTTTTATAACCTTTGGAAATCAGAAGCCAATATAATTCATTAAATGGATAGCGCAAACGCAGTTTAACCAATAACTTGAACATGGTTGATTGTAGGGTTCGGCATCCCCAAAATTCTTTTTTAACTACCGTATCACCGCTAAATACAAAGGTATAGTTCTTTTCATTTATTGAAAAATGGTGTATAGCAACCGTTGAAAAGCCAACAATTTCATCTTTTTTAGGATGTAAAATCAGGATGGCACCGTGTTTTTTTTCAAAATCTTCTAAAAAAATAGAGATACGCGTATTGGCATAATATTGCGCATAAATCTCATACATTTGTTGCAGATAATGTTGAGGAATATCTTCACGTCTCACATAACGTCCACGTGGTATTACCTGACGTTTATTTTTAAGTATTCCTTGTGGCCGTACCAATTCAATTGACGACATTTTAAAACCCCTATTGTTTTCATCATGAATAAACATTTTTTGTTACAGATGGATTCAATCTTTTAGAGAGTAAGTCGATTGAAAACATCGTGTTTTAAAGACATCCAATGTCTTAAGATTAAGTCCGCTTTCACTGCTCTACAGTATTTAAAAGGATACCTTTTTCCCCCTATCCATAAAAAATGTAAGAAAAGCAACCACTAGCATGATGATTGCCAGTAATTTCAATAGATCATTAAAACTTGCAGCAAGCGCCTGATAATGCACTTGTCTGTAAATCACTTGCATGGCCAGCTGTTCCGAAAGATCGCCCAGCTCTGCATACTGTGCTTTTAATTGCGCCAGTCGTTCGACAAAAATCCAGTTTGCAGGCGTAAGCTGGCTATTCAGTTCAGTGGCATGCCATGCCGTAAGCCAGTCAATACGTGAGTTAATCAGCGCCAGACCAACTGCACCACCAATGTTACGCATCAAGTTATAGATACCACTGGCATCGGCAATTTTGTGTTCTGGTAAGGTGCTCATCGCTAAATGTGAAATCACAATCAGACAAATCATCAAACCAATGCCACGATATACTTGTGGCCAAAACATAAAATCGTAATCACTCTGAATGGTTAGGTGCGCATTCAGCCATACACCAAAGGCAGCCATTAACATGCCAATAAAAACCGTTTTGCGTGCATCAAAATTAGGAATAAGCCAGGCCAGTACAGGCGCAAAGAAAAACATCACAATGCCTGTCACCATCATGATATGCCCAATCTGACTACTGTTCATCTCACGAACCTGACCTAAGAACACTGGAATCATATAGCCCAAACCGTATAAGGCCATACCAATCACAAATGTAATCATACAACTTAAAGTAAAGTTCTTGTTTTTAAATACACTCAAATCAAGCAAGGGTTTGGGTTGAACATAACTGCGATAGAAGAAAATCATGGCACCCAACAGACTAACCAGAAATGCGATACGTACACCAAAATCGGCGAACCAGTCATAGCGTCCCCCTTCATCTAGAAAGTATTCCAGTCCGCCCAGAAACATTGCCATCCCAATTAGGCTTAGCCAATCCAGTTCCTTAAGTAGTTTGTAATTGGCCTGATCAATCGCCTGACTGGCATAAATGACGACGGAAATAATGATGCCTGGGATAATATTGATCAGAAACATCCAGTGCCATGAAAAACTGGTCGTTAGCCAGCCACCCACAGTTGGACCAATGGCTGGCCCCAAAGTACTAATCATGCCAAACAATACCAATGGAACAGCACGCTTGGCTTCTGGAAACAACAAGAATAGGGCGGTCATTGAGGTCGGTATCATACCTCCGCCCATAAAACCCTGAAAAGCACGAAACACCAGTAAACTTTCCAGATTCCATGCCAGTGCACAGAGCAGGGAGCTAATGGTAAATCCTGTGGCACAGAGTGCATAATATATTCGGGTAGACAAAATTCTGGAAAGCACACTCGACATCGGAATCGCAATAATTTCTGCAATTAGATATACCGTTTGCACCCAAGTCACTTCATAACGACTGGCGCTCATGCCTGCCTGAATTTCATTTAAGGAACTGGCAACAATCTGGATATCCAGAATTGCCATGAAATTCCCAAAAATCATGGCAATAAAGATCAGCCAGGCAACACGCGGAGAAAATTGCCATTCTATGGAAGCGGAAGACATAGTCATCTCAGTTCATCCCTCCTATGCTGTATGTCGTCAGCTTGATTGACTTCTTAAATCAACTTTTGCCTCGACCGACATCCCTGGTTTAATCAAATCAATTTGAGGATGGGGAAGGATTGAGATACGAACTGGGATACGTTGTACCACCTTGTTGAAGTTGCCCGTCGCATTATCTGGCGGCATCATCGAGAATGTTGCGCCTGATGCAGGTGCAAAACTTTCGACTTTGCCACGATAGGTAAGACTCGGATACGCATCAAGCACCAAACTTACCGTCTGGCCAACACGCATTTTTTCAATCTGGGTTTCTTTGAAATTGGCTTCCACATAGAGACTATTTTTGGGAATAATCGCCATAAGACGCGTTTGCGGTGAGACTCTGGAACCCAATCTGACTGCCAAGCTTCCAATTTTTCCAGCAACAGGTGCCTGAATCTCAGATGCACCTAAATCGACATCGTACAGTTTGACAGTTGCTTTGGCGTTATCAAGATCGGCATAGAGCTGTGCGCGACCTGCTTGTACACCCGAAAACTGGGCTTGTGCTGCCTGAATTGCCGCTTGTGCTTTGTTAAGTTGTGCCTGTGCACTGAGATATTCAGCTTGAGTAGCCTCAAAGCGTTGTCGCGTAATCACGCCCTCTTTCAGCAATTGCTGATAGCGGCGATAATCTGAACTAAGACGACTGACATCGGCTTGTGCTGCATCACGAGCGCTTTGAGCTTCCAGAATCGTAGACTGTGCCGATTTCTCATTTTCCGACTGCACCGATAAACCTGCTTGCTTGAGTGCCAGCATGGCTTTGGCCTGATCTGCACGTGCCTGTAGATCCCGATTATCGAGTATTACCAGCGGTTGATCTTTTTCGACATATTGATTTTCTTTGGCCAGTAACTCAATCACTTCACCTGACACTTTGGGCATAATCCAGGTTAAATCTGACTTAACATAGGCATTTTCAGTAGATTCATAAAAACGATAAACGAACCAGTAATATAAAATTCCCAGTAAAATCCCTAAAAACAGAAGTATAAGAACAATCCAGGCCACTTTTTTGCGACGCGTATAATTGGGTTCTTGGCGATCATCCGTTTGAGACAGCTCATCCATTGTGTCCGACCTTTTAACACTTAATTTAATTACTTGTTTTTATGCATTGAAACATCAGGATTTATTCAATATTGACCCCTGAGGTTGACCCAGTCAGATGAAAACCGTTTTGCAAAATACTTACATGCCCCACATCAGAAACAGATCTCATTAAAACGAGTTTGATTCATTTATCGTCTGATTTTCATCTAAATATTACTGAATTGACATTTATGACGTAACATAATGAATAAATTGTCAAAAATCATAATATTCAACCTTCTGGGTTACAAACAATAGTGTGAATTGTGAAAGGTGTCAATTACAGGAAAAATTAAGTTTTTTGTGAAGGCATTACTCGCTTATTATAATTTTCCTGATAGCGAACTATTATCATTTAGTTTATTCAGTGACTTAGATAAAAAAAGCATTTGTAATCAAACAAATGCCTTTTTATATTTCTCAATCACTCAGCACTATTTTCCGATACAAAATGATCCAAAAATTTTGCCAAGTAAGTCATCTGCACTAAATTCGCCCGTAATTTCAGATAAAGCGTTTTGTGCAAGTCGCAATGATTCAGCCACCAATTCACCCGCATGGAAAACAACCAGTTGCTCACGTGCCTCATGCAGATGCAGCTGAGTGCGTTTCATTGCATCGAGATGACGTGTACGTGCAATAAAGGTATCTTCTTCAGGCTGAAAGCCCGCATGCGCTGTAATCGCATCGATCAAAGCCTGAACGCCCATGTCCATTTTGGCAGATACTGTCACATGTCTAAAATTCTGATATTGAGCCAGCTCAGGATGACCAGTCATCAAATCACATTTGTTACCAATCAAAATGAGGCGTCGGGGTTCCAGATGCTCAGCAAAATATTCCTGAGCCAAAGCCAGTGGATCTGCACCCTCACTTAAGTCATACACCAGTAGTAATAAATCCGCTTGTTCAATTTCCTTGATGGCACGTCGAATGCCTTCTTTCTCGACAATATCACCTGTTTCACGTAAACCCGCGGTATCGGTCAAGGTAATGGGTAAACCGTTTAAGCTAATTCTTTCATGCAAAACATCACGCGTGGTTCCCGCAATATCGGTCACAATCGCGCGCTCATTGCCTGCCAGAGCATTGAGTAAACTAGACTTACCTGCATTGGGTTTACCAGCAATCACCACTTGTAAGCCTTCACGCAATAACTGTCCCTGACGTGCAGAAGTCTGAACCTGTTGCACCGAGTCACGTACGTCATCCAGCAAAGCCAGAATTTTACCATCTGCCAGAAAATCAATCTCTTCTTCAGGAAAATCAATTGCCGCTTCTACATGCAAGCGTAAATGGATCAGTTTTTCCAGAACCTGATTAATTCTGAGCGAAAAAGCACCTTGCAAGGAACGTACAGCCGAACGTGCAGCGGCTTGTGATGTCGCATCAATCAGATCAGCAATCGCTTCTGCTTGTACCAGATCCAGCTTTCCATTTTCAAAGGCACGCATGGAAAACTCACCCGCCTTGGCCGCTTTAGCACCAAGCTCGAACAATCGCTCCAGCAAAGCATTCTGAATGACAGGCCCGCCATGTCCCTGCAACTCAACCACATCTTCACCTGTAAATGAGTTCGGATTTGGAAAATACAGCACCAGCCCCTCATCCATCACCAGCCCTTCAGCATCATAAAACTGGCGAAAACCTGCCATTCGTGCAGCTGGAAGTGTTTTTGCAGTCAAATGTTCAGCAATCAGAGATGCTTTTGGGCCTGACAACCGGATGACCCCCACACCCCCACGTCCTGGAGGCGTTGCAATTGCAGCAATGGTGGTTTGATATTGCATATAGAAACCTAAAAACAGAAAAATACAGATCAAATAAAAATCCGCCTAAGCGTAACATCTTAAGCGGATTGATTCAGCTCTCAAGTATCAAACGATTATGAGGTCGTTTCCACTTTATTTTCACGAGCTTTTGCAACACTTTTATTAATAAACCATTGTTGTGTAATGGTAATGGTGTTGTTGACAATCCAGTACAGTACCAGACCTGCAGGGAAGAACAGCATAAATACCGTAAAAATAATCGGCATAATGCGGAAAACTTTCGCTTGCATTGGATCTGCTGGTTGCGGGTTCAGCATTTGCTGGATGAACATGGTTGCGCCCATCAACAGCGGAAGGATGAACCACGGATCCATTGCAGATAAATCCTGAATCCACAACATCCAAGGCGCATGGCGTAATTCCACACTTTCCATCAATACCCAGTAAAGTGCCAGAAAGATCGGCATTTGAAGTAGCAATGGTAAGCAACCCGATAGCGGATTGACTTGCTCACGCTTGTACAACGCCATCATCTCTTGAGAAAAACGCATACGGTCTTCGCCAAACTCTTCTTTCATGCGTTGCATTTCAGGTGCAATCACACGCATCTTGGCCATTGAGCGATAGCTCTTTGAAGACAGCGGCCACAAGATCAGCTTCACCAATACCGTCAACAAGATAATTGACCAGCCCCAGTTTCCAACAATGTTATGGAAAAATTGCAAGCCAATGAACAGTAACTTGGCAATTGGCCATAACCAGCCATAATCGACGGTCTGATTCAAGCCCACAGCCAGATCTTTTAATTCAGACTGGATTTTTGGACCAGAATAGAACGTAGCATCAACGGTCATGGTCTTGCCCGCTGGTACGTTAATGGTTGGAGAGGTAAAGCCAATGATATTCATGTTATCGGCAGATTTACGTGATTCAAGCTTCGCCGTATAGGCCTGATCTCCAAAGTGTCCTGGAATCCATGCACTCACAAAGTAGTGCTGAACCATTGCCACCCAACCACCTTTTGCTTCAACATTTAGCTTTTCATCAGAGAAATTGGCAAACTTCAGCTTGTTGTAATGCTCTTCAGGTGTGCCCCAAGCACCGCCCAAGAACGTACCCAAAGTAAAGATACCCTGATCTGACTTGCCTGGATCTTCAGAATTATCGCGTTTAATCTGACCAAACATCTGACCTTGCCAGTTTTGCGGGCTACGGTTAACCACCTGATAGCTCACCACAATTGGATAATCGCCTTGTTTGAAGGTAAAACGCTTGATAATTTCAACACCATCAGTCGTTTTATAAACCATCGGAACGGTTAAAGTTTTTACTAGCTTTCCGTCTTTATCCTTGGTTTCTTTGGCGTCTGTTAAAGTATAAGCCGATTTTTCAACATCAAATACAGGACGACCACCTCGACTACTATCTGGACCATTGAGACCAATTAAACCAGATTGCGCGACATAGGTACGTTTGGCATCACTTTCAAGCATCACAAACGGTTGATCGCTATTTTTGCTCTGATCGTGATTGAGTAATTCAATACGCACAATATCACCACCTTTAGGATTGATCCAAAGATGATAAAGGTCAGTTTGTATTGAAATAAGCTGTTGACTTGCAGCGGTTGATGTTGCTGCAGGTGTTTGTTGAGCAGCAATATTTGCCTGAGGCACATCAGATGATGCTGCCGCAGTACTTTGGCTGTTTGGCAAATCAGCAGATACGTCATGTGATACAACAGCAGCAGCTTGTGGCTGAACAGCTGTATTTGCATGACCATAATCTTTTTGCCAAGCCAAAATGAGCAAATATGCCGTGACAAACATGGCCCCGAGAATTGCAAACCTGGCCCATTGTTGCATATCTATTACCCCAAGTGGTTAGAGTGATTTAGGTTCAGTAAACGTTCACGAAAGGGTACAGTAACGTGAAGCATTTGAGAATCTATTTGCTGAAACGAAATAAAACGAATTGCTTTAGGAGGCACAGGATCATAACCAGAACCACCCCATGGATGACAGCGACAGACACGATGAATTGCCAGCCAAGTTCCTTTCATAGCGCCATGCGTATGAATAGCTTCCAGAGAATACTGTGAACAGGTTGGAATATATCGACAACGAGGTCCAAGCATTGGACTAATCGCAATTTGATAGAAACGAATCAACCAATGAAGTATGCGTACCATTGGTTCATCTCTAATGCAAAGAAGGAGAAACAGCTACTTTTTGATATTTTTTAGCTTGACGTTGTAATTTTTGCCAAGCAAATTCAAGCTGCTGATGCAAATCAGCATTAGATACCGCTTCAATACCTATCTTAGGCATCACCACAATATCCAGCAAACCTAATTGCTGTTGATGCAAGCGAAAACTTTCGCGAGCAAGTCGTTTTATTCTGTTTCTTTCGTGCGCACGACGAACTTTTTTCTTGGCAACAATTACCCCTAGACGGCTCTGGAGCTGTTCACTGGGTTTTGCAAGAAATAAGAAATGGGGTTGATGCACTTTAAAAAGCGCACCATCAAACACACCTTGGTAATCTGCAGCACAGCGTAAGCGTACTTCTGTGCTGAAACTATAAAGTGTCATCACCCAATCGTGTCAACTAACCGTAATTAAACAGTTAAGCTGTGACGACCTTTAGCACGACGGCGAGCCAAAACCTGACGACCAGCTTTAGTAGCCATGCGAGCACGGAAACCATGAACGCGTTTACGTTTTAATTCCGAAGGCTGGAAAGTACGTTTCATGTCGAAACTCCCAAATTGATCTATCTATAAAGGTTCGCGATTGTATTGCGCAATCTTTACGCTGTCAATGAAAAACAGGAATCTTTACATTTATTTGACTTTAATTGTTTTAAATGAAATCAACCAAAATTGAAGCAATTCATTTTAAACAAAAGTTATACACAAACTAATTCTTTCAATTTACAATCATTTTTTGTATATTCACAACTTATTCTCAATCTTATCAACAGCTTTATGTTGAATGATACGCTGAATCATGGGATTTGAATTTAAATTCATATCTCGCTAAATTATCCACAAGCTACTCAGGCTTATTAATTAAATTCAAATTTTAAAATTTAAATTTATTCTTATTAGGGACGCTTTTTTCTGTGGAATAGTCATTTTTAAATTTAAAAACCATAGATTTATATTGTGGATAACTGTGTTTTTATTTGTTTTATGCTTTGTGGATAACTTTGAGTGATATTTTATCCACAGCATGTGTGAAATCTTATCCACAAGTGGTGTGAATTTAAATTTATTGTGCGAGCGCTTCCTTTTTAAGCAAAATCAAGTGAATCTTTCATGACAGATGTGGATAACTTGGTTAGAATGGCGACCCCTTTCATCTGAGGGGGATGTTGTGGACTATTTTTGAATTTAAAACGGACAGGGGATTCACATGCTTTGGACAGACTGCTTAACTCGCTTGCGACAAGAGCTATCTGATAACGTCTTTGCGATGTGGATTCGTCCTTTAGTAGCTGAAGAGACGACAGATAGTCTACGCCTGTATGCGCCGAACCCTTACTGGACGCGTTATATTCAGGAACATCATCTTGAGTTGATCTCTATTCTGGTTGAACAACTTTCTGAAGGGCGGATTCGCCAGGTCGAAATTTTGGTTGACTCGCGTCCTGGTGCAATTTTATCCCCAGCAGAACAGCCAGCGACAACCACTGCTGCTCTGTCAAGTACACCAGTTGTACCTCAGCGCGTTAAAAAAGAAGTTGTCGAACCAGCAGCTACGCAAAGTAATAAAATTTTAAATTCAAAAAAACGTTTACTTAACCCACTGTTTACCTTCTCATTGTTTGTCGAGGGCCGTTCTAACCAGATGGCTGCTGAGACTTGCCGAAAAGTTTTAACTCAACTTGGTGCCTCCCAGCACAATCCTTTGTTTTTATATGGCCCGACAGGTTTAGGTAAAACTCACTTGATGCAGGCTGTGGGTAACGCATTACTTCAAGCCAAACCAAATGCACGTGTGATGTATATGACGGCAGAAAGTTTTGTACAGGATTTTGTGAGCTCGTTACAAAAAGGCAAGGTTGAAGAGTTTAAGAAAAACTGTCGTTCACTTGATCTACTTTTGGTCGATGACATTCACTTGCTGGCGGGTAAAGAAGCCAGTCTGGTCGAATTTTTCTATACCTTTAACGCCCTATTGGATGAATCTAAACAGATTATTTTAACTTCAGACCGTTATCCAAAAGAATTAACCGAGCTGGATCCGCGTCTGGTGTCACGTTTTTCTTGGGGATTATCTGTTGGTGTTGAGCCACCAGATATTGAAACGCGTATCGAGATTTTGCTTAAAAAAGCAGAAAATAGCGGTGTGGATTTACCTCGTAATTGTGCATTGTTTATTGCCCAGCAAGTGGTGGCCAATGTACGTGAACTGGAAGGTGCACTCAATAAAGTCGTAGCAATTGCACGTTTTAAAGGTTCACAGATCGATTTGGATGTGGTGCGTGAATCCCTTAAAGATGTATTGGCGATTCGTGCGCGAACCATTAGTGTGGAAAATATTCAGCGTGTGGTCAGCGAATATTTTCGTATTCCGCTCAAAGAGTTGATTGGACCGAAGCGGACACGTATCTATGCGCGTCCACGCCAGCTGGCGATGGGATTGGCACGTGAACTGACAGGCGATAGTTTCCCTGAAATTGGGATGGCTTTTGGCGGACGCGATCACAGTACAGTGATGCACGCCTGTGAAAAAGTACAGAGCTTAAAACAAGAAGATCCAATTTTTAATGAGGATTATAAAAACCTGTTGCGCTTATTACAGAGTTAATAGGTTACTCTTAAGTATATGTGTGTACTTTTAAGTTATTGTGATCGCAAGATTTAATGTGTGTTGCGATGCCTGGCTTAAGGTAAAAATTCACAGCTTAGTTAGTAAACCGTTTGCGTTAGTTCCGAGATATGAGCTGATGCTCCATCGATCATATTGATAAAATTTTCGTCCTGTCTTTTACATTAAATTAGGTTAGAATACTTCAAGTTTTTTTGAGTTTAAGGGTTAAAACGTGCGACTAAAAATAGCCAAAGAAAGTTTACTCAATGTTCTCTCCCATGTGGTGGGTGCAGTAGAGCGTCGCCATACGTTGAATATTCTTTCAAATGTTAAAATTCAGGCTAATGCGCAGGCTTTGACCATTACTGGATCTGATCTTGAAGTTGAACTGGTCGCAAGTACGACATTAGCAGAAGGGGCATGCATTGAAGCTGGAGAGACCACAGTACCTGCACGAAAACTGGTCGATATCTGTAAATCTCTTCCTTCTGCTGCCTTGATTGATCTACAAATTACCGAAGATCAGCGCTGTATCCTGAAGTCTGGAAATAGCCGTTTTGTGCTGGGCACTTTACCAGCAGAAGACTATCCGCTATTGACCACTGAGAGCAGTCAAGGTACTCAGGTTCAAGTGACTCAGCGCGAGTTGAAGCGTTTGTTTGAAAAAACATCTTTTGCTATGGCAGTTCAGGATGTGCGTTTTTATTTGACGGGCACATTACTAGAAATTGATCAAAATCAGTTACGTGCAGTCACGACTGATGGGCATCGTTTGGCACTGTGTGAAGTTCAGGCATCATCCACCGCCATGCAGGCAGTACAAGCAATTGTGCCACGTAAAGCTGTGGGTGAATTACAGCGTTTGTTAAGTATCGAAGATGATCAGCTAAGTTTGCTGATTGGTCGTGAACTATTGAATGTGACCATTAACATTGCCAATCGTGATAAGGAACAACATCCAATTACCGTGCGCTTTACCACCAAATTAATTGATGGAAAGTTTCCTGATTATCGCCGTGTCATTCCACGTGGTGGCGATAAACACGTACAAATTGCGCATGACGTGTTCAAGCAGTCACTACAGCGTGTCGCGATTTTGAGTAATGAGAAATTACGCGGCGTATTCCTGAATTTTAATCCTGATGTGTTACAGCTTCGTGCCAATAACCCAGAGCAGGATGAGGCAATTGAAGATATTGCAATTCAATATCAGGATGCATCGCTTGAAATGTCCTTTAATGCGCAGTATTTGCTAGATGTCTTAAGTGTACTGGATGGTGATGATGTCAGCATGAGTATGACTGAGGCCAATCAGTCGGTTTTGGTTCAAGATGCGGCACATCCTGATCAGACCTATGTGGTCATGCCAATGCGTGTGTGATGTATTGACTAAATTATGCAAATTACGCGTTTAAACATTGAACGTGTGCGCAATTTAAAAGCGGTTGCACTCTCTGGATTGCAGCCGTTTAATATTTTTTATGGCGCCAACGGTTCAGGTAAAACTTCTATTCTAGAAGCGGTCCATCTTCTGGCGACTGGACGTTCGTTTAGAACCCATATGCCCAAGCATTACATTCAGCAGAATGCACAGGATGCCATCATTTTTGCCCAGTCTTTGTCTGAAAAAATTGGCATGCAAAAGCTGTTATCAGGGGAGCAATTAATTAAGGTCAATGGCGATACTGTCGCCACTCAGGGACAATTGGCCAAACTGTTACCCTTACAACATTTAGACCCACAGAGCACAGATATTATTGATCATGGTGCAAAACCGCGGCGACAGTTGCTCGATTGGTTAATGTTCCACGTGGAACCTGAGTTTTATTTTGCGTGGCAATATTATTCACGGGCGCTCAAGCAGCGTAATATGTTGCTCAAAACCAAACGTCAGCTTAGTTTGGCAGAGCTGGAACCGTGGAACAAAATGCTAAGTGAATACGGGGAAATGCTACACTCACAGCGACTGGTGACCGTAGAGCGCTGGAAAGATTTTTTTCAACAAGATTTGGCGCAGCTATTGCCTGATCTTCAGATTGAACTGGAATACAGCCCAGGTTTTCATAGCGAAGTAGGATTATGGCAAGACCTTTTGAATTATCACAATAAAGATGTTGAACGACGTTATACAGAGTACGGTCCACACCGCGCAGACTTGCGCCTAAAAACTGCATTGGGTGATGCCGATGATGTATTGTCACGTGGGCAAAAGAAATTACTGATGATGGCATTAAAACTGTCACAGATTGCAATGTTACATGCGAGTAATAAGGAAACTGTGGTATTATTAGATGATCTGACAGCAGAATTAGATAGTAACGCGCAACGACGTTTAATTGAACGATTGAGCCAATTGGGTAGTCAAGTTTTTATTACCACTTTAGATCATCAGGCTGTAACTCAACATTTAGATGGTCTGTCTATTTCTTATCAATTATACAATGTTGATCATGGTCAAGTTCATGCTGTTTGACGTTGATTTTTTACCCATCTTTGGATAGACCTATTTTTGCTAGGGAGAAACCATGAGTTCAGAATCGCAATCTGCCTCTCCAACAGAACAAACAATTGAAAAGGCGTATGATTCCTCTAGTATCAAGGTATTACGTGGGCTGGATGCTGTTCGTAAACGTCCAGGCATGTATATTGGTGATACTGACGATGGGACTGGCTTGCACCATATGGTGTTTGAAGTCGTCGATAATGCGATTGATGAAGCTTTAGCCGGACACTGTGATGAGATTATTGTCACCATTCATGAAGATGAATCGGTGAGCGTCTCTGATAATGGTCGTGGTATCCCAACTGATATCCATCCTGAAGAGGGTGTTTCTGCCGCAGAAGTGATTCTAACCATTCTGCATGCTGGCGGTAAGTTTGATGATAATAGTTATAAGGTTTCTGGCGGTCTGCATGGTGTAGGTGTGTCAGTGGTCAATGCCTTGTCCAGCAAGCTACAGTTAACCATTCATCGTGCTGGTCAGATCCATGAACAGGAATATCAGCACGGCGATCCTCAGTATCCGCTAAAAGTGGTCGGTGAGACATCTACCACGGGTACTACTGTACGTTTCTGGCCAAGTGGGGATACTTTTAGCCAGACTATTTTTAATGTTGATATTCTGGCACGCCGTTTACGTGAGCTGTCTTTTCTAAATGCAGGCGTTAAAATAGTCCTGCGTGATGAACGTGTGAACTTTGAGCATATTTATGCCTATGAAGGCGGCCTGTCAGAGTTTGTAAAATACATCAATGAAGGCAAAAATCACCTCAATGACATTTTCCATTTTACCGCTGATTCTGACAATGGCATTGCCGTTGAAGTGGCGTTGCAATGGAATGACAGCTATCAGGAAAATGTACGCTGCTTTACCAACAATATTCCACAAAAAGATGGTGGAACACACCTTGCGGGCTTCCGTGCAGCTTTGACACGTGGTTTAAATAGTTATCTTGAGAATGAAAATATTCTTAAGAAAGAAAAAGTTAACGTGAGTGGTGATGATGCACGTGAAGGTTTGACCGCTATTATTTCGGTCAAGGTGCCTGATCCAAAATTCTCGTCTCAAACCAAAGAAAAATTGGTTTCAAGTGAAGTCAAACCTGCGGTTGAACAGGCGATGAACAAGGAGTTTTCGGCTTATCTGCTGGAAAATCCGCAAGCAGCAAAATCGATTGCTGGAAAAATTATTGATGCCGCACGTGCGCGTGATGCCGCACGTAAAGCACGTGAAATGACGCGTCGTAAGAGTGCACTCGATATTGCGGGCTTACCGGGTAAACTTGCAGATTGTCAGGAAAAAGATCCAGCGTTGTCTGAGTTGTATCTGGTCGAGGGTGACTCTGCGGGTGGTAGTGCTAAGCAAGGTCGTAACCGTAAGATGCAGGCGATCTTGCCGCTGAAAGGTAAAATCCTGAACGTGGAACGTGCGCGTTTTGACAAGATGATTTCCAGTCAGGAAGTGGGAACATTGATCACCGCGCTGGGCTGTGGTATTGGTCGTGAAGAATATAATCCCGATAAGCTTCGTTACCACAAAATCATCATTATGACCGATGCGGATGTCGATGGTTCACACATTCGAACCTTACTATTGACTTTCTTCTTCCGTCAAATGCCAGAACTGGTTGAGCGTGGTCATATTTATATCGCCCAGCCACCATTGTACAAGTTGAAAAAAGGTAAGCAGGAACAGTACATCAAAGATAATGATGCACTTGAAACCTTCCTGATTTCAAATGCCATTGATGATCTGGCATTGCATATCAGTGCAGAAGCACCTGCCATTACAGGTGAAGCACTGGCTAAAGTCATTGATGACTACAAGATTTCGCAAAAAAGTTTGCAGCGTTTGACCCAGCGTTATCCTGCAACTTTGCTTGATGGCTTGCTCGAAGTTGAGCCATTTAAAGCCGATCTTAGCCATGATCGTCCCTATGTAGAGCAGTGGGCCGAGCAACTGGGTCAAGTGATTGCAAAATTACAGCCAAGCTTACGACCTGAGGTGAGTTTAGAAAGCTTTGAACGTGAATCACCAACAGGGGAAACTTCGATTCATTGTTGGCCGCGTATTACGGTCTATGTGCATAATTTACCACACCATTACCTATTGGATGCTGGTTTGCTCAACTCTGCTGAATATGCACGATTACTCAAAAACTCCAAGAGCTGGTTTAAATTGCTTGAAGAAGGTGCTTACTTGCAAAAAGGTGAACGTCGTATTCAGGTGAGCAATTTCCATCAGGTTTGGCAGCAAATCTTGCAGGACTCACGTCGTGGCATGATGATTCAGCGCTATAAAGGTTTAGGTGAGATGAACGCCGAGCAGCTTTGGGAAACTACGATGGATCCTGATAACCGTCATATGCTGCAAGTCACCATTGATGATGCGATTGAAGCTGATCGTATGTTTAGTTGCCTCATGGGCGATGACGTCGAGCCACGTCGTGCATTTATTGAGGAAAATGCGTTGAATGCAGATATTGATGCTTAATATCTGATTGATTAAAACACCATAAAAAAATCAGGCACACAGTGCCTGATTTTTTTGACCATTTAATTTCCATAGGGGTCATGTGACTTCCTGTCTAGGGCAAAGCCTGAATTAGACTATTGCCATTGCTGGAAAACCTGTTCTGCGGTCTTGTTCAAGACCACTTGGTTGCCCTGAATCTGTTGTACCCATTGTGTTGGAATATAGTGATGCTGGCCTTGAGCAGCCTGATCATTTTTGGCAAGCTTGATTTTGTCTTGACCATCGAGATGGTCAACTGTACCAACGTGTTGACGATCTGAACCGATAACTTCGGCATGATGTTGAATATCTTGTAAATTAATATTTGCCATGAGATAAACCCTCTCTTCTATTGATTTATTGTTGGATTGATTGTGTTAATCAATCAGGCGAACTGTTTTGGTCATTTAATGACCTTTTAAAAACAGTAGTCATTGTTTGCCTAGTCATCAGGTTATGGCTTTTTTTAGGCTTACTGTGCTGTGCTTGTGTAAGGCTTTATGGCATTTTGATCAAAACATGAGGGTTTAGGCTAAAAAGATGTTAACTTATATTTCTTATATAAAATAAATAGTTAGATTAAATTAAATCAATAAGTTGTGTAAAAAGAATGAGCTAGGGGTTTTGAAAAGTGATTAAAAAATATAAAGCTGTAACAGCGGGCAATTAAATGTTTCGGGCTGTAAATCCTGCAATAGATTACAGCCCAGGATTGTAAATTAATCAAATAAACTTTCGAGCTCTTCGAGTTGCATCATCAATTCAAGCATTTGTTCTTCCGCCTGCTCCAGTTCCTGTTTTGAATCGCTTTGTTCATTCATGAGTTTTAACAAATCATTTTTACGATCGGCATCGTAAAGTGAGCTATCACCGAGTAAGGTTTCGATTTCCGCTAAACGTTTTTGTAAGCGCTCAACCTGACTTTCACATTTTTCAATATTTTTACGAATCGGACGCGTTTGTTCGCGACGTTTCGCGGCTTCTTTGCGTTGGGCTTCTTTGTCCAGTTTAGAGATGACAGGTTGCGCTTCAACTTTAGATTGAATAGGCGCGGTAGGCTGTTGTCCTTGCTTCATCATGTCATTACGTGCCTGACGTAACCAGTTCGCATAATCATGTAGATCACCATCAAAATCGCGACTGCTGCCATTATGAACCAGAATCAGCTCATCGCAGACGCTGGCGATCAATTGACGCTCATGTGATACCAAAACCACGGCACCTTCAAAGTCCTGTAATGCCATGGTTAGCGCATGACGCATATCTAAATCTAGATGGTTGGTCGGTTCATCTAAAATTAAAACATTGGGACGTTGCCAGACAATCAATGCCAGTGCCAGTCGAGCACGTTCGCCACCCGAAAAACTCTCGCTCGGCGTATCCATGCGTTCGCCGCTAAAACCAAAGCTGCCCAGAAAAGCACGTAGTGTTGCTTCGCTGATTTTTTTATCTGCAATACGTGACAGTTGTAGCATTGGACTGGCTGATCCATCCAAAGCATCCATTTGATGCTGGGCAAAGTAACCGATATTGAGCAGCTCTGAGGCATAACGTGTGCCACGCAATAGCGCCAAATCACCCACCAGAGATTTAATCAGTGTCGATTTACCCGCGCCGTTCATTCCGAGCAGACCAATCCGGCTGGTCGGGGTAATTTGCAAATTGACATTGGTCACAATCAATTTGTCGCCATAACCAATGTCGGCGTGTTCAAGTGCCAACAGCGGCGAGCTCATTTTGCTTGGTTCACGAAAGCTAAAGGTGAAAGGCGTATCGACATGTGCAGGTGCCAGTTCTTGCATGCGTTCTAATTGTTTAATACGGCTTTGTGCTTGACGAGCCTTAGTGGCTTGTGCCTTAAAACGATCAATATATTTTTGTAAGTGCGCGCGCGTCTCTTGCTGTTTTTCAAACGCTTGCTGTTGCTGCGCCAAACGTTCTGCACGTGTGGTTTCGAAGGTTGAATAATTACCTGTATAAAGTGTTAACTGCTGATTTTCGATATGTAAAATATGATCAGTAATGGCATCAAGAAAATCACGGTCATGCGAAATCAGAACCAGTGTTCCTTCATAGGCTTTCAACCAGTCTTCAAGCCACAAAATCGCGTCCAAGTCCAAATGGTTGGTTGGTTCGTCGAGTAAGAGTAAATCTGAGCGACTCATCAGGGTACGCGCCAGATTCAACCGCATCCGCCAACCGCCAGAGAAGCTGGCAACATCATATTGCGATTGATATTCAAAAAAACCTAAACCTGCCATAAGCTGGGATGCTTTAGCCGCTGCTGCATAACCGTTAATTTCATCAAAACGACTATAAAGGTGAGCCAACTCGTTGTCGCTAAGCTGTTCTGGATGTTCAAGCTGATGCTGAATGGTCCAGTACTCTTCATCGCCAGACAAGACGAAATCAATCGCTTTCATATTCAGCGCTTTAATTTCTTGTGCCATGTGTGCCACAGTCCAGACATTCGGACGACTCAAGCTACCACTATCCGATTCAATTCCACCCAGAAGTGCAGAAAATAGGGTCGATTTACCAGCACCATTGACACCAGTTAAACCAATTTTCCAGCCTGGATGCAATTGCATCGATGCTTTTTGAAAGAGGACTCGTCCGCCACGGCGAACTGAAAATTGGTCGAGTTGAATCATGGAGAAATTGACGCTATGCAGAGAACAGTAGCGCTATTCTAAAGATATACGAACACGAAGACAAAAATTTAAGTATCAAGTCAGCCTGAGAATAAGTGATCACTTCTAAATGTGACTGGGTAGTCTAATCACTAAATGAATCAAATAAATGAATATTTTATTTTTATATAAATAAATCAAATATTTAGATATTTATTATTTTTAATTAAAGCTAGTTTTTTCAAAAAAATGTGTCTAACTCTACGCTTTTGTATCAAAAAGATTCATTTTGCGACAAAAAAGTGGAGTAAAAGCTCTATTTTTTTTTAAATAACCTCTTTAATATTTGCATTGAAAGGATACTCCTGAACTAAAAAAAGTCGATCAAAGGAATACATAAGATGAAGAAATTCGCACTCATGCTCACTGCTGCATCTGTTTGTGGTTTATCTGCAACTGCACAAGCCGCCAAAGTAGATGTCTGTGTTTTCGATTTACTGGGTAAATCGGGTGAGTCTTATAAGATGATGGAAGAATGGGCACTGGCAGCCAAAGGCTGGGGTGCAGACATTAATCTGGTACCGCGTCAGGACGAAGCGGTTGCGGATAATGACTTCAAAGCAGGTAAATGTGATGCGGTTGCTATGACTGCAATGCGTGCGCGTCCATATAACAAATTTGCAGGTTCAATCGATTCATTGGGCGGCGTTCCCAATAACCAGATTGCACAACGTGCAATCAGCTATGTACTAGATGCCCGCAATGCAGCAAAAATGACCACCAATCTGGGTGGTAAAAAATATGAAGTTGCGGGTATTTCGCCACTAGGTTCAGCATTTATTTTTGTACGTGATAAAAATATTAACTCAATTGAGAAAGCTGCGGGTAAAAAGTTTGCCGTGCTTGGGTATGATGATGCACAGAAAATCATGGTACAGCGCGTAGGTGCGCAAGCCGTATTATCTGATATTTCTAACTTTGCAGCCAAATTTAACAATGGACAAGTGGATATTGTAGGTGCACCAGCCTATGCTTACAAACCATTAGAATTGCATAAAGGTTTAGGCGCAAATGGGGTCATGTGGAACTTCCCTGTATTGCAGGTTACTGCAGATCTTGTGATTCGCCCAGATCAGTTCCCTCAGGGTTTTGGTCAAAAGTCACGTGACTGGTTTGTGAAACGCTTACCGAAAAACTTCGCGATGATTAACCGTTTGGAAGCTGAAATTCCAGCCAAATACAAAATGAACTTGACTGCCGAAGACAAACTTAAGTATCAAAAATTGCTAAGAGATGGTCGTATAGATCTAACCAAGCGTGGTATTTATGATCCAGAAATGATGTCTGTACTCAAAAAAGCGCGTTGTTCAGTTGATAAAGCCAACTTTGAATGTGCAATGCCTGGTGAATAATATTGATTTTTAAGGAAAAGTCCGGATAAATGCCGGACTTTTTTATTGAATAAAATCCTGTCAGTTGTGCCATTGTTTCAATCAATAGACACGCTAAGCTAAACGGTGATAGTACTTGCAAAGTAGCTGCTACCAAGGTGTGAAATATTATCCACATACTTCATCTTCAAAATGCAATCATCGCAATTGAATAAGAAGCAGTGCTTCAGATAAGTCTTCAATAAAAACAACGATACCCATCAAAGGATATGATAATGAACTGGACACAAAAAATCATGGCCACCATTACACTGGGTGTACTGGCAGGAACGGTACATGCCAAACAAACCGTCTGTGTATTTGATCTGGTCGGAAAAAATGGTGATGTCTACAACCTGATGAAAGACTATCAGCTCGCTGCAAAAAGTTGGGGGGCAGATATCGAGCTTAAAGTGGGTCAAAACGAAGCTGTGATTGCAGAGGATTTCAAAGCGGGTAAGTGTGATGGCATCAGTGTGACAGGCATGAGGGGACGTCAATTTAACTCCTTTACTGGCTCCTTAGATGCGATTGGTGCGATTACAGATCTTAAGCTTGCAGTAAAAGTCATGCAGGGGCTTGCCAGTCCAGGATTTGCCAAATATATGGTGAATGGGCAATACGAGGTCGCAGGGGTGATTCCTGTAGGAGACGCCTACTTATTGGTGAATGATCGTAGTATTAATACCGTAGCCAAGGCCGCAGGTAAAAAAATTGCGGTGCTGGATTATGATGAAGCACAGAAAATCATGGTACAGCAAATTGGTGCACAAGCGGTAAGTGCTGATGTCACCAACTTTGGAGCCAAATTTAATAATCATCAAGTCGATATTATTGGCGCACCTGCCGCTGCGTTTAAACCACTTGAACTGCATAAGGGTTTAGGCACTAAGGGGGCAATTGTAGATTATCCAATTTTACAGGTAACAGGTAATATTATTATTCGTCAGGATAAATTTCCTGAAGGTTTTGGACAAAAATCACGAGATTGGGTCAAGGGCCAGTTACCCCGCGCCTTCAATATTTTGGGCAAAATGAAAGCAGATATTCCGCAGAAATACTGGATGGAAGTCCCTGCTGCTGATAAACCAGGCTATCAAAAAATGATGCGTGAGTCGCGAATTAATCTGACTAAACGGGGTATTTACGATAAACGCATGATGAAACTTCTTTGGCAATTCCGTTGTAAGGAAGATCGCACCAATTTTGAATGTGGTTTACAGGATGAAAATTACAAATAATTCTGACCACCAGACTCAGAATAAAGTTTAAACTTGAAAGACAGTCCCCATATCGAATATGTTATACTGTTTCATGGTTTTAAGATGATATCTGAATCTAGTCTGAGGAATACCTGTCATGAATGCCCAAGCTCTTGTTATTACAGATAATGCTGCAAAAAAAGTGCGCCAACTCCGCGATAGCGAAGGCAATCAGGATTTGATGCTGCGTGTTTATGTGACAGGCGGTGGGTGTTCTGGCTTTTCTTATGGCTTTAATTTTGCTGATAGTCCCAACGAAGATGATGCCGAGTTTGTAAATGGTGATGTCAAAATGTTAGTAGATTCACTGAGCTATCAGTATCTGGTAGGTTCGGTGGTCGATTATATTGAAGGACTGGAAGGTTCTCGCTTTATAATCCAAAATCCAAATGCGACTACAACTTGCGGTTGTGGTTCATCATTTTCGATCTAAAGATCGCTGGATTCAGAGCAATAAAAAAATCCCCGAAAGGGGATTTTTTTATTGGCCAGAATTAAACGCTGGTGATGGTTCCCAAAATACGAAAACCTGCTGCGCCTGTCACCGATGGCAAATTAGCACTCTGTTGTTGCATAAAACGCATGGCGAGCCATGCAAACGCGGTTGCTTCAACCCATGTTGGAGAGAGTCCCAAAACACTGGTACTTTGAACAGACCAGTGATGTTTGCGCAGGCGCCAACGAAGTTGTTCCAAAAGATGCGAATTATAAGCCCCACCACCACACACATAAACTTCGCCTGTATCCAGCTCTGAACGATAAATCGCTTTTTTGATGGCACGGGTGGTGAGTTTAAGTAAGGTCGCTTGAACATTTTCTGGTGTGTCTTCTAGCTCATCATATTCGAGTTCATCATTACGCCAGTCTGCGAGCTGATCATCCAGCCAGTCTAGATTAAAATCTTCACGTCCTGTACTTTTTGGTGGTTTTTTTGAGAAAAATTCATGGGCTTGTAGGCGTTCAAGCAAGGCTCTGATCGGTTGGCCATAAGCAGCCCAATTGCCATTTTCATCATAAGGATGTCCGGTGTAACGTTCACACCATGCATCCATTAAAATATTGGCAGGGCCAGTGTCGAAGCCATAAACGCCGTCGGGATTACCTGCGGGCAATAAGCTGACATTGGCAATACCACCCAGATTCAAAATCACACGATGAATAGTCGAATGTTGAAAAATCGCTTGATGAAATGCAGGAACCAGTGGCGCACCTTGTCCACCTGCCGCCATATCACGACGTCTAAAATCTGAAATGACGGGAATACCAGTGAGTTCGGTAATGATATGAGGATCACCGATTTGCAAGGTAAAACCATGCTCTGGACGGTGACGAATGGTTTGCCCATGTGAACCAATGGCCTTAATTACATGTCGATCTAGATGATTTTGTTCAATCAGCATATTGATCCCATGACCAATCAGTTTTGCCAATCCAACATCTGCTTTACCCATGCGGTCAATTTCATTATCGCCAGGCAGCGTCAATGCCATGAGTTCATCTCTTAGCGCTGGCTCAAACGGAAGTGTTAAGGTCGCGTGAATATGGAGAGGATCAAAAGAAGCAGCAACAAAATCGACGCCATCCATGCTGGTGCCCGTCATTACCCCAATATAGATTGCTGTCATGAGCAACTTCGCCTGCAATATGCTGAAAAAGTGTTAGTATATCGCACAAATTGAATAACTGATGTGTTTAGGTTTTGTGATGTCAAATTTCTTGCCTGCTGAAGAACAGCTTGCCCTCATTCAACGAGGCACTCATGAAATTATTTCTGAAGAGGATCTTTTAAAGAAACTTAAGGAAAATCGCCCACTGCGAATCAAAGCAGGGTTCGATCCAACTGCACCAGATTTGCATTTGGGTCATACGGTTCTGATTAATAAATTAAAAGCATTTCAAGATCTGGGCCACGAAGTCACGTTCTTGATTGGCGATTATACTGCCATGATTGGCGACCCAACTGGAAAAAGTGCGACGCGTCCGCCACTGACTCGTGAGCAGGTCGAGGCCAATGCCAAAACCTATCAAGAACAGGTCTTTAAAATTCTTGATCCAAATAAAACCAAGGTTCGCTTTAACTCGGAGTGGTTTAATCAGCGCACTGCAGCAGATCTGATCCAGTTGGCCAGCCAGCAAACTGTTTCACGCATGCTGGAACGTGACGATTTCACCAAACGCTATAACAATCATCAGCCGATTGCCATTCATGAATTTTTATATCCTTTGGTGCAGGGCTATGACTCAATTGCACTTGAAGCCGATGTAGAGCTGGGTGGAACCGATCAGACCTTTAACTTACTCATGGGGCGTACTCTGCAAGGACGCTACGGTCAAGAATCGCAAGTGTGTATTACGGTGCCGATTCTAGAAGGTTTGGACGGTGTCAACAAAATGTCTAAATCACTGGGTAACTATATTGGGGTATTTGATGCGCCGGGTGCGATGTATCAAAAAGTCCTTTCCATGCCAGATACCTTAATCGAGCGCTATTTTGAACTACTCAGCTTTAAATCACTTGACGAGATTCAGGGTTTACTCGATGAAATGGCCAATGGCCGTAACCCGCAAGATTTGAAAAAAATCTTGGCGCTTGAACTGGTGGAGCGTTTCCACGATGCAGACGCTGCTGCCAATGCCCACAAAGGTGCAGGCAATATCATCACAGAAGGTGAAATTCCTGAAGGCACACCAGAAGTGACGATTTCACGTGGCGAATTTGGTGGAGAAATCTTTATCGCTTCGATTGTGCGTTTGGCTGGACTCACCAAAAATGCTGCACAGGCCAAAGACGCTGTTTCACGTGGAGCCGTTAAAGTCGATTGGCAGGTGGTGGATGCCAATTTCTCGGTGAAAGAAAATAAAACCTATCTGATTCAGGCAGGTAAAAAAGCCATTGCCCAAGTCACCTTTACTGATTAATCAAACAATAAAAAAGCAGATCACGTGATCTGCTTTTTTATATCTAATCAGCGGTCTTTATTTTCCATGATAAACCTCATATTTTTTTAGAAAAAATAATCAACTCCGAGTTTCGTCATCGCAGTGTAAAATTTAACTCGTATTTTGAGTCATAATCGGCTACAAATAATATAAATCAAGTGTGATCGAGATTCATCATGTTGCCTATGATCCAAATAATAGGCTCCTGCTATATAGCAAGAGTGATGAATATGTGTGACGATTGAAATTGTTTATACTTATGCTATGTAAAAAAATAAAGATGTCATGTAGCGAAATGGTGATCATGGCTACCGTTCATAATCAAATTAAGTTAAATAAAGATAAATGACAAACCAACAAAACCAGATCGTGTTGATGTTGTCATTATTGTAGTTACCCATTACATCCTATATTTACTATGAGGAGAGCTGCTAAAAAGAGAAACGCAAATTCGATTGAGTTATCTGAAAACATGTACCCCGATAAATTGAAATCGCATCATTCATAGTTTATGAGCACAATAAAAAAACACCAAGAGGAGCAATCAGCATGGGCTTTGATCAACAACACCTCAACTGGCTAATTACTTTCTTATTCAATACTGAACCAGACTCAATCGAACAGCAAGACTATCATTTAGCACATTATTATCTGGATAAACTCGACATTGCCGAGCATTATCAATTATTTAGTATGATTTTGGCACGTTTACCTTATCGTGCAAAACTGTTTTTTATTGGAGAAAGCTTTCGTGGAAAGCAGCAAATGATCCGTGAAGTGATCGATGTGCGTTGTCCTTACTAAAGCTAAAGCTGTATCCAATCAAAAGTCCAGGTCTTAACTTGGTCTGGACTTTTATCCTGCTTTCAAAGTGTTTAGTTTATCTGTAATAACATATATTTATTATAATTATTTATTTTTTTTAAAATGAAAATGTAGCATTGGTTTATAATTTGCATGCTTTGGATTCTTGGTTCAGAAGACCATGAGGTCATCTAGATAGAAGATGAATGACATGAATATCCAAATAGTGTGACGATGAATGATGCTTTCTAAAAAATTAACAACCTTACAAATTTCTCTTTTCAACATTTCGAATATGTTAACTCCAATTGCGCTGATGTTCGCTATATCCATGGGGATGAGTGGGTGTAAAGAACACCATGATTCTGGGTCATCAACTACAGTTATCCCGCCAGAAAACAGTGCGTCCGATGATTCAAGTTTGAAGATTATTCATATCAATGACCATCATTCGCATCTGGATGAAGAGCGCATGGAGTTTGATCTGAATACAGGCAGTACTTCAGGCACTTATAGTGTAAGTCGTGGTGGTTTTGCACGTGTGTCAGCGCTTTTTAATCAGCTTGCCATGGGACATGGAGCAATTTTAAAACTGCACGCTGGGGATGCAACCACTGGTGACCTGTATTACAACCTCACAAAAGGCAAGGCAGATGCTGATGTAATGAATATGATTTGCTTTGATGCATTTACATTGGGAAATCATGAATTTGATAATAAAGATCAAGGACTAAAATACTTCATTGATGCATTGGATCAAGGCGATTGTCCAACACGTACTGCGATTTTATCTGCAAATGTGGAATTTGGACCGTCATCTCCATTGTATCAAAGCACCCGTATTCAAAAATCAACAGTGATTGAAACTCAAGGTCAAAAGATTGGTCTTGTAGGACTCACCATCGCACAGAAAACCAAAAATGCTTCTCAGCCTAATCCCGATACCCTGTTTAAAGATGAACTAGAAAGTGCACAGCAGCAAATAGACCTATTACGTCAAGCAGGCATTAATAAGATCATCCTACAAAGTCATGTGGGTTATGAAATGGATAAATATCTTGCGACACAATTACATGGTGTAGATGTGATTGTAGGAGGTGATTCACATACGCTGTTAGGTTCACAGAATCTTGAGAAAGTTGGAATGACGCCAGAAGCACCTTATCCGACCACCCTCCAAAATAAGGATGGTGATCCAGTGTGTATAGTTCAGGCGTGGCAGTACAGTTACGTGGTCGGCGAGCTGGATATAACATTTGACTCTCAGGGCCGCGTTAAAAACTGTCAAGGTACACCGCATATTTTGATTGGAGATGATTTTAAACCTAAACTCACGTCTGCACCTGCCTTAACCCATGATCAGCAGTTAAACATAGCCAAGCAGTTACATCTGCTTGCCCCTGAAATTACAGTGATTGAACCAGATAGTAGAACATCACAAATTCTAAGCCCCTATCGTGATATGAAAGAAAAATTTCGACAAACGATTGTGGCGACGGCTCAGGAAATTTTATGTTTACGCCGTGTACCAGGAACACAACGTGATATTAACCGTTCCAGTTTAGGCAATGTATGTAATCAGGATGAACGGGTGAATCGTTACGGTGGAGATATTCAGCAGCTGGTTGCAGAAGCCTTTTTACAGCAAGGAAAAACTTACTTCTCTGCACAACTATCAATTTTAAATGGGGGCGGCGTACGTACCGATGTAGAACAAGGACCGATCAGTGTAGAAAAAGTTTATCAGGTCCTGCCTTATAACAGTACGCTGGTACAGTTAAATATGCAGGGGAATGAGATCAAGGCCACTCTTGAAGATGCAGTTGATGCGGTTATTACGCTGAATAATACAGGCAGTTATCCTTATACAGCAGGATTACGCTGGTCAGTCGACTTTAATCAACCAAAAGGTCAACGCATTAGCAACATTGAATTGAAAGATTCATCTGGAGAATATAGCTTACTCATGATGGATCAGACTTATCGTGTAGTAACACTTGATTTTCTCGCCAATGGTTCAGATTATTATCATACCCTTGCAACCATTCGTAATGAGCGACGTATCGATGTAGGTTTGGATTATGCAGAAGCCTTTATGAAATATCTTGAAGCAGATGGCTTATCCCAACCGAGAGCATTATTTCGTTTACCTGTTTCCAATTACAGTACGCAATACTTTATTGATCGGCCTCTGTGAAACTTTAAAACTCACAAAAAATAGCGTGAAGTCTAAAATTTAAGCATAACTGAATGGGCAGATGACTAAAATCGTCTGCTTATTCGCCATAAAATCAAGATTCGCTGTAAAAAAGAACAACCGTAGCAAATAAAGTAAAAAAGGGGTTGCGTGTGTGTGATTATGGTGTAGAATGCACATCCATCGGCGGTGATGCAGATAAAAACTTGTTGAGAAACAAGGATTTGGCTAGATTGGTTAGATTCTTGGATTGGTTGATAAGTTTTAAAAATATCGAAATTACCTGTTGACTTTGAAGAGATTTAGAGTAACATAGCCGACCTAGCTTGATGATGACGAATCGTCGAGAAGATCATTAAGAGAATAGAAGAACAACTTGTGTGGATTTTTACTGGTTGATTGATTGATATATTATCATTGATTGATTGGTTTAAATTACTCGAAG
>NZ_KB849629.1 GCF_000368685.1 Acinetobacter baylyi DSM 14961 = CIP 107474 | reverse complement strand
TCGATGTTAATGAAACTTGGCACTTAAACAACCAAAAAGACGTACTTGCTTGGATTCGTTCAGTTGGTGAAACGGCATATTTAAAACATCGTGGTGCTGGTCAGTTCTCTGGTGATACTGCTTATTTCGGAAAAAATTCTCGTCGTTGGGCTTTAAAGTGTTACTCCAAAGGTCTTGAGATACAGAAAAAAGATCGTCGTTTAGCTCCTGAATTAGACATACCTGAGATGAGAGAATATGCTCATAAAGCCTTGAGAATAGAGGGTGTAACAAGACAATTAGAACTTAAAAGACGTGATTTACATATCGCTTCTAATTGGGATATAGACACAGCGGAGGAGTTACTCCTAGAATATATATCTAAATTAGAAATGAGTGATGTTTATATGCTCAAAGATGAAGTTCTTGATTCTTTACCGCCTAGACTGCGTTTGACTTATCAAGCTTGGTTAAACGGTGATGATTTGAAGCAGATCCTGCCTAATGGAACTTATTACCGTTCTAAATCGGGGCTTCAAAAATATGGCATTGATATTTCTACAAAGCCACCAAAAGAGAAAAACAACGTGATCCCATTGATCCGAGTTTTAGAAGCCAAACCCGTCGGAATACCTGATTGGGCTTATGAGAAGAACCTTGTCGCTTGATGAGGTTTTTTTTCGCCTATTAAAACGAGCGAAGTAAGTCGAGCACTGCACGAGGGCTCGCAGTTGCATGCGCAGACATAACAGAGCGAGTGTCTACGAGCGAACTGACATAATTAGAATCACAGAGCCTTTTCTCCCTGATTACAAGCTCCCTTCTGCCTTAGATCGGTAAGTACCAGGCTATGCCTGCCGACAACATATAAACATGACAACATGACAACACGTAAACACGTAAACACTCGGACGACAACGACGACGAGGAGCTTCGACAAGGAGAAGGCGGAGGACGTGTGTGCAGTGTTAGTAATACTGCACATTTTTACCACTTTGGGAATATTTGATACGCGCACCCCCTTTACAGATTATTTTTTATGCTGTACCTTTTTAATAAATGGTTACTCCTTAGAAGTAGAATACATGCCTAGTAGAAAACCCCGTGTAGCTTTAACTGTTCCTGATGACATTAATTCAACCTTAGACCGTCTATCTGATTTAACAGGTACTCCAAAGACTAAATTAATTTTAGAAATGCTTGAGGAGTACATGCCTATCCTAGACCGCACTATTTCTGCACTTGAGCAAATCCAAGCTGATAAAGCCAATGCTCCAACCATTGCTAAACAGTTTGCAAGTGAATTACTTCTTGAGGGTAATGAGAAACTAGGCGTTCTTGCTTCTGAGGCTAAAAAACTATGATTGATTGGGTGACGGCTAAACTAATCTGCAACCATGATCCTAATAAGCTCTCAGAGGGTCTTGTGGCTTCTCTTGACCGTGATGGCAACACAGAATGGTTAGTTCATAAAAAGGTTACTGTCGAAGGCTCTTATTCAACAAAAATACAGATTCAATCTTTGACAGATACTCAGATTTATATATCGGGCAATCCTACAAAATTCCTTCAGGGTCATAATTTATTTGGCTCTAATGATCTTGTTTCAATTATGGGGAAATTCTTTGATGAGTTATTAAAACGTGAAGAATTTGGTCTTTGTCCTGATCCGTTCCAATACGCAAACATTAAAGATGGTCATTACGAGTTAAGCCGTGTCGATGTTAATGAAACTTGGCACTTAAACAACCAAAAAGACGTACTTGCTTGGATTCGTTCAGTTGGTGAAACGGCATATTTAAAACATCGTGGT
>NZ_KB849628.1:1192254-1293522 GCF_000368685.1 Acinetobacter baylyi DSM 14961 = CIP 107474 | reverse complement strand
TGAGAACTAGCAAATTAACTGAATCAAGCGTTTTGGTATATGAATTTAGATTGAAGCTGTACGGTGATTAAGTTCACGAAACAACAAGCTGTGGAGCTAAGGTAACTTAGTTCTGTCTTAACCTGACTTGTAAGGGTTAACGACTGTTTGGGGTTGTATAGTCAAGTAATTAAGTGCATGTGGTGGATGCCTTGGCAGTCAGAGGCGATGAAAGACGTGATAGCCTGCGAAAAGCTCCGGGGAGGCGGCAAATATCCTTTGATCCGGAGATGTCTGAATGGGGAAACCCACTTATCATAAGATAGGTATTGCATGATGAATACATAGTCATGCAAGGCGAACGAGGGGAAGTGAAACATCTCAGTACCCTTAGGAAAAGAAATCAATTGAGATTCCCTTAGTAGCGGCGAGCGAAAGGGGAACAGCCCATTAAGTTGTGTGTGTTCTAGTGGAACGCTCTGGGAAGTGCGAACGTAGAGGGTGATATTCCCGTACACGAAAGGGCACACACAATGATGACGAGTAGGGCGAGGCACGTGAAACCTTGTCTGAATATGGGGGGACCATCCTCCAAGGCTAAATACTCCTGACTGACCGATAGTGAACCAGTACCGTGAGGGAAAGGCGAAAAGAACCCCTGTGAGGGGAGTGAAATAGATCCTGAAACCGCATGCATACAAGCAGTGGGAGCCGACTTGTTCGGTGACTGCGTACCTTTTGTATAATGGGTCAGCGACTTATATTCAGTAGCAAGGTTAACCGCATAGGGGAGCCGTAGGGAAACCGAGTCTTAATAGGGCGTATAGTTGCTGGGTATAGACCCGAAACCAGGCGATCTATCCATGAGCAGGTTGAAGGTTGGGTAACACTAACTGGAGGACCGAACCCACTGTCGTTGAAAAGCCAGGGGATGACTTGTGGATAGGGGTGAAAGGCTAATCAAGCCTGGTGATAGCTGGTTCTCCCCGAAAGCTATTTAGGTAGCGCCTCGGACGAATACCATAGGGGGTAGAGCACTGTTTCGGCTAGGGGGTCATCCCGACTTACCAAACCGATGCAAACTCCGAATACCTATGAGTACTATCCGGGAGACAGACTGCGGGTGCTAACGTCCGTAGTCAAGAGGAAAACAATCCAGACCGCCAGCTAAGGCCCCAAAATCATAGTTAAGTGGGAAACGATGTGGGAAGGCATAGACAGCTAGGAGGTTGGCTTAGAAGCAGCCACCCTTTAAAGAAAGCGTAATAGCTCACTAGTCGAGTCGGCCTGCGCGGAAGATGTAACGGGGCTAAAACTATGTGCCGAAGCTGCGGATGTAACTTTAAGTTACGTGGTAGGGGAGCGTTCTGTAAGCCGATGAAGGTGGATTGAGAAGTCTGCTGGAGGTATCAGAAGTGCGAATGCTGACGTGAGTAACGACAAAACGGGTGAAAAACCCGTTCGCCGAAAGACCAAGGGTTCCAGTCCAACGTTAATCGGGGCTGGGTGAGTCGACCCCTAAGGCGAGGCCGAAAGGCGTAGTCGATGGGAAATTGGTTAATATTCCAATACTTCTGTGTAATGCGATGAGAGGACGGAGAAGGTTAGGTCAGCCTGGCGTTGGTTGTCCAGGTGGAAGACAGTAGGCATGCATCTTAGGCAAATCCGGGGTGCTCTATGCTGAGAGTCGATAGCAAGCTAGTTTACTAGCGAAGTGGCTGATACCATACTTCCAAGAAAAGTCTCTAAGCTACAGTTACACAGGAATCGTACCCGAAACCGACACAGGTGGTCAGGTCGAGTAGACCAAGGCGCTTGAGAGAACTCTGCTGAAGGAACTAGGCAAAATGGTACCGTAACTTCGGGAGAAGGTACGCTGTTGATGGTGATGGGACTTGCTCCCTGAGCGATTGACAGCCGCAGAAACCAGGCCGCTGCAACTGTTTATTAAAAACATAGCACTCTGCAAACACGAAAGTGGACGTATAGGGTGTGATGCCTGCCCGGTGCTGGAAGGTTAATTGATGGGGTTAGCGTAAGCGAAGCTCTTGATCGAAGCCCCAGTAAACGGCGGCCGTAACTATAACGGTCCTAAGGTAGCGAAATTCCTTGTCGGGTAAGTTCCGACCTGCACGAATGGCATAATGATGGCGGCGCTGTCTCCAGCAGAGGCTCAGTGAAATCGAATTCGCCGTGAAGATGCGGTGTACCCGCGGCTAGACGGAAAGACCCCGTGAACCTTTACTGCAGCTTGACATTGAACTTTGACCTTACTTGTGTAGGATAGGTGGGAGGCTATGAAGATGGGACGCCAGTTCCATTGGAGCCATCCTTGAAATACCACCCTGGTAATGTTGAGGTTCTAACTCTGCCCCGTAATCCGGGGCGAGGACCATGTCTGGTGGGTAGTTTGACTGGGGCGGTCTCCTCCTAAAGAGTAACGGAGGAGTACGAAGGTGCGCTCAGCGTGGTCGGAAATCACGCGTAGAGTATAAAGGCAAAAGCGCGCTTAACTGCGAGACCCACAAGTCGAGCAGGTACGAAAGTAGGTCTTAGTGATCCGGTGGTTCTGTATGGAAGGGCCATCGCTCAACGGATAAAAGGTACTCTGGGGATAACAGGCTGATACCGCCCAAGAGTTCATATCGACGGCGGTGTTTGGCACCTCGATGTCGGCTCATCTCATCCTGGGGCTGAAGCAGGTCCCAAGGGTATGGCTGTTCGCCATTTAAAGAGGTACGCGAGCTGGGTTTAGAACGTCGTGAGACAGTTCGGTCCCTATCTACCGTGGGCGCTGGAAATTTGAGAGGATCTGCTCTTAGTACGAGAGGACCAGAGTGGACGAACCTCTGGTGTACCGGTTGTGACGCCAGTCGCATCGCCGGGTAGCTATGTTCGGAAGGGATAACCGCTGAAAGCATCTAAGCGGGAAGCCTACCTCAAGATAAGATTTCCCTAGGAATTTATTCCTCTAAAGAGCCGTTCAAGACTAGGACGTTGATAGGTTGGATGTGGAAGCATAGTGATATGTGAAGCTGACCAATACTAATTGCTCGTGAGGCTTGACTATACAACACCCAAACAGTTGTTGTATCAAGATAAATTCATACAAATGATCAATTCAAACTTGATTTAGTTAAGGCTAGAACATAAAATACCGACTCAATATTCCAATCCGTTAAACTCATTTGGTACAAAGTACGGCACACACTGTGAAATACAATCCACAGTCAAAATAAGACCCGAAAATGTCCATAAACAGTTTGCTGGCGACAATAGCAAGAGTGAACCACCTGATCCCTTCCCGAACTCAGAAGTGAAACCTCTTCGCGCTGATGGTAGTGTGGCGTTAGCCATGTGAGAGTAAGTCATCGCCAGCTTTTAAATACTAAAGCCCCCTGAATCAAAATCAGGGGGCTTTTTTTATGTAGAAAATAAATTAAATAGAAAGAAATCAAACAGTAAAAAAGGGCTCAAGCCCTTTTTTATGGAGTTGGTTTAGCCTACAAGATGACCATATTGAATATATAAAAAAACTAAAACAGCCAAAGCTAAAAGTGGCGCAACAATTCTAGACCATGTGGGTACTACTTCTTGAAGGGGCTCAAGTGAGTGAGAATCGATAGTATGGTTATCAGTGTCGTGATGTGCGGTGTGGACCATTTGATTGAATTCCTTCATTGTCTCATCTAATGATATATCTTCTTGAATCTTCGGTTTGGAGCCAAGCAACTCTGTTAGCTGATTTGTTGACCAAACCCAGTCATCAGCTTGTCCTGATAAGTGTTCTATTTGACCTGTGAATAATTCGTTTAAACCTATTTTGCCAAGATTGCCTGTTTGGTCTAACTGTTTTAATTCAGTGAGCTGTAAAAGAAGTATCTCGCTAATCGTTTGTTCAAGTTGCTTTTTATCAAGAGGTGATTGATTTTGTGGAGAAGTGGTTAGATGGCGTGAGACTTCTTGAATATACAGTGCATCAATCGTATGTATTTCTTTGTACAGACGATTATTGTCTTTTCTCCATAGCTTTATAAGCTTACCTAAAATCAGTGCGTTCAGATCGAAAATATACTCCTGGCGCAAATTTAATGGATAAGTGCTTAATAATTCAGGCTTTTGGAGCATACTTTGTTCACTAAAATAATGAACTAAATCAAATGCCATCTTGATCTCCGTGATGATCTAATCTAAAAGTCTTAAATTAGGTTTTTTCTTAGTTTCTGTTTCGGATTTTTCTTCAGCTTGGGGCACTGCAGCTTTATCAATTTCAGGATGAATATCGCTGTATTCATTAGGATCAAAAAATAAACCTTGCCCATTTTCTTTGGCATAAATTCCAATAATTGAATAGACCGGAACATATATATCACGTGCAATACCACCAAATCTTGCAGAAAAAGTGACTGCATCGTTAGACATATGAAATTGATGAACTGCATGAGGTGCGATATTTAATACGATTTGTCCATCTTTTATAAACTGTTCAGGTACAGACGTATGTGGCTGAGTTGCGTCTACAAGTAAATAAGGAGTGAGTTGATTGTCACAGATCCATTCATAGATTGCACGTGCCATATAAGGACGGGTAGGCGTGAGCGTGGTTTCAATTTCAGACATATCGAACTCAATTAACGTTGAACAAAGTTACTATAACGGTTTTTTTCCTGCGCAGTCATGGATTTAACAAAAGCAGGACGACTAAATACACGATTGCAATACAGCAAAATAGGACGGCTTGCTGACTTTGATAATTCAATTCCCATACTGTTTAATCGTATAAACATGGGAGCCAACATGCAATCTAAAATACTAAATGTTTCAGAAACAAAATACGGAAAATGTTGAAAAAGTGGATTCAAGGATATCAGAGTATCACTTAACTCTTTTTTTGCTTTGGCTTGTTGTGCTGGTTCAAACGTATCAGGGTGTTTGAGCATGGTATCTGCCAATTTAAACCAGTCCTGCTCGAAGCGCCAGATGTATTGTCGTTGCTCTGCACGTGCGCCAGGTGCATCCGCATACAGTTTGTTCTGTCGATAGCGATCATCAATATATTCCGAAATAATCGACGTGGAGAAGAGTTTGAGATTATTTTCAATCAGCATGGGAAGCTGATTATATGGATTCAAACTTGCCAAGTCTTCATCTTCATGATCAACTAAAATGAGTTGATACTTGATCTGTTTTTCAGCCAGTAAAAAACGAATCCAGTGGGATCGAAAATCATCTGCATGACTATACAGCGTGATTCCCTGAACAGATGCACTTTCGACAGACATATTTCTAAAACTAAAAAACTAAATGTTGTAGGATACTAAAATTACGTCTAAAAAGATAATGACTTGATCAAGAAGTTGAGCTGGCTTTGTATATAGGCTTATTCAAGGATCCATTTTCGGAAGTTGAGATGGCAGAAAATATGGAAAAATTGAAATACGATTTTTGAAACGTCAAATATAAAAAAACCTCGGAAAATCCGAGGTCTTTTGTCCAACTCGATAAACGAATTAACGTTTAGAGAATTGAGGACGCTTACGGGCTTTACGTAAACCAAGTTTCTTACGTTCAACTTCACGAGCATCACGAGTAACGAAACCAGCTTGACGTAGAACAGGTTTTAAAGTTTCGTCAGCAGCGATAAGCGCACGTGTAATACCGTGACGGATCGCGCCAGCTTGACCACCGATACCACCACCTTTAACAGTGATGTAAAGGTCAAACTTTTCAGTAACTTCTAAAAGTTCTAAAGGTTGACGAACAACCATACGAGCAGTTTCACGACCGAAATATTGCTCTAAAGTACGGTTGTTAATAACGAGTTTGCCTGTACCAGCTGACAAGAAAACACGTGCAGTTGCGGTCTTACGGCGACCTGTACCATAATTAGTAGCCATGTGCTGTATCCCTTAGATGTCCAAAACTTGTGGCTGTTGAGCAGCATGCGGATGCTCAGTACCAGCGTACACTTTCATTTTTTTGATCATTGCATAACCAAGAGGACCTTTAGGTAACATGCCTTTAACTGCTTTTTCAAGAACAGCTTCAGGTTTGTGAGCGATTAACTTCTCGAAGTTAGTCTCACGGATACCACCAGGGAAACCAGTATGGCGATAATATTTCTTATCAAGTGATTTTTTACCAGTCACTTGAACTTGTTCAGCATTAATCACAACGATGTAATCGCCAGTGTCAACGTGAGGAGTATAAGAAGTTTTATGCTTACCGCGTAAACGACGAGCGATTTCAGTCGCAAGGCGACCTAAAGTTTTGCCAGAAGCATCAACAACATACCAGTCATGTTGAACTTCAGCTGGCTTAGCGCTGAGAGTTTTCATTAAACCACTACCTATTATAGTTGGTTTGGACTATGGAATCTGTCCAAACAAAAGGAGTGCAAATTCTAAAGGAATTTGGGTGAAATCACAATCAAAAAAGCACATCAAAACGAAGAATTTCAGACTGTTTGCATAGAATATTGATCAAATCACCGTATTAGAAAAACTAAGTAGATGTAATGTTTAGCTTGGATTGTTTTTTATTGCATTCCAATGTGATGATATTTGGTGTAAATCCAGTCAAATGGCAGTGTTGTCTTACGCATCCACGGGTATACTCAAAGCATAGTGGAGGATAAACACCATGATGCCCTTATATGTAACCTCAGGAGAGCCAGCAGGCATTGGCCCAGATATTTGCTTGAGTTTGAGTGATCATACATTTGAACGACCTGTTGTGGTCTTGGCAGACAAATCGCTATTGCAATCTCGTGCAACACAGCTCGGATATGAGGTAGAGTTACTGCAATATACGGGGCAGCCTGACGCTGCAATGTTTGGACAGCTTTATGTGGAACATGTTCCGTTATTAAAACCTGTTCAAGCTGGACAGCTTGACCCTGCCAATGCGGCATATGTGATTGAGCAGTTGACGCGTTCGGCCCGCTATGCAATCGAGCAAAAGGGTGTCGGCGTTGCGACGGCTCCTGTACAAAAATCGGTCATCAATGATGCTGGGATTGCCTTTAGTGGGCATACTGAGTTTTATCAAGAGATGGCAGGCGTTCCGCGCGTGGTTATGATGCTGGCAACGCACAGCTTACGTGTTGCGCTGGCCACCACCCATCTGGCTTTACGAGATGTTCCCGATGCCATTACCCAAGCGCGCTTGATTCAAGTGATTGATATTTTACTGCACGATTTACATAGTAAATTTAAAATTGCCACACCACGAATTTTAGTCTGTGGTTTAAATCCTCATGCGGGTGAAGATGGCTATTTGGGCCGTGAAGAGATTGAAATTATCAATCCAGTTTTACAAGCCTATCGAGATCAAGGCATCGATTTAAGTTTGAGTCTGCCTGCCGATACCTTATTTACACCCGAGCATTTAAAAGATGCAGATGCGGTGCTAGCGATGTATCACGATCAGGGGCTGCCTGTGTTAAAATCACAGGGCTTTGGTGAGGCGGTGAACATTACACTCGGTTTACCGTTTATTCGCACATCGGTTGATCATGGAACCGCGCTGTCTCTGGCTGGAACTGGATTGGCAAAAAGTACAAGTTTACATGTGGCGGTTGAGCTGGCTTTGGCGCTGGCACGTCAATAATCGAATTACGTTGGAAGTCTTTATGTATCAAATTAATGCCCTAAACCCCAAAGAAGAAGGGCATAAAGCTCGGAAACGTTTTGGTCAGAACTTTCTACACGACCAACGGGTTATTGCGAAAATCGTCCGCTCGGTCAATCCGCGCCCAGGTGATAATGTTGTCGAAATCGGACCTGGTCTGGCAGCACTGACTTCACCTTTGATTGGTGAGTGTGATGCCCTAACTGTGGTCGAACTTGACCGCGACTTGGCGGCAGGTTTGCCTGATCGCGTACCGCATCCAGAGCGTTTAACCATTGTTGAAGCCGATGCGCTTAAATATGATTTTAGCCAGTTAGCGACGCAAGAGAGTCCACTTCGCGTGGTAGGTAACTTACCATATAACATCTCAACGCCTTTGTTGTTTCATCTGTTGGAATTTGGCGACAAAGTCAAAGATATGCATTTTATGCTACAAAAAGAAGTGGTTGATCGTATCACTGCCGAGCCTAATACCAAAGAATATGGTCGTTTGTCGGTCATGATTCAGTATTTCTGTCAGCCCACATTTTTATTTGAGGTGCCTGCTGGCGCATTTAATCCACCTCCAAAAGTCACAAGTGCGGTATTTCGTTTAGTGCCGTATAAAGAAAAACCGATTGTGGCCAAAGATGAAAAAGCATTGTCTCGTCTGGTCGGGCATGTGTTTACGCAGCGTCGTAAAACCTTGCGAAATAGCCTGAAGGGCATGCTTGCAGACGATGCTTTTGACAAAGCGGGTATCGATCCGATGGCACGCCCAGAAACCTTAACGCTGGCACAATTTGTGGCATTGTCTGATCAAATGGTGCCATAAGTATGACCACACGCTACAACTATGTGATTGGTGATGTTCAGGGATGTTTTGAAGCGCTCAAAGCATTGCTGAAAGAAATTCGGTTTGATCCTGATTTAAACAAACTCTGGTTTGCAGGCGACTTGGTAGCGCGTGGTGAAAACTCAGTCGGTGTACTGCGCTTTGTCAAGAAACTGGCCGAGCGTGGATGTGCCGAAACGGTTTTGGGTAATCATGATTTAACCTTAATTGCCTGCGCTCGTGGACACAAAAAAGTAAAAGCCAGAGACAATACTCAACAGGTGATAGATGCGATTGATGGCGATGAGCTAATCGATTGGTTGCGCCGGCAACCGCTGTGTCTGCTGCCAGATCGTCAAACGATTATTACCCACGCTGGCATTCCATGTATCTGGACGGCTGAACAGGCATTTCGTCTGGCACGTGAAGTGGAAGCCTATGTCGGACATGATGATTTAAGCCAGCTTGATGAGTTTTTATTACAGATGTATGGTGAAGAACCCACGATTTGGTCTGACGATTTGACGGGAATGACACGATTACGTGTGATTACGAATTATTTGACCAGAATGCGTTTGACCGATATCAATGGGCAGCTTGAGTTTTCATTTAAAGATGAACTTAATGAGCCAATGCCAAAAGGCTTTTTACCTTGGTTTGATTTTGACAGTCCTGCTGCACACACTCATCAGATCTTTTTTGGACATTGGGCGGCATTGCAAGGCATGACGATTAATGAACGCATTCAAAATGTAGATGGGGGTTGTGTATGGGGGCGCAACTTAATTGCATATCGTCTTGAAGACCAGAAAGCTTTTAGTGTCCAAAATCCATTGGCAGACGAATTTTTCTAAATATTCAACACTCAAAAGCCAAATTTAACAATGATACTTTTGAGTGTTGAGCTTGGTTATTGCAATGATAAAACCAGCGTTGGTAACCAGAGTGCAGTGAACACACCATTGAGTGCCATACCAAATGCTGCGTAGCGTCCTGCAATCGGGCCACGTTGCCAAGCTTGAGCGGTACCAATCGCGTGCGCAGCAAGACCCAGTGCCAGCCCAGAGGCGCGTTCGTCATGAATATGTTTCAAAATCCATGGCGAGAAGGCAGCGCCAATTACACCCGATAAAATTACAATGAGGGTAACCAGTGTCAGTGGTGCATGTAAAAGTGTGGCAATATTCAGTGCAATCGGTGTGGTGACTGCACGGGTCATAAAGGCCAAAATAGTAGGCTCAGACATATGCAGCAAATAGGCCAGTCCAACAGGTAGTGCGACCGCACTAAAACTTGCAAAACATAAAATGCCGACCAGTGACTTTAATGGAAGATCGTCATAACGCATCGCTGCCAGAGGAATAGCCAATGCAACGGTCACATAGCCGAGCAAATGGCTAAATAAACCATTGACGCTAGTCATGTAATGTTCGTAAGGCAGTCCCACCAATGCAAGAATGGCAACAACAATAAACATCCCAAATACCAGAACAGGAATTTGTGGAATACGCTTATTGAGTGGTTTTGCACACAAATAGGCAATTAAGGTAATGAAGAAACCATAAATGATGGTCAGCATGGTCTAAATCTCCTTATAACCAGTGTTTTGCCATCTTGGCATATACCCAAAGTGGAATCAGTGTACTCACAACCAGTACAGCAACGAAAAGTGGAATTTCACTGCCCATATGTACGAGCATCATCAGTGAACCAGCACAGATGGGTAAAAAAGCAAAGCCACTTTCCTTCATGATTTTGTTGTTGGTATCGACCAGACGAGGCGGCACTTTTTTAAACTTGCGCCAGATTAGAAGTACAATCAATAAACTAATCAGACCCACCAGATTGCCGAGTTCTGGATGCCCAAAATGTCCCATGATCCAGACAGAACCTTCACGGAAGAAAATAATCAGGGCAATTGTGCCAAGCCAGGCAAACCAGTCAATCTGTCTAAACAAATCCATTAATGAAATCTTATTAAAATTTGATTTATCAAGTTTTAACCGATCTAGCTTTTGATTTCAAACTCTTCTAGTGGTCGTTTGAAACCTTGTGCTTGTTCTCCCAGAATCTCATCCAGTGATAAATGCGCTTGTCGAATCAATTGTTCCAGCTTTTGTGGGGCCATGACCACATGTAGATGGAGCTGACCTTGGTCGTCAAAATGCTCGGAATCAATCACATTAAGATTATAAAGTTGCGTACGCAGTTTGCCATGTATAGGTTTTAAGATCAGATCAAAGGCCTGACGCTGTCCCATTAGACATTCTTGTACAGCCTTTTTCAGCAGATCAATTCCTGCACCCGAGTGTGCCGACACATAAACACGTTCTGGTTCGTGCGGACGTGCATAGATAATTTTTGCTTCATCACCGCTGACATCAATTTTGTTGTATACCCGTAATACAGGTGCGTCTGCTCCTATTTCTTTGAGTACGCCTTCAACAGCTTCAATCTGTTCGAGCATGTCGGGACTACTGCTGTCGATAATATGCAAAAGCAAAGTCGCTTCAAGAGTTTCTTCTAAAGTTGCTTTGAATGACTCGATTAGATCATGCTGCAAATTACGTACAAAACCTACAGTATCAGCTAATACGACGGTACCGATTCCATCCCAATCTAAGCGACGAAGCGTAGGATCGAGAGTAGCAAAAAGTTGATCGGCAGCATAAACATCGCTATTGGCCAGATGATTAAACAGGGTAGATTTACCTGCGTTGGTATAACCGACCAGTGATACGGTTGGGATGGCAGCTTTTTGACGCGCCGCACGACCTTGCAAACGTGTTTGTTGAACTTTATCCAGTTTATCTTTGAGCTGGATCATTCGGATACGAATCAAGCGGCGATCTGTTTCAAGCTGGGTTTCACCTGGGCCACGTAAGCCAATTCCGCCTTTTTGTTGCTCAAAACCTCCAGACCAGCCACGTACTAGTCGTGTGGATAAGTGCTTCAGCTGAGCCAGTTCGACTTGCAGTTTACCTTCATGTGTACGAGCACGTTGTGCAAAGATGTCTAGAATCAGACCCGTTCGGTCAATCACACGACATTTCATAATTTTCTCAAGATTTCGTTCTTGAGCGGGGGAAAGTGCGTGATCAAAAATAACCAGACTAGCATCCAGTGCTTCTACACGCTCTGCAATTTCTTCGGCTTTACCAGAACCAATAAACAATTTGGCATCAGGTTTTACACGTTGTGCATAGATGTGCTCTAAACGTTCTGCACCTGCGGAAGATGCAAGTAATGCAAATTCTTCTGCATCGAGGTCATCCAGTATATTGACACTCACACTGACCAAAATAACTCGTTCTTTGCCTTGATCTTGATCTAATGATTCCACAGATGATTCAACTCTCGTTTAAGCGAAAAGGATTATTCTAGAATAATCCTGTTACTCAAGCGAATCTTATTCTAGGCATCTACTTAAATCAGGCTATGAAACGCTTTGGCTGTTATAATGATTGCACCTGCATACACGATGGTCCAGCCAATAATCATTTGTAAAATCATCGAACTACCATGTTGAGAGTGCTTCTGGTGATTTGCTTGTGGAAGAGTATTCATTGGGCTCTCCTTTTTTTTGATCTTTAATTTCGATAAAATAATAATATTTGATTGATAAAAAGAATTAAAATTGAATTTATTTATGGTCATGTTCGGTTTTTATCATCAATGCAAGATCGGTCTGATCGTTATAGAATGATTGCACCTAATCTCTATGATGATTTTTATGACTGAACACACTTCTGCTTCGACTTCATCGTTAAATCCGCTGACTAGATTTTCGTTATATGCCAAAAAATTTGCCTTAAGTCTGGGGGTTGTGGGAGAGGGATTCTATCTGGTCTATCGGCATGGGCTTTACAAGCATCCAAATAACCCTGCCAATACACGTTATGTTCAGTATTTCTGTCGTCGTTTATGTCATGTATTTAATCTGGAAGTTCGTGTACACGGAGATATCCCTCGTCAGCCTGCATTGTGGGTCAGTAATCATATTTCATGGTTAGATATTGCCGTACTCGGATCTGGAGCACGGGTATTCTTTTTATCTAAAGCTGAAGTAGAAAAATGGCCAATACTGGGTAAGCTCGCAAAAGGTGGTGGTACCTTATTTATTCAGCGTGGTTCTGGAGATTCGATCCGTATCCGTGAACAAATTACGTCTTTTTTAAAGAAAGATATTCCAGTGTTATTTTTTCCAGAAGCCACGACCACGGATGGAACTACGGTCAAGCGAATTCATGGACGTATTCTGGGAGCGGCTATCGAAGCGCAGAAACCTGTGCAAATCTGTTTGATTTGTTATGTTAATCAACAAGGAGAACTCGATATGATCGCGCCGTTTATTGGAGATATCTCTTTTGTTGAGCATGTTAAAAATGTATTGGAAATGCCGAAGGTCACTGCACATTTGATGGCTTTAGCCCCAATTTCAGTTGAAGGGCACACCACTCAAACACTGACGGCTGAAGTACAGGAAAAAATGCAACAAGGATTACTTAAACTACATCAACTGACAGTAAAATCGAAAAATATTACATGAAACCTTCAATAGGCAGCCATGAAATCAACTTAATTCCAGCTTTTTGCCACCATTTCATGCGGGGTTCTTTGGTATAGATTTTGGTACCAGTGGATGTCTGCCGATACCAATTAATTTTGTGATTGGCATCTAGTACCAATTTATAAGCATAGTGGGTCAGTTGTTGATCCATCGTCTGATGTACGGCCATCGCTAATGGTGGACTATTCAGGATGACGCCTATTTCGGTATTGAGATAGGCCGAACGTGGGTCAAAGTTAAAGGATCCAATAAACACTTGTTTCTGATCTAATGCCATCATCTTGGCATGTAAACTAGAGCGGCTAAGCCCTTTAATACTGACCTTGGCTTTTTTAACCAGTTCATCGGTATATTTGTCCAGTTCTTCTTTTTCAAGTGTGGGTAAAAACTCATAAAGTTGCACGCCATTTTCCAGAAGTTCCTGACGATATTTGGCATAAAACGCATGGACCACAGGGACATCGTTGGCTTTAAAGGAGTTGGTCAGAACACGTACTTTAATGCCATCCTGTGCCATATCACTCAAATGTTTGGCCCCCTGTTTTTCTGGAACAAAATAGGCAGAGATGAGATCGACGTTATCTTCTGGCTTTTCAAGATGTTTGATGAGCTGAAAATTGAGATGTTGTTCTTTGTTGGCTTTGGCACGAATTTTATCGGGAGCGTCTTTGACCACTGTCGCTTTGACCCAATCAAGCTGGATATTGTTATTGAGCCATTGATCAAAAGCATGTGAGCGTGTGGTCAGATCCAGATAATTTTGTACGGTCACTTCCTGATAATAATCATCAAGCTGTTGCTTTAGACTTTGATAACGTAAGCGATGCTGTTCGGGGTTGACGATGTTTTGAACCGAATAGGCATATTCATCGTTCCAGTAGTCATCAAATGATTTGACGATATCATCGACAGCAGCCCCAACCAGTAAAACATCAACGTCTGAAAACTGATAATTATCACTAACATTGTAGTACTGATTGGTCATGTTGCGCCCGCCAATGAGCGCAACCTGATTGTCTGCAATAAAGCTTTTGTTATGCATACGCCGATTGATACGTTTTAAATCCAGAATCATGTCCATTGCACGGTATTTACGGAAGCGATAAGGATTAAACAGTTTGACTTCAATATTCTGATGCTGGGACAAGGCGAGTAAGACACCTTCGATCTGTTTGGCGTTGTTGTCATCGATCAAGAGACGGACTTTTACCCCACGATCTGCGGCACGGATCAGGGCATGTAATGCTAACGCGCCAATTTTATCGTTATCCCAGATGTAATATTGTAGATCGAGGGTTTTTTCTGCCTTATCGATTAATCTGAGGCGAGCAGCCAGCGCTTCAAGGGGTTCATACAGCATATGGTATCCAGTTAAGCCTAGATTTTGTTGTTTTAATGGCGTAATGATTTGTGCGAGTGAGGTCTGTGATGTATCAATATCATACGCATATTGAGTTACTTCTGGACCATGTTTTGGAAGGGTACTGCATCCATTGATTCCCACCACGGTGACTAGACTCAATGTCAGCATACAATGTCTTATTGCGTGTTGTTTTGTCATAGATTTGCGATGTTGTGAGAAGATAGTGGATGTTTTCGCCATAATGTACTCAGACAATAAGAGGGGCTAGAGTATAATTCGTATACATCTAAAGATAAATAAATGAAATGCTGTAGTCGATTGTTACGAATGTATTTCCTTGAGAGCTGGTATGTGGAATTTTAATTCAATTATTTTTTACTTCTATTTAAGTTTTGTGCTTTTAGCGCTTTGGGCGATTGCACAAGCTTGGCTGAGCCAATCCCGTACCGAAACCATACATCCATTTAAAGCATTTGTACATTTGCTCGTATTTTATTTGTCTTATCTACTTTATCCATTGGCGATTTTTAGTATTTATGCAGGCTGGACAGAATATTATTCCATTCATCAGGCCGTATTTATTTTTTTACTCAGTGTGTTACTGATTTATGCTCGTTTTATTGAGCCCCATATGGTCCATGTGCGTCATCATCAGTATCGACTGAATCCAGCTCAACCCTTTGTAAAACCTGTTAAGGTCGCGCTCATTGCAGATTTGCATATTGGACTATTTTCTGGGCATGAACGCCAGTTAAGCATCATTGTAGAGAAGCTTAATCAGGTACAGCCAGATATTGTGGTGGTTGCGGGTGACTGGACCTATGAACCTGAAAATACCTTGGTTCAAGAACTGGAAATGCTACGAAAAATACAGGCCCCTGTTTATTCGGTCCCAGGTAATCATGATGAGCAATATCCAGGCCCTCCGATTCAGAGATTATTGAAGGATGCACTGGAGGCCAATCAGGTCATGGATATCGAAGGTAAAATAGTTGAGTTTGATGAGTTCCGTCTGATTGGAATTGGCGACTTGTGGGCAGGTAAAACAGATATGCGTTTTATGCCAGAGTTACCACAAGACAAACCTTGGCTGATTTTGTCGCATAATCCAGATACTGTCGATATGGTGCCAGATTTACCGAGTCGGCCCTTGATGCTTTCTGGGCATACTCATGGTGGGCAGATTGAATTGCCGTGGGTCACCAGTTATATCATGAAAAAAGTATCTATTCTGGGACATAAAAAAGGCTTTTATGAGCATGAGCATGCAGATGTTTTTGTGACTGTGGGCACAGGCATGGTCGGTATTCCATTTCGGTTTCGTGTGCCGCCGACCATTGATATTATTGAGTTAATTTAATGATAAGGATTTACGCCATCAGGTCATCCAGAAAAGAATTGCAATCATCACCAGCCCAATGCAAAACAGTAAAATAAATTTAGAAAAATCTCTTTTTTGGGTCTGATCTTCAATGCCATGCATCTGTGAGGGCATGGTAGGTCGGGGTGTAAATGTATTCGGGTGACCACTGCTATTGTTTGATATAGGTAAAGGCAAAGCAGGTGAATCTTGTACTTCATCTCGACGCTTGATCAGGTCAATAAAACATGCCTCTAGAGTTGGATAGGTTCGACTATAAAACTGCTGCATGATCTGATCCCACTGAGGATGATGTTCATCAATCTGCTCTTGCTGGCCATTTGCATTAATAACGTACATCATGCGTTTGCCATAGTCGATCCGTACTCTTTGATACTCCAGAGATGACGACGGTGAGGTGAGATCTGCTTCCAACCATAAGTCGATATGATCTGAATCCTGTTCGATCATATCCACCGCTTGCTTGGCGTCTTGCAAGGAATAACCACCGTGATCAACCAGATATTTGATGGCTTTAATCTTTTCGCCGTTTTCAATGAGTTTAAGCAGTTTATCCAGTTGAGTGTCATTAAGTCGAGAGATTGAAGCAATATCGGGTGTGGTGCCAGATGGCATAGAGGGTAAAATCTCAGGCTGCTGCTCGATTTGATCTGCCAGCATTTTTGCATGCTGCAAGGAGCATTGTGTATGGTCCCTAATATATTTGACCGCAGCAATTTTTTGACCATGCTGGATCAATTTGGAGGCATCCTTGCGCTGTTTTGGGGTCAGTAGTTGCATATTATTGTGGTCATTATTGATGCGTTGATATTATTGTTCAAAACAATGATCAGGGAAAACAGTGCCTTTTTGTATCGATATAAAAAAACCAGCATGTGCTGGTTTTTGAATGATTAGATCTGGTTGTTGACATCCTGATCTTTGGTTTCCCGAATCAATAAGAACGCAATCAAGGACAAAATAGCAGCCGCAGAGAGATAATATCCCACCGCTTGTAAGCCATACGCTTCAGCAAGCTTGGTCGCAATCAGGGGGGCAAAAGATGCACCAAATATGCCTGCCAAGTTAAAGGTGAGTGCAGAACCTGTATAACGTACTGACGTTGGAAATAATTCTGACAACACGGTGCCAATTGGACCATAGGTCAACCCCATGATAGAAAGCCCTGTACATAAAAACAGGAACACTACAAAGGTATTGCCAGAGGCCAACATATCCGAAAAGAATAGTCCAAACACCGCAGCGAGCGCACATATACTAATTGAAGTGAGCTTACGACCAAATTTTTCTGCAAAAATTGCAGAAAGGGGGATAAATGCGGCAAAACAAAGGGTAGCAATCAGTTGTAATTCTAAAAACTCACCACGTGAATAGCCTAACTTGGTGGTTCCCCAATTCAGTGCAAACACTGTTGTCAGATAAAACACCACAAAAGTACAAATGGCAGCAATCGTACCGAGAACCAGCTTTGGAAAGTGTTTGGTGATAACTTCTTTAAAAGGAATATTCACTTCTTTTTGTTTATCCAGCACTTTCTGAAAGGCTGGTGTTTCATGAAGTTTTAAACGGATATAAAGACCCACAATCACCAAAATTGCACTGGCGACAAAAGGAATACGCCAGCCCCACTGCATAAATGCTTGATCAGACATCAATACACCCAGCAATAGGAATGAACCCGTCGCCAAGATAAATCCAATCGGCGCACCAAGCTGAGGGAACATGCCATACCATGCACGTTTACCTTCAGGTGCATTTTCAGTGGCTAACAGAACGGCTCCACTCCATTCACCTCCTAAACCCAAGCCTTGACCTAAACGACATAATGCCAGTAATAATGGTGCGACAATCCCAATTTGTGCATAACTGGGAAGTAGACCAATACAGACTGTCGAAACGCCCATCGTCAAGAGTGCTGCAACTAACGTGGCTTTACGACCAATACGGTCGCCCAGATGACCGAACAATGCAGCACCAATAGGACGAGCAATAAACGCGATTGCAAAGGTGGCTAAAGACTGGAGTACAGCAGCGCTGCCACTACTGGCTGGAAAAAATAGATGTGGAAAAATCAGAACTGCGGCCGTGGCATAGATATAAAAATCAAAAAACTCAATCGTGGTACCCACAAGGCTGGCAAATAAAACCCGAGTTTTTGAGTTAGTAGCAATTTCTGGTGATGCTGTAGTCGTTGTTGACGTCATAATAAACCTTACACTTCTTAAAATAAAAATTCGTTTTTGGAAGCGTAATTTTTTAAAAAAGCGGTAATTTCTTAAAAAAGTAGCGACAGTTTCATGTCATTGAAATACGGATTCAGGGTGGCTGTGGCTGTATACAATGAACTAGATCACGTACCAATAGATGGCCAAGAAGTGTAATCCTGCGCCTAAAAGTACAAAGAGATGCCAGATAGCATGGGTATATCTTACCTTTTTTAAGGCATAAAACAATGCTCCAACCGTATAAGCAAGACCACCTAGTATCAGTAAATAAAGTGTATCTGAACTTAAAAACTGACGCATGTCATCCATCACCAGTACCGCCAGCCAGCCCATGACCAGATAGGCAAGCAGCGAAATTTTTTGAAAACGATGAATAAACACCAGTTTAAATAAGGTCCCTATTAAGGCGATGACCCAAAGCGCAATTAAAAGATAATGTGCTTTGGCAGTTGGCAGTGCAATACTCAAAAAGGGCGTATATGTACCCGCAATGAGATAATAAATCGCGGTGTGATCCAGTTTCTTATACCAATGTCTCTTTTCAGGCGTTTTAGCAAAATGGTAGAGCGTTGAACTGCTAAATAATAAAACCAGACTGAGTGCATATACAATGAGTCCGATCCATTGCCCAAGCGGAAGAGGAAAGCCCTTGAGCACGAGTAAAATTGCGCCAATTGCAGCAAGTATTGCTCCAAGCGCATGACTCCATGCATTGAGTTGTTCTTCAAAGGGATCGTAGTCCTGAATCGGATATTGTGTCATTTGATTATAAGTTTTATTAAAAATACAGTTGTATAGTAATTCAATTTTGTTTTTAAAGTAAGTCGTTTTAAACTGTAGGGGCAAATAAACAAGGTTTTCCGTTATGTCCGTTCAGACTCCTGATTTTTCACAACAACAACAGTTTCTCGAATTAACTCAGCAAACAATTCAAAATCAGCAGTTTGACCGTCTGGTATTGAGTCAATATAAAGGAACAGAACCAGAGCTGGAGAAAGTTACCTTTCGTATGGTTGAATTGCAGCAACAATTTAAATTGAGTGCCTTGTACCACTACACCACTAAAGACGTGACTAAGAATTATGATCTGAATGATGCGATAGGGGTAATAGAGACATTAATCGCCAATTGTAAACAAGCCAATTTGTTTGGCAGTGTTATTGAGGCGCAACTGAAAAAGAACAAGAAAAAGGCCATGTTGAATGTGCAACAATTGTCTGCCGAAAAATACAATAACAATGTAGGACAGCAGCATAATCGGGAGAAGCAGCGTTATATTGATACAATGGCACCTTTTTTACAGTATTTAGGTATTACAGAGCCAAACGGCAACATCATTCCTGCCATGGCCCGCAAGTGGAAACAGATTAACAAGTTTATTGAAATTTTCTCACATGCATATGAACAAATCGAACTCAAGGATGATTCGATTAAGATCGTCGATTTTGGTTCGGGTAAAGGATATTTAACCTTTGCACTGTATGATTATTTGCAGCAACAAACCCGTACAGCACCCCAAATGACGGGCGTCGAGCTACGTTCTAATCTGGTGGAGTTCTGTGAAGATGTTGCCAAAAAAGCAGGTTTTGATCATCTCGATTTTTTTGAAGGAGATGTCAGAACTTATGCGCCTGAACATCTGGATGTCATGATTGCACTACATGCCTGCGATGTCGCCACTGATTTTGCAATTCATACGGGTATTCGTTTAAATGCATCGATGATCATGTGCGCGCCGTGTTGTCACAAGGAATTACGTCCACAGCTCCAAAGCCCGAAAGTGCTTAAACCGATGCTGCAATTTGGTATTCATGCAGGGCAGCAGGCTGAAATGCTGACTGATACTTTACGTGCATTATTACTTAAAGCCTATGGTTATGACGTTAAAGTATTTGAATTTGTGTCACTGGAACATACCAGTAAAAATAAAATGATTCTTGCGACCAAACGTCAAACTATTCAACAGCCAGATCCACAAATTTTAGAGCAGATTCAGGCACTCAAACAGATGTACGGTATTCAAAAGCAAACACTGGAATTATTATTACAAGACCAGATCACCATTGATAATGTTGGATGTAAATGTTAAATCAAAGTGAGTTTTAATTGGTGATAGATCAAGAGATTCGGGTAGGTTCTTGGCAGATGCTACAAGCAGATGCAAGGTTCATTCGTGAGCAGGTATTTATACTTGAGCAACATATTCCAGAATCTGAAGAATGGGACCTGGAAGATGATAGATCACTACATTTTATTGTTTTTGATGCTAATCAGGCTATAGCGACGGCAAGACTCCTGCAAAATCACAGTATTGGACGGGTTGCAGTACTCAAAGCTTATCGTGGACAGGGGATTGGTTTGGCATTGATGAAATTTATTATCGATCATGCCAAAAAGCTTAAACTCCCTTTTTTAATTTTATCTGCTCAAATTCATGCTATCGGGTTTTATGAGGTATTAGGATTTAGCCTCCAAGGTGAGGAATACCTTGATTGTGGCATTCCTCATATAGAGATGTATTTGAATCTGGATTCATCTTCCAATCATGATGAGGAATGTTAGATAAGATGTAATTGACAAGATTAGATAAAAATCATGATGGATTGTATTGCTACTTACGATCCTCATTGTATGTACAAGGATGAAGTAATATGAAAAAGAACATCTTATTATCCTTCGGATGCTGGATGATGCTGATTCCGTCAGTTGTGTACGCCAATGAAAAAACGCATCCTTTAACGCAAAAAATAAACCTACCTTACAATCCATCTACCGAAGCACGCATTCGGTTATATGGTCAAAACGGTAAAAAAATCTATTTTCAACACCGTTATGAGTGCGAGATACAAAGCAAACCGATGCGAGAATATTTGAGTCGAGAGGAAGGGACTTGGACGGCATTGAAGGCAATGGCGAGAATAAATCTAAATTATAGTATCGGAATGCCAAGAACACCTTTGCAAAAACAGGTTGAGGGAAATTTAAATACGTACCAAATGGTGAGTTATCATGAATATGTGGTTGCTGCGAAACAACCCGTGAGTTTATATGGTTTTATTATTGATTCGACACCTCAGCAAGATTCCACGCATTCCGCGCAATTGATTCAATCTTGTGATCATGCGCAGGGCTTTTTTATACCTCAGCCAGGTCATTCTTATGAAATATCTGGTGAAAAACGTAATGATCAATGTATATTCAAGGTGTATGACCTTGATGAAAATCAATTTGTGCAGATGACTCAACATGCCTATCAGTGTCCATCCAAACCAAGATGGAAATTTTGGGAAAAAGACGAATAATTATGGAAAACCATCAATCTATTATTCCTGTTCTACGTATTTTTGACGTAGATAAAGCCAAGAATTTTTATCTGGATTTTCTAGGCTTTAAACTGGATTGGACACATCAGTTTGAAGAAAATTTCCCGTTATATATGCAACTTTCAAAGGATCAATATTGCCTGCATCTCACCGAGCATTATGGAGATTGTTCGCCAGGTGCTCTGGTGCGTTTACATATGCCCGATCTTGAGCAGTTTGCCCAGCAGCTCACAGAGCAGAATTATGCTTATGCAAAACCACAGATTGAGACGGTTCCTTGGGGGAATCTGGAAGTATCCATCCATGATCCATTTTCTAATCGGCTGGTATTTTGGAAAGATCAGAACCAATCGATCTGATCTTCATTGCATAATGGCATGCGCTTATTTAAGTGATTGCCATTGCTCTATAGCAGCAAAGCCTGTTTCCATACCCACCTGATAAGTATATTGCAGCTTTTTGCGGTCTTTGCATAAGCGATTGGCGAGCCCTTTTTGATTGGGCATACAGATTTCGAGTATCTGCTGTTGTGCAGGCTGGCGTAAAAAATGTACCGAATCGTTATAGCGAGAGCAGCGTTCTTTTAGACTCAGCGCAAAGCCCTGATGATTGCTTACCATGTATTTCGCCAAAAATTGATCGCCTCGGCTGCTGGCTTTAAAATATTGCTGTGGGCGAGTGCGAATCACCATGAGCTTGCTCACATCGAGCTGACTCGCCGCCCAGCGCACAGGTAATGCATCTGCGACGCCACCATCAAAATACGGCTCACCCATAATGTCTACAGGTTGGCGTGTCAAAACTGGAATGGTACTCGAAGCACGTAAGGCATTGAGCAAATTGTCTTTACCTGCACGTAGGTATTCTGCCCGCCCATTGAGAGCATGGGTGAGTACCATATAAAAATCAGGATTTTTCTCAAAGAGTGCTTGCCGATCAAGTGGATGTTCTAATTCACCTACTTGCCACATCCATGCAAGATCCATGAGATCTCCACCCTTTAAAAATCGTTTATAACTGATAAATTCTGGGCGAAGTGAATGATCGATGTAAAAATTAAGAGTACGTCCTTTCTGGCCTGCCAAATAATTGGCAAGATTGGTTGAACCCGACGAAACACCGACATAAAGATCAAAAGGATTAAACTGCTTTTCTAGAAAGGCGTCGAGTACACCCGCGGTAAAAGCACCGCGCATACCACCGCCTTCAACCACAAGTGCATTACGTTGATTGCTTGACACGATTTTGACTCGGAATTATTGATGCTGAGGTTGAGACGCAGATAATGTTGCATTCTGTGATGAAACCGATGCTTCAACATTGGGCTTTGAAGCACTCCGCTGATTCTCTTGATTTGGCATGTAATCAGGTTCACTCGACATCGCTAAATAGAGAAATGTAAAAAAAATCGTGGTGATGATGCCGACAATGATGACAAACTTCCAACCCAACGCGGTAGATTCTGAATCATTGCCAGAAGATGATTTACGCATAAATGAGCCCAGCCGTCAAAATAAAGAAAAAATAAAAAAGTGTTATAACATAAAATAACGAGAGAAAATTTTAAAAATTAAAATCAAGATGATTCAAATAGATGCAACTCCTGCCTAAATCTAGGGCAGGAGTGAGTGATAGAAAATAACAATTATTGAATGATTTGTTTTTGCTGAGCTTTCTCTTTGAGATACGGTGGTGGATTAAAACGTTCACCATATTTTTGAGCCAATTCCTCTGAACGTTGCAGTGACCTCTCAATTCCGTTTTGATTTAAGAACTGAATAGCACCCCCTGTCCATGGGGCAAAACCAATGCCAAAAATCGAACCGACATTGGCATCAATCACAGACTCAAGTACACCTTCTTCATAGCAGCGTAAAGTGTCCAGTGCCTGAACAAACAAGAAGCGGTCAATCATCTCCTGTTCGGAAATATCATGATCTTTTTGCCAGCGGTCAAGACCTTGCCATAAGTGCTTTTTGCCATGCTCTGGATACTCATAAAAACCTGCACCAGCAGCTTTACCTTTGCGATTGAGCTCGTGAATCATGGTGTGAACCACTTCATCAACAGGAGTTTTCGCTAAGTCTTTAGCTTCAGCTTGCAGTGCTTTGCGCGTTTCGCTTGCAACATGTTCAGTTAAAGTTAAAGAGACTTCATCCTGAATCGCAAGTGGCCCCACAGGCATACCCGCTTTGAGTGCTGCCATTTCAATTTTTGCTGGGTGTACACCTTCAGCCAGTAAGCGCATACCTTCTTGAATAAATGTTCCAAAAACGCGACTGGTAAAGAAGCCCCGACTGTCATTCACCACGATGGGGGTTTTCGCAATTTGTTGGACAAAGTCATAGGCTTTAGCCAATGTTTCGGCAGAAGTTTGTTTGCCTTTAATGATTTCTACCAATTGCATTTTATCGACAGGGCTAAAGAAATGTAGCCCAATAAAGTTCTTGGCATCTTTACTTGCCGTTGCTAATCCTGTGATGGGGAGTGTGGAGGTATTTGATGCAAAAATGCCACCTTCAGCTAAATACTGTTCAGCTTCTTGCGTCACCTTGGCTTTGAGTTCTTGATTCTCAAATACAGCTTCAATGATCAGATCACAGCCTTGTAAATCAGCTGCATCAGCGGTAGCAGTAATGAGCGCTAAGACTTGATTACGTTTTTCCGCCGTCATACGTCCTTGTGAAACACGTTTATCAAGTAGCTTTTGCGAATAGGCTTTGCCTTTCTCTGCATTTTCTACAGATACATCTTTGAGTATGACAGGAATACCTTTGATCGCGGTTGAGTAGGCAATACCTGCACCCATCATACCTGCGCCCAATACACCGACTTTAGTGGCTTGCCATCTAGCAACATCGGCAGGGCGGCTTGCACCTGACTTGATCGCATTTAGACCATGCCAGAATGTACCAATCATATTTTTCGCAATTTGACCGATAGCCAATTGAGTAAAGTAACGGGATTCAATACGTAACGCGGTATCGACATCCACTTGAGCACCTTCAACCGCTGCTGCCATAATCGCTTCAGGTGCAGGATAACAGCCTTTGGTTTTATCGCGTAGCATGGCAGGGGCAATCGCAAGCACTTGTGCAACAGCAGGTGTTTTAGGATCACCACCAGGAATTTTGTAGCCTTTGACATCGAAGGGCTGCTGACTTTTCGGATTGGCTTTGACCCAAACAATTGCTTTATCTAACAGTTCTTGTTGATTCTCAGCCGTGTCATGGACTAATCCCAGAGATTTTGCTTGGTCAACACCAAATTGTTTACCTTCCATTAAGAATGGAAAAGCATTTTGCAAACCGAGTAGACGTACCATACGGACGATACCACCCCCACCTGGAAGTAGACCTAAAGTGACTTCTGGTAAACCAAATTTGCTTTTAGGATCATTGATGGCAATACGATAATGACAGCCGAGTGCTAACTCCCAACCGCCACCAAGTGCTGTGCCATTTAAAGCCGCGACCACAGGTACACCTAGAGTCTCGATTGTTCGCAAATCTGCTTTGAGCTTTTCAATCATTTTAAAAAACTCAGTGGCATGTTCAGGTTGAACCTGAATCAGCTCATCTAAGTCGCCACCAGCAAAGAAGGTTTTTTTGGCTGAACGGAAAATAATCCCTTTCAAGTCAGTTTCAGCTTTGAGCTTTTGACTGACATCATTTAAAGCATCACGAAATTCTGCATTCATGGTATTTGCAGATTGACCCGATGAATCAAGGGTAAGAATTACAATATTGTCAGCGTTTTTTTCGTATTTAATAGCGCTCATGAGATTCTCCTTACACTCGTTCAATGATCGTCGCGATACCCATACCACCGCCTACACATAAAGTGGCTAAGCCCCGTTTTTTACCCTGACGTTCTAATTCATCCAGTAGAGTTCCTAAAATCATGGCGCCTGTTGCACCTAATGGATGTCCCATGGCAATTGCACCGCCGTTCACATTGACTTTATCTTCTGGCACCTGTAATTCATTGATAAAACGCATCACCACAGCTGCAAAGGCTTCGTTCACTTCAAAGAGATCGATATCGTCAATAGTTAAGCCGGCTTTTTGTAAAGCTTTACGTGCTGCAGGGGCAGGGCCAGTCAACATAATGGTTGGATCTGTGCCGACTAATGCAGTTGCAAGAACTTTTGCACGAGGTTTTAAACCTTGCTCTTTCACTGCTTTTTCAGAAGCCAATAACACCACCGCAGCACCATCTACAATGCCCGATGAATTTCCCGCATGATGGACATGGTTAATTTTTTGCGCTTCTGGATATTTCTGTAAGGCAACCGCATCAAAGCCCATTTGCCCCATCATTTCAAAGCTGGCATTCAGTTTTGCCAAACCTTCAACGCTGGTATTGGCTTTGATAAATTCGTCTTTTTCTAAAATCATCACACCTGAATGATCTTTTACGGGCACGATTGATTTATCGAAATAACCATTGGCTTGAGCCGCCGCCGCCTTTTGTTGTGAACTGACTGCAAAAGCATCGACATCTGCGCGACTATAACCATCCAGTGTTGCAATTAAGTCAGCGCCAATCCCTTGTGGCACAAAAGAAGACTTTAAATTTGTTTCAGGATCAAGTGCCCAAGGGCCACCATCCGAACCCATCGGAATTCGTGACATCGACTCTACACCACCAGCCACCACCACATCTTCCCAACCAGAACGAACTTTTTGAGCCGCCAGATTGACTGCTTCCAGACCCGATGCACAGAAACGGTTGATTTGCACCCCAGCCACATCATCGTTCCAACCTGCGGCAATTGCAGCGGTTTTGGCAATATCACCACCCTGATCACCAATTGGCGTCACACAACCCAAAACGATATCATCTACTTTGGCTGTATCCAGTTGATGACGTTGCTGGAGTTCATTCAGTAATGTTGTGAGTAACGTGATGGGTTTTACTTCATAAAGTGAGCCATCTTTTTTTCCTTTTCCGCGAGGAGTGCGGATGGCATCGATGATATAAGCCTCGCTCATCATTCTTCCTTTTATGGCCTTAAAATATTTTTATGCTTTTGAGTGTAGTGGATTTTGAGTACAAGACAATGACGAGAAGGTCATCAGACAAATGATGTTTTTTGCCAATTCTAAGATTTAAATAAAATGGATAAGAAGCCAGTTTTTTATTAGACTACATCATTATAAATAATGCATTCATTATAATGAAATTTATCAATATTGTTGGAACGACTGCTTCTGGTAAAACGACATTTGCTCGACAACTGGCACTAAAATTAAATTTGACGCATATTGAAATGGATGATTTATTTTGGTTGGATGGTTGGCAAGAAACGCCAGATGATGAGTTTTTCTTAAAGCTAAAAAATAAGATGGATATTGCCAAAGACGGTTGGGTGTTAGATGGTAATTATTCGAGAACACTGCACTTAAAACTCGATAAACTAGACACGATGATTTGGCTAGATTATTCATTTACTTTGAATTTTTATCGCTCTGTTAAACGTGCGATTAGTCGAATAATAACTAAAGAACCGCTTTGGGAAAATTCAAATAATTATGAAAGTTTTAAGCAAAGTTTTTTGTCAAAAAACTCAATTATTTTATGGATGATCAATCATTATGCTAAAAATAGAAAAAAGTATTTGAATATGATGCATGACCCTCAATATCGGCATATTCAATTTATTCGTCTAACTTCACCGAAACAGGCAAAAGTATTTTTAGACAGTCTTTGAAAATACCAATAAAAAAGTCTGGGTTTTAACCAGACTCTAAATTCGTAAAATTTAATGATAACCGTGTAATTGACGATATAAACCCGGTGTGACGCCAGTCCATTTTTTAAATGCACGATGGAAAGTACTGGTTTCACTAAAGCCGACCTGCTGTGCAACATCTTCAAGCGTCAAATCTGGGTTGAGCAACAGGTGAATTGCGGCATCACGACGTAATGCATCTTTAACGCCTTGATAGCTCTTGCCTTCGGCAGCAAGGCGACGACGTAGCGTTTGTGGTGACAGATACAGCATAGATGCAACATCATTGAGGGTCGGCATTTCTTCACCAATCTGGCTTTTTAAAACTTCACGAATACGTGAGGTCAGCGAGTTGGTATTTTTAAATTTGATTAATAACTGTGCAGGTGCGGCCTTTAAAAATTCTTCTAGTGTCTGTTCATCCTGGCGAAGAGGCAGATCTAAATAATCCGCAGCGAACGTGATCTCGGTACGTGGTGCATCAAATTGCATAACGGGTGCAAAAAATAAAGCATCATACTCATCTGCATGTGCAGGACGTGGGTAACTAAAGTGTACACGTTCCAGAGGCAAGCGACGTTCAATCAGCCATGACGCCAATCCATGCCAGATCATGAGCATGCTTTCTGTAATAAAGTGATCTGGATCAAGTGTTTTAGGAATAAGTGGGACCAAACGAGCTTCATGCTTGTCACGTTCTAAGGTCACAGACCACTCATCACCAAACAGCTTGTAAAATTGTGAAGACAGTTCTAATGCTTGTCCAAGTGTTTTGGCATGAATAATTAATTGGCACATAATGGCAAATGTACCCAGGCGACGTGGCTGTATGTCAAAGCCGACGTGCTCATCCTGAGTCACCATCCACAGCATTTTAATAAAACGAGTATATTGTTCTGGTGAAATACGAGCTTTAGGTTGACGTAGTAGTTCTGCCTCAATTCCAACATGAGACAGTAAGGTTTCGACATCCATTCCAAGGCGTTTGACGCCAGTTAAAGCCGCGTTGACGAAATGAATACTAATCGTATCGCGGTTTACGTTTAATCCGTCAGTCTCTTTTATGTTCACTTGCAGTTGGCCTAAATGACTTTAAATAATATTCGATTGGCGATTTACAACAGATGTAAATCATTTTGTTTATGTTAAATTGCCGAAATGATCAAGGTAAATGGCTGAACATGACATTGTGCTCTCTTTTATCTGTTTTTAATATGAATAAAAATACATAAACGAAGCCTAGGATAAACATGACAACTCCATTAAACGGATTAAAAGTTCTCGATTTTTCAACCTTGCTACCTGGTCCTTTTGCAACGCTATATCTAGCAGATTTAGGCGCAGAAGTCATACATATTGAATCTCCAACACGACCAGATCTGGTTCGAATTATGCCGCCTTATGCCAATGGACAGGCAACGGCACATAGCTATCTCAATCGCAATAAACAGTCGATTGCACTTGACCTCAAAGATCCAGCCAGTATTGAGCTGATCAGATCTAGAATTTCAGAATTTGATATTGTGATTGAGCAGTTTCGTCCAGATGTCATGAAACGTCTGGGGCTTGATTACGCAATGTTAACCAAGATCAATCCACGCCTGATTTACTGTTCAATTACAGGGTATGGTCAAACAGGTGTTTATAAAGATCGAGCTGGACATGATATTAATTATCTCGCACTTTCTGGCGTTGCGGGTCATAGTGGACGCCTTGAAGATGGTCCTCCACCGTTAGGTATTCAAATTGCTGATGTTGCGGGTGGCTCTTTGCATGCAGTGATTGCAATTCTGGCAGCAGTGCTAGAACGTACGCAAAGTGGGATAGGGCAATATATTGATATTTCGATGACAGATTGTACTGCAAGCTTAAACGCGATGTCTGCGGCAGCAAGTTTGGCAGCAGATGTGAAACAACAACCAGAAACAGAAATTCTTAATGGTGGCAGTTTTTATGACTATTATCAGACTCAAGATCATCGTTATATTTCGATAGGAAGTCTTGAACCACAATTTATGCAAGGTTTAGCGATGGTGCTTGAGCTTCCGATTTTACTTGAAAAAGGAGCATCCTTTGATCATGAAGATCGTCTAATGGTTAAAGCTGCACTCAAAGCAAAAATTAAAACTAAGACATGGCAACAATGGCAGGAGATTTTTGCAGGATTAGATCTGTGTGTGGAACCTGTGCTATATCTCGAAGAAGCACTGAACTCGCCTCTTGCCAAAGAGCGTCAATGGATTGTGGACATACCATTATCACATGAGAGTGATCAAACTCAGCCTCAACTTGCTTGCCCAATCAAATTTTCACGTTCCACCTTAAGATATGATTTTATTGGACAACCGCTTGGGAAAGGAAATTGGTAACTCAAAATACTTGCAAAAAATGATCACTTGTAAGATATTTTTCATAAAAGGTGTAAAAATAACAGCAAAAATGACATTTTTATAAGGTGATTGATTAAAATAACTCGTAACACAACTTCACACAACGACATAAAAGGTTACGTAAGTATGAAATTAGGGAAGACTTTGGCCATCTCTTGCATCTCAATGTTGTCATTGAGTATTTGGACGCAACAGGTAAGTGCTGCTTCTGCTTTTGATCCATCAAGTGAATGGATGCTCGGGGACTGGAATGGGGAACGGACTGCATTAAAACAAAAAGGGTACGATTTCAGTATCGGTTATACAGGCGAAATGGCGACTGTTCTGGATTCAAAAGATACTTCGCGTCATGGTACAGAATACGCAGGTCAGGTTGCACTTGGTACACATTTTGATCTTAATAAGATTCTGGGTTGGCAAGATACCGAAGCTCAAATTACATTAACCCATCGCGATGGACACGATATTAAGAATAAAGCTGCTGCTTTAGAGGGTCAATTAAGTTCAACCCAGGAAGTCTATGGTCGTGGTCAAACAACACGCTTAACAGACCTATGGATTAAAAAGAAATTTTTTGATCAAGCCCTGGATATTAAAGTGGGTCGTTTTGGTGAAAGCGAAGATTTCAACCCTGCTGCATGCGATTTCCAAAATTTGGCGCTATGTGGCGATCAAATGGGCAATTGGAACGCTGGCGATCAAATTCATAACTGGCCAGTCAGCCAGTGGGCTGCGCGTGTAAAATACAACGTTACACCTGAAGTATTTGCACAAGTTGGTGTTTATGAATATAACCCAGAAAACCTCAAGCGTAGTAAAGGCTTTAATTTAAGCACAGATGGTTCCAAAGGCGCTGTGATCCCTGTTGAAGTCGTTTGGCAACCAAAGTCTGGATTAATAAATGGTTTAGCGGGTGAATATCGTGCCGGTTATTATTATAGTACGGCAGATGCGAATGAAATCAACAGCACCAATAAAGATCATGGGCAAGGCGGATGGTTATCATTTATACAGCAATTAACGGCTGTAAATGGTGATACTTCTCGTGGTTTAAAAGTTGTAGGTCAAGCTACATTTTTTGATGAAGCAACAAGCCGTGTAAAAAACACACAAAGTCTTGCATTTGCTTATAAGGGTTTAGTTGATACTCGTCCAAAAGATGAATTGGCAATTGGCTTCTCTCGAATCAACCTAAATGATGATGCATATTTGGGTAAAGATGTAGATAGTGAATATAACTCAGAAATTTACTACGGAATTGAGGCTACCAACTGGCTCACTGTTCGGCCAAACGTGCAATATGTTCGTCATGTGGGTGCACTTAAAGATGGTAATAATGCATGGGTAGGTGGCATAAAATTCCAAACTGTATTCTAATTTAAACGTATATTTTCAGAATTTTCTGTTGGGTCATGGAAAGCTTTCTGTGATTCAACTGAGATAAAGTTGTTATACGAAGCATATCGCTCTCACTCATATACTTCGTATAACAGATTAAAAAAACAAATTATTCGAGGTGGTCTCATGTCTCAACCATCTTCAAATTCAGGACTTAGAACATTGACCGTAGTTATCGCTGCGGTGATTGGTCTATTCCTGCTCGTTGGAGGTATATGGCTTACTGTACTCGGTGGGTCATTCTATTATGTGATTGCAGGATTGGCATTACTGATCTTTGCATGGCTCTTGCTCAAACGATCAAGCACTTCTATCTGGTTGTATGCTGCATTAATGCTCGGTACAACGCTATGGGGTATTTGGGAAGTTGGTACAGACTTCTGGGCCTTGGCACCGCGTCTGGACATTTTAGGCGTACTTGGTCTATGGATTTTAATTCCAGCCGTGAGCCGTGGAATGGACAATGCAAAATCAAGCAAAATTGCGTTGTCTTCTACACTTGTGATTGCAATTGTGGTCATGGTTTATTCTATTTTTAATGATCCGCAAGAAATTAATGGTGTCATTAAAAATGAGCAACCCAAAACTGCACAAGCAGTTGAAGGTGTTGATGCTGCTGATTGGCCTGCCTATGGTCGTACCCAGGGTGGTGTACGTTATTCGCCTTTAACGCAGATTAATGATCAGAACGTTAAAGATTTGAAAGTGGCATGGACCTTCCGTACAGGTGACTTAAAAACTGCAAATGACTCGGGTGAAACCACCAATCAGGTTACGCCAATCAAAGTTGGCAATAACATGTACATGTGTACCACCCACCAATGGTTAATTGCACTTGACCCTGCAACAGGTAAAGAAAAATGGCGTTTTGATCCGAAATTAAAAGCAGATAAAACCTATCAACATTTAACCTGTCGTGGTGTGATGTATTACGATGCCAATAATACCAGTGAGTTCGCAACCAGCTTGCAAGCCAAAAAATCAGCATCGACAGAATGCCCACGTAAAGTCTTTTTACCTGTGAATGATGGTCGTCTGGTTGCTATCAATGCAGATACTGGTAAGGCATGCTCTGACTTTGGTACGAAGGGTGAAGTCGATTTACAAAAGTTGATGCCATATGCTTATCCAGGCGGTTATAACCCAACATCGCCAGGTATTGTTTCTGGTACAACAGTGGTGATTGCAGGTTCTGTCACAGATAACTACTCCAATAAAGAGCCATCAGGTGTCATTCGTGGTTACGATGTAAACACGGGTAAACTGCTTTGGGCATTTGATACGGGTGCACAAGATCCAAATGCACTTCCTGGCGAAAATTCGACGTTTGTACACAATTCTCCAAATGCATGGGCGCCATTGGCATACGATCCGAAGCTGGATATCGTCTATGTACCAACAGGTGTCGGTACGCCAGATATCTGGGGTGGAGATCGTACCGAGTTGAAAGAGCGTTATGCAAATTCAATGCTGGCAATCAACGCCACAACCGGTAAACTTGTTTGGCATTTCCAGACCACACATCATGATTTGTGGGATATGGATGTACCATCACAGCCTTCACTGGCAGATGTTAAAGACAAGTCTGGTCAGACTGTTCCAGCGATTTATGTGTTAACCAAAACAGGCAATGTTTTTGTTCTAGATCGTCGTAATGGTAAGGCGATTGTGCCAATTACAGAAAAAGCGGTACCACAGACCGTGAAACGTGGCCCACAAACCAAGGGTGAACGTTATTCTGCGACACAACCATTTTCTGCACTTGATTTAGCACCAAAAGACAAACTTACAGACAAACAAATGTGGGGTGCCACAATGTTTGATCAGTTGATGTGTCGCGTGTCATTCAAGCGTCTGAACTATGACGGTATTTATACACCACCATCTGAAAACGGGACTTTAGTGTTCCCAGGAAATCTGGGTGTATTTGAATGGGGTGGGATGTCGGTCAATCAGGATCGTCAGATTGCAGTCATGAATCCGTTGGCGCTACCGTTTGTGAGCCGTCTGATTCCGATGGATCCGAACCGTAAGGAAACTGCACGTGGTGCAGGAACAGAGCATGGTATTCAACCGATGTATGGTGTGCCTTATGGTGTGGAAATCAATGCATTCTTGTCGCCTCTTGGTTTGCCTTGTAAGCAGCCTGGCTGGGGCTATATTGCTGGTGTCGATTTAAATTCACATGAAGTGGTCTGGAAAAAACGTATCGGTACTATCCGTGATAGTTTGCCAAATCTATTCCAGTTGCCAGCACTTAAAATTGGTGTACCTGGCTTGGGTGGAACCATTTCAACTGCAGGTAACGTAATGTTTGTTGGTGCAACCCAGGATAACTATATCCGTGCGTTTAATGTTAGTAATGGTGAAAAACTGTGGGAAGCACGTTTACCAGCAGGTGGTCAAGCCACACCGATGACCTATGAAATCAATGGTAAACAATATGTGGTAATTATGGCGGGTGGTCATGGTTCATTTGGCACCAAGATGGGTGACTATCTTGTGGCTTATGCATTGCCGGATACCAAATAATCATTGTTATTATTCACCATAAAAAAAGCCCAGATTGATTCTGGGCTTTTTAAAATAAATCTAAAAATTCTCTTATCAATAAAACCGTTATTAAATATCCAAAAAAAGCATTTTGTTGATGAATCAAAGCTGGTTATGCTAGACGCCTTTATAATGAATCTACTAGCCATACGCCATGTATTTATATACTGATTTCGATCAACAGTTGATTAATGAACGCGTTGCTCAGTTCCGTGATCAAACCGAACGCTATTTAGCTGGAAAGCTCACTGAAGATGAATACCGTCCATTGCGTTTGCAAAATGGTCTTTACGTACAGCGTTATGCACCGATGCTGCGTATTGCGGTGCCGTATGGCTTGATGAATTCAAAACAATTACGCAAAATTGCAGAAATTTCAAAAGAATATGACCGTGGTTATGCACACGTTTCTACGCGTCAAAATATTCAGCTCAACTGGCCTGCACTTGAAGATGTACCCGATATTTTGGCAGAGCTTGCTACGGTACAAATGCACGCCATTCAAACCAGTGGTAACTGTATCCGTAATACCACTACAGATCAGTATGCGGGTGTTGTTGCAGGTGAAATTGCCGATCCGCGCCCGACCTGTGAATTGATTCGTCAGTGGAGTACTTTCCATCCAGAATTTGCGTTTTTACCACGTAAATTCAAAATTGCGGTGTCTGCACTTGAAGAGAAAGATCGTGCTGCAACGTCGTTTCATGACATTGGTGTCTACATTGTCAAAAACGATGCAGGTGAGATGGGCTACAAGATTAAAGTGGGTGGTGGTTTAGGCCGTACCCCAATTATTGGAAGTGTCATTCGTGAGTTTTTGCCACGTGAAGACCTCATTGCCTATTTAGATGCCGTCCTTCGCGTATACAACTTACACGGCCGTCGTGATAACAAATATAAAGCACGTATCAAAATTTTGGTCAAAGCTTTAACACCTGCGGTATTTGCTGAAAAAGTAGAAGCCGAGTTTGCACAAATCCGCGAATCTTTAAAAATTCAGCCTGAAGTGTTAAATAAACTGGATCAGGTGTTTACGCCGTTTAGCTATCAAGCGTTGAACGACGAAGATTTCAGTGCAGTGTTTGCCGAGCATCCAAAATTCAAACAGTGGTACAACATCAATACCAATGCCCATAAAGTTAAAGGCTATCGTATTGTAAACATTAGCTTGAAGCGTGCAGGGGTTGCGCCAGGCGATATGACCACAGAAGAAATGAATTTGATTGCGGATCTGGCAGACCAATATACCTTTGGTGAGCTACGTACCACACACGAACAAAATATTTCACTGGTCGATGTACCTCAAAAAGATTTGTTTGCCTTGTGGCAAACGCTTGAGCAGCACAATATGGCCCGCGCGCACATTGGCTTCCTGACCGATATTATTTGCTGTCCTGGCGGTGATTTCTGTTCACTGGCAAATGCGAAATCGATTCCAATTTCAGAAGCCATTACGCGTCGTTTTGAAGATCTCGATACCATCTATAACTTGGGTGAGCTTGATCTGAATATTTCAGGCTGTATGAATGCCTGCGGTCATCACCATGTCGGTAATATTGGTATTTTAGGCGTGGATAAAAAAGGCGCAGAATTTTACCAGATCACGCTCGGCGGTAACGCAGATCACGATGCTTCAATTGGCGACATCTTGGGGCCATCATTTGCAGCCGATGCCGTACCTGATGTGGTAGAAGAAATTTTAAATACTTATCTGGATTTACGTCAGGATCAAGAGCGTTTTATCGATACCTATCGCCGTGTTGGCATTCAACCTTTTAAGGAGCGCGCATATGCTTAATCCAGCATTACAGGTGCTTGCTAAAGACGGCAGCATTGCAGATAACACCTATCAACCAATTGCTGAAGATGGTGTGATTCCGGCAGGGGATGTGGTGATGACTACTGCACAACTGGATCAACTTACCGCGATCCAAGGCAAAAAAGCGCTATACATCACGGTGAATGACTCACCAGAAACGCATCAATTTCCGCTGGATCAGCTCGATGCGATTTTTATTGAGTTTGCAGGTTTCAATGATGGCCGTGGTTATTCATTTGCTGCATTGTTGCGCCGTCAGGGGTATCAAGGTGAACTACGTGCAGTCGGTGATATTTTCAAAGATGTACTGAACTACTTAAAACGTTCTGGCTTTGATACGTTTGTCATTAAAGAAGGCAAAGACATTCAGGAAGCTGCAGCGGGCTTAAATGACTTCCGTCAACCGTATCAGGCTTCTACAGCCGTTCCTCAGGCCGACTATCAAACTGGGGCTTAAACCAGTTGACATTAAAAAAGCGGGCTTAAGCCCGCTTTTTTAATTGCTGACAAATGTGTTCGGGCCATTTAAATCAGATCATGGTGTATGTGAGTGGCGCGTTCTATATCAGGCAATTTAAACCAAATGATGAGATTGATCGATTAGAAGTAAGCTCGCAATGATGATCATCAATGCACCCGAAACTTGGCTGATACGCTGTGCCGCATGTGGCCGGGTTTTAAGCAGTGCATGAGAACCAAAACCCACCGCATAATAAATGACGCTACATGTTGCCAGATGAATCATCCCCAGCACTAAAATTTGGGTTGAAACAGTAAAACCAGAAGATAAATCGATAAATTGTGGCAGCAAAGCAAAAAACAATAAAAATACTTTCGGATTTAACCCGCTAATGCACAGACCTTTAACCAACCAGTGCCGTGTCTGACTCGTGGTGGTGAGTAACGCGGAAGAATGACGAAGCTCAACGGGATTTTTGAGTAAGCCGATTCCGAGCCAGAGTAAATACAGTGCGCCTGCTGCTGTTAATACCTGAAGCAATAGAGGTGAACCATTCACAATCGCACCAATGCCTGTGGCGACAAGGAGTGTACTCAACGCATGCCCGAGCAGCAGTCCAAACACAGCAGGAATCACCACTCTTCCACGGATCCCCGCTGTGATGGCATAAGCCCAATCGGCGCCGGGAGTTAAAATAAACAACGCGGAAACACCCCAAAATGTCAGCAAGGTATTCATATTCATTGTCATCTTCCTAAATTGAATAAGTACGAGCGGGCGTATAAGAGCGTAACGGTATGTAGAAAAGCATAGCCAGAACAGATTAGAATGTGCTGTTAAAGACTTGCTCAAAAAATGATAAAAAGGAGAGTTTCTTCTATATGGATAAGATAGATAAGAAGATTCTTGCGGAACTTCAGCAAAATGGACGATTATCTTTGACTGAGCTGGCTGAAAAAATTGGTTTGAGCTTGTCGCCGTGCCATCGTCGTGTACGTGCACTCGAAGAATCGGGTGTGATTCGGGGGTACCGTGCCCAGCTTGAACCTGCACTGATTGGATTACAATTTGCGACCATTGTGTTTGTCACGCTACGCGATGGTGACAAAGCCTCGGTGAGCGCATTTGAAGAAGCGGTGATCGAGATTCCACAAATTGTGCAGGCGCAGCGCCTCTTTGGTGATCCCGATTATATGCTGCATGTGGTGACTAAGGATTTGCTGAGTTTTCAAAAACTCTACGATGAGCGCCTTTCAGCTATGCCGAATGTACAGCGTTTAATTTCGACCATGGTCATGAAAAATGTGGTTACCGATCGTTTGTATCCTATTTAGTCAGGTTATATGGTCTTCATTTGAGTCGATCGATGAATTCGCATTGATAGCTACCAAAAAACGATGTGTAATCTGCTTTAAAAAGAGAAATATCAAAGCGGTTATTAAAAATTTTACGCAAAATTTACGCCCTGTGTTTTTTGATATATAGAGAATTTACGCGTTAAATTTCCATACTAATGTCAACGTATTTAAACGATGGCATTTGCAATGTGGGAATTTATAACCGTGTTTGTGCTTGCGCTGATTTTGGCCTATCCGCTCGGTCATTATCTTGCCGATGTGATGCAAGCCAAACCCATGAAAAGCGATCGTCTGTTTCGTTGGATCGAACAGCCTCTCTATCGAGTACTCGGCGTTCGGCAAACTGGAATGAACTGGCGGCAATATCTGGGCGCGTTCGTGATAAGTAACGTGGTGTTATTTGTAGTGAGTGTAGTGATCCTCATGACGCAGGCATGGCTTCCACTCAATCCAGACCATGTTCCCAATATAAAATGGGATTTGGCCTTACATACCACCATTTCTTTTTTAACCAATACCAACCAGCAGCATTATTCCGGTCAGGCACAGCTCTCTTATTTGTCACAAATGACCGTGATTGTGGGCATGCAGTTTTTATCACCGATCATTGGTTTGGCCTTGCTGACGGCTATGCTGCGTACACTTTTTTTACAATCGGGTAAAACCCAAAGCAAAGACAAACAGCATTGGCAAGAGATCAATCTTGGCAATTACTGGCTGGATTTGATTCGTCCATTACTGCGCTTCTTTTTGCCTTTAGCTTTTATTTTTTCATTGCTGCTGACATGGCAAGGTGTGCCTGCGACATTATCGGGTGGGCCAGTTGCCCAAAATCTGGATCAAAGTGTCGAAGTCAAAACACAGCATATTCCATTAGGTCCAGTCGCACCGATGGTCGCGATCAAACAGTTGGGCAGTAATGGCGGAGGCTGGTATGGCCCAAACAGCAGTGTGCCACTTGAAAATCCAACGCCGTTCTCCAACGTGATTGAAATGCTGGCGATCTTACTGATTCCATTGTCTGTGGTGTTTATGATCGGACGCTTTGTACAGCGCCGTAAACTGATGTGGATGATTTTTGGCACCATGCTGCTGATGTCGTTGGCATCTACCATGTTGTCGATGTGGACCGAAAAATTTTCACTCTTGCCCAATGTGGCACAGATGGAAGGTAAAGAAGTCCGCTTTGGGGTGGAAGCTTCTGCGCTATGGAGTAGTTTGACCACGCAGGTGAATAATGGCTCGGTCAACATGATGCACGACTCGTCTTCACCCCTAAACGGTTTGGTGCAGCTCTGTAACATGTTAATCAATGCCATTTGGGGCGGTATTGGCTGTGGCGTGTTGCAGTTCTTTATTTACCTGCTTCTTGCAGTGTTCATTGCAGGGTTAATGACGGGACGTACCCCCGAGATTTTCGGCAGAAAAATTGAAGTCACCGAAATTAAATTACTCGCTTTTGTGATCTTGCTGCAACCCGTCGTCATTTTAGGGCTTACCGCACTTGCCATTGCTTTTCCGTCATTGACGGCCAACTCCAATCCAGCCTTTCACGGCATCAGCCAAGTGTTTTATGAATATGTTTCGGCCTTTGCCAATAACGGTTCTGGTTTTGAAGGTCTGGGCGACAACACGGTGTGGTGGAATTTAAGTGCAAGTGTCGCGCTATTGGCGGGCCGCTATAGCGTGCTCATTGTGCCTGTATTAATCGCGGTCAGCTTGGCCACCAAGCCTAAAGCCACAGAAGGTAAAGGCTCATTGCATATCGAGTCACCCACCTTTGCCCTCACACTGATTGGCATTGTACTGATCTTAACGGTATTGCAGTTTATGCCAGTACTGGTTTTAGGCCCAATCGCAGACTATCTGTCGGTCCATATTTAACGCTGGAGCACGCATTATGAACTCGTCTCATGCGAACAAAATGACGATCTTGAATAAAGAAATTATTCAACAAACTTTTTATAAACTGCTCCCGCAGCATGCATTTCGAAATCCGGTCATGGCGTGTGTGTGGGTCGGTACGGTGCTTACCGTCGTGGCGACACTTATGGGCAGTACTAGTCTGGGCTTTGGTTTGCTTTTGACACTGATCTTGCTGGTCACGGTGCTATTTGCCAACTACGCCGAAGCAGTTGCAGAAGCCAAAGGGCGCGGGCAGGCTGCATCATTGCGTCAAGCACGTGAAAATCTGATGGCGAATAAACTCACCGATCTTGATTCATCTCAGACACCTGAGCTGATATCGGCCAATCTACTTAAAAAAGAGGATTTGGTACTGATCAAAGCGGGCGAGATTATACCCGCCGATGGTGAGATTGTGCGCGGCTTTGCCACCATTAATGAGTCGGCGGTGACGGGTGAATCTGCGCCTGTACTGCGTGAAGCCAATACCGACCGCTCTGGTGTGATTGCGGGCACGAAAGTGCTGACCGATCAGATTGTTGTGCGTGTGAGCAATGAAGCGGGCCATAGCTTTCTCGATAAAATGATCGCACTGGTCGAAGGAGCAAACCGTCAGAAAACGCCGAACGAAATTGCATTGGGAATCTTATTAAATATCATGACCATCACCTTTATTGTGGTGGTGGTGACCTTGCCTTTTATTGGCTCAATGGTAGGCATCAAGATCAGTGTGGTTTTACTGGTGGCTTTATTGGTCTGCCTTATTCCGACCACCATTGGCGGTTTGTTACCTGCAATCGGGATTGCCGGCATGAACCGTGCCCTAAAAGCCAATGTATTGGCTAAATCGGGTAAAGCGGTTGAAGTCGCTGGTGATATTGATGTGTTACTGCTAGATAAAACAGGCACGATTACCTATGGCGATCGGCAGGCCACGGCGTTTTATCCGCTTACTGGCATCGGGATGAGTGAGCTGCGTCAGGCAGCCATGATGACCTCTTTTGCCGATCCGACACCAGAAGGGAAGTCGGTGGTGAGTTTAGCCAGAGAAATGGGCGAAACTGTACAAGAACCCGAACAGGCAGCGTTTATTCAGTTTAGTGCTGCGACTCGTTTATCCGGTGTCGATCTGGCCGATGGTCATCAAATTCGTAAGGGCGCGCTTGATGCAATTTTGGGATTCACCGAGCAAGATATTCGTAATAATATCGAGCTAAAAACCCGCGTAGAGCAAGTGGCATCTAAGGGTGCTACGCCGCTGGTGGTTGCCGCCAATCATACGATTTTAGGCGTGATTGAATTATCGGATGTGATCAAGCAAGGTATTAAAGAGCGTTTTGCTTTACTGCGCGAAATGGGCATCAAAACCATTATGGTGACAGGTGATAATCCACTGACTGCAGCCGCGATTGCTGCAGAAGCGGGAGTCGACGACTACATTGCCGAAGCGAGACCTGAAGACAAGCTGGCCTGTATCCGAAACGAACAAGCCGAAGGAAAACTGGTGGCCATGGTTGGTGATGGTACCAACGACGCACCTGCACTTGCACAGGCCGATATTGGGCTAGCAATGAACTCGGGGACTCAGGCGGCCAAAGAAGCCGGTAATATGGTCGATCTGGATTCAGACCCAACCAAACTGCTGGATGTGGTTGAAATTGGTAAACAGCAACTGATTACCCGTGGTGCATTAACCACCTTTTCATTGGCCAATGATGTTTCTAAATACTTTGTTATTTTGCCTGCCTTGTTTGCTGTTGCGGTACCGCAGCTTGAGGTTTTAAACATTTTGCACTTGGGTAGCCCAAAAAGCGCCGTGATTTCGGCATTGATTTTTAATGCCTTGATTATTCCAATGCTAATTCCGCTGGCACTCCGTGGGGTCAAGTTTAAACCTGCCAGTGCGCTGCAACTGCTACGCCGTAATATGCTGATCTACGGCGTGGGAGGTGTGGTGTTCCCGTTTATTGCCATCAAACTGATTGATCTTGTGGTCGCGGTGTGGATTTAGGAGCCAACGATGAATACTTTATTGAATCATTCAGATTTAAATACAACTGCTGTGGAGTCATCGACTTCGTTATGGCGAGCCAGTATCGGGCTGGTCGTGGTGGGTTTTGTGCTCTCGGGTGCTCTCTATTCGACAGCCAGTGTGTCGGTTGCACAGCTTATTTTTCCTGAACAGGCCAACGGTAGTCTGATTGAACGTGACGGCAAAATTATAGGATCGAGCTTGGTGGGGCAGCAGATTAAAAGTGCAGCCTATTTTCAATCACGCCCGAGTGCCAGTAATTACAGTGTCGATGGGATGTCGGGAAGTAATCTGGCAGTATCTAATCCGCAACTGCAAAAGCAGATTCGTGAGCGTAGCATTGCTTTTGCTCAAAGCAATCAGATTGGTGGTGCTCAGGTGCCAGATGATATGATCACCGCATCGGGCAGTGGAATAGATCCGGATATTTCTCCTGAAGCTGCCCAGCTACAGATTAAACGCGTTGCACAGCAACGTCGTTTGAGTGAGCAGGAGGTTCGTCAACTGGTGATGCAATATACCCAAACGCCGCAATTTGGACTATATGGAGAGCCGCGTGTGAATGTACTCAAGCTGAATCTGGCACTGGATCAACGCTCGACCCAACCCGCTCGATAGGACAGAACTGATGCAGATTGACCGCAATGAAAAAGCCGATGCTTGGTTGGCGCATACGCAACGTGAGCAATCTGGGCGTCTTACCATTTTTTTAGGTGCTGCACCTGGCGTGGGTAAAACCTATGCCATGCTCACGCGGGCGCATGAGCTGATGCAGCAGGGCAAACAGGTCGTTGTGGGGGTAGTCGAAACTCACGGTCGTGCCGATACAGCGCGGTTGATTGCGGGTTTAAATGTGATTCCACGTCGAGTGGTCGAGTATCAAGACCGTAAACTTGAGGAAATGGATTTAGACCAGATTCTTCACATTAAGCCTGAAATTGTGCTGGTCGATGAACTGGCCCATCGTAATGTGCCAGGCAGTCGGCATGAGTATCGCTGGCAAGATGTCAATGAAATTCTGGATGCCGGAATCAATGTTTATAGCACCCTCAATATTCAGCACCTAGAAAGCCTAAACGATGTGGTGTATCAGATTACCGGCATTCGCGTGACCGAAACTGTGCCCGATGCGTTACTCAAGCGATTGAAAGATATTCGTTTGGTCGATTTGCCTGTGCCTGAACTGCTTGAACGGATGAAACATGGCAAAATCTATCTAGACGATATGGCACCGCATGCCTTGCAGGGCTTTTTTAAACCTGCACATTTAACTGCACTGCGTGATCTGGCGATTCAGACTGTGGCGGGGCAGGTCGAAATTGATTATCGGGAAAAATCTGTGGCGCAGGGGCGCATCGTCCCGATTCAGAATCATGTGATGCTGGCCATCGATGGTTCTGTCTTTGCTGAGGATCTGGTGCGCCGTGCTCATCGCATTGCCGAGCGACGCAATGCAACGTGGAGTGTAATTTCAATTCAAAAAAGCAAAACCTCCTCGGCGCAAAGTCTGGCCGTGAGTAAAGCATTTAATCTGGCACGTAAACTGGGTGCCGACACCTATTTGCTTTACAGTCATCAAATTGCGCCAACCATTTTGCAAGCGGCCTATGATTATGGTGCCTCAAATATTTTGCTGGGAAAAAGCCCCAAAAAAACACTTCTTGAACGTATTCGCTCCGAGCATATTGCCGATCAGCTCCTCGACAAGCAGCACCCCTTTGAAATTACCTTTGTACAACCACTCAAAGCAACATCGTATTCGGCACAGGCTGCTGTGCCCGATCAAACATGGCTGCAACAGTACACTCATTTTCAAGCGCGAGAACTGATCGAAAGCGTATTGATTGTACTGGCAGGATTTATTATCGCGGTCATCAGTGATCATTTTATTGGCTATACCGAGCTGGCGCTGATTTTTGTGGTGACGGTGCTGGTGGTGGCCATGCGTGCCCGAATGCTCATGACCTTGCTGAGTGTTTTCGTTTGTTTTTTACTGTACAACTACTTTTTTATTGAACCCCGCTTTACCTTTAGAATTAGCGCAGAGCGTGGTGTGATTACCATCGTGATTTTTATTTTATCGGCTTTGCTGGTTGGGCGTCTGGCCAATCAGTTACGCGCACAGGTACTGAGTTTAAGGGTGGCCAATAGTGTATCGCTGCAACTGCAAGAGCTTGAGCGTAAACTCTCGACGTGCGTAGATATTGCACAGGTGCTTAGTGTATCTAAACAGCATCTGGAGAGTGCATTGAAAGCCACGGCATGGTTAAGAGTGAGCGAACTTGAGGCGGGTGATCGGAGTCAGTTAAATCACAAAGACCACATTGCAGCCGACTGGACACAAAAAAATGGTCAGCCCTGTGGGCGTTTTACCAATACCCTGACCCAATCTGAGTGGTGGTTTAATCCGCTCAATCTGGCGGGGGAGCATGGTGTGATTGCACTGCGCTTTCATCCCGATTTAGACGTGATCAGTTTTGAGCAGCAGCGTTTGGCCGAGCTGATGATTGAAGATATTGCACAAACACTGGCGCGGGTTTTACTGTCATTTCAGCTCGAAAACTCACGAGTGGTAGCCGAAACCGAAAAACTTCGATCAGCGCTCTTGTCATCGGTATCGCATGACTTACGTTCACCTTTGGCCGCCATGATTGGCTCGGCAGATACGCTAAAATATTACAGTGTGCAATTGTCAGATACAGATCGGGACAGCCTGCTCGACACCATTCACATCGAGGGCGAACGGCTTGATCGTTATATCCAAAATCTACTCGATATGACGCGTTTAGGCCATCAGGGGCTGACGTTAAGCCGTGCATGGATCAGTATCGATGAGTTGATAGGCTCGGCGACCCAGCGTTTAAAACGCTATCAACCCAATATTCAGATAGACACACACATTGCGCCGAATTTACCCGCTTTGTATGTACATCCGGCATTAATCGAACAGGCATTATTTAATGTGCTTGAAAATGCAGCCAAGTTTTCACCTGATGCTGTTCCCATTCAGGTGAAGATCAGTGCAGTCGATGAGCAGTTTCAGATTGACATCATCGATCTGGGTATCGGGATTCCCGAGCAGGAGCGTGAGCAAATTTTTGATATGTTTTATACCATGCAGCGTGGTGATCGGGGTAAAACTGGTACTGGGCTTGGGCTTGCCATTGTGAAAGCCATTATCGGGGCACATATGGGGAGCATTGAAGCAATGGCTGGGCCGTATGGTCAAGGCACCCAAATTCGAATACGATTACCTCAACACCAAGAATAACGATGATTTATGTCGCACAGCTTTAATACACAGGCCTCGATTTTGATTATCGACGATGAGCCACAGATTCGTAAATTTCTCGATATTGCCTTACGCGCGCAGGGTTATGCGGTGCATGTGGCTGAAACTGGCATGAAAGGGCTGGAAATTTTGGCCTCTCAAGGGGCAGATCTGCTGATTTTAGATTTGGGCCTACCCGACATGGATGGTGCAGAGGTATTAAAAGAGATGCGGCAATGGTCGCAAATTCCGGTCATCGTACTCTCTGCACGTCCAGACGAGCAGCAAAAAATTAAGTTGCTCGATGCGGGTGCCAATGATTACGTGACCAAACCATTTAGTATTCAGGAGTTATGTGCCCGGATTCGGGTGATGTTTCGTCAGCAACCGAGTCAAAGTGAGCATAATCTGGTTTTTAATGATGGACAGCTTTTTGTCGATGTCGCGGAGCATAGCGTGAAACTGGCTGGAGACGACGTGGTACTCACCAAAAAAGAGTTTCAGCTACTGGCCTTACTCATTCGGCATCAGGGTAAAATTGTGACCCAAAAGCAGATCTTGTCGGAGCTTTGGGGCATTACGCATGAAGAGGACACGCATTATTTGCGTATTTTGGTCAAAAAACTCAGAACCAAGCTAGGCGACTCAGCGCTACAACCACATTATATTTTTACTGTTGCGGGCATTGGTTTGCGCTTTCAGAGTGATGTTGGCAGCTCTTAACGAGATGAGACCAAGGCGTCTGACATCACAAATTCTTCACCTTCATTTCGCTAAAGTGATGCACTAAAATCGCTGTGTTGTCTCAGCAATCCTTAGTCAATATCAATGGTGAACGTGTGACCCAGACCCGTGAATATCAAGATGATGAGATTTCCCGTATTATTGAAATGGCGTGGGAAGACCGCACGCCGTTTGAAGCGATTGAGCGAGAGTTTGGCTTAAATGAGTCGGCTGTGATTCGTCTGATGCGCCAGCATATGAAATCGAGCAGCTTCAAGCTATGGCGTGAGCGAGTCACTGGGCGCAAAACCAAACATTTGCAACTGCGTTCACCCGATGTAATTCGTGGTTACTGCACGCGCCAGTATAAACATCATTAAGCCTTGAATTTAGTGCGCTGTTGATGTCTTGGCGCGCTCACGCTTGGCTTCACGTTTGCAGCGCTCTGAGCAATAGCGCACTTCGTCCCAGCAGCGCTCCCATTTTTTACGCCACGTGTAACTGCGCTGACAATATTCACAAACTTTTTCAGGAAGATGCTGTTTTTTCATGGCTTATAACTGATCCAGATGTGTAAGTAAGTGTTCTGCGTGCGCCAGTACTTTGTCCTGATCTTGCATTTTGTCTAGACTACGATAGACCATTTGATTGCGCGCCATGTTTTCTATGAGATTCGCGCTCAGGATTTTTCTAATTAAATCATGTAAATATGCGCTCTGCGGGACTCGAACCCACGTCGGTCGCTTAGGAGGCAACTGCTCTATCCAGTTAAGCTAAGAGCGCATCGAGATGTGAGTATAAACAAAAAAGTTATTACCGAAGTAATAACTTTTTTAATTTTATCTATTTTTTTACAGGTCAGGTGTGGTCTTTATTGGTCAGCAAATGAAACAGACCAAACATCAAAACAATCCACACTGGAATCATAATTACCGATTCTTTAAAGCCTTGTTGCCACATAATAAACAGCACCAGCGCAATAAAAATCAGCACCAAATAGTTACTCACTGGTGCCCAAAGTGCCGGAAAGGTCACATTGAGTTTGAGCTTTTTCACCGCAGCTTTAAACTTCAAATGTGTCAAGCTGATCATGGCCCAGTTGAGTACCAAGGCACCTACCACCACGTACATCAAATGACCCAGTGCATCTTCTGGTACAAAGTAGTTTAAAAGTACGCAGCCAAAGATCAAAAGCGCAGAAAATAATACCGCAGGAATAGGAACACCTTGTTTATTGACTTTGGTAAAGATTTTTGGTGCATTGCCTTGCTGTGCCAGACCAAACAGCATGCGACTGTTGGCAAACATACCGCTGTTATAAACCGATAGCGCAGCCGTTAAAATAATAAAGTTCAGCAGATGTGCAGCCCAGCCAATGCCTAATTGGCTAAAAATCATCACAAATGGGCTTTTATCCAAGCCACCCAGATCCAACTGATTCCAAGGCACCAAAGATAACAAGATGGTGAGTGAGCCTACATAAAACACCAAAATACGGAATACCACCTGATTGATTGCTTTTGGAATGGTTTTGGCTGGATTTTCAGCTTCAGCCGCAGCCATCCCGATCAGTTCGATACCACCAAAAGCAAACATTAAAAAGGCCAGCATATAAAACAGGCCTTCAAAACCGTTTGGAAAGAAACCACCATGTGCCCATAAGTTGCTAAATGAGGCAGTCGAGCTCGAGTCTGCTGTAAATAATAAGTACAGACCAAAAATGATCATGGAAATAACGGCAACAACTTTAATAATGGCGAGCCAAAACTCGGATTCTCCGTAAAATTTCACATTGGTCAGGTTGACGAGTGTAATCACCACAAAGAAAAATAAAACAGATTGCCACGCAGGGATTTGGGGCCACCAGTAGTTAATATATTTACCTACAGCCGTCAATTCGGTCATTGCGACCAAAATATAAAGTACCCAGTAGTTCCAACCGGCCAAAAAACCAGGAAATTTACCCCAGTATTTGTAAGCAAAATGACTAAATGAACCTGCAACGGGTTCATGTACAATCATTTCCCCAAGCTGACGCATAATTAAAAAAGCTATTAAGCCGCCAATCGCGTAGCCCAAAATGATAGATGGGCCAGCAGATTGAATAACTTGTGCAGATCCTAAAAATAATCCTGTACCAATTGCACCACCCATGGCAATCAACTGGATATGACGATTTTTTAAGCCCCGCTGAAGTTTTGAAGAATCGTTGTTCAAAGGACTTCACTCGACCATGAATAAGCGTTGTATTCTAATGGATAGATAGAATTTAGCCTAGTCGAGCATGAGAGAAAGCAGTCGACTTTAGTTGAACTTAAGGGTTCAAAATGTATCGAACCAAATTTAAGTTTGTATCGATCTACCAGTAATAGGTCATCCTAGCGATGAAAATAATATTTAGCACAATTTAAAAGATCCAAAGTCTGAATGGAATTGAAGTAAAACTAAAACTAAATCGGAGCATCTATCGCATCAAAGCTCAGGCTAAGAATCAAAAGCCATATTGGGATAGGATAAGATAGTGTGGAATCAAACTTGGCATGCTAAATTAAGTATCAGTTTAAAAGTTATATCTAATTTCAAAGTTTAAACTGTGGCAAAGATTTCAATTCTTCTTCAATATTTACGCAGCAAGCTTTGACTCAACACTAGAATTTCATCGACAATAGCCCCATGTCGACATCCCATCTATTTCGAGGCCATTGTGACATCGATTTCACATGTAAATGCAAATGTCTTGCAAGCAGCTCAGGAACGTATCCAGCAAGATTTAACTACAGCGCTAGATGCTTTTGATTTACCAGAGCCTTTAAAATCGGCTGTCTATCATACCGTGATGCTGGGTGGAAAACGTGTTCGACCTGCCTTATGTTATGCAGTTGCATCAATGGAGAAAAATCCAAATTATGCTGCTGCTCGTCGTGCAGCAGTTGCCGTTGAATTGATCCACTGCTATTCACTTGCGCATGATGACTTGCCTTGTATGGACAACGATTTGCTGCGTCGCGGACAACCGACCTGCCATGTGGCTTTTGGCGAAGATACTGCATTGTTGGCAGGTGATATTTTGCAGTCGATGGCATTTGAGGTGCTGGGCAGTCGATTATTTGATCAGCAAAATTCCGTCGATGCCTCGATTGTACTCAGACAGATGCAGATTTTGGCAACAGCAAGCTCTAAGATGGTTTGTGGTCAAGTTCTTGATTTGCAGGCAGAAGGAAAGGAAATTGATCAGGAGCAACTGGAAAACATTCATCGTAATAAAACAGGTGCGCTCATACAGGCCGCACTCATGATGGGTGCAGTGACCCTATTTAGTGGGATGGATCAGGCTATTCCTCATTTACGTCAGTTTGGGCAACGGATTGGTCTGGCATTTCAGGTACAGGATGATATTCTGGATATTATTTCGAGTACCGAAACATTAGGTAAAACGGCTGGTAAAGATCAGCAGGTTCAAAAATCAACTTATCCAGCATTGATGGGCCTGGACGCTGCGCAGAATTATGCCAAAAACTTGCATGATCAGGCTTTGGCTTCTCTGGATTATTTTGGTGATGCTGCTATCGAGTTACAGCAGATCGTGCAGTTTTTATTATCGCGAAAAAGTTAATTCTTCCAAAATTGTTGTATTAAAAAAGCGGTTTCATAAAAGATGAAACCGCTTTTTTATTGAATGCGTCTGGCTTTAGTTTTGTGAACGGCCCATCACACCTCGGATGGTACTCAGCACATCGGCAGGAATCACCACGGTTTTGGCATTGTTGGATTTTGCCATTTCTTGCATGGCTTTGATGTATTGCTCACCCAGCAAATACGCAACCGGAATTTCCTGTTCACCTACTGCAGAAGTCACCATTTCAATCGCCTTTTGAGAGGCTTCTGCAAGGACGACCTGTGCTTCGGCATCACGTCTTGATGCTTCAAGGCGGCCATCGGCTTCCAAAATCGCCGCCTGTTTTTCACCATCGGCACGGGTCACGGTCGCACGGCGCTGACGCTCGGCTGCAGCTTGTGCTTCCATCGCGGCCTGCATGGTGGTCGATGGTTGGATATCCTGAATTTCAACTGTTTTTAAGGTAATGCCCCAATCTGAAATGTCATCCGAAATCGCGGCTTTTAATTTGGCTTTGATGTGATCACGAGATGACAAGGCATCATCCAGATCCATTTCACCAACAATCGAGCGAAGCGATGTCTGCACCAGATTTTGAATGGCCCATGTATAGTTTTCAATCCCATACACGGCTTTCTCAGGCGTGGTTAAGTTAATATATGCAACAGCATTCATCACCAGCACGGCATTGTCACGGGTAATCACTTCTTGCGAGGGAATATCCAGCACAATGTCCTTTGTGGTGACTTTATATGCAATTTCATCAATATAAGGAATCACAAAATTTAAACCTGGATTCAGGGTGGAATGGTATTTACCTAAACGCTGTACAATCCATTTATAACCCTGAGGAACAATGCGTACACCTTTAAAAATAGTGACGCCAACAAATACAAGAAAGGCTAAGCCAATAATTAAACCCACTGACATAAAATGTCCTCATTTATTGTTTATTGGGATATGGGGCTGGACAACCAGATCATTGCCCATGATATCGACGACACAGACACGATCACCAACTTCCACAGGAGCAAGGCTGCGACAGTTCCATTCATCTGCACCCAGTACAGGCAATGCAAACCTTACAACAATTTGCTCATGTGATAGACCGACACGAATCACCATACCAATCTGTCCGATCGTGGCTTCGCGAGATAATCCTGCTTTGGTTTTGTCGATAGAAAGTGGTTTGATAAATTTAAACCATAAGAGCGTACAAAGTACGGACAGGATAATCCACATGATGACCTGTGTGGTGATTCCCATCATTGGAAAAAGCCAAAGTAAAACGCTCACCATAATGGCTGCAATGCCGAACCAAAGTGCAGCAAAAGCAGTAATGACCAACTCGGAGAGCATGAGTAATATACCTAGAACGAACCAATGCCACGGTTCTAAAATAAATTCCATAAGCTTGCTCTGATCTTGTTATGTATAAAAGAGCGATGACAGATCACCGCCCTTTCACTGTACCAGAACTTATTGGGTATGAGTATAAAAAAGCAACATTAGAACTTGGAACGAGGTGGTGGTTGTAAAGCAGCAGGAGATTTTTTAAATTGATCAATCGCAGCGAGAATGGCACGAACTTTAAGCTGGGCTGCTTTTTCACCTTCCAAAATGGCTTCATTACTGGTTTTTAAATCGAGTGCACCCAAGTGTCCAACTTTAGGTTGAATCACCACATTGGCTTGCTTTAATTCGTCATTAATACTTTGCTGACCCATAATGTTAATGGTCTGATCGAGTAAACCAAGCATACTGGTGGCCTGTGCGCCAGCTGGACGTGCCGAGATATCCACTGCAATCACAATATCTGCACCCATATCTTTGGCTGTTTTCACTGGAATCGGGCTGACCAGTCCACCATCGACATACTGTACTTTACCAATGGTTGCTGGCACAAATACATTGGGAATGCTGCAAGAGGCACGAACAGCCTGCCCAGCATTGCCTTTAATAAAGTCTGCTTTCTGACCATTGTCCAATCGTGTTGCAACTGCGGCAAATCGAATTGGAAATTGTTCAATTGGCTTGTTGCCGACCTGGGTATTCACGTAATTCTGCAATTTTTGTCCAAGAACAATACCTTGACGGTTTAAGGTCAAATCACGTAAATCCGATTCTTGCAATTTGAGGGCAAGGCTTTGCATTTGATAAGGTGTTTTACCACTGGCATAAATACTGCCGACAAAGCTTCCTGCACTGGTGCCCGTCACAATTTTCGGTTTAATCCCGTGAGATTCGAGCACTTTAATAACACCAATATGTGCAAATCCTTTGGCTCCACCACCGCCTAAAGCCAGTGCAATAACAGGCTCACGCGCTTTAACAGATGTCGTTTGGGTTGGAGTTTTAGTCATTTTGTCACAGCCAAAGAGTGCAAGACTCATGCTGGTAACCAGAGCGAAATGTGCAACTTTCATTAATAATTAAACGGGTTTCGTGACGATCAGGAAGCGCACATCAGACCAGATTCACTGCTTTTTTTCTAGTCATTTTTTACAAGATTTTGTAAAGGTAAAGACAGTCTTTCGGGTCGTTTTGCAGAAAATTTGCCCTCAAATCGTTGTATCATCTCGTTTAAATCTTGTGCATAGTCACCTGTTGGAAAGAAGTCACCCAAGCAATATATGGTTTTGTGCTGAAAATCGAATGAGAAGATAACAATCGGAATTTGAGCTTTCATTGCGATATGGTAAAAACCGCTTTTGATTTTAGACGCCTGTTTTCGTGTTCCCTCTGGGGCCATACCTATCCAGATCTGATCTTGCTGCCGAATGATGTTCACCACCTGCTCGGTTAAACCATTGACTTGATCACGATGGACTGGAATCAATCCCAGCCAATGAAGAATAGGTTTGAGCACAGGCTTAAACAAACTATCTTTACCTAATACGGTAATTTTGATTCCTAGCCCCCAAATGGCTAGAAATCCATACCATGCATCCAGATTCGAGGTATGTGGTGCAACGATGGCAACTGCTTTTGCATGATTGGGAAGTGTGCCTTGAATTTGCCAGCCTTGTATAAGAAACAGTTTTTTAAACAATGCTCGGCTTATCGGGTTACCCCGATGTGGAATTTGATGGGGAAGATCAGGAAATTTTTTTGACATATCCATGTGTGTTACATTGGTCATCCTGATGACATATTAAGCCTTTGAAATCGTTGCTTCATTGGCAGAAATGTTAGTCGTATTTTAAAAAAACAATCATTTTGCCACCAACTCAACCTAAGGTTTAAAGCACATGATGTCTCCAGCACGTCTTTACTTGCTTTTATTCTCGCTGTATTGGGCACAGGGTTTACCTGTTGGGTTTATGACGCATGCGTTGCCTGTGATTTTAAGAGCGCAAGGGGTATCTCTGGCACATATTGGTGGCTTTGGTTTACTCATGCTGCCTTGGTCAATCAAGATTTTGTGGGCACCTTGGGTTGATCGCTATGGGGTAAAGCGTCTAGGGCACTATCGTAGCTGGATTTTACTGACTCAGTTTTGCAGTATTTTAGGGCTATTCATCCTGTCTTTGTTTCCCATTTCTGCTTTGAGTCAGACAGATTATTTACTCCTTTTTTTTGTACTTATGTTCTGGATTAATTTTGCAGGGGCGACCCAAGATATTGCAACAGATGCCTTGGCAGTCAATTTGCTTAAAACAGATCAGCAGCACTGGGGCAATACTTTTCAGGTGGTTGGTTCACGTTTGGGTTTTATTGTTGGAGGTGGGGTCGTGCTCTGGGCACTGGATGCCTTTACCTGGCAAATGACATTTGGTGGACTGGCTGTATTGGTCTTGCTCAATACCTTACCTGTTTTATTACAGCAGCCTCAGCATGATCGGGTAATTGCATCACACACCACGTTTTCCCAGATTTCTATACGCCAATATTTTCATTACTTTACTCAGTCATCGCAATTACGCGCATGGCTATGGGTATTGTTCACTTTTAAAATTGCAGATGGAATGTCTGGACCTGTCCTTAAACCTTTACTGGTGGACATGGGGTTAAACTTTACCCGGATTGGACTCTATGTCACGATTTTAGGTGCATTTGCAGCATTGCTAGGCGCAGCCTGTGCAGGATTTTTACTGAAATATTATTCGCGTAGTTTCATGCTTATTGTCTTTTCTATTCTGAAATTGATCAGTTTGGCGGGATATGTTGCCTTATCTTGGGCTTTTGAGTCGAAGATAATGCTGCATCCTGTATTGATATATAGCGTCAATGCATTAGAAGATCTGTTTGCTGCAATGCTGTTAGTGGTCATGTTGACTTTAGTGATGCAATACAGTCGTGCTGAACGGGCGGGAACTGACTTTACTTTTCAAGTGGCTATCATGGCGACAGTTGGGGGTGGGCTTTATACCGTGAGTGGCGTGATAGCAGATCAGTTAGGATATACCACGTATTTAAGTATGGTGATGATGATTGGAATTCTGTGCCTAATCCCTATTTTAAAATGGACAGGTCAGTTAGAAAAACAATCGACATAATTTTATTTGTAGACCAATTAAAGCGTCATTTAGCGAATCTTGAAAAATCATATCAGGTCTAGTCATTTTAAAACCTCACGTGAGCATCAATTAAAGGCCAATAGAGTATTTTGATAAAATCTTTCAATTTGAACTTATTTTAAACTTCGATATGCCACGAATTTATCAAATCAATAAAATTCATAAATTTTTTATTTAAGTGTGTTTTAAGTTTGGATTTTTACAGTAAAGCAGTGTTAGTGTTGTGACAAACGACATTTAATCAATCTATTCATTTGGCAAATAAAAGATTTCTATTGAGCCTAAATGATAACTTCTCTAAAGTAGTCAGTGGATATGAAAAAAAACAATGTGTTGTTTATCCACTTGATATATTAGATCTATGCTATTCCACAGATGTGCGAGCTTAACTCATGACCAAAATATTGATTATTGAAGATGATTTCATGATCGCTGAATCTACCATTACCTTATTGAAATATCATCAATTTGAGGTGGAATGGGTCAATAATGGATTTGATGGCTTGGCACACCTTGCAAAACAAAGTTTTGATTTGGTATTACTCGATCTTGGCCTGCCTATGATGGATGGTATGCAGGTACTTAAGCAGATTCGTCAGAAAACTGGCGTACCAGTTTTAATTATTTCAGCACGTGATCAACTTGAAAATCGTGTTGAAGGTCTAAATCAGGGCGCAGATGATTATTTAATCAAGCCTTATGAATTTGATGAATTACTTGCACGTATTAATGCATTGTTACGCCGTACCAACAGCAAAGATGCATCTTCATTGCAACAAGATCAGGTCTTGAGCAATGGTGAAGTGATTTTGAATGTTGAAAAACATATTGCAACTTTTCAAGGTAAGGAAATTGAACTTTCTAATCGTGAATGGGCGATTCTGATTCCATTGATGACGCACCCCAACAAGATTTTTTCTAAAGCCAATCTTGAAGATAAACTGTACGATTTTGATAGTGAAGTGACCAGTAATACCATTGAAGTGTATATTCATCACTTGCGCTCGAAGCTAGGCAAAAATTTTATTCGTACTATTCGTGGATTAGGCTACCGACTGGGTCAGACATCATAAGGAACTAGGGGATGACCCAGCATTATTCACTACGACGTCGGTTAATCTGGGTCACCTCCATATTTAGTGTTCTACTTGGATGTGTATTGGTCTTTACTGCCTATAAAGTGGCATTGCATGAGACCAATCAGATTCTGGATGAGCAGATGCGCTATCTGGCAGACCGTACTGCACGCCAGCCGCTTTACAATGTCGATAGTCATTTTCAGGCCAATCATGAGTACCATGAAGAAGACCTGTTGGTTGATATCTGGGCCTATGATGATCAAAGGCATCTACAAGATGAAAATCAGCTTCTGATTCCACCAGTTAAAAAAGCGGGATTTTATTCGCAGGAAACCAAACAGGGCATTTTGCGCGCTTATGTACTACCTCTGGAAGATTATCAGATTCAGGTGAGCCAGTTAGAGAAAGTGCGTAAAGTCGTAGCACTTGAACTGGCTGCAAGTATGTTCTTGCCTTACGGTATTATTTTACCGTTTGCCTTGATCGGCTTGGCGGGAATTATCCGACGTAATCTTAAACCGTTTGATGACTTTAAGCGTGAGTTGACTCAGCGTGACTCTAGTGATTTATCTCCAATTCATGATGAAACTTATCCAGAAGAGCTGCTGCCAACGATTGAGGAAATGAATCGTTTATTTGAGCGAATATCTGAGTCGCAGCAGGAACAAAAACAGTTTGTGGCCGATGCCGCACATGAGTTAAGAACTCCTATTACCGCACTAAATTTACAGACCAAAATTCTGTTGAGCCAGTTTCCAGATCATGCAGCCTTACAAAACCTAGGCAAAGGTTTAGCACGTATTCAGCATCTGGTGACGCAATTACTGGCGCTGGCCAAACAGGATGTATCGCTGAGTTCAATTGAACGCCATACCACTTTTTTACTCAATGATGTCACGCTCAACTGTGTAGAGCAGTTGATGAATATGGCCATGGAAAAAGAAATCGATTTAGGTTTTGAGAGAAATGAAGATATTGAAATGGTGAGCATTGAACCGACAGTTCATTCTATTATTTTTAATTTAATTGATAATGCAATTAAATACACACCTGCTGCGGGCGTGATCAATATCTCTGTCTATCAAGATGAAAAAGCTTTCGCATGTGTGCAAATTGAAGACAGCGGAGCAGGAATTGACCCACAGTATTACGATCAGGTATTGAAACGCTTTTATCGTGTTCATCATCATCTGGAAGTTGGAAGCGGCTTAGGATTATCGATTGTTGATAAAGCCACGCAACGTTTGGGAGGTGAGCTTATTTTGGCGAAAAGCCCTGAACTTGGCGGTTTAAGTGTATTGGTGCGCTTACCCAAGTTTTTAAAAACGTAATTTGATTGGGTCATGCAAAGCAGTTTTTGAAATCACTGGAAGTGGCTTATGCCGCTTCATGAGTCTGTTTTTAATATGCACACATCATGGCAATTTTAACCTATTTTGCAGATGTGTCGATTTTTCTGTATTGCATTAAAATTTAACTCTATCTCTTGATGTAGTGGTAGTTTCTAAATATCGATGTGCCCATGCATACAAAACACAATTGATTGCCCACACGACCCACCATGTCCATAAATTGTGGCTTAAAAAATGTGCACCGCGCATCATTTGTGCCCATCCCATAGCAAAACCCAATAGAATTCCTGCAAGCAGATAGAAAACAGCACGAAAATATTGGGTGGAGCGATAAACAAAGTATCCTGTCATTAAAGCAAACCCAGCACTGGCATGTCCACCTGGGAAACAATGACCGTGCGTTGCGGAAAAATCCCAGATATAACCCTGCGTAGTTGCATGTGTCATATTCCATGGACATGCATGAGCTGACTGTGACTTGATCAATCCCACTATATTTGTGGAGAGCATACTCACCCAAAACATATAACCATATTGCCAACGGTATATCTTTAGTCGCTGAATTTTGAAAGTACATAGCCAGAGCACTAAAAAAATGACATAAACACCAATTAGCAAATCTTTGACAATGACATGATTCAGGGTTGCCAAATACCAGTTATCTCGGGCAAAGAACTGTCCTGAATGACTGATCCAAGGTTGAATCAAATGCCTATCGATCACACCACCTATTGGAAAGATGACCAAAAGAACAATAGCACTAAATACAAGCAGAATGTCTTGTAAAATGAGAAAGTGACGATGTGACATATCAAAGTTGGAGTGAGTAAAGACCGCTTTATTACAAATGAGAAAAATGAGCAATCACTTAAGAATAGCGTATAAAAAAAGCGGCCCTGAGAGCCGCAAAAGCACAAACTGAATATTTAAAACATACCATCTTCAGAATTTGCAGATATTTTATGAATAGATAAATCTGCACCTTGAAATTCTTCTTCTTGCGATAGGCGAATGCCGAGAGTTGCTTTTAAAATGCCATACACAACAAATCCCCCTACCAATGCAATAACAATTGCAAAAGTCGTACCAATCAGTTGAGACATCATTGAGACACCACCCAGTCCGCCGAAAGCTTTTTGCCCAAATACACCTACTGCAAGGCCTCCAAGGGCACCACAGACGCCATGCAATGGCCATACACCAAGTACGTCATCGATCTTGAGCTTGTTTTGTGTATAGGTAAATAGCTTCACAAAGATGATTCCAGCTATAACACCGATCACCAATGCACTCACAGGATGCACAATATCTGAACCTGCACAGATGGCGACCAGGCCTGCCAGTGGGCCGTTGTGTAAAAAGCCAGGGTCATTTTTTCCCATAAAGTTGGCGCTTAAGGTACCGCCCACCATCGCCATCAGTGAATTGATGGCCACCAAGCCTGAAATGGCATCGACACGCTGAGCACTCATGACATTAAAGCCAAACCAACCCACAATCAAAATCCATGAGCCTAGTGCCAAAAATGGAATGGAAGAGGGCGGATGAGCACTGACACGACCATCTTTTTTATAACGACCATGACGAGCACCCAAGAGCATTACGGCTGCCAATGCAATCCAGCCACCCATCGCATGAACGACAACCGAGCCAGCAAAGTCGTGAAAACTCGCGCCAAATTGGCTTTCGAGCCACTTTTGCAAACCAAAGTTACCGTTCCATGCCATACCTTCAAACAGTGGATACACCAACGCCACCAGTGCAAATGTGGCAATGGCCTGTGGGCGCATTTTGGCGCGCTCGGCTATACCGCCTGAAATAATGGCCGGAATGGCAGCGGCGAAGGTTAGTAAAAAGAAACAGCGCATCAGGTTATAGCCATGATCCGCGGCGAGCACAGCACCAGTTTGAAAGAAGCTGTGCCCATAGGAGATGTAGTAGCCTACAAAAAAGTAAGCAATTGCAGAAATAGAAAAATCGGTCAGAATCTTACTGAGCGCATTGACCTGATTCTTATGCCGCACGGTGCCCAGCTCTAAAAACGCAAACCCGGCATGCATGGCCAGAACCAGCACTGCGCCGAGCAATAAGAAAAATAAATCGACATTTTGCATAATTTGCTCAAAAAAAGTGCTTAAGCCCATTTTGGCTGCATAAAAAAAGATATTTATGCACCAAAATGGTTAAGAAAATCTAAAGGGTGATTAATCACAATCTATGATCGGATTAATTTGCCTATTTAAAGCAAAAAACGCACCAATAGTGGATTAAAATTTAAATCTTCCGATAAGTGTGGTGCAGACTGGGCAAAAAGAGTGCTTTATGACGGTTTCATCTGATACGCTTTGCCCTTCTATATCGATAAAAGTGTTATGTGCTACGCGTTGTTCTTGCTTTATTTTTGTTCATTTGCTTAAGTTTAACGCAAATTTTAAGCCTGATCCGATTTTTGCGCATAGAATGAGTCAGGATTTAAAAATAACGATAGTAGACACTGATCGAACATGGCTCATATCTTTCTTGCACTTTTTCCCTTGATTGCGCTGATTGCGACAGGGTATCTGTTTAAAACCTATCAATTTTTTAGTGCAGAATTTTGGGCAGGCGCAGAAAAGCTCAATTATTACGTGCTCTTTCCAGCGCTACTGTTTCATACGCTTGTTACGGCCAAAATTGATTTTCAAAATCTAAAGTACGTGATTTTCGTGATGTTTGCAGTTATTGCTGTGACCACCATTGTGCTGTATGGCATCAAGTATCTCAAAGATATCCGACCGGCACGCTTTGGCGTACATGTACAAAGTATTGTGCGTTTTAATACCTATATTGGCTTGGCTTTGGTGGCAGCGCTCTATCACAAAGAGGGCATGGCGATCTTGGCCATTTTACTGGCGGTCAGTATTCCGGTAGTCAATGTAATTTCGGTACTGTCACTCACCTCAAGTGAAAATATGGCCCTTAAACCCGTACTGCTGGCATTACTGAAAAATCCGCTCATTGTCTCTTGTCTATTTGGTGGAGTATTCAATGCACTTCAGATTCCGCTGTGGGACGGTATTTTAAATTTACTCAAGCTGTTTTCATCGTCTAGCTTACCTTTGGGGTTACTCTGTGTAGGCGCGGCTTTACAGTTTATGGAAATGAAAAAAGATGTGCCCGCCTTGCTACTCGATACCGCTGCGCGTTTACTTGTAATGCCTGCGCTGGCTTACGTGGTGTGTATGTGGATGGGGTTATCGGCACTCGAAACCCAGATCATGGTGGTCTTTTTTGCATTGCCAACGGCATCTGCGGCTTACATTTTAACCAAGGTGCTGCGTGGTGATAGTCAGCTTATGGCAGCAGTGATTAGCTTACAAACCCTGTGTGCGGCCGTGACCTTACCGCTGGTGATTTGGTGGGTGGGATAACAACGTATCTTCCTGTAAATATTGTTGCTACACTTTTTCATTTTTAGGTGGTAGATGGCTATGTCTTTTGATCTTAAGGTTACGATCAAGAAAAACAGAGACGTATCTGGGCCGCAGAAAAAACTGAATGTGCTGATTGAGAAAATTGAACAACAAAAAACGATGTTGGCGACATGGCAAAATGCGCAAACCGAGATTCAGGATTACACCCGGCAAAAGCTGTTGCCTTTGTATCACGAATTGCACGAACTCTGGTTTCAGCAGCTCACCCAGCTCTGGAATGTATTGCATGAACATGAATTTTCTAAAGCAGAGATCGCCAAGCTTGACGAGAAAATTGCCCAGCTTGCAAAGCGCTTAAAGCACTCTCAGATGCTCAATGCTGAACAGTTTAAACAGGCAATTCAGATAGATATCTTTTATCGCCAGCACGCTGAGCATAACCAACGTAAAGCTCCAAAAGAAGTGTCAGCGCATGCCGAACCTATACAAAATACAGCGCATGAGTTCGACCCAGAAGATGCAGCCGAGGCTGATTTTGAGCGCTATGTAGCCGAGCAGAAACAGGCACGTGATCAGGCCAAACAGCTACGACAGCAACAAAAACGCGAACAGGCCGAGCAGATGGCAGCGCAATCACTCAAAACGATGTATTTAAAAATTGCCGCTATAATTCACCCAGATCGTGAGCAGAATGAAACTAGAAAAGTAGAAAAAACTGAGCTATTTCAACAAGCCAGCCAAGCCTATGAACAGCAGGATTTATTTCATTTGCTCAAAATGCAGTTACAGCTTGAACAAAATAAAGGTGCTACCTCAAAAGAGCTTAGCCCTGAGCAAGTGAAATTTTATAAATTGGCTTTAGATACGCAAAGTCAGCAGCTTGAAAGCCAGATTGATGACATTCTAAACTCGTTTCAATTGGTTAAAAAACTCAAAGCCAATCAGGTACATATCAGTGATATGTATAAAGCCATTGATGCAGATGCTACTGAGTTAAAGCAGCATGTGAAATGGGAAAAAGAATGTTTAAAGTATATGAAAAAGGTGAGTGGGGTGGAGATATTGTTGGGGAGTGGGGGCTTTGATTTCCCCTCATTCCTTGCGGAATAGTGTTCCTCATCCCAAAAGGGACAAGCAGGTGCAAGTGATTATATACCTACATAAAATTTATAAGGAATATTACCTCCCCTTTTAGAAGATGAGCAGCATTGCTGCTCAAGGGAGAGGTAATAATAAAAATGAAATTAGACTCAAAATTATTAGAATTCGCCGAAGCAATCCGCAGTAATGCGACAGATGCAGAACACCTTTTGTGGCAACCACTACGTACTAAAAGATTACGAATCTTAAATTTCGAAAATAATAATTAAATTATATGTTAGGTTTCCATGCAAATTGTTTAAGCTTTTTATTTATTTGCTCATCATCTGTTATTTTTTCGGCTATTTCAAAAGCATCTAACAGATCATTATTTACATGCTTAAGAGGCATATTTGGAAATTCTAAAATCTTGTAAAAAGGCTGATTTAAGCCGTTAATGTCTAAAAAGGGCTGTTCTTCGCTAATTTTTATTGATTCAGGTATATTAGTATCGAATATTGAAGAATCTACATAAAAATTATTGCCGCCAAATCCACCTTTACTACCACGATCATCTGCTAAATAAGCTTTAGTAAATGCAAAGTTCGCCTGTAAATCTGGAACAATATCATAACAAGGCTTTATTGCTAAAGCCTTAAGAATAGCTTCTTCGGTACTCATAGCTTTATTATTCACTTGATCAATTAGATACTGACCAATTCCATTTTTGAGATCTTCTTTGGTATAATTTTTATCACGAACTCTAAAACCCACAGCTACAATACTTCTACACCCAGGTAGACTCAAAGCTTGTTCATGCGTATTTACGGCATTATGCACTTTAAATGCTCGATTTAGGAAATCGAATGTTACTGATTTGGAGCGAGGTGATAAATCTCTATAGAAGACAGCACCATCATTCATTGTCAATGAGTTGTAGATTTTTGCTTTTGAGTTTGTACGAATAATTTGCTGAAAAATTTTAAGTCTATCTATAGTAGCTTGGGCATGCTGAGTTAAAGGATTAAAATTCACTTCTTTTAACATAGAGCCATATCCAAGTAAATCTATCCAATGACAAATAGAAACCTCTATTGCTCTCTTGCTTCCCATACTTGTTTTGGGGATTTTTTTCGTATAATTCAATGTGTTTTTCATGAATAAAATCAGTAATTTCAAAGTTTTTAGATTATACGTCTAATTTTATTAAAAGTGAGCAACCTTGAAAATAACGAAATAGGCCGCATTAAAGACAAATATTGAATGAATTAGTGCTTAGGTAGATGGTAATGGTTGAGGATGATCAATTTAAAATAAACCGTATCCAACGTGTTAGCTTTACTAATGACGAGGTTAAGGTATTAAACAAAACCATTGAGGTTCTTGAACGTCATGGTGTGCACACAACGCCAAATAAATTTCTAAAGAAAGAAGCTATCGCCAGAGCTGAAGAAGTTTTGGATGAAGGGAAATAAAATGACTCATAAGTCGAAAAAATTTAAACCAAATCATGAATATAAAATCGGATTTGGTGTAAATCAAGCTGAGAAAATTGGAAAGGCTGCTAATAAAGTTAATGAAACACCCAAAAATTTTATTAAAAAAGCGGTTTTAGATAGCGCAACCAGTATAAACCAGAGTAGTGAAATTGTTAATAAATGAAAAATCCCCTCAATTGAGGGGGTTTTTTTAAATTAAACTACCAATACCTTAAAGCGCAGCAATCTGTTCCATGCTTTGCTTAATCTTCACAAGCTGATCAGCAAATTCAGCCAATTTCACTTTTTCACCTTCAACAACTGCTGCTGGAGCTTTGGCAACAAAGCCTTCATTGGCAAGTTTGCTGGCAATCTGGTCATGCTGCTTTTGTACTTTATCCAAATCTTTCTGTAAGCGGCCCAATTCTGCTTTCGGGTCGATCAAACCTTTCATTGGAACAAATACAGAGGCATGGCCCACAACACTAGAAGACGACAATGGCGGCTCTTCACCTTGTGCCAAGAACGTAATGCTTTCTACTTTGGCCAAAGCTTTAAAGAGCGGCTGAATACGTTCGATCTGTGTGCGTTCGCTGTCAGAGATGTTTTGAAGCAACACTGGCAACAAGCGGGCATTACCCAAGCCCATTTCACCACGGATATTACGTACAGCACCAATCAAACCTTGAAGCCATTGCATATCGGCTTCGGCTTGTTCATTCATTTTTGCAGCTTCCGGCACTGGGTATTTCGCCGTCATGATGGTGTCGCCACCTTTACCAATCATTGGTGCAAGCGTTTGCCAGATTTCTTCGGTCAGATATGGCATCAGCGGGTGCGCCAAACGAAGTGAGGCTTCCATCACTGCAAGCAATACGCGGCGAACTTCTGCTTTACGTTCTTCCGAAACTTCTGCATCGTTTAAAACTGGCTTGGTCAGTTCGACATACCAGTCGCAGTATTCGTTCCAAATGAAGTCATAAATGGTTTGCGCAGCAAGATCCAGACGATACGTTGCAAATGCCTGATGTACCGCTTGCTCGGCTTTTTGTAGGCGACTCATGATCCATTGCTCTGGCAATTCCCATAGCTCTGGGCGAGCTTCTTGAGCAACGGTTTGACCTTCTACGTTCATGAGTACGAAGCGGGTCGCGTTCCAGATTTTGTTACAGAAGTTACGGTAGCCTTCTACACGTTTCAAATCAAACTTAATGTCACGGCCAGTGTTGGCAAGGGCACAGAACGTGAAACGCACGGCATCTGTACCATACGAGTTGATTCCTTCTGGGAATTCTTTACGCGTGGCTTTTTCAATTTTTTCGGCTTGTTTCGGATTCATCAAACCAAAAGTACGTTTTTGTACCAAGCTTTCAAGGTCAATCCCGTCAATCAAATCGAGCGGATCAAGTACGTTGCCTTTCGATTTCGACATCTTCTGGCCTTCACCATCACGTACCAAACCATGTACATATACGGTCTTAAACGGCACTTGTGGCGTACCATCCTCATTCTTCATGAAGTGCATGGTCATCATGATCATGCGCGCCACCCAGAAGAAGATAATGTCAAAACCAGTTACCAATACATCGGTCGGGTGGAAGGTATTGAGGAAATAGTTTTCCGCATCTTTCTTGGCATCGCCTGTCCAGCCCAAGGTCGAGAATGTCCAGAGGCCCGAAGAGAACCATGTGTCTAACACGTCTTCGTCTTGTTGAAGCGCAAGATCGGCAGCAAGGTTGTTTTTCGCACGAACTTCTTCTTCGTTACGGCCAACATATACATTGCCTTCAGCGTCGTACCATGCCGGAATACGGTGGCCCCACCACAACTGACGTGAAATACACCAGTCTTGAATGTTGTTCATCCATGCCATATACATGTTGGTGTATTGCTCTGGTACAAACTTGATGCGTCCGTCTTGAACTGCTTCAATTGCAGGCTGTGCCAATGGCGCAATTTTTACATACCACTGGTCGGTTAAAAGTGGCTCCACAATCACGCCTGAACGGTCACCGCGTGGCGCTTTGAGGTCATACGGCTGAATCTGGTCTAACCAGCCTTCTGCTTCGGCTTGTGCAACCAGTTTCTTACGTGCAGCAAAACGCTCCAAGCCAACATAATCTGCTGGCGCTGCAATTGCGTCAGAAATTTGTTCGCCGGCTTTTGCAATATATTCAAACTCAGCCAAAACTTCGGCATTTTTATTGAAGATATTGATAATTGGCAAATCGTGGCGTTTACCCAAGTCGTAGTCATTAAAGTCGTGTGCAGGGGTGATTTTGACACAACCTGTTCCGAAATCTTTTTCGACGTATTCATCGGCAACAATTGGAACCAAACGGCCCGTAATTGGCAACACAATATTTTTGCCAATCAAGTGCGCATAGCGTTCGTCTTCCGGGTGTACCGCAACCGCGGTATCGCCTAATAGCGTTTCAGGACGCGTCGTGGCCACCACAAGGAAATCATGGCCGTCTTGAGTTTTGAGTGACTTGTCTTCAAAGAAATATTTGAAGTGCCACAATGAGCCTTTTTCTTCAACCGATTCAACTTCAAGGTCAGAAAGGGCAGTTTGTAGCTTCGGATCCCAGTTAACGAGACGTTTGCCACGGTAGATCAAGCCATCTTCATGCAGTTTAACGAAAACTTCTTTCACGGCATTAGACAAACCATCGTCCATGGTAAAGCGTTCACGCGACCAGTCGACCGAAGACCCCAAACGACGAATTTGTTTGGTGATGGTGCCGCCAGATTGCTCTTTCCATTCCCAGACTTTGTCAATAAATTGCTCACGGCCCAAATCGTGACGGCTAATATTTTGTGCAGCCAACTGACGCTCCACCACCATTTGTGTGGCAATACCCGCGTGGTCGGTTCCTGGCTGCCATAAGGTGTTTTTACCCATCATACGGTTGTAGCGGGTGAGGGCATCCATAATGGCATTGTTAAAGCCGTGCCCCATGTGCAAGCTACCAGTGACGTTTGGTGGCGGAATCATAATACAAAACGAGTCACCTTGACCGGATGGCTTAAAATAGCCTTTTTCTTCCCAGATTTGATACCATTTTCTTTCAATATCAGTGGGATCATAGGTGGTTGCGATGTTTTGGGCAGATTGAGCGTGGGCGTCAGTCATAATAAAAATCAAAAATGAATAAAAAATTGCATCTATTGTAGCAAAAAATCTATCGGAATTAATGCTGAACTCGTCGACAAAAAATTTACCTGATCTTAAAAACGCGCTAGATTAAATTTTCATGCAGCACACGGCATTTAAAATGCATTCTGGATTAAAACAATAGTGAGGGGAAAATCGTGAGCTATGCCGTATTTTTAAAAATTGAGCAAACCACGCATGCACGTTTTGAGCAGATTCGTAATCAATTGATTACAGGTACATCAGAGTCACAATCCAAACAGTTAGGCATTGTACTCTCAGATATTGCCTGTCAAATTATTGAACAGGTTTTTACTGAGCTTTTAATGCAGCAAAAACAGAGTAACACTCAAATTCAATCCATTGCAGATGATTCTGAAAAAGTCATTCAACAGGTATTGGCAGCCTTAAAAAAATACTTACCATGGTCGGTTTCTTTTTTTAGTAATGAACGGCTTGTACCGATGGTGAATTACCTTGCAAGTTTGGTTCGTCATCAAAATCAAGATTTATTTATTCGATATTTTATCGATCCTTTATTGGTGCAGGATACGCTGAGTTACGTTGATAAAGTTCGTGAAGGGCAGATCAGCTATGTGCCAAAAGCATTTCATGCTTTAACCAAGATTGTGGATCAGGGCGTGACTTGCCTGATTCGTGAACCCAAACATTTATTAAAATTTAATCTGGTGGTCGATAAAACTTTAAATGGCGTGATTCATATGACCACACATCTGGGCTACAAGCGCCTAGAGAAGCTGGGCACGCAAATTGACCTTGATATGGCAAATGACTATATTGAACATTTTCTGGCATTTCTAAGAAAAGAAGCCTAATTCTTTCATTTAAAAGGTAAATCACCATGTCAAAACTTAATTCACTTGAGAATAAAGTGGTCTGGATTACGGGGGCTTCTTCTGGTTTAGGGAAAGCTTTGGCACGTGAATGTGCTTTGCAGGGTGCGCAAGTTGTACTCACTGCACGTCGTTATGATGAACTTGAAAAAGTCAGGTTTGGTTTATTTAAGCCAGAACAACATGCGTCTGTAGCAGCCGATATTACAGATGAAACTCAGGTACGCCATGCTTATGAACAGGTCCTGGCAAAAAAGGGGCGTATTGATTGGTTGATTAACAATGCAGGACTTAGCCAGCGCGCATTGATTCAGGATACCACCATGCAAACCGAACGTGCGATCATGGAAATTGATTATTTCTCACAAGTTTTTTTGACCAAAACGGTGTTACCAACTTTTATCGAGCAAAAGTCTGGCCGTATTGCTTATGTGTCGAGTGTTGCAGGATTACTCGGAACACAGTACCGTGCCAGTTATTCGGCGGCCAAAGCAGCCATTCATATGTGGGCAAATAGTTTACGTGCTGAAGTTGCAGAATTTGGGATAGATGTATCGGTCATTTTTCCTGGCTTTGTTAAAACCAATGTGTCTTTCAATGCACTCAATGGAGAGGGAAAACCACAAGGACACCAAGATGAAGCCATTGAAAATGGTTTGGAAGCAGATGTATTTGCTGAGGAAGTGGTAAAGGCGCTCATGAATGAAGAAGAATATATTGTGGTGGGCGGAGCGAAAGAAAAATTAGGTGTCTGGATTTCTCGGTTATCACCAGCCTTGCTATATAAAATGATTCGTAAAATGAAGGTTAAATAAAATTTAAGATCAGGAGGTGGCTCATGTTAGCCACACTCTGATTCAGGTGTATCCATAATTGCTGTGCCATAGGCAAATACTTCGACCATGCCGCCTTGCATTCCAAGCTCGGTAGTACTTAAGCGTACACCCATGATATGTTTTGAACCGTGATTGGCAGCTTCTTGTTTGAGTCTGATAATGGCTTCTCGGCGCGCACGATCAACCACAGTTTCATAAGTAGTGAGTCTACCACCAAAAAAGTTCTGGATATTGGCAATGATATATTTGAAATAGTCATGAGAAATCACCACGTTGCTTGATACAAACTGACCTGGTGCTTCAGAATGTACAAAACGATTGGTGTCGAGTGTGATATACGCCAGTTGCTGTTCTTTGTTGAGCAATTCTTTTAAATGCTTGCTTTCAAAATAACGACCAAAGCCAAAACCCAATCCAAATAAAACTAAAAAAACAACAATCTGAAAAATAAGATTTTCCATTATTGTTCCTTATGGGTTAAACGGATCTGGAAGTTTAGGTGCATTCGGCTGAACAATAACCGCTGTACCATACACAAATAACTCGGATGCACCTTGAGCAATGTTAGACGTAGAAAAGCGTATTCCCACAATAGCATTGGCACCGAGTTGCTGGGCTTTGGCAATCATGCGTTGCATTGCTTCTTGGCGCGATTCTTCTAAAAGTTCGGTATAGGCTGTGAGTTCACCACCGACAATATTTTTAAGACCTGCCAGCAAGTCACGGCCAACATGCTTACTACGCACGGTACTGCCATAAACAACATCAAGTTGTTGAGTAATCTCATGTCCTGGCATATTTTCTAAATTACTTAATAACATACAATTTTTTTTAAAATGAATGTCCATTCAAGATATGAAAAAAGCATCGTCAATGCAATGAAAATCTCCAATAAAAAAGCCCACCGAAGTGAGCTTTAAGTATCGAATAAATCGTTATTTCTTTTTCAGATCTGCACTTGAAGGCTGATGAACCACAGTATCCGTGGTGTTGGCTTTTAGACCACCACCTAAGGTTTTGTAGAGTTCAATCTGGTTATTCAGATTCGCTTGTTCAAGCAGTAAAAGACCTTGTTCAGCCGAGTAGGAGGTACGTTGTGCATCTAATACAGTCAAATAGTTATCGATACCTGCACGGAAGCGGGCATTTGATAAGCTATATGTGGTATTAGTTGCATCTACCAGACGGCGCTGGGCAGAGATACGGTCACCAATATTGGCACGCGTTGCTAAAGCATCATTCACTTCACGGAAAGCTGACTGAATTGACTTTTCATAATTAGAAAGAGCAATTTTTTGGTCAGTTTCAGAAATTTTGATATTGGCACGACGCGTACCCCAATCAAAAATTGGTAATTCAAGACTTGGGCCAATTGACCAGACACCAGCGCCAGATTTAAACAGGTCGCTTAATTGTGTAGATGCATAGCCTGCTGAACCTGTTAAGCTAATTGTTGGAAATAACGCAGCTTTGGCAGCACCAATATTGGCACCTGCCGCACTCAGTTGATATTCCGCAGATTTTACATCTGGACGATTGTTTAACAAGTCACTTGGTAAGCCTGTACTAAATACATTTTGACGTGTAATAGATTTGACAGGTTGATTCGGTAGCAAATTCTGAGGAACAGACTGACCTACTAAAAGATTGAGTAAGTTCTGAGCCTGAACGATTTGCGTTTTATAGTTGGCTACATCGTTACGTGCAGTTTCGACCGAAATCTGAGCTTGACGTAAAGGAACTTCACTATCAATACCTACATCAAAACGTTTTTTGTTCAGATTATAAGAATCGAGTTGAGCTTTCAGTGTTTGATCAGCCAGCTTCAAATTTGCAACGGCGAAAGAGTAGCTTAACCACGCCTGAGCCACCTGACTCACTAGACTGATCTGAGTGGTGTCACGTGTGCTTTGTGTCGCCAGATAATTATCGAGTGCTGCATCCTTCAGACTGCGTACTCGCCCCCAGAAATCAAGCTCATAGGCAGTCACGCCTAGTCCAACTTGAAACGTGGAGTATGGATTATTGGGATCACGTGTGATGCTTACCTGACGGATTGCACTACCACTTGCTCCAATTGTTGGAAGCTGGTTATTTTCAGTAATTTGATACTGTTGTTGTGCACGCTGAATATTCAATGCAGCGGTACGTAGATCACGGTTATTGTTGAGAGCCAACTCAATCACTTGCAATAAGCGAGGGTCAGAGAAAAAGTCTTTATAGCCTTGCTCTGCAATAGATTGACCTGACGCGTTATAGGTATAACTTGTCGGAATGTCGGCTTTGACAACTGGTTCTGGGCCACGCATGCTTTGGCATGCAGCCAAAGCAAGCGCAAGTGCAGATACCGCAATGCTACGACCTGAAATAGACCATACTTTTTGCATCACGATCTGTGCTCCTGATTATTAACGGTTTTTGGTTTGTACTTAAAGACACCCCGAATCCACACAAAGAAAATTGGGATAAAGAAGATACCTAAAAGCGTTGAAGTGATTACGCCACCAAGTACACCATAACCGACTGAATGCTGGCTACCTGCACCTGCACCAGAGGCCAGTGCGAGAGGAAGTACACCAAATCCGAAGGCTAGAGTCGTCATGATAATTGGACGTAAACGCATTTTTGCGGCATGCAAGGTTGCTTCAAGGAGGTCTTCACCTTTTTCTTGAAGCTCTTTTGCAAACTCAACAATCAAAATCGCATTTTTTGCCGAAAGACCAATCACCGCAATCATAGCAACTTGGAAATAAATATTATTGGATAAGTTTGGATCGCCTTTAATGACCATACCTAAATAGGTCAGTAATACTGCCCCAACTACACCTAACGGAACCACCAGCAGAACTGAGAATGGAATAGACCAGCTCTCATACAAGGCTGCCAGACATAAGAATACAATCAATAATGACAAGGCATATAAGAATGGTGCTTGCGCTCCAGACTCACGTTCTTCAAGCGATAGACCTGTCCATTCGTAATCAAAACCCTGAAGTCCCATGGATGGAAGTTTATTGACAATCTCTTCCATGGCTTTCATTGAATCACCAGAACTTACACCTGTAGCAGGTGAACCCTGAATGTTCACTGAAGATACCCCATTATAACGCTCAAGACGTGATGAACCATATGTCCATTCACCTGTCGCAAAAGCAGAGAATGGAACCATTTGGCCTGCGCTATTGCGCACATACCATTTGTTGAGGTCTTCAGGCATCATTCGGCTTTGAGAGTCGCCTTGAACATACACTTTTTTCACGCGGCCGCGATCAACAAAGTCATTCACGTATGAACCACCCCATGCAATACTCATGGTATTGTTGATATCAGCGATACTGACACCCAGTGCACCCGCTTGTGCCTGATCAATATTGATTTGATACTGAGGAGTATCTTCCTGACCATTTGGACGTACACCCATGAGGCGTTTATCCTGTGATGCCATACCCAGTACAGCATTACGTGCAGCAATCAATTTGTCATGGCCTTGACCACTCGAATCCTTAAGTTGCAAGTTGAAGCCTGCAGTTACACCCAGTTCAGGCATAGCAGGAAGCTGTAATGGCATAATATATGATGCATCTTTCACGATCATATTGAGTGCCATACCACGCTGAATGATATTGCCAATCTGGGTTTCAGGTGTGGTACGTGCACTCCAGTCTTTCAATTTAACAAAGGCTAGACCTGCGTTTTGACCGACCCCAGTAAAAGAGAAGCCAGCAACAGTAAAGATTGATTCGACCGAATCTTTTTCCTTATTCATGAAATAATTGGTCATGGTATCAATGACTTTACCAGTACGGTCAAGTGAGGCATTCGGTGGTAATTGAACCAGTGTCAAAACCACGCCCTGATCTTCTTCTGGCAAGAATGAAGAAGGGAGTTTGACAAAGAACAACACCAAAATTCCGAAAATGGCAGCATAAAGAATTCCAGATAGAATTTTATGATGCAGCATGCGGTTTACGCCATTTTGATAACCGTGTGACAGACGATCAAAGGTTCTGTTAAACCATCTAAAGAAGCGCGCAAAAATATGGTTACTTTCTTTCTTGTTCGGATCATGCTGTTTGAGCAAAGTAGCACAAAGTGCTGGCGTAAAGGTCAGGGCAATCACTAAGGAAAGAACCATTGCGGTCACCAGTGTGATTGAAAACTGACGATAAATAACGCCTGTAGTACCACTAAAGAATGCCATTGGAATGAATACCGCAGACAATACGCTGGTAATACCAATCAATGCACCTGAAATCTGTTGCATTGATTGCTCAGTGGCTGTAACTGGATCGGTATGCTCTTCAGACATGACTCGTTCGACGTTTTCAACCACCACAATTGCGTCATCGACTAGAAGACCAATCGCCAGTACCATAGCAAACATGGTTAAAGTATTAATCGTAAAGCCAAAAAGGTTAATAACGGCAAAGGTTCCGAGTACCACCACTGGAACTGCAAGTGTCGGAATAATCGTGGCACGCCAGTTCTGCAAGAACAGGAACATCACGATAAATACCAATACGATAGCTTCAATGAGCGTATGTACTACGCTTTCAATTGAAAGTCTGATGAAAGGTGTGGTGTCGTAAGCAAGCTTATCTTTTAAACCAGCTGGATAGTTTTTGCGTAGCTCTACCAAACGGGCTTCTACTGCTTTAGCAGTATCGAGCGCATTTGCTCCTGTTGCCAGTTTGATCGCCACACCACCTGCTGGTTTTCCATCAAACTTGGAATCAAACTGATAATTGTCTGATCCTAACTCAACGCGTGCGACATCTTTTAACAGAACTTTTGCACCCGTACTGGTATTTTTCAGGAAAATATTACGAAACTGTTCTGGTGTTTGTAAAAGACTTTGAGCATTCACCGTGGCATTTAATACCTGACCATCAACAGCTGGTGCACCACCGAGTTGACCCACTGCAACCTGAGCATTTTGTGCATTCAAGGCAGTAGAAATATCACTTGGTGTGAGTTGATAGCTGGTAAGTTTTGCAGGATCAAGCCAAATACGCATGGCATAAGAGCCACCAAATACCTGAACTTCACCCACACCCGCTACACGGCTAAGCGGTTCAGAAATATTTGAATTTACGTAATCTTTAATGTCTGAACCCGATAAACTTCCATCAGGTGAGTAAAATGCAATAACTTGCATGAAGCTGGCACCAGACTTAGTGACCTTCACGCCTTGACGTTGCACGTCTTCTGGAAGCAATGCCGTTGCAGATTGAAGTTTATTTTGTACCTGAACTTGTGCGATATCAGGATCGATACCTTGTTCAAAGTTTAATTCAATAGAGGCCTGACCATTTCCCGCACTATTCGACGAGATATAGCGTAAGCCATCCAGACCATTCATTTGTTGCTCAATGATCTGTGTGACTGTATTTTCAACTGTTTGCGCAGATGCACCAGGATAGGTTGCAGAAATTGTAACCTTAGGTGGAGCAATCGTCGGATATTGCGCAATTGGCATTTTGGTGAGAGTAAGAATACCCGCCAGCATAATGACCAGTGCGATCACCCACGCAAAGATGGGGCGATGAATAAAAAATTTAGCCATTCAGTCTACTCCTTATGCATGTGAAGTAGCTTTTTGTTCAGATTGGGCTTTATCTGCTTGCGCTGGCTTTGATTTTTCGCTGTCCGCATTTTGCGGTTGAGTAGGCGATTGCTGTTGTGGTTGTGCTTGGTAAGGTTGAGCAGTAACTTGCTGACCTTCTTTAACCTTGGCAATACCATCCACAATCACTTTATCACCTGATTTAAGCCCTTCAGTGACAATCCAGTCTTTACCCTGTACACCAGCAGTCTGAATTTGACGTGTTTCTGCGGTATTTTTAGCATTGACTACCATTGCAGTTGCTTGACCCGTTGGTGTACGTGTAACCGCAGCTTGAGGAATCAGATATGCATTTGGAATGACAGCTTGAGCAATTTGTGCAGTTGCATACATACCAGGAAGCAATAAATGATTAGGATTCGGGAAAACAGCACGTAGGGTAACAGTACCTGTATCAGTGCTTACACTTGCATCAGAAAATGCCAAGCGCCCTTCAACTGGATAGATAGAACCATCTTCCAGACGAAGTTTAACCTTAGTATTGTTACTGTTGTCCAGACTACCTTTACTCAATTGCTGACGCAAGCGAAGTAATTCTGTACTTGATTGATTGATATCTACATAAATCGGATCCATTCGTTGAATGGTCACCAGTGGTGTGGTCTGATTTGCTGTAACCAATGCACCAGCAGTTACGGATGATTTACCAGATTGACCCGAGATTGGTGAGCGAATGGTAGAGTAACCTAAATCAACCTGCGCATTTTGCACTTGTGCCTGTGCCGCTGCAACTTGTGCCTCAGCTACATTGACCTGACCGACCAGATCATCGTATTCCTGTTTGGAAACCGCATTACTTGAAACCAATTGTTTATAACGATTCATCTTGGTTTTAAGCGAGTTTAGATTTGCCCGTTGTTGCAAAAGTGCTGCCTTTGCATTGTCGAGCGTCGCACGATTGGTACGTGAATCTAGTTCGTAAAGCGCCTGTCCTTCACGAACGTAGCTACCTTCTGCAAACAAGCGTTTTAAAATGATTCCGCTTGTTTGTGGTCGAACTTCAGAAATCTCGTAAGCAGATGTTCGTCCAGAAAGTTCTACTGATTGTTCTACGCTTTGCGGTTGAGCAACGATCACACCCACCTGTGGTGGTGGCATTTGCTGAGCAGCACCAGCCTGTTCAGCATTTTTAGGATCTTTACTACAACCAACAAGTGCAATACTTGTTGCCAATGCGCAAGCAGTAAGGGCAGGTACCCAAAGCTTAGCCGACGTCATTCTTCCACCTCATTTAGATAATTATCTAAAAAATAAATTGTTTTTGTCTAACTTAATTTTTAACAGCCCTAGCCAAAGCAATGAGATCCAAATAAAACCAATCCCCCAACCTGCAAGCACATCAGAAGGATAATGTACTCCAGCATAGACTCGCGACACTCCCATTATGATGAACCATAAGCAGGACAATAAAGCGACATATGAATATCGGGCATGGCCGCGATAAATAAATATTGCGAGAGTTGCTAAAGTTGCTGCATAAACACTGTGCGCACTTGGAAATGAAGCCCCATAACTATTGACGAGGTGATACATCTCTGGCGGGCGTGGTCTATCAAAACACCATTTTAACAACCATCCAAATCCGATACTGCCAAGCACACCTGATATGATAAAAATCACATTGTTTTTTCTTCTATGCCACCAATGTTGAACACACCACAGCGTAGAAAAAAATAATACAAAAGGCATACCACCTAGCAATGCAAATCCGGCTGATACGCTGTCGAGTGAAGGGCTTCTATGCTGACTCAAAAATTGGACTGCGAGTAAATCCCATTCTTGTGCCAGAGGAGAAAACAAAGCAAAAACACTGACAGTAAAAAAAATACAACCAATACAAAGCAATAGGTATGGCATCAGAGCAACCTTTACTATAAACCGAGCTGTTCGGTCAGTTTTAGAATTTAAAGTGTACTTTCGAGTACACTTTTTTTCAAGTCTATATTTCTCGATAGTAATTTCATTCTGATTAATTTTTAAGTTGCTTTAACATTACACAACAAAATTGTTAATTTTTTGTTTTTTCGATAGAAGGGTGTTGATCATCGATTTCCAATGGTCGTTTTGGAGGCCAGAAAAAATCGCTTGGACGAGTCAAAAAGTGAGTCATCACGAGTTTAGCTAAGGGTTTCCACTGTTCAAAACGAACTCGGCGTGCACGCAAAGCTACAATAATGGTGAGTGTGAAGCTTACAAATAAGTTGGTAAGACCAATCAGTAGCACGCCCATAAATGACACAATAATCAGTCCAATGTCAGGAGAGCCATTAATCGTCATTAAGCCTTGAATAAAATTGGCAGAAGCGAAAGCAATATGACGGATATCAAGAGGTAAACCTAAAATAAAACCAATTGTGCCCATACTGCCAAGCATAATCCCAAATAAAAAGTTACCTGCTAGTGCCCCCAGATTTCGTTCAATATAGTCTGCAAATTTATTAAGACGTTCTTGTCCCATGAGTTTAAGCAGACGACTATCCATTTTCAGGCGTGGCCCCACTTTACGGTAAACGGCCATGTTGTCAAAATAACCAGCAATCAGGCCAGACAAGAACAGGCACACGCCTGCAATTGCTGCATGTGGAACAGCCAGGGATGTAAATGGATTCAGATCATGTAATGTTTTGGCTGCTTTGGCATTGGTCATGAGCGGCTCATGAAGATTCATCTGCCATAAAAACGCAATGAAGGCCGCTACAGGAATGGCGATCGAAATATTGCCCAGAATCGCAATGAATTGTGTACGAACAATATTAATAATCAAGGCTGCCAGTTCGGCAAGCTGAGCATTTTTTGAGCCTCTACGTTGCTGAACAGTTGCGGCAAGTGCAGCCGCCGTCATCGCTGGCTGTTTGGTGGCAACAGTAAAGTGCAAAATATGAATGAGTACAAACCCCAATGAATAGTTCATGCTATACACAAAGGCCTGCATTAAAGGCGCAAGAGTAAAGCGTGCTGCCAAGGTTTTTAACGTTGCCATTATAGCGATAATGGCACCAGCACCTGCTGCTGCTTTATACATGCCCAGAAAGCCCTTTTTATCGGTGCTTACATAGTGTTCACCTGTTTTACTTGCATTTTCAGTAACCTGAAGTGCCACAAGTTCACTGTTGGTACTTAAAAGAGCACGTACGCTTTTTTCGCTATAGTTTGCCTCTGTAATATCCTTTAATAACTCTCCAAGTGCTCTATGACGTAAATTCTGGTCGGCAACAACAATATTGAGTAAGAGTTCAATACGGTCAAGGCACTGTTCAAGTAAAGACAATAAATAGGTCAGGCTTAAACTGACACCAATGCGTTTGGTTGCTCTACGAATTTTAAGTACCACATCTCGACACTGATCAAACATGACCAGTGCTTGAGAAGCATCGGGTGGTTCGATGACTGCAACTTCGTGACCTGTGTAATGCTGCTGTTTATATTTTTCTATAAAATCAACAATTTCACGGTTTTGTACTAAAAATGGCGATTCGTATTCTGTCAGTTCGGGTTGAGCATTGATAAATTCGGGATATAGGCCAATTCCACTGATTCGATAGGACAAGACTGTAATGGCCTTAATCATTTCAGCATAAATAGCGCGTTTATATTCAATGTTTCCGTTACTTTGTCCAATAATCTGAAACAGTTGTTCCCAGCGATGATCATCAATGGCATCGAGCCAGTATTTATCGCTTTTTTGATGAAACACCTGACCAATCAAGCTTCTTAAATCTTTATGGTCGATAATACTTGGCAGGACATAAGCGCCCATACGTTTAGAAAGCTGGTTCCAGAAACCATCCTGAGACAGAATGCCACTATCTGAATATAGACCACTTTGTTTGTATTGATTAATGAGTCTTAAAATATAGGCCTGTAACGTCAGAGCTGCATTAGGCGTAATCAGCAGCGACTGAACAAATACATCAAATTTTTTATAAATTTCGTCCGTATTTTTAGTGTCACTTGGACGTAAGCGATCAACTAACTCGATTGCAAGTTGTCCATCTAAAGCAGTGGGAGCATGCTCAAGCTGCTCTTGCATGTTGGCATAAAGATCGGAGAGATGAATGTGCATAGGCAGATGATTAAGTATATTTATTGGATTCGGTGCAAAGCCAGTTGGGTAAGATTAAATAGTGCCTGACGTGCTTCGCTTTCTGGTAAATGTTGTAACGCTGCCAAGGCGGCTTGGGTTTCTTCTTCGGCACGTTTACGGCAGTAATCCAGTGCACCCGATTGCTGAACAATCTGAATGACTTGTTCGAGCTGATGAATACCACCCGTGGCAATACTGCGACGAACAATATCATGTTCTTCGCCTTGAGTATGTTGTAATGCTGAGATTAATGGCAGTGTTGGCTTTCCTTCCATCAAATCATCACCAATATTTTTACCTAATGTTTCTGCATCGGAGGTATAGTCCAAAATATCATCAATAATTTGGAATGCATTACCAAAATGTCCAGCAAAATGTCGTAGAGGTTCACGATATTCTGGTGTACCAGAAAGAATTGCAGCACCTTCGGTAGCAAGTTCAAACAGACGCGAAGTTTTACCGTGAATAATATTCAGATAAGTCTGTTCGGTGGTTTCTGGGTCATGCTGAGACTGTAATTGTAAAACTTCACCTTCAGCAATCTCACAGGTACCTGTCGAGAAATCTTTCAGAAGCACCATGTCATTCAAATCGACCAGTAAATCAAAAGCACGTGAGATCAGAAAATCACCGACTAAAACTGCCGTCTGATTATTCCATGTGGCATTTGCAGTTGGGCGGCCACGACGCAAGCCTGATTCATCCACCACATCATCATGTACCAGTGTTGCGGTATGTAGCATTTCGATAATCGCGGCCAGCTTCCGATGCTGTTCAAGATCAGTTGAACCACACGCTTTTGCAGCAAGTAGGCACATGATCGGACGCATGCGCTTTCCACCCGCCTCAACAACATGCTTACTAACGGCCATCACCAGCGCAACTTTGGACGTAATGCCTTCATTAATAAATGTATCCATCGCAGCGAAGTCTGAAGCAACAGGCGCGAGAATGTCTTGCTTAAAGTCGATGGCCATTTGAAGGGAAACCTCATCAATCTATGAAATAAATGTCACTACGCATGATCTATTCAATCATTGACTTATATATGTAGAATCATCGTGTTCAAAAAGAAATAAGCCTGAAATATTGGCTTGGAAGCTGTATACACACTTGTTTCTTTGGGGTAGATGTCTACAAAGTTAAGCTGTATTTACAGTAGCAAGTTGTTTTTTAAACTGTATTTGAGATTTTACACATATTCAGCTTAAATGCTAGGTTGTGGTTTTATCTGGTTTGTGCTTTTAAAACTATATTTTTATAGCTCGCTCAAGTAATAACTATTATTTTTTGTTCAATCTCTTGTTGTTTTCTTGGTTTTCACTTAAAATCTCTGGCCTTATATATCCCAGTGGCGTTCGTTTTAAGATCGGTATATCCCTTTACTGGCACGACGACACGGGCTGAGTTGGAGTACATTATGTACGCAGTAATCCAAAGCGGTGGTAAACAGCACCGTGTAGTTGAGGGTGAAACCCTTAAAGTTGAATTATTGAAAGCAGAAACTGGTTCTACAATCACGTTTGATGACGTATTAATGGTTGTAAGCGGCGAAAGCGTTCAAATCGGTGCTCCAGTTGTTGCTGGCGCTAAAGTAACTGCAGAAGTGGTTGGTCATGGTCGTCACGACAAAATCCGCATCATCAAAATGCGTCGTCGTAAACACTACCGTAAGCAACAAGGTCACCGTCAATGGTTTACCGAGTTGAAAATTACTGGTATTTCAGGCTAATCACGAGGAGTAATAGACATGGCTTCTAAAAAAGCTGGTGGATCGACTAAGAACGGTCGTGATTCGAATCCTAAAATGTTAGGTGTTAAAATTTACGGTGGTCAATCAGTAACTGCTGGTAACATCATCGTTCGTCAACGTGGTACTGAGTTCCACGCTGGTGCAAACGTAGGTATGGGTCGTGACCATACTTTATTTGCTACTGCTGATGGCGTAGTAAAATTTGAAGTGAAAGGTCAATTTGGCCGTCGCTATGTAACAGTTGAATCTGTATAAGATTTGAATTGTTCAAAAAAGCCCACGTTGTGGGCTTTTTTTATGCTTAATGTTGTACATCGCTCTTCATCATCATGAATAAAACTCACAAAGCTGATGTATAAAACTACAAAATGTCTTATTTTTTCAGTTCTTAGCATATAATTTGTCGGTTAATATAAAAATCAAATAGATCGAATACAGTGAAAGACAAGGTGATTCTATGACGATGCTTCGTAAAACCGTGTGTGCCATCGCAATGAGTGCAGCAACACTTGCACCTGTTATGTCAACGACAGTATTTGCTGCTACCCCAGCATCGGAGCAACAAGCAACTTCAAATCTGGTAAAACAGCTCAGTGGGATTCAAAGTCTGAGTGCCAGTTTTGAACAAACAACGAAAACGACTAATGCTAAAGCACCACAAAAGAAAGGTTTGTCTGCACAGCATATGAACCAAACCTTTAAAGGTGAAATGAAGGTTGCACGACCAGGAAAGTTTTTCTGGGAAACCACTTCGCCTTCAAAGCAAACGATTGCCACGACAGGTAAAACCGTCTGGATTTATGATCCTGACTTACAACAAGCCGTTCGTCAAAATCTGGATGATCAGGTGGCCAATACACCTGCTTTATTATTATCTGGAAATACCAGTCAGATTATGCAGTCGTATCGCGTAACTCAGCCAGATCGTAGTAAAACGTACTACACTTTATATCCTAAAAATAGTGAAGGGGCTTTCCAGAGCCTAACCATTAGTTTTGGTGCAAACAAAGCTCCAAGCCTGATGATTTTGCAGGATTCTTTAGGTCAAACAACTTACGTGCGGTTTAACAATGTCAAACTAAATCCTGCTATTCCAGCATCAACATTTAACTTCACGCCACCTAAAGGCACGGATATTATTGATCAATAATATCTTTAAGATGTCGAAAATATTATTTCAATTAATCGCTCATTTAGGGCGATTAATTTTTTATGGTGTCATTAAATAGATACATTTCTTCAATGTTCAGCCATTTAATGCCTTTGTATAGTGCTATGTATACCAGCACTTGATCACGATACACAGGAGCAGTAATGGCTTCTCAGCACATTAAAAAAACCGCTGTAATCTTTTCTATACTCACAGCGACATGGCTTGCAACAGGCTGTCAACCAAAGTCTGACGCCAAAAAAGAGCAAAAGACCACAACTCAAACAGAAAAACCAGCTATTCCAGTGATTCAGGCTAAAGTGACCGCTGTTAAATTACCTAAAAATAAGCTTTGTCTTGAAGATGGATGCACCACTTATAATTTTCAAACTGTAAAAACCAATCAGTTGTGGATCAATGCATATTTTGATAACCGAATCAAAAAAGCCGACCCGAATGCATTTGCCAACCTGTCAGATCAGCAGGTTAAATTGCCAGAAGGAATGCCGATTGATGGTCAGAGCATGATTTATGTGAAATATTTAGGGCAAAACTATAATTTGGCATCATTTGAGCTTTATACCTATACGTATTCTGCTGGCGCAGCACATGGCATGTATCATCAAGAATATGTCATTTTTGATCTCACCAATAAAAAACACATCACCGTGGCTGATCTGCTGAAAGAAGGCAGTGACGCCACAGTGAAAGATCGTCTCTATAGCTTCAACCAAAGCTGGCTAGAAGCGCACAACATCACCAAGGACAAATTACAACTGAGTGATAATTTCTATTATGGCAATGAGGGCATTGTCTTTGTTTATCCGCTTTATGAACTGGCATCCTATGCCGAAGGGCTGACGGAGCTGACCTTACCTTACGATCAGGCAACCGATGTGATCAAACCAGAATATCTACCTAGCCAGCCTGTTTTACCCAAAGATTAGTAGCGATATCCAATTTAAAAATATAGTCACTCAAGGGTGACTATATTTTTTGGCGTGAAGCACTTACACTATAGGCAGTTTTTCTCTTCAACTCATGATTGGCTATGATCGACCCAAAATTACTCAGAAATAATATTGAAGCTGTAAATCTGGCTCTTGCAAAACGTGGCGTGCAATTAGACCCTACCGAATGGGCATCCCTTGAAGTCCGTCGTAAAGAGCTTCAATCGAAAACTGAAAGTTTGCAGGCAGAGCGTAATGCGGGTGCCAAGCAAGTGGGGCAGATCAAAAAAGCAGGTGGTGATGCTTCAGAGATTATGACGCGTATGCAGGCGATTGGCGATGAAATCAAAGCTGCTGAAGTTGCACTGGCTGAATTACAAGCTGAAATCGAGCAAAAAGCGTTAAGCATTCCAAACTTGCCTGATGAGTCTGTGCCAGAAGGCAAAGATGAAAATGATAATGTGGAAATTTCAAAATGGGGAACACCACGCCAGTTTGATTTTGAAATCAAAGATCACACCGATTTAGGTGAGTGGATGGGTGGTCTTGAATTTGAGACCGCAACCAAATTAACAGGTTCACGTTTTAGCGTACTCAAAGGGCCATTAGCGCGGCTGCAACGTGCGCTGACTCAATTTATGCTAGATACGCATACTTTGAAAAATGGTTATACCGAAGCCTATGTCCCTTATTTGGTCAATGCCGACTCATTACGGGGCACAGGTCAGTTACCTAAGTTTGAAGAAGACTTATTCAAGCTACAAGGTGAAAAAGAATATTATTTGATTCCGACGGCTGAAGTTCCTGTCACTAATTTTGTGCGTGATGAAATTATTGATGCAGAACGTCTGCCACTTAAGTATGCCGCACATACGCCTTGTTTCCGTAGCGAAGCAGGTTCTTATGGACGTGATACACGTGGTCTGATTCGTCAGCATCAGTTTGATAAAGTTGAAATGGTGCAGATCGTTAAACCTGAAGATTCTATGCAGGCGCTTGAAGAGCTGACAGGACATGCGGAAGGTATTCTGCAGGCACTGGGATTGCCGTATCGCAAAATTCTACTTTGTGGCGGTGATATGGGCTTTGGTTCAACCAAAACCTATGATCTTGAAGTATGGGTTCCAAGCCAGAATACTTATCGTGAAATTTCATCTTGTTCAAACATGGGTGACTTTCAGGCACGTCGCATGATGGCACGTTATCGTACCGATCAGAAGAAAACTGAGCTGGTACATACTTTAAATGGTTCTGGTTTGGCTGTTGGGCGTACCTTGCTTGCCGTGATGGAAAATTATCAACGTGCTGATGGCGCGATTGAAGTGCCAGAAGTATTACGCCCGTACATGGGTGGTGCAACGTATATCGATTAATTGCATCGATTGTGTGCATGATTTTTGCTTTAACCCACCCAACGTTTTGATCTAGAGGTAGGCTGTGGAAATTTTTCCAATTTCTCTTAAGTTGCAGCAGCAACGTTGTCTGATCGTGGGTGGGGGCCATATCGCTTATCGTAAAGCGATCTTGCTGGTCAAAGCGGGTGCAATTCTGGATATTGTTGCGCCTGATATTGATCCCCAGTTGATGTCATTGATTGAACAAAGTGCTGGTACAGCCTATGTAAAGCTTTTTGAAGATCATGATCTGGATCGGGTTTATCGTTTGGTGATTGCTGCCACAGATAATGCAGATGTGAATAAGCGAGTATTTGAACAGGCAGAGCTGAGAAATCTGTTGGTCAATAGTGTCGATGATATTCCAAACTGTCGTTTTATGGTGCCTGCGATCATCGATCGTTCGCCGCTATTGATTTCGGTGGCATCCAATGGTGCATCGCCAGTGTTATCACGTCAATTGCGTACTCAGATTGAAACACTGGTTCCGCACGGTATGGGTAAACTGGCTGAGTTTTCTGGACAGTGGCGTAGTCGAGTAAAAGCCCAAATTACCAATCCAGATGAACGTCGGATTTTTTGGGAGGAGCTGTATGCGAGTCCTCTTAAAGAACAGGTATTTAATGATAATTTAGATATTGCCAACCAAATGATGACTCAATCACTGGCTGAGTGGACTGCACCCAAAGGTGAAGTCTATCTGGTTGGTGCTGGGCCAGGAGATCCTGAGTTATTGACGCTAAAAGCATTACGTCTAATGCAACAGGCGGATGTCGTGATTTATGATCGTCTGGTCTCTGCTCCAATTTTAGAACTTTGCCGCCGTGATGCAGAAAAGGTGTATGTCGGAAAGGCACGTTCTAATCATAGTGTGCCACAAGAGGGCATTAATGCGCTTTTAGTTAAATATGCGCAGGCTGGTAAGCGTGTTTGCCGTTTAAAGGGTGGAGATCCATTCATTTTCGGTCGTGGTGGAGAGGAAATTCAGGAGCTATTTGCTGCTGGCATTCCATTTCAGGTGGTGCCTGGTATTACTGCTGCATCGGGTTGTTCGGCCTATGCAGGAATTCCACTGACCCATCGTGATTATGCGCAAAGCGTTCGTTTCTTGACAGGACATCTCAAAGAAGGTTCTCCAGAGTTGCCTTGGAGTGAACTGGTCTATGAAAATCAGACGCTGGTACTATATATGGGGCTGGTTGGACTTGAGCATATCTGTCAGCAACTGATTGCTCATGGTCAGCGTCCAGATATGCCAGTGGCGTTGGTGTCGAAAGGTACCACACCTGAGCAAAAGGTCGTGGTGGGAACGCTATCTAATATTGCGTCTAAAATCGCTGAGTATCAAATTCATGCGCCAACCTTAACCATCATTGGTGAAGTTGTCAGTTTACGTGAGCAGTTACAATGGTTATAAAACCAGCTGTTCTCTTATTTTGTAGTTGAGAAAATTTGTGATCCACGTTGTATTGTTTGAGCCTGAAATTCCTGCCAATACAGGCAATATTATCCGTTTGTGTGCCAATACTGGGGCGCAATTGCATTTGGTTAAACCTTTGGGGTTTGAGCTAGATGATAAGAAACTCAAACGTGCAGGACTGGATTATCATGAATATGCGCGGATGAAAATTTGGGATAATATTGAACAATGTCTTGAGTCTTTAAAATCACAAGGGATTTCTGAGTCCGATATTTTTCCATTAACCACGAAGGGAAGTGCGACTCCGCATACTGTGGATTTAAATCGACCTGTTGCATTGCTGATGGGGCCTGAAACGCGTGGTTTGCCTGAGTCTGTTCGGTTTATGTTTCCACAAAAAAACTGGATTCGTTTACCAATGGCAGAAAACTCTCGTAGTTTGAACTTGTCTAATGCAACTGCGGTGATTGTATATGAAGCATGGCGACAACAGGGTTTTCAGCCTTTATCATGAGTTGATCGACATTATTGCATCATATTGATGTTGGGCTTTTAGAACGATTTCAATATTCGATTCGGCCCATTCTTTAAGCTTGAATGCAGTTTGTGAGACATCATGTCCTAAATCCGTCAAGCTATATTCTACGCGAATCGGGGAGGTTTGCTGTATTTCACGTTTGATAAAACCATCACGCTCCAATATTTTTAGCTTTTGCGATAACACCTTAGGGGAAATTCCTTCTATTCGCTTTTTAAGTAAATTGAAATGTAGTGGTTCTCGACCAAGCACATTGAGTATCAACAAGACCCATTTATCTGCCATTTTTTCAAAAAAATGCCGTGCAGGACAAAACTGGCTATACACATTATAGGCAAGTATAGAGTTCATTGATTCGCTCCTTCATTGTTCGCTTTGTGTAAAAAATAATAAAAAACCACATAGTTACTTTTTGGTAACTAATTGACACCTAGTTTCTAAAATATATCATTGAAATATCTTCATGCAAATAGAGCAATTTCTAATGGCTAAAGTATCTCTGGTTTATTTTTCTGGTTATGGGCATACCAAAGTTTTGGCTGAAAATTTCGCTGCACAAATCAATGCAAATCTAATCGAAATTAATCAAGACGGTGATATTCAGGAGCAAGACTGGCAAACGCTTGATGACGCGGCTGCAATTGTATTTGCTGCACCCACTTATATGGGAGCTGCACCATGGCAATTTAAAAAGTTTGCAGATGCTACTTCTAAGAAGTGGTATACACGTGCTTGGCAAGACAAAATTTTTGCTGGTTTCACCAATAGCGCGAGTTTAAACGGGGATAAACAAGTGACTTTAATCCAGTTTCAAACTTTAGCTTCACAGCATGGGGGGATTTGGGTCAGTTTAGGTTTGTTGCCTGCCAATGCTAAAAATGCGACCCGTGATGATATTAATAATTTAGGTGGTTCTGTTGGTGCCTTAATTCAAACCCCATCGGATGCAGGTGTCGATGAAATTCCTAAAGGCGATATCGAAACCGTAAAAGCTTACGCACTACGTGTTCAAGCCATTACAAATAAATTTTATGATTAAAAATTAACAATAAAAAAGGCGCTGAGCGCCTTTTTTATATTTGAAGATTATTCATGTTCATTGTGTTGCGGAGGTGGATAACGGAACCCGCGTGTTTTATAGGCCAAATAACCGACACCAACTGCTGCCCAGATTAAACCGATTTTGAGTGCAAGCTGATCAATTTCAAGCCACATCATAAATACACTCGCAAACCCTAATGTCGGAATCACAATGTAATTGAGAATATCTTTCATATTCTTCGTGCGGCCATCACGTAAAGCATAACGTGAAATCACAGAAAAATTGACAAAACTAAATGCAGTTAAGGCACCAAAGCTGATCAGATTAGCAATGTGTTCAAAATCGAGGAAACCAGCAGTTAATGCAACTACACCCACAATTACGATGTTATAGGTTGGCGTGAAAAGTTTTGGACTAATATGACCAAAGATTTTTTTGTTAATAACACCATCACGTCCCATCACATACATTAAACGTGACACACCTGCATGAGCCGAAATACCTGATGCCATCACTGTGACAATCGCAAAGTAAAGAATAACTGTCTGGAAGGTAATGCCACCAATGGCGAGCAAAATCTCGGGTTGAGTTTCATCAATTTTTTGAAAGTATTGTGCTGGATTACTTGGAAAGTAAATCTGCATGAAATAGGTGCTAATAATAAAGATCACACCTGCAATCAATGCAGTCAGAAAAATTGCACGTGGTAATACTTTTTCTGCATTTTTAGTTTCTTCGGCTAGAGATGACAATGCATCAAATCCAGTAAATGAGAAACATAAAATGGTTGCGCCTGTAATGAGTGCACCAACAGATGTCATTTCATTCCAAAATGGGGCAAGGCTCCAGAGCTGGTACTGGGATTGATCTAAACTTCCATCGGCATTGATGCCCTGACTAAGCAGTAGATATACCTTGTAGGTAAAGTAAAAGATCACGCCAATCTGAACAAAGACAATGGTGCTGTTGAAGCGAGCAACGAAGCGAGCGCCAAACAAGTTAACAACAGTCATTAAAATAGTCAGACCAATGACCCAGAACCAGTTATTGACGCCAGGAAAAAGCGCACGTAAATAGATATCTGCCAGAATAATATTGACCAGTGGAGAGAGTAGATAATCTAACCACGATGACCAACCGACCATAAAGCCAACATTGGGATGTATGGACTTTTGGGCATAGGTATATGCAGAACCCGCAGAAGGATAACGCCTAATCATATGTCCATAACTGATGGACGTAAGTAAAATTGCAATTAAAGCAAAGATATATGACGTTGGTACATGGCCATGACTGTCTTGAGATACCAAACCAAAGGTATCAAATACAGTCATCGGTTGGATGTATGCTAAACCGATAATGATAATGTGCCACAGCACAAGATTTTTTTGCAATTTAGCCGCAGGTTGAGTCCCAGTGTGAGTTGTCAACGGCGTATCCTCATAATCGTTGATCAAGGATCAGTCATGTCTGTTAAGGATCGTTTGAGACGAACGATCCCCCCTATTCGAAAAAGTAAAGTGCGCCAATCTATCCTAAAATGGTGCCATTTGTCAGTAATTTTGTGGAAGTTTTAGCAATTTTTTTGCCAAATTGGAAAACAAATGGATGAATGCAAAGTTTATTTTAAATAAAAAGACCTGAATTCATTGAGAACTCAGGCCTGTAGGCGAATGTACAAATTTTGCTATTACCAGGCTTTGTGTAATATTGCTTTTAAATCCTGAATATTCGCTTCTTTCGGGTTGTAAATAATCGAACCATCATTGAGCGCCTTTTCAGCCACTTCATCCAGTTGGGCTTCGGTAATTTTACCTGTTTCACGTAATGTACGCGGTAACTTTGTTAAGCTAAACAGGCGATCACGCATTGCCAGAATGGTTGAAATGGCTTTATCTGCGCGTAAATTTGCAGGTGTTTGCGCATAAATATCTGCGCCTGCAAGTGGCAATAACAACTCACCAATTTTATCGCCGTTTACTTCCTTATTGTACTCCAGTACATAGGGTAAAAATAAATTCATGCATAAGCCATGGGGCAGATGTGCTACTGCACCAAGTGCATGTCCCAGCGAATGTACCAAACCTACCATCGAATTTGAGAAGGCAATGCCCGCCATGGTTGATGCTTGTGCAAGCTCCAGACGCCCTTGTGAATCGCTTGGGTTTTCAATAACGTTAAAAAGGTGTTCACTGATTTTCTTGATACCTGCGCTGGCGTAAGCATCACTGAGCGGATTAGATGCTAAACAGGTATATGCTTCAACACAATGCGTTAAGGCATCCATACCTGTCATGGCGGTTAAATGAGCAGGCAAGGTCAGTGTCATACGTGGGTCAAGAATGGCCGCGTGTGGCATCAAGTAATACGATGCAAAAGCCATTTTGACATTTTTTTCTGTGTCGGATACCACAGCCACCATGGTGGCTTCAGAGCCTGTACCAGACGTAGTGGGAATCACAAAAAATGGCTTAAGGGGTTTGGGTAAATTGTGAGCGCCAGAATATTTTAGCAGGTCATCTCCGCCTTCAGAGACTAAAATATTGGTAGCTTTTGAAGTATCAATGACTGAACCGCCGCCAATTGCAATAATCGCATCACAATGATGATCGCGATAAAGCTGAGCTGCTTTTCTTACCGTTTGTAAACTTGAATCAGGTGGCACATCATCAAAGATATAACCAATTTCGGCATCAGTAGAGCTGAAAGCGGCTTCAATGGGTTCAAGCAGGTGATTGGCTCTTACACCTTTATCGGTGATGATCATTGGACGTTTTGAACCTAAGGTCGCAAGTTCAAATGGAATATGTTCTAAAGCAGCATTGCCTGCAATCACTTTTACTGGACAAAAAAATTCGTAATAAGGCTTTGCCATTTTTATATACTCCGTTTTAAGTATGATTGTGCGACTTTCAGATAAATGTTGGCAGCTTCGCTTAATTTGTCTTTCAAACTGAGCTCAGTTGGATATTGCTTCACGGCAAGGGAAGCAACCACTTTAGGTAAAATCAGCGCTTCCATTTTATTTAAACAACGTACCAATCGAATTGCACTCGAGACGTCTCCGTCGGCAATCATGCGGTCATTGGCAAATGCCTGGGCGGTACTTTCTTGAAAGGAAAACACCAGAAAAGCATGAGTTAAATGTTTAAACGTAATGGTCAGATCTGGTTTTCCCTGTTCCAGAGAAATCAATTTCAGTTTTTTATCTTTAGTCACTTGAGCAATAAATGCAGGCCCATTGGGAAATACATTCATTGATAAAATAAAATTGACAGGAAATTTGGATATTTCCTCTTGTATTTCTGCATCAACTTGACTTGCCATCACAAGACCTCGTCCAATCACATCCATCATGAGTTTGACATAGGCGTGTTGCAAAGCGGGTTTCATGGCTTTGGTTGAAATCACGTGCTTATCCCTTTTTACAGATTCTAATTTTATTTAGAGTAATTACTCTAATTGATTTTTTCTCGAACTGAAAGTCATTTATTGCAAGATGACTTGAACGTCATTAAAGTCACTTTTTTCTTTGAAGTAAGCTGTAACATCCTGAGCAAGCTGATCAAATCGAGGATAATTTTCGACAAGATCACAGATTCTGACCATTTCTAATCCTGCGTAACCACATGGATTAATGGTTTGAAAGCCAGATAAATCACAATCGATATTCAGCGCCAGACCATGATAGCTTCGGCCACGGCGGATTTTAAAACCTAAAGAGCCAATTTTGCGTTCTGCTACGTAAACGCCAGGTGCATCGGCTTTGGCATAAGCGTCTATATTGTATTTTTTAATCAAATCAATCATCAGCTGTTCGGCAAATGACACCAGTGTACGTACATTCCATTTCAGGCGATTTAAATCAAACATAAAATAAATCACCATTTGACCAGGGCCATGCCAAGTGACTTGACCGCCACGATCTGACTGAACCACGGGAAGGTCACTGGGTATGAGAATATGTTCAGGTTTACCTGCCTGTCCCTGAGTGAGAACAGGATGATGCTGTAGTATCCAAAGCTGATCTGGAGAATGTTCATCCCGCTGATCTGTATAGCTTCTCATTTCTTGGAATAACGATGCATAATTGTGCAGATTTTTATAATGACGAATGATGAGATTGGGTTTGAGAACAGTATCATTCACAGATCGTGTCCTTGATTAAAAAGCAAAAAGAAATGCCAATAAAAAACACGCCAGAAGGCGTGTCTTTATCTTAGAGGGCAGTACGAATATGTGGGCAAGCAGCTAAATCTGCATATAATGCATGAACTTGCTCGAGCTCATCAAAGCGCAATTGTGCAGTCAAAGAGTGGTATTTTCCTGTACGTGATGGCTGTATTTTAATGGATTCAGCATCAAAATCAGGAAAATGCTTCTGCAAGATATCTACTACAGCAATGCGAAGTTCGTCACCTGCATCACCAATAAGCTTGATTGGATAATCCATTGGAAATACCCAAAGATCTTCGCGGAGTTCACGAGATGGTGTGCGGTCTAACATAACATTCTCCATATTTAATGCCTGCGATGATGCAGGCATTAATGTCTTTGAATATTAAATGGGGTTTGGCCACTAAAATTTCAAGTGGCATTTCCCTGTCTCAACTTAGTCGTTTTCGAGGAATGAACGTAAGTGTTCAGAACGCGAAGGATGACGTAATTTGCGTAAGGCTTTGGCTTCGATCTGACGAATACGTTCGCGTGTTACATCAAACTGTTTACCGACTTCTTCCAAAGTATGGTCGGTTGGCATATCGATACCAAAACGCATTTTCAAGACTTTCGCTTCACGTTCGGTCAGATTTTCAAGCACTTCACGTGTTGCTTCTTTCAAGCCTTCTGAGGTTGCTGCATCCACTGGCGAAGTGATGTTTGAATCCTCAATAAAATCACCAAGATGAGAATCTTCATCATCACCAATTGGTGTTTCCATTGAAATTGGCTCTTTGGCAATTTTCAACACTTTACGAACTTTGACTTCATCCATTTCCAGACGTTCACCAAGCTCTTCTGGTGTTGGTTCACGCCCCATTTCTTGTAACAATTGACGTGATACGCGATTGATCTTGTTAATCGTTTCAATCATGTGGACCGGAATACGGATGGTACGTGCCTGATCCGCAATTGAGCGGGTAATCGCCTGACGAATCCACCACGTTGCGTAGGTCGAAAATTTATAACCACGACGGTATTCAAATTTATCAACTGCTTTCATCAAGCCGATGTTACCTTCCTGAATCAAATCAAGGAATTGCAAACCACGGTTAGTATACTTTTTCGCAATCGAAATAACGAGACGCAAGTTGGCTTCGACCATCTCTTTTTTGGCACGGCGAGCTTTGGCTTCGCCTACAGCCATACGTTTTGCAATTTCTTTAATTTCACGTACATTTAGGTTTAAGTCTTGCTCAATCTCTGCAATTTTTTGCTGGAATGCCTGAATGTCAGGACGTACTTTTTCAAGATAGGCCTTACTTTCATTTGGCGCTTTCGCAATTTGTTCTTCCAACCAAGCCGGATTTGATTCTTGACCTGGGAAACTGGTACGGAACTGGGTACGATCCATACGACCACGACGTACTGCGTAGCGCATCACTTCACGTTCGTTAGAACGGATGTTTTCATGTGTACCACGAATCATTTCTGAAATGATATCAAACAAACGTGGGGTAAATTTAAACATCATAAACACAGTTGCGAGCGACTCTAGCGCAGCATTTGCTTCTTCGCTATTGCGGCCGTGTTTTTCAATGACAGTCTTGGTGTTTTTCCAGGCAGCTTCTAATTCTTCAAAACGTACTTTTGCGATTTCAGGGTCTGGACCAGAATCACCTTCAGAATCGTCATCACCTTCAGACTCTTCCTCTTCTTCGTCATCATCATCAAGTTTGACGTCTTTGGTGGTGGTTTTAGATGTAGATTCATCATCTTCTTCCAGTTCAGCCTCTTCTTCCAGTACTTCTGGAATATCATCATCTGTTTCTGGATCGAGATAACCTGAAAGAATATCGGCCAGACGACGTTCGCCTGTTACATAATCATTATATTCTTGTAATACAACTTCAACGGCATTCGGCCAGTAAGCAATCGAATGCAAAACATCACGAATACCTTCTTCGATACGTTTTGCAATGCTGATTTCGCCTTCGCGCGTTAAGAGCTCAACCGTTCCCATTTCACGCATATACATGCGTACAGGATCTGTAGTACGACCTGGCTCATTTTCTACAGATGCAAGTACTGCTGCTGCTTCTTCTTCAGCAACTTCATCGGCTTCTGTGGAATCACCAAACATCGTATCATCAGATTCAGGTGCGCGTTCATGCACAGGAATACCAACGTCCTGAAGCATCTGAATGATGTCTTCAATTTGCTCGCTTTCCGTGATCGAGTCTGGGAGATGATCGTTAACCTCAGCGTAGGTTAAGTAACCTTGTTCTTTGCCTCGGCTAATCAGAGCCGCTACTTGAGAAGTAGGGGAATGCATATCGCTCATCTTTGCTTACTCTTCGTTGAATCTGTGGCAGTAAAAAACCGTGCATGATAGCACAATTTGCTATGAATGTTTTCGATTTGATCGGCTACATATAAATTAAAAAAAATCTTTGATATCACGACTATTTTTTGAATGTTGGGATGAAACTTTATTTTTTCAAGTGCTGTGAACTTTATTTTTTTCACTCTGCGGCACGCATAATGCTCAACACTAACAAGAGTTTTAGCAATATACAATTTTTTTGCAGAAAAAAAGTTCAAAAAGACTGAATTAATCAAAAAAAATAAATAAAACTTGACAAGGTGCATAAAGGGCGATAAATAGCGCCTAGACCCATTCACATTTTTTCATTATGAGGTAGTTTTAGTGTCTTCTACAGATTTTGAATTAGATGATAACTACAGTGATGATGATGATGTTAGTTTTGATGAAGCATCTGGCAAAATCAGTGCAAAAGAATCATTGGAAAAGCGTCGTTTAATTGATGATTTATTGGCTCAGCGCCGTTTGGAGCGTGAGTTAAAAGACTTTGATTATGATTTAGATGATGACGATCTAGACGATGATGAAGACTAACGAAAATCAGATGTAGCATAACATTTGAAAATGTTATGCTATGCGTTAATTTTTAGAAGTTGGATACAAAATGAGTACCTTGAATTTAGACCTGTTAAGCGATTATCTCGACGGTGACCAAAATGAATACGGTCTAGATTTTGCAGCCACTCATGGTTTTCTGTGTGCGATTGCAGTCGGGCCTCAATTTGATCAATGGTTAAGTGAATTGTTTGAAGGCAATCAGAAAAAAGTGCCTACAGCAATTATTGAACAGATTTCAGCATGGCTGGATCAGATTCGTCAAAATCTGGCCAATGAAGAAGGTATCGAGTTTCCCTTTGAAATTGAAGAAGCCGACACCGAGTCAAGCTTGGGCGACTGGAGTGTTGGTTTTGTCGATGCGATGTTCTTGAATGAAGATGCATGGTTTACACCAGAGCATGAAGAGCAACTGGTCGATTTGACTTTGCCGATTATGGTATTTAGCGGTATTGATGAAGAAGACCCACAGATGGAATCTTTCCGTCGTAATGGTCAGCTTATGGATGAACTTGCAGAAGAAATTCCAGACAATCTGAATGAATTGTACCTCATGTACCATACACCTCATTAAGAACAGGTGAAATGTTCTCTTGCGCTGCTATCATTGCGGCTCATGTAGCATACACCAAGTTAAAATTAGTGAAGTGTGTTGTTATGCTTATGGCATATCACACATCCGATGAAAATATATAAAAAACATCTCTAAAAATAGAGGTGTTTTTTTATGCTCAGAACTTGGCAGTGAGTATCCATAGTGTGCTCTTGGGGTGATTTCCTTTGTTTTGAGATGCATCGACAAGTTGCTCCTTCAAAAGTCGGATATCATAAGCCTCAGCATAAAGTTGTTTAATTTCTTCTGCATTGACCGAAAAAGGAGGTCCTTCATGACTGCCTGCATCGTATTGGTAGCTAATTAAAAACTGAGATGCAGCACCACTGATCTCGATCAAGTGTTGAACATAGTCTTGGCGTATGTCGTCTGGTAAAGCAATCAATGCTGCACGATCAAAAATTGCATCGACCTGTCCTAATTGTTCTTTGCTTAGATCAAAAAAATCACCGACAAAAATATCGATTTGTGGGTGATGGTAATGGATCAGATTATTCTTTTCGGAAGACTCAAATTGTATATCGAAGTCTTCAACTAATTGCTCAATCAATGATGTTACAGCGATTTGGCTAAGCTCAATTGCCACAACATGGTAGCCTTGTTGTAATAACCAACTAATATCCAGTGTTTTACCACTCAATGGAACAAAGATACGGGCAGAGGTTTTTAAGCCAAGTTCGTTAAAATAATCGACTAACAGTGGACTCGGTGTAAATTGATGAAAACCGATTCTGTTTTCCTGCCAGCGTTGATGCCAGAATTCATGTTGCATAACTGCCTCGAATTGATGATTTTGTCATAACTTAGCTCAACCAGACATAATGGTAGATTTGAAATGATAAATATAGACCTAAACCAAAAATAAGATGATGTCCGATACTTTTAAAACGGGCAATCCAAACTAAGGGCATCTTACTTGCTGCTAGGCCAAAACCTAGGCAGGGTTGTATGATCAAAAAGGGGATTACGACCGTAACCAACCCAAAAGTAAGTGCTGAAAGGAGTGTGGGAGAGGGGTGATTAATTGTGTACTGAAAAAATATCGCTGAAAATAAGATACCAATCAGATAATGACTCAACCAGCCGAATACTTTTTCATATTTGACCTCTGGAGTCTGCATAATCGTATGATGAATAAACTTGGCTTTACTTAGGTAAATGAGCCATCTTCCAATAACACGGTAGTCAAGTGATTGAACGCCGAAATATATTTTCAAAATAAAACTATACGCATCCATGAATAGTGTTGCACCACATCCCACAAAAATAACTTCAAGTGCTTTCAATTTGGAATAATCCTGTTAGATTGAATCATTGTTAGTCTACAAATTGAAGTGAACTTCAAGTCAATATGAAAGAAATCACAATGTCAGAATTGGCGAGACAGACAGGATTGAAAAGTTCTGCGATTCGTTATTATGAAAAAGAAAAATTGATTCATCCAATTGGACGAAAAGGTTTACAACGTGTCTTTTCAATACAGATCATTGATCAGTTGGCACTAATTCACTTGGCTAAGCAAGCTGGATTCTCAATCCAAGAAATCAGGAGCATGCTTGAAAAACCACAGTCACCGATTGATAAAAATCAATTAAAACAAAAAGCATTGCAAATTGAAGAAAAGATTGTAGAGATGAAGGTGTTAAGTAAGACTTTACGTCATGTGGCGCAATGTTCCTTTGATAATCCATTAAACTGCCCAAAATTTCAAAAAATCCTCTCAGCAGTCAAACGAGAGTGTTTAACCAATCCACCGTTTATTGAAAAAAATATCTCTAAAAAATCGAGTTAGCTTATCTTTTTTTATAAAATTTATGGTAAATCCACCAAACAGAAACCATCAAGGTGATTGCCAAAATCAAATAACCAACACGATGCATAATGCTAAACATGAATGCTTGATTTTCACCGAAATAAAAACCCACTCCAGCCAGAAATGTTGTCCAGATAACCGTTCCTAAGCTGCTATACAGCATGAACTTCCAAAAAGGCATACGGCTCATGCCCGCAGGGATGCTAATCAGTGAACGTACTGCAGGAATCATGCGACCGAAAAACACAATACGGTGGCCATACTTTTCAAACCATTCAAGTGCTATTTGTAAATCTTTAGTTTGAATCAATAAATATTTGCCATAACGATCTGTCCAACGAAACAAAGCGGCATGAGAAATTTGTCTTCCAAGCGCATATAGAATTGCAGCAGCAAGGATTGAACCCAAACTTCCAGCAACAATCACCCCAATAATTTGAAGCTGCCCACGGGAAGCTGTATAGCCTGCGCTAGGCATGATGATTTCAGAGGGAATAGGAGGGAAAACATTGTCTAGAAACATTAAAAAAGCAATACCAAGGTAGCCTAAGCGTTCAATGATCTGGATAACCCAATTTTCCATATACGTTTGGTCGTCAAATAAAAATGATATTAAGGGGCATGAATACATTTGCCCATATTGCTTATGTAAAAATCACACCTGTTTTTCGATATGTTGTAATCAAATGCGTTAAATAGGGGAGGTGAACAGAAGATGATTTGGCGTACACAAATATCCATCTAATAGCTTATTTGAGCCGATAACCAGAGGTTGAACGATGATGAAAATGACACATCCTTACACAAGTATCGATGCAACCTGTTAAGTTAAGTTTTCTATATAACAACAAATACTGTAGATGAGGAAATCTAATGCAAAACATCGTGATTCGACAATGCGGTCATGAGGATGAGAGCTGGATGAATACATTGTATAAACAGAATTCTAAACAAGCCCTTTATCAATTAGGAAAGAGCTTGGACGAAGGTTTTGTCCAAGATAATGCGCATTTTGATCAAGTAATGAAACAGTGGATTGAAATAGGCGCAGTTTATGCAGCTGAGATTGAGGGAGACCCTGTCGGTTTTCTGGTGATACAGCGTGAACGCGCTCAACATGGCCCAGAAATTATTCAATATATCAGCTCACATGAAAACATTCTGATTTTACAGGAAAGGGCATTGTCTGATCTGCATTATGCTGGTTATGGGCCTGTATTGGTGAGTCCTCATGCTAGAGGTAAGGGTGTTGCAAAAGCCTTACATGATCATGCACTACACATCCTTAAAGCAGAAAAATTCGATGCTATGGTGGCTTTTGTAGATGCAGAAAACCCAACCTCATTAAAAATTCATGTCGATGCCTTAGACATGCAGATTATCGATAAAGTTGTACTTGCTTCGGGTCAATTTTTCATTATTGGACAAGTGATAGGGTAGTTCACAATAAAAAAGCCGAAATCTTAAATATTTCGGCTTGAATCTTAAATATAGTTTGTTTTAAAGGCGCTTACGTTTTGCAGCAGCAATCTGTGATTGACGCATACGGAAACCTTCTTTCTGTTTCTCTGTGGTTTTTTCAATGCAGTACACGCAAGAAACACCGTGCTCATAACTCGGTAAAGCGACTTCTTCTGGGGTGAGTGGCCAGCCACAAGCGTGACATTTCACATTCTGACCTTCTTCTACACCATGAGTAACTGCTGTACGGCCATCAAATACAAAACATTCGCCTTCCCATAAGCTTTCTTCGGCAGGTGTTTCTTCCAGATATTTCAAAATACCGCCCTTAAGGTGATACACCTCGTTAAAGCCTTCCTGAAGTAAAAGAGATGTTGATTTTTCACAGCGGATACCGCCTGTACAGAACATCGCAATTTTCTTATCTTTATGCTGCTCCAGATTTTGTTTAACGTAATCTGGAAATTCGCGGAATGTTTCGGTTTTTGGATCAATCGCGCCCTTGAATGTACCCGCTTTATATTCGTAATCATTACGGGTATCAACCAAAATAACATCATCACGACTAATCAGTTCGTTCCATTCTTTCGGGTCAAGATAATGTCCTACTAAGTCACGCGGTTTTACTTCTACACCCAACGTCACGATTTCTTGTTTGAGCTTAATCTTCATTTTACGGAATGGTTTTTCTGCGCTATGTGATTCTTTGTACTCCATCGCATGAAAGCCTTCGTTCAATAAAAACTCACGAATGGTATCAATGGCGTGACGATCACCTGCAACTGTACCGTTGATTCCTTCACTTGCAACAATTAGAGTTCCGCACAGATTGATCGTTTTGACTAAATCAAGTAAACGCTGCTGCAAATCGGCAGCATCAGCAACTTCTTTAAATTGATATAGTGCGGCAACAACCCAATCAGTGGTCGCTTGCTGTTCTACAGGTGCAAGCTGTTCTACAGTAGCGTTCATGGAAAACTCCAAATGTGTGAGAGAAAATTTCTGGCGCGTATTTTAACGTGAAATCAATAATTAGGCTAGAAATCAATACAGTTTGTAGGGATTATTTTTCAGCAAAGATTAAACCACCAAAAGAATTAAACTCGATGTTGATTGGTCATGAGAAATATCTTCAAAGAGTAAATGTTGTATTTATACTCAAAATACTAAGTATTGTGGTTAAAATGATATTGCATACTAGATATGGTAGATCAATAATATCATCAGCAATTTTTAGTGATCTATCTAAACCACAAACAGAGAGAATATTTTGAATCACAATCGCCGTATTCCGACCATAACTCCTTGTGCTGGACGTTGTTCTACAACGTTTGGTGATCATGTGTGTCGAGGCTGTCGTCGATTTAATCATGAAATTATTCGCTGGAATAGCTTCACGCCTGATCAGCAGCTGAGTATTTGGCATAGACTGGATTCGCAGCTTGATCAAATTCTTATTCCAATGTTGCCTCATGCTAATTTAGTTATCGTGATGCATTTTTTAGAATCTAAACGTGTACGCTTACTTGAGAGTGCGACTAAAGGGCGCAAACTTTATCATGCACTCAAGCTCTGTGAAAAAAATAAGCATTTAGCAGATGAAAGTGGTTTAGGACTACATAGTCAACAGATTAAACCTGTATGGCAGGAATTTGAACGTCGTATTTTATCTCTGGCGCAGGCAAGTTATGACTTTGCTTGGCTACGTGCAGATGGAATGAGACAGCATTTGTTACAGCCGATGTTAGAAGACTAAAAAGCTTATTCGGCCTGTAATTGATCAATCAGTTTGTTCATTAGATTTTTAGTGTGATCTGAGGTGTTTTGATTGAAACCCGCTACAAAAAACGAATAATGAGGCTTTCTAAAAAGTTATAGTAAATTATTAACTGCTTTTAGTATCTACTATTCTTGGAGCTTTCTTATTTTTCCTGTATTGACAGGAGCTATTGCTCTAGTACTAATAGCGTTGTGTATCAATAATATTGCAGTAAAGCAAAAATGGCCCTTATATGGTCTAGGTTTATGGAACAGTAAATAAAAATCCCGAACTCGATTGCTCGGGATAAATCAAAATCTAAACATTATGCTTGATGCGATACTGTACCAGTTCTTCAATGGTAATTACGGTCAGATGATGTGTTTGAGCATAAGCCAACACTTGAATACCTGTTGCCATACTACCATCAGGATTGGTCAATTCACATAGCACACCCGAGGGTTTTAAACCTGCCAAACGTGCCAGATCAATGGTTGCTTCGGTATGCCCTCGACGAGTCAAAACACCACCATCACGCGCACGTAAAGGAAACACATGACCTGGGCGGTTTAAATCACTGGCGATAGCACCATCTTGAATGGCAGTATGAATGGTCTTTACACGGTCTTTGGCGGAAACACCAGTGGTTACGCCCTGCGCTGCTTCAATGGTGACGGTAAATGCTGTATGAAACTGGCTTGAATTGTTTTGAACCATAGGTGTCAATTCTAAATGATCTGCCAGTTGTTCGGTTAGACAGAAGCAAACAATACCTGAGCCATCACGAATCATACGCGCCATGGTCTCGACATTGAGGGTTTCGGCAGCCACAATTAAATCGGCCTCGTTTTCACGATCAAAATCATCCATGACCAAAACAGGCTTACCATGACGAATGTCATCCAAAGCTTGTTGGATGCGCTGCTCGGCAGGGGAAAGGGCTGAAAAGAAAATTTCAGCTTGAATCAAACTAGACATATGAAATGCTCTCGTAAATTACGGTTAAACATTTCAGGACTGATGAGAAATGGGGGCGTAGCAATAAAATAGCAAAGCTATTTTATGTTGAAACGTCGTCTTCTTTCATCCGGACTATACCGTCGGCTCTGGATTTACACCAGATCTGCGATTGACGCCATTAAATGGTCCAATTGCTCGCGGGCTTGCTCGTGTTGAGCTTACCGCCGGTGGGGAATTACGCCCCGCCCTGAAGCGATGTCGCTTCAGTATAGCGCTTTTTATTTTAAAAATAATAGAATTTCTATAGAACAATCAGTTCAAAGCTAAGTCAGATTTAATCAAATCTTTGAAATTTTAGCATGCATAAAAAAGCTCGCATGGCGCGAGCTTTTAAAAACTGACTTGTTTATGCGACCTGTACAGGAATGCAGTTTGCGGTATGATTGACTGTATTGTCTGGATTTGCATAAACCAGACGAGGTTTGTGTGCATTTGCTTCGACTTCGGTAAAATCACCGAAAGTCGCAATAATTACCAAGTCACCGACTTCTGCCTGATGTGCTGCACCGCCATTCACTGAAATAATACCTGAATGGTCTTCGCCGCGAATGGCATAAGTTGTAAAACGTTTACCATTGGTCACATTCCAGACATGAATTTCTTCATATTCACGAATCCCTGCCAAATCCATCAATACACCATCAATCGCACAAGAACCTTCATAATGGAGCTCGGCATGTGTAACGACAGCACGGTGAATTTTGCATTTTAATAATCGAGATAGCATGACTTGCGTCTCCTGAATTGACCTAAACGTCTGATCTGGTCCTTGAGTCGGTACACGACCACATCATTGTGGGTGGAAATGCGCATTTTGCTCTGAAACAAAACACATGGCAAGCATGATTGTTCAACAATTCATGTTATTTTGGTTTGTAAGCGTTGATTTGATTCATGGCTTGAGCAATCTGACCATCGACTAAAAGTCTGGTGTTTGATAGTGCATGATGAATGGCATCCTCCATGAGTGTCTGCTCATTTTGGGGAGCTTTACCTAATACATGACCTGAAACACGATCTTTTGAGCCAGGATGTCCAATACCAATGCGTAGACGATGAAAGTTTGCGCCAATATGGGGAACGATATCACGCAGACCATTATGGCCGCCATGGCCTCCGCCTGTTTTCAAGCGAATTACACCTGGGTCCATATCAAGCTCATCATGAGCAATTAGAATGGCTTCTGGAGAAATTTGATAAAATTTTGAAAAGGGAACAACACTTTGTCCAGAACGATTCATGAAGGTTGTTGGAATCAAAAGACGAACATCATGTCCCTCAATTTGCCCACGGCCACTGAATCCATGAAATTTTGGATCTTTTTTAAGTGTAATGTTGTATCGATCTGCAAGTTGTTCTACAAACCAGAAACCTGCATTGTGACGGGTCTGGGCATATTCCGCACCGGGATTACCCAGACCAACAATTAGCGAAATTTTTGACACTAATTTACGCCTTTATTCACTTACGCGCGTTTGAAGTCAGCGTGCATAGGTGTGTTTTTTGCAGGATGACGTTGTAACGCTTGAATTTTAACGTTTTCAACTTTGTCGCCCACTTTAACTTCAACAACTTCTTCAAAGAAAGCGTTGTTTTCAAGTGCTTTTACAAGCTCACGAAGTTCGATTGTTACAGCAACAGGCTCAGCTTCACCACCGTAGATGATTGCTGGAACAAGCGCTTCACGACGAAGGCGGCGGCTCGCACCTTTCCCTTGCTTGTCTTCGTTACGCGCAGTAGCGTTAAGTACAAAATTTGCCATGAGATAAATCCTCATTAAGGTTAAATAAACTAAACTTGCGACCAGTTTAGTGATAGAAAACCCCAGCCAAGGCCAGGGTTAAGAAAAAATTTGGGCTATTATAGATAACTATCGAACATTGCGCTAATAGATTCTTCGTTATTAATACGACGAATTGTTTCAGCCACCATACTCGCAACAGAAACTTGACGGATTTTACCAAGATTCAGTGCTTCAGGAGAAAGAGGAATAGTGTCTGTCACTACCAATTCATCAAGCACAGAATTTTGCAAGTTTTCTAATGCCTTACCTGATAAAACAGGGTGAGTGGCATAGGCAACAACGCGGCGAGCACCAAATTGCTTTAATGCATCTGCTGCTTTGCAAAGCGTACCAGCAGTATCTACCATATCATCGACGATGACACAGTCACGATCTTTTACATCACCAATCAAATGCATCACTTGTGATTCATTTGCTTTTTGACGACGCTTGTCGATGATTGCAAGATCAATATCACCCATCTGTTTTGCAACAGCACGTGCACGTACTACACCACCAACGTCAGGTGAAACCACCATCAAATTGTCATGCGATTGCTGACGCAAATCAGCAAGCAAAGCAGGTGTACCGTAGATGTTGTCGACAGGGATATCGAAAAAGCCTTGAATCTGATCGGCATGAAGGTCGATCATCACAACACGATCTACACCGACAGTAGTGAGCATGTCTGCAACCACTTTTGCTGTAATTGGAACACGTGCTGAACGTGGGCGACGATCTTGACGAGCATAACCAAAGTAAGGAATAACAGCGGTAATACGCCCAGCACTGGCACGACGCAAGGCATCTGCCATTACCAAGATTTCCATCAGGTTATCATTGGTTGGAGCACAAGTTGGCTGCACGATAAAAACGTCTTTACCACGAACATTTTCAGTAATTTCTACTGAAATTTCACCATCGGAGAAATGTCCGACTGATGCCGCACCTAGAGGAATATGTAAGTGGCTGACGACTTTTTGAGCGAACTGTGGATGAGCATTTCCACTAAAAACGACAAGATTGGGCATGAAGCACCTGAGCGAGGATTACGTGAAGCAACGCTTCACCCGCGCGCAAAGGAAAATATTTATTGACCTAAAGGGTTAAGCAATGCTTCGCCCGAGCGCAAGGAAAAAAATATCTTATTTTTCCGACGGGTAGTTTAAAGAAATAATCTGTTATATGGCAGGGGCGGCTGGATTCGAACCAACGGATGCCGAGATCAAAACCCGGTGCCTTACCACTTGGCGACGCCCCTAATGCGGCAGAACTTTAATATTTTTGTCTGTTAATGTCAAGAAAATTGAGTATTAACATGACAGTTAATTAAGTCTGACTTTATATAGAAATGGCAGGGGCGGCTGGATTCGAACCAACGGATGGCGAGATCAAAACCCGCTGCCTTACCACTTGGCGACGCCCCTAATTTTGAAATCTGTAAT
>NZ_KB849628.1:1150812-1192079 GCF_000368685.1 Acinetobacter baylyi DSM 14961 = CIP 107474 | reverse complement strand
CAGAATTCACAGGTGTAATGGCAGGGGCGGCTGGATTCGAACCAACGGATGCCGAGATCAAAACCCGGTGCCTTACCACTTGGCGACGCCCCTAAATATCAGTCATGAAATGAGATAATGGTGATTTGTTCAAGCTATGTACCACATAAGATTTACATGGTGCATGTTGAACAATTTCGCTCACATTCATTTCAGGAGTGACCTCAGTAAAAACACAAGCACCTGTACCTGTAAGCTTTGCCTGACCAAACTGATCAAGATATTGCATTGCTTCTTCTACTTCTGGATATAGACTACGAGCAAGAGCTTCAAAGTTATTTCCAAAATCAGAAGGCTTTAACTGATAGGCGCAAAATGTAGTGCGATTGGAATCTCTTGTCAACGTTTTTTGTGAAAAAAGCAATTGGGTGCTGATAAAACAGTCAGGTTTCAAAATAATGTATTGTTTTTGATCTAAATCCACAAAAGTAAGTTTCTCTCCAATGCCTTCAGCCCATGCATTTTTACCATAAATAAAAATAGGAACATCGGCACCTAGTTTCACACCCAAAGCTGCCAATTGATCGAGATTTAAGCCACAATCCCAGAGCTGATTTAAGACCAGAAGTGTTGTTGCGGCATTGGATGAACCACCACCCAGACCTGCACCCATCGGAATCTGCTTTTCAATCTGAATATTCAGACCGCAATATTTTTTTGCATACAGTTTAAGCAGTTGAGCCGCACGAAAAATCAGGTTTTGTTCAAGATCGACTTGTTCAATGCCTGTAATGCTTAAATTATCTTCGGCTTCAGTTCGAGGTGTGAAAGTCATCCAGTCGTAAAGATCGATTAGTTGGAAAATACTTTGTAACTCGTGATAGCCGTCATTACGACGGCCTGTAATATGCAAAAATAAATTAATTTTGGCAGGGGATGCTACACGAATCATAAACCCAACTTGACTTAACGATTTTGAATAATCATTGTAATACGGTTTTCCTGATTATCTGCAAGTGACTGCTTTAAAATCAGTTTATTGGGAAGAGTTTGCTGGGCATTATAACTTAGATTGACATTCCAGCCATCTTCCTGAATATCCTTGATTCGACCCTGATCATCTTGCATGGTTTTTGCTAAAAGTGTTGCTGGCTTAGCTTGTACCCAGCTTACGATATGGGTGATGGGTGCATCCCAGCCTGTTGCACGTTTTAGTAGTTCTTCTGGGCTGGAGGCGGTAATTAAGCCAGTCTTGGCACTATTTAGAGTGACTTCACCTGGTTTGCCCTCAATTTGTGTTTTACCTACGCCCAGGATACCGCTGAGCTCGATATCAAAATCATCTTGATGCTGTGACCACGTAAAAAAGGCACTTCCAGATTGTTGAGGTGTGCGTACACCAATTTTACCTTGTAAATCAAATTCATTAGGTTGTTCAGCTTGAGCTGTACTCGGTGCTGACTGAGGTTTTATAATGTGTTGACAGCCGCTAAACAATAAAGCACTTGTACAGCATAATGCGATTGAAAGTTGAGATGTTTTAAACATAAATTAACTCTTTTTAGTCACTGTCGGTAAAATTAACGCATCAAGCTGTTTTAATTGTGGATCATTTGCATTTTTTTCTTTGAGCTGTTGTAACACTTCGCTAAATTCTGTGAGATTTCCTTGCATATACAAGGCTTTAGCAAAACGTATTCCAATATTAACGTTATTGCTGAGCGTGTATGCTTTGCCTAATGAAGTGGCTGCTGCTGCATAGTCATTTTGTAAAAAAGCAATATAGCCTAAAGTATCCAGAATGGATGCCTGCTCAGGTGCATATTCTAATGCAAGTTCTGCATACTGACGTGCTTCATCTAAGCGTCGATTTTGTAAGGCCAGGGTGTATGCGTAAGCATTCAAATAGGTTGGACTATTGGGTTCAATCAATAGAAGCTGTTTAAGTGTACGATCTAGCTTATCTCGATCTGAGAACGGATCGAGTAATAAGACTTCTGCATAAATAAGTTCTGGATCATCAGAGATATTTTTTATAGCTTCATCCAGCAGGCGTAAAGCAGCTTTTTTATTTCCGGTCTTTTTTAAAATTTCGGCCTGTGCCTGATAGAGAAAACTGGCATGCTGTGGATAATTGACCCGTTCTTGTGTCAAAAAACGCAAGGCGTCGTTTAAATTACCCTGCTTTTCAAAAATTGACACCAGATTGCGTCTAGAAACGACGTATAGGCTGCCGTCGACCAAGCGATAATAGGCTTTTGCTGTCTCAAAATGCTGTTTGCGTTCTGCATTGACGGCCAGATAATAATAGGCATCATTTTGATACTTTGCAGAATAGCGCAGATCGACCAGATATTGTTCGGCTTTTTCATACTGTTTCAAATCAATACTGGTTAGCCCTGCGATGAATTTGGCATCTTCGGCATCTGGCCAGGTTTTGATAATGTCTTCAAGTTTTTTCAGCGCCAGCTCTGATTCATTGTGGCGAATTAAGAAACGTGCTTCTGCCAGACGGATATCTAGATTATCACGATGACGTTTACTGGATTTGGCATACCATTTTTGTGCGCCCTCAATATCATTGAGACCAATCAATAGATTGGCTTTCATCAAGATAAAACCTGTCACTTTGGGCCGTTTTCTTAAAGCACGGTTTGTATTGATTAGTGCATCTTGTAGATGTCCATTTTGTGCTTCAAGACCAGCAATCATCACCAGAATTGAAGGATTTTCTTTTTCTTTACTGGTTTTGAGTGTTTCAAGCAAGTTTTCGCGATCTTCTTTAGATTCTGGCGCAATTCCAGCCAGGATTTGTTCCAGGTCGGCATTAGGATCAATATTTAGAATTTTATCGAGTGTATTTGCTGCGAGCTTATATTCATGTGCGCGTAAGGCAATATGTGCCAAATAAAACATTGCTGGAACGTCCTCAGGCTCTTGTACAACCCAATGGGTTGCAATATCAAGTGCGGCTTTCAAGTCATTGTATTCAAGTGCAATATCGAGGGCACGTTGTTTAATACTGGTTGAATTACTTTTGATTGCGAGTACAGTATAGTTATGAATTGCAGTTGGAACATCGTCATATGCCAGTGCAAACTCGGCAATCATGCTTTGTTTGAGGGCTTCACTATTAAACGAATTTGGATGAAATTCATCCGCAGCTCGAACATGGGCAGCGGAAGCCATGCTACCTAGCAACAAGAATGTGGTAGAATATTGTTTAATGGACGTACCGTTGAACCGGTTATTCATTTGTCGCAATTTTTAGTAATCCAAGTAATGCTTTTTATGACACCGATATTGCACAATAGCATAAATTTAGCGAAATGATGATCTGATATGTCTTTCTTTGCATTGGGTGTCAACCATCAAACTGCTTCTGTCGAGTTGAGAGAACAAGTCGCGTTCAATGCTGAACGTTTAAAGGACTTGCTAGCTCAGCAGCGTAATCATGCCCATTTAAATGATATGGTGGTGGTGTCGACGTGTAATCGCACAGAAGTCTATGCCATGACAGAACATGCTGACATACTGCTAAATTGGCTCGCCCAAACAAATGGTATTGATATTAAACAGCTTCTTCATCATGTTTATCGTTACGAAGATGCACAGGCTGTTACACATCTGATGCGTGTTGCAAGTGGCTTAGATTCCCTTATGTTAGGTGAGCCTCAAATTTTGGGGCAGGTTAAAAGTGCCTTGGCACTGTCCAAAGAAAGCCATACAGTGTCACGCGACCTAAATCGTATTTTTGAATACGCATTTTATGCAGCCAAGCGGGTTCGTTCAGAAACTGCTGTGGGAAGCCATGCTGTTTCGATGGGTTATGCTGTAGCTCAATTGGCATTACAGGTATTTAGTAATCCTGAAAAACTTACTGTCATGATGGTTGCTGCGGGTGAAATGAATACGCTCGTTGCCAAGCATTTGGCTGAAATGGGTGTGGCAAAGGTCATTATCTGTAACCGTAGTCGTGAACGTGCCGAGTCTCTGGCGCAAGAAATTGCGCATCAGGTCGAAGTTGAAATTATTGGGTTTGATCAGTTGGCAGCGAATTTACACCGTGCAGATGTCGTGTCTAGTTGTACTGGAAGTCTGCATCAAGTGATTTTTTATCAAGATGTCAAGGCAGCACTGAAAAAGCGTCGCTATAACCAAATGCTCCTAGTTGATTTGGCTGTTCCACGAGATATTGATTCTAAGGTTGAAACACTAGATGGCGTCTATCTATATGGTGTAGATGATCTGCAAAGCGTGATTGATGAAAATCTGGCGCAACGCCGACAGGCTGCAGTAGAAGCTGAAGTCATGGTGAGTCAGCTTGCAAGCCAGTTGCTCACCCATCAGAAAATCCAGCAGGCAGGCAGTACAATTCAGATGTATCGTGAGTTCAGTCAACAACAAAGTCAGGATGAGATAGCACGGGCATTAACAGATCTGAATAAAGGTCATGATGCTGAAGACGTTCTTAAACAATTCGCCCATCGTCTAACTCAAAAAATGATGCATCCGACCTCTATTTTGCTCAGAGAGGCAGCACAGCATGAAAGTCCAGATTATTTTGAGTGGATGAAAGAACAACTGACAGACGTATTTGAGCATCAGCGCAAGCCTAAAAACAATCTGGATCGATAATTCAAGATAATAATCTTAAGTTGATCTGTTTGCTTAATTCATTGAGCTGTTGACGTAGATTGCGTGATTCAATCAATGAAATAGGTGCCTTTAACTTTTGACGCAAATATTTTTCTTTCAAGCCCAGCGCATATTCTTTGGCATGTTTATCGGCAGTTTCTGGTGCATTCATTAAGGTTTGAATGTCGGTACGTTCAATGATATCTGCAATTTCATGACTAAACTGATTGCAGGCGCCTAAAACGTAATAAGTGGCCAGTTCCTGATCATCGGGTAATTCATCAAAGACACGGTCAATGATGGCTAATATTTGAGCCAGTAATTGTTGTGGATCAATAAAAGCCCGCAAAGCCTCGAAGTGAATATAAAGATAAGGATGCTGCATCAATAATGCTACAGCAAAATCTTCATCTTTGGTCTGGATATTAAAGGATAACGAGGCATCATGACTGATTTGAGGCGTCCATTTACGCCCCAAACCGAGCTTTTCACGGAAAGATTGTGTGAGCAGGTAGCGAAAAGAGCCTTGTTTGGGTAATAACTCTGTGAGTTCACGCAGCTCGCCCATGACCTGACTTTTGCCCTCAGGCGTAGAGATGTCATGTTGCTGTGTTAAATGTGCAAAAATAAAATCGGAAAGTAAGGGTGCTTGCTCAAGTAAGCGCTGAAAATGTTCCAATCCTTCACGGCGAATGAGCGAGTCTGGGTCATGCTCTTTGGGAAGTACAAAAAACTTGAGTTCTCGACCATCGTTGAGTGAGGGAAGGGCAATTTCCAAGGTTCGACGTGCCGCTTTTTGCCCTGCTGCATCGCCATCAAAGGCAATCGTGATTCTAGAGTTCTGTTTAAATAATGTATTTAAGTGATCAGCATTACTGGCTGTGCCTAAGGTTGCTACCGCACCATAGACGCCATATTGCTGTAAAGCAATCACGTCCATATAGCCTTCTACCATTAACCAGTCTTTTGCCTTGAGTTTTCTGCCTTCATATAGACCATAAAGTAACTGGTTTTTATGGAAAATCTCGGAGTCTGGTGAGTTGATATATTTAGGCTTGATTTCATCATTCAGCGCACGACCGCCAAAACCGACCACACGCCCTTTATGATCACGAATCGGGAAGATGACACGCTCACGTAGCAGGTCAAAGTCACGTCCACTATCACTTGAGCGGATGAGTCCCACTTGCTTTAATCCTTCGATATCATAAGGAAAGGCTTTTTCAAGGTGCTGCCAGTCTTCGGGTGCATAACCCAAACGCCAGAATTGAATAGTTTCTGCACTCAAGCCACGTTGTTTAAAATATTGCTGTGCCTTATTACTATTTGGCAGCTGTTTTTCATAAAACTGAGCTACATTTTCCAATAGGTCATAAAGATTGCCTTCTTGAGGGGCATCTTCAAAACCCATATAGCTTTGATCAAACTGTGCGAATGGATCGTCAAAGTAAGAGGGTGCTTGTAAACCGTCAATCTGTTCCGATGATTCGGATATTGCAGCATGGTGAGATGGTGCAGATTTTTCAGTATTTACAACAGGTTTCGGTTCTGGTTTTTGTGTATTGCGCTTATAGGAAAGTTTCTTTTGTTCAAAGTTATCTTTAGGAAGTTCAACGCCCGATTTACTAGACAGTTCCTGCATGACATCAATAAAGTTACGCCCATCAATATCCATCAAAAAACGGATGGCATTACCGTTGGCCTGACAGCCAAAGCAATGGTAATAGCCCTTGTCTCGATATACATGGAAAGAAGGGCTTTTTTCTTGATGAAATGGACAGCAACCCGAATAGGTTCTACCTGTTTTTTTTAGTTTGACTCTCTGGCCTATTAACTCAACCAGATCAGTCCGATCTAGAATTTGATCAATGGTATGCTGAGGAATAGCCATAACGAGAAATATCCTAACGACAAGCGCAGTTTTTAAAATAACAATTTATTAGTGTATATGATGAAAAGCCAAAAAAGAATTTTGATCGTAAGCAAAAATAAAAAGGCAGGTATTAAACCTGCCCTTTTTTATTGATAATCACTGATCTGGTTTATTTGGCAGCATCAGCCCCATCAGTGTTTTGTGTATTTTGCGAGCTACTTTGCACTGGTGGCTTTGGAATTTCGGCTGGTGTGTGCTGGGTTTGAGCTGCTGGTTTGTCCAATAATCCCAAACTTAGGCGATTGGTCCAACTACGTTTATCATCACTTTCTGGGGTGGTATTGCTACTATCACGCGACGCATTGGCTTGAGCTTCACGACCAAAAATACCCAAAGTAGCGCGATTGACCCAGCTCGCATCATGACGAGCAGCACGCAAGTTGACCGTACCGTTGGCACGTACAAGATCTGGATAATTTAGCTTTAACAAATTCACATATTGTTGTGAAGTTGCCTGATCACCTAATTCATTGTATGCATAAGCTAAAGTTGCAAGTGCTTCTGGTGTCTGAGGTGTTTGTGGGAAATGTTCTACAACCCATTGTGCACGATCAATCGCAGCAACCCATGCTTTACGTTTGATATTAAAACGCGCCACATTCATTTCACTTTCTGCAAGCTCTTGTCCAATAAATTTCATCCGTTGAGCGGCATCTACTGAATATGGACTACTTGGAAAGCGACGGATCAGATCTACAAAATTCTGATAAGCCAGCTTCATATAGCTGGTATCACGATGTGATTGTTGAAGCGAAGTATAACGCATCAAACTGTCGTAATTCAGTTCCATATTGGCTACACCGCGAATGTAATAAACATAGTCAATATTCGGATGTTGTGGATTTAAACGAATAAAACGATCCGCCTGAGAAACAACCGTTTCATATTCTTTTTGCTGAAACTTGACATAAAGTAGATCAAGCTGTGCTTGAGCAGCATACTGGCCTGTTGGGTAATATGTATCTATCGCTTCTAAAGATTTAGCGGCTTCTGTATATTGTCCACGATCAAGTGCTTTCTCTGCTTTTTGGAAGTAAATTTGTTCACTTGACTGAGGGCCTGTATCGACTACTTCTTTTTTGGGATTACTGCTACAGCCCACCATTGCAGCCGCTACGCCAAGAGAAAGGGCAAGCATGGTAATCTTATATTGTGGTAGCGACATAAAAACTCCTCTGTTTAATACGGGCAATGAGCTACAATTGCGCTATTAAACCACTTTTATCTCAATGAGCAAATGACTTCAGCACAATCTTCTAATACTAATCTCTCTGAAACAGACTTCAATTTACTCGAAGATTCTGAGGATGCAGATAACCATACTTCTGAGACAACTGCAACACGTTTATCGTTGCAAGTTCAACTTGATCCAGATTACTTAGGTCAGCGTATTGATCAGGTCGCTGCAACCGTCTGGAATGAATTCTCAAGAGAAAAACTTAAACAATGGATGAAAGATGGTCACCTACTGGTCAATGGCGAAGTAGTCAAACCTAAATATCGCTGCGAAGGTAATGAGCTTCTGACACTTAATGTCGAGCTTGAAGCGCAAACAACAAGCCAACCTGAAAATATTCCACTCGACATTGTTTATGAAGACCAAGATATTCTGGTGATTAATAAACCCGCAGGAATGGTCGTGCACCCAGGTGCGGGTAATCCATCTGGAACACTGGTCAATGCATTGCTTTATCATTACCCGAAAGCTGTCGAACTTTCACGTGCTGGCTTGGTTCACCGTATTGATAAAGACACCAGTGGTTTACTGGTTGTCGCTAAAAATCTGGAAGCGCAATTTTCATTGAGTAAACAACTGGCAGATAAGTCGGTCTATCGAATTTATGATTTGGTGGTTTATGGCAATATTATTGCGGGTGGAACCATTGATGAGCAAATCAAGCGACATCCTGTAGATCGTATCAAAATGGCAATTTTACCAGGTGGGCGTGAAGCAGTTACACATTACAATGTCAAAGAGCGTTTCCAACACTTTACCCGAGTACAGGCTCAACTTGAAACAGGTCGTACTCATCAAATTCGTGTACACTTTAGTTATATTGGACATGGCTTGGTGGGTGACCCAGTATATATGAGTCGCGTACGTGTGCCAGCAGGTGCCAGTGAACGTTTGGGCCAGACATTGCGTGGCTTTAAGCGTCAGGCTTTACATGCTTCAAAACTTGGCTTGGTACATCCTCGTACTCAAGAGGAAATGATGTTTGAAGCACCATGGCCTGAAGATTTTACCCAGTTACTTGAGGTTTTGCGTCAAGATAATGCAGCTTACTAGGTAAGGAACAGAGCATGGATTTTGTAAAAGGGTTACCTACAGGTGTGTATGTAGGGCAAACCAGAATTCAGCATCCTAAAGCTATTCAAAGCCCTTTATCAGAGCTTGAAGGTTTTAACTTAGCCTTGCATGTGAATGATGATCCGTTTCGTGTACAGCAGCATCGTATGATTTTGCTGGATGAGTTTTCTCAATACGGTGTCAATAAAATGACATGGATGACTCAAACGCACAGCACCATTTGTCATACCGTGAATGACGCTATGACCATGAACGCATTGACGGGTGACGGATTGGTGACTCAGAGCAAAAAACATGCCCTCATGATGATGACAGCCGACTGTTTGCCTGTGGTTTTGGTCAATCGAACAGGTACTGAAGTTGCCAATCTGCATGCAGGCTGGCGGGGCTTAGCAGATGGCATTATTGAAAATACCATCGAAGCCATGCACAGTGGGCCTGCATATGCATGGCTGGGTGCAGCTATTAGCCAGCCATGCTTTGAGGTGGGCGAAGAAGTGAAGCAAACCTTTTGTGCAAAATATCCAGAACTCGACACTGCATTTGAACAGGGCAAACAATTTGGCAAGTTTCAGGCAGATTTATATTTGATCGCGACCTATATTTTACAGTTACACGGTGTGGAAACGATTTTGGGCGGTGATCAATGTTCATATCGTCAGGACAAAGATTATTACTCTTATCGTCGTCATGCCAAAACGGGACGAATGGCAACATTCGTGTTCATGCAATAAAGCTGCTAAACTTTTTCTAACTGGTTGATTAAATCTCATTATGTCGCAACTCAGAAAATCTCTTTCAATCGTCTTTCATAGTCCTTATGGTCATACGGCAAAAGTTGCGGCATATATTGCACAGGGCGCCCAAAAAATGGGAATCGACGTGCATATTATGCCAATTGAGCATATTGACTGGGATATTCTGGATCATTCTCAAGGAATTATTTTTGGTTCACCCACCTATATGGGTAGTGTTTCTGCAGATTTCAAACGTTTTATGGACAGTACATCTAAGCGTTGGCGAGATCGGATCTGGCAAGGCAAGCTGGCAGCAGGGTTTGCAAATTCAGGTGGCTTAAGTGGTGATAAGCTTTCTGTACTTCAGCAAATCAATATTTTTGCCATGCAGCACGGCATGCTGTGGTCAGGATTGCCCTTAATGAGTACAGGGCATCGCGAAGATGATTTAAATCGATTGGCTAGTTGTTTGGGATTGATGACACAGTCAGATAATGCGCCAGTCGAAATCACACCTCCACAAGGTGATCTGGATACTGCAATCTGGTTTGGTGAGTATATCGGTGGGTTACTTTACCGTTTGCATTAAACAATCAAACAAAAAGCCTTAGTAAAGGCTTTTTGTATAAATTACTTATGCATAATCCGTGCTTTGTCACGTTGCCAGTCACGATCTTTTTCGGTTGCACGCTTATCATGTAACTGTTTCCCTTTCACCAGTGCAATTTCGAGCTTGACCAAGTGACCTTTCCAGTAACATGCCAAAGGTACACACGAATAACCTTTCTGATTGACAGCACCTAGTAGTTGACCAATTTCACGACGTGACAGTAGTAATTTACGTGTCCGTGTGGCTTCAGGCACAACATGGCTCGATGCGGTAAGCAACGGTTGAATTTGAGCACCAAATAGGTAGGCTTCACCATTTTTAAAGATGATATAGCTTTCGGTAAGGCTCATACGACCTGCACGCAAGGATTTTACTTCCCAGCCTTGCAAAGACATACCTGCTTCAAATTTTTCTTCAATAAAATAATCGTGTCGGGCGCGTTTATTCTGCGCAATGGTACCGCCATTATTTTTTTTAACTACTACTGCTTTCGACATAATCTTAAAATTCCAAAGTTATGCTTATTGTGCCTTAAACAACGACCGAGGTGAAGTTTTTTCATTTTAATGGAGTGACTTCGCTAAGAAATCAAGATTTGCTAGAATTAAGACTTACACAATAAACTAGAGTACAACCGGATGTCTAAAACACGTGTTATTTATCCAGGCACATTTGATCCTATTACTAATGGTCATGTAGATTTAGTCACCCGTGCATCAAGAATGTTTGATGAGGTTGTGGTTGCAATTGCAATCGGGCATCATAAAAAACCTCTTTTTAGTTTAGAAGAACGCGTCAAGCTGGCTCAGTTATCATTGAGTCACTTGCACAATGTGGAATTTGTTGGTTTTGATGGCTTGCTGGTCAATTTTTTTCGTGAACAAAATGCAACGGCTGTTTTGCGTGGGTTGCGCGCCGTTTCCGATTTTGAGTATGAATTTCAACTGGCCAATATGAATCGTCAGCTTGATCATCATTTTGAAGCGGTATTTTTAACGCCTTCAGAACAGTACTCGTTTATTTCATCGACTCTGGTGCGTGAAATTGCACGCCTAAGAGGTGATGTCGCCAAGTTTGTGCCTCAGGCTGTGGTTGAGGCTTTTGAATATAAACATCAACAAGGTTGGTAGCGTGTCATTATATATCACTGAAGAATGCATCAATTGTGATGTCTGTGAACCCGTGTGTCCCAATGAAGCCATCTATATGGGTGAATTGATTTATGAAATTCATCCCGATTTATGCACCGAATGTGTTGGACATTTCGATCAGCCACAATGTCAGCTTTTTTGTCCAGTGGACTGTATCCCCAAAGATCCAGACCATGAAGAAACACAAGATCAACTCATGCAGAAGTATCAAAAACTAATTGATCAAAAAAGCGCGAGCAATTAGATCAAATCTTTGATACTATGCGCACACGAAGTGGACTGGACGGTCGCTGCTGTGGAGGTCTTCGTGACTGAAACAGGGGAGGAAAGTCCGGGCTTCATAGGGCAGGGTGCCAGGTAACGCCTGGGCGGTGAAAGCCGACGGAAAGTGCAGCAGAGAGTAGACCGCCTCATTCGTGAGGTAAGGGTGAAAGGGTGCGGTAAGAGCGCACCGCGTGTCTGGTAACAGTTCACGGCATGGTAAACCCCACCAGAAGCAAGACCAAATAGGAATCCTGAGGTACGGCCCGTACTGGATTCGGGTAGGTCGCTTGAGCGTATGAGTGATTGTACGCCTAGAGGAATGATCGTCCTCGACAGAACCCGGCTTACAGGTCCACTTCACCAATTTTATGAAAAATTTGCTTGACGTATCTTAGAGAACTTAAGATAATGCGCGCACAGTTTTCGGCTATGTAGCTCAGTTGGTTAGAGCACCGCACTCATAATGCGGGGGTCACAGGTTCAAGTCCCGTCATAGCCACCATTTTATAGACCATGCTCCTGCATGGTCTTTTTTTATGTCTTTTATCAGTGCGAATGGATTTTATACAAAATATCTAGCTGTATTCGTGTGTCATATTGCATTTAGTTTTATTGTTAAAATTGTAAGGAAAATAGCGGATTTAGATATTTTTGAATATTTGCTGAGCAGATGAATAGTAAAACTATTGACGCTCATCTGTGTTCTATAGATAATGCGCACACAGTTTATGGCTATGTAGCTCAGTTGGTTAGAGCACCGCACTCATAATGCGGGGGTCACAGGTTCAAGTCCCGTCATAGCCACCATTTTTAAAGATCATGTACCTTACGTGATCTTTTTTTTTATTTATCTTTTTTAGATTTTTATTTCACATTCAAGTTCACTGTTTTAGTTTTCTAATTCCAACCGAACTTATGCATTTTCATCACCCACTCAAAAGGATGTTATGGCATGAATAAGTCATTATTACTACTTACAACAACAATTGCATTTACCCCCGTTGTATATGCACAAGATCTTAGCTGGGGCGACCCAAAGGCCGAAGCGGGGCAGGTCAAAGTATCGGGTGCCATCCGCACGCGTTATCTCAGCAAAGATTTTCAAGATGAAGCCAATGAGGGGTCAAATAACAACTGGCGACTGGCTGATATCAAGCTTAATTTAAACTATGAAAATCCGAAATGGCTGGCGGCACTCGATGCACGTTGTTATGAATACGATGAACTCTGTGATGCGGTTTTTTTGAGTGATGCATGGGTTGGGTACAAGATTTCTGATCAGCAGCGCGTGAGCATCGGATTACAGCCTGTGGAATTTGGTTTCGGACGCTTTTGGGGGAGTAGTTACTATGAAACCCTCATGAATACGGTTGGCTTTGAAGATGTATCTGCACTTGGTTTACGCTATCAGATCAATCATGATGATTATCATCTAGGCTTAGGTTTTTATCCGACAGATGGTGGTAATTATAAAGGTACATCTCAAGATTCGAGTCGTTATAGTCCTGCCTTTGTTAAAGCTGATGATTTGACAACAGGAACTTATCTTGAAGAGCGGAATATGTGGATTGGTCGAATGTCCAAAAATTTTCATATGAATGCTGTAGAGGGATTATCTACCGAAGTTGGGACATCATTTTGGTATTCTGATCTTAAAAATAAGAAAAATGGCCTGAGTGGCTCACGCCATAGTTGGAACGTCTTTGCGCAAACACAATATAATGCTTGGCAGTGGATGTTTTTGGCAGGTAAGCAATCGGTCAATAATCGTGATGACATGCAGCCCGATACCTCTACATTGGGGGCATTTGATTCTAACTATCAGTTGGCTAACAAAACAAAATATTTGGTCAATGAGATCAATTATAGTTTTAATCAACCATTTTACAAAATTGGGAATATCAAACCTTATGTGTCCTATAGTCGACTCTTTAAACAGCAGTCGGGGTATCAGGATTCTGATCGTTTAATTGCAGGTGTGTCTTTTAATTATAAAGCAATTGGTATTCAGGGTGAATACATCTGGAGCCGTAATGATCCAATGACAGGTGCAAGCAGTGATGGATTGGCACAAGGTGATCATAATGGCTGGAATCGAATGCTATATCTAGCGCTTGGCTATTACTTTTAAATGATAAAAAGAGGCATGTTCAAGCAGTTGTATGATGCTTGAACATGTAGTCTTTAATTTTGATGTTGCTCAATCAATGCCAGTGTCGCAGGGCGAATATAAAATGGCTTTAAAATCTGCATCAGTAATGGTTCAAGTAGATTTTGTTGCTCAAATGCTCGAAGTACTTTGGGGTAGAATCGTAAAGCTTCAGTCTTAATATCGCTTTCATTCAAACCAATGCCATAAAGTAAGTCTTGCAGCGTCTCATGTTCATAAAATCGATAAAATACTTCGACACCTCGAAGAATTAGATTTTGCATAAAGGGTTGTTGACGTAATTCCTTCCAATACTCATAGATCAAGACAAAAAACTCTTCTACATCCAGTGGATCAATCTTTGAAATATATTGATAAACCGTTTTTTCTTTTAAATCATCCCAAATATTTCGAATCAAATCTTCCAGATCATCATTGGATAAAATAGTCAGCTCAGCCAATTGCTCCTGAATAAATGTAGCGAGATAATCTTCGAGTTTCTGTTCAATTCGCTGTTGTTGCTTGAGTGAAAAACGTTTGATCCGCTGTTGCCAGCTAGAATGAGGATGTTGTGTATGATGTTCTTGAAAATTAGGATTTTGTAAAAAACCAGGAAGCTTTTTCTGAATAACAGTGGTCGCAATAAAATGACAAAGCTGCTGAATAGCAGGACTATCACGCAAGAAATTATTCAGATATACACGCACATGTTCAAGCTCTAAAAATTTGGACAGCCAAATTTCAAATTGATGATCTGAAATCAGATCATTCAGGGTAGAGGAAGATTTTAATGCAGAGATGAAAATCTGTTTAGAAACTTCACCAATAAATTCCAGCAAATCCGCACCTAGCTGCATTTCAAGTGCATAACGCTGTACAACGGCTTGAAGTTGTTCAAGGTCTACCACTTGATTGAGATTAAGGTATTGAGTGGACTGAAAAATTAAATGACAAATATGCTGAATATATTCGGGAGAGTGATCTGCAGAAAGTTGTTGTTGATAATAACGAACTTGCTCAAGCAAAAGTGCTTGAGCAAGTTGTTCGCTAGATGATGTCTGATCCTTAGTCATCGGGTCTCCAGCCATTTACGATAGGGTAACGACGCTCTCGACTAAAAGCACGTGAGCTAATACGCGGGCCAATTGCACCTTGACGGCGTTTATATTCATTTCGATCAACCAGGCGAATCACTTTTTCAACGACTTCTTTGTCGAAGCCTTTGGCAATGATATCTGACTGACTTTGATCTTCTTCAATATAAGCATAAAGAATTGCATCAAGAATATCATAAGCAGGTAGCGAATCCTGATCTTTCTGATCGGGGCGCAATTCTGCCGATGGCGGACGAGTAATCACACGTTCTGGAATAACAGGTGTTTCACTCAGAGTGTTTCTGTATTTTGCGAGTTCAAATACGATGGTTTTATACACATCCTTAAGAACAGCAAAGCCACCCACCATGTCACCGTAAAGTGTGCAATAACCCACAGCAAGCTCAGATTTATTTCCTGTTGATAAGACTAAATTACCAAATTTATTGGACAATCCCATTAACAACGTACCACGAGCACGTGCTTGCAAGTTTTCTTCAGTTGCATCCGCAGGCGCATTTCCAAAGAACGGGTAGAGCGTTTGCATAAAACTATTGACGATTGGATGAATCTCGGCAATTCCGAAAGTTACACCCATACGACGCGCTTGTTCGGTTGCATCTTCAACACTAATCTGAGATGTATAAGTATATGGCATCATGACGGCCTGTACTTTGTCTGCACCAATCGCATCGGCCGCGATGGCGAGCGTTAAAGCAGAATCGATACCGCCAGACAAACCTAGAATTACGCCTGAGAAGCCTGAGCGTTGAACGTAGTCACGCGTTGCCATGACCAAACTTTGATAGATTTCAGCAATGGTATCAAGTGCGGGGGCAGGGTCAATTTTTTTATAGCGCTTTTGTTCAATATCAAATTCACTGTAGTACAGCTCTTCTTTGAAGCTTGGCGCCTGAAATGCGACTTCTCCATCGTGATTGATAATAAAGCTGCTACCATCAAAAATTAGATCATCCTGACCACCCACTTGATTGAGATAAACCAGATGAACATTGAGCTGCTTAGATAGCTCAGTCAATGTTTGGACACGATGCTGTGGTTTACCTACTTCATAAGGAGATGCGTTTAGAACCAGAACAGTTTCAACATTCAACTTAGAGAGTTGCTTAACCGTATTGATCGACCAGATATCTTCACAAATCAAAACACCAAATTTATGTCCAAGGTATTCAAACACCAAGTGCTGATGACCAGGACTAAAATAGCGTTTTTCATCAAACACACTATAGTTTGGTAAATTGTGTTTGTTGTAAACACCCAGAACAACACCATCTTTCATGACAGCTGCAGAATTGTAACGATGACCTTCTTCGGTTTGATGAACAAACCCAAACACCATGACAATATCTTTAACTTCCTTGAGTTGCTGAAATGCCTTCTGCATCCGTTTGTTTAAATTTGGACGTAAAAGAAGATCTTCTGCGGGATAGCCAATCACAGAAAGTTCTGGAAAAATAATTAAGTCAGCATTTTGTTTTTTAGCTTCATTTGCTTGCTCAACCATTCTTTGAGCATTTGAATCAATATTGCCAATATGCGGTGAAAATTGAGCAAGGGCAATTTTAAAACTTTTCATTCAAACCTAGTCCTAGATCGATAGCACAGATATACGTCAGCAGTTGATTTTGTCGTTGTCATTATGCAACGTTTCGACGTATGGGATAACACAAAAAAGTCAATATAATTGAAAAACAGTGCAAGATGGATAATATATACTAATCAAAACTTTTTCTGCGTAAAAATAACAAGATTTATCGTTTTTTATTATTTTTTTATTTGTTGTTAATTTTCTTTCTATTAAGTCGGTTATTCCTGCATGATCAATCTAATAGTGGCTATTGAACAATAATGTTGATGCATAAATTTCTGATCCTTCGAAAGCGCTCTCTTACTGTCGGAGAAATTCGCCTTGCCCATGCGATATTTGCTGATCATCTTGATCTGAAGTCGATTTGTATCTATGCGCATCGTCTGATCATCAAACATTATGCAATCAGCCCAAATGGTCATATTTATTTTAATATTGCGGATTGGTGTGATGATTTTTCGACACAATCGATTGAGAAACAGTCTTGGCTGATTCATGAGCTCGTGCATGTTTGGCAGTATCAGCAAGGCATAAAGTTAATCCGAAAAGGAATTTTTGAAAGAAAATATCAGTACGTTTTGCAGCAGGGAAAGCAGTTTTTGCATTATGGTATAGAACAGCAAGCGCAGATGGTACAGGATTATTTTTTGAAAAAACACTATCGACAAGATTGTGATGATTTAGCTGCCTGTATTCCATTTGTCTCGCGTAACAATATATGATCTTAGTCAATCATCAAAATAAAAAAGACCGCACTAGGCGGTCTTTTAAGTTGCTCTTCTTTCGAAAATTAACGTTTAATGTCGCGTTTGGTTTCGCCAGTGTAAAGCTGACGAGGACGACCAATTTTGTACGGAGCACTGTGCATTTCTAACCAGTGGCTGATCCAGCCCACAGTACGTGCAAGTGCAAAGATCACTGTAAACATTTCTGTTGGAATACCAATCGCTTTAAGAATGATACCTGAATAGAAGTCTACGTTTGGATACAAATTACGCTTGATGAAGTATTCATCAGACAACGCAATGCGCTCAAGTTCCATCGCAAGTTCAAGTTGTGGATCGTTAATGCCGAGTGCGGCAAGAACTTCATCACATGTTTCTTTCATGACTTTCGCGCGTGGATCGAAGTTTTTATACACACGGTGACCAAAGCCCATGAGTTTAACTTCTTTGGTTTTCACTTTTTCCATGAAACCAGCAACGTTCTCAACAGTGCCAATTTCATCAAGCATTTTCAGAACAGCTTCGTTTGCACCACCATGAGCAGGGCCCCAAAGTGCAGAAATACCTGCTGCGATACACGCATACGGATTCGCACCGGTTGAACCAGCCAAACGGACTGTAGATGTTGAAGCATTTTGTTCATGATCTGCATGAAGCGTGAAAATACGATCCATTGCCTTAGCAAGAATTGGATTAACTTTGTAATCACGGTCTGCTGGGGTTGCAAACATCATGTGCAGGAAGTTTTCTGCATAACCAAGATCATTACGAGGGTAAATGAACGGTTGGCCGACAGTGTATTTATAACTCCAAGCAGCAAGCGTTGGAATTTTTGCAATCAAACGAATTGCAGTAATTTCACGATGATTGACATCTTCAATGTTTAACTGGTTGTGATAAAACGCAGATAAAGCACCGACTACACCCACCATGATTGCCATAGGGTGCGCATCACGACGGAAACCATTGAAGAAACGGCTAACTTGATCGTGAACCATGGTGTGGTTACGAACTTTAGCATCAAATTCTTGTTTTTGCTCTGGCGTAGGAAGTTCACCATTTAATAACAAATAGCAAGTTTCCAAATAATCTGCTTGAGTTGCAAGCTGATCAATTGGGTAACCGCGGTGTAATAACACACCTTCGTTTCCGTCAATGAATGTAATCTTCGATTCACATGAAGCGGTCGCCATGAAACCAGGATCAAAAGTAAAATGACCTGCAGCCAATACATCCTTAACGTCAATTACATCTGGGCCCAATGTGCCGCTGTAAATTGGTAATTCAATTTCTTTGCCATCAAGCTTTAATACGGCTTTCTTGCCAGTTGCTTCAGACATTCAATAGATCTCCTGTCCTGGTGAATGTTGATCTGAATCGAAGTATTAATCTTTTAATGCACGAATTCAGACGGGTCAAAAATTGTTACTAAGATTAGTGTGAACTGAAATTTTGTCAATCATACTTATGGATAAAAAGTAACGTTACCACAAGCAGTTAGTTTCAACCTTTGACAGCTAAAAAAACTGAATAAAATCACAGTGTCGACGCGCTATGATAAGTCAAATTTATGACCACGTGCAGAAAAAAATTGACTATAAAAGCTAAATTGTAAACAAATTTTTAGAGCAATTAATCCATCGGTACACTGATATATATTGCCAATTTAAAGTTAAAATGGCCTAAATCCCATAACTTACCTATGTTGCGTGTTTAAAAAACTATAAATTTAATCAAGTGAATTATTTTGCTATGCAGGTTGTTTTGATGGTTTGATTGGTTAAAAAATAGCTTATTGGAAAGTTGTTTTATGTAATTGATGCTGCAAAAGAGAAATATTTGATCGGTTTTTGTTGGATTATCAAGCAGGATTACTGTTTGGTGAGATTGTTAAGTTTAAGTTATTCACAAAGTAAGTTGTTCTTTATAAAAATGATGTGACTATTTAAATAATGGTATTTGATTAAAACATTTCATAAAAAAATGTTGCTAAACAAATCATAATGATGAATTGAGGTGAATCATCTTGATTTTACTCATGATCGGTTGATTTTTTCTATGAAAATCTATTCATCTTTGGTCGAATACCAGCAAGAATGTAGTTTTGTCATTCAGTTTGAGTGTAATTATAAAATTATTCTATAAAAATAGTGACATACATATTAAATCGCACAAAAAATGATTATTATTTGATAAGTTGCATATGTTAATGATTCTTATTTGAAATATTTTATGAGTAAAACTGATTTTTCATTGTTTGTATTTTGATTTTTGACGATTTATAATTCATTGTCGTTTATTAAGTAGGCATTTGCTTGCCTTCAATGCCAGCTTTCCTTCGAATTAATTCAAACAAACTCCAGCTGGAGTTTTTACTACAGGATGCCCGCTGTGAAAAGCAACAGACCTGTCAATTTGTCCATGGGTCAGGTGTTAGCGGTAAATTTGCGCTCACCCGTGGCTATTGCATCAATCTTACACCGTCTTTCTGGTGTGATCGTATTCCTCTTAATTCCCGTTTTACTATGGATTTTGGATAAATCCTTATCTTCACCAGAAGGATTTGAATACGTAAAAACAGTAATCTTCGGAAATATTTTAGTACGTCTTATCGTATGGGTATTTGTAGCAGGTTTAATCTTTCACTTTATTGCTGGTGTTAAACACTTGCTCGCTGATCTTGGCTTTGCAGAAGAGCTTCAAAGTGGGCGCACTGCAGCTACAATTTCATTGATCTTATCTGTGATCGGTATCATCGCAGCCTTTGTATGGATTGTGTTCTAATGAAAAGTGCTACAGGATTAACAGGTTCAGGTTCTCGCGATTGGTTTATTCAGCGTATTAGTGCTGTGGTTTTGGCCGTATATACAGTTGTCATTTTTGGCTGGATTCTTTTTCATGGTGGTTTTAGCTATGAGCAATGGTCTGGCTTCATGATGACTTTGCCAATGAAGATTTTATCTTTACTGGCAATTCTGTCATTGGCAGCACACGCATGGATCGGCATGTGGCAGGTATTTACTGATTATGTAACGACTCGTCAAATGGGTCCTTCGGCATCAGGTTTACGTCTGGTTCTTACATCGGCTGTGATTATTGCCGTGTTTGTATTTGCAATCTGGGGTATCCAGATTTTCTGGGCGAATTGATAGGAAGACATCATGGGCGCGATAAACCCTAAAGAAGATTATTCAAATATTCAAAACCTCACTTTTGATGCTGTCATCGTAGGTGGCGGTGGTTCTGGTATGCGTGCTTCTTATCAGTTGGCACAAGCTGGTTTGAAAGTTGCGGTACTCACCAAAGTATTCCCAACCCGTTCTCATACAGTGGCAGCGCAGGGTGGTATTGGTGCTTCACTAGGCAACATGCAGGAAGACAACTGGCATTTCCATTTTTACGATACAGTAAAAGGTTCTGACTGGTTAGGTGACCAAGACGCCATTGAATTTATGACACGTGAAGCGCCAAAAGTTGTATATGAGCTTGAACACTTAGGTATGCCATTTGACCGTAACGCAGATGGTACGATCTATCAACGTCCGTTTGGTGGTCACTCTGCAAACTATGGTGATAAACCAGTTCCACGTGCTTGTGCTGCTGCTGACCGTACAGGTCATGCGCTATTGCATACCTTGTATCAAAGCAACGTCAAAATGGGCACTCAGTTTTTCGTTGAGTGGATTGCGCTTGACTTGATCCGTAATGAAGCAGGTGATGTACTCGGTGTAACTGCTTACGACCAGGAAACAGGTAATATTGCAGTATTCCAAGCCAAAGCGACTTTGTTTGCTACAGGTGGTGCAGGTCGTGTTTACCGTGCATCTACCAACGCTTATATCAATACTGGTGATGGTCTTGGTATGGCTGCACGTGCAGGTATTCCATTGCAAGATATGGAATTCTGGCAATTCCACCCAACAGGTGTAGCGGGTGCGGGCGTACTTCTGACCGAAGGCTGTCGTGGTGAAGGTGCGATTCTTCGTAACAAAGATGGTGAGCCGTTCATGGAACGTTATGCACCAACTTTGAAAGACTTGGCGCCGCGTGACTTTGTTTCACGTTCAATGGACCAAGAAATTAAAGAAGGTCGTGGCTGTGGCCCTAAAGCGGATTATATCTTGCTCGATATGACTCACTTAGGTGCGGATACCATTATGAAGCGTTTACCATCTGTATTTGAGATTGGTAAAAAATTCGCAAACGTGGATATCACCAAAGAGCCAATTCCGGTTGTACCGACGATTCATTATCAAATGGGTGGTATTCCAACCAATATTCATGGTCAGGTGGTGGTTCCAGTGGCAACTGAAAACCTTCACTTGGAAGCGCATTATAACAATGCGACCAAAGAATATACTTTTGAGACCAACTGTCCAGATTTCGTAAAACCAGTAAAAGGTTTTTATGCGATTGGTGAATGTTCTTGCGTATCTGTACATGGTGCAAACCGTTTGGGTACCAACTCTTTGCTTGACCTGGTTGTATTTGGTAAAGCCGCGGGTGAGCATATCATTGATTATGTGACCAAGCATCATGGTGATGAATATGCACCGCTTCCAACAGATGTATTAGAGAGTACATTAAAACGTATTCGTCATCTGGATGAATCAACTTCTGGTGAAAATGCGCAAGAAGTTGCAGATGCGATTCGTGACATTGTGCAGGATCATGCTGCAGTATTCCGTACTCAAGAGTTGCTGGATGAAGGTGTAAGACAAATTCTTGCGCTAGAGCCACGAGTTCGCAATATTTACTTAAAAGACAAATCTAAGGTATTTAACACTGCACGTGTAGAGGCTTTGGAGGTTGAAAACCTGTATGAAGTTGCGAAAGCAACATTGATTTCGGCTGCCGCACGTAAAGAGTGTCGTGGTGCGCATACAGTTGTCGATTATGAATTGGCGCCAGATCATCCTGATTACCCATATGGTCGTCGTGATGATGAGTGGATGAAGCATACACTGTGGTATTCGGCAGATAACCGTCTTGAATACAAGCCTGTGCGTTACGTTCCATTAACAGTTGACGCAATTCCACCTGCACCACGTACATTCTAATTCGGGAGAATAAAGATGAGTAGAGGTACTCGTACATTCGAAATCTACCGCTATGATCCTGATAAGGATAAAGCGCCGTACATGCAAACTTTTAAGCTTGAATTGACAGATAAGCACCGTATGTTGCTTGATGCTTTACTTGCATTGAAAGTTCAGGATGAAACATTGACATTCCGTCGTTCATGCCGTGAAGGAATCTGTGGTTCTGATGGTGTGAACATTAACGGTAAAAATGGTTTGGCTTGTCTGTGGAATTTGAACGATTTACCAGAAAAAATCGTGATTCGTCCACTTCCTGGTTTGCCAGTGATTAAAGATTTGGTTGTTGATATGAACCAGTTCTATGATCAATATGACAAAATCCAGCCGTTTTTGATTAATAATCAGCCTGCGCCACCTAAAGAACGTTTACAGTCTCCAGAAGAGCGTGAACACTTAAATGGTCTATATGAGTGTATCTTGTGTGCATGCTGTTCGACATCATGCCCATCATTTTGGTGGAATCCAGATAAGTTCCTGGGGCCTTCAGCACTTCTTAATGCGTATCGTTTTATTATCGATTCGCGTGATACAGCCACTCAAGATCGTTTATCGCGCTTGGATGATCCGTTCAGCTTATTCCGTTGTAAAGGAATTATGAACTGTGTATCTGTTTGTCCAAAAGGACTGAACCCAACCAAAGCGATTGGACATATTCGTAATATGTTATTCGATCAGGCGGGTTAATATGCGTCAAAAAAGCGTGCATTTAGATGTGCGCTTTTTTTTATGTAAAAAGAAATGGGACTAAGGTCTAAATTGCATCTAAAATCTATATGAAGCACCATAGATTATCAGATAAAATAGGCAGTGTATTTTGTCAATTTATGAGAGGTATATGTCAAAAAAATCAATTCAGGTTAATAGAACATGATACGATTTGAAACGAAATTTTATGCCGATAAAGCGCATAATAGTTACATGTTCAGCAAGCACGATTTTGAGATTGTGCTTAATTTTTATATAAAAAGTCATTTTAGAAAAGCTAAATAGTTTATTTTGTTTTTCTAAGACGATTTGCAAAAATTGCTCGGTGTTGCCGAGTATACAGATGAGTGATGATGCCAATGAGGGCGTAATTATTCATTGACTGCATTGGTTTGACTAATGCAGTAATAACGCCCCCGATGGTCACAGCGCCAGAATGGGTTTGTAATGCCATTTACAATTTGGCGTTATCAATCATGGGTATGCTTAAAAAGCAACCCGTAATGTTTTTGCAATAGGAAATGGGTCCACAAATGCAAGATGTTGCTGACGCTTTGCGTCTTGACACTGAACTTTCCGCTGATAGCGCAGCGTATATTGAAGAGCTTTACGAGCAATACCTGACCTCCCCAACCTCTGTGACAGAGGACTGGCGCCAATATTTCGATAAATTCCCTAAAGGTGATCAACCGCACAGCAGTGTGCGTGAGCAGTTCTTATTACTTGGGCGTAATTCGAATCGTGTTCAGGCAGTAGTACAGAGTTCAGTAAGCAGCGATCATGAGCGTCGCCAGATTGGTGTCTTACAACTTATCGCAGCATACCGTAACCGTGGTCATCAAAAAGCAAAATTAGATCCGTTAGGTTTGGCAAAGCGTGAAGACGTTCCAGATCTAGATTTATCTGCACACGGTTTAACCAAATCTGATCTTGATACTGTATTTAATACCAGTAATCTTGCTATTGGTAAAGCTGAAGCCACTTTAGGCGAAATGGTTGAAACCATGGAGTCTATTTACTGTGGTTCTATTGGTGCAGAATATATGCACATTGTAGATACCAAAGAAAAACGTTGGATTCAACAGCGCTTAGAGGGTGCTCGCGGTCAGTTCAATTTTACCAATGACCAGAAAAAAGCATTGTTAGAGCGTCTTACCGCTGCTGAAGGTCTAGAAAAATTCTTAGGTAATAAATATGTCGGCGCCAAGCGTTTTGGTGTTGAAGGTGGTGAGTCATTCATTCCAATGATGAATGAAATCATCCAGCGTGCTGGTTCGGTTGGCTGTAAAGAAGTTGTGATTGGGATGCCACACCGTGGTCGTCTAAATCTACTTGTAAACATCATGGGTAAAAACCCTGCTGATCTTTTTGGTGAGTTCGAAGGTAAATCAATTCACAAAAAAGGTTCGGGTGATGTGAAATATCACCAAGGTTTCTCGTCAAACGTAATGACACCTGGTGGCGAAGTCCATTTGGCTTTGGCATTTAACCCATCGCATTTGGAAATTGTTGGACCTGTAGTTGAAGGTTCGGTACGCGCACGTCAGGTTCGTCGTAAAGACATTGGTGGTGATGACGTACTACCTGTGATCGTACATGGTGATGCTGCATTTGCAGGCCAAGGTGTTAATCAAGAAACCTTCCAAATGTCACAAACCCGCGGTTACACCGTTGGTGGTACAGTGCATATCGTGATTAATAACCAAGTCGGCTTTACGACTTCTGATCCACGTGATGCGCGTTCTACAGAATACTGTACTGATGTGGCGAAAATGGTGCAGTCTCCAATTTTCCATGTCAATGGGGATGACCCTGAAGCGGTTGCATTTATTGCACAACTGGCACATGATTTCCGTCATACATTCCGTAAAGATGTTGTCATTGACTTGTTCTGTTACCGTCGTCGTGGTCATAATGAAGCAGATGAACCATCTGCGACTCAGCCATTGATGTATCAGGTGATCAATAAAAAGCCAACAACGCGTACATTGTATGCAGATCAGTTGGTTCAGCAAAAAGTACTTGATCGTGCTGAAGCAGACAAGTTAATCGAAGATTATCGTTCAGATCTTGAAGCAGGTAACCATGTTGCTAATGCACTGGTACTTGAACCAAACACCAAGATGTTTGTGGATTGGAAACCTTATTTAGGTCACGATTATACAGATGTATGGGACACCACGATTGATATCAATCGCTTGAAAGAACTTGGCGAAGGTATGCGCAAATTGCCAGAAGGCTTTGTCATGCAACGTCAAGTTTCTAAAGTCATTGATGATCGTCTGAAAATGCAGACTGGTGAAATGCCACTGAACTGGGGTGCTGCTGAGACGCTGGCCTACGCGACACTTATTGATGAAGGTTATTTGGTTCGTATTACGGGTGAAGATGTAGGTCGTGGTACGTTCTCACATCGTCATGCCAAGTTACACAATCAAGTAGATGGTTCGACCTATATTCCACTGTGTCATGTGAAGGAAAACCAGCCACGTTTTGCTTTATATGATTCATTATTATCGGAAGAAGCGGTACTTGCATTTGAATATGGTTATGCAACCACGATTCCAAATAGCTTAATTATTTGGGAAGCGCAGTTTGGTGACTTTGCTAACTGTGCGCAAGTTGTGATTGACCAATTTATTGCGTCTGGTGAAACCAAGTGGGAGCGTGTATGTGGTTTGACCATGTTGTTACCACATGGCTTTGAAGGTCAAGGCCCTGAGCATTCATCTGCTCGTCTTGAACGTTTCTTACAGCTATGTGCAGAAGACAATATGCAGGTCATTACGCCAACGACACCTGCACAAATTTTCCATGCATTGCGTCGTCAGGCAGTTCGTCCAATTCGTAAACCAATGATTGTGATGTCGCCTAAGTCGTTACTACGTCATAAGCTTGCGACTTCGACACTGGAAGAGCTAGCAACAGGCACATTCCAGACTGTAATCGATGAAGTCGATCAAATCACTAAATCAGATGTTACACGTCTCGTGTTGTGTGGCGGTAAAGTTTATTACGATCTCATTGAAAAGCGTCGTGAGCTTGAGCTGAACAACATTGCAGTAGTACGTATCGAACAGTTGTATCCGTATCCAGAACAACGTCTTGCCGAAGTTCTAGCTGCTTATCCAAACGTTAAAGATGTGGTTTGGTGTCAAGAAGAGCCGAAGAACCAAGGCGCATGGTTGTTTATCGCACCACGTTTGTACGATGACATCTTGAAGTCTGGAAAACAAATCCGTATCAGCTACGCAGGCCGTGAAGCATCGGCTGCACCAGCGTGTGGCTCACCATATTTGCATGCAAAACAACAAGCTCAGCTCATTCATGATGCATTAGCAATCGAAGCTGAACAATCAGGAGAGACAAAATAATGGCAACCGAAATTAAAGCACCGGTATTCCCAGAGTCAGTTGCAGATGGAACCATTGCAACATGGCATAAGAAAGTTGGGGAAGCAGTATCACGTGATGAAGTCATTTGTGATATTGAAACTGATAAAGTTGTTTTAGAAGTGGTTGCTCCAGCTGATGGTCAACTTGTTTCTATTATCAAAGACGAAGGCGAAACAGTTTTATCTGACGAAGTGATTGCACAATTCCAAGAAGGTGCAGTGTCAGGTGCAAATGAAACTCAAGCTGTTCAAAGCGACTCTAAAGTAGAGCAGGCTGCGGCTAAAACTGAAGCGGGTGCAGCTCCAGTTGTTGAGCGTGCGCAACCCGTTTCTGATCAAGCTCCAGCAGTTCGCAAGGCTTTGACTGAGTCTGGTATCAGTGCATCAGACGTTCAAGGTACTGGTCGTGGTGGTCGTATCACCAAAGAAGATGTCGTCAATCATCAATCTAAACCAGCTGCACAACCACTGAGTGTTGCAGTGGGTGAGCGTATCGAAAAACGTGTTCCAATGACACGTCTTCGTAAGCGTGTTGCTGAACGTCTTCTTGCTGCCACTCAAGAAACAGCAATGTTGACAACGTTTAACGAAGTCAACATGAAACCAATCATGGAAATGCGTGCACAGTATAAAGATGCATTTGAAAAACGTCATGGTGCGCGTCTTGGCTTTATGTCTTTCTTTGTTAAAGCAGCAACTGAAGCATTGAAGCGTTATCCTGCGGTGAATGCATCTATCGATGGCGATGACATCGTTTATCACGGTTTCTACGATATTGGTGTAGCTGTATCTTCTGATCGTGGTCTCGTGGTTCCAGTACTACGTGATACTGATCGCATGAACTATGCTGAAGTTGAAAATGGTATCCGTGACTATGCTGTCAAAGCGCGTGATGGCAAGTTGGGTATTGAAGATATGACTGGCGGTACATTTACCATCACCAATGGTGGTACATTCGGTTCATTGCTTTCTACTCCAATTTTAAATACACCACAAACTGCAATCTTGGGTATGCATAAAATTCAAGAACGTCCAATGGCAGTGAATGGTCAGGTTGAAATTCTTCCAATGATGTATTTGGCTCTTTCTTATGACCATCGCTTAATTGATGGTAAAGAAGCAGTTGGCTTCTTGGTTACTATTAAAGAGCTTCTAGAAGAGCCTGCAAAACTTATTCTTGATCTTTAATTCATTCCGGACAATAGCCCAGATTGAGATGATTCATCTGGGTTTATGGAGATAAAAATGTCTCAACAATTTGATCTTGTTGTAATTGGCGGTGGACCAGGCGGTTATGAAGCGGCGATTCGTGCTGCTCAGCTTGGTTTTAAAGTTGCTTGTATTGAGAAACGTGTTCATAAAGGTAAACCATCTTTAGGTGGTACGTGCTTAAACGTTGGATGTATTCCTTCTAAAGCACTCCTTGATTCGTCTCATCATTATGAAGATACGATTCATCATCTTGGTGATCATGGTATTACAACAGGCGAAGTTAATATTGACATCGCAAAAATGTTGGCACGCAAAGATAAAGTTGTAGAGAATTTGACTGGTGGTGTTGCCCAATTATTAAAAGGCAATGGCATTGAGTGGTTGCAAGGTACGGGTAAGTTACTTGCGGGTAAGAAAGTTGAGTTTGTTCCTTTCGAAGGTGAAACTCAGGTTTTAGAACCTAAATATGTGATCCTCGCTTCTGGTTCTGTTCCAGTCAATATCCCAGTTGCCCCTGTTGATCAAGACTTGATTGTTGACTCAACTGGTGCACTCGAGTTTGCTGAAGTACCTAAGCGTTTGGGTGTGATTGGTGCAGGTGTGATTGGTCTGGAACTTGGTTCTGTATGGCGCCGTTTGGGTTCTGAAGTGGTTGTATTTGAAGCATTGGATGCATTCTTGCCAATGGCAGATAAAGCACTTTCAAAAGAATTCCAAAAAATTCTGACCAAGCAAGGCCTTGATATTCGCATTGGTGCTAAAGTTTCTGGTACTGAGGTGAATGGTCGTGAAGTGACGGTTAAATACAATCAGGCTGGCGAAGACAAAGAACAAGTGTTTGACAAGTTGATCGTATGCGTAGGTCGTAAGCCTTATGCAGAAGGTTTGTTGGCAGAAGATGCTGGCATTAAACTGACTGATCGTGGCTTTATCGAAGTAAACGACCATTGTGCAACTTCTCTTGAAGGTGTGTATGCGATTGGTGACCTTGTCCGTGGTCCTATGCTTGCGCATAAAGCCATGGAAGAAGGTGTGATGGCAGTTGAGCGTATTCACGGTCATGCAGCACAAGTGAACTACGATACAATTATCAGCGTTATTTACACGCACCCTGAAGCAGCTTGGGTTGGCTTAACTGAAGAGCAAGCTGTTGCAAATGGTCATGAAGTAAAAACAGGTCAATTCCCATTTGCCGTGAATGGTCGTGCTCTTGCTGCTGGTGAAGCTGCTGGTTTTGTAAAATTCGTTGCTGATGCTAAAACTGATCGCTTGTTAGGAATGCATGTGATTGGTCCTGGTGCTTCAGATATTGTACATCAAGGGATGATTGCACTTGAGTTTGTATCTTCTGTAGAAGATTTACAATTAATGACATTTGGCCATCCGACTTATTCTGAGGTGGTTCATGAGGCTGCTTTAGCTGTTGATGGTCGTGCAATTCATGCGATCCAGCGTAAACGTAAATAATTGAAAAAAGAGCGGTGTAAACCGCTCTTTTTTGTTTAAGGTGGTTGTTTATATCTGAATAATCATCTAAAAATAAGTACAAACGAAATTGAAAAAATGATCTGTATTTACTGAGATGGATGTTTAAGTACGGGTCAGTTATAACTAAGGGCACAAGTAGTAAAAGGTAACTAAATGAACTTACATGAGTATCAAGCCAAAGCACTGTTGAAAAAATATGGAGTGTCTGTCCAAGAAGGAATTTTGGCAAGAAGTGCAGAAGAAGCAGTCGCTGCATTTGAACAATTAGGTGGCAAATTTGCTGTGATCAAAGCGCAGGTACATGCGGGTGGTCGTGGTAAGGCAGGTGGTGTAAAAGTTGTTAAATCAAAAGAAGAAGCCGCTGATTATGCAAACCAGTTGATTGGTACCAATCTTGTGACCTATCAGACGGATGCGAATGGACAACCAGTCAATAGCGTCCTTGTTTGCGAAGATGTATATCCTGTTGAGCGTGAACTGTATCTCGGTGCTGTGGTCGACCGTTCCTCACGCCGTGTGACGTTCATGGCATCCACTGAAGGTGGGGTGGAAATTGAGAAAGTTGCTGAAGAAACACCAGAAAAAATTATCAAAGTTGAAGTGGATCCACTTGTAGGTTTACAACCGTTTCAAGCGCGTGAAGTTGCTTTTGCATTAGGTTTAAAAGACAAGCAGATTGGTCAGTTTGTCAAGCTGATGGCAGGTGCTTATCAGGCATTCGTTGAAAATGATTTTGCCCTATTTGAAATCAACCCACTCTCAGTTCGTGAAAACGGCGATATTCTTGCAGTCGATGCTAAAATTGGAATCGATTCAAATGCATTGTACCGTTTGCCTGAAATCGCAGCATCTCGTGACAAGTCACAAGAAAACGAGCGTGAATTAAAAGCGTCTGAGTTTGAACTGAATTACGTTGCGCTTGAAGGGAATATTGGTTGTATGGTCAATGGTGCTGGTCTGGCTATGGCAACCATGGACATTATTAAACTTTATGGCGGTCAACCTGCAAACTTCCTTGACGTAGGTGGTGGTGCAACCAAAGAGCGTGTAATTGAAGCGTTTAAACTCATTTTAGCCGATACATCTGTACAAGGTGTATTGATTAATATCTTCGGTGGAATTGTGCGTTGTGACATGATTGCTGAAGCAATTATTGCAGCAGTTCAAGAGGTTAATGTGACTGTTCCTGTTGTTGTCCGTTTAGAGGGTAATAATGCAGAACTAGGCGCAAAAATTCTCGATGAATCTGGTTTAAAACTTACTTCTGCTAATGGTTTATCCGATGCGGCAGAAAAAATTGTTGCTGCAGTGAAAGGGTAAGGGAGTATTCAGCATGAGCGTTTTAATTAATAAAGACACAAAAGTATTGGTACAAGGTTTTACTGGTAAAAATGGTACTTTCCATTCAGCACAAGCTTTAGATTACGGCACAAAAGTAGTCGGTGGTGTTACACCAGGCAAGGGTGGTACAACTCATCTTGACTTACCCGTTTTTAATACCATGAAAGATGCTGTACGTGAAACAGGTGCAGATGCATCTGTCATTTATGTTCCAGCACCATTTGTACTTGATTCAATTGTTGAAGCGGTTGATTCTGGCGTCGGTCTTATTGTTGTGATTACCGAAGGTGTTCCAACTTTAGATATGCTTAAAGCCAAGCGTTATCTTGAAACCAATGGGAATGGAACTCGTTTGGTTGGACCAAACTGTCCAGGGGTAATTACACCAGGTGAATGTAAAATTGGAATTATGCCAGGTCATATTCATCAACCAGGGCGTATTGGAATTATTTCACGTTCGGGTACATTAACCTATGAAGCTGTGGCTCAAACCACTAAGCTTGGTTTAGGTCAGTCGACGTGTATTGGTATTGGTGGTGATCCAATTCCAGGCATGAATCAAATTGATGCGTTGAAGTTGTTCCAAGATGATCCAGATACAGATGCCATCATTATGATTGGTGAGATTGGTGGTACAGCAGAAGAAGAAGCTGCTGAATATATCCAGTCCAATGTAACCAAACCTGTTGTTGGTTATATCGCAGGTGTAACTGCACCAAAAGGTAAACGTATGGGACATGCAGGCGCAATTATTTCGGGCGGTAAAGGAACAGCAGAAGAGAAATTTGCTGCATTTGAACGTGCTGGCATGGCATATACGCGTAGCCCTGCGGAATTGGGTTCAACGATGTTGCAAGTATTAAAAGAGAAAGGTTTAGCTTAATTTCTTAGCAAAATCTAAAAGCCCCTTATTCACTTGATCAAAATTTGGATAAATTCCTTTTTTGATATGAATAAGGGGCTTTCTTTTTTTAGAAAACTAAAAAAAGTTAAACTAATAAAACAGGCAAAAAAAAAGCGTAACGATTGGGGTGATCATTACGCATAACAACGAATCTGTATTCACAGCTTCGGTAAAGTAGAATGTTATGAACTTGGGGGAGTGCATAACCTATTCCGTCATAATAATAGGGTAACACTCATTGTTCATTGGTATTCACGTTAATAAGTGTTAAATCACGTTAAAGAAACGATTAAATTATAAACTTTAACCTCAAAATAAAAGTGCGATCAATTGATCGCACAAGGTTAAATCTTTTGAGTAATAAAGTTTAATTGAACGGTTATTAATCAGAACTTAAATAAGCCTAAACCTTCTTTTACTTCGTCCAGTGTCTGCTGAGTAATTTTTTGGCATTTCAGTGTACCTTCGCGTAACACATCCATAATATAGTCTGGATCCTTAGCAAGTTCTTCACGACGTTCACGAATTGGCATAATTAACTCTTTTAAGATACCTTCAAGACGCTTTTTCACTGTACCGTCGCCTAAACCACCACGGCGATAATGTGCTTTGAGCTCTTCAACTTCTTGTTTGTTGGTATCGAAAGCATCTAAATAAGCAAATACAATATTGCCTTCTACTTGACCTGGATCTTCGATACGTAAGTGGTTTGGATCGGTATACATTGCATTCACTGCTTTTTTAATATCTTTATCAGTGGCATTTAATACAATGGTATTTCCAAGAGATTTTGACATTTTGGCTTTGCCATCAAAACCAGGCAAGCGGCCTGTATTGGAAAGTAGCGCTTTACATTCAGGTAAAAGATCTTGCCCAATCTGGCGATTAACTCGACGAACAATCTCATTGGTTTGTTCGATCATTGGAATCTGATCTTCACCGACGGGTACGACTGTCGCTTTAAAAGCGGTAATATCTGCTGCCTGGGCAACTGGGTAGCATAGGAAACCTGCAGGAATATCACGCTCAAAACCGCGCATCTGAATTTCAGACTTAATTGTCGGGTTGCGCTCAAGACGTGCCACAGTAACAAAATTCAGATACAGCATGGTCAGTTCATTGAGTGCTGGTAAGCAAGATTGCACACAGATAGTGGTCTTTAATGGATCAATGCCAACTGCCATATAATCCAGTGCAACTTCTAAAATATTACGGCGGACTTTATCTGGGTTATCCGCGTTATCTGTTAAAGCTTGGGCATCTGCCAATAAAATATGTTGATGATGACTGTCCTGTAGACCCACGCGAGAACGTAAAGAACCCACAAAATGCCCGAGATGAAGTTGTCCTGTCGGGCGATCGCCTGTCAAGATGATTGGACGCTGATCAACATTACTCATTATTTATCCCACTATTGTATTGGCTTAATCAGGGGAAGTGCCCTGTAATATAAAAGATTGGCGTTATTGTACGGGAAATAAAGGAAAATCGTCAGCGATAGATTCAATTTTTCATCAAATAATACCGTGAATTTATTCACAATAATTACAGAAAATTAAAAAAATCATTTTACAATAGTCAGATAATTACAAACGTGGATAAAAAATGGCAAGTGGCTTACTTTTGTTACTCGATGATATTGCAACGCTTTTAGATGATGTTGCCTTGATGAGTAAGATGGCAGCGAAGAAAACAGCAGGTGTATTAGGTGATGACCTTGCTTTAAATGCACAGCAAGTAACAGGTGTTCGTGCTGAACGAGAATTACCTGTAGTTTGGGGGGTGGCCAAAGGTTCATTCGTCAATAAATTGATTTTAGTGCCACTTGCACTCTTAATTAGTGTAATCGCACCTTGGCTGATTAACCCGTTATTAATGATGGGTGGGCTGTTTCTTTGTTATGAAGGGGTAGAGAAAGTCATGCACTCTTTACACTCAAAGAAAAATCATGATTTAGAGCATGCGGCTGAAAAGTTGGCTCAGGATGAACTGGATTTAGCCACATTTGAAAAAGATAAAATTAAAGGTGCAATCCGTACCGATTTTATCTTGTCTGCAGAAATTGTAGTGATTTCTTTAGGTACCGTTGCAACGGCACCTTTTATGACCAAGCTTATGGTGTTAGCGGTCATTGCCATTATTATGACCATTGGTGTCTATGGTTTTGTTGCTATGATTGTTAAAATTGATGATCTAGGACTTTACTTAACTCAGCAAGCATCATCTCTTAAACAAAAAATTGGAAATGGTTTATTGGCTTTTGCCCCATTTCTGATGAAAACACTATCAGTTGTTGGAACCATTGCGATGTTTTTGGTGGGCGGTGGAATTATTGCACATACAATTCCTTTGTTTCACCATTTCACCGAGGATGCCACCGATCATATAGAGCTTATCCCAGCCGTTGGAAATATTATTGGTGCACTCACGCCTACATTAATCAACATGGTCATTGGACTTGTTGCTGGTGCAATTGTTCTAATATTGGTGACTTTATTTCAAAAAATGAGATCAAAATAGTCATAATTGTATGATAAAAATAATCTGAGGTGTTTTATGCGTTGGAAAGGGCGTCGTGTTAGTAGTAACGTAGAAGATCGTCGTGGGAGTGGTGCAAAGGTTGGTGGCATCAGTATTATTGGATTAGTTGTTGCTTTTGTTGCATGGAAATTTTTCGGTGTTGATCCGCAGCAAGCCTATCAAGCAACACAGCAAATCACGGCTGCACAAAATCCATCTTCAAATGCGCCACAGCAACTCACTGCAGATCAAAAAGAAGCATCTGATTTTGTGGGAACCATTTTAGCGGATACAGAAGATACTTGGACACCCATTTTTAAGCAGTTGGGTCAAACTTATGTGCCGCCAAAGTTGGTACTATTTAATGGTATTGTGCAATCTGGTTGTGGAACAGCACAATCTGCCATGGGGCCATTTTATTGTCCCACAGATCAAAAAGTATATATCGATACCAGCTTCTTTAAAGATATGCGTGAGCAAATGGGAATCTCTGGTGAACAGAATCAGACTGAACTTTCGCGACAGGATCAAGCTGGTGACTTTGCTCAAGCATATGTGGTGGCACATGAGGTAGGGCACCATATTCAGAATCTGCTAGGAATATCTTCTCAAGTGCAACAGGCACAAGCGCAAGGTAGTCGTGCTCAAGCCAATCAACTTTCAGTTCGTCTTGAATTGCAAGCAGATTGCTTTGCTAGAATATGGGCCAATCATAATCAGCAACGAACACAATTTTTAGAGGCAGGTGATATTGAAGAAGCAATGGATGCTGCACAAAAAATTGGCGATGACTACTTACAAAAACGTTCTACTGGACAAGTGGTACCAGATAGTTTTACTCATGGCACCAGTCAGCAACGCATGCATTGGTTTGAGGTGGGTCTAAAATCGGGTGATTTAAATCAGTGTGATACCTTCAAGGCCAGTATTTGACAAGAGAAGGTTATGCCTTCTCTTTTATTTTTCTAAGAATCTTCTAAAATTACGTATAATTCTGAAACTGCAATAAATGGCAATTAAAGCAAAGATTGAAATACCCACCACAATAAATTTTAGTCCTTTCATATCTTCTGCATACAGCGCATCAATTTCTTTTTGAGACCAATTAAAAGAACCTATCATATTGGTTTGACTATCCAGAAATTGAATATTTTGGATATAGCTATGTTGACCAATGTTTTGAAAGGTGGCGTTCTGAACAATGCGAGTTCCGACTTCATTATATTTGTCGATGCAAAGACTATTGATATAGTTTTCACAATTAAATTTGGCGATATAGCCTTGATTTTGAAGAACAATATAGAATGCTTGATGTGGCTTTTTATTATTACTGAGTAAGCGATATGTATGATTTTCATTGGTACGAATATGAGAAATTTGCTTATTTTTATATTCATCTTGAGCAGACCAAATTTCATAAGATTTGGTGATACAGGTAAGAATCAGTGCAGCAGTAATCAGAAAAATACATGTTGCTAATATGAGACGTACAACAATTTTAAGGGTTTGATGCATGATCTGGCTTCCTGTTCGACGCCATTAAAATACCCGATTTATAAGGTTTCACAAAGTGCTTTTCACGGTTGTTGTAAAGCAATGAAAATAATTAATATTATTTATTTTGTTAAGAAAATTATTTTTTTAAATATCTCATACAAATTTAAGTAAAATTGAGGCTTCGATTATTTGTTTGATCCATAAGGATATTTATGGGTAGTTTTTTTCTTCTACAAGTTTTAACTGTTATTTTTGCGCTTTCGATTGCAACCACAATCTTCAATAAACGTATTCTTAATTTTCCTCAAGCTATTGGTGTTCCAATCGTTTCTGCTGTATTGGTATTTATCTTACAGTGGGGAGCAAGTCTTCTTAATGGTAATCAATTTATTGCTATTAACATTCATAATATTGAAAATGCAGTCAGAAGCATCGATTTCTATGATTTTTTAATTAATGGTGTCATCTGCTTTATTCTTACCTCTTCTGCACTCAAGTTTAAAATTTCTGATCTAAGAAGCCACTGGAAACCAATCGGTATTCTTGCAACCATTGCATTACTGTTATGTGCCATCTTTTTTGCAGGGTTGTTATACGGATTTCAATATCTCATGGGAAATCCTGTACCTATTCTGGTGCTATTACTTCTTGGTTCTGCATTGGGTGCGACAGATCCGATTGGAATTAAAGGTGTTTTAAGTTCGGTTCGGGCACCTCATCATTTAATTGTAAAACTTGAAGGTGAGTCACTTTTTAATGACGCAATGTGTATTGCGGTATTTATGACTTTATTGAACGTTTTGCAAGGCGAGCATTTTAGTTTAATTGGGACAATTGAAAATTTTTTCTATGAAATTGCCGTTGCGGTTGTCATTGGATGGGGATTTGGGCTGGGTGTATTGCGTTTGTTACGTGGCAAGCATGAAATGGAATCTCTCATTTTAACAACAGCATTATTGGCGAGTGGTGCTTATCTAGTCTCATTATTTGCGCATGCTTCCGCGCCGATTGCTTGTGTAATTGGTGGCTTAATTGTAGGGAATAAATGGAAGGAAATTTTAGAAGAAAGAGAAATTCGAGAAGTTAATCATTTTTGGCATACAGTTGAAGGAATTATTAACTCATTTCTTTTTACCTTAATTGGTTTGGAATTGTTTATTTTAGACCTAAGTACGAGCATGATTTTGGGAGGAATGGTTGCATTTATCGCATTACATCTTTCACGATTTGCTGCAAACTTTTTATCTTTCTCATTCTTTCCATCATTTAGAACAAAAAGTTATAACGGTAGTTTAGCGATATTATCATGGGGTGGAGTACGTGGTGGTATTTCACTTGCTTTGATTCTGGCAGTCGCCAACGTACCGCAACTGCGTGAATACAGTAGTATTTTAATTGGATATACATTTATTAGTGTACTGATGTCTGGTGTGGTTTGTGGGTTAGGATTACCTGCTGTAATGAATGCTTTTTACTATAATCCCAATGAGGAAACCACTGGCTTTAAAGGCTGGTATCAACGTTTATGTCACAAAATGAATCGCAAAGGATTTAAATATATTGTAGGTGAAGATGCGTATGGCAATGAAACCATCACTATTTATGATACAGACCAATTGATCGATCAAAAGGCTGAAGATGGTGTTGCTGCTGTACATCACCCAACAAAAATTCAAGAAGTGAAACGTTTAGAAAATCCAGAAAATTTCTAGTGTGTAAACAAAGGAACCTGAAATATGGTTCCTTTTTAATATGTTGTTCGTTAAGTATTTATAATCAATTATAATAAAATGTAAAAATTTTCGAAATTTTAAATTTTTAGTCAAAAGACCTTTAGAAATTTTATTGTTTAATAATTCTAATTAAACTCGTGGTTAGTATGTTATTTTTTTGAATAATTAAAAGAGGCTTCAAAAAAATTATTTTGTATCAAAATTGTTCATTTTGAAAAATATAATCATTTTTTATATTTAAAAATCAATATGTTAATATTCATTTTATTATTTTGTGATGTATTTATCATTTTTTTTATTTTTTTAGTGGTTTTCTGTATTTATTTTTTTTTATTTTGAATGTTTAATGTTAGGGATTGGGTGCATATTCATTTAGAGTGATTGTTTAATAAATCCTTTAAATGGTGGGGATGGCACAAAAAAATATAAAGTATACTAGAGAGAAAAAGTTATGCCTGATATACAAATTATTGCTAAAGATACGCATGCCACATTGGCAAATATAACTGGCAACTCAGCCAAACTTACTCAGGCTTCAGTTGTCTTGATTAAAGTTCCTGTAGAGGATGTTCAGGAGGTAACGCGCGATGGAACAAGCGCGATAGTTAAATTAAAAAATGGTGAAGTCATTGTCATTGATGATTTTTTTAGCACAGAAGCACCTACTGATAATAGTTTAGTTTTTCAAGATGATTCAGGTAAGCTCATCTGGGCTCAATTTACAGACGCTCAAGGTGCATTGTTAGAAAATGTGGCTTACCAGCCTATAGATTCAATTGATCCATTGCTCTATGCAAGCAATGGTGATTCTAGCCCTTGGGCATGGGCTGCTATTCCAGTGACTACGGGTGGAATTTTATGGTGGGCTCATCAACATAACAGTAAAGATAGCGATAATCAGCCAGCACAACCACCTGCTACACCGACTACTGCCGCTATTATTACTGACGATAAAGAACCGATTACAGGTGAAGTCAAACAAGGTGGAGTAACCAACGATCCAACTCCAGCCATTACAGGAAGTGGCGCAACACCAGGAACAACAATTACTATTTATGATGGTGATACTAAGCTAGGTAGCACAACTGTTGGAAGCGATGGAAAATGGTCATTTACTCCATCTACGCCATTAACAGATGGTAATCATGATATTACTTATACAGTAAAAGATACTGCAGGTAATGAAAGCGGTAAAAGTCCAGCTGTTGATTTCACTGTAGATACTACTGCGCCAGCGACACCTGATACAGCACCAGCAGGTACTGATGATCAAGCTCCGATTGTTGGTCCGATTACCTCAGGTAGTTCAACCAATGACAATACGCCCTTGATTAGTGGTACAGGCACAGCGGGTGAGGTGATTACCATTTATGATGGTAGTACCAAATTAGGTACGACTACGGTAGGTTCAGATGGTAAGTGGACATTTACACCTAGCACTCCTTTAGTCGATGGTGATCATAGTATTGGTTACACAGCAACAGATGCCGCAGGAAATGAAAGTGGTAAGAGTCCGACACTAGATTTCAATATCGACACTGTGGCACCGACTGCGACTGCAAGTTTAGTCAGCATTACCCAAGATACAGGAAGCTCAAGCAGTGACTTTGTCACCAGCGACAACACCCTGGTCTTCAACCTCAGCACCACAGGCACCCTGGCAACAGGTGAGTATGTTCAAATCTCACTCGACGGTGGGACGACCTGGGTCAATGCCATCAAAGGCAGTGACAATAGCTGGAGTTACGACAACACGGGCAAGACCCTGGCAGATGGCAGCTACAGCATCGAGACCCGAGTAGTCGATGCAGCGGGAAATACAGGCACAGCGAGTACGCAAGTGATCGTGGTGGATACTCAATCACCATCAGCGACAGCGGTGACTGCGGATGATCTCTACGATGACGTGGGTGCAATACAAGGCACCATCAGCAACAGTCCAGATAGCCTGACAGACGACACCCGTCCAACCTACTCAGGAACAGCAGATGCCTCAGTTGCGACCGTGAAAGTCTACGACAATGGCGCGTATCTAGGCAGTGCAACCGTAGGAACAGATGGCAAATGGAGCTTCACTCCAGCAACGCCAATTGGAGCAGGATCGCATAGCTTTACTGCGAGCGGTGTCGATGCAGCAGGCAACGAAGGCCCACAAACCACGGCCTGGGCGTTCAAAGTGGTCGGTGCAGCGCCATCAGCGCCATCGATCCAAAGCGTACTAGACGATCAGGGCAGCGTTACTGGCGAACTGCAAAAGAACCAGACCACCGATGACCGCACCCCAACCATCAGTGGTACCGGGCAAGTGGGTGCAGTGGTGACTGTTTATGTTGACGGAACAGCGGTGGGTTCAAGCACCGTGGCCGCAGATGGCACCTGGAGCGTAAAAACCACAGATCTTGGCGCAGATGGCGTGAAGAACCTGGTGGCGAAACAAACCGATGGAGCAGGCCAATCGAGCCCTGATTCAGGTGCCTATCCGATTGTACTGGATACCACAGCACCAGCGACACCAGGTGTGGTGACTGCGATAGACGATCAAGGAGTGGTACAAGGTCCGATCGCCAATAATGGCACCACCGATGACAAGAACCCGGAATTCAAGGGGACAGGTAGCGCAGGTGATGTCATTACCATCAAAGATGGTGAGAGCGTATTAGGCAGCACCACAGTCGGCGCAGACGGCACATGGAGCTTCACGCCATCGACTGGCTTGGACGAAGGTAAACATAGCATCACCACCACAGCGACTGATCCAGCAGGCAACACCAGTGCGGCCAGCGATGCGCTCAACTTTACAGTAGACAGCAGCAATGTCGTGGTCAGCATCAACAAAGCGATTGATGATGCAGGCAGCAAAACAGGCGACCTTGCCAACAACGCAGCGACCGATGACACCACACCAACGCTAGTAGGTACAGGCACCGTCGGTGCAGTGGTAAGCATCAGTGTTGACGGTGGTGCCGTCGTTGGTTCAGCGGTGGTTGACAGCAATGGTAACTGGAGCTACACCTTACCAAGCCAAAGCGAAGGCACCCACAGCTATACCGCCACTGCGAGCAATGCAGCGGGTACCCAAGGTACAGCCAGCTTCACCCTAACCATTGATACCACAGCACCGGATGTTCCAAGCATTGGTCAAGTGAATGACGATGTGGGTCTCATACAAGGTCCATTAACTCAAGGTGCGAGCACCGATGACACCACACCAACCCTCACCGGAACAGGTGCAACGCCAGGTGATGTGATCAAGGTATATGATGGCAACGATCTGGTGGGCAGTGTGACCGTTGGAGCGGATGGCAACTGGAACTACACCATTCCTGCACCTGGCTTGACAGAAGGTTCACATGACCTGAGCGTCACAGCGACTGATCCAGTAGGGAATGAGAGTGGCAAGAGCGATCCATTCACCCTGACTGTTGATCTGACTGCACCGACTGCGACTGCAAGTTTAGTCAGCATCACCCAAGATACAGGAAGCTCAAGCAGTGACTTTGTCACCAGCGACAACACTCTGGTCTTCAACCTCAGCACCACAGGCACCCTGGCAACAGGTGAGTATGTTCAAATCTCACTCGACGGTGGGACGACTTGGGTCAATGCCGTCAAAGGCAGTGACAACAGCTGGAGCTACGACAACACGGGCAAGACCCTGGCAGATGGCAGCTACAGCATTGAGACCCGAGTAGTCGATGCAGCGGGGAATACAGGCACAGCGAGCACGCAAGTGATCGTGGTGGACACCCAAGCGCCAACCACAGATAACAGCATCAGCCTGACAGGCTATACTGATGACGTTGCACCGAATACCGGTGACTACGGTACAGGCACATCGACCAATGACACCTCACCACTACTCAAAGGTACAGTGAGTGGTCTTAAAGATGGTGATGTGGTTCAGATCTATGAAGGCAACACCTTACTGGGTACAGCGACCGTCACAGGCGCAAGCTTCAGCTACCAATTGAGCAATGTCAGCGAAGGCACCCACAACTACAAAGCGTCGATTGTGGACCAAGCAGGCAATGTTGGCACGACATCAACTGAACTCAGCTTCACTGTAGACACCACACCACCATCAGCGACAGCGGTGACTGCGGATGATCTCTACGATGACGTGGGTGCAATACAAGGCACCATCAGCAACAGTCCAGATAGCCTGACAGAC
>NZ_KB849628.1:919906-1149757 GCF_000368685.1 Acinetobacter baylyi DSM 14961 = CIP 107474 | reverse complement strand
CATGACCTGAGCGTCACAGCGACTGATCCAGTAGGGAATGAGAGTGGCAAGAGCGATCCATTCACCCTGACTGTTGATCTGACTGCACCGACTGCACCATCGGGTACATTCAATGGTGGTGGTTCTGAGATTACTGGATCTGCTGAAGCTGGATCTGTTGTCAAAGTCAAAGATGCAAATGGTAATGTATTAGGCTCAGCGACTGCAGATTCAAGTGGCAAATATACAGTTACTCTTGCCGATCCATTAAATGATGCTGAAACAGTGAAAATTACAGCAACAGATAAGGCAGGTAATGAGTCACAAGCCACAGATCTAACAGCACCGAATGTTATCATTGATGCTGAAGACAATATCGTTGAGGCTAAGGTCGACTTTACTTACCCAGTTACAGTAAATCCAAGTGAAACTATCATTAATGAGACATCGCTTATTAATATAGGAACTTCTACTTACCCTGGCTATTTTACTGTAGGCCAAGATCAGATAGCGGATGCTGTTATTTCAGTTTCTACTGGCTCTTTGATTAACCTGTTTGATAACGCTGAAATGAAATTGTATAAGCAGCAAGATGATGGTAGCTGGGAGTTGATTGCAGATAATCAATCCCCTGGCTTGCTAGATTTGCTGGGTATTTTTGGTCAAACGACTAAAGTAACTGCCGAAGGATTAACACCTGGTAATTATCGATTTGATTTTACTGGTGGTTCGTTAATCGGCTTAGGCACCTCGATTAAAGCAGATTTGCAGTTAACAACCCAAAATACAGCTGCAAATCCAGTGGTGGGTGATATCACTTCCAAAGAAGGTAATGTAATTACGGATGCTGATGCAACCAATGGTCAGGACCAAGTAACATCACAGACCAAAGTTACAGCAGTCAATGGACAAACAGTTGCTGCTGATGGCACAACTACGATTGTGGGTGAACATGGTACTTTAACAATTAAAGCTGACGGAAGTTACAAATACACGCCTAATAGCGATGTGACTGTAATTGGTAAAACAGACACCTTTAATTATACGATTACCGATGCATCTACAGGTAAGAGTGATACAGCCAAATTGATTATTCAAATTGGAACCAATAGTGATCTTGATTTAACTTGGAATCCAAATAATCCAGAGGCTGATGCAACAAGTGTCGTTGCAACCAATGATGAAGATACCGTTGGTATTGGCGCAACAAATACGGAAACAACCACAGCAGGTCCATCAATCAATGAATCTTGGCTTATTGGTTTAGGTGGTAGTCAAACTGTCACAAGTCAGACAATTACAATTGCTCAAGGTAACTTAGGAGCTGTTGAAATTGGTTTATCGACAAGTTCACTTCTCGGTTTAGGTGGAGCAGCATCGGTACAATTCCAAAAACTTGTAAACAATACATGGACAACGGTAGATACCATTTCAGCAAGTAGTCTTGCTGATCTTATTGGGCTGTTCCCGAATGGTACTGGTAAGGTCTATGATGATTTAGAAGCAGGACAGTATCGCTATATTTTAAACTATAATCGAGGCTTAGGTGTTGCAGGGAACGTATCTGTTTCTAGCGAAGTGACTTCAACAGATCTAGACAGTTACACCATAACCTCTCGTGAAACTGTCCAAGGAAATGTTTTAACTGATGATACGGGTGCAGGTGTAGATAAAGTTGCATCTCATTATACAGATGTTGCCATTTCTCATGATGGATTGACCTATACGACAGTAACCAGTACTGGAATATCTATTCTGGGTACACATGGTACTTTGGTGATTAAGTCGGATGGCAGTTATACCTATACACCAAACAGTACGCTTACTGATGGTGGTGAAGATCAATTTACGTATAAACTAATCGCGCCAAATGGAGATGAATCGACTGCAACACTAACATTCAATGCTGGCTTTGTTTACAACACCAGTGCAGGAGCAGATATTATTACGAGTAGCGCTGGTAATGATACCTATACCACTCATGGTGGTGCAGATACGGTTATTTTCAAATTGTTGAATTCAACTGATGCTACTGGAGGTAATGGTCATGATACATGGACAGACTTTAGTAAAGCTGATGGAGACAAAATTGATATCACTGCATTGCTTAGTGGTCAAAGTGTTAGTAGTTCAACCATCAATAACTATGTAACTGTTACAACGAAAGGTGCAGATACAGTAATCAGTATTGATCGAGATGGCAGTGCTGGTCATACGTATGACTCAACTGAATTGTTAACTCTGAAAAATGTAAATACAACATTGGATGAGTTGCTACAACATAATCAATTATTGTTCTAATTGAAATAATTCAAGCATTAAAAAAAGAGGGCTGTAAAGCCCTCTTTTTTGATTGTTTTAAGAATATTTATAAGATAGTAATTAATCAAATTTATAGATTACATACATGCCAGCACTTAATCTGACATGTAAATTTTAGAAAATAGAAAATTTATTCACCACGGACTACCAATACAGGCAATTTGGTTTCGCCCAATAATTTTTGTGTCACACTTCCCAGTACCAGTTTTCTAACGCCAGTACGCCCATGTGATCCAATCACAATTAGATCTACACGCTGTTCTTCAGCAACCCGTGTAATTTCTTTATGGACTTCCTGACCTTCTATAATTAAGGTATTTACTTCTAATCCGTAACTTAAAAATTTCTTCTGAGCCTCATCCATTATTGTTTTAATAATGTTACGGGTCTGATTAAGTGCATCATCTTGTGTGGAAGTTGGAGAACTGATGTATTCAATATTAATGAAAGGGTCGATAGTAAGTACATATAAAACAGTGACTTCACTATGATAAGTTATTGCCAGATTTGCGGCTTGCTCAATTGCACTGAGTGACGTAGGTGAACCGTCTATGGGTACTAAAATGTGCTGATATCCCATCTTTAACTTGCTCCATTGTTATTTATTAGAAATTTATTATCGATTCACATTAAAGACTACTTACATAGGTTTTAATGTGAATCTTAAAACTATAGCTTTTCTCAAATGAGAAAAAACGGATAGTCATATTTAAAGTAACATAGAACGTTTAAGAAAATAAGTTTCAATACTGAGATTCAAATTTCTGAGAGGGAAGCTCAATCATCCTATAAAATGTGTATGTGATAATCTGTCTATGGATAATCAAATCATGTCAACAGAGCTTTATTCGCAAATCCTTGAAGTAATTGCGCTAGTTCCTTTTGGAAAGGTGGCAACTTATGGACAAATTGCTCGACTTGCAGGTTTACCTAAGCATGCAAGATTGGTTGGTTACACTTTAAAAAATATAGATCAAGCTAGTGATATTCCTTGGCATCGGATTATTAATGCTCAAGGAAAAGTCAGTACATATCATCTCAATCAAATAGGGGAGAACATCCAACTCAATAAATTGAGGGATGAAGGGATTGTTGTTCTAAATGGAAAAATTAATCTAAAAAAATACCAATGGTTAGTCTCACAAAGTTAAAAATCATGGATGAGTAGCACATTATTGCTTGTCGGGAGATTGAGCTTTAACAATGAGAACTGGCTTCAAACTTTCATTTAAAACTTTTTGGGTGACGCTTCCCAAAACCAGTTTTGTGATTCCTGTCCGTCCATGTGATCCCATCATGATTAAATCGACATTCAGGCTCTCAGCTGCTTGAGTAATGACGGATGCAATTGAAAAACCTTCCAAAAGCTGTACGCTTACATCTAGGTCTTCTGAAAGATATTCTGCTCTTATCTTTTCAAGATGATCGAGAATATAACGACGCGCACGTTCAATCATCTCATTGCTTTCACCTGTTTTGACATAGGACTCAGCAATAATGGGATCAAGTTCTAGCACCCCAATAATCGATAATTTACTCTTGAGATCTTGTGCAAGTTGAATAGCGTGCTGGAGTGAAGCAATGGATGGTTCAGAACCATCAACTGCCACTAGAATATGCTTGTAGTGCATGCAGGAGTCCTTATTTTAATGATCAAGTTTGAACTGAATGACTTATCTTTTAGATCAAGTATAAACAGGATAGAATACTTTTTTTATTTTTGTGTTTAAGTTGGTAAGCCCCCAATTTTAGGAGGCTTACTCGATTGATAATTTTAAATATATTCGACACTTACGATTTCATATTCAACTTCACCTTGAGGTGTTGTGATTTTAGCTTCGTCACCTTCACTTTTACCTAACAAGCCTCTGGCAATAGGTGAATTCACTGAAATTTTATTGATTTTAAAATCAGCCTCATCATCACCAACGATTTTATAGGTTTTACGCTCTTCGGTATCCAAATTTTCAATGGTTACCGTTACACCAAAAACCACACGCCCATTCTGTTCTAACTCTTTGACATCAATGATTTGAACGGCACCTAATTTACCTTCGATATCCTGAATACGGCCTTCACAGAATCCTTGTTGCTCGCGTGCAGCATGATATTCGGCATTTTCTTTTAAATCGCCATGTTCACGCGCCTCAGCAATCGCTTGAATGATACGTGGGCGCTCCACACTTTTAAGTTGCTGTAATTCTTTCTCTAGAGCGAGTTTGCCCTCGGGAGTCATTGGATAACGTTGCATTTTAGTCCCTCTGAATGAAATGGGAAAATTACCTTTTCAAAAAATAAAAAGCCCGCCACCGATAAGGTGACGGGCTTATCGGTAACGAATTAACCTACTGTTTGTAAATCTTGCAAGCGATATACATCCATTGGTAATTGAATAGCAAAGGCTTGGCAAACAGCCTCAGCGCCATTGATTGTCGTCGTATAATACACTTTACCCTGTAGGGCTGCACGACGGATCATTGCTGAATCGTACTGAGCTTGTTTACCTTCTGTGGTATTGACAATAAGGTGTATTTCACCATTTTTCAAGCGGTCAACAATATGTGGACGGCCTTCGGTCACTTTATTGACATGTTCACACGCTAAACCAGCAGCTTTAAGTACTTGATAAGTACCGCCCGTTGCAATAAGTTTAAAGCCAAATGCGGTCAATTTTTTGGCAATATCTGCAATGTGCTTTTTATCTGACTCACGTACAGACAAGAATGCATGCTTCACTTCGCCTTCTGTTGGCAAGCCTGGTAAACGTTCATTTGAGCCAAGAACAGCTTTATAGAATGCTTCGCCAAAGGTTTTACCCACGCCCATGACTTCACCTGTAGATTTCATCTCTGGGCCAAGCATTGGGTCTACGCCTTGGAATTTGGCGAATGGGAATACCGCTTCTTTGACTGCAAAGCGAGTCGGAATAATTTCTTTAGTGAAACCCTGAGATGCAAGCGTTTGACCTGCCATACAGCGGGCTGCAACTTTTGCTAAAGAATCACCAATACATTTCGATACGAATGGAACAGTACGCGACGCACGTGGATTCACTTCAAGCACATAAACGTCATCACCTTTTACAGCAAATTGAACGTTCATTAAGCCTACAACACCAAGCTCTTTGGCCATCGCAATAGTTTGGCGACGCATCTCATTCTGAATTGTGTCAGAAAGAGAGTAAGGTGGGATAGAACATGCAGAGTCACCCGAGTGAATGCCTGCTTGTTCGATATGTTGCATGATCCCGCCAATTACGACGTCTTTACCATCAGAAACACAGTCGACATCAACTTCAGTCGCATCATCCAAGAAATGGTCAAGCAGCACAGGTGCTTCATTTGATGCTTGAACTGCATCACGTAGGTAACGCTTTAGTTCATCATCATTGTAGACGATTTCCATAGCACGCCCACCCAACACATAAGATGGACGAACAACCAATGGATAGCCAACTTTAGACGCTTCTGCCATACCTTCTTCAGCAGATTTGACAATGCTGTTGTTCGGTTGACGAAGCTGTAGGCGCTGAATCATTTGCTGGAAGCGTTCACGGTCTTCTGCACGATCAATTGCATCTGGAGATGTACCAATGATAGGCGTACCTGCTTCTTCTAAAGCGCGAGCCAATTTCAAAGGTGTTTGACCACCGTATTGTACGATTACGCCTTTAGGCTTCTCGGTACGTACGATTTCAAGTACATCTTCAAGCGTAACAGGTTCAAAGTACAAACGGTCAGAAGTGTCGTAGTCTGTTGAAACAGTTTCAGGGTTACAGTTGACCATAATGGTTTCATAGCCGTCTTCACGCATCGCAAGAGCCGCGTGTACACAGCAATAGTCAAACTCTATCCCTTGACCAATACGGTTTGGACCGCCACCAATCACCATGATTTTGTCACGGTTTGATGGATTTGCTTCACACTCTTCATCGTAAGTCGAATACATGTAAGCCGTTGAAGATTCAAATTCGGCTGCACAGGTATCAACGCGTTTGTAAACAGGATAGACACCTAAATTCCAGCGTTGCTTACGGAATTGTTTTTGTGAAATACCCATCAAGTTCGCGATACGTAGGTCAGATAAACCTTTACGTTTGAATGCACGAATATTATCAGCATTCAAGTCGCCAAAGCCCAAGGTTTTCACTTGTTCTTCAGTTTTAATGATGTCTTGAATCTGGATCAGGAACCAACGGTCAATCTTGGTTGCATTGAATACTTCATCCAGAGTAAAACCGTGACGGAAAGCATCTGCGACATACCAGATACGCTCTGGTCCAGGAACATTCAGTTCGTGTTGGATTTTTTCACGGGCACCTTCGGTACCAACTTCAATTTTTTCATCGAAGCCACAAACGCCTACTTCCAAGCCACGAAGCGCTTTTTGTACAGACTCTTGGAAGTTACGACCAATAGCCATCACTTCACCCACAGATTTCATCTGTGTAGTTAGTACAGGTTCAGCTTGTGGGAATTTCTCGAAGTTAAAACGAGGAATCTTGGTCACAACATAGTCAATTGATGGTTCAAATGATGCAGGTGTAGTACCACCTGTGATGTCATTTTTTAACTCATCAAGTGTGTAACCCACCGCCAGTTTCGCAGCGATTTTTGCAATTGGGAAACCTGTGGCTTTAGATGCAAGTGCAGATGAGCGAGATACACGTGGGTTCATCTCGATCACGACCATACGGCCATCTTTAGGATTGATACCAAACTGAACGTTTGAACCACCTGTTTCAACACCAATTTCACGAAGAACCGCAATCGATGCATTACGCATGATCTGGTATTCTTTGTCGGTCAATGTTTGTGCAGGAGCAACTGTAATTGAGTCACCCGTGTGGACACCCATTGGGTCAAAGTTTTCAATCGCACAGACAATGATACAGTTGTCGTTTTTATCACGAACAACTTCCATTTCATATTCTTTCCAACCAATCAATGATTCATCAATCAATAACTGGTGAGTTGGAGAGAGGTCGAAACCGCGTTCACAGATTTCAAGAAACTCTTCACGGTTATATGCGATACCACCACCAGAACCACCCATGGTAAATGATGGGCGAATAATGACAGGAAAACCAAATTTTGATTGAATTTCCAAAGCTTCTTGTATGTTTTCAGCAATCGCAGCTTTAGGGCATTCCAAACCAATTTTACGCATAGCTTGGTCAAAAAGTTTACGATCTTCAGCTTTTTCAATGGCATCTTTACTTGCACCGATGAGCTCTACACCGTACTTTTCTAAAACACCATTTTCATCCAGTGCCAGCGCACAGTTTAATGCTGTTTGTCCACCCATGGTTGGAAGCACAGCATCTGGACGCTCTTTTTCGATAATTTGCGCAACAGTTTGCCAAGTAATTGGCTCAATGTAAGTTGCATCCGCCATTGAAGGATCGGTCATGATGGTCGCTGGATTCGAGTTGACCAAAATAACACGATAGCCTTCTTCACGAAGTGCTTTACATGCTTGTGCACCAGAATAGTCAAACTCACAAGCCTGACCAATCACAATAGGACCTGCACCAATAATTAAGATGCTTTTAATATCCGTACGTTTAGGCATTATACGCTCCTTAATTACTTCTTAGCTGCTTCAATAAGTTCGATGAAATGATCGAACAATGGGGCACAGTCATGCGGACCTGGGCTGGCTTCAGGATGACCCTGGAAGCTAAACGCTGGTTTATCTGTACGGTGAATACCCTGGTTTGTACCATCAAACAATGAACGATGTGTTACTTTCAAGTTTGCAGGTAAGGTACTTTCATCAACAGCAAAGCCGTGGTTTTGAGAAGTAATCATCACTGTACCTTGTTCGAGGTTTTGTACAGGATGGTTTGCACCGTGGTGACCATGATTCATTTTCATGGTTTTGGCACCTGATGCGAGCGCTAAAATCTGATGACCTAAACAAATACCAAATACGGGTAGATTTGTTGTTTCGACGATGGTTTTAACTGCTTCAATGGCATAATCACATGCTGCTGGATCGCCAGGGCCATTAGACAGGAACACGCCATCTGGATTAAGGGCAAGTACTTGCTCAGCAGGAGTCTGGGCAGGTACAACAGTGAGTTTACAGCCACGATCTGCAAGCATACGTAAGATGTTGGTTTTGACACCGTAATCATATGCTACGACATGGTATTTGAGTTCAGGTTGAGTAAAACCTTTCCCCAATTCCCATGAACCTTCAGTCCATTCAAAACCATTTGGATCACAGCATTCTTTTGCAAGATCCAGACCGTTTAGACCACCAAAGGCACGTGCTTTAGCTAGAGCTTCTTCTTCTGTAATATTTTCACCAGCCAAAATACAACCGTTTTGTGCACCTTTATCACGCAAGATACGAGTCAATTTACGGGTATCAATATCTGCAATTGCAACAACATTGTGTTGTATTAAGTATTCAGCCAAAGATTGTTCAGAACGGAAATTACTATGAAGTAAAGGAAGATCACGAATGATAAGACCATTTGCCCATACTTTATGGATGCGACCAGATTCGGTGTCTTCTTCGTTACATCCAGTATTTCCGATGTGAGGATAGGTAAGAGTCACAAGTTGTTGTGCATAACTTGGATCGGTCAGAATTTCTTGATAGCCAGTCATGGCGGTATTAAAAACGACTTCACCAGTCGTTGAACCCGTAGCACCGATAGACGTACCTTTAAAGATCGTTCCATCAGCAAGGGCTAAAATGGCGGGGGTGCTCAAACCAAAGCTCCTGAATTAAAACCACAAAAATTAGGGCTGTAAAAAAGCGAGTAGACATAAAAAAAGGTAGGCTGTCTTCAAAAAACACGCCCCTCCCTTCAGTCTGCTCGCTTATAACTTAACAGCGCATTATACGCATGGATAGGGTTAAAGTCCATGTTTTTATTTGGAAATATTGAATTAAAACAATTTATTGTTTTTACTCAATTTTACTTTTTAGCACTGATTAAATTCAGTGAAATATTTGATTGTCCAACAATATTTGCCGATTGATATTTAGAACAGCTTACTATAATCAGCAGGCAGCCAGCATGCCAAATATCATTACGATTCAGGGGAACTGACATGACAACAAAAAAGCCATTAAAAGAAGCAGTACAAGTCCATCAACAGCAAGTTGAGCAGCTTTATACCGAAACGACAGCTCAGGTACAGGATATTTTATCTGATACACAAGAGAAAATTGAAGCTGAAGCAAAAGAATTAAATCAAACTATTCAGACCCAATTGGTTCAAATTAAGTCTGATATTGTCAAACGTCTTGAAGTCATTAAATCTCAATTTAATCACTCTCAGGGTGATTTATCAGAACTTGTTACGGTGCTTAAAAATGAGCTAGTAAATTTATCTGATGATTTAGGTAAAATTGGAAAAGAAGTTAAACAAGATATCAATCAGGTCACACTAAAGCATAAAGATACACTGTCTGGTGTTTTGAAACGCTCGAAGGAACATGCACTTGAAGCATGGAGCAAGGCTCGCGAACGTATTTAAAAAAAGAAAAAAGCGAGATAAAAAATCTCGCTTTTTTTAAAACTGATGTAGCCAGTCACGCTTATTATGAAAATCTGCCTGAGGGCTACTATGCTGCATCGCGTAATATTGAATTCCCTGACTGGTTTCCAGTACAGCGGATAATCCGATATAAATATCCGACCACTTTAAATTAAACTTTTGTATAAACAAGCTTAAATCAAGCCCAATACTCATACCATAATGTGTACGTTCTAGCTTGATCAGTTCAATATCATATGCGGGAACAGGTGGCATATTTTCAGGGTAACGATATTCTTCAAACTGATACACCTGCCATGCCTGAGAAGGGGAGAGATTTACTTCTCGGTAAAAGTCCTCACCTTTGACTCCAATGAAAACCTCAAAACAGGTGCTGTTCCATAAAAAGTCTTGACGAGGATGCGCAACAACCTTTTTTGGCCATGTGATGAATTGATTCGGATCTCTTAACCAAAATCCGATATTAAGTAGATGGGGCGATTGTTGTTCAATCGCACCCACCACAGAAATCGTATCAAAACGATCAAATGCATTTAGTTCATAGCTCGCCATAGATTCAGTCGACTATTTGTTAGCTATATGCGCATGACGAACAAGATTTGAAAGATTTGGATTTTGCTTGGCTGCTTTTTTATAAAGCAAAACAATTTTACCAATTTTCTGAACAGCTTCTGCACCGGTCACTTGAACTAATTCATCAATGACTTGAGCACGAGTTTCACGATCTTCGCCTGCGATTTTGATTTTGATTAATTCGTGATCAGTGAGAGCGCGATTTGCTTCTTCGATAACACCTTCAGTCAATCCCTGACCACCGATCATGACTACTGGATTGAGCGCATGCCCGATTTGACGTAAACGTTTACGTTCTTGGATAGATAAAGCTGCCATTGAAACTACCTAGGATTAAAAGCGCTTTAGTATAACAAACTACGTGATCAAACGCGCTAGGCTTTGTTGAAATAATCGATTAACACCATAGAAAAAAATCACATAAAAGCATATTGATTAGATACATATCCATACTGCAAGCATATTGATTTTCACGTACAATATAAGATCGGAAGTTTTTTAATATTTAGTAAGTTATGGCGACACGCATCACCAACCAGAAGTTATCTAAAAGTAGTCGTGCGTGGATGAGAGAGCATCTGGATGATCCCTTTGTTAAAAAGGCTCAAAAAGAGGGCTATCGAGCACGTGCTGCGTATAAACTTCTTGAAATTCAAGAAAAATATCGGCTGATCAAACCTGGTATGACCGTAGTAGATTTGGGAGCAGCTCCAGGAAGCTGGTCTCAAATTGCTGGTAAACTTGTCGGTAGTAAGGGATTGGTCATCGCGTCTGATATTTTGGCAATGGATACTCTGCCTGATGTGACATTCCTGCAAGGTGACTTTCGGGAAGAAGAAGTATTCGAAAAATTGTTAAATATTTTAAATGGGCGTACTGTAGACATTGTAATTTCAGATATGGCCCCCAATACATCAGGTAATAGGGCAGTAGATCAGCCACGTCAGATTTATTTATGTGAATTGGCTTTAGATTTTGCTCAAAAAGTACTTGGTCCAGATGGTCAGTTTGTCGTTAAAGTTTTCCAGGGATCAGGTTTTGATGAATTTCGTAAGCAGGTTGTCGATAGTTTTGATGTCCTAAAAACTGTAAAACCTGCTGCCTCTCGTGCACGATCAAAAGAAGTTTTCTTGATCGGTCAGGGCCGTAAAAAAGCCTTGCAATAAAGTTTACTTGCCAATCTGCTAAAAATTGTGCATTTTGTACTTTTTGAAATTGCAAGCACGAGACTTGCTGTGTACTACGGTCAACCCATGTATGTGGGCATGATCAAATTCGATTGATAATGGGAATAAAGCTTTGAGCGATCTCTTCAAGAATGCCGTATTGTGGCTAATAATACTTGGTGTTCTGATCTTGATTTTCAGTAACATCAGTGACCGTAATAAGCCTGCTGCAATGAATTATTCGGAATTTGTTGCGTCGGTAAATGCTGGTCAAATTAAGCAAGTCACTATTGATGGTTTGAATATTAGTGGTGAGAAAACCAATGGCTCTCACTTTGAGACAGTACGTCCACAAGTTGAAGACACTGAGCTTTTACCTAGCCTAAACAAAAATAAAGTTGTGGTTGAAGGTACTGCACCTCAACGTCAAGGCTTGTTGATGCAACTTCTCATTGCTAGTTTCCCTGTGCTTTTAATCATTTTGTTATTCATGTTCTTTATGCGAAACATGGGTGGCGGTGCAGGCGGTAAGAACGGTCCAATGAGTTTTGGTAAATCAAAAGCAAAAATGCTTTCTGAAGACCAGATCAAGGTAACATTTAAAGATGTTGCTGGCTGTGACGAAGCAAAACAAGAAGTTGTAGAGATCGTAGATTTTTTAAAGGATCCTGCTAAATTTAAACGTCTTGGTGCGACTATTCCGCGCGGCGTATTAATGGTAGGACCTCCAGGAACAGGTAAAACGCTATTGGCGAAAGCCATTGCAGGTGAAGCAAAAGTACCATTTTTTAGCATTTCAGGTTCTGATTTTGTCGAAATGTTTGTGGGTGTAGGTGCTTCTCGTGTACGTGATATGTTTGAGCAAGCTAAACGTCATGCGCCATGCATTATCTTTATCGATGAGATTGATGCGGTTGGTCGCCATCGTGGTTCGGGTACTGGTGGTGGACATGATGAGCGTGAGCAGACCTTAAACCAGATGCTGGTTGAAATGGATGGTTTTGAAGGTAATGAAGGTGTAATTGTTATTGCTGCAACCAACCGTGTTGATGTACTTGATAAAGCGTTACTTCGTCCAGGTCGTTTTGACCGTCAAGTGATGGTTGGTTTGCCAGACATTAATGGACGTGAGCAAATTTTAAATGTGCATTTAACCAAGCTTCCGTCTGTGACTGGTGTGGATGTAAAAGTGTTGGCACGTGGTACACCAGGATTTTCTGGTGCGCAACTTGCAAATCTTGTGAATGAAGCTGCATTGTTTGCTGCCCGTCGTAATAAAAATACGGTGGATATGCATGACTTTGAAGATGCTAAAGACAAGATTTATATGGGACCAGAGCGTAAATCAATGATTCTTCGTGAAGAAGAACGTCGTGCTACGGCTTACCATGAATCTGGACATGCGATTGTTGCAGAGGTGCTACCAGGCACAGATCCTGTGCACAAGGTGACGATTATGCCACGTGGTTGGGCATTGGGTGTAACTTGGCAATTGCCTGAACAAGACCAGATTAGTCATTATAAAGACAAAATGCTAAATGAAATTTCCATTTTGTTTGGTGGACGTATTGCTGAAGAAATCTTCATTAATCAGCAATCTACTGGTGCATCCAATGACTTTGAACGTGCAACTAAAATGGCGCGTGCAATGGTCACCAAATATGGCATGTCAGATCGACTAGGTGTAATGGTCTACGAAGATGACAATACTCAAGGTTTCTTTGGTAATGTCGGTAGTCGTACCATTTCTGAGGCAACTCAGCAGCAGGTCGATCAGGAAGTTCGTCGTATTTTGGATGAGCAATATAAAGTTGCCTGGGATATTCTTGAACAGAACAAGGATAAAGCACATGTGATGGTTAAAGCGCTGATGGAGTGGGAAACTATTGATCGTGAGCAAGTACGTGACATTATGGAAGGTCGTGAACCACGTCCACCAAAAGTATATGTAGCGGAAAACCCAGTAATTGATGTTGAACCGCCAAGTAATGGTCCATCTACACCACCACCTCTACCTTCAATGGGTTAAATCTTTTAGTTTGAAAGAGCTGCTTAGGCAGCTCTTTTTTATTTGGATGTTATTTGACTGGGTGTCAAATGAAATCATTTTTTTAAAACGTATATACTCAAGCTATTTATCAATAAATGGAGTAAAAAATGCATTTAAGCCCTTTGCCTCAAAAACAATTGAAATGTGGATCATATTTACTTGATTTATCTGAGCCACAGGTCATGGGGATTTTAAATGTAACACCAGACTCGTTTAGCGATGGTGGACAGCATCATCAAAAAGAGAAAGCATATGCACATGCCATGCAAATGATTGGTGATGGTGCATCTATTATTGATATTGGTGGAGAATCGACACGTCCAGGCGCATCCTCTGTTGAGATTGAGGAAGAAATACGACGTGTAGTACCAGTGGTGGAGATGCTATCTAAAGAGAAAATCATCTTGTCAATTGATACCAGCCAGCCAGAAGTGATTAAAGCTGCCATAGAAGCAGGTGCGCATATTTGGAATGATGTAAGGGCATTAACCCGCCCTCAGGCGATTGAAACAGCAGCACAACTTGATATTCCTGTCATCATCATGCATATGCGTGGCGAACCCACTACCATGAATCAATTAGATCAGTATGGCGATGTTGTTGCAGAGGTGATGCATGAGTTAAGTCAGCGTATTCAAGACGCACTTGATCATGGAATACGAGTTGAAAATATTGTGGTTGATCCTGGTTTTGGTTTTGCAAAGAATGCTGGGCAGAATTTAAAACTTTTAAACGAGTTATGGAAGTTTAATGCAATGGGGTATCCGATACTCTCTGGTTTATCCCGAAAACGTTTTATTGGTGAAGCCTTACAAGGAGCGACCGCCGATCAGCGTGCTATTGGTAGCGTAGCAGGGCATCTGATAAGCCTACAACAAGGTGCTTCAATCGTCAGGGTTCATGATGTCAAGGCTATGGTAGATGCAATACGCGTTTGGCAAGCAGCACTCAATGCCTGAGTTGAAACTGCTGTATTAAAAACAGTCGCCTTTTGATAAAACTTATGATATAAGCAGCACGTTTTTATTAAAAAGATGTGCTGATGTTTAACGATCTTCTTCTCCCGATGTTTGATGATGGCTATTATCCTGAGGTTTTAGTGGCTGAAGTCAAACAGCATATTCTAGATTTTTTTAAAAAAATTCAAAAAAATCATAAGTCTGAATCTGATATTTACCAATTGGCAGCTTTAACTTTAGTCAGAATTAATGAGATGAAGCCTTTGTTTGAAGATTTAGACTCGGGTTTGGATGAAACTGCGACTGATTATATTGCTGAGGCCATGATGATGGTCGTGCAAGAAGCGGGTTATCTCGATATTGATTTAGAAGAACTGGTCGCAAATCGGGAATGGTAATCACCATTCTCCACAAGGCTGATTATTTTACGCCTCATCTAAATAGATAAATTGAATAATCTATGGCGTAAAATCAAAACGAGGTTAAAGCATAAATGTTATTTATCAATATGTGATGATTAAAAACTATTCTAAATAGAATCTAAATAAACTATCAAATATCTCAATAAAAGAGCCAAAAAAGCTAATTTTGATATCGACTGCATTACTGAATAACAGTTATTCACATTAAATGTTTTATATATTTTGATTGTGTACTAGATGCAAATGAATCATGTGTATCAATATGGGTAGTTATTCAGATGGTGATGAAATGCGATAATAGCATTTGAGTTTATAATTTTCTCTAAACTTCAGATATAAAAAAAACCAGCTATTGCTGGATTCTTTATCGTGACCATTTTCATTAATTGAAATGGTGCCCGGGGCCGGACTCGAACCGGCACGCTTTGAGGGCGGGGGATTTTAAATCCCCTGTGTCTACCTATTTCACCACCCGGGCATGTGGGCAATCATAGTTCAAGAGTTTACGATTGGCAAGAATAACTCAAATTATTTGTAGTTTTTTCAAGCAACTACTCTGAGGGTGTCTTAAATTGATCTACTTGGGCAATGAGGCGGCCAATATTTTCGCTTGTTCTTGCGAGATTCTCCTTGCCATTTTTGCAAGCACTATCAATATCTGTAGTTTTATCTAAAATTCCAAAAATTGCTGTCATTCCATGTTCATAAAGTTCATTAATCCCAGATCCGATATATCCAGCGCATGCAATCACAGGTTTACCTAAGGACTGTGCAAGATGAGCTACACCGATTGGTGTTTTACCAAATTTGGTTTGAAAATCTATTCCACCTTCGCCTGTAAATACATAATCAGCTTGCTGAATCGCCTCATGTAAGTGTGTATTTTGAATCACTGTTTCTACACCAGATTGAATTTTGGCTGCAGTAAACGCCATAAGTCCAAATGCCAGTCCACCCGCTGCGCCTGCACCTGCAATCGCTTTAAATTCTCTTTTGAGTTGCTGTTCGACTATATGAGCAAAGTGAGTAATATTAGCTTCAAGTTGCTTAATCATTTCTGCTGTAGCCCCCTTTTGAGGGCCGAAAATATAACTTGCTCCTTGAACACCTAACAGAGGATTGTTTACATCACTGGCAATAATAATTTCAACATCTTTGAGACGTGGATCAAGCTGTGACAGATCCATTGTGCAAATCTGCACTAAATTACCACCACCCAAGGGTACGGTTAATCCATAATGATCAAGAAACCGTACACCCAGTGCCATCGCCATTCCCATACCTGCATCATTGGTCACGCTACCGCCCAATCCGATAATAATTTTTGAAACTTTAAGATCAAGCGCGGCACGAATCATTTCACCCGTTCCAAAAGTAGAGGTATGTAATGGATTACGCTGCGCTGGTGAGAGTAGATGAATGCCATTGGCTTTGGCCATTTCAATGACGGCTGTTTTTCCTTCATCAATTAACCCAAAATAAGTATTAATTATTTGGGTGGGTAAGGGACCCATGACATTGATATTAATTCGTTTGCCTTGAGCAGCATTAATCAATGCATCGACTGTTCCTTCACCGCCGTCAGCCATAGGGCATAGAATAAAATGAGCATCGGGAAATACGTTTTGTAATCCCGCTTGCATCGCCTCGCAAGCTTCAATGGCGCTCATACTTTCTTTAAATGAGTCGGGTGCAAGTACAAAAGTTTTTGGCATTATAGATATACAACTTATTTTTAAATAAATGTGAAGGGGAATCAGTTTTAATCTTCAAGATAGCATCAAACGTCATAAAAATATTTAAGAGAAATTTGAATGAAAAAAAATATAGATTCTTGGACAATAAAAGATCGATTTATATTTGGAGGATTATATGCACTCACAGGGGGTATTTTAGGATGGGCAATCGCATTGTTCGTGGCAAAATATATAAGTTCTGAATGGAAGCCTGAAATAATAATTGTTCTAACAGTCTTGTTTTTATTTGGTTTGGGATTTCTTTTTCCACAATTATCTCGAAAAACATTCTCTGTGATTAGACGGTTATTTCTATTTCTTTCTTAGTGTTCATGGATTGTTTATACTTATTAGATAATTGACTGGTAATTTTTAGACATAAAAAAACCAGCTTTCGCTGGATTCTTTAAGATCACCATTTTCACTGGTTGAAAATGGTGCCCGGGGCCGGACTCGAACCGGCACGCTTTGAGGGCGGGGGATTTTAAATCCCCTGTGTCTACCTATTTCACCACCCGGGCTTTATTTACCAAATTTGGAGGCGGAGGTCGGAATCGAACCGGCGTACACGGAGTTGCAGTCCGCTGCATGACCACTCTGCCACCCCGCCATCATTTGGTGATGCACATATTAGCAAGCTTCAGAAAAAAAACAATAGTGAATTTTGCGAATATGCACAGAAAAACAACATCTAAAATAAAATTGACCCAATTATCATGTATCATTTGCAAAAATTGATTCATATCTACTTTGGAGATGTGCTGTGGCATTGGTTTTAGATGGTCGTGCATTAGCGAAAAAAATTGAAGCTGATTTATTGGTGCGTGTAGAAGCACTTAAAGCAAAGTCAGGTCGTACCCCAATTTTAGCCACAATTTTAGTTGGAGATGATGGTGCATCTGCAACTTATGTGCGTATGAAAGGTAATGCCTGCCGTCGAGTGGGAATGGATTCATTAAAAATCGAACTCTCTCAGGAAACCACGACAGAGCAGTTACTTGCAGAAATCGAGAAGCTCAATGCCAATCCAGATGTTCATGGTATTTTGCTTCAACATCCTGTTCCAGCTCAAATTGATGAGCGTGCGTGCTTTGATGCGATTTCTTTAGCCAAAGATGTCGATGGTGTGACTTGTTTAGGTTATGGTCGTATGGCAATGGGAGAAGCAGCGTACGGTTCTGCGACGCCTGCGGGAATCATGACTATTCTAAAAGAAAACAACATTGAGATTGCTGGTAAGCATGCTGTAGTGGTAGGCCGTTCTGCAATTTTAGGTAAGCCAATGGCCGCCATGTTGCTTGAGGCCAATGCAACTGTAACCATTTGCCATTCACGTACTCAAAATCTAGCCGAATTTGTTAAACAAGCAGATATTATCGTGGGTGCTGTTGGTAAGGCAGAGTTGATTCAAAAAGACTGGATTAAACCAGGTGCTGTGGTGGTCGATGCGGGCTTCCACCCTCGTGATGGCGGTGGGGTTGGTGATATCCAGTTACAGGGGATTGAAGACGTTGCCTCTGCTTATACACCTGTACCAGGTGGTGTCGGACCAATGACCATTACGACATTGATCCGTCAAACGGTTGAGGCTGCAGAAAAAGCGCTGGCTTAATTTTTGATTGAAATGCTCAGAAGACGTAGTAGGGTTTTGTTACTAGGATCTGTGATCTAAGAAGTTGGTTGCTTTTGTTTTGGCAAAAGTAACCAAAATTATTTTATCTCTCAAAAATTTAAAAATTGTGAATGCTTTCGTATGAAAATTTGCAGCAGTTATTGTAAATATAGATGTATTTCGCACAATTGCGCATGCCTGGATTAAGTATGAGATTGATATCATCTGAACAAGACTTTGTATGAAGGTTGAAGCATGAATCACACTTTGCAGTTTCCTAAAGCTCCAGAACATTTGCTGCAGGCATTAAATGAAGTCATTCCTAAATGTAAATTGATGGCGCAGCAATTACCTGAAACAGCTATTTCGCTTTGGTTGATTCCACCTGTTTTTCCTACAGAACGTTTGGATGATGACATTATTCGACGAATATGGAGTGATACGCCTTACTGGATCTTTTGTTGGGCATCTGGGTTGGCCATGGCACAGTGGCTGCTTGCAGAACCTCATCATGTTAAAGATAAAGTGGTGCTTGATTTTGGTGCTGGATCTGGGGTTGTAGCCATCGCAGCCAAAATGGCAGGTGCAAAACGAGTGATCTGTTGTGATATTGATGAAACTAGTCTGAATGCATGTCGTGAAAATGCATTGTTAAATAACGTAGAACTTGAATATCTGAATGACTTATATCTGTCCGAATCAGTCGATATTTTGTTGGCCGCTGATGTTTTGTACGATCAAAGTAATCGCTTCTTTCTAGATGAGTTTTTAAAATTTGCCCCAGAAGTATGGGTGGCAGATAGCCGGGTAAAAAACTTTAGCCATCCAGGATATATTAAAATTGATGAACGCAGCGCGACCACATGGCCTGATTTAGACGAAGCGAAAGAATTTCGTAATGTGAGTTTCTACAAGACATTGTAGCATTACAATGCCTTGCGATTTCATCAATTAAGAACAGGTATAACGAACAACTTTAAGTGTGCTTGGTTTGGTATTTAAAGCATCGCGAGTTGCATAACCCTCACTATTGTTTAGACTGGGTGAATCGGACAAACCAATCGACATACGGGAATTTCTTAATGTGATGCCTCGATCTGAATGGCTATCAAAAGATGGATTTGGAATTTCGTTAATACTTAAAACTGATAAAGTATAAGTCTTACCTGCACCTAAAACATTCTGACAAGCGCGTTGTAATTTTTTCTCATCGATATCCTGATTTACACGCGCGGCAAGTGTATAAGAAATCGTAGCTGAATTTGCGCTTTGATTTTCAACCTGATAACCCGTATTACCATTGTATTGTCTTGGGGTGGTTTGACATGCACTTAGACCAATAGCTGTGATCAATACAAAAACCAAATTATGTTTTTTCATGAAAATATCCTTCTCTTATTGTCTTAGTATCGCATAATTTTGGTAAATCATCGTTGATGATTTATTATTGGTCTGATTTAAAACTGAACAATATAACAATTATGTAATTTTAAATGGATTCTTGAAATAGATCACTTTCATATTTAATTTTATAAAAAAGTTTGCTAGTTTGAGAACATAATAATCATAAAAAAGGGGGATGGTGATGACAACTTCTGCTTCACTCCCACTATACGATATTGTGGTCGTCGGTGGTGGCATTAATGGTATTGGTATTGCCAATGATGCTGCTGGAAGGGGCCTATCGGTTTTTTTGTGTGAAAAAGATGATTTTGCTAGCCACACATCTTCTGCCAGCAGTAAATTAATTCATGGTGGATTGCGATATCTGGAGCATTATGAATTTCGTTTGGTACGAGAGGCTTTAGCAGAGCGTGAAGTTTTGATGGCAAAAGCACCTCACCTTGTGCGCCCCCTGCGTTTTATTTTGCCTTATCAAGCACATTTACGTTCTGAATGGCTGATCCGTTCTGGACTATTCCTTTATGATCATTTAGGTAAACGAAAGAAATTAACGGCTTCTAAAAAGATCACTTTCGATTCGGCAAGTCCGCTAAAATCTGAAATTTCTAAAGGCTTTGAATATGCCGACTGTACGGTAGATGATGCGCGTTTGGTTATTATCAATGCGATTCAAGCGAGAGAAAAAGGTGCAGAACTTGTAACGCATACCGAGTGTTTGTCTGCAGAAATAGTAGATGATGTTTGGTTGATTACCTTACAGCATCGGCAAGTACCTTATCAAATTCGTGCCAAAGTGCTCATTAATGCAACTGGTCCTTGGGTAGAATCTTTTCTCAAGTCTCAACTTAAACAGCATTCACCTTATAAAATTCGGCATATTCAAGGTAGTCATCTTATTGTGGCGAAACTTTATGAGGATAACCATGCCTATATATTGCAAAATGAAGATGGACGAATTGTATTTGTCATTCCCTATCTGAATGACTTTAGTTTGATTGGCACGACAGATCAGGTTTATTTAGATGATTTGAATCTGGTGAATATCACGCAACAGGAAATAAGTTATCTCTTGGATGTAGTGAATCGGCACTTTAAAACAGTTCTGACTCGTGCAGATATTATACAGACTTATTCTGGAGTCAGGCCTTTATGTGATGATGAATCTGATCAGCCGTCTGCTATAACGCGTGATTATACATTGGCGCTCACTATGGTTTCAGAGGTTGCTCCATTACTTTCGGTATTTGGTGGAAAATTAACAACATATCGCAAACTAGCTGGTTCTGCACTTGAACAGTTGAAGTTATTTTTTCCAGATATGACCCCCTCATGGACAGAATACGAGCCTTTACCTGGAGGAGAATACTTTAAGGGGCAAGATAAATTGGTGAATGCGATTCAGCTACGTATAAAGGGGATTGCTTCTGAACTTGCAAAGCGCTGGGCGACGAGTTACGGAACCCGTGTCTGGAAATTATTACAGGGTGTTTATTCGGAAGAAGATTTTGGGATCTACTTTGGACATGGGCTATATCAGCTTGAAGTAGATTATCTCGTCAAAGTAGAATGGGTCGAGTCAGCAGATGATGTGTTATGGCGTCGCACCAAGTTGGGTTTTAGATTTAATCAGAATGAGATTTTGGTGTTACAAGACTATTTGATCAGTCTCGTCGTTGGCGAACAAGGTAAGATTGCATAAATTAGAATAATTTGTACATTCAAACGGCTTGATTTAGAAAGCTTAAGCCGCTTGAATATGAGAGATTTTTAGATTTCTACACCACCCAAGCTTGTACAATTAACCTGTGTAGATGTCCATTTTACCGCGGTGCCAGTCGCTACTGGACGCACAATTCGCCAAGGCCAGAAACCAAAACGTTGGCTGGCGTTATAATTTACAATTGCATCTGCATTTAGCTGTTGCGCTACTTTGCCAAGTTTAGGATAAAGATCTTGAACACTGCCATAGTTGCCTTTTGCAACTTTAACATGCTTGATAACCACGTACTGTTGAGAGGGAATATCGTTAACTAAACATACTCCAAAATGTGGTGTGGTTTTTTCAGTGGATATCGTGCTCTGATCTGCTTCGGTGGCAAATGCTAGATTAGAAAAGATAATGGTTGAAAATATAGAAAGAATAAGCTTTTTCACTGTTTATTTCTCTTGGTTATAAAAGATATTAAAAGTTATATTTTTTGAAAATAAGTATGTTTTTAAAAAGAATCTAAAAAATAAAGAGGCCATACATGGCCTCTTTATTTTATTCAAATTAAATTAGATTTTTTGAACAGCTTGTAAAAGCTGATCTTGACGCTCTTTCAACGCTTTTGGAAGACGCTCACCTAACTTGTTGAAAAGTTCGGTATGGCTTTCAATTTCTGTGATCCATTGATCTTTGCTTTGAGAGGTGATCAGATCAAATTCTTCTTTAGAAAAATCTGTGCCTGTCCAGTTAAGATCTTCGTAAGTTGGGACATAACCAATAGGTGTTTCTACGGCATTGGCACGACCTTCAACACGATCAATCATCCACTCAAGCACACGCATGTTTTGACCAAAACCAGGCCAAACAAAGTTGCCTTCAGCATCACGACGGAACCAGTTTACATTGAAGATTTTTGGTAATTTGTTACCCGCAGCTTCAGCTTTCTCGCCTACTTGTTGACCCAATTGTAACCAGTGGTCAAAGTAATCTGCCATGTTGTAACCCGCGAAAGGTAACATTGCAAATGGGTCACGGCGTACAATACCTTGTTGACCAACAGCTGCGGCAGTAGTTTCAGAACCCATAGTCGCTGCTTTGTAAACGCCATCTACCCAGTCAAATGCTTCAGAAACCAAAGGAACGGTATCTGCACGACGACCACCAAAGATGAAAGCAGAAATTGGAACGCCTGCTGGATTTTCCCAGTCTGCATCGATAGATGGGCATTGACCTGCCGCTACAGTGAAACGTGCATTTGGATGTGCAGCTTTTTCACCCGCAACGTGTGGCTGACCTTTCCAGTTCGTTAAGTTAGCTGGAACTTCTTTAGAAAGACCTTCCCACCATACTTGACCATCTTCAGTCACAGCAACGTTGGTATAAATCACATCTTTGTGAAGCGTTGCCATGCAGTTCGGGTTGGTTTTGGTATTTGTACCAGGCGCAACACCGAAGAAACCAGCTTCTGGATTAATTGCATATAAGCGACCATCTTCGCCAGGTTTAATCCATGCGATATCGTCACCTACAGTTTCGATTTTCCAACCTTCGTAACCTGCTGGTGGAATGAGCATGGCAAAATTGGTTTTACCACAAGCTGATGGGAATGCTGCAGCGATGTAGTGTTTTTCACCTTTTGGATTGGTTACGCCCAGAATCAGCATGTGTTCAGCTAACCAGCCTTGCTCGCGACCCATTGCAGATGCGATACGTAATGCCAAGCATTTTTTACCAAGTAATGCGTTACCGCCGTAACCAGAACCGTAAGACCAGATTTCACGAGTCTCAGGATAATGAACGATATATTTTTCTGGGTTGCATGGCCATGCAACATCTTTTTGACCTTCTGCAAGAGGTGCAGCAACAGTATGTACACATGGTACAAATTCACCATCAGTGCCTAACACATCATAAACCGCTTTGCCCATACGTGCCATTTTACGCATGCTCACAGCCACATATGGAGAGTCAGTCAATTCGATACCAATTTGAGCGATGTGACTGCCCAAAGGACCCATAGAGAATGGAACCACATACATGGTACGACCTTGCATACAGCCATCAAACAAACCGTTTAACTTGGCACGCATGACTTCTGGAGCTTCCCAGTTGTTGGTTGCACCAGCATCTTCTTGTTTTTCAGAACAGATAAATGTACGGTCTTCAACACGTGCAACGTCAGAAGGGTCAGAATTTGCAAGATAAGAACCTGGGTGTTTTTCTTGGTTGAGGGCTTGCATTGTGCCGTTTGCGATCATCAAGTCGATCAGACGTTGATATTCTTCGTCGCTGCCGTCACACCACTCGATTTTTGCAGGTTTGGTCAATTTTGCAATTTCTTCAACCCATGCAATAAGCTTAGGATGACGAACGAATTCAGGTGCGTTCACTTGGGTCATGGTGAGGCCTATTTTAAAAGATGTACAATGTACAAATCCCTTTGTTGGGGTACAACAAAAGAGATAAAGTCAAAAAAGTGGCGCTATTAAAGCATAAATTGGTAAAAAAAATAAGACTAAAGACTATACAGCCTAGAGGGGGCTTGACTTTGTATAAATCTATTCAAATCAGGTTCTTAGATACATATTTCCGTTGTTTATATTTGCATTTTTTAAATAAATAAAGACTATTTATTTAAAAAATGAATTTGTATATCAAATTTTTATATGGCTAAAATTCTTGATGATTATTATTGATAAAATAAATGGTAGTCATTTAAAAATTACATAAAAGACCTTTTAATTGGGTGTTTATTATTCAAAAATAAGACATAACCGATTAATTTAATCAAAAAGCACGACTATGCTCAAACCATTATCTATCATTTATAACGGAAAATCAGGGTTTCATGCAAGCGATAAAGAAGGCGTGTATGAACAAATTATGACGCTGTTTACACGTTATGATTTTGAGATACAAGTTTTTGAATTAAATGAAAAAATTACTTTTGATGAGTTGATGGAGCAAGTGCTTTTAAGGCATCTAAATCTGAACACAAGTGAATATAAAGGTGTTATTGTCGCAGCGGGAGGGGATGGTACACTCAATGCAGTCGCATCCCGATTAGTTGATACACCTATTCCTATGGGAATTTTACCCTTGGGCACATTTAATTATGTAGCACGTGTTCTGAATATTCCTTTGGATTTGTTAGCGGCTGCGGAGGTTATTGCTGATGGGACAATTCGTTCTGTACATGTTGCCACTATAAATGATCGAATCTATTTAAATAATGCCAGTTTGGGTTTGTATCCTTTATTTATTCAAAAACGTGAATACTATAATAAACGTTTCGGGCGTTTTCCTTTGAATGCCTATACTTCAGGATTAGATGTGCTGATTCGTGATCATAAAGAGTTGAAATTATCGATTTCTGTAGATGATCATGTTTATCCAGTAAAAACACCTCTGATTTTTTTTGGTAATAATCAATTACAGTTAAAAGAATTAAATTTACATATTGCTGAATGTGCTGCTCAGGGGCGAGTTGCTGGTGTGGTGGTCGCAAAAAGTGATAAGTTAAGTTTATTTAAAATGTTATTTGAATTGATTAAAGGGAGGCTTGAGAAAGCCAAAGATGTTTATAGTTTTAGTGCGGATCAAGTGGTTGTTGATTGTAAAAGAAAAAAATTGACTGTTGCCATTGATGGAGAAATTGAGGAGTTGCAAACGCCGCTCACTTTTGCAGTCAAAAAAAATGCTTTAAATATTATGGTACCTGCTCATGTTGCTGCATCTATCTGATTTGCATTTTGGTACAGAAAAACCAGAGTGCTTAACTGCGATTGAAGATTTTTGTCGTCAGCATCGTCCTGAAGTGATTGTGGTGAGTGGTGATCTGACACAGCGCGCCCGATTCATTCAGTTTTATAACTGTAAGCAGTTTCTAGAGTCATTAAATGTTCCATATCTGGTGGTACCAGGAAATCATGATATTCCGCTGTATCATCTGTGGAACCGTTTTTTTTCGCCGTTTGTGCGTTATCAGTTTTTCTTTGGTGAGCTTGAACCAACGCTTGAAACAGAGCATTTTTTTATTGTGGGCGTGAATAGTATTCGAAGACGCTATCATACACGGGGCTACATTTCACTAGAGCAAATTCAAAAGACCAATGAAATCTTGAAACAGGCACCATCGCATAAACTGAAACTGGTGGTATTACATCAACCCTTTTATACGCCACCCGATCAACCGCATGGAATCAAGGACTGCCCTGTGCTGGGAAGAATGGCACTCGACAATTGGAGTAAGAGTGGTCTATTCGGGGTATTACATGGGCATCTTCATAAAACAGCCGTATATGATCTGACGCAAATTTATCAGTTAAGGGTAGATGAGTCTGTGTATGATATTCACGCAGGAACAGCAACGTCTTATCGTTTATACAAGAACCTGCCAAATAGTTTTAATGTCATACTGAACGATGGGCGTGTTGAGCATTATTGGTTTGACCCAGCTTCAAAAGCTTTTGTTTTAAAGACAGATTTGTATGAAAAATAGAAAATTATTGATGATTGATTAAAAAAAATACAAAAAAGATCATTTTTTTTCATGGTACCCCTTGAAGCGTTTTTTTCCATCCCCAAAACAGTGTCATCAAATTCATTTTGATGGTTGCTAAAGGAATAATGACGGCAAGCATCATTCATTAAATATAGACTTAGTCTGATGGAGTTATTTATGAGCAACATTCGTCCATTACATGACCGTGTAGTAATTCGTCGTGTTGAAGAAGAAACAAAAACGGCTGGCGGTATCTTATTGCCAGGTTCTGCTGCTGAAAAACCTGCCCAAGGTGAAGTGATTGCAGTAGGTAATGGTCAAATCACTGAGAATGGCGTACGTGCACTTGATGTTAAAGCAGGTGACAAAGTGTTATTTGGTACTTATGCAGGTACAACTGTAAAAGTAAACGGTGAAGAATTCCTCATCATGAAAGAATCTGACATTTTAGCTGTTCTTGAAGGCTAAATTTCACTTAACTCATTGATAAATCAGATCAAGCATTGATAGAAAAATTTGGAGTATAGAATGTCAGCTAAAGACGTAAAATTTGGTGATTCAGCGCGTTCAAAAATGATCGCAGGTGTAAACGTTCTTGCAGATGCAGTGAAAGTAACACTGGGCCCTAAAGGCCGTAACGTGGTCATCGACCGTTCTTTTGGTGCACCGCACATTACAAAAGATGGTGTAACGGTTGCGAAAGAAATCACGCTTAAAGATAAATTTGAGAACATGGGTGCGCAATTGGTACGTGAAGTATCAAGCAAAACCAACGACATCGCGGGTGATGGTACAACAACTGCAACTGTACTTGCTCAAGCGATCTTGAACGAAGGGATCAAATCAGTGACTGCTGGTATGAACCCGATGGATCTTAAACGCGGAATCGACATTGCAGTAAGAGCTGTGGTTGAAAACATTCGCGCAACAGCTAAACCTGCTGACGATTTCAAAGCAATTGAGCAAGTGGGTTCGATTTCTGCAAACTCTGACGAGACTGTAGGTAAATTGATTGCTCAAGCGATGGAAAAAGTGGGCAAAGAAGGCGTGATCACTGTTGAAGAAGGTTCAGGCTTTGAAGACGCACTTGATGTTGTAGAAGGTATGCAGTTTGACCGCGGTTATATCTCGCCATACTTTGCAAACAAGCAAGATACGCTAACTGCTGAGCTTGAAAACCCGTTCATTCTTCTTGTTGATAAAAAAATCAGCAACATTCGTGAACTAATCACGACTTTAGAAGCAGTTGCAAAAACGGGTAAACCACTTTTGATTATTGCTGAAGATGTTGAAGGCGAAGCGCTTGCAACACTTGTTGTCAACAACATGCGCGGTATTATCAAAGTATGTGCGGTAAAAGCACCTGGCTTTGGTGACCGTCGTAAAGCAATGCTACAAGACATCGCGATCTTGACTGGTGCTACTGTAATTTCTGAAGAAGTGGGCATGTCACTTGAGCAAGCATCACTGCAAGATTTGGGTACTGCGCATAAAATCACGGTATCGAAAGAAAACACAGTGATTGTTGATGGTGCTGGTGATGCCAATGCGATTGCAGAACGTGTTCAGCAGATTCGTGCGCAAATTGAAGAATCAACTTCTGAATACGACAAAGAAAAACTTCAAGAACGCGTAGCAAAACTTGCTGGCGGTGTTGCAGTGATCAAAATCGGTGCTGCGACTGAAGTTGAAATGAAAGAGAAGAAAGACCGTGTAGACGATGCGCTTCATGCGACACGTGCTGCGGTTGAAGAGGGTGTAGTTGCAGGTGGTGGTGTTGCACTGGTTCGTGCAGTCAACTCACTTGACGGCTTAACTGGCGCAAATGATGACCAAACTGTTGGTATCAACATTTTACGCCGTGCGATTGAAGCACCACTTCGTCAAATCGTATCGAATGCAGGCGATGAGCCATCTGTTGTCATCAATGCAGTGAAAGCAGGTGAAGGTAACTATGGTTACAACGCTGCAACAGGTGTGTATGGCGATATGCTTGAAATGGGTATCCTTGATCCAGCGAAAGTAACGCGTTCTGCACTTGAGCATGCTGCATCTGTTGCAGGCTTGATGTTGACCACTGAGGCGATGATCACTGATATTCCAGAAGATAAACCAGCTATGCCTGATATGGGCGGCATGGGTGGTATGGGCGGTATGATGTAATACCGACTATATCGTCCCGATTTCATATAGGATCGGGATCGAATATTTAAAAAGACCGTGAGCCTGCTCACGGTCTTTTTTTATAATGATTTTGGCTTTGAAATGAAGAATCCACTAAAAAACAATTTAATGATTAATTTTTTAAAAAAACCAATTTTTAGCCGTGTATTAATTTAATTTTAAGTTTCAATACTTATTCTTAATTCAGGAACAAAGGCTGTAGTTTCTAGTTTTCACCATGTTTATTCCTGGATAAGCATGGTTTTTTTATGCCCAAAATAAAATAATAGTCCACGTCAACGCAATCATAATCAGCGCAACACATTGTGCAGCACTTCCCATGTCTTTTGCATTTTTAGACAGTTCATGTCGATCCAGAGATATCCGATCAATCGCTGCCTCAATTGCAGAGTTAAACAGCTCTACAATGACAGCAATCAGACCCACAGCAAACAAGATTGCATGTTCAGATGGACGAAGTGATAAACTCAAATTGATCGGCAATAAGATCAAGTTTAGAAAAATAATTTGGCGAAAGGCTGCTTCTTGCTTAAATGCGATTTTAAATCCTGAAATAGAATAACCTGTGGCATTGATAATACGTTTTAAGCCTTGTTTACCTTTGTATGGAGAAGATTGGTTCATTACAATTTCGCAGAACAATGAGTGCCTACAAGCTTACAAATATGTCATTAAGAAATGATTAAGATGGTCATGTTGATTAGGTGAGTTTATCCTTGAAGCTTGATACTGAAATATCTGATTTAATACCATATCTTCATGATTTATCCGTATTGTTGGAATTCTCCCCTATTATGTAAATTGTGCTTGTGTTTATAACGTAGGTCATTGATGATCAAATTAATATTATATACATGCAGCCGTATGTGATTTTCTTACCTGCTCTTTGAGCTTGGATATGAATGGACCATGTTATCCAAATTTTTTATTGATCGACCTATTTTTGCAATTGTTTTAGCCATAATTGTTATGGCATTGGGTATTTTCTCGCTTTTGAATTTACCTGTAGAACGCTATCCAGATATTGCACCGCCTCGTATCGTCGTTTCAACCAGTTATAGTGGTGCAGATGCACAGGCAGTTGAAGATAGTGTGACTCAGGTGCTAGAACAACAAATTAAAGGCATTGACCATCTGCTTTACTTTAGTTCAAGCAGTGATGCGAATGGTAGCAGCCAGATCAGTCTATATTTTCAGCAGGGTACCAATCCTGATCAAGCACAGGTTCAGGTTCAAAATGCGATTAATGGTGCATTAAACCGCTTGCCAGATGATGTACAACGACAAGGTGTGATTGTTCGTAAGTCGTTAAGCGACTCATTTCTGGTAGTAGGGCTCGCAGACCGTTCTGGTAAATCTACGAATATTGATATTTCAGACTATCTTTCCAATAACTTTGAATTAAATCTTAGCCGCATAGAAGGGGTAGGTGAGATCAATGTTTTTGGCTCACCTTATGCTATGCGAATCTGGTTAGATCCAGTCAAGCTGCAACATTATCAGCTTATGGTGAGCGATATTCGTTCTGCACTTGAAAATCAGAATACGCAGGTTGCAGCAGGAGCAATTGGCGCTTTGCCTGCACCGAAGGATCAATATTTAAATGCTAAAGTCACTTCAGGTTCGCTTTTAAAAACACCAGAGCAGTTTGAAAATATCATAGTAAAAGCCAATGCAAATGGCAGTTTTGTTTATTTAAAAGATGTCGCGCGTGTGGAGATTGGCGCGCAGAATTATCAGGTGTTTAACCGAATCAATGGTTATCCTGGATCAGGCTTATCCGTATCGTTGGCTGCTGGTGCAAATCTTGTCAAGACTGCAGATTTGGTTTATCAGGAAATTTCCCGTTTAGAGAAAAACCTGCCTGAAGGTTATTTCATTATCTATCCACGTGACGACACACTCTTTGTGAAAGAATCGATTAAACAAGTCATCAGTACCTTACTAGAAGCCATTATATTGGTTGTACTGGTGATGTTTATCTTTTTGCAAAACTGGCGTGCCACGCTGATCCCGACCATCACTGTTCCTGTCGTGATTTTAGGAACCTTTGCAGTTTTGTCTATATTAGGGATGAGTATCAATACTTTAACCTTATTTGCTATGGTATTGGCGATTGGTTTATTAGTCGATGATGCGATTGTCGTGGTCGAAAATGTCGAGCGTCTGATGCATGAACAGCAGCTTGATGCCAGGCAGGCCAGTATTTTATCTATGCAGGAGATCAGTGGTGCACTGGTTGGCATTACGCTGGTGTTAACAGCCGTGTTTATTCCGATGTCATTTTTTAGTGGCGCAACGGGAATTATTTATCGACAGTTTTCGATTACGCTAGTGGCTGCGATGGTGCTGTCGCTTATGGTTGCATTGATTCTAACCCCAGCATTGTGTGCGATTCTGTTAAAGCCACAAAATAAATCCTTTAAATGGGCAGATGGGTTTAATCGTAAATTAGATCAACTGAGAGATTACTATCTCAGACTGACTCATCGAAGTGTTCAATTTAAAACCATTAGCTTGATTATTTTCGTGGTATTGATTGCTGCATTTATCTGGATTTATCGAAGTTTGCCCACCAGCTTTTTACCTCAGGAAGATCAAGGTGCATTAAGTGTACAGTTCACTTTGCCAGAGGGTACGCCTTTATCCAAAACTGAAGACGTGGGTAAACAGATTTCAGACTATTTTATGTCACATGAAAAAACCAATCTAAACGGCATCATGGTCATTCATGGACGTAACAACTCTGGTACTGGACAAAATCTTGGACAGGCTTATGTATCGCTTAAACACTGGGATGAGCGTACAGGTGCTGCAAATAGCGCACAGCAAATTCGTACTAGAGCAATGCAATATTTTGCTCAAAATAATCAGGCCAGAATTTTTGTATTAATGCCGTCGGTGATTCGTGGGCTGGGTAACTCCGACAAAATTTCGTTCTGGTTACAGGATGTCAAAGGATTAGGGCGAGAGAGCCTACTTCAATCTTTTCATGCTTTGCAAAACCAAGAGCAAAAGTTTGATGAACTTAAAAATATTGATAAGCGCAGTAATGATGACCAATCTGTTTTAAATATTCAGATCGATCATAAAATGGCAATGGCACTGGGACTGAACATTGCGCAGATCAATCAAACGCTCTCTACTGCATGGAGTGGTAGTTATATCAACGACTTTATTGATCGTGGTCGAATCAAGCGTGTCTACCTACAAGGTGATATGCAGTATCGCACTAAGCCTGAAGATCTTGCATATTGGTATATCAAAAATGCTCAAGGTCAGATGACGCCGTTTTCACAGTTTAGTCGTGTGGAATGGCAAGGTGCACCGCCGCTATTAGAGCGGTTTATGGGATACCCAGCTTTAGAGATGGAAGCAGATGCGGCCAATGGCTTTAGTACAGGGCAGGCCATGCAAAAACTTAGCAATCTGGTCGATGCTATGCCTGATGCAGGATTGGCATGGAGTGGCATGTCGTTTCAAGAGCGAGAATCAAGTCATCAGGCAATTTGGCTCTATGTCATCTCGATTGCCTTCATTTTTTTATGTTTAGCGGCACTATACGAAAGCTGGTCAATTCCAACTGTCGTGATGGCAGCAATTCCGTTGGGAATTGGAGGAACAATTTTGTTTAGTGAGTGGTTTAATTTTGCAAATGATATTTACTTTCAGATTGCATTATTAACCACCATCGGGCTGTCCTGTAAAAATGCAATTCTGATGGTGGAATATGCAGCAAATCTACAAGAAAATGGTGAAACAGTACTTCATGCTGCACTTAAAGCGGCTGGGTTACGTTTAAGACCCATTTTAATGACCTCAATTGCGTTTGGTGCTGGTGTCGTACCTCTGATGTTTTCATCTGGTGCAGGTGCATTAAGCCGTCAGGCAATCGGTTATAGTGTATTTGGTGGTGTTTTATTTGGCACCATTCTGGTTCTTATCTTTATCCCGTTCATGTATGTGCTGATCCGTTCGGTGTTTAAACATAAACCAAAGCCCATTTAAATCGATTGATTTTATTTTGGGCAGATCGGTGTCGATTTAACTATCTATAAAAAGTCGGCATCTTTTTTAAGTATGGTCTTTACGTATTGTAATCAAAAGAATTTTTGGTAGCGTGATACACTTTCTCCAATATAGTTATACCTGAATTAAATTTATTAAAAGGTATGTAGATTTTTGCTTAAAATTCAGTTTGGAGAGAGATCAATGCCTACACCTCCAATCGATGTTTTATTGATTGAAGCCATGGATGCAGTAGATATCCAGTCTGCTTTGGCGATACTAAAAGAAATGCAGTCGATTGATATTGCCGAAGCTTTAGAACAAATTCCTGTGGCCTATGCAAGTCAGTTATTATTGCATTTGCCCAAACGTGCCAAAGTGTATACGGCCATGAGCTCAGTTCGACAAGCCGAACTCGCACAACATTTAGCACGCTCCGATTTGGCAGATATTATCTCTGAAATGCCAGCAGATAAGCGAGCGGATCTATTTAAATCTTTAGATCCTGCACAGCAATCGGCTCTTCTTCCTGCACTGGCACAAGCTAAACGTGAAGATTTACGACGGCTATCTCATTATGAAGAGGGCACAGCTGGGGCAATCATGACCTCAGAATATGCCACTTTGGGCGCAGAGATGACAATTACTGAGGCAATTGAAACCTTGCGCCGTGAAGCACCAGATGCCGAAACCATTTATGAGTCTTATATTGTAGATACTCAGCGTCGTTTAATGGGTGAGATATCATTGCATGAGTTGATCTTGGCGCCTTTAGATCATAAAGTTGGCGACTTGATGACTCGAGACATCATTTATGCTCAAGTTGATGATGATCAGGATGAGATTGCGAAAAAGATTGCACGTTATGATTTGTTGGCACTTCCAATTATAGATGCCCAAGGTGTGCTAGTCGGGATCGTGACCTATGATGATGCTATGGATGTGGTGAGTGCTGAGGCAAATGAGGATTTTCTAAAAGCTGCGGGTGTGGAGGCATCTACACCAGATATGAATATCAAAAAAATTCCATTGTTGCAGCTTTATAAAAAAAGAGTGTTCTGGCTGGTCATTTTGGTATTTGGAAGTTTACTTTCAGGTCTGGGAATAGCGCATTTTGAATCGATTATTGAGTCAAATATTGTATTGGTATTTTTCTTACCACTTTTGGTGGGGAGTGGGGGAAATGCAGGATCACAATCTGCCACATTGATGGTTCGTGCGCTTGCCACGGGTGATGTGGTTTTAAAAGACTGGTTCCGACTGCTTGGTCGTGAATGTCTGGTGGCCTTGGCATTAGGTATCACGATGGCCATCGCCGTGGCAATACTGGGTTATATTCGTGGTGATGCTATGGTCGCATTGGTCCTTATTTTAAGTATGATCGGAATTGTCATGATCGGAAGCGTAATTGGAATGAGCTTACCTTTTATTCTCAATCGTTTAAAATTGGACCCTGCGAGTGCTTCAGCGCCATTGGTCACTTCAATTTGTGATGCGACAGGCGTGGTGATTTATCTATTTATTGCAGCACAATTATTGGGGCAGATCTAAACCTGATTTTTGGATTTTCCCGTTATTTATTCACTTGAGACGAGTAAAATAATCATGACTCAAGACCAGAAAAAATCACGACAAGAAGTCATTCGACTCGAACGTGATTTGGCCAAGTTTGCCAACATGATGGATAGTTTAGTTCGCATTCCTTTTACACGGCAAGGCGTGGGTGCAGATGCAGCATTAAGCACTATTCCGTTTGCAGGAGATATCGCAGGGTTTGTACTGACGTTTTATGCAATATATCAGGCCAAGCAAATTGGCGTACCACAACATAAACTCAACCCTGTAATTCGGCTTGCTGCAATTGATGCGGTTGTGGGCATTATTCCTGTTGCTGGAACCATTTTTGATATTTTTATACGCCCTAGCCGTAAGGCACTCGACATTGTGCATCAGCATATTCGTGAAGAGTATCAAATTCAGAACGATGACCATGTGGTTCATCCATACTTACATGAAAAGTTGGAGCAAAAACAGCAATATTCCGCATTCTGGCGAAATCCTGTGGTGAGCTGGTTGTGGCTACATTTACCTGATCTCATTGGTCTGATCTTTATGATTTTCTTTATTGCTGCTATTTGGCTCGGGACCAGCTATCTCTGGAACTGGTATCAAGGCCAATAAAAAAAGCCTCCATCTGGAGGCTTTTTTGAAGCGGAAATTATGGACAATTTAATTGCTGTAGCGCAGCAACACGTTGCTCGATACTTGGGTGGGTTTGGAATAAGGCAGCAAGACTAAAACCTTGTTCTTTACCTTCCGCAATTGCAAAGGCTTTCATTTCTTTTGGCATTTGATCTGGCATTTCTGACTCTGCCTGTAAGCGTAATAGGGCAGAAATCATCGCTTGTTTACCTGCTAAACGAGCACCAGCTTCATCGGCACGATATTCACGATGGCGGGAGAACCACATCACAATCGCTGAGGCAAGAATACCAAATACAATATCAAGGACAATCGTAATCGCGAAGTAACCCATGCCAGGTGCTTCACCATCTTGGCGACCAAACACGTTTCGATCAATAAAATCACCGACTACACGGGCAAAGAACATCACAAACGCGTTGACGACACCTTGAATCAGCGCAAGTGTCACCATGTCACCATTGGCAACGTGACCAATTTCATGCGCCAATACAGCACGCAATTCATCTTTATTCATGCGTTCCATTAATCCTGTTGAAACCGAAACGAGGGCATCGTTTTTGTTCCAGCCTGTTGCAAAGGCATTAGATTGATAGGATGGGAAAATTCCAACTTCTGGCATTTGGATGCCAGCACGTTGTGAAAGTTCTGCAACAGTTTGTAATAGCCAAGCTTCAGCCTGGTTACGGGGTGCATTCGGATCAATAATTTCTGTACCGGTGGTTTTTTTAGCCATCCATTTGGACATCAAAAGGGAGATCAGCGAGCCAACCATACCAAACACGAAACAGATAACCAAAAGGTTGCCTAGATTTAAGCCACCCGCGCCATGGTAACTACCGACACCGAACAGTGACAAGATAATGCCAGCCACAACCAGTACCGCGAGGTTGGTTAGCAAAAACAAACCAATCCGCATCATTGAGAAAATCCTCTTATAAATAAAATCTGATCTGATTTATGAAATGTTAAATCATTGCGTTAAATATGGGGGGATTCTTGCCAAAATTCAAGACAAATTAATTGATTTAAGCTTTTTTTAAGTTAAATCATGTAGGGGTTTTTAATCGGTATTAATTTGAAATATGAATTCTGGCAGATGCTGTTGCATTACGTGTGACATAGGTATTTGGTGCATCGGTATAAGTTCCTTCACTTAAACTGATAATTTGCCGTTGTGAGGAATACTTGGTAGTCTCGGGTACATGATTATTCGCTGGAGCATAATTGGCAGATTGAGCAATGACCTGTGGTGTAGCTAGATTTTCACTTACAGTGTTACCACTGGCGTAAAGATTTTGATAGCGACTGGTGACTCGGCGTACATAATCCTGTGTTTCCCGAAAAGGCGGGATACCACCATATTTATCGACATTGCCTTCGCCTGCGTTATAGGCGGCTAAGGCAAGCTGCGTATTACCATTAAAACGTTTGAGTAACCAGCTTAAGTATTGTGCGCCTCCAAAAATATTTTCCTGTGGATCATAGGCATTTGAGACATTAAAACGTCTGGCTGTGGCAGGCATAAGCTGCATGAGGCCTTGTGCACCTACAGGCGAGCGCGCATAAACATTAAAGCCAGATTCGGTATGCATGACTGCCTTAATCAGACCTTCTGAAATGCCATGCCGCTGTGAAGCTTGATGAATAATCTGGTCAAACGCATTACGATTTTTGCTATAGCTTGGCAAAACCGATGCTTCGGAAGCACCCCAGTTATTATAACTGTGGATGTTGCTATCTGGATAATAAGTCGCTTTGACCTTGGTCATTGATGGGTCACTACTTTTACGATTGGTCAGTAAAGTTCCCCCAGATTTATCTTTATAGACAAAAATTTGCCCAGCAAAAACATGGCTCATGGCGGTACAGGACAGTGTTGAAGCCAAAATAAAATGTAAAGAAAGGTGTTTGCGTTTTTTCATTTTATGTTATTCGCTGGTAAGGGGGTGACATCTTGTTCAGCAGTTTAGCAAAAAAACGTTAAAAGGGGAGTTTTATGCCTAAAAAATTTAAAACTTGTTTGACAGAAAAAATCAAGCAGTTTTGTCTGGAACTTAATCAAAAAAAAATTAAAATTATTTTTAAAAAAGCGAGCTTGACATATTTAAGTTGTTGATTTTGATTTATAAAAATAATTGATCAAAAAATGATCAATTTAAACAAAACCCTTAATTTAACGTTAAAACACTTTGTCAAGCCTATAGAAATCCACAAATTTATCCACAGGTTTTGTGGAAAACTGTGGAAAAGTCCAAAATATAAGCACTTTGGATAAAAAATAGACGTTGATGCCCAAGAAATAGCATTAACAAAAAAGTATGATACATAAATATGACAATCATAAGAATTGCATAATCTTTAGGTGCGATTCACGTGTGAATCATATAAAATCGTGCGGTATTTTTATTTATGGGTCAGGTTTATCTATGTACTCGCCAGTTGAGTCCGAACAGGGATTTAATTTTAAGCCAGAGCTTCCTACAAGCTCAGCCTATTATCGCTTATTGAAAAAGCTTCGTCGTCAAGTGGGTCACGCAATTCGTGATTTCAAAATGATTGAAGACGGAGACAAGGTAATGGTCTGCGTCTCTGGTGGTAAGGACAGCTACACCTTGCTCGATATTTTGTTGCAGTTTAAACGCATTGCACCGATCAATTTCGATATTGTTGCGGTTAACCTTGACCAGAAACAACCTGGTTTTCCAGAAGATGTTTTACCACGTTATATGGAAGAGAATAATATTCCTTACTATATCCTGGAAAAAGACACCTATACCATTACCAAGCGTTTAACACCTGAAGGCAAAACCTATTGTGCGGTGTGTTCTCGTTTGCGTCGTGGCTCGCTTTATGGTTTTGCACAAGAGATTGGTGCAACCAAAGTAGCATTGGGTCATCATCGTGATGATATTATTGCCACGTTCTTCCTGAATTTGTTCCATGGTGGTAGTTTAAAGGCAATGCCGCCAAAATTATTATCTTCGGATAAAAAGAATATATTGATTCGTCCTTTGGCATATGTCGAAGAAAAAGACATTATCAAGTATGCAGATTTACGTAAATTCCCAATCATTCCTTGTAACTTATGTGGTTCACAGGAAAATCTGCAACGTGCCATGCTCAATGAGATGCTGCGTGAATGGGATAAACAGTATCCAAAGCGTTTGCATAGCATATTCGGTGCCTTGCAAAATGTTTCGCCGTCTCAACTGGCAGATCGTGATCTATTCGATTTTGAAATACTTGATTCCCAGCGTGAACTTGATTTTAAAGATCCCGAAGAAATGAAAAAACGCCTAGACATCGTAAACTTAAGCTTTGCTGCTGACTAATCAGTCAAAGCGCTAACTTATTTATAAGTTGGCGCTTTTTTTATACGAGTGATATTAAAAAAAAACAAAAAATGAATGACAGGTACAAAAAACGTTAACTTTAATTTTGAAGATCATGCTATAAAAGGGCAAAAGCGTCATCGCTTGAACCATGATGCTGTCTGGACAATCAGCACAAATAATTGAATAAATTGACTTGAGGAATAACCATGCCTGCATTTTTAACTGATGATTGGTTTGAAACTGTTGAAAAATTAAGTGCGGACGCAGGTGATCTTAACTTACCACCAGCACTTGCAAATCTAGCCATTAATCTTGTTGTTGCAAATGCAGACAACACCACAGAAGTTTCTCTCGAGGGTGGAAAAATTCACAAGGGGCTTTCTCCAAATGCAAAAACTACACTCAATATGGATGCCGAAACTTTACGTAAGGTATTTTTAGAGTTTGATATGGCTGCTGCAATGCAAGCCTTCATGACAGGTAAAATTAAAGTGCAAGGCGACATGTCTCAATTGATGGCATTGCAGACTGCAAAACCGAGCCAGGAACAAAAAGATCTATTCAAACGTGTACTCGAGCATACCGCTTAATTCACGATAGATTGACGTAAAGAAAGCTTACGCATGTGCAGTAAGCTTTTTTTATATCTGTATTGCCTGATTGGTTTTAAACATCAACCCAGCGTGGAGAAGTCTTGATATGCTCAAGATAAGCTCGGATACGCGTTACATACTGCACAGCTTGCTTATAACGACCATTACGACTCTGGTAGCGGTTTAAGTGGTCGTAAAGATTGATCCATTGATTTGGATTTTTACCTTCAGACTGAATTCGCTTTTGAATCTGTGCAACAGCACCTGGTCCCATATTATAAGCAACCAAGGCGTACCAGTTCCGATCTGGATAGGGAATATCTTCGTACTGTTTAAGCATTAAATCATAATACTTGGCCCCACCTTGAATACTTTGAGTGGGGTCATTACGATTACTGACACCCATCGCCTGTGCAGTGTTGTTAGTCAGCATCATCAAGCCACGTACGCCTGTAGGTGAAACCGAATCTGGCTTGAGATAAGATTCCTGATAGCCAATTGCAGCAAGCAAATGCCAGTCAAGATTATATTGCTCGGCACTTCGTTTAAAACTTGCCTTGTATACCGGTAAACGTTTACCTAAATCACGCTGGATAATATCCCATGATTCTGGTTTAACCACATTTCGGTTGTAAAACGATGCCAACTGTTGTGTGGCTCCATTCTGCTTACTCTGACAGACAAAGCTACTTGCCGTTTGTGTTAATGGATCATCGGCATATTTAAACACCCAATTTAATGCAGTATTTAAACCATTTTGTTGGAGCGTCGTGTCCGCACCACAACTTGCCGAAAATGAAATTAATTGCTTATTTTCAACACTATGAAAATCGGCAGTTGTCATCGCAAAATTTGCTCGTCCTTCATTAATCCATTTTAATGCAGTTGCATTATCTTTAACCGTTTTAAACTTTAACTTAACGTTTAAAGTTTGCGCATAATTTCTGGCAAGATCATAGCCAAAACCATGAATAAACTCACCATCTTTAAAAACTGTCGTTGGAGATTCAACTGCAACGACAGTCAGGGTATTGCTGTTGACCACCGAGTTATACTGATGGGCTTTGCTCGCATTAATACTGTGAAACGGAAACACAACAGTACTCAATACAAGTGCTTTCAATGGGAGAGAAGTAAAAAAATTGTCTAGGCCAAGCCTCGACCCAGAAGTTGAACTACTGTGCATGTTGTCTCCGCTACAGATAATTTACGCCCAAAAAAATTCCGACTAAGAGCAGTCAAAATTCTTTTCAAGTTGGTAAATCCAAAGAGGATGGGCAGTCATGACGTCATTCATGATGACATGGAACTAAAAAAAACTATGTAGAAAAACTACAAAGTATAAAAAATAACCAAAATAAAAGAAGGGCGAATAATAATTCCCTAAAAACCGAATGTCAAATTTTTAGGTCAAAAAATACACCCTATACTGCTTAACTCAATGATTTAAAAAGAGAAGAAAATTTATACACTTTACATGTGTTAAAAAATAGAATAGCGTGATACAGCTTGTAACTGAATTGTTGTACTTGAGTGTGGATTTATCGTGAATTTTTGCTTAAATACACGTCTAAAAAAGATAAAAATAAAGCTAGATTGTGCAACTTTTGAACCTCATAAAAATGAGTTCAAGGTAGCCATGCTATAAAGTGATTGTGCTAATTAATATTAAATTTTACTGTTTGTTTTTTATTCTAAATATAACGTTACATAGTGTTCACAATATAATGGAAAAAGCCTATTCATTATTTCTAATAAGGCAAAGAATAGCAAAAATCTTGGGAGTAAAAATGAGCAATTTTGAATCTAAAAAGTCAATAAAACGCTGGTGATAAAAATATTAATGAATCAAAAACTAGTTTTATGATTGTAGATAATAAAAGCTTAGTACGAGTTTTATAGCTTTGAATATATTCCATTGAATTGATATACCAGATTTTTCGACCTGTTGGTGTTTGAACGTGTACTTCATCATTCACCGATTTGCTAAACAGGTTTTTGCCATAGGGGGGCAAGGAAATATAATCTTTACCCCATAAATCTCTTCATTACCTACAGTACGAAATTTAATTTTTTCGTCATCATCGTTTTATAGTTCAACCTATACGCCAAAATAAGCTTTTTCATCTTGCTCAGGACTAGACTTAACCTTATGTGCAACTTCGAATAATTTAGTTAAATATCTAATTTTACAGTCAATTTCGCGTAGTTTTTTATTATAGTGATCTTGTAACCCTATCATAAAACATACTATTGATTCAGTATTTCTGTTCAAAATCTATCAGTGAAGAGTTTTTAAATTTGAAAACAATACGTAATTCATATTAAATAGTACATTCATCATGTATAGCTATGCTGGCCTTACTTCAAAACCAGCATGCTATTTAAATTTTATATGATTAAAAACTATACTTCACCATAGTACTTAAACGACTATCTTTACCTTTCTCACCCGTATAAGTCTCTCTTTCACCATAAATATATTCAATACCAAATGTCAAAGGTGTTATTGGCGAATACATAAAATTTATCCATCCTTGTTGTAACGCTTTATTCTGGGCAGTGTCCGCCTTATTCTTTGCTATCTTTGCAAACTCATTACTATCATTGGAAAACATAGCTCCATAAGCAATTGTACTCTGGAGTTTAGGATTAATTTGATAACTAAGACCTATAGAAAATGCATCAAATTCATTCAAATTAATGTCATTTTGATTTTGCTCTGAGTTGTATGCTGAGTTAGTGTATAGAAGGAGGGTGGAATCTCCTTTAACATGTGAATAATCTACATTTATTTCTAAATCATTAGTGATTTTATAATTGGTACCTACGCCAATGCCCCAACTGAATTCAGTCGCATTATCGAGTTCACGTGATCTAACTTCTTGAGCCGTACCTCTAATCGAAGCAGAACCCTTATCATCTAAAAAATGATATTTTAATTTTGTAATAAAGGACGGTAGTCGGTTGTCAGTTTGACCTTGCTCTAATCCAAGAAATAATTTAGTTTGAGCATTTAAGTTATCTGAATAACGAAGCATCGGTGTACGTTTAGTGCCTATACCGAGTGGTGATCCAAAATCAAGCATGGCTGGATTGTTATCGGTATCCAAGAAGGTAGACGTTGTTTGACCTATCAAAAGATTTTTATAATTTAAATAGGCATGACGAATTCTGACCGTATCGTTATTTGATCCTCCTCGAAAGTCAAACTCTAACTTACCAGAAATGGGTTGATCCTCTTGTTCACTCTTAAAATCTAACCCCAGTCTGCTCGTTGTGACGGTACTATAAAAGCGATCTTCATTATTATGAGTTCCATCTAGTTCAACTTTGTTTATTCGGTTGAACATACCATTTCCACCTTTAAATTGATAAGATGCATCACCACGAATAAATCCATAAAGTTTTACACGAGCGCCTGATTTATTAACAAATACTGGTACAGAATTTAATTTCTGTGGTTGTGTAGAACGGGTAGGTAATTCATCTGTTTGGGAAAAAATTCTTTCTATATTTTTCTCTGAATCAATATCCTTCTGTTGCACGATTTTTTTTAACTCTAAAATTTCCGCTCTGAGCGCTTTAACTTCATCATCGATATGTCCTGCATGTACCATTACAGGAGAAAACACCAATACACTTAAAAATACTTTTGTTAAATCATTCATAGATTGTTTGAGTGTGATTTTCATCATTCACTTTTCCTTGATTTTTTAGTCATCCTGACCAATTTTTAGACGAATCAGTACAATCCTATTAATCAATAGAAAAATACTTTTTATATTAAAAAAGCCGCCTCTAGCTGAGAATGAGGATTAAAGGCGGTAAGGTAAGAGATTGAAAATAATCTGAAATTACGTTGATTCTTTTTTCATACAGAAATTTAATACTAAAGTCATGAATACTGCGAAGAACAAAATACTGCACATAATCATGAAACCACTATTGAATGAGTTGGTGGCAGTCTTTAAATAGCCCATTAAGAATGGTCCAACAAACCCACCGAAAGCTCCAATTGAGTTAATTAAAGCAATGCCGCCTGCTGCGGCTTGTCCTGATAAAAACTTTCCAGGTAGTGTATAAAATATGGTTTTTGCAGAAATAGTACCTACAAGTGCAATGGTAATACCAATCAAGGCAGGGACTAAACCTGACAAATTAATAGCGACCAATAATGCTATACCAGCCATTAAAAGTGCGATAACAAGGTTTTTAATTGGTTTACCTGTTTTATCAACATGTTTTGCCCAAAAAAGTAATCCAATTGTAGAAAAGAAGTATGGAATAGCCGCAATCCAACCAATCAAGCTCAATTCAACACCCTGAGCCTTAAGCATTTGAGGCAACCAAATGCCAATCCCATAAGTACCTAAAGTAAAGCTAAAAGTAATTGATCCTAAAATCCAAACTCTTACATCTTTTAATACTTCTTTAAAGTTATGCTTACTTGCACCAGTTTTCATTTCATTTGACAATGATGTCATCAATGCATGACGTTCTTCATCTGTTAGCCATTTTGCTTCTTTAGGACTATTTACTAACACTTTATAAGTAATTACCCCAAGAATACATGCTGGTAAACCTTCAATCAAAAACATCCATTGCCAACCCTCAAGCCCTAAATGACCATGAAAACCTAAAAGCCAAATAGATAATGGACCACCTACCAAAAATGATATTGGTGTAGCAATCGTAAACAATGCAAGAATGTGCGTTCTATACTGTAGTGGGAACCAAATTGTCAAAAAGAAAATTACACCAGGGAAAAAGCCTGCTTCAGCAACACCTAACAGGAAACGCACAATATAAAAAGAATGAGGGCCAACAACAAAAGCCGTAGCCGCCGCTGCGATTCCCCATGTAATCATAATTCGGGCCATCCAAACTCTAGCCCCAAATTTATACATTGCCAAATTACTAGGAATCTCGCATAAGCAATAACCAATAAACATGATTCCAGCCCCTAGACCAAACTGAGCGGCAGTTAATCCAAGGGAGTCAGTCATTTGTAGTGCAGCATAACCCACACTAGTACGATCGAGATAATTGAAAAAATATGCTAAAGCCAACAATGGAATAAAGCGCAAAGTCGCTTTCTTAATAGCACGATCACAAGCCTCTTGATGAGACAAATTACAATTATCTGGGAGTTTATTTAAAGTATTCATATATGCAGTCCTTGCATAATACACAAATTAAATAGCCAATCATTAGCTACATTTAATAATCTCAGTTTCAGTTAAAAGCTGTACTTCAGCAGCGCCATAGCCTAATGATGTAAGCACTTCTACAGTATTCTCACCAACTTGAGGCACATTCTCACGTACACCAAATCGATGACCATTCATTGTAAAAGGTAATAAGGGCACTTTGACTTGCTTACCATTTTCTAGTTTGAGCTCACCCATACCACCTGACTGATTTAGGTGATTATCATGGAATAAGTCTTCTGGACGTTGAATTGGTGAGAACGGTAACCCAGCTTGTTCGCATAGTTCCATCACTTTTGACTTTTCAAGCGCACTTAATGCATCTCGAATAATTGGCAAAATTACATCTCTTGCTTTAACTCTTTGATTATTTAGAGCATAATCTGGGTTATTTTTAAGACTATTCAAATCGAAGGCTTCACAGAAAGCTAACCATTGAGAATCGGTAACAACTCCAATAAATACTTGCTCATTGCCTTGCGTATTAAATACATCATATACAGCCCAAGCTGAAACACGATTTGGCATTGGTGCAACAGGTTTTTCAGTTACAGCTCGCTGCATCATATGCTGCGCTACTAAAAATGCAGAGTTTTCAAATAATCCTGTTTCGACAAATTGTCCTTCGCCTGTCAATTGTCTTTGATATAGGGCTGCAAGAATTGAATAAGCACAGAACATTCCACCCATAACATCATTAACAGAAGCACCAGCCCTTAAAGGTCGACCCACAGGACCCGTCATATAAGCTAGACCTGTCATCATTTGAACAACTTCATCAAGTGCAGTTCGATGTTCATAAGGGCCAGGTAAGAAGCCTTTCATAGAACCATAAATAATGTCAGGCTTAATGGCTTTGACACCTTCATAATCTAAGCCTAGTTTTTTCATTGCACCTGGACGAAAATTCTCAATCACAATATCGGCAGTAGCAATCAGCTCTTTGACAAGATTCATTCCTTTTTCAGTTTTAATATCAACTGAAAGGCTCTTTTTATTTCGATTATAGGTCATCCAATAACCAGCACCCGATCCCATTAATCGACGTGTATTATCGCCCTGAGGTATTGGTTCAATTTTAATAACCTCGGCTCCAAGGTCAGCCAACATTAATCCACATGCTGGTCCCATAACCATATGAACAAATTCAAGTACACGAATACCTGATAGCGGAAGATTATTTGGTTTTTCAATACTCATTTCACATATCCTTTGCATATTTAAAAGCTTTACCTACACCCGCATCAGGGATGAATCCATATAGCGGTTCATTTGGTAATGCTTTTTTTAACCACTCTCTAGCGGCAACTAACTTTTCAATATCAATACCTGTACGGAGGCCCATACTTTCGAGTAAAAAAACAAGGTCCTCAGTCACAATGTTTCCTGATGCACCAGGAGCGTAGGGACATCCTCCTATTCCGCCCTGAGAGGCATCAAAAGTTGTCACTCCTACCTCATAGGCTGCAAGCACATTCGCTAAGCCTTGTCCGCGTGTATTATGAAAATGTGCACTACCTGCAATATTTCCTAATTCAATTTTCAGTTGTTTAAATAGACTCTTGACCTGTAACGGTGTGGCATATCCAACAGTGTCTGCTAAACCCACCTCATCAATACCTAAGGCAGCCATTTTATTGGCCATGAATAAGCTTTCTTTTTCAGTCACAATCCCTTGGATCGTGCATCCAAATACTGTCGATAATCCAGCTTCAATCAAAACATTCGGATATTGCTCATTCCGCAATGCAACGATTGATGCAACCTCTGAGTACATCTGTTCGTGAGTTTTTCTTACATTGGATAAAGAATGAGGTTCACTTACTGAAACAGGAATTGTGATTTTTTGAACACCTGATTTAAATGCTGACTCTGCACCACGTAAGTTCGGTACTAACGCAGTAACAAATACATTTTCTAAAGTTAATGCATGCTGAACCAAGTCAGCACAATCGGCCATCTGCGGTAATAATTTTGGTGGTACGAATGATCCCACCTCAATTTCTCGCACTCCTGCTTCAGATAAAGCTGAAATCCACATTTTCTTCATATCAGTTGGCATAGTCTGCTTAATACTTTGCAAACCATCGCGAGGGCCTACCTCACTCACCAGAATATCGATGTCCTTTTGATTGCTCATACCTTTACCTACCCAGCAAAAACAGTGGAAACCTAGAAACAGATTTCGTCTAGTTCTATCTAGTAGAACACTATTCTATTTTAAATGCAAATAAATAATATCTACAAATATGCTTAGACTTTGATCTAATAATTTGATGGAGAAAAAACTTGACTTTGATCAATCAATCATCAAACATAAATAAACAGAACATTGTTCTATACAATAGAACGTTAAGTTCAAGGAAGTATTGTTATGAGCCTATTTAATCCTCCAATGGAAATCTCAACGAGAGTTTTCACACAAATTCCTGAAAAATATTGGAAAGATGGAAATTCAGATTGGGTGAGAGCAAATAAACCTGGTCAAAAGGTTACTTCTTTTCTAGAAGGTCCATCTTTTGATCTTGAAGGAAATTTATACATAACTGACATTCCCTATGGTCGTATTTTTAAAATCACACCATCAGGAGAATGGCTGCTTATCGCAGAGTATGATGGCTGGCCAAATGGGCTAAAAATTCATTCCGATGGCATGATTTATATAGCTGATTATAAAAATGGAATAATGAAACTTGATCCTAAATCTGGAATGATTTCTCCATTTCTAACCCATCGTAAAAGTGAAGGCTTTAAAGGCGTTAATGACCTGTTTTTTGCGAAAAATGGAAAACTTTACTTTACAGATCAAGGTCAAACTGGAATGCATGATCCTACAGGACGTGTCTTTTGCTATGACTTCGAGTCAGACCAATTGGATTGCCTTATTAATAATGCACCGAGTCCAAATGGTCTGGTTATGGATATGGAGGAAAAAGCATTATTTGTTGCCATGACAAGAGGTAATGCCATTTGGCGCTTACCACTATTAAAAGATGGTTCAACATCAAAAGTCGGCATATTTACATCTTTAGCTGGTGGTATCAGCGGTGCTGATGGTCTTGCTTTAGATAACCAAAGTAATCTCTATGTTTGTGATGCTGGTCATGCGTGCGTTTGGGTGTTTAACAAATACGCTGAACCTCTCTACCGTATAAAAGCATGCACATCTGGTAGAACAATTACCAATTTGGCTTTTGGCGGAAAGAAAAATAATCAACTATTTATTATTGATTCATCAACTGGATCAATTCTAACAACAGAATTAGAGCATCCTGGTAAACCAATGTTCTTACATTCTTAAGTCTTTCAATGTTTTGATAAATCAAGGACTGATTTATGTTAGTTTTTCTTAGCTATAGCATGATTGCTATATTTATGTATGCAGTAATGTCTAAACGACTTTCTGCACTTACAGCTCTCGTTCTAATTCCTGTTATTTTTGCAATCTTTACTGGTCATAGTGCTGAACTCAGCGACATGATGGTAGATGGTGTTAAAAAGCTTGCACCCACAGGAATCATGATCACATTTGCAATTTTGTATTTCTGTATGATGACAGATGCAGGTCTATTCAATCCTTTGATTAAATTAATCATAAAGATTGTGAAAGGTGATCCCCTCAAAATTGTTGTAGGTACTGGAATTTTAGGGATTTGTGTCGGGCTGGATGGTGATGGAGCAACAACATATATTATCGTTGCTACAGCACTATTACCTTTATACACGAAGATTGGGATCCGACCACAGGTCATGGCTACTGTTCTCCTACTTTCAATCGGAGTCATGAATATCCTGCCTTGGGCTGGACCTTTTTCTCGCGCTGCAAGTGCATTAAAAATAGATCCAACAGAACTCTTTTTACAAATGATTCCAGTGATGGCTGCTGGTTTATTGTGGGTGTTGTTCGTTGCATTTTATCTTGGACTAAAAGAACGTAAACGTTTAGGTATACATCAAATTGAACATAATGAAGAGCTAATCCACGAAGAGCCAAATATTCCAACATGGAAATCTTGGTTTAATTTGGCTTTAACCGCTTTGCTCATTTTTGTGATGATCAAAAGTTATATTTCTTTGGCTCCATTGTTCATCATAGCTTTCTGTATTGGCTTAGTCGTGAATTTCCCTCAACTTTCAGAACAAAAGAAATTAATTGGTAAATATGCTGATAGCGTCCTTGCAGTGTCGACTTTAATTTTCGCTGCGGGTATTTTTGTCGGGATCATGTCTGGAACTGGTATGATTGATGCAATCGCACAACATTTAATATCTATTATTCCTGAATCGTCAGGTAATTTTTTAGCTTCGATTACAGCGTTTATTAGTATGCCTTTTACTTACATTTTAACGAATGATGCATTTTATTTTGGCATATTACCTATTTTGGCTGAAACTGCTTCACATTACGGTGTGGGGGCCAATGAAATGGCTATTGCAAGTTTAATTGGGCAACCCATTCATCTTCTTAGCCCAATGGTAGCTTCAACATACTTACTCTGTTCATTAACGAATGTTGACTATGCTGAAAATCAGAAAAACAGCATTCTTTGGTGTACAGGTACATGTATGATCATGTATGTAGCCGCTATTTTAATCGGTCTAATTTAATAAGCACACTAATGGGATGATATATAAATGTATATCGTTCCTTTATTACTATAAAACTGAAACAAGAATCTATTTGTCTATTTAAATTAAAGTTGATCCTAGACAGTATCGTGGACAACAAATCCCTCTAAATTCTTGAAATATTTCTGTTCAAAGGCTTCTGGGCTTAACCAGCCGTTTGTAGAATGTCGTCTGATTCGATTGTAATAAATCTCAATATAGTCAAACAAGACAGCATTCGCTTCTTTTCGAGTGGCAAACACACTGCCATGGACCATATGACCTTTCAATGTATGAAAGAAGCTTTCGGTCACTGCATTATCCCAACAGTTTCCCCTGCGTGACATACTTTGAACGCAGTTATTCGTCAATAATAGCGCCCTAAAATCACGACTACAGTACTGTGAGCCTTGGTCCGAATGTACCATGACACCCATTGGATACCCCTGACGAGCCATTGCATAATGAAACGCATCACACACCAATTGACGGTCTATTCGATGGCTGGTTTGCCAACCGACAATACGACGGCTGAATAGATCCAGCATCACACATAAATACAGCCAACCTTGCTTAGTACGGATATAGGTAATATCCGTTGTCCAGATCTTATTGGGTTCATTGACCGTAAATTGACGATCCAACAAGTTAGGCGCTGTAGGCAAACGATGGTTTGAATCAGTCGTATGCTTGTATTTACGTGCAATTTTGCTCCGTAAACCAAGTTTTTTAAGCATTCTTCCAACGGTTCGTTCGCTCATGCTGTAACCTAAATCATGCATGTCATGTACCAATGAAGGTGCACCCAATCGTGCATGATGCTGCCAATACACGGCTTTTAAATCATTATATTTCTGCGCTAGATTGGTCTGGCGTTTTCGCCAGGCATAATAGCCTGAAGTGCTGACACCCAGGCATTTACAGGCAGAAGATACAGTGACTTCATTCACATCCAGATCTTGAATTACCGTGTACTTTTCTTGGCATGATCTGTCAGAAAGTACACATGCGCTTTTTTTAAGATGTCATTGGCTTCCCTGAGCTGTTTGACTTCTTTCTCTAATTCCAAGATCCGCTGTTGTTCTGGTGAAAGTTGACGTTTGCTTGAACCCACTGGATTGGCTTCACGAATCCATTTGTCTAAAGTTGAATAACCCACACCTAATTTCTGGGCGATTGTAGCTATAGGCTCGTGTGAGTTTGAAAGTGCATAATCAATTGCTTGCTGTTTAAATTCAGGACTAAAACGTTTGGCCATTTCTTGGATCTCCAAAGTTAACGTTACGTTATCTTTAGAGGGAAGTACTGTCCATTATTTTGGCTAGGATCAAGTTATACTGCTGCTTGTTGATTTTATCGGAAGTTTTTAGGTTTCTTTTCTATGACAAATTTATCAAATGAAGACTTAGGCTCAGATAGCAAGCAGAACTCAGGTGTTGCTGCCGTAGATAGAGCTTTACTCATCTTATCTTCATTCGATATTGAGAATCCAAGCCTATCTCTAGCTGAAATTTCAAGACGTACAAAACTTTATAAAAGTACTATCCTCAGACTTCTTAATTCATTAGAACGACATGGTTATATCCGTAAAAATACTGATGGGCTCTATTCTTTAAGTATTATGCCTCTTAAGCTTGCTAGAATTTATCAAAACTCCTTCAATTTAAAAGATATTATTTATCCTATCCTTGAAAAGATTTCGGAGGAAACAGGAGAAACTTCATCTTTCTACATATTAGACAATGAGAGCCGTGTTGTCTTATTCCGTATAGAGCCAGTTCGATCTGTCAAGGTTTCTATCTCTGAAGGTGATGTTTTCCCTGTGAACGTGGGCGCTTCAGGGAAAATACTATCTGCATTTTCAAAACAGCAAATAGAAGCTAGATTGGAACCAATAAAAGAGAATTATTGGGCAAGTTCTTTTGGAGAACGTGATCCTGAAACGTCATCTCTTTCCGTACCTGTTCTAGATGGGAGCCAATATTTACAAGGTGCCTTAACCATTTCAGGGCCTTCTGAACGACTCACTAGCGAAACTATTAACGGATATATTCCGCATTTAATGAAGTACGGCATTACAATTTCAAAGCAATTAGGTGCTAATACGATGCTCTATGAAGCAGCATACGCAAATCAACTATAGTCTGTAAAATAAAATTTCGAAGATTTTATAAAAGGCTTGTCAAAGTAAGGGACTATATTTAACTTTTTAAGCCATTCTAAAATGCAGAAGGTCTGCGTCGCCACACCGCCAGAAGGAGAGCATTGAGTACGATCTCCTTAGCACATCGTTAGGTCCACAATCTTCACCTAATTTTTTTAAGATCTAGCGTAATGCGACGATAACCGTAGATGCCATAACTCGCATCATAAGAAGAACGGATAAACTGCAATAACCGCTTATCTTCAATAGTTGTGAATTCTGAAGAGTTATTAAATTAAAATATGGTTCATCTCTAAAAATTCAGCAGTCACTCGATGCAGTTTATGAGGTATGTATGGAGCAACAGCCACGTGGAATTCAGGATTTTTCTGTGAGTACGATTGCTAATTTAGGATTTAATCGAGATGTTCCTAAAGCGCAAAGCATCAGAAAGACAGGTGAAAAATATAGAGCGTTAATTCAATGCTTTGCAGATACTTCATTACATAAGTCTAACTTGCTTAAACCATCACAAATAGATAATGCGTGGATGGAGGAAATGCAAAATCCCAAACATTATTTGCTTATACGAATTATGGCATCTGAGTTAAAAGAAGCTCAACAAATGATCCATGAAATCATTCCCCAAAAACAAAGGATTGATATTTATGATCATAAGAATATGATACCTGATGGGTCTTTTAAGTTTTCTGATCAAGTAGTACGAGCATTAAAGTATTTATTGTCTACAGACTTTCAAAAAATGGAATCTAAAACCAACTCATTTTGGCGAGCTCGTAGATGAGTCTAGTAAGCCTGTTTTTAAAGTTTCAACATTGGATGCCTTACGCAAAGTTTTGGAGTATTTGTCTTGAATCGTAAATTATTAACGGCTGAAGGTTATCAACGCTTACAAGATGAGTTAAATGATTTAGTTCGAAAAGAACGACCTGAAATTACAAAAATTGTGTCTTGGGCTGCTAGTCTCGGCGATCGGTCTGAGAACGCTGATTACATCTACAATAAAAGAAAGCTGCGTGAAATTGACCGTAGAATTAGATATTTAACCAAACTTTTTGAAGTTGCACATAAAGTTGAGTATAGCCCTGAACAAGATGGGAAAGCTTATTTTGGAGCATGGGTCGAATTGGAAAATGATGAGGGTGAAATCATTAAATTTCGTATTGTAGGCGATGAAGAAATTTATGGTCGAAAAGACTATATTTCTCTCCAGTCACCCATAGCGAAGGCTTGTCTAGGCAAGTCTGTAGATGATGAAATTCAAGTGCAGACACCTACGGGTAAGAAAATCTGGTATATCTGCCAAATTAACTATAACCAATAAAGGGTGATAGTTAACCGCGAATCGCGGATAAGCAATTGACTTGAAAAAGAGAAAGATTAGATCCATCAATTGAGTGACCAAACCAAACTTACAGCCCTAGTTCTTATGTTCGATAGTACCCATTTATTCTGTATCATTGATGATTTCTTTCTAAAATTCGAATCAATTTATTGGAAATTTCTAAAACAGAACTTTCAACGCCTAAGACATTGACCTGCTCAGCTTAGTATTTATGAAATTATATTTATTGCCGCTTGATACAAGTGCTTTTATTTCAATAACTTCAAAGCCTTCTTTACCTCATTAAAACTGGACAAAAACCATTTGTTTAAACAGCTTCCTTGTTATCAACGCATGATTCATCTGATCAATATGCATCAACTGGCTTTACATGTCTTGCATTTTGCTTTGATGAAAGATCAACAGAGTTCTTATTTGTGGATTAATTCAACGATATGAGTTGTCTGTAAAAATCGACGAATACAACGGCATAAATCGTTAATAGCCATTGCAACACGAGGAAAAAGCTCCATGAGTTGGTTCTTTGGCTATTTTAAGCGGTTTGCTGTGGATGTGAAGATCATGAGCGCTAGTATAAACATAGGTATAAAGGAAAAAATAGACAATCAGTAAGCTGAATCTTTTTAATATTGAATATTTTGATTTTATTTTGAACACTTAATACTTTTTTTGATAAAAATATTTGCCAATCTAGCATTTTATTTATATGATAGCCGCCATTGGAAGCGTGGCAGAGCGGTTTAATGCACCGGTCTTGAAAACCGACGAGGGTGTGAGTCCTCCGTGAGTTCGAATCTCACCGCTTCCGCCAAATATTTAAATAAGCCCTTGTTTTTACAAGGGCTTATTTTTTACCTATGGTTTTAACCCTCAACTTACCCCACATTAAATTTTTGAGAACAGTCAGTTATCTGGTCAATCCTGAAAAGCAAGATCAGTACTTAAGAGTAAAGTGTAGTAAAAGAATGCGCAGCTTTGGATAATATAAAAAATCTCAGATCTACATTATTGAAGTGAGAACGCCTCTGTTCTTACATTCAATTTAAGAGGTCAAGTTATGCAAATCAATTATCCATATTGTCATTCTGAACACGTACATCGCATCATTCACAATTCATCTTCATCTCATCAGGACACGATGAATAGTTTAGGGTCCTCAGCTACATTTGCCAGTATTGGTGCATCCTTAACCAAGCATTTACCGACTCACTTACCATTGTCACCTTGGATGGGCGGTATAGCAAGTGCATTGATTGGTAGATTATTTAATTCAGTGTTTAATGATCCTTCACCACGTCCGAGTATCACGATGAGTTATTTCTACTGTGAGAGCTGTCATCAGAACTTTCAGTAATACAAAAAAAGTGATCAATCATGATCACTTTTTTTTGTTTGATTCTGATTATCTTATAATTCTGATCAACGTTCAGAGATTGCCTTTAACAACAACCAAGCAATCAAAGGAGAAATCAGGCAGGACAAAATAAACCAAATTAAAAAACTACGACCTCGTCGCTTGGCTGAGCTGGCGACAACAAGTGCAAAAATAATCTACAATAGAATAATCGGCATTTGAATGCTCCAGAATTACTTTGAGGCAGGTCCATAGCTGTTGGTTGTTTGATCTCCCTCTTTGATCATAAAGAAGAACGTCACAATCAGTACACCGACTATCGTTACTAGATTGAGCAGTACCAGCCATCCACTTCGGTTGATATCATGTAGACGATGCGCACTGACTGCAATTGCTGGTAGGGCCACCAGTAACGTTGCAATGAGAAAAAGATTGTCACCCCAATGAAAGGCATCGCCTAAAACAAGCATGACGAAACTTAAAATCGCATACCAAAGTTGAAAGAACCAATATTCTTTGCGGCGAGCACGTCCAGTGAAATTAATATAATTTCTTAGACATTTCATCACCCAGTCCATCATCGAATATTTGGACTCATTCGCTAAGAGATTCTGATGTTGATCATCAGTCGAAGAGGAATACTGTGAATGGGTGTGAGACAGAGAGGCAGAAGATAAAGGATCAGAAGACGTAGAAAGATTATCCGCGTGAGTTTCTTTAGACACCGTATCTGATATCACTGCTGTCGGAGAGGGTTGAATAGCTGGTTCCAGATCAGAAGCATCAATAAAAATATCGATGACCTGATCCTGTGCATCAATTTCAAAATCAACATGCATGCCCCGCATCGGTGCTTGTTGTTCTTTCCATGCAGATCCTGAAAAAGAATAGCGCTGTTGATTTTCGGCGCGAATAATCCCCGTACTGGTTTGAATGGAATAATCTAATATTTTACCTTTCATCTCTATTGTTATCCTGATGTTCTAGGAATGGCTCATATTTTTCTATCGTGCTTAGTTGTTATGAAAACGACAGAAAATTTAAAGCATTCCGAATGCTAAAAATTAAACGTAAACATTCCTTGATCCGTATTCACTGTAATTTCGCGAATATCGAGTTCCTCACATGCAACAACGGCAGATATTTTCTGGCCGTAATGCAATTCAGCATGAGGGATACGTGAATGAATCAGGGGGCAGTGTCCACGATTGACCTGAAGTGAATAAATTTTGATGGTTTCTAATGCTTGAATGCTGATTTGTGTTTTATGTGTGGATGACGAGAAGAAGTTATTGGGCTGTAGTTCTTCAAAGTCGACAAATACAGGTGGCTGAGAATCACAGCCACACAACCATACGCACATCATCACCATACTGATGAATCGTTTCATGTTGAGACCCTCTTGATGAACAGAGGTCATGAACTAATCAGGCAATAACGTCAGTAAGGCTGGATAAGATAATTCAGAGAATGGAATGGACAACCGATAAATATCAGCCATGTGTATGACTCCTTAGGTATTAAGAAGTTCTACCAGATCACTGCTAAATGATGGTGGCAGAACGAAAGGGGGTTAGCAGACTGAACCTAAGAATCAGCACACCCGAAGGTGTCCCCCTCCCGTTCTACCGCAGAGGGAGCACGAGGATACACACCAAAAAATTGAGATTTTTTAGTGCTCTTAGGAAACGGTCTGCTAAAACCGACTGGCAATGTAGGCCAGCAGCGAAATGATAATCTGTAGGGCAGGGAGAGTCAATTTAAGCGAGAAATCTTTGTCCAATAAGTTTTTTATATGGTTTATTATGTAGATGGAATTACAAGTTCTAAATATAAAAATCTAATATTAAGGGGAAATTTATAATGCGCCTAGAAGATTTTATAGCTGAGCTTCAACAATCAGTAATCAATGAAAATAGCAAAATTTACAAGGAGTTTTTTAATAATACAACTGTTGAACAAGCCACGGATCCATACTGGAAAAATGCACTAAAGTGGTTTAATGCCTTGCCAGATAATCAACATGATGTATTTTTTGCGATCATTCAACAGATCATGGTAGACACAATATCTAATGTGCTGGGAATTCTGGATGATATGAGTGAATGTGCAGATACAGATAGTGAGTTACTTTTAAGTGGTGATTTACAAAATTTGTTCTTATGCGAACAAGAACAACTGCAAAATTTAGTTAACCCACCAATGTCTAATTTGTAAAGAAAAATCAATTTAAGTGGCTAAGTTTTCAAATGGATATGCTAAGTCAATTTACACAATGGGTGAACAAGCAATCAGCTATTGCTAAGCAGCAAGGTTTTATGATTGAGATAAACATACATGAAAGTTATTTCACTCAAATTTTTCTGGATAATGATGAATTTATAGCTGAAATTACGTTTTGGAAAAATTACAACCTATTTCATGTTGAAATATTAAGTACATGCTCAGAAGAGCATTTATATATCAATTCAGGGGAATACGATCCTAATATTAAATTTTCTGATTTCTTTTCAGATTTTCTGGAAAGATTACAGTTAAAGAATGAATATGACTTTAATTGAGGCCCTAGTAAGTAGAGATCAATTTTCACACGAAGATATTTTCTTTGTAGAAGAACCATGGACACTCCATTCTAAAATACAAGTCGTTATAATGGATGTGGATGGTCGAACAAAAATTGAGGTGGATGGTAGGACGTATTTATATTTTTTAGAGATTTTTCTAATTAATGAGCTTTTTGAGGATCTTGAGGATCAAAATATCAATTTTGAAGAAAAATGTCAGAGAGTTATTAGTTATGCTATTAATGATGCTTAAAGCTATGTGTTAAATTTTTTCTGATTTTCGACTATGGGAGTTAAGTTTTAAAATAGATAAAAAAGGTGATTAATTATTTGTGTAATTAATCACTATAAGTTGTATAAAATATTAAAAAACAGATCTTAAAATTATTAAATATAAAAGAAATTTATATACCTGTAATTATCTATAAATTTAAATAGTAAGGAGAAAAATTAGATGGAAATATTAGATCAATTTAATTTGTGGGTTCGTAATATATCTTGTATCGCTACAAAATATGGATTTTTTGTTGAAGTAGAAATTCAAGAGAGCTACTTTACTAAAATAATCTTAGATTCTGATTTATGTATTTCTGAAATAACTTTATGGGGAAATAATAACTTATTTGTAGCAGAAATATTAGATATGCGATCTAGTACTACGATATATATCGATTCGGGAAAGTATGATTCAAGTATTAATTTCTCCACTTTTTTCAATAAATTTTTACAAATTTTAGAACTTGATGTTGATTAGGTAACTAAAATTTTCATAGCTAAAGTTAAAATTAGATATTATGGTACTACTGCTAATGGTGTAGGTCGATACATGCCACATAATTTAGAAAACTTATATTCAAAAGAAATAACGTTATATCGAGGTACTACATATCATTCGTTAGAACAAGAAAAAATGCTACTAATTCAGTATGGTCAGATAGATGGAGTTCTTCCTCCTGGTAGCAAATTCTATAAATAGGGTATCTCAATGTTAATTGGTTCTAGCTCTAATACGGGTGATGCAGTTTTTTTTCAAAAACTATTTGCAATCAATTCTGAGTTTGAGGAAAGAAATCGAAAAAAGTTAGAGAGAATAGATTATGGCGGAAATGTGACTAGTGTTATAATTTTTCCCATAAGTATATATGATGAATATGAGGAAAATTTAAGGACTTATAATAGATATAAGTTTTTAGATAGATTTAAGAATTTTGATAATAAAATTGAGTATTGTCTTAATGTAAATATTCTTATTAGTCCTTTGGATGTTAAAAGGCTTTCAGTTGAGGAGTTAAAACAATTGTATTGCGACTTAATTGTTAAAACTATAGAAAATTTTGATTTTAAAATGCCAAAAAATTTTGATTTTCTTTCATTTAAAAGAGATTTTTTTAATATAGTAGATGATTTTAGAAAAATTAAAGTTGAAAATACTCTTTAAGAATAAAGTGGGGAGTAAGCCTTCCCTAACAAGGTAGTAAGTCAAATTTAATTTGTGGTTATAGTTATTGAATTCAAATAATTCAAGAAAGTACTATTTCAGTGGACTGGGTGTTAGGTCAATTTAAAAAAATCTCAGATATATAACATTTAAGTGAATCCACTGCAGATTCAACCTCACGATCCAATCTACATAAATCCTTATTCTGCCGTTTGAAGAACAACGGGTACTGTATCGATCAGATACCCATGCACCATTATCCGCGGTCAGTCAGCGCTTTCACGAAGTTCAGCCGCTTCAGATTCTGGAATTCTATCGGGATTTAACCGAACAATCGGGCTTTGAACTGGAAACCGCAGGTGTTCTTAAAGGCGGTAAAAAATTCTGGGCACTGGCTAAAACAGGGCAGAGTACTGCCTTAAAAGGTAAAGACCTAAGCCATGGTTATATCTTATTGGCAACGGCCTGTGATGGTACCTTGGCGACCACAGCACAATTTACCTCCATTCGGGTGGTATGTAACAACACCTTAGCCATTGCACTGCAATCCAAATATGCTAGCGAAGCTTCAGGCATGACTGGCGTCGTCAAAGTGCCACACAGTACCCGTTTCGATGCAGAAAAAGTTAAACAACAATTGGGTATTTCCGTACGGGGCTGGGAGGAACACATGTATCAAATGAAACTACTCAGTCAGCGTAAAGTGACTCAAGCTGAAGCGGCAGCCTATTTTGATGCCGTATTTAATAATACGAATCTGAGCATTGCCGAACAGGATGAAAGTATCATTCAGTTCTATCGTGATGTTGGCAAAGCACAGCCTAAACACTCCTCCCGAACAGATTCTAAGACCGAGCCGAATGCACGTGCCATGTCTAAAGTCATGCAGATGTTTAATGGACAGGGGCGTGGAGCTGAGCTTAGTTCAGCAAAAAACACTGCTTATGGCTTACTTTGCAGTATTACTGAGTTCGCCGATCACGAACGACGATCCATGAGTCAGGATCATCGACTGGACTCCGCCTGGTTCGGCATGGGTGCTGCCATCAAACAACGTGGTCTGCATCAAGCCTTAACAATGATTGCCTAAATTATTTAGCCTAAGCCACTGCTGCATCAGATCGATGCGGTTTTTTATGCCCTATAAAACTTCATCCACATCTATTCACATCATTTTAAAATGAAACAGGAAGACTTCTATGAATCCACATCCAGAGCATTTATCCACATCAAACAGCCACTTTATTTCTTCACATCATCACTCAAGTGATATAGCTTCACCCATCTCGTCCAGACAGGTTGGAACACGTACCAGACGTCATATACCCCAGACAAAAAACAGAACGAGTAAATTACCTGTAGCTCGACGTCTGGCAAATACCCGAAAGCTGAGCTATCAACAATGGCTAGAGATTCGCAAATAAGGCATTGGTAGTAGTGATGCTGCTACGGCTTGTGGACTAAATCCCTACATGTCGATGCTGGAACTATGGATGATCAAGACAGGCCGGATGCAACAAAGTATTGAAGATAAAAGTACAAGTTATGCACCTTTATATTGGGGTAAACAGCTTGAACCTTTAATTGCTGAATACTACAGCCTGCACACCAATAGCAAAGTTAGACGAGTCAATGCAGTCCTGCAACATCCAGATCCAGACAACCACTTTATGCTGGCTAATCTGGATTACGCTGTGGTCGGCAGTGATGAGGTACAGATTCTGGAATGCAAAAGCGTGGGAGAACATGGTGCCAGACGCTGGCGTGATGGTATTCCACTGTATGTGCTCTGTCAGGTACAGCAGGATTTTATCAGGAGGCTCTGGATCATGTGGCACGTCAAGGTTATGCCAATGGCAGATTTGAGGTGGATGGTGAAGAGGGTTTGGATATTGTTGAGGAGTTTTATTCGGATGAATCAATAATAGAGCAATATCAATAAACCCATGATTTCACTCATGTTCAGGATATTCAGAAAGGATTGCAGCAGTTGGTGCAGGCTTTGAATTGAATAATAAAGGGAATTTATTAGTTCCCTTTATCTTGTATATTATTAAATTCCTAATGACTTATTTGGAAGCTTGATTGGTTCTCTGCCATTTTTCAGATTGTTGAGACACAATATTGATTAGATTACCTAAGGCCACATCAATATCGACCATATGTAATCCTCAATCATTCAAAACTTTACTATCTTTGATAATATCACCAATCAGTAAGTCGTTTGCACGTCGACTATTAGGAGTATTATTTACATGTATAGCTAAATATTTAAATTTTCCTGTCGACACACATTGAGCTGAAAGCAAACTTGGTACACTCAAAAAAGGAGTTTTAATATTATCCAACACTTATTTTTTCTTATTTGGTGAGAGAACTTTTTTCAAAAAAACTAATTGGTCATTTAATAGCTTCTCTTGCCAAGAACCACCATATACATCAAAGTGGTCAATTGGATATTCAAGTAGCTCAGTTTGTCCATTCGCTAAACTTGCAGTTTTACGTGCCGCATCTGGTGGAGCAACCTGATCTTTCGAACCTACTTGTACGAGTAGGGGACAAGTTATTTTGCTAGCAAAAGTAATAGGGCGATTCCGAGCAATTTCTAAAGATGTTCTTGCACATACTTCATTGCGCCATGTAGGTCCCGCCATAGCTTTATACCCTGCTTCTGCACCAGGCGTACTGATTATGGCTGTCGAGCCTGGTTGACCCACGATAGGTATTAGGTAGGGTTCGCGTCGTGTAATTACTCTGCCTAAATCTCTTAATCCATGTCCAACAGCTGCCACTAACTGTCCGATACCTGCATAACGGCGAATTTGTGAGAGCGCAGCAAGACCATCTGTTGCTGGTGTCATGGAAATGACAGCAGCAATTTTTTTGTCTTGAGCTGCAACAACAACGACATGCCCACCAGAGTATGATGTACCCCAAATCGCAACACGAGTTTCATCAACATCAGGCAAGGAGCGTGCAGCAGAGATAGCAGCATGGTAATCTTCTCTTTGACGAAGATAAGAAACATCTTGTCTGGGAAAACCGCCTGAATCTCCAAATCCTCGATAATCAAAAACAAAAGTATCAATACCTGCTTCACTGAATGGTTTTGCGAATTCTATTAAACCTGTGTCTCGTGTGCCCCCAAAACCATGGGCCATAACAATGCATGGTCTGCCACTTGAATTAGCTAATTTGTTGGAAGTTGCAGGAATATGCCAAGCAGCACAGGTAATACCTTGGCTGATAAATTTAATGTTTTCCATAACGTTCTTACTCGATTCATCTTTAGTCTCCTCTATAATTAGATAAAGAAATTATAATAGAAGACTAAATTTTTGACTTATATTAGGCTTGGGCTTTCAACGGTTTGGCACAAGTGCCTTTGACTACAGTTAACTTATTTTTCTGAGCAATATTCGTAAATTGCAGCTCTTTATCAAACACAGGACCATTACGAAGTCTTTCAAAATCATGTTCATAAGCATGCTGTAGTGTCCAGGGGCCTTCTGTTCCAGCCATTGGAAATTGTGCTAAACCTCTTTGCACATAACCTGGACTTAAATCAATAAATGGCACTCGCTTCATTGCTGGATTATGCACTACAGGTTTAAATATGCTGTATCCATTTGCATCCATATAGTCTAATAGTCGGCAGAAGTGTTCCCAGGCTAAATCAACTTTTAATGTCCATGCAATATTGGTATAGCCAAATGCAAATGCTAAGTTTGGTACATCAGACAGCATCATTGATTTGAAAATTGTTGTATCTGGATATTGGACTTCTTTTCCGTCAACAGATAATTGAATTCGACTAAAAGCCAGCATGTTAAGTCCAGTTGCAGTCACGATAATGTCTGCATCAAGGTTTTTACCAGATTCAAGCAAAATACCGTCTTGGGTGAATTGCTTGATACGGTCCGTCACAACAGATGCTTTTCCTTCTGAAATAGATTTGAATAAATCCCCATCAGGCACTAAACATAAACGCTCGTCCCAAGGGTTATATCTTGGAGTGAAATGAGTATCGACATCATAGCCTTTAGGTAGTCGACGACGGACATCTGCAAGTAATAGCTTTTTCATAACTTGAGGATAGTTACGACAAGCTTTATATAGTGCGCGATTAAGGGCAATATTCTTTTTGCGGATAATTGGATAAGCTTTTTCATAACCCAAAAGTTTATTCAACATACATGCAATCGGGTCTACAGCTGGAAATGACACCATATATGTAGGAGAACGTTGAAGCATTGTAACGTGCTGCGCTTTTCCAGCCATTGAAGGCAACAGTGTTACAGCAGTTGCCCCACTTCCAATGACAACGACTTTTTTATTGCTATAATCTAAATTTTCAGGCCAGTGCTGAGGGTGAATGATTTGACCCTTGAATTTTTCAGTACCTTCGAATTTAGGTGAAAAACCTTCTTGATAGTCGTAATAGCCAGTATTTAAAAGTAAAAAACGAGCTTTAAAGGAAACAATCGATTTGTCCTCAAGCTTTACTGCCGTAATGGTCCAAAGTTGTTCTTCTGATGAAAACTCAGCTTGATTTACATGATATCCAAAGCAGATATGCTTAGAGATATCATTTTCTTGGATTGTTTCTTGCAAATAGTCACAAATGACACTCGCTTGAGCAATCGCTTTTTTATGCGTCCAAGGCTTAAAACCAAAACCAAAAGAGGGCATATCTGAATCTGATCGAATACCTGGATATTTGAATTGGCTCCATGTCCCACCAATTGCATTTCGTCCTTCTAGGATAGCAAAAGTATCATTCGGACGGTTTTTCTTTAGGTGATAAGCTGCGCTGATGCCTGAAATCCCTGCACCAATGATTAGCACATCGAAGCTAGCAATTTGATCTGATGTACTCATATCATTCTCCTCTCTTTGAAATCTTAGTAAATTGAGCAACAGCCGGATTTGCTAAGACAATGATGATTCTTTTGTTATTCATAATTCCGTAATCCATGGAACTGATGAAGATCTGAACTTACTTAAAAGTACTTTCTCTTAAGTTTTTTTAGGTTCTCAATGAGCCTTTGGCACATCAATATTATTAATTCAATAATTACAATGTGTCAATGACGCTGTGTAATTATTACTAAAATACAGCTATTATTTTTAAATTTTCAAATTAAATTTTTGTTTTTATTCTAAATATATTGAAAATATTTCAATTGGAATTTATTTTTTATTTAATAGTTCGATTTACTTAAATTTGGTTACTTTTTTCATTTTTTAGAGATAGAGCCTGTACTGAATTGGTGCATTTATGCTTGTCTAAGTACTTTTTAGTGCCTACAATGACATTGTGTCAATGAGAATATAGGAAGCCATGACAACTCACCGTCGTAGACCAAAACATGATCCCAAAGAATCTGAGCAAGAAATTTTAAATGCAGCAAAGCAGTTTCTTAATGAGCGACCTTTTCGAGAACTTACTGTAGATGAGGTTATGCGTCGAACTGGATTAAAAAGACCTGCTTTTTATGTACATTTTCGTGATAAGCATGATCTTGCTTTGAGACTTGTACAGGCTATTGGTCAAGAATTATTTGGTATCGCTGATCGATGGCTTGAGGGAGATAATCCTCAAGAAGATTTACGCAGAGCATTGGTTGGTTTAGTTGAAGTTTATATGAAACATAGCCATGTATTACGTGCTTTTGCAGAAGCTGCTAGTGGAGATGAGCGTGTTAATAGTATATATCGAGCTTTTGTACAGGAATTTATTTCTGCCGCTGCTCAACATATTCGAGAAGAGCAAGCGACAGGTCAAATCCAAAAAGATATTGATATTGATGAGACTGCTCGGGCTCTCATCTGGCTTGAAGAAAGATATCTTTCAGATGTCTTTGGAAGAATGCCCCCAGCCGATCCAGAAGTTGTGATTCGTGTGCTTCAAAACATTTGGATATCTACACTTTATGGATCAAATTGAACTATAAAAATTCATGTAAGGGAGTCATGAACACTCCCTTACTATCTAGAAATCAGTTTTTACTAATATATAAAAATAATATTTTTTATCGATTTATCTCTGTTTAAAGAATCTATCTTGATATCTATAAGAAAGGAATAATTTATTTTGAATAATAATTACACAGCGTCATTGACACTGTGTAATTATTATTACAATATGTACCTATTCTGGTTATCTAGCATTCAACTTAGTGAATTGATGCTCACTTTTTCATGGAAGAAATGGTAATGAGATTCTCTAATTAAATCTTGGTTTTCTAGGTATTTAATAAGTTTAGAAAGAGATAACGGAACAGTTAATTTAAATAGCAAAGGAAGTGAAATCCGATGAGTAATATTCCATATGCAAATAAGTCATTCTGGCTGGCTCATTCTGGTGAATACGAATCTTCACCACCATTAAAGGAAAGCATTGATGTCGATATTGTCGTAATCGGTGCAGGATTCACAGGCCTTTCAACTGCATACCATATACGCAAAACCGATTCTTCGGCATCTGTTGTTGTATTGGAAGGTGAATGTGTTGCTTTTGGTGCATCAGGACGAACTTCTGGTTGGGTAGTACCAATTCCCGTACTTGATCCTGCTACAGCACGCACACTTTATGGAAAAGAGCGTCTAACTGAACTACAAAACTTTGCTTGGGATGGACTGGATTATGTCCGTGATTTAATTAGCAGAGAAAACATGGATAGTGACTTTGAAGTGCCAGGTGTAACTTTTACGACACTAAAAGGACATGAGAAAAGGTTAGAAACATTCATTAAATATTGGAAAGACCAACCACGCTCTAGCGATAGCATTATTATGGACAAAGCGACTGTGAGTAATGCACTTAATAGTGATGCATTTTCGGGTGGTTGTAGAATGTTACATTCTGGGCAAGTGAATCCTGTTAAGCATTCGAGGGAATTAAAGCGTATCGCCCAAGAAGCGGGTGCTCAGATATTTGAACAAACGCCCGTATTAGATATTGAAGATCACGGCACGTATTTTATTCTTAAAACGCCTGAAGGACAGGTAAGAACCAAGCATATTGTTTTAGGGACAAATGGTTTTACTCATTTGTTGCCAGCGACTTTAGGACTTCGCCGTGCTCAGTTACCGATGTTCGTCTATCAGTTAATGACAGAACCGTTATCTGAAGCAGATTGGAAAGCTTTAGGTTGGAAACATCGTGCTCAGTTTTATGACAAAACGACCTATTGCCCTCCAACTTGCCGAACCACAGTCGATGGACGTTTGCAATTCAACCTATGTGATGTTTATTTAGGTACAGGACGTTCAATGGATGAAGCGCAGAGAATGCAGTTCTATGATGCCGCAGAACGTATGTACAAAAAGATGTTCCCGGCTTTCAAAAATCTCCGAGTCGCTCAACGTTGGAGTGGTGCTTGCTCAATTTCATTTGATGTAAGGCCTCAAGTCGGAACATTGCATGATGGCCGAATTTCATATGGATATGGATATAGTGGTGCAGGGGTCATGATGTCACAGAATTTTGGACGAATTCTTGCTGACCTTGCTTTGCAACGTAAAACTGAGTTGACAGAACATTGGTTTGTGGCCAATGAAGAAAAGGGACATGCCAAATTTAAACGTTTTCCATTAATACCTGGTCTTATTGCGGCTTTAAGAACTTATTTTGAATATGAGCGAGTTGCTGCTCTTTCTAGGAGAAGACGTCTTGGACTCGATTAAACAATATGACGATGGGCATGTATTTACAGCGTGGATTGCATTAATCGGTACAGTAATGGCGGCCACCTGTTTACTTTGTTTTCTTGCAGTTACAGGTTTTGATTTGCATCAAATATTTAAACCTGAATTTGCATTAACTTTGTCCGTAAAAGACCAAGTGCTTTTCAGAACTTCCATGATTTCAGATTGCTTTGGTTTTTATCTACCTTTTCTGGTGGTAGGTGTATATCTATGGCGAAAGTTACGTCCATCAGGAGGGTTATTATCCGATATTGCCTTGGTATTTATTGTCATTTCTACCATGTTGGGGATAACAGGTGCTGTTCTACAGGCTTCTGTTTTAGGACCACTCGCTGAAACATATATGTCAGGAGATCACGCTGCTCAACAGGCTGCGGGAGTCGTTTGGGCTACGATTTCACAAGGATCTCAGAATGGATTATGGCCTATGGAAGGTCCAACAATAGGTTTGTGGGCAATAGTCAATGGACTACTTCTGAGAAAAAACCGATCTTCGTTGGGATTACCTCTGAGTGTTGTTGGATTCGGGTATGTTGCCTTTGCTGCACTCCTTTTCGGTGGATTTCCACAAGTGGCTTTATTACTTGAACTCATTTTATTACCAGTCCAAGTCATTTGGTTAGGACTGTATGGAATTAGTTTGCTAAGAAAGTAACAAAAGATTAGCCAATTAAAGTCTTATCAAAGAATAGGGCTTTAAAAATAAAAATATCAATTTTACTAAAACAGGGGATAATAATGGATAAAGTTTTATGCAGGGATATAGCATCATCACAATCAATCTTGTCTAGTGATGCTATATCAACTCAAAGATTCAAATTGATGCTTTTTGCTAATCATTCAATAAAATTAAATCCGATTGCGCTCAGCTTGCTTGGCTTGTTTGTGTGTAATGGTAGTCATGCTTCGGCATTAGAACAGTCAGGGCAATCGATACTTCCATTTTTAGAAAATGGAAATTATGCGGAAATGAATTTATTTGCAGTTGACTCATCTGTTTCAGGTGTTATTAGAGATCGGCCAGACATCGTGCGTGAAAACCAAAATCGTGATACAGGAGATATTGGAAAAAATACCCAATTCTATACGGCAGCATTGAAGTTACAACTGACAGATCAACTGAATTTTGGTGTACTATTTGATCAGCCATTTGGTGCAGAAATAGCTTATCCACTTCGTCCAAATAATACCTATTCGGATAATGATACGAGTAAGGAAGGTACTTCAGTCAAGGTTGAAACCCAAAATATAAGTATGCTGTTGGGATATGCACCTTTTAAAAATTTTCAAATCTATGGTGGGCCTGTTTATCAAGAAGTTAAAGGCAAAGTCTCATTTAGAGGTGCAGCATATACAGAAGCTTATAATGGTTATAATGCTAACTTTAAAAAAGATGCAGAATTAGGTTGGCTTGCAGGGGCTAGCTATCAAATTCCTGATATGGCTTTAAAAGCAGCGATCACGTACCGTTCAAAAATTAAATATGATTTTCAAGTGGATGAGGATATTTTTGGTCAGCCGATAGAACTAGTCGCACCTGCAAAAACAAGATTAGAAACACCGCAATCAATTAATATTGATTTCCAGACGGGGATTGCTGAAAAAACACTTGTTTATACAAGCCTAAGATGGGTGAACTGGAAAAAATTTGAAACACGACCAAATCAATTTGGTGCTATTTCTGAAATCTTGACATCAGAAGCGACTGGTGGCGAATATACTAAAGGCTTTAAATTAGATACTTATCAGAAGGATCAATACAGTGCGACTATTGGATTGGGACAACAATTCACTGATAAATGGAGTGCTTCAACGGACATTAGCTGGGACTCAGGAACAGGTCATCCTGCATCCACTCTAGGACCAATGAAAGGGTCATGGTCACTTGGGCTAGGGGCTCAGTTCAATCCTGCACCAAACTATTTTATTGCGGGTGGTGTTAAATATTTTTGGTTGGGTGATGTTACTTCTGAAGATGGTACTTATTATTTGCCAATCGAAGGGATAAAGACAGTCGCGGAACAAGCCGAATTCAGAAATAATCATGCACTTGCTTATGTTTTGAAATTTGGATATCGATTCTAGTCTAAATTAAAAGTGGCTGAATTCAGCGACTTTTACCTTGTTCGTATGCATATACTCTTTATATCTCGCATTTAGTGGCTTACTTTCATCCCTGCCATTGTATACTTGAGCTTAATAATTAAGAGCCGGATACAAAGCTACTGAACTCCAATCTACTATGTTGACTTAACTTTACGAGAGGGGATTAATTTAAAACAAGCCATCATATCCGCCAAAGACATCGATCAACAAAGCAAGGCAGCAGGGTTTTATCAGGAGGCCCTAGATCATGTGGCACGTCAAGGTTATGCCAATGGCAGATTGGAGGTGAAGAGGGTTTGGAAATTATTGAGGAGTTTTATATGGAGGAGAATATCGAGAAAGAAAGCATTCAGCATGCTTCACAAATAGAGCAGATTCAGAGGGGGGTGCAGCAGAGTGTGAGGGTGGTGGGATAACTTAAATATTTATTGCTTAATTAGTTTAGCAAATCCATTAGTGAATTGAAGTTAAGCTAGTGAGCCAAAAGTAAATTGGGAGCTTTGGCTCCCTTATTTTTTTTGTTTTAAATTGAATAGACGACATTTATACAAAATGAAAGTACCGAAAATCATTGATACTGAAAATAGAATAGCTAATTGACCTTATCAAAATTAATAAAATATTATTGATCATATTTGAAAGGTTTTTAGAGATAAATACAAACCTGTATGTATATATTTAATCTTAATGATAACAATGCATTATTATTTTTTTTTGTTTAAAATTCAAGCAATAAGTGGTAATCATTATTGATTAATTTATCTTAATTATGTATTTTCTGTGAAATTTTGTAATTTTAATAATAATTTTTATGAAAAAAATATTGTCATTTTTAGGTTTTTTTCTAACATGTGGAGGCGCTGTTGCAGCAGAACCTCTGGTGAAACCATCTGTCGGTGACGACTTTGCTCTCCCCGAAAAGATTCGTCAGGCACAGCGTCTAGATGAATTAAAAAAACAACTGGATGAACAGGATTTCATTGCAAGACCTACAAAACAAACCAGTGAACTTCAACTTAAACACCTCGTTGTACAAGAATCTCCATGTGTTCAGATTCAACAAGTCCAGCTGGATTTAACGGCTTCCCCCGAACCAAAGCAGGATCAGCAACGCTTTCAGTTTATCCTCAACAAGTTAACGCACCCTAAGAAGTACAGCATCGTCGGACAATGTATCGGCACCCAAAGCCTGCAAAATATTTTACGTTACGCGCAAAATGAGTTAATCAAGGCAGGCTATATCACCACACAGATTACAGCCGTACCTCAGGATCTGAATCAAGGCACTTTGCTTCTTAAAATTTATCCAGGACGTTTGGCCAAAATTATAGAACCCAGTCAGATTCTAAGTTCAAGACAGCTTTACACTGCATTTCCAATACATTCAGGGGATGTCCTGAATATCAAGGCACTGGATCAAGGACTGGAAAACCTGCGCCGTGTCAGTAATCTGGTGATTGATATGCAGATTATTCCTGCTCAAGAGAGTGGACAGCAACAAGCAGGATATAGTGATTTGCAAATCAATGTTCAGCCTTATCGAAAATGGGGAGCTTCATTGAATGTTGATAACTCAGGTAGTAAAAGTACAGGCGAATATATCGGTGCCTTAGGACTCAGTCTCAATAATCCACTTAAACTGAATGACAGTCTCAATCTAAACTTGAGTCATTCTTTAGATGACTGGGAAAAGGATCGTAATCAAAGTTATTACATCAGTTATCAAATGCCCTTTGGATACTACGATTTTGGTCTAAGTTATAACTGGTATCGCTATGATCAGTATGTTGCGGGCTTTAATGCACCGATTCATTATCAGGGTGAAAGCGAACAAACCAACTTAAATTTTTCTCGCGTAATTAGCCGTGATGGCCAACACAAAACCAGCCTATATGCTAAGGCTTACCATAAACAGAATAAAAACTTTATTGAAGATATCGAAATTGAAGTCCAGCGCAGAATCACTACAGGCTGGAATTTAGGGATACAGCATCGCCAATATCTGGGGAATGCCGTACTCGACGCAAGTCTGGACTATCGACGCGGTACAGGTGCATTGAATGCTCAGCCTGCACCAGAAGAACAAATCAAAGATGCCAACCAAAATCCATTACCTTCAGAAGGCTATGCACGTGCACCGATCTGGAGTGCAGACCTTCGCTATACGCAGCCTTTTTCCATTCTGGAACAACCTGTTCAGTACCGTCTAAGCTGGCGTGGACAATATGCGCCTAAAATCCTGGTTCCACAGGATCGCTTCTATATCGGCGGACGTTATAGCGTACGTGGATTTGACGGTGAACTGATGCTTTCAGGGGACAATGGTCACTACTTACAACAAGAGATCAGTTTTAACTCACCTTTACCAAATACCCAGTTCTACACAGCAATCGATCAAGGCTGGGTCAATGGACGTAATAGCATTCCAGGTAAACGCTACCTCATGGGCAGTGTATTTGGTGCACGCTATTACTACCAGCGTTTCTATCTGGATGCATTTACAGGACATGGTTTGGTGGCACCGCAACATATCAAAAAAGAATGGGTTGGAGGGTTTAGCTTGAACTACAGCTATTAAGCCACTTTTAATCCAGTGTTCTACAGTAAAAAATCTAACTGAATCAATAACACAAACACAATTTAAAATTTTAAATTACAGGAAATATCTTCATGAATAAAAATCGTTACCGCGTGGTCTATAACCAAGCACGCCAAATGTTTATGGCTGTTGCGGAAAATGTCAAAAGCCAAACTAAAACATCAGGTCAAAGTACAGCTTCTTCAGTAACAGTAGAACAATCACAGCCTTTTCATCAGCTCTGGCAAGTCAAATGTCTAGTCGCAAGTATGAGTTTATGGATGCCACTGGCACCCGTGTATGCACAAATTCAGGCCGATAACTCAGCCAATGCTGGCAATCGACCTGTGATTGGGGTAGGTCAAAATAGTCAGGGACAAAACGTACCCGTCGTCAACATTCAGACTCCAACCAATGGCGTATCACACAATATTTATAAACAGATGGATGTACTGCCAGAAGGTGTAGTCCTTAACAATAGCCGTACAGGTGCCAATAGCAGTCTAGTCGGGACAGTAGGAGCCAATCCATTCCTGGCCAAAGGCGAAGCTCGTATCATTTTAAATGAAGTCAACTCCAGTGTCGCCTCGCGCTTCGAAGGAAATCTGGAAGTTGCAGGTCAACGCGCAGATGTGATCATCGCCAACCCCGCAGGGATTAATATCAAGGGTGGCGGTTTTATCAATGCCAACAAAGCCATTCTGACAACAGGTAAGCCCCAGCTGAATGCTGATGGAAGTATCCAGCAGTTCGTTGTAGACCAAGGCAAAATTACCATATCTGCCAATTCTGGTTCAAGTCTGGGTTTGGGGGGAAATAAGAATAATGCAGATTATGTTGATCTCTATGCACGTGCACTGGAATTAAATGCACAGCTCTATGCCAATAAAGATATTCAGGCGATTACAGGCGCCAACAATATTAGTGCCGACTTACAGCAAATTAGCACTAGAACAGGGACGGGCACCACACCAACACTGGCGATTGATGTTAAAAATCTGGGGGGGATGTATGCCAATAATATTTACTTGCTAGGCAATGAAAAAGGCTTGGGCGTAAGTAATGCAGGGACGATTCGTGCAGTCAATAACCTTGTAGTGACCAGTGCAGGGAAAATTGAACACAAAGGCTCGTTGGAGTCGACCAGTAATACCCAAGGTTTAGTCAGTATTCAAACCACACAAACAGGTGACAACGGAAATATTAACAGTAGTGGTAGTATTACCAGTAAATCCATGTTGAGTATTGATGCTGCAAATCATTTGAATATTACTGGCAATCAGGTGATTGTAAATCAGGGTGTGGTATCACCATTACTGTTATCTGCCCAAGGCGATATTAATGTGAGTAATGGCGCGATCATCAAAAATGTACAAACAGGCGGAGATATCTACCTAGATGCTCAAAATATTAATGTTGGTGAAAATACTCAAATTGCCAATGTAGGTCTGGTTAATTTGAATGCAGCAGCGGCGATTGATATCAAAAAATCAGCACGAGTTAAAGCTGTTAATGATCTAAATATTATTGCAAAACAGGGCTTAAGTGTAGCGGATGCAAACTTGGTTGCTGAAAAAGGCAATATGAATTTGCAAAGTAATAGCAATATTACTTTACAAGGCACAACCCTGGATCTCACCAAAGATTTAAATATTAACGGTACAGGTAATGTCAATCTCAGTAGCCTGAATTTTAGCTTACTCAATGGCAGTAGCACATTACAGAACATCAATGCCTATAGTGGTCTGAATCTGGTTTGGGATCAAACTGCTAAAGCCTTACCACAAATCAGTGGTAATGTGACACTTGAAGCAGCCAATCTGATTGATCTGAAAGGATCAAATCTTTCAGGTAAGGGCGATCTTAAATTACAGGGTAAGGCTTTAAATGTGGGTGCTGATTTAACCGCAGGCAAAAGCTTAAATCTGACTGCGACCCAAAGTGATTTAATCCTTAACAAGACTTTGAATGCTCAGGGTAATATTGATATTGCTTCATTAGACGGGAAACTTAACGCAACAGGTCTGAATGCGACTTCTTCTCAGGGTAAGCTCTCAATTTTTGGTGCCAAAGACACGGTTTTAACTAATTCTGGAACCGTAAAAACAACATTAAAAGGCAATCAGGGCGTGAATGTTGGTACGATAAGTACGGGTAATCTCACATTACAAAATACGGTCCTGGAAAGTCAGAACGGTGCAATTGTTGTGACCAGTGAAGGGCAAAATACGCTCACGGATAGTATAATCACGGCAAAAGGCAATATTGAACTATTCGCTAAAGATAATTTAACTTTGGATGGAATTAAATCAAGCTCTCAGCAACACACCGCACTGAACTCAAAGAAAAATATTTATATCAATAGTCAGGCTGGAACTGGGGATAGCGTCAATTTCAGTTCTACAAAAATCACTGAGTTAAACTCAACGGGGACATTGTCGCTGATCAGTGATAAAAATCAGAATCTTCAAAATACCAGACTGACTGGTGGAGCCATCCTGCTCGAAGCAGGAGGTACACTCAATACACCTAAAGTAATCGAATTTAATGCGACAGGTAGTAATTTACTCAAAAATGATAGCAAGCTAAATAGTTTAAATGGTGATCTTAGTATTCAAACTAAAGAATCACTGACCATAGATCCTAACATTCACACTCTTAAAGCTATTGGTGATATAGAATTAGCCTCTAAACAAGGTACCTTGATCTTGGCAGGTTATGGTGGTCAAGCGGGAAATGGCTCAGAAAAAGTACTTAACCTAACCACAACAGGTGGCGGCATTAGTTTAGAAGGTGCTTCTGTAGAGCTACAGGGAGCACAGTTAAATGCAGAGAAAAATATTAAAATTTTAGCAAATAACGAGAATATTCAGATAATTTCAATTAAAAATAAACTCAACAATAGTAAGTTGTCAGATAGCAATAAATTGTTGGTTGATTTGGTAGAAATAGATAATAAACTTAAAAAAATAAGTATTAATAATCAATATACAGAACTTTTTCTTGCGGACGTCAAAATTCTTGAAAATGCATATGATATAGCTTTTAATTTTAATCCTTCTGCTTATAAGGAGGATGCTTCTTATCGAAAAGGGAGTGATAAAGACATACAGTTTTTTAATGAGGTTTATGATGGTTTTGTGAAAAAATATAGTGATATCATTGAGCCTAATATATATTCTCAGCAACTAAATGGAACAAAATATTCTACTCAAATTTCAATAGCTGTTCCATTTGGTGATGGGGATTATGCTCGTAAAGAAGATATTCTAAGCCCTAATGGTTATTTTAAATATAAATATGATCAAAATAAAATTAGAAGTGAAATTAACTATTTATCACAATTAAATGGATATGAGCATTTTAGTTCAAAATTAGTTAGTAACTCAGGGAGTATTGATATTACTTCATCAAAAGGTATCTCTATTTCTGGTTCTGAATTAATATCTAAAAAAGGATTGGTGAATATCGAAGCACTTGGAGCATTGTCTCAAAATTATACAAGTACAATACATGGGAAGGATAACAAACCTAAGACTCTTGGAGCAAGTATCATTATTGATGGTTCACAGGATTTTTATGATAAAGGTAATGAAAATGATCAAAAGTATCGTTTTAGAACTATACTTAAGCCAACTCTTATAAATGGCGATAAGGGCGTTACAATTCGTGCGACAGGTAATTCTAATCAGGATAATCTGGTTTTACAGGCAACTGGTATTACTGCTGCCAATGGCGATGTAAGAATAGAGGCTAATAAGAATATTCTGTTTGATGCTGCAATTGAACAAAGTTATGATCGTTCGACGACTACAGAAAAGAAAAGCTCATGGGGTGGCCTAAAGAAAAAATACATCACGACTGTATCAGAAAATAATCAGGCGAATGCAGCATCTGTTGATATTTCTGGCAAGAATATTTTCATTGAAAGTAAAGAAAAGAACCCGGCAAATAATATTGATATTTACTCGGGTAAATTTATAGCGAATGGTGGTCAGGTTTCTATTTTATCTGGCGGTAATATCAATCTATATACAGTGCAGGAGTCATCTAGTAGTAATGAGGATATTACTAAAAAATCATCATTTTCAGGTATCAAATACAATACATCGAAGACCAATGCGACTCGTAATCAGATCAGTGAACTTCCTGGTATTTTAAAAGCAGATTATATTGGGATTAAAGCTGATAATGATGTTCGCTTAGTGGGGACAGAGTTTGAGTATTTACAAGCTGCGAAGATACAAGCTGGTAGAAATTTATCATTATTAACAGCATCAACAACTGTGACGGAAACGTTAAAGAAAGATAAAAATTCGGTTGTCTGGCAATCCATGCAAGACAAAGGATCGGTCACTGAAACAGCGCAACTCCCACGCTTTAATGGTCCGACTCCACCAGAATTTAAGGCTGCAGGTGGTTTAATTGTTCAGATTCCAATAGGAGAAAAAGATCAAAATAAAATTGAGATTCGAGATCAGATTTTAATTTTGGCAAATCAACCAGGCAATGAATATCTTAAACAGCTTGTCAATCGTAATGATGTGGATTGGCAAAAAGTAATCTTAGCTCAAAAGGATTGGGATTATAAATCACAAGGTTTGACAGGTGCGGGCGCTGCAATAATAGCCATTATTGTTGTCATGGTGACTGCAGGAGCTGGTTCTGCTGTTGTCGGTGCATTAGGAGGATCTGCTACCACCTTGGGTGGGTCAGCTGTTGTAATGACTCAGGCAGCTGTAACCTCATTAGCTACTCAGGCGAGTGTCAGTCTAATTAATAACGGTGGAGATTTAGGAAAAACACTCAAAGATTTGGGAAGTAAGGATTCTGTAAAGAATTTAGCGGCGAGCGTAGTGACCGCTGGTCTTCTCAGTCAGGTAGGTTCAGCACTTAACCTTAAACCAGACACATCAGGTTTTTCTGCTCGATTACTCAATAATTTTACTACAGCAGTGGGATCAACTTTAGTACAAACAGCAATTAAAGGTGGTGATCTAGAAGATAATCTCAAAGTCGCTTTATTAGCTGGTTTGGCTGGAGCTATGCAAGGTGAACTAGCAAGTCAAATAGGAACACATCTTGATAAAGTTGATCCGAATGTATTTGAGTATGCCATTCATAAAATTGCCCATGCTGCGGTTGGCTGTGCAGTAGCAGCAGCAACAAAATCTAGTTGTGAAGCTGGAGCGATCGGTGCTGGGGTAGGAGAAATTGTCGCTAGTCTAATGCCAGATCCAGTGAATGGAATCGAGTATAATGAAGATGAAAAAACGAAAATCAGAAATACGGGGAAAATTGTTGCTGGTGTCGTTTCTGCCTATGCTGGTTATGACGTAAATACTGCGGCCAACTCTGCTGATATTGCAATTCAGAATAACTCTTTAGTTAAATTAGCGACTTCAACTGGCAAAATTTTAGTAAAAACATTAGATGAATTTAATGCATTAAGAAAAGCAGGAAAGCAAGTTACTAAAGATGATCTTGTAACATCATTCAAAAAACAAGGTGCTGATGAACTTATAGGTATTGCAGATGATTTACTGACGGTATTTGGTAGAAGTTCTTCGTCATTTGATAGAGCACTAGCTGCTATAGATTTGATTGTAGGAACAGATTTGAAACCTGGTAAAGGAGAATCTCTAAAAATTGCAAAAAATGAATTAGAAAAATTGAAGACAGATCGTTCATATGTTCAGACTGTTTATCAGAATAAAATTGATGTTATTACGCGTAATAGATTAAATGGAAAAGAATTTGAAACCAGTGCTGCGAGTAAGTTAGGCATACAGCGTAATACCGATCGACAAATGATTACAGTGAAAACTGAGAGAGATGGTCAAATCAATATTATTCCTGATGCATTTGGCAACGGAGGTACGTTGGTTGAGTTCAAAAATTTAAAATATATTACAGATACAAAGCAATTTAGGGGTTATGCGGCAACTAAAAAGCCTGTGACTTTAGTGATTAATCCCGATACTAAATATTCTAGTACGATTGAAAATACTATCAGAGATTCTAAGGGAATTATTTATACATTTGATCAGACAACACAAAAGCTTAAAGTATTGAAAGATTTTAGAAAATCATAGGATTATTGTGATATGAAAATAAGCACACCCATTCGTACAAATATTTATACTTGTCAAAATTTTTCGAATCCCGAGAATTTTTTTAAGCGTATAAAGTTTAGATGTGAGAATTATCCTGAATTAGTCCCTGAAAAATGTGGATTTTGGGAGCCGCTTAAAGTTAAATTCTCTTCAGATATAATTGAGACATTAATACCAGATGATCGTGAAGGGAGGGCAGATAGTCTGTATTGGAGTCGTAACAAGAAAACTAAGGCCTGGGGAGTATTTAGTGTTCCAAAATACAGTGATATGCATGCTGAGGAAATAATTCATAGTGAATTAGAACAAACTGATCAAAATAGACTTATTGAATATGTCAAAAAAAATTGTCTTGAATTCAATGCTGATTTAGCAATCATTGATCTAGAAATCAATGATAGTTGGAATGTTGCTAATCCACATATAGGAATAGTTGAACCGACTACAGATCAACTACGTAATTGGTTACCAGATATGTACTGGGGTGTTGTATTTGGTAAACCTTACATAGATTTGTGGGGTATAGAAAAATTAATGAAAGTTCCAGCCTTTAAAGTTGAAAAATTATCGGATTCATTAATATTTATACAATTAACAGAAAAGATTGAGGATATATTAGATAATCCTGAAGAAATGAGATCTAAGCGCGAAGAGATTAAAGAATTTTTAAATAATTATGTTTTTTATTCAAATGATAAAGGATATAAATTTAGTGATAGCATTTGGTTTTTTTTAGGAATATCAGAAAATAATTTTATAGAAATTCCTAAACTTGGGTATGTACCGAAAGTATTTAATACGCCAATTTTTTGTATTGAAAATTCAGATGATATTTTTCAAGAAAATGAAGATAAACTTTCTGAATTAAATCAGTTCAGATTAATTCAAACTAATTTTTGGGAAATGAGTTTATCAAGTGATTGGCTTGTACAGGCTTATCCAGAGGAAAATCCAGATTTATCTACAGGATCAGTTGAACAAATTAGATTTTTCCATTTACCAGAGTATTATGATTTACCTGTACAGAGAGAGTTGTTTCTAGGTGTTTGGGACAGACCTGGTCAAAATATTAAAAATATTCGTCAGTATGCAGAAGATAGTCTAAAATTTTTAGAGCAAAGTTATCCATTAGCATATTCAAAATGGTCGATAATAGAAAGCAGAATTGAACATTTTGACGGGTATTCTGAGGTCTATCTAGATCAAGTTGATCAACAAGAACACAATTTATTTCGTATCGCAGTTAAATTAATTATTTTTGATGATTTCTTTGTTAAAGTCACTTATATGGATTATTGGTGTAATGATATTAATGAATCCAAGACTATTTCAGATCCAATTTTTTTATCTTTAACTGCTAAATAGTTTAATCATTAAGTGATAAATAAGCCTAACTAATATTTAAAATTATTGAGTTAGGCTCATATTTTGTAAGCATCCAGTAAACCCCACTTGAACTGGTCCTAGACAAAATAATGGACACATGGTCCCTCTAAAGATAACGTAACGTTAACTTTGGAGATGTAGGGAAAGGCTATCTTGCGCAGCAGTGCTGCTCAAGTCCAGAATTTAAATAGCAAGCAATTGATTATGCACTTTCAAACTCACACGAGTCTGTAGCTGCAATCGCCCAGAAGTTAGGTGTGGGTTATTCAACATTAGATAAATCGATTCGTGAGGCTAATCCCACGGGTTCAAGCAAACGCCAACTCTCGCCAGAACAACAGCGTATTCTCGATTTAGAAAAAGAAGTCAAACAACTCAGGGAAGCCAATGATATTTTAAAAAAGGCGCATGTGTACTTCCTAACAGATCATGCCAAGAAAAGTACACGGTAATTCAAGGTCTAGCTATGACTGAAATTAAGGTTTCTTCTGCCTGTAAATGCCTAGGTGTCAGCACTTCAGGCTATTATGCCTGGCGAAAACGCCAAGCCAATACAGCGCAGAAATACAATGATTGAAAATTTGTATATTGGCAGCATCATCATGCGCGCTTGGGTGTACCGTCTTTGGTACATGACATGCGGGATTTAGGTTATCGCATGAGTGAACGAACGGTTGGAAGAAAGTTAAAAAAGCTCGGTTTACGCAGCAAGATTGCACGTAAATATAAGTATACGACTGATTCGAATCATCGTTTGCCGACGGCACCAAATTTATTAGATCGCCAGTTTACAGTCACTCGGCCTAACAAGGTTTGGACAACCGACATAACGTATATCCGAACTAAAGAAGACTGGCTTTAATTATGTGTGATGCTAGATTTATTTAGTCGTCGTATTGTAGGTTGGCAAACTAGCCATCGAATAGACCGTGAATTGGTGTGTGATGCATTTAATTATGCAATAGCTCGTCAAGGGTATCCAACGGGTATTATGGTGCATTCTGATCAAGGTCGTGAGTACTGTAGTCGTGACTTTAGAGTGCTATTGTTGACGAATAACTGCCTTCCAAGCATGTCTAGACGAGGCCTTGCGCAGTATACTGCTCATGGGATAATGCGGTGACGGAAAACTTCTTTCATACATTGAAAGGTCATGTGGTACACGGGAGTGTTTTTACTACCCGAAAAGAAGCAAATGCTATCTTGTTTGAATATATTGAAGTTTACTACAATCGAATTAGACGACATTCTGCAAATGATTGGTTAAGTCCTGAGGCTTTTGAACTGAAATATTTTTATAATTTAGAGGGATCGGTTGTCCTCGATACTGTCTAGGATCACTACTCAGTTAGTCGAAAGTATCATCCTCAACAGATATTAAATGGTGAGGTAATCTGATCAAATAGTGCGATAACTATGACAGTAAAATGATCGATGATGATTTTAATGTAGCGCATCAAATAACAATTAAGATTAAATAATTTGTGCATAAGGTGGTGGTTGTATATGAGTATGATTCACGATGTGATCCTCTTAGTTTCCCAACAGAGTAATTGATTGTTGAGTTACCAGAAAACAAGCACGAAGCAGTTGACTTTTACCGCATATTTTGTCTGATGGTTCATATTTGAGTTGGCATGGAACAGCACAGGTTTTGATTATAATAGGTTTATCATGATAGGGAGCGTTGGCCTCTGCCAGACTGCGGTGTCTGCCAACGGTAATATGTATATAATTAGCCCAGCCCTAATAACTAAGGATAGACATGATATTGGTTATTTGAGAAATATCATTTGGTAATGTTCTCTCCTACGAAAAGACATAGATAGTATTTGTTTAGAGATGTGATAGCAGTCCGAAAAAATTCATTTATTTATGCAATAATTTTGTTTAATAACGCTTTTTAAACGAAAAAAATTGTCCAAAGCCTATCGTAAAATTGTCATTTGTAAAAGGCTACAGTTTACTATCCGTTATAAAGGGTTTACTTGATATTATTTCGATGTAAATTCACTATTTCTTACGTATTTTACCATTGACAATTATAATATATGAAATGAAAATAATTATCATTAACATTTGTGAGCGGAGCTTTTAAAATGTCTATTTATATTGATTCTCATAAGGTCGTATTGAAACAAGTGGGCGATATATTTTTAGACTCATGTTCTCCCTTACCCAACCATCATTTGAATCATTTCAATCCGTCTGATGGAAATGGCTATAGTGAAATTTATGATTTTGGTAAATTGTGCGTAGGTAAAGGAAAATATTGGATAGATCATCCACTTCAGATGAGTGCTGAGACACCAGCTCATTCCTTTGGGATCACGATACTCCTTTCTGGAACACATCACATTCAAAATCATAAAAGTAATCATAAATATGAAATTCGTTCCCCTATGATTATTTTACGAAAAGGAAGTTTAGGCTTACAAACAATTCACCTTCAAGAGCATAAAGAAATGTCTCTAATTTCTTTAGATTTTAATCAAAGTTTCCTTGAAATTATGGAAAGTAATTCTCTAAATTCTGATTTCGCAAATTTCTTTTTAAGTGAACCAAGTACAGCATTAAAAACGATCAATATTCCTAATAAGAATGTATTACATCAAGCCCACTATTTACTCAATATTCCATCAGCTCAGTCATCAATTGATCTTCTTCACTTGGAGGGGGCAGCACTAGAGTTAATGAGTCTATTGCTAGGTAACAATCAAAAATCTAACGAAATACCTTCATCAGTTCAAAGAACGATCTTTATTTTAGAAAATGAATTTGAAAAAAAGATCACAATTCGCACTCTGGCTAAACAAGTCGGGATTAATGAGTGTGATTTAAAAAAAATATTTAAGGAATATACGGGCAAAACTATTGGACACTATTTATTAGAAAATCGAATGAGATGTGCTCAAATTTTGCTCAAAGAGGGTGTTTCAATTGAAAAAGTTGCCAATCAAATTGGATACAGTAGTACTCAGTATTTTAAAAAAATTTATGAACGTTATTTCAGCTACAGTTGTTAGCAATGTATGTTGAAATTATACGCTAATTTCATTCGATGGATTTTAGGCAGCCAATTTTTATGCAGAACATTTTTATAAAATCCAGTACCATTGATGATTGACTCACACCACAATTTGTAAAGTTTTTGTAATTCGCATAATTAGAATAGTTTTTATATGCCAATAAATTCAATCCCTTCGTACTACATGACTGATAAATCTACTTATGATTCTAGTTATAACCCTATCAAAAAATACGACCCAAACACTTCCAGAAAAGCAGACTGAGAAGATTGTTTGAGCATATGATTCTATGAATCGACTACAAGAGCATTGTGTTTAACGGAAGGGAAGTAGGCACTCCCTCATAGATATCATCAACATTTAAGTTAAAGTTTGACATGAGAATCTAAATAATTTTTTTAATCAGTGAGCATTACAGTCCTAGGTTGTATGAGGCGTAAATTAATAACAATTCTAGCTTTTACTCTTATTAAAAAAATTTCACGAGTTTTTTAATATTTCTTATATTTTTCATAAGTTTAGATTTATTATTTGTAGACTAATCAATCTTTTAATCACACTGAGTTTCTTCTTAAAAGAAATTTAATCTTATAAATCAGTCATTTTCCTAGAAGTTTAAAAAATACATCGGATATTTTCTATTAAATGTTAATGATTATCAATATTATTATTGTTAATGCAATTGCATGCACTAGAAATTTTAGTTGTTTATTGACTGGGAATTAACACGTGTATTACAAGGGGAATGGCTTCATGAATGATATGAATCTCTCAATTGATCATGCAATTGAACTGAATATTAACCTAGAATCTTCTTGTTTTTTAACTAAAGATTATCGTTTATTAGCATCAGATTTAGCTGAAGTAGTAAAATTAGCTGCTTGCGATTATGAAAAATTAAGTCAAACCATTACAGATAGTTTTCAGAAATTAAAAAAAGATCCAAATGCAAATCCAATTTTGGTTGGTGCAATTCCATTCGATACAACACAAGCATCGTCTCTCAATATTTATCGGAATCATCGTAAACAAAGACAATTGGTGATTTCATCTAAAATAACTCATTCGCCATTATCTATTTCAAATCAAAAACCTTTGATTAAACAAAAAGATTTTGCGCATGCCATTGATATTGCAATTGATCAGTTTAGGTGTGATCAATTGGAAAAAGTGGTTTTGTCACAGGCTGTGGATTTTGAACTTTCACAGTCACAAAATCCTTTTGATTTGGTTGATACATTAGCTAAAGAAAATCCACATGCATTTAGTTTTGCTATTCCAGTTGAAGACAATGCTTACCTTCTGGGTGCAAGTCCAGAGTTACTGATTTCAAAAAATGATCTGACTGTTCGTAGTAATCCTTTAGCAGGCTCTCGTCCTTTAAGTGAGGATGAAAATATAAATCAGTCACGTATTCATGAATTGTATGCATCAGAAAAAGATCTTAATGAGCATCAAATTGTGGTGGACAGTGTCTTAGAAAATTTAAAGCCATTTTGCCAAAAATTAAAGGTTTTAGAGAAACCTGAAATTTTAAAAACGGCCACGATGCTTCATCTTTCGACCGTATTTGATGGTCAGTTGAAAAAGCAGTCTGACAATGCGTTGCAGTTGGCATTGGCTTTACATCCTACACCTGCAATCTGTGGTTCACCTACCGAGCCTGCAAAACAGTTTATTTTAGAACATGAGGGTTACGACCGTCATTATTTTGCTGGTTTGGTGGGATGGATGGATGCCCAAGGTAATGGCGAATGGGCTGTCACTATTCGTTGCGGTTTACTCAATGATAAAAAAATTCGTTTATATGCTGGTGCTGGAATTGTGATGGGATCACAAGCTGAACTTGAATGGAGTGAAACTGAAGTCAAAATGCAAACTCTACTAAAAACCCTAAGCGCAACTTTTCATTCCTGATGAAAACAAATTCTATATTTGGCGCCAATAGAGCATGAAAACCAAATCAAAGACATATTTTTGAAAACAGATTAACGATATATAGGCAACACTATGACCATTCCAAAAATTCCAAGTTATCCACTTCCATTTAAACAAGATTATCCCGCTGCAAAAGTGAATTGGAAAATTGAGAAAAATCGTGCTGCTTTATTGATTCATGACATGCAAGATTATTTTGTCAATTTCTACGGTGAAGATTCAGAATTGATTCAACAGGTGGTTGATAACATCGCACAAATAAAAGCGTGGTGTGTAGCTAATGATGTACCAGTGTTTTATACCGCACAACCTGCTGAACAAAAAGATCAAGATCGTGCTTTGTTGAATGATATGTGGGGGCCTGGTCTAACGGCTTATCCTGAGCAGGCCGCAATTGTCAAAAAACTAATGCCAAATGAGCAAGATCAAGTGCTTACTAAATGGCGATATAGCGCTTTTTATAATTCAGACTTAGAAAAAATGCTTAAAGACACTCAAAAAGATCAACTTATTATTTGTGGTGTTTATGCGCATATTGGTGTGCTTCAAACTGCTGCAGAAGCCTTTATGAATGGTATTCAACCTTTTGTGGTCGGTGATTCAGTTGCTGACTTTAGTTTAAAAGATCATTTGTTCGCTTTGCAATATGTTCAGAATAACTTGGGTGTTGTCGAAGATGTTGAATGTGTCATTGCTTCATAAGGCTAAGAATTAACAGCTAACTCGAGGATGACCATGACACAGATCAATTCAGAAGTTTTAGATATAAATCTAGTAAAGAAAATTGCGTGGGTAACTGGTGTTAATCAGGGCATAGGTGCACAGATCATGCAACAACTGATTGCTCAAAATATTTATGTCGTCGGTTTCGATTTATCTATTCGCAATTTTATGACAAGTGACCATTACGAAGTTCACCAATGTAATGTCGGTGATTCATCACAGGTTTTTGATCTTTGCCAAAAATTATTAAATACGTCACCACCAGATTATTTCATCAATACAGCAGGGGTATTGCATTTAGATGGGCACGATGCATTGCCGATTGAGGCTTGGAGACAAACTTTTGAAGTGAATACCTTTGCTCCATTTTATTTTTTAAAGAATTTAAGTCCACATTTTCGTAACAAACGTGAAGGTAGCATTGTCATGGTGTCTTCCAATTCTGCACGTGTACCACGCATTGAGATGGCGGCTTACGGTGCATCCAAAGCGGCATTAACTAGTTTTAGTAAAACTGTAGCTTTGGAACTTGCTGAATATGGCGTACGGGTGAATATTGTATCGCCAGGTTCTACAGTGACTCCAATGCTTCGTCAACTTTGGAATGATGCGTCTGGGGAGCAAAAAACGATTCATGGAAATTTGGCGCAATACAAAGTGGGTATTCCATTGCAGAAAATTGCACTAACACAAGACATTGCCAATGCTGTGATGTTCTTAATTAGTGACCAAGCCTCGCACATCACTATGCATGATTTAGTGGTTGATGGTGGTGCAACTTTAGGTCAATAAGAAAAGGATAAAATAATGCAATTACAGCAAGAAATTACTGCGAAAATTCATCAAGTGCTTCAAGTTGAAGATGTTCATATTCAACCCCAAGATAATTTAATTGAACATGGTTTACACTCCTTAGCGATCATGCAATTGGTCGATCATTTTGAGAAAAGATATAGCAAAGCTTTGTCTTATGCAGATTTTGCTATGTCACCTACCGTTCAGGATTGGCATGACCTGATTCAAGCCAATGAAAATAGAAATATAGCTGATTTAAATATATCTGAATCCACGGCGCAGTTGTCATTAGACGTACCCACATGGTTAGAGCAGTTACCCACTGATCTTGTTCCACTATCAGATATGCAATATGCCTATTGGGCAGGAAAAGAGACGGAAGGCGTATCTGCACATTTATATATGGAGTTTGAAGGAGTCAATTTAGACACTGTTCGCTTACAAAAAGCATTTCATACTTTAGTGCAACGCCATCCAATGTTGAATGTCAGAATTATTAATGGACAGCAAAGTATTGTGTCATTAGAGCATCAAGATATTCATCTTGAGGATTTAACGCATCTGAGTGCATCAGCCATTCAAGCACATTTGTATGCTAAACGACAGCGTTTAACTCACCAGCTTTTAAATGGTGCAGAAGGCCATGTTTTGGATGTGCAGTTAACATTGTTACCTGAGCATCGTCATGTGCTTCATATTGACTCAGATATGTCAGCGATTGATCCACAAAGTTTCTTGATCGTTGTTGAAGACCTAACCGCTTTATATCAAGGTAAGGCTTTGCCAAAGTTAGCTGTAGATCAGATTGAATATTTTAATTATCTCGAACAACGTCGACAAAATGTAGAGTATCAAACCCGATTAGGACAAGATCAAGCATGGTGGCAACAACAACTTGATAATATTGCGCCAGCACCTCAGTTACCACAAATTGCGGAGGGTCTCAGATCTGATGAACATCACTTTGAACGTTTAATTCATATTTTTAGTGAAAAAGAGCGTGCCTGTTTACAAAGCCTGGCACAAACCCATGGGGTTTCGGTACGAAGTCTTTGTCTTACTTTATTTTCGTACACAATTGCTTCTTGGTCATCCAGGTCTGACTTTAGACTTAATTTACCAACATTTATTCGTGAACCATATGGTGATGATATCCGCCATATTGTGGGTGATTTTACCCAAATGAGTTTACTGAGCTTAAAACTGAATAACCATGAAACTTTGCTAGAAACTACAAAACGTATTGAGCGAGATGTAGATCAGATTATTGAACATTATCGTTATGGCGGTATTCATGTATTACGTGATTTATCCAGACATCATCAAAAATTGGAAATTTCACCTATTGTTTTTACCTCAGCCTTAGATGAAGGTGAAATTTTTTCTAAGCCACTACAAGACACTCTTGGGCAACCAATCTGGTGTATTTCACAAGGCCCAAAAGTTGATTTAGATGTGCAAATTGCATATTTCAATCATGGCCTGGCTGTGAACTGGGATATTCGAACTCATGCTTTTCAACCTGATGTGATTGAGGCAATGTTCCAGCATTACATTAAGATGATTCATGGCCTAATCTCTAAAGGCAGTTCGGCATTTGATGAGAAATTTAAATTTGAGTTACCTCAAGTACAATCTGATGTACGTAAAAAACAAAATTCAAGATTACCTGCAAAGATTTTGTCTCAATTTCCAAAAGCAAATGAAGAAACACAATTTCGTGTATTGAATGAATTGGGTGCAGATTGTCCAGATTGGGTTTTAGGTCGTTTGATCCTCAATATAAATCAACAATCTAATCCCAATTTAGAGCAATGGATAGATACACGGTTTCCAGCATATTTTGATCACCAAGGGCAATTGTATGTCATTGAGCAGTCACATCAGTTGTTTTTCAAGAATGGCTATTGTGTTGCTGTACAAGATTTAGAAAATCGGATTCAAAATATTTCGCATGTGCAAAATGTAAAAATATACGCGATGAATGATCAGCAAAAATCATATTGCATTGCTTTACTTGAGTTAAATCAAAAGTTGTCATCTACCGAATTACAGACTGCATATCATCAGATTCTTCCTGTGTACTTGATTCCTGAACAAACTTATATCGTTGATCAATTGCAGGCATTTACTTCAAATACGCCTATTCAGGATATCCAGAATTTTGTCCAACCCCATTTGTCTATAGAGCAGATGGCATCACAGCAACCATTGCAATCCACTGCACTGGAGCGCGTGGTGTGTTTCATTATGGCTAAAATTATTGGGTTACCACAGCAACAGGCAATCGTTGATATAGATTTCTTTGATGAAGGTGGTGACTCTTTATTAGCTACACATTTAGTCACTGCACTGAATCAATATTTCAAGAAAAGTGATGTCTCTGTCGTCGATATCTTTACTCAGCGTAATGCAAAAAATATTGCATTATTGATTGAACAAAAAATACCTGATACCGCACAGCGCATTGCCACTGTGTTTCTACAAGTGATTGAGGGGAAATAAAAATGATAAACCAAATGCCATTAACCCCCATGCAAAAAGCATATTTACTGGGTAAAAGTAAAATGTTCCCACTGAGTCAATCCTCTATGCATGACTTTCGTGAGTTGCATGGAAAAATTGATGCTGAAATTTTTTCACAGCGTTTAACGATACTGGTGAAGCATTATTCTGCGTTACGTACCATGATTGATGAAACGCGATTGGTACAATATGTTGTACCCAAAATTGAATTGACGAATCAACTCAAAATTTATGATTTTCGTCAGTTAAATATTTCAGAGGCCGTTAGACGATTAGACCTATTACGTGAAGAATATCGCTATTTTTTACATGATTTAGCCATATCACCTTGGCAAATCGCATTAATTCAATTACCAGAAAAAGCTGAAGTATCATCCGTAGTGTTGACCAGTTTTGATGGTTTAATTATTGATGGTTATTCGATCTCTGTTCTTTTAGACCAATTATTTGACTTTACTCGTGATTTAAACAATTTACTGAGTAGTGAAGAAAAAAAGTCGAATACGGATGATATTGATTTTTTTAACGCAACAGAAAAAGATCGTCAATTTTGGCATGAAAAATTATCACAAGTAGATGAAGTTAGCCAATTACCTTGGGCTAATACACTTGAAACCATTACTCATCCACATTATGGGCGTCGCAGTGTAGTGCTTGCAAAGTCGCAATTTGATCAATTATCAAAGTTGGCTGCCCAGTATAAAGTTTTTCCAAATGCCTTATTAACTACATTGATTTTAGATGTGCTTTCTCGTTGGACAGAAGAGCAAAAATTGTTGATTTCTATGCCTGTATCTCATTCGGCATTGCATAAAACAGTGGGCAACAGTTCTTCTTTCATTGTATTGGATTATCAATATTCTCCAGAAATGAGTCTTGTCGATCAAATCAAATCGACCCAAAAACAAATTTTGGAATGTATGGGCCATACCTCATATTCTGGCATTGAACTATCTAAATATTTGATGAGAACTTTAAAAGAATCAATTGTTTTACCTGTGGCATTAACCAATGGTTTGTCATGGGTTAAACCACCACAACATGATCATATTCGTTATGCTGTTGGGCAAACACAAACACCGCAATTGGCTTTAGATATTCGTTTGTCTTTATCTGCACAATCTGAATTAGTTATTGATCTTGATTTTGTTGAAGAGGCATTAAGTGAAACAATGATTCAAGATTTAGCAGATGCATTGTTGGCCCGACTCAATGATTTAACTAAGCTGAATGGTGAATTACAACAGCCAAAGCACATCTGCAATATAGCAGTTTTATCCGATGATGCAGATATTTCGGATGATTATCAACATGTTGAAGTGGTTGATTATTTAGCCAATATTCAGTGTCATTTATTTGAAAAAATTCCAAATAAAACCGCTTTAATTTACGACGGAAAGAAGGTTACTTATGCTGAGCTAGGTGCTCATGTTGCGAAAGTTCGCCGTGCACTTGATTTGGCACAAATTGGTCAAAACCAAGTGGTGGCTATCTGTTTACGTAAAAGTCCTGAACATATTTATACGATTTTAGCGTGTGCTTTATCGGGGATTGTTTGGTTACCTGTCGATATGGACTCACCAAAATTACGTCAGCAGTACATTCTTAAAAACAGTCGTGCAGATTTAGCCATTTCGACTTCACCTATTGAAGGTTTACTCACACTGAATATTGATGAAATTTTAAAGGTTTCATCCAATTCAAATTTATATTCTGGTAGTGCTGAATCTAAGTTTGAATCTGAACTAAGTTGGCACCACCATTATGATGCATCACCTGCCTATTATTTATATACCTCAGGTAGTACGGGTACACCAAAATGCGTGGTACTGAATAACCGTGCTACAGCGCATGTACTACAGGAAACCATTGATTTCTGGGGAATTAATGATAAGGATATTCATTTAGCGGCAACGCCATTCCATCACGATATGTCAATTTTTGATTTGATGGCTCCTTTGTCTGTTGGAGGCACTTTGGTGGTTCCAACTCTGGAAGAAGCGAAAAGTGCTGTGGCATGGGCTGAACTCATTGAACGATACCAGGTTTCAATCTGGTGTACTGTTCCAGCAATGGTCGATATGTTGCTCACTTCAGCCGAACCGAGTCAATTACAAAGTATTCGTCTGATTAATCAAGGCGGTGATTATGTCAAACCTTCTGTCGTGCAAAAACTTCGTGAAATTTTACCGAATACTCGTTTGATTTCGATTGGTGGTCCAACTGAAACTACAATTTGGAGTATTTGGCATGAGATTACATCTGAAGATATCGACGTCATTCCTTATGGTAAGGAAATGGTGCATAACCGTTATTACATCTTAAATAAATTTGGTGAGTTTTGTCCGCCAGGTGTGGTAGGGCAGTTGTACATGTCTGGTATTAATCTTGCCAATGGTTATTTACTGGATGGCAAGTTGACACAAAAGGATTTTGTGTTGTTAACCTTACCAAATGGTGAAATCCATCGTGTGTTTCGCATGAGTGATAAAGGTTACTTAAGAGAAGATGGCAATATTATTTTTGCAGGTCGTGATGAGGGATATTTAAAAGTACGTGGTGTGCGTATTGCGGCATCAGAAATTGAAAATGCCTTATTGAAACATGCAAAGATTACCGACTGCGTGGTCATAACCTGTACCAATCCAGTGTATGAAGGCAATGAGTTGGTGGCGATTTACAAGACCGATCATGCAGATTTAAATAGTATGCGTCCATCTGAGTTACGTCAATTTCTACAAGACTATGTACCGAACTCACATATTCCATCACGTTGGGTACCTTTAGCAGAATTTCCAATTACCCGTAATGGAAAAATTGACCGTAAAACGTTAAAGCAAGTGGCTCATGATTTTCTCTATCAAACTTATGCCAAAGCAACCAATGATCATCCAAATTTTCGTGCAGTAAAAGAAGTACAAGATACAGCCCATGGCACTCAACAAACGAGTAAAGCAACAGGTTTTACGCAAACAGCGCAGCAACCTTCTATTGCGAAAGACGTGATTCATCATCTGCAAATGTCTTTGGCAAATCATACAGGTCAAGCCGATTTATTTTTGGATACAGAAATTTTAGCGCTAGGTATTAGTTCAGGTCATTTAAATCGTTTAGCGAAGCATTTTTCTCAACAGCTCAATACTTCGATCCAATTTTCTGATTTAGCCAAGTGTAAAACTATTGGTGACATCGTCATGAATATTGAATCACAACTACATCAGAAATAAAAAAAGGAGTCGAACATGAGTAACCAACCATCCATCATGAGTGATGACTTATTGAGTTTATTTGAAAGTAAGTTGCAGGATATTGGATTATCAGAGCGTATCTCAACTGAAGCGGTTGAACATTACACAGAAAATCAGATCATAAACATTGAAAAAAATGGTGTGCAACTTTCTTTTACTGAAGAACGTGCATGGATGCTGCATCAACAAGATCCATTGGCATCTTCAGGACCATTTATATTAGCGTTTCGGTTAAGTGGCGAGATTGAGATTTCTCGATTATCCAATGCCATTCAAAAACTTTATGAGGGTGATTCAAATCTAAATTTACGTTATGACTTGGATGATGAAGGCATATTAAATAAATACCATGATGAACACACACCTTTTGAGATGAATATTCATGTGGTCAAGTCTGAACAAGAAGCGGTTCAGTATCTGTTGTCTTGGATTCAGAAACCGATCAATTTGGCGAAAGCTCCAGCGATTCAGTTTACGCTACTGCCGCAAAGTCATCATGAGGTCATTTTAGGTATTTTAGGACATCATATCTTGTTAGATGATTCTGCTTGGCAACCCATTTTTGCGCAGCTTAGCCAGAATTATGCACAGCTTGACGGTGTGTTAACAGCATCGAATTCACACATTGAATTATCATCTAAAATACCAGCAAAAGTTTTGGTGAATTCCCAAAATGCATTGCAATATTGGAAAACTATATTTCCTACGGGATTAAACCAGTTAGATTGGCCAAAATTTTGCCGAGCACCGAATGTTCAAGCATCAATAATTCAGTATGGTCAAAATACAATCTTTGATTATGAGCAAAAAGCTGTACGTTGCTCTAGCAGCATACCATTGAAGGGCTTAAAACAATTAAGCGAGCGGGCGCAAGCATCGATTTTTCATACCGTGGTTGCCCAGTTTGGAGGGTACTTAAATCATTTATTTGGTACACAGTCAATTGATCTTTTTGTACCGATTGTCGAACAGTATGAAGCATCTAGCCTTAGCCAAATTCGGTCAAGTTCAAATATTTTACCTATCCGAATTTTACGGCCTGAATACTCTGAACAAGAATCGAATATTGAAAATAAAGAAAAAGAATCGATTGTAAATGTACGCAATCAAATATTGCAGGGCATGGTTCATAATATTTCGATTGAACAGATTTTGTCTGCTACCAAAACGAAAAGAAACACGATTCCAAATGTTTTAGTGACGCAATTTATCGATGGCAGTCAATTCTTAAAATTGGAGCAAGTTGAAACATCAACATTGATCATTCCGCCCATTCATTCAGATTATGACTTGACCTTGGCCTTTCAGATTAAAGCTGATGAGATTCATTTTGAACTCACCACAGGTGAAAAATTATCTAAGAAAATTGGTTTATTACTACTAGAGCAATGGATTGAATTTTTACATCTGGATGCACAGCAGCGGCTTGAAGAAGCAGCAATTTTTGCATTTGGCCATCAGGCTTCTCCATATGGTTCTGATCAAGAACATTGGGCTCAACCAACTTCATCGGTTCAACCACAAGTAGATGCATCAATTACACAATTGATTCTGGATGAGTTTAAACAAGTCCTGATGAATCCAAATTTACAAGCCGATGATAATTTTTTTGATTTTGGTGGCCATTCAATTTTAGCTACGCGTGTCATTGGCAAATTGCAAACCCAGCATGGATTGCTCATTAAAATTGCAGATTTCTTCAATGCACCGACTGCATTGGAATTATCGCAATGTGTGGAATATTTGAGTGATCGAGTTAAGGACAGCTCAGTAGCAGATGATAATCGTGAAATTGTGGCACCACTGACTTTATTGCAAAAAGCGTTTATGGGCTTTTCAAATCAAGGCCGGGATGCGATGTACAATATTCCATTTGCCTTCCGTTTTAGTGAAACGGTAAATGAACAGGCTTTTTACGATGCATTTTTAGACATTCTAAAACGGCATCATGTAATGCGCAGTATTTTTGTTCAGGCAGATCAAGGTGAGATTTTTCAAACGGTCATTCCGATGGATCGGTTAAATCAGCATCCATGGTTCTGGGGTTCTGAACATCAGGTTGGACAAAGTGCCCAGCAGATTTTACGTGCTGAAGCGAATCATTCTTTTGATTTGATGCAAGAGTTCCCAATTCGTGTTCGTTTTATGAAAGATGAACAGGGACAGCATATTCTGTCGATGTTGCTCTATCACATTGCGATGGATGAATGGTCGTCGGGTATTTTGATGCGTGAGTTGATTCAAGCTTATACAAGCCGTGTCGACGGAAAAGCACCAATTTGGGAGAAAACACCACGCCAATTTCACGAATATGCAATGGCGCAAGATGATTCTGCACTACAAGCACATATTCAATATTGGATGAACACGATTGGGAAAATAAAAAAACAACAGCCGTTATTGCCAGCCTACAGGAACGATGTAGATATGCCACCTCCTGAAAATAATCTAGATGATGTTTCAGGCGCTGCTGTTGAATTTAATTTTACGGCAATACAAGTTGAGCAACTGTATGCTTTAGCACGTCAGTATCGCTCTTCTTTATTTTATGTAGTCTATGCCGGATTACTACTCACCACCTATTACTTGGGTGCAGGTAAAAAAGTTTTGTCTGGGACATCAGTGGCGTGTCGCCAAGATCCAAATTATCAAGATACGCTGGGTTATTTCACCAATGTAGTCATGCATTACATACAGTTCAATGAAAGCTTAAGCATTAAAGACTTAGTTAATCAAGTTCAGAACAATATCTTTAAAGCACAAGAATATGCAGATATTCCATTTGCCATTGTAGAAGACAATATTCGCGCTGAAGGTGAAGAATGGACAGAAAGCCCATATGAAGTTTATGTGCAACTACATGCTCAAAATGCCTTAACGGGTGTATTCCAACTTAATTCTGGTGACGAAATAGGCTTTGAATTGATTGAACCAGAGCGAGATACAGCTAAATTTGGTTTGCATTTTGAAGTTTATGAAGAGCCGAGTTCTGAAAAAGAACGCCTGCGTGTGGTGATTAACTATCGTGTAAATCGTTATAACGAGATACAAATTCAATTGATTCGTCAGGTGGCGCAACAGGTTTTAGAAAGTTTTATCCACATCGATACGCAGTCAGAAGAATGCACGCAGATTGATGTCATGGAAATCCGTCATCAGCTGTCAACCATTCAACTTCCAGAATTGGCAATTTAAAGGATTCAGTTCATGTTTTTAGAACAAGATATTCAACAAGGCTATGTTCCATTTCCTGAATCGAGAGCCAAACAGTATCGTGCAGAAGGTTGTTGGAAATCGAATACCCATTTTCAAATGCTAGCAGATTCAGTTAGTCGTTTTGGTGACTGTATTGCGGCTATTCAAGACCAAAAACAACTGACCTATAAACAATTGTATGACTATGCCATTCGCTACGGCGCATACTTAAAACATAAAGGTATTCGAGAAACAGACTTTGTTTTATTGCAATCACCCAATGTGATTGAAGTGTTTATTGTTATTTTTGGTTTATATGCCATTGGTGCAAGACCAGTCTTTTGTTTGCATGGTCATGGCGCTTATGAAATTGAAAATATTGCACGGCAAAGTCGTGCAGTAGGGTTTATCAAATTATGTGGTACGGCTAATGAAATCACTGCAGTCGATGTTTGTGAAGAATTTTCTGTGCCGAACTTTCAGCTTTGGTTTAGAGAAACGATATTGAGTCAAGAGACTATTGCAGGCTCGTTACCTCAGTTAAAACATCTCAACTTAGATACCAATATTCAAGCTTTAAGTTCTTCAGAAGACATTGCATTTTTACAACTGTCAGGGGGGACAACGGGTTTACCAAAACTGATTCCACGCACTCATGCTGATTATATTTATTCGATTGAAAAAAGTGTCGAGGTTGCAGGTTTAAATCCACAGACCAAGCAACTGGTGGTGTTACCTGTAATGCACAACTTTTGTATGAGTTCACCTGGTTTTCTTGGTGTGTTCTATGCAGGTGGAACGGTGGTGCTGAGTCAATTAACACAACCCCGAGTTTGTTTTGAGCTGATCCAAAAATACAAGATTGAACAGGTGTCTTTGGTGCCTGCAATTGCTACTTTATGGCTCAATGCCGAAAGTCTAAAAGACTACGATCTCTCTAGTTTAAAGGTGATTCAAGTAGGTGGAGCGAAGCTTTTACCATCACTTGCTGAGCAAATTATTGATCAGTTCCAAGTCAAATTACAACAAGTGTATGGCATGGCTGAAGGTTTAGTAAATTTCACTCATTTAGATGATACCAATGCGGTGACTATTCAAACCCAGGGTAAGAAGCTGTCACATTTAGATGAAATACGCATTACTGATCATCATGGACAAGCTTTGCCAATCAATGCGATTGGTCATATTCAAACCCGTGGTCCGTACACTATTAATGGCTATTATAACTTGCATGAAATTAATCGCCGTTCATTTACTGATGATGGTTTTTATAAAACAGGAGATATCGGCTATTTAGATGATGACCTCAATATTGTCGTGACTGGACGTGAGAAAGAGCAGATTAATCGTTCTGGAGAAAAAGTCACACCCAGCGAAATTGAAGAATTCATTTTGCAATATCCAACTGTTAAAGATGTCTGCGTGATTGGTGTCAGCGATGAACATTTGGGTGAACGGATTAAAGCCATCATCATTCCTAAACATGAAGATCATGAAATTAGTTTAAAAAATATTCGTAAGTTTTTAACAGGTAAAAATATTGCGCATTTTAAAATTCCAGATGAAATAGACGTTGTAGCGGATTTTAAATATACCCATGTTGGTAAAGTAAATAGACAAAAACTGGGATAAGAAGGAATTAAAAATGAGTACACAACAGATTTATGACATTGTAGGTGTCGGTGTAGGGCCATTTAATTTAGGGTTAGCTTGTCTCACAGCTCCATTATCAGAATTAAAAACTATTTTTTTTGATCCTAAAGAGGAGTTTGATTGGCATTCTGGCATTATGCCTGAAGGCAGTACATTACAAATTCCATTTATAGCTGACCTTGTCAGTTTTGCAGATCCGAAGAGTCACTACTCTTTTTTGAACTATTTAAAGCTTAACAATAAACTATATCAGTTCTTTATTCGTGAAAATTTTTTCATTTTACGTGCTGAATATAATCTTTACTGCAAATGGGTCACATCACAACTTGAGAATGTTCATTTTAAAAGTTTTGTCGATGAAATAGATTATGATGAAGTCGGTGAGCTTTATACAGTCACAGTAAAACAACCTCAAGGTGAGATAACTGTCATCACCAAAAATTTAGTATTGGGTACAGGAACTACTCCTGTTATGCCAAAATTCTGTCAAGGCTACTCAGATAATGTTCATTCTAGCGCAGATTATTTAAAATATAAAAAAGATTATCTCAATAAAAAATCCATCACCATTGTGGGCGGTGGGCAAAGTGGTGCAGAAATTTATTATGACTTACTTAGTGAGATAGATCAGCATGAATATCAATTGAATTGGCTGACAAAAGCTCCGCATTTCTTTTCAATGGATTTGGGTAAGTTAACACTAGAATATACTTCACCAGATTATACTTCACATTTTCATTCGCTTGAGCAAAATAAGCGTGATCAAGTGATTGGTTCTCAAAGTGCATTATATAAAGGTATTGAGTTAAGTTTTGTCAACCGAATCTATGATCTTTTATATCAAAAATCACTTTATGCTCCGATAGCGACACGTATGATGCCAAATTGTGCTTTAGAAATGGTGACTCAACAAGACTCACATTTAGATCTGATCTTTAAAAACTCAGATATTAATAAAAGTTTCAAATTACACAGTGAGGTTTTGATTCTTGCGCTTGGATATGAATACAACATTCCAGAATGTTTGACACCAATTCGTTCGCAAATCAACTGGGACAATAAAAACCGTATTCAAGTTAATTGGAATTATAGCATTAACGATAAAAACACTATTTTTGCACAAAACATTGGCATTTATTCACATGGATTCACAGTTCCAGATTTAGGTATGGGCTGTTATCGCAATGCCATCATTATCAATAGCATTTTAGGGCGTGAAGTTTATCCTGTTGAAAAACGAATTGCTTACCAAGAGTTTGCACCTTTGGAAGATGAAATTGTGACAACACTAAAAACAAAGCCTAAACCACAGCACACAAAATTATATTTTTAGGATATTAAAATGAAGTTACCCCTGTATTTCCAAAGCAATATGAAAGATCATTTGGAAGATTTGGTAAGAACTAAAGATACACCATTTTTAGTTTTAGATCTGAGTGTGATTGAAAAGCACTATTTAGAATTAAAACAAGGTTTTCCAAATACAGATATTTATTATGCATTGAAAGCTAATCCTGCAAATGAAGTGATTGATCGTTTAAACTCATTGGGCTCAAATTTTGATTTAGCTTCCGTTAATGAGTTAAAAAAAGTTCAAGCATTTGGTGTTGATGCATCACGTTTAGCTTTTGGAAATACCATCAAAAAACGTATCGATATTCAATATTTTTATGATCAAGGCGTACGACTTTATGTCACAGATTCGGATATCGATTTAAATAACATTGCACACTATGCTCCAGGTTCTAAGGTATTTTTTAGGTTATCAATTGATGGTTCAGAAACAGCAGATTGGCCACTTTCAGGTAAGTTTGGATGTAATGCTGAATGTGTTATCAGATTAGCAATAAAAGCCAAGGAATTGGGTCTCATTCCATATGGTATTTCTTTCCATGTCGGCTCTCAACAACGAAAAATTGACTTGTGGGACAGTGCTTTACAGGAAACTAAAGCAATTTTTGATGTATTAGCCACTGAACATAATATTCGTCTAAAAATGCTAAATTTAGGTGGAGGATTACCTGCACAATATGTTCAGGAAACGGAAGCATTTGATAACTATTCTAAGCAAATTAATGCGGCACTTGAGATATTCAAGTCTTACCATCTAGAACAGATTATTTTAGAGCCAGGACGTTCATTAGTAGGCAATGCAGGTATTTTGGTTTCTGAAATTGTTCTGATTTCACAGCGACCACAGTCGGGTACAAAGCGTTGGGTTTATACCGATGTTGGTGTGTTTAATGGTCTAATTGAAACATTAGGTGAATCAATCCAGTATCCAATTATGTGTAAAAAAACTGGAAACAGTGATGACATCATATTGGCAGGTCCAACATGTGACAGTATGGATATCATGTATCAGAACAAAAAATATGAACTCCCATTATCTCTCGAAATTGGCGATCATTTGTACTGGTTGTCGACGGGTGCATATACCACAAGTTATAGCTCGATTGAGTTTAACGGTTTTCCACCACTGCAATATTATGCTTTGAATTAGTTAGTTACTTGGGATGCTTTTCATTAAAAAGTATCCTTTTAATTCTTAAAATTTTGCTGTTATTTTCAAAGAGAATACTCGTCATGAAGACAATATCAAAAGCATTGCCTGGTTTTTTTGATTATGCAGAACATCAAGTTTCATATACTTTACGTGATGTCGTACTCCCACAAGATTTACCGTTACTAGTCAAATGGATGCATCAACCGCATATTATTCCGCAGTGGCAGCTCAATAAATCTGAACTTGAACTGGCTGTTTATTTTGAAAGAATGCTTTGTGATGATCATCAACATTTATATATCATTCAAATTGATCGGAAAGACGTTGGCTATTTAGAAATTTATGAGGCAAAACGTGATCGCTTGGCATTATATTATGATGCAGAAGAAAATGATTTAGGTTGGCATGTTTTATTGAGTGAAGATGCAGTTGGTAAAGGGCATTTTCGTGCTGTCATGCGTATGCTAAGTTTCTTAATTTTTGAGCATTCTAAAGCAGGAAAAGTAGTTGGTGAACCTGATGAGACAATGTTGGTCTATGAAAAAATTAAACAGGATATTGCTTTAAATGAACAGGGTAAAATTAAGCTACAGGAAAAAACGGCTGTTTTATATCACTGCTTTAGAGAACAGTTTTATCGACAGTGTGGGCATTATTATGAGGAATTTAAACGTAAAAAAGCCAGTTAATCTTGATTTAAAAATAACAGAAGTTAATTAATGTGGAATAAAAAGATCAAAATAGTATTTTCAATATTTTGATTTTTTTGTTGGAATAATGTAGTTTGTAGGTAAAATGACTGATATAATAAGTGCTAAATGGGGAAACTATAATGAATATAGTTAGCAGAGTGTTTTTAGGATTTTTAGCCTATCATTTGATATATTTTATTTAGCTTTTTAGACAGCAATAAGTTAAAATTTGATAGTCTAGTTCAATATAATTAACTAAAAATTTTTCATTATTTGAAATTTGTGGAATATAAAACATAAAAGTTTGGGTTTGCTCACAAATATTAATACAATGCATGGTGTCGAAAGAAATGATTTTTTTATACTTATTGTAAACTACTTTTATTAAACTTTCTTTTGCAGAAAATATTATTAAGTGTAATACAGGTCGTTGCTTTAAAAAAGGACTGATTAACTTAATTTCTTGAGAGCTGAATATATTGGTTAAAATACTTGGATTTCGATCAAATATTTCTGAATTTTTTTTAATTTCAATGTCAATTCCTAAAAATTGTCCAGATAATGAGGCTGTTTGATTATAGATTTTTGATAATTCTTTTAAATCATTCATATTTTTGCTTAGCCTTGATGTTGCTGCAATTGCTATTCCTTGGGTGCAGTCCAGCATGCTATGGCTAATACTTCCTGTAATTTGATCTGGCCATAGAGGTTCGCCTTGTTTACCTCTTTCTATGATAAAAGAGGAATAATTACCTAAATCATTTAATGCGTATTTTGCAGCTAAACGCCCTAAGAAAAACTCACATTTTCGTTTTATACTCGCTTTGGTAACGTGTTTAGGGAGGAAAATATTATATTTATTATATAAATTATAAATTTTTTGTGCATCTATATCGAGCAAATTAATTTGATGGATAATTATTTTTGGGGTTTTTAGAATAGAATGTTCGAAATCAATATTAGAAAATTTTAGTTCTAAATATTGTTCTGAATTCAGAGGTGTCTGTTTATATTCTTGATTAAACATAATATGAATGTGTAATTTAAAAAATTAAACCAGTGTTGTTTTCATTAAAAGGTAAATTTTTTCCTGAATAAGATGAAGCATTTTTTGTAAAATTGTTGTATCTAAAAAGTAGAAGTGATCTCCAGAAAATTGATGAGCTCCTAACCATTTATTGGTATAAGTACTCCAGCTTTCCATAATATTATGATTTTTGATATACGGATCTGCTTCTCCATAAACACTCATAAGAGGAACTGAACTTTTAAAAATAGGTTTTTTCAGCATGTTGTCACTTAGAATGAAGTCATTTTTAATAATAGGAAGAAAAAAATTTAAAGCACTTGCATTGTTTAATATTTCATCAGGAAAATTATTATAAAGTCTGAGTTCTTTGATCATTTGCTCATCGGTAAGATGACTATAGTTATGAATTAAATTTTGGAAAAGAGGAGAAGGGCGGGCACTGACAATTTTTAGAATCAGGTTATGATCAGCATGTAAAAGTTTGAGTTTTTCTTCAATTTTCCATATCAATGAGGCACCGACACTATGCCCGAAAAGTACATATGGCGTATTACCATAAGCTAAAATTTCTAAGCTAAATTGATGAGCTAAAAAGTCAGGATCATGACTCAGGGACTGCTGAATTTTTCGTCCATGACCAGGGTATTCAAGCGCAATAACTTTTAAATTTTCAGCACTTGTTTTATCCCAAGCACTAAAAATTGATGCACTGCTTCCTGCAGAAGGAACACAAAATAAATTAATTTTTGAATTGTTGTTCATAAGAGTGACTGATAAATTTCGAGCCTAAAATATGCAGTTATAAATGCAAATGAGAATTACTTTAAAATACTATTTATCTGCTAGATGTCAAATCTAATCTAACTTAAAAAAAATTAAATTCATAAAATATTTAATTAATTCAAATGCTTTCCCTGTTTTATTGAATTATTTCTGATCGTTTTTTTTGTTGAGAATGATTCTTGGTATTATGCGTAACATAATTTAAACATTACTATTCCTAGGATAAGAAATGAATACCAGTATCCATTTCAAAAAAGCAATTTTATCGATCAGTATCACATTGCTGCTAACTCAGAATATATTTGCTGGGGAGAATACACAGTCGGCTCAACAGCTTCCTACGATTATCGTTAAAGCAGAGGCGACTGATAATACGACTTTGTCGAATGGCCAAGTGACTAAAAAGAGTCAAGTCGGTATGCTGGGTGACAAAGATACAATGGATATTCCTTTTAATGTTACCAGCTACACTGCTCAATATATTCAAGATCAACAAGTAACCTCTATCGCAAAGGCATTGAAAAATGAACCTTCTGTACGTAGCGTATTTTCAGGAAATGGGCTTGGTGAATACTTTAATATTCGTGGTTTCTATACTCAAAGCCATGAAATGGCTTGGAATGGACTATTCGGCTTAGTACCACATAATCGTATTCCAACAGAATTTTTAGAACGTGTTGAAGTATTTCGTGGAACCAGTGCATTGCTTAATGGTATGTCTTTGGGGGGGGCTGTTGGAGGTGTCATTAATGTTGTACCTAAACGGGCTGGTGAACAAGATCTTACAAGAGTAACGGCAACATATACTTCGGACAGTAATTTAGGTTTACATCTTGATGTAGGTCGTCGTTTTGGTGATGAAAAACAATTTGGCATTCGTGTTAATGCTCTAAAGTCTGGTGGTGATACTGTTTTAGATGGTCAAGAGGAAGACAGGGCTTTAGGCTCTATTGCTTTAGACTATAAAGGAGATAGACTTCGAGCAAGCCTTGATTTATACGATATCAATGAAAAAGTTGATGGCGGTATGCCATTGATGGTGAGTTTTGCCTCTGCAGATATTCCAAAAGCACCAGATTCAAAAATTAATACTCAACCAGGCAGTTATGCACACACCAAAGCCAAAGGACTTATTGCGAATGTACAGTATGATTTTTTAAATGATTGGACCGCATATGCCACTGTTGGAACAAAAAAACAAAAAAGTCATGGTGTTATTGCGAATAACGCTCTAGGTATGGCTGCACAGCCTAATGGTGATTACACCGCTATTTCTCGTATGAATGCCAATGACACCGATGTCAATGCAGTAGAAACAGGTGTCCGTGGAACATTTACAACTGGACAAATCAAACATCAATTAGTTTTAAGTGGCAATACAATTGATCAAAATACCTATATGGGATTAAGTGTTGGCTCACCTTGGCAATCCAATATTTATAATCCTAAGCCTGGAACAAATGCGGTAAGACCAGCCAATGTACCCAAGATTTCTGAAACAAAACTATCCAGTGTTGCATTAGCAGATACTTTGTCTGTTTTACAAGATAAATATCAGCTTATTTTAGGCCTTCGTGAGCAACGAGTAGAATCCCAAAGTTTTAGTATTAATCCTGCCACGAATGCCTTGAATCCAGCATATAAAGAAAGTGCTTTGACACCAGCGGTTGGGGTTGTATTAAAGCCATGGGGTAATCATTTATCACTCTATGCAAATTATATAGAAGGTTTATCACAAGGTGATACCGTTTCGGACACTACAGCGGCTAATGTGAATACAGTATTTAAACCATATAAATCAAAGCAATTTGAAATTGGTACAAAATGGGATTTGGGTAATTTCAGAAATACCTTGAGTTTTTACCAGATCACTAAGCCCAGCCTAATTAAAAATACCACTACAAATATCTATAGTGATGATGGTGAGCAACGTAACCGTGGGGTGGAATGGACAACAGTTGGGGATTTAGTTGACCATCTGCGTTTATTGGGTGGAGTTTCTTATCTAGATGCCAAATATACAAAAACCGCAGGTGGGGTATATCAAGGTAATGATGTGATGGGGATTCCACACTGGCAGTCTAATCTTGGTGTGGAATGGGATCTGCCTGTGCAACCAAATTTAACATTGACTGCAAATAGCGTTTATACCGGCAGCATGTATGCAGATAATGCCAATACACAAAAACTGCCAGATTGGATCATATTTGATTTAGGTGCACGTTATGCCACTGTTATTGCACAACGTAATGTTGTGTTTAGAGGGGGCATCGATAATGTCTTTGATAAAAAACATTGGGCAGGTGTATGGAATGGCTATGTCGGTGTAGGCGGAGATCCTCGCACATATAAGTTATCTATGCAGATCGATTTTTAATTCTATTTAAATATTCATGCATTGGAAGACCTATCATGTCTCATCATTCTAAACCTTGGCTGCTATTAATCAGTACCTATACTACACAATATATCGGTATTGCTTTTATGATGTCTGCTACCTTTGCCATTTTGAGGCAACACGGTATTGCACTTGATAAATTAGCATTATTGAATCTGATTGCGCTTCCAATGCTGGGTAAAATTCTATATGCGCCATTTGTTGACAGTTTTAGATTATTCACCCAAGGGCAGTATCGAAGTTGGCTTCTGTTTGCACAATTGTGTATGACGGGGCTACTGCTGGTATGTGGTTATTTAGAGGTAAACAAACAATTTCCAATCATGCTGGTACTCTTTATTGTTTATAGCTTGTTTATGAGTATCCAAGATGTTGCTATAGATGGTTTAGCCACAAAGATTTTTGAGGCCTCTGAACGACAATTTGCGAATAGTATTCAATATGCCAGTAACTTGTTGGGCAATATCATTGGCGGCGGTTTGCTCCTGATTTTATATCCTTGGTTACAATGGAAAGGCGCATTTATTATATTGGCCCTTTTAACTGCTATAACCTGGATTCAGTTATTGTTTTATCGTGAACCTGAAAATGAGTTTTCGAATCCGCATCATAATCTTTCTTCTCAGTTCAAAAGTTTAGCTCAGCAACTTAAATTATTTATCACCAAGCATAAGTCTTGGTTTGTGTTGTTATTTATTTATCCAATTGGTTTCACTGCTGTATTTGGAATCCTAAATCCATTATTGGTCGATGCAAAGTGGTCATTGGTTGATATTGGTTTTGCCACTAAAGTCTTTGGTTCGATTATTGGCATCTTATCGGCATTCCTTGCCACGCTTTTGATCAATCAATTACAACGTAAAAAAGCACTGATTACGCTGACGGTCATGCAAGGCCTGACGTTGTTACTTTTTATTCCTTTGACCTTGGGATACACCTCAAAACTCATAGTGTATTTGGCAATTTTTGGTTATTTCATTGCCAATCCAGGGCTAATTGCGACGCTTTCTACACTTATTATGGATCGTGCTGCAAGTATGCCAGCAAAAGCAACGTTCTTTAGTTTACAACTTAGCCTGGTCGTTTTCATGGGCTTTGTATATTCAGCACTCGGTTTAACGCTGGCCCAACATATTGGGTATACCGCTGTCGTGATTTTAACCTTTATATGTGCTTTAGGTGTGGCTGCTTTGTCATGGAAATTATTGTCACCTGATGATCCCAATGTACCAACTTAACCTTTTGTATATTTATTCTCTTTCATTTGTTTTATCTAAGAAATTTAGGCGGCTTTATGAAACACTTCACCACGATTAAAGATCAAGATCGTAAGCTTGATATCATGGATCATGTGAATCAGGATCATCATAAAGAGTTACTGATCATTGCTCAAACTTATGGTAAAAATAATGCGATTGATGATGCTGTAATTGTCGATATTTATGAAGAAGGTATTTTGTTACATACGCAAGACCCTTTTTCAGTAGCAAAACAAGATTTATTTATTCAATTTGAATTAAAAGGTGATCTTGAAGAGCAAATTCTTTATTTGGCCTATAATTCATTTGCCAAACAAAAAATAGAATTTAGTAATAATGCCAAACAGTTTTTTGAGGTCATTGAGAAATCTCAAGTAAGCCAAAATATTACGCGATTAACCATTAAAAGTCAGATTGCATTACCTCAATATTATGCTGGATATGCATATGGCTTTATTTTAAAGGTATTAGAAAAAGCACCCGAAATCAATATAAGCAGTTCAAATAAAAGCAGTGTTTTAAAGAATATTGTTGATCGTGGTTTTCTATGGGTAATGAAACATTTATCTGCTCAGAAAAGACAAAAATTGATGGAAAATATGAACAAGGATATTCGCTTATATACGTTAAGACAATCTTTTGGTCATGAGGGTCAAGACGCTTTAAATTATGGTTATGTAGACATCTTTACTCACGGAAACAGTCTTGGTAGTCAATGGGTACAACAACTCAATGTAGGTTCACTTATTTCAAGCCGTACAGAAACAGACGACAAACATGATCATCTCCAGAATGGCGCAGCAGTATTAATAGCAGATGAAACAGCTTATCCAGCTTTAGCTGGAATTTTAGATTTTTGGAGTAACCCACACCCTCCATTAGTTATTTTGCTTTGTGCAAATGAAAGCGATCTTGATTATTTTAAAAATTATGATTTCCCAGAAAATTCTATCATCAAAAATATTGTGGGTTCTTTAGAAAATCAGAGTATAGAAATCATTGAGATTCTAAATGAGTTTGAACACTTGGATAATGTTTGGGGTGCATTAGAAAATAATGTAGCTAAAAAAATCCGTCATTATTTTCGTAATGAAAGAAAGTTACAGGGTAAAAACAATCATATCAAGGGATATTGGCGACTTCAAAAAGCCCATTAATCCACAGGAACCTAAAGACTAAATACTTGTAGATCTACGATGAATATTTTAAAAGACATCTTATTCCCAATTTTGAAATTGGCACTTCCATTGATTCTGATTCAAATTTGTCAGGCATCTCTAGGGGTGATTAATACTATGGTGGCAGGTCGGTATTATTATATTGATTTAGCTGGAATTGGATTAGGAAGTAATATGTGGACGCCTGTATTCATTTTATTTACAGGAATTTTATATGTATTGGTACCTAAAATTTCTGCCATGCAACAACACAGTTCTCAGGAGATTGGAGTACTTATTCAACAAGGAAAAAGAGTTGCTTTTTTACTTTCGATTTTTGGATTTATATTAATTCAATTATTAGCATTTTTGTGTCCTTGGCTCATTGGCGATCAGCAAGTGGCACAGATTGCCAAACAGTATCTGCACTTTGTTGCTTTTGGTGTACCAGGTTTAGTTTATATGACACTATTTCGCTTCGTTAGCGAAGGTCATAGTTTACTAAAACCAATTATCCTGACATATGCGATTTTACTTGTTTGCGATGCATCATTGTGTTTGGTGTTGGTTAATGGAATTGGATTTATTCCAGAAATGGGGGGAGCGGGAACAGGTTTAGCCACAGCTATGAGTGCTTATATTGCTTGTTTTTGTATGTATCAGTTTGTTTCAAAAGCAATTCCTGAACTTAAAATTAAACGCATTCAAGTTGGTTTTAAAGAAAGTTTAGGTTTGTTAAAGCAAGGCTTACCTATAGGAATTACTTTAATTCTGCAAATTTTAGCATTGGCAACACTGGCATTTTTTGCTTCACAGCTTGGTGCAAAAGCAATTGCAGCGCATCAAATTGTAATTAATATTGCTATGCTGATCATCATGATTCCGATTGCAATAAGTAGTGCAACAACAATTAGAATTGCTTATTTTTCTGCGACCAATCATCACCAAGGAAAAATATCTACAAGTTTATGTGTAGTTGTGTTGACCCTGATCTATAGTTTTTTGATGGCAGGAATTTTGATAGGTTTTGCACAACACATTGTAAGCTTATTTACTCAAGATGCTGAAGTCTTAAATGTTGCTGTTGGTCTAATGTCATATGTGGCGATATTTTTAATTTTTGATGCAATACAAACGGTAGCTTCTGGTGTCTTACGTGGTTTACATCAATTTATGCAACCCTTGTTTATTATTTTATTTTGCTATTGGTTTGTAATTATTCCATTAAGTTATTTAATGGGGGTACAAGGGTGGTTGCAAGTGCGTGCCAATGTGGATGTCATCTGGATTGTATTGACTTGTGGCATTAGCTTAGCTGCTGTTTTATTAACTATTCAAAGTTATTGTCATGTAACGGGAATAATGAATAAACGGAGTTGAAAAGCATTCACAGGAGTACATTAAGACTGAGTTTTACCAATAGCTTTTAACAATTTAGTGATTAACCCATTAAACCCTCATTAAATTTGGGGTTTTTTCTAGGTGGAATTGCAGTATGAAGCCATCTAACTAACCGAAAATTTGTTAGCAGTATTTTGTGATATTAGTGCCAGTGATATAAATGGTATTAATCCGCGCATTTTGCCTAATTTGTTTAACTAAATTACCACGTACCCATGAGTTGCATATATCATTTGTGATGATAGCTTTATACAACAAAAACAATTTAAATTAAGAACATATCTTTGATTCAGTTACAGCTGGAAAAATTTCTGTGTTATACGATATTGTCAACAATTATGCCTATTCAACTTATATCTAGCCTTAAAAATTTTATACTTGTTTTTATATAATTTTTATATATTTCAATGTTGTAAAAAATAAAGGCCATTTTTTTTGAACTAACTGGTTTTTATATTGTCGACAATGTGGTTGCAATTTTCGATATCTGTGCGTATTTTAACAACAGCATCCTCGTAATTGTTGACATCATCATGACCGAACTTCTTGAGCCAGCCGCGCGCGCAAGTACACAAGAAACCCTGACCGATCAGATTTTTAAAAAAATTCAATCGGCGATTGTCAGTGGTGAAATCGCAGCGGGCAGTAAAATTTCGGAGCCAGAATTGGCACGTGTTTATGGCATCAGCCGTGGGCCGTTGCGAGAAGCCATTCATCGGCTAGAAGGACAAAAACTGGTCGAGCGCACCGCACATGTGGGCGCGCGGGTGGTATCGCTATCACATCAGCAATTGCGAGAGCTGTATCAAATTCGTGAAAACCTAGAAGGTCTGGCTTGCCGACTAGCTGCGCAAAGCATCGACAAACAGCAAATCTTAAATTTGCGTGACGTATTGCATCTGCACGCGCAAGATCCCGATTTTAAAGAAGGTAAGGGCTACTATTTACAAGAGGGCCAAGACGATTTTCATTACTGCATTATTAAAAATTGTGGCAACAAAACCTTGGAAAAAATGCTCTGCGATGAACTGTATCATTTAATTCGAATGTATCGGGTGCAGTATTCCAAAACCCCGAATCGTCCGCACAGGGCACTGTCTGAACATCTACATATTTTAAACGCGATTGCCGAAGGAGATACTGAACTGGCAGAACTTCTGATGCGCAGGCATATCGCAGCATCGTATCGCAACATCGAACAACATTTTATTTAATTGACAGGGAGAGAAACCAGCACATGTCTACAGTATCAGCAGGACAGAAATTTAGAGACGCGGTCGCCAGTGAACGCCCATTACAGGTGGTGGGTGCCATCAATGCCAACCATGCCTTATTGGCCAAACGTGCAGGCTATAAAGCCATTTATTTGTCGGGTGGTGGGGTTGCGGCGGGTTCGCTTGGTTTACCCGATTTAGGCATTAGCAATTTAGATGATGTATTGATCGATGTGCGCCGTATTACGGATGTATGCGATTTGCCTTTGCTGGTCGATGCCGATACAGGCTTTGGCGCTTCAGCATTTAATATTGCCCGTACTACTAAATCGCTGATTAAATTTGGTGCTGCTGCCATGCACATTGAAGATCAGGTCGGTGCCAAGCGTTGTGGTCATCGTCCAAACAAAGCCATTGTGAGCCAAGAAGAAATGGTCGATCGGATTAAAGCGGCGGTTGATGCGCGTACCGATGAAAATTTTGTGATTATGGCACGTACCGATGCATTGGCTGTCGATGGTTTGCAAGCTGCAATTGACCGTGCAGGCGCGTATATCGAAGCTGGTGCAGACATGCTATTTCCAGAAGCCATTACCGAGCTTGCAATGTATAAGCAATTTGCACAGGCGACTGGCGCACCCATTTTGGCCAATATTACCGAGTTTGGTTCTACGCCACTATTTACCACCGATGAACTGGCCTCTGCCGATGTAAGCCTTGCTTTGTATCCACTCTCAGCATTTCGTGCCATGAACAAGGCAGCCGAAACAGTCTATGAAACCTTACGTAAAGAAGGCACACAAAAGAATGTGGTCGACATCATGCAAACGCGTAAAGAGCTATATGAGCGCATTAATTACTATGCGTTTGAAGACTATTTAGACAATGCATTTGCGAAAAAGAAATAAATAAGCCCTCTTTGAAAATAAGCGGAAACGATGGTCTTGGCCATCGTGAGGGCGGCATGGATGCAGCTACATTGGACGGCCTTGCATTGCTATCAAAGAGATTAAAGCTCTGACGAGGCGCAAGGCGAAGTGGTTAATCTCGAAATAAGAAGTGAAAATGGTACGACTCCATCGTACCTAATAAATAAATTCAGATCGATAGGAAAGGACAATCTTATGAGCTCAAATGAAACAACAACAGGCTTTAAACCAAAAAAATCAGTTGCACTTAGCGGACAAGTGGCAGGCAACACCGCACTCTGTACCGTTGGCCGTAGCGGTAACGACTTGCATTATCGTGGCTATGACATTTTAGATCTCGCTGTAGGCAGCCAGTTTGAAGAAGTGGCACACTTGCTGGTACATGGCAAATTACCAAATCAAGCTGAGCTTAAAGCGTATAAAGCCAAATTAAAGGCACTTCGTGGCTTACCGGCAGCACTCAAAACAGCACTTGAACAACTTCCGCCGTCTGCTCACCCCATGGATGTGATGCGTACGGGCGTGTCGGTATTGGGCTGTTTAACCCCAGAACATGAAGACCATAACGAAGCTGGCGCAAAAGACATTGCCGATAAACTTATGGCCAGCCTCGGTTCGATGCTGCTGTACTGGTATCACTTTAGCAACAATGGGCGCCGTATTGAGGTCGAAACCGACGACGACTCAATCGCAGCGCATTTCCTGCACTTGTTGCATGGCGAAAAACCATCTGAAGAATGGATTCAGGCTATGCACACCTCACTCATTTTGTATGCAGAGCACGAGTTTAATGCATCTACCTTTACCTCACGCGTAGTCGCCGGTACAGGTTCAGATATGTACTCGGCCATTACCGGTGGAATTGGCGCACTGCGTGGCCCTAAACACGGCGGTGCCAATGAAGTGGCCTTTGTGATTCAGCAACGTTATGACAATGCAGACGAAGCTGAGGCAGACATTCGAAGCCGTGTAGAGAAGAAAGAAGTGGTGATCGGATTTGGTCATCCGGTTTATACCGTATCCGACCCGCGTAATGAAGTGATTAAAAAAGTGGCCTACGATTTGGCGCAGTCCCAGCAAAACACCAAGATGTATTTGATCGCGGAGCGTTTGGAAGCCGTGATGAAAGAAGTAAAAAACATGTTTCCAAACCTCGACTGGTTTAGTGCGGTAAGTTACCACCTGATGGGTGTGCCAACAGCCATGTTTACACCATTGTTCGTGATTGCACGTACCGCAGGGTGGTCGGCGCACGTGATTGAGCAGCGTCAAGACGGCAAGATTATTCGTCCAAGTGCGAACTATACCGGCCCAGAAAATCTCGAATTTAAACCGTTGGCGGAGCGTGGCTAATGTCAAATCCATATCGTAAAACGTTGCCGAATGCTGCACTTGGCGATACCCCGCTGGACTATTACGACGTGCGTCAAGCCGTTGAAGATATTCTGCCTGGCGCTTACCAGACATTGCCTTATACCTCAAAAGTGCTGGCCGAGCAGTTGGTTCGTAAAGCAGATCCTGCGCATCTGACTGATTATTTAAAGCAGTTGATCGAACGTCGTCAGGATCTAGATTTTCCTTGGTATCCGGCGCGTGTGGTCTGTCATGATATTTTAGGTCAAACCGCGCTGGTTGATCTTGCGGGCCTACGGGATGCCATTGCAGATAAAGGTGGCGATCCGTCTAAAGTGAATCCAGTGGTGCCGACACAACTGATTGTCGACCATTCGCTTGCGGTCGAATATGGCGGATTCGATCCCGATGCCTTTGAGAAAAACCGCGCGATTGAAGACCGTCGTAACGAAGACCGTTTTCATTTTATCGAATGGACCAAAACGGCATTTAAAAATGTCGATGTCATTCCTGCCGGAAACGGCATCATGCACCAGATCAATCTGGAAAAAATGTCGCCAGTAGTTCAGGCACGTGATGGTGTAGCTTATCCAGATACCTGTGTCGGCACCGATTCACATACTCCGCATACCGATGCATTGGGTGTTATTTCGATAGGTGTCGGTGGCTTAGAAGCAGAGAACGTGATGCTGGGCCGTGCTTCTTGGATGCGTTTGCCCGATATCATTGGCGTCGAGCTGGTCGGGCAGCGTCAGGCCGGCATTACCGCGACCGATATCGTACTGGCTTTAACTGAATTTTTACGAAAAGAACGCGTGGTCGGGGCATATCTGGAGTTTTTTGGCGAGGGAGCCGACAGCATGTCGGTGGGTGACCGTGCCACCATTTCAAACATGACACCAGAATATGGCGCCACCGCAGCCATGTTTTATATCGACCAGAACACCATCGACTATTTGCGCCTGACAGGCCGTGAAGATGCTCAAGTGGTATTGGTTGAGCAATATGCAAAAGAAATCGGTCTTTGGGCATCTGAAATGACTCAAGCCGAGTACCCGCGCGTACTGCGTTTTGATTTATCCACTGTTACACGCAACATTGCAGGCCCATCTAATCCGCATGCCCGTGTTTCAACCGCCGACTTGGCAGCAAAAGGCATTGCTGGCAACTTAGATGCAGCCAAAGCACAAGAAGCAGAAGGCTTGATGCCAGATGGCGCCGTCATCATTGCGGCGATTACCTCTTGTACCAATACCTCAAACCCACGTAATACCGTGGCCGCAGGGCTACTCGCACGTAAGGCCAACGAGTTAGGTTTAGTTCGTAAGCCTTGGGTAAAATCTTCTTTTGCACCGGGGTCAAAGGCGGCAGCGCTTTACCTAGAAGAAGCGGGCGTACTTAAAGACTTAGAACAACTCGGTTTTGGTATTGTGGCCTATGCCTGTACCACGTGTAATGGGATGTCTGGCGCGCTTGATCCTGCCATTCAGCAAGAAATTATCGACCGTGATTTGTATGCAACGGCTGTACTTTCGGGCAACCGTAACTTCGACGGGCGTATTCATCCATATGCAAAGCAGGCCTTTTTGGCATCTCCACCACTTGTTGTGGCATATGCAATTGCCGGCACTATTCGTTTTGACATCGAAAAAGATGCACTCGGCACCGATCAAAACGGCAAAGCCATTTACCTCAAAGACATCTGGCCATCCGATGCCGAAATAGATGCACTGGTCAAAGAAGCGGTGAAGCCTGAACAGTTCCGTAAAGTGTATATTCCCATGTTTGATCTGGGTGAGGTTGAACAGGCCGAAAGCCCACTATACAACTGGCGCCCACAAAGTACCTATATTCGCCGTCCGCCATATTGGGAAGGCGCGCTGGCTGCACCACGCACTTTGACCAATATGCGTCCACTGGCGATTTTAGGAGATAACATCACCACTGACCATTTATCACCTTCAAATGCGATTATGATGGATTCGGCAGCAGGTGAATACTTGCATAAAATGGGCGTACCAGAAGAAGACTTCAACTCTTATGCAACCCACCGCGGTGACCACTTAACCGCACAACGTGCCACTTTCGCCAACCCGAAATTGTTTAATGAAATGGTGGTACGCTCCGACGGTACCATTAAGCAAGGTTCAAAAGCGCGCGTCGAGCCAGAAGGCGAAGTGATGCGGATGTGGGAAGCCATTGAAACCTACATGAACCGTAAGCAACCGTTGATCATTGTTGCGGGTGCAGATTATGGTCAGGGGTCTAGTCGTGACTGGGCTGCAAAAGGTGTACGCCTTGCCGGTGTAGAAGCCATTGTAGCCGAAGGCTTTGAGCGTATTCACCGTACTAACCTTGTAGGTATGGGCGTGTTACCGCTTGAGTTTAAAGCAGGTGTCAACCGTAAAACCTTAAAACTCGATGGTACTGAGCTATATAGCGTGATTGGGAATATTGCACCGCGTTCGACGTTAACTTTGGTGATTGAGCGTGCTACAGCGGATGGTAAAGACGAGATTCTGGAAGTGCCTGTGACTTGCCGTTTAGATACCGAAGAAGAAGTGTCTGTATATGAGGCGGGTGGGGTGTTACAGCGTTTTGCACAGGACTTTTTAGAAGGCCAAGTGGCTTGATATTTAGTCTATAATTGATTGAAAATTATTCAAAATAGCCCTATCTTGATGATGGGGTCTTTTTTATTGAGAATAATAGTGGAAAGATATTTAGATTTAGATGGTGATTCTGGCGTTTTTTCATATGAAATTGGTGATACATATATAAGGGTAAAGTTTGATAAAACCATTAAAATTTATCAGTACAGCTATTATAAAGCAGGTCAGCTTCATGTCGAAAAAATGAAAATATTAGCTAAGAGTGGTAATGGACTAAATTCTTATATTATGAGAAATGTAAAAAACTTATACGATTAAGGATATAAAAATAATCTGGGGTAAAAAGAATGTTATTTTCGAAAAGAAAAGGTCTTAGTCCAATAAGAATCGAAATCCAGAGAGAATCTATAGATGATGATTTAAAAAATGGTTTATGGAATGCCTTACATTTAACGATTTGGGCAGAATATGATGGTTATCATTACAGTAAAACATTTAGAACATCGAATTTATTTACTCTACTTGTAAGTTATTGGCATAATTTTTTTAAACTTCCTCTAGATGATATGCCTCTAGATTTTGATATTGCTAAAGAAGCAATTAGAAAAAGATTTTTCGCTTACTCATGGTTTGAATTGTATGATTTTATAGAGTTTACTGCCCAAAATTGTCCAATTCATCTTCAGGATAATTTTATTAAATTTGTGAATAATATTCTTGAAAAAGAACTGTCAGCATATAGATTTGTTGATGAGCAATTAACAGACATAACAGATGAACAAGAGATTGAGTCAATTGAAACAGCAATTAACTCTTCTAATAAATTTTCAGGTACAAAAATACATTTAAAGGCCGCATTGAGCTTATTAACAGATAGAAAAAAGCCTGACTATAGAAATTCGGTTAAAGAATCTATTAGCGCAGTAGAAGCTTTGTGTGTAGTTTTATCAGACGATCCTAAAGCTACATTAGGAGCATCGTTAAATAGTATTGAAAAAAGTCATTCTTTGCATCCCGCTTTTAAGAAAGCACTGGCAAATCTATATGGATATACAAGTGATTCAGAAGGCATTAGACATGCACTTTTGGATGAACCTACAATTAGCTATAGTGATGCTAAATACATGCTTGTTTCTTGTAGCGCATTTATAAATTATGTAATTGGAAAGATGAGTGAAAAATAAGAATATAAAGAAAAGCCCAACATTAAGTCGGGCTTTTTTCTTATTGGCTTGCTAGATATGACTCCTGTCGTATCTCACGTTCCTGATGCATGAACCTATTATTGTTGTTTTGTGTTCTGGAACATCCTGTTCCTGTATGAGTTCATAATAGGAAAAAAGAGGTGTGTCGCCAATCCGCTAAATCCCTAAATCTGTGTAAGATAAATCGTAAAAAATGAAATTTTGGAAGTGCCTGTAACTTGCCATTTAGATAGAGAAGAAGTCTCGGTATATGAAGCGTGCGGTGTATTATAGCGTTTTGCGTAAGAATTTTAGATGATCAAGTGGCTTGTTTATTGAAAAATTAATCTCAATATAATATAACTAATATTTATACTTAAGACTTAATAATTACGATGGATGATATTAATAAGTTAAAAGGATTGGGTGGGTGGCTGACATTAGTTGGATTTGGTTTAATTGTTTCTCCTATTAGGCTGATCGTAACGGGTTACCAGACTTACTATCCTATGTTTTCAGAGGGGATATTTAATTCATTAACTTCAGTTGACTCTGTATATTATCATCCACTTTGGATATATTATATTTTAGGGGAGATTACAGTTAATACAATTTTTGTCTTAACTTCCTTTGTTTTATTATACTTATTCTTTAAGAAACATTATCTTTTTCCTAAAGTCTTTATATCAGTTTGTATTGCAATGATAATTTTTATTCTTATAGATGCATCATTAATAAAATTAATTTTACCGAATGAAGAGATTTTTGATAGCGATACTGCTAGTGAGCTTATGAGAAGTATTTTTTATGGAATGATTTGGATTCCATATATGATGTTTTCAAAAAGAGTAAAAGTAAATTTTGTAGAAAAATAAAGATTTTATAAAATCTACTGTAATTAATATAAAAAAAACCCCAACATCCTGTTGGGCTTTTTTCGTATTTCGTTACTAGGTATAACTCCTGTCGTGCCTCACGTCCTGATGCTTAAACTTATTGTTGTTGTTTTATGTTTCGGAACATCCTGTTCCTGTATGACTTTAGAATAGACCTAGAGCAGCAAGCTACCAATCCGCAAAATCCCTAAAACAATGTACGTCAAAACGTACAAAGCTGCACTTCGCTATTAAATCATGACCGTTTGTCAGAAAGGTCAATATATAATCAAAAGTATCACGCTATAGTATATATACCATTTCTAAAATCTATGGAGAACAAAAATGGTTACTGCTGGCGAAAAACCTGGAACAGGCTTCTATTTTTGTGTCCAATGCGGACATCGCGTTTACTTAGAAATTGGTACAGATCGTTTACCTCCGTGTACCAAATGCCTTGGCAAGCAATTTAACAGTAAGCTTGCCTAAGCCGCACACGACAAAACAGCTATCCGCTGGTTTGAAAATTCCTGTCATCCGACGGGATTTTTTATGCCTAAAAATTTAAATAACAAATAAAGTTACTCATCAAGCATAAAAAAAGCCCAACATCCTGTTGGGCTTTTTTCGTATTTCATTGCTAGGTATAACTCCTGTCGTACCTCACATCCTGATGCTTAAACTTATGATTTTTGTTTTATGTTTTGGAACGTCCTGTTCCTGTATGAGTTCATCATAAGAAAAAACGTGATCAGCGCCAAGCCGCAAAATCCTTAAAACAATGTACGTCAAAACGTACAACAAGCCATCTCATGAATCTTCTAACGTGTACATTTTAAGAGTATGACTACAAATAAGATTCATATGATTTTTTAAATCAGGATAAAATTAAAACTTACTTTGATGAGAAATTTAGCGTATTCATGAGAAATCACTTTAAGCAAGCAAAGTTTGTTTCGCAAATTACTTGGACTGTAGAAATGGATGCTATTCTTATTGAAAACAGTGGACTAGACATCCAAGCATTAGAACAACTCCTGAATGTCGAAGAAATTGAAATTCAGGAGCGCAAACGAATTTTAGGATTAATCAAACGTAACCGACAGCTTAGGAAAATCTTTTAGGCGATTCTACATGAGTCGACTCTAAAGCTTGGTTGGTAAAGTAAATAACCTTGATGCCACCTTCAACAAACTCAAATTTAGAAAGTTTGAAATGCAAGTTTTCATTTAAAAAAGTCCACATCGCCATAATAGAGGGAAGTTGTTTGGTCATTTCAGTTTTCATGAGTGTTCTGTTCTTATTAATGATGCAGCTAAGTTATCATTGATCAAAATGCTCAAATAGAACCAAGCTGTTATACAAATAATGTGCTCGCGCAACAAAACGTTGGTTTTCCTTTAAATATGTAATTTTATTTAAATATAGATACATAAACTTTCTCACGATAAAGCGCAAATTGTTAGGCATTTAGCCTGATATGAAGTTTAAGTTTTGGGGATTATCATTTTTTTGATTCACGGAATACTTACAAAGGCTCACGTGCTGTATAAAATCTAAACATTAAACCTTCACTTGAAATGACGATTCGGTTTTAGATTGATAGACCCATGCTTGATCTTATTCCAAGGAAAATATATGTCACTTTATGAAAATGAATACAAGACAACATTAGAAAACACAAAAAATAAGGCAAAGTTATATGTGAAAGACTGGGGACAAGGTGAACCAGTTGTGCTTATTCATGGTTGGCCATTGTCATCAGATAGCTGGGATTGGATTGCCATTAAATTGGTAGAGGCGGGTTATCGGGTGATTAGTTATGATCGACGTGGTTTTGGTCGTTCAGAACAGACCTGGTCTGGCTATGACTACGATACTTTTGCAGATGATTTGCGCGGCGTGATTGAAGACAAACAACTCAGCAATGTAACCTTAGTTGGTTTCTCGATGGGCGGTGGTGAAATTGCACGTTATTTAAGCCGTTACCAAGCCAAAGACATTAAACAAGTGGCATTAATTTCGTCTGTGGTGCCATTTTTATTAAAAACCGATGATCATCCAGAAGGCGTAGACGGTTCCGTTTTTCAGGGTATGATTGAAGGTATTCTCGATGAACGCCCTAAATTCTTTAATGATTTCTTTAAAGATTTTTACGGTGTCAGCTTATTAAGCCATGCGGTCAGTGATGAGTTTATAAAATGGAATACGCAAGTCGCAATGCAGGCCAGCCTGAAAGCCACAGTCGATTGTGTCAGAGCATTTGCCTATACCGATTTTAGACCTGATTTGGCTGCGTTTACTGTACCCGTATTGGTCATTCATGGCACAGCGGATAAAACCGTTCCAATTGGTATCACTGCACACGCTGTGAAAAAAGCAATTCCAAGTGCAATTCTCATTGAATATGAAGGAGAGCCACATGGTGTGCTAGCGACTCAACAAGTACGTGTCGCACAGGATTTACTTGATTTCTTGGGCGCTACTCACTCGCTAGATCGTTTTTAATGGTGATGTTCTAGCCATTTCTTCGTTTTAGACTTTCATTTCAATCTCATCAACCTGCTCTAAGTGGCAGGTTTTTTTGTGAAACGAATTAAATTTGGAAATGAGTGACTTTCGTGATTTGACTCAAAACGTTTAAATGATGCTCGAAAATTTTTGCATAATCCAGTAAATTACACTGTTTTTTTGATTTGCGTATCGCTCTATGACGATCATCTGGATTTTATTTACGCTGATGGCGGCATTTATTTATGCAGGCATGGCGTAATGCATTTCAAAAGCAATTGAGTACAAGCGTCGATATCTATGGGACCACCTTAGCGCGATTTTTATTCTCTCCTATATTTGCATTTAGCTATCTGGCTTTTTTGTATAGCCAGCAACCTGTTACGGTGCATGTCAGTTTTTCTCACAAATTTTGGCTGTATATTGTGATTGCGGGTATTAGTCAGATTTATGCCACCGCGTTGATGGTTAAACTGTTTCAGCAGAAAAATTATGCCATTGGTGTAGGGCTTGCCAAAAGTGAAGCCATTTTGGCAGCTTTGGTCGGGGTGTTATTTTTACAAGAGCATTTAACGGCATGGGGCTGGGTCGGGGTTTCAATTGGTGCGGTCGCGGTATTTTTACTGAGTAAAGGTCGCCAGCACAGTGAGCTTTCATTTAAAACTTTGATAATTGGTTTGGGAAGTGGTCTTTGCTTTGCCATTACATCATTACTGGTGCGTGAAGCCAGTTTAGAACTTGGCATGTTGCCATTTTTACATCGGGCAGCATGGGTACTGTGCAGTCTGATCAGTTTTCAATGCGTGATCATGCTGTTGTATCTTGGGCTTTTTAGTCGACATACCCTATACCATATGTGGCAGAGAATTGGCCTGACCTTCAAGGTCAGCGTGTGTAGTTTTCTGGCATCATTAGGCTGGTTTAGTGCCATGAGTATGCAAACCGTCGCGATTGTAAAGACCCTAGGGCAGGTTGAAATTTTATTTAGCTTACTCATTTCGGCATTTTTCTTTAAAGAAAAACTGGCAAAAACAGATCATCTAGGCTTATGGCTTGTTATCGTTGCCGCGATTATGGTGATTTGGGCTTAAACTGAAACAAGTACATGGATAACTCGGCTGACAGCAGATCACTAGATCCGACATATTATCTTGATTCAGTGCATGTCATTTTAATCCTTTTAATACATCTTTTGCATCTTGATCGCCTGCATTGGCAGCGCGTTGTAACCATTTTTTGGCTAGAGGTGGGTTTTTAGAAGTCCCTTCGCCGTTCAGATACATGATGCCAAGGTTATATTGAGCATTACTTTGCTGATGTTCTGCGGCTTGAGTATACCACTTGATGGCTTGCTGTTTATTCTGGGCAACACCACGGCCATCGTTGTACATTAAGCCCAGACTAAATTCCGCAGGAGGATAACCCTGCAACGCTGCTTTTTGAATCCATTCAAATGCTTGAGGCATATTTTTTTCAACGCCTACACCTTCACTGTACATGCGTCCGACGGTATATTGTGCTTGAGCATGTCCAAACTTTGCAGCTTTACTGAACCATTCAAATGCAGTGGATTGATTTTGAGATACCCCCGTTCCTGTCATATACATCAAACCCAAGCTATATTTAGCACCTACGCTACCATTTTGATCGGCAAGCGTGAGCCATTTAAGCGCCTGAGTTGTATCTTTGGTGACGCCTTGTTCACCACTTAAATACATCATGCCAAGATGATATTGTGCCGTAGATTTGCCTTGTGCCGCCATTTGTTTGATGTCGCTGAGGGTAGGCTCGGCGTAAGTTTGAAAGCTGATCAACCCAATGCTTAGAGATATGATCAGTGTAATTGGAAACATTCTTTTGCGCATAATGATGGTCACAATGATCTGCAATGCATTTAACTCTAGAGATAAATTCTTGCAAACTCAATGATCGTTCGGTCAACAAAACCACTGGATCAGGCGATCCAAGAGAGGATTAAAGTACTTAGATCAACTTATAGAATTGGGATTACTGCTATCAGATTGAAGTAAAAACTAATTTGCAGGCCATTCCGAGTAACACTACTCCAATGCTTCGTTCAATCAAAGATTCTTTCTTTAAAAATGCCTGACGAATCCTGCTTTGAGAAAAAAGCAAACTGACCAATATGAACCATACTGCATTGACCATACACATCCAGACACCATAGAAAATTTGAATTTTTAATGGGGTTTGTGCACTGACCAAACTGGTAAAAATTGCAAGAAAAAAAACAGTCGCTTTGGGATTCAGTGCATTGGTCATAAATCCTGTACTCAATGCCTTGAATTTACTTATGGAATCTTTTGGCATTATGTCTTCTTCCCACATCGCAGGTTGAGCTGAACCCTGGCTTTTTAAAAGTGTCCACCCCAGATAGCACAAGTAAGCTGCACCTGCAATTTTAAAACCAAACATCAGCCATTCATGTTTTTGAATAAATAACCCGATACCAATCAGGGTATACAGTACATGTACAGAAATGCCCAGACCAATGCCCAATGCAGTAAGACATCCAATGACATGACCATAACGCATGCTTTGTCGAACCGTAATCGCAAAGTCTGGTCCAGGTAAAATGACCGCAAGAAAATGGACAATTGCCAAACTTAAAAACTCTGGCCAGTATTGAGCAAGCATCGATTCAGCCCTAACAATAATTCTTCCAATAGTTTAAGAAAGTAATGCAATGGTGATAATCTAGTAAAAAATCAAATCATTTTTGCGTCATGAGCACAAATCAAGGTATTCATCTTTTACAGGAAATGGCGATTTTTGTGAAAGTTGTCGAAACAGGTAGTTTTTCAGAAACATCACGTCAGATGGGAAGCACACCATCGGCAGTGAGCCGAGCCATTTCCAGACTCGAAAAAGCACTTGGAACACGGTTATTACAACGTACAACCCGAAAATTACGTTTAAGCGAAAGTGGACAGCAGATTTATGAAAACTGTCTGGATATGGTCAATGCTGCACAGGCAGTTATGCAAAGTTCAGGGCAGTTTCATGCAGAACCTCAAGGTACCGTGCGGATGAGTGTGCCTAAAGCGGTTGGGCATTTTATGATTCATCCTCACATGCCTGAGTTTTTGCAGCGTTATCCTAAAATTGATGTACAGATGTTATTAGAAGATCGTTATGTTGATTTTATTGATGATGGCGTTGATTTGGCGATCAGGATTACAGATCAGCCTCCAGGCGGTTTAATGGGGAGACGGCTAATTGAAATAGGGCATTTGCTCTGTGCTACGCCTGAATATCTTGCTATGCATGGAACTCCAGAGCATCCACATGATTTAAAACAACATGCGTGTATCTATTTAGGTGAGCAACCAAGTGATTCAAAATGGAAATTCCAGCAGGGCAGTAAAAGCATTACAGTTGCTGTGAAAGGACGCTATTCGGCCAATCATACTGGAATCCGTCTGGATGCTGCACTCAAGCATCTTGGTATTGCCAGTTTGCCATATTTCGTGGCTCGTCATGCGCTTGAGTCTGGAGATTTGATTCAGGTTTTGCCAGACTGGTACTTCAAAACTTATTATAGTGGCGATGCATGGTTGCTTTATCCACCCACTCGGCATTTACCTCCTAAGCTCAGTGTATTGATTCAATTTTTGGCAGAAAAACTGGCACAGGAGCCAAATTTATCATCGTTTTTTCAGGGAGATAAAAGCAGATATTAAATGACGATCTTAATGATAATACCGATACAAAAATACGCCGATAACAACATTATTTCTTGATGAAAGATCGTGATAATTAAACTTTCTATTTTAGACAGTAAAAATGGTTGAATGAAAAAAATGGTTTGTTCAACTGAATAGAGTACAAAAAATAAATCTTTTGAACGGTGAAAAATATGAGTGATACAACAGAAAACAGCCTGGAATCAGGGCAACCAACCTTAACGATAAATACCACAACAATCCCAAGATTTGCCTCCAAATACTGGCGTGTCGAAGGGCCGCAAACCATGTCATTTGCGATCACGAATTTCGAAAATGGCTTTGAAGCTGTATTTCGATCACGAATGAGTCATGATCTGGTGGGGATTATTTGGGATTCTGAGGATGTCAAGGATCATGCCTTGCTCGCCTACGAAACTCAATTCGATTATTCAGGAATGGTTTGGGATTTTGATCTTGCAGTATCTTCGAGTATGCCAGTATTCAACAATTCATCACTTGCATTAACATTGACTGTCATTTATGAGGAAAATAATCAGCAACATACGGCATATATCGCACTATTTAATTATGCAAATCATCCCGATGCCAGAGCCGCTCATATCCAGATTGACTGGAATACTGTAAAAGCAGGATTTAATGCAGATCAGGCATTTCCTGTAACCAATATTCGCAGGATCTTTTTTTCAGGATTTACATCAAGTCATATCTCCAACCCAGATAGCAATATCGCCTTAGCGACACCAGAAGATGGTTATTTGAGATTAACAAATTCGATTGTGACGGGTTCAAATTCAACATTGTCCTTGCAACAAGTTGTTGTAGCGCCACATCAGCTAGGCATATGTACCAGCTATGATGATCATTATGATCTGAATCCACAGCGGATAGTCGATAATTTGACTGCTCTGGGCTATCAGGGAATGATTAACCATTATTGTGGAATGTCGCGTTATCCCGAAATGTATTGGGACAGTTCTGTGCAGAAATGGCAAATTCCAGATCCATTGAATACAGGAATGAGTGTAGTCAATCCTTGTGCGTCTAAATGGCATCAGTTTTTTAGTACAGCACTACATGTTGCTGCATATCGTCCTGTATTTGGAATCAGTTTTGAAATGTATTCGCTGGCAGCCAATGAATATTGGGCGCAAAAAGACTGGAATGATCAATTGGGGCAAACGGGTTATACCCCGCCAAGTTATTTCTTCAGTCCGTGTCATGTCAATGCCATGGCATATTTGGATCAGGTATTTCAGGAATTTGCCAGCACATTGACAGTAGGTGGATGTGATGTGGTGATGCAAATTGGAGAACCGTGGTGGTGGTATAACAATTCTAGCAATCTCCCATGTGTTTATGATTATGCAACACGATTGGCTTTTCATGACGAAACTGGATTGTATGCCCCTGATTTAGGTACAATTACAGAAGCCATGACTAAGTCAGGTACGCCTTATGATGAATTTAAACTTTGGTTAAAGCAGAAACTGGGACAAACCTGTCAAAATATTCGAAGTCATCTAAAAGCACAGTATCCAGATGCAGAAGTAGGGCCTTTAATTTTTCTACCTTCGATTAATACTGATCCTGCTACCTTAATGACGCAGATTAACTATCCCGAATCATATTATGCTTATCCAAATTTTGATTTTGTGATGACAGAAGCCTACGACTGGATTTTGCAAGCCCGACTGGATCTGACGCATTTGGCTATTCAACAGATTCCTCAGACTGAGCTTGCTTATCCCTCCAATAAAGTCGGATATTTAGCTGGCTTTGTACCTGATGCGCAAATTGCTTATATTTATGGTTTTGATGCCACCAAACCTTATCGATTGCCTATTTGGCAAAGGGTGTTAGGCGATGTTAAAAATAATGAAGCGTCCATGATCATGAAACAGTTAGTTTGGGCGTATCCTCAAGTGATGTTTGATTCAATTACCATTGATGCTCAATATCCTGATGGTTTTTTCTCAGATCAAACCTATTATGATTTGATACAGGATAATACGCCTTATCCAGCGAATATCCTTTTATAAAATATCTTGGCTTCAATAGGTCTTGTTTATACGTACATCTAAATGACGTTGAGTCTGTACAGCGTCTCAGTTTGAGCAGGACTTTGTTGTGATTATGTTGTTAGCCAAATAAAAATCCAAAGTGAAACAAAAAACATGTTTCACTTTTTTGTTTTAAATTTTAATTAAAATCAGTAGCCTAAGTAAAAGTCATGGTCATGCATTCATTGTATAGAAGTAAAGCTGTTCGTCAGGGTATCCTGATCGAATAGGGTGCTGTCTGCTTTACATAGGCAGTCACTTCACTATAATAATAGACGACTGGTCTATTTTTAAATTGCAATGACAACACATCAAGTAAAGAAATCTGAAGCAAAACGACAGCACATCTTGGATTCAGGCTTTCATTTGGTTTTACGTAAAGGATTTGTTGGTGTCGGTTTGCAAGAAATTCTAAAAACCAGTGGTGTACCAAAGGGTTCCTTTTATCATTATTTTGAATCCAAGGAAGCCTTTGGTTGTGAGTTACTGAAGCACTACATCTCTGATTATCAAATACGCTTAAATCAACTGTGGACTACAGAGACCTCTGCACGTGACAAGCTCATGAACTATTTGCAGTGCTGGGTTAAAGATCCTGCAACCGAGCAGAGTTGGGCAGAATCTTGCCTGATTGTCAAAATGGCAGCAGAAGTGGCGGACTTGTCTGAAGATATGCGTTTGATCATGAATGATGGTGTCAAACGATTGATCGCGCGTATGGCAGATTTAATTCGTATAGGGCAGCAGGAGGGATCTATTCAAACCTCCGTAGTTCCAGATGTATTGGCTCAGGTGATTTATCAGATGTATCTGGGCGCAGCGTTATTAAGCAAACTTTATAAACATAAAGCACCTTTATTCCAAGCTTTGGAAAGTACCAAGATGATGCTGGATGGGTGTAATCACGTTCAACAGGATAAAAATCAATGAAAATTTTAATGGTTCTCACCTCTCACGATCAGCTTGGTAACACAGGCCATAAGACTGGATTTTGGTTGGAAGAATTTACTTCGCCTTATTATGTATTTAAAGATGCAGGTGCCGACATTACGTTGGCATCACCTAAAGGTGGGCAGCCGCCTTTAGATCCAAAAAGTAATGACCCAGATGCACAAACAGATTCAACACGTCGTTTTGAGCAAGACAAACAGGCTCAGCAGGCGCTTGCCAATACAGTTTTGCTGGATCAGGTACAGGCAGAGGATTTTGATGCGGTATTTTATCCTGGTGGACATGGCCCGCTGTGGGACTTAACGAATGACAAAAAATCGATTGAACTGATTGAGCAGATTACTGCTATGGATAAACCTTTGGGTTTGGTTTGTCATGCACCTGCTGTGCTTAAAAATGTCAAAACTGCAGCAGGCGACTCTTTTGTGAAAGGCAAGCATGTGACTGGTTTTTCAAACAGTGAAGAGGCTGCCGTGCAGTTGACTGATGTTGTACCGTTTTTGATTGAAGATGAATTTAAAGCTCAAGGTGCACATTATGAAAAAGGTGCAGACTGGCAATCATTTACAGTTCGGGAAGGGCAATTGATTACAGGTCAAAATCCTGCCAGTTCCGAAGCCGTTGCCGAGCATCTACTTGCACTTTTAAAAGCTTAATATTTTTATCATTTCACAACACGAGATAAGTTTAGAGTTTTATTATGCAAAGTATTATTCATAAGACGTTTGGTGAACCTGTAGACGTACTGGAGTTGGGTGACATGCCTATTCCACAACCAGAAGCAGGTCAAGTTCGTATCAAAACCATTATGACGCCAATCCATAATCATGATGTATGGACAGTTCGTGGAAGCTATGGCTATAAACCTGAATTACCTGCTATTGGTGGTAGTGAAGCAGTGGGGCTAATTGATGCTTTGGGCCAAGGTGTCGACCATGTGAAGGTTGGACAGCGTGTTGCTGTTGCATCTGTACACGGTTCTTGGGCTGAATATTTTATAGCGCCTGCCAATGGGCTCATTCCATTACCGGATGAAATTGATAATGAAACCGCGGCGCAACTGATTGGTATGCCCATTAGTGCACTCATGCTGCTCGATTTTATTGCAATTAAGCCTAAGCAATGGATGATTCAAAATACCGCCAATGGCGCAGTTGGAAAAACTGTTGCCCTTATTGCCAAATCTCGTGGTATTGGGGTGATTAACCTAGTACGACGTGAAAGTGCAATTGAAGAAATGGCTGCCCTTGGAATTGAGCATGTGGTCGCAACAGAACAGGCAGACTGGAAAGATCAGGTCAAATCTATTCTGGGGGAAAATACTTTGGTTGCGGGCGTTGATTCGATTGGTGGACAAGCCAGTGGCGAGATGCTGAACTTACTGGGTGAAAACAGTACCCTGGTTTCATTTGGAAGTATGACAGGAGAGCCGATGAAAATATCATCGGGTGATCTGATCTTTAAACAAGCGGTGGTCAAAGGCTTTTGGGCAAGTGTTGTCACTAAAACCATGGATCAGGCACGTAAGCGTGAATTGATAAGTGAGTTGTTACACTTAGCAGCGACCCACCAGTTACAGCTCCCTGTGGAGGCTGTTTTAAGATTTGATCAGGTCGATGAAGCAGCTAAACTGTCTACACAGGGTGCACGTAAAGGCAAAGTACTATTCAAATCGGGTATCTAAGCTTTAAAATTTAAACTCTCTTGATCATCGGAAGTGAAATCACCATTTCCGATGATTTTTTATAGTATAAAATCTTGATCTGTTATATTTTTTTGAAAAAATTCTGTATCTATTATTTCATAATGATCCTATTACACTCTAAACTGATCTAGTTTTAGGGCATCGCCATGAATTTTTTAAAAAAGAAAAATAAAGCGAGTTTCGTATTTTTTATTATTACATTTTATGCTTTGATCGGATTCGGTCTTGGATATGTCATCTGGGAATATTGGTTATAATCAAAGCACGACCCTTAGTAAAAAGACTGATATGTTGAAAAGACATTTGAGAAGCTTGGCTTTTTGAGTTTAAGTGTTTTGATGTGCAGGTGTGATTTTATTTTTTGTTTGAATGTTGTGCCAACTGCATCATCATCGGTTAAGATGATTGGCATAAGAAATATAAATTTGTATATTGACAGATCCAGCAGCAAATTTAATTTCGATTTCAAATAAACAATAAATGGAAATTTGCTCCATGAGTCAACCTTCCTCAGATCAATCCGTCGCATCTTTTGAATCGAAGTCTCTCAACATTTTAGGAGAACATATTCCTGTATCTGAATTGGCAGGTTGTGAAGAATGCGATACGGTTTATCGCAAAGTTAAACTTGCAGCAGGTGAGCGTGCCTATTGTGTGTGCTGTGGCGCCGAACTGTATCGAAAAACCAGATCTCTCACCTCATTGCTGGCTCTGGTTGTCACTGCACTCATTATTTTTGCAATTGCCAATAGTTTCCCTATTGTTAAGGTCGAATTACAGGGCAATACCTCTCAAACTACATTGCTTGGTGCAGCTTGGACCATGTTTCAAATTGATCGGGCATTAGTAGGCATATTAATTCTATTTACTACGTTCATTGTTCCATTACTTGATTTATTGCTCCTCACTTATATTTTGTCTTCTGTTGGAATTTTTAAGCAGCGCCCTCCCTATCTAAGATTGGCACTCAGAATACTGTTCCTGTTTCGGGTATGGGGCATGGTTGAAGTCTTTCTCATTGGGGTTTTAGTGACTTTAGTGAAATTGGTGGGCATGGTGGTGGTGATTCCAGGTGTAGCACTTTGGGCCTTTGCAATCTTAAGTTTACTGTTGGTTTATATCGCATCGGTCAAAATCAAGGATATTTGGGATGAAGTAGACAGGTGTGTGCCATGAGTCAAGAGCATCAAAATCCTACGCCGTTACCACAAGTTTCCGATATGGCTCCAGTGAATCCACCCAAAAACCAGCGCTATCCAAGAGCGGTAGATTTGTCCTTGATCGAATGTCATTGCTGTGGTTTGCTCAATCAGGTTGATTCTGATCATTCAGAACAAGCTCATTCTAGGCATTGTATACGCTGTCATAGCCCTTTACATGTACGTAAGCCCCGCAGTTTGGATCGAACACTGGCCTTGGTCATTGCTGCCAGTATTTTGTATATCCCTGCAAATGTCTTACCGATGACCATGACAGATTCGTTGCTTGGTCGTCAGCAAGATACTATTATGAGTGGTGTGATCTATTTCTGGCAAAATAGTGATTATTTGGTCGCAGTCGTCATTTTTATGGCGAGTATCTTCATTCCTATGTTAAAACTAATTATTCTGTGCTTTCTACTTATTGCAGTACGGATGCAGGAATCATCAAAATGGCATTTTTTGCCTGAACACTGTGCATTGTTATATCGAATTGTTGAATTTGTAGGTCGCTGGTCGATGATTGACGTATTTGTTGTGGCGCTTCTGACTGCTCTCATTCAGATCCAATCACTTGCAACAATTCTGGCAGGGCCAGGGGCTGTAGCATTTGGTGCAGTGGTGGTTCTTACCATGTTTGCTTCATTAAGTTTTGATCCACGCATCATCTGGGACAATTACTATAAAGCACAGGCAAAGCAGCATGATCCATTGCAGACGATAGACAATACATCTTCTATTTCTGTAGAACAGTAACATTGATAAACACTTTTGATTAATTCTGACCAATAAAAGAATGATAAGCATGTCTGAACATACGCCGAATACTGAACTCGCGGTTACTGATGAAAACCAGAAACAGCAAGGATTGCCAGAGCCCCAAAAGAAGAAGGGGCGTTGGCGACCTGCGTTGATCTGGCTAGTACCACTGGTCGCTTTGCTCATTGCGCTTTCTTTGGCTGTAAAAGCAATTATTGATACTGGTCCAAAAATTGATGTGTCTTTTCGCACAGCAGAAGGATTGGTCGCTGGTAAAACCACAGTTCGTTATAAACAGGTCGATATTGGTCTGGTTCGTCAGATTGATTTGGCAGAAGATGGCTCACATGTGATTGCCAAAATTGAACTACGTAAGGACGCGAGTAAATTTGCATCGAAAGATTCACGGTTCTGGGTAGTTCGACCACGCATTGGAACCAGCGGTGTATCGGGTATTGATACCTTGCTTTCTGGTGCATATATCGAGGTAGATGGTGGTCGGTCTAAAGAGAAGAAGGATGAATTTACGGGACTTGAGGTTCCACCTGTGGTTTCATCAGATGTTCCTGGAAAAGTTTTTTTCTTAAAAGCAGATGATTTGGGTTCGCTGGATGTCGGTTCCCCAATTTATTATCGACGAATTAATGTGGGGCAGATTACAGCTTATAATTTGTCTAAAGATGGAAAAAGTGTCGAGTTACAAACATTTGTTCGTTCACCTTATGACAAGTTTGTAACCACCGATGCACGGTTCTGGCAAGCAAGTGGCGTAGATGTGACATTAAATGCATCTGGATTTAATCTGGATACGCAATCACTTGCGAGTATTGTTGCGGGCGGGATCGCATTTGGCTATCCAGAATCATCAAATGCAGGTGTGGCAAACAATCATAGTCATTTCAATTTGTTTGATTCGCGCAGTGATGCCATGAAAGAGCCTGATGGTCGGCCACGACACATTATTATGTATTTCAATCATTCTTTACGCGGTTTATCGGCAGGTGCACCAATTGATTTTATGGGCATTGAAATTGGAAATGTAAAATCCATCAATGTTGAATTTAATGCGCAATATACGCAGCTTCGTATGCGTGTAGAGGCAGTGATCTATCCTTCACGCCTTGCACATGGTAAAGAGCTTGATCCAAATGGTGAAATTTTCAGATCGTTTATTCAGCAAGGCTGGCGTGCACAAATGCGAACAGGTAATCTGCTGACGGGTCAAAATTACATTGCACTGGATAAATTCCCTAAAGCCAAACCAGCTAGTCTGATCATGCATGCAGATGGTGCGGCTGAAGTACCGACGACACCGACTGAACTCAGTGGTTTACAGGCACAGGTATCACAAATTGCAGATAAGCTAACCAAGTTCCCATTGGTTGAAATTGGTCAGGATGTACGCAAGACACTCAATAATATGAACACAACGATTGAGTCGACGGATAAGCTGGTCAAACAACTTGATGGTAAAGTTGCGCCAGGTTTCCAAGCCACACTGGATGATGTCCGACGTACCATGCAGTCTAGCCAGTCGATTCTGTCAAGTGATGCCCCGATGCAACAAGATGTACGCCGTGCATTACAACAAATGACACGTGCTGCGGCTTCGTTACAATTGATGGCTGATTATATTGAACAACACCCAGAATCTCTGATTCGTGGAAAAACCCCAGAGGCTGACCGTGATAAATAAAAAAATGAGCATCACACGTGGGATAAAGCGCAGCGCAGGTTATGGTGGAATATTGATGCTACCCGTACTGCTCAGTGCCTGCTCAGGTTCTCCTACGCCAAACTACTATTCGCTGACACCCCAAGTCATGCCACTGGCCAGTTCTAGTGTGCGCGTGATTGAGGTATTACCTGTTGGCTTGCCAGACCGCTTAAGTCGGTCACCCTTGGTGATACAAGAAACCAACGGCCAGTCTAAAGTTCTTGACAATGAGCGCTGGACTTCAACATTCGATGCCGAGTTAAGAGATGGTCTTTCGGCAGGATTACAACAGAAACTCGGTGCTGTTGACCGTTATAGTAGTGGCATGACAGGGGGCAAGGTTTCATATCGTATTGCTACCGATTTTTCGCGTTTTGACATCGTGAAACAAGCAGAGTCCGGTAATCTGAATATTGATGTGGCTGTCGCCTGGATCATCAAGCGCGATGATCCTGCCAAAGCACTAACGTTACCAGCAAATGCCAGCCAGGCAGCAGACTGGAGTCGACAGTTAAGCTGTCGTTTGGCTTTTCAGCAAAAGGTAAGTAAAGGTGGACACGAAACTCGCGAAATCGTTCGTGCTTCTAGCTTGGCACTGAATCAAGTCGTTGAGGCAGTCTCTGCTTCAGTAATCGCATCAGAGGCTAAAACACCAGTCACGATGCAAGGTGTTATCTGTTCATCGTAGAAATCATAAAACTTCCAATGTGTTCGAGCCATTACATTTGATGTAATGGCTTTTATTTTTGTGGATCAAGCAATTGTATCGGTATCTTTACGGGAATAAAAAATTCATTTTGGGACAAGCTTAGAGTTGAATAACCAAGTCTGATTGACAGCATATTGAGAAACAGCTATGTTTTCATTAATAAGTTCTAAAAAGGAACTTTTTAATGAGCAGATTATATGTGTTAGGTGAGTGATATCTCTGTCGAAAAAATCAAGGCAAAAAGTACATGCATCTATACTAGTAGATTATACGGACGATGAGTTTCAGAATATTGAAAGATATGGCTGTAGAAGTACCTGACTATTAGCTCAAACAGAATTGAACATGGGGGCAGATTTAAGCCATGTTCAGTTAAACAGGAATGGATACTTCAAAGATTACCCGTTAAATTTTACCCAAGGAGATAATAATGAATCCACAACAAATGACTGGACTTGAAATCATGCAAGCATTTCAAAAAGGACTGGTACCAGCTCCTGGAATTGCCAAAACGATGGGCATGGATGAAGTGGCCGAGGTGGAATATGGCCGTGTGATATTTGTGGCGACTGCCGATGAACGTCATAGCAATCCATTAGGTGGTGTGCATGGTGGATTTGCAGCGACAGTGCTGGATTCGGTCACAGGCTGTGCAACACATACTGTGCTTACAGCGGGTGAAGGATATGGCACAACAGATTTGGCTATTAAAATGTGTCGACCTATGCCATTTAACAAAAAGTTAATTGCTGAAGGTAAAGTGATTAATACAGGTAAAAATTTAGTGATTTCAGAAGGTTATTTACGTGATGAAGATGGAAAACTGTATGCGCATGCCACCGCGACCAATATGATTATTCGACAAAAATAGGCATAAATCTGAACGTATTTGATTGAGCATCATAATTTTAAGCGCTTTATTTTTCTGCCAAATGATTACTCATCATGTATGTGATGTTCGCTTCAGGCAAGATTGCGTCATTTGACCAGATAATTAACAAATGAATGGGCAAGGGATGCAATCAAGCCAGATGGCGCAAGATTAATCATTCAAGTTACTCTAAAATAAACCCAGATTTAGCAGGCATGACTAAAGCCAGCAATCAGAGGTTGTAGACCTCTAGTAATATCTTGCAATGTTGAACCATCTATCCAGAATGTCTTCTTTAGCATTAGTGTCGTCATAATATGCTCGGCTTGTTCGGTATCTTTACAGACCAGCCCATAACGATTTTCTAGGATTTTATTATTTTCGATAAACTGAATGTAGTAAGCATGTAGCTCTTGGGCATAACCTAAAATTGCATCACGTTGATTCTTCATTTTAAACTCCCTATCAGAAATTGTAGATAATTTGATCTGATGAGGATCATTGTTATGCAAAAATTATCGTGCGTCAACTTGAATTTGTAACGATTTCAAGTTAGATTATTTTAACTTGAGAAAACATTGTGTTAGGAGGGCTGATGTCACAACAAAATAAAAATGAGCATGGTGGTGCCCGCACCAATGCTGGACGTAAGGCCAAATACCAAGAGCCAACTAAAGTCATTCGAGTGCCAGAATCTCAGGTTGCTTTTATTAAGCGTTGGCTTTTAGATAACGTGAAAACCGACAATCTTATTGATTTTAATTCGGCACTGAAAGTCCAGGCGATACAGCCCAATCCAACAAAGATCTACCAGATTCCGTTAGCAACAGAACGTGTTGCTGCTGGTTTGCCATCACCTGCACAGGAGCATGTCGAGCAGAGTCTGGATCTGAATGAATATTTGGTTCGTAATGAAAATGCGACGTTTATTGTAAAGGCCAATTCGTTATCTATGCTGGATGCAGGCATTGATATTGATGATCCATTGATTGTAGATCGAAGTATTACGGCCAAAGCAGGTGATATCGTGATTGCGATGGTTGACAATGAGTTTACGGTAAAACGTCTGATGATCGATCATCATTTTCATCCGCCTAAAGTCTGGTTAAAAGCAGAAAATCCTGATTTTCAGAATATTTATATCGATGAAGGTCAAGAACTCGTGATCTGGGGTGTAGTAACTTACAATCTGAAACCTATGCGTTAGTCATGAGTCAGAGAATCTTTGCGCTCATTGACATTAACAATGCCTATGTCAGTTGTGAGCGCATTTTTGAGCCAAAATTAAACGGACGCCCTGTGATTGTACTTTCAAGTAACGATGGTCAACGTTCTCCATTAGATTATGAAAAGACCCATTAAAAGATCGTTATGCGTGTCTAGAATTTTGGCGGCTATTCAGAATATATTAAAAGCCATCCAGATATGTCCCAAATACTTTGCCACAAATCACAAAGATATTATCCAATTAAATAATTAGTAAAAGAATCAAGAAAAATAAATATATCAATAAGGTAAATAATAATTTAAAGACTCGTATTTTATATTTTTTGGGGTCGTCATTAATATGGATATGTAAAGTTTTCATTCATTCTAAATGGCTTTTTCATTTTATAGACGGTCACAATATGGACTCTCTAAGAGTGAGTCGTAAAATTCATTAATTTTTCTCGTAAAAAATCAATAAAAACTCGAACTTTTGCAGGAAGTAAACGGGTTTCTGTCATTGCATAAGCAGGTAGAAAATCGCCTTGCCATTCAGTAAGAATGGGTACTAATAGCCCTTTATTTATATCATCATAAACTATCGCACGAGGTGTAAAAATAATTCCTTGGCCGAGAATTGATAATTTTCGCATCATACCAACACTATTTAGCATGAATCTTCCAGTAATCTTAACATCTACAGTCTCATTTTTATGATTCAGTTTCCACAGTAAATTGTTTGGAAAACTCAGACATTGATGATGGACTAAATCACTTGGATGATTTGGATGTCCATTTTTTTCTAAATAATCTGCGGATGCATAAAGTTGTCCTCGAAATTGCATTAATTTGTGGCCGATTAAATTTGAATCTGGTGGGTTTCCCATTCGAATAGCTACATCAATATTCTGTTTAACTAGATCAACCAGTTTGGGGGTCAAATCAATTTCAAAGTTAATTTCAGGATAAAGTTCTGCAAATTCTGTGAGTAGTGGAGCCAAAATCATTACTCCAAAATCAACCGGTAAAGAAATACGTAGTAACCCACTGGGTTTAGATAACATTTCTCCAAGCTGTTCATGAGCCAATAGTGCTTCGCTGACAATTGGTTTACAACGCTCAAAATAAACTTGGCCTGCTTCTGTTAGCTCTACTTTTCTTGTTGTTCGATGGAGCAATCGTAAACCTATTTCTTTTTCTAAATGACCAATTCTTCTTGATAGTGTTGAACTAGGCATATTCAGCTTATCAGCAGCTTTTCTAAAACTCATCACTTTGCAAACTTCTACGAACAATGCCATATCGTTAAGAAATTCCATCCAGATTATCCCAATAATGGATTAATAAGTTCCATTTTACCATATTTATCCCAAAGGCTGACTCGTTAATACTATTTCTACTTACTGGCATCTTTAACTTTTAATAAGGAATAGTGTCATGTCTAAAGGGACTATTGTCATCACTGGTACAGCAAATGCTATTGGTCAAGCTTACGCTTGAAGATGCAGTTGCAACTCGTCAGCTTGTTGCAGCAGATGATGGTGAAGTTCGTATCTAAGAAAATTAGATTAAGTTGCATCAAATTATCTAAATCAATTTATTGGACAGTGAATCATGAATCAAATATTTAAACCTATTCTTATCGGTCAGTATCAATTAGCAAACCGACTAGCTATGGCACCAATGACACGATCACGTGCTCAGTTTGATGGCACACCTAGCGAATTAGCAGCTGAGTATTATACTCAGCGTGCAAGTGTGGGATTAATCATTGCTGAAGGTGCACAGCCCTCTGAAGATGGTCAGGGCTATTTAGCAACGCCGGGTATTTATACAGATTCACATATTGCGGGCTGGAAAAAAATCACCAATGCAATACATGCTAAAGGTGGACGCATTTTCATTCAATTGATGCATGTTGGTCGTATGTCACATCCTGATAACACCCCGCATCATCGTCAAGCTGTTGCTCCTTCATCTATTGCTCCAGGTACAGTTACATTCACACCCACTGGAATGCAAGAAATTCCGAAACCTCGTGCATTGACGATTAAAGAAATTAAACAGACTATCCAGGATTTTAGACATGCTGCTCGATCTGCAATTGAAGCGGGTGCGGATGGTGTGGAAATTCATGGCGCCAATGCTTATCTATTTCAGCAATTTTTTGCACCAACGGCAAATACCCGTACAGATGAATATGGTGGTTCTATTGAGAATCGCGCTCGATTTGCTATTGAAGTAGCAACTGCTATTGCAGAAGAAATTGGTGCTGATAAAACTGCGATTCGTCTTTCTCCAGGTTCTTTGCTTTGGGGAATTGATGAAGGTCAAGAAGGCCCAGAATTATATCATTATCTTGTAAAAGAGCTTAATAAACTTGGACTTGTGTATCTACACATTATGCATCTTGGCAATGAAACATTGTTGCAAGATATACGTCAACTATGGACACAGGCATTAATAGTTAACCGGCCCGGACGTCCGCGTGAACAGATTGGAACAGATGTTGAATCAGGTTTAGCAGATTTAGAGTCTTATGGCGAAATGATTCTTGCAAACCCAGATTTTGTAAATCGTCTGCAACAAAATTTACCAATGAATGAAGCAGATAAAACGACATATTACGGTGGTGATGCAAAAGGTTATGTCGATTATCCAGCTTTAAATGCATCTGATAAAATTTAAAGGCTGCAATTATGTCTATTGTTATCGCTAAAGTTCAACGCGCTAGCCATGGTAATCAATTTTATGGCTATGGATTACGTGCAGAAGAATCGCTAATTTCTCCAATCTTGGGTGTCGATCATTATTGGATGAATGCTCCAACTTTCCCTCTTCACCGTCATCAGGGTATATCAGCTGTCTCTTACTTGTTAGAAGATTCTGAAACAGGAATGTTGAATCATGACTCTATTGGGACTCAGAATCTCATTCAGGCGGGGGGGATGCATTGGACCACGGCAGGCCGTGGGATCTCGCACGAGGAAGTTCCTGCCGAAACTGGAAAAACTGTCCATGGATTACAAATTTTTGTAGGTCTCTCTGAATCAAACAGTCAAATCGAGCCTTTTCCATTAATTCTTGAGGCTCAAGATGTCCCTGTAATTCACCTGTCAAACGCAACAGTTCGAGTACCTTTAGGTCGTTATGGTGATGTTCATTCCCCAGTGAACCCACCTACGGAAGTGACAATGCTCGATATTTCACTACAAGATGGTGCCGAGATTAATTTACCAATTGCAATTGGTCATAACATGTTTGTCATGCCTATAGCTGGAATATTTGAAGTAGAAGGTCAAAAATTTAATCCCGAGAGTCTTATAACTCCTGTATTCCCAGCCCAAAATTTTTCTCGGTATATGACATTTAAAGCCCCACAAGGGAGTGCCCATATCGTATTGTTCAGCGGACCTCCATTATATGCTTAATCCAAATTTAACAAGGAATTTACCATGACTAATCAACGTTTTACTCCTGAAAATTCAGCATTACTCCTTATTGATCACCAAGTTGGTACGATGCAACTGATAAAAAATATAGACAAGGAACTCGCTGCTAAGCAGTCAATTGCATTGGCTAAAATGGCTAAGATTCTTGGGATACCAGTAGTTATTACCTCTAGCCAAGAAGACAATGCGCAAGGACCAATTCTGCCAGAAATCGCAGAAACTTTACCTGAAGCCTATGAAGCTCGTGTTAAGCGTCTAGGTGTGGTTAATGCTTGGGCGGATCAAGAATTCCATGATGCTGTAGTAGCAACAGGTCGAAAAAATCTAATTATGGCGGGTGTTACTACAGATGTATGCCTTATTTTTCCAGCAATAGATGCTGTAGCTGAAGGATTTGCTGTACAAGCTGTGATAGATGCTTCTGGCTCACCAAGTGATTTGTCAGAAGAATTTTCTCGTCAGCGTATGCACGATGCGGGCGTTGTACTCACAGCCACTAATACACTCATGGCAGAAATCGCGCAAGACTGGTCTTCTCCCACGGGGCAACAATTGATTGGTCTGTTGTTTACAGATGTATTTCCAGCATTAGGTGCTGAAATTGCTTAAATGTTACTAGAGGGTCAAGGCTATATGTTTCGACAGATAGCCTTAACTAATCTAAACGTGGCTCTCATATCTATCGTTCCTTCAAATGAACTCTGGGTCAGTGTTAAGTTCAAAGAATCTCCACTAAAATATCTTTGTATTGGTCAACCTGTTGAATTGGCATCTGATGTATATGGACGAAATGTTCTTTACCATAAAAAAATCGTTGGTTTTCCTACTACACAGTTATTTCCAACAGTTAGATAGAAGTTTTACGTCATCATTTACTCATTGGCCTTACATAATATATTTAATGGTTGGTTCAAAACTATGAGTACTACACATCCAAAAATTGTAATTGTCGGTGGATCACTTGCAGGACTTACTTTAGCCTTAGCATGTGCTGTTAGAGGCATTTCCGTTGTCATCGTCGAACGTTCATCTCAAAGAAAACATGGCGGTGATAGTTTAACTATTGATCCTGACGCTTTAGCAGCAACAGTAGGTTATGATCCACGTAACCAACCCATTTTATCTGTTGTGCCAGCCTACCGACCCTTGACCACATGGTCTGCATTGTATTCATGGCTGTACGCTCATGCAGTTAATACGTCGAATATCATTATTGAAGAAAATAAAAATGTTAATTCAGTCGAAAATTTTGGTGAACAGGCAAAAATTATTTTTTCAGATGGGACTGTAAGTATAGTTGATGCAGTAATTGGTGCGGATGGTTATCAAAGTATTGTGCGACGTGCGATAGCTCCAGATGAACCATTCGCCACCTATGCAGGCTATCTCGTATGGAGAGGGCTGGTTGATGAGCAAAAATTAAAACGACCAGTGTCATGGCCTTCAAATGGTGGTCTATGGATAGATTTAGTTAAAGGCTATCGTTTAGTCGCTGCTGTGTTACCTGGAGAAAATGGGTCTATAGAAATAGGCCAACGTCAAATTACCTTTGCATGGTTTGATATTAATCAAAAAACTTTGCTTCGTGAAACTAAATGTCTTACTGAAGATGGCTATATCGTAAAAACACTTGCGAAAGGAATGATTGATAAAGATGTTCGAAATAAGTTAGTTAAGCTTGTTCCACAGCTTTGGCCAGAAATTTGGGCAGAAGCGGTAAGAGTAGGGTTACTATCAGATAATGTTGTCAGTGGAGCTCCTATCTGTGAATACAAACCAAAACGATTAGCATATGGGGCTCTAGCTATCATTGGGGATGCTGCACATGTAATTTCGCCAATGACAGGTCGTGGCTTTGCAACAGGTGTGGATGATGCAATGCTATTAGCAAATATGTTAGCTCATCGACAGGAGAATGAACCTATATCGTCAATATTCTCTGAATATAATGCTTTAAGATTGCCATTTATTCAGGCCTTAGTTACTCATTCAAAGCATCTTAGTGCTAACTATGTTAATTATGCAGATTCGAACTAATTTTTATTATATATAGTTCAAGAAAAGAATGAAATTATTAACTATATAACCAACTTCAGCTAAATAAGCTGAATGTTTGCGATATAGTTAAGAAACTTTTTAGTTAATGAAAATAGACATGGTATCTAAAACCCAAATAGGTTAACAAATATATTTTGCTTCTGAAGTTAAAATAGTTACTTCTATAAGTGTATGAAATAGTAAATATTTTTAAAAATTTATTATTAAACCTCATTCATAAATCAAAAAAATCATCTTTTTGTTCAATCTTTATTCTGTAAAATTTTAGATTTTTAAGCATAATCTATATATGAAATATCTCGATTCAAAAAAGCTTTCCAATTCTCAGTTTAAGCATTATACAGATATATCTCATTCAACATTTTCTCTAATGCTTGAACACATACAGATGCAAATTCCCTCTAACGGCAGCCCATTCGAGATCAACAAAATTTGGGTGAAGCACTCACACAATTTACCCAACGTGCGGTTAAAGGTTATACGCACAAAAACTACTATGTAAGGCAATTGGGATTAGCATCTGAACCAATCGCTTTGCAGATCATGACTATTTTCATCCTTATACCATTGTGCATTTAAAAGACTATACCGATAATCTGCTTGAAATTAATCAGGCGGTTCAATCCGGTTTAAAAATCATTTTTAAATCAGGTCATATCTATAAAAAAGCAAGAATTACTTTGCTGGATATTATTCCGAAGCATCATTATGCTCCAGATCTATTTGTCAATTCTGATCAAAGAGTTAAAAATCAAAAATTATTAGACACTTTAATCAAGATTAATACCAATCATGGTAAGAACCGAATTGTATTGGCTTCTTTGATTCATCATCAACCAAGATGTTGGGAAATGAATCAGTTATACAAATCGCCAAGCTATTTAATGCAATCAAAAGCTCTTTTACGTGTAAATTAAATCTAGATTGAACAATAAATTTATCCAGAAGCACTTTGAAGCAGCTTTAAAATAAGGTTATCTTGTCTCTAGGATACTATGAGTAATCCAAAGTTCTGGTCGCAGTCTTCCCCAAGATTGTACTACCTTATTATTTAAATAGAGAATTAGTTATAAACATAACTGATATTCTAGGAGATGATGATCAAGTGATTGATATTACATACATCTATACTTAGCAAAGTTGACTATAATATCAGTGAAAATTATGTTTCCTTCCGAAATGCAAATAAAAGGAAAAGTATAAAATACGCAGAGAAGTATCCTATTATAAAAAATTGTCTTAAACTTTCTTCAAAATACATAGGATATATGATTCTAATAGAAATAGAGAAAAAATAGATAAAATCATAAATACTAAAATGTAAAATAATTTTAAAAACATTATGTAATTTTTAGATTGATTTTTTTTGTTGAAGATTGTGCGTATTATTTTTTCTGTGAAAAATATAGAGACTATGGAAGATGATATACCATACAGAACACTCAATAAAATTATATTTAACATTTAAAAATCCTGCTATTAAAGAATAACCTAATTTTTGTGCTTCTTGAATAAATCATGAAGCACCAAAACTTTACCACTATTTCTTGGTTGCCACCAAGTATTATTATTTAACTGGGTTTTATCAGATGATTACTTTTTTATTAAAAATATAAGTGGTTGATGTGTTAATACTTTTGATCATAAATGAAGTCCTCACTTATTTTTAGGTGAGGACTAATTTAAGATTTTTAGAAATGTTGTGTAATGTTTGTCTAATGGGCGCTTACATAACTCCTTTTTTCTATAAATCTGGATTTCTAACTCTTTAGCATTAAATTTTCATAGATCCTAGTCTGAACTTCTATTTGATTACTGTATTCATCAATACTACCAATCAATTCAATCCAATACAAAGCACTACCTTTGTAAGTTATACAAAACAGTCGTCCATTTACACAAAATATATCAGCATCTAATTTATTAGATTCAAATTTGAGAGTCGTCGTCGCTAATAGAAGCTCTTCAGTTTTATTGGGGAATCTTAATAAATCGTCAAAGATAGGCTTTCCAGTTTTTAAATCAATGACGTAAAAATCACTTTCTACGCCATGAGGAAGTCGTTGAACTTTATTAATTAATTTTACTTGATTGTCCCATAAATTGATAGCTTCAGGTGATAGTTCACTACGAATGTTGTCTAAAATCAACATTTCTAACTCATTTAATTCGTTTAGACCATACAATTTTTTTTTAATCCAATTAATCATCGCTAATTATTCCTAAAGAGCTATAAGCACCATCTACAATAACGCCTTTATAAACTAAAGGTATTCTATTATATTATTGAATATAAGTATCTGACATCAAATTTTTTTCTTTAAATATTTTAGATATGGATTGATTATTTTCTAAGTTTTTCTTCGCTAGGTGCAAAGAAAATTGAACCTCCATCTAACGAAATAAAATGCGAATATAACATTGTGCTAGCGATAGTTAAATATATATAGAAGGAAAATAATGGCCTTCTATATATTTGAATAAAAATGAAAGATTTATATCCTTATGATGTATTAAAATATATCATTCCGTATTGCTATAACGACTAGAACAAGTAAAAAAGTTGCTACTCCTGCAGCACCACAAGCTAATGATAATAATTTTAAACCTAATTCATTAATAGATATAGTTCCATTATAAAAGAACTGTATTTGTTTCCAGTCCAAAGGGAATGATTTTGCCAGAATTAAAAAACAGATATCGTAGTTCCAAAAAAAACTAATGGTATTAGATATTTTAATTTCCAGCCAACTCTTACAATTAAAGATCCTATAATTAATAGAGTGGTAAAATAAAATAAATGTTCTAAAAAAGACATAATATTCTTATCCACTACTTAGTATGAGTTCATAATATATCGATTCCAATTTTACTCTGTTCTCTAAGTAATATCAAAACCTGATGAGTTCGGAGATAAGATTATCGTTGGCAAAATACCTCCAGTTCATGAGAACTGTGATTTCATTTGATATTGTTGATTTAATAACTGTTGATTCAATTGCATATTCATCTGTTGCATCGATCTTTGATCATTATAACTGCTTAACATGAGGCTGGTTGATATCTTACCTGCTGTTAAGTTTCCTGTAACGACTAAGCCTGCCATAGTGCTATATTCTCTTACCTTATTTGTATACGCATTATTAATCCATTTAGTTAATTTTTGGCTAATTGGTGCTCCTGTTGGAAGTGTGGTTTTTGCAAGGCGCACATCAACTGCTAAAAGGCTGCCTTACCTATTCTTCCAAATGCAGCCCCTACAACCATTTCTTGGCCTAGTTCAGTTCCTGAAAATGAATTATTAAAATTATCCCATGTTCCACTCATTAAACTTTGATTATTTTTTCTTGCATCAATAAATGCTCTTATACCAACCTTAGTTACGTATAAACCACCATTTATACTGGCTCCAACTCCCATTGCAATTATTACAGGATTTGTACCTGTTGTATCTACATACATAACAGGATTATCCAAAGCATAATTGTAAGGATTCAATCCGCCTTGTAAACTAATTGGATCAGGTTCCACATAACGACCTAGAGCAGGGTTATCTTACGCAGCTTTAATCTCTGCTCAGATTATGGTTGTAATTTTACGCCGTATATGGCTCATTAGTCACTTCATCATAGTACTGACCTCGGAAGCGGAAATTAAACTTCACAATCTGATTGCTCAGTCATTTTGTTATAGATAGATTCTGTAGAAAGTGCTTAACAATCTAATGATTTAAAAAGAGTCGAATTAAATCTGATTCCACTACAAAAGTAGTGAAATCACTATGGTTATATATATTGTTTTGGGAAGTATAAATAAATAAAACTGCTCATTGTTATTAAATAAACTATATATAATATAATTTTAATTTTTTTTAAATTACCTTCTTTGTTGGTAAGAAGAAAAAATGGAATAGTAAATAAAAATACTAATATTGAAATAAAAGTTATTGTTACCAAACCTTCTTTTTCATACATATTTAAATTTACTATATTATAGTATAAGTAGTGATATTTTGTATACGCACATATTAGAAGAATTAAAAAAAATAAAAAAGTAATATTAAACAATTTTCTCATTTTAAAGCTCCCATAATTTGGTTATATCTCTTAAATACTGATTCACCATAACTGTTTTTCCCTGGTCCATTGTACATATTTAAGATTCGAATATTTTGCTCTTTAGTTAATTCAATTCCACTAATATTAGGATAGAGGTCTTTTCTAATTTGGTCTAATAAGATTGCAGAATTCAATAGTGATCTATTTGTAGCATTATATCCAGTTCTATTAATCTGATATAAAGCCTCTGCTTGGCTTTTAATAGAACTATCAGTAAAATGTCGGAGCTGAACGGATGTATCTCCTATAGAAGTTTTTCCAGGGTCTTTGGCAAGAGTTTTTATACTACTTTCATAACCTGTTAAATTGGCAAAAACTTTATTTGCACTTCTAACTGTCCAAGCAATAGTATCCATAATTGATGGCATGCCCCTATATTCATTGAATGCTATGCCCGCTAATAAGATAGGTGATAAGTCATATTCTCGTGATAAAAATTGAATAGTAAAACGGTTATAATAAACAAAAGCATACTTATCATTCATGATATTATAGTTACCTATGCCTAATTGGCTTAAACCATATTGAAATCCCTGATTAATAGTAGTGTATAGTCCAGATGAGTCTACACTATTAATAGGATTTCCATTGGCATAGATGTAAGGATTCAATCCGCCTTGTAAACCAATACGGTCAGATTACACATAACAAATTAGTACAGGGTTATCTTACGCAGCTTTAATCTCTGCTCAGATTATGGTTGTAATTTTACGCCGTATACGGCTCATTAGTCACTTCATCATAGTACTGACCTGGGAAGCGGAAATTAAACTTCACAGTCTCAACACTTGGCGTACCTACACGAAAGGCCTTGCGCAATGACAAAGCTATAATCGTTTTGTTCATCATTGCTCATCCCATGCCCAAACAGTAGTTGTGCCATCAGCAGCATTGATTAAACGACGTGGAGTATTTTGAGCATCGGTTGTGATCCAGTAAGTTTTTGCTGTAGTACCCGCGCCATAGGTTGCTGCAACAGGCTTATCGCCTAAGCATATATATTTAACCAGTGGCACACCATCAGCATTGTATTCACCAATCAAGTGACTGTTTTCGTTATAAACAAATTAACTATATTTTTTTATATAGGATAAAAGACTTTCTTCATAGAAATCAAAACACATTTTTATATAATATGCAGATATATCACAAAGAATAAATAACCATTTTAGTTCTGAAGATATACCTTCTTGGTATAATCCGTGTTGAAAACCAAGATTTTCTATGGCAGGATGGTCAATCCTATTAAATATAAATTGATATGAATCAATATACATTCCTCCTATAATGAAAATTGGAAATGGAGGTAATCTTCCATATTTTTCTATTTCTTTATTGATGCATTTTGTATTTATTTCTATGAAAAAATAAGTGTCTTCTTTAATGTATTTCTTTATAATAAAATTTCCTTTAGTTTTTACTATAGAAAATTCTTTTCCTAAAGAAAAATGTAAAAAATTTGCGTAAGCTTCTCCATTAATCTTTATATATTTTTTTGTTTTTTCACTGAAAAAAAATTTCTTCTCCGAATTTAGGTTGTTCCAGTAATATTCATATAATTTTTTTTGATAAATATTGAATTTTAAATAATAGTCATCAGGTATTTTTCTTATGAAATCAAATTTTTTATCAAAATTTGAATCATATTCGTTTGTAAAAAAATCAGAAGGTTTGCTGATGGTATATGAATATTTCATCACTTCATTAAATAATCTTTCTATTCTATTCTTCATAGATTCCCCATAAAAAACAATCCTATCATCTTCATATTCACATAGTTTAAATGCATTCATAAGTAGATAACAATTTTCATTCAGTGTGGATATAATAAGAGCACGGCTTAACATTTTTTCTGAATTTTCTAAAAGAAAATTATTAAAATATTTTTTGAAAAGATCAATTTGGTCCATAGTGATTATCCTTTGTATAAAAGATGACTTATGTTATAAAGCCATCTTTTATATTGAGTTTTAAGGAATAATAGGAATTAATCCTGGTACTGGAAGGATGAATCCATACATTTCTAGTATTGGTTGCCATTTCAAATGATTTGGGAATATATGTTCCTTTCAGTAATGGTTGAATTTCTTTAATCCAGTCCAATACTAAATATTACCGGGATAGTTCATATTGAGCGATGTTACAGGTGCAATTTCACTTGTTAAGAAAGCTCTTTAATGGAAGAAGTTTTAAAGGCTTACCATTTAATTTCATAAATTTATGAGATATTTTTGCTATCAGGGTCGATTTCTGAGTTTAAATTTTTAAGTAGGTTATAAGTATAAGTTGTGCTTTTACCAGTAATGGTTTGATAGTTTTTTGATTGAAAATATCCCATCTTGTAATGATGGGATATTTTGCTAATTAATACTGAAAAGTTATACCTTTAAATTCACTTGTAAAGTCATCAATAAAATTAGTGCAAGCATTTATTAACTCTGGGTGTGATACATAAATATCACTTTGATCTTGGTTAAACCAAACCGAGTTGATTTTCCATAATTTGTCCTCCTTTTTTTCGAATGACAGAATAGGTTTTTCCTCAAATTCCATAGATTCATATATAAAATTTGAGTCTTTATCGCTATCAAGCCATTTTTTAATGTAAATAGCAAATTCCAATAACAGTATATCTTCTTCGTTGAAAATTGTATTATTTTTAACCTCTATCCTTAAGGTGCCTTCAATTTCTGATGCAACAATAGGATTTATAATGGAGCTTTGAGGACCTTGTGTGATTTTGTAAGAAATTTTCATATTATTTTACCGGGTATGCTGTCCAAATTTTACCATTTTTATCTACAATAACTTTAAGAGATGTCTGACCTTTTGTACCGATTACTCTATTCATATTAGTTATAACCTGATATGAATTTGAAGAAAAACCGTTAGATAAAAAAGTTGCATTTGGTGAGCGTAAAGCTTCAATTACTCGATCCTTTACTATTAATTGATCATTAGTATTAAATTTTGCATATTTTTTTGCGGTACTATTCATCATATGTTTATCTTTAGGGAGCCAGTTTTTTGTGTTTACTGATGCTCTATAAGCGCTTTCAGAAGCACTAGAGAGTGAAGTGCTTTTATCTACTAATGTTGAGGGTGCTGTTATTTTTTCAAAAAAGAAGGCTTCATTAGAGAATAGGTTAAATTTAGGTAAAGGCGCTAGAGTAACAACATCACTTGCAAAATTCTCGGACAACCGATCAGTAAATGAGCCACCTGTTGCAGTGTAGAAATTCGAGCCATCATCAACCCAATAGCCATTTACAACTCTAGCTGCCAGACCAGTAATATCTATACTATTAATTGAATTTGAGTCAACATAAATATAAGGATTCAATCCACCTTCTAAACCAATACGGTCTGGTTCCATATAACGACCTAGAGCAGGGTTATCTTACGCAGCTTTAATCTCTGCTCAGATTATGGTTGTAATTTTACGTCGTATACGGCTCATTAGTCACTTCATTGTAGTATTGGATTGGGAGAAGCAGGCTAAACTTCACCGTTTCAACACTTGGCGTACCTACACCAAAGGCCTTGCGCAATGACAAAGCTATAATCGTTTTGTTCATCATTGCTCATCCCATGCCCAAACAGTAGTTGTGCCATAAGCAGCATTGATTAAACGACGTGGAGTGTTTTGAGCATCGGTCGCAATCCAGTAAGTTTTAGCTGTAGTGCCAGAGTCATAAATTGATATAATAAAAAGGCTGGATTAATCCAGTCCTTTTATTATTTTTCTTTCCTATATCTAAAATCAAAACTTTTACATGAAATCACAATTTTTGTATCACTTGAAAATACAATATAGTGCTTTGTTAATTTATTTTTTTGGTCATATTCGATAGAATCCCATAGGAAGGTACCATGAATACTCATGGATTTGTCATATGTCTTTTCTAATTCTGGCACGCAGTCAATAGAATAACTAATAACATTTTGATATGAGAAATCCAATATATAGTCTTGATATGATCCTATTAAAGTGATTTTTAAATCTAAAGCATTTTCACCATTGTCAATCATATTAATTCTTTTAAGGATTGCATCATGTGGAGAATAATGGATATTCGTATCATAATGCCAGTCAGCAATAGCATAATTATATACAGATTGAGTAATGTGTGGACGAATTGAGTCTAAGTAAGCGTAGTACTCTTTGCGAAGCTTATCATACTCATCTATGGAGTCGCCTTCTAATATGTTGATATCTAACCAACGGAGAAACATCATATATTTAGTTCCTATAGTCTTGATAATAATAGTTAGTATTACCTGAACTATCTGCTGGGAATGTTATAGAGGGTGTAAATAAAGTCGAATTTCCTGAGCGACTAATTTCCCCTAGATCAATTAATGCATCATCTATCGTATAATTTGGATTGTTGTACAATTCGTATCCAATGAAGCCAATTCCTATGTAACTCAAAGCTTTTCCTGTTTTTGAAAAATATTCAAAATTTGTCGTAGCGTGTCTTTGAATTGGGTCTGCGATTTTATCTCTGTATTTCAAATCCTTAATGTTTACTTCTCCTCTAGAAGGTAATTTATTCATTTTGCTTAGTACTTTGATTCTAGCCAAAATAATAGACATATAGTTTCTCTAAAGATAAAGTTACCTTAACTTTTGAAATTTAAATAAAAGTTATCCTGCGCAGGAATGCTACTCAGATCCTAAATTCAAACAACAAGCAATTCATTATGCACTTGCAAACTTACATGAGTCTGTAGTTATGATCGCTTAAAAATTAGGGAGAACTGGACACAGTCTTTGATCGCACTGAAATAATGAATTTAAAAATTTCGACTTGGTTTTTGGTAAAAACAACCTAAATAACATCTATTGTTGAAATATAAGTTTGGTTTAAATTGGTTTAATTGAAATAATTTTCTATAATTTCTTAATATTTGAAAAATATTATCAAATATACAAAAAAAAAGGATTTTTTAGGGAAACAATCCCAGCGCGATCTGCCTAAACTATATCTCAAGGGTGTGATAGGGATCGAAAAGAGTAGCATGCACCAAAACGTATAACGTTAGTGTGTACTCACCCAAAAGGTCTCGATTCGGCTTAGGACGCTATAAATCAAGAGTTTATAGGCAAAAGTTATCGCTTACAAAGCTATAATGGTTGAAGTTAAACGAACTGTTTTCCCTAAACATCCTCAAGATTCTACATAATAAAGTTAATAATCAATTAAATTAAACGATAACGAAAGCAGCAACAGTTCTGATCTTTATTCCTTCCATTAGTCAAATTTCAACACTTTCCTTTTATGTCTATTTAGTATTTCTATCCTAACCAGTCACCGCATAATGATGCAAAATCATTTAAAATGTGGTTACTCAATAAAAATGTATATGGACAATCGAGACAATGAAATTTCCTCCTCAGAAAAAAATCGCAGCAACCTATATGCGTGGTGGAACCAGTAAAGGGGTATTTTTTAAGCTAGATGATTTACCTGAAGATGCACAGGTGGCTGGAGTTGCCAGAGACCAACTGCTACTACGTGTCATTGGAAGTCCCGATCCTTATGCCAAGCAAATTGACGGCATGGGCGGCGCAACATCGAGTACCAGTAAAACAGTGATTCTAGCCAAAAGCCAACAAGCTGAGCATGATGTTGATTATCTTTTTGGGCAGGTTTCGATTGATCAGCCTTTTGTGGACTGGAGTGGTAACTGTGGTAATTTGACCGCAGCAGTGGGCTCTTTTGCCATTAGTCATGGTTTGGTTGATGCAAGTCGAATTCCTGAAAATGGAATTTGTACAGTACGAATCTGGCAAAAAAATATTGAAAAAACCATTATTGCGCATGTTCCTATCACCCATGGTCAAGTACAGGAAACAGGTGATTTTGAACTGGATGGTGTGACTTTTCCAGCAGCAGAAGTACAAATTGAGTTTCTTGATCCTGCTGATGATGGTGACGATGGGGGAGCCATGTTCCCAACGGGTCATGTCGTCGATGAGCTTGATGTACCAGAAATTGGCAGCTTTCAAGCAACATTTATCAATGCAGGTATTCCTACAATTTTTCTCAATGCAGAAGAGCTTGGCTATGTAGGCACAGAATTACAGGATCATATTAATAGTGATCCTGCTGCATTGGCACGTTTTGAAACTATTCGTGCTTATGGTGCAGTGCAAATGGGCTTAATTCAACATATTAGCGAGGCTGCATCTCGTCAGCATACCCCTAAAATTGCTTTTGTTGCTCCAGCTAAAACCTATCAGGCTTCTAGTGGAAAATCAGTAGATGCCGAACAAATTGATCTCTTGGTTCGTGCATTGTCTATGGGCAAATTACACCATGCCATGATGGGAACGGCGGCAGTGGCAATTGGTACCGCGGCGGCGATTCCTGGCACCTTAGTCAATCTTGCTGCGGGTGGTGGAGAGCGTGAAGCAGTACGTTTTGGACATCCATCTGGCACATTACGGGTTGGAGCACAAGCCATGAAAGATGAAAATGGTCAATGGCAAGTCAAAAAAGCCATCATGAGTCGTAGTGCACGGGTCTTGATGGAAGGTTTTGTGCGAGTTCCTCAATAGCCAAGTGAGAGAAACGATCAACTGGCTGCATTGGCAGTTAATTGGCCTTCTGCAATTAACTGCTCAGCCATTTCCTTGGTTTTTCTCAAGCCTGGCATACGGTATTCGGTGTGTCCATAGTCCTGAATTGATTTCCAGCGGCCACCCCAAGTTAGACCTACAGATTCTGCAACTTCTCCATAGAGTTGATAGCCTCGCATTGCCCAGGGGTCTCTTTCAGAAATGACAACCTTACCATTGCGTTTAAACGCAACATCTGCGGCAAGACCAAATTGATGATAGCTTTGATAACCTCTAGCGCGTGTGGTATTTGGATTACCTGAGAGTAAATTTTGACGTTCAGGACTTCGATAACCCTCCAGTAGAACCAGCTCATACCCATAGCGTTCTTTCATTATTTTAAAGACCATTAACAGACGTTGCTTATAGCGCGGATTCATTTTGTCCCATTTACGGTCAACAAATTGGGTATCTATCAAATTATGATGCATCAAATTTTCAGATGCAGATGGGGCATTTGTTTCACTGTGCTGGCTTGCATATTGTTGTTCAAGTTGATTGGCTTCTACAATTGCAGCACTAATTAACGATTCATCGACTTCAGGCGGAGGCGTGAGCATTTCACCATTGAGTAAAGTATAAATTTGTGGATCAACTTCTTTTAAATACTCTGCTTCGATTTTGGTGGAACTAATCGGTCGAGTAAACGCAAACACCAGTACACTTCCAAAAAGAAAAAAACCCGCAATTAAAATCCACCATTGCTGCAAATGCCAGTGTGATTGTAATTGATCCGAGGCAGAGGCCTGATGCATTTTTTTTGCAAAATATTTTGCGTGCTGAAGTTTTTGTTTACTCTGAGGAAGTAGCGCTTTAAACATATCCAGTATTTTGAACCTAAATTCATAAGACATGAAAAAAGCAAGGATAAGGGCAACCCCAATAAAGCACAAAAAGATCAGCACTATCATAAAATTTTTATTACTGCGCCTCTGTCGGTTTTGGTGTATTTACAATGGCTGGTACAGTTTGAGATTCTTCAGTTTTTTTAGGCGCAGGTTGTGAGCGCTGTGTAGGAAATGGATCTGCAAAATTTTTGGCTGTATTTGGGCCGTCCAGTGACGAGGTTGTTTTATTAATCGCTGCTTTAGGCTGTGGCTTCGGATTATGCTCAAGAGACGAGTTGCGTTGCGCAGCAACCGCTGTGGGGGTATGTGAAAACAGCTGACTTAACTCGCTCTCCTTGGGTTGCTGAATGGTGGCTTCTGACTCATCTGTTTCATTGGATGATGAGAGGGAATGAGAATGACCTGTTTCTGTAGCCGGATGAGAACCAGATGCAGTGTGTGGTGCAGGATCTGTTGTTATGGCCTCAAGCACATGAGGTGTTTGCTGTTCAGATGTAGTAGCGACATTAATCGACGGTTGGAAAATGATAAAAAATGCGATTAATGTCACGCCGACACCTGTAACAAAACCCACTAAACTAAACAATAATGGGGAAACTGATTTCTTTTTAGGTGTTTGTAAAATACGTAGTGATGTTGGTTTTTCTTGTGCCATAACTGCGCTCTTATGGTAAATAAATCGTAATATGTGCTTCTTCGGCAGGTGCAGAAACGACATTTTGATAAGGCGCAAGCGCACGATCTGTTTGGTGAGACAACATATATCTTAGTCCACCGAAAGTAAGTAAGGCAAAAATCAGCAGAATAATCAGAATCCAGAAAAACGGCAATTCACCATGGATCATGTGTCTAATCTGATCAGGGATGGCGGAAAAAGGCGAAAACGCAGCCTTTTTTCCTTTCAGATAATCAATTTCATCTCCAACGCGCGCGACCAAATGGTTAAGACTTTCAATTGATTCAATGCGGTATTTACCCTGAAATCCTAGAAGTAAACAATAATGAAAGACTTCGAGTGAAGTCAGACGCTCTTTGCCTTTACTTCTTAATTGCTCCAGTATTTCAAAAAAGCGATAACCTGCAAGCTGAGAACCAAACAGGCTAAGTTGCAAGGGACTAATGAGCCAAGCATTTTGTAAATGAAAAAAGTTTGGGTCTTGTTGAGTCACAATTGTTTCATCAAGCAAAGCACAAAACGCATATTTCGCATCATAGATATCATCGCCTGAAAATTGCATTTTCTTTGCTTGCTGTTCAAAACGATTAAGCAAATCAAGGATTTTTTGACGGAACTCTTCAATATTGGCAGGTACGTATTGATTGCGAATCAGAAAAACAATATAAAAACCATCATGTAATAAATCGACCAGATTGACAGCCTGGCTGACATTTTGAGTATTTGGGGGAGAAAAATCTCCACCTATTTTGCCATCATCGAACAGAGAAGGGATGCCTGTAGGTTGACTCATATTTATTCTCCTTAGGCATTCATTACAGCAATTAATTCAATGCTAATGTCTTGGAAACCTGAAGGGATATAAATACATATCGATTCTGACTCTAGCATACGTTGATAAAGTTCATGATGGGGTTCAATTTCAAAATAACTCACACCTGAGCGTACAGGAATCGCGGTAGGTACCTGCATCAGGTGGTGTAATGGAATTGCAGGTAAAGCTGCGACAACACGTTGTTCAACATCCACCGTACTCCCCACTTTAAAACGTAAAGGAACAATTTGAACCAGTTCGTGGGTCTGCATCATGCTACTTGAAACCGCAATATAAAGTCTGCTATCTCGCGTAATTTTGTCTGATTCCAAGCTTCCGATCCAATAAGATGGACGAATCTCTTTAAGCGCAATACTGATATAGCGACTAGAAATAATGGTGTCTAACAGATCACGCAAAATCACATCAAGTTGCTGAAAACTATCTTGTAGTTGGTGATGTCGGTATTGAGGAAGATGATCTACTTCATATGCTGTAGAAAATGTTAGCAAAGAACCTGTCAAACGGAGTAATTCAAAGAAAAGTCGTTCGGGATGTATTTGCGGGTGTTGAAGCAGATGGTTGAGTGTGGCGTGAGCTGTGTTTAAAGCATTGACCAGCCAAAAAGAAACGATATCACCAGAACGGAATTCAATCAGTTTCTGTTCGTTTTCTCGATTATTGGTTTGAATGGTCTTAATTTTTGCTCGAATGACATTCAGAGTCCGTTTAAGATTTGAGGTCAGTGTATCTGATGCTTCAATATGTAAAATTGGTGGAATAAATTTTTGATCCAGCTCAAATGAACCAGAACTTTGGCGCTTGATCCGACCTAAAGGTAAATATAACAAACCATCAAATTCTTGTTGTGGCTCGGACAGAGGTGCAAGCAATCTAAACATTGCACGACGCCGTAACAGCGTAATGTCTGCAGCCTGAGCATTGGTATACAAATCGTGTGTTTCGGTTAGATGTGAGTGATAACGGCCAGATCGATGATCATCACCATCATGCAAGATATTTGTCTTATTGGGTTGTAATAACGGCAGGGTGAGATAGATCAACATCTCTCCCTTAAAATTGAGGTCATCGAGTAGCAAAGGTTCTGGTAATAAGTCGGTGCTTGGGGCTTGGTAAATTTCGCCGTCTTGCCAGATCATTTCGATGCTTTCTAATGCCAGTACATGATTGCCCAGTTGCAGCTCGTCGAAACGCAATTGATTAATCCCATAGGCGAACGGAATGGTCGCACGAATGGTCTGGTTTAAACGTTGCTCATGGTAACTATCCTGAATCTGGAAATGTTGCGGACGTAAAAATAAGCCTTCGCCCCATAGGATTTTTTCTGCTTTAAACATTTTGATCTACCAACATTTATTCATATTCATTTTTAGGTTGTACACCAAGAGCTTCTTGTACCAACTGTAACGGATGCTCATCTTTAATGACTTGTGCTAACCATTCATGTAATGGCATCTGGCTCCATTTAATCGTTTTTTGCAGCATATAACTGACGGGACTATGAGGCTCATTTGCCTGAAAGTAGTCAGAAATATCTTGCAATACCCGAATCGCTTGTTCACGATTTTGAATGTGATTTTGGGTTTGCGGTTGAAAGCTCGGCTGGTTTACATTGACATTTGAGGTAGGCATAGGCTCGGTACTCAATGTTTCAGAAGCATGGCTAGAAGCTGTAGCCGATGAAGTTGCTACTGGATTTGTATCGAAGGCTTCGGCTTTATAAATTTTACGGAGATTGACATCAATATCTTGCAGGCTGGAATCAATTGCTGCGAAACTTGGAGCATCCACTCCCATCAGGCGATCCAGTACATCCTTAAGCTGTTGCCATTGAGATACAACATGCTTAAACATTTGATAATTCTGATATTGAAAACTTTTTGATGTATTAAATAAAGCTTGTTCAAATAGTTCGATTTCAGAGGGACCATCTAACTGTTCATACTCGTCGCTTTGCTTACGTCGAATATTCTGATGATGTAAAAAATTTTCGTAATTGAGCAAATGATAATAAGGCGACGTATTAATTAAAGGTGTTTTCTTGATGAGTAAGGGCAGTTGATTAATTAAGCCCTGTAACAATGCGATTCTTTGATCCAGATCATCATCTTCTACCACAGGATGGATGTCATTCCAGAATTGATCCAGTAAACGATGACTTAATTCAATGCCCTGATAAATACCTTCAAATCCATATAGATTAGCCCATCCTTCACTCAGCCAAGTAAGTAAGCGAATATCCTTGGTTTTTGTTTTTAATAGGTTTGATGAGGTACTGGTCACTGTTTCCCAATCAGCCTGTTTCAATTCAGTGACCCAATCGCCCTGATCAAGTAAGACATCATCTTGTGTTCTGGCTTTTTTGATCAGATGAAATTCATTGGAAAATGAGTAATCCTCTCCACATGGAGATTGTTCAGTAATTGGCTGTAACAACTCTGAAATGTTTATACTCATGGTATGACTCTATTCTTAAGCTTCGGTTTCTTTGATGGTTTTAGCACTACGTTTCTTGGCTATCTTTTTTTCAACGGGATCAAGTTGATAAACGATGTCATCATTTTTGACATCAATCATGATGTGCTTTGGTAACTTCTGTTCTGCAAGTGCCACCAAAATCTGAGTAGCCAGTTCAGGTAATATGGTTGAGTTTAAGATGTGATCTACATTGCGTGCGCCACTATCTACTTCGGTGCAGCGTTGTAAAATTGTCTCAACCAGTGGCTCTGAATATTGCACTCGTGTGCCGTATTGTTTTTCAAGACGCGCAGTTACTTTACCCAGTTTATGGTGAATAATTTTAACCAGTAAATCGTCATGTAGTGGGAAGTAAGGCACAATACGCATGCGCCCCAAAAATGCGGGTTTAAATTGTTTGTAGAGACTTGGTTTTAGATGTTCAATTAACTCAATGGCATCTGGCCATTCCTCTACAGGCTGACTCAGGCAGACTTTCATGATCGCGCTTGAACCCGCATTTGAAGTGAGGAGAATCGTCGTATTTTTAAAATCGATTAAACGTCCTTCACCATCTTCGAGCATACCTTTATCAAAAACCTGATAAAAAAGTTCCTGAACATCGCTATGTGCTTTTTCAATTTCATCAAGTAAAACCACACTGTACGGGTGACGTCTTACTGCTTCTGTTAAAACACCGCCCTGACCATATCCAACATAGCCAGGAGGCGTACCTTTAAGAGAAGATACGGTATGGGCCTCTTGGTATTCAGACATATTGATAGTGATTAGATGCTGCTCTCCACCATAAAGCTCTTCAGCCAAGGCTAAAGCTGTTTCTGTTTTACCCACGCCACTTGGGCCAACCAGTAAAAATACACCTTGAGGTTTATTGGGATCTTCAAGTTTGGCTTTAGATGTTTTGATACCTTGAACCAGTTGCTGTAACGCATAATCTTGTCCCATTACGCGCTGAGCAAGTTTTTGTTCAAGTTGTAAGATATGCTGGATTTCATCATTCACCATATTTCCAATAGGAATACCTGTCCAGTCAGAAATAATTTCATTAATCATCTGAGCATTAACTCGCTCAAAGACTAGCGGTTCATGACCCTGTAATTGATAAAGCTCGGATCTTAATTCATTTATTTGTTGATCATCTGCTGTCTCAGGAGCATCTGTATTTATTTCAATATTTTGAATTTTTTGAACGAGCTCTCGTTCTTGTTGCCAGCGTTTATAGACTTCATCGATATTTTCTTCAAGCTGGCTAATTTCTTTGGCAAGTTTGGTCAGGCGTTCTTCATGCATAGAAGAATGGCGATGTTCAGTGTCTAGAATGTTTTGTTCGAGTTTTAGATTGTGTAGCTTGGCTTGTAACTGATCCAGCTTCACGGGTTGCGCATTTTGGGTCAATGCGACTCTGGCTGCTGCTGTATCGAGTACACTAATGGCCTTGTCTGGAAGCTGTCGCCCACTGATATAGCGATGAGAAGCATGTACTGCTGTAATGATGGCCTCATCGTCTATTTGTAGTTTAAAATGTTGCTGCATTACCGGAATCATGGCCCGTAGCATATCAATTGCAACAGTTTCGGTTGGCTCTTCAACCTTGACGACTTGAAAACGACGACTCAGCGCGGCATCTTTTTCAAAATATTGTTTATATTCGGCCCATGTTGTTGCCGCAATAGTGCGCAGCTCACCGCGTGCCAGCGCTGGTTTTAATAAATTAGCTGCATCATTCTGACCTGCTTGACCACCTGCACCAATTAACGTATGAGCTTCATCAATAAACAAAATAATAGGATGAGTAGAAGATTGTACTTCTTGAATAACTTGTTTTAGACGGTTTTCAAATTCACCTTTGACACTGGCTCCTGCTTGTAATAAACCAATATCTAAACTGTGAAGCTGCACATTTCTTAAAGCTGGAGGTACAAGACCCTGAGCAATTTTCAGAGCTAAACCTTCAACGACAGCCGTTTTTCCAACCCCTGGCTCACCTGTCAGAATAGGGTTATTTTGTCTTCTACGCATTAGAATATCGAGCATCAGTCGAATCTCGTATTCGCGTCCAATAACAGGATCAATCGAACCACTTTTTGCTTTTTCAGTAAGATTAATAGTGAATTGATCCAAGGCAGGTGTTTTATTTTTAGTTTCTATTGAAGCCTGTTGAGATACTGGATTTTCATCTTGTTGTAACTGAGCATTTTCTACGCTTTTTATACAATCTTCAATAAACTTATGTTTCATTAAATCAATAGGTAAAACATCGAATAAATCAGATGCGCGTACGGCAATCTGATAAAGATCTGGTGCTGTTAATAAAGCAATTAGTAAATGTCCACTTCGGATAATTGGGTTTTGATCTGCAGAGGCAAGTAACCATGCTTGTTCCAATAATCTTACAATCGATTTAGAAAAAATAGGGGTACGATTATTGCCTTTAGGCAGGCTAGATAGAGCCCTGTTTAAATCCTCTATCAACTCCTCAGTATTAATTTTGTATTTTTTTAGTAAAATCTGTATATCATTTGAACTATTCTGATTTAGTAATTCCAAAAACAGATGTTCTATTTCTATTTCAAAGTTTTGTAACAAAATACATGAATTTGCAGATTTTTCTAATGCTGTCCGAGAGTTACCCGATAATTTGGTAATTAGAATTTTTAAATTGCTCATCATAAATCTCAAGTCATTTTATTAATATCAATTCGGATTGTTGAATAAGAAAATCCATAATTTTAGAAAATAAAAAACATCTTTTTTAAACATAAATCATTGTTAAATAAACATTTATGTTTTTATTGCTCAGATGCAACTTTTATTTTACATAAAAAAAAGATTATTGGGTAGTTTGAAGTAATCCGATAAAATCATATTTTAACCATTATAGCTTATTTGTTTCATATAGGTTTAAAATAAATAGACAGATTAGTCTTGACGAACTTGGTATGTTTGTTGGTAAAATCCGTCCGTTCACATTTTATAAAAACTGATGAGCGTATTTGTGGTTAACAATAATTTGTAATGACTATCAATGATAAATTTAAATGATTAAGAGGCATATTTTGAGAAAAAGTATTGTATTTTCAGCGATTTTAGTTGGCTTATCATTTTTAAATTTTGCTCATGCTGCTGAAGAAAGTATTAAGTTAAAAAAAAGCTGTATACGCGATTATCCCCAAGTTTCTGGCCAAACTGATCCAGAGTTATTGGGTATTTATTCTCAGGTATGTGACAAGAAAAATGCCAGTAACAAAAATGATTTATTGGCACAAGCTGCAATGCGTTTTCATCAGCTTGGCCAGAATATGAATGCGTTATATCTCGCAAATAATTTAAAACAGCAAAATGTACGTGGAAATATGCTGACAGATGTTATTTTTCTCTCAAGCGTATCTATTGCAAATAGCAGCTTGAAAGAAATGCGGAATAACGAAATGCGTTATTTAAGCGAGGATGTGACGTATCCACCTGCCAAAGAGTTTGCGGACGCGATTAAAGCTTCTGTTCCAGCGCCAACCATGCATTCAAATTCGAAAGCAATTACGGATGAATCGATCAAATCTCAATCTCGTTCAAGCCGTTCCAATGTTGCTTCATCAAATACTAAACGTACAACAAAAACCACGAGTAAACCTCGATCTACAACACCTGCTGCAACCCCAAAACCTGCTGCTGCAGCAAATAAATCGAGTACCAATCCATTTGAATCTTTAAAGTAATTACACAGGAAAATTGACCATGGCGAAAAGAGAAAGCGTTCAAAAAAAGCTTCAGCGCATTCGACCACCACGTGTTCAGCTCACCTATGATGTTGAAATTGGTGATGGTAAAGAGGCGAAGGAATTACCATTTGTCGTGGGTGTAATGGGGGATTTTTCGGCTGCATCCGAGCTTGAAAAAACCAAACTTAAAGATAAAAAATTTATTAATGTTGATTTGGATAATATCGACGATGTTATGCAGTCTATGGCTCCACGAGCCGCTTTTGATGTCGAAAATACACTGACAGAGGAAGGCGGACGCATGAACGTGGATTTAACCTTTAATTCAATGCAGGATTTTAGTCCTGAACAAATTACACAGCAGGTAGAGCCATTACGTAAATTGGTAGAAGCCCGTGAAAGACTGACAGACTTGCGCAATAAAATTTCTAATAACGAGCGTCTAGAAGACTTGCTGGATGAGGTTCTAAAAAATACGGATCAAGTACGTAAACTCAGTGCGGAGGTTGATCATGAATAATCCTCAACTCGCAAATAATACTGCACTTGAACCTGAAAATACGACGTTGCTTGATTCGATTGTTGAGCAGAGTCGAATTGCCCGAAATGATGAAGAGCATGTTCGGGCTAAGAACCTGATCGGCGAGTTGGCAAAAGAGGTGATGGCTGGAACAATTACTGTTTCGGAAAATATGACTTTGTCGATTGATAAGCGTATTGCTGAAATTGATGCTCTTATCTCAGCACAGTTAAGTCAGATCATGCACCATGAAAAGTTTCAGAAAATTGAATCGACATGGCGCGGCTTATATTATTTTTGTCAGGAAACACCTTCAAATCCGCTGATTAAAATTCGGATGCTGAACACCACCAAGAAAGAACTGGTCAAAGATTTTCAGGGTGCAACAGATTTCGATCAGAGCACTTTGTTTAAAAAAATTTATGAAGAAGAATATGGTTCCTTTGGTGGAGCCCCTTATTCTGCACTGATTGGTGATTTTGAATTTGATCGTACCCCATCAGATATGTATTTGCTTGAGCAAATCTCACATGTTGCTGCTGCTGCTCATGCGCCGTTTATTTCGGCGGCAGATCCAAGCATGTTTGGTCTGGAAAGTTATACCGATATCGACCGTCCGCGTGACGTCTCCAAAATTTTTGAAACAGCCGAATATGTGCAGTGGCGATCTTTCCGTGACAGTGAAGATGCACGTTATGTCGCATTGACCATGCCGCGCGTGCTGGGTCGTTTGCCATATCATCCTAAAGAAGGAACCGCAACAGAAGGTTTCAATTTTATAGAGGATGTGACTGGTCAGGATCACAATGAATATCTATGGATGAATGCTGCTTATGCATTTGGTACACGTTTAACCAATGCCTTTGATTTGCATGGATGGTGTGCTGCGATTCGCGGTGTCGAAGGTGGTGGTTTAGTTGAAGGCTTACCTGTACATACCTTTAAGACTCACGATGGTGAGGTGGCGTTCAAATGTCCAACAGAAATTGCAATTACTGACCGACGTGAAAAAGAACTGAGTGATTTGGGTTTCATTCCACTCGTTCATTGTAAAAATACCGATTATGCCGCTTTCTTCGGTGCGCAATCGACACAGAAGCCAAAAAAATATGACAGTGATACTGCCAATGCCAATTCGGCATTGTCTAGCCAGATTCAATATATTATGGCGGTATCCAGAATTGCACATTATTTAAAAGCAATGATGCGCGATAAAGTCGGAAGTTTCGCTTCAGCAGGGAATGTCGAAGCATTCTTGAATGAATGGTTGTCTCAATATGTATTGCTTGATGATGGTGCTTCACAGGAAGCCAAAGCCCAGTATCCACTTCGTGAGGCATCCGTAAAGGTTGTAGAAGACCCAGCACAGCCTGGTCACTACAAATCTGTGGTCTTCTTAAGACCGCATTTCCAGCTGGATGAGTTGTCAGTTTCTTTAAGACTGGTGACGGAACTTCCGCAGTCCTCTAACTAGAGTGCAGCTCATAATAACGTTAAATTAAAATAGGATAATTTTGAAATGAAAGATATATACGTTCAATTTCGAGGTAAATATAAGGTTGATGGTGAGTCACGTGATTCTGAGCACAAAGACTGGCTTGAAGTCAACTCGTGGTCGCATAATATTCGCCAGCCAAAATCTGCAACTTCAAGTAGCGTAGGTGGTCACACTGCTGAACGTGTTGAGCATTCAGATATGCTTTTTGTTAAAGATTTGGATGCAACCAGCCCTAAACTGTGGGAAGCATGCTCTGCAGGTTATACCTTTGATGAAGTACAGATCGATTTTTATCGTGCCAATGGTGATAAACGTATCAAGTACCTTCAAATCAAACTCAAACATGTTTTAGTTTCAAGTGTAACTCCGACTGTAAATGAAGAGGGTGTACCTACTGAAGTGTTTGGTTTGAAATATGCTGCAGTTGAGTGGACTTATAACCAGCAAGACATTAACGGTTCTGCTAAAGGTGCTGTGACTAAAAAATGGTCTCTTTCAAATAACACTGCATCTTACGCTGCGTAATCATGTTTTGATGGATTTAATAAAGCGCAATACATTATTGCGCTTTATTAAGTTTAAGAATTTGAAGTTATGAATCTCGATCATTTGTATCCTTTTGGATTTAGGTCAACATTGTTTGATCGACTCACGCCTGAATATGAAGATCTAAAAGGTTTATCTATTCATCAGTTGCGTGAATCCGTCGCACGGGATCTGGAAGATCTCTTAAATAGTCGTGTGGCTAAAATGGATGATGTACTGGTTAATTATCCTCTGGCGCGTCAGTCTATTTTGCAATTTGGGATCATTGATTTTGTAGGATTATCGACAGCCAATCCGATGGATCGAGAAAAAATTTGTCAGTCTATCGAGCAATCGATTGCTGCACATGAGCCTCGATTAAAACAGGTAAAAGTTGAAATGCTACTGGATGGACACAATATGGGGGCGCTGTGTTTGAGTATTCAGGCCTATCTTAATATTCATCCACTCTATGAACCTGTTGTTTTTGATGCGTTGTTAAAGCCGACAACACAACAATATGTCATTTCTGCCCAGACTTAAGTGGAGTTGCTGTGATCGAAGAACTTTTGCCTTATTATGAAAAACAGCTTCAAGAGTTTAGTCAGCAATCACGTGAATTTGCGCTGAAATATCCTAAAATTGCACAGCGTTTGGCTTTAAATCAGGAACAAATTGACGATCCACATATTGAGCGTCTAATTCAGGCCTTTTCATTAATTGCAGCCCGAATCGATAAAAAAATTGCTGATAGTTATGATTTTTTTACACGTTCTCTATTTGAGGTGATGTTTCCACAGTATTTAAGACATTTTCCTGCGTGTAGTGTGGTCAGTTTTGAAGATTTGCAAAAATTAAAACAATTGACAGAGCCACATATTATTCCAAAGCAAACGAAACTTAAATCAAGAAGCTTTAAAGGCGTTCAATGTGAGTTTAATACGGCTTATGAGGTTCGATTATTGCCGATTAGTCTGGTCAAACTTGAATTTAAGACCTTACAACATACGCATGCACATCTCACACAAAATGCGAGCCTGAATTTTCATTTTAGCTTACTCAATCCTTTACAATCTTGGTTATATCAAGAAAAATTACCTATCTATTTAGATGCGATCTCTAATTTTCCTTTACAACTTCTTGATCAAATTTTTAAAAAAGAAACTCGTTTTTCTCTGCGTGTAGGGCATCAATCTTTTGATATTAATAATCCATTTGAAATGATGGGTTTTTCAGAAGCTGAGGCATTACTCCCACTTGACCAGCATACCCATCATGCTTATCGCTTATTGATGGAGTATTTTTGTTTCCCTGAAAAATTCAATTATTTGAATTTGAATTTATCACAGCTTAAGGCATTCATCACTACCCAAACTGAGTTTGAGCTTTTAATTCATCTAAAACTTAATCTGAATGATCCTGCAAGTGTGCGTAATTATTCAGAACTTGATGTCGAAAATTTTAAGCTTTTTACTACACCAGTGATTAATTTATTTGAAAAGCAGGCCGAACCGCAAAAAATCAATCATCAACAGCTTGAATATCCGTTAATCACAGATGCACATTATCCTGATGCTTATCAGGTGTATTCCATCATTGATATGCAAATGATTCGTGAAAAAACACATCAAGAGCAAGCGATTGTTCCTGTTTTACCCTTTTTTGCAATGAGTCACTATCATGATCATCAGGTTAAGTTTTTCTATGCATTACATCAGCAGAAGCTGACTAAACATCATGTAGAAACTCGTTTTTCCATTGTATCTAAACAGCTTGAACCCTATAACACCACTTCTGATTTTGTAAGTACTCAATTACTTTGTTCTAATCGGGATTTACCGTATGAAGTGCTTGGGCAGACTCACACTTCGCTCAATTTAAATGACAGTAATCTTGCGCGCCGCGCTGTAGTGTTAAAGAGACCAACACTGCCTTATCAGTTTGAGCAACATAAAAATGAGCAGTGGAGAATTATCTCCCATCTTTCATTAAATACTTTGGCACTGATGAAAGGGGAAAGTTTGTCTCATTTAAAAGAGCTGTTGGCTTTATATAATTTGCCACGTTCTAAAGAGAATCATTTATTGATTGATGCGATCAAACAATTGAATTTTAGTCTGACGCACAAGCTAGTTGAAGCCAAACCGTTTCCAATGTTTGTTCGTGGGGTCAAGGCCGAGATAAGTATCGATACATCAGTCTTTAGAGGTCATAGTGTTTATATTTTTAGTCAATTAGTGAGTCACATTTTAAATCTTAAAGTTCAAATGAACAGTTTTGTAGATGTGGTGATTCGGGATAGTGTTCGTCAACAGGAGTTATACCAATGCGTACAGAACGTTGGTGGCAAGACACTTCTGTAACCGATCATTTGTTTCGGCAATTTGGCAGATTTGAGTTTATTCAGGCAACACGATTATTACGTCATGTACCTTATCACATGGATCAAACTCAGTGGGCCAGTGAGTTCCAATTTGGTTCCTCTTTAGCACTTAGTTTTCCCAAGACTGAAATCGAGCATCTTGCTCAAAGCGATGAGCGGATTGAGATGACTAGTCTAGTAGTCGGTTTAACTGGAACACAAGGGGCTTTGCCTTATACCTATACCAATAAACTCAAGCAAAGTTCACGTCAGCAACGCCGTGAGATTCAGGCATTTTTAGGTCTGTTTAATCACACTTTAACTGTACAGTATGTCGATGCTAGTTTGGTTCATCATCTACCTGTACGTTATGAGGTAGAGCAAGAAAATCATTATTTAAATATTTTACATGCCTTGAATGGATATATTTCATCACATCATCAGCACAACGAATTAGATGAGTATTTTGCTGAATTTGCAGGACTAATGCAGGGACAAAATAATACTGCACATGCCTTAACTACAATGTTGACATGTATTTTTAAGCAAAAAGTGATGGTTAAAGAGTTTATTCGAGAAAAATTTTATTTAAGTGACGAACAAAAAACCTGTTTGGGAGGGGCACAACCCAGTTTGCTTGGTATCAATACTTTTTGTGGCGATACAATTGAACAGATTGATGGAAAAATTGAAATTCAGATTGGCCCTTTAAAACGTAAACAATACTTAGACTTTTTACCGAGTGGGCGCGCGAGTACACAGCTTAAGCATATTTTAGCAACATGGTGTAGTCCCACTTTACTGGTCGATCTACGCTTAATTCTGGATCAGGATGATGTACAACCTTTTTGTCTGGATTCAGTCCATCAAATGGGATTGGGACAGGGTGTTTTTCTGACTTCTCAGGCTTCCAATCAGGATAATCAAGATACGTGTTATTCGCTGATAGGAGCCGTAGCATGATTAAAAAGATTATATCTGTTCTGGTACTGGTTTTGGTAGTGGTCACCAGTGTCATGATTGTGTATTGGAAAGATAGCCAGTTTGATCCAAGTGCTCAAGATATCTGGCTTTATTTGGTGATACTACCACTGGTTCTTGGCAGTGTTTTACTGGCACCATGGTTGTTGTTTAAAGCATATCGTGCTTATCGGCAACGTCAGCAAGAGCTTGCTATACAAAAAGAAATAACGCCTGAAAAGTCTGAAATAGCATCTGAAACTACGCCTGAGTGGATTACACTTAACGTTTTTTCGAGTTATGCCTTTGCAACTGCTGGAGAGAATAACGAGCTTCTGGACGCAATAATGGACTATCAAAGTCCACAGTTGGATACCGAACTGGTCAACGCATATGGTCTTCCAATCTTGTCATATCGGATTACAGATTTAACCCTAGAACAAAACGAAACCGAGTATTCAGCGCGTCAGCAACGAATCCGTGCGTTGATAACTCAACAAATCCAACAACAACACATGACCTTATTAAACATTGCAGAGCATTTAAAGCATTCTAGCTTGTTTTATGAGACAGAACATGTACAGGCTTATCGGATGCATCCCGCCTGGATCAATGAGCAATATACTGATCAAGAAGAAGATTCCTCTCAAACTGCTCCAGAACCAGTTTCACAACTAACACGTTTGAATGTACACATTTTTTTACCAGAAGATTTGCTGCATTTTTGGAATGATGATGAAAATAATGATTTCCTAAATCAGCAACTTATACAGCTAGGTTTTATTCCAGAAAAAATATTCATTGAATATCAATTTGTCAGTGCTGTGTCTGCTTATACTGAATGGAACGAGCTATTAAAGCGTATTGCGATAAAAACAGATGAAGTGACTTTAGTTGTTTCAGTCGATTCTGAAATTGATCAGGAGCTGATTGAAGAACGATTCTGGCAACATCAGAATTATATTCCATCAGAATTTATTGCCAGTTGTTGTCTAGCTGCTGAATCAGTATTGATAAATTCACTGCAACCCTTAAAACAGTTAAAACTCTGCACCAATCATTCAGATACTGCTTTGGCATTAAACCATCTGCAATTGCATGATTTGCCACAATATCAAGATGAGCAGCCTTTTGTTTTTATTCTTGAACAAGCGGCCGATTTCGGGATGTCGAAATCACTTGATCAGCATTTTAATCGAACCTCCATCGAGCCACATCATTATCTATATGCATGTTCGCTAATTGGACATACTCAGCAGGTCAGTAAAATTTATGGTGCAATGCTGGCTTTGCAAACGATAGATCAATCTGTTGCATTTATTTTTAGTCGTCACGCGCTTTCGACATTCACTGTTGTTCAGAATGCAATCTCGGAAATAGAGCAAGAAGAAGAGGCAGCATGACATTACTTTATTTTAAATTTAAAACGAGAAACCGATGTATACAATTTTAGGCTACTTGTGGCAGTACATCACCAATCCTAAAGCAATCATTGCATTGTCGTTGCTGGTTGCGCTGATTTCAGCATACTCGTCTATTCCTCGACATATTTTCTGGATATTGGTGGCATTATATCTGTTGGGGATTTTAGCCTATGGTATTTATTGGCTCATTCAGCGACGTCGTCATGCACAGCAAGGTGAGCAACTTGCACAAGCCATAGAAAAAGATATTGAAGTAGAAAGTGGACTTCATAAAAATAAAGAAGAGCTCAGTTTAATCCAGCAGCAAATGAAAGAATCTGTGCAGCTCATCCGTAAATCTCGTCTTGGAGATAAAAAGGGCAATGCTGCACTTTACGAATTGCCTTGGTATATGGTGATTGGAAATCCAGCGGCAGGAAAAAGCTCTGCAATCTACAATTCGGGCTTAAAGTTTCCATTTGAAGAAAGTCATCAAAAAATGGTTTCTGCTGGGTTAAGTGGTACGCGTAACTGTGACTGGTTTTTTTCAACAGATGGTGTATTGCTGGATACCGCAGGTCGATATTCTGTTTACTCAGAAGATCATTCTGAATGGCTCGGATTCTTGAACTTACTCAAAAAGAATCGACCAAAAGCACCTGTGAATGGTTTGATTGTTATTGTGAGCATCGCGGAATTGATTAGTCAAAGTCCAGAAAGCTCCTTAAAACTTGCCAAAAATCTGCGCGCCCGTATTCAGGATCTCACTGAAAAACTGGAAGTGATTGTTCCTGTGTATTTGGTATTCTCCAAAATGGACTTGATTGCAGGCTTTACCGAGTTTTTCGAATGCTACGAAGCACAAGAATACAATCAGGCATGGGGAGCCACCTTGCCTTATGAGCAAAATTCCTCGCAAAATGCCGTCGATTTATTTGAGCAACATTACACGATTTTGTATGAAGGGCTTAAAGGGGTTAGTACAACGCATTTGAGTCGTCGCCATGCTCAAAATATTTCTCCAAGTGTCATGACCTTTCCGCTAGAGTTTAAAACGCTTAAACCAGCATTAAGAAGTTTTGTTTCAACATTATTTGAAGATAATCCTTATCAGTTCCAGCCTGTATTTAGAGGATTTTATTTCACGAGTGCATTACAAGAAGGGATTGTTGAAAGTCCAATGACTGAGCAGATTGCTCAGGAGTTTCATCTACATCCGATTGAAAATTCTGATCAGCAAAACCAGCATAGGGCACACGGACAAAATCATGGCTATTTTCTCAAAGGACTGTTTTCTGATGTCATCTTAAAAGATAAGGAGTTGGTGAAACAACATATCAATCCTGCCAAAAAACGCAAGCGTCATATTGCCTTTATTGGATCGTTGGTAGGGGTATCCATCATTTTAGGTGTTTGGGTTTGGTCGTATCGTAATAACCAACAACTGATTCAAGATGTTCAAGCCGATTTGAATAAAGTGGTACAACTGGAAAAAGTTTCTGGTCAACAATTATCAACACAGCTTGATGCCTTGCTTATTTTACAAGAGCGCTTACAACAGTTAGATGAATTTGATGAACATCGACCACTTAAATTCAGCTTTGGTCTTTATCAGGGCAATCACTTACGTGAACAACTCAAGACTGAATATCTTAAGGGTATCCGTCAAATTGTGTTAACACCAACCCAGCAAAATATTGCCCAATACTTGCAACGGGTAAAAGGAAATGAAGAAACACTCAAGGCCAATCATTCTAATGTTGAAATTAAGCAAGTTGCCAAGACCCAGCAATATCTAGAGCCATCTGATAGTAATCCTCAGGACGCTTATAATGCCCTGAAGGCTTATTTGATGATGAGCAATCCGCAATATCGTGAATCGAGTCATTTAAGCGATCAGGTGACACGCTTCTGGCGTTCATGGCTGGATGCCAATAAAGGACAAATGCCACGTGGTGAAATGATTCAAAAAGCAGAGCAGATTTTATCTTATGCGATGACTTTATCATCTGATACCCAATTTCCTGTTTTGCAGGCAGATAGCCAACTGGTAGATCAAACCCGACAAGTTTTATTGTCGGTGATTCGTGGCATGCCAGCACGAGACCGTGTTTATAATGAAATTAAAATGCGTGCTGCGGTCAGATATCCAGCCGTAACGGTCACCCAAATTGTTGGAGAGTCGAGTAAAGGAATCATTCTGGGAAGTTATGCTTTACCAGGCATGTTCACGCACAAGGCATGGACAGATTATGTCGATCAGGCTATTGAAGATGCAGCAAATAAACCAACCGATAGCAAGGATTGGGTACTCAATAGCCGTCAGTCAGATGATTTAACCTTTTCTGGTAGTCCAGATCAGATTCGCAAACAATTAACAGCACTCTATAAACAGGAATATATTGAAGAATGGCGCAAGTTCTTAAATGGTATTCATTATGCCAAAGCTGCTCAGTTTGCCCAGCAGGTTAAAAATATTGATGCATTGGGAGAGCCTCAAAACTCACCAATTCGAACCTTGCTTGATCGTGTCGCAATAGAAACCAACTGGGACAACCCTGTTGTTCAAGCAGAACTTGCAGCACCTCAAAAAGGTTTTGTCGCTTGGTTTAAGCGTAAAGTTCTCAATCGGGATGATCAGAAGCTCAAGCAACAAGCGATGGCCAAAGCTCAGGGACAAATTTCGCAACAGTATCAAATGTTTTATCAGTTGGTACGCAAGCGTGATGACCAGCAAAACAAGTCCTTGCTGGATGAATATATGGAAAGTCTGGCACAAGTACGAAGTAAATTTAATGAATTGAAAAATGCAGGTGAAATTGGTCCGAGCGCAATGGCACTGGTGAAACAGACTATTAATGATCAGAATTCGGTGTTTAATACAACACAGAAAATTATTGATGAAAAAATGTCTGTGGGAGTAGGTGAGTTGGATCAGCAATTATTGCAGCGTTTTCTTGGCGCTCCGCTGACTCAGTCATTTGATAGCCTTATCATTCCTGCTCAAGATGAAATGAATAAGCTGTGGGTGATGCAGGCTTATCAACCATTTACGACCAATTTAAGCCAAAAGTATCCATTTAATTCTTCTGCGAGTTTGCAAGCGACCAGCGCCGAAATTGGACAAATTTTTGGTGAGAATGGCAGTATTGCCCGATTTGTAAAAGAAAATCTTGATCCTTTGGTGATTCGTCGTGGTTATACCTTAACCTCTAAAACATGGAAAGATCTGGGAATTAGTTTAAATCCACAATTTGTAATGAACTTTCAGCGTTATGTCGCACCAACCAATGGTATGGCAACGGGAGAGTTAAATCAGGCACCAGCAGCTGCACCTGCGGCCAATCAATCCAATTTCCAGTTTTATCCATTACAAAATCCGCAGTTACTTTCATATTCCATCGATATTGATGGACAGCGTATGACCTATGAAAACGGCATTCAGCAATGGGTAAATTTTGTCTGGCCAAATCAGGGTGCAATTCCTGGTGCACGAATCACGGCAGTAGATTTACAAGGCAAAACACATACGATATTTGATGAGCCAGGTGAATACGGAATTAACCGTTTGATTGATAGTGCTCAACGTAAAGAACAAAATGGCAGCTTTGAGATGATCTGGAAAAGCAAGGCGGATCCGAATCTATTTGTCAAAGTCAATTTCCGTCTGATTAGTGGTAACCATTCAGGCAATATTGGATCAAGTCGTGGTTATGCAGGTTTACAACTGGTGGATAAGGTCACTACCACTAAAGCCGTACGTGTGGTTGCTGCACAACCAGCACCAGCATCATCTGTGGGTCAGGCGCAGAATCAGCCAGCAGTGACAACACCGCCACCTGTGGGAGAGCGCTAATGTTTTGGAATGAAGATCTAAAAATAGTAGGGGGGGTGATGTGCAACAGATAAATACAACGCCTTTATACTATGGAAAAAGTCCAGCCAGAGGTGATTTTCTCAAAAGCAAAGGGCAGCATACGCTGATTCAACTGATTGATCAGTGGATTACCGAAGCTTTAGAACATGCAATGCAAAAAGATCAGTTTCGGGAAGCTTATGCAAGCTTTCCAGCATTGGACTTTTTTATTGCAAATCCTCAGGAGAAGATGTTTCTCGCTGCAAATTTAATTACCAGTCGAGATAGTTCAGGGCGACCATTTCCTATGGTGCTTGGACACTTACTGGATGTCGAGCAGCCTTATGAAAACATGCTGTTTGCACCTTATCGTTATAAAATGGTGCTGGTCGATTTATATCAAAAAAATAAGGTTCTTAAAACCATTCAGGAACCTTCTATTCTGTTAGAAAAGCTCAATCATTTATCGCCGCAGGTTCAAGTTTTTACCACGACTGAATCTAGCAGTTTTTATGAAAATCATACAATGCATTCATTTGCACAACTAATGAAACTGAATGTCTATCAGCTGGTACAAAGTATGATTGGGCTGGGTTTATTGTTACAACCAATTTTGAAAAATGGTACCAGTCAGCTCAATAAGGTTCTGATTTTACCGCTCAATAATCCGATGTATTGTTATGAAATTGCTGCATTTTGGGTCAGTCTGATTGGACGTTTTCTGCAAAAAGACAATACAGAAGTTTTGATTGGATTATTACACAGAGAGCAACCCGTATTATTGTTTGGTTTTCAAGGTGCAGACATTGTGGCTTTGAGTGATTTGTTCATACAAAATATGCAAGGCTCACACTGGGTTTCATTGGTCGATGCACAGTGGATTGATACCTATTTAGAACAGAATGCAGGGTTGGCAACTCTGGAGCAATCTTTATGTCAAAGACAACTGAGTCTGTTACAGGGATTGAAACTTTTTCGGCAAACTTTTTTAGACGAATAATTATGAAAACTAGACATGCGACACAATTAAAATTATGCATATTCGTAAGTGGTTGGTTATCACTGACATCTGTATTTGCTCAGCCGATCATTGTTGAGGGGGTGGTTCCAAATGAAGCATCCAAACAAGCGATTCTACAAAAAATGCAGGCGGTATATGGTGCAGACCAAGTCGTTGATAAAGTACAGGTGCGTCCTGTATCTGCACCTTATGGCTGGAGTGACTCTGTAACGCAAGTGATTAGTCCTGATTTGAAAAAAGTCAAACAAGGCAAACTTACGGTACGTGGAACACAAGTTGAATTAACTGGAAAAATGAGTAATCCGAATGATATTCAACCGACTATCAGTCAATTTCAGTCACTGGTTCAGCCTCCTTATCGCTTTAATTCTCAGCTTACAATCAATCAGGCTGAACAAAAGATTGTTGATGATGCACTAAAAAATCGGATTATTGAGTTTGAATCTGGTAGCGCAATTCTCACTGCATCAGGCCAGCAGATCCTGGATGAAATGGCAGCCGCTTTGAAGAAAGTGGGGGGCAAGAAAGTTAAAATCATTGGGCATACTGACAGTTCAGGAGATGCCTCGAAAAACTTGGTACTCAGCCAGGAACGTGCAGTGGCTGTAAAAAATTATCTGATCACTAAAAATATATCTTCAGATAATCTAAGCACGGAAGGTGTAGGTTCAAATAAGCCTGTTGCAGACAATACAACAGCAGAAGGGCGCCGTAAAAATCGACGAATCGAATTTGAAGTCCTATAAAACGGTTTTAAATCAGATAAGGAAACCTTATGTCCCGTCCATATATTACCATTGGATCACCCACTACAGGCGGTGGTAAAGTCATTACTGCCAATCGTCGTTTTCTGATTAATGGCAAAGCGATTGCATGTGTTGGAGATAAAGCCACGTGTCCAACACACAAGACTGTCGCAACGATTATTGCTGGCGATAATCATATGCTGGTGATGGGGAAAGCTGCCGCGCAACACAATTCACCTTTGTCATGTGGATGTAAATGCATTGCTGATCAGTCGTTAACTGTCGGGAATAACTAGAAAGTATTGAATACGTCAATGAAAAGTAAAATTTTTGAGCGTATTGGTGTGGAATAGAAGATAAAGTTTATTTCATTTGACTTAAAAATGACAAATTTATAAGATCAAAGTGATTCTACATACTTATGATTATATTAAAAAATAATAAATCAATCGTTTGTGTCTATGATCGAAAAATTAAGTTTTTTTAAACTTATTGAATGAATAAATAATATATAGGAAATAATTATGTCACTTTCATATGAAATAGAAAATAATGGTGCATGGCAAACCTATTTGGCGCAGGTAGATCGTGTTGCACCTTATCTTGAAGCAGATCTCATTCCTTATATTAATACCTTAAAGCGACCAAAAAGAGCGTTGATTGTTGATGTTCCGATTGTGATGGATGATGGGGCGATCCAGCATTTTGAGGGTTACCGAGTCCAACATAATTTGTCTCGTGGTCCAGGCAAAGGCGGGATTCGCTATCATCCAGATGTTGAGCTCAACGAAGTGATGGCGCTCTCGGCATGGATGACGATCAAGACAGCAGTTTTAAATTTACCTTATGGCGGGGCAAAAGGAGGGATTCGAGTTGATCCTAAAAAGCTATCAGCCCGAGAGCTGGAACGTTTAACCCGTCGTTTTACCAGTGAAATTAGCCCGATTATTGGCCCACAGAATGATATTCCTGCACCAGATGTAGGAACCAATGCCGATATCATGGGCTGGATGATGGATACCTATTCAAGTATCAAAGGCCATACGGTTACAGGTGTGGTCACTGGTAAACCTGTCCATTTGGGAGGTTCCCTCGGGCGAGTACGCGCGACGGGTCGTGGTGTGTTTGTCACTGGACTTGAAGTCGCGAAAAAGATTAATTTGTCTATCGAAAATAGCCGTGTGGCTGTACAAGGCTTTGGTAATGTAGGTAGTGAAGCTGCTTATCTGTTTAATAAAGCGAATGCCAAAGTGGTCTGTGCACAGGATCATACAGGGACAATCTTTAATGATGACGGATTGGATGTTAAAAGTTTACAAGAGCATGTGGCACAAACAGGTGGTGTTGCAGGCTTTCCAGATTCAAGCAAAATAGAGGATGCTGAATTCTGGAATGTCGAGATGGATATTCTGGTTCCTGCTGCACTTGAAGGTCAAATCACAGCCGAACGTGCACAAACGCTGAAAGCAAAACTAGTGTTAGAAGGTGCAAATGGTCCAACGTATCCAGATGCAGATGATGTGTTGGGGCAGCGAAATATCATTGTAGTTCCTGATGTATTATGTAATGCAGGTGGTGTCACCGTCAGTTATTTTGAATGGGTACAGGATATGTCAAGTTATTTCTGGACTGAGGACGAAATTAATGCACGTTTGGATAAATTAATGATTCAGGCTGTGGATGATGTCTGGAAAAAAGCCCAAGAAAAATCTTGTACGATGCGTACAGCCGCTTATATTCTGGCCTGTGAGCGCATTTTAAAAGCACGTAAGGAACGTGGTATCTTTCCTGGTTAATAGCTTTAGCCAGAGCAGTTTATCATCAGAGACAAAAATAGAGTGTGATGACAGTGTATCAAGAATAGTACTAAATACGCTGTCATTTCTATCGGTTCAAATTTTTTGAATCAGGAGCTATACTAACAAAAAACAAGACTGCGTTGAAGTCGTGTTGGACATTGAGGTTAAGGAAAACCGTTGGGCTTTTACATGTGTAATTCTATGGCATATGAATTGCTTGAAAACAATTAAAGTATAGCTAGGTGAAAAAGGTATGTTATCACTCAGCCAAGAGATGGATTTGAATCATTATTCGAGTCAGGCAGATTTTGCACATCATCTAATGTCTAGCATTTGTGGTGAACATCGGCTTGAAACAAGCTGCCGAGACAAATTAGATTTTCATTATGAAGGTATTCGTCTGCCACATAAGCGTTTGGCCATGGGCAAAATTAGCTATGGCGCCCATGTATGTATCAATACCTCCAACTTACGTGCTTATAGCATTAGTCTGCCAGTTCAAGGCAAACAGGTTCTAAATGTGCGCGGCGCTGAATATATTTCTAACTGTGACAAAGGATTAATCCTCTCAAATAATGAATTACAAGACTTGGTTATTGATAAAGATTGTATTAAATATCAGGTTGTGATTCCTGAACATAGTATGCAACAAGTACTTGGTGAGCTTTTACATCAGCCGCTTGATTATCCCGTTCTTTTTAATCCAGAAATGAATTTGAATGTGGATAGTTCGCTCTTTGTCTGGTGGAAAAATATTGACAATTTTTTGAACTTGCGTGCCCAATTTAAGGGCGTACAGGGAATGCAGCTCTGGTCTGAAGATTATGAAAATTTTTTGATTAAAGCTTTACTACTGTCACAAGAGAATAATTATTCTGGCATGCTTCGTGCCTTATGCAATCAATATGAGCCAGAATATCTGCGTAAAATATGTGAATTTATCCGGCAACATGCGCATGAAAATATTTGTGCAGATGATTTACATCGTATCGCTGGCGTCTCGAAAACTAAATTATACCAAGAATTTCAACATTATTATGGAACCAGTCCTTTAGCGTTCTTACGTAAATATCGTTTGCAACAAATATATAAAATTCTAAAGAGTTCATCCAATAAAAAATTATCAATTTCTAAATTGGCTTATGACTGGGGCTTTAATCATTTAGGACGCTTTTCTCAAGAGTATCGTGATGAGTTTGGAGAAACTCCAACTGAAACTAAACATAAAATCAAATGGGAAAATACTAACAATTAAGCTCAATTGTTAAGTGCTAAAACCAGCCGTCGTTAGAATCTAAAAATAGTTAAAGCTTTTTAGCCAGAAATCTCTATTCTTTGAGCCCATATTATCATCCAGATTTTCCGTGTGATTTCACTTTTATGTCATAACAACAAAAAAATTTACTCTAGAAAGTTTTTTTTCATTTTGAAGAAACATTTCGCAGAAGCTGGATAATCCTCGCAGATTTTGGACAGACGCTAGTCACCTTTCACAGACATGATAACTGCAAGAGTTAGGTCTGGAGTGGGTGAAATGGCAGGTCAATATATTGAAGTAAAAACACAAACAGGGACGTCATTTGTTGCTTATCTAGCAGTTGCAGAAGGTGGACGAGGTCCTGGAATTGTACTGTGTCAGGAGATTTTTGGTGTTAACGCTGCCATGCGCGCCAAAGCAGATTTTCTGGCAGAAGAAGGTTATACCGTTATTGTGCCAGATTTGTTCTGGCGTACTGCACCGCGCATTGAGCTAGGTTATACCGAGCAGGACTTTCAAAAAGCGTTTGAGCTATATCAAAATTTTGATGAAAACTTGGGTGTAGAGGATATTCGAGAGACCTTGAACTATTTAAAAACACTTGCAAGCTGTGATGCCGATGCTGGCCTGGGGGTGGTGGGATATTGTCTGGGCGGTAAGCTGGCTTATCTGGCAGGCTGTCGTATTCCTGAGGTGGCTTGTGCCGTCGGTTACTATGGTGTAGGAATCGAAAAGGCCCTAGATGAACTTGCAAATGTTAAAGGCCGTATGGTGTTACATATTGCAGAACTGGATAAATTTACCCCACCAGAAGCACGTCAACAGATTTTGGATGCTGCCGCACAATACAACAATGTCAATGCTTATGTTTACGAAGGCGTAGATCATGCCTTTGCCCGTCCAAATAGCGAGCATTATCACAAGCCATCTGCACGTTTTGCCCATGAACGCAGTGTCACTGCACTGCATCAAACCATTGGGCCTGTTTATGATTTAGTTGCTTTATGGGAAGAGCACATCCGTCACGAATTTGATACGCGTGATGTGCCTGCCACGATGGCGACCATGGTTGCCGAGCCCTATGTCAATCATATTCCAACACTTACGGGTGGTGTTGGTTATAGCCAGCTTGCGCGTTTCTATCAATATCATTTTGTGCATCAGAACCCTCAAGATATGAAGATTACGTCGATCTCACGTACCGTCGGTTCAACGCAGGTGGTCGATGAATTCATTATGAGCTTTACCCATGACAGTGAGATTGACTGGTTGCTTCCTGGAGTTACACCGACAGGTAAATATGTTGAAATCCCGATGCTAGGCGTCATTCAGTTCCGTGGTCCAAAGCTTTGTCATGAACATATTTATTGGGATCAGGCTTCTGTTCTGGTCCAGATCGGATTGTTAAATCCTCAAGGTCTACCTGTTGCTGGTATTGAAACTGCCCAAAAACTGCTGGATGAGGAAATGCCATCCAATACTTTAATGCCGTCTTGGTCGAGCAGCGAAGGCAAATCGATTTAACGATTGAAAGGAATCATCAGGAGCAAGAGATGAATATTGAATTGAATCAAAAAATTGCCGTGGTGAGTGGTGGTGCGACACTGATTGGTCAGGCAGTGGTACAAGCATTGGTCAATGCGGGTGCAAAAGTTGTGATTCTGGATATTGCCGAGCAGGGGCAACAGGTCGCTGATGCCATGAACGGGCAGGCACAATTTATTCAAACCGATTTAAGCAGTGATGTCGCGATTGCCCGTGCAGTCAAGACTATTCATGAAACATTTGGAAAAGTCGATTACTTGGTCAATCTGGCCTGTACCTATCTGGATGATGGTTTTAAGTCTTCACGTGGCGATTGGTTACAGGCACTGGATGTCAATCTGGTGTCGGCGGTCGAATTGACCCGTGCTTTTTATCAAGATTTAAAAATTAATCAGGGGGCGATTGTGAATTTCACATCCATCTCTGCCAAATTTGCACAAACAGGCCGTTGGTTGTATCCCGTTTCAAAAGCGGCAATGCGCCAATTGACTCAATCCATGGCGATGGATTTTGCAGCTGATGGTATCCGTGTGAATTCGGTATCGCCAGGCTGGACATGGTCACGTGTCATTGCAGAAGTGAGTGGCAATAATCGAGCTAAGGCAGACGCTGTGGCAGCTGATTATCACTTGCTTGGACGCTTGGGCAATCCTGAAGAAGTCGCCAATGTTGTTTTATTTTTACTTTCACCCGCCGCAAGTTTTGTGACAGGTGCTGATTATGCCGTCGATGGAGGCTACTCCGTCATGGGGCCAGAAGGGAATCAACCTGCTATTCCACGCTTAAGTAATGAAGCGTAATAGCAAATCAATGTTTAAACCTTAAATGATTTAAAAAAATGTGGGAGAACCATGATGCGTCGTATAGCAATTGTTGGAGCGGGTCAGTCTGGATTACAGCTCGGTTTAAGCCTGTTAGACACAGGTTATGATGTCACAATTGTGACCAACCGTACCGCAGACCAAATTCGTCAGGGTAAGGTCATGTCAAGTCAGTGTATGTTTCATACCGCTTTGCAAACTGAACGTGATGTTGGGCTCAACTTCTGGGAAGAGCAATGTCCCGCTGTTGAAGGAATTGGATTTACCCTGGTTAGTCCAGAGACAGGAAAACCTGCATTTTCGTGGAGTGCACGTCTTGAGCGTTATGCTCAATCGGTGGATCAACGCGTAAAAATGCCTTACTGGATTGAAGAGTTTGAACGTCGCGGTGGCAAACTGATTATTCAGGATGTTGGGATTGATGAACTAGAACAACTGACTACCGAGTATGAACTGGTGTTGCTGGCAGCAGGTAAGGGCGAAGTGGTGAAACAGTTTGTGCGTGATGATGAGCGCAGCACATTCGATAAGCCACAGCGTGCGCTTGCTTTGACTTATGTCACAGGGATGAAACCGATGTCGCCGTATTCACGGGTGACCTTTAATGTGATTCCGGGCGTTGGCGAGTACTTTTGTTTCCCTGCACTCACCGTGACAGGCCCATGCGAAATTATGGTGTTCGAAGGGATTCCAGGTGGGCCAATGGACTGCTGGCAAGATGCCAAAACGCCTGAGCAACATTTGCAAATGAGTAAAGACATTCTCAATACCTATCTGCCTTGGGAAGCTGAGCGTTGTGAAAATATTGAAATCACCGATGCAGGCGGCTATTTGGCTGGACGCTTCCCACCGAGCGTGCGTAAACCGATACTGACGCTACCATCTGGTCGTCAGGTGTTTGGTATGGCAGATGCGCTGGTCGTGAATGATCCGATTACGGGTCAAGGTTCAAACAACGCCGCCAAATGCAGCAAGATTTATTTTGATGCCATTTTAGCGCATGACACGCAGTCTTTTACGCCTGAATGGATGCAACAAACCTTTGAACGTTACTGGTCTTATGCCGAAAAAGTGGTGGCTTGGACCAACAGCTTACTGGTTCCACCTCAGCCACAGATGATTGATGTATTGGCCGCAGCAAGCCAAAACCAAGCCATTGCCTCCACGATTGCCAATAACTTTGATGACCCTCGTAATTTCTCTCCGTGGTGGTTTGATGCAGAGCAGGCACAGCATTTTATCGAATCGAAAAGTTGTCAGAAAGTGGCTTAACACACAAGGAAGGTAAAAGGTGAATGTCATGAATATTAATACATCACATGAGCTCGGTTTAAAGCCGATTGATACAGAAAATCCGAGAGAAATCCGAAATTTACTTGGACAGTTTGCAACTGGCGTAACCGTGATTACCACGCGTGGTCGTGATGGACGAAAAATCGGAATGACCGCCAATTCATTTTCATCATTATCACTTGATCCACCCTTAATTTTGTGGAGTTTGTCAAAAACTGCACCGAGTCTGCCAGACTTTACTGAGGCGGAATATTTCGCGATTCACATGCTGGCTCAAGAGCATCATTCACTTTCTGGACATTTTGCACGGGGTTCAGAAGACAAATTCGCCAGTATTGCACATCGTGAATGTGAACGTGGCCTACCTTTGCTTGAAGATGTACTTGCGACATTGGTGTGTAAAAACATTAACCAATATGAAGGCGGTGATCACCTGATTTTTATCGGTCAGATTGAGCATTATCAACAACGCATCGGTGAGCCATTGGTTTTTCATGCGGGTAAATATCGTATTGCAGCAGAGCATCCAGAGCTCAGTGCATAACTACAATTATCACGATCACTTATGGTCGTGATTTTTTTCGGGGATCGAAGATGAAGAACAATGTGATTAAAAGAGGTTTTCTTGCTGGAACAGTGGTCATGACTGCATGTGCAGCGCAGGCCTATGATTTGCCAACAGTGAATCTGGGTATGACCAGTTTTCTGGATGGTGGTTTACCTGCTGGGCCAGGTTGGTATTCACAAACCTACTTTCAAAATTATGACTCCAATAAATTAATGGACAACCAAGGCAATAAACTGCCTTTGCCTAAAACAGATTTAAACTATCAGGTGATGGTTGAGCAAATCAGCTATATGTCCAATGTACGAGTAGGAGAGCATGCCGCACTGGGGCTGAATTTTCTGGTTCCATTTGTAAGTAAAATGGATATGGACGATGGCCTAAACAATGCAGCAATCAAAGCACAGGGTGGCTTTGGTGATCTGATGATTGGTCCATTTATCCAGTTTGATCCAGTAATGGGAGCAAATGGCCCAAAATTTGTACAGCGTGTTGAGTTTCAGGTCAACTTGCCAACTGGGAAATATGATCGAGAAAAGAATATTAATCCGGGTAATAACGCCGTATCGCTTGATCCCTATTGGGCTGCCACCTATTGGTTTAACCCAAAATGGACAGCTTCAACCCGTATTCATTATTTGTATAATTTTAAAAATGATGACCCGAACTATACTTACGGCACTGCTGATGATTTTCAGGCAGGGCAGGCGATTCATGCCAACTTTGCCACAGATTATGCGGTAACACCCCAATTACGTTTAGGTGTGAATGGCTATTGGCTTAAACAAATTACAGATAATGAAGTCAATGGTGAGAAAGTGAAAGGTGCCCGTGAACAGGTATGGGCAATTGGTCCTGGTGCAATGTACAGTTTTTCAAAAAATGACCATGTGGTTGCCAATGCTTATTTTGAGCAGGACGCCAAGAATCGACCTGAAGGCACACGTTTGCAAGTCCGTTACATTCATCATTTCTAATCAATTGCTATAAGCAATGTTTGACAGTGACTTCCTTTTGCCTATTTAGAGCGTTCTAAATAGGTTTTATTATTGTTTAAATTGAACGAGCGCTTGATCATAATGATCACGACAGATTGCCTATGGTTTAGTGATGAATACGAGAAAAATCTACATAATATAATTAAAAAATTGGGTCTATAGATCATGGGCTTGAGGCAAAACCTCTACTCAAAATAAATTTAGAACAGATGATTTATTTCGATGTCGTCAAATATTTTAGTTTGATTATGAATATGCTCTTAAGCCCATATCCTGATGTTCTATGGTGGCACGGCGCGTGCACGATGGTAATTCACCATAGCGGCGTTTATATTCTTGAGAAAAACGACCAAGATGAGTAAAACCCCATTTGAATGCAACATCAGTGACTGAAACATCCTCGTTACGTAACAATTCAGTATGTGCCTGTTCAAAACGCAATTCTTTGAGATAAGCCATTGGAGTGGTGTTCAAAAAGCTTTTAAATCCTGCAAATAAGGTACGTACACTGACACCAGCATGTTCGGCCAATTGCTCAATGGTGAGCGATGCATGCAGATTTTCACGCATAAACGCTTCGGTGCGTTTGATAAAATAAGGAGAAATTGCTTGTTCTTTGGCCTGTTTAATACGTTCTAATAAAGTATTTTGTTGTCCATAAATCAGCGCATTAAACAGACTGGATTCAAATTGTTTGAAGGCCATTGGATGATGCAACGGATGTTGTTCACAGCCTAAGGCATCGATGAGGGTACGCATCAGTTGTAGGAAGTAGGCTCCGCCCTGAGTCGAAAAATCAAGTTTAGGCTCAAATAAGGGCAAATGATGTGGTGCATCTGGAAGATGCTGACGACAATGCTGTAAAAGATCTTCTTTATCAATTTTGAGAATTAACTGAGGAGAGTTTGCATGCCAGCGCATTTTCAAAGATTGATCGGGAGAAATGAGTGATGCAACTTGTGTATAAGAAATAAATTTTTGCCGATTAATTTCAATTTCGGCATAGCCCTGCATCGGAATCTGGATCAAATAAAATTTTTCTAAGTGATCAGGCTCAATATAAACGTCGGCGCCGTATTCAAGACGACTAATGGATAGTCGACCTGCCTTAAGATGGTGCATAGATGAGTAAAAATCGTTGCGTTGTTGCACAATTTTTAACAGATGTGGCTTAAAGATTTGTCCCACACTTTTGCAGGTTTCGCCTAAGTCCTGATGTTGAAACACCAAGTTTTGTGATGAAAAAATGGAACATTGTTGTAGATGGCGTCCATTTAATTCCATAGCGGGATTGACCTGACTCATACATATTCCTTTTGGCTGGCTTACTGAAAACATCACAACTGTGTCGACCAAATGACCAGATTGAAATGTTGCCAGCAATACTTAAACATTTAAGTGGCTCGCAATGACATAAAGAATTAAGCAAAAAATAGACCAACTAAAGCAGTTGGAATACTATTTTTAAACCTGCTTAGGCATGATCTAAGGCATTAAAAAAAGGGGATGTTTATTTCAGACTAAAGAGAAAAACTTGATCACGCCTTGTGCTCTTTATACGATCTTATTCCTTAAGATCAATGTTTTATATATAGCAAATCTGAGCAAAATGATCAATTTATTTCAGTTATATGGTGTGATTTTAACTGTATGAAATATATTGATTATTTTGATGTAATTGAAAATTTTTTAATAAAATTAAAACAGATAAAATCAAATGGATTGAAAATTAAATAAGAAACGCTAAATGTCAAAAAACGAGCGGAGGAGTTGGTCAGTTATATTTATGTATTACTCAAATAGATGATGAATCAGAGCAAGGTGAGAGAGAATGTCATATCTGATGATATGACATTGCAAGGGAAATGGGCATTAAGTTTTTGCGGTATTACTTTGCAAGAATTTTTCACTATAGATGTGACAATCTGCAATCGCCTGTTCATCTAGCCAGGTTTTAACGGCTTCAATCATGGGTGGTGGACCACAAAGGTACATATCAAAGCTCTGTTCAGACAATTGATTTTTATCCAGATGCTCATGAATAAAGCCTGATTTGCCTTGCCATTGCTCTGATGCTTTAGAGATAATTGGATGGTAACTAAAGTTTTTAATGCGTTCGGCATAGGTAGTTAAGCGTTTTTGTTCACATAGATCTGCTTCGGTATTGACACCATAATATAAGTGAACTGATGGCTGATTCGGTTGTTCAGCAATATTGTCCAGCATGCCTAAAAATGCCGATAAACCTGTACCGCCTGCGATAAACACCAGAGGACGTTCAACTTCGCGCAGATAAAAACTGCCTAAAGGTGCTTCCATTATCAAGGTTTGTCCAACCTGACAACGTTCTCTTAAATAATTACTCATCACGCCATTTGGCAACAGGCGAATCAGAAATTGAAGCTGATTACTGGCATTGGGGCGGTTGGCAAATGAGTATGAACGCCAGTCATCTGTATCAGGAATCTGTAATCGTGCATATTGACCCGGTAAAAAATCGAGCTGTTTGACATGCTGACTGGCATCCAAATGCAAAATAGCTGTCGTTTCCGATACCAGTTCTACACCTGTGACAACGGTTGCAATTTTTAAGGTTTCACCAGCATTACAGATGCTAGAATGATGGTCAAAATAAAATGCTGCATTAGATTTGACGCGGGTTTGACAGGCCAGCATTTTGCGCTTAGCCAGATCACGTTCGCTTAATGCATCTTCATCCACATATTCTTGTTCATAAATCCCAGTTTCGCATGTTCCCTGACAGGTGCCACATACGCCTTCGCGGCAATCTAAAGGTAGATTGATGCCTTGACGAACTGCTGCATCAAGCAGTAATTCATCTTCTTGTACCGCGATAAAAAAGGTTTTACCATCGGCAAAGTTGAGTGCAACAGAATGATTCATGTTGATTCTCCTTAGACGTGATAGAAATCGAGTACCGAATCGATCTTGTCATTCAGTAGAACACTGTGCTGACGACGGATACGGAAACTATCTTCTGTAGGACGCAATACATAGGTGGCACGTCCATAAAAGCAACCTTCAAGTCCTTGACGGTTGTACAACGTTCGCCAGCTCACTTTAGCTTCAATCAAACCGTCCTCCAGTGTTTTGACCTGTACATTATGAATGTTGTGTTGGGTACGCGGTAAAGGTGTTGCCGAAGCTGCTTTGCCAGTACGAATACGAAATACCCGATCTTCAAGGCCAGAACGATCTTCATAGTAAATATAGGATAAGCCCTGATTTGGATCTTGAACGTAGTTGTGATCATCAATCCATTGCGGGATATGGTATTCACTGTCTTCATCATATAAATCGATGTAAGCATCCCAATCGTAGTTGTCGCATAGTTCTGCTTTTTTATAGAGGAACTGTGAAACTGCAAAATGAAGTTCGAGAGACATGATTACACCTCATCCATAACAGATTGATTGTCAAAAGTAACATCGTGCATTTTGAGCGCTTTTTTGTTTAGTCCATCCAAAATGAGACGTTGCCACTGTCCATGTTGATTGACATATAGACCTTCGTGAGTAAATTCACGCCCAGTAATCACAGGCTCAATCCCTAAATCTTGCGAGTTTTGTGTTGGGCCATAGGTCCATTGATGGTAACCACGTGAAATATCACTCCAGCGTTCGATACGTCCCTGAAATCCTTTTTGTTGTTCACGAAATTCAACCAGATCATCAGGTGTACCTAAACCCGAAACATTAAAGAAGTCTTCAAACTGGCGAATACGGTTACGACGTGCTTCACTAGACTCGCCTTTAACACCAATACACTGACTAATCACCTCAGTTTTATTCCATGCCACTGGGCGAATAATACGTAGTTGAGAACTGATCTGATCCATAAAGAACAGGCTTGGGTACAAATTCAAGTTACGTAAACGGTGCATGGCCCATTCGGCACGTTTCTCGCCAAACTTTTCCACCAAGTACGGCATGACAGTATTGTAGCCAGGACGCACGGTTGGATTTGGCATATCACTAAACAGTACGCTGTGACCATTTTTAAAGCTGAACCAACCATCATCGGTTTCAGAATCACCTGCACCGAGTTTGCTGTAATCCAGTGTGTCAAGTTCATCGCCTTTGGCTGCATTGACTTGCTGGCGGTGCTGTACAGTAGAGACATAGTTATAATGTACGGTACTGACGTGGTAGCCATCGAGGCCATTTTCATTTTGAAGTTTCCAGTTACCTGCAAATGTGTAGGCAGACTTACCTTGCAGAACTTCAAGTTCACCTGTCGGAGACTGATCGACCATCAGGTCTAAAAATACTTTGGCATCTCCTAAAAAGTCTTCGAGAGAATCTGTCGCTTGGGTATCTAAACTGACAAACACAAATCCACGATAGCTGGCAATACGCCCTTGTTTTAAGCCGCGACTTGATTTATCAAAATCTTCGCAGTATTCGCCAGGGGCTTTAACCTTGACTAAACGACCGTCAGATTTGTAGCACCATGCATGAAATGGGCAGGTAAAAACCGACTGATTGCCTTTGGCAACTCGGGTCAGTGTCGCACCACGATGTTCGCAAGCATTGACCATCGCATGTAATTCGCCTTTACCATCACGGCTCACAATCATCGGTTGGCGGCCAATCTGTACGGTAACGAAGTCGTTATTATTCGGGATTTCACTTTCATGGCAGGCGTAGATCCAGACCTTTTCAAAAATGAGTTCCATTTCAAGTTCAAATAACTCAGGCTCGGTAAACATATCGCGAGCAATTCGATAAACACCATCATTCGGGCGAAAATCGATACAACCTTGTACAAAATTTTGCCATTCGGCGAGGTTACGTGCAGTCATGGGCTCTTCCTCTATCCAATCAGTGCTTTTGTCTGATTGAACCGCGAATTTGAGAAGTGCTCTATCCAGATTTTCCTTGTCTTTATCCACTTTATGCAGTTTGTTGTAGTTAAGGTATAAAATAAGTCGCTTATAAATGATTAAGTCTTTGATTCAATTTTTAAAATTTAAATTTTGAACAACTTTTCAGAGTTATGTGTAATCCTGAATGAGTGCTGTTACAACATGTGTAAATTGCTAGATTCCGTTATACGATTATTTCAGTATAGGTGGAGACAATAGAATTTATAGGATCAGTATCATGGCAGTGAAGCATATCTTGTTAAAATATTTTTCTATTCTGGGTTTTGTGGCAAGTTCTGCCTTGACCAGTGCAACCTTCGCAAGCTCCGAGCAGGCATGGAACAAACATGATCTGGAGATCAAATCGGCTTGTATAAAAGCCAGTCAACTTAAAAATGCCAAACCAGTGAGTAATATCATGCTGTTTGAAGATCGTGTTGGTTATTCTGCACTTCTGATTCAGGGGCAATATCCACAAGCCCATATGAAAAATAAAACAGGTCAAGAACTGTGTCTATGGAATAAAACCACCAAAAAAGCTTATTTATCTGAAGCAAATTTGAAGAAGCGTTGATAAGCTGATTAAGTATGTTGCAATCCAAATCTGTAAATTTCAGAATTTACATGGTCACCTAAATTTTCACGCGTTATCATAGCGATGTTGAAATCATGAGGCTGGACTATGAAAATTGTCGCAGATGAAAATCTTGCGTTTACAGATTACTTTTTCTCAGAATTTGGAGAAATTCAACATCGGGCAGGACGTCTTTTGACTGCGCATGATGTGAGTGATGCTGAAGCCTTATTGGTTCGTTCAGTGACCAAAGTGAATCAGGCACTGATTGAACACAGTCAGTTGAAATTTGTAGGCAGTGCTACAATTGGAACAGATCATCTTGATATTTCAGCATTGCAACAGCAAGATATTTTATGGAGCAATGCACCTGGCTGTAATGCGCAGGCGGTTGCAGAATATGTCATCACGGCATTATATCATCTTGATTCGGATGTATTTGAGCGGGGACAGGATTTTACCTTAGGGATTATTGGACTGGGAAATGTAGGACGCCGACTTGCGAAGATGGCAGCGCTGTTAGGGTGGAATGTCATTGGTTGTGATCCTTTCGTTCAGTTACCAGACATTCATAATCTGAGCTTTGATGATGTGCTCCAAAAAAGTGATGCAATTTCGGTTCATGTTCCATTGACTCACTCAGGTTCACATCCGACCTTCCATTTGTTCGATCAACACGCTTTTGCATCTATGCCTGCAAGCACTATTTTGATCAATAGTGCGCGCGGCCCAGTGATTGAGGAGCAAGCCCTGATTCAAGATATCTACCAAACTGGACGTAAAGTGGTGCTGGATGTATTCGAGCATGAACCTGTAATTTCCGAACAATTACTGGATGTAGTGAATTTAGTCACGCCGCATATTGCAGGTTATAGTTTGGAGGGAAAGGCACGTGGAACCCAGATGATCTATGATGCCTTTTGTAAAGTATTTGGCTATGAAGCCAGTAAAAAATTTGAAACACAATTGCCAGTTTGTGAACCTTTTTTTCAACAACAGGATTTAAAGCAAATACTTAAAGCTCATTTACGTGCTATTTATGATATTGCACAAGATGATCACAATTTACGTGCTTGTGTAAAAGATGGACAAGTTGATCAGTGTGCTTTTGATCAGCTTCGAAAGGAATACCCGCTTCGCCGTGAATGGGCAGCGCATGGAGGCCCTGTCGCGTGAATTTAGAGCATCACTCAAATCATTATCAACCTACGTGTTCTATCGAGGCACTTCAAGCCCGTGCCAAGCTTTACCAAACTATTCGCACATTTTTTGCAGAGCGCGGCGTACTTGAAGTTGAAACACCTATTATTTCTCAGGCAGGGGTGACAGATGTACATTTGGCTTCGGTTAAGGCATTACGCCATATTGAAGGTAAAGAACGTACTCAATATCTGCAAACTTCACCTGAATTTGCGATGAAGCGTCTACTCGCCAGTGGTAGTGGGCCAATTTATCAGCTCTGTAAAGTATTTCGTGATGATGAACATGGACGAAAACATAATAGTGAATTTACCATGCTGGAATGGTATCGCCCAGAATTCGATTTGAAAGATTTAATGCATGAAACGGCTGATTTACTTGAAACGTGTTTAAAGCAACGTTTTGATGAAATTCGCCCCATGATTTTGAGTTATAAACATGCCTTTCAGGATCGTTTAGAGATTAATCCATTACAAGCAACGTTAAAGCAGCTTAAAGATACGGCTGATCGTGTAGGTTTAAATCTCGACTTGGGTAATGATCGCTTGGCCTATATAGATTTACTATTTTCCCATATTGTTGAACCGAGTCTAGGCTTCGATACGCCTGTATTTCTGACCGACTTTCCACCAGAAATGGCATCGCTTGCCAAAGTACGTATAGATGAAGATGGAGAAGAAGTTGCCGCACGTTTTGAGGTATATATCGAAGGACTGGAGCTTGCCAATGCTTATGACGAGCTTCTTGATGCAAATATACTCAGAGCACGCTTTGAAGCAGATAATTTAGAACGCAAATTGCAAGGTTTGGCAGAAATGCCACTCGATGAAAACTTGCTGGCTGCTTTGCCTCATATGCCAGCCTGTGCGGGTATCGCACTTGGCGTAGATCGGTTACTGATGATTGCAACTCGACAGCTTAAAATTGAACAGGTGATTGCATTTCCTGCTGCAATTGCTTGATAAAAAATAAGCCGCTGATCGCGGCTTACTTTTTATGATGTCTTTAATTAATCCTGCTGAATACCAGCCACTTTCCACTCTTCAGTTGAACCTGCTGGTTTTACAAAGTGCCACACTTCAGAGAATGGTTGCGGCTGACTGTTCAAGTCTTCGCTCACTGTACCTGTAAAGCGTACACTTACAATGTATTGACCATTTTCAGTCGACGTATCTGCCACCATCGCATTCAGATTGCTAAATTCTGCAACATCTTGATCCTGATTTGCCATGATATCGCTATACATTGAGGCATATAGATCTGGTGTCAAATAACGACGAATTTCTTCAATATTACTTGCAGAGTTCACTGACTGAATGTGGTTAAAACGCTGACGTGCAATACGCAAGAAGGCCGCAGGTTCTGTACCGTCAGGTAGCTGGTTTCCACTGTTGCTATACGCTGTGCCAAAAGGTGCAGCCGTTGGTGCAGCACCGCCACCTACAGATTGACCAAAAATATTGGTGTTATCGGCACCTGCATTTGAACGTGGTGTTGTAGATGTAGAAAACGGTGTTGATCCACCTGCATTATTTGGGGCGTATGGATTATTACCAGCTAATTTTTTTTTAGCTCCGAAACGACGGAAAATAAAGAAAGCAATTGCAGCGATCAGGACAATCCAGATCCAGCCAGGTAAGCCACCTTTCTTTTCTTCCTGTTGTTGGGCTTGAGTCGCTTGTTGCGCTGCCTGCTGTTCAGGAGAAGTGGAATGCTTATCGTCAGCCAGCGCATTGGCAGCAATGGCACCGACTGCCGCACCAGCTACACCGGCTGCAACCATTGAGCCTACCCCAGGACCCGAACGTTGAGGTGTACCCGCAGGCGCCGTTTGAGGCGCTGGAGTGGCCTGACGAGGCTGTTGATAAGATTGGCTTGGCGCTGCTGAACGTGACATGCCATGGCTTTTGCCACCACCAGCACGTTTAGCTTCAGCCAGTGGAGCAATGACTAAAGCAGCCATCATGATGCCCGTTATAAGGCCACGCTGTCTTACTTTCATTAAAAATTCCTGTATAAAAAATAAAATCAAAAATAAAATAAGTTAAGAGTGTATATATGCAGGCTTTTGTGATGAATTTCAATAATAAAAATATGTTTTTTATATCGAAACATCGTGGCTTGATTAATACATTTGATTCTGAAAGCAATTTAAGTTTTTGGTATATTTAATGGGGATACGTACTTGAATCATTTATGATATAGCAAATGATCTAAAGACCTCATCATGCTATAGCTTAAGAAGTGCATAACATGATGAAAATAACTCACCGAATTTGAGAACTTGAACCACATCCTTATCTCATGAAGAAAGCTCCATTGCAGTTTGCAAGGCTTCATGTAAGCGCGCTACCGCAATGACGTGTACACCTTCAATTTTTTTCTGAGGTGCATTACCACGAGGTAAAATGATGTGTGTGAAACCATGTTTTGTCGCTTCTTTTAAGCGCTCCTGACCATTAGGGACAGGACGAATTTCACCAGAGAGGCCAACTTCACCAAATACAGCAAGCTGTTGAGGCAAAGCTTTTCCTCTTAAACTAGAGGCACAGGCGAGAAGGACTGCAAGATCAGAACCCGTTTCGGTAATTTTTAATCCACCCACGACATTGACATAGACATCCTGACCAGAAGTTTGTACTCCTCCATGACGATGCATCACAGCCAAAAGCATATTGAGACGATTTTGCTCCAAGCCCAAAGCGACACGGCGCGGTTGTCCTTGAGCATCATCCACCAGTGCTTGTACTTCAACTAAGAGTGGTCGAGTACCTTCACGGCTAATCATCACAATTGAACCTGGAATTGCCTCATCGTAACGACTCAGAAAAATAGCAGAAGGATTGGCAACTTCGCGAAGTCCCTTATCGGTCATACCAAAAACGCCCAGTTCATTCACCGCACCAAAACGGTTCTTAACAGCACGAATCATGCGATATCTTGAATCTGACTGTCCTTCAAAATATAGGACACAATCGACCATATGTTCAAGCACGCGCGGACCAGCAAGAGCACCTTCTTTAGTCACATGCCCCACAATAAACAGCGCAGTACCGCTATGTTTTGCAAAACGAGTCAGTAAGGCTGCCGATTCTCGGATTTGAGATACGCCACCTGGTGCGGACTGTAATGTTTCGGTGTAAAGTGTTTGAATCGAATCTAATATAGCAACGGTAGGGCGTTCATGTGCTAATATTTCACAAATACGCTCGACACAAGTTTCAGCCATGACTTTCAATTTGTCTGTCGGTAAGTCGAGCCTTTGGGCACGTAAAGCCACTTGAGATAATGATTCTTCGCCTGTCACATAAAGTGCAGAGCTATTGCTGCTTGCCATATAAGTTGCTGTTTGCAGCAAAATGGTCGATTTACCAATACCAGGATCTCCGCCAATCAGTACAACTGAGCCTGTGACTAACCCCCCACCCAGCACTCGATCAAACTCACCAATTCCAGTGGCCACCCGTGTTTCGTGTGAAACAGAGATCTGATTTAAGGTAGTAACAGTTGAAATTTCTCCTGCATAACCACCGAGTTTGGGTTTGGCGCGATGATTGGTACTGGTTTCAAGCCGAACTTCAGTCAAACTGTTCCATTCTCCACACTCAGAACATTGTCCAGCCCATTTAGGGTGATCGGCTCCACATTGCTCACAGCGATAAACGGTTTTGACTTTGCTCATATTTGGTGCATATTTAGATGGCGTTGATGACGAAATGTAGCAATAGCGTGCCAGAAATACAAATTTTTAGCTTAACATCACCTAATTTAAGTTTGGCACGTAAACTGCTAACTCAGGGAACGATAAAAGCCTTGCGATATCACATGGAGAAATTGTGTTCAAACACTGCGTTGACGCATGGTTATTTCCAAGAATATTGAATAAATGCCGAAATAATCTTTTTTATTTTGAGCATTTTGGGCTAATTTTGAAATACAAAATTTGAGAGTTGAAAAAAAACAATGTCAAATGAAATGCACGGTCAACCTTCTGGAGAAGGTGAGCTTTCGAGAAGCTTATCCAATCGACATTTGCAACTCATTGCAATTGGCGGCGCAATTGGTACAGGATTATTCATGGGTTCGGGTAAGACGATTAGTCTGGCTGGCCCATCTATTCTTTTTATTTACCTGATTATTGGTGTTATGGTGTTTTTTGTCATGCGCGCGCTTGGCGAGTTACTCTTATCCAATCTTCAATATAAGTCATTTATTGATTTCTCGACTGATTTGATTGGACCTTGGGCAGGCTATTTTGTCGGCTGGACCTATTGGTTGTGTTGGATCACGATTGGTATCGCAGACTTATCTGCCATTATTTATTATTTGCAATTTTTCAATAATGGTATGCCCTTTACACCAACTGAAGGGGCAATGATCAGTGTCGCTGCAATTTTCTTTATCATGGGGCTTAATCTCATGACGGTTAAATTGTTTGGCGAGCTTGAATTCTGGTTTGCCATGATCAAGATTACTGCAATTGTGGTTTTGATTTTGGTAGGACTCTGGATGATCTTCACAGGCTTTACCTCCACCAGTGGTGAAGTGGCTTCATTTACCCATTTGTGGGCCAATGGCGGGTTTTTCCCAACAGGCATGCATGGCTTCCTGGCGGGCTTCCAGATTGCGATCTTTGCTTTCGTTGGTGTTGAGTTGGTTGGGACCACTGCTGCAGAAACCAAGAACCCTGAAATTAACTTACCTAAAGCGGTGAACTCGATCCCAATTCGTATCATTATTTTCTATGTACTGGCACTACTTATTGTGATGTCGGTGACACCATGGAATCGGATTGATCCAAATATTAGCCCATTTGTAAATTTGTTTAGTCAGGCAGGTATTGCTGCTGCTGCCATTATCATGAATTTGGTGGTACTTTCTTCAGTCATGTCATCTATGAACAGCGGTGTATTTTCAACCAGCCGTATGTTGTTCGGTTTGTCTAAAGAGAAGCAAGCACCTCAAGCATTTGGTGCATTAAATAAAGGTCGCGTTCCTGCAAATGCGCTGTATTTTTCAACTGTATGTTTACTGCTAGGTGCGGCTTTACAATACGTTGTTCCAAATACGGTTGAAGCCTTTACACTGGCAACGACTTTATCAACGATTTTATTTATCTGCGTATGGCTCATGATTATTTGGAGCTATATGGTGTATTACAAAAAACGTCCAGAGTTACATGCAAAATCAATCTTCAAATTACCAGGTGGTCTATTTACCTGCTGGATCCTGATTATCTTTTTTGTAGGTATGATTTATGTTCTGTCATTGGAACCAGATACGATGAAAGCTTTGATGGTAAGTCCAATCTGGCTGGTTATTTTAGTGATTGGTTACTTCGGTTTTTACAAACCAAGGTTAAAATCTAAGAAATAATTGAAAAAACGCCAGTCGATGACTGGCGTTTTTTTTTAGATCATTCTAAGCTTTGTGGTTTTCCACTTTGGTCATTAATTTGATCACGGTATAATCTGTCAAATTATTTCAAAAGGTGATCAGATGCGCCGCGTCATTTGCTACGTAAGTTTATTTGCAACGAGTTTGTCGTTACTAGGTTGTGGCCAAACGGGGGCACTGCATTTGCCATCCGATTCAAAACATGACAAAGGTGCAAAATATTTAATTTATTCTCATCCTGAAGCTGAACATACTCAAAAGGATTCTGCTAAAGAATCTGCTGCTTCTCAACCTGTATCATCTTCTTCACCTTAAGCTAAAAATAAGGATGCATTCATGAGTTTCTCCCGCATTAATGGGGTATTGCATGCCGAGCAATGTTCACTCGATCAGCTCGCGCAGCAATTTGGCACACCGCTTTATGTCTATTCAAAAGCTGCTTTTGAAAAGCATTATAAAGACATGGATCGTGCTTTTGATTTTATCGATCATCAGATCTGTTTTGCAGTGAAATCAAACTCTAATTTGGCGGTACTCAATGTTTTGGCAAAACTGGGTTCTGGATTTGATATTGTGACAGGTGGCGAACTTGCACGTGTATTGGCGGCTGGCGGTGATCCAAGCAAAATTGTATTTTCAGGTTTAGGTAAATCCGAAGCTGATATTCAAAAAGCGCTTGAAGTTGGAATTGCCTGTTTTAATGTTGAATCTTATGCAGAGCTAGATCGAATTCAAAAAGTAGCGGTGCGACTTGATCAAAAGGCGCCTGTTTCTTTACGAGTGAATCCTGATGTCGATGCCAAAACGCATCCTTATATCTCAACAGGTTTGAAAGAAAACAAGTTTGGTATTCCAAGTGATACCGTATTTGAAACTTATCAATACGCAGCATCCCTGTCTCATCTGGATGTTGTTGGAATTGACTGTCACATTGGTTCCCAATTGACCGAAACTAAACCTTTTGTCGATGCGCTTGATCGCGTGATGGTGATGATCGAGCAACTGAACAAGCTAGGAATTAACCTTAAACATATCGATATTGGCGGTGGTCTGGGGGTTTGCTACAAAGATGAAACACCTCCAAGTGTTGCAGAGTATGCCAATGCGCTCAAACCAGCTTTAGAAAAGTTGGGTTTAAAAGTTTACATGGAACCAGGACGTAGTATTAGTGCCAATGCTGGTGTGTTATTGACACGTGTGGATCTGCTCAAACCGACCAATCATCGTAACTTTGCTATTATTGATGCAGCAATGAATGATTTGATTCGTCCTTCACTTTATGAAGCATGGATGGATATTCAGTCTGTGAATGAAAGCACATCAGCAGAAGCGAAAGAGTGGGATGTAGTGGGGGCTATTTGTGAAACGGGTGATTTTTTAGGCAAAGCGCGTACGCTTGCGATTCAGGAAAATGATATTTTGGCAGTACTGGGTGCTGGCGCATATGGTTTTGTCATGAGCTCAAATTACAACACTCGTGGCCGTGCTGCTGAGGTCATGGTCGATGATGAAAAACCTCATCTGATTCGTGAGCGTGAAAGCATTGAATCGTTGTGGGAAAGAGAGCGTTTGTTGCCTGAGGAGTAAGACATGTTACTTGAGTTTACCAAAATGCATGGGTTGGGTAACGACTTCGTTGTCCTTGATCTCATCAGTCAGCGTGCCTATTTAGATACCACCACCATCCAGCGTATGGCCGATCGTCACTTCGGTATTGGTTTTGATCAGTTACTCATTGTTGAGCCACCTGATTATCCAAATGTTGATTTCAAATATCGTATTTTTAATGCAGATGGTTCAGAGGTAGAGCAGTGTGGAAATGGTGTACGCTGTTTTGCACGTTTTGTACATGAGCGCCAACTCACCAAGAAAACCAAAATCAAGGTACAAACTAAAGCGGGTATTGTCGAGCCAGAGCTAGGGCCAAACGGATGGGTTCGTGTAAATATGGGCTATCCGAAATTTATGCCACATGAAATTCCGTTTGTAACCGAAGAATTTGAAGCACTGTATACGCTTGAACTTGCCAATGAGCAAAGTTTAAAAATTGATGTGGTTAATATGGGTAATCCACATGCAGTGACCATTGTGCCAGATGTTTTAACAGCAGATGTTGCAACGATGGGGCCACAAGTAGAGTCTCATGTCCGTTTTCCTCAGCGCGTTAATGCTGGCTTTATGCAGATTGTGGATGAAAAGCACATACGCCTACGAGTGTTTGAACGTGGTGTGGGTGAAACACTTGCCTGTGGTACAGGTGCATGTGCTGCTGCCGTGAGTGGTATGCGACGTGGTTTACTTGCCAATGAGGTGGAAGTGGAACTGGCTGGTGGAAAACTGCAAATTGCCTGGCAAGAAGGTGATGTGGTCTGGATGACGGGTCCAACAGCAAATGTTTATGAAGGGCGTCTGGATTTACGTTACTTCCAAAGCTGATTGTAGATTAAATCTATACATTAAAAGCACTATTTTTAGGATAGTGCTTTTTTTATGGGGCATTTCAGCGTAAGGTGATTTTTCAATATCAATACAATGGATTCGAATCTGCAATCTATGCCACAGCTTATTTTTTTGCCAGGTGCATCAGGCAGTACGACATTTTGGCATCCCTTAATTGAAAAACTTCCTCAGCATTACCAGACTAAAATTATTGGTTATCCAGGTTTCGGCGATAAGCCTGAATCTTTAGCGGTAAAGAGTTTTAAAGACCTAACAAATTATGTGGTCGATCAAATTAATGAAGAATCTGTAATTGTTGCGCAATCAATGGGCGGTATTTTTGCGATTGCTGCCGCATTGCAAAAAACTCATTTGGTACAAGGATTGGTATTGATTGCAACCTCAGGTGGTATCGATTTAACTAAGTTTGAGGTTGCAGATTGGCGAGAAGCCTACTCAAAAGAGTTTTTAAATTATCCTGAATGGTTTATAACGACCAAAGTGAATTATGAACAACGACTTGCTGAAATAGCACAAAAAGTTCTATTGATTTGGGGAGATCAAGATCCAATCAGTCCTGTTTCGGTCGGTGAATATTTGCATGCAAAACTGCCAAATGCACACTTAGAAGTGATAGCAGATGGTCAGCATGATCTTGCAAACCAACACGCCAAGCAGGTTGCTGTTTGTGTATTAGACTATTTAAAAAGTATTGAATCTAGGCTGGAGCGCTGAACAGTCATGTATAACAATCAGCAACTTTTAGCAATGTGGTTAAAAGAGCGCATGATTCAGAATCAGTCTGAGCATACGCTAAATGCTTATCAAAGAGACTTAACCGACTTTTTTGATTTCTGTGAAAAACGAAAGCTGGAGTTGATGCAAGTTGAAGCCTCAGATTTGCGCGAATATTTGGCGTATCGCGTGGAGCAGTCAAATCTAAGTAGTAGCAGTATTCAACGGCACCTTTCTTCAATCCGTCAATTTATGAAGTGGGCGCAGCAAAGTCAGTTTCTCAATATGAATCCAGTTGAAGATTTTAAACTCAAACGGAAATCTCGTCCTTTACCAGGCATGATTGACATTGAAACCGTGCACCAGATTCTGGATCAAACCGCACCAGAGGATGAGCTTGGTACACAGCTTTGGTTAAGAGATAAAGCAATATTGGAATTGTTATATTCGAGTGGATTACGTCTGGCAGAATTACAGGGTTTGAAACTGATTGATCTGGATTTTAATCGACAGTTATTACGAGTCACGGGGAAAGGTAATAAAACACGGGTGATTCCCTTTGGGAAAAAGGCAAAGCAGAGTCTGATTGACTGGTTAAATGTGTACCGTTTATGGAAAGGACAATTCACCCAGCAAGATCCACTGTTTGTATCACAAAATGGCGGTGCACTCACGCCGCGTCAAATTGAAAATCGAGTAAAACATCAGGCTTTACGTGCTGGTGTGAATGTCGATTTACATCCGCATTTATTACGCCACTGCTTTGCCAGTCACATGTTATCGGCCAGTGGTGATTTACGTTCTGTACAGGAAATGCTGGGTCATTCCAATCTAAGCACTACTCAGATTTATACCCATATTGATTTTGATCATTTGGCACAAGTTTATGATCGTGCCCATCCAAGAGCACAAAAAATAAAGTAATTAAAATGTAAAACGTCACAATCTGAACGGATCATCATCCTAAAATTCAGCATAAGATTTACAAAATATAAAACCTTACCTGACTGACAATTTTGATCTCAGCAGTCAATCTGAGACAAACTGATGAGGAACTACGCCTTTTTTACATATTTTAACCAAAGTATCAGAGCTGCTGATGAAATAAATCAGATAAAAACATAATATAAATCAATAAGTAAAAAAATCATAAAAACATAGGAAATTCAAAGACAAAAAGAGGTTTAATAAAATAATGAACTGATGATTTCTCAATTTTATTCGATTTTTCACAGTGTTGCTGTAATTGTGACTTGACCGAAATGCCAAACACATTGCAAGATAAAGCACCTAAAAAATTTAATTTGAAGCGTTAATATAACTCTTCTGAACATTTACTTGCTGAAACAGCCGAGGATTACATGAAGGCTCTTGTTGCTGTAAAACGTGTGGTTGATGCCAACGTTAAAGTTCGCGTAAAGCCGGACAATAGTGGGGTTGACTTAACCAATGTTAAAATGTCAATCAACCCATTTTGTGAAATCGCAGTGGAAGAAGCGGTTCGCTTAAAAGAAAAAGGAACAGTATCTGAAATCGTTGTGGTTTCTATCGGTCCTAAAGAAGCACAGGAACAAATCCGTTCCTCAATGGCTCTAGGTGCAGATCGTGGTATTTTGGTCGAAACTGCGGATGAAATTGGTGCTTTAGAAGTTGCTAAAATTCTAAAAGGGATTGTAGAACAAGAAAAACCAGAATTGATTCTTCTTGGAAAGCAAGCCATTGACGATGACTCAAATCAAGTCGGTCAAATGCTTGCAGCTTTATTAGATGCAGGTCAGGGTACTTTTGCTTCTGAAGTTAAAGTAGACGCTGGAAAAGTTCAGGTTACTCGTGAAATTGACGGTGGTCTACAAACGGTTGAGCTGACACTTCCTGCCATTATTACCACAGATTTACGTTTGAATGAGCCTCGTTATGCGGCACTTCCAAACATTATGAAGGCGCGCAAAAAGCCACTAGATACCAAATCTCCAGCAGATTATGGTGTTGCAACAGGTACAAAACTTAAAACTGTAAAAGTTGAGCCACCTGCTGATCGTAAAGCTGGCGTACAAGTGAAATCAGTCGATGAACTTGTTGAAAAATTAAAAAATGAAGCGAAAGTGATCTAATACGGAAGGATAAAATCATGAGTATTTTAGTTATCGCTGATCACAACAACCAAACACTTAACGGTGCAACGTTAAATGTTGTTGCGGCAGCACAAAAAATCGGTGGTGATATTACTGTATTGGTTGCGGGTTCAGGCGCTCAGGCAGTTGCAGACGCTGCTGCAAAAGTGACTGGCGTAAGCAAAGTATTACTTGCTGACAATGCAGTATATGCAAACCAACTGGCTGAAAATGTAGCCAAGCTGGTGGCTGATCTTGCTAAAGGCGGTTACAAATATGTATTAGCAGCATCGACCACCACAGGTAAAAATATTCTTCCGCGTGCGGCTGCTTTACTTGATGTCAGTATGATCACCGACATTATCGCGGTTGAATCTGCAAATACATTTAAGCGCCCAATCTATGCTGGTAATGCGATTGCAACTGTCCAATCTGACGAAGCAATTATTGTGGGTACAGTACGTGGTACAGCATTTGATCCTGTTGCTGCAGAAGGTGGTTCTGCTGCGGTTGAAACTGTAGGTGAAGTCGCTGACGCGGGTGTTTCTTCATTCGTAAACGAAGAAATTGTTAAACTTGATCGTCCAGAATTAACTGCTGCTCGTATTGTTGTTTCTGGTGGTCGTGGTGTGGGCTCTGGTGAAAACTATCACAAAGTTCTTGATCCGTTAGCAGATAAACTAGGTGCTGCTCAAGGTGCGTCACGTGCTGCCGTCGATGCTGGTTTCGTTCCAAACGACTTTCAGGTGGGTCAAACGGGTAAAATCGTTGCCCCAGATCTTTATGTTGCGGTGGGTATCTCTGGTGCGATTCAGCATTTGGCTGGTATGAAAGACTCTAAAGTGATTGTTGCGATCAACAAAGATGAAGAAGCGCCAATCAACAGTGTAGCTGACTACTGGTTAGTGGGTGATTTGAACACTGTGATACCAGAATTGGTATCTAAACTTTAATTCTGTAAATTAAAGTTTAAAAGCGCTCTTGCGCGGGTAGCTAAGGTCATGCTTTGCTGCTCTGCTCAGGAGCGCTTTTTTTATGTTAAAAAGCATGATCAATTGCGCGAGTGAATTATGAGTACGTCATTTAAACATTATTTTCTGATGATGGCTTATTATAATCAGTGGGCGAATCAGAAATTGTTTGCAGCACTTTCAAATTTAACTGAGGCGCAGTTAAATCAGGATGGTGGTGCCTATTTTAGAACTGTGTTACATACTGCAAACCATTTGCTGATCGGCGATATATTGTGGTTTGAGCGTATAAGGGGATTAGAGCCTTCAAATTATGCCTTGGATGATTTGATCTATACTGAGCTAAAACAATTAAAACAAGCACGTTTCGAGCTGGATGTAAGGCTATTGGATTTGATTATGCAATCTGAACCGATCAAATTCGATCATTTCATCAAGTATCTTCGTCGTGGTCAGTTTTATACAGAACCGCTCCATGAAATACTTGCCCATATTTTTAATCATCAGGCACATCATCGCGGACAGATGCACAGTATGCTTCACGCTTTGACAGGTGAATCACTAGAACTGGATCTGATCTTTTTTCAACGTGAATATTCACATATATACCGCTTACCACAAATCTGAACAATAGAAACTTTGGTACTTAAAAAATAAGAGATTTTTGATGGTATTTTGATCGAATAAACCTGTTTTTGTTTTTTTAATTTTAAACTAAAAAATATGTTTTTAAGTAATTGTTTTTGATTATTTTTTTATTTTTAAAAAATACTATTTCCAGATCATTAAACTCCCCGTTATGGAGAGGTTTGTGCTATAATTTTTCGCTGTATTTTTTATTTTTGGTTCAGTTTTTGAACTGAATTCTATTGCAAGATCAAGACATATTGCAGCAGGTTTTTCGCTTGCTGTATACAAGGAGTATGCATGAGCGTATCGGAAATCAGACCGATTGCCATTGAGGACGAACTCAAGCATTCATATCTAGATTATGCGATGAGCGTAATTGTATCTCGTGCATTACCAGATGTAAGAGATGGCCTTAAGCCTGTGCACCGTCGTGTGCTTTATGCCATGCATGAGCTAGGCAATGACTATAACAAAGCCTATAAAAAATCGGCACGTGTCGTGGGTGATGTGATCGGTAAATATCACCCACATGGTGATACCGCTGTTTACGACACGATCGTGCGTATGGCGCAGGACTTCAGTCTGCGTTATCTATTGGTAGACGGTCAGGGCAACTTTGGTTCGGTCGATGGCGATAGTGCTGCGGCAATGCGTTATACCGAAGTTCGTATGACTAAGCTTACCCATGAGCTATTGGCTGATCTTGAAAAAGACACCGTAGACTGGGTAGATAACTACGATGGTTCAGAACGTATTCCTGATGTTCTTCCGACACGCATTCCAAATTTGCTGATTAACGGCGCTGCTGGTATTGCAGTAGGTATGGCGACCAATATGGCGCCTCACCATCTCAATGAAGTGATTCATGCGTGCTTGGCTTATGCAGATAACCCAAATATTTCCATTGAAGGTTTGATGGAGCATATTACAGGGCCAGATTTCCCGACAGGTGGCATCATCTATGGTAAATCAGGCATTGTGGATGCTTACCGTACGGGTAAAGGTCGTTTACATATCCGTGGCAAATATCATTTTGAAGAAGATGAAAAAACGGGTCGTACCACCATCGTATTTACCGAAATTCCATATCAGGTCAATAAAGCACGCGTCATTGAACGTATTGCCGAGCTGGTTAAAGAGAAAAAACTGGAAGGAATTTCAGAGTTACGTGATGAGTCTGATAAAGACGGTATGCGTATTGCGATTGACTTGAAGCGTGGTGAAAACGCTGAGGTCATTGTGAATAACCTGTTCTTAAATACCCAGCTTGAAAACTCATTTAGTATCAATATGGTGTGTCTGGATAACGGACAGCCAAAATTGATGAATCTAAAAGATATCATTGCTGCATTTATTCGCCATCGTCAAGAAGTGGTGACGCGTCGTACCATGTTCGAATTGCGTAAGGCACGTGAACGTGGTCACATCTTGGAAGGTCTTACAGTAGCGCTTGCCAATATTGACGATATCATTGAGACGATCAAGACCTCGGCAAACCCAGCAGAAGCGCGTGAGCGTTTACAAGCTGGTGAATGGGCTGGCGGTGGCGTTATTGCTCTGCTCGAAAAAGCGGGTTCTGTATCTGTGCGCCCAGACGAGATTGAAGGTGAAGATCCTGCGCGTCCATTTGGTCTGTCTGAGCAAGTGTATCGCTTATCTCCTACTCAAGTGGCGGCAATTCTAGAACTTCGTTTACATCGTTTAACGGGTCTAGAGCAAGACAAGTTACATGCAGAATACACCGAGATTTTAGGTCAAATTGCTGAATTAACAGCGATTTTGAATGATTTTAATCTGCTTATGGGTGTGATTCGTGAAGAATTGAGCTTAATTTTGCAACAGTATGGTGATGAGCGCCGTACACAGATTGTAGAATCACGTATCGATTTCTGTCGTGAAGATTTGATTCCAGAAGAGCAGGTGGTATTGACCGTTTCACAAACGGGTTATGCAAAAACGCAGCCATTGTCGGATTACCAAGCGCAGCGCCGTGGTGGCCGTGGTAAATCTGCAACATCGATGAAAGATGACGATATTATTCAGCATCTGATTGTGGCATCTAACCATGCAACCGTATTGTGCTTTACCAATGTAGGTAAAGTGTACCGTCTGAAAGTATTTGAAGTACCTCAAGCATCTCGTGGCGCTAAAGGTCGTCCAATGGTGAATTTATTGCCACTGGATGCCAATGAATCAATTACTGCAATTTTACCTCTAACTGAATTCCTAGAAAATCATTATGTCTTTATGGCAACAGCTTCTGGAACAGTTAAACGTGTAGAACTAGAGCAGTTTGCCAATATTCGTTCAAATGGTCTGCGCGCTATTGAACTTAACGAAGAAGATACCTTGATTGGTGTCGCAATTACCGATGGTCAACAGCAAATTATGCTGTTCTCTAATGAGGGTAAAGCGATTCGTTTTGCAGAAACTGATGTGCGTGCTATGGGGCGTACAGCGAAAGGTGTTCGTGGTATGCGCGTGACGCTGGCTGCTGCTGTGGATAGTGAAGACACAGAGTTGGATCATGATGAGTTGGACGATTCAGAAGAGTCCACCGATTCAAGTGTGGTGAGTCGTATTGTATCGTTAGTCGTTGTACCTGAAACTGGTGAGGTTTTATGTGCCAGTGCAAATGGTTACGGTAAACGTACTCCAGTAAATGACTTCCCAACCAAAAAACGTGGTGGTAAAGGCGTTATTGCAATTAAGACTTCCGAGCGTAATGGAGAGTTGGTTGGCGCAGTATCTATTGATGGAACTAAAGAGCTGATGCTGATTTCAGACGGCGGTACTTTAGTGCGTACCCGCGCGGCCGAAGTCGCAATGACGGGTCGTAATGCACAGGGTGTTCGCCTGATTCGTTTAAGTGATGCTGAAACCTTAGTTGGTGTTGTTTCGATTGAAGCGGTTGAAGATGATGAATTCATCGAAGTGGTAGAAGAAATTGCTACTGAATCTGAAATAACTGAAGTTGATCAGCCTGAAATAGATTCAGAATCAAGCGACTCAGCTGCTACTGAGTAAATATTTTTCAAATAAAAAGGAAGCTTCGGCTTCCTTTTTTATTTTTGGTTTTTAGCTGAAGCAATAACGAGACGATAATAGGCGAGACTTAAAAAAATAGTGGCCATACTTGCCAGAATGATAAGTTTGGGAACGACGAGTAGCGTAGGTACACCCATTTGATTGAGTTGAATAAACAGTTGTACACCATGCGTTGAAGGCAATGCCAAAGAAAATAGATGCATCCAGTCGGGCATGGCCTGTAATGGCCATGCAGTACCAGTGAGAAGAAAAAGGGGAATAGAGGTAAATACCAGAAAATGCCCTGCACGTTCAGACATATCGAGGACTGAACCAAACAATAACCCTAAAGCGACCACACAACTGATAAAAATCGGAACTGCGCATAACATTCCCCAAAAATTACCGCCATGTGGATAATCATTAAGCCAAAAAATAAAACCAAACAGGTAAAAGCAACCTAAGCATCCGATTGTAAAAAAGCTAAAGAAGATTCCCCAAAACTGGGATGGCGTAGACCACCAGTTTTTTTCACGATATCCCCCAATCAGCATGCCCAGACCTAGCACAATAGTTTGATGGATAATAAGCGGTGCAACCGCAGGAAACACATAGCTGCCATAGCCAGACAGGGTATTAAATAAAGGAATCTGATGGATAGATAATTCAGGTTTAAAGTGAGTAACCTCAGCAAATTTCTGTGCATGTTCCTGTATGATATTTTCAATCGCAGTTGCGAACCCAAGTCCAATTTCTTTGGTCTTTAAAAAGTAGGCTGTACTGATATAAAGACCAATTCCGCCCATTTCTCCTCGTCGGATACTATTAGATAGATTATCAGGCAAATACAAGATGCCATCTGCCTTCTGATTTCGAACCATATTTTCTGCTTCCAGAAAATTACCTGTGATTGCCACAATTTTTACATTGGGGCTTTCACTGACTTTCGAAATAATTTTGGATGTTATTGGGCTTTGTTCTTCATCGACCACCACTACAGGTAACGATTCTGCATGTTCGGCTTTGTAAGCAGTAGGGTAAAAAAAACTATAAAAAAATACCGATAATACCACTGTGGTAAGGATTGATGAGTTTTTGACAATATCTTTAAATGTCTGACAATAGTGATACCAGAATTTCTTCATTGATCACCGCCTAAGATACGTTTTCTTAAAAGAAAGCGACTGAGTGCAAAATAAAAAATACAGTACCCACATAAAATCAGTAACGGCCAAATAGAAACACTCATATCACTGCCAACAACCCACTGTTCGGTTTGTAGTTTTGCATAAGGCGTGTAGGGGATAATCATCGACCAAAATTGAGTGAAAATGGGGGCATTATTCAGCGGAAGTGTGACGCCTGCGAAGCTCAAAGATGAGCCACCATAAACTGCGATAAAGCCAAAAGTACGGCTCAGACTTTGGGTGGCAATCACAACCGTTGAGCTAATTAACGCATAGGCAAAGTATAGAAAGACCTGACCCATCAATAAAAGACTAAGGTGACCCGCAACGAACCAGCCGCGAATCTCAATCAGCCAAAACATCCAGACCCATGTCCAGATACAGAAAATGGCAACATACACCAGATTTTTTGCAAAAAGCACAGAGATAAAATTGTGCTGGTTGGCCCAGTCTTTAAGTGTGCCACGTTTAAATTCCTGACCAATCGAAAATGCCACACAACAACAGAGCAATAAGTGCAAAATCGCTGGAATCATGAAGGGTTCAAGATAAAACTCATAGCTTAAGGAAGGATTGTATAGTGTTGATATTTTGACATGCGGAGTTGGGAGCTCTATATAAGGAATCATATTTGAGAAATAATGTTCGCCGCCAAAAGTTCCCATTGCACGCAATGTACTGATCAGCATGGCTGAAGAAATAGAATTACCTACGCTAAAAAATGACTGATTAAATGCAATGCTAATCTGCGCATCCTGAGCTTTAACTAAACGTGTCTCTGCACCCTCTGGAATATGAACATAGCCCCAGATTTTGGTTTGATTTAACAGTTGCTCTGCTTCATCTTGATTTTGAAGTTGATAACGTATTTCGAGTGTACTGTTGAGCGATAAATCCCGCTCAATCAAACGGCTGAGCTGACTATGGTCTTGATCAATGATTGCAATAGGTAAATGCTTGGGTTTACCTTGATAAAACATACTGCTAAATAAAATGATCACAAACAGTGGGGCAAACGTCACCATTGCAAGATCCCACTTATTTCTAAGTAGATAGAGCAACTCACGCCGTATACAGGCCCACATACTTATTTGGCCTCTAATACATTGAATATCACACTCATGCCGACTTTAAGATCTGTAACAGGCTGTACAGGGGTCAGGTGAAGCTTAAAACTGCGAATATCATAACCACCAGTTTGACGAGTGGTTTTAATGGTTGCAAATTCACCTTCTGCATCAATATGCTTGATTTTAAATTCCACTTTTCGATCCAGAGCTGGGATATAACCTTCGAGCGTTTTTTGTTGATAGACCGAACGATATTGGTCTTCACGTACATTCAGACTGATCCAAAGGTCATGATCTTCCAGAATACTCAGCACTGGAACAGCCGCCGCGACAAGTTCTGATGGTTTTGGATATATTTTGGAAATGGTACCGTTAACAGGTGCATACAGTTTGGTTTCACCTTCAAGAGATTGTGCTTCACTTAAAGCCGCACGTGCAATTTCGACTTGAGCATCGGCCATAGATTTTTGCTGTGGTGTACTGCCACGTTTGGTACGCGCATATTGTTGATACGCGGCTTCGGTTAATGCTTGAGCAGAACGTTGCGCGGCAAACATTTCATCGCGACGCTGACGTGAAATGACACCTTCCTTATACAGGTTTTCTCCACGACGATAAGTGGTTGCTGCCAGTTCGGCCTGAGCTTTTACGCTTTGCCAGTTGGCATAAAGTGTTTCGATATTTTCTTCTTGAGAGCCACGTTCTGCGGTGGATTGTAAAGCCAGTGCTGATTGCAATGCAGCCTGAGCCTGTTGTTTTTTTGCTTCGACTTCTGGGCTGACTAAGCGAATAAGCGCTTCTCCTTTTTTAATCGCTTGTCCTTCCTGAACATAAATTTCATCTACCCGGCTAGGAACCTTGGTACTGATATATATCGTTTCTGCTTCAACACGCCCTTGGAGTGCGACCTTACGCGGTTGATAGGCTTTCCATAAGCCATACAAAATCAAAGCGATTAAGAGAATAACAATAATCACACCAATCAGTTTAACTATCGATTTCTGACTAGAAGACGATCTTAAATTTTCTGTTTTTTCTTGAGCGTGATGAGAAAATTCAGGGTCTTGTTGAGATCGTGTATCTTTTTCAGTTTCTGTTGCAGAGGAAACCGAATGTTCCATATCTGAAGATGAGTAATCTGGCTTCATGATTCCCTCTGAATTAACGGATATAAACCGTATTTGGCTGGTTGAGATAAGTTTTAAATTGGTCAATTGAGCCATGGCTTTGTAATAATGTGGCCAGCGACATTACATATTTATAGGCATTAATTGCCATTTCACTATCGAGAACATTTAACGCATTTTGAGCATCAATGACCTGATTAGCAGTTCCCATATTTTCTTTAAACGAAAGATTTTGTATGCGTAAATTTTCTAGAGCTGCCTGTTTATTTTCTTGTAGTAGTTGCTGTGTTTTCTGTGCAGAAATCATTTCGCTATAGGATTTTTGAATAATATTTTCAACCTCCTGTTTGGTGCGTTCTACCAAAAGCTCACTGGCGTAACGTTTAAGCTCGGCAGACTGTATCGTTTTGGTTTTATCCAGCCCCCCAAATAAGTTGTAGCGTGCCACAATGCCTACAATCCAGTTTTCGTTTTTATCTAAACTATATTCGGCAAAAGCAAATAGATTCGGTTTTTTAGCCGCTCGTTGAGCTTTAATATTCTCATCGGCAAGTTGAGTATCTACTTGCATTTTTCGAATCAGTGTCGATTGATCAGGATAGGTGGTGAGAAATTGGTTAATGGGTTGAGCACGCGTTACATTCACAAATAGAGCGGTTGAAAGATCGCTAAACTGTTGTTGATGAAGTAGATGATTCAGTTGAAATTGGCTGGATTCAAGGTTTGACTGGGCATTTTGCAAAAGTCGCTGGGCATTGTTACGTGCTACTTCAAACTGCATACGCTGTCCCTTGCTAATGAATCCTTGCTTTTCAAGTTTAAGTGCATTGTTGGCATGCAGTTGCATGGCATCCAAATTAAACTGACTGGATTTGACCAACTGCTGTTGCAACTGGACATTAAAATAAGACTGAATGATTTCAAAGCGCCGGATATCTTGCTGTTGTTCTGTACTGAGTTGTGCCCGCATGGCCTGTATGGTAGCAATTTGCTTGGCGCTTTTAATAAGTCCACCTGTATAAATGGGCATCACCAAAGAAATTGTAGGGCGAATCACCTCATCCTCAACTGTGAGATTGGCATAATTGGGAAATTGGTTAATGCCATTTTGAATCACGCCATTGACACCATTTTGAATATTACTCAAAACATCTGAAGGAATAGTGCCGCTCCATTGGTTCAGTTGATCGCTTAAACGTTCGCTTAGGGTATTCTCAAGATTCTGCTTAAAACTATCGAGAGGAACATCGACTTCACTATGAAATTTATAAGCACGAACATTTAGATCGACACGAGGTAACCCCAAACCTTTGGTCGCCTCTGCATCTAAACGCGCGGCTTGCTCTAACGCACTATTGGCTTGAGTCGTATACGAGCTTTGCAATGCCTGTTGTTCAGCTTCTTCATAACTCATGCTATGTGCAAAAATATGCGTACTGAATACAGACAAGACTGCAATAAATAGACTCGGCATTGCAAAAGCTTGAAAATACAATGCAGGTGAGTTCGATTTTTTTATCATGTGTTGATATATAAATTTCATGTAATGTTGTTTATCCATCGTCCCTGAAAGTATAGTCTTTTTTATGAGAACGTGAGTTATAGTCTTGTTTATTATACAATTGTATATCATAAAAAATCATCGATTTGCAATCTTGTTTGAATAAAGTACAAAATTAAATAACAGAATAATCGACTAAATTGAGCTATCTAATCGATTGAAGAAATAAAAGCAATTCCCTGTGAATATTGAAATTTTTGTTGGAGTAACTACTGCATGACCAGAAAAGATGTGGTTAAATGCCAACTCTAGTTTTGTTTCACTCAACAAAGGAACGATCATGCGTGCGTACAATTTCTGTGCTGGCCCAGCTGCTTTACCCACTGCTGTTTTAGAAAAAGCTCAACAAGAATTGTTGGACTGGCAGGGTAAGGGGCTTTCCATCATGGAAATGAGCCATCGTAGTAAAGACTATGTTGCAGTTGCTGAAAAAGCTGAAGCTGATCTCAGAAAGTTAATGAATATTCCTGAAAACTATCAGGTACTATTTTTACAAGGCGGGGCTTCTTTACAATTCTCAGCAATCCCTATGAATTTACTGGGAAAAAATAGCAAGGCTGATTATATTCATACTGGAATTTGGTCAGAAAAAGCGCTGAAAGAAGCGCAGCGCTATGGCGATATCAATGTCATTGAAGCAGGTACCAGTATTGATGGCAAACTGGCCATTAAGAATCAAAGCGAATGGAATTTATCCCAAGATGCCGCTTATGTTCATTATGCAGAAAATGAAACAATTGGTGGTATTCAGTTTGCAGATATTCCTGATGTCAATGTACCACTAGTTTCTGATTTGTCTTCAAGCATTTTATCTGCGCCTTTAGATGTCTCTAAGTTTGGTTTGATTTATGCAGGCGCTCAAAAAAATATTGGTCCAGCAGGTTTAACGATTGTCATTGTACGTGATGATCTCCTTGATCAGTCCCGTTCAGATATTCCGAGCATTTTAAAATACTCGGCTCAAGCTAAAAATGGTTCGATGGTAAATACACCAGCAACTTATGCTTGGTATTTATCTGGTCTGGTATTTGAGTGGTTGCTTGAGCAAGGTGGAGTAGATGCTATTCATCAAGTCAATTTGGAAAAAGCTAAATTGCTTTATGGCTATATTGATTCTAGCGATTTTTATAATAACCCGATTGCTGTGCCTAACCGTTCCATCATGAACGTGCCATTTACCTTGGCAGATGAAGCTTTGGAAAAATTATTTTTGCAAGAAGCAGAAGAGAATCATTTGCTTAATCTTGCAGGTCACCGTTCCGTAGGTGGTATGCGTGCCAGTATTTATAATGCTGTTCCTTTAGAAGGCGTACAAGCATTGGTTAACTTTATGGATACTTTTGTTCAAAAACACGGATAATTTTCCAGCAAAAAGCCCTCATCCAATCTAATTGATGAGGGCTTTTTGACATGTGCAGTTTAGACTGGAAAAAAACCAAGATGATGAATAATCATCGCGGCTAAAAACATACCTAATGCAAAAAAGCATATTGCAGCAGTATCGAGTTTAATACGCTGCTGCCCACTCAATTGAATTAGATTGGTCGTTTGTTCAGGTATAATTTTCATCAATACGCCTAGATGATTAATTTTGTGTGGAAATATATTAATTTACACTACTTTTAGCATAAATATTCGCCTGAATCCAGATATTACCGCGAATATATTGGCCAATTTCAAAATTTTTGTATGAATTATTTTGAGTTGCAATCCGAATTAATATCGCAGGTAAATGATCTTCCAATACTAAGGTCACATCATATAACGTATATTCTTGATCCATAAATGTCATGGATGTTTTTCCAACAATATTTCCTTGAAACCATGCTTCATCTTCTTGCCCCATGGTTTCGCCATATAAATATGCCACCATTTTGGAAAAATCGACAGTCACAGGTTCTTGATCTTCTGGTGTTTTAGGCTTCCAAGCATTAATTAATTCTTGTAGATTTTCAGGGGCGACTCCATTATGTGCCGTTAAAATATCATTGAGGGCACGGTGATGTTTAATCGATGCAGGATCATCGACCAAAATTGTTTCATTGGCCGCGACTTCCTCTAAATGATATGCCCATGCATTTAATTGAACCTGATAAGTTTGATTGTTTTCATAATGGCGACTATTTACGCTAAACAGATTATCAAATGCATAAATAATGGTATTTTGATTCAGTCGAAGTCTTAAAACTGCCTGTGTTTCAGATTTACAGGTAATAATACGTTCAATCGACGCATTATATTTATAAGGACTTTCAAAGGTAGGGAACGCTGTTTTAAGTGCTTGAGGTTTATTATTTTCAACTGCAATAATTTGCGTCACTTTAAGATGCGATTGAGAAGGACCCTGAATTAACCAAAAGTTGGCATTCATCTCATCTTCATTTTCACATAATCCCATGGGCATTACAGGTGCATCTAATGCCATTCCAAGCCATTTAGGAACATCCTGTTCTGGAGTATCACTCAATAAAGCCCAGTGTTCACCATGGCTGCCAAAACCTTGATCTTGAATAGTAACGATTTCTGGACTGTTCTGATTTTTCATATGACTCGGAGTAAGATTTAACGATTTATATTATTAAATCGAGCATATCTAATTTTTTTCAAGTCTCAAGATACAATTATGTAAAAAATACTCTGTTTTTCTTTTTTAAATTCATGATGATGTCATCTATAGCGAGTACAAATGAAAAAAAGCGCAGGCGGTTTGTGCGGCTCAGAGTCAACTCTGTTAAAATACGGTCATTTTTATCACGGTTGAACTTGAGTGCTGCCATTTAAACTCTGGGTAGATGCGGATGCTTTGCCAAGAATTTTGCGTGAAGTTATTTTACGTGCTTCAGATCGTTACCAACTGGAAGTTACTTTTGTCGCAAATCAGAATGTCGGGATTACGCCGTCAGTCAGAATCAAGTCTATTCAGGTGATGAGTGGTGCAGATCGGGCTGACCAAGAAATTGTAGATCGTATGCAGGCCAATGATATTGTGATCACTCAAGATATTCCTTTAGCGGCGCAAGTCATTGAAAAGGGCGGAATCGCGATTCATCCACGCGGTGAGGTTTATACCACAGCCAATGTAAAAGCTCGGCTACATCTACGTGATTTTATGGATACGTTACGCGGCGCAGGTGTGCAAACGGGTGGTCCACCACCTATTTCTGAACGGGACAAACGTGAATTTTCAAGTGCATTGGATCAAACGATTTTAAAGCAAAAACGTAAAACTGCGTGAGAGCAATTATGCCCACCAAAACTAATATTATGCTGACCTATATTGTGTTGGTATTCATTTGGGCATCTACACCCCTGGCAATTGTCTGGAGTGTATCTGACCTAAATGTTTTATGGGCGATGGTTTTACGTTTTTTTATTGCTTTACCCTTAGCTGTCATTATTTTATTTGTGCTGAGAGTCAAATTTCCTACCGATAAAATTGCTGTGCATAGTTATATTGCTGGATCATTTAGTTTGATCGGTTCTCAAGTATTTACCTACATTGCAACCCAGTATTTGAGTTCGGGTATTATTGCTTTAATGTTTGGCTTGGCACCCATCATTGCAGGGTTGATCGGTTGTTTTGCGTTTGGACAACAGTTAAATCGTTTGCAATGGCTGGGTATGGCAATCGCAATAACAGGTCTGGCTGTGATTTGTGTTGGTGGTGCATCGCAGCATATTCATCCTTTAGGCATAGGTCTGATGCTGATTAGTGTATTTACCTATTGCTGTTCAATTTACTGGGTCAAAAAAGTCAATGCGGATGTACAACCAATTGCACAAGCAACAGGCTCAATTCTGATTTCAACTTTGGTTTCGTTGTGTTTATTACCTTTTATTTGGGCACATGCACCTACGCATATTCCAGAAATTAAATCACTGATGGCCTTACTTTATACAACAATTATGGCTTCTCTGATTGCGATGTTTTGTTATTTTAAATTGGTTAAAAATATCCAACCGACAACATTATCACTCACCAATGTAATGACACCAATATTGGCTTTGGTGATTGGAGCGCTTTTTAATCATGAGCGAATTTCACTCATGGTCGTGATCGGCGCTATGATTATATTAAGTGGCCTATTTTTATATTTTTATCGTGATATACAGGCCAATCGACGTTTTAGCCAACATATGAAACAGCAACTTCGTCAAAAATAATATTGCTTTGGAAAACTGCTCTAACAAGTTACATAACCTACATACATTAAATCAATCTGTTGATATTTTTGAGTTAATTGTTCTAATTCGTAGTTTAAATCAGGATCAAATTGATCTCATGGACCAACTAGTACAAAATAGGGCCGCAACAAATAATCAGAATCGTAAGGGTCATTATAAGAAAGAATCGGTTTAACCCGCTGTGTTAACCCAGATTCTTTTGGTGTATCAATACGTGTTAGATGCTGATCGCAGTATTGAGTGCAATACTGTATTTCCGATAATGAAATGACCTTGGACTAATTGGTATGTTTAAACCAATCTCGCTGTATATAGGGTTGCGATATACTCGTGCTCGGCGTAGTAATCACTTTATTTCTTTTATTGCCTTAGTTTCGATGATTGGTCTGACCTTAGGTGTTGCGGTATTAATCACCGTTTTGTCTGTGATGAATGGTTTTGACCGTGAATTGAAAAATCGTGTGCTGGGAATGGTTCCACAGGCCACAATTTCATCAACACAGATATTGACCAATTGGCCAGAGCTTGCAAAAAAAGTTGAAGGACACAAGCATGTGGTTGGTGTTGCACCATTTACACAACTGCAAGGGATGCTGACAGCACAAGGTCAGGTTGCAGGCATTATGGTCAGCGGAATCGACCCGCAGTATGAAAAAAAGGTATCGATTATCCAGAATCATATGGTTGCGGGTAGTATTGATAATCTTAAGAAAGGTGAGTTTGGGATTGTACTGGGCAAACAGATGACAGATGCATTGGGGCTTGGCCTCAATGATAATGTGACTTTGGTTTTACCTGAGGCAACACCTTCTCCTGCTGGAGTAGTTCCTCGTTTTAAACGTTTTAAAATTGTTGGGATTTTTAGCATTGGTGCAGAAGTTGACTCAATGATGGGTTATATCGCTTTAAACGATGCTTCAACTTTACTACGTTTACCAGATGGCGCTCAGGGAATTCGTTTAAAACTGGATGATATTTTTGCTGCTCCTCAAGTGGCAGATGATATTGTTAGAACCTTACCACCTAATTTTTATGCGTCTAACTGGACCTATACACACGGTAACCTATTTAGTGCGATTCAGATGGAAAAAGCCATGGTGAGCTTGCTTCTATTTCTGATTGTACTGGTGGCTGCATTTAATATCGTTTCATCTTTAGTGATGGTCGTCACAGACAAAAAATCTGATATTGCGATTTTGAGAACGCTGGGTGCTTCGCCAGCAACTATTACTAAAATTTTTATGGTGCAGGGCACAGTGATTGGTGTGATTGGTACGGTGGCTGGTGCGGTTCTTGGGGTTATTTTTGCATCGAGTGTGAGTAATATTATCGACTGGGTAAATACCGCTTTAGGTCTTCATTTATTTGATGCTTATTTTATTAATTATTTGCCATCTTACTTGCGCTGGCAAGATGTGGTCCTGATTGTGTCGGTTTCTTTATTGTTAAGTTTCCTTGCCACTATTTACCCAGCATTACGTGCAGCTAAGATTCAACCAGCAGAGGCATTACGTTATGAGTAAAATTGTGCTGGAAGCAAAAGATGTTTACAAACATTTTACTGATGGTAAATCGACAGTAGAAGTGATCAAGGGATTATCACTCAAAATTGCTGCGGGCGAATTTGTATCGATTGTGGGTGCCAGTGGTTCGGGTAAGAGTACCTTGCTGCATATATTGGGTGGATTAGATCAACCTACGCAGGGGCAAGTGTTCTTAAATGAGCAACGTTTTGATAATTTGGGCGAAGCGGAACGTGGCTTCAAACGTAACCAGTATTTGGGTTTCGTTTATCAGTTTCATCATTTGCTGCCAGAGTTTTCTGCGCTTGAAAATGTTGCCATGCCTTTAATGTTACGTGCGGATACCAATTACAAAGAGGTCAAACAACAGGCTGAGCACTTGCTGGATCGTGTTGGCCTATCACATCGTTTAACCCACAAGCCAGGTGAGCTTTCGGGTGGTGAGCGTCAGCGTGTAGCATTGGCACGTGCTTTGGTTGCCAGACCTGCGGTGATGCTGGCTGATGAACCAACTGGTAATCTTGATCGTAAAACGGCATTTGGTATATTTGAATTACTCAGTGATCTTAAACAAGAATTTAACATGGCCATGCTGATTGTTACGCATGATGAGCAATTGGCCCAATCTGCCGATTCAATTTTGCATATGCAGGATGGTCTATGGGTTGATCATTCTTAGTAAATTGATTTAAAGGATAAAGTTTTTCCGAGAGCTTTATCCTCTATTTAATATTATATAAAGCAATTACTTTAGTTTATAACAATGTTTAAAATTATTTTATTGGGGTGGATTGCTGGCATTGCCATGATGGGCAGGACACTGGAATGCATTGAACCATTTACATGCATTACAGGAATTCTGACTTTTTTGATATGGGCTATTTATTTCTACAAAAAACGAAAGCATCAGATTGGTTCTGGATTAAGAGCACTTGTTATCTTAATTTCTGCCAGTTTCTTATTTGGTATAGGCGCACAATACGCAGATTCTGCTCTTGAGGAACGCTTGTATTATAAAATAATGCATTCGGATACACATGAGGTGATTATTTACGTTCATCAAATGGGTGAATCTTCAGATAAAGGTATAAAACAAGTCGCTGAAGTACTCAACATTCATCCTGATGTCGTGAATTGGGTATTTTATATTGATCAGAGCTTACTGGGGGCTGAAAAAAGCAGTAGCCTTGAGCTTGGTCAGTATTATCGAATCACTGCTAAGACCAAGCCGATACATAGCTATGCACTTGAAGGTGCATTTGATGTGGAAAAATGGTTTGTTCAGCAAAATTGGCAAGCGACTGCCCAAGTTTATCGTATACAAACCTTAAGCAAACAAGAGGTGATGAGTGCAGGTTTTTATTTACATGTAAAACAGCAACAGACATGGCGAGCACAGTTTTTACAGTCTGTTGAAAAGCTCAGGCTTAAATTTCGGAACTACTTTATAGATTCATCCTTATCACATCATGCACTCTTACTGGCGCTCCTAACAGGAGACCGCAGTTTACTCAATCCAGAGCTTGAGCAGCAATTTCAACGTTTTGGCATTTCTCACTTGTTGGCGATTTCGGGACCCCATGTGCTCATTTTTGCTGCCATGGTAAGCTGGATTTTTACTCGATTGATTCATCGGTTTAAACCAGAAATTTACTTATCAATTCCACGTCAAAAATTGGTATTACTCCCTTTTTTAATGTGTGTGATTTTATATTGTGCTTTTGTTGGCTTTGAAATCCCTGCACTTAGAACGCTGTTTACTGTAATGCTTGGCAGTATTTTACTTTTGATACGACATCATCTAAGTGCTTTTTCACTTTTGGTCTTGAGTGCATCCTTACTGTTATGGATGGACCCCTTTAGTATTTTATCCGCTGCATTTTGGCTATCTTATGGTGCATGTTTTATTTTGATCAGAATTTATCAAGATATGACACAAGCACAGCAGTTTCATCAGACTCGTTTTACGCGTGGGATGCAGATTCTAAAAGCATTGGTTAGATCACAATGGAAAATTTTTGTCGCTCTGATGCCTTTGACGTTAATTATTTTTAAGCAAATATCATGGATTGCTCCATTATCTAATCTAATCGCAATTCCGATATTGGGCGGTATTATTGTGCCTCTAGATATTATGGCTGGATGCTTATGGCTATTCATTCCATCACTTGGAAATCTGTTGTTTTATTTAAATAATAGCCTGCTCGAATTATTTATCGGAATCTTAAAAGGTCTTGATCATTTATTTAATCCTCAGCTTCAATATTATGCATTTACGCCGTTACTACTGATTTGTCTCACTTTAGCCATTGTGATCCTATTTCTACCCAAAGGCGTGGTTCCAAAATTCTGGTCAGTTTTATGCTTCGTTCCACTTTTAATTCCTTCTAAAATGATTCGGCCCACTCAGATTAGTATTTTAGATGTAGGACAAGGCCAGTCAATTTTTATTCAGGACCAAACCCAGCGTATTTTGCTAGATACGGGTGGATACTATGATGAAAGTAAATTTAGTATTGGCAAACAGGTCGTGGTTCCATTCTTGAAGTCTCAAGGTGTGCATCAACTGGATCGAGTAATTTTGACTCATCTTGATCAGGATCATAGTGGTGGACTACCTGCAGTATTGCAATTGATCCCAACGCGTATGATTCAGGCCAATGAAGAAATTAAAGATTTATCTATTCCATTCTCATTGTGTCATTCTGGTCAGACTTGGGAAACATCAGAGCTAAAAATCCAGATATTGTCACCAAAATTAGAAAATTTACAGTCTACGGTATTTAATCGTAATGAAGCGTCTTGTGTGATGTATTTACAGCTTAAACAAGCATCAGATTTAAAGTATTTTCTGATGATGGGGGATGCAGGCTGGGAAACCGAATATCAGCTATTACAACAATATCCCGATCTTAAAGTTGATGTTTTAATTTTGGGGCATCATGGCAGCCAACACAGTTCATCTTATGATTTTCTCAAGAGATATCATCCCAAAATTGCGATTGCTTCAGCAGGGTTTGAAAATGGATATGGTCATCCGAGTGCTGAGGTAAGCAATCGTCTGCAAGATTTGAATATTCCCTTATTGAGTACAACTGATAAGGGAGCGATTCATTTTAAGTTTGATTCAGGGAATGAGCAGACAGAATTTTATCGTCAGTCGTATAAGTGGTTGCAGCGTTAAGACGCTCTCTGTTGGCTTGACGTACCTGTTCTACATTGGCTAAAGCATCTTCTTCATTGAGCGTGTATAGATTATCTAGTTCAGGATTGGCTTTGAAACGTTTATAACTCCAGTGGTAATGATCTGGATATTTTCTGATGAGGTCTTCAATGGCATGATGAATCACCAGTGTGCCATCATGATCTGTACCTTGATAAATCGCAGGATCCATGGGTTCAATAAACATATCAAAACCATGATTTTCATTGCGAATAGCATATAAAAAAAGAGCTTTTGCCTTGGTTTTTTGAATCAATTTAGCGCTGAGATTACTTGATGCGAGGGGAATGCCAAAATAATCAACCATTTCACCGCCTACATTCGGGGTATGATCAGGCAAGATCACGGTGGTTCCACCTTGCTTAAGCGCCTTAAAAATCTGACGAACGCCACTTTCATCTGTTGGAACCAGTTTAGCCTGCTCTCGGCTTCTTGCTTCACGTACAAAACGATCGGCATCTTTATCTTTGACAGGTTTATACAAAATTGTCATGTCGGTATATTGAGCGCACCAAGCATTCATGATTTCCCATGTTCCAAAATGTGGAACAATGAGAACGATACCTTTATTTTCGGCAATAGCCTGATGAAAAAAATCTGCACCTTCTACATGATGAATGCGAGAGATATTCTTTTGATTGGATGAACCCCAGATACTGAAAAACTCCATGTAAGAGGTGAGTTCGTTACGAATCGCATTTTGGATAATACGTTCTCGTTGTTGGTCATTTAGATAGGGCAGCGTAATTTTAAGATTAAGTTGAATTGTTCTGGATGTTTTTGTGAGTTTGAGCGTATTCACCAAGCCTGCAAGCATACGTGCAAATAAACGTGAAAGCTGAATAGGTTGTCGGCTAATAAACTTAAGCAAACGATACATAAAGCTGCGTGAATCAGATGTCGTCATTATAAAAGTGCTTAGAATCAAGAACAGGGGCTTATCGGATAAAAATATTATAAGTTAAATTATAACGATTAAACAGTTTTTACCGATTCAGTGTATATAATGGCAGTGTTTTTAACTTTTTGGGTTATTTTTTATGTCAGATTGGCCACCTAAACCACAAAATGAAGTGCAAAATAGTAATAATAAAACTGGTCAGGAATGGCAGATTTTAGAGAAAGCTGTTTTGGCCTCTGTCGAGGAACAACGTCGTACTAGACGTTGGGGAATTTTCTTCAAATTTTTGACCTTTCTTTATTTGTTATTCGTTTTTGTATTGTTGGGCCGTGGCTGTACAACGTCTGAAAGCTCTGGTGGTACATCAAGTTCAACCGCGCATCTTGCTGTCGTTAATATTATTGGAACGATTGACTCGAGTAATCAGTCGGTCAATAGTGAAGACACCAACAAAGCACTTGAACGAGCATTTGAAGCAAAAAATAGTAAAGCTGTCGCCTTGAATATTAATTCACCAGGTGGATCACCTGTTCAATCTGATGAAATCTGGCAAGAAATTCGTTATCTGAAAAAACAGCATCCAGACAAGAAAGTCTATGCTGTAATTGGTGATATGGGCGCTTCAGGTGCGTACTATATTGCTTCTGCGGCTGATGAAATTATTGTCAATCCATCAAGTTTGGTGGGTTCTATTGGTGTGATTATGCCGAATTATGGCATCACTGGATTGGCGCAAAAATTAGGAATTGAAGACCGTACACTGACTTCAGGCTCAAATAAAGATATCTTGAGTATGACAAAACCGGTTAATCCTGCTCAACGTGAACACATTCAGTCTGTACTGGATAATGTGCATGCTCATTTTATTAACGCGGTAAAAGAAGGGCGTGGTACACGTTTAAAATCGAACGACCCAGCTATTTTTTCAGGTTTATTCTGGACAGGCGAGCAAGCCATCCAACTGGGTGTGGCTGACCGTACAGGTAATTTGGATACCTTGATGCGCGAGCTTAAAGTTGAAAATAAAGTGAACTATACCATTGAGCGTAGCCCATTTGAGTCTATTTTAGGAAAAATGGGATCAGAGTTGGGGCAGGGGATCAGTCAGTCTGTTTCTCAACAATTAAAAACTGAACAACAGGCTAAATTACAGTAGATCTAAACGCTATGCAGAATAAACCGATCATTCATTTTGCGCATGCCAATGGTGTACCGTCCAAAGTATACCAAAAGCTCTTTGATCAATTAAGCGATCAGTATGAGGTCATTTATGTACCATTGATTGGGCCAGATAAACGTTATCCAGTCACAGATCATTGGCCTCATCTGGTCGATCAGATCATTGATAGCATTGTGCGTCAAGCAGGTGGGCGTCAAGTGATTGGATTGGGGCATTCTCTTGGGTCTGTACTGACCATGATGGCAAGCTACAAAAGACCTGAGCTATTTTCTCAGGTAATTATGCTCGATCCTCCTTTGATTCTTGGAATACACTCATTGGGTTTGCATCTTGCCAAACATTTGAGTCCAAAAACAGTGGATCGCATGACCCCAGCAGGACTCTCAGCGCATCGTCGTGATCATTGGGAATCTCGTCAGCAAGCCTATGAACTGCTTCGATCAAAAGGGTTTTATAAAAACTTTGATGAAGATTGTTTTCAGGCTTATATCGATTATGCATTGACTGATGATGCTGTACGCGGTGGCGTGACGCTGACTATTCCTAAAAATGATGAAGTCATGCTTTTTCGGACCAATCCTTCGTGGTGGTGGCTGACATTGCATCGTGCTTGTAGTGTTCCAATTGATTTAGTTGTGGGAGCGCAAAGTGATTTTCTAAAGCGCGGTATTCCTCAAAAAGCGAAAAAGAAGCTTGGTATTCCTTTTACTGTGGTGGAAGGTGGGCATATGTTTCCCCTTGAACATCCGCAGGAAACTGTAAATCAGATTCAGAAGTTGATTCGAGCATAAATAGACATAAAAAAGCGCGCCTGGATGGCGCGCTTTTTTATGACATATTGGGTTGATTTTTAAATCTGACAGAACTGTAACGGCTTGAGTAAAGGCTTACCTTTTAATAATACCTGATCTGACTGATACTGGATTATATTGGTACAGATCCACTCAACCACTTGAGGATAAATGACATGTTCCAGTTCGTGGATCCGATTTGCTAAAGTAGCCACTGTATCGTGTTGCTCAACTTTTAGCACACCTTGTAATAGCGAAGGACCAGCATCCAACTCTGCTGTCACGTAGTGAACTGTACAGCCATGATAAACATCACCAGTATTTAAAACGCGCTGATGAGTATGCATACCTTTGTAAAGTGGGAGCAGAGAAGGATGGATATTAATCATTTTCCCTTGCCACTGCCTTACAAACTTTTCACTTAAAATTCGCATAAAACCAGCAAGCACAACCAAATCAATATTCCATTCAATGAGTTGCTGATGCATCGCATCATCAAACAGCTCACGAGTAGGATACGTTTTATGCTCAATCACTTTGGTTTGGATGTTGGCTTGTTCCGCACGTTTTAAAGCATACGCATCAGGTTTGTTGGAAATAACACCGACTATGCTGCCTGACAGATTGGCATCTATCAGGGCTTGTAAATTACTACCATTTCCAGAAACAAGTACCGCAATTTTTATCATGCAAAGATCACACGAATTTTTTCGTCTGCACCTTCAATAGATTCAGCATTATCTTGAATATGACCAATTTTCCAAGATTTTTCACCTTGAGCATTGAGCACTTGAATTGTTTTGTCTGCATCTGCTGCATCAACTGCAATGACCATACCAACACCACAGTTAAAGGTACGGTACATTTCAAATTGCTCTACACCGCCTTCACGCTGTAAAAGTTTGAACAATTCAGGCCATTCCCATGATGCTTCATCAATCACAGCTTGTGCACCATTTGGTAAAACACGCGGCAAGTTGCCTGGTAAACCGCCACCAGTAATATGCGCCATTGCATGTACATCGACTTGTTTGCAAAGTTCAAGTACAGGTTTCACATAAATACGTGTTGGTTCCATTGCAGCATCTGCCAAAGAACGACCATCAATTTCCTGGGTTAAATCTACATTTTTAACATCAAGAATTTTACGGAGTAATGAGTAACCATTTGAGTGAGCACCACTCGAAGCAACCCCAATTAAAACATCACCCGCTTTGACTTTAGAGCCATCAATGATTTTACTTTGCTCAACCACACCTACTGCAAAACCAGCCAAGTCGTAATCTTCGCCTTCATACATACCTGGCATTTCGGCAGTTTCACCACCAACAAGCGCACAACCAGCAAGCTCACATCCTTTACCAATACCTGTTACAACATTGGCTGCAACATCGACATTTAAATGACCTGTTGCATAATAATCAAGGAAAAATAATGGTTCAGCACCACATACCAGAAGATCGTTTACACACATGGCAACTAAATCCTGACCAATGGTGTCGTGACGGTTAAGGTTAAGTGCTAAACGTAATTTAGTCCCTACACCATCTGTTCCAGAAACCAGAACTGGCTCTTCATAGCCTTTAGGAATTTTACAAAGTGCGCCAAAGCCACCAAGACCGCCCATTACTTCAGGACGAGTAGTACGTTTAGCTACCGACTTGATACGATCGACTAGCGCGTCGCCCGCTTCAATGTCGACACCCGCATCTTTATAGCTTAAACCAGTATTAGGGGTAGAAGTTGAGTTGCTCATAGTGAAGTCTCCGCATTGGCGGCAGATTATAACCTGAATATACGAAACTCTTATGGTATTTATGACCGAAAATGCTATCTTTATTTAAATATTTTTGCATCTATAACGAATACATTAGAAAAAGGCTAGAATTTATGCAAGATCGTATGCTTCGTCGCGTCTTCATCCTAGCAGGTATAGCACTTCTACTTTGGGTATTATATTTACTCAAGCCCGTGGTCATTCCATTTGTTGGTGCTTTCTTAATTGCTTATCTGTTTAGTCCACTGGTAGAAAAACTTTCAAAAATCGGTTTGCCGCGTTGGCTTTCGATTAGTATCGTATTTATTGGTATTGGTGTTTTACTGACTTGGGCCATGTGGTATGTGGTGCCGCTAGTATGGCAACAGCTTATGTATGCCCGTGACAGTATTCCAAGTGGTATTCATTGGGTTAATGCGACTTTCTTGCCATGGGTGTCGCATACCTTCAACGTAGAACGCATGGAAATTGACACCGATCAAATTTCAACTGTAGTCATGGAATACATCCAGACCAATTACAGTGCAGATAGTATTCAAACCATGGCGCTACGTTTGGCACAGTCTGGTCTGAACTTTATCCAGATTGGGGGCACAATTGTGCTTATTCCGATTATCTCATTCTATTTTTTACTTGATTGGGATCGGATGTTGAACAGTTTACGTCGTTTGATTCCTCGGCCTTACGAAGAAAGTACTTTACGTATTGTGTATGAATGTCACAGCGTGCTCGGTGCCTTCGTTAAGGGACAGTTTCTGGTCATGTTACTATTAGGTATTGTATATGCCGTAGGTCTTCAGTTGATTGGTCTTGAAGTTGGCCTGATTATCGGGATGGTGGCGGGACTCGCCAGCATTATTCCTTATCTCGGTTTTGCTGTGGGCATAATCGCTGCCGTCATCGCCACGGTTTTTCAGTTTGGTGTAGACTGGATGCAGCTCGCCTTGGTGGGTGTGGTGTTTATGATTGGACAGGCTGTCGAAGGCTATATTCTTCAGCCATTTTTGCTTGGTGATAAAATTGGTTTGTCTCCTGTAGCGGTGGTTTTTGCAGTTTTAGCAGGCGCACAGCTTGCTGGATTCCTTGGAATGTTGATTGCATTGCCTGTTGCTGCAGTGATTGTCGTGTTACTTCGACATTTAAGGGAAGCTTACGAACATACACAGATGTATGCAGGAACAGCGACGGTGGTTTCGACTGGCAATGGTGAGCATATCAGTATCGAAACTGAAAATCTTGATCTTGATATTGAAGTGAAAAACCCGCAAGATACTGATACGTCGATTGATAATGATCGGAAGTAACTCGAAGGTCTATTACATTTATGCGTCAACTACAGTTGGATATTGAACCTCAGCTTGATGCCCGCATTAGCGATTTTTCAGGGCCAGGCTGGGGACATGTGGTTGATGCTGTTCGCCAGTTGCATGCTGGTTTAATGAATCGTTTCTATATTTATGGTGGAGCAGGATCTGGTAAAAGCCACCTGCTTTCAGCGATTTGTGATTCTTATCTGGAAATTGGCAAATCTGCCATCAAGGTCTCTTTATTAGAGCTTTTAGATGCGCCCATTGAAGCAATTACTTCTTTAGAACGCTATGATCTAGTTGCATTAGATGATATTGAAGCGATTAGTGGGGTGCCTCACTGGCAAAAAGCAGTTTTTCATTTAATTAATTATAATAATGAAGTGGGCGGACAACTGGTATTTTCATCACGTGTTGCTCCTATAGAGTTACGGTTGGAATTACCAGATTTACAGTCTCGTCTGACTCAGGCAGTCAGTGTAAAACTTCCCAATGGTAGTTTATTTGCAGACCGTCAGGCGTTAATTCTTTCCACCATGTCACGTCGCGGTTTGCAATTTGATCCGCAAATTCTTGACTATCTGCTATTGCATGGTCCGCATCAAGCGTCTTTACTACTCAAAACCATTGCACAGCTTGAAAAATTATTAAAGGGTGAGAAAACCAAATTATCCAACGCAACTTTGCGTCAGATTTATGCACTGATTGATGAATATCGGCAGTAAATTAAATCTTGAGTAATTACTCTAGCTGTGACAAAGTAGGCAAAGATTTCAAAGTTGTTCGGATGAATACAACTTTAAAAAAATAATGAAAAATGGAAAGCTAAGGAGATAAATATGCTCAAGCGGGGCTTAGGCATTGGATTGCTATGCATTGCGGGACATGCTTATTGTGACAATATCACGGTCAATACCACTACAGATGATGTCAAAGACGATAATCTTTGTTCACTTCGTGAGGCCGTTGAATATGTAAATCAAGGGATGCCAGAGGCAGGATACAATGGATGTGGTGGCAAAGGTGCCAATCCTATTATTTCGCTTGAGCAAAATAAAACGTATGAACTAAAAAATAAAATAGAGATTAAAAAGACGCTTCAAATTCAAACGATATCAGATGCTTCAATTACCGATCAGCCAGGTGTCAAGAATGCCACGATTAAAATGGTAGGATCTGATCAACTCTTCAGAATTTTGGATGGTAGTAAAGATAATACCCAATTTAATGTGATTTTTTCTCAGGTGAATCTTGAGGGGTGTGCTAAAGACTGCGGAATTACTCAGGGGGGACTAATTTATAATCAGGAAACATTATATTTAGAGTATGTCACCCTAAAAAATGGCTATGCTAATCAAGGAGGAGCCATCTACAACGCACAGGTATCTGATACAGATAAATCTGATGGGGTGGTTACCATTGAAAATAGTTTGCTACAAAATAATAATGCGACTCAAGGTGCTGTTATTTATAGTGAATTACCAAAATTTATCGTTTCACAGTCGGTGATTAGGGACAATAAAGTTACAGGAGCAAGTACACCAGCATTATTTTATAGTGCAAATAAGTTCAGTGATAGTGATGCTTCAAGTGCTTTTACATCTCAAACCTATGGACTAAAAAATAACAGTATTTTTAGTAATACGGGCTATTTAATTAACTTACGTGATGGACAAACGCTTAATAATCTGACACTTGTGCGTAATAGTGCCGGAGTTTATTTTAGTGCGCCATTAGGTAAAGCCTTTCTTTCAAATAGTATTGTGGTCGAGAATGGCCAAATTAACGACGAAGTATTACAAACTGCAAAAAACTGTACCTTTGCAGCAGATGATCAATCGATTGTCCAAAATAATTTAGTTAATAATGACTGCGCCACAAAGAATTCTAACTACCCGAATATTAATATTGGCTCAAACAAACTTTTTGCAGGAACTGGTGTAGAAGGACAATGTAATCTTGCACCTGCTGATGGATTGTTGTGCCCATACAGTATCCCCACGAAAGCGTTTTTAGGATACTTTAAGCCTCGACTTTTAATGAGTTATAGCACATTAGGTCAGTCTCTGATTGTTGATCGAGGTCAAATCACAGGTACAGGTGCATGTGAGTCGATTGATCAACGAGGTAAAACACGCAGTAATAGCCAATTATGTGATCTTGGTGCAATTGAATTAGTGATTGATACATCGTCTATCAGTGTGGTGGGAACTGATATTTTTTATGGTCAAGTGGCGAAGTTCTCAATTGGAGATCAGTTGACGGATGGAGAGTTAGTACCTGCAAGCGCCTGTGATGCAATTTTGGGTAAACGTAGTGATGGCAAAGAATGGCAAGTAGGATGTGCAGAGGTGATTCAAACCAATACACCATCTAAAGGAAAAATTACGCTCGACCAAGAGGGTAATGTTGTGTATACCCCTGATGGCAATTGGCACGGTACAGAGGAATTTAAAATAAGAGTCGTCACGACATTAACTCGTTTCAGTACGTCTAACAATAGTAAATATATCGATATTCCAGTACGTATTGTTCAGAATCCACCAAATACTTTTGAAGATAAAACCGTTAATTTGGGTGGCGGCGGTAGTATAGGGCTAGGAGCCATTTCTATATTGCTGAGCCTTATGGTTTGGCGCCGTCTGGGAAAAAGCAAGGATTAAGGAATAGCCATGCAAAATTATAAGAAAGGACTACTGATCGCTATGGTTCTTTCAGCGATGTCGTTGATGGCCGCTGAAGATAAGACCATTTATGTCAATACTTTTGATGATATTGATGACAACAATAGTTCCAAGTGTTCATTACGCTTAGCGCTGAAAACTGCTGCTGCGAACAAAGCATATGGTGGTTGTAACGTTGGAAACACCATACCGTCAAGTGCCGATACAATTCAGCTTGAAGCGGGAACATACAATCTGAATTCAGAATTGGTTCCGACCTCAGAAGTTGTGATCAATGGCAAAGAGCCTTCAGATTACAATCAAAAAGATGCCATTACCAATCAATATCCGGCGTTGACAACATTACAAACAAAGATTTCAGGACAGGGAAAGGTTCGTCTTTTTAATACAACCGATGCTAAGACTGGACTCACTTTAAATAATATTGAACTTATACAAGGCAAAAGTAATGATCGAGGTGGCGCTTTATATCTGGGTGGGACAACAACGCTGAATAGAGTAAATGTGCTCAATTCAAGTGCAGCCAGTGGAGGGGCGATTTACTTGGAAAATGGTACGAATATTCTTAATATCAGTAATAGCCTAATTCAGGGGAATACGGCATCATCTGGCGCTGTGCTTGATATGGCTTGTCGTGATGCTCTAAGCTTTAATACAAGAACGATCAACTTTAATCAAAACAGTATTGTGGAAAATGGTTCAAATACTAATAACACTGTCTTGGTGTTTTGCGGAGCACCTACAGCGACATTAACCGCAAATACGATTGCCAAAAATACAGCCAATACTGGCTCTGGTAGCATTCTAAAATTTAATAATGATCAAACAACAAATAGTCTGGCTCAAACCTCAAGCTTAACTTTGGATAGTAATACTATTGTTGAAAATACGGCCTATAGTACTTTTTTGTATGATCAAATCGGTACCAAAAAACTTATTCTTAATGCTTTATTTGGTAATACAGGAAAATCATGCCGATTTGCTTCTGGTGATGTCGCACAGCAAACATCAACGGGTTTAAGCCTGTCGTATAACGCACTGATGTTATCTGGAGCTAAAGACGGGCAGTGTGATGTGAGCAATGAGGTCTTAAAGACCGAACATAACACGGTTGATGTAAGCAATATAAGTTTTAGTAATTTACTTGAATATGTAGCAGCTTCTGCAAACACGAATTTCTTGCCTGTATACTTTCCTAAAAACAATCAAACACTGACAGATCTTGTGAATGTGGGCACTTCGGTTTGTAATGGACAGTCAGACCAGCGTGGCATTAAGCGTATTACCGATGGTACCTTATTACTGAACCCGACTGAGAATAATAGCTGTGATATAGGATCGATAGAATTAGTCAAATTGACTGCTGCGGATGTAAACGCTTTGGTCAACACGTCTTTAGTAAATTTATTTACCAATAGTAATAATAGCGGCTATGAAAATCAGCGTGATTACTATAAAAGTTTAATTGATGATTCTGCTACAGATTCGAAACTACTGCCTGCTTACAATGAACAATATCAAAAATATAATGATTTGGTGATTAACACCAAAGCCAATTTAAAATACCGTGCAATTTACGTAGATCCTTTTACTAATAGTATAGCTGATGAAGATTCTAACCATAAAATTTTGCCGCTCAATACCGATAATTATAAAGTAAGTGTCGAACGCTATGGAATTGGAACATTGTCTAGTTCAGGGAGCAGTGCAACAGTAACCAAACTGCGAGATGATGAGAATTTATTGTGTGAATGGAATCCAACACTCAAACGGGTTATTATCTCACGCAAGGATGATCAGATTACTCAATCTGAAGAATATAATATTTGTAAATATACACTCACTTCTAAGGTAAATCAGAGCAGTACTTCTTCGGGTTTGCTGTTTGCACAATTTAAAAATATAGCACCTATTGCTACAAATGATGAGTACACGATTCAATATGGTAGTGACCAGAAATTGACAGTAAATTTGCTTGCAAATGATAGCGACGATGGAGATGGTCCAACCTCAACACTTGTTAATAACCCAAATAAACCAAAATTTTATCGAAATTTTGAAGATGTTGAGCTGCCTATACGTTTAACGAATGTACCAAGTGGTATCACAGTTACAGCAGATCGTAGTGGGACATGTCCTGGAGATGATATTGCAAACATTTGTTATGGCGGCAATTTGTATATTCAGGTCAAAAATAATTTTAACCCATTCAATTACCAGTTTTCTTATGTGATTTATGATGCTGAAGGCTTAAAATCCAATGAGGCAACTGTGAAGCTAATTAATACTGCGACTACAACAAATGATAGTCGGGGAGGAGGCGGAAGTTTTGGAATTCTTTCCTTAATTGGCTTAATGGGATTAGTGGGTTACAGACGATTTAAACGATGATTCGAAAAAAAGAGGTCCAATTGACCTCTTTTTTTTAAATTAAAACTTTTATTGATCAACATTGGTTAAATACTTGTGCATATATTCTTCACGAATCTGAGTTCGTTCTTCATTTGAGGCATTTTGCATTCTTTTACGTAGGTCATTGCGTTCCTGCGTACTCATCTTTTGCCATGTGTCGCGCATTTTCTGTTTCTCTTGTTCTGGTAGTTGCGTGAACCAGTCCATGCGTTGTTGTAAATCTACTTTTTTATCTTTAGGTGCATCTTTTAGTGATTGATAGCGTTGAATCAATGCACGTTGTTCATCATCGGAAAGTGCATCCCATGTTTCATTGACTTGTCTATTGGCATCTTTTGAAAAAAACCAAAAGCGCTCAAAACCAGCAAAACTGGTTTGTAAAAATCCAAGGGCACACAAGGCTAAGGCTATTCTTTTAGCTACCATGAGGCACCTTGTCTTCGCCAAGTACGCTCAACATTTCAAAATCCTCCACCATTTGCGGTGAAAGTTTTGGTGTGACAATAACCTGATTTTGAGGTTTCTCCGTCATATCTACTGAGTTGGGTAAAATAACAAAACCAGTAATGGCTGCTGCCAGAGCAAAACCTGACATCTTCCATAGACTATAATATGACTTTGGTTCTTCTTTTATTTTCTCAAGAACATGTGTCATGACAACGGCTTTGTCTTTATGGTGACGTGCTAGTCCATCAAGCTTAGACGTCACATGCTTTGTGAAATCATCTTGATTCATCTGATGAACCTCCCAAAGATGGATTTAAGTGGGCTAATGAGGCACGTAATCCTTGAATCGCACGATGATAGTGAGTTTTAACACTGCCTTCGCTACAGTTCATGATTTGTGCAGTCGTTTGGGTATCAAAACCTTCCCATGCGCGCAGCATAAATGCTTGTTGTTGTCTTACAGGTAATTGAGCAATCGCTGCTTGAATTTCTTCAATTGTTACGGCTTGATCTAAAAATTCGAAAGGATTTGGTGTCGTTTCATCTACAACATCGGTTACTTCCTCATCAGAATCTAAACTCACTTTTTTAAAGAAGGAAAATGGATTGGAACGTCTGGCTTCTTTACGACGCCAGTCTTGGAGCTTGTTATTGAGTATGGTGTAAAACAGTGGATACCATTCATCGGTTGCTTTATCTGCATACGACTTATGTAATGCAATAAAGGCTTCCTGAACAAGGTCCATCGCAATCCCATGTTGTCCCTGAGTTGCACTTTCCATCATCACTAGCGCACGACCAGTCACATCTTGCATAAAAAACTTAAGACGTTGTTCGACCGTACCTTCATGAGTACTACGGTCAGATCGAGACTGTTTGGGTGCTAAATCCATAGAGATGGAAAATCCTGTCATTGGATACCCAATCTTCCTTTCAGATTACATATTCAATATAACGCTGAAAATGAAGAATGGGTTGACAACATAAACAGTTATTTTTTGATAGTTTAAATGATTTTATTCGATAAAAGAGAGACTTTAATATAAATTAACGTTTCTATTGTCGTTGACGAACCATTTCAAAAAAGCAAATTGAACCTGCAATTGCGACGTTTAATGATTCCTGACCACCTGGCTGCGGTATGGTTATAGCTTGTGCGTGACTGAGAGCATATTCTGAGGCACCTTGTCCTTCATTTCCTAAAATCCATACACAAGGTTTGGTGAGATCTTGATCATATAGATTAGTTGCATGATGTGAACTTGTCACGAATACTGGAATATCAAATTGTTCCAGAATCATATCTAACTCAATATTTTCAAAAGTATACAAGCTAAAATGAGCACCCATGCCTGCCCGAAGTACACGTGGTGACCATAAAGATGCTGAACCTTTGGTACACACCACCTGTTTAATGTTGGCTGCAGCCGCAGAGCGTAACAACGTACCTACATTGCCAGGGTCCTGAATATTTTCCAGAATAAGAGTATCTTTTTTAAAGTCGATGGCTTGGCTTGATTGTGGTAAATCAATGACTGCCAAACAGGCAAGCGTAGTACCTAAAGTGCTTAGATCTCGATAAAGACTTTCAGAAATAACAAAAATTGCACCCTGATAGATGTCAATAATTTTTTCAAAGTCGGCATGTTTAAGGGCAACTTCGGTCGTAAACAAAGAAATGATTTTTCGTTGTTCTTGCAACCAAGACAAACATAGATGTGTGCCTTCAAGTACGGTCTGTTTCTGTTTCTTACGGAAGGATTGCTGTTCGATTAAACCGCGAAGGTGTTTGATTTTGGCGTTATCTTTAGATTCAAGATAAATAATTGACATAAATGGCGTCCACTGTGATGCCAGAGAGTCGGCATCACAGTTTGATGGTTTATTAGTGGTAACTGGTGACTAGATCGACTTCATTTTTTGATCCAATAATCACAGGAACCCGTTGGTGTAGATCATTGGGTTGAATGTCCATAATACGAACCCGACCTGTTGTTGCAGAACCCCCAGCTTGTTCAATAAGAAAACTCATAGGATTTGCTTCATACATCAAGCGTAAACGACCTGCTTTACTTGGATCTTTTAAATCATAAGGATACATAAAAATGCCAGAACGGCATAAAATACGGTGAATATCTGCCACCATACATGCTACCCAGCGCATATTAAAATCTTTGCCGCGAACGGATGTTTTACCTGCTAGTAATTCATCTATATAGCGTTTTACTGGTTCTTCCCAATGGCGCTGATTTGAAGCATTAATTGCAAATTCTTGAGTATCTGCATCAAGCTGAATTGCATCTGAGGTCAAGATAAATGTTTGGCTTTCAGGATCAAAGGTAAAAAATGCGACACCTTCACCACAGGTAAGCGCCATCATGGTAGATGGACCATACAATACATAGCCAGCAGCGACTTGTTCAGTCCCAGCTTGCATGAAATCTTGGGTTTGGGTAATACTGTTTTTTGCAGGTAAAATTGAAAAAATAGTACCTACACACATATTGATATCGATGTTACTTGAACCATCAAGTGGATCAAATAATACGAGGTATTTGCCATCTTGTTGGCCAGGTGTAAATTCATCCAACTCTTCAGAAGCTAAACCGCCAACGTGTGGATGAACTTTCAACGCATCGATCAGAAAATCATTTGAAAGAACATCAAGTTTTTTCTGTGTTTCACCTTGAACATTTTCATTGCCTGCGCTTCCAAGCAGATCTGCCAATGCTCCTTTTTGAATGGCATGATCGATTTTTTTACATGAATTAGCAATCGTTTCAATTACTTGTGCTAACTCAGGTGTCAAATTCCCATTTTTTTGTTGTAGATATTGAGCCAAGGTGAGATTTGACATACAAAATAACTCCGAAGAAGAATAAAGGTGGTGATCCCCAACTGCGCTATAGTTTAGATGAGATTGGACAAAAAGAAAAATTATCTTACTTTATTTACGGTTAATTTTTGCTTGCAAGCTTGAAAGAACATGCTATGTTTAATTGGATAGGAGAGATCCGAGGGTAGGAGTAGCGAAAATGACAATGAAGAAATTTGAGGAAGGTCCCACCCCAAACGAAGCATTAAGTTTGGATGATATCTCAAAAGAAAGTATTGCAGCGGCATGGGAAGGATATCAGGTAAAACCAGAATACAAAGAGTTTAACAAACATGATTTGATTGAGTCTTTTCAGAAACATGAATCAGATCAGGGTTCTCAGCAGCAATCGCAATAACGTAATTTAATCAATAAAATGTAAAAAAGCGCCTTTATGATAAAGGCGCTTTTTATTAAATCATGATTTATTTAAGAAGCGGGGGAACAGCTTCGTAGTTAATTTCAACACGACGGTTTTCTTTCCATGCTGCTTCGTTATGGCCTGGATTAATCGGCATCTCTTTGCCGTAACTGACGGCTTCTAATTGTTGTGGGTTTACACCATTCGTAATCAAATAGCTTTGTACTGCTTTTGCACGACGCTCACCGAGTGCCATGTTATATTCACGGGTACCGCGTTCGTCTGTATGACCAGTTAGGGCAACACGTGAATTGGCATTTGCAATCAGGAACTGTGCATGTGCTTGAAGCGTCTGATAATCTTCAGTCGATAAATCACTGCTATCGTAATCGAAATGCACCACACGTTTAGCTAAGAATGCACGGTTTGCTGCAGTGACGCCTTTGGCTGAAGCACCCGTCAGATTTTTTGCATTTAATGCAGCATCTTCACTTAAACCTTCTGTGCTTACCGTGGTAGCTGTAGAGGGCGTGTTCGCGGCAGATACTGGTGCAGCAGGTTTACGGCTTGCACAACCTGTCATTACTAAAGCCGTAGCCAAAACAGGTAAAACAAATAGTTTCATAGCGTTCATTTTTATCTCCATGGAGGTGATATCAGGTAATTACTTTGGTGCCCAAGCTGGTTCTCTTACTTCGCCTTGTTCGCTTGGAAGATTCATACGGAAACGTCCATCAGTCGACATGATAGAGAGCAAGCCACGACTCCCTTCATAGGTTGCATACACCACCATTTGTCCATTTGGAGAAAAGCTTGGTGATTCATCCAGGCTGGTTGGGGTCAGAATATTTACAATACCAGTCGAAATATTCATGATGGCAACTTTGTAATTGCTGCCAGAAGGGCGATGAACCAGCGCGATATTTTTACCATCAGCGCTGAGCGTACCACGTGCATTAAATGCACCACGGAAGGTCAAACGTTTAGTTGATGAGTCATCAAAACTGTATCGATAAATTTGCGGAGAACCACCGCGATCCGATGTAAAGATGAATGATTTACCATCTGGTGCGTAACGTGCTTCTGTGTCAATAGCATTGTCATTGGTCATGCGTTGCAATTGTCTTGTTGATAAATCCATTTGATAGATTTCTGGATTACCATTCATCGATGCTGTAAATAACATCGATTTACCATCTGGAGAGAAGCTTGGTGCGCCATTTAAACCTTTGAAGCTGGCGAGGACTTCGCGCTGACCAGTAGCAAGGTCTTGTAAATAAATCGCTGGGCGTTTGGTTTCAAATGAAACATAGGCAATTTTTTTGGCATCAGGTGTCCATGCAGGAGACAAGATAGGATCGCGTGAAGATAAGACTGTTTTAGGCTGCTCACCATCGGTATCCGCAATCTGTAAGGTATAACGTTGATCTGGCGTTGCAGGATTGCGTAATACATATGCGATACGTCCGCTAAAATCTCCAGCAATACCAGTAAGTGCCTGATAAATGGCATCACTAATCATATGCGCTGCCTGTCGCACACGTGATGCTGGTACAGTTAGAACTTCATTGAGCAGATATTGCTGTTTTTGTACATCATAAAGTTGGTAATGCACTTCAAATGCATTGTTGGCAGCAGGTTTTAGATTGCCAACAACTACATAGGGGATACCTGCAGCCTGCCATGCAGATGCCTGAATCGCATCAATTGAGGCTGTGGTTGGTAGATTTTTTGATGCGCTGCTAAAACGGCCTGATCGATTCAGGTCATTTTCAACAATAGGAAAAATTGACTGGTCATTCCCAAAAGGCACAATCGCGATTTTAGGAGCCTGTTCTGGCGCTTTGGCAATTTCTAAATGTAATTGTGCAAAGGCTGTAGAAGTAACGGTCATGCCGAGTGCCGTCATCAGGGCAAATGAAAGTATATGTTTGCGCGTCATATCCATAATCGTGATAGCTTGGGTTGGTTTGAGTTGCTCGTGTGTTGTTTTAGCACGATTACATACTTTGAATCCATGTAAAGCATGTAATCGTGAGCAAATTTTTATTTTGCAGTAAATGATGAAGTGAATGTGCGTGCTTCACGTCGTGCATCTGCATCTGATGGCATTGGATATGGCGCGGCAGATCTTACAGCAGCCTCTACACTTGCCTTCACATCTGGATCACTTGAGTTTACAACCACAGATAATACAGATCCGCTATCACTGAGTGTCACACGTGCAGTGGCTTTTTTACCTGTAGAACCCATTGGAATATTCCATGCACGATAAATTTTTTGCTCAAAATCCTTTTTGGCACTTGATGCTATTTTTCTAGATTCTGCTTTCTTCTGGGCAGCTTCTTGCTCGGCTTTTTGAGCAGCTGATGCTTTCGCTTCTGCTTCCTGTTCAGCTTTTGCTTTAGCAGCATCGGCTTTTGCTTTGGCCTCTGCTTCGTTTTTGGCTTTAGCAGTAGCCTCGGCTTTTGCTTTAGCATCTGCTTCGCGTTTGGCTTTAGCAGCAGCCTCGGCTTTTGCTTT
>NZ_KB849628.1:795227-919696 GCF_000368685.1 Acinetobacter baylyi DSM 14961 = CIP 107474 | reverse complement strand
GCAGCAGCCTCGGCTTTTGCTTTAGCCTCGGCTTCGTTTTTGGCTTTAGCAGCAGCATCGGCTTTTGCTTTAGCATCTGCTTCGCGTTTGGCTTTTGCAGCAGCCTCGGCTTTTGCTTTAGCCTCTGCTTCGTGTTTGGCTTTAGCAGTAGCCTCGGCTTTAGCTTTGGTCTCTGCTTCGTTTTTGGCTTTAGCAGTAGCCTCGGCTTTAGCTTTGGCCTCTGCTTCGCGTTTGGCTTTAGCAGCAGCCTCGGCTTTTGCTTTAGCATCTGCTTCGTGTTTGGCTTTAGCAGCTTCATCTGCTTTAGCTTTAGACTCCGCTTCGCGTTTAGCTCTGGCTGCTTCTTCAGCTTTAGCCTTAGACTCTGCTTCAGCCTCGGCTTTAGCTTTTAGATTTGCTTCACGTTTGGCATCTGCAATTTGAGCAGTTTTTGCTGCTGCCGCTGTGGCTGCTGCCAGAGCTGCATTTGTGGTAGCCTGAGTCTCTTCTGGGGGCGTCATTGGAATAACAGGCGCATCAGGCACTGGAGTTTGTGTGGATTGGATTGTTTTAGCAGCTTGAGTGCTGGTCGTATCAGCTTGTTCAGTAGGGGTAATGATATCAGCCGGATTTACAAGAACCGTGGTCATTTTTTTTGGTGGTTCGGGTGGTTTACTTAATCCTAAATAAAGTAAGCCTACGATTGCAATTGTATGTACAACCAGCGTAAAACTGATCGCAATCGTTTTTTCTTTAAAAGCGGGCTTCTGAAAATTCTTCATAACTTACTTTAAAGGCTCAGTGAGTAGACCAACCTGAGTCAAGCCTGCTTCTTGCAAACTCGACATGAGTGAAACCACATCTCCATAAGGTCTGGATTTTTCACCATTTACCAATACAGTTATTTTCTGGTTACTCTCATCTGCTTGAGATTGTGCTTCTCCCAAAATAGTTTTGAGTTCTGCAAGAGTGACTTGATCTTCTTTGTGTTCTTTATATTGAAGATAGATATTGCCGTCTTGACCAAGTGTTACAATTGCGGGTTCTTTAGATTCAATGGGGGTATTGTTGGCTTGAGGTAAATCTACTTTGATACCGCTAGTAATCATAGGTGCAGTGACCATGAAAATGACCAGTAATACCAGCATCACATCAATGTATGGCACAACATTCATGTCACTTTTTAAAGGTTTTTTGATGCGCTCGAAGCGCCCAGAACGCTGAATGGCCATTATGCATCTTCCTGTGTTGAACCCACAGACTGACGTTGTAATAAAGCAACCATTTCTTCGGCAAAAAGTGCTCGATCAGAATAGATTGCTTCACCTTTAGAAGTAAAATGGTTAAAAGCGAGTACTGCAGGAATTGCGGCAAATAAACCAATTGCTGTTGCAATTAGGGCCTCCGCGATACCTGGTGCTACAGTTGCAAGCGTTACTTGATCCACAGCAGCTAAACCAATAAAAGCATTCATAATGCCCCATACCGTACCAAATAAACCGACGTAAGGTGCAACAGAACCAATACTGGCCAAAGTGCCTAAACCCTGTTCGAGCTGACTTTGATCACGACTAAGGCCCACACGCAAAATTCGCTCTGTTCCTTCGATGGTTTGAGTGGACGTGGCTTGGCGTTTTTTGAGTTTAAAAAACTCACCTAAACCATGATAGAAAATATCTTCTAAGCCAGTACGTTTAGAATTGAGTTGGGCATTGTTATAAAGCGTATTAAGTTCTGCGCCAGACCAAAACATTTTTTGAAAATGTTCATCCTGCTGGGCAGATTTTTTATAACTCAGATGCAACTTGGCAATCAGATACCAACTATAAATCGATGCTAAAAGTAAGATCAACATTACAGCCTGTACCACAGGACTTGCTTGTAAAATAAGATCAGAAATGTGCAATGAAGATTGGATCGGTGTTGCCATAGTTACAAATGCCAAAGTGTGTTTTTTAAGCCTGTTCTAATTCTTTCAGAATAAGATCACGAATTTCATCTGGCAAACGACGAGGACGTAATTCAGCGTTCAAACATGCCAATTCGACTTCGCCAGAAGCTAGCATGATTTCACCACGATATATATTTTGTTGCAATACAAATGACGAAGCTTTACATGAAACTACACTTGCTGTAACAGTGATCATATCGTCCATCATGATTGGGCGAATATATTTGAGTGCAATTTTATGAACGACAAAATTATAGTCTCTTTGATGCCAGTAATGATCAATACCAGATGCACGTAACCATTCTGTACGTGTTCGCTCCATATAGCGAATATGGTTAGCATGATAAACAATACCGCCGGCATCAGTATCTTCAATATATACACGAATTTGAAATTCGAATTTATTCGCCATAAGAGTGTTCCGTTTTTGATTCAGTATTGTGTTTTGAGTTGGCGCTGCTCAAAAAATCTGCGGGAAAATAGAGAAAATTGCTCAAACGCCAAAGATGTACCGCATTGAAGTTTATCAGCTTATCTGAGGCGTCCAATGGCACAAGTTTTCAATCTACGAGTTTAAGTTTAGAAGATTTGAAATCTGGAAATTGGCTTTGAGTAGAGTCATTTAATCTTTAAAAAGATTGAGTCACCCAACTTTAAGCAAAATGATCCATGTACATGTCATGACATTTTGAGTACAGGAAAATTAGACATCGAATTTTAATTTGTCAGCAACATAATATTGAAGCTCTTGTGCAAGATAACTTGCAATATCAAACTTGTGTTTTAGCAACAGCTTTTTTTGATTTATGGGTAAAGATGATTTTAGTATTTCCCAAATATATCCAAAACTCAAGAAAGTGATCAAAAACAATGTAATTCCAAACATGCTAGAAAATTCGATTGAATAGAACCACCAGACTAGAATTGAAACTAGAATTAAAAAAGTCGCCACTAACGTAGATTTTAATTTTTGATGATTTGTTGGGGAGAAAACTTCTTTGCTTAACTTATTTATGTCATCTTCAAAATGTAGTCCAATCCATAAAGAGGCATGAGTTAAATTAAAGTCCAAGGAATGAATGCTGAAATTTTGTATATCATTTATTTTTAAATTTTCATGAAATATCTTATTGATTTCAATGACGCTATCATCTGCATATAAAATAATATTGATGAATAGTTCCTCTCTTTTTTTGATCAGGTACATCAGATATTGTTGTTGTGGTAAATCTAAATTTTTGATGAATATATTTCTCTGTATATATTCAATAGACGGTAAATGGTTTAATTTTTGGTCATATGTTCTTTCAATTTTTTCAATGATTTGATCTTCTAGCATTTTACATCTGTATCTTCAGTTAAAGATTGAAGAGCTATCACTTCAATTTTGATCATCGCCCTTCAAACGCTTTAAATTTAGTTTTTAGGTTCAGGAGGAGTCAAGCCAAACTGTAAATATGCCATATTGGTGGCAATTCGGCCACGAGCGGTACGCATTACATAGCCTTGTTGAATGAGGTATGGTTCGATCACATCTTCAAGGGTTCCGCTGTCTTCTGCCATCGCGGCAGCCAATGCTTCTACACCTGCTGGCCCGCCATCGAATCGTTCAAGCAACATGCTTAAGTAGCGTCGGTCAAGCGTGTCTAGGCCATCCTTATCGACATTGAGCATATCGAGCGCACGTTGCGCCATATCATGAGTGACTTCACCTGTTCCTTTTACCTGTGCATAATCACGCACCCGACGCAATAAACGATTTGCAATACGTGGTGTACCGCGTGAGCGACGTGCAACCTCGGCGGCACCTGTTGAAGTCATAGGAACATTCATCAAGTTTGCCGAGCGGGTTACGATATGAGTAAGATCTTCAACAGAATAAAACTCTAAACGTTGCACAATACCAAATCGATCTCTTAGCGGAGAAGTCAATAGCCCCGCGCGCGTGGTGGCTGCAACGAGTGTAAATGGAGGAAGATCTAGTTTGATCGAACGCGCAGCAGGACCTTCACCAATCATAATGTCTAGTTGATAATCTTCCATTGCTGGATAGAGAATTTCTTCAATGACCGGTGATAAACGATGAATTTCGTCGATAAACAGCACATCACCTTCTTCAAGATTGGTCAGCATGGCGGCAAGGTCACCGGCACGCTCAAGCACCGGGCCTGAAGTTGACTTGAGGTTTCCACCCATTTCTCTGGCAATAATGTTGGCCAGTGTGGTTTTTCCTAAACCGGGAGGACCAAAAATAAGCGTATGATCCAGCGCTTCACCACGACCACGTGCCGCACCAATAAAGATCTCCATTTGCTCACGTACTACAGGCTGGCCAATGTAGTCTGCCAATGAGGTCGGACGAATCGCCCGATCAAAATGATCTTCTGGCTTTTCTGTTCCGCTAATTAGACGATCATGCATAATAGACTCACTTCATCATCGATTTTAAAGCTGCGCGAATTAAATCTGCGGCTTCTGTATAGTCAGCTTTGACAGCTGCAATTGCTTTTTGCGCTTCAATCGGCTTGTAACCCAAAGATTGCAAAGCGGCTTCTGCTTCTGCAATAGGAGAGTTTGAACTAAACTGGATTTGGGCAGATGTTACAGTTGAACCTGTTGTTGCTTGTACAGACAAAGCCTTGAAGCGATCACGCAGCTCAATCATTAAGCGTTCGGCTGTTTTTCGTCCTACACCAGGAACTTTAATCAGGGTGTTAATATCATCATGTTCGATGGTATGGATGAATAATTCGATACTAAGTGTTGATAAAATACCGAGTGCCATTTTAGGGCCAACGCCGTTTACCTTAAGTAATGTTCTGAAAATCAGCTTTTCTTGTGCATCGATGAAACCATACAATTGTTGAGCATCTTCACGTACCACAAGATGTGTCCACAGGGTAACATGCTGACCTTTTTGTAATTGGCAAAATGTAGATAATGGAGTATCAATTTCATAACCGACACCATTCACATTCAGCAGAACAGTGGGAGCTTCTAGCGCAAATACTTCACCAATTAAACAACCAATCATGCGATTCAATCACTCTTCAAATTCAAAAAATACAATAACAAAAATCTTGATACTTCACATCAGACAACCGGCTGTTGTACAAGCAACTCATTTAATCTAGCAATTGAAATTTAAAACATACTGACTTTATTACCTTTGAGTTCTTGCGAAATGGCATAAGCCTGATGGTCGGAAAAACGGCTGATAATATCCAGAATTTGCATAATATTCTGATATAAATCATCTGTCATATTCATACCTAGATTTTGCAAAATCACCAAAAGTCGCTGATCTTTAAAACGTAGTCGCTGATTGGGACGAGCTAAAGGAATAAAGGCATCAAGTAGGTTTTGCAGGCTCGAATGTGCCAGTAACTCAAGATCTGCTTTGTGCGGATGATCAAAAATCTTGTCCCGAGTCAGGTTTTTAGCATTCTGAATCCCAATGTGAATATCACTTGGGCAATATTGCAATAAACCGCCATTAAGCCTGCCAGCCAAAATTTCATCATGATGACGGGCAAATGCGCTTGTGACCTCAGCCACCAGACGTTTCATCACACGACCACGAAGGGCAGCGATTTTTTGATGCCAGGTTGCATGTGATATATGAAGCTCGTGTGGCGTACCATAGTCTCCAATTAGATTAATAAAGTATGGTTCGACCTCGTCATATTCCAGCATATTCATGCTGATCCCATCTTCCAGATCAATCAGGGCATAGCAAATATCATCCGCAGCTTCGAGTAGGTAAGTGAGTGGATGTCGGCAATAATGATATTCACCGAGTTGTAATAAACCCAATTGTTCTGCAATTTGTACCAAAACTTCTTTTTCAGACTGATAGCATCCGAATTTTGAGCGTAAGTGTGTCGAGTCGATATGATCAATCGGATGCGATAACCAAGGATATTTTAAATATGCACCCAACGTGGCATAAGTCAGACGCATGCCGCCGTCGTTAGGATGATAATCCAGACGGGTCAAAATTCTTAAGCCCTGGGCATTGCCTTCAAACTGGCACACGTCGGCCTGCTGTTCTGGTGTTAAACCCAGTAAATAGGTTTGGTTGTCTGCTTCATCAAACCAGTCACGAATGGCATATTCACCAGCATGACCAAAAGGTGGGTTACCAATATCATGTGCTAAACAAGCAGCCTGAATAATGGCACCAATATCTGCAGGTGAAATCCATGCAGGTAATTCAGTTTTAATTTTTTCGGCAGCTAGCATGCCTAATGTTCGTCCAACACATGACACTTCAAGTGAATGGGTGAGCCGTGTATGAATGCCATCTTGCTGAGAGAGTGGATGAACTTGAGTTTTACGGTTTAGTTGTCTAAAACTTGGAGAGAAAATAATACGATCATAATCTTTATGAAAAGGGCTACGTGCCAATTCGGTTTTACTTTTTTTACTACCTAAGCGAACTGCTGAGAGTAGTTCTAACCAGCGCATTTGTTCCATTTATAACGGTTCTTTAGATATCTCATTGCATGATGCCAAAAAAAATGCAAAAGCACTAGATCAGTGCGACAGAAGTTGGCGTTTTTAGCTGTTTTCGCTTTCTTTTCAAGATTATGATTATTTTGATGCAATTCATTTAGATAATACAGATTGTTTATCTAGCTGATTTTTGCTTTTCACAGTAGAATATGCGCTCTCTCTAAAGTCACATTGCGGTAAAGTTCAAAAGACTTGCCCGTGGAGCCAAAATCAACATGTTTATCGTGGCCGGTGCACCAGCACATTCTTCTTTTAAGAAAGCTCAACTATTAACACGTTTATCGTCAATTAGTTCTGTACAATCTTTTGACAGCCAATGGGTTTATCTGTTTGATCAAGCGCTCAACGAGCAGCAGCATCAATCTGCATTACAACTATTAAATGATGGATCATCGTTTGAGCTACGTCAGGCGGCAACAGATGAAATCCAAGTTTTGGTGACGCCACGTATCGGCACCATTTCTCCGTGGTCGTCTAAAGCCACCGATATTTTCAAAAACTGTAATACACCGATTCATCGTTTAGAGCGTGGTATTTTGTTTACCCTTAAAGGGATGAGCGAAATGACCAATGAAGTGAAACAAGCACTTCATGACCGCATGACTGAAACAGTTTTTGCAGAAATTGACAGTGCCAATGCATTGTTTTTGGAAACTTCGCCAAAACCTCTTAACTCGATTGATATTTTGGGTGAGGGTAAAGCGGCACTGGTCAAAGCCAACAATGAATTTGGTTTTGCATTGTCTGAGCAAGAAATCGACTACCTTACCGATGCCTTTACTCAATTGGGCCGTAACCCGAACGATATCGAGCTGATGATGTTTGCTCAGGCAAACTCAGAGCACTGCCGTCATAAAATCTTTGGTTCAGAATGGACGATTGATGGTGAAGTACAGCCGTTATCTTTGTTCCAGATGATTAAAAACACCTATAAAGAGTCACCAGACGAAGTGTTATCTGCCTATAAAGATAATGCGTCTGTGATTGTAGGCTACGATACTCAGCGTTTTTATCCAAAAAAAGACAACGACACCGGTCACTACATTTATAAATATAAAAGTCAGGCTGCACACATCCTGATGAAAGTTGAAACCCATAACCATCCAACTGCAATCTCGCCATTTGCGGGTGCTGCAACGGGTTCGGGTGGTGAAATCCGTGATGAAGGCGCAACAGGCCGTGGGGGTAAACCCAAAGCAGGCTTGACCGGCTTTACCGTTTCAAACCTCAATATTCCGGGCTTTGAACAGCCATGGGAAGAAAACTACGGTAAACCGTCACGCATGGCATCTCCACTTCAAATCATGATTGAAGGTCCATTGGGTGGTGCGGCATTTAATAATGAATTTGGCCGTCCGGCATTAAATGGTTATTTCCGTACTTTTGAACAAAATGTCAATGGTGAAGTGAAAGGCTTCCATAAGCCAATCATGATTGCGGGTGGTTATGGCAACATTCGTCCAGATCATGTCGAAAAAGATGCAATTCAACCAGGCGATTTACTGATTGTACTGGGTGGACCAGCCATGTTGATTGGTTTGGGTGGTGGTGCAGCATCTTCTGTAGACAGCGGTACCATGGGTGAGAGCCTTGATTTTGCTTCTGTACAGCGTGAAAACCCAGAGATGGAGCGCCGTTGCCAAGAAGTGATTGATACCTGCTGGCGCCTAGAAGATTTCAACCCGATTGTGTCTGTTCATGACGTTGGTGCAGGTGGTCTTTCAAATGCAATGCCTGAACTGGTAAACGACCATGAATTGGGTGCGATTTTAAATTTACGTAAAATTCCATCGCTTGAGCCTGGCATGAGCCCAATGGAAATCTGGTCAAACGAAGCACAAGAGCGTTATGTGCTTGCGATTCGTCCAGAGTCTTTGGCTCAGTTTGAAGAAATCTGTGCGCGTGAGCGTTGTCCGTTTGCTGTACTGGGTGAAGCAACTGAAGCACGTCATCTAACGGTTGAAGATCCATTGTTTGAAAACAATGCCGTGGATATTCCAATGCAAGTCATGCTAGGTGGTACACCTCGTATGCAACGTTCTTATGAAAGCATTGAACGTGAAGGTACTCCTTTTGATACGACACAGATCGATTTAAAAGATGCCATTTTCCGTGTACTTAAAAATCCAACCGTCGCATCTAAATCGTTCTTGATCACCATTGGTGACCGTTCGATTACGGGTATGGTGGCACGTGACCAAATGGTTGGTCCATGGCAGGTGCCTGTTGCCGATGCTGCGGTGACCACAACCAGTCTTCAAGGGTACACAGGTGAAGCCATGGCAATGGGTGAACGCCCACCAGTGGCATTGTTAAACCCTGCGGCATCTGCACGCCTTGCGGTAGCTGAAGCGATTACCAATATTGCATCGGCCAATATCGAACAAATTGGTGACATCAAACTTTCTGCAAACTGGATGGCAGCTGCAGGTCAAAAGGGTGAAGATCAAGCTTTATTTGAAGGTGTAAAAGCCATTGGTATGGAAATGTGTCCAGCGCTGGGCATTGCGATTCCGGTCGGTAAAGATTCGCTTTCAATGCGCACCACGTGGAATGACGACGGCGAAGACAAAGCCGTGACTTCGCCAATGTCGGGTGTGATTACTGCATTTGCACCTGTGAGTGATGTGCGTAAAACCTTAACACCAGAGCTGAAAAAATTCGATGAATCCGTTCTGGTTCGTATCGATTTATCGAAAGGCCAGTTCCGTCTCGGTGCATCGATTCTCACTCAAGTATACAAGGCGATTGGAACGGTCACGCCAGATGTTGACAGTTTTGACGACTTAAAAGCATTTTTTGCGTTGGTACAAGACTGGAATAACCGCAGTTTAATTCAAGCCTATCACGATATTGGTGATGGTGGTTTGCTCGCAACGGTTGCCGAAATGATGTTTGCATCACGTTTGGGTGTTGCATTTGAACAGCAAAGCATTGAAAGCCTGTTTGCAGAAGAAATTGGTGCAGTGGTTCAGTTAAAAGCTGCAGATTGGGATGCTGTACAAGCTGAAATTGCGGCTTCTGGCCTTAAAGATGCGATTTCGGTGGTTGGCCGTGTGAACAGTTCAGATCAATTGAGTGTGAACGGTTTAACGTTTGAACGTGCCGAATTACAACGTGCATGGGCAGAAGTGTCTCATCAAATCCAGCGTTTACGTGACAACGTTGAAACTGCTGACCAAGAGTTTGCCTTGATTTCAGATCAAAACCACAAAGGTTTGATTGCACAAGCCACTTTTGATTTAAACGAACCAGTTGAAGCGCCTTTCATTGCGACACGTCGTCCAAATATGGCGATTTTGCGTGAGCAAGGTGTCAATGGGCACGTTGAAATGGCGGCGGCATTCGATAAAGTCGGATTCAACACCATTGATGTTCACATGAGTGACTTACTCGCAGGTCGTGTTGATCTTCAAGATTTTGAAGGTTTGGTGGCATGTGGTGGCTTCTCGTACGGTGATGTCATGGGTGCAGGTGGTGGCTGGGCGAAATCGGTGCTGTTTAATCCGAAATTACGCGATCAGTTTGAGAGCTTCTTCCATCGTGACAGTACCTTTAGCCTAGGGATTTGTAACGGATGCCAGATGTTGTCACAGCTTGCACCGCTTATTCCGGGTGCCGATGCATGGCCACGTTTCCACCGTAATGTTTCAGAAGTGTTTGAGGCGCGTAGCGTAAACGTGCGTGTTGAAAAATCGGTGTCGGTATTGTTGCAAGATATGCAAGGTTCGATCTTGCCAATTGCCGTTGCTCACGGTGAAGGTCGTGTGGTGACAACCGATGCTCATTTGGCGAGCTTAAATGCCAATCAGCAAGTCACTTTACGTTATGTTGACAGCTTAGGTAACCCAACTCAGCATTATCCGCTGAATCCGAATGGCTCACCAGAAGCTGTTACAGGTGTGACCTCTAAAGATGGCCGTGCAACAATTATGATGCCGCATCCTGAGCGTAACTTCCGTGCCATTCAACACTCTTGGTCACCAGAAAACTGGACTGAAGATGGTGCATGGTTACGTATGTTCCGTAACGCACGTAAATTTATTGGGTAATTAAGATAAGTGAAATAAAGCCACCAACGGGTGGCTTTATTTTTAGCTTTATATTTCTAAGTCATAAAATGGTACAGCTTTTGCTAGCAATTAAGATCATATATGGAGGATCTGGAGGTTGTCATGAATAAAAATCAACATCATCGCTCAAAAAAACAAAAGGGCTGGATGTGGTTTATGATGGTCATGGCTGCAGAAATGCTATGGATTTTAGGCAACTATATAGCGTTGCAAGCCTAATTTTGACTTGAATGCTTAAGTTTTCGATGGGGTGTACCAAGGGTCCAGAATAATCCCCAGATCAATGCGGCTAATCCAATATAAAAGCTTTGTATCAAGTGGCCACCATGATCAATCCATAACTTGACTAGCCATGGGCCGATCAGTTGAGTACCTGCATATAAGCTAATGAGCGCGGCGTAGAGTTTAGGTCCTTGATGTGGTTGAAATACACGTGCCATTCGTTGTGAACAGACCACGGTTCCCATAAAACTTCCGCCCATTAGAATGGCACATAACATTACACTAATCGCATTTTGAAACACCAATACAGCAACCAGGCTTAAAATTTGCACAATATAAGAGCAAATTAAGGCAAAACGATCATTGGTTTGTGCGCCTAATTTATTCCATAAGGGTAAAAAAACAAGACAAGAGATCGCTGTAATCAGCCAGATATTGGCCAAAATTTTAGGTTGCTGCTGAATCAGATCATGAGCAAGTGTGGGTAAGAATGTCATGGGTAAAACATAGCCCAAACCTGCACCCGCATAGCCAATAAATAAGGGTGTACTGTTCCGATCAAACAAAGGCGTATTTGAGCTTGAAGTGGCCACAGGCATATGGATACTTATTTTATTGATCTGCCAAATACTAAACAACATTAAGGGAATGGCAATCAGAGTGATCGGAATCCAGCGACCCTGACCATGAAAGAGATTTGACGACCAGTCAATGAGAAGACTGTCGAGAATGAGACCAATAGAAACACCTGTAAAAATAAGACCGCTCAATTGTGTTTTTTGATGATGTGCCAGCCATTCCAATATCAGTGCAGGTACTAAAACAAAGACAAGTCCATTGGTAATTCCATTTAATAATCTTAAGCAGATGAACAAGAAAAAATCATGGGTAAAGATTTGTAGAACAGTACAAAGTGTATTCACGATTAAGGCAATGATCAGATAGAACTTGGGGCTTGTGCTACGATTTAAATAGATTGCCCATAACGCACCAACCAGATAGCCAATATAATTCCATGTTGCGAGACTTGCGCCTTGAACCAGATCAATCACATGATCCTGAATCAAATAGGGAAGCAAAGGCGTAAAAGCAAAACGTCCCAAACCATGTACTACAATCAAACTTGCTATACCTGCAGCAATAACGAAGCGCGTTTGTGATGAAAGCTCATTGTTTTGCAGTTGGTTCATCTTAATCAACCATCCTGACAAGTGTGTTTTGTCGTTAAGACATAGTGTGGTTTGATCAGATTGACAAACATTAAGATCTCATAAACTATAAATGATCTTAATTGAAGATAAAGGATTCATTCGCCATGCTCAAGCTGATTTATTATGTACCTGAGTCACATCTAGAATTCACTAAAGAGGCGATCTTTAATGCAGGGGCGGGTGGAATTGGCAACTACGAGCATTGTGCATGGCAAGTCGAAGGAATAGGACAGTTTAAGCCAGTCAAAGGAGCAGATCCTTTTTTAGGGCAGTTAAATGAATTGGAACAACTTAAAGAGTGGCGTGTCGAAACCATTGTCTTAGAGAAAAATGCTAGTGCTGTCGCAAAAGCATTAAAGGCAAGCCATCCGTATGAAGAACCTGCCTTTGAATTTATTCAAATTTTAGAGATTAAGACAGATTGACTTAAACTTTCTGGATAAATAAATCGCGATCAAAACGATAGCGTGGGAAAAACACACCATCTTTGGCACGTTCACCTGCACCAATGACCATGACAGGAAACTGCTGATGATTTAAACCTAAAATTTTACATACTAAAGGTTCATCAAAACCTTCCATCATGCAGCTATCAAAGCCATAAGCACGAAGTGCCAAAACCAGATTCTCACAAGCTAATGCAGTAGTTTTGCTGGCCCAAAGCTGTGCATCGGCAGGATTAAATGCAGTCACGGGGAGTTGTTTATTTAAAGAACGGGCCACTTTAAAAGCAACTTTCTTAACGTTACCAATGGCATTGAAATACCCAGTTTTATAATTGTAAGGAATAAAACGGTAATATGTTTGAACAGCTTTGGGTGCTTCTGGAAAAGGAAACTCACTGATGTTTCTTTTTGCCATTTCATCAATACGATCTGTGCGTGCAACACACACAATGAGCTCCGAAGCTGTTTTGGCTGCAAGTTGATTCAGGCAAGCCTTGATTAACTGTTTTTTCTTGGCTGGATTTTGTACGACATAAAATGTCCAAGGTTGTAAATTGGATGAATTGGGTGCAAGTAAAGCCAAATCTAAACACGCATCAAGCACTTCGGCTGGAATTGTTTTGTCAGTGAATTTACGTACCGAGCGACGGCTTTCTATTACCTTACGAAAGTTTTCAATATCAATATCTTGTGGGGCTGGCTCGTAGTAGCGCTCTTTAAGCGTTGGGTCGCTTGACGTTGGATGTTGATGTGTTGTAGCCATAATCATGATTTCACATAGAAATTTAAAGCGAGCATATCATTCAATAAATCCTGTGTTGTTCAAAACATGTATCACAGGATTTATCCTTTGGTGGGTATGGTGTTAATCTCAAAACTAGCTAAATTGAGAAAAGTCTGGTTGACGTTTTTGCATAAAGGCCTGAACGGCTTCTTTCATTTCGGGTGAGCGTACACGTTGCATGAAAATTTCTGCTTCATCATCAATACATTTTATGATGTCGGCAAGATCCTGCTTCATTAAAGCTTTAGATTGTTTAATGGATGCTAAAGGTAAAGCAGCTAATTGCAACGCTATCTGATGGGCTTGTGTATAGACATCATCACTGATTTGATTGATTAAACCCGCTTTTTCTGCCAGTTCTGCATTAAATTTCTTTGCTGTAAATAGTAATTCTGCCGCGCGATGATAGCCTGCCTGTTTCACCAGTAAACGACTTGCTGCACCTTCAGGTGACAATCCTAAGCTGACAAATGGGATCTGGAACAAAGCAGTCTGATCGGCATAGACTAGATCGGCATGCAGCAAAATAGTGACTCCAATTCCGATAGCAACCCCCTGAATAGCGACGATCAGTGGTTTTGAAAATTTCGCTGCCGACTTTAATAATACAAATGGCGGCTGATCGCCAGCTTTGCCTTCATACGGCTTTTGAATAAATCCCATAAAGTCTTTCATATCATTGCCAGCAGTAAAATCACGATCTGCACCACGTAATATCACCACTCTCACATCATTCGATTGATCGGCATCATCAAGTGCTTGGGCAAGCCATAGATAGAGTTCGCCATAAAGCGCATTTTTAGTTTCAGCGCGATTCAATGCCAGTGTCAGCACTCCATTTTCTAAATTTGCATTTAAATGTGGGTGAGGTTGTTGAATACATTGTAGTGTCATCGTACTATCCTTGCTTGTTTCTCAAGATCATGTAACGCATTATGTCTTAAAACTGCTCTAAAAGAGCAACTGATGAGTTCATGGAAGTTAAGTTGATTTATGTACAAATTTGATTATCTCGTTTTTATTGGGCGCTTTCAGCCGTTTCATTTCGCACATTTGCAGACTATACAAATTGCATTACAGCAAAGTCGTGAGGTTATTATTGCATTGGGATCTGCTCAACCTGAGCGTAATATTAAGAATCCATTTCTTGCGGAAGAACGTCAAAAAATGATTCTGGCAAATTTTTCAGCAGAAGATCAGGCTCGGATTCATTTTGTAAATATTATTGATGTTTATAATGATCAGAAATGGGTAGAGCAGGTTAAGCAATTGGTCAACGCTATAATTGAATCAAGAAGTCATGTTGGCTTGATTGGACATTTTAAAGATGAATCTTCATATTATCTAAAACTTTTTCCAGAATGGACTATGGTCGAACTAGAAAGTTTAAAAGAGTCGATGTCAGCAACACCAATGCGAGAAGCTTACTATGAAGGTAAAATCATTGAGTCGGCATTTCCAGAAGGTACAATTCAGTTTTTAAAAACATTTCAAGATTCTGAAATTTATAAACAACTACAACAAAAATATCGAGCTCAAGATTCATCAAATTTGATCTAAATCATGCTAGATATAAACATGTAGTTATGACGAATAAAGGTTGCATTGATGCATACAGACAGAATCAAAACAAATATGCGTTTTGTCAGCTTGTTTACAGTAATGTTAGCAACAGCAAGTGCAGCAGAGACGTCCTGGATATTGACCCCTGACAGCGAGGTTGGTTTCCATATTGATTCTTTAGGCGTTAATATCGTAAAAGCTCGATTTAATACTGTTCAGTCATGGATGAAATTTGATCCTGCTGTGCTGCAAAATGCGAGTGTAAGGTTTGTGCTGGATGTGAATAGTCTCAGTTTTGACAAACCTGCCATGCGAAATATGATTTTGGGGCAAGATTTGTTTTATGCAGAAAAATATAAGACAGTCACCTTTAAAAGTAATAATTTTAAAGCGCTAGACGATTATAGGTATGTGATTTCAGGGCAGTTGACAATCCGTGGTGTGAGTAAGCCAGTCATTTTTAACGCCACACTCAAGCCAGTGAGCTATCGAAATCATTTGATGGATGTTTCAGCAACCACGACCATTGATCGAAGTGATTTTGGTATGAAGAAAGCATTTGGAGGAGTAGGCGAAAAAGTCAATATTCAATTGGTTGGACAATGGAAAAACTCGCCATAATCTGAAAAAAGGACTTATTCGAAAAAAGATAAGTCCAGATTCTTTCAGAAAAATAGATTAACTTTAATTCTGAAGGGCCTTTAAATCTTCTAGCACTTGTTCAGCATGACCAGCAGCTTTAACTTTTCGATAGCTTTTCACCAATTGTTTATCTTTGAAAATAAACGTTGAGCGTTCAATGCCCATCACTTTTTTTCCATACATATTTTTTTCTTTAATCACATCAAAATGCTGGCAAAGCACTTCGTCTTTATCACTGATCAGATCAATGCTAAGCGCCTGCTTTTCAGTAAAATTCTGGTGTGCTTTTACAGAATCTCGAGATACACCAATAATTTTTGCGTTTAATGCATCAAATTGATCTTTTAGACAAGAAAAACCAACTGCCTGTGTGGTACAGCCTGGTGTTGAGTCCTTTGGATAAAAATATAGTATTAGCCATTCTTTGCTGATTTCAGATAAATTGATTTCACCATGTGTGGTTGGGAAAATTTGATCGGGTAATTGAATATGTTCAGTGCTCATTGCTATCTCCATAAAAAACAAGCCACATAAAGTGGCTGGTTTAGTGATTTACAAAATCAATTTAGTTCTTGGCAGCTGGCGCAGCTTTCATTGCTTCTTCACTGAGCGTTTTCAGCTTGGTTGTAAGCTGTGGACCAAAACATGTCTGCAAGTTTTTATTTTGCTGTTGTACAAATGCGAGAGAGCTTGGGCTTTTCTTCGCATTGATTGCACTTTGAATTTCCCATTTTTGAGCATTTGTCATCTTGCCGTCTGCTTCAACAGCACATGTACAGTATTTGCTTACTTCAGCAGCGCTTAATTTATTGCCTTTTGCAGTTTCATCTTTACACAGATTGATCAAAGCGCCTTTTACATTGGTGCTTTTATAAGCCTGCTGGAGCTTGTTGTCGTCTGCATGGGTTACCGATGCAAACAAAGCAGCCGAAGCAAATACAGAAGAAAGAAGAAGTTTGCTATTTAAAAATTTCATAAATTGTACCTTGTTATTGCGGTATGTAGCGTGTTGGATCTGTGACACCAGCTTCAATAAAACCTTGTTTACGTAAGCGGCAACTGTCACATTTACCACAAGCACGACCTTGCGCATCTGCCTGGTAGCAGGAAACGGTTTGACTATAGTCTACGCCATGTTCGATGCCTAAACGTATAATATTCGCTTTGGATAAATGTAACAAAGGTGTTTCAAATGTAAGAGGTTTTCCCTCAACACCTGCTTTTGTAGCTAAGCGTGCCATATTTGTAAATGCTTGAATATATTCTGGACGACAGTCTGGATAACCCGAATAATCTACAGCATTGACGCCAATCACTATTGCTTCAGCACCAAATACTTCGGCTGCTGCAAGTGCATATGACAGAAATATCGTGTTTCGAGCAGGTACATAAGTGACTGGAATACCTTCTTGTAGCTGCTCAGGTACGTCAATATTATGATCTGTGAGTGCAGAGCCACCAAGATTCGCCAAATCAATATTAATGACTCGATGTTCAACACCTGCATTTTGAGCAATGGCTTTAGCCGCATCAAGCTCGGTGGTAGAGCGCTGACCATACATAAAGCTTAAAGCCATGCATTCATAGCGTGCTTGTGCCCAAGCTAAACAGGTAGTTGAGTCTAGGCCGCCTGACAATAAAACAATGGCACGAGGACGCATACCAAATTCTCCATTCATAAAAATAATTTAACGACCTGTTTCATCATTCCATAAAAGTTTATGGAGTTGTAACTGAAAACGAACTGGGAGGTGGTCGTCTAAAATCCATTGCGCTAAATCACGCGCAAGTTGAGGTAGTTTCACAGCACCTTTTTCTACCGCAAATGCAGGTGAGAACCATACAGTGCTCACTTTCTTTTCAAGTTGATATTCTACAACTTGCTGCTTAGACCATATATAGTCTTCATGATTACAAATCACAAATTTGATTTGATCATGTTGAGTCAAATAATCTAGATTACTCAGTAGATTACGCTTTTCTTCACCAGACGTAGGTGTTTTTAAATCCAGTACTTTAGATACACGCGGATCTACTTTTGAAACATCAAGTGTACCGCTGGTTTCCAATGATACCTGACATCCTAAATCGCTTAAACGAGAAAGCAAAATCAGACAATTGGGTTGTGCCAGAGGTTCACCACCAGTCACACAAATGTAAGGTGTTTTATAAGATAAAGCAGTGTTAATGATTTCATCTAACGAGAGACGTTCACCACCTTCAAACGAGTAGGTCGTATCACAATAAGTGCAGCGTAAAGGGCAACCCGTGAGACGAATAAAAACGGTTGGTAAACCTGCAGCATTGGCTTCTCCTTGTAAAGAGTAGAAAATTTCTGTAATACGTAATCCCGCCGCAGGGTCTGATACAGGAATTGTCGTTGAACGTAAAGAAGTCATTGCAGAATTACCAAGATTAGAAAACAAAAATCTCTACGACCATGACTGAGCGTAGAGACGAGAAGCGACTAAAGCTTCGCAAATAAATGGAATTAATCAGCGCGAAGCAAATCGTTCAAGCTGGTTTTAGCACGTGTTTGCGCATCCACTTTCTTCACAATAATAGCAGCGTACAAGCTATATTTACCATCTTTAGATGGTAAGCTGCCTGGTACAACCACTGAACCCGCAGGAACGCGACCATAATGGATTTCACCAGTTTCACGGTCATAAATACGAGTCGATTGACCAATATAAACGCCCATTGAAATCACGGCACCTTCTTCAACAATCACGCCTTCAACGATTTCAGAACGTGCACCGATGAAACAGTTATCTTCGATGATAGTTGGGTTGGCTTGAAGTGGCTCAAGTACACCGCCAATACCCACACCACCAGACAAGTGTACATTCTTACCAATTTGCGCACATGAGCCAACAGTTGCCCAAGTATCAACCATTGTGTTTTCGTCAACATATGCACCAATATTGACATATGAAGGCATTAACACCACATTTTTTGCCTGATAGCTACCACGACGTGCAACCGCAGGTGGAACAACTCGAACACCTGCTTCTTTGAATTGTTCTTCAGTCCAGCCTGCAAATTTGGTATCTACTTTGTCATAAAAAGCTAAGTCGCCTGACTCAATTGGTTTATTGTCATTGAGTTTAAACGATAAAAGAACAGCTTTTTTTAACCATTGGTGAACAATCCATTCACCATCAATTTTTTCAGCGACACGTAAAGTACCATTATCTAAACCAGACAACGCTTCTTCAACAGCTTGACGGATATCTGCAGGGCAATCAGCAGCTGTAAAGTTTGCGCGATTTTCAAACGCTTGCTCAATGATGGTTGAGAGCTGAGACATAGTTGTCCTTCCAAAAAAAATTTTAACGATTTTACACTAAATCAATGTAAGAATCTTGGAATAAGCGGATATCGTGGTTAAAAAATATGCGACGCGTCTTGCTTTATCCAGTTATTTAGAAATGATGATTTGAAATCATCAAAAATGATTTAAAAACAATATAAAACAGAATTTGTATCAAAACTTAACAGAAATTATGCAATTTTTGTATAAAAAGAAATCATAGTTTCTAATACTATGAGTTTACAGATAAGAACTCTCAGATTTATTAAAACAAACCTTACTCTATTTTTTGAGGAGATACAGATGAAAGTATTAAAAGTTTTAGCAGTTGCTGGCGCCCTAAGTGCAGTCGCTGGTGTAGCAATGGCTGACGATGCAGTCGTACATGATAGTTATGCATTTGATGCGCATCAGTTAGCACCAGTAGGTGTTCGTGCTGAAGTAGGTACAACAGGTTATGGTGGCGCACTGTTATGGCAAGCAAACCCTTATGTAGGTTTGGCACTTGGTTATAATGGCGGTGACATTTCTTGGTCTGATGATGTAAAAGTCAATGGATCAAAATATGATCTTGACATGGATAACAAAAATGTCTACTTAAATGCCGAACTTCGTCCTTGGGGTGCGAGTGATAACCGTTGGGCTCAGGGTTTGTACATGGCAGCTGGTGTAGGTTATCTTGACAATGATTATGGCCTAAAAGCACGTGCTGGTTCGGCGAATGATACAGTGACAATTGATGGTTGGCGTTATCAAGGACCTGGTGAAGTAAATGGTAAACTTGATTACAGCAATAAAATTGCACCATATGTAGGTTTCGGCTTCGCACCTAAGATCAATAAAAATTGGGGTCTATTTGGTGAAATCGGTGCTTACTATACTGGTAATCCAAACGTAAGTCTTCAAGCGACTGGTTTAACAGCTTTAGATCCTAATGCACCAAGCGCTCAGGATTCTGCAAATGCAGATGCTCAAAAGATCCGTAACGATGACAAATATAAATGGTTACCAGTAGGTAAAGTAGGTGTAAACTTCTACTGGTAAGATCCATCCAAATAAAAAAACGGGATTTCAATCCCGTTTTTTATGGCTTATTGTTTTGCTTAATCTTCAGGGTAGGCAATTTTTTTAAGCTCTTTAATATTGGCTTCAGGTGAGCATAGAGAAATGAACTCATAGCCATATCCACGCAAAAGATGTCCTTTGCGCACAGCAATCCAAGTGGTATTTAGACCAAAGATACCTGTCTTGATTTGATTGAGACGATAATCCCGTTCTTTGTCGTAAGCCACATCATTGACAATACCCACCCCCATATTTAGCTCTACATAGGTTTTGATCACATCCGCATCAAGTGCAGACATGACAATATCAACATCAATGCCTGCATCATCAAATGCTTTGTCAATTTTAGAACGACCTGTAAAGCCGCCATGATAGGTAATGATTGGATAATGCGCCAATGTTTCTAAGGTAATTTCAGGCACTTGGGTAAGGGGATGATTTTGTGGGGTAATAATACTGTGTTCCCACTGATAATAAGGAATGCTTGCCAAATTTTCTTCTGTAGTAAGAGATTCAGTTGCAATTCCAATATCTGCTTCCCCCTGTAACAGCATCTCTGAAATTTCGGTAGGGCTGGCCTGCTGCAAAATTAGATGAACTTTGGGAAACAGTTTTTTAAACTGATTGACAATAGGCGGAAGGACATAGCGTGCTTGAGTATGTGTAGTGGCGATAGTAAGAGTACCTTCATCGACTTTATTAAAATCATCAGCCAAACGTTTGATATTTTCTGCATCGACCAGCATACGCTCTACAATCCCCAGCAAGGATTGTCCAGGTTCGGTCAGGCCAAGTAAGCGTTTGCCTTTTCTGATGAACAGTTGTACACCTAGTTCATCTTCTAAGTCTTTAATGTGTTTACTTACCCCAGACTGAGACGTATATAACGCAGCAGATGCCTCGGTCAGATTAAAGTTTTGACGAACGGTTTCCCGAATAATTCTAAGCTGTTGAAAATTCATATTCTCTTTATCCTCTCAACGAGGATGGGGTTCATTACCCCATCAAATTTATTTAGGCAACATGATCTGCAAAAAGATGAAGCTGTGAAACACTAATCCATACCGTTTGATTAGGTCTAAATAGGTGTAATCTGGCTTCGTCTGGAGAAAGTGCAATCTCAATGAGTCTTCCGTTTCGATCCTGTAATTCAGCTACAACTTTACCTGCAATCCAGACTTCACGCAGGAAGGTCGCCTGAATAGTATTGTCTTGGGGTTGTGCATGAATGTGTAATTCATCTGGTCGAGCAAAGGCAATCACTTTACCATGAGGTACTTCAGATACATTCGGTAAAATAATCTGATCTTCCCCTAATTCAACTTTGTTTTCATGATATTGACCATCAAAACGGTTGGCCTGACCTAAAAAGTCAAATACGAAAGGCGTTGCAGGTTTTTCATAAACTTCGCGTGGAGAGCCGATTTGTTCAACATTACCTTTATTCATCACAATAATCTGGTCTGCGACTTCGAGTGCTTCTTCCTGATCATGGGTGACAAAAATTGAGGTAATGTGTAGTTCATCATGCAATGTACGTAACCAGCGACGCAATTCCTTACGAACTTTTGCATCAAGCGCACCAAAGGGTTCATCCAGCAATAAAACACGTGGTTCAACGGCCAATGCACGTGCTAATGCGATACGCTGACGTTGTCCTCCAGAAAGCTGTGACGGATAGCGATCAGCGAGGAAACCCAGCTGAACCAGATCGAGTAGGCGAGTGACACGTTTTTTGATTTCAGCTTCAGAAGGACGAGTGCTGCGCGGTCGAACACGCAAACCAAATGCAATGTTGTCAAATACAGACATATGACGAAACAGTGCATAATGTTGAAAAACAAAACCGACCTGACGCTCACGCACATGAATATTGGTTGCATCAGCACCTTCGAGTAAAATTTTTCCCTCATCGGCCGATTCAAGTCCAGCAATGATTCTTAATAAGGTGGTTTTACCACATCCAGATGGCCCTAAAAGCGCAACCAGTTGACCCTCTGGAAAGTCCAGAGAAATATTCTTAAGTGCATGGAATGCACCAAAATGTTTTTCAATATTTTTAACTTGAATACTCATGGCTATTCCTTAAGATGTGGTTGAATTCTGATGTTTATTCTGTTTTTCTTGGCGCGCTTCGACCCATGTTTTCAAGATCAACGTTACAATTGCCAGTAAAGCCAGAAGGGAAGATACTGCAAAGGCGGCGCTAAACGTGTATTCGTTATACAGAATCTCGACATGCAGTGGTAAAGTATTGGTTTCACCACGAATATGACCTGATACCACCGAAACTGCGCCAAACTCACCCATGGCACGTGCATTACATAGAATCACGCCATAAATCAATCCCCATTTAATATTGGGTAAGGTAACCTTCCAAAAGGTTTGCCATCCAGAAGCACCCAATACAATAGCAGCTTCTTCTTCTTCAATTCCTTGCGCTTCCATGAGCGGAATCAACTCACGTGCCACAAAAGGTACGGTAATAAAAATGGTTGCAATTACAATCGCAGGTACGGCGTATAAAATCTTAATGTCATGATCCATCAACCATGGACCAAACCAACCTTGCATACCAAAAATCAGCACTAACATTAAACCTGCGATGACAGGTGAAACTGAAAATGGCAAATCAATCAGCGTGGTCAGAAAAGATTTACCACGGAACTGAAACTTGGCAACTGCCCAGGCTGCTGCAACTCCAAATACGACGTTAAGTGGTACTGCAATAACGGCGGTAAGTAGTGTAAGTTTTACAGCTGATAACGTATCTGAGTTAGTTAATGCATTAATATAAACATCAATACCTTGTCTAAATGCTTCTACAAAGACCAACACTAAAGGCAGAATGAGGCAGCTCAAAAAGAAAAGCAGTGCAATGGTGAGTAAAAGGTATCTCACCCAAGTTGGCTCACGTGTCGCATCTCGACTTTGTAACTTTTCAGCTAATTCACTGTTATGGGTAATTAAGCTCATTTCACCGTTCTCCCTGTGCGACGGCTCGCCCATGCTTGCAATAAATTGATGAAAAGTAGAATTACAAAAGAAATCACCAGCATAATGACAGCAATGGTCGTTGCGGCGGCATAGTCATATTCTTCTAAACGCGAAATAATCATGAGCGGTGCAATTTCAGTTTTGAATGGCTGGTTGCCCGCAATAAAAATAACTGAACCATATTCACCCACACCGCGTGCAAATGCCAGTGCAAAACCTGTTAGAAGTGCTGGAAACAGAATCGGTAAAATGATTTTTCTAACGATCTGAAAGCGATTTGCGCCAAGTGCTGAAGCCGCTTCTTCAAGTTCAGTTTCAATATCACTCAAAACAGGCTGAACAGTTCGAACCACAAAAGGTAGTCCAATAAAAATTAAGGCCAGCGTAATCCCAAGCGGGGTATAAGCCACTTTAATACCCAAAGGTTCGAGGTATTGACCAATCCATCCTGTCGATGCATAGAGTGAGGTCAGGGCAATACCTGCCACAGCAGTGGGTAAGGCAAATGGTAGATCCACCAAAGCATCAACAATACGTTTACCTGGAAAGGTGTAACGAACCAGACACCACGCCAGCAATAATCCAAAAACAACATTAATCAATGCTGCAATTAGCGCTGTGGTAAAACTCAGTTGCAACGATTTAAGAATTCGTTGAGAACTTAAGATCTCCCAAAGACCTTCCCAGCCCACCCCTAAGGATTTAATAAAAACTGCTGATAAAGGAATCAAGACGATCAGGGATAAATACGCGAGGGTAAAGCCTAAAGATAGACCAAAACCTGGCAGCACTCGGGATCGCTGCGACATGATAACTCCTAAAAGAGAGCGTGTTTGCCAAAAGCAGCAAACGAATCAATAGAATAAAAACGAAATAATGTGAACTGAAACTAAAGTGCAAACTTGAACATTCGCTCAGAATAACCAGTTCGCATCAAGATAGAAGATTTACAGTCGGGTAGCATATAATCAAAAATTTCTGGAAACGGGCCAAAGCCTGAAGCGACATTGATATGGCCAACTTTGCCTAGATTGGTTGCTCTAACTTGCCAAGACTTTGCGAGCTGCAAGGCCTCTTCAAAATCGAGCCAGGGATCATTTTCACTGATAATGAGCTGTGTTTTGATACTTGGCTTTAATTGATGAAAATACGCGCGGTAATCTGTCTGGCTGTCGCGAGCAAAGCCAGCTTCGCCAAAACGTTCTGGATTGGCTGGTGCGACCAAAGTAATATGCTTGACCTGATTGATTAATTGAGGGTGTTGCTCTAATGCTGCCAGTGTTGTAAGGCAGCCAAAACTGTGAGCAACAATCTGAACAGGTTGTTCGAGCTGTTGCACATGAGAAATCAAATGACTTACCCAGTCGCTTAATACAGGTAAATTCCAATCATTTTGTTCGACACGGGAGCATGAACTTAGCTGACGTTGTAACCATGATTGCCAATGATGCTGTTCACTTCCGCCGACACCTGGAACAATTACAGTATGCGTCATGTCAATACTCCCTAGTGCGCTAACGATTATTTTGCGCTGTTTTCTTTAACGATCTGGTCAAATACACCGCCATTGCTGAAATGTTCTTTTTGAACTTTTTTCCAGCCACCAAACTCTTTATCAATTGTCACCAATTTGAGTGGTTTGAATGTCGTGCTATAACGTTTCAAGATTTCAGCATTTCGAGGACGATAGAAGTTTTTGGCTGCAATATCTTGCCCTTTAGGAGAATAAAGAAAGTTCAGATAGGCCTTTGCCAGATTCTCATTGCCATCCTTTTTCACATTTTTATCGACCACTGCGACAGGAGGCTCTGCCAGAATCGAAAGTGATGGGGTAATAATTTCAAATTTGCCAGGTTGTTCACGAACAGCCAGATAGGCTTCATTTTCCCAAGCAAGCAATACATCACCAATTCCACGTTCTGCAAATGTGGTTGTCGCACCGCGTGCACCAGAATCAAGTACTTTTGTTTGTTTATAGATTTGACGAACAAAATCACGCGCTTTGGCATCTGAGCCATATTTATGTTTTGCCCAAGCCCATGCTGCTAAATAATTCCAGCGTGCACCGCCAGAGGTTTTTGGGTTAGGGGTAATGATTTCAACGCCTGGTTTAACAATATCACCCCAATCCTTGATTCCTTTTGGATTATCTTTACGCACTAGGAAAACAATGGTAGACGTATAAGGTGTTGAGTTTTGTGGAAAGCGTTTTTGCCAATCTGCAGGCAATAATTTCGCTTTGTCTGCAATTTCATCAATATCAGCAGCCAATGCCAAAGTCACTACATCTGCCTGTAAACCATCAATCACAGCGCGAGCTTGTTTGCCTGATCCGCCGTGCGATTGTTTAAAATTGATATCTTGCCCTGTACGCTGTTTCCAGTATGCACCAAACTCCTTATTAAAGTTTTCATAGAGTTCACGTGTTGGATCGTATGAAACATTTAGAAAATCTTTCGCTGCAAATGACGATACAGAAATAAGTGCAGCAAGTACCCCGATTTTTAACTGTGCAAAACGCATATTTAATTCCTTAAATTGGATATTTCTCAAATATGAAGGCAGAATACTGCGACTTGTTATTCATAAAAAATAATAAAAAATGAATTTTATATGAATAAAAAAGAAATAAGAAAAGCTTATCGGTTTTTAAACTAAGTTTCTAAATCAAAAGGATGATTCATGATGTGGTGTTTTAAAAATGCACAACCTGTCAAAGAGGTCTCTATTCAAGACCGAGCCTTGCAATACGGAGATGGGTGTTTCACTACCGCACGAATTGAGGATGGAAAAATTCAGCTCATGCATCGTCATTTAGCACGGCTCAAGGAGTGCTGCGAACAATTAGACTTGTCAGTCAATTTAAACTGGATTGATGGAAGCCTTGAGCAGATGAAAACCCTGGGTTGCGTATTGACTGGTACCATTAAAATCCTGATCAGTCGTGGTGAAGGGCAGCGTGGTTATACGATGCCGTCGCATGCAGCAGATCTTTATATTTACTTTTATCCACAAAGCCATGCAATTGATCAACCTGCATACTTGAAAAGTGGTGTATTAAAAACACAGTTAGGCCTGTGTATGCCTAAACTTGCGGGGTTAAAAACACTTAATCGTCTTGAGCAGGTGATCTTAAAAAAAGAAGCTGACCAGCAAGGATGGTCAGAGGCTTTAACATTGGATATAAACAATGAGGTTGTAGAAGGTGTCAGCAGTAACTGTTTTATTTATTTAAATAACACATGGATTACGCCAGAACTTCGCTATAATGGCGTCCGCGGAGTGATGCGTGCTGAAATTATAGATAGAATGCAGCAGTTAGGTATTGAGTGTATACAACGCCCAGTACAGTTGACTGAATTATCGCAGGTACAGAGCCTGTTTTTCTGTAATGCACTGCATCCGATGAATATTGTCACGCATTTGCAGTCGCAGACTTTACAAACCAATATTTGTACTCAGCTCTACCACATACTCAACTTGAATCAGATTGATTGATATGCCCAAGCAGCCCACAAAACCCAAAATGAAGAAAAAACCGCAGCCTCAAACAGAGTCATGGTTTAAAACAAACAAATGGCTAATGGCAGCGCTCGTCTTGTTATGTGTGGTTGGTATTGTGCTATGGGCAAATTTGTTTAAGCCTTATCCGATTGATGGTAAAAGGCAGATGTTGGCGATTGCGCCAGGCGATACCTATACACGCTTTATAGATCGCATGGAGAAAGATGGAAAGATCAGTTTGCCGATTGTGCTTAAAATTTATCAAAAATTTCTCATTCATGACAGTTTAAAGGCAGGTGTGTACGAAATCCGTCAAGGGATGAGTATTCGCCAAGTGATGGTAATGCTGTCCAATGCAGAAAATGCGCAGATGAACCGAATTTTGGTGATTGAGGGAACAACATTCAAACAGTTGATTGAGAATCTTAAAAAAGATCCACTCGTGACCAAAACTGTAGTGAATTTACCGTATTCCGAGATGTTAAAAGCTTTGGATATTCCTTACCAACATCCAGAAGGCTTATTTGAACCGAATACCTACTTTTTTGCAAAAGGTGAGACGGATAAGAAAATTTTGACTGATCTGTATCGTTATCAAATGAAAACCCTGAATGAAGAATGGCAGAAGCGTGCTCGTGATCTTCCTTATAAAAATAAATATGAAGCATTAATTATGGCTTCGATTATTGAAAAAGAAACCAGTATCGATTCAGAGCTTGAACAGGTTTCGGGTGTATTTGTACGTCGTTTAAGACTCGGGATGCGCTTGCAAACGGATCCGACCGTAATTTATGGCATGGGCGATCGATATCAAGGCAAAATTAGCCGTGAGGATTTACGAACAGCAACGGCCTACAATACCTATACCATGGCGGGGCTTCCTCCAACGCCAATTGCTTTGCCAGGCAAAAAAGCAATTGCGGCTGCCATGCATCCAGATCAGTCAGACAATATTTATTTTGTGGCAACAGGTAATGGCGGACATAAATTTAGCGCCAATTTACAAGACCATAATCAAGCGGTTCAACAATACTTGTCCGTGTTAAGATCGAAAAATTAAGGAGCCTGCATGTTTATTAGTTTTGAAGGCACGGAAGGTGTAGGTAAAACCACGCTGATTCGTAAGTTGTATGAACATTTCGAAGCTTCAGGAAAACAGGTTGTTTTGACCCGTGAGCCAGGTGGAACACCGCTGGCAGAGCAGATTCGTAGTCTGTTACTTGCGGTAAATCATGATGAGCCGATGAGTTCAGATACTGAGCTATTACTGATGTATGCAGCGCGTGCCCAGCACTTACAGCAAGTCATTGTACCTGCATTGGCAGATGAAAAATTAGTATTGAGTGATCGCTTTACTGATGCCAGCTATGCCTATCAATGTGTAGGTCGGGGATTGAGTAAAGATAAACTGAATACCCTCAATCAGACTTTTGTTTCCCATATGCCAGACATTACCTTCTGGCTAGATGCACCCATTGAATTAGGCATGTCGCGAGCGCGTGAGCGGGGTGCTCTTGATCGCTTTGAGCAGGAAAAAGTTGAGTTTTTTCAACGTGTAAGACAGGGATATCAGCAGTTGCATGAATTATATCCCGAGCGTATCAAACGTCTGGATGCGACACAGGCCCCTGAAATTGTTTTTCAGGAAGCGCTTGAGCATATACAGGCACTGGTATAAATACAGCGCCTGTATATCCGTTAAAGCGTATTGACCGGAATTTGTTTAACTTCAAAATTTGGCGGTGTTAAAACCGTCTTTTTGAGTTGTTGTTCAAGCTCAGGATAGTCCAGTGTATAGTGCAAACCGCGGGACTCCTTGCGTTGCATGGCACAACGTACAATCATCTCTGATACAAGTACTAAATTGCGCAATTCAATCAAGTTCTTGCTGACACGGTAATCCTGATAGTATTCGGTGATTTCACGCTTTAGCATTTCGATACGATGTAATGCGCGTTGTAGACGCTTGGTGGTGCGTACGATCCCCACATAGTTCCACATGGTGGAACGTAATTCATCCCAGTTTTGTAGAATGACTACATCTTCATCGGCATCTGTAACTTGAGAGTCATCCCACTCTGGAATGTTAGGTAAATTAAAATCCTGCTCAAACTTTTGTTGAATATCTTCTGCGGCACTCAAGCCATAAACAAAGCATTCCAATAAAGAGTTACTGGCCATACGATTTGCACCATGCAAACCAGTGTAGGATGTTTCACCGATAGCATATAAGCCTTCGATATCCGTCTGGCTCTGTGCATTTACCACGACCCCACCACAGGTATAATGCGCGGCAGGTACAACAGGGATCATATCTTTGGTGATATCGATGCCAAGTTCTAATAGCCGTGTATACAGGGTTGGAAAATGTTGCTGAATAAATTCAGCAGATTTGTGTGTAATATCTAGCCACACATGGCGGATGCCTAGGCGTTTGATTTCATAATCAATTGCACGAGCTACAATGTCGCGTGGTGCAAGTTCTGCCCGCTCATCAAAGCGGAGCATAAATCTTTCGCCATCTGGCAAGCGCAAGTAAGCACCTTCGCCACGCATGGCTTCGGTAATTAAAAATGAACGCGCTTGTGGGTGATATAAACAAGTCGGATGGAATTGATTAAATTCCATATTTGCGACTCGGCAACCCGCGCGATAGGCCATCGCAATACCATCACCTGTTGCAATATCAGGATTTGATGTATATAGATAAGCTTTCATCGCGCCGCCACAAGCCAGAGCGATAAAAGGAGCTAAGAAGGTGTGGACTTTTTCATTTTGTTCATCCAGTACATATAAACCGACAGCACGATTATCTTGCTGGATATGGCCTAGTTTATGTAATGTAATGATATCAATTGCAATAAAATTTTCAAAAATCGTCAGATTGGATGCTTCTTTGGCACGTTGCACCAATGTGGTTGAAATTGCTTTTCCCGTAGCATCTGCTGCATGAATAATACGTCGCTGCGAGTGACCACCCTCACGTGTCAAATGTAATTGATCATCTTCATCAAGTGTGAATTCCACACCATGCTTCAATAAAAAATTGACTGATGGACGACCACCTTCCACGGTTTGTTTGACCGCATCAAGCTCACATAAATGAGCACCTGCAATCATCGTGTCATCAATATGCTGTTGAATAGAGTCGGTTTTATCCAAAACCGCCGCAACACCGCCTTGTGCATAAAAGGTGCTTGCTTCAGTAAGGGAAGATTTCGCTAATATTGCGATTTTATAATGGCTTGGCAATGAAAGAGCAAGACTCAGACCAGCCCCACCACTTCCAACAATCACCACATCAAAATGATGAGTGGAATCTAAATTAGACATGTCCATCAGCTAATTTTAAAAAAGTTTGTTAATAACACCGCTTTTTTTTGAAAAAGGCAAGACACAATAGACTTAAATATGAGTCAAATTTTCAATAATATTTCAGTTTTGTAACGGAAAACTAAGGTGTTGTTTTGTCGATACTAATTAAACATATTATTACGGAAATGAATGAAATCTTATGATAAAAACAATTTCAATCAAGTAAATTGTGCATGGGTATGGTTTTTATGAAAAGCGGTTTTCTACAAAAAGGGATGTATGCGGTTGCTTTCACCATGGTCACTGTACAGGCCGAAGCAGCAGCACCAGTTGACTTTTCAAATTTGGTTGAGCAGGTGAGTCCTGCGGTGGTCAGTGTCAGTGTTGTCAAAAAAATGACCCAAGAAGAACTATTACAGCAGCAAGTTCCTGAAATATTACGTCGTTTTTTTGGCAATCAGGTTGTGATTCCACAGCAGCAAGCACCTCAAGAAAAAACAGGTTATGGCAGTGCCTTCTTTATTAGTAAAGATGGATATTTGCTCACCAATCATCATGTTGTAGAAGATGCTTCACGTATCACCATTACTTTAAATGACCGTCGCGAAATAGATGCTAAAGTTGTGGGAAGTGACGAGCGTACAGACGTTGCATTACTTAAAGTCGAAGGAAACAATTATCCTGCTTTAAAAATTGGCAATGTGGATCAATTAAAAGTCGGACAGCCCGTTTTGGCGATTGGTTCGCCTTTTGGATTTGACTACTCTGCATCGGCTGGAATCGTGAGTGCTAAATCAAGAAATATGATTGGAGAAACCTCAGTTCCTTTTATTCAAACTGATGTTGCTTTAAACCCAGGTAATTCGGGGGGGCCGTTGTTTAATCAACAGGGTGAAGTGGTTGGTGTGAATTCCAGAATCTTTAGTGGTACTGGTGGGTATATGGGACTTTCGTTTTCTATCCCAATCGATGTGGCAATGGATGTTGCGCAACAGTTAAAAACTACGGGTAAAGTGACGCGTTCGTATTTGGGTGTGATGCTGCAAGATATTGATCGCAATTTGGCAGATGCCTACAACTTACCGAAACCAGAAGGTTCACTGATCAATCAGGTCGCGCCAAACTCTCCAGCAGCCAAAGCTGGTCTAAAAGCAGGCGATATTATTATGAAATATAATGGTAGCCCAATTTCAAGAACATCACAGTTGTTAAATTATCTAAATCGTACCATGCCAAAACAGGTGATACAGCTAGAAATACTGCGTGATGGTAAACCATATAATATTTCCGCAACATTGACCACAGCACCTGATGACACACCAGCGACAGGTGAAAAAGCATCTGCTGCAAATGGCCCGCTGTTGGGTATGGCAATCCGTAATCTGACTGAAACCGAACAGGCGCGCCTGGATGTTCGGGGAGGAATCTTTGTAGAGGATGTCACACGTGGTGGTTTAGCTGCAATGTCTAATATCATGCCTAGGGATGTAATCACGCAAGTAAATAGTACCGCGATTCTTAACACCAATGATTTTTCTAAAGCAGTGGCGACTTTACCCAAAAATTCAGTAGCTCGTATCGCCTTAATTCGTCAGGGACAAAGGGCAATGCTCGGTTTACGTATCAAGTAAATATGTGTATTCAGATGAAAAAGCCACTTTTAAAAGTGGCTTTTTCATAAAAAAAATCGCGTAAGATAGTGCTCAGTTATAAAGTTTACCAAGCGATAGATGTAAAACATGAGTGCTATTTTTGATTTACGGTTAGAAGTACGTCCCGAACATATTGATCAACTTGGTCATGTAAATAACGTAATATACGTGCAATGGATGCAAGACGTTGCAACTCGACACGTTGATGTTTTGGGTCTTGGCTTAAAACAATATCTGGAATTGAACCATGCGATGGTGGCGGTAGAACATCATGTGCAATATCGTAAGGCTGCTTTTGAAGGAGATCAGCTGATTTTACGTACATGGCTCGATGCAATTGATAGTCTTTATTTATCACGACAATACGTATTTTATCGTCCAGAAGATCACAGTGTTTTATTTGTGGCTAAAACTAAATGGGCATGTGTAGAAATAAATACGGGACGTCCAAAAAGAATGTCCCCTACGTTTATGCACGCCTATCAGCCATTATCTGCTCAGGTTAATCCTCTCGATTTTACACATGATTATACTTAAACCCTCATTGATTAAGATGGAGTAAGGTTACGGCTGCTATTCAATATATGTAAATCATGTAAGCGTGAATTGATTAGAGCAAAGTTCGGGAGTAGGGCGGCTTGTGAGGATTACTTTGTGAAATGCACTTGTTCACACTATATTTTTAATGTGTGGTTGCTTATACTGTGCAGCAATTCAGGACAGTCCTCTTTTACATCTTGCATGCTGTGTTAAGTATTGCGTTTTAAGGTGTACTTTTTTTCAGAGTAATCTATGGCATCGGCTAAAAAATCCGTTGATATCAAAAATATTCGTAACTTCTCGATCATTGCTCACATTGATCACGGCAAGTCCACTCTTGCTGACCGGTTTATTCAAATGTGTGGTGGTCTTCAAGATCGGGAAATGCAGGCTCAGGTATTGGATTCAATGGAACTTGAGCGGGAACGTGGGATTACCATTAAAGCAGCATCGGTAACGCTCTATTACACGCATCCGAATGGGCAAGAATATCAGCTTAACTTTATTGACACGCCAGGACACGTCGACTTTTCATATGAAGTGTCACGTTCACTCGCAGCTTGTGAAGGCGCACTGCTGGTGGTGGATGCAGCTCAGGGCGTTGAAGCTCAATCTGTAGCCAACTGCTATACCGCTATTGAGCAAGGACTCGAAGTTTTACCTATTTTAAATAAAATTGATTTGCCTCAGGCCGAGCCAGAACGCGTTATCCACGAAATCGAAGAGATTATTGGTATTGAAGCCACTGATGCACCAACTTGTTCAGCGAAAACTGGCCTCGGGGTTGAAGGTGTACTTGAGCGCTTGGTGGATGTGATTCCAGCGCCAGAAGGTGATCGTGATGCACCATTGCAAGCCCTGATTATCGATTCATGGTTCGATAATTATTTAGGCGTTGTGTCTTTGGTACGTATCAAGCAAGGTCGTATTCGTAAAGGCGACAAAATGCTGGTGAAGTCGACAGGCCAAGTACATCCTGTTACTTCGGTTGGTGTATTTAATCCGAAGCATAGCGAAACCGATATTCTTGAAGCGGGTGAGGTTGGTTTTGTAATTGCAGGTATTAAAGATATTTTTGGTGCACCAGTGGGTGATACCATCACACTTTCTTCTACACCTGAAGTGAAAACCTTACCTGGTTTTAAAAAGGTGAAACCACAGGTGTATGCGGGTCTTTTCCCGATTGACTCAAGTGATTTTGAACCATTCCGTGAAGCCTTACAAAAACTGCAAATCAATGACTCCGCGCTATTTTTTGAACCTGAAAGTTCAGATGCGCTTGGCTTTGGTTTTCGCTGTGGCTTCCTGGGTATGCTGCACATGGAGATTGTACAAGAACGTCTTGAGCGTGAGTATGATCTTGATCTGATCAGCTCTGCACCAACCGTAGTTTACGAAGCACTGACCAAGAAAGGCGATACAATTTACATTGATAGCCCATCTAAAATGCCAGATGCCAGCACTGTAGAAGACTTGCGTGAGCCGATTGCGGAGTGTCATATTTTGGTTCCTCAGGAATATCTGGGCAATGTGATGACCTTGTGTATCGAGCGTCGTGGTGTTCAAAAAGATATGAAGTTCTTGGGAAATCAGGTTTCAGTGACCTTCGAAATTCCAATGGCAGAAGTGGTCATGGATTTCTTTGATAAATTGAAATCATGTTCACGTGGCTTTGCATCGTTGGATTACAACTTTGTACGATTTGAAAGTTCATCTTTGGTTAAGGTAGATGTGCTAATTAATGGCGAAAAGGTCGATGCTTTGGCTATGATCTGTCACCGTCAAGATGCACGTCATCGTGGTATTGCACTGGTTGAAAAGATGAAAGATCTGATTCCACGTCAAATGTTTGATGTTGCGATTCAGGCTGCAATTGGTGCACAAGTGATTGCGCGCTCTACAGTGAAAGCAATGCGTAAAAACGTATTGGCGAAATGTTATGGTGGTGACGTTTCTCGTAAGAAGAAATTGCTTGCGAAACAAAAAGAAGGTAAGAAGCGTATGAAACAGGTGGGAAGTGTTGAAATCCCGCAAGAAGCCTTCTTAGCTGTACTTAAAGTAGAGAGATAACCCGTTTAGGATTCGCCCATGGATTTTGATTTTAATTTGATTCTCGTTCCAGTCACGCTACTGTTTTTTATTGTGTGGCTTTTGGATAAGCTGGTTTTAAAACAACGCGCCACAAAAGGACGAGACAACGAAAACTTTATCATTACTTGGGCGTATGACTTCTGGCCTGTTTTGGCTGTGGTATTGGTACTTCGTTCGTTTATTATCGAGCCGTTTAATATTCCTTCGGATTCGATGGTGCCAACACTAGAAACTGGTGATTTTATTCTGGTTAACAAATACGATTATGGTGTGCGTTTGCCGATCATCAACAAAAAAGTGATTGATGTGGGTGAGCCAGAACGTGGTGATGTAATTGTTTTCCGTTATCCGCCACAACCGACCATTAGTTACATCAAGCGTGTTATTGGTTTACCTGGAGATCATATTGTGTATGATCACGGTCAATTAAGTATTAATGGACAAAAAGTTGCTAAAGTGCCGACGCAGTTTAGCCGTCCTAAAGATATTCAAGATACTCCAACCTCGATTTATCACAAAGAAACCATTGGCAAGCATACTTTTACCATGCGTGAACTAGAAGGCGTCAATATTGCGCGTCAGGCACCTTTTATTAATTATATTGACAATGGTAAGTATTCAACTGAAGATGGTTTGTATTGGGAAGTGACTGTACCAAAAGGACATTATTTTGCGATGGGTGATAATCGCGATCAGAGTGCGGACAGTCGTTTCTGGGGATTTGTACCTGAAGAAAATCTGACTGGTCGTGCATTCTATATCTGGATGCATAAAGAGCCAGGCTTTAAGATTCCATCTTTTAACCGAAATGGTACAATTGACTAAAACTAAAAATCAGGAAAATAACAAATGCGGAAGTCTCAGCGGGGTGCTTCGTATTTAGGAATTTTTTTTGGGGTTATTGTATTTGCTTTGGTTGTAAAAGCAGCCATTGCACTTGCGCCTGCCTATTTGGATGATCGAATCATCAACAATCAGATTGAAGAGCTTTTGCAAGAAAGCTCTGGCAATACTACGGTTGAAAAGTTTGATTCGCAAATGAATCAACGCCTTGATATGAATAACATTCGTGATTTGAATTTTAGGGAAATTGCGAAAGTTACCATTAACAAAGGTGGTTTACATATCGTAAAACAGTATGAAGTGAGGAAGTCTTTCTTGCTGAATATTGATTTAGTGTTAAAGTTTGAGAAAAGTTTTGATCAAAACTCAGTCCAAGCTCAGTGATCCTCGATTACAGAGTCGGATCGGTTATGAGTTTAAGCAGTTGGAACTACTTCAACTCGCGTTGACTCACCGGTCTGTTAGCCATAAATACAATTATGAGCGCCTAGAGTTTCTGGGCGATTCATTGTTGGGGATGATTATTGCCAATTATCTCTATCAAGCCTATCCGCATGAAAATGAAGGCCGTTTGACGCGTATGAGAGCGACTCTCGTTCGTCAGGAGGCACTTGGTAAGATTGCAAATGATTTGAAACTTAGTCGCTGTTTAATATTAAGCACGGGTGAATTAAAATCAGGGGGACATCATCGTGAGTCGATTCTTGCCGATACGGTCGAAGCGATTATTGGTGCGATTTATGTCGATAGTAATGATTTGAATTTATTAAAAAATATTGTACTAAAATGGTATATACCATATTTAGATCATATTGAACCAACGGATCAGTTAAAAGATCCAAAATCACGCTTACAAGAGTATTTACAAGCACGTAAAAAACCTCTCCCTGTTTACGAGGTTGTAGATATTCAAGGTGATGCACCAAACCAGCACTTTAAAGTGGTATGCTTAGTTGAAGGATTACCACGTGTGATGGGTGAGGGCTCAAGTCGTCGTTTTGCAGAGCAAACAGCAGCGGCGGAAATTTTAAAGTTATTGGAGCAGTAAGTTGCATGTCGATGCATTCTGATCAAGTCAATCCAGATTCTCATGAGAACAATGACGAAACTCAATCACCAAATATGATTGATCAATTTTTTAGCGCTGCCGGAACGGAAATTCCTTCCGACTTCAGAAGTGGTTTTGTCGCTATTGTCGGACGTCCAAATGTTGGAAAGTCTACATTGATGAACCACTTGCTTGGACAAAAACTATCCATTACTTCACGTAAGCCGCAAACGACACGTCACAAGATTGTAGGTATTGATTCTCGTGAAAAGTCTCAGGCAGTATATGTAGATACGCCAGGGATGCACAAAAAAGAAGTGCGTGCGATCAACAAAATGATGAATCGTGCTGCACATTCTGCACTTCGTGACGTCAATCTAGTGTTATTTGTGGTCGATATTCATAAGTGGACACAGAATGATGATTTGGTACTAGAAAAACTGAAAAATGCAGAAATGCCAGTGATTCTTGTGATTAATAAAGTCGATACGCTTGAAGATAAAAAGAGCTTGTTACCTCTCATTCAAGAGCGTACCAAGCTCATGAATTTTGCAGAAATTATTCCAGTTTCGGCCTTGCGCGGTGCCAATCTTGATCAATTGCGCGATACTGTAGAAAAATATTTGCCATTTCAGCCACCATTATATTCACTTGATCAAATTACAGATCGTTCAGAGCGTTTTCTTGCCAGCGAAATTATTCGTGAAAAAATCATGCGACAGCTTGGTGAAGAACTCCCTTATGATTTGACAGTACAAATTGAATCATTTAAGACAGAAGAACCGACCGTCAGTGAAAAGACAGGGCGCTTAAAACCTGCCTGTACTTATATTGATGCGACGATTTTTGTTGAACGTGCAGGTCAGAAGGCCATTGTGATTGGTGAAAAGGGCGCGAAATTGAAGCGGATTGGAATGGAAGCGCGTACAGACATGGAAAAAATGTTTGAACAAAAGATCATGCTCACGCTTTGGGTGAAAGTCAAAGGTGGTTGGTCTGACGATGAGCGTGCGCTTAAGAGTCTTGGTTATAGCGACATTTAAAGAGAACACAAGATGACAGTCATGATTCGTTGTATTGCAATACTTGGTTGTGTTTTACTCTTACAAGGATGTATTACCAAAATCGTGACTGTTCCAGTCAAGGTCGCTTACAAAACCACTAAAGGTGTTGTAAAAGGAACTGCTGCGGTAGTTGGTGCAGTTATTCCTGATGGAGATGATGACGATGCAAAAGATCAGAACAAAAAGGATTAATCGTCTTTTTTATGCGAAATGAAGTTCTGCATGGCTATTTGATTCATCATCGTCGATATCGAGAAAAAAGCCATATTGTTCATTTGTTTACCGAAGAATATGGTCGTATCGACGGGATTTTGAGGCAAATACCTCCACCGCAATATCAACCTATTACCTTACAGGCTACAGGCAAAGGTGAGCTTAAAAACTTTACCAAGCTGGAGATTATGAATTATCCAGTATTTTTTCATGGTGATGCTTTTTTTGCTGGTTTTTATTTAAATGAAGTGCTGCTGCGTTTGTGCCCGCTTGAAGAGGCAATGCCCCAGACTTTTCAGCAATATCAGATCATTTTGCAACAGCTTCAGTTGCTTAACCAACATCAACAACCAGCCATTTTTTTAAAGCAAATTTTAAGACAATTTGAACACGTACTCTTACAAGAACTAGGATATGCCATCGATTTTGAAATAGATTGTAATCAGAATCAAATTAACCCATTAGCGTCATATCAATTTCAACCGACAGAAGGTTTCTTACCTGTTTCACAGCAGAGCCATTTGACTGTGTCAGGACAATTGATTTGCTGCATGCAAAATTATCAGGCAGGACAAGAATTTTCTACGGAACAATTACAATTATTGGGTAAACTATACCGTCAAATGATTACATCTTTGTTGGGTGATCGACCTTTAAAGAGTCGCCAACTTTGGATTCAAAATACTCAATCTCATTCGTAAATAGGATTTTTTTATGGCTGCATTGCTTGGTGTCAATATTGATCATGTAGCGACCTTGAGACAGGCGAGAGGAACACGTTATCCAGATCCAGTGAGTGCTGCTTTGGTATGTGAGCAGGCAGGTGCTGAAGGAATTACTTTGCATCTACGTGAAGACCGTCGTCACATTCAGGATGATGATGTGCGTCGTATGCGTCCATTGCTTAAAACACGCATGAATCTAGAACTGGCAGTGACTGATGAGATGATTGCCTTTGCCAAAGAAATTCAGCCACAGCACGTCTGCTTTGTACCTGAGCGTCGTCAGGAAGTCACCACAGAAGGTGGTCTGGATGTAGTCGGCCAGTTTGAAAAAGTCAAAGCGGCAACTCAAACGTTAGCGGCAGTGGGATGTGATGTTTCCCTATTTATTGATGCTGATCTTGCGCAAATTGATGCTGCGATTGCATGTGGTGCGCCAACCATTGAGTTACATACGGGTGCATATGCAGATGCTGAAACTGAAGAGCAGCAACAGGCAGAGTTGCAACGTATCATTGAAGGGGTTGAGTATGCAGCCAGCAAAGGATTGGTGGTTAATGCAGGGCATGGTCTGAACCTTGATAATATCACGCCAATTGCAGCGATTCCGCAAATTCATGAGCTGAATATTGGTCATTCAATTATTGCGGATAGTGTGTTTGTTGGATTGGCGCAAGCTGTACAGCATATGAAAGCTGCGATTCAGGCAGCACGATAAGAGATTGAAGATGTCGAATCCGAACTATGATGAATTGATGCAACCTGTAATCGCATTTTTGGGTTGTGAAACACCTCAAGCATGGTTAGATGAAGCGGTGAATAATCTTGAGCTATTAATGCAGGATCATGCCAATTGCGAAAAGAAGGCAGCAGGTACAGCCATGAACCTGATGTTCCGTTATAGTTTTTTTACCGACTTGCAGGTGAAGCTGGCTCAGCTTGTACGCGAAGAAATGTTGCATTACGAGCAAGTGCTTGAGTTTATGAATAAGCGTGGACAAGCATGGAAAGCGGTAAGTGCTGGTCGTTATGCAGGCGAGCTACGTAAAGAAATTCGAACCTATGAACCAGAAGCTTTGATTGATGTGTTGGTGGTGGGTGCATTTGTAGAAGCACGCTCATGTGAACGTTTTCATGCATTAGCACCTTTGGTTGATGAAGAACTCGGACGTTACTATCGTTACTTGCTCAAGTCTGAATCACGGCATTTTGAAGACTATTTGGCCTTGGCACTTGAAGTTGCCAAAACCGCAAAAATGAAAAATCCAGAAGAAGATATCGAGCAGCGTATTCAGCGTATTCGTGAAGTAGAAAATAATCTAATTTCAACGCCTGATGATGTTTTTCGTTTTCATAGTGGCGTGCCTCCATTTAAGGCGGCTTAACTATTTAGTTTGATTAAAATCTCTGCATGTTTGCAGGGATTTTTTATGTGTTTAATTTAAATAAGCAAAAAAAAGCCCGCTTTAATGCTGCGGGCTTCTTTGAATTTGGCTCTCCCACCTGGGCTCGAACCAGGGACCTGCGGATTAACAGTCCGTCGCTCTACCGACTGAGCTATGGGAGAATCTGAATGCGATTATAAGGGGATTTTAATTGTGGTCAAGCCAAATTTGTCATCTTTGCTTCATTTAAGGTGTGTATGCTTTTTATTTGAGCAAAACGGCTCAAAATATGAATACCGCTTGCACAGCACGAAAATCACTGATATGTTTTATTCAAAAGAACGTTCAGATGGTCATCTGAACAGTGTGGATTTAACCAACTTGCCAGCACTTAAATGGCTAAACCGGAGGGCGATCTCTATGCCAAATCTTCAAATCGAACATATTTTTTCTCAATTTGCCTTTTATCAAAAAAATTACCTGAATATTATCCAGGATCCTGATCAATACTACCAATGTGTATCTGATGCACATATTCATTTTTCTGTATTCAGTGAAGAAAAAATTTATTTAGGTGATTTATTGCAGCTATGGTTTGGCGATAAATGGACCGAACATCAAGTTAAGACATTACATGATGCCAAAGATCATTTATGGGAGCGTGCTTCTGAAAGTTGGCACAATTCACTTTTCCTATTCAGTATAGAACGTCCAGGGCTTTTTTCTTCGGCACATGCTTATGCGTGGAGTACCGAAGAACAGCAGATCAAACAGATTTCGATTGATCATACCTTTCCCTATTATTGTCATTATTTGAGTTTGTCTCGTCCAAAACGCTATAGCTAAGGTGTTATATACCTGTGTGCCATACAAAATTGAGTCGTACAGAATAGTTTGAACAAAATATGAAATAAAAAAACCTATCCGAAGATAGGTTTTTTTATTTAGATACGATTAAGCATTCTTTTCAGCTTCGATGGAAGCAATTGCAGCATCAATACCTTCAATTGAGTCTGCCGCTTTTTTGATACGTGCTAGCGCATCGACTAAAACGTCATCTGCTGTTGCATACGAAATACGCATAAAGCCACCCAAACCAAATGCATCACCTGGTACTACGGCTACGCCTGTTTCTTCGAGTAACCATTCAGAAAATTCTGTGCAAGATTTCAAACCTTTCGCACGAATGAGAGGGCGGATATTGGCATAAGCATAAAATGCGCCGTCTGCTGGTAAGCAAGAAATACCATGAATTTCATTTAAACCGTTTACTACGAGGTCATGACGACGTTTAAATGCTTCAATCATTGGCTCAAGAACATCTTGTGGGCCATTCAATGCAGCTTCAGCAGCCACTTGTGAAATTGACGTTGGATTAGATGTCGATTGAGACTGGATTTTTTTCATGGCACCAATGATTTTTGCAGGACCTGCTGCATAACCAATACGCCATCCTGTCATCGCATAGGCTTTAGATACGCCATTTAATACCAGTGTACGATCGTAAAGATCTGGTGCAACAGTGGCAATGTTGTAGAACTCATCTTCCCAGCGGATTGGTTCATACATGTCGTCAGATGCGATATATACTTGTGGGTGCTTACGCAAAACGTCAGCCAATGCTTCAAGCTCAGCTTTGGTGTAAATCATACCTGTCGGGTTTGAAGGGCTGTTTAATACCAATAAGCGCGTGTTTGGAGTGATTGCTGCTTCAAGCTGTTCTGGCGTGATTTTAAAACGTTGATCTTCACCACATTTCACAATAACAGGGGTGCCTTCCGCAATAATTACCATATCTGGATAGCTGACCCAGTAAGGTGCAGGAATAATGACTTCATCACCTTTATTTAACAATGCTAATGCAAGGTTAAAGAATGATTGCTTACCACCACATGAAACCAGAATCTGGTTTGCTTGGTAGTCAAGATTATTATCACGTTTAAATTTTGCAATAATTGCTTTTTTCAGGCCTGGCGTACCATCAACTGCTGTGTATTTGGTAAAACCATTATTAATGGCTTCAATAGCAGCATCTTTGATGTGTTGCGGGGTATCAAAATCTGGTTCACCTGCGCCCAAACCAATCACATTTTTACCCGCAGCTTTAAGCTCAGCCGCTTTATTGGTAACAGCAAGAGTTGGGGACGGTTTGATGGCATTCACACGATCAGACAGACGTACGTCCACGGCAATATTCCTTCTTATGGGATTAAAAAATAAAAGCACACTATCTTAGCCCAAAATGAGTTACTGGTGTCTCATTATCAAAACAAAAATCAAAAAATCTCGTTTCATTTGAATCAAATTACATATCTAAGCCCACCTTTTAAGATTTTTAAAAGCATCAAGTCGCAAAATCATTTAAAATAGAAAAATATCAAGAAAACTTGAGTAACAAACATGAGTGAAGCGAAGCCAACAGCCAAAAAAGCTTTGGTAAAATTACCATTCCCAATGCCTAAAGCAGATGAGCAAGACGGAGAGGATGCAGTGCATAACCAAGTCCGTCCTAAGCCAGAGCAATATGCAGATCGTACATGGATGCCACCACGTGGTACACGTCGTTCAATGGGTAAGCGTTAAATAAATAGATCGATTGTTAATCACAATCTGTCAATTTAAAAACTCCAGCGCATTGCGTATGGAGTTTTTTATTGGGAAATATTCTTGAAGATATTCCATGCTAGAGTGATATAATATAACAATAAAGCTTTTGTCGTATGTAGGTTGTTTCTTCGTTTAAAAGTCCAAAAAACATGCTTTTACTAATTGTTAGATTGTACGCCGTTACTGCAAATTGTATGTGATCCAAATCAAATCGATGTTTTAAAGCAGGTTAAGAATAATCGTTTGTTTATAGTGTGCTACAACATTTGTTTTTAAGGCAAATGCTATAGCATATTGGTTTACTGGATATGATAGTCCCTTTTCTTTTTATACATGTCTTGATCGGCACGCTTTAGCATATCTTCTATACTTTCGTTGTGCTGAGTGGTCGCATATCCAATTGCAATACTAATGGGTTGGCTTGAGTAAAATTGGTTATCGATATTAAGCAACTCATAAATGGTTTGTAAGATCTGCATTACTGCAGTTTCTTCGGTACCAGGCATGAGAATCACAAATTCATCTCCCCCAATACGTGAAGCGGTATAAGAGGTTTGCTGAATGGCTTGAGTCAAGATATGACCAACACGGCGCAATAAATCATCGCCTGCATCATGCCCAAGATGATCATTGACGTCTTTTAGCCCATTCATATCCAAAAAGATACACGAAACAGGACGTACAATACTTCGTTCCAGGCGGTTAATCTCTTCTGTGTAGAAAGAACGGTTGTGTAGTTTGGTCAGCACATCATGTTTGCCAAGATATTCCAGATAATTTTCAGCTTTCTTGCGCGCTGTAATATCTGTAAGCGCCACCTGCACCACACTCCAGTTGTGTTCATAACCTGGAAAGACGGTAAATTGAAGTAAAACATTACGGATACTTCCATCGAGTGCATAATTGATGGCTTCACGCTGATGATGGATATTACCTTTCCATAGTTCTATTAATTGTTCTCTAAATGTTGATGCCATTTCCTTGGCGAAGATCTTGTGAGTGTTTTTAAGTAGTGTGGCTTTATCTGGTGCTTGAAAGAGATCAAGCGTGGCCTGATTGACATCCAGAATAAGAATATCTTCGACGCATTGGTTGACAAATTCTGGATGAACGTCCAGAAAGGTTCTGAAATCATCAATACCAATATCACGTAACTGATCAAGACGCATTTTTACCCGAGTAAAATCTTCGACCCAAAGCGATGTAGGCGAGTAGTTAAAGCGTGATTCTGCCAAACGCCGATTTTTTTCTTCAAGTCGAAGCGCATTTTGATAGTTGGTCACATCTTCTGTGGTGAGTAAAACCCTTGAGAGACAATTTTCATAGCCTGGTAAAATCTGACCATGTAATTGAATGTCCAGCCGTTTTCCTGAAAGGGTATAATTGACCGCCTGACTCGAAAATTGAGTTTTTCCATCCCATAAATCGACCAGTTCATATAAATGCGAGTGTAGCATATCTTGCTGAAAAATCTGATGAAGCTGTGAACATAGTTCTTGCTGAGAAGATGCTTCAAACAGATCAAGCGTTTTTTGATTGATTTTTATTACTTTAATTTTATGGGCGCATGATCTTACCCGTTCCAAATCTTCACTTAAAAAAGCCTTTAAATCTACAACACCTTGTGATCGCCATAGATCAAACTGGATTTTGATCTGGCTATAATCCTCAAGCCACATAGGGATAGGAGCAAGATCAAAAATAGAGGCATCCAAATTTTGCATTGAGTTTATATCTTTAAGCATGAATGCTAGGCAGTATAAAGTGAAGCTTTTGGCTTTAAAATAGCCAGATGAAGATTAGTGACTAAGAATAATATTGTGTAATAAATTACAACACTATTCTTTATTTTTTTCTCCTCTGACTCAAAGATTAGATCCGTCGAACAGGATGTTGGATTTCAATCTCGTCGCGCCAGAGTTTAATGAAATCTTGTTCATCAAAATCATAAAGTTCCATCAGGGCAACAATGACACTCACAAAAGTCATGGCACCTTCGGTATTACCATGAAAATTAAAAATCTTGCCATTCAGCTTACCCAGAATATCCTGAAGTTCGTATTCTCGCCCACGGCCATAACGGTCTCGTGGATATAAATCTTCATTCAACACAATTAAGGCAATTGCTTTTTCAGCAGGATCCAGATCAGTTTTATCGAGCGCTTGTTCAAAGGATTCACTGCCATGATCGAAATAGAAAATGACATCATCATTAATAAATGCTCTAACCATATGCGCAGTCAAATTAGGAAATTGTGAAATCGCATTTTCATCAATATAGGGTTTAAATGATTCGGGGAAAATCACATTGTTTTGGATGCCTTTAAATAAAGGTGCAATCTCGGACACTTTATAACCTGCGATACCACAACCCAAAGCGGTGAGGAAGTATTTCATTTTTACATGATTGGCCGCATAGATTTTAAAATCGTCAATATAATGTTCAATCTGTGATAACGGCATCTGTTGCTCGTGTTCATTTAAAGTTGGAATGGCAAAACTTTGTCCAGCCCAACCTCGACCAACACCTGTGACTGCACCAAAATGCTGATAGGCAACCCGTGCTGCGCCATGTGTATGCTGTCCTGCCATGTTACTCCCAAACACAAAAACAGTGTCTTCTGGAAGTTCAGTTACGATGCTTTCATCATGGTATTGGTAAGTCATAGGAAATACATTGTTATTGATCTTATTTTCATGTTGCAACTGATTTGAGATAGGGTCAAGTAAAAAGATTTGGGTTCTATCTTATAAATTTTATTTTTGTTTGTTCATTTTGAAATATTGCAATAGATGAGAATTCAGCCATTTTGATGAGTGACATAAATTTCACATCGATTCATCTAAAATGTACCCAAAATTTATGAATACAAGAACAAGAGAGATTTATGAGCATTGTTATTGCAGGTGCATCAATAGGAATAGGACAAGCGCTTTATCAGCAATTGAAACGCGAGTCTTTAGATGCCGTTTACACAATTAGCCGTCGGAATACAGGAAGCTCGAATTTACAGGCGGATTTGTCTAATCCTGCTGATATCGCGCGTGTACGAGAATTTTTACAGGAGATTCAACCTTCACAGGTTTTTTGTTGTGCTGGACAACTACATGATCAAGATCATATGCCAGAGAAGCGTTTAAGCCAGATAAATGATGAGTGGATATTCCAGTCTTTGAGGGCAAATCTTTTAAGTCATATTCACTTGGCTCAGGCGCTTGATCCAATCTTGACCAGAAAGCATGCTTTAAAATGGATATCGCTTTCTGCAAAAGTTGGAAGTCTTGATGATAATGCCTTGGGTGGTTGGTACAGTTATCGAATGAGTAAAGCTGCGTTGAATATGTTTATTAAAAACTTGAGCATTGAGTGGGCGAGAAAATCATCTGATATTCTGGTGGCAAGTGTACATCCTGGTACCACGGATTCTGAGTTGTCTAAACCTTTTCAGTCTCATATTGTGTCTGATCGGCTTTACACGCCTCAGCAAACGGCAATACGTTTGATTTCGATTATGCAACGTTTATCTTCAGCACAGCATGGTAAATTACTACATTGGGATGGCAGTGTTATTGCATATTGAATGCGATGGCTAAGCCTTGAAAAATCAGAATTTGACCAGATTAATGTTATAAATCCAATTTAATTTTTTAATCATAGAGAGTGCGTGTGAACGACAACCAACCTTTTGATTTAGTCACAAACTACCAACCTGCTGGTGATCAGCCACAGGCAATTAAAAAGTTGGTCAGCGGAATTGAGCAGGGCAATCGTAATCAGCTTTTGCTGGGCGTTACAGGTTCGGGTAAGACCTATACCATGGCCAATGTTATCGCACAGACTCAGCGTCCGACCATTGTCATGGCACACAACAAAACTCTGGCTGCACAGCTCTATGGCGAGTTCAAGGCATTTTTTCCAAATAATGCAGTGGAATACTTTGTCAGCTATTACGATTATTACCAGCCTGAAGCCTATGTACCATCTTCAGATACTTTTATCGAAAAAGATGCTGCCATCAACGATCATATCGATCAAATGCGACTTTCTGCAACACGTGCCTTACTTGAGCGCCGTGATGCCATTATTGTGGCATCGGTTTCGGCCATTTATGGTTTGGGTGATCCAGAAGCCTACATGAAAATGTTACTGCATGTAGTGGAGGGTGATCGTATAAATCGTGATGATTTGATTCGCCGTTTGGTCGAAATGCAATATACGCGTAATGAACTTGAATTTTTACGCGGTACTTACCGAATTCGTGGCGAAATACTGGATGTATTTCCTGCCGAATCTGATCAATTTGCCATTCGGATTGAACTGTTTGACGATGAGGTCGATTCAATTCGCTGGTTTGATCCTCTGACTGGAAAGATGCAACGTAAAGTACCGCGTGTCACGATTTATCCAAAAAGTCATTATGTGACGCCCAAAGATAATCTTTCCAGAGCAATTGAAACCATTAAGGATGAGTTGCAGGATCAGCTTAAATTTTTCCGAGAGCATGACAAATTGCTTGAGGCGCAGCGAATAGAGCAGCGTACACGTTATGATCTGGAAATGATGCAACAGCTTGGCTATACCAACGGTATCGAAAACTACTCCCGTCATTTATCTGGCCGAAGCCCTGGCGCAGCACCGCCGACATTATTTGATTATATTCCAGAAGATGCATTGCTCATTATTGATGAATCTCATGTGACCGTACCGCAAATTGGTGCAATGTATAAAGGTGACCGTTCCCGTAAAGAAAATCTGGTGAATTACGGCTTTCGTTTACCCAGCGCACTTGATAACCGACCAATGAAATTCGAAGAATGGGAACGAATTGTTCCAACCACGGTATTTGTGAGTGCGACACCAGCAAAATATGAGCTTGAAAAATCAGATCAAATCGTAGAGCAAGTGGTTCGACCAACTGGATTGATTGACCCTGAAATCGAGATTCGACCCGTCTTGACCCAAGTGGATGATGTGCTGTCTGAAATCAATATTCGTAAAGAAATGGACGAACGCGTATTGATTACCACGCTAACAAAGCGAATGGCAGAAGATCTGACTTCATATTTGAAAGAATATGGCGTTAAGGTGGCTTATCTACACTCAGATATTGACACGGTCGAGCGCGTTAAAATTATTCATGAACTACGCACTGGTGTTTATGACGTATTGGTTGGCATTAATTTGCTACGTGAAGGTCTGGATATGCCAGAAGTGTCACTGGTCGCCATTTTGGATGCAGATAAGGAAGGATTCTTGCGTTCGGAGCGGTCTTTAATTCAGACCATTGGTCGTGCTGCGCGTAATATTAAAGGCAAGGCAATTTTGTATGCAGACCGAATGACAGACTCTATGCAAAAAGCGATTGATGAAACTGAACGACGTCGTGAAAAACAAATCGAATTTAATAAAATTCACGGCATTACCCCACGCAGTGCTGTACGTCAAAAAGTAAAAGAAATTGACACTGGCGAAGTCTTTAACGACGATGACATTGAAGGCAAGATTTCGGAACAGGCGCGAGCACTAAGTGCAGATGAGCGCCATATTTTGGCTGATCCTAAGTTGTTTGCAAAACATATGAGCAAACTTGAGAAGGAAATGCTAAAAGCATCTAAAGAATTACAGTTTGAGCAAGCTGCGCGATTACGTGATGAAATTTTACGCCTGAAAGCACAAATGCTGCATTAATCTGCTCATGATGTAGAAATAACGTTAAGTGCTACATATTTCTACATTATCTGCATAAAAAACAAGCTAATGTAGCAACTAGATCTTTATAAGATATGGTCAGTATATAAATTCTGAGGAAATTATAATGCCATTATATAAAAATGTCCCGAAAGGGAGTTGGCGTTTAGCAAAAATTATATTGGGTGGAGCTGCCTTAACAGGTTTGGCTGTTGCAACTGTTGCCTATGCACAAAATAAACCGCTTCCAACAGTTGAGCGTGTTGAACTGGATAAGTATCTGGGGGTTTGGTACGAGATTGCGCGTAAACCACTTTACTTTGAAAATAAATGTGCAAAAAATATTACCGCCACATACACCTTGAACGAAAATGGCAATATTGTGGTAGATAACCAGTGTGTTGGGAAAGATGGTCAGCAGCATCAGTCACTGGGTGAAGCCTTTGTTGTTAATCCGCCTTACAATTCAAAACTTAAAGTCAGCTTCTTACCTGAAGTGGTACGTTGGGTACCTGTTGCGCGCGGCGATTACTGGATTTTAAAGCTCGATGAGCACTATCAAACCGTGCTGGTTGGTGAGCCTTCTAGAAAATACTTGTGGATTTTATCCAGAACGCCTCAACCTTCTGAAGAGGTGATGAATGAATACCTGAGTTATGCCAAATCACTTGGATATGATCTTAAAGATTTAATCCGAGCAGAACATACTTCGGAATAACGAATTTTGGTAAACAAGAAAAACCATGCTTTGCATGGTTTTTCTTTAACTGAGGTCTTAAATTCAGTATGGTACAGGTTGTTTTTTTATTATTTGGTCAACTGGGGGCTAGATGTTTCAGGGCGTGTGTTTATCGGTTTTGGCATCAGTCACCTTTGGGGTACTTTACTTTTATACGCAACTACTAACAGGCTTTGGCTCCGAACAAACATTTGGCTGGCGTATGATTTCAACCCTGCCTTTTTTAACGCTGTTAATGTGGATGATTGGCGATTTACATTACATCAAACAGGTCTTAACTCAAATCAAAAAAAATCCGTGGTTTATTTGGCTTTTAATCGTGTCATCTGTACTGGTGTCTTTGCAACTCTGGTTGTTTTTGTGGGCACCCATGAATGGCCGTGGCTTAGAGGTATCATTAGGATATTTTTTATTGCCTCTGGTTTTAGTGCTGATAGGCAGTCTGTTTTATAAAGAGAAACTATCTCGATTTCAACAAATCGCAGTGCTCTTGGCGATATTAGGTGTAGCGCATGAAATTTGGCAGCAGGGCACAATCGCTTGGGAGACCGCACTGGTTGCAGTAGGGTACTCGGCTTATTTCTTTTTACGCAAAAAAATGAAAACAGATCATTTAGGTGGGTTTTGGTGGGACATTGTGATTATTCTCCCAATCGCTTTTTATTTTGTATTCATGCCAACCGATATTTCCCAACCATGGCCGCTTTCTTGCTTGGTCTGGATTCTGGCTGGTCTTGGTTTTTTAAGTGCGCTGGGGTTGGGAAGCTATATTCTGGCAAGCCGTTTTTTACCCATGGTGCTTTTTGGTCTTTTGAGCTATTTGGAACCTATTTTACTGGCGTTAGTGTCTCTAATGCTGGGAGAAAAAATCTCGTCTCAAGAGTGGTTAACCTATATCCCGATCTGGGTTGCGGTATTGTTATTGGTGATTGAGGGTGCAATTCATTTATACCAACAGAAACAAAAATCCATAATGCTTGAGCGAAATCTGGAATGCTATCAGAACCGAATTGATGAAAAATAATGGATAAGATGGAAAAATGACCATATTTATCTATTTTAGTCAAATTTTAAACAGAGGATGATTTTTTTAAAAAATATTAGTAATAAATTCTAAAAAATATTTTCAATCATTTTATAAATTTATACCAAATATATAAAAAAATATAGGCATATCGTTAAGTGCTGGATTTAATCTTGGCGCTATTTGATTTACAATTATCGCGTTTTCAAATTCACGCCTAGATAACATTAATTAGAGGACGTATCTGTGAGCAAAGAAACCATCATCGCCCTACATGCAGACCATCAAGGACGTTGGAAGAATCGCGAAGAAATTGCAGAGCATATGATCGCCTTGATCGGTCAGTTATATCGCGAAAAGAATATTGTTGTTTCTGTTTATGGTCGTTCTTTAATCAACCGTTCAGTGATTCAGATCCTGAAATCTCATCGCCGCACACGTGTGGTGGATGTTGAACTTTCAGTGGTAAATACTTTCCCTATTCTTGAAGCATTGGCAAAAGTAGATAACATTGGTTCAGCAGAAGTAGATATCGGTAAATTGGCTGTTGAATACAAACAGCATGGTGGCGATATTGATGCTTTTGTTGCTCAAGCTGTTGAGTCAATTAAAGGCAATGCATGCTCTGAAGAGCCAAAAGATGTGGTGCTTTATGGTTTTGGCCGTATTGGTCGTATCTTGGCACGTCTCATCATTAGCCAGTCTGGTATGGGTCGTGGCCTAGGGCTTAAAGCAATTGTTGTGCGTAAAAGCTCAGATGGTGATTTGGCAAAACGTGCGTCATTACTACGTCGTGACTCAATTCATGGTTCATTTGACGGTACAATTTCAATTGATGAAGAAAATGAAGCAATCATTGCAAATGGTAACTTTATTAAAGTCATTTATGCCTCTAGCCCGTCTGAAGTTGACTATACCGCCTATGGTATTGACAATGCACTTTTAATTGATAATACAGGTAAATGGCGTGATCTTGATGGTCTAAGCCAGCATCTTAAATGTCCTGGCGTTGCACGTGTTGTGTTGACTGCACCAGGTAAAGGTGACATGAAAAACGTTGTATTTGGTGTAAACCAAGCTGATATTTTAGATGAAGACAAAATCATCTCTGCGGCAAGCTGTACAACAAACGCAATCACTGGTGTACTCAAAGTGATTGATGATAAATATAAAATTTTAAATGGTCATGTTGAAACTGTTCATTCATTTACCAATGATCAGAACCTGATTGATAATTACCACAAGGCAGATCGTCGTGGTCGTGCTGCAACACTGAACATGGTGATTACAGAAACGGGTGCAGCGAAAGCAGTTGCTAAGGCTTTACCAGCGCTTAAAGGTAAATTGACAGGTAATTCGGTACGTGTACCTACACCAAACGTATCTTTAGCCATTCTGAATTTGACACTTGAAAAAGAAGTTGATCGCGACGAAGTGAATGAATACATTCGCCAGATTTCAATCAATTCAAATTTACAAGGTCAGATTGGTTATACCAATTCAACAGAAGTCGTTTCAAGTGACTTTATCGGTTCGCGTACAGCAGGTGTATATGATGCACAGGCAACGATTGCCTCTGGTACTCATTTGACCGCTTATGTGTGGTATGACAATGAAGTAGGCTATAGCTGTCAGGTTCTACGCATTGCAGAGAAAATGTGCGGCGTAAGCTATCCAAAAGTACCTACGCAAATGACAGCTTAATCACGTAATCAATAGATTTAAAAGCTCAGTTTCGACTGAGCTTTTTTGTCAAATGTACATAGTCCTTCATATTTGACACAAAACCCAAGCTGAAACGCCATTAACAATTATGGATAATCTGGCTAAAGTAAAATAAAAAGTCGCAAAGGATATCGCGTTGCAAGTTAAAAAATTGCTCATTGGATTGGCATTTATTGTGTTTGCAAGCCTGATTGGCGTCATGATCGCTATTTGGGTATTTAAACATTTTAATATTTATATACCGCTTGAAAATCAAGCTGTCAGTATTGATTTACAAGAACCTTTACAGGCCAAAGTAAAAATTCAGGATGCACTGGATGTTGATGTCAGTGGTCGTGTCAATGCCACTATTCCAATTCGGGAAGAACTGAATATTCCGCTTACCCAGACGTTAACGCCGCGTGTGTATTTTGATAATCAGGTTCCAATTAAGACGGTCATTCCTGTACAAGAAACACTGAAAGTCGATCAGAACTTACCAATTGACACCAAAGTTCAGGTCAAAATATTAGGAAAAGATATTACTCTGCCACTAAAAGGAACCATTCCAATCAAATTGGATGTACCTTTAAATATTCAGGTACCTCTTGATCAGAGTGTCCATCTTAAATTTGATGCGCCTGTTAAAACTGTATTAAAAGAAAATTTGCATATTCCTCTGGATGCCACCTTAAAAACCAATATTCCAATTCAAGGGCATTTAAATGTGCCAATTAAAACCGCATTGGCTGCATCGGTCGATGTACAAAATACCTTGCCTATCAAAATTAAACAGGGCGAATTAAAAATTCCACTTTCAAGTATTACCCTGCAAAAAGATCAGGCATCTTCAAATAATGTGGCACAAACGCCACCAGCCTCTAAAACAGAGTAGGTGGCAATATGTGGTTATTGGGTTCTGTAAAACGTCTGATGATCAGTTTTTTGGGCATTGTGTTATTGGTTGCGATCCTGTTCTGGCTGTATCTCAATATTCAGGCATCGCTCTTAGTATCTGCACATCACGCTCAGATTCATTTACCTGAGGAACTTCCAACCAAAATACATGTAGGAAATTTTCTGGAAACTCAGTCTGTGGGTAAATTAGATACAGATATTATGATTGACCGATCATTATCATTACCTTTGAAAGGCAAGTATCTTGCCAATTTGGCCTTTACAGTTGAAACGCCTGTTAAAGTCGATATTGATTATTCGACCACCATCAAAATCAATGAGCTTATGCCGCTTGAAACGACCACAGACTTAATCTATCAGAACAAATTATTGCCTAAATTTCCATTGAAACTGGATATTCCTGTTCAGCTCGATGTTCCATTTCAATTAAAAAGAACTTATGTTCTACCGATCAAAATTATATTTGATGGGCCAGTTTATTTCGGTTTTGATGAAAGTGTTCATTTACCTGTTAAACATCAATTCAAACCGACATTAAATATTAATGATCCGATCACTCTGCGTAAAATCGCAACGTTTAATGCCATTATGTACAATACAGAGCGCAATACTAAGGCTAACTTAGACATGCAGATGACACTTCCGCTTAAAAATATTCATCCTTAAAAAGAAATAGAGTCATGGACTGTATCGTTTTTTCAGGTGAGATTGCTGCATTGCAGCAGTCACTGATAAATAGTCTGATTTTCTATTCGAGAAATCTATTAAAATATGGCAGAATAGGCGGTTTTAGAGATTTTAGAGGATTGGCAAATGCGCTTTGTTGATGAAGCAGTCATTACCGTAGAGGCTGGCGACGGTGGCAATGGCGTGGCCAGTTTTCGCCGTGAAAAATTTGTACCATTTGGTGGTCCAGATGGTGGAGATGGTGGGCGTGGCGGCAGTGTCTATATTCAGGCAGATGATGACACTGGGACGCTGGTTGACTATCGTTATACCCGTAAATTCCGTGCTGAACGTGGTAAAAATGGCGCAGGCGCAAACTGTACAGGCCGCGGTGGCGAAGATGTTGTACTTAAAGTACCTGTAGGCACAACCATTGTCGATGTAGAGTCAGGCGATATTATTGGTGACTTGGTTGAAGATGGCCAGCGTGTCATGGTTGCCACTGGCGGTGATGGTGGCTTGGGAAATACGCACTTTAAATCATCGACCAACCGTTCTCCACGTAAGTTTACAACGGGTGTCAAAGGCGAATTCCGCGAGATTCGTTTAGAGCTTAAAGTACTTGCAGATGTGGGGCTATTGGGAATGCCGAATGCAGGTAAATCGACCTTCATTCGTGCAGTCAGCGCAGCAAAACCAAAAGTTGCAGATTATCCGTTTACAACGATGGTTCCAAATTTAGGCGTTGTAGATGCAGACCGTCATCGTTCGTTTGTCATGGCGGATATTCCTGGTCTGATTGAAGGTGCAGCAGAAGGTGCTGGACTGGGGATTCGTTTCCTTAAGCACTTGGCACGTACCCGTATTTTGCTGCACATTGTAGATGTTCAGCCAATTGATGGTTCTGACCCAGTACATAATGCTAAAGCGATTGTAGGTGAGTTGAAAAAATTCTCTCCAACACTTGCAGAACTTCCAGTGGTACTTGTACTGAACAAGCTTGATCAGATTGATGAAGCAAATCGTGAAGAATGGTGTCAACACATTCTGACTGAGCTTGAGTGGACTGGTCCAGTGTTCCGTACTTCTGGCTTATTGCTTGAAGGAACCAAAGAGGTTGTCTATTACCTCATGGATCAGATTGAACAACAGCGTGAGCTTGAAGCTGAAGATCCTGAATATGCACGAAAAGTGAAAGCATTCCGTGAGCAGCTTGAAGCAGAAACACGTGAACAAACCATCGCAGCAAAAGAAGCATACCGAGCTATGCGTAAAGCACAGCGTGAAGCAGATCAGGATGATGATTTTGACGATGATGATGACGAAGTGGAAGTAATTTACGTTCGTTAAGTAGAACTCGAGGAAAAAATGATAGAAGTGATCGATGGGCAACGACAGCTCAAGGCGTGCAAACGTATCGTTGTTAAAATCGGATCATCTCTACTGACAGCCAATGGACAAGGTTTAGATCTGGATGCGATTTCGCATTGGGCAATGCAAATTGCTGATCTACACAATGCTGGACACGAAATTATTTTGGTGTCTTCAGGGGCTGTAGCAGAAGGGATGGTGCGTATGAAACTAACGAGTCGACCCACCGATCTACCCAGTTTGCAAGCCTGTGCGGCGATTGGTCAAATGGGCCTGATTCATACGTGGTCGAGTGTCCTTGAAAAGCATACGATTCAGACTGCTCAAGTACTGCTCACACATGATGATCTGGCAGATCGTCGTCGTTATTTAAACTCGTGTGATGCCTTACAAAACTTGATTGAGTGGCGAGTGATTCCTGTTATCAACGAAAATGATACAGTATCTACTGATGAAATTCGTTTTGGTGATAATGATACACTCGCTGCGATGGTGGCAGGTCAGGTTCATGCTGATTTGCTGATCATTCTGACTGATCAGCAAGGGATGTTTGATTCAGATCCACGTAGTAATCCGAATGCAAAATTACTCACTACTGTTAATGCGATGGATGATGCGTTGTTTGAAATGGCAGGTGGCGGCGGTGTACTCGGACGTGGTGGTATGGTCACCAAGGTTCGTGCTGCACGTCTGGCGGCAAAATCTGGTTGTCCAACCTTGATTGCAAGTGGTGAAAGTGATCATGTTTTATCACGCCTGATGTCAGGTGAGTTACTTGGTACTTTATTTAGCACTGATAAAGATCGGATTACAGCGCATCAGCAATGGCTGGCTGCCCATCTTCAAACTGCGGGTCGTCTGGTGATTGATGCAGGTGCAGTTGAAGCGATTAAGCAACGACATCGTAGTTTATTGCCAGTTGGGGTGAAGGCTGTTGAAGGTCATTTTAACCGTGGCGATGTGGTCGAATGTGTTGATCAGTCTGGGCAGCGTGTTGCAGTCGGGCGCGTGAATTTTAGTTCACGTTCGGCTGAGATCATTAAAGGTTTGGCTTCAGATAAAGTACATCAAGTGTTAGGTGAAGCACGTTCTCTGGAAATGATTCATCGCAATCATATGGCGATTTATTAATTGGATTAAGTCCTGTAAAAAGCTCGCTTAGGCGAGCTTTTTTACAGCTTGAAGTAAAGGTAAGCTTTGATCTTCACCGACCATATACGACGTATCAGCCAGGGAAAGCATATCTAAATCTTCGTGGCTATTGCCATAGGCATAAACATGACGATAGCTGGATAAATCGTAGCGCTCAGAGACACGAATTTTTTTCTGCTCAGAGCTACAGTCAGGGGTGGCATAATCCCCCGTAATTTTTTGATCCTTAATTTCAACTACTGTACAAATCAGATCGACATCAAGTAAATCACATAACGGTTTCAAATATAGGTCAATCGAAGCAGAAACAATGACAACTTTATCTCCTTGTTGTTGGTGCTGTTTGAGTTGCCAAAAGAGTGCGGGATCAAGTTTATTGAGTAAGGTTTGTGCGTATTCTTTACCAAGATCTTGAAACGGTTGAGAGGGCGCACCGCGAAACATGCTTCCAAATAGCTTTAGGCGCATGGAATGAGCGGGATAAAGCTTAAGATAATAAGCCTGAATCCAGGGTAGTATTTTAATACCCTGACGCACAATGTGCCGTTTTGACAGGGTATAAAAAATGAAACTCGTGAAACTATCCTTAGTACATAACGTTCCATCAAAATCGAATAAAGCCAGATTTACAGCTTGATTCGTTTCGCTCGTTGCATGCATGTCTGATATCTTCCGTTTACGCGAGAGGCATACCAATTTGTATTGTAGTCGCGGCTTAGTTTAGGGCCAGAAATAATCACTTGCGGCATCATGGCATAGGGTGCTTCTTTTCCAGTTTGCTTCTGATACAGTTTGGTAATCGCAATATAAGTTGGCGTTTGTTCAAAGCTTTGACTTTTTTCCTGCTTTAAATCTGTCCGAATCTGATTTGGGGTTAGGAGTACATTGTTAAGCGTAAAGATCTTGATCAGGGCTTTTTCAGAACTACTTCTGGTGCTCTGAATCGACCCGTCTTTGTTGTAAAGAAGCAAATCACCATCTTCAGTTAATTGCTCATCGCCAAGTTTGTTTAGCATGGATTGTAATGCAGCATTACGACTCGAATACATACCTGAGTTATAATCTGCAAAACGATAGATTGGCTTATCATAACTTGTCTGATATAACATTAAACGATGAATCCCATAGTAAAGACCACCGTATTGTGTATATAAATCGTCACGTAAGTTATTGACGCTTTGTAGCTTGACGCGTTTATTTTCTTTGGCGTAGACGATATTGACCTGCATGGAACCCAGTGTGGTAATTGGATTCATCTTTTCGGCAATATCTTGTCCGACTAACTTGGCTGCACCCGTCAAGGCACTAACATGATAATGGCTCGCCATATAGTCAAATATCTGGCGATAGAGTACATCCAGATCTTTTTCAGTTCTGACCCGACGCATTTGACTCATGTAGTTGTCATCGGGTGTTGGTTGATTTTTCAAAACATCTTCAAAATATCCTGCAACCTGCCCACCAATGGTCGTTCCTAATTTTTCTTCAAATTTTTCGTTAAGGCGCGTGCTAACTTCTTTGACTGCCTTCTCTCCCAAACCAGCCACGACAGGGTTGGCTACAAAATTAGATTCCTGATCAACAATTGCAACGACTGAGCATACATTGTCTTTGGTTTTAGGAATTTTCAGCTTTTCCATAATATCGTTGATATCATTGGCCCATGACTGACGATCATGTACACGTGAGGGGATCAGTTTGCGGATCTGTTCTGATTTTAATTCTGGATCATCATTTTTTGACCACCATGAAGTATCACCACACCCAGCGAATGCGACACAGATTGCAAATAAACCGAAAGGTTTAAGCAAACGACAAGAAATAGATGAATTATTCATGCAAGCAAAACACCTTGATAAAAAGATGAGTCAAAAAGGCGGATGAAGTATACTATGTCGATCTTAAAATGTATGAATATATATGTATATTGGGTCTTATCAACTGTCAAATAATTTAATTGTAGCTCCTATGGCGGGAGTGACAGATCGCCCGTTCCGTACACTGTGTAAATATTTTGGTGCAGGGCATGCGGTAAGTGAAATGATGACCGCAGATAAGACTTTAAGAATGAGTAAAAAAAGCCTGTATCGGGCCAATTTTGATGGAGAACTCGCACCGATTTCAGCACAAATTGCAGGTTCTGACCCAGAGCAACTCGCTGAAGCTGCACGCTATCAGGTCGCAAATGGCGCCCAGATTGTGGATATCAACATGGGCTGTCCTGCCAAAAAAGTCTGTAACAAGCTTGCTGGTTCTGCACTTTTACAAGATGAAGACTTGGTTGCTCGTATTCTGGATGCAGTAGTTGCAGCGGTGGATGTTCCTGTGACGCTAAAAACCCGTTTAGGTTTCTTAAATGGGCAGGAAAATATTCTTAGAGTTGCCAAGCAAGCTGAGCAGTCTGGTATTGCTGCACTGGCACTCCATGGTCGTACACGTGAAGACATGTATTTAAGTACTGCGCGTTATGATTTGATCAAACAGGTGAAATCGATTTTAACTATTCCTGTGATTGCAAATGGGGATATCGACAGTCCGCAAAAAGCCAAATATGTTTTGGATTATACAGGTGCTGACGCCATTATGATTGGTCGTGCTGCGCAAGGACGCCCTTGGATTTTTCGTGAAATTGCACATTATTTGAAAACAGGCGAGCATCTGGCTGCACCTGATATTGCAGAAGTGAAAGAGGTTTTACTGGGACATTTGTCCGAGTTATATAGGTTTTATGGTGAATATTCAGGATGTCGAATCGCTCGAAAACACATTGCCTGGTACACCAAAGGTCTGCATTCAAGCAATGAGTTTCGTCAAAACATGTATCAAGTGGAAAGTACGGCTGAACAAGCTCGCCTAGTTGAAGCTTATTTCAATCATTTATTGATGCAAGGCCAGTTAATGAGCGATGTTCAGACCGAACACGTCGATTTGTTGTCGATTAAATAATTTAGGCACTCATTTCCAAAAGCAATTGATTAATGAGATCAGTTGCCTCTAGCTCGCGAATTTGTGCTACATGACTTCCAGCCCAAAAAGCACCAAAGCCATGTTCACCATTCTGGCTGGCAATCTGGTGCAACTGTTTGGCAATATCATAAGTATAGGGATACGCTGGAACACATGGACGATCAGGATGATCAAATAAGCTTTGCCACTGATTGATGATTCCACGTGCTGGACGTCCCGAAATACTCGATGTAATTTGTGTAAGTGGCTGATTAAATAGTGCCTGACGATAGGCTGCACTTGCATTTGAACTCTTGCACTGAATGAAAGCCGTACCAAGCTGAACAGCTTGAGCACCCAATTTCAACAACTGCTTGGCTTGCTGACCATTCATAATTCCACCAGCGGCGACCACGGGGCACTCGCAATGATGTGAAATCAACTGAACCAGATCTGAGGTTTTGATTGCACCATCTAGTTTAGGATTGAAAATTCCGCGATGCCCACCAGCCTCAATGCCTTGAGCAACAATAATATCAATGCCCGCATGTTCAATGGCTTTTGCTTCTGGCAAATTGGTTGCCGATACCATGGTTAAAATATTCGCATTCTTTAGTGCCTGAATCTGGTGGGGATGTGGAATCCCAAAATGAAAACTGACCGCTTTAGGGCGGGTTTCCAATACCAGTTGTAAAAAATCATCATGATCTAAAAAACTGGGATAAATACAATTTAAATGAGAGGGCACTTGCGCATTAAACTTTGAAAATGCTGGGCCAAGATAGTTAATCCATGTTTGAGCATCTTGTTGATTTAATTCAACAGATTGATGACAAAAGAAGTTGACCTGAAATGGCTGATCCGTCAGTTGTTGTGTTTTAAGGATTTGTTCGCGTGCATTATCGATAGAGCTTGCACCCAGACCGAGTGCACCTAATCCACCTGCATTGGAAACTTCTGCTGCGAGTTCAGGTGTTGATGTTCCTGCCATGGGAGATACAAAAATAGGATGTCTGATTTCGAGTTTTTTTAAAATGGACATAATCTAATCACTTTTAAAGGCTTCTCTAAAGTAGCGCGAAAAAATGAGGAAAACAAATCTTTAGCAAGGTAATGATAGAGTTTCGCCCATCTCATTTGATAAGTTCAAAATGACAAAACAGACGATATAAATAGGACACTTTGAAGGTTTATTATATCCAAAGACGTATGATTTTTGTGATGCCTCAAAATTTATCAACATCTTGCTAAAATGTATTTTTATGATGCAAAAAAAATTCCTATAAGGAATATTTTGGTTTTTAATATTATAAGATTATGAAATTTAATGATTTTTAAAAATGGCACAATCTTTGCTCAATATATTCGTGTTATTCACGCACGTAGGAGAGAGATGATGATCGAAGCCAGTATATTTAAAATCAAAAATATACGTTTGATTGGACAAAGAACCTGTGAACTGTATATGGAAAATGTTGAAACTGCATCAGTGAAAGGTTGGATTATTAACTGTAATGACGTTTTTATTCATCAATTTCATGAACAGCTCAATCATTTATGTAGTTCTGAAAATCCATTCGACTCACTTTTACAGCTTAAACAGTATCATAAAGTAGAAGTTCTATGTTAATCCAGTTTTAAGCACGGGTAATACATCAACTGTATTGCCCGTGCTTTGGCACATCTAAACAATTATAAAGCATTGATAAATAAAATAAAAAATAGTTTCCTGACAGGAAAAATATTTTCAAAATAACTAGACGTAGCAACTAAATTCTTATATAAATTACCAAAAGGAAAATAAATTTCTTAACAGTAAACTTACCGATGTCTTTAGATTTCTTTCACTACATCGCTAAGTGTCTTGAATCTGTACATTGAGGAAATATCATGGCTAACGATCTTGTCGATCAGTATGTTCTAAAAATCTCTTGTCCTGCTGCCTCAGGTATTGTGGCTGCTGTGTCAAATTGTCTTGCTGGAAATGATTGCTACATTAGCGAGATGGCACAATATGATGATGAAATTACAGGACGTTTCTTTAGCCGTATTGTATTTCGTTTCAATGAAGGTCAGGGCGATTTAGAGTTACTCAAAGAAAAATTTGCAGATGTCACTGCCAAGTTTGCAATGAAGGCAGATTTTTACGAAAAGAAAAATCCAATGAAAGTGCTGATCATGGTCAGCAAATTTGATCACTGTTTATTGAACTTGCTATATCGACATCATAAAGGTGAGCTGGATTTCCAGATTACTGCCATTGTATCGAATCATCTGGATTTACGTGCGATTGCCGAGCGCGAAGGGATTCGCTTCATTTATTTGCCCGTAAGTAAAGACACCAAGCAACAACAAGAACAAGAATTGCTGAAGATCGTGGATGAAACCAAAACTGAACTGGTGATTTTAGCGCGCTACATGCAGATCTTATCGAATAACTTATGTACTCAATTATCTGGACGCGCAATCAATATTCATCATTCATTTTTGCCAGGGTTCAAAGGCGCTAAACCTTACCATCAAGCCTTTGAACGAGGTGTCAAACTGATTGGTGCGACCGCACACTTTGTCACCAGTGATTTAGATGAAGGTCCGATTATTGAGCAGGAAGTACAACGTGTAGATCATGCCTATATGCCAGATGATTTGGTCTCTGTGGGACGTGATACCGAAACCGTCGCACTTTCTAAAGCAGTGAAATACTTTGTAGAGCATCGCGTCTTTATGAATGATGATCGTACGGTGGTGTTCAAATGAGTCTTGCCTTATTACAACAGCACAGTCCCAAAATTATTGATGGTAAAGCCATTGCTCAAAGCGTACTTGAGGAAGTCAAGCTAGAAGTTGAGCGTTATAAAGCTCAAGGCATCGAGCCATGTCTGGCCGTTGTACTGGTTGGAGAAGACCCAGCAAGTCAGGTGTATGTGCGTAATAAAGTTCAAAAAGCGGCATTTGTTGGGATTCGTTCACTCGAATTTCGCTTCGATGCTGACCTGAGTGAAGATGAACTGCTTACGCAAATTGATCGGCTAAATACAGAGCGCGGCGTACATGGCATTTTGGTGCAGTTACCTTTACCCAAACAGATCAATGAAACCCGCGTACTTGAACGGATTCACCCTCAAAAAGATGTGGATGGTTTTCACAGTGAAAACGTGGGGGGACTAAGTCAAGGACGTGATGTTTTGACACCATGTACACCAACCGGCTGTATTCGTTTACTTAAGGACAGCTTGGGTGATGATTTAAGTGGTTTACATGCGGTCGTGATTGGGCGCTCTAACATTGTAGGTAAACCGATGGCGGCATTACTGCTTAAAGAGAGCTGTACAGTTACAGTGGTTCATTCCAAGACCCGAAACATTGAGCAGGTCTGTCAACAGGCTGACATTGTGGTGGCGGCTGTGGGCAAAGCCAATATGATTAACGCATCGTATTTAAAAGCCGATGCCGTAGTGATTGATGTGGGCATTAATCGAATTATGACACATGAAAAAACACGCTTGGTGGGTGATGTCGATTTTGAAGATGCCTTGCCAATGGTCAGTGCGATTACGCCTGTACCTGGTGGTGTTGGCCCAATGACCATTGCGTATTTGATGAAAAATACCTTGCAGGCGGTACGTTTGCAGCATCCACAAATATAAATGATGAAAAGGCGTTATGACACGCCGCGGAGAAATACACCATGCCTTTGAGTCTGCTGAAGTATGGATTAAGTGATGAGTATCCTGTGGAAGTGGATTTGCCACCACCCAAGGAACTTAAGTCTCATTATGACGTTGTGATTATTGGTGGAGGTGGACATGGTTTGGCGATTGCCTACTATTTATCGAAATATCATGGCATCAGTAATGTAGCGGTACTGGAAAAATCATATTTGGGCGGCGGCAATACGGCACGTAATACCGCAGTGATTCGTTCCAATTATCTGACTTCCGACGGTGTGAAGTTTTATGCCGAGTCGGTTCGAATGTTTAAAAATCTATCAAATGAATTTGATTTTAACATTATGTACTCCGAGCGTGGTCAATTGACCTTGGCGCATACAGATTCGACAGTTCGAGCATTTCGCCAGCGTGCAGAAGTCAACAAGCATTTCGGTGGCCGCACCGAAATGATTGATCGAAAGCAAATTAAGGAACTGGTGCCATGTCTCAATCTGGATCCTGCGCATTTACCTGTATTGGCTGGGTTGTGGCATATCGATGGTGCGACTGCACGTCATGACGCCGTCGCGTGGGGATATGCCAAAGAAGCGGCAAAGCGTGGTGTGGAAATTCATCAGCTCACCGAAGTTCAAGATTTTGTGGTGCAAGGCAATAAGGTCACAGCAGTCAAAACCAATCGAGGTATGGTGCAATGTGGTTGTGTGGTTCAGGCGATTGCGGGCGCATCTTCCATTTTAATGAATAAGCTCAAGATCCGCGCGCCGATTCATACCTATCCTTTACAGGCCATGGTGTCACAACCGTTTAAGCCATTTATCAATCCGCTGGTAAGTTCTTCTGCGCTACATTGTTATGTGCAGCAAACCAGTCGGGGAGAAATTGTGTTTGGTGGGGGATCAGACCCGTATCCGTTGTACAACACACGCTCAACCTTAGATTTAAAAGAAAGCCTGCTTGCCCATGCGATTGAAATGTTTCCGTTTATGGCCAATGTCAAGCTGATGCGTCAATGGGCGGGAATGACCGATATGACGCCAGATTATAGTCCGATTATGGGGAAATCGCCGTATGACAACTATTATCTGGATGCAGGTTGGGGCACTTGGGGCTTTAAATCGACACCAATTTGCGGCAAAACCATGGCAGAGCTGGTCGCAACGGGGCGTACGCCAGATTTGATCAAGCCATTTGAGCTGTCGCGCTTTAGTCGTTTTCAACAAGTTAATGAAATGGGCGCAACTGCGGCGAGCCATTAAGGAGAATATGAAATGAAAATTATGCATTGTCCTTTAAATGGGCCACGAAATATCAGCGAATTTACCTATGGTGGTGAGTTTAAAGACATGCCGGATCAGAATACGTGTAGTGATCTGGAGTGGGCAGATTATGTATTTAATACCGACAATATTGCTGGTGTGGTCTTGGAGTGGTGGATGCATACCCCGAGCAGTTATTGGTTCATTGCACAAAGACATACCGTGACCGATGAAATTATAAGAACCTTTGATCCTAAGGAAATTTTTGATCAGCGCGTTGACTTTTCTGCCGTAAAAAACAGTTCATCATCTGAACCAGTGAAGGAGTCTTTCACATGAGCAATTCAGTTTTACAACGACTCCCACATCCTTATGGCAGTATGATTGATCGTACCCAAGTGATTGAGTTTGAATTTGATCAGCAAAAATATCAAGGCTTTGCAGGCGATACGATTGCCAGTGCCTTAATTGCTAATCAGCGCTGGGTCATGTCGCGCTCTTTTAAATATCATCGTCCACGTGCGCCATTGACCATGGCTGGACAAGATGCCAATACCCTTATTCAGCTTCCAGAAGAAGCCAATGTTTTGGCAGATACCACAGAGATTCAACCGCAATTACGTGCCGCTGGACAAAACTTTTCAGGCTCGTTATTGAAGGATTCTGATGCCTTTCTAGGTAAGTTTTCTAAATTTATGCCAGTCGGCTTTTACTACCGTGCATTTTACAAACCAAAAGGCGTGTGGAAACTATGGGAACCGCTAATTCGTAAAAAAGCAGGTTTGGGTGTTCTGGATTTGAATTTTGAACCAGAATATTACGACAAAGCCTATCTGTTTCACGATGTGGTCGTGGTCGGCGGCGGGCCAGCAGGTTTGCAGGCGGCATTGTCTGCTGCCGAACAAGGCGCCAAGGTACTCTTGGTCGAGCAAGAGAAATTGTTGGGCGGCAGTCTAAATTATGCACGCTTTGATGTTGAAGGAGTGGTGGCCGATCAGCTACGTGAGCAACTGGTGAACGCCGTCACTGCACATGCCAACATTCAAGTCATGACGCAGGCAGTCTGTAATGCATGGTTTACCGACCATTATTTGCCTGTGATTCAGGGCAAGCGCATGTATAAAGTGCGCGCCAAGCAATGTATTGTGGCCAGTGGTAGCTTTGATCAACCCGTAATCTTTAGAAATAACGATTTGCCAGGGGTGATTCTAACCAGCGCAGTACAACGTCTTATTAAATTATATGCAGTTAAACCTGGCCAAAAAGTTGTCATTTTGACTGGTCATGATGATGGTTATTTGGCAGCACTGGACATGCTTGAAGCAGGCATAGACGTGGTTGCGGTGGTCGATTTACGTGAAATTCCAAGCAATAAAGAGGCTTACGGTGCAGTCAAGGCTAAAAATGTGGCCTGCTATCTGGGCAGTACTGTCTTTGAAGCTTTGCATGACAAAACCATGCATCGCGTTCATGGCGTTGATATCCGAAAAATCGTCTCTGAAGGTCAAGTGGCTGAAGACGCCAAAAAGCTGGATTGCGATGTACTGTGTATGTCTTCTGGTTATATGCCCGTGTATCAACTGCTCTGTCAGGCAGGTGGAAAGCTGAGTTATAACGATCAAAAAGCTGAGTTTCATCTTTCAGGCTTACCTCAAGGTTTACATGTTACAGGTTCAGTCGAGGGTATACATGCCATTGAGCAGGTGGTGGAGCATGCGAAATATACGGGCACACTGGCTGCACAGCATGCTTTAGGGCAGCCGCTTAATGTTCAATCCTCTTCAAATACTGTATTAAAGAACAATCCAGTCAACTTTCCTTGGCCAATTTTTGCTCATCCTAAAGGCAAAGAGTTTGTCGATTTTGATGAAGATTTACAAATTCGAGATATCGTGAATGCCACCAAAAGTGGTTACCGCGATGTACAACTGGTAAAGCGTTTCTCTACCGTTGGCATGGGGCCATCGCAAGGTCGGCATTCGGCATTGCCCACCGCACGTCTGGTGGCAAAATCGACCCAACGCAGTGTGAGTGAAACAGGTGTGACCACAGCCCGACCTCCATTTACTGTGGAAAAACTGGCGCATGTGGCAGGGCGTAGTTTTGATCCGTATCGCCAAACCCCAATGCATGCACAGCATGTCGAAGCGGGTGCTACCATGATGCCAGCAGGAAATTGGCAACGACCAGCCTTTTATGGTGATGCGGCACATCGATTACAACATATTGAAAATGAAGTGAAACATGTACGCAATCAAGTGGGCATGATTGACGTTTCTACACTGGGCGGGCTTGAAATTCGTGGGCCAGATAGCGCCGAATTCATCAATCGACTCTATACCTTTGGCTTTACAAAGTTGCCAGTGGGAAAAACTCGCTATGCCGTGATGTCAAATGAGCACGGTGTGGTGATTGATGACGGTGTTGCCGCACGCTTGAGTGAGCATCACTTTTATGTGACCGCCACCACCAGTGGTGTCGACCGTATTTACCAACAAATGCTGAAATGGAATGCCCAGTGGCGTTTAAATCTGGATATTACCAATGTGACCACTGCATTAGCTGCGGTAAATATCGCAGGCCCACAGTCACGCGCCGTGATGCAAAAAGTGTGTCACGATGTTGATTTGTCAAATGCAGCATTTTCATATTTAGGCGTAAGAGAAGGAAGTATACAGGGCATTCCTGTGCGTATCTTACGGGTTGGATTTGTCGGCGAGCTGGGTTATGAAATCCACTTTCCTGCACGCTATGGCGAGTTTATGTGGAATCACCTGATGCAGGCTGGTCAGGCATTTGATATCAAACCTTTTGGTGTAGAGAGTCAGCGTCTGTTACGTCTGGAAAAAGGTCATATCATCATTAGTCAGGATACCGATGGCATGACTCATCCGCAGGAGGTTGATCTAGGTTGGGCCGTTGCCAGAAACAAACCTTGGTTTGTGGGTAAGCGTTCGATTGCAATCCTTGAGCAGCAACCCTTGAAGCGTAAATTGGTGTCATTTGTACTGGATAAATCACAGGAAAAACCTTTAGAAGGGCATATTGTGCTTGAGGGTGAGGATATTTCTGGAAATATCACCTCATGTGAATACTCACCTACGCTCGATAAAATTATTGGAATGGCTTATGTCGGAATTGGGCAAAGTGAGGTTGGACAGCAATTTCCAATTCGTGTTGAGAAAGGCGCAATGGTGCATGCCACTGTAGTGAAAGCGCCATTTTATGATCCAGCAAATCGACGTCAGGAGATTTAACCATGCAGTCACTCTATCAGGCAGAACGTAGTCCCATTGAAATAGGTGGATCTCAAGTTGCATATCAAAGCTTTGGTTTGGGAAAACGCTTTTTACATGATCAGACGCCTTCCAGTCCAATAAATATCAGCCAGTGCACAATGATTGATTTGACCAATCTATCCCGTGTGGGCTTTAGAGAGCAAGATGCTGCTGCCTACTTGAGCAGTTATGGATTTCAATTACCGCAGCAACCCAATCAAGCCATACAGCAAGAAGATGGATGCTGGGTCATGCGCTTGTCATTAACCGAGTATTGTGTACTTGGATCGCTTCAGGATTTTGGTGAGCGAGTGAGTCATCTAGAGCAGGGGTGGCAAATGGATGAGCGTGCCAATTATCTACTCCCACGCCAAGATAGTCATGCATGGATTCAATTAACAGGTGCGCCTATTGCTGAGGTCATGGCAAAGTTATGTGCTGTAGACATGCGACTTAACGTATTTCAGGTGGGACAAATTGCGCAAACCTCTGTCGGACGCATTAATGCCATTGTCGTGAATGTCAGTGATCCAAGTATCCAGAAGTTTAATATTTTGTGTGATCGTGCAGCCGTACTTTATTTATGGGGCGTCTTACAAGATGCGATACAGGAGTTTGATGGAAAAATCGCTGGAATCAATACGTTGTTGTAACGCGGGAAGGTCATTGAAAGCGTTCATCACTTCCCCATTAAAATGATGAACGCGATTGACTCGCTTTTGGACAAATATCTGCCCAATATATTTGTCCTTTTTTTGATTGGCATTTGGGTTTTATATTAGTTTGTTGGCAAGCCTTCCACGAAGCTGATCATCACATCGGCACATCCTTCACGGGCTAAACGCGCCTGTTTATATTCTTCTGAGTCATAACATTGCTGTGCAGTCGCCAGATCTGGAAATTCAATAATGACATGACGCTGATAAGCTTGTCCTTCTACACAAACAGATTCACCTCCGCGTGCCAAAAACTTTGCACCATATTTTTGAAAAGCCGCAGGGGCAAGTTTCATATATTCCTGATATTGCTGCATATCATGGATAGTAACGTGTGCGATCCAGTAAGCTGTCATCTATAACTCCTTAAATTTAATCATCTTGTGTTTGATTTTCAAGAATTTGCTTGGCGATTGTCGACGCTTCTTGTAGATGTGCAGCAACGGCTGCTTTGGCTGCATTGGTATCCTTTTTTAAAATCGCTTCAACAATCGTACAAATGCGTTCATAACCCGATACCGCACGATGTGGTGAATTAATGGTCATGGCACGTAAGCGACTGATTCGTCCATTGAGGCGCTCAACCACTTCCCAAGCAATGTCATGATTGGCGATTTCAAAAATAAAACGATATAGATCTCTGGAAACACTGAGTAAATCCTGCATTTTTCCGTCTTCAAACGCGTCATGCAATTTTTGTAGATGGCTTTGAAGCTTCTGGCTGTTTCGTTCGTCAAGTTTTTCAGTACAGTCAACGACTGCACTTTGTTCAAGTAATAAACGAATATCATAGATTTGCTGTGCAACGTGCCAGTTTAATACCGATACAATCGGGCCTTTATTGGGCAAAGTTTCGACTAATCCTTCTGCTTCCAGATAACGAATCGCTTCACGTACCACCGTCCGACTCACCCCTAATTCTTCACAGAGGACACGTTCAACCAGTCTTTTTCCAGCTGGGAAATAGCCTGTAATGATGGCATTGCGCAGATTGGTCAATGCCATCTCTCTTAATGTAATAGGCGGCTGTTCGATTTTTAGATTCAAGGTCATATACTCACTCAAAATTTATTTGTGTAATTTTTAGTTACATTTATAAGCATCAATATTAGCAAAAAAAATGGTATCTGAGTAGTCTGTACTATTGTATACCATAATATTGTGTTCTATATTGGTTTAAAACAAGGGAGGATAATCCGTGAGCCTAATTCGAAAAACAGTATTGCATGTAGAAACAATTTATGTGGATGGTGGTAAAGATGCCCCAACACCATTGAAAATGGTTGCTGCTGCTGCGGTGCTTAAAAACCCATGGGCTGGACAAGGATATGTCGAAGATCTTGCTCCAGAAATCCGTCGCATTGCGCCTGAGCTGAGCAAGCACTTAACCAAAATGATTATTGATGAAATCGGGTCTGGTGAAGCAGTCGAAGCATTTGGTAAATCTGCTGTCGTGGGACTTGATGGTGAACTTGAACATGCTTCTGCACTCATTCATACGCTGCATTTTGGTAATACCTACCGTAGTGCAGTAGGCGCGAAATCTTACTTGGCATTTAACAACACACGTGGACCTGCAAATGCACCGATTTTGGTGCCAATGATGGACAAAAATGATGAAGGTCGTCGTTCACATTATTTGACGGTTCAATTCGCGATTGCCGATGCGCCAGCTGCAGATGAACTGGTCGTTGTGATTGCAGCCTCAACCGCAGGTCGCCCGCATCACCGCATTGGTGATCGTTATAAAGATTTAGAAGAGTTAGGCCATGATCTCAAAAACCCTGCAGCTGTCAAATAATCGTACCGCTCATTATTTTGAGCAAGGTGAAGGAGAACCACTGGTTCTCATTCACGGTGTGGGTATGCAGGCCGAGGCATGGTATCCACAAATTGAGTATTTTTCAAAACATTACCATGTGATTTCTCTGGATATGCCAGGGCATGGGCAGAGTACTGCACTTGCAGCCGATGCACAGTTACAAGATTTTGTAGACTGGGCTATCGAATGTATTCATACGTTAAATCTGGGACCTGTCAATCTGGCAGGACATTCGATGGGATCACTCATCACCACAGGTGTAAGTGTGACCCGACCAGATTTAGTGAAGCGTATGGCAGTACTCAATGGAGTTTACAAGCGTACCCATGCGGCTCGGGAAGCTGTGATTCAACGAGCTGAAGCGTTAAAACAGGGTCATCTTGATATCGAGACCCCATTACAGCGTTGGTTTGGCCAAAGCGAAATTGAAAAAATCGCATCTGAACGGGTCAAATTATGGCTCGAAAACGTAAATATGTCTGGATATACCACCGCCTATCGTGCTTTTGCACAAGGTGATCTGGTCTATGCAGATGGCTGGTCAGACATTGAGTGCCCAGCATTGGTATTAACTGGAACAGATGATCCAAACTCAACCGCAGAAATGACTATACAAATGGCACATCAGGCCAAGCATGGCACTGCAATTGTGATTGAAAATGAACGGCATATGGTAAATCTCACCGCGCCTGAAAAAGTCAATCAAGCCATGCAAGCGTGGTTGGAAACAACCCCCTAATTTGTTCCAGAGATTGAAGGAGTATTGAAATGAGCGAAATGGATGCAGTGAATAAAATACGTGAACTACGTGATGCCTTTGGATCATTTATGACAGGCGTGACGGTCGTGACCACGTGTAAAGATGACGGGACGCCACTTGGTTTCACCGCAAACTCTTTTGCTTCGGTGTCTTTGGACCCAGCTTTGCTTTTAGTCAGCATTGCCAAGACATCAAGCAATTATCATAACTTTGCAGATGCATCACACTTTGCCATTAATATTTTGGCCGAAGAACAAAAAGATGTATCCAACATATTTGCTCGTCCAAGTGATGATCGCTTTGCTCAATTGGTCTGGGCAAAAAGTGAATATCAAAATCCATTAATTGACGGGGTCAGTGCTTGGTTCGACTGTACAACCTATCAGGTGGTTGATGCAGGTGATCACGCGATTTTAATTGGTAAGGTTGAAAACTTTACTTCGGCAGGTTTTGCAGGTCTTGGTTATTATCGTGGCGCTTATTTCACGCCAGCCAAATCCTCTACAGATGTCATTTCAAGCATGAAAGTCATGATGATGGCATTGATTGGGCACGAAAATAAAATCTTGCTCGAACAGACAGCCGATCATAAATGGGCCTTGCCGCATTTGATGGTCGAAAAAGACGGTGCAGAAAAAGCCTTGGAAAAGATCTTTGCAACCTATCAACCAGAGGCATCACCCAGCTTTATCTATTCTGTCTATGATGATGTGACGACGCAGCAGCAATATATTGCATTTTTATGTAATACCCCTGTTCCAACCGCGCATAAAGGTCAGTTTGTCGATTTAAATGATCTTGAAAAACTTACTTTTACGGATAGTGCCTTACAAAGCATGTTAATGCGCTATCGCAAAGAAAATTATCTGAAAACCTACGGTGTTTATTACGGTAATCATACCAGCGGCACAGTTCGTCAAATTGTTAAAGAGGGAGTTTAACCATGCGTTTTTCACTATTTGTACATATGGAACGTGTCTCGGATCAGCAAACCCAGAAACAGCTTTACGATGAAATGATTGAGCTATGTCAGATTGCAGATCGTGGTGGTATGCATGCGATCTGGACAGGTGAGCATCATGCCATGAATTTCACCATTGCGCCGAACCCCTTCTTAAATATCGCTGATCTAGCCAATAAAACTAAACATGTTCGTTTGGGTACAGGCACCGTGGTTGCACCATTTTGGCATCCAATCAAGCTAGCTGGTGAAGCGGCTATGACTGATATCATTAGTAACGGCCGTCTCGATATCGGGATTGCGCGTGGCGCGTACTCATTTGAATATGAGCGTATGGTGCCAGGTATGGATGCATGGAGTGCAGGTCAGCGTTTACGTGAAATGATTCCAGCCATTAAAAACTTATGGAAAGGTGATTACGAACACAACGGTGAGTTTTGGCAGTTTCCAAAAACCACATCTGCACCTCAACCTTTACAGCAGCCGAATCCACCAATCTGGGTAGCAGCACGCGATCCAAACAGTCATGAATTTGCTGTGCAAAATGGTTGTAATGTACAGGTCACACCGCTTCATCTCGGTGATGAAGAAGTCGAAAAATTGATGGGACATTTCAACAGTGCATGTGAAAAGTTTCAGGATATTGAACGCCCTGAAATCATGTTGCTACGCCATACCTATGTGGCAGATAGCGAAGAAGATGCTCAAGTTGCTGCCAATGAAATGAATGTGTTCTACAACTATTTCGGTGCATGGTTTAAAAATGAACGTGAAATTAACCAAGGTTTGATTGCGCCACTGTCTGATGAAGAAATTGCAGCACATCCTTTTTATACGCCTGAAGCCATGCGTAAAAATAACGTGATTGGTCAGGCACAAGAAGTGATTGATCGTTTAAAAGCCTATGAAGCGATGGGCTATGACGAGTATTCATTCTGGATTGATACTGGAATGAGTTTTGAACGTAAGAAAGCCTCTCTTGAACGTATGATTAATGAAGTCATGCCAGCATTTTCTGAATCAAAAGTGGATCGCCGTCATGCAACAATTTCAGCTGTATATTAATGGAAAATTTGAGGATGGCGCTGCGCAATTTGACAGCATCAATCCTGCCACAGGTGAAATCTGGGCAAAAATGCCAGAAGCACGTACAGATCAGGTCAATCGTGCTGTAGATGCCGCTGAGCAGGCATTTTATGATTCAAGCTGGTCTGGATTGACAGCTTCCCAGCGTGGCAAATTACTGTATAAACTTGCTGACCTCGTTGAAAAATCTGCGCCACGACTTGCGGCTTTAGAAACCACAGATACCGGCAAGATTATTCGTGAAACCTCCAGCCAGATTGCCTATGTGGCAGAGTATTATCGCTATTATGCAGGACTCGCCGACAAGATTGAAGGCAGCTTTATTCCTGTCGATAAGCCAGATATGCAGGCATGGCTGGTACGTGAGCCAGTGGGTGTGGTTGCGGCGATTGTACCGTGGAACAGTCAATTATTTTTGTCTGCGGTTAAAGTTGGCCCGGCACTGGCTGCAGGTTGCACCGTCGTGCTTAAAGCTTCTGAAGAAGCACCAGCCCCTTTGCTTGAATTTGCCAAATTGATTGATGAAGCAGGCTTTCCTGCTGGTGTGGTCAATGTGATTACAGGCTTTGGGCCAGAATGCGGTGCAGTATTAAGTGCACATCCTAAAGTTGCCCATATTGCATTTACGGGTGGCCCAGAAACAGCCAAACATATTGTGCGTAACAGTGCAGAAAATCTGGCAAAGGTTTCACTTGAGCTTGGTGGTAAATCTCCGTTTATTGTGTTTGCAGATACGGATATTAATAGTGCATTGAATGCGCAGATTGCAGCAATTTTTGCCGCAACAGGCCAAAGTTGTGTAGCGGGTTCACGTCTTTTGATTGAAGAAAGTATCAAAGATGAATTTTTACAGCGTTTGGCTGAACGTGTTCAAAGTATCAAGATGGGCTTACCCGATGATATGCAAACCGAATACGGCCCACTGTGTACCCTCAAGCAACGTGAAAAAATCCAGCAAGTGGTGCAGCGTTCAGTTGAACAAGGTGCAAAACTGATCACTGGTGGTCAGGTTTGTGACGGTGCAGGTTACTACTATCCACCGACCATTCTGGATTGCAGTGGTGTTTCTGATGCTCAAAGCATTCATACCGAGCTATTTGGTCCGGTGTTATCGGTTGATACTTTTAGTACTGAAGCAGAAGCAATTCAGAAAGCCAATAGTACGCCTTATGGTTTAGCGTCTGGTGTGTTTACCAGTAATTTGACCCGTGCACATCGTATGACCCGTGCCATTCGATCAGGAATTGTCTGGCTCAATACTTATCGGGTCGTTTCTCCATTGGCGCCATTTGGTGGCTATGGACTTTCAGGGCATGGACGTGAAGGTGGTTTGAGTGCTGCACTTGAATATACCACCACAAAAACAGTTTGGCTTCGAATGTCAGATCAGCCAATTGATGACCCTTTTGTTATGAGATAGGCCATCCAATAAAAGTAATTTTGATATCGTAAATTTATTTGATTATTCAAGTAAATTAAATAAATGGATTAACGAAAGAAAATGGATTTTCTTTAGCTGAACTCGATGTCGAGATTGGTTTGGCTAGGTTTTATTTTGAATAAAAAATATTTAAAAACAAAACACTGAAAACTCCATTGAACTTAATCACCATTTTTAGCTGTTGAAAAGGAAGCGTAAAGATGACCTCCTTCATTTAAAGAAATTTTTAAAATCCGCATAAAAAATGGTCTAAAAATTGCTTTGAATTAAAGGAATAAAAAATTCCTATCAAGAATGATTGGAATTGTCATCTGGGTCAGTTGTCTTAAAAGTGAGACTAAGGAAATGAGTCAAAATGCAACATCAAACAAAGCGTTTGAAATAGAAAGCAACAGTATCGATTATGTTGATGCCTCTCAACGTAACGGTCATGTCAAAGATTTATTTACATTGTGGTTTTGTACCAATATTGCACCTCTGGCTGTTATTACAGGTGCGATGTCTGTACAAACTTTTCACCTGAATATCATGAGTGCATTGACCGCAATTATTTTCGGTCACTTCTTTGGTGCCTCTATTTTGGCCTTGACCTCTGCACAGGGGCCGCAGGTGGGCATTCCACAAATGATCCAAAGTCGTGCACAGTTTGGACGTTATGGTGCTTTACTGGTCGTGATCTTCACCACCTTTATCTATCTGGGTTTTTTCACTTCAAACATTATTTTGTCAGGGAAAACGCTGCATACCGTGATTCCTGCCATCCCAGTACCGACAGCGACTGTAATCGGCGCGATTACAGCGACACTGATCGGTATTATTGGTTATCATTTTATTCATAAGTTTAACAAGATTGGGACATGGTTTATGGGTGGTGCTTTGCTCATTGGCTTTGTACTCATGATTCCACATGTCACGGCAGATGTATTGGCAAAAGGCTCCTTTAACTTAAAAGGCTGGTTTGCAATGTTCTGTGTGTGTGCGATCTGGCAAATCAGTTTCTCGCCATACACCTCAGACTATTCACGTTATTTGCCTAAAGAGATTGGAATCTTCAAACCGTTTATTTATACCTATCTGGGTGCAGCTTTAGGTACGGTCGTCGCGTTTTGTTTTGGTATGCTTGCTGTGAGTTTGTTTACGATCAGTGATGCCATGGAAGCCGTGAAAACCGCCACAGGTGGTTTTGGTATGGTGCTGATGATTTTGTTTTTATGCAATATCATCGGACACAATGCCATGAATCTTTATGGTGCTTCGCTTTCATTTATTACCGCGATTCAAACATTTGCGGGCAAGTGGATTCCAACCAAATCGACACGTATTATTCTCTCGATTTTTGTGCTCATTCTTGCAACCAGTACAGCACTTTGGGCCTCAAGCAGCTTTATCAGCTATTTCCTCAACTTCATTTTTGCTTTGCTTTTCATTTTGGTGCCTTGGGTGGTGATCAACCTGATGGATTTCTATTACATCAATAAGATGCAGTACGACATTGCTTCAATTTTTGATGAACATGGTGGCCAGTATGGTAAGTACAACATGAAAACATTGGTGACGTACTTTGTCGGAATTGTGGTTCAAATTCCATTTCTTACCAATTCGTTTTTTACAGGACGATGGGCCAATGTCATACAGGATGTCGACATCTCATGGATTGTGGGCATTATTGTAACTGCCATTATTTACTTTGTATTTAACCAGTCTAAAGTGACTGCGCGTAACTACAGTGTTTCCACCAAAAAATGCTAAGCCAAAATGAAAAGTGAGAAAAAGTGATGAAGAAGCAATATTTAAGCATTTGCGTGGGGCTGATCAGTACGTCAATCGCTGTACCATGTTTTGCAGGTCTTACGTTTGGTGATGCAAAAACGGATACGGGTGCATTAACCATCTCGGGCTATGTGCGTGCCAACTATCAGGATAAAAACTACGGATCGGATAACGATCACAAACTTCAGTTCAATGCTGCAAAGTTGGCACTGGATTATGATTCGCCCCAATGGTTTGGTCATGCCGAGTATCGCTGTTATCAGTACAGTACCTTATGTGATTTCTCAACATTGGTCGATGCCTATGCAGGATATCGTTTTACTGACAAGCAGACACTGACTCTAGGTTTACAACCTGTTCCATTTGGCATTGGCCGTTTTTGGGAAAGCTCACTCTATGGTGGGATTAATAACACCATGGGGCTGGAAGATGCACATAATTTGGGCGCAAATTATCATCATGAAATCGGTTCGACCAAAATTGATCTAGGCTACTTTGCAACCGATGGTGGAAACTATACGGGCGATAGCCGTGATTCGGCGCGCTATACTGCAAACTTTGTAAAAACCAGCGATCCCACTCAATCGACATTAAATGAAAAAAATATGTGGATTGCGCGGGTGAGCCAGGATATTAAACTGTCACCCGATATGAGTATGAATGTTGGCGGCTCTTACTGGTATTCTGACGTTGAAAATAAAACCACAGGTTTGGATGGCAATCGTAAAACTTGGGCTTTATTTACGGGGTTAAATTACAAAGATTTGGCGTTAAGTTTCACGGGTGGTCAAAATGACGTGACCAATAAAGATGCATTGCATCCTGATTATTCGGTGATGGGCTCTTATGACGGTGAATATTATGTCGCCAATAAAGGCCAGTTCTATACCGCTGATGTTCGTTATACCTTTAAAGATGTGTATAAAGGCATTAATATTACACCTTACGCCGCCTATACCAGCTATATCAAAGATGCAGACGGGTATAAGAACTCGACACGTAACTTTCTAGGTGCTTCATTTGATTATAAAAAAGTGTCGTTAATTGCTGAATATATTATCAGCAAAAATGATCCATTTATTGGTGGTGATTCGACCTCACTGGCGCAAGGAGATAATGTAACCAAGTCGAACCGATTACTGAATTTGACCTTGTTCTATTATTTCTAAGCAATCATATTCATGAGCAGAAGTGCTCAAAAATTTTTCACTATTTTTATGGTATACCATATGTGTAAGATATGGTATCCATTACTCATCCAGGTTATAGCGTGAATTTTTATAGCCTGTCTATACATTAAGATTGAATAGGATCGGCAAACATGGATCTTCAACAACAGCCTTTATTTCGGCAGAAAGCTTTAGTCGCTGGACAATGGTGCGATGCCGATAATGCTGAAAAAACGCCCATTTTTAATCCTGCCACCCAAGAATTGATTGGATATGTTCCCAATATGGGGCGGGCTGAAACAGAGCGCGCGATTGAAGCGGCTTATGCGTCGTGGGAAATGTGGAAAACAAAGACAGCAAAGGAAAGATCAGCTTTACTCAAAAAATGGTATGACCTGATTTTACTCAATCTTGATGTTCTTGCAGAAATTCTGACAACTGAGCAGGGGAAACCATTTAACGAAGCAAAAGGTGAAATCATCTATGCGGCAAGCTTTATAGAATGGTTTGCAGAAGAAGCCAAACGTATCTATGGCGACATCATTCCAAGCCCTTATCCAGATGCACGAATTGTGGTCAACAAACAGCCGATTGGCGTGGTGGCTGCAATTACACCTTGGAATTTCCCTGCTGCCATGATTACCCGAAAAGTGGCGCCAGCATTGGCGGCAGGCTGCCCATGTATTGTAAAACCAGCACCTGAAACGCCATTTACAGCATTGGCATTGGCTGATTTGGCGATACAGGCAGGAATACCTGCGGAAATAATGAGTGTGGTGACGGGTGATGCAGCTCAGATTGGTGATGCGATTTTTGCCAGCGATCATGTACGTAAGTTCACTTTTACTGGCTCAACCCCGATTGGCAAACTTTTACTGGAAAAATCTGCAAAAACTCTGAAAAAAGTCTCGCTTGAACTGGGCGGCAATGCACCATTTATTGTGTTTGATGATGCAGATATCGAAGCAGCGGTTGAAGGCGCGCTTATTGCAAAATTCAGAAATGCAGGACAAACCTGTGTATGTGTCAACCGTTTCTTGGTTCAATCTGGTGTTTATGAAAAGTTCATTCAGGTGTTTAAAGCCAAAATTGAAAGTCTCAAAATAGGAAACGGGCTTGAGGCGGGCAGTGAAATCGGTCCTTTGATTAATGCACAGGCAGTAGCAAAAGTACAATCTCATATCGAAGATGCACTGAGCAAAAATGGTCGATTGATTACAGGTGGTCAAGTACATGCCACAGGCGAATTATTTTTTGAACCGACGCTGATTGCTGATGCCAATACTGAAATGATGGTTGCAACGCAGGAAACCTTTGGCCCATTAGCTGCAATTTTCAAATTCGACACAGAACAGCAAGCAATTCAGATGGCCAATGATACCGAATTTGGTCTTGCAGCCTATTGTTATACACGCGATTTAGGTCGTGCATGGCGGATGAGCGAACAGCTTGAATACGGTATGGTGGGCATCAATAAAGGACTGATTTCAAATGAAGTTGCACCTTTTGGTGGAATCAAGCATTCTGGTCTGGGGCGTGAAGGCTCAAAATATGGCATCGAAGATTATCTTGAAATCAAGTACACACTATTTGGAGGATTATGATGAGCAATGACAGATTTGAGAAGGGTTTAAGTATTCGTAAACAAGTCTTGGGCGAAGAATACGTCAACAATTCGATCAATAATGCAGACGATTTTAATCTGCCGTTGCAGGAACTCGTTACTGAGTATTGCTGGGGTGCAGTTTGGGGGCGAGAAGAACTGTCGAAGCCAGAAAGAAGTTTGATTAATCTGGCGATGATTTCTGCACTGAATCGGCCACATGAATTAAAACTGCATGTGAAGGGCGCGCTACGTAATGGTGTGCCCAAAGAAAAAATTCGTGAAGTATTGCTACAAGTCGCGATTTACTGTGGCGTACCCGCAGCTGTGGATAGTTTTCGTATTGCCAAAGAAGCAATTAAGGAATACGAAGCAGAAAATATTTGAAATGAGTTGTAGCGTGCAAATCTAGCTCAGCGATATCAAATTATCTTATTTATGGTGAGATCAGAATCTTTTGCTTAACTTAAGGGAAGAAGGTTCTGCACCATGCTTTATGTGTTTATTTTTCAATGATCATTGGTTCGGTTGGCCGTACCGCGTTTTATCGATAGCATTATGATGGACTAAGTGTTTTTTGATGAAATACAAATTTTTAGAGACATGTTTTAAAATATAAAATGTAATTTGTTGACTAAATTAAAATAAGAGAAATTTTCTATTTTTTATGAGAAAAAAAGCTTTTCATAGATTTTTTTGTTTTTTTGAAGTTCATACATTTTAAATATGATAAAAAAATTATGAATTTTGGAATATATAATGACCAATCTAAATGTTCACGCTTTTATCACAGAGCTTTCGCATCAGCCTGAATTAGACACCGCAACCATTTATCGTGTATGGGGGGAACCAGTTTCAGATCGTTATGATGATTTAGCACAACATTTCCGTCCCGTATTTCAAAAAATAAAACAGGGTACTTTAGCCAGAGAGCAGACACATCAATTACCATTTGAACAGTTAGCATGGCTTAAAGACAGTGGATTTACTCGTTTGCGTTTGCCTAAACAATATGGCGGTTTTGAGGCGAGTATACCTGAATTATTTGCCCTATTAATTGAGCTTGCCGAAGCAGATTCCAATTTACCGCAAATTTTACGTATTCACTTTGGTTTTACCGAAGATGTACTTATCTCCAAAAACCAAAAGTTTAAACAACGCTGGCTAAAGCGTATAGCACGTGGTGAAACCATTGGTAGTGCTTGGTCCGAAGGTGGTCAGCAATCAATTCATCAGTTTCAAACGCATTTAAGTAAAGATCATGATGATCAAATTCTGGTGACGGGAAAAAAATACTATACTACTGGGAGTTTGTTTGCCGATTGGATCGACGTTGGAGTAACCGATTTTGAGGGCGAATCGGCATCTGTCATTATTGCAAGAGAAGCAAAAGGCGTCGAAATTATAGATGATTGGAATGGATTTGGTCAGCAGTTGACTGCAAGTGGTACGGCTATTTTTAAAGAGGTACAGATAGATGCTAACGAAATTTTGAATGATGAATTACGTTTTAAATATTCGTCTGCCTTTTATCAATTGGTACAGCTTGCCATTATCACTGGCTTGGCACGTGCAGCAACCTATGATGTTTCTGCTGCTGTTGCTAAACGAACCCGTAACTACTCTCATGCCAATAGTCAATTTATTCAAAATGATCCACAAATTTTGCAAGTGGTAGGACAAGTTCGTACCGCTGCATACAGTGCTGGGGTTTTAGTTGAAAAAGTTGCTCAAAGTTTACAGCGTACGTATTTAGCTGCATTGCAAGATAATGAACAAAAAGAAGCCGATCTAAATGCATTGACAGAATTAGAAAGTGCTCAAGCACAAGGTGTTATTACCACATTGGTGCTTAATGCATCTACACTTTTATTTGATGCACTGGGGGCATCAGCATCAGATAAAAAATATGGTTTTGATCGCTATTGGCGTAATGTGAGAACCTTGTCTTCACATAATCCTCGTATTTTTAAAGAACGAATTATTGGAGATTTTAGTGTCAATGGGAAATTACCTCCTTATCAATGGCGAATTGGGAATGCAATAGAACTAAATAAATAGAAAAATATAGAATTAAAATGAATATCATGATCCATTATTAAGATAATGGATCTATTTGTTATTATAGTTTGATATATGAATAAGCTCAGAAATTATTATGATAAAAAAGTGATAAAAAATAATTTAAGATGAAATCAAGTTGTTTAATTTAAAAAATCAATTATGTCTAAGCAAATTAGTTTTAATGCATTTGAAATGAATTGTATCGCCCATCAATCTCCTGGATTATGGCGTCATCCTCAAGATCGCTCTACACAATATAAAGATATTGAATACTGGACTGATCTTTCAAAAATTTTAGAGAAAGGATTATTTGACGGTATTTTTATTGCAGATGTTTTAGGAATTTACGACGTTTATCATAATAGTGCAGAGCATGCCCTTACGGGTGCTGTGCAAGTTCCTGTCAATGATCCCTTACAAATTATACCTGCAATGGCTGCTGTAACGAAGCATCTGGGCTTTGGACTCACAACGTCTATTTCTTTTGAGCATCCTTATCCTTTCGCCCGCCGAATCAGTACTTTAGATCATCTGACTAAAGGGCGTGTGGGCTGGAATATTGTCACATCTTATCTTGAAAGTGGTTCTAAAAATCTGGGATTAAAAACTCAGGTTAATCATGACAATCGTTATGATATTGCAGATGAATATTTAGAGGTTCTCTATAAATTGTGGGAAGGATCTTGGGAGAACGATGCAGTATTGCGTGATAAAGAAAAGGGTATTTTTGCCGATCATCGCAAGGTCCATCCAATTGATCATCAAGGAAAATACTTTACAGTACCGGGTATTCATATTTGTGAGCCGTCGCCACAACGTACACCTGTACTTTATCAAGCAGGCGCATCTACGCGCGGACAAAAATTTGCAAGCCAGAATGCCGAATGCGTGTTTATTGCAGCGCCTTCAAAAGTTGCAGCAAAGAAAGTTGTACAAGGTATTCGAAAAAAATTGATTGAAGAAGGGCGTGATCCTTACTCGGTCAAAATTTATACCTTACTTTCTATTGTTACAGATGAAACAGACCTTAAGGCTCATGAAAAGTTTAAAGAATATCAGTCTTATGGTAGTTATGATGGTGCATTGACCTTGCTCTCAGGCTGGTCTGGTGTCGATTTTTCACAATATCAACCAGCCGATAAGGTAGAGTATATTCATACCAATGCGATTCAGTCGTTGCTGGATTCTTATGTAAATGCTGATCCTGATCGAGTTTGGACCATTGAGGAAATTGCAAATTGGAATAGTCTTGGAGGTAATGGCCCAGTTGTTGTTGGTTCAGCCAGCACCGTTGCAGATCATTTGCAGCAATGGATTGAAGATACCGATATTGATGGTTTTAATTTGGCCTATATTTTAGCGCATCAAAGTTTTATTGATGTTGTTGATTATATTGTTCCTGAATTACAAAAACGTGGTGTATATAAAACTGAATATCGTGAGGGAACTTTACGCGAAAAATTATTTGGAAATAGTGCACATTTACCCAATAACCATAAAGGGGCTTCTTATCGCTATAATCATTCAATCCAATTTTCTCATGCAGTTTAACGAATGATTAATTAAATAAAAACAAGGACGTTAAATTTAATTATAGAAAATGATTAAATCATAAAAATGAATTTATTATAAATTTTTAATTATTTTATTTATTTATATCTCAACCTATATATTAAGTTATACGAATAATGGGTTGTGTTTAAAATGAGTCAAATCAATTCGATTGATGCCAATCGATATGAAATTAAAAGTTCAGCCGATGTTTCAAGATTGGTCTCAAAATTTGCTGGACAGGGGAAAAGTAATAAAGTGATTTGGTTGGCATTGATTGGGGTATTTATCGATGCATATGATCTTACCACCTTATCTTTTGGTATAGATCAAGTGGTACAAGAGTTTTCACTGACTCCTGTTATGACTGGTGTCGTTGCCTCTGCCATTATCTGCGGAACCATTGTGGGTAATCTTGTTGGTGGCTGGCTAACCGACAAAATCGGACGCTATCGAGTCTTTATGGCCGATATGGTGCTGTTTGTCATTGCGGCTATTGTTGCAGGTTTTGCACCCAATGTATGGGTTTTGATTATTGCACGATTTATTATGGGAATTAGTGTTGGAATAGATTTACCTGTTGCCATGTCTTATCTTTCAGAGTTCTCAAAGTTTAGTGGTAAAAGTAACAAGGCTGCACGTTTAGCGGCATGGTGCCCAATGTGGTATGCAGCTTCTTCGGTATGTTTTGGAATTGTCTTGGCATTATATTTTTTATTACCACCCGAACATATCAATTGGTTATGGCGTGCTTCTCTAATTTTTGGTGCTGTTCCTGCTTTGTTTATTATTTTTATTCGAAGTAAATACTTGACTGAATCTCCTATTTGGTTAGCCAATCAAGGCAATTTGGCAGGAGCTGCCAAAATTTTACGTGAATCGTATGATATCAATGCTTTTGCAAGCCCTGAACCTGTAATAAAAAAAGCAGCAATTAAACCACCTAAACTCAGTTTCAAGGTGCTATTCAATAAGACCTATTTGCCGAGAACTATTGTTTCTTTAGTGATTCATGTTTCGGTCGCTTTTCAATATACAACGATTGCCTTCTTTCTACCGTCAATCTTAATGCGCTTTTTTCATACAGATGTGTTAACTACCATTACAACAACGTTAGGATTAAACCTGCTTTTTGCATTTACTGGTGGTTTACTCGGTATATATGTTGCGAGCCGCTTGACATCTAGACATATTTTACTTGTGGGATTTTTCTTGCAATTCATCGCTCTAATTGTTTTATCGTACATTGGAGAGCCTCAGAATCCTTATCTGGTATATACCGCGATTATCATGTTGGGATTATGGTTGTTCGCAGAAGGTTTTGGGCCTGGCGCACAAATGATGGTTTATCCAACTATGGCATATCCCGCCGAAATCCGTGGAATTGGCGTTGGTTTTAATCGTGCTGTAACTGGCGTGGCACAGGCCAGTGCGATGTTTTTACTTCCTATCTGGATGGCACGTTATCAAACCGATGTGTTTTTAATCATCTCTATTTTTGCTGTTATTCCGCTGGTTGTGATTGGACTGCTGATTAAGTATGAACCTACTGCACAGGATATTGATGCGAAAGATCCTGAACATGATAAAAAGTCAGGTTTGGATGCTGTAGCTGTGGCAGATTAATCATTAAAACCTGCAAAAAATAAGAACCTAAATTTAGGTTCTTATTTTTGATGGATCTGGATAAATATAACCGTCAATTATCACATAGCGTATTTAATTGTAGGCACGTTCATTATGATCACTGACATCGAGTCCTTGTTGTTCCTGTTCAGATGTAACGCGTAAACCAATAGTTTTGTCGATAATCTTCATAATAATCCAAGTGAATACACCACAGTAAATGACGGTTAGAGCAATACTGGCAATTTGAGCTGTGAGCTGTTTAACCAGATCAACATCCTGATTGCCGCCCAGTGCAGGAATGCAAAAGATTCCGGTCAGAATACAGCCCGCCATTCCCCCAATACCATGTAGCGCAAATACATCCAAAGCATCATCGAAACCAAATTTGCGTTTGAGCCCTGTTACGGCAAAGAAGCAACATAAGCTGGTTATCAAACCGACTGCGATTGCACCAAAAGGGCCAACATAAGCAGCTGCAGGGGTAATACCAACCAAACCTGCAATGACACCAGACGCAAGCCCCAATGAGGTCACTTGTTGAGTCATGATTTTTTCAATCATTATCCAGCCTACAATTCCACCGCAAGTTGCAATGGTGGTGGTCATGAGTACCAGTCCCGCTGTGGTATTTGCTGCCAGCGCTGAGCCGACATTGAAGCCGTACCAGCCTGCCCATAATAGAGCAGCGCCCATCATGGTAAACACCAGATTGTGAGGAGGCATGGCTGTGGTCGGCCAACCACGACGTTGCCCAACAACGATTGCACCTACCAGAGCAGCAACACCCGAATTGATGTGTACAGCCGTTCCACCTGCAAAATCAAGTACGCCCCAGTTATGCATAATCGCGCCTGGACCGCCCCAGACCATATGTGCCAAAGGCCCATAGACCAAAACCAGCCAGAGTGCACCAAACAACACCACAGCACCAAACTTCATTCGTTCTGCAAAACCACCAAGGGCAATACAGGGTGTAATCATGGCGAAGGTCAAACCAAAAATACACACCACGTATTCTGGTACTCCAGCAATGAGAGTCTGGTCTGTAATTCCTGCCATAAATGCTTTGCCAAAGCCTCCTATAAAGCTATTCAGATTAAGGCTGCCTTCACTCATATGCGTAGTATCTGCCACAATGCTATACACAATTGCGATCCATAAAATACCGACGGCACCTGCAACGGCAAAAAACTGGGAAAAAATAGACAGCACATTTTTTGCTCTGAGCATTCCGCCATAAAACAGTGCCAGACCAGGAATAAACATGATCAGCACCAAAATTGCAGAAACCATGAGCCATACAGTCGAAGCAGCATCAAAAGGCGTATCGGCAGCACATGCATAAGCAGGCATAAGCGTTAACAGACACAATCCTAATTTTTTGAGTATATCGGAGGACATGATGGAGACTCCTAACGGGAAAAGAAAATGAAAAAATCTTTTTATTCCTAATGGGAATATTAATTTCATTTTATTAAAGCAATTCTTATACCATGATGGTTTTTTGCACTAAATTTTCTCAGTGTCAGACCTGATCAAGTTGCCTAAATAGCCGTTAGTAGATGCAATGAGGATTTTGATTTGATTACTGAAATGAAGGATGCTCTGCAAAGAGCTGGATCAGATGATCCATCACAGTTCTGATTCTTTTGGCTGTAATCAAGTTACTGTGTGCCACCAACCAGATGGGTTGTTCAACTAGAGTGTTATCATTGATTTGAACAAGTCCTAATTGATTTGCAATAAAGTCTGGCAACAGACCAATACCTAAGCCAGATTTCACAGCATCGATTTGTGTGGAAAGACTATTGGTTTCAATCTTAAAATTTTGGTTTCGTGTAAAGTCTTTCATCCAGTGTGCAAGTGACAAATGTTGATGGGTATCTGCCCAACCTACATAATGACATTGATCAGGATGAAGATCATGGTCTTGAATAAACTTCATGTAAGACGTGGCGGCATAGAGTCCAAAACGAAGTGTTCCTAAGCGTTTAATGGTGAGATTACCAACGTCAGGTTGAATCGTTCTAATGGCTAAATCGGCATCTCGACGATGCAAGTTAGTGAGTTGAACGCCACTGTTAATTTCAATACGTAACTCGGGATGGCGAGAGAAAAGCGACTGTAAGGAAGGAATTATCAAACCATTGGCCAGATTTTCTGAAACGGCTAAACGAACCAATCCCTGTGCTTGTGCATGATTCTGTCCACTTTCTGTCAGGCTGAGTGCTGCATTTTCGAATGCTTCTGCATTACTAAGTAAGGCTTCACCTTCGAGTGTAAGTTGATAACCTGTTTGATGTCGCGTAAACAGCGTCATGGCCATATCTTGCTCTAGGCGCTCCAAACGCCTCGATACGGTGGCAATACCTAAATTTAATTTTTCGGCAGCGGTGGTGAGTGTGCCTGTTCGGGCAACTGCAAGAAAAACTTTCACATCATCCCAATGCATATATTTTCCAAAAATGAAAAACTGATTTCAATTATTATCTATATAAATTTCAATCATGGAAATAGATACTTCGGCTTTCGCATATTGAGGATACATAAATGTCTTTAAAATTATGGATAGCTTTGATTGTTTTAAGCCTGAGTAGCTTTGCCATTGTCACAACCGAATTAGCGCCGATAGGTTTACTTTCCGCCTTGGCACATGACTTGAATCAAAGCGAAGCCATCACTGGACTGATTGTGACGGGATATGGCTGGGTGGCGGCTATCTCGGCGCTATGCTCGATCGTTTTACTAATTCGGTTTCCACGAAAAATGGTCTTAATGGCCATGCTGCTGATTTTGGCAATTTCGAATATCATCGTGGCCTATAGTTCATCCTTTAATATGATTTTTTCTGCGCGTATTGTCGGTGCAATTGCGCACGGTAGCTTTTGGGCCTTGATTGGAGCTGTTGCTTATAGTCTGGTTCCGAAACATAAACTGGGTTTGGCTACATCAATTATTTTTTCAGGTGTTTCAGTTGCGAGTATTTTGGGTGTACCTCTGGCGAGTTATCTGACTCAACTGAGTAGCTGGCGGTTGGCGTTTGAATTTCTGGGCCTTTTATCTTTCATTATTTGTATTTTAATTCTACTTTTTGTTCCTAAAATTCCAGATCAAGCCCCTTTAGCATCAGGCTTTTTTAAAAAAGTGCTCCAGCATTCGACTTTAAATCGTTTATTTATTCTGACAGCACTGATCATTTCTTCACATTTTGCTGCATTTACATTTATTGAACCCTTTCTGAGTCAAATCGCACATCTTGCATCGGGTCAGATCACATTACTTCTTCTTGTTTTTGGTTCGGCAGGTTTGGTGGGGAATATCCTTGCTGGAAAATTCATGGATCAACATTTACAGACAATCATCTTGGTCAGTTTAGTATTCATTTCGGGGAGCGTGTTTGCCTTTGGATATTTGGGAGATCAGGTTACTTTTAGCATTGCGGTCACCTTTTTGGCGTTGTGGGGTGTTTCGATTGCAACTATATTTGTAGGATTACAAACTTGGGTTTTAAAGCAGGCAGGTGATTTGGCAGGTGCAGCCTCGGCAATCTATGTTGCAGTTTTTAATGCCAGTATTGGTCTGGGTGCACTAATGGGGAGCTTCATGCTGCAATATGCCACGCTTAATCGGGCATTTGAAGTCATTGCAATCTTTCTAATTTTTAGTCTTTATCTTCTGCAAAAATTTAACCGAACGCATTAATTAAAAATTGAATCGTATCTCTATTTCTGATGTTATCTAACTATGAGAACGCTATAGAGAAATAGAAGATACGATTGCTTCAGGTCATGAAAAGCAATTACTCTTCGCTGCTTCCATAATTCATTACAGACAAGAGACGAATAGGCACCTGCACTAGTTTCTCTGGTCCATGAGGAATTTCACCTTCCAAAGTCAGGCAATCTCCTGGCTGCATGTGAAAAACTTCCTGTCCATGTCGATAAATCAGCTCTCCTTCAACTAGATATAGCATTTCTGTACCTGGGTGAGCGAAGGTCGGGAATTCTTCACTGGCGTCATCCATACTTACCAGATACGCCTCAAAGTTCTTTCTTGGGCCTCTAGAATGCGTTAATAGACGATAAGTATGGCCTTTTTCAGTACCGCGGCGTACCACCTCCATACCATCTCCAGATTTAACCAGCATGGCATGACTTTCCTGTTGGTCATATTGACTAAATAAAGTTGACATTGGAATACCGAGTACGTCGCAAAGACGGCTCAAGGTTTCTAGGCTGGTAGACACTTGTGCATTTTCAATTTTACTGAGCATGCCCTGACTGATTCCCGCGATTTGAGCAACCTCTGAAAGTTTGAGGCCTTGTTCCTGACGATGGCGTTTAATTTGAATGCCAATATATTGTTCCAGCTTCACGCTGTTCTTGGTTTGTCTCATTATGGTTCAACTCTGCACTATTTTGATCATGATTGATTGAAGATTTTACTTAAAACAAAAAATAGATGTGATAAATTTAAAAAAATCTTGTGGTGAAATATATATTCTTGATGGGAATATATGGTTTTCAGGCTCCTGATGAAAAAAATGAAGGAATTTTAAAAGTTGGCAAGAGATTTGCTTTCTTAATAGGAAATAAAGTTTCTTATACTGAAAGATGAATCATGTAAGACCACGATGCATTTTTCAAGCCAAATACAGTTTTGCCATATTAGGAGTATGTCAATGATGTTGCAGCAAGCCGTGAAGGAGATGTTTGATCATCATGAATTGACCAGTCAACCCATGTACCGACCAGAAGTACAAAAGGTCATTGATCAGCATCATTTAAAATATGTTTTGGCGCAATTTGTTGATATTCATGGTGCTGCCAAAACCAAGTCGGTTCCCATTTCAGGTTTGAAAGCGATTGAAAAAGACGGTGTTGGATTTGCAGGTTTTGCTATTTCTGGTATGGGAATGCAACCCCATGGTCCTGACTTTATGGTGAAAGGCGATTTATCCACTCTAACTCCTGTGCCTTGGCAACCGGGTTACGGACGTGTAGTTTGTGAAGGCTATGTTAACGGCAAGCCGCATCCTTACGATTCACGCTATGTATTACGTCAGCAAGTAGAACGTTTGAGTGCGCAAGGCTGGACCTTAAATACTGGGCTTGAGCCAGAGTTTAGCCTGTTTCGCCGTAGCGAAGATGGCAAACTGAAAATGGTCGATGACTCCGATAATCTGGATAAACCTTGTTATGACTATAAAGGCTTGTCTCGTTCACGTGAGTTTTTAGAGCGTTTAACCGAAGCTCTCATTCCAGTCGGGTTTGATATTTACCAGATTGATCATGAAGATGCCAATGGTCAGTTTGAGATCAATTATACCTATGCAGACGCCATGAAGTCGGCAGATATGTTTACCTTTTTCCGTATGGCTGCGGGTGAAATCGCCAATGATTTGGGCATGATCTGTTCATTTATGCCAAAACCTGATCCAAAACGTGCGGGCAATGGTATGCACTTCCACCTATCAATTGGCAGTGATGAATGCAGCAACCTGTTCCATGATGCCAGTGATCCAAGTGGGATGGGCTTATCCAAAATGGCCTATCACTTTATTGCAGGTTTACTTGAGCATGGTCCAGCACTCTGTGCTTTTTGTGCGCCCACGGTAAATTCTTATAAACGCCTTGTGGTGGGCCGTTCACTCTCTGGCGCGACATGGGCACCTGCGTTCATTGCTTATGGTGGCAACAACCGTTCAGCCATGGTGCGTATTCCATATGGTCGTATCGAGCTGCGCTTACCCGATGCAGGCTGTAATCCTTATCTGGTGTCGGCTGCCATTATTGCAGCAGGGCTTGACGGAATCGAACGTGAATTGATGCCACCAACTGCATGCAATGAAAACCTCTATAGCCTTGGGCTTGAAGAGATTGCAGCACGCGGCATTCAAACCTTACCGCAGTCACTCAAAGAAGCCATTGATGCACTTAAGGCAGATCCATTGTTTGCACAGAAAATGGGATCTGAAATTGTGAATGAGTTTATTGAACAAAAAAGCATGGAGTGGGTGGAATACTGCCGTCATGTGTCCGACTGGGAAATTCAGCGTTATACCGAGTTTTTCTAAAGCATTAAACAACAGACAGATTAAAAATTAAATTTTGGAGACATCCTATGTGTGGAATCGTTGGTTTATATCTTAAAAATCCTGCGCTCGAATCTCAGCTTGGCAAATTGTTTGAACCGATGCTAGAAGCGATGACTGGTCGTGGCCCTGATAGTGCAGGCTTTGCGATTTATGGTGATGAAGTTCAGGATGGCTGGGTCAAATTAACCTTGCAAACGACAGATGAAACGTTTAACTGGCAAGGATTTGCAGAAAAGCTTCAAGCTAAATTATCTACAGGTTTTGACTGGTTTCAAAATGCAACTGCTGCCGTTGTAAAAGTTGAAGCAGATGAAAATACAGTACGTGCTGCCATCACTGAAATTGCACCTGAACTAAAAATAATGAGTGTCGGGCAAAGTATCGAAATTTTAAAAGGCATGGGTTTACCTGTGGAAATTTCTGAACGCTTTGGTCTGGTCAATATGAAAGGCAGCCACATTATCGGGCATACCCGTATGGCCACTGAAAGTGCTGTGACCATGGAAGGGAGTCATCCATTTTCAACAGGTGCAGATTTGTGTCTGGTTCACAACGGCTCGCTATCGAATCATGCACGTTTGCGTCAAGAGCTTAAACGCGAAGGCATTAGCTTTGAAACAGATAACGATACCGAAGTTGCAGCAGGTTATCTGACTTGGCGCTTACAGCAGGGTGACAACCTAGAGCAGGCACTGAATCATGCACTCGATGATCTGGATGGTTTCTTTACCTTTGCCATTGGAACCCGTGATGGCTTTGCTGTTATTCGCGATCCGATTGCATGCAAACCTGCGGTATTGGCCGAGACCGATGACTACGTTGCAATGGCCTCTGAGTATCAGGCACTGGCTTCTTTGCCTAACATTGATCAAGCCAAAGTGTGGGAGCCAGAACCAGCAACTTTATATGTGTGGGAACGTTCAACAGCCAAAGCTGACACAGCGGCATAAGTACACGGTTAAGATTGAGGAATAAATAAGATGAATAGCACTGTATTGGCAGACAAAATCGACACAACATTATTAAAAGATACTTATGATTTGAGTGTGGACAGCGTTCGCGATCTCAATCAGGCATTGCATAGCAAAGAAGTGGTTGCAGAAATCTCACATTGGACAGTGAAAAAACCAGCAGGTTTACACAATATTGCTGTAGGAATTAAAGCACCGATTTCGGTCACCATCGATGGTCATGCAGGGTATTACTGTGCAGGCATGAATCAGGAAGCAGATATTGTCGTAAACGGTAACGTTGGGGTAGGCGTTGCAGAAAACATGATGTCTGGCTCTGTGCGTATTAAAGGCAATGCTTCACAGGCTGCGGGAGCAACTGCACATGGTGGATTGCTGGTAATTGAGGGTGATGCAGGCGCACGCTGCGGTATTTCTATGAAAGGCGTAGATATTGTTGTAGGTGGCAGCATTGGACACATGAGCTGCTTTATGGGCCAAGCGGGCCGTTTGGTGGTCTGTGGTGATGCAGGCGATGCACTGGGCGACTCTCTTTATGAAACCCGTATCTATGTGAAAGGAGCCGTAAAATCTTTAGGGTCAGACTGCATTGAAAAAGAAATGCGTGCTGAACATCTTGCCGAATTGGCGGAGCTGCTGGCTAAAGCGGGTTTTAACGAATCCCCAACCTCGTTTAAACGCTATGGCTCAGCCCGCCAACTTTATAACTTCAAAGTAGACAATGCATCTGCTTACTAAGATCAAACGTAGATCGGAGAAATAACCATGACACAATCAGCTACTCAATTTGAACCAGTACTACGTGAATCGGCTACGTTTGATCGTTTGACCATTCAGGAAATTCAACGTGCTGCCGCGACAGGCATCTATGATATTCGCGGTGGAGGTACCAAACGCCACTTGCCACATTTTGATGATTTACTATTGCTGGGTGCGAGTATGTCTCGTTATCCGCTTGAGGGGTATCGAGAAAAATGTGGTACCGATGTGGTTTTAGGCACACGCTTTGCCAAAAAGCCAATTCATCTTAAAATTCCTGTGACCATTGCAGGAATGAGCTTCGGTGCGCTTTCTGCCAATGCCAAGGAATCTTTAGGCCGTGGTGCCAGTATGGTCGGTACGTCTACCACCACAGGCGATGGCGGCATGACGCCTGAAGAGCGTGGCCATTCAGAAACGCTGGTATATCAGTACTTACCATCACGCTATGGTATGAACCCAGACGATTTACGTAAAGCCGATGCCATTGAGATTGTATTGGGGCAAGGGGCCAAGCCTGGGGGGGGCAGTATGCTGCTCGGAATGAAAGTGACAGAGCGTGTGGCGGGAATGCGCACTTTGCCTGTCGGCGTCGATCAACGGAGCGCCTGCCGACATCCAGACTGGACTGGACCAGATGATTTGGCGATTAAAATTGCCGAAATCCGCGAGATCACAGACTGGGAAAAACCAATTTATGTCAAAATTGGAGCAAGTCGTCCTTATTATGATGTCAAGCTTGCAGTTAAGGCAGGTGCAGATGTGATTGTACTCGATGGCATGCAAGGCGGAACAGCCGCGACCCAAGAAGTGTTTATCGAGCATGTCGGTATTCCGATTTTATCTGCCATTCCACAAGCGATTCAGGCCCTACAGGAAATGGGCATGCACCGTAAAGTACAACTGATTGTCTCTGGTGGTATCCGTACTGGTGCCGATGTTGCAAAAGCCATGGCACTGGGTGCCGATGCGGTCGCAATTGGTACGGCGGCATTGATTGCGTTGGGAGATAACCATCCTCGCCTTGATGATGAACTGAAAAAAATCGGTTCGGCATCGGGTTATTATGACGATTGGCAAAATGGCCGTGATCCTGCTGGGATTACCACGCAAGACCCAGAACTTGCCAAGCGTCTTGATCCAATCGAGGGTGGGCGTCACCTAGCCAACTACTTACGTGTACTGGTTTTGGAAGCTCAAACCATGGCGCGTGCTTGTGGTAAATCACATCTACATAACCTCGATCCGGAAGATCTGGTTGCTCTGACAGTAGAAGCCGCTGCCATGGCACGTGTACCATTGGCTGGAACCAACTGGGTACCAGGGCAGCTTCAATATTAAGCAATTGAAACAGTCATCTTAATATGAGAAAAAGCATCCAAAAGGGTGCTTTTTCTTATTTTTATTTTGTAGTTTTCTCAAAATGCTATAAATTTAATCAGTATAAATGTATTTTAAATAATAATATACTTTTTAAAAAAAATAGGTAATATATACTCTTATAATAAAATTTAATTCAATTTGTATATAAAGTAATAAAAATCAAAAAATATTTATATTTAAAATGTATAAAATTAGAAAATATTCATTCTAATTATGTGCTTTTATTTTTAATATAAATATATGATAAGTCTTAATAAATTTATTTTTTTTATTTATTCTTGATGATATAAGATTATTATGATGGTTATTTTTGATGGGATAAAAAATCTATTTTCATAAATCCATTCACTTTTTTAAGAATTACATAAAAAGAGGTTTATTTTTATGGGTGATACAAAGCCAAAATTAAGGATATTAGGTACATCGGTAACACTCATTGAAAAGATTAAATTACGAGCGGAACAAGATTTAGGGATTCAACTCGAATATATTATTTGTGACCCGCAAACTGCTCAGCAAAGAGCGATTCTATATCCTGATCAATATGATATTTACGATCACTGGTTTCATAGTATTGATCTATTATGGCCCGTTCTTTCGATTCAGCCTATTGAAACTAAGAGAATTAAATACTGGAACGAAATTAATGATTTACCTAAAAAGGGAAAATTAATCAAGGAGCAGAAAATTGCATCGGGTGGGGTGCCCAGCAAACGCTTATATGTGCAGGATAATGGAACATTATCTGATAAAGAAACACAACTGATTAGCATGTTGCCATTAACACATAATGTCGATAGTTTTATTTATTCGCCAAAATTATTGCCTTATGGTCTGAATCAGCAACAAGAGAGCTGGTCATGGTTGCTCAATCCGCATTGGGCTGGAAAGATTGCCATTCAGAATGATGCTGCAATTGGTGTGTTAGATCTCGCGATGGCGTTACAAGCGAGTCAGCGTATTGAGTTTGAAGACATTGGTAATCTTACCGTGTCTGAAATTGATCAGATGACCAAAGTATTGATGGAATATAAACAATTACAGCATTTTAAACATTTTTGGTCGGATACATCGCAAGTTTATCAATTATTAAGTAGTGGCCAAATTAATCTTGCAAGTATTTGGTATACAACGATTATTGAATTGGCGAAGACTCAAAAACTAACGGAATTTAAGGTTGCACGCCCGGTAGAAGGTTATCGTGCATGGTTTGGTGGGCTGGCACTCTCGCGCAATGTTTCGGGACGAACCAAAGATGTGGCCTATGAATATTTGAACTGGTGGCTGGATGGCTGGGCTGGTGCTGTCATGGCACGACAGGGATTGTATATTTCAAATCCTTCACGAAGCCGTAATTTTTTGAGACCTGAAGAATGGGATTTCTGGTATATGGGCAAACCTGCGAGTCAGGACCTTTTAGGTGTTGATGATGAAATTCTGATACCTCAACACCATACACGATTTGGTGGATCATATTTAGAACGAATGGGACACATCGGAGTCTGGAACTCAATTATGAATGAACATAATTATCTAGTACGTAAGTGGCATGGTTTTGTCAAATAAAACATCCCGCACATTCTAGGTCAGTCTTTCAAGATAAGGCGCAATATGGGGCTCTGGAATAATTGAAAATACTTTTAAATAATCTACGGAGCGTTTCTGAGCGCTCTGTATATGTTTTTCAAGTGCCTGAGCTGCATCGTTTACCGAACCATAAAATAATGCTTCAAATACCTGTGCATGCTCGTTGAGCATGAGATGATAGTCATTGACATGAATCGCCTGATGTAAAAGTTGGCTAATCAGGATTGAACTTTGAGCATGAATAAGAATGTTTCCCATTTTTTCATTAAAAGTGGATACATTACAAATGGTCTGGTGTAAGTCTTTCTCGATTTGCTGGATGAGTTGAAAATTGATTTGATCTGGATGATGTTGTACCTGCGTAATACGACTCGACATTTCGGTCAGTTCTGCAACAGACAACTTCACGATATTCTTTTTGAGTGCGACAGGTTCTAAAACTGATCGAATCTCATAATTTTCATTGACAGATTTTGCTGTAAGTGGTCCTGCCAGCCATTCGCCATAAGGCTCTTTTTCGATGAGACCCTGAATATGCAAACTTTTTAGCGCTTCACGAACCACGCTTCGGCTCACATTGAAAAAATCAGCAATAATGTGTTCATCTAAACGATAATGACCATATAAAATGATATTAGAAATGGTCATGTGCAGTTGATCGTAAATTTTTTCGCTCAGAAGCCGTGTGTCTAATAATCTATGTTGATCTGTACCCAGCATTTCTCTGGTAATGCTGACCCGTAGAGGCGGGATCTGTTGTTGATTGGGATTAACCAGATAGCCACGTCCTTCGAAGCGAGTAATAAGTTGTTTTTCACAGAGTAATTGTAATGCCTGACGTACAGGGACTCGGCTAGTATTGAATAATTTAGCCAGAGGGGCTTCAAGTAAGACCGTGCCGTAGTTTAAATGATTTTTGGTAATCGCAGTTTTTATAATCTCGTAAATGGTTTGATAGCGTGGAGATGTAGGTTGAGTGATTAATTTGGTTGGCATATGGAGTTAGACTTTCTATGGGAGAAGTAATTTACTTAATATTTTCAATCTATTGCCCGAATAATTTTAACGTTGATTAAATGCAACAAACAAGTATTTTAATTTGAAAAACTGCTGAATAAAATTATCGCTTTTTAAATTTAAATGAATGATATTGATAGTGATTAACCTGATACGTTGACGTTATAGCGTTTTGGCACAATTTTAGATAAGGGATAGATATTTTAGATCCAGCCAGAAGCGATCAGTGACATAAGGATATAATGGTTTTACGTCATGAATTTTAAAAGTATCGAAAATTTTTATTGGGTGGCACGTTTAAATAGTTTTAATAAGGCTGCGGTCAAGTTAAATACAACCCAACCAGCAGTTTCCCAGCGTTTGAACAGTTTTGAACAAGAACTGGGGGTGAAATTATTGGAACGTACATCTCGAAGCCTGCAACTGACTGACAAAGGCAAAGTGGTATATGAATATGCTGAAAAATATATTCAACTGAATCAGGATTTGTTAAAGGCCTTGTCTGAAAATAAAGCGATTCAAGCCACGATTCGTCTTGGGGTTGCAGAAACGATTGTACATACTTGGCTGGTTGATTTTATAGAACAAGTTCAACTGGAATTTCCGCAAGTCACCATTGATATTGTGATTAATATTACGCCAGTATTGAAGCAGGCAGTCCAATCGGGTGAGCTTGATATGGCCTTTTTACTCGAATCTGGCTGTGATTTTGATTGTATAGAATTGCCCTTATGTGAATTCCAGCATAGTTTTTTAATCGCACCTCGTTTTCATAAACGATTTATGTCAAGGCAGCTTTCACTCAAAGATATTTCTCAAACGACAATTTTGACTTACCCTAAAACCACGTATCCCTATGTCGATTTAAAAAAACAGCTCACTTTACATCAGTTTAAAGAGCCAAAAACCATTACCAGTTACTCATTGGCCACCTTAATTAAGATGACAGAAGAAGGGATGGGGATTGGTATTATTCCGCACTTGTCTGTTATTCATGAATTGCGAGAGCGACGCTTACAAATTTTACCTGCCGAACTCACTCTCAAGCCTTTTCGTTTTTCCTGTATCTATGTCGCGGGTAAAGATGATTTGGTCAAGCAGCAGCTTTCTAAAATGGCTTATCAGATTGCTCAGCAATCTTTACGCAAATTGAATAATCAATTTGATGGTGATCATTATGTATAGCAAATAAATCCCTCTACTTCTCAATCTTGCTTTTTAAATTTAAGCAGGATATTGGTGCAATATATGCCCAGTATTTGTGCATGATGCACCAATAACATATTGTTTTTATTTAAAATATTTTTGTATATATAAGTAAACATAATCACTATCCATAAGCATAGATTATTAATCTAAAACAATTTAAATATCTTATATAAATCAATTGCTTATATTTTTATAAAAAAACTGGTTAAAGATTGTACCAAGTCGTTGTGCTGTGATTAATTAAATAAAAGCCACAAGCTGTATCACAGCTTAAAACTGCTTCTACTTTAGGTCAGAGAGCTTCTGGTTTCAGGCACAGCAAAGAGCGAACATATTCTATGGAAAAAAAATCTTTTTTTAGTGAACGGCAATGGGCGATTGTTGCTTCGATTTTTTTAATGGCAACGTCAGCCATGGGGCCAGGGTTTCTTACCCAAACAGCAACCTTTACTGTAAAAATGGGTGCTGCTTTCGGTTTTGGAATTTTACTCTCAATCATCATTGATTATGTGATGCAGCAGAATATCTGGCGTGTCGTGACGCTGACACAAAAGTGCGCGCCAGATGTAGCCAATTTAGCATTGCCAGGTAGTGGTTATGTACTGGCCGTTTTGGTGATTTTTGGCGGCTTCTTTTTTAATATTGGAAACATCGCCGGTGCAGCGTTGGGATTAAATGCTTTATTTGGACTAGATACCAAGTGGGGAGGTGTGATTAGTGGTGCTTTAGCCATTCTGATTTTTGCGTCGCGTAAAGCCAGTCTGGTTGTAGACAAAAGCATGATTATTCTGGGTATTTTAAAAATTGCAATTATTGTGATTGTCGCGTTTATTGTCGCACCACCAATGGCGGATGCCTTTCATCAAACCATTCTGCCCAGTCATATCGATTTTGCCAGTATTACCACCATTGTAGGGGGAACAGTGGGTGGATATATCTGCTATGCCGGTGCGCACCGTTTACTCGATAAAGGGACAGTGGGGCCTGAACATATTGACGAAGTTGCCCGTGCTGCCACCAAAGGCATTGTGGTGGTGGGTATTATGCGTTATGTCCTGTTTTTGGCGATTTTGGGTGTAGTCGTCAGTGGTGCAACAATTGATCTGGCTTCACATAATGCCAATCCAGCCGCACAGGCATTTCAGTATGCGGCAGGTGAGTTTGGATTTAAACTTTTTGGTTTGATCTTCTGGGCTGCGGGTATCAGTAGCTCAATTGGTGCTGCCTATACCTCAGTATCATTCTTTACAGTATTTAAAAAAGATCTCAATCTGAAGCAACGTAATGTATGTACCATTATTTTTATTGCACTGGCACTTCTCATTTATGTACTGATTGGTGCAACGCCAGCCAGCCTGTTGGTGTTCGTTGGGGGCTTAAACGGTTTGGTATTACCGATTGGTCTCACCTTATTTGTATATGTGGCAGCGTGTCGTAAAGATCTGCTGGGAGGCTATCACTATCCAATCTGGTTAACCGTTTTAGGGGTACTGACGTGTTTACTTACATGGTATATGGGGTATGTCTCTTTTAATACGATTTTCAACTATCTCAAAACGTTATAAGGACGAAATAACATGCGTATCGACTTAAACAGTGATTTGGGTGAAAGCTATGGGTCATGGATAATGGGAAATGATGAGCAGATTTTACCCATGGTCAGCAGTGCCAATATTGCCTGTGGCTTTCATGCAGGTGATCCGCTTGGGATTTTTAAAACCTTAAAGCAAGCTGCTAAACTGGGTGTAACCGTTGGTGCACATGTCTCCTATCCAGATTTGGCTGGATTTGGTCGCCGTAATATGCAGCTTTCATATGATGAATTACTTACCGATGTAATGTATCAAATTTCTGCATTACAGGGTTTAGCCAAAGCTGCGGGAACAACGGTCAAATACGTTAAGCCTCATGGCGCGCTTTACAATACCATTGCCACTGATTTGCAACAGGCTCAGGCAGTGCTTGATGCAATCAAATGCCTTGATTCAGATTTGATATTGGTGGGGTTAGCGGGTTCTCCACTCATCACTTTTGCACAGCAAAATGGACTAAATGTAGTGGCTGAAGCTTTTGCAGATCGCGCCTACAATGCAGATGGTTCTTTAGTCTCACGACGCTTGGCAGGAGCGGTGCTGCATGATCCAGATTTTGTGGCAAAGCGTGTGGTGAAGATGATTCAGGAGGGCGGCGTGATTTCAATTGATGGTCATTTTACCCCAATATCTGCACAAAGTATTTGCTTGCATGGTGATACGGACGGCGCGTTAAGCATGGCAGCAGCCATTCGAAATGCTTTGCTTACCGAAGGCATTGAAATCCGATCATTCTGTGAGGTGAATTAAATGAATACATCCATTTTGGCACCCCCAGAATCTTTACTTGAGGCGCAGAAGGTACGGCTAGCAATCCGTGAAGGTTATGATCGACCTACGGCTGGCATGGCGAATGGTTTGACGCAAGTAAATATGATCTCTGTTCCTCAGGATTGGGCTTACGACTTTCTGCTTTACACCCAGCGTAATCCACAAAGTTGCCCTGTACTCGATGTCATAGATGCAGGTCAGTTTCAATCCAGACTGATTCAGGATAAACAGCATGATATCCGAACAGATTTTCCTCGTTATCGGATCTGGGAGTATGGCCAATGCGTCGATGAAGTCAATGATGCAACATCAATCTGGAACAATCATCCAGATCTGGTGACTTTCCTGATCGGTTGTAGCTTTTCTTTTGAAAGTGCTTTACTCAATGCAGGAATTGAGGTTCGACATATTACAGATCAACGTAATGTCCCGATGTATCTGAGTAATATTCCTTGTGCGTCTGCGGGTCGTATCTCTGGAAATATGGTGGTTTCAATGCGTCCAATTCCCGCTGCTCAGGTCAGTCAGGCAGTACAAATTACTGCCAAAATGCCAAGAGTACACGGTGCACCTGTACATATTGGTGACCCCAAAAGTTTAGGAATTGCCGATCTTTCCAAGCCAGATTTTGGTGATTTTCCACGTATATTGGACGGTGAGATTCCCGTATTTTGGGCATGCGGTGTGACGCCACAAGCAGCAGTCATGCGCTCTAAAGTACCTTTTGCGATCAGCCATGCACCTGGATATATGCTGATTACAGACGTGCCAGATCAAGCATGGATGCTATAAACCAGAGGTCAAGGGAGATTGCAAAATATGCGTTTTTTAGCCGTCAATCTGGACAGTTTTTTAATTGAACTGAATGATCCTGAACATACTGTTGCGTTGTTTCGTCATTTAGAAACTATCAAACATCCTCATATTGTAGAAATGATTCCTGCTGCCACCACTATTTTGGTTTATTTTGATCGATTAAATACCGAAGTCAGTGCACTTATCCGTTACATCAAATCACAAAGGATTGAGAGGCAGCAACGGCATTCTGTAGCCAAAGTGGTGATTGATGTGACCTATGATGGTCCAGATTTGCATCATGTTGCTGAATTATTGGGTGTAACGGTGTCTGAAGTGATTTATCGGCATAGTAATACCTGTTGGAACGTTGCATTTATTGGTTTTGCACCAGGGTTTGGTTATCTAAACAGTCCAGATCATCCATTTGGGAGCATTCCACGATTAAGCTCACCACGTAAAAAAATTCAGGCAGGTTCTGTTGCATTGGCAGGGGAATATACAGGTATCTATCCTAAAGATAGCCCTGGTGGATGGCAGTTGATCGGATCTACTCCCCAACAGATGTGGGACATACATCGTGATCCACCTGCACTATTACGGGCTGGCGCTCAGGTGATATTCCGTGATATTACACGCCAGCCCAGCCATGTGGTCGTACCCGAAATTAAAATACCTAGGCAGCCTGAGCAACATCTTCAGCCTGTTTTTGAATTATTACAAACTGGTTTGCAAAGTCTGGTTCAAGATCAGGGGCGAACACATCAAGCTGCACTTGGCGTGGGGCGTTCGGGGGCAATGGATCAGACTGCATTGTCTCAGGCAAATCGTATTGTGGGAAATCCTGATCATGCTGCGGTCATTGAAATCCTGAACGGTGGCTTAAAGCTAAAAGTGTTGCAATCTACTGTCGTTGCAGTCACGGGAGCAGCAAGTCATATTGGGGTGAGCTATGCAGGTCAGGCCCAGGTCAAGGTGCCCGATTATTCACCTATTGCACTGGATTGTGGTGATCTGCTTTATATCGATTCCCCGCATGCGGGCTTACGCCATTATCTTGCCATTCGCGGCGGCATTAAAACAGAAAAAATACTCGGCAGTGCAAGTTTTGACACGTTGGCAGAACTAGGTACGCCACCTTTAAAACCGCATGATTTTATTTATTCAGCAGAATTATCGGTTGGCAGTGTCTTACTTCATGAAAAATGCGCACAACAGCTTCCAAAAATAGGCGATGTAGTTGAAGTAGATGTAATCCTCGGCCCACGTACGGACTGGTTTGAGCCAGAAAGTCTAACTCAGTTTTTTCAACAGCAATGGTTGGTGACGCAGGAAAGTAATCGGATTGGTTTACGTTTAAGTGCCGGGTTACCGCTTAAACGTCAGATTCATGGTGAGCTTGCCAGTGAAGGAACCTGTACAGGTGCCTTACAGATCCCGCCGAATGGACAGCCTGTTTTATTCATGAATGATCATCCACTTACGGGTGGTTATCCGGTACTAGGTGCTATTGCCATTGACCATCTAGACCGTGTTGCCCAGATTCCGCCAGGTTGTTTGATACAGTTTCGTCAAAAGTCAGAAATTTTAGATTTGGATAAAGAGTCAACATGAACAATCAAAAACATAAAATTTTAATTGCCAACCGTGGTGAAATTGCAGTGCGAATTATTCAGGCGTGTAAAGATCTGGATATTGGATCTGTGGCAATTTATGCCGACGATGATATTCAGAGTTTACATGTCAAACTGGCCGATGAAGCATGGTCATTGTCAGGCATCACTGCCAAAGACACTTATTTGAATATTCCACGTATTATTGAGATTGCCCAAAAATCTCAGGCAACCATGATTCATCCAGGCTATGGTTTTTTGTCTGAACGGGCTGAATTTGCTCAGGCTGTCCTGGATGCTGGATTGATCTGGATTGGACCTTCACCACACAGTATTCAAAAACTCGGCGATAAAATTGAAGCGCGTAAAATTGCTGCTTCTGTAGGGGCACCCTTGGTACAAGGAATCTCTGAACCGTTGCAAAACTCAAAACAAGCGCTGGATTTTGCCAAGGCAGTAGGTTTGCCTATTGCCATTAAAGCAGCTTATGGCGGTGGTGGACGTGGTCTGAAAGTGGTTTGGACACTTGAAGAAGTCGAAACGTTATATGAGTCGGCAGTGCGTGAAGCGGTCACTGCTTTTGGACGTGGTGAGTGTTTTGTCGAGCAATATCTGGATAAGCCACGGCATATTGAAGCGCAAATTATTGCAGATCAACATGGCCATGTCGTGGTGGTTGGTACACGTGATTGTTCTCTGCAACGCCGTAATCAAAAGTTGGTTGAGGAAGCGCCTGCACCGTTCATTGACGACACGATTTATCAGCAAATTTTAGAATCGTCTCGTAACATCTGCCGTGCGGCTGATTATGTTGGTGCAGGAACCGTCGAATATCTGCTGAGTCGTGATGGCAAACTCTCGTTTTTAGAGGTGAATACGCGATTACAAGTTGAACATCCAGTAACAGAACAGACCTCAGGCATGGATCTGGTTGCAGAGCAGATTTCAATTGCTTTGGGTAATCCGCTGAGCGTTCAAACAACACCTGTAGCACAAGGCCATGCCATTGAGTTTCGGATGAATGCCGAAGACCCAGCAAGAGGATTTATCCCTGCGTTTGGGCAGATTAAAACCTTTACACCACCAACGGGTTTAGGTGTACGGGTGGATACAGGCGTGTTTTCGGGTAGTCTGGTATCTCGGCACTTCGACTCACTCATGGCTAAACTGATTATTTCTGGCCCGACACGTGACATTTGTTTGCAACGTGCCAAACGTGCTTTGGCCGCTTTTGAAATTGACGGGGTTGCTTCAGTTTTAGCATTTCATCGTGCGATAGTGAACGAAGCAGATTTTGTTGATGATTTTCAAGTACACACACGCTGGATCGAGGAGAATTTTCAGCAGCAATTTGAGCCTCAGCCACGTAGCCAGTTTACTCAGGATGCCAATTTGCAGCGTTATCCGATTGAGATTGACGGCAAAATGCACGTTGTGGGATTACCCGCAGGTTTATTCAATACCATTGCCACTCAACCCATTGAAACCAGTTCTGAAAAAACAGCCAGTTTGACTACGAATGATTTACGTGCGCCGATTAACGGGGTGATTAGTACATGGAAAATACAGGAAGGGGATCAGGTCGAGCAGGGGGCTGTTGTGGCGATTATGGAAGCCATGAAAATGGAAATTCCAGTGGTTGCTCATCAGGCTGGAAAAATCCAGCATTTGGCAGTGCCAGGCATGACCTGTCATGCTGATCAAAAAATTGCTGAAATTCTCCAATAAAGCCAGAGGATGAGTAAACTGATTCGATAGGACTTTGTGAGCCTGTAGAAACTTATCAGTTGAACGATTGAATTAAATCCATATCAGGACGGATCATGACATGTTCCGTCCTTTATATTTGGGTTTAATCGACAAGTTCTATGGCAAGGGCAGTGGCTTCACCGCCGCCGATACATAGTGCTGCAATCCCTTTACGTTTGCCCAGACGTTTTAGCGCATGAATAAGCGTGACAATGATTCTGGAGCCCGATGAGCCAAGCGGATGACCTAATGCACATGCGCCACCGTTGATATTGACCTTCTCTGCGTCGAGCTTGAAAGCATCAATCGCGGCCATGGTGACCATGGCAAAAGCTTCATTGATTTCCCACAGATCGACCTCTTCTGCTGTCCAGCCAATTTTTTTAAGTAATTTTTCAATCGCTCCGACAGGTGCGATGGTAAATTCGGCGGGAAGCTGTGAATGAGTGGTGTAACCCTTAATTTCTGCTAATACTTTGAGGCCACGCTGCTCTGCTTGTTGTTCTGAAGTAATGAGCAAAGCAGATGCACCATCACTGATGGAGCTGGAATTGGCAGCAGTAATCGTTCCATCTTTAGCAAACGCTGGACGCAAGCTCGGAATTTTATCTATTTTTGCATTGCCTGGATTTTCATCCTCAGATACGGTTATGTCGCCTTTACGGGTAGCTACGGTGACTGGTGCAATTTCAGATTGGAAATGGCCTGCTGTAATGGCGTGTTGCGCGCGAGTCAGCGAGCGAATCGCAAACGCATCCATCTGTTCACGGGTGTAACCTTTTTGATTTGCCATGTCTTGGGCAAAAGAACCCATGGCACGGCCTGTATAAGCATCTTCCAAACCATCTAAAAACATATGATCGAGTACTTGTCCGTGACCCATACGATAGCCAGATCGAGCTTTAGGCAACAAATAAGGCGAATTGGTCATGGATTCCATACCGCCAACCACCGCAATCTGAATACTGCCTGCTAGAATTGCATCGGCTGCAAACATAGTCGCTTTCATACCAGAGCCACAGACTTTATTGATGGTTGTCGCCCCCACATGGTCGGGCAAGCCTGCTTGACGCATGGCCTGACGTGCTGGAGCCTGTTTGAGTCCTGCTGGCAAAACACAACCCATAATGACTTCATCAATATCTGCTGCTGGAATTTGTGTTTGTTCTAATACGCGCTGAATGACGACGGCACCCAGATCAGGTGCAGTTAAGCCAGCAAGACTTCCCTGAAAACTTCCCATCGGGGTTCGGGCTGCTGCTGCAATCATAATTTTTGACATATCCAAAGTCCTTCTTAAATGGATGTGATTTTAAGACACCACATTTATGCTCATCGTTAAAATACGGGTGGGGTATAGCTCAGTGTTTTTCCAAGAATCCATAATAAAAACATCACCAGCGGTAAATGTACCACCAGTTGCGTTACGGTAAACCCAATGACATCTTTGGGTTTGAGTTTAAGAATGCCTAGCATGGGCAACATAAAAAATGGATTGATCAGGTTGGGTAAGGCTTCGGCTGCATTGTAAATTTGAACTGACCAACCCAAATGATACTGAAGATCGTTTGCAGCCTGCATGACATAAGGTGCTTCGATAATCCATTTGCCACCGCCAGAAGGTACAAAAAATCCCAGAATGGCAGAGTAAATTCCCATCACCACTGCAAAAGTATCATGTGATGCAATCGAAACAAAAAATTCAGCAATATAATGAGAGAGCGAAAAGTCCTGAGCATTGACCGCTTGCGTCATAATGAAAGCAATGCTGCCATACAGTGGAAACTGGATCAGCACGCCTGAAACCGCAGGAACGGCCTTGCTCACGGCATTGAGGAAATTACGGGGTGTCCGATGCAACGCCAGACCGAGCATCAAAAAGATAAAGTTGTAAGTATTCAAACTAGAAATTGCAATAATAGGATTGTTTTTGGAAAATTCCATAAGCATCCAGCCCAGCCCAAGTACCACAATTAAAATGGTTAAAATAGGCGAATTTTCTAGCCAGTCACCAGGGCGGGTCGATTTGGGTTCAGCTTTTTCTTCATCTTCAAAATCCAGATGAAAATCCTGCATGGTTTTGACATTTTGACCTTTAGGTGCCGACCAATATGCAATCACAATAGACACAATCACCAGCACCAGTGTCATGACCAGTGATTGCCATAAGAAAATAGTTTGGGTAAATGGAATCACACCTGTCAGGTTATAAATGGATTCTGGCAAACTGGTTTTATTGGCCTGCAACTGTGCAGCCGATGAGCTAATACCGAGTGCCCAAGTGGCGCCCATGCCAATAATTGCGGCAGCGGCAGCAGCACGATAATCCATGTTGAGTTCTTTGCGTTTTGCCAGCGCAATGACCAGTAATGCTGTCAAGATCGTACTAATTGCCCAGTTGACCAAAGAAATGAGCAAACTCACGGTGGCCACCATTACAATGGCACCGCGACCTGAATGTGGCAAACGTGCCATTTTCTGAATGAGTTTTTTCACAGGTGCAGAAACAGAAACCACATAACCGACAATAATCAGCATGGTCATTTGCAGTGTAAACGGGATGAGACTCCAAAAACCGTTTCCAAATGCGCCTGCCACATCTTTGACTGGCGCACCAATGAAAATTGCGGCAAGCGACACAATAATGACGCCAAGTAGCGCAAAAATATAAGAATCAGGAAACCATTTTTCTGACCAGTCACTGACTTTTAAGGCAAAACGCTCCAAAAGCGCAGGTTGTTTATCCATAATTAAAATCCGTCTTTTATTGTATTTTGAGTGATCAGTCTCATTGAGCCGATCACGCTTTATTTTTAGGTTCCTTCATGGAACCTTATCTGTTCTAACTTTATAATTTAAGCAAGGGCAGCGTGCTGTAATAACTCAACGCCCGAGGCAGCTTGAATCTGTTGCAAGGTAACGCCATCTGCCAGCTCAACCAGTTGTATACCTTCGGGTACAATGTCCATAACACCAAGATCGGTAATAATGCGGTGTACGACACCTTGACCTGTCAGTGGCAGTGAGCATTCAGATACAATTTTGGCTGAGCCATCTTTGGCACAGTGTTCCATCAGTACCACGACACGTTGCACACCGACCACGAGATCCATTGCACCGCCCATACCTTTGACTTTTTTGCCTGGAATCATCCAGTTGGCCAAATCTCCTTTTTCAGAAACTTCCATTGCGCCTAAAATCGCGATATTGACATGACCGCCGCGAATCATGCCAAATGATTCACTACTTGAGAAAAATGCAGCACCCGCACGAGCAGTGACGGTTTGTTTCCCTGCATTAATCAGATCTGCATCTACAGTGTCCTCTGTCGGAAATTCTCCAATCCCCAGCAAGCCATTTTCAGATTGCAACCAGACTTCTACATCGGCGGGAATATAATTGGCGACTAGCGTCGGTAAGCCAATTCCAAGATTGACATAAAAACCATCTTGCAATTCCTGTGCGGCACGTTGTGCCATTTGTTCACGTGTCCATGCCATGATTATGCTCCCTGTGCTTTTAAAGTTTTTTGTTCGATACGTTTTTCTGGTGCACTATTGAGCACAACGCGATGTACAAAAATACCTGCTAAGTGAATTTCATCTGGATCAAGTTCGCCTGTTTCAACGATCTGCTCAACTTCGGCAACGGTAATTTTTCCAGCCATAGCACATTCAGGGTTAAAATTACGCGCGGTTTTACGAAACACCAGATTGCCTGCTCTGTCTGCTTTATAAGCTTTCACCAATGCAATATCAGCAGTTAAGGAGGGTTCTAAAATATAGGTTTTCCCATCAAATTCTCGTTGCTCCTTGCCTTCGGCAATAAGAGTTCCTACACCTGTTTGCGTGTAAAAAGCAGGGATGCCTGCACCACCAGCACGCAGCTTTTCGGCCAACGTACCTTGAGGTGTCAATTCAACTTCAAGCTCGCCATTGAGATATTGGCGTTCAAATTCCTTATTCTCTCCTACATAAGAAGAGATCATTTTCTTGATTTGTTTGGTTTGCAATAACAAACCTAAACCAAAATCATCCACGCCAGCGTTGTTGGAAATACAGGTCAGATGTTTGACTTGTGTATCTTTCAATGCACCAATTAACGCTTCGGGAATACCACAAAGCCCGAAACCGCCTACTGCCAAGGTTTGATGATCTTTAACAATATCCTGTAGTGCGAGCGCTGCACTTTTATATACTTTATCCATCTTGATGACTCAAAATCCCTGTGTGTTTTTATTATTAGCATTCTGAATTTATTTAAAGAAGTTGAAAATTTTAAAGATTTGATGAGTAAAATTAATCAATCAGAACGTTTCCATCAATGGATTCGCGCAACCCTGCTTGCTCTGATCAAATCAAGAGCATTAAAACTTATGACTATGGCTACTGGTTTTTTAAAATAGAATCATATGGAAAGCGTGTGAGCGCTTGCATAAACTGGACTGAAATATTAGAAAGTTCAAAATCTTTTTTATAGACAATACCTACTGCCTGATGCACTTCACTATTTTCAATTTCGAGTAAGACATTATGTTCTTTGTCTACAAAATGCTGAAAGTGACGTGGAATTGCACTGACGCCAATTCCGAGTGCGACCAGACTGGAAAGAGAACTGATTTGATGACATTCAACTTTCAAATCTAAAATCAGGTCGTGCTGTTGTGCATTTTGTTCAAGCAAATAACGAACAATAGACGGATGCTGCAATGTTACAAAGGGATTGGCATAAAGCTCTGGCCATTGAACTGTTTTTTGTTGTGCTAAAGGATGAGACTTGGGCAAAAGCGCGAGAAAGTCTTCATCAAACAGGGGCTTGAATTCCAGTTGTTCGTGTAAGACGGGTTGAAAACAGAGCCCGAGTTCAAAAATTCCATCCAGCACATTTTCAATAATACGTTCGTTGGGAATGTCATGAATTGAAAAACTTAAATTCGGATGTTCACTCGAAAAAATTTTAATCACTTCTGGCAAAATGGCATGGGTCACAAATGGCATGGATGCAATGCTTAAGGTTCCTCTGTTGAGCTTAAAGCGCTGTTTAACATCTTTCTCCATATCTTCCCAATTTGCCAGCAACTTGCGCGCCAGTGGAATCAGAGATTGGCCTTCATTTGTCAGTTCAACTCGTCTGGTGTTACGTTTAAACAGCTTGCCACCGAGTTCCTCTTCAAGCGATTTGATACTCAAACTCAGCGCAGACTGACTCAAATGCAACTCGGCAGAGGCATTGGCATAGTTCAGATTACGAGCCAGCACGAGAAATGCTTTAAGTTGCTTGAGCGTCATAGGTGTCATCCTGATCAAAGTTTTTGATTTTAAAGCATAATGATAAAAAATATATTCGATCTAAGTCTTGTTTTTTTGTAAAAGCTAAATTTTCACTTATCTATTTTTAAATGTTTAATTAATTCTCATTTAAATCATTGGCAAATTTAATTAATTGATTTATTTTTTAGAATAAATAACATTAATGAGTTTTTTAAAATAAATAATATATTTTTTAAATAAATAATTTTGTTTTTATAATATTGAATTTTAATAATATTTTTTTATTTTTAATATTTAAAAATAATCATCTTGTGTTTTTAAAATTTATTGATATTTTAAAATAAATACTCAATCTTATTTTTAATTTTGCGTCTGGTGTTTTAGAAAATAAACCAATTAAAGTCAGGTGAGCCGTTATCAAATATTAGGCATGATATTTGGGTAAGACCTGACATATATTCTTTGTAATGGAGTAAAAGAATATGTGGGAACTGTTTGTCATTTTACTTTCGTTAAGTTTGCTCATGTATACGGCCTATCGTGGATTTTCTGTGATCTTGATGGCGCCCATTTGTGCATTGCTGGCTGTTCTTCTGATCAATCCTGCAAATGTATTGCCATTTTATTCTGGTGTATTCATGCCGAAAATGGTCAATTTTATTAAAGACTATTTTTTGGTATTTTTGCTGGGTGCTATATTTGGTAAAGTCGTCGAAATGTCGGGCATCGCCGAGTCGATTGCCAAAACTATTGTGAATTTGATTGGCGCCAAAAAAGCCATTTTGACCGTGGTATTGCTGGGTGCGATTCTGACCTATAGCGGTGTTAGTTTATTTGTTGCCGTGTTTGCAATCTATCCATTTGCCAATCAATTGTTCCAGCAAGCCAATATTCCAAAACGTCTGATTCCAGGCACGATTGCGCTGGGTGCGTTTACCTTCACCATGGATGCCTTGCCAGGTACGCCACAAATTCAAAACGTGATTCCAACTACCTTCTTTGGCACCAATATCTACGCAGCACCATTTCTCGGTATTATTGGTGCAATTTTTGTATTGTGTATGGGATTGAGCTATCTGGAATGGCGCCGTCGTGTTGCTGCACGGGCGGGTGAAGGCTATGCAGGTTTTGACCAAGCGGCATTCTCAGATGTTCAAAATACCATTGTTGATGCAAATGAAAATAGGACATTTCTTAGACAATGTCTTGCGTTTGTTCCACTTATTTTAGTGGCTGTGATGAATAAATATTTATCGACAGCCATCAAAACCTGGTATCCAAATGGCTTTGATTTCAACGCAATTGGCTTAGCCAATTATACTGTCGATGTCGCCAAAACAGGCGCAATCTGGGCTGTTGGACTCGCACTAATTGTGGGAATTATCACAGCCATTTTGTTTGATTATCAGCGTGTCATGAGCCAGTTCAAGGAAGGCGTCAATGCCAGTATTGGCGGTTCACTTCTGGCTGTGATGAATACTGCCTCCGAATATGGTTTTGGTGCGATTATTGCGGCATTACCAGGTTTTGCCTTGATCAGCCATGCCTTAAGTCATACCTTTACCAATCCATTGGTGAACGGGGCTGTGACCACCACCACACTTGCAGGAATTACAGGTTCTGCTTCGGGCGGGATGAGTATTGCTTTGAGTGCGATGGCAGAACAGTACAATGCTGCAATTTTGGCAGCAGGTATTCCGCCAGAAGTGATGCACCGTGTGGTTGCCATGGCTTCAGGAGGTATGGATACACTCCCGCATAATGGCGCCGTGATCACGTTACTTGCGGTAACAGGTTTAACACATAAACAGTCTTATAAAGATATTTTCGCTGTGACCATCATTAAGACGATGGCTGTGTTTGTCGTGATTGCAGCCTTTACATGGTTTGGTATCGTTTAAGTCGAGATAGATCCATCAAGATTAGACCTTGCATTTTTGACTGCAAGGTTTTTTAAAATAGACAGGAGAATACGGTGAGTAAACAATTAGACACTAAGGTTGCATTTATTACAGGTTCTGCAAGTGGAATTGGTCTCGAAATTGCAAAAAAATTTGCAGCAGAAGGTGCCAAAGTGGTCATCTCGGATGTCAATGCAGAAAAATGTGAAGATGCAGTGAAACAGCTTAAGCAACAAGGTTTTGACGCGCTTGCCGCTCCATGTGATGTAACAGACGAGCAGGCTTATCAAGCGGCAATCGAACTGACCCAAAAACACTTTGGAACCGTCGATATTTTGATCAATAATGCAGGTTTTCAGCATGTAGCAGCAATTGAAGATTTCCCAACTGAGGTGTTTCAAAAGTTGATCGCTGTGATGCTTACAGGGGCATTCATTGGCATCAAGCATGTATTTCCAATCATGAAAGCACAGAAGTCTGGACGCATTATCAATATGGCATCAATTAATGGCCTGATTGGTTTTGCTGGAAAAGCAGGTTATAACAGTGCGAAACACGGAGTTATCGGGCTGACCAAAGTGGCAGCGCTTGAATCTGCCAAAGATGGTATTACCGTCAATGCGTTGTGTCCAGGCTATGTAGATACACCGCTCGTTCGTGGACAAATTGCCGATCTGGCCAAAACACGCAACGTCAGTGAAACCACAGCATTGGAAGACGTGATTTTGGCAATGGTGCCCCAAAAACGTTTACTTACAGTTGAAGAAATTGCAGATTATGCAATTTTCCTATGTAGTGACAAGGCTGGGGGGGTAACAGGTCAGGCTGTGGTCATGGATGGTGGATATACCGCACAATAAGTTTGTTATCTTTTCAAAGACGGTATTGACGGCCGTCTTTTTTTTGCCAAAATTTAGCAAGCTGGATGCCAAACTCGCTGTAGCGCACTCAACCAGTTTTGATGACAGAGTTTTTCTTGCAGTGCTTGTGAATAGCCACGTCGTTCAAATGCTTGTTGTAGATGAATCAGACCTGTAACATCTTTTAGGTGATCGGAAATAAAACCACCATCAAAATCTGAACCAAACGCAACCTGATCTTCACCTAGCTTGTGCATCAGGTATTCGATATGTTCCAGAATTAAATCAAGTGAAGTCGCTGCATTACGCTGCCCATCTGGGCGTAAAAATGCTGTATCAAAATTGACCCCAACACAGCCTTGACTGGCCTGAATGGCTTCAAGCTGTGCATCGGTCAGGTTGCGTGGCTGCGGACACAGTTGATGTACATTGGAATGCGTGGCAATCAGTGGAAGCTCACTTATCTTGGCTGTATCCCAAAAGGCTTTTTCATTCATATGTGATACATCAATCATGATCCGTTTTTCTGAACAGAGTTGAATTAAGGCCTTGCCCTGATCGGTCAGACCCAGCCCTGTATCTGGCGAATGTGGAAAACTGGCTTGCAAACCATGCCCAAACTGATTGGGCAGATTCCATAAGGGGCCAATACTCCTTAGGCCACGTGCATGTAGTTGTTCAAGTACACCAAACTCTGAATCAAGGACTTCGGCACCTTCCAGATGAATCACTACCGCCATGATATCCTGCTGTAAACAGAACTGGATATCTTCAACACTTAAACAAATCTGGATACGCCGATCTGAACGTGATGCAATCTGTTTGATATAATCAAGCTGGGTAAAAACAATATGGTGTATGTCTTGAGTATCAAAACCCGCTTGTGCAGATTTGCGGAGTTTATATGGATGGTTGTTTTTGACATAGTCGAACGGCGGTACAAAGATTGCAAATAATCCGCCCGCAAATTGCGCCTGTTGGCAACGTGCAAAATCCAGATGTCCAGGCAATTGACCCTTTAAGAACATGCCGACAGGATCAGGATGTTCGCTTAACCAAAGCCGTGCCAGTAAGTCATTATGTCCATCAAAGCTTTTCATAATAAGCTATCTGCATCTGATGCGCGTTTAAAAAATAATTTAGAATTTTGTGGATTACGAAGTTTTAGATCGCTGATATCAGGCTTTGAACACTGGGTTTGTAATCGTGCTTCCACAATCTGATGATGCACAGGAGATTTACTACACACGGGGTCTGTGGCGTACATGTTTTTGGTCAACATGTATGCCTGACAGCGACACCCACCCAGATCTTTGTCTTTGTCTGGGCAAGAACGACAAGGTTCCTGCATCCAGTCTGTACCACGAAAGGCATTGAAGGCAAAGGCCTCATTCCAGATCGTCTTTAACGATTGATCCTGAATCGTTGGAAATTCCAAGGGTAAGTCTTTGGCACTTTGACACGGTAAAACCGTTCCATCTGGACTCACCGTGATAAAAATCTGTCCCCAGCCACCAATACATTTTTTAGGGCGTTCCTGATAATAATCAGGTGCCACCAAGAGTAATTTAGTTTTGAGGTGATGCTGATCGATATATTGACGATAGGCCTGAACGCGCGCTTGCGCATAACTGATTTGTTCAGGCGTAGGAAGTAAGGCAGCTTGATTGAGTTTGGCCCAGCCATAAAACTGGCAGGTTGCCAATTCGACATAATCTGCGTTGAGTTCAAGACTGAGTTCAATAATCTGATCAATCTGCTCGATATTAAAACGGTGAATTACAAAGTTTAGTACCATCGGATAGCGATGTTTTTTGACCGCTAAAGCCATAGCCTGTTTTTGCTGAAAAGCTTTACGCGAGCCAGACAAAATTTCACTTAAAGCAGGGTCACTGGCCTGAAAGCTGATCTGAATATGATCCAAACCAGCTTCGCTGAACTCGGCAATTTTCTGTTCGGTTAAACCAATGCCTGAGGTAATCAGATTGGTATAAAAACCTAATTCATGTGCATATTTGATGAGTTCAGATAAGTCTTGACGTAGTAATGGTTCACCACCAGAAAAGCCAAGTTGTACACTTCCCATGGCTCGTGCCTGACGAAATACATCTTTCCATTCATCGGTACTCAGTTCTTGCTTGACTGCGGCATAATCCAAAGGATTTGAACAATAAGCACATTGTAATGGACAGCGATAGGTCAGTTCTGCCAGTAGCCAGAGTGGTGGCTTGCTCTGGAGTGAAACAGGAATGTTCATTGCAAGCAAATCCACTGCCGAGATTCGGCCTGTTTTAAAAACTCTACGATGTCCTGATCGAGTCCTGTCGCATCTGGAAATTGCGCACTTAAATTCTGAATGATGTCATGCACAGTAAGCTTGCCATCGATCTGTTTTAAGATCAGCGTTGCGCTTTCATTTAAACGTACCAAACCTTCAGGATACAAAATCACATACGATTGCTGGGCTTGTTCCCATTGAAAACGATAACCGCGATTAAATACTGGCGTGGTATGCAATAAGTCACTCATCCTAATAATCCTTTTTGATGCCAAACCGCTTCTTGAGTAACCGTGTGATATGGTGCACGCTCAAGCACATAGGCCATGCTCATACCATCAAGGATCGTCCACAAAATATCCAGTTTGAACTGTAAAATATTCAACATACGCTGCTGGCGATCTACGGTATTGCAGTACTCAAGTGCCAGTTCCAAACCATGCTCAACGTCACGATTGGCCTGACTCAAGCGTCCTCTAAAATAGGCGTAACCTTCTGCATCAATCCATGGGTAATGTGTAGGCCAAGTATCCAGACGTGATTGATGGATGGCAGGTGCAAAAAGTTCGGTAAGCGAACTACATGCAGCTTCTTGCCAGCAGGCACGACGGGCAAAATTGACATAGGCATCTACCGCAAAACGTACACTGGGCAAAACCATCTTTTGTGACAAAATAGTCTCACGGTCTAGGCCAACGGCTTCACCCAGACGCAACCATGCTTCAATTCCGCCATGGTCGTCATGTTGACCATCGTGATCCAAAATACGTTGCACCCATTTACGGCGTGTCGCAGGATCTGGGCAATTGGCCATGATGGCCGCATCTTTTAAAGGGATATTGACCTGATAATAAAAACGGTTGGCGACCCAGCCCTGAATTTGTTGCTTAGTGGCATGCCCATCATTCATCATGATGTGATAGGGATGATGAATATGATAGTAGCGACCTTTGTCACGCAGGGCTTGTTCAAATTCCGCAGGAGAAAATAATGTTGTGGTCATATTAAACCTCAATCAGCATACCATCATAACTCACCTCAATCTCAAGCTGCTTGAGTGTGGCACGTTCGACAGAATCTTCGTTTAAGATCGGATTGGTATTGTTGATATGAATGAGAACTTTACGCTGTTTTGGAAATTGACTGAGTAAATGAATCAGCCCACGTTCTTCCTGCAATGCGAGATGTCCCATATCTTGCCCTGTGTTTTTTCCTACACCCAATAATGCCAGTTCTTGATCTTTCCACAAGGTTCCATCGACCAGCAGGCAATCCGCACGTTGCATATACGACAAAATGCTGTCATCCATCTGGCCTAAGCCTGGCGCATAAAACAAGGAATGACCTGTGCGGGTATCTTCAATCCAGAGCGCAATATTATGCCCAGGTAAAGGGCGATGACGATAAGGCGAATAGGGCGGGGCATTACTTAAAATAGGTACTGGGGTAAAACGGATCGCTTCACATACAGCCACCTGAAAAGATGTCTGAATGTCGATCGGATGATGAACCAATCCACCATTCCAGTGCTTGAGCATATTGAAAATTGGAAACCCTGTGCTGAGGTCTTCATGCACCTCGGGTGTTGCCCAAACTTGATGCGGACAGCCTTCTCTCAAATTGAGCAGCCCTGTGGTATGGTCAATCTGGCTATCAGTTAAAATAATCGAGCCGATGGATGTACCACGTCGAATTGAAGATGGGGCTTGTAGTTCGGGATTATGTGCAATCTGCTGAGCAATATCAGGAGAGGCATTACATAAAATCCAGTCCTTACCGTTGTCACTAATGGCAATTGATGATTGCGTACGGGCTTTGGCCTGAATTGTACCTTGCTTCAGACCAAGACAATTTTCACAATTGCAATTCCATTGCGGGAAGCCACCACCTGCGGCAGAACCTAAGATTTTTATCAACATGAGCGGTTTAAAAAATAAAGAGTTAAAATGAAAAACATCCACAAAAATGTGGATGTTTCAGAAAACTGTCCGATTATTCAACCGCAGCATACATTGTGATTTCAAAACCAAGACGGATATCTTCAAAAGCAGGTTTGGTCCACATTGGTAAATCTCCATTTAAAAACCATATAAGGCGTGAAGCATATATTATTTTTATTTTGGAAAAGCAGTTTTTTTACAGTAATCACATAAATTTTGTGCGCTTATCGTATTCGGCCAGATTGCAAGCCAATACAGTTAAAAATAAAAATGACCAGTTTCTTGTTTTTCAAATCACTTGCTACAACTGAGCCACGCTGTATAGCGCGGCTCAGTTGTCTTCAATAAAATCTATTTATCCATGGTTTTACATAATGAGCAGATGGTGCCGTTATGTTTATGAGAGAACATCACATCTGGACGCTCATAGTCCTGTTCACAGACCAAACATTGATACACGGTTGCTACAGGTGTGCCTTCTGCATCATAGCGTGGCTCATTAATCCCATCATGTGATTGTTTAATATAATATTTGCCCTTGGTCAGAATACCCATTAAAGGGGTCATTACAAACGCGACGATCAATGCAATTAGTGGAGAGTAGGATGCAAGGAAGCTACCCAGTAATCCAAAAAATGCTGCAATAGAGAGACCTGCTGCTGCAAGGAATGAGATGAGGCCAACAGGATTAATGTTGTGTAGCATGTCACGACGATATTCTGGCTCTTTTGGTGAAAGTTTAAGTAAGTATTTGTTGATTGAAATATCCGTTGCAACCACCACCACCCAGGCAATCGCAAAGTTGGAATAGAAACCCAGAATTTTGCCAAGTACTGCAAACATATTGCCTTCCATCAAGGCAAGAGCAATCACGAGATTGACAATCACAAACACAATACGTCCAGGGTAATGCTTGGTAATGCGAGTATATGCACTTGTCCATGCCAATGAGCCTGAATAGGCATTGGTCACGTTAATCTTGATTTGTGAAATTACCACTAGAATCACAGCCAAGCTCAATGCCAGCCAGCCTGGAAGCATGTCATGAAATGCTGCATTAAACTGTTGCACAGGTTCTGTCGAATTGACGCCAGGAATTTTGGTCAGTAAATAAAAACCCAGAAATGCACCAATGATTTGTTTGATTGCGCCTAAAATTACCCAGCCTGGTCCTGCAGAAATGACTGCTGCCCACCATTGTTTACTATTTTCTTTGGTCTTGGCTGGCATAAAACGCAGGTAATCGATTTGTTCACCAATTTGCATAATTAAAGATAAACATACGCCTGCGCCCAGCATAATTGCTGCCATATCCATAGGTGCAAAGCCTCCCGCACCTGTATACGTGGCAAATTGACCCACCAGATTGGGTTCTTTATGGATGAGATAAGCTACAGGGCCAACCATTAGAATGAGCCAGATAGGTGTGGTCCACACCTGTAAGGTACTTAGGGCTTTCATGCCATAAATGACCAAAGGAATCACCATGAAGGTCGAAATCATGTAGCCTAGCCAGAGTGGGATGCCCAAACCGAGCAGTAAGCCTTGCGCCATGATGGAGCCTTCTAGCGCAAAAAAGATAAAGGTGAAACTGGCGAAAATAATACTGGTGAGTACCGAGCCAATATATCCAAAACCTGCTCCACGTGTAATCAGATCAAGGTCAATGTTATAACGTGCTGCATAATAGGCCAGTGGAATACCCGTTAAAAAGATAATAATGGCAGCAAATAAGATTGAAAAAATGGCATTGGTCGTACCATAGGTCATACCAATACTGGCACCAATTGAAAAATCTGCCAGATACGCAATCCCGCCCAACGCTGTAATCGCAACAACTTTCGGACTCCAGCGACGAAAACTGTGTGGTGCATAACGTAAGGTATAATCTTCGAGTGTTTCATCCACTGCCTTGCGTGAATCTGCATCACTGTCATCGATTGTGCCTATATTTGAGTGTTCTGATACGCGCATAATCTAAATCTCCCCACTAACCCAATAACTGCAATAGTTCATTGCTTGATGCAAGCAGTCTGTTATTTTTGCGGCAAATAGAAAATACGTTATTTTGCGTATGTGGTGATGCATCTTAAAGATAGCAATCTGCGTTAAGTTTTGGCACAGTGACAGTTCAGGTTACCTCTGATTCACCAAAAGCCAGTTTATGCCAAATACCTCCAAGCCTCAGCAAGCACCGCAACGCGTGATCAAGACACGCCGTGAATACAATCTCTGGGTTGCAGATCAGAGTATTGAAGATTTTGCTTTACGCTATGCACCGCAATCGGTACGTAAATGGTCGCCCTGGACAGTGACCAATACTGCCATTTCGACGGTAAGCTTTTTGGCGATGGAAGCGATTGGGGCCACCATGCTATGGCAATATGGTTTTACCAATGCCATGCTTGCTGCCATTGTGGTGTGCTGCATTATTTTTGTCACCAGTTGGCCCATCAGTTATTACGCCGCCAAATACAATGTCGATGTTGATTTACTCACTCGCGGTGCAGGTTTTGGATATATTGGTTCAACCATTACCTCGCTGATTTATGCCAGTTTTACCTTTATTTTACTGGCTTTTGAAGCTGCGATTATGGCAATGGCCTTGGAGCTGGCCCTCAATATTCCACTGAGTATCGGTTATCTGTTGTCGGCACTGGTAATTTTGCCACTGGTGGTCAAAGGCATTGGATTTATTAATAAAGTACAGGCTGTGACCCAGCCACTATGGTTATTGCTGTTGCTTTTACCGTGGTTTTTTGTGCTCTGGAAGCAGCCACATTTACTCACCGATAGCGTTCATTTTGTGGGAACAATTTCGCAATCCAGTGGCTTCAATCTGTATTATTTTGGCGCAGCCTGTACACTTATTTTTGTATTTATCATTCAGATTGGTGAGCAGGCCGACTATTTACGTTTTTTGCCGCAACAGGAAAAAAATAAAACCACATGGCATCTGGCTGTATTTCTGGGTGGGCCATCCTGGATTGTTGCTGGCTTTCTTAAGGTTTGTATGGGCATGCTGCTGATGCTTCTGGCATTTCAAGCATTTGTTCCTATTAGTGAGATTGATAACCCGACTTATTTGTACTGGATTGCGTATCAGCAATTTATTCCATCACCGCAAATTGCACTACTACTTACATTGGCACTGGTGTGTCTGGCGCAAATCAAAATTAATGTGACCAATGCCTACGCGGGTTCTTTGGCGTGGTCAAACTTTTTTGCCCGTCTCACCCATAGCCACCCAGGGCGTATTGTGTGGTTAATTTTTAATGTGATGATTGCCATTGTACTGATGGAGATGGGCATTATTCATGCGGTCGAACGCATTCTGGGTTTATACAGCAATATTGCACTGGCATGGATTGGGGCAGTGGTCGCCGATCTGATCATCTGCAAGCCTCTAGGTTTGAGTCCCAAAGGAATCGAGTTTAGGCGTGCTTATCTCTACGACATTAATCCAGTGGGTGTCGGTGCTCTATTCATTGCTTCTGCCGTATCCATTTTAAGCTACTTGGGTTTTTTAGGCGTGACCGCCAAAGGACTGGCCAGCTTTATTGCACTTGGAACTGCGATTTTTTGCGTGCCAGTCATCGCTTATGTCACCAAAGGAAAGTACTATATTGCTCGTCAGCCTGAGCAGATTGCGGCGACACATGTCGCGACCTGTGTGGTGTGTGAGCGCGACTATGAACTGGCAGATATGGCGTATTGTCCTGCTTATACGCATTCGATTTGTTCATTATGCTGCTCGCTGGAAGCGCGATGCCATGATCTATGCAAGCCACATGGTCGTTGGTCTGTACAGCTCAAACAATGGATCGAACGCTATTTGCCACAGCGCTGGGCTGGACGTCTGAATACGCGTTTGAGTCAATATATTTTATTGATGCTTTCGCTCGGTATTATTTTGGCAGTATGTTTAAGTCTGGTTTATTTGCAAGAAAAGACTTATCTCGAAACCGTAAATGAACAGGCCATTCAGCAACTATTTACGCTGTTTTTAAAAATTTACACCATCTTGTTTTTACTCATCAGTGTGGCGGCGTGGTGGCTTGTACTTAATGATGAAAGCCGCCGCAAAGCAGAGCAGGAAACGCAGCAGCAGACCAGTTTGTTAATCGATGAAATTGCTGCACACGAACAGACCTCCCAGCATTTACAGGATGCACGAATACTGGCAGAGCGAGCCAATGAAGCAAAAAGCCGTTATGTGGTAGGAATTAGCCATGAGCTGAGAACGCCGCTCAATAGTATTTTAGGATATAGCCAGCTTTTACAGAAGCAGGAACAGTTATCCGCGCAGGGGCAAACAGCATTGGGCGTGATTAGCCGAAGCGGTCAACACCTTACTTCACTCATTGACGGTTTACTTGATCTCTCACGTATCGAGACGGGTAAAATCAGTCTAAATATGGTGGATGTGCATTTCCCAAATTTTATTGAACAAATGATTCAGATGTTTAAACCTCAAAGTGAGCAGAAGGGGCTTAAATTTATTTGTGATGTGAGTGAGCATTTGCCGCAATATGTACGTACCGATCAAAAACGTTTAGAGCAGATCCTGATTAACCTGTTGGGCAATGCATTAAAATTTACCAATAAAGGCAGTATTTATTTCAAAGTGGGCTATCGTTTTCAGACGGCCTATTTTGAAATTAATGACACGGGCTGCGGGATTGCCCATCACGATTTGGAGCGTATATTTAATCCATTCGAGCGGGGGAGCAATGTCGTGCAGGGTGGTTTTACTGGTACAGGACTCGGCTTGCCGATTGTGAAATTGCTGGTCGATTTATTGGGTGGTCAACTCACTGTAAATAGTGAATTAAATCAGGGGTCACAGTTTAAAATCAAACTCTATTTACCTTCTAAAGCAGTGGTTCACCCAATTACAAATGTACAATCCAATCAGATTACAGGCTATAAGGGCGAGCAGAAACGAATTTTGGTGGTTGACAATGAAGCCGTAGATCGTGGCCTTGTGGCAAATTTTTTACGACCGCTTGGATTTTTGCTTAAAGAGGCAGAATCTGGGATTGAGTGTTTACGTCAGGTGCCTGCTTTTCAGCCCGATCTGATCTTAATGGATTTAAATATGCCAATGATGGGCGGTTGGGAAACTGCGCATCTACTGCGTCAAAACAATATTACCAACGTACCTATCCTGATTATTTCGGCCAATGTAAATGAACGTGAAGGCAATCCACAGGATGCTGTGCTCAGTGAAGATTTTATGCTTAAACCGATTGATTTGAATCTTTTACTGAGCAAGATTGGCGATAAACTTGGATTATCATGGATCAGTGACTCTGGACAAGATCAAGTACAACAGCCCACTCAGATTCATCCCTCAGTTGTAGCAGATCAAAATCGTGTAATGCTGCATCAACCTGTCGTTTCATATCAAGATTGCCCTCATGTTTCTCCAAATGAAAGCATCGAGCAGGCATTTGTCGAGCTAGATCGACTAATCGGGCAGGGCTACATTCGTGGAATTCAGCAAGCGTTGCAGCAGTATCAACATGATTTTCCAGAATATGCAGAACTATGGGGACAATTGAGCCAATCTGTGCAAAAATTCGATCTGAAACATGCCAGACAATTGCTTCAGGATGCTCCATGAGTCAAGACGCGCATCATACTCACTTACCTATATCACATGATCAGGCTGCTATCTTGATTGTGGATGATGTTCCTGAAAACTTGGGATTACTCCATGAAAGTCTGGATCAGGCAGGTTATCGGGTACTGGTGACTACTGATGGATTAAGTGCAATTGAGATCGCACATCGTTGCTTGCCAGATATGATCTTGCTCGATGGCAATATGCCACATATGGACGGTTTTGAAAGTTGCCTGCAACTCAAAGCAAGTCCGATCACCCAGCTTATTCCAGTCATCTTTATGACGGGTCTTTCAGAAACTGAACATATTGTTAAAGGCTTTCAGGTGGGTGGGGTGGATTATGTGACCAAACCGCTGAATATCGAAGAAGTTTTGGCACGGGTAAAAACGCATCTGGCCCATGCCAAATTGCTACAGCAGCAAAAACAGGTAATTGATGCAACCGAAGTCGCCATTATTGCACTAGATATACAAGGGGAAATGGCTTGGCAAACCGATAAGGCCACACTATTTTTGAATCAGTATTTACAGGATCAATCGGGCTTTAAGTTGGGCTTAAAGCAATGGTTTGCAGACATTAAAAAAGACAAAGACAATAAAAAACGTATGAGCTGTACTTACTCTACCTCGACACAGCAACTTCAGTTAATTCTTTTGACCCCTTGGCAAGATGATTTAAGCACGACCAAAAATTATCTGGTGCAAATCAAAATTTCCAGTACAGCATTGAGTATAGAAGATATTTTAAAATACTGCCCGCAATTGACTCAACGTGAAGCCGAAGTATCGCATTGGCTTGCACTGGGTAAAACCAATAAAGACATTGCCGAGATTTTGGAATTAAGCCCAAGAACGGTGAATAAACATTTAGAACATATTTTTGAAAAGCTTTGTGTCGAAAACCGTACTGCTGCGGTGGCATATATGAATAGTTTAGTACAAGATCAGAGTCTGTAAAAAAATTTGAAGTAAAGTTAGTTTTGAATCAACTTTTGATAGTTTGGACAGCTAGATCTTATCGATGTTGCTTTTAATATTTCTAAATCATCTATGCGATGACGAACGAGCGATCTTAACGGTCATGGCTTTTACTGCTTTTCTAAATCATCTATGCGATGACGAACATACACTCTAACGAAGAATTGGCAGCGTGTGTTTTCTAAATCATCTATGCGATGACGAACGCTTTACGAACAGCCTTAATAGTATTTCAATCTTTCTAAATCATCTATGCGATGACGAACTGACTGATGTTGCTGTGGTTCCTGCACCATCATTTCTAAATCATCTATGCGATGACGAATGTAAATCCCTCATTGGGCAGGATCAGGTGCATTTTCTAAATCATCTATGCGATGACGAACATGGCGGAAGTTAAAAAACGGCGTGTTCAGCTTTTCTAAATCATCTATGCGATGACGAACAATGGTGCAGTTGACCTACGCACAGGCGATCTTTTCTAAATCATCTATGCGATGACGAACACGCTGCAATCGACTAATCCTGATTACATTTGTTTCTAAATCATCTATGCGATGACGAACGGCAATTTTGTTGTATGCATCAAGGCATGCTTTTTCTAAATCATCTATGCGATGACGAACTTTTAACGACACATAGCTCAGTAACGCCTGTTTTTCTAAATCATCTATGCGATGACGAACTTTAGAATTGATGGTTATCCGATCCTGGTTGATTTCTAAATCATCTATGCGATGACGAACGGCATTCGTAACGAAGCGCAAGCGAAAGTAAGTTTCTAAATCATCTATGCGATGACGAACTGGTATGTATATTATGCTGTTGTTGCAATTATTTTCTAAATCATCTATGCGATGACGAACCCCACTCGCTCACTGTAGACGCGCCACTGATCTTTCTAAATCATCTATGCGATGACGAACGTGTCGGTGAAGCTTATGATTATGATTCCACGTTTCTAAATCATCTATGCGATGACGAACATGTTGCATCTTTAAAGAAGTTTGAACTCGCATTTCTAAATCATCTATGCGATGACGAACGGCAATTTTGTTGTATGCATCAAGGCATGCTTTTTCTAAATCATCTATGCGATGACGAACTTTTAACGACACATAGCTCAGTAACGCCTGTTTTTCTAAATCATCTATGCGATGACGAACTTTAGAATTGATGGTTATCCGATCCTGGTTGATTTCTAAATCATCTATGCGATGACGAACGGCATTCGTAACGAAGCGCAAGCGAAAGTAAGTTTCTAAATCATCTATGCGATGACGAACTGGTATGTATATTATGCTGTTGTTGCAATTATTTTCTAAATCATCTATGCGATGACGAACCCCACTCGCTCACTGTAGACGCGCCACTGATCTTTCTAAATCATCTATGCGATGACGAACGTGTCGGTGAAGCTTATGATTATGATTCCACGTTTCTAAATCATCTATGCGATGACGAACATGTTGCATCTTTAAAGAAGTTTGAACTCGCATTTCTAAATCATCTATGCGATGACGAACGGCAATTTTGTTGTATGCATCAAGGCATGCTTTTTCTAAATCATCTATGCGATGACGAACTTTTAACGACACATAGCTCAGTAACGCCTGTTTTTCTAAATCATCTATGCGATGACGAACTATTTGGACAATGTGATTTCTGCAGAGATCCATTTCTAAATCATCTATGCGATGACGAACTGTTGCGCGTCAATGGTACGTTCTATGGAATCTTTCTAAATCATCTATGCGATGACGAACAAAAAGATTGGTGGGACAAATTGGGCGCGGATTTTCTAAATCATCTATGCGATGACGAACACGTAGCTACGGCAATGAAAGCAATCACTGACTTTCTAAATCATCTATGCGATGACGAACCTTTTTGTGCGTCAAAAGTTGGGCTCGGCTTTTTTCTAAATCATCTATGCGATGACGAACACAAAGCCACGCGTTAAATTTAGAGACAATCTTTTCTAAATCATCTATGCGATGACGAACTATTGCTAAACGCAAGTGTCAAAATTTCTGGCTTTCTAAATCATCTATGCGATGACGAACTATCGTGCCCGATGTTTATGATAAATCGACCTTTTCTAAATCATCTATGCGATGACGAACTGTGCTTGACCTTCTGACGTAGCTCCGATACATTTCTAAATCATCTATGCGATGACGAACTCATTGAAAATGATACTTTCGCTTTGGTAGACTTTCTAAATCATCTATGCGATGACGAACGATCAGCCACTTTTTGAGCGCTCGCAACGCTTTTTCTAAATCATCTATGCGATGACGAACCGCTGCTACGCGGGTTCTACTGGTTAGCGATTTTTCTAAATCATCTATGCGATGACGAACTTTATTAAAGTCCCAGAGCTTGTGCAGCTAACTTTCTAAATCATCTATGCGATGACGAACACTATCTTTAGCTTTGGGCTTAAATAAAACTTTTTCTAAATCATCTATGCGATGACGAACACAAGTTACTTTAATAAGCCCTGTTGTCTCTTTTTCTAAATCATCTATGCGATGACGAACGATAAAATTCAGCAGCTTGGACTGAGGTATCTTTTCTAAATCATCTATGCGATGACGAACGGTTGGTAAAAGGCCGTTCTGCTGCTCAACAATTTCTAAATCATCTATGCGATGACGAACTTACCGTCGAAATCATCATTCCAATTTCCGTGTTTCTAAATCATCTATGCGATGACGAACGTGGCGGTAGATCCAAGTTACCTTTTGCTCTTTTTCTAAATCATCTATGCGATGACGAACATCTGGGGCGTACAGCTACAACCCCGAACCATTTTCTAAATCATCTATGCGATGACGAACTGACATAACAAATCTGCAGGCGGCTCAAGAATTTTCTAAATCATCTATGCGATGACGAACTTGCGCTCACACCTGGTCAATACATCCCTTGTTTTCTAAATCATCTATGCGATGACGAACTCGGCATCATTGGTACGCTTGTTGTTTTGATCTTTCTAAATCATCTATGCGATGACGAACTTATTTACAAAAGTTAACAATTCTATATGGTTTTTCTAAATCATCTATGCGATGACGAACTCTTCAGGATCACTTGGGCGCGGGTATTTTTTTTCTAAATCATCTATGCGATGACGAACAGCCAATGCACTATTCAAATATACGAAGGGCTTTTCTAAATCATCTATGCGATGACGAACGCTTCGCTTCAATACTGCGGTCGATGATGATTTTTCTAAATCATCTATGCGATGACGAACAAATGATTTTTCTCAATGTATGTTTCGATGAGTTTCTAAATCATCTATGCGATGACGAACAAAAGC
>NZ_KB849628.1:202441-795217 GCF_000368685.1 Acinetobacter baylyi DSM 14961 = CIP 107474 | reverse complement strand
CGATGAGTTTCTAAATCATCTATGCGATGACGAACAAAAGCAAATCTTGCGTGATGCAGCTAAGAATTTTCTAAATCATCTATGCGATGACGAACTATATTCCATATTTTTGCCCACCAAATCTTCTTTTCTAAATCATCTATGCGATGACGAACTTAAGTGAAGCAGTAAGATTGGTCAACTGAGTTTTCTAAATCATCTATGCGATGACGAACTTGGCGAACAAGACCTGAACGCCACATTAAACTTTCTAAATCATCTATGCGATGACGAACTAAGAGCGTAAACGGCGGGTATAAATGTAGTGTTTCTAAATCATCTATGCGATGACGAACGGTTTACGCGTAAATTACATATAAGGAGTATATTTCTAAATCATCTATGCGATGACGAACAAAAACCGAATCATTAGTGATCACATGCTTGATTTCTAAATCATCTATGCGATGACGAACGGCGCCAAAGATGTTATCGTAAGTTACTTCTATTTCTAAATCATCTATGCGATGACGAACCACCTATGCTCTCTTTCTTAAGTAGCGGAGTCTTTCTAAATCATCTATGCGATGACGAACTCCCCAATGCACCACCTGCAACAGTACCAACGTTTCTAAATCATCTATGCGATGACGAACCGGATAGTTTTATTTCTGACATGCTAGTTATATTTCTAAATCATCTATGCGATGACGAACCCAAAAAACGCAAACACCGCGCCAGCTACCGCTTTCTAAATCATCTATGCGATGACGAACATTGTTCACCCCAATTAACATTGACTGTTTTATTTCTAAATCATCTATGCGATGACGAACGGCAGTATGGTAGATGTAATGCTCCACAGTTTTTTCTAAATCATCTATGCGATGACGAACGCTGGGATTGCTGGTTCTGGATTCAACGTTTCTTTCTAAATCATCTATGCGATGACGAACTTCGTGTCTTTACCATGTGACTTATAGTACATTTTCTAAATCATCTATGCGATGACGAACGCTCTAACCCCAGCAACAGCAGAAATCGGATTTTTCTAAATCATCTATGCGATGACGAACTACCCGCGAAAGGATTTTTTAAAGCATAATTCTTTCTAAATCATCTATGCGATGACGAACAGTACGACAAAGATCCCACCGATTTTGATAAGTTTCTAAATCATCTATGCGATGACGAACGACACGTATAACACAAAGTTCATAGGTTTCAATTTCTAAATCATCTATGCGATGACGAACATGTCGCAACTGTACCCGAATGACGCGGAAACTTTCTAAATCATCTATGCGATGACGAACGGAACACTGACAATATTGGGGCTTATTTTCATTTTCTAAATCATCTATGCGATGACGAACTACACATTTACCGAGCCTTATAATGTGGTTTTTTTCTAAATCATCTATGCGATGACGAACATTTGCCCCCGAAAATGGAACGCTGCCACCTGTTTCTAAATCATCTATGCGATGACGAACGGTAACTGTATGAAGTTGGCTACACTTTTTTTTTTCTAAATCATCTATGCGATGACGAACATGCTTAAGTCCGAGCAGTTCAATGTAGTGTATTTTCTAAATCATCTATGCGATGACGAACTTAATATCCCCGATCTATCGGTATTCAATCGCTTTCTAAATCATCTATGCGATGACGAACACATCAAATAGGATTTTTTTTTGTACGTGAGATTTCTAAATCATCTATGCGATGACGAACTTCACGCAAAGCGCAAAAAGATATTGATGATTTTTCTAAATCATCTATGCGATGACGAACACGCAGCCAAATCAAATTGTATGCATGGCAGATTTCTAAATCATCTATGCGATGACGAACGCTGTGTATCGGCCAAATGACGATAGCTTGATTTTCTAAATCATCTATGCGATGACGAACAAAAAAAATCATCTTCATATCGTTCCTATGTCTTTCTAAATCATCTATGCGATGACGAACTATATCGATTTTTGGTTATTTCCCTGCCCTGTTTTCTAAATCATCTATGCGATGACGAACGTCGAGTGCCTGATGTTGTCCCTCATCGATTTTTTCTAAATCATCTATGCGATGACGAACAGCAGGTGCATCAAATATTCAAAGCGGCAAATTTTCTAAATCATCTATGCGATGACGAACCCCCAAACACAGCGAATGATCTTTCATGAATTTTTCTAAATCATCTATGCGATGACGAACCGTTAGATTCTTTGAACGTTATTCCATCGTTATTTCTAAATCATCTATGCGATGACGAACCTAACATATTAACGCAATCTGCCACGGTTCCTTTTCTAAATCATCTATGCGATGACGAACCGCATATCTGGGGCGCGCCAAACGGCTGCACATTTCTAAATCATCTATGCGATGACGAACGTGCCGAAGCACTCAGCGTGAATGCTGGGAATTTTCTAAATCATCTATGCGATGACGAACAATAACGTACTCGGAGAGCCTTTCGAAATCATTTTCTAAATCATCTATGCGATGACGAACAGGAGTTTCACCCTCAAACGATTTTAGCTGGATTTCTAAATCATCTATGCGATGACGAACGGGGTTAGGGGTAATAGTATAATAAGAGTAAATTTCTAAATCATCTATGCGATGACGAACTATTCTTTCATAGCTTTATTACCTTTGGTGTCTTTCTAAATCATCTATGCGATGACGAACTAGAGTTAAGTCAAAACAAAACCCTTGATATCAATTATATAAGCTTTTAATGAGTAAAAATACTTCGTTATGAATCACTTGAGTTAATTGTTTGATTTTATTTGATTTTACTACATATGTCAGTAATGAAGCTAAACATGTAATCTAGAAGATCTTGGTCTTGGCATATTTCTATAAGTTGCATTCGGAATTCTTTTTGATTTAATCCTTTTGATGCGCATATAAAAGCAGTTGGCATCACAAAAGCATCTTTCACTAAGTCGGCAAGATCAAACACTAAACCTCCGCGGCGTGTTTTACCATGCAAGATAGGTAGGGCAAAACTAATTCCCATACCATTTAAAGCAACTGCCGCATAGCCATAGGCAATGTAATTTCCATGATCTAAGTAGTTATTCGCAATATCGGTAAGACTATCATGTGAGTTTTTGCCTTCATCTCGTTTAAAGTCAATATTAAATCCTTTGGCCAATTCTTTATACAGTGCTTTGGCCCAACGTCCTTCGGCTGCAAGTAATTCTTGTTGATTTTCGGATCGATCAATATCTTGTTTAAACGTATTTAAAGCATTTTCATCAATATAAATACCGTGCTGAATCAAATCTAGATTCTTCTTCCATGATTGTGAAACGAGCACAATACGTTCGAGTAATAAAATTTTAGCCATAAGCAAGCGCGCATCATCATCTAACCATGCTTTCATCCAAATTTGCATGTATTCAGTAGGGCGGTATTCGCTTTGAGGTGCTAAAAATGTTAAATCTAATGATGAGAATAAAGGGGAACCACCAGAGCCACAAAACCCAACCATCACATTAGATTCTGCTAAACGTCTGGCAGCTGCATCTGTTAATGAACTACCTTTCCCAAGGAGTAAAAAGGCAGTGTTTTTCTCTGGAATATTATAAAAATATTCCACAGGCTGTGAGTTATCCGTCAAGTAAACAATTCGATCATCTTTTAAAACGACACGAACTTTTTCCAGATAAAATACGCAGGCACGCTTTGAAAGCATCACTGGGCGGCTGCGTTCTTGACGGAGTTGACTCATACTATATTTCCTTAAAAGACGGGTAGAGCAAAAGGACTTTCCTTACGGGCAAGTCCGTAGCTATCTGGCAGCCCGTATCCCGCGTTTTCACTTTCCTGAACATCAATGATAACTGTAAAACCTTGACCTGTACTTTGGCTTATCACCTGAAAGAAGGGCATTCCTTTGGCGGTTTTTAAACGTCTATCTCTCAAAGGTTCATTCTGATGAGAAAGCTTTGTACGTTCAGCTTTCTGAGTCGGAATACGAAACTTTCGATAACTTTTCCAACCCGAAATTTTGGCAGTGGGAACAGCAATTGCAACACCTAAAACAGTATAGTCGCGAATTTTCCAATGCCCTTTAATTGCTTCTACTAATTCATCTAACTCATCCTGTTTTTCTGCAAAAATTCGCAAAATATCAAAGTTGGGTTTAGCTGAACGGCCGTGTTTTTTTTCAAACTGTTCCTGCTTCGCTTTCAATTTATCGGACATCTCCAACGCAAGAGCATAATGCGCAGGCAGTTTTCGAAATGCACCATGAATGACGGTGTAAATTTGATTACGAATATGACCCAGTTTTAAATCCGTATCATCTGATGATTCAAGAACACGGATATCCAGATAGTAATTGGCATCCATGATTATTCACCCTCGGAGTACACGCCACCACGAATTAAACACGAGATTAAGAACATTCCTTTTTCGCTGCTTGGGTCAAGCTCATCAATTTCTTTTAAAATATCAAATGCAGAAACTTTATCTTTGCCTACACGATAGAAAATCTGACCTTCTAGGTTGGCACCGTTAGGCTCTATAGCAATTGGCTTTTCATCATTTTCTTTGAACGATGGATACCAAGTATCAATTGTTCTTAGTGCATTTCCGATTTTTTGATCACGTAAAGCAGCTTGCCCTAGATATTGGTTGTCATTCGCTTTATGGTCTGGTTTTTTAGGTGTTAATTGATATAAAGATCGAGAGAAACCTTTGGGTTTATCTTCTAAGTAATTTTGAGAAGGGAAAACCTCTACACCGCCCATACCGAAGTCAACAATCGCTTCAATATGTAAGGCAGCATTTGTTGATTCGCCTGTAATTCCTTTTAATAAAATACCTGCTAGTTTTTGTTCCTGTTCAGATGGTTCGGCAAAACTCTTAAGGTTGTAAGAAAGTGCATCAAAGCTAAATGTTTCGGGGTAATCTTGAGCAGTCACTTGAATGGTAATACTCTCAGCGACAATACGATTACGCCATAACCAACGACCATTCACGATATTACGTACATAACGGCGCACAACTTCTTTAAGTCCATCGCTTTCTTTAGCGCGATTTACAAAATTTAAGAAAGCTTGACGGAAGTTGTATTCCTCGGTTTTATCTGCACCCGCTTTAGAAGCACTTGCAAATAATACATAGCTTAAATCAATAAAACGAAAGTCCCATTTCACCAAAAGTTTCGCATTTGGCTGTAATTTTGCAGATTCGGTCAACTGAATATTTGTGACTTCGCGAGCCAAAGAATTACCTGTTGCGGCCCCTTTTTCTTTATTCCCTGCAACGTTTTGAGTCCCTCGAATACCGTGATACATCACGTGTAAAGGTTCTTGTTTCCCATCTTCAAATAAGTTGAAAAAAGCCCCGTCGCTGACCACTGTGCCACGTTGTAAAGAAAGGCTACCTGGTAATTTCTTAAAAATTGTCATATCAAAAATTCCTTATGTTTAGAAGTGAGTTATGCATGAATGCAATTTTGTTTTAAAAGAAAAATATCGTCTTGCGACCAGTGATAGGTCCACAATAATTTTTGCAAGTTATGCCAAGAATCATCCTCGACCTCAGTATTTTTCCTTAGAATCTCACCTAAAGAAAAATACTGAACAATGCCTGTAAGCGGTTCGGCATAGGCATGTGCTGTGGTTTCTTGATCTTGTGCTTGACGAATACCTGCTCGTTGGTCTGTGAGTGGCTCAAGTAGGGCATAACCTAAATTAGTTGCCGATATCCAACTTAAATTCTGGTCATTAAAGAAAGCTCTAAGCGTATCTACTTTTAATGCTAAGAGTTGAGTAAATGCTTGAACTCGATTAATTTGTTGACGTTGCTGATATTCAATAAGCAAATCTTGTCGATCCAAAATGGCAAACCCAGTTTTGATTTTCTTTAGGGCTGCTTCTAATTCATTTTCAGCATGTGTCGTAATTTCTAAAAACTCGATAATTTGTCCGCCAGCAAAACGACTACGTTTTAGAATATGGGTGAGCTTTTCTGGACTAATCCGAGAGCTACTAAATTTAATCACAAGACTAAACTCTAAATGGCAAGATGCGGTTGGTTGTAAAGACAACGCATATTTATTTTTAGAAGAATAGTCCTTTTTACCAATAAACACGGCACCTCGACGTTGAGCAGGCGTAAAACGGCCATAGGCTTGCCCACCTAAACGCTGTTGGTTATGATGAATATAAATAATCCCTTCATCTGTTGTACCAAGTTGCCTTGCCAAATGGTGTGCAAACATATTGGCTGCAAATAAAGGTACACCGCCTAATAATAGACCATTACTTTGCATATTCGCATTTTGCACCCGAATACGAGGAATTACTGCATAACGACTCATCGAATAATCTCCCGTAAACGGCGGGCGATATAACCCTCTGAATTGCTATCTAGGCTAATTGATACAGTTTCATTATTGATTTCGATATCAAAGGTTTCGTTTGTGATTTTTCTAGCCAAATAATCCGAGAACTTTATTCTCCAGTGATCATCTCTCAGCTCTGGATCAACCAAACCTTGTAAAACAAACGAAAGACTTGGATGAACCCAAAAGGAAGGACGCTCAATTTCTTGCATACTTGGTAAAATTGCTTCAGCTTCTTCTAAAATATTTTTTTGAAAAGATGCCTGTCTTAATACATCTTTAGCAAGAATATTTAGAAAAATAATTTCCTGATCTCGAACATCCCGATTGGTAGAAGGAGCGAAAATCTCGAGGTCATGCCAATTTTGAATCGTATTCGTCGCGGTAATAACAAGTTGACGATTTAAAATTTCTGACCATTCTTTAATTGCTTCTTTTGCCCGTTTAGTTCCATTAAGCAGTTTTATCTTACGAGATAATCGTATCGTAAATCCGTTATAGAAAATCGCTAAAGCTTGGCGTACTTTTTCACTTGCTTGAGGAGCATCAACTGTAATAGGGCGTTGCATTGAACGAACGAGGCTTCCCACATTTTGTGGATTGGCTCCGCCTATGCCAAAAACAGCAGTTTGAATGCGGTTAAAGTCACTGTCTTTTTCTTTGCGTAATTCATTTACAGCATCAACTTCTTGGTTCACCAGATAATTTACACCAGCAGCAGTAAGTGGACTTACTGAAACGTATTCACCATTTTTGGGAATTAAAAGCTGGCGCATGCGTATATCAATGTTTTCTGTACCAGATTGATACAGCTCATTAAAAACAGATGATATGGATGGCTTGAGTTGTTCAACCTGTTGCTTGAAGTCAGGATCTTCTTCACTGATATCATGACTAATCATGGCTGCTTTTACGACTTTAAAAATAGAAGCCGTTTTACCTGCATTTGCCTGATAATCAGTAGGAATCAGAAAGTCTTCATTTAATAAAGTTCGAGCACTCAGATAGGGTAAATCAAGTGCTTGTTGATTACTTAAACGAATTCCACCTTTTTCAATATTAGAATTAATGGTCTTTAAACTAAAGTGTACCGATTCTTCCAAAGCATTTATAAAAATATCAGTTTGTGGTTCAGGCATTATCTTCCCCGTTTTTGTTATATAGCCAATTTTTAACACATTATTTGAAAAATTAGATAAATATTAAGTAGTATTGCGACATCAAATGTCGCAATAATATCTTCGTAGATTTAAGAGCAAAATCTATTTTTAAAATATGTTAGACCTTTTAAAGTGACTCTAACTTGTAAATGTGGAACTACTATGCCTGTAGAGTGCTTTATGTTTATTACTCGATGGCACAAGATTTCTCTATCTACAATATTTTGATATGACTCCCATGCGGTTTGCTTACTTCGTTTAAAAATAAATTTATTCCTGTATAAGAGTTCAATAAATACTTTAGGAGATAACTTTAGAAGTTTTGCTGACATACTCAGTGAAAAATCAGGTGATGATTTTTCTTGATTTGAGAATGGATCTACATGTTCTGTGATAAGATGACTCATGAGTGAGCTCCTTTTGATACGAGTTAACTTGAAGAGCAGCACAAAAGAGTTGAGATGCTTTGTGCTGCTCAGTTCTAGTTTATTATGACTAGTTAAATTTTTATATCAAGTAAACAACAATCTAGTCTCGGGCATTATTTTTTATTTGAATTTATATTGTTGTTATTCAATGAAATTTTAGATGTAACAAAAAGTAATCCATCTAAAGCGATGGTCAACGAGATAGTTCTTAAACAAGAATCTAGTCTCTTTCTCAACTACTTATGCAGTAGCGAACAATAGCTATTATACAGAAACTGCTTCATCCGCTTGCAACTATTTTTTAAGTAAACACAAGCTAAAAAATAGATTTAAAACGACATTAGATGTCGCTTTAGGACTGTATTCTTTCATTAAAACTTTCTCTTTTTAAAACAAAAGATTATATTTTGATTACATTCAAACTTTAACAATAAACTATGCATGTGATCATTATTTCGGCATGTGAGAAGCGTGCTTTAAAGAAAACTCGAGCAATTTTGGATAGCTATGCGATTCGTACAGGACATTCGTCTTGGCAAGCACCAATGACAATCGAAGGCTTAAAAGAAATTCGTAGTGCCTTAAAAAAAGTAGCTACACGTCAAACAGCTGTTGCTGCTTACATTAATTTTGGTATGCGGCGTATGAAGCTGGCATGGGTTGTAGGAGCAAAACATAAATTTGCCCATGATGGTGCATATCCAGTTGCATCGATCAAAAAACAGCAAAAACTACTGATGTTAGATGAATGGGTTAAAGCAAGTAGCTTGTTGGCAGGCGCAGCAGGGGATATGCATGATATTGGTAAAGCCTCACAACATTTTCAGAACAAATTAAGTCCAGAAATGGCGGGACAAAAAATTAGAGATGACATTCGACATGAATGGCTGTCTCTAAAATTATTGCAACAACTCAGAAAAAATGGATGGAACTGGCAGCTTGCTTGGAAGAATTTAGATAAAGGGCTAGATAAATTCACTTTAGGTGATCGACAAGAAATAGAACAGGGAATCCAAAATGAATTAGAGGCAGTCGATTATTTAGTGGTTACACATCATGGATTATTAGGAGTTGAAGAAGCTTTAAAAAATGATCCATTAGCCTTACCTCACTATGAAAATCATGTTCGTACATTGGTTCCAAGCCGTGAACAAATAAGTTGTGCAGGCGAACTACCAGACTCTATTTTTAAAAGTCATCAAAAACGTATGCAACGTTTAACGGCATTAATACCAAAACAAAAAACAGACCAGCTTTTATATTGGAAAGCTTTAGCACTGCATTCACGAGCAGCACTGATTCATGCCGATCATATTGTCTCGGCACAACAATATTCATTGCAAAAACCTGAAAATGTAGCGTTATTTGCAAATACAAAGCTTAAAAATATAGACCAAGACAAGAAAGCCAAATTACAAGATCAGCCACTAGAATGGCATTTACACCAAGTTGGAGATCGGGCTTCACGAATAGCAGTTCAAATGATGACTGATTTGAGCTTATCGGGTCTTTCTGAGCAAACGGTTGAATATATTTGTCAGCCCACCACTCATCCACGTTTCCAATGGCAGAACATTGCAGCAAATGCATTGCAAAAAAATATACAGAAGCACCCTGAAACACCAGCATTGGTTTTCAATATTGCAGGGACTGGAAGTGGTAAAACGCGCATGAATTTGCGCGCTGCTTGTACCTTGCGACCAGATGATCCAAGGATTGCGATTGCACTTAATTTGCGCTCTCTCACCTTACAGACTGGCCACGCACTTAAAACGTCAATGAATCTGTCTGATGATGAAATTGCTGTGATTATTGGTGACACGATCACTCAGACTTTATTTGATCAAAGTAAAGAAAAAATTGAGTTCGTTGATGAGGATGAAAATCGTCCTGAACCTATTTTCGATGCATGGGGTGAAGACTGTAATTTACCAGATTGGCTACATCCATTATTTACAATTGAAAAAAATGGACGCAAAGTTTTAGATCAAAAAGAAACAACCATTCTGGCTTCGCCATTACTGGTTTCAACTATTGATTATCTGATTGCAGCGGGTGAGCCACATCAACAAGGACATCATGTTAAGGCATTACTTAGAATAATGAGTAGTGATTTGATTTTAGATGAAGTTGACGGCTATGAGCCTAAAGCACTGATTGCAGTATTGCGCTTGGTTCAGCTCGCTGCACTCTATGGTCGTAACGTAATTTGTTCATCGGCAACCTTATCACTTACGGTTGCCAAAACAATTCATCGGGCGTTTGAGTCTGGCATACAAATGCGTGCAGCTCTTTATGGAAACGAGAAGAAATCAATCATAGCAATTATTGATAATGAGCTCAAACCACAAGTTTGGTTAGAACGGTCAAATCAAAAATCAGAATTTGATACTCGCTACCAAAATCATTTGGATGATTTGCAAGTTCAGTTACTCTCTAAACCTACCCATCGATTAGCTCAGTTGCTTTCATTATCTGAAACGACAGTTTTATCTTGGAAACAGTCGGTATTGGAAGGAGTAAAGCAACTTCATCAAGCGCATGCATGGAGTTTTAGAAAGACAGAAAAGAAAATTTCTTTAGGGCTTATACGAGTAGCCAATATCAAACATGCAATTCGTCTTGCCCAATTTCTTTCGGATCATTTACCTGAAGCAAAAATCGCTTGTTATCATGCAAATGATTGGCTTATTTCAAGATTTTATAAAGAGCAACGTCTAGATCAGCTTTTAACACGTCACAAAGACGGTAAAAAAAGAAAAACGGGTAATGAGCAGATTGAGCAAGATGATGAAATGATTGACCTCATGCAAAATTCTGATTCTCTAAATGTCCCATTTATTGTGATTGCAACACCAGTTGAAGAAGTTGGAAGAGATCATGATTTTGATTGGGCTATTATTGATGCATCAAGTGTGCAGTCAATTGTACAAACAGCGGGCCGAGTTAATCGTCATCGGTTAGAAAAAGTACAGCAACCTAATATTGTGATTCCAGAGTGGAATTATCGTTATTGTGAACGACGCGATATTGAAAAACGAAAGCAACAAAGTAAACAGCGTCGTCCTGTATTTATATATCCTGGTTATGAGGGATATGGTGTATCTGCAACTTCAACTTATTCGTCTCAACGTTTAAACGAGCTTTTACCGTGGGATCATCAATCTCAATTAGTCATTAATGCCCGTTTGCGTTTTGACCAAGTGGGTTGTCTATTTGCTAAGTTAGATGATGAGCAAATTAAGGACTTTTGTAAAAACTACTTTAACGATCAAGGAGAGCAGTTATTTTCCCGATCGGATGTCGATGCAAGTATCATGACAGAGAATATTTATAATATAACACCTTTACGTGAACGTAATTATCAAGAAACTTATATGTTTGAATGGGCTGAGAGCCTAATTGTTAAAAAGCAAGTGTATGGTTTTGATGAGAAAGCCACTAAAAATTTAAAGTATCGAAAATATGGTTTGGTATGGGAACAAGTGAAGTTTGAAGAAATTCCTGCAAAGTCTCAAGCATGGTTAGCACTTACTCCCCAACAAATGAAAGATTATTGTTATGAGTACCAAATTGCGAATGAACAAGGCTGCCGTATATCTTTAACACCTTATAATAGAGATGAAGTACCTACTTGGTCTTATGATTATGGTTTTGGAGTTTTTACACATTAAAGAAACACGCCGCTTCTTCCGAAACAGCGTATCATTATTTATAGGTTATGCGGGTAGGTCAAACCAGATCATTTCACTATCTTCAAGTGCCTTGATTGAAGTTTTTTCATCAAATAATAAAGCATCACCCGCTTTCACAATTTGATTTTCAATCATAATTTGGCCTTTTACCACATGCACATAATTGTGCTTTTGAGTGGTGGCAATGTCTAACGTTTTACCTTCTTCCAATACAGCCGCTTTGACTTCTGCATTTTGACGGATAAACATGGGTGCATTGTCATTTGGCCCAACAATCAGATGCCATTTGTTTGGTTCATCGTGAGGATTAAGCTTAATTTGTTGATAAGTTGGTTCAGCATCACGGATATTGGGCTGAATCCAGATTTGAAACAAATGCACAGCTTCATCCGTATTATTGATTTCACTGTGTGCGACACCTGTACCAGCACTCATCAATTGCCATTCGCCAGCATGAATATATTCTTCATTGCCCATACTGTCACGGTGAGTCAGACGACCATCAGTAACATAGGTCAGGATTTCCATATTGTCATGTGGGTGAGTACCAAAGCCATTATTTGCAGCGATGGTGTCATCATTAATCACGCGAAGTGGACCAAAACCCATGTATTTCGGGTTATACCAGCTACCAAATGAAAAACTATGATAGGTATTTAACCAGCCTGCTTTTACATGACCACGATTTTCACTACGATGTAGATATGCATTCATCTTGCACCTCCAAATTCTTGTATTTATTTCATGAACACATAGTAGCAATATCAATGTGGGGTAAAAACATAAGTAGTAGAACATATTGTTCTATTTTTAATATGATTGAGTTTAATTTTATTTATTATTAAAAATAATGAAACAATAAAATACATCAAAATAACTGATAAATATAAGAGGTAAGCATAAGAAAGCCTGCATATTTGCAGGCTTTGAAAAGCTTAATCGATATTATTCAAGGAATTTAACCGTCACGCCACTGCGTACCTTATTTCCCAAATCGTTAGCATCCCAGTTGGTTAAACGAATACAACCATGTGATGCTGTTTTGGAAATCGCAGATGGATTTGGCGTACCATGAATACCAAAAGATTTTTTGCTTAAACCAATCCAGATATTACCGACAGGTGCATTTGGGCCAGGTGGCAAAGACAGTGGCTTTAAGTTATTACCTTGTACAAAGTTACTTGGAGAATAGCTATACCAAGGGTTGCGTGCAACACCAACGACCTTATAAGTACCTGTTGGAGATGGCGTATCACTACTGCCAATTGTTGCAGGAAACGAGGCAATCATTTGGTTACGGCTATTAAATAGGTATAACTGACGTGCACCTTTATGCGCGATAATCAAATGAATATCTTCTGGCAGATCATTACGCACATTGGCAACAATGATTTTTTCACCTGCTTTTTTAAAGCTTGCTTTTGGGTTTAACTTTTTCAAAAAGTCTTCATCCATATGGAATTTTTCACCCAACATTTCAGTGACACGCACATAGTACAAACCTTTCATTTTTGCTTGTTGTGCATAGTCGTGTGGAATTGAAGGTGCATAAGGACCTTTCAAGTCATCTTCTGTGAGTGTGTATTCTACATAAGCAGGTTTATTTTGCTTTGCTACCAATGCACTCCATGTCTCTTGAGTCAATTCACCTGTTGGCTTTAAACCATTGATTTGCTGAAACGATGAAATGGCTTTGAGCGTATTCATTCCGCTCGTACCGTCAATTGCACCTGGTGATGCATGTGTGTTATTCAACATCACTTGAGCACGTGCATAAACAGGGAACTGACCACGACCAATATTTTCATACCAATCGGCATTGTTTAAGCTGTCCAGTGTCCATGATACTTTGGCCTGTGATTGGCTAGAAGTGGTTGATGGCGCACTGGTTTTAGTTGCAGGTGTGGCTGGGGCAGCCCCACTATCTGCGTGTTTATCTTCGCTGTTTTCCAGATTTTGCAAAGTCGCAGACGCCTGATTCAGGTCTTTCTGTTCTTGTGCAGAAAGTGAAGCATCACCTGAAGATGATGTTGGGCTAGATGCTGGAGCCTGAGAAGCGACTGGACTTGATGCGGGTGCAGAGGCAACAGGGCTGGATGCAGCAGCATTATTACGAGGTACAGGCGCAGCTGGTTTATATTTGGTCGTCGAGTTTTGTTTCTGTTTTACCGATGAATCTACTGCAAGAGGATCAATCGGATCTTCAATCAAATCTGTGCTACGAACGACTTTTGGATGTAACGGTTGTTCAACCGTTGAAGCCGCAAATACTGTACCGCTAATGATGCAGCTTAGACTCAATGCGAGTAAAGAGCGAACAAACATGCAATTCAACCTTAAGAATTATTCATATATCAGTGTATAAAACCTTGCAAGTATTACAGAAAATAATTTGTGATGCAGTATTTGTTTTGTGTAAATCCGTCTTGATGTAGACAAATCTGATTTTATATGTCGAGCCCTTATTAATTTACAACCCTTTTTGTTATGATGCGGTGAAGATAAATATTTAGATTGAGACAGTGAATGACGGCCTTAAAAAATGATCGTTTTCTACGCGCTTTGCTCCGTGAACCAGTCGATACCACACCTGTATGGATGATGCGTCAGGCAGGTCGTTATTTACCAGAATATCGTGAAACGCGTGCTCAGGCTGGAGATTTCCTGTCTTTATGTAAAAATACCGAGTTTGCCTGTGAAGTCACTTTGCAGCCGCTACGTCGTTATGATTTAGATGCTGCAATTTTATTTTCCGATATTCTGACCATACCCGATGCATTGGGTTTAGGGTTGTATTTTGAAACAGGTGAAGGACCAAAATTTAAAAAAACCATTCGTACAGAACAAGATGTTTTAAATCTACCCAATTTTAATGCCAAGTCGGATTTAGATTATGTCATGAATGCGGTGACAACCATTCATTCGGCATTAGGTGGGCAAGTTCCACTGATTGGTTTCTCTGGAAGCCCGTGGACGTTGGCAACCTATATGGTAGAGGGCGGTTCCAGTAAAGATTTCCGTTATACCAAGCATATGATGTATTCGCAGCCAGAAGTATTACATGCCTTATTAGATCGTCTTGCAGTGGCAGTGATTGATTATCTAAATGCTCAAATTGATGCAGGCGCACAGGCAGTTCAAATCTTTGATAGTTGGGGTGGGGCACTGGCACACCGTGAATATACCGAATTTTCTCTTAACTACATGCGTAAAATCGTAGCTGGATTACAGCGTGAAAAAGATGGACGCCGTATTCCTGTCATTTTATTTACCAAAGGTGGCGGTCAATGGCTAGAACCGATGATTGCAACAGGTGCAGATGCGATTGGTCTAGACTGGACAACACCGCTTAATGTGGCACGGAAAACGGTTGCAGGACGAGTCGCGCTACAAGGCAACCTTGATCCTGCAGTACTGTATGGCTCAGCAGCCAGCATTGAAAAATCAGTAAAAGCCATGCTAGATGATGCTTACGCCAATGGTGAAACCACTGGTTATATCGCAAATCTTGGGCACGGTATCACTCAATGGGTTGATCCATCCCAGCCGAAAATTTTTGTCGATACCGTACACGAATACAGCGCCAAATATTTAGGATCGTGATGCAGTGTATCTCCTAAGATTTACCAGTTTATTTGTATTTAAGGCAGCTTCGGCTGCCTTGTTTGGTTTGTTACTGCTGATTGCTTTTGCTGTAACAGCACCAATGGGAAGTCATGAGTATTATGGTTTCTTCCGCTACGACTATTTGCTGTTTTATGCACTTCTGATACAGATCTGTTTGCTCTGCCTAAAGCTAGAAACATGGGCTGAGGCGCGGGTGATTGCGCTATTTCATATCATGGCAATGGGAATGGAGGTTTTTTTAACACATCCTGCTATTGCTTCGTGGCAGTATCCGCAGCCTGCGATATTTCGTCTCTGGACCGTACCGTTATTTGCAGGCTTTATGTACTCTGCGGTAGGTAGTTTTTTCGCCCGATCTTTACGTTTGTATCAGGTCTCTTTTATTGCGTTACCACGTTTTGGCAACATGTTGATATTGGCATTGTGTTCATATATCAATTTTATGAGTAAGTTTTTTATTCCAGATATTCGTGGTGTGCTCTTTGTCTGGAGTGTTGTCATTTTTTGGAAAACTCGACTGCATTTTAAATTAGATGGACGAGAGTTGCATTTACCAATGCTGCCTGTACTTATGGTGTTGGCATTTCTGATCTGGATTGCAGAAAATATTAGTACCTTTTACAAGATATGGCTGTATCCGAGTCAGGTTGATGCTTGGCATATGGTGGGCTGGACCAAACTTGGCTCTTGGTATCTTTTATTGTTACTCAGTTTGGTGCTGGTGCTCAAGATTTTGGGGCATCGTAAGCAGGATGGTTCATGGAAATTACATCCAGTGCAGGATTAATAGTGCACTGAATTTAAACATGCTTTGTTAAGATGTTTGCCTATGTTTTAACACATAATAGCGTGTATAAAAATTTAATCCAAAACCGACAACAGCACAGAGTGCTGCTGCAAAGAACACGGAAGGATATCCCCAGGCAAGGGCAACCAGTCCAAACACTGGGGCATATATGGCGTAAGCAATATCTTGGCATGCCGAAAAAACGCCCATGGCTGTGCCTCGAATCTGAGCTGGCGCCCCCTTAATCAGTTCAACACCCAGCGCAGGGTAAATCAGTGAACATCCTGCACCTGTAATCACCGCACCCAATAATGCCAATTCAACACGCGGCGCGATATAAATACAGAATAGACCAATGGCTTCAATTGCTAGAGAATACTTAACGAGTGTAAAACCTGAGATTTTGTCTGTTAAATGCCCACAGAAAACCCGAACCATTACAAAGGCCAAACCAAACATTGTTAATGCATAGCCAGCAAAGTTCCAGTGCTGCTGTTTAAAATACAGCGCAACGAAAGTTCCAATACAGGCAAATCCAACCCCTTGAAGCGCCAAAATCATTCCAAAGCGCCATACATAATGTATGACTTGCTTGAGTGGAGGATATTCTCCTTGATGCGGCTGGGTGGCTTGAATACCTCGGTCAATGAGTAAAGATAAAACAGGCAACACTATAATCAATAAAGCAACGCTATAAAAACCGAATGTTTCATACAGCCATAAGCCTAATGGTGCACCCGCAGCCAATGCACCAAACATCGCCATACCTGTAAATGACAATAATTTTCCTGCACGTGGCTGTCCAACTAAACCCAGTCCCCAAGTTAGATGCCCACTAATTAAAAGGCTTTCAGCATAGCCATGAATGAGGCGTCCGATGAGTAATAAACAATATTTAAATAAAAGAGAAACAGGTAAAAAGAACACCAGCAAATACATCAGACCCGCAAAAAAGAGTGCCACCATGCCTTGTAATGTTGCACGCTTGGCACTGACTCGGTCAGAGAGCCGTCCAGCATAAGGGCGGGTTAAAACTGTCGCAACGAATTGTGTACCTACCGCAATGCCAACCCAGAAATTATTGAGTTGTAAATGGTCATGTACATACAGTGGAATAACCGCAAGGGGTGCAGATATGGTGAGATAAGATAAAAATAGCGCGATCACCAGTGGATAGAGAGTATTGCTGTAGCGAACATCCAACGCAGTATTGGTTAAAGATGGTTTAGGCTGTGTCATACAGTTTCCTCAGAGAAATGGATACCGATCAGACACAAGCACCCATTCTCAGTCTAAATGATTGAGAAAGAATGCGTTGGCTAACGTAAACGCTTACGATGATCCGATTTTATGCCAAGAATATATGTTGATCAAATTATATTGTCAAAAATTCACGTCACATGCTGAAAATTAAAGATCAAAAATTACTGGATATCACCAATCATCATCACCGTATGGCCGAGTAAATAACCCGCAGTCACCAGCAGTGCAATCCAGATAAAAGCCCCAATCACGTTATAAATCGAAAAAACGGTATAATTCATCCCGCTTGATCCTGCTGCAAAAGGAGCAAAAGATCGTGCAAAGGGAACAAAACGTGCAATCAGAATGGTGATGGCACCATGACGACGAAAATAATCATGGGTTTTTAATAAATATTCATGTTTGATAAAGCGGGACTTTACTTCAAAAATACGAACACCCATGCGGCGCCCAATATGATAATTGACGATATAGCCTAGTGTTGCAGCAATAAACAGCAAAAAAATGATAAAACCCAGATTCATGATGGCAGTAGTCGAGCACAGCGCTCCCACCGCAAGCAAGAGACTATCACCAGGTAAAAAAAACATAAATATAAAAGCAGTTTCAGCAAAAATAATCAAAAATAAAATGGCATAGATCCAAAGTCCGTATTCTTGGATCAAAATAGGTAAGTAATGTTCAAAACCCACTAAAAAATTAAAAAATTCCATTAACGATCTACCTTCATCTCGTTTTTACCTCTTCGTTAATGCATAAACTAAAGATATGACTCACCAAGATAGACAACATCTTAACTAAAATGATGTCAAGGAATTAATAGCTTTCTGGTACTGCACTTAAAAATTCACGGCGCGCTTCTTTATCGGTTTTAAAGTCGCCAATGAACGATACAGTACGTGTAGTTGATTCTTGTTTGCCTACACCGCGCATCATCATGCACATATGTGCTGAATCAATCATGACTGCCACACCACGCGCTTTGGTTACTTCTTCAACTGCTTGTGCAATTTGCTGAGTCAGATTTTCCTGAATTTGCAAACGTCGCGCAAACATTTCTGTAATACGTGCAAACTTTGATAAGCCTAAAACTTGACCTTCTGGAAGATAAGCAATATGTACACGTCCATAAAATGGAAGTAAATGATGTTCACATAAAGAATAAAATTCAATATTTTTAACGAGAACCATTTCATGGTTGTCTGAAGGGAAGACTGCATTATTCGTCACTTCTTCCAGACTTTTTCCATAGCCAGAGGTTAAAAACGAAAATGCCTTGGCAGCGCGAATAGGCGTATCTTTTAGCCCCGGACGGTTTAAATCCTCGCCCACTGCGGTCAGGATATTTGCGTAAGATTGCTGCATTGACATAAGACGTTTGGACTTAACTCGATTAAATAAGGTCGGCATTGTACCAGAAACATTGTCTGATGTTCATAGGCTGTCGAGCTATATTTACAACCCTCTGGGCGAATTAAATAAAAACTGAATAATTTTCATCTTTAAAAAAGTGCTTTTGGCTATTTTTTGCAAGCTTTGTGGCTCGTTTTACAGTGTACTTTATGCTACATCTGTTAAGTATAAATTGAAGTCGCTGATCTTTATTGCTTATACATTAAAATTCAGGAGAGGAATTGCTAAGCTATATCCAATCTTAAATAATGATTATTCAAAGTCAAATAGATCAACAGGATAGCACTTTGATGGCACTAAATTTGCAAAAATACTCTTTAGTAGAGTTATGAAGTTAAGCTTAAGGATAGAACATGTCACAACGCCCAGTCACTTTCTTTTTCCGTGGGAAAACCCAGCAGGTAGCGGGTGTCGCGCCAGTGATGACGGTTTTGCAGTTTTTGCGTGAGCATGGTGGCCTAGATCAGGTTCGTCAAACAGGAACCAAAGAAGGATGTGCAGAAGGCGATTGCGGTGCATGTACAGTGGTGATCGGTGAGTTAGTCAATGATCAGCTACAGCTCCGCAGTGTTAATGCATGTATTCAATTTTTACCTACACTTGACGGTAAAGCACTTTTTACTGTTGAGGACTTAAAAACATTAACCTTGAGCTCTGAGTCTGTATTACACCCTGTACAGCAGGCGATGGTTGAACACCACGGTTCACAGTGTGGTTTTTGTACACCTGGTTTTATTATGTCGCTATGGTCGATGTATGAAAATGAATCACATGCACCCGATAAAGCCAAGGTCAGTGATTATTTGTCTGGTAATTTATGTCGCTGTACAGGTTATCGCCCGATTCTGGATGCTGCGCAAAAGGCTTTTGATTATCCAAAAGTCATGTTGGAGCGACAAAACATCATTGAGGCGCTCAAGCAGATTCAGGCTTTACCAAGCTTGCAACTTGAATATCAAGGACAACAGTTTTTTGCACCCAAAACCGTGCAGGAGTTTGCAGCTTTGCGTCAACAGTATCCACAAGCACGTATTGTTGCTGGCAGCACCGATGTAGGGCTTTGGGTGACCAAGCTTGGGCGTGATCTAGGCGACATGCTATATATTGGTCAAGTACAAGAATTAAAAAGCATCGATATTGACCAGAATATGCTACATATTGGTGCAAATGTAAGCTTAAGTGATGCGCTGTCTAAAATATCAGACATTTATCCAGATTTTGAAGAGTTACAACGCCGTTTCGCCTCGATGCCAATCAAAAACGCAGGCACGTTGGGTGGCAATATTGCCAATGGTTCTCCTATTGGGGATTCGATGCCAGCATTAATAACACTAGATACAATATTACGTTTACGCAGTGGTGAACAGCGTCGAGACATTGCATTGGCGGATTATTATCTGGATTATCAAAAGACTGCTTTACAGGCAGGCGAGTTTGTCGAAGCAATTCTGATTCCTATTCATTCATCCAAAACATTTAAATTTGCCACATATAAAATCTCAAAACGTTTTGAGCAAGATATTTCGGCGGTCTGTGCGGCCTTTAGTTGTGAGTTGGATGAAAATAAGGTCGTGCAATCTATCAACATTGCGTTTGGGGGAATGGCGGCAATTCCGAAACGTGCGGTACAGGCAGAAGCGGTGCTATTAGGGAAAGTGATGTCTGCCGAATTAATTCAGCATGCACAAGTGGCTTTAGCACAGGACTTTCAACCTTTAAGTGATGGTCGGGCAAGCAGTGCGTACCGTTTGCAAGTCGCACAAAACTGTTTGCAACGTTTTTATCTTGAAAAGATTGAAGATACACCGATGACCCGTGTTGATGATTTGATTGCTTTGGTGGAGGTGTAACATGAATCAGTCCGTAGAACATTTAAACATTCAAAAAAAATCGGCGAAAGCTGGGGACTCGATTCCACACGAAAGCGCACATCTACATGTGACGGGTCAAGCCACTTATATCGATGACTTACCAGAACTTGAAAATACACTGCATCTGGCAGTGGGTTTCTCGCAATGTGCAAAGGGTAAAATTGTCCAATTTGATTTAGATGCAGTGCGTCAGGCAGAAGGTGTTTATGCTGTTTATACTGCAGCAGATATAGCAGTCAAAAATAATTGGGGCCCAATTGTCAATGACGATCCAATTTTTGCTGATGGCGAAGTTGAGTTTTATGGTCAGGCACTGTTTGTGGTGGCAGCTAAAACCTATCAGCAGGCAAGACGTGCAGTACGACTGGCCAAAATCGAATATGAAGCAGAAACCCCCATTTTAAGTATTCAAGATGCGATTGAGCAGCAATCTTGGGTCTTGCCACCTGTCGATTTTAGTCATGGCGAAGTGGAACAAGCCTTTCAAACCGCATCGCATCAGTTAAGTGGTTCAATTGAGCTCGGCGGGCAAGAGCATTTTTATCTGGAAGGCCAGATTTCTTATGCGGTGCCACAAGAAGATCAGACACTGAAGGTTTATTGTTCAACCCAACATCCAACCGAGATGCAATTACTTATCTGCCATGCATTGGGCTACCACATGCATCAGGTCAGTGTTGAAGCACGTCGTATGGGCGGTGGATTTGGTGGGAAAGAATCGCAATCGGCACAATGGGCGTGTATTGCTTCGCTCGCCGCACAACTTTCGGGGCATCCATGTAAACTGCGTCTGGATCGTGATGATGATATGAGTTCGACGGGTAAGCGACATGGCTTTGCGTATGAATGGTCAGTTGCATTTGATGAATTGGGTGTATTACAGGGATTAAAAGTGCAATTGGCATCCAATTGTGGTTTTTCTGCAGATTTATCAGGCCCTGTCAATGAACGTGCTATTTGTCATATTGGTAATGCGTATTATCTAAATGCGGTTCAGTTGCGCAATTTACGCTGTAAGACCAATACCGTATCGAATACAGCGTATCGAGGATTTGGCGGCCCTCAAGGCATGTTTGTCATTGAGAATATTTTGGATGATATTGCCCGTTATTTAAAGTGTGATCCTGTTTTGGTGCGTCAGCGTAATTTTTTTGCAGAAAAGCCAGGCAATGGTCGTGATCATATGCATTATGGTGCTGAAGTTCGAGATAATGTTGCGCCCAAAATTGTAGACGAATTACTGGCGACAAGTCATTACCACGCACGTCGAGCCTCAATTGCGCAATTTAATCAGCACAATGCAATCATTAAACGTGGTATTGCTTTAACACCACTCATGTTTGGGATCTCTTTTAATGCTGTTCATTACAATCAGGCTGGTGCGCTGGTCTATGTGTATATGGATGGCACGGTCGCAATCACGCATGGTGGTACAGAGATGGGTCAAGGGCTTTATACCAAAGTTCGTCAGGTTGCCGCACATGAATTAGGACTACCGATTGATCGGGTACGTTTAATTGCCACCGATACCTCTCGTGTTCCGAATACTTCCGCCACAGCCGCTTCGAGTGGTGCAGATTTAAACGGGAAGGCGGTACAAAATGCGTGTATTAAGATTCGTGAACGTTTAGCCAAACTTGCGGCTGAAATTAGCCAAAGTGATGCAGACCAGATTCACTTTGAAAATAGTACGGTGACTACAAATAATGGACAATCATGGAGTTTTAATGATTTGGTCAATCGTGCCTATATGGCGCGGGTACAATTGTGGGATAGCGGTTTTTATAAGACCCCTGAAATTCACTATGATCAAGTCAACCATTTAGGTCGTCCATTTTTTTACTATGCATATGGCGCTGCGGTCAGTGAAGTTGCAATTGATACTTTGACGGGGGAAATGAAAGTCTTACGTACCGATATTCTTCATGATGTCGGACGTTCGATTAACCCTGCGATAGACATTGGGCAGATTGAAGGTGGGTTTATTCAAGGCATGGGATGGTTAACCACTGAAGAACTGTATTGGCAACCGCAAGGGCCGCATGCTGGGCGATTATTTACGCATGCACCATCGACCTATAAGATTCCGACCAGTGCCGATATTCCGCATGTCTTTAATGTCAAATTATTTGATAACCAGAATGCTGCTGATACCATTTATCGTTCCAAAGCTGTGGGTGAGCCGCCGTTTATGTTAGGGCTATCGGTATTCTCTGCGATTCGCCAAGCGGTTCAGGCGGCAATTCCTGAGGATGCACCGCTTGAGTTAAATGCACCTGCAACAGCAGAAGAAATCCTGCGCGCGATTGCGATTGGTCGTGGGCAGGCACTTGCAGATCAGCCACAGCCAAGATTACGCTAGTTGGAAAGGTAATCATGCATCAACATTTACAATGGTGGCAAGATCTAGTGCTTTGGCATTCAGATCAGTCATCCATGATTTTAGTGACTGTGGTTCGTGCTGATGGTTCAACGCCAAGAGAAGTCGGTGCAACGATGCTGTTACGTTTTGACCTACAGCAAAAGTGGCAACAGTCCGATACCATTGGCGGTGGGCATCTTGAGTTTCAAGCCATTGAGATTGCACAAGCCATGCTGATTGGGCGAGAGCAACGCACAGGTTTTGTCGAGCGTTTTAATTTAAGTGCACGACTGGGGCAATGTTGTGGTGGTGTGATGTGGCTGCTTTTTGAAAAAATACAGCCCATTGCTCAAAATACGATATCCGATGAATTTCAACTTACAGCGTGTTATCAAGCGTGGCAAACAGGGCAATCTGTTTTGCGCCATATTTCAATTGATGCGGCTTCTACGTGGCAGGTAGGAGCTCATTCAGCTGTAAGTATGGCCCTAGAATTTGATCAAACAGACACACATTGGCATTGGACACAACTGATCCAGCCTTATGCAATGTCTGTCATGATTTTTGGTGCAGGTCATGTCGGGGAAGCAATTGTGCGCTGTTTGCTGCCCATCGGGGTACAAATCACATGGGTGGATAACCGAGATGATATTTTTCCATTAGATTTAATGGATCAGGTACATTGTATTAGTACCGATGTACCCGAGGCAGAAATAACACATTTCGAGCGAACTGGTGCAATTCTAATTTTAACCCATGATCATCAACTGGATTTACAATTGTGCTTTGAAGCATTGAAGCCGACACAACAGCCATTTGCTTATGTGGGTATGATTGGCTCCAAAAGTAAACGTGCGATTTTTGAAAAAAGAATGCAGGCAAGGGGCTATGACCATAGACAATTGCAGCGACTGATTTGTCCAATTGGAATTGAGGGTATTCACTCCAAACAACCTGCAATTATTGCGGTTTCGGTGGTTGCTGAACTGCTTCAAATATTTGATAACAAAAAATGATTCAAGTGAATCATTTTTTTTGTTCATATTTTGGATTTTTTTCAGCACGTTTGAGTAACACTAAAACTGCACCAGTACCACCCTGATTTTCAGGTGCACTCACAAATGCCAGCACATCACGATGCTGACGTAACCAACCATTCACGTAAGTTTTTAAAATGGCTTCTGGGCCTTTGCCATGCACAATTTTAATCACATTTTGATTCTCAGTTTTTGCCATTTGAATGATTTGTAGTACTGCCGAGCGTGCTTGTTCTACCGTACAGCCATGTAAATCGACAGCTTCAAACCAGCGTAATTTACCTGCTTTTAAGTCTTCAAACACTTTGTGTTGTAGTGTCGCGATGCGGTAGCTTAAGCTTGCCTGACTGGCAACAGGATTTAAAATCGCTTGCGTATCTGAAATTTCGGTCATTTCAGTTTCGGCACTGCCTTCTGCCGCCGCACGCTTTGCCAGTATCTGAGCATCGACTTTTTTATTACGGCTTGGTCTAATATCGGCGATATTGCCATGATCAATTGGTTTTACACCTTGTAGTGCTTTACTCAATAGTTGGCTGTCATCTTCTGGTTCGGCTTGAGGGCCATTGTAAATGGGTTGTTTATTGGCAGTCTGTTTGTTGGCAGACTTTTCCTGACCGTTCGAGATTTGTTTTTTGAACTGTTTTAGCAAATCGTGTTGGGCTTTGGAGAGGGAGGTGTCGTGTTTGCTCATAATAGAATCATGGTGTAGCTTATGGCTGTATGTAAACATTATATTATGAAATACTAAATATATGAAAAACAAAGCACATAAAATGGATGATGCTGAAAAATTTTGCTTTAAATTAAAGCTTGAAGTTGGATTGCTTACTACTAAAGAGATTCAAGATTGGGCGAATGCAGAAGTATTAAAAAATAATCAAGATGAATTCACTTTAGACATTTGCTTTATGAAATCGGAAGAAGATGTTCGAGAATACTTTAATCAATTAAGCTATGTTGATTTGAATCTGAATAGGCAAAAAATTGCTGTAACTATTTTAAAAGACTATCTGTTAGAAAAGTATCCTCAGAATTTAAATACAGATATACGGCAGTATTTAAGTGATATTAACTTTATAACAAGGCACATTATTGATGATGAACTACTTTTATTACTAAATATTTATGAAGCTCAAATTGACTTGGCTTATACCAGAACTATACAGATGACTGTTAAGGAAGCATTCGATGTGTATTTATATTATTTAACTGAATGGTTAGAGAAGAAACAACAATAGCAAATGTTCAATTTGCTATTGCTTTAACAAAATTTGTTTAAACCAGCTTAGGCACACCAAATAATTCAGTAAATGCCTGATCTGGTCGAGGCTGCTTCATAAAACTTTCACCCACCAAGAATGAATGAATGTCATGTTCTTGCATTAATTGCACATCTTGAGGAGTTGCGATACCACTTTCAGTGACCAATAAACGTGATGGATCAAGCAGCTTCTTCAAACGCAAGCTGGTATTTAAATCGACATCAAAGGTTTTAAGATTACGATTATTTACACCCAATAAGCACTGTTCTGAAAGTTTGAGTGCGCGTTCTAATTCTTGTTCGTCATGCACTTCAACCAAAACGTCAAGATCATATTCAAATGCAGTTTTTGACATCTCTTCGAGTTGCTGATCAGACAAACAAGCGACAATCAATAAAATACAGTCTGCCTGTAAAGCACGTGCTTCGACAACATTGTATGGATCAATTAAAAAATCTTTACGTAGGGCAGGCAAAGAACAATGTTGCCGAGCAATGGCAATGTTTTCATCAGCACCTTGGAAAAAATCGACATCTGTTAATACAGAAAGACAAGCTGCACCTGCTTGCTCGTATTGTTGAGCAATTTCAGCAGGATTAAAATCAGCCCGAATCACACCTTTAGAAGGTGAGGCTTTTTTTATTTCGGCAATTACACCAGGGCGTTTGCTGCGTAATGATTGGGCAAAACCACGTACAGGGGGCGCTTCCTTTACCCATTGTTCCACATCTTTTAGGTTGCGCTGCTTTAAACGATCTGCCAGTTCTTCATGTTTACGATCAACGATTTTACCCAGAATAGTATTTTGAATCTGAATCATTTGGATAACCTCAGTTGTTTGCGTATTCTTTAAGCGCTTTAGTAAATTCAGACAAAATACTCATTTTTTCGAGTGCTTGTCCGCCGTAAATAATATCATGTGCCAACGCCACACCTTGTTTATAGCTGGTAGCTAAGCCTGATACATAAATACCCGCGCCTGCATTTAAGGCAATCATATTGGCTGCTTTTTCACCGATGTCCGATTTTTTGCGGCCCAAAGCATCTTTGATCAATTTTAGACTGGCATTGGAATCTTCGACAATTAAACCGCTTAACGTTTGAGACGGAATATTCACATCTTCTGGATTAAGCACCCATTCAGTCACTTCACCGTTTTTGAGTTCCGCAATATAAGTTTGCGAGGCAAGACTAATTTCATCCAAACCATCTTTGGAATGCACAACCATCACATGCTCAGCACCAAGTTGTTTCATGACTTCTGCAATTGGTCGACAAAGTTCATCTGAAAATACGCCAATCACAAAGCGCTTTACCCCAGCCGGATTCGTAAGCGGGCCAAGTAAATTAAAAATACTACGAATCCCGAGTTCACGACGAGGGCCCACTGCATATTTCATGGCTTTGTGATGGTTGGGAGCAAATAAGAAACCGACACCCATCTCGCGAATGCAACGTTCCGTCTGTTGCATATCCAGATCCAGATTAATCCCTGCCTGTTCAAGCAGATCTGATGATCCAGATTTGCTAGAAACGCCACGATTACCGTGCTTAGCAATGGTTGCACCTGCAGCAGCAATTACAAAGCTGGATGCCGTAGAGACGTTAAACAGGTTTTGACCATCGCCACCTGTCCCTACAATATCGACTAGATATTGAATATCACTGACATCGATTTTAATCGCCAGCTCACGCATAACCCGTGCGGCTGCGGTAATTTCATCGATACTTTCACCCTTCATGCGCAAACCCATCATTAACGCACCAATTTGTGCTTCAGTGGCTTCGCCTTGCATGATGCTACGCATCACATCTTCCATTTGCGCTTGGGTCAGATGAATATTTTTGGTGATATGGTTTAATGCTTGTTGAATATTCATTTATGCATAAATCTCTAAAAAATTCTTGAAGATTTGGTGTCCATGCTGGCTCAAAATCGATTCTGGATGAAACTGCACACCCTCTACAGGTAATGTCTTATGTTTAACGCCCATGATTTCTTCGATTGAACCATCATTTTGGTTGGTCCAGCAGGTCACTTCCAGACACTCAGGTAAACTTTCCTGTTCAATCACTAAGGAGTGATAACGTGTTGCTGAAAAAGGGGAAGGCAAATTGCTAAAAATCCCTTTATCCGTATGATACATATCCGATAAACGACCATGCATCACGGTTTTGGCTCGAATAATATTGCCCCCAAAAGCCTGTCCAATTGCCTGATGTCCTAAACAAACACCAAGTAATGGGATTCTGCCTGCAAAATGATGAATTGCAGGAATAGAAATTCCAGCTTCAGTTGGAGAACAAGGGCCGGGACCGACCACCAAATACTTCGGCTGCCATCGTTCAATGTCCTCAAGAGTGACTTGGTCATTGCGAACAACTTTAACGTCTTGATTTAACTCGCCAAAATACTGGACGATGTTATACGTAAAGGAGTCGTAATTGTCGATCATGAGAAGCATTTTAATTGCAACCTATTGAAAATTAGTTAGATATTTAATTAGCTTGCTTGGAATGTCCATTTGGCAATCCATTTTAAGATTTTAATTCAAAATAAAGCCGCTAATTAAGTGGATATATTATCACTATTTTTTATACATTTGACTATGAGTTCGGGCTAACTATCATGATAGCCCACTTATGAGGTTTAAATTTTTACTGAATAAACTATCGAATTTCAACAGGCGTAGCCACTCGACTAAATTCTTTTTTAAACCTGGCGTAGGGGTTATCCTGAATCGAATAACATACTTTTGCATGCTCGTAGGCATCTCGATACGCATAAAGCCGTCCTTCAACGCATAGTACTTTACTGCGTATAGAATACTGAATAATAGGCGGTTTTATTTTTTTATCTTGATGTTCATCGATATAACCCGAGATTGTATCACTGAGTGGAAATACCACACCTGATTGAGTATCAATAGCTACAAAACGCATATCTTGTGGTGTACCCACGTTCAACAAAATTTTGCTCGAGTCAAAATTATTTTTTCTAGAGGCAAGTGCTTGCCTGTATTTGGAAAGATTTTCTTTGGTACAGAAATTAAAATCGTCATAGTCGAATTGGCATTCTGCGATCATTTCATGGGTTGTTTCTGCAAAACTGATACTGCTGAATGAACATATCAAGGAGATATACAGTCGCTTGTTCATTACTATTTTACCTTTATACACGTGATACCAACGGTAATTCTAAATATGATTTAACTTTAAAAAGATCTCAATCTTAATTTGGGTCAGTATCAGGTCATGTCCATTATTAGATATATTAGATGGATAAATGAATATAACCATCATCAACTTTCACCCAAGTGAGTTGCGCTACGCCATAAAGTAGTGCAATACGTCCATTAAATATGAGTCATAAACGATAGTATTTCATCAATACGACTTATTTTTATGAAATCATGAACAGAGATTGTAGATAAGCTGCTGTTTTGGCGGTTTAAAAATAATCAAATAGTATTCGATTTAACGCTAAATACTGATCTCAAGCTTAATTCAGATGTGAAAATTTAAATTCAGAAATGCACTGCATTAATACAATTATAAAAATATGCACCAATATGATGCTTTTTGTGTGGGTGAGTAAGGGGCCGTATTAAAAATGATTGAATATGGTGCAATTCAAATTGCAAACAGTATAATGGTTTTCAGATACACTTCATTATTGGTCTAATCTACTTTAGATTTCAATCTATTAGGTGTGCTTGGTAAAGTTGGTACGAGATTTGCTTTATAACTGCCAACGACTAACACGCACTTCACAAGTGCAATAATACTTCATTGGAGCAAAATGAGCATGGCGAACAAGGTCCTTAAACTCATACAAGAAAGTGGCGCAAAATGGGTCGATTTTCGCTTTACGGATACAAAAGGGAAAGAGCAGCACGTCACTTACCCAGCTGATTCGATTGATGAAGATACATTTGAAGACGGTAAAATGTTTGACGGTTCTTCAATTGCGGGCTGGAAAGGTATCGAAGCATCTGACATGATTTTACGTCCAGATGCAGAAACTGGTTTTATCGACCCGTTCTTTGCTGAGCCAACAGTTGTTGTTACTTGTGACGTAATCGAGCCATCTACTGGCCAAGGTTATGAGCGTGACCCACGTTCGATTGCTCGTCGTGCAGAAGAGTATTTAAAATCTACAGGTATCGGTGATACTGCATTCTTTGGTCCAGAACCAGAATTCTTCGTTTTTGACGAAGTAAAATGGGAAATTGATATGTCTGGCGCGCGTCATACGTTGATCGCCGAAGAAGCTGCATGGTCTACAGGTAAAGATTACGAGTCTGGTAACTCTGGTCACCGTCCACGTGTTAAAGGCGGTTATTTCCCAGTTCCTCCAGTTGATTCTTCGCATGATATGCGTGCTGAGATGTGTAACAAAATCGAAGAAATCATGGGGCCTGGTCGTGTAGAAGTACACCACCACGAAGTTGCATCTTGCCAGTTAGAAATTGGTGTAAGCTTCAACACTATGGTTCGTAAAGCAGACGAAGTACAACAGTTTAAATATGCTGTTCACAACGTTGCGCATCAATATGCAAAAACTGCAACTTTTATGCCTAAACCAATGGTAGGTGATAACGGTTCTGGTATGCACGTTCACATGTCGATCTCTAAAGACGGCAAGAACCTGTTTGCTGGTGATGAATATGCAGGCCTTTCAGAAATGGCATTGTACTTCATTGGTGGTGTTATCAAGCACGCGCGTGCCTTGAATGCAATCACAAACCCATCTACAAACTCTTATAAGCGTTTGGTTCCACACTTCGAAGCACCAATCATGCTTGCTTACTCAGCGCGTAACCGTTCTGCTTCTATCCGTATTCCTTACGTTTCTAGCCCGAAAGGCAAGCGTATTGAAGCGCGTTTCCCAGATCCAATGATGAACCCGTACTTAGGTTTCGCTGCATTGTTGATGGCGGGTATTGATGGTATTCAAAACAAGATCCATCCAGGTGAAGCTGCCGACAAGAACTTGTACGATCTTCCTCCTGAAGAAGAAGCAAAAATCCCAACAGTTGCACACAGCCTAGATATGGCGCTTGAAGCTCTTCAAGCTGACCATGAATTCTTGTTAAAAGGCGGTGTGTTCACCAAAGAAATGCTTGATGCTTACATCGAACTTAAAACTGAAGAAGTACGCCGTTTAAATACGACGACTCACCCAGTTGAATTTGATATGTATTACAGCTTGTAATTTGCTGTAAATACAAAACCCACGATTTATCGTGGGTTTTTTTATGGCTAAAACAAATTTAAAACAAGAAACAATTAAACTTGAAGAAATTTAAGATAACTTCTTTTCAATATTATGATAGACCAATCCACCCCAAACAATCCCAGCAACAAAACAAAGGCTAATATACATGCCTATTAAAGTCGCAGGTGGAAGGGAGGAATCAAGAAAAATATAGCGATGGATGAGGGTGAGAAAGGTGAAACCGCTGCCCCAAAAAATACCACCATAGAGCAGAATGAATTTTGATTTATCGTTCATCATGTATAACCATATAGGTTTTAATCATTAAACGCCGAATATCATAACCGAAATTCTGGAGTTTGAGTATGTTTTATTAAAGATACATCAACAAAACAATTATTCATGTCAGATTTGAGTTCAGTCATCAATAATTTCGGTTACACTAAATCTTCTGAATAGATCGGATCCTTTATGCAGAAAATTCAATCAAATCAAATACAGGAACAAGATTTGACGCCTGAATTAAAAAAATGGTTGTATGCATCTGGATCATTGACTCAGCAATTGACTGATTTGGCGGATGGCTTATTTACAGTTGAACCGATTCAGGAAAAGTATCAGCGTATGAGTTTTATGGATAGCCGCTGGATGCGTATGCCAGCGTATCATGTGGCCTGGGTGAGAGAAAGTTTGTTATATGGGTGTGAGCAACAGCCATGGGTAAAAGCAAAGAGTATTTTCCCTGTTTTAAGTCTGCAAAAAAAGGCCCGTATCTTTAAACACATTGGTAAAAAACCCATTGGCCGATTTCTGTTTCAGCGCACGACTCCGTTGTGTGAACGGCGTGTGATACGTTTAGAAGAAGGCTGGACCAGACAAAGTTGTTATACGTGGCATGGGTGTAAATTTATCGTGCAGGAAACTTTTCTAGCTTCGTTTGAGCAATATATTCAACATCATTCTCACTCTATATAGGAATAGTTATGTCGACAGTGCAGCCGATATCATGGCGAGAGCGCCTGCAGGCTTATTATTATTTATGCCGATTTGATAAACCTATTGGAACGGAGCTGGTGTTTTGGCCGACGATGTGGGCACTCTGGATTGCAAGTGATGGATATCCAGACCTGAAAATGTTTGTCGTAATGACTTTGGGTGTACTGTTTATGCGGGCAGCAGGCTGTGCGATTAATGATTTTGCAGATCGTAAAGTAGATGGGCATGTTGCACGCACCAAACAGCGCCCGCTTGCAACAGGAATTATTCGTCCAATTGAAGCTATCTGGGTGTTTTTAGCATTGGTTGCTGCAAGTGCGGCTCTGTTGCTATTTTTGCCTATAGAGACATTTTATTGGTCATTTGGTGCATTGTTTTTGGCATTTATTTACCCTTTTATGAAACGTTATACCCACTTACCTCAGGTATTTTTGGGTGCGGCTTTTTCATGGGCTATTCCAATGGCATATACCGCTACAGGACAAGCACCTGATTTGACATGTTGGCTTTTATATTTTGGTAATCTTGCATGGACCGTGGCTTACGATACACAATATGCAATCACAGACCGTGAATATGATTTAAAAATAGGGGTTAAATCAACTGCCATATTATTTAACCGATTTGACATTCCAATTATTAGTACATTGCAGTTAAGCAGTCTGTTATTAATAGGAATGGCATTGTATATCGAAAATTTATTGTTTCCATGGGGAATAATTGGTTTGGTTGTGGTTGCAGTTGACTTTATTTATCAATGGACCAAAACAAAAAACCGAGATCCACAATTATGCTTCTGGGCATTTAGGCATAACCGTTGGGTTGGATTGATTATATTTTTAGCAATTCTTGCTGCATTTAGGTTTTAGATAAATTGAACGAACAATGCCTATTACAACGTAATAGGCATCTTTAATATGATTAAATTAAAATGATCGCTGTTAATCCACCAATAATTCGAGTCTACTCACTATCGATAAGCCAACTGACCAAACAAATAGACCATAATAATTAAAGTAAAAACTGTTGACGAAACTAAAGCAAATTCTAATGTTTTCATATCCCCACCCAATTTTATATTTTTATATTTTGAATACTTTTTATACATTAAATTTAAGTACAATTCAATCTTTCAAAACTTAGAAAAATTCACAATGACATGAAAAAAATTCACAATTAAAAAAGCTCTGACAACGCGTTACGGTAATCAGAGCCACATTTTATCCTTGAAATGCCTTACCAATTGAGGAGCAGCATTTGTTCTACAGTGAAAGCCACAGAAAAAAATTATGCTTTTAAATGATCCTCAAATTCTTCACCAAGCTGCACAGCAAGCGTATTGCCAGATAAATCACAGGTGACTAAACCATATTCTTTTTTAAAACTAAATGTGAACCCTTTACCATCAGCCAAATTTTTTACTGAATAGCCAAGTTTTTCTAACCAGATACGAAATGCAATCAAATTTTTTGCTTTAACGACTTTTTTCACTTGAGAATTCCTTCTAATGTAACGCCTATGCTTAAATTAATAAGGGTTATGCTTTATTTTTTAAAGGGGAAAACTGTGTATTTATTTTTCTTTTGAAATATTTTTTTAAATTTATGATGATAAAATAAACAAAAAGCCGTTATCCTTTTTTTATAAAATTTGAATAGTTAAAAACTATTATATTAAGTATTTGAAAAATATGATCTTTAAAATTTATCTAAACAACATCTTTTAGTTTAAGAAACAACTTAGTACATATTTTTTTTATAAAAATAGATGTAAATAAATATGTACTAAGCAAAATATTAAAAAACTAAAAATTAGAACTGGTCTTTTAATGTTCTAATTTTTGCAAACTCTTCTACACTTTCAGTTCGAAGAAACGGATTGGTTGCAAGTTCAAGTGCAATTGTGGATGGTAGGGTAATTTGGTGGCGTGATCTAAGCGATTGAACTTCCTTTAAGCGTTCCTTTAAGGCAAGATTGTCAGGTTCTACTGTAACCGCAAATTCTGCATTGGCTAAGGTATATTCGTGGGTGCAATATACTTTGGTGGTTGTAGGCAATGCGGCCAGACGATTTAATGAGTGATACATCTGTTCAAAACTGCCTTCAAACACACGGCCACATCCCATCGCAAATAATGTGTCTCCACAAAATAAACTGCCTGTTTCTTCAATAAAATAAACAACGTGTCCTAATGTATGACCAGGTGTTGCTAATACTTCAACATTTAGGTGATTAAACTTAAAGTGATTTTCATGTTGAAGAGGGTGAGTAATCAAGGGAATTTTAGACAGTTCTTCTCGTGGTCCATAAACAGGAATATGACTACCATCAATGAGATCAGGTACGCCACCGATATGATCTTTATGCCAATGCGTTAACCAGATTTGTGCAATTTTTACCTGATGTTTTTCACAATACTGTTGTACCAGTGAAGATTCAGTCGGATCAACGACTATAATTTCTTGAGTATGACTATCTTTTAAAATCCAGATATAGTTTTTAAGACTATTTTTGACATCAATATAATCAATCTGATAGCGCATCATTTTTTTCCTGAACTGATTAATAATCGCATATGGTATTTATTAAAGCATTTATTGTTTGTTCGGCACAAATTGGAATAAAAATAAATCATTTCTACAAAAGAAAGCCCTCAATATTGAGGGCTTTAAAATTCTAGCGGAGTTTGGAAAGCCAATTGCCCAGCATCTGAATAAACTGCACCAGTAGTAACAGGATAATCACGGTAAGAATAACAACACTGGTATCAAAGCGCTGATACCCATAAGAAATAGCAAGGTCGCCAATACCGCCTGCACCTACAGCACCAGCCATCGCAGTTGCACCAATGAGGCTAATAGTTGCGGTTGTCAGGTTAAGGATGAGCGAGCTTCGTGACTCGGGCAATATAAACTTAAAAATGATCTGAAAAGGTGAGGCACCCATAGCTTGTGCAGATTCAATAATGCCTTCATTGACTTCTAATAGCGAGGTTTCAATCAAACGCCCCATATATGGACCGATATAAATCGTTAATGGGACAATCGCAGCCCAAGTTCCAATAGAACTACCCACCAAAAATTTGGTTAATGGAATTACCGCAATCAATAGAATAATAAAGGGTAATGAGCGTAACGCATTTACAATGGGGTTGAGCAGATGATAAATAAAGCGATTCGGTAGAATTCCTGCGGGACGGGTCACCAATAAAACAATCCCTTGAATAAAACCCCAGATTCCACCAAACAGTAGAGAAAAGAACACCATGTGAAAGGTTTCTTGCAAGGCTGTAACAAACTGATCAATCGAAAGTGAACTGTTCCAGAAGGGTTGTGTCAATTCTGTGAGCCATTGAACAATCATGTCTCTCATACTTGTTCTCCACTTTGATTAACACTCACACCATGTCGCTCTAAAAATTCGATCGCTTGTTGAATGAGTGTGTCATCACCAAGGAGTTGTACAAACATTTGACCAATTACAGTGCCATCAATTTCGGTCATGTTGGCAAAAAGGATATTTAAACTGATATCAAACTGTTTGATCATGGACTGAATAACAGGCTCTTGAGCAGATTTGCCTAAAAACTGGAGTCGATAAATACTGTGATGATGCTGATGTTCTAATTTACTTAAAATATTAACAGGTAAATGTTGCTGTAATACGGTCTGGATAAAGGTTTTGGTGGTTGGGTGCTGTGGATTACTAAAGATTTCCACGGTTGGCCCAGTTTCAATTACATGCCCAGATTCCATCACGGCAACATGATCACAAATGGATTCAATCACATCCATTTCATGAGTGACCATCACAATCGTAATGCCTTGCTCTTTATTAATTTTTTTAAGCAATGCCAAAACAGATTTGGTCGTTTGTGGATCTAACGCAGATGTGGCTTCATCACAGAGTAAGATTTTGGGATGATTGGCGAGTGCGCGCGCAATACCGACACGCTGTTTCTGGCCACCAGAAAGTTCATCGGGAAAGGCATCTTTTTTATGTGTCAGATCGATGAAGTCGAGTAGTTCCATCAAACGTTTTTCACGTTCAATTTTGCTATAACCTAATAACTTAAGCGGCATTTCAATATTTGCAGCCACTGTCTTGGTTTGCAATAAATTGAAGTGCTGGAAGATCATGCCAATATTTGCACGTTCCTGACGTAATGACTGTGCATTGAGGGCTGTAAAGTCTTTTTGATTAATTATGATTTGCCCGTGGGTAGGGCGTTCGAGTAGATTAATCAAACGGATTAAGGTGCTTTTACCTGCACCACTATAGCCAATAATACCAAAGATGCTACCTGCTGGAATATCCAGATTAATCTGGTCCAGTGCATGAATGGTTTGGCCTTTCAGCTGATAGTGTTTTGAAATATTTTTAAATTGAATCATGTCGTCAGAAACTATACATAAAAGAAAAAACAGGCAAGTTGACCTTGCCTGTTTCATTTATAGCATTATATTACTATTTTGCTTCGGTAAGGTAGCTAATCGGTTTATTTACGTCGATTTTCGTACCACCAAATTTTTCATCAATGAACTTCTTCACCGCTTCTGTATGATAGAGTGAACCAAGTTTTTGCAATGTAGCATCGTTTTCACGACCTGCCGCAGTCACAAGTAAATTGACATACAGTTTGGTAGATTGATCTACTGGCTCATAGAAAACAGCATCTTTGAGTACATTGAGTCCACCTTCCATCGCAAGCGTGTTCCCCAATACAATGGCGTCAACATCGCTTTTTACGCGTACCGCAGTTGCCATTGGTATGGTTTTAAGCTGGATCTGCTTAGGATTCTCAACGACATCGTTGGTCGTCCCCTGAATTGGATTAAAATCTGCTTTTAATTTAATTAAGCCAGCAGTTTGTAACAATGACAATGCACGAGCTTCATTGGCTGCATCGTTTGGAATTGCAATAGTTGCTTTATTTGGAAATTGATCAATTTTTTTGTATTTATCAGAATAAACACCCATTGGTTCGATATAAGTGGTTGAAACAGCAGCCACTTTATCTTTACTTTCTGTGTTGTAAGCCACCATATAGTTATATGACTGGAATGCATTGACATCCACTTCTTTATTTGCAGTTGCCTTGTTCATGGCAACATAATCTGTAAAGTTTTTGACTTCAAGATCAATACCAGCCTGTTTGGTTTCAGGCAAGCTTGCAATATATTTCCATACATCGGTATCGGAACCTGTAGAAGCCAATACGATTTTGTGAGTCTGATCTGTGCTCGCTTTCGTGTCCTGTTCAGGCGCTTTTTTACTACAACCAGCAGCAAGCAACACACTTGTCGTTAAAACAACGCTCAATACTTTTTTCATCAGGTTAGATCCTAGTTACAGCGTTTAAATATCAGCCAAGTATCATACTGTTAATACATGATGATGTGTAATTTTAGACACATCCCAAATCAGCTTTCAACGCAATAAAGTAAGTTAGTCTTAAAAGTAGGCGAGTATAGAGTTTTTTGAATAGATGTCAAAACAATAAAAACAAAAAACAATATGAGTTTTTTCGAAATACTTTTTTAGAACCGGACTATGGATAAATAGTAATTTAAATGAAGAAACGCGCAAAGATGCGCGTTTCTTCATAATCAGAATGTGGTTAAGCTTGTTCGCGTGCAATCGCACGGTAACCAATATCGCTACGATATTGCATGCCTGTAAAGGTCACTTGTCCACATACTTCAAGCGCATTAATTTGAGCTTCAAGTACTGTATCCCCCAATGCTGTTACGCAAAGTACACGACCACCTGCGGTGATGATATGACCATCTTCTGTGGTTGCTGTGCCAGCATGAAAGATTTTGGTATCTTCAGGCGACTGTCCTAAACCAGAGATGACATCGCCTTTACGTACCGTTTCAGGATAGCCTTCTGCAGCCAATACGATTCCAATTGACTTGCGGGAATCCCACTCGGCTTCACTTGGAAGCTGACCTTCAAGGCCTGCTTGTACCAGATCAACCAAAGATGACTTCAAACGCATCATGATCGGTTGAGTTTCTGGATCACCGAAGCGACAGTTAAACTCAATCACACGCGGTTGACCGCTTTCATCAATCATAAGACCCGCATACAAAAAGCCTGTATAGACGTGACCATCTTGAGCCATGCCATCGACTGTAGGACGCATGATTTCATTCATCACGCGTTCAAATACGTCTGCTGTTACCACAGGAGCAGGGGAATATGCACCCATACCGCCCGTATTTGGACCTTGGTCAGCTTCAAAGATACGTTTATGATCTTGCGAAGTTGCCATTGGTAAGATGTTTTGACCGTCAATCATGCAAATAAAGCTGGCTTCTTCGCCTGCGAGAAACTCTTCGATCACGACACGTGAACCCGCATCACCAAATTTATTGCCAGCAAGCATGTCATCAATTGCAGCAAATGCTTCGTCATTAGACATCGCAACGATGACGCCTTTCCCTGCTGCAAGGCCATCTGCCTTAATTACAATAGGTGCACCATGTTGTTCTATATAAGCTTTCGCTGCATCAACTTCGGTGAATACATCATAAAATGCAGTTGGAATCTGATGTTTTTTTAGAAAATCTTTAGCAAATGCTTTTGAGCCTTCAAGTTGGGCAGCATATTGTGTTGGACCCCAGATTTTTAAATCCGCTTCACGGCATGCATTGACCACGCCATTTACAAGGGGAGCTTCTGGCCCCACAATAATCAATTCAATCTGATTCGATTGTGCAAATTCAATGATGGCTGGATTATCTAAAATATCGAGTTCAACATTCTTGCATTTGTCTTCAGTTGCAGTACCTGCATTGCCTGGCGCAACAAAAACCTGAGTCACTTGTGCATCTTGTGCGATTTTCCATGCAAGTGCATGTTCACGACCACCGCTACCGAGAACGAGAATATTCATTGGGTTCATACTCCATGAATCCAGAACCTAATCCTGACTTTTAGTTTATTTCTTTTGTACAAGACCCTCTCTATAAGAGAGGGTAATAAAACAAAACTAAAGCGCGGAAAGTTTCTTGTGCTTTAAGGATATTGATTAATGACGGAAATGACGCATTCCGGTGAATACCATGGCAATCCCATGTTCGTTCGCAGCAGCAATGACTTCATCATCACGCATAGAACCACCAGGTTGAATAATACACTTAATTCCTGCTTTCGCTGCATTATCAATTCCATCGCGGAACGGGAAAAATGCATCTGATGCCATAACTGCACCTTCAACCACTAAACCTGCATGTTCAGCTTTGATTGCTGCAATACGAGCAGAGTTAACACGACTCATTTGGCCGGCACCCACACCAATGGTTTGGCGATTTTTTGCATAAACAATGGCATTTGATTTCACATACTTAGCCACTTTCCATGCAAAGATCAGGTCGTCAATTTCTTGCTCTGTTGGTGCAAGTTCAGTGACAACTTTAAGGTCAGCTGCCTTGATCATACCAAGATCTTGATCTTGAACGAGCAGTCCACCATTGACACGTTTGTAGTCGAGTTGTGCTGCACGTTCATCAATTGCTGGAAGTTCACCACATACGAGTACGCGAACATTTTTCTTCGCACCAGTAACCTCAAGTACGCCATCAGCAATGCTAGGTGCAATAATAACTTCGACAAACTGACGATCAACAATGGCTTGTGCTGTTTCAACATCGAGTTCACGGTTGAATGCAATAATGCCACCAAAAGCAGATTCTGTATCTGTAGCATAAGCCAGGTCGTAAGCTGCTTTAATACCATCAAGAGAAACAGCAACACCACATGGGTTGGCATGTTTCACAATCACACACGCAGGTTTTGCAAATGATTTTACGCATTCAAGTGCTGCATCTGTATCTGCAATGTTGTTATAAGATAACTCTTTACCTTGAAGCTGTTTAGAGGTTGAAACAGATGCTTCAGATGCATTTGAATCAACATAGAAGGCAGCCGACTGATGCGGATTTTCACCGTAACGTAAGTCCTGAGCCTTGACCAGTTGCGTATTAAAAGTACGAGGGAACAAGTCCGCTTCACCTTCGGCTTTACCAACACGCGCACCTAAATAAGAAGCGATCATACCGTCGTATTGAGCAGTATGTTCAAATGCTTTTACTGCAAGATCAAAACGAGTTTCGTAACTTAAACCACCATTTTGCTCAAGCTCAGCGATAATGGTATCGTAATCACTTGCGTTAACGACGATGCCAACAGAGGCATGATTTTTTGCAGCAGCACGAACCATCGTCGGGCCACCAATGTCGATATTTTCAATGGCGTCTGCAAGTGAGCAATTCGGTTTTGCCACAGTTGCAGCAAAAGGATAGAGATTCACAACAACCAGATCAATCGGATCGATATTGTGTTCTTGCATAACAGCTTCATCAAGACCGCGGCGAGCTAGAATACCACCATGGATTTTAGGGTGAAGTGTTTTTACACGACCATCCATCATTTCAGGAAAGCCAGTATGTTCAGAAACTTCCACTACGGCAATATTATTGTCTTTGAGCAACTTGTAAGTGCCACCAGTAGATAAAATTTCTACCCCAAGTTTCGCAAGATTTTGAGCAAATTCTACAATTCCTGTTTTGTCGGAAACAGAAATCAAAGCACGTTTAATAGTCATGATTAAGTCAACGGTTTAGGTTCAACAGATTAAAACAAATAGGCATAAAAAATGCCCACGAGGACGTGAGCATTTTATCATTTATTCACTCATCAATCCGTGAGCTTTTAACTTTTTACGTAAAGTCCCACGATTGAGTCCTAAAATTTCAGCGGCGCGCGTCTGGTTACCACGCGTATATTCTAGAACAACAGATAAAAGAGGTTTCTCCATTTCTGCCAGCACCATGTCGTAAACTTGTGATGGTTGCTCACCTTGCAACTGTGCAAAGTAATGGCGAACTGCGCGATCCACATGGATGCGAAGAGCAACATCAGATTGTGCAGTAAAAATAGGAGATTTGCTATTCATGCGAGTTAATCCGAAAATCAAATACCGCTAGGGTAAAGCAGTATATAAAAGTGGTCTAAATAAATGAACCCTGTTTTAGATCCTAAAACAGTGGCTCTAAAACTTGGAAACAATTAGCTTGCCACAACTCCTCACATTTGTATGAAAAATAAGCGTAACAATAATTTAATATTTGTTACAGCTGCGATTTAAAAACAAAAAAGCCACGCTATGCGCTATCTCAGGATAAAGCACACATGACGAGAATAATTATTTAAATAAATCGCGAGGACGATGTAGGGCTAAGCTTTCGTGGCGCGTATCATACCATTGTCTAAACAAAAGTGAGCAAATTAACTGCATTTTTTTTTAATTTTTTGTATTTTTTTTTTAGATTTTAGTTGAATTAATTCTAAACGATACGGATCAAAGCCATTTATACCTTAATTAATTGGGAAATTAAATTTTAATTGTATTTACAATCGATTTTAATGATAAATGTAGACGGCGCGATTGCTACTGCATAATTTGAATAAGTGCTTTCGTTGAATGGTTTTGATTTTTCAGTGCGAATTTTATAGTGACTAATGGCGTTGTTTTGAAAATCATCATTGATGAGTAATTGAAAATTGAGTTTATTTGGTGCCAACTATAATTGTTTCTGATTTGAGCCCTATGCAACAATGAATATTGTTATACATCGCAGTATATGAGCTTACACACCACATCAAATACAGCTTTCAGGCTCTGGTGGCTCTGAATAAGTTGAGGATTAAACCAAAGTACCTGTAATAATAAGATAACAAACAGAAGTATGTTGATACCGCACCAGATCAGATAATATTTCCAGTTTGCTAATGATTTCTGACCAGAATTTGAGTTTTGAGCATAGTCTTGTTCATTTGAAAGTAAACAAACAGGAAGGCTTAATTCTTCTTTATTTTGGAAGTATTTTAAATTATTTAGATAAGTTAGCAGATCTAGATTTGAGTTTTCAATTTTTTGACTAAAAATTTTATGTACGTCGGAATGTAAATTAGGCTGTATAAGATTTATAGATGAAGTTGCAGTTTTAGCCGCTTTTTCAAAATAACAGGTATTTGCTGCTTGTAAGTGAGTGATTGCATTAAATGTTAAATCACATTTAGCGCAACATACCATGCCTTGAGACAGCGTGAGCTGTTTTTGCGAAACTTTATAGATCGTTTCGCATCGAGGGCAACGGGTATGCTTTTCACTCATTTACAAACTAGCCTTATTTAAGCCTGAGAATGACGCTTTCCTGAAATACGACACCAGTTTTCTTCACGTTTTTCAATATTTAAAATATCAAAATATTGTTGATAAACTTCTGAAACATCATCAACTTGTTCTTCAATGATGCCCGCCAGTGCAAACTCACCTTGAGGTTTAATTAATGTCGCAAATTCTGGTGCCAGCATCATGAGTGGGCTAGCAAGAATATTGGCAACAAGTACATCTGCTTGTGAACCGGAAGCCTTGAACTCTGTATTAAATTCTTCAGGTAAGCCGACATAAAGTCGTTCCAACACATTGTTTAATTCGGCATTTTGCTTAGTTGCCAGTACCGCTTGAGGGTCGATATCTGTCGCATATACTTTTTGGGCACCCAAAAGTAATGCTGCAACGGCTAAAATCCCAGAACCACAGCCATAATCAATGACGACTTTATCTTTTAAGTCTGTCTTGCCCAACCATTGCAAGCATAAAAAGGTGCTGGCATGATTTCCTGTTCCAAAAGCAAGCCCTGGATCAAGCTTGATATTGGTTGCATCTGCTTCAGGCGGCTCCAGCCATTCAGGAACAATCCAAAATTTTTCACCAATTTGAATCGGATCATAATAATCCATCCAAGCACGTTCCCAGACTTGGTCTTCCAATTGTTCATGGCGCATGGGAATATTTGGAAGTTGTGCTTGTAAAAAGGCTTTTAGTTTTTCAACATCAATTGGATCATTATCATCTTCTTGATAGATCCCAGTAACAATCACTTTATTCCAGAGAGGGGTCTCTCCAGGAAGGGGTTCAAGCAATGCCTGATCCTCGGCATCATCTAGAGTCACACTTACTGCACCTAGGGACATGAGTAAAGTTTCGGTAAAATCAACTTGATCTTGATCGACAGTAATGTGTATTTGTAACCACTTCACGGGAATACCTTAAATTTCATTTCAACATTGTCGGGTATTGTAGCTGATGATCAGCAAATAAAGGAGATATACCTAAAAGAAAACGGCTCAGAATAACTGAACCGTTTAATAACGCTATAAGATCTATCTATAAGATGGAAAATTATGGTGCAGGAAACTTAAATTGTAATTTACCATCAGCGTTTGGTTCGCAAGTACCGTTAAAGGTAACGCCTTTATAACCATAGCTAGTCCAGTCTCCTTGTTTTTTCTTGGCGCAGGCTTTGATTTGCATATTCGTCTCAGCTTTACTTGTATCAGCGGCATTCGCTACAGTCATTGCTGCAAAACTAAGTAAAGTGATTGATAACGTTTTAAGCATAATATTTTTCATCTCGGATACCTTCTTATATAAATTTGATTTTGAATAGGTTTGATTAAAGTGGTGGTACATTTTTTATTCTAAAATTGATTTAAAAAAAGTCTATGCGTTTCTATTTTAATCCTGAAACAAATTGTCAAATACTGTGTAGAACTATGAATTTTGTATCAATAATTTTGTAATAACATGCATGATAGTTGCATGAACTTTGCTATAATGTTCCGTCTTTTTTTTCTGGTGTTTTTTTGCCATGCACTATCCTAAAGTTTATGATGTTATCGTTATCGGTGGCGGTCACGCAGGTACGGAAGCGGCCTTGGCTGCTGCGCGTATGGGACGGCAGACTTTGCTCTTGACTCATAACATTGAGACTTTAGGGCAAATGAGCTGCAATCCTGCAATTGGTGGGATCGGTAAGTCGCATTTGGTGCGTGAAATTGATGCTTTGGGCGGTGCAATGGCACTTGCAGCCGACAAAGGTGGTATTCAGTTTCGTATTCTAAACTCTCGTAAAGGTGCTGCGGTACGTGCAACACGTGCACAAGCAGACCGTGTGCGTTATAAGGCAGCGATCCGACATACACTTGAGAATCAAGCCAATTTAGATATTTTTCAGCAAGCTGCCGATGATTTAATTGTAGAAGGCGATACCGTAAAAGGTGTGGTTACCCAGATGGGGATTCGCTTTGATACCAAAACAGTCGTTCTCACTACAGGTACTTTCTTGGGCGGTGTAATTCATATCGGTCTAGAGAAATCGAGTGGTGGTCGTGCAGGTGATCCACCTTCTATCGCGCTGTCACACCGTTTACGCGAATTAAATTTACCTGTAGGCCGTTTAAAGACTGGAACACCACCGCGTATTGATGCCCGTTCGGTCGATTTTTCTGTGATGACGCCTCAACCTGGGGATTTTCCATCTCCTGTGATGTCGTTTATGGGTGATGTTTCGATGCATCCAGAGCAGGTAAGTTGCTATATCACGCATACCAACGAAAAAACGCATGACATTATTCGTGGCGGATTGGATCGTTCACCTATGTATACTGGTGTGATTGAAGGGGTAGGACCACGTTATTGCCCATCTATTGAAGACAAGATTCATCGTTTTGCCGACAAAGATTCTCATCAGGTGTTTTTAGAGCCTGAAGGTTTGGATACACATGAGTTGTATCCAAACGGAATTTCAACATCATTACCTTTTGATGTGCAGTTTGAATTGGTTCGCTCTATTCGCGGTATGGAAAATGCGCATATTTTACGCCCAGGTTATGCCATCGAATATGATTATTTTAACCCTCAAGCTTTAAAATTTACCCTGGAAACCAAAGCAATTAATAACTTGTATTTTGCTGGGCAAATTAATGGCACCACAGGTTATGAAGAAGCGGGTGCTCAGGGATTACTTGCAGGTTTAAATGCTGCGCGTCGTGCATGGGATCAAGAGCAATGGACACCAAAACGTGATCAGGCTTACATGGGTGTATTGGTAGATGATCTGATTACTTTGGGAACCAAAGAACCATATCGTATGTTTACATCACGTGCCGAGTATCGTTTGATGCTACGTGAGGACAATGCGGATCAGCGTTTGACACCTGTGGGTCGTGAAATGGGATTGGTTGATGATGTACGCTGGGCAGCTTACTGTGAAAAGATGGAAGCCGTTGAAACTGAAACTGCACGTTTGGCCCATTTGTGGGCTGCACCAAATAATCCGATGGGCAAACAATTTGTCGAAATGACAGGTGCAGATTTGAGTAAAGAATGTAGCGCGATTGATCTGCTCAAACGTCCAAATATTAACTTTACTCAAATTGCAGAGTTGACTGGTTCACAAGTTTCTACACAAGTTGGTGACCAGATCGAGATTGCAGTGAAATATGAAGGTTATATCAACCGTCAGCATGAAGATGTCGCTCAATTAAAGCGTTTGGAAGAAACCAAAATTCCAGCCGATTTTGATTATGATATCGTTTCTGGATTATCTCGTGAAATCACACAAAAGTTGAAGACTGTTCGTCCCGAAACCTTAGCTCAGGCCCATCGTATTCCAGGCGTTACGCCTGCTGCTGTACAGTTGGTCATGATTACAATTCGAAAGAATGCACAAACTAAAAAAATTGCATAATTGATTCTGTATAGAAAGCCCAGTATTTACTGGGCTTTTTTAATGCAATGAAAATAAATATCTAAATTTTAAGTAAGAAGAAAAACAGAATTGCGTTGCATGATTTGTTATTTCTCAACACACCAAATAGTTCTTATAGTGTTCTTACCAAGTAATCAATTGAGGTGAACAATGACTAAAAAAGCAATTCGTTATAATAATGCTGAACTTGCATGCCAAAGCTTAATGTTGTGTTGAGTTCGCATTGGGTGGTCGATCTGATAAGAAAGGGGCTTTTAGATCGACCTATAAATTACAGAATAAAAACGACACACTGAAAAATAATACATATAAATGTTGAGAGAGCCATATGGCTCTCTTTTTTACTTAAGATCAATTTCTCTGACTGCATTGTGTACCTCGACAGGCTCAATATGCAAAATCTTTTTTCCAAAACTACGAAGCCACCAAACCAATTGTGATGTGAATGGAACATTAGCGGAAACTTCCACTATATTTTCATCAATTGGTATGATTTTCTGATCACGAGTAAGCTGAGTTTCGTAAAAACTTTGGGCTGTATTTTCAGTCATTATTAATTTTAACTGGATCATTTCAGTTGGCTTGGCGTAATCAAATCTAAAACCTAATGCACCAGAATCTATATATTCATCAATATCAAAATCGACAGGGTGCATTGCGCGCGAATTTAGTACATTTGCTGACTTAAAACGGTGCAAAGCGAAAGTTTGTACTTCATTTTTATCATGACGAGTACAGATCAAATAAATAATTGCGCCTTTTTGTACCAATGCCAAGGGATTAAGAATATAAATTTTCTCATCGGCTTGAATATTTCTTGGCGTATAGACACATTCAATTTGTTTATCTTGTAGTAAACCTTCATAAATTGCTTGTTGTGCATTCTTATCCACCGTAGGTGGTATTAAGGGCTGGCTGGCAGGAACAATACGCACTCGATTGATCCATTGCCTTACATTATTCTGGGTCGACAAACTGCGACGAGCCAGATCAAACCAAGGATTCATTTCATCGATCAAACTTGGTGGTAGCAAGTGCTTTAAATGCTGTTCTACCATCATAAATGTAACCGCTTGAGAGCTGGTCATGTGTGGTAGGCTTTGCAGAGGAGCATCCGCACGCCAGCGCCAACCTTGAGGTACAGTCTTGTTACTTTCAATAGGAAAACGCTGTGCGATCTGGTTCAAATCTCTTTGAATGGTTCGCAAGCTGATATCAATGCCTTCACGCTCTAAAATTTCCTGTAATTCACGTGTACCCATCCATTTTCCAGTGGATAGACGTGATAGTATATGCCATTGGCGATAGAGACTATTCGATGTTTCTTTTTCTTGTGAAGACATAATCAACTAAATCAAACAAATTATTTTACATACTTACACCTTAAAAAAACTCTTTTAGTTTGGCAAGAATGTAACAATGAATATTGCCTATATTTTTTAATACAGGAAATAATTTAAATCTAGGTTCTTTATTGAAATACAAAAATAGATTCGAACAAATGGCACTATATTTGCAATGTATAAAATGAGTAAACGAAAAAGGCGAGGTCTGTATGTTAGAAGAAGATAAAGACTTACATACAATAAGTGAGCACTATATGAAAGAAAAAACGACAAATGTTTTGTTATCCCAGCCTTCGTTTCTTGACCAGCTCAGTGTAAGCACAAATCTTTTTGAGCAACTTAAATCAAAGTTTTTCAATGAGATGCTGGATGATGTAACGTCAAACGGTGAAGCATCAAAAAAGATTGAACAATGGCTATCGACCCATACTTTAGAGGAACTTAAACAACTTAACTTAAATGCAAAACAACATTTTCTATATGAAGGCATTACATTTACGGTTTATGGTGATGATGAAGGAACCGAGCGAACTATTCCTTTCGATTTAATCCCGCGTGTCATTGAAAAAAAACAATGGGAGAAAATCTCAAGCGGATGTGAACAACGTGTTAAAGCACTCAACTTATTTTTAGATGATATTTATCATAATCAACTTATTCTCAAAGAAGGCATTGTTCCTCAGATACAAGTCATGACCCATGAGGCTTTTCAACCTCACATGCTGAATCATTCCCTCAAAGGTAAGGTATATTCACAAATTAGTGGGATTGATATTATTCGGGATGGCAAAGGTGAATTTTTTGTTTTGGAAGATAATTTAAGAACACCATCAGGTGTGTCTTACATGCTTGAAAGTCGAAAAATTAGCAAGAAACTCATGCCTGAACTCTGTGTTTCAAATAAGCTACATGATATTGAACAATATCCAACAGTACTCAGAGACATATTAGCGGAAAATGCATTTGTGGATAATCCGTTTATTGTAGTGTTGACCCCAGGACGATTTAACAGTGCCTATTATGAGCATGCTTTTTTAGCTCGTGAAATGGGTGTGCCTTTGGTGACGAGTCGTGATCTATTTGTAGAAAATGACAAGGTTTATGCCAAGACTGTTCGTGGTCGTCAGCGCGTTGATGTGATCTATCGCCGTGTTGATGATGCATTCTTAGACCCGTTAACGTTCCGTCCAGACAGTACACTCGGTGTGCCAGGATTAATGTCTGCTTATTTGCAAAATCAGGTCGTGATTGCAAATGCACCAGGTACAGGTGTCGCAGATGATAAATCCATTTACCCCTATGTAGATGATATGATTAAATATTATCTTAATGAAACGCCTATTCTAAAAAATGTACCCACTTACCAATGCCGTTTAGATGAGCATCTGGATTATGTAGTAAGTAATCTGGCAAATCTGGTGGTAAAAGAAGCGCAAGGCTCGGGTGGATATGGCATGTTGATTGGTCCTAAAGCCGAACAGCATGAAATTCATGAATTTAGAGAAAAAATTCTAGCACATCCACATTTATACATTGCCCAACCTACACTTGATCTATCTGTTGCACCAACACTTACTCAAGATGGTATTGCAGAGAGACATATCGATCTTCGTCCTTTCGTGCTGACATCGCCTTACCGTACAGAAATTGTACCTGGTGGTTTAACACGTGTGGCCATGAAAGAAGGTTCTTTAGTGGTCAATTCTTCACAGGGTGGTGGTATTAAAGATACGTGGGTTGTGGACGCACTACATTCCTAACTTAGGTATTAGAAAAAGGAAGGAACTTATGATTTTACTTAGTTCAAATGCAAATAATATTTTTTGGTTAGGTCGTTATTTGATGCGTATTCAGTACCTGTGTAATAAGGTGCCTTTTACGGATGATCAAAAAGCGATTGAATTTAGCCATGCATTTTGCCTGCCAGCTTATGATGCAGCAACTTTAAATGCTTTAGTACTTGATACTGAGCAACATTTTTCATTTGTAAATCAGTTTCGCGTTGCAAAAGACAATATTCAAGAGCTTCGCGCCGTTTTAAGTGCTAAAGCTTATGCTGAGTTGAACTTATTAATTAAGAACGCAAGCGCTCAGCCGAGTTATATTTGTGATGTGGTTTCTGAATGTACCGAGATTCTAGAATCAGAAGTAGAAGATGTTTTCTTATTCTTTAGTTTAGGTCAAAAAATTGAATTGCTAGATAGCACATTAAGATTTAAGCATCATCCAGAAAAATTACTGATTGAGATTGATTCAATCGTTCAACAGTTAAATGAATTGGGCTGGACGACATTGGATGATGCTTGGCAGACGCTTAAACAGTCACCTGATATAATCAATTTTTATCATTTTGCTGATCAATTACAGTTAATGTTCGAGGCATCTGCATGAAACTTATGGTGAATCATCAGACTCATTACCATTACAGTGAGGTTGCTCGTAATAGTATTCAATATATCAAGATGATTCCGCAAAGTTCACCTCATCAACTTGTTCACTACTGGGACATTAGTGTCCCAGGTGAGCGAATTATGAAGCGAGATGCTTTTGATAATTTATGGATTACTTCTTCACAACGTTTTGATTATCAAAATCTTACGATTATGGCTCAAGGTATTGTTGAATTGAATCTGCAAAACAGTGGCTGTCATGATTCAGTGGTACTGCCTCACGTATTTTTACAGCCTACACCTGCAACTTTATGTGATGCCGAGATGTTGAATTTTGCGCTGGAAATTGTAAAAACTAAAGATGTATCATCCTTAATAAATTTAAGTCAAAAGATATTAGAGAGAATAACTTATTCACCGTACTCGACTAATGTGCAAACGACGGCAATAGACGCATTTTATGCAGCTCAAGGCGTATGTCAGGATCATGCACACGTGATGATTGCCATGTGTCGAGCATTAAATTTACCCGCACGTTATGTATCTGGGTATTTATATGATTATAATTCACCTCATCTCGCGAGCCATGCATGGGCAGAAGTGTATGTAGACCATGAATGGCATTGTTTTGATGTCAGTAATCAGATTTTTGTACCAAAAACTCATATTTATGTTGCAATAGGGCGTGATTATTTTGATGTTGCTCCAATACGAGGGATTCGTGAAAATGGAGGAATTGAAGAAATGATATCAACGGTGCAAGTACTGGCTTGTTGAATGGAAGTGGAAGATATGACCTATTGTTGTGCTTTGCGATTGCAAGATGGTTTGGTATTTATCAGTGACACGCGTACAAACGCTGGTGTCGACCAAATCTCGGTATTTCGTAAACTATATACCTTTGGAAAAGAAGGCGATCGCTTTATCGCGATTCAAACGGCTGGAAATCTGGCTACGACACAAGCTGTGATTGGACATTTAAGAAATCAGCTTACCCTGCAAGAGCAGCCAAACTTGTATACTGTAAACACCATGTTTGAAGTTGCTCAGCTTGTCGGGCGTACCTTACGTAAAATCATTGAAGATGTCACTGAAGATACTCAGGAACAAAGTAATTATTATTGTAGCCTAATCGTAGGTGGACAAATTGGTGAAGCTGAAATGCAGCTTTATAATATTTATCCTCAAGGCAACTTTATTTGTGCAACCAAAGATACACCTTTCTTTCAAATTGGTGAAAGCAAGTATGGCAAGCCCATTTTGGACCGTGCACTGACCTATGAAATGCCACTCGATGAAGCGGTACGTTGTAGTTTAATTTCCTTTGATTCGACATTACGCTCTAATGTTTCAGTGGGATTACCTCTAGATACGCTGATTTATCGGGCTGATAGTTTGAAGATGCCAAGAGGCAAACGCATTACTCATGACGATGAATATTTTCAGCAAATTAGTAAGCAATGGTCTGAGACATTACGCCGAGGTTTACATGAAATTCCAAAACCAACTGAAGACTATCTGGAATAGAAATATTTAAAGCAAATAGTAGGCTAGACAATATAAGTTTAAAGCCGTAGCAAATCTTTTTGATACGGCTTTTTATGATGAATTATGAAATAACTTTACGTATAGGGCGGTTGCTCAGACGACAAAGCAATTCATAACCGATCGTCCCGTTCGCTGATGCCACTTCATCGACCAGTCTTGTGTGCCCCCATAGTTCAATTTCTGTATCAATCGCTATATCTCGATCAGTCACATCAATTGCAAGCATATCCATACTTACTCGGCCTACAATCGGGAATAATTGCTGCCCCAAAGCTACAAAATTCTGGGCTATAAACGCTCGTGGGTAACCATCTCCATAGCCGATTGAAACAATAGCAACAGTCATGTCCGTTTTAGCGGTATAAAGAGAGCCGTAACCGATATGTTCACCTGCCTTGATTGTATTTAGAGCCATGATATGAGCGGTAAAACGCATAACAGGTTTTAAATCAAGCTGATGAATATTTTGTTCTGCGAAAGGACTGGCGCCGTATAGCATAATTCCAGGTCTTACATAATCGAAATGTAATTCTGGCCAATTGAAGATTGCAGCAGAATTACAACATGAAATTTCTATTGGAGCACAAGCTGTTTTAATTGTTATTAATTGATCAATCTGGCGTTGATTCATAGGGTGATCAGGTACATCTGCATTGGCAAAATGCATGGTGAGTACACAGTGAAAACCTTGATGTTGCAATTGCTGTATGACTTCAATAATTTCATCAGGCTTAAACCCTAGACGATTCATTCCACTATTCAGCTTAATCCAGACTTTGAGTTTCTGAGTGATATATTGTGTTTTATATTCCAATAACCATTTAATTTGTTGAGCGTGATGTACGACACATTCAAGATTTTTTTCAATGACGATTGGCATTTCATCTTGACTGAATACGCCTTCAATTAATGTAATGGATTGAGTATATCCTTCATCACGAATTTCTAATGCTTCAGCAAGGCAGGCGACTCCAAAGGAATCTGTCGTTTCTAAGGCTGCTAAACAGTCTTTGATTCCATGTCCATAAGCATTGGCTTTGACCATACTTACAATTTTTGCATGTGGCGCAAGTTGTTTGACACGGTTTAAATTATATCGAAGCGCTTGGCGATCAATATAAACTGTTGCATGGCGCACCCTGATTACTCCTGTGTATAGTAATGTAATTTATTCTTCGTCATCATACTGACTGTAATATTCAGGTGAGAGGTTACTAAACCGAGTATATTGACCTTCAAAAGCTAGACGAACTGTGCCAATAGGACCATTACGCTGTTTACCAATAATAATTTCGGCTGTACCTGCTTCTTTAGATTCTTTGTTATAGACCTCATCACGATAAATGAACATGATCAAGTCAGCATCCTGTTCGATTGCACCAGATTCACGTAAATCGGACATTACTGGACGTTTATTGGGGCGATTTTCAAGACTTCGGTTAAGCTGAGAAAGCGCAATGACAGGACAGTCCATTTCTTTGGCTAATGCTTTTAAGCTTCGTGAGATTTCGCCAATTTCACCTACACGGTTATCGCCCATACCAGGAACTTTCATCAATTGTAGATAATCGATCATGATACAACCCAATTTTCCACCATGTTGCTTTGCAATACGTCTTGCACGAGCACGGAGTTCGGTAGGGGGTAAAGCAGAGGAGTCATCAATATATAAATGCTTCTCTTGAAGCTGGAGAATCGTACCTGTTACCTTTGACCATTCATCACCATCCAGCTTACCAGAGCGTAGGTGACCTTGATGAACCTTACCGTAAGATGAAATCAAACGCATGGCAATTGAATCTGCTGGCATTTCCATCGAGAATACCAGTGCAGGTAGATTACAGTTAAATAGCACGCTCTCGACCAGATTCATGGCAAAAGTCGTTTTACCCATGGATGGACGTGCTGCAACAATAATCATGTCACCAGATTGCATACCATAGGTTTTATTGTCGAGCTCTAAAAAGCCTGTGGTTAGACCTGTAATATTACCGTCAAGTTTAGACAATTCATCTAATTTGCTAATTACATCTGCTGTTACTGAGCTAATCGATTTAGGCCCTGCATCTTTCTTATTGTTATTATGCTGCTCGGCAAGTGAAAAAATACTGGTTTCGGCTAAATCTAAAATTTCACTGACTGGACGCCCTTTGGTGTCATAAGCATTTTGCAAAATATCGCTACTGACCTTAATCATGCTACGCAAGGTTGAAAATTCTTTAATCTTGCTTGCATATGTCTCAAGATTATAAAAACTTGATGGAGAGTCTGCCATGAGTTGCATCAAATACTCTTCACCACCAATTGCGTCTAGCAAATTTTGTTTAAGTAACCAATCATTTACCAGTACTGCATCATAAGGTGAGTTTTCTTGAGCTAATTCTTCAATAGCACGAAAAATATATTTGTGGCGTGTCGCATAAAAATCATTTTCTTTGAGCAAATCGTTCACTTGCTCGAATGATTCAGCAACAGTCATCAAAGCTGCAAGTACAGCCTGCTCTATTGCTAAGTTATGTGGCGGAGTACGAAATTCTTTTAACTGACCTGATTCAGCAGTTTTATTGGCTGAAACTTTTGAGTTATCCAAAAAATTGGCATTCGCCTGCGACATAAAGTAACCTGATCTTAAAATTGGAAAGAGTTTTGAAATAGCCGAACTATCTTAATGCAAAAAAGATAGAGAAGGGGGTTTTATTGAAAAAACAACTTATATTCAAAAATTAAATTGATAAATAAAAGATAAAAAAAGAGCATGCGAAAGCATGCTCTTTTTTATGCAGAGATATTACTCAGATACGATTGTAACGAGAACTTCTGCAACAACATCATGGTGCAATTGGATTGCGATGTTGAATTCACCAGTGTGACGAAGTGCACCATTTGGTAAACGAACTTCAGCACGGTCAACTGCAAGGCCAGCATTCGTTAATGCATCAGCGATGTCACGTGTACCAATAGAACCGAACAATTTACCTTCATCACCAGCTTTTGCAGTGATTACGATATTTACTTCGTTCAATTGATCAGCACGTGCTTGAGCAGAAGACAATACTTCAGATTCTTGTTTCTCAAGTTCAGCACGACGAGCTTCAAAAGCAGCAGTGTTTGCTTCAGTTGCAGCAACAGCTTTACCCTGAGGGATCAAGAAGTTACGGCCATAACCAGCTTTAACTGATACTTTATCACCAAGTTTACCTAGGTTTTTAATGCGTTGTAATAAGATAACGTCCACAGCTCACCTCACTTATGGTTGTCAGTGTACGGAATCAAAGCCAAGTAACGAGCTTGTTTAATCGCAAGCGCGAGTTGACGTTGATAACGAGCTTTAGTACCAGTGATACGGCTAGGAACGATCTTGCCGTTTTCAGTGATGTACTGTTTTAAAGTGTCGATATCTTTGTAGTCGATGTACGCAACATTCTCAGCTGTAAAGCGGCAGAACTTGCGACGACGGTAAAAACGTGCCATTGATGTTCTCCTTAAGCTTCAGCAGAATCTTGAATTTGTTGTGCTTCTTCACGTTGAGCTTTACGCGCACGTTTTTCTTCAGCACTTTTAGCAAGTAAAGATTCTTCAGTGATTGCGTGTTCACGACGGATGATGATGTTACGAATGATTGCATCGTTATAACGGAACAATTCTTCAAGTTCATCAAGAGTCGTTTGACCACATTCAACATTCATAAGAATGTAGTGTGCTTTATGAATCTTGTTAATTGGGTAAGCTAATTGACGACGGCCCCAATCTTCTAGACGGTGAATTTGACCATCAGCTTCTTTAATTTGTGAGATATAGCGTTCAACCATACCCACAACTTGATCGCTTTGATCTGGATGTACTAAAAGTACGATTTCGTAATGACGCATTGTCAGCTCCTTACGGTTTAGACAGCCCCTAACCAAAAGATGTTGTTAGAAGCAAGGAGTCATAACTCTAAAAGTTATGTCGCAAAATTGCGAAGCGTGAATTATAAGGAAAATTATTGGTTAAGACAAATAGTTTTTATGATTTTTAAGAATGAATCAAATAGATATCCTCTCTTATTAAAAGAGAGGAAGATTTGGAGCAGGGGATTGGTAGGTAAAACTAAAGCTTAGACTTAACAACGTAATTAGAATTACTGAAAAAAGAAATAAGCGTTTTGCCCAGAGTTGATCATTCTCTGCTTTAAATCCGATAATGGATAAATATAACCAATATGCGGTGAGCACATTGAATGTCAATAAAAAGAAAACATTAGTATATCCAAAGCAATAAAGTCCATTGAGTACAGCTGCAAACAACACAATGTAAATCAGACACTCAACTTTTGTGCGGTACACAGATCGGGCAACAGGAAGTATCGGAATACCCGCATTCTTATAATCATCAAAACGATAAATTGCAATTGCCCACGAATGTGGCATTTGCCATAAACCATACGCTAAAAAAATAAGTAGCGCAGCAACATCAAATTGATGAGTTACGGCTGTGTAGCCAATCACAGGTGGACTAGCTCCAGAAATACTACCAATAATGGTCTGATGAATAGAGGTACGTTTCGTCCAAAGACTATAAAAACCTACATAAACGACAAAGCCAATGATCGCAAATGAAAATGAATAAGGATTTACCCAAAACCATAGAATACCAAATCCAATGATGCCAAGAATAAAAGCAAAAATAAGAGCAGTACTCGGAGAGACGGTTTTTTTAACTAGGGCTCTGTTTTGTGTGCGCTCCATTTTTTGGTCAATGTCTTGATCAATCACATTATTGACCACACAACCTGAAGCAACAACAAATGTTGTACCTAGAAGGGTAAGAATGAGTAAGAGGAAATCTACATGGCCTTGGGCGGCTAAGAAGAAGCCGCCCAAAGTGGTAATGAAATTACCAAACAGAATTCCTGGTTTTGTCAGGAATAAATACTTTTTTAGCATGACAACCAGTTTAGATCATCATGTTGAAATGTAGATAATTCATAATCCATACAGAACCAACAAGCAAGATAGCAATACATAGAACTGTATAAATGAACGCGATTAGGTTCCAGCGCTGTTCAGAAGATGTATTCATATGTAAGAAGAATACAAGTTGTACAAGCACCTGAGCCACAGCAGTGATTCCGATCACAGTCATTAAAAGACCACGACCAAAGCCTCCAGCCATCACCATTCCAAAAGGAATGATAGTTAATACGACTGATAAAATGAAACCAATCGTATACTGCTTGAAGTTACCATGTGATGCGCCAGCAGAATTATGATCATGACTCATTAGAGAACTCCCATTAAGTATACGACGCTGAATACACAGATCCATACGATGTCAAGGAAGTGCCAGAACAAGCTTAGACAAGCTAGACGACGTGTGGTTGGTAAGGTTAGACCTTTAGTTTTGATTTGATATATCAAAACAAGCATCCAGACCAAACCAGAAGTTACGTGGATACCGTGTGTCCCAACCAAAGTAAAGAATGCAGATAAAAATGCACTCGTACCAGGTCCATGCCCTGAATGAACTAAATGATGGAATTCATAAAGTTCCATACCAATGAATGTTGCACCAAAAACAAATGTGATAAAAAGCCACATAATTACTTGGTTAACATTTTTCTTGTATGAAGCCAGAACTGCAAAACCGAAAGTCACAGAAGAGATCAAGAGCGCAAAAGTTTCTGTTAAAACAAAACCTAATGATTCACTGAACAAATCATGTGCAGTTGGAGTACCTGGTGGAACATGACTGCTTAATACAGCGAACGCGATGAAGAGTGTACCGAATAAAATCAAGTCACTCATCAAGTAAGTCCAGAAACCAAAGACTGTTAAATCGGTATCATCATGTTCATGATGACCATCGTGTCCGTGGTTGTCGTGATGAAGTACTTCAGCCATATCCTTAGTCCTTCTTCAAGTGTTTTTCAAGTAACGCATAGCGTTCATTTTCAATGCGCTCAACTTCTGCTGCTGGTACATAGTAATCCACTTCTTTTGTGAATGAACTACGGATCAAGCTTACAATTGAAGCAATGAAACAAACTGCAACGAGCCACCAGATATGCCAGATTAAAGCAAAGCCCATTGTTGTAATGAACATCGCAATTACAAAACCAGCAGCACGGTCAGTTGGCATATGAATATCTTCATATTTGGTATTACGTGCGTAGGCTATACCATTCTCTTTGTCTACCCAGAATGCATCTACACCGTTACCATTTGGAACATGTGCAAAGTTATAAAATGGAGCAGGAGAAGAAGTAGACCATTCTAAAGTACGGCTATCCCATGGGTCGCCAGTATGGTCCATATTTTGATGACGTTGTAAGAAGCCAACAATGATTTGCATTAAGAAACATGCAATACCAATTGCAACTAACACCGCACCAAAAAGTGCAATAGCCAAATACGGATCCCATTCAGGGTTGTCATATGTATTCAAACGACGTGTCATACCCATGAAACCGAGGATATACAATGGCATGAATGCAAAATAGAAACCAAAGAACCAGAACCAGAATGCTGCTTTACCCCAAGCTTCATTGAGCTTCCAACCAAACATTTTTGGCCAGTAGAAAATGATGCCCGCAAACATACCAAATACAACACCACCAATAATTACGTTATGGAAGTGAGCAATGAGGAATAATGAGTTATGAACCAAAAAGTCTGCTGGTGGTACAGCCATTAGTACGCCGGTTAAACCGCCAATACCAAACGTCACAAGGAAACCAAGTGTCCAGAGCATTGGTGTTTCGAACGAGATACGTCCTTTGTACATGGTAAATAACCAAGAGAAAATTTTCACCCCTGTAGGGATTGCAATAATCATGGTCATGATACCGAAGAACGCGTTAACGTTTGCACCTGCACCCATGGTAAAGAAGTGGTGTAACCACACAACGAATGCCAATACAGTAATTGCAATCGTTGCATATACCATTGATTTATAACCAAACAATGCTTTGCGAGAGAAGGTTGCAACAATCTCTGAATACAAACCAAATGCAGGTAATACCAAGATATATACTTCTGGGTGACCCCATGTCCAGATCAAGTTCACATACAGCATTGGACTACCACCAAGCTCATTTGTGAAGAAATGGAAACCAAAGTAACGGTCTAGCGTTAACATGGCAAGGGTGGCTGTTAAGACAGGGAATGATGCAATGATCAAAACCGCTGTACATAATGATGTCCATGTAAAAATTGGCATGTCCATCAACTTCATGCCTGGCGCACGCATTTTAATGATGGTCACAAAAAAGTTTACACCAGATAAAAGCGTACCAAGACCTGAGACTTGCAGTGCCCAGATATAGTAATCGACACCAACACCAGGAGAGTATTGAATACCAGAAAGAGGAGGGTATGCCATCCAGCCTGTAGCAGCAAACTCACCGAGTACGAGAGATGCCATCATCAAGCCAGCTGCACCAGCAAACAACCAGAAGCTTAAAGAGTTAAGTAGCGGGAATGCAACGTCACGTGCACCAATTTGAAGTGGTACAGAGATATTCATCATACCCACAACAAGACCCATTGCTACGAAGAAGATCATGATCACGCCATGCGCGGTGAAGATCTGGTCGTAATGGTCTGGATGTAAATAACCTTCACCGCCACCTTTAGCAAGGAACAGTTGAAGACGCATCATAATTGCATCGGCGAAACCACGCAAAAGCATGACGACAGATACAAGGATGTACATAATACCAATTTTTTTATGGTCTACTGTAATAAACCATTCTTTCCAGAGGTAACCCCATTTTTTGAAGTAGGTGATACCGCCTAGAACTGCAATTGCACCAATAGCCATTAAGACCATTGTCACTAGTACAATTGGCTCTTTAGGGATTGAGTCCCATCCGAGTTTACCTAATAACAACATGGCTTATTCCTCTACAGAAGCAGTTGCATGTGCATTAGCAGCATGAGCTTGTGAACCATGTTCAGCAGTAGCTGAATGATCAGCTCCGTGATAGTTGCTCATATATCTGTTAATGACAGTTTCAAACAATTTTGGTTCAACTGAAGAATAGTAAGTCACAGGATGTGGCTTATTCGGGAACGGTTTCATTGCTTCAGCTTTCGCTAAGGCTTCTGCATCACCTGCAGCTTGTGCACGATGTACAAGCGCTTCAATTTGATGCTTAGAACGATCACCGTCTTTAAGCGTTGCAAGTTCAGCTTGATCAAGTATACCTTTCTGAATTGCTTCAGGATTAACACCAGTACCTTTACCTGCTTTAACTGCATCTACCCATTGTGTAAATTCAGCTTCAGTCACACTATATGCTTTAAAATGCATTTGTGAGAAACCATAACCTGAATAGTTAGATGACATGCCACGGAAAACACCTGGCTGATCTGCCATTAAGTGTAAGTGAGTTTGCATGCCAGCCATCGCATAGATCTGACCGCCTAACTGTGGAATGAAAAAAGAGTTCATTGTAAAGTTAGAAGTGATCTTAAAGCTTAACGGGGTTTTTTCTGGGAAGCGTACTTCATTTACCGTTGCGATGTTTTGTTCAGGATAGACAAAAATCCATTTAAACTGTTCAGCAATAACCTGAATAGTTAAAGGTGCTTTATCTGATTCTAAAGGACGGTAAGGGTCGTACTTGTGGGAGCCCCACCAAGTTAACCAAGCTAGAATACCAATAATAATGACAGGGACACCCCAAACTACAATTTCAATTGCAGTAGAGTGCGCCCATGTAGGTTTATAGTCTGCATCTTTATTCGACGCGCGATATTTCCAACTAAACCATAATGCCATGATTACTGATGGAATGACCACCAATAACATAAGGTAGATCGCAGTCATCATCAAGTTACTTTGACCTTGACCTACTGGACCTTTTGAGTTTAGAAGTACCATATCACCACCACACCCAGTTAAGAGTGCAGCAATCGTAGATAAAGACAATACAGCTAAAATCGTTTGTCTCATTTTACAACCTCGGTGAAGAGTCCCATTCCCTCATAAAATTCGGGATAGCGATAAAAGTGTCGCATGATGGAGAAGAATCTTTTCTATTGAATATAGAAAGACAATATTTCTCAATCATGAGACACCGCTACGTTGTAGGGCATTATGCCTGATATCGACAAACTAAGCTATATATAAAGTGGCTTTAAATGGCTGTAATAAAACCTGATTTTTTTACTTGGAATTAAATAGGATTTATTTTTAATTTTATATTTTTCAGATATTTATAGTTAAAAAAGGAGTGAGTAATCACTCCCTTATTTATTTGGAAATATCAATCACTTTTGTTTTCGCTAATCTGTCATGTAAACTATTGTTTCCCTTGGAAAAAAACATAACAATATCAACGATAAAAACAATACCAATCAGAGGAAACAAGCTTACAAACTGAGAGAGGGCAACGAACAAAAAAGAGCGTATAAAAAAAGCTCTAAATTGACCGACCAACTTATGAGAAGTTGCATCCACAATTTGCAATTTAAAAATCTTTTTCCCGATAGATTGCCCACTTTTTGAAATCAGCATATTTTGCAGAAAAAGCAAACCAAGTGTGTAGGCTAACAATACAATAGGCACCCAAGATGGCATATTGTTTGACATGGCCTCAGCAATTTTAAGTTGCTCATCTACACCAAAGCTATTGGCTTGTTGTATTAAATCTTTTGGAAGGAAAATCAGCGTCACAAGAATTTGTGGCAATACAAATAAGAGAAGATCTACGAGTTTTGCAGAAATACGTTTACCTGTACTTGCTGGAGTTACTATATTTTTGCTATTGACCTGAATATGACTGATCACATCATTTTGTTGCGATACAGGCGAGATTGGGGGTGTTTGTGAGAAACTCTGAGGTTGATAAACAAGTTTACCTTGAGTTAATTCTCCTAAAGCTTTCCATTCACTCATGCCTTCATGCCAAGCTAAATCGGTTAATAAAACCTGTTGGCTTGCTAGCATTTGATTAAGTTGTTCTAAGGTATATGGTCCAGCTTGTTGATTATTGCGTGCCAGGTAAATTTGCATAAGTCTTCAATCTCAACATCTAATGATGAAAAAAGACCCACGTGTGGTGGGTCTTTTTCTTATAAAAGTCAGGCTTGCTTTGTTTTCTCTTCGGCAAGGAAGAACCAAGTATCTAACACCGAATCTGGATTAAGTGAAACAGATTCAATACCTTGCTCCATTAACCATTTTGCTAGATCTGGATGATCTGATGGGCCTTGGCCACAGATACCCACATATTTTCCAGCTTTACGGCAAGCATGAATCGCCATTGAAAGTAATGCTTTTACTGCTGGATCGCGTTCATCAAATAAATGAGATACGATACCAGAGTCACGATCTAAGCCTAAAGTTAACTGAGTTAAATCATTTGAACCGATTGAGAAACCATCGAAATGTTCAAGGAATTGCTCAGCCAATAGTGCGTTAGTTGGAAGTTCGCACATCATGATTACTTTTAAGCCATTTTCGCCACGTTTAAGGCCATTCAGAGCAAGTAATTCAATTACACGTTTCGCTTCTGCAACAGTACGTACGAATGGAATCATGATTTGAATATTGGTCAAGCCCATTTCATCACGTGCTTTTTTCAAGGCACGACATTCAAGCTCAAAACAGTCACGGAAGTTATCAGATACATAACGGCTTGCACCACGGAAGCCAAGCATTGGATTTTCTTCTTCAGGCTCATATAATTTTCCGCCAATCAGATTGGCATACTCATTTGATTTAAAGTCTGACATACGAACAATCACTGGCTTCTCAGCAAAAGCTGCCGCCAATGTTGAAATGCCTTCAACTAGCTTTTCAACATAAAAATCGATAGGAGAGGTATATCCAGCAGTACGGGCAAGAACAGCAGCACGAGTTTCACGTGGTAAGCTATCAATGTTTAACAATGCTTTAGGATGTACGCCAATCATGCGGTTGATAATGAACTCAAGACGTGCAAGACCAATACCTTCATTTGGAATTTGAGCAAAGTCAAATGCGCGGTCTGGATTACCGACATTCATCATGATCTTGAACGGAAGTTTAGGCATAGACTCAATAGAGTTGCGTTGTACTTCAAAATCAAGTGAACCTTCATAAATAAAGCCAGTATCACCTTCTGCACAAGAAACCGTCACTTCTTGTCCATCAGTTAACACTTCAGTTGCATTGCCGCAACCAACAATAGCAGGTACGCCAAGTTCACGCGCAATAATTGCAGCGTGGCAAGTACGACCACCGCGGTTGGTGACAATCGCTGCCGCACGTTTCATCACTGGTTCCCAATCTGGATCTGTCATATCTGAAACGAGAACATCACCGTCTTGGACTTTATCCATTTCCTTGATAGAACTCACAATACGAACTTTACCAGAACCGATACGTTGACCGATTGAGCGACCTTCACAAACGACTGTACCACGTTGCTTAAGTAGGTAACGCTCCATTGTGCCAACGTTTTGACGGCTTTTTACGGTTTCAGGACGTGCCTGAACGATATAAATTTGACCATCATCACCATCTTTTGCCCACTCGATGTCCATTGGGGCACCATAATGGTCTTCAATGATCATGGCTTGTTTAGCGAGTTCTTGTAATTCGTGATCATTGAGTGCAAATTGTTGACGGTCTTGTTTTTCTACATCAACTACAACAACTGACTTACCTGCTGAACCTTCTTCCCCATAAATCATTTTCTGATGTTTAGAGCCAAGATTGCGACGTAATACAGAGTGTTTACCATTTTTAAGTAATGGTTTTGATAAATAAAATTCATCAGGGTTGACAGCACCTTGTACCACCATTTCACCAAGACCATAAGATGCAGTAATAAACACAACATCACGGAAACCAGATTCGGTGTCGAGTGTAAACATTACGCCTGCAGCACCTGTTTCAGAGCGCACCATGCGTTGCACACCCGCTGAAAGCGCAACAACGTCATGTGCGAAACCTTGGTGAACACGATAAGCGATTGCACGGTCATTATACAATGATGCAAAAACTTCCTTAATCGCGATTAACACATTGTCAATTCCACGAATGTTGAGGAAGGTTTCTTGTTGACCTGCAAAAGAAGCATCAGGTAGATCTTCTGCAGTCGCAGATGAACGAACGGCAACCGCGATTTCAGGGTTGCCGTTAGAAAGTGCGTTAAAAGCTTCGCGTACTTCTTTTTCAAATTCTGGAGTAAGAGGAGTTTCGATAATCCATTGACGAATTTTTGCGCCTGATTCAGCCAATGCATTCACGTCTTCTACATTGAGTTTTGCAAGTTCTGCTTGAATTTTAGCGTTGAGTCCACTTTGATCGAGGAATTCACGATAAGCAGCTGCAGTTGTCGCAAAACCACCAGGTACAGATACACCAGCATTGGATAAATGGCTGATCATTTCACCCAAAGATGAGTTTTTCCCACCTACGAGTTCGACATCGTGCTTCCCTAATTTTTCTAGACCGATTACGCGCGCTTCCAAAGTTTTTACTCCACATTTCCAGTATTAATTACTATCTTGGCATGAAGACATGATTTAATTTGCTTAGATTTTTGATTTTTACTAAGCGACAGTCATGTAAGATCAGTTTACTATAAAGATTATATAGCACTTAGACAAATATTTAAGGAGAATTTTCATGTCTGAAGGAAAACTCATTAAGCGTAGCGTGTTCTTTATTTCGGATGGAACAGCTATTACAGCAGAAACCCTCGGACATTCGTTACTGGCTCAATTTCCAAACGTTGATTTTGATATTCACATTATGCCGTATATCACGACTGAAGAAGCAGCAATGAATATTGTAGAAGAGATTAACCAGTGCCAGTCACGTGATGGAACTTTGCCTTTAGTGTTTGATACTTTGGTAGATCCGAATGTTCGGGAAATCATTAATACGTCTAAAGCAGTCAATCTGGATGTATTCGAAGGTCTGATCAGTAAACTAGAACAGGTACTTGGAACACCGCCTACAACTTTAGTCGGACAAACTCATGCAGTGACCGACTCTGAATATTATAAGGCACGTATTGATGCGGTTCATTTTGCATTAGACAATGACGATGGTGCTTTAACACGCCACTATGATAAAGCTGATATTATTTTAATTGGCGTCTCTCGCTCTGGCAAAACACCTACGTCAATTTATCTCTCTTTGCAATTCGGGATTCGTGTAGCAAACTATCCTTTAACCGAAGAAGATTTAGACGATAACCGTTTACCGAAAGTTCTTAAAGAACATAAAAACAAATTGTTTGGTTTAATGATTGATGCGGAGCGTCTGGTTGCTATTCGAACTGAGCGTAAGGCCAACAGTCGTTATGCAAGCTATAGTCAGTGTCAGATGGAACTAAGGGCCGTTGAAGGTATTTTTATTTCTGAAGGTATTCCTTATTTAAATGTATCAGAAATGTCAATTGAGGAAATTTCCACACGTATTCTACAAATGACTGGATTGAAACGTCGCATTGGCTAAATGATTCAATTTATGGAGAAATATATTGCATCAATATTTCTCCAATTTAAGCAAGATCAATCAGATTATCTCTAAATAAATATAGTACTTGAAATATTATGACAATAAGTGTACAAACCAAATGTAAATTGCGTCACATTTTAGTTTTATAATTAACAAAAGCGTACATTTGGCTTATTTCTATTTTGTCTGTAAACAGGAGGGATGCGTATGAATCTGATGAATGCTCGTCATCTTGCTTACTACGATCTTGATTTAATGCCACATGCAACACAACTATCTAGACAGCCTCATCATACTCCTGTACTGGGTAGCCATAACGTGAATTTTCCAAGCTCAATTCCGCTTGCAGAACGCTCAGATAAAAATAGTGAAATAGATCGACTTACTGGACTACCTAATCAGTCAGGATTTAAGAAGCAACTTCATACCCTCATTGCATCTATTCATCAGAAAAAAAATTACAATTTTGGATTGATCCTATTTGATTTTGACTATTTTAATCAGATCAATACTAGTCATGGTCATATTGTGGGCGATCATATTTTACAAACAATTGCCTCAAGAATTAAAAAAGTATTACCACAAGAAGTGCTTTTATCGCGTTTGGGAAGTGACGAGTTTGCGATTTTGATTCCTAATGTGTCTTCAGATATAAGTTTAATGAAGATAGGATCACTAGTGCAGCAACAGGTTTCTTTACCTTTATATTATCGTGATCATATTATTGAAAGTAATATCAGTGCTGGAGGTGCAATTTATCCTCGTGATATTAATCAAGACGTTAATATTGTTGAAGCGGCAGATATTGCATTGTGTTATTTGAAACAATCTGGTCGTGGTGGATGTTCTATTTTTCGATCTGAAATGCTGGTTGAACAAAATATGATTGCCCAACAATTTAATCGTGCTAGACATATCTTACGTCATAATTTAGTGCGTCCCTTTTATCAGCCAAAATTTTATTTAGAAAGTGGCAAACTTGCAGGCTTTGAAGCATTACTGCGCTGGTATGATGAAGATAATCAAATACAATTGCCAAAATTGATTATAAATGCGTTTGAAGACTATAGTCTTGCGAGTCGTTTGAGCGAGAAGATGCAATTAAATATCTTTAAAGATATGGCAAGCTGGATCAATCAGGGTTTACAACTCGTTCCTGTATCCATCAATGCTGCGCCAGTTGAGTTTTTAAAGGACAACTATGCAGAATTATTATTAGAACGCTTAAATCAATTTGAGATTCCATATCATTTGATTGAAATTGAAATTACTGAACATTTGTTAGATGATCAAGGGAAGAACTTTATTTCCCGTGCACTGGCTAAATTGAAGCAAAATGGTATTCGAATCGCTCTGGATGATTTTGGTACTGGCCATTCATCCTTGACTCGCCTCGCAAATTTGCCTGTAGATTGCCTAAAAATAGACTGTGATTTTGTACAACGTATGGAACAGGAAAAGTTTATTTCAGCACTCGTGCAATCTGTTATTTTAATGAGTAATAATCTCGGCATTGATGTGGTTGCAGAAGGTATTGAAAGTCAGGAACAGCTTGAATTACTAAAACAACAGGGGTGTGAAGTAGGACAGGGTTTTTTGTTTAGTCAGGCTTTAGCACCTGAAAACGCTCGTGCATTGTTGTCATAAATCAAATTATATGAAAGCGCTTTTATAAATCTGAACAGACTCTATAAAAACGCTATCCTTCTTGTTTAGGTCAAATAATAATTAAAGTGCGTTCTTGATATCCATCAAATAACTAAAATTTTCTAAGCGTTTTTGAGTATCATAAATATCACAGGTAAAAATAAATTCATCAACCTTTACATGTTCAAGTAAATCTTCCAGGCCAGCTTTAACAGTCGCAGGTGAACCAACTTGCGCCATCGCATAAAAGTTATTCACTGAAAGTTTTTCAGATGCACTCCATATGTGTTCCATGGATTTTACGGGTGGTTTTAACTTTAGACTTTGCCCACGCATTAACCCCAGTACCCGTTGATAAGCGCTGGTCGCTAGAAAATGTGCTTCTTCATCTGTTGGTGCGACTACAGTGGGAACGCCAATCGATACATAAGGCTGCTCTAAATATTTAGAAGCTTGAAAATTTTCACGGTAAAGCTGTACTGCCTGGGACAGCATACGTGGCGCAAAATGTGAAGCAAATGAATAGGGAAGTCCAAGTTTGGCAGCCAGTTGTGCACTGAATAGACTCGAACCTAAGAGCCACACTGGCACATGTGTTCCATGACCTGGTGTTGCAACAATCTTTTGATGTGGCTCAGGATCATCAAAATATTTTAAGATTTCTAACACGTCCTGTGGAAATTGATCCTCTGTTTCTTGTCGACCTCGTCGTAGTGCTCGCATGGTCACCTGATCTGTTCCTGGTGCGCGACCTAAACCAAGTTCAATTCGATGAGGATAGAGCGTTGCTAATGTTCCAAATTGTTCTGCCACAACTAAAGGTGCATGATTTGGTAGCATGACTCCGCCAGAGCCTAAGCGTAGGTGCTGGGTATTTGCCGCAAGATATCCAAGTAAAACAGCCGTAGCGGAGCTCGCAATTCCATCCATATTATGATGTTCTGCCAGCCACAAGCGTCGATACCCCAGTTGTTCTGCATGTTTTGCAAGTTCTAAGGCATGATGTAAAGAAAATTGAATCGTTTGATCATCACGAACGGGCGCCAGTTCAAGAATTGAAAAGTGCGTATCTTTGAGCGTTGCCACAGACATATTGACTCTCATTTATATCGATGTTTTACGATATTATACGATAGTTTTATATCGAAAAAAAACGATAAATGCAGTGTCTTTGTAAATTTAAATGATGCTCAAAAATAAAAAAACAGCATTTGATTATGCTGTTTTTGATTTGATTAGCCTTAAGGATGACGATGATGGTGACGACGATGTTTTTTCCAGCCACGCCCTTCATTTGAAGAATAGCGGCGATCATCTGCTTTGTCTTTTGCAATTTTATTACCTAAGGCAGAACCACCTGCAGCACCAAGTGCAGCGCCAATATAACCACCATTGGTACCGCCCATGTTTCGGCCAACAGTATAACCACCCACGCCGCCTAAACCGCCACCAATTGCAGATTCTGTACGATCACGACGATTACTTGCAGCAGCAGCACCGCCTGCACCACCAATTGCCGAACCAATCATGGCACCTGTGTGACCACCCATTTGATTGCCTAATGCTGTACCTACAACACTTCCTAATGCAGAAGTTGCTGCTACACGCGTGGTATTATCTGCGTGAGCTGAAATTGCAACCATTGACGAACTGGCCAATACTGCACTCAATAACCAAGTGTGAATTTTCATGTTAAACTCCATGTCCTGCTCTTAGCATAACGCTTACAGAACGTTATCTATTTAATGAGATCAAATGTAACAAGACTTAAGCTAAAAAATGTGAAGAACAATCATCACATTATTGCGTTTTGGTGAGTAGATTGTGATATTTTGTTGTTTTAGCCCAAAATATGAAGGCTTGTTAGAGGTTGATATATTCGTGTCTGACTTAACTTAATTCTGATTTCGACAGAGATAAGCTCAAAACGCACCCCCCATTATGCGAATACAACACTCACTATGTGAATAAGCTATCTAATTTTTAATCTTCAATAAAAGATACCATCAATAGGCGAATCCAGATCAAGTATGTCTTTTGCTGGCTAGAATCTGTAAACTATGCGCAATTTTAGGCTTTAACCTGTACCTACATGACTGATTCATCATATTTGTTGTCATGAGTGAGAGCAGGAATTTATTTATTGAGATTTTTCTTCCTATGAAAGAATCGCTACGTTTACGATTAGATCAATTGTGTGACCGTCATGAAGAATTAACAGCATTGCTAGCAGATGCTGAAGTTATTTCAGACAATAAACGTTTTCGTAAATTATCACGTGAACATAGTGATTTAAATGAAATTGTTGACGTGTGGAGTAAATATCGTCAAGCGGAAGAAGACATTGAAACAGCCGAGTCGATGCTGAGTGATCCTGACTTTAAGGATATGGCTCAAGAAGAAATTAAAGAAAACCGTGCTTTGATTGAGCAGCTTGAAGGTGATCTGAACATTCTGATGATTCCTAAAGACCCCAATGACGCCAATGCGGCTTATCTGGAAGTTCGCGCAGGAACGGGGGGAGATGAAGCTGCTATTTTCTCAGGCGATTTATTTCGCATGTACAGTAAATATGCCGAGTCTCGGGGATGGCGCATTGAAGTACTTTCAGAAAATGAAGGTGAGCATGGCGGTTATAAGGAAGTGATTTGTCGCGTTGATGGCGATGGTGTATATGGTCGTTTAAAATTTGAAAGTGGTGCACATCGTGTCCAACGTGTTCCAGCCACCGAATCGCAAGGGCGTGTGCATACTTCGGCGTGTACTGTAGCAATTTTACCTGAGGTTGATGTCGATACGACTGTTGAAATTAATCCAGCCGATTTGCGTATTGATACTTATCGCGCCTCTGGTGCTGGTGGTCAGCACATTAACAAGACTGACTCGGCTGTTCGTATCACACACGTACCTACGGGTGTGGTAGTTGAATGTCAAGAAGAGCGTTCTCAGCATAAAAACAAGGCCAAGGCCATGGCTTTACTGGTGTCGCGTTTAGAAAATGCCAAACGTGCAGCACAGGAAACGGCGACTTCTGAAATGCGTCGTGACTTGGTGGGATCTGGTGACCGTTCGGAACGTATCCGTACATATAACTACCCACAAGGACGAATGACTGATCACCGTATTAATCTAACACTGTATAAGTTAGATGCAATTATGGAAGGTGATTTGACTGAACTGCTGGATAGTTTACACCGTGAATATCAGGCTGATCAGTTGGCTATGTTGGCACAAGAGAATGGTGGTTAATGAATATCGGACAAGCACTCAACTTACGTGGTGAATCTGACAGTTATGAACGTCAGGAAGCAATGTGGTTGCTTGAACATATTTTAGAGTTGAACAGTCTTGAGCTAAAAATGCGTCAGATGCAGATACTGACGCAGGAGCAGGAACAACAGTATTTAGATGGTCTGATGCGACTTTCTAAAGGCGAACCTCTGGCTTATATTACCGGTTCACAGCCATTCTGGAGTCTAGATTTAAATGTGACTCCTGATACGCTGGTGCCACGACCAGATACCGAAATTTTGATTGAAACCGTATTGTCGCTAGATTTACCTGAACATTGTTCGATGGTCGATTTAGGAACGGGTACAGGGGCAATTGCTTTATCATTAGCAAAAGAACGACCTTACTGGAAAATTCTGGCTACAGATATTTATTTCCCAACGCTGGAAGTAGCTCAGTCCAATGCGAAAAAGCATGCTTTGAATCAGGTTAAGTTTTTATGTAGTGCTTGGTTTGAAGCTATTCCATCGCAAAAATTTGACCTCATTGTGTCTAATCCGCCATATATAGATGCTAATGATGAACATATGCTAAATTTGGGCACTGAACCACGCCGAGCTTTGGTTGCAGACAAGCACGGATTGGCAGATCTTGAGCAGATTATTGGGCAGGCAGTGCTGTGGTTGAACACGCACGGCTGGATTGCAGTTGAACATGGTTATGATCAGGGGCAGGCTGTTTGTCAGTTATTGATGGATCATAATTTTGCTAAAGTACAAACATGCAAGGACTATGGCGGTAATGATCGCATTAGTTTAGGACAATGGTTAGCCGATACTTGATACTCGATAAACCCTGTATTGGCACTAAAAATTTATGTAACTAAAGATACCTATAAAATACGTTTGATTTTAAATAAAAATGTCTGTTTTATTGATCGTTCATTTCTTGCGTTATTTTAGGAATGTTAAATCTTAGGTCAAATGAATTTAGTGTGCGCCGCCAGGTGAGTATTTATGAGATTTAAAAAACTCTGATGTCATGTGCATCGGCGCATTCGGTGTTTTTAATATCCCCATCACGATTGTATATCATACTTTATACTGGGATGGATAAAGCGATGTAAATCGTTCATTTACTTTATAGTGCTATTAAAAGTCAGTATTTTCTAAGAACAGATCCAAATTTTTCAATTGATTTAAATGCTCAAAAACTGCAATTGATTTGAGGTTTTTTGAAATTGTATTGAAAAAGAAGAACTTTTACTCTGGTGCAAGAGCGAAATAAAAATCAATCAGGAAATATGTATGAAGATTCAGGGAAAACATTTTGTTATTACAGGTGGGGCATCAGGGTTAGGTGCTGCTGTTGCTGAGTATTTGATTAAACAGGGTGCAGAAATTAGCCTCATTGATATGAATATAGAAGCAGGCCATGCATTAGTTAAGCTATTAGGAGTAAAAGCGCAATTTTTTCAACTAGATGTCACCAGTGAAACTCAAGTCGAGCAGTTTTTTATTCAAATGCGAGATCAGGCGATTGAATTGCAAGGATTAATCAATTGTGCAGGTATAGGGCCCTCTGCAAAAGTTGTAGGAAAAGAAGGCCTACATGATTTGGCACTATTTAATAAAGTATTAAATATTAATGTTACTGGTTCTTTTAATATGCTGCGTTTTGCTGCCCAAGCCATGAGTACTAATAAACTAGATCCGCAAGAAGAAGACCGTGGCGTTATCATTAATACTGCTTCAGTTGCTGCTTTTGATGGTCAAATAGGTCAAGCGGCTTATGCTGCATCAAAAGGTGCAGTTGTTGCAATGACTTTACCAATTGCACGTGAGTTGGGACGCCATGCGATTCGAGTCATGACCATCGCACCAGGCATTATGGAAACACCAATGTTAAAAGCTATGCCACAAAATGTACAAGATGCGTTGGGACAAATGGTGCCTTATCCTTCACGTTTAGGAAAACCGCAGGAGTTTGCGGCATTGGTCGCACATATTATTGAAAACTCTTATTTAAATGGAGAAGTGATTCGATTGGATGGTGCAATTCGTATGGCACCAAAATAATGAAAAAGATGATATTTCGATATGCCAAATATTTTATGGGATTTGGCATATGCAGAAATGAATACATATTAGAATATTTTAAAATATGAAACCCAAAAATACTTGTGTCTAGCCATCGCGTTTTGACGTGCTTGATCGAGATAATAATAAATTTAATAGATTTTTTTATATATTGTAATGACTTGAAACTTAATCACGCATTTTAAGTATTGTGAGATCTGCTTAAAATGCGCGATGAGTTAAAAAGAATTGACTATTTTTTCACAATGCCTTTCCAGCTCCCTGCAATCAGCTTAGTAATTGCGATTAGGGTAAATGGTGCGGACAAACCTGGTGGGCTCGCCAGATAACGAGACTCCCATTCTGGATTAAATTTGGCTTTATATTCATATAAACCTTCAAAATTATAAAATTCTTCACCCAAGTCAAAAATGGTGGTTCCAATTTTATGCCAGAGAGGTGCCAAGGGGTGTCGTTCCAGACCAGAAAGTGGAGCCATACCTAGATTAAACCAGAGAAAACCTTGCTGTTTGCCCCAGAGCATAAGTTCTGCAAATATAAAATCCATGATTCCATTTGGTGATGCTGGATCGTAGCGCATCAAATCGATCGATAGCTCCTCATGAGTGGACGTTTCCCACAAATTTGCAAAGGCCATAATTTTCCCCTCTGGAGAAATTGCGACAGCAACGCGAGTACGTAACAGATAATCTTCTCGAAATGAGCCTAGCGAAAATTGTTTTTCATGAACATTCTTTTGTTTTAACCATTGCTCAGAAATGTCTTTAAGTCGAGACATTGACGCTTCTACCTGATCAAGCTCAAGTATCTTAAATTGATACTCTAACTTCAGTAATTTATTTCTGCCTCTACGTAAATTTTCTCTTTTTTTACCTTCAAGATTAAAATCGGATAAAGCTACGCGAGCTTCTTGCCCAAGTTTTAATAAAACCAATCCTAAGTCGAGATAAAGAGGCAAATTTTTCTCGCCAATTTGATAAAAAACAATTTTTGCTCCATAACGATCTGCTTTTTCTTTAAAATCCCAGAGTAACTGGGCAAAAGTGGCTTTGTTACCTACAGGATCACCCATCACAACCCAATATTTTTGCGTCATTGAATAAGAAATAAAGGCAGTTTCATCATCTGACCAAAAAATACTTTTATCTCCTAAAAGTGCCAGAAAACCTTGAGTTTCATGAGCATTTAAAAGCACTTTTTTGATTTGATCGAGTTCATTGGAATCAATCTGCGCTGGCTTTTTAGGTTTTGAAATTCCCATGAGTTGCCAGATCAGCACCATTAAGATCACAACACCAATGACGATAAGTGAACGTAAAAAACGTGAAACATCATTTTTATAGGAAAATTGCCACCATAAATCATTGGAATATTCCACATGTTTATAAGCAAAGAAACCAAACCAGATTGTACCTAGAATGACCAGAGCAATACTACTGAACCAGATTGGGTTATAAGACAATTTAAATAAAGAAGAACGTCTGTAAAAAAAACGATGAGAAATGAGTATTGCCATAAATATGCTTGTTAAAGCAAAAATCTGAAACCAATCACTGGCAGTTAAAATAGAGCTAAATATACCCAAGGCCAGTAAAATTAAAGCTCCATACCAAGCTGCATCTAATTTTAAGTGTATGCCACGCGCTAAAAATAAAAGTAATACACCAATAAATGAGCCGGCCAGATGCGAAAATTCAAGCAGAGGTAAGGGAATAAAATTGCGTAGCCAATGCGTTTTTTCAGGTAAGCTTGGCATAGAACCTGAAAACAGCATATAGGCACCAATAAAAAACAGAAACATCGAAAAGATTTGCGGTACTACCGATGGAATAATACGTGTTGCAAGTTTTTCTGCCTGAAGAAATTTACTCCGATATTGATAAAAATCTTTTAAAACTAGAATAATTCCAGTAAGTAATAAGGGTAAGAAGTAATAAATGACCCGATACAGGACTAACGCGATTGCGATGCTGGGTTGACTTGATGCAAAAGCATTACTTGATAGCCATAAAAAAGAACCTTCAAATACACCAATACCGCCTGGTACTTGAGATACAAGGCCTAAAAGCTGAGCCAGTACAAAAATCACAAGGAAGGTTTCAAAGCTCACTCCAGGAATATCTTTTAGCAAGACCCATAATACGGTAGAGGCCAATATCAGATCTGAACATGCCAGTAGTGTTTGTAATAAAGCGGTTTTAGGTGAGGGAATATCGATACTGATTGCTTTAATTTTAATAGGCTTTTGCACAAATAGAACAATTGCCCAGTAAGCAATTAAAAATCCTGCACATAGCAAGATAAGTACATAAAGAATAGGGGAATGAGGAATGTGATTGAGTACATTTGCTGGAGCAATAAAAATTGAACCCAAGCCAAGTGTCATGAGACCAATAAAAAATGTCAGGCTTAAAAAAGCCGAAATCTTTGCGATGTCCCAACCTTGAACGCCCATCTTTTGGTAAAAGCGATAACGAATTGAACCTCCAGATGCCCAGGCATGCCCTGTATTATTACTAATGGCAAAACTAACAAATGAAGTAAACAGAATATGTTTATATGCAATAGTCCGATATCCCAATGATCTTAAAGCCAAAACATCATAAAGGGAAAGGAGTAAATAGTTGACTAAGGTCAGACCACATGCCATTAGCGCGACTGACCACGGAATATTATTCCAGTGCTTCAGCAAGCCAGAAAATTCATGTGTTTCTAGCTCTTTATGTATGATCAATAAAGCGATGCAAAATAAAATTACAGGTGCATATTGAATTATTCTTTGAATAAAAGGTTGCTTAAGCATGAGAACAAGGTGCCAAAATTTAGAAATGTATTTATCCACCACAGTATATGCATTTTTTACAATATACCTATGTTAAAAGTGATGCTTTAAAGTCGCCAAACGTATTTTTCTTGGCTAGAATGTTGATAGCTAGAATTGATATTTTCTCAACAAAACTTTTAATATTTGATAAAAAATGACAGAAATAAAACCTTTAATCGGTATCGATCTTGGAACAAGTAACTCACTTGTAGGTGTTTTTGAAAATGGTCAACCCCGACTCATTGAAAATGCATATGGCAATAAATTAACGCCTTCTGCAATTGCAATGGATGAAGATGAGCAAATTCTGATTGGGCAGGCTGCTTTAGAGCTACGTGCTTCAGGTCGGGATGTTTTGACCAGTTTTAAACGTTTGATGGGTACATCTAAACCATTAAAATTAGGGGATCGTAGTTTTTCAGCGGTTGAACTTTCATCACTTATTTTACGGTCGCTTAAACAGGATGCCGAGCATGCCTTGCAATGTGAAATTGATGAAGCAGTCATTACTGTACCTGCTTATTTTAATGATATACAACGCCAAGCCACAATTTCTGCTGCTGAACTGGCTGGTTTGAAAGTGAGTCGCCTGATTAATGAACCGACTGCTGCGGCTCTGGCTTATGGGCTTGGTCAGAGTGATGATAGCTGTTTTCTCATTTTTGACTTAGGCGGCGGTACTTTTGACGTCTCAATTGTTGAGCTATTTGATGGTGTTATTGAGGTGCGAGCCAGTGCAGGAGACAATTACTTAGGTGGAGACGATTTTGTACAGTTAATCATGAAACAGTATTGGAAGAAGAATGCTTCTATCTTCGGATATAACGAAACTACGATTCCTTATGATGTTGAAATTGCATTAAAAGCCAAGGCTCAATATTGTTTACATGTACTGAGTAAGCAGACGTCTACCCAACTTAATTTCAAATGGAATGATCATGAAGCAACATTTGAAATTTCACAGGACGATTTGACCAACTGGGCAGAGCCATTACTATTAAGATTACGCCGTCCGCTTGAACGAGCTCTGCGTGATGCCCGAATTTTACCTAAGCAAGTAGACCAGATTATCATGGTCGGTGGGGCAACGCGTATACCTGCTGTACGCAAATTGGTCACCAAGTTGTTTGGACGTTTCCCTTCAACCAGTGTTCAGCCAGATGAAGCCATTGTGCGGGGAGCATGCATTCAGGCTGGTCTAAAAGCCAAAGATCAATCCTTAAAAGAAGTGGTTTTGACCGATGTGTGTCCATTTAGTTTAGGGATTGCTGTCGGCGATGAAGGTCAGTTTTCACCTATTCTGGAGCGTAATATTGTCATTCCAGCCAGTAAGGTCAATACCTACACTGCAATGAATAAAGGCCAAAGAGAGATTGTGGTTCAAATTTATCAGGGTGAACATCGATTGTGTCGAGAAAATGTCTCTCTGGGCTCTTTAACTGTACCGTTACCTCCAAATGACGATTATTTATCAATCGATGTCAGATTTTCCTATAATCCTAACGGAATTCTGGATGTCGATGTCGACGTTCCAGCGACGGGTGAGAAACTGCAAAAAGTGGTGGTGAATCATCAAAGCGTCATGTCTGCTGAAGACGTTGAAAAAGCGCGTTTACAACTTCAATCACTTAAAATCCACCCACGAGATAACCTGATGAATAAGAGTTTACTATTACGTGCCGAGCGTCTGTACAGTGAACGAACGGGTGATCTTCGTTATCAAATTGGTGATCGTACGGAGCGTTTTAATCAAATTCTCAATCAACAAGATGAACGACAAATCCGTGAAGCCAGACAATATTTTGAGGCTTTCTTAAATGAAGTTGAAGATTTGAGTTTGTTTGAGGAATATTAAATAGTTTTGGGCGACTAACGACGATCATGAAAACTATTTCCTGAATCGTTACATCTTATTTGATCGAGTGCCTGTAAAAATTTCCAGACACTCGATTTATTCAGTACGATTAACTCAACTGTTTTTTTATTTCTAAGCTTTTATATAGATAAAATCCAGTGATAATACTAATAATGATCGCATGAAATCCCACAATAATTGTGGCGATGTAAGTTGTATATTTGATAAAAGAAGAAAACTTTTTGGTATTGAATAACGTAAAGAATAATCCTACAAAGGTTAGGCAGGCGGCGTAAATATAGTGCTGTGAATTTTCTGATATGACAAAATAGCCAACCGATCCAACAAAAGCGATTCGAAGCAAAATGATGATGATTGTTTTACGTATAATTTGTTGCTCGTTTAAATCATCCGTATTTTTACCAGAGCCAAAGCTATAAAACAACGGACGAAATGAATCTGGAAATAGCAAGCAACTGATCGGAATCAAACTATAACTGATGAGCCAAGGCTGATGCGGTTGACCCAAAGTATAAAAAACAAAACTCAATCCAAAACACAAAATTGCTATACCTATTCCCATCATGAGATAGTCATATTTAATATAAGCGCTTTGAAAGATACGATTCATATTTTTATGCGCATCTAATTTTAAGCAACCCAACAGAATAATTGTAGCAATCAGCCATAAATAACTCAGTGAAGAATACAAAATCGCTGGTAGAGCTGAAGCGGCAATGCACATGAGAAAACCACTGATAAACCAGATTTTTTGATAACGATATAAGAGGTCATCACGATTTGGGAAAGCCAGAATTTTTGCATGAATCATAGGCTGAATGATCAATGTAAATAAGATAAACACGCCAATTGAGATTAAAATAAGCGTTCTCTGTGTAAGCAAGTTTGATAAAAACTGATCCAATACGAAAAAAGTTACGACTGAAAACACTAAATTCATTAATACAAAGTGTTTAATTTGGTTGATACTTTTAAGAAAGTTATAGTTAATATTGGATGCGGTATCATTTATCTCAAATTGATCAAGAACATCCATGACTTGCTGTTTTGGATGGTGGTGTTTGAGTTGTTTCTGAAGATGCAGCATCTTAAATGGACGAAAGCTTTGTGAACCTGAAAGATGCTCTAAGAAAGAATAATCATCATGCGATAAGGATTTAAATAAATCACGTTTTTGTAAATATTCATGCAGGCGTTGCTGAAGTATACGACTATAATAATGCTCGTTGTATTCATGTACATCATCTGGATATACATCATTCCAAAGTTCAAGAAATCTGAAATATTGCGGGCTCATCCTATCTACTCTGAGCTCTGCCACAGCACTCATGAGCTGGTCTTTTATCTCAATTTGCTGCCCAAGCGGTAGATCAAACTGCTGATTGAGTAGTAAGCTAAATCTTTCAAATACGTCATCACTAATATTATCTTCCCACAGTAACTGCTTGACTTGATAAAGCTCATTAATGACAGGATCAATTTCTTGAGTGATATTCTGATCAGATTGTTCATCATTGAGATCAATGACCGTTTCTGAATGACTGTAAAGCTCATCAATTTGATCAGATGCTATAGTGAAATGATTTGATGACTCTGCTACATAGCCCAGAAAGTCTTCGAGACCGTGATCAAGTAATAATTGATCCATGCGTTCAATATAAGATAATCGCGTTGCCTGTTCACTCACTATATCAAGATGATCAGCAAATTTTTGCAATGCTTCTCGAATATTGAAGTGAATATCTTGCTCGACGATACGTTGCTGAATGGCAAGATAAATTTCTTCAAGTAAAGTGTCTGATGATTGATTGATTTCATTTTCTTGAGCGGATTCAGTGTGCTCATTAAAATTTAGTGGCTGATCATCATTAAATAGAGAATCTTGATTCTCTTCTTGATCAAACAGTCCATATTCTGCTTCATATTGGGCAGTTTGAAGGGCTTCTCTCAATGCAATAAACTGATCTGGTTGAGTATCTTGATCAATTTGCTTGAGCTTTACAGCATATGCTTTTTTAATTTCTCTTAAATTTGTAGTGGGTTCTATCCCAAGTTGTTGCCATGCAGTCATTTCTTTTACTCAAAATTTTGTTATCTATCGTTAGAAAAACTGATATGAATCAGTAAAGTAATGTTTGATTGATAATTTAAGTGACTATTTTAATATGCTTTAAATGTTTGATCAAAATTTACTTGATCAAGCTACCTGTGCGATAGTGAGGATTCATCTGGAATATCTGGAATCATTTCTGGTTTTCTAAGCTACCTGTGCGGTAGTGAAGCATTGCCGCACCCAAAGCAGAATACTTCGATAATTTCTAAGCTACCTGTGCGGTAGTGAAGTTTTAGGTGTGTCAGATGAGTGGCTTTTAAATTTTCTAAGCTACCTGTGCGGTAGTGAAGATAAGGCGCGGCTTACAACGGATTTGTTCACATTTCTAAGCTACCTGTGCGGTAGTGAAGCTTTATCCTGTTTATTGTCATTTGAGTATTCATTTCTAAGCTACCTGTGCGGTAGTGGTAAGGGCAATATGACAGACAAGTTCGAGTATTTCTAAGCTACCTGTGCGGTAGTGAAGACGATCATCATGGGTGGTTTGATTTTCTCATTTTTCTAAGCTACCTGTGCGGTAGTGAAGCTCGAATAGGCCCCTCGCGATGGATTGCGCGATTTCTAAGCTACCTGTGCGGTAGTGAAGAATGTATGGGGGTGCGGTGGTGGCAGTCTACGTTTCTAAGCTACCTGTGCGGTAGTGAAGTGTTCGTACTTTTTCCCGTCTCGCGGTCGACTTTTCTAAGCTACCTGTGCGGTAGTGAAGACTATTGACCAATCCACTCTTGATTGGTGGAATTTCTAAGCTACCTGTGCGGTAGTGAAGCTCATTCAGATTTAAGGATGACCGAGAAGCAGTTTCTAAGCTACCTGTGCGGTAGTGAAGGATGATGCGTTCGATTGAAGTTGTCCGACTGCTTTCTAAGCTACCTGTGCGGTAGTGAAGAATTCGACATATCAGTGATGTCTTGCTCTGTCGTTTCTAAGCTACCTGTGCGGTAGTGAAGTGGTATCCGCCTGTCTGAGTGTTCACGACATTTTTCTAAGCTACCTGTGCGGTAGTGAAGTTGATAGTGCCCCAATCGCAAGTGCAGTGTGATTTCTAAGCTACCTGTGCGGTAGTGAAGCTCATTCAGATTTAAGGATGACCGAGAAGCAGTTTCTAAGCTACCTGTGCGGTAGTGAAGGATGATGCGTTCGATTGAAGTTGTCCGACTGCTTTCTAAGCTACCTGTGCGGTAGTGAAGAATTCGACATATCAGTGATGTCTTGCTCTGTCGTTTCTAAGCTACCTGTGCGGTAGTGAAGTGGTATCCGCCTGTCTGAGTGTTCACGACATTTTTCTAAGCTACCTGTGCGGTAGTGAAGTTGATAGTGCCCCAATCGCAAGTGCAGTGTGATTTCTAAGCTACCTGTGCGGTAGTGAAGCTCATTCAGATTTAAGGATGACCGAGAAGCAGTTTCTAAGCTACCTGTGCGGTAGTGAAGGATGATGCGTTCGATTGAAGTTGTCCGACTGCTTTCTAAGCTACCTGTGCGGTAGTGAAGAATTCGACATATCAGTGATGTCTTGCTCTGTCGTTTCTAAGCTACCTGTGCGGTAGTGAAGTGGTATCCGCCTGTCTGAGTGTTCACGACATTTTTCTAAGCTACCTGTGCGGTAGTGAAGTTGATAGTGCCCCAATCGCAAGTGCAGTGTGATTTCTAAGCTACCTGTGCGGTAGTGAAGAGTAAGAAAGTGCAAAAATAATTAATATAAACAATCCATTAAAGCAAATAAAATGGAAATACCCATTTTATTTTGACTTTAACTAAGTCTTTGATTTTATTTGGCTGTTAAAGAGTAAATAAAATATTGGGGTAAAAGCTTACTTTTGTCAAAATAAAACATCTCACGACACAAGCTTCTCTTTATAATTATAGTTATAAATTTAGTATTCATAAATTGGGATAATCGCGAGTGAACGATCAGGACAATCTGGATTTAGAGCTTAACGATGCAGAAATGCATTTATATAGCCGTCAAATTTTACTAGATGGATGGGATGTTGATGCTCAGGAAAAATTAAAATTTGCCAATGTCTTGATTGTTGGAGCGGGTGGAATTGGCTGTACGTCGGCTGAGTTGCTTGCACGTGCTGGGGTCGGCAAAATTACCCTCATTGACTCAGATACGATTGAAATCAGTAATCTTCAGCGGCAGATCGCATTTACACCTAATGATTTAGGATGTTTCAAAGCCGAAGTGCTTGCAAAACGTTTAACCCAGCTCAACCCGCATATCGTTGTTGAATATATTGTAAACAAATTAGTATCTGAAAATGTGGATGAGTTGATTCAGCATCAAGATTTAATCCTTGATGGTTGTGATAACTTTACAACACGCTATTTGGTCAATGCTTCTTGTAAGAAAAATCAAATACCTTTGATTAGTGCATCTGCAATTGGATTTCAGGGTCAGTTATTCATGATAGATTCTGATTCTGCATGCTATGAGTGCTTGTTTCCAAAAGATCAGTTTGAAAATGAGGGAATGCGCTGTGCCGAATCTGGGGTTCTAGCCACCACACCCGTAGTCATGGCATCGTTGCAGGCACATCATGCGCTACTCTATCTTGGTCTTGATCGTTCGCCATTAAGAGAAAAACTTTTACTGTGGGATGGTATGAGCATGAAACAACGAATTTTACATTTTGAAAAAGATACAAATTGTTCAACTTGTCAGGCAAGTTTATCGGTAAACTCGGTGAAGTTTGATACACTGCCACAATGAGTTAAACCATATTGAATCATATGAAAAAAAATATACTGTTTGATGGGCTACGATCTGTTGCACGTATTGGTGAAACTGCTTTTGTCGCGGCAAGAGCAGGCATCAAGTATGCAACTGAAAAACCAAGCAACGCCAAGCTAATGCGAGAAACTTTTGAATCACTCGGTTCGACTTACATTAAACTCGGTCAGTTTATTGCGAGCACGCCATCTTTATTTCCACGCGAATATGTTGAAGAATTTCAGGGTTGTTTAGATCAAACGCCTACTTTGCCTTTTAGCTATATTCAGGAAGTACTTGCTGAAGAATTTGAAGGCCGTGATTTGAATCAGATTTTTGCATCGATTGATGAAACACCTCTAGCTTCTGCCTCGATTGCACAGGTTCATGCTGCGCGATTAACAACCGGCGAAGACGTTGTGATTAAAGTTCAAAAGCCAGGTGTAGAAACGATTCTATATACAGACCTCAATGTTGTTCATTGGGCGACAAAGATGCTTGAAAAAGCAATTCCTAAAGTGAAGTTTGCTTCTCTTTCAGAAATTGTAGAAGAAATTAAGATCCGTATGGTTCGTGAAGTAGATTTTATTGAAGAAGCTCAGAATCTTGATGATTTTGTTGAATATCTAAAAATTACCAACAATCAGGCAGCCACTGCACCTAAAGTCTATCATCAGTTTTCCACACGCCGTATTTTAACGATGGAGCGTTTGTATGGGGTATCACTGACCGATTTTGATATTGTTAAAAAGTTTGCCAAAGATCCATCTCAAGTTCTGATTACAGCCATGAATACTTGGTTTGGTAGTCTGATGCTATGTAAAAGTTTTCATGCAGATTTACACGCAGGGAATTTAATGCTGCTTGAAGATGGTCGAATCGGTTTTATTGACTTTGGTATTGTTGGTCAACTGAATCCACAAGTCTGGACAGCTTGTCTGGCATTTATGGATGCCTTACAAAAAACTGACTACACTGCTATGGCTGAAAACATGCTGAAAATGGGGATGACCAAAACCCAGATTGATACACAGGTTTTAGCTCAGGATTTAGAACGTTTGTTTAGCGGCGTCTTACTTGCAGATCCACAGGAAATTCTAGCCTCAAAACCGTCAGATCTTAATGATATTATGCTGGACATGGTGGCCGTTGGTGAGCGTCATGGCATTAAATTTCCTCGTGATTTTGCCTTGTTGTTCAAACAAATGCTTTATTTCGATCGTTTTATGCGCGTACTTGCACCTTATACCGATATTTATGCAGACCAACGTTTGAAAATGGTTCAAACTATAGAGCCTCAGTCGTTGTTAAAGCATTAATTGTCGAGTTAGATCATTATGGATGCCATTGTTATTGAAGGTTTAAAAGTCAATACAGTTGTAGGATGTTTTAATTGGGAACGCCAAATTACTCAGCCGTTATTACTTGATCTAACGATCCATAATGATCTGCAAAAAGCTGCATGTTCAGATGAGCTGGAAGATACGCTAAATTACGCCCAGATTTGTGAATTGGCGGCGCAGTCCATTCAGACAGTTCAACCCAAACTTATTGAGCACGCTGCGCATTTGGTTCTGAAAATACTGTTTGAAACTTTTCCCACGATTGAGTCTATTATTATTACCATTCGTAAGCCTGCCATTATTGCAGAAGCTCATTCTGTAGGAATTCGACTTGAACGCCAACGCCACAATTTTTGCACTCGCACTTTCGAGTAACTTAAATCAAAAGCAACATTTTGAAATGGCTTATCGACAAATTCAGTCATGGGGAGATGTGCAGTTTTCAAATGTGTATAAAATTCCATGTCGTGATGGGGTGGGAGAGGACTACTGGAATTCTGCCTGCTTACTGGTGTCTGATTTAAGTGCACAAGAGATTGAGTTGCATTTAAAACAACTTGAAGCACTTTCTGGGCGTGTTCGGCCATCACATCAAATCTCGTTGGATGTCGATCTAATCGCGTGGGGCAGTACACTTGACCAGATGCAATTTAATCCAAAGAAACTGCCTTTAGCTGTAGATGTAAAAATCCCACTTTATGAGTTATGGCCTAATACAGATTTAGAAGTAAAATATTTAAATTATCCAAAAATTGATTTTAATGTTAATCTGCAAGTGATTTCTTCATCATAATTCTAAGGTTATTTTATTATTCGAACGTATATAAATCGCGTTTAATCTATGGCTAGATGGGGGATATATACTATAGGTATCAACAGGTTTAATGAGAGTTATTGCTTGGATAAGATGGCGTTCATCGATAATATTTATAAATTGGATCTTTTGTATTATGGTAAATGAGCTGGGTTCTCTGGTTATTCAATGAGATTATCGTACATATTTTAAATAAATCGTAGTTTAAATAATGATGATATTAAACAAAATACTTTGGATTATGCCTATTCTGGCCTCTCTTTCGGGGTGTGCAGCAATGTCACTGGAACAGTGTAAAACTGCAAACTGGTTGGTTGTGGGAGAAAAGGATGGTTCAGATGGCCGCGAAAGAAGGCTAGATCAATATCTTAAAGCATGTTCAAAAGGAAATATTGTTCCAGATCAAGTGCTTTATGAGCAGGGCTACCAGAAAGGGCAACGTTATTATTGTCAACCTGACAATATTTTTTATGAAGCTTTAAAAGGCAATGGAAACTATCAGGTCTGTCCAGTTGAAAACCGTGCAGTTTTAAGACCATATTATCAAGTGGCTCATAATTATTACAATGCGGAAAATGAATATCAGCGTTATCAGGATAATTTTAAGGAATATGCACGTAAAGCGTATGACGATAAGCTCAAGCAGGAAGAACGTGATCGTTATTTAAAGCTATTTAAAGATTTGCAAAATAATTCAGATCGTATGAATAGAAATTATCGTGATGCAATTCGAGTTCTTGAGAAATTTAAATACGAGCATGGCTTAAAATAATAAAACCCACTTTTGCGGGTTTTTATTATTGAATGAATTGATGGCTTAAATGTAATAGCTGGTTTTGGTCATAAGTTTTGAAATGGCTGTCATGGTAATTTTGACTGCAACAGGCAATTCAACCCCACCAGCATTAAGTGCTGTATCTCGATGATGTAGTTCATCTTGATTCATCTGTTCTAAAATACGTTTAGAACGTTCATCATGCGTTGGCAACTGCTTAAGATGATCTTGTAAATGTGAACTCACTTGACGTTCAGTTTCAGCAACAAAACCTAAGCTGTATTTATCACCTGCAATACCTGCAATTGCACCCATACCAAAAGAAAGACTATACCAGACAGGATTAAGTAGGCTTGGAACGCTATCCAGTTCTTTTAAACGGTCTTCGCACCATGCCAAATGGTCTTGTTCTTCAATTGCTGCCTGTTCCATCTCCAAACGAACATTTGGCAGTTTAGCTGTCAATGCCTGACCATGATACAGGGCTTGTGCACATACTTCACCGCTATGGTTAACGCGCATTAAACCTGCAACATGTCTTGCATCACTCACCGTGAGAGGTGCTTGTGTTTGTTCGGCAGGATTGCTGCGCTGTGCTGCAGTTGTCCCTGGAACTAAACTGCGTAAAGCTTGATCAAAAGAATTAATAAGACGATCAATACCAGTGTAATGACGCATAAAGTTAGTCCTCTAAAGAATCTTGAGCCTGATGAAGCATAGGAGGAAGTTTACGTAACAACCAGATTGTGAAGATTGCACTTAAGACCGCAGTGATCACAAATAGTATTTTAATATCAATTTTTAAAATACTTAAAATTAAAATCGAGAAAATAGCGGATGACACCATAAACACAGCATTGAGGATATTATTTGCAGCAACAACTCGAGCACGATGGGATCGTGGTGAGTAAGCCTGCATCATGGCATAAAGAGGAACAATATAAAAACCGCCACTAATGCCTAACAGTGTGACTGCAAGCATCACATGATAATACACTTGCCCAGAGCTAAAGATGTCGCTCAGAGACAAAAAATCGCCTGTTCGCTCTGGCACAAATGCCAGACTGGCAGCGAGATAAAGCGCGCACACGGTCAAACCTACTGCACCAATGGGAACCATTTTGATATTTAATTCAGAGCCACCAATTTTACGGCAGAGTAATGACCCAGCACCAATCCCAACCGAAAAGAAAGTGAGCAGTAGACTCACCACATTTTCAGATGCATGCAGATTTTGTTGGGTTAACTGAGGAATTTGAGTCAGATAGGTTGCACCATAAAACCAGTACCAAGAATTACCCAACAAAATAGTAAAAATCAGCGGGATACTTTTAGCGTATTGTATGGTCTGAAAACTGGTTCTAAAAAAATTCCAGTCTATTTTTAAATCTGGTGCAGCAACGTTTTGTTTTAAAATATAACGGCTACAGCAGTAACCAATAATTGCAATCATAACAACAGTCAAGCTAATCCAGATCAGATGACCTTCAGACAATGAAATAACAGCACCCCCCAGAATCATACCTAGCAAAATGGCGATTGATGTTCCAGACTGAAATAGGGCATTGCCAGACATCAGTTCATTTGGTTTTAAAATTTCCGGCAAAATGGCGTATTTAATGGGTCCAAAAAAGGTGGAATGTACACCCATAAGAAACAGTGCAAACATGAGTAAAATTAGATGGCCTGTAAGAAAGCCCGCAGTACCAATCAGCATAATAATGATTTCGAGCACTTTAATGGCGCGTACCAGTTTGGCACGTTCATATTTATCAGCGATTTGTCCTGCTGTCGCAGAAAAAATAAAGTAGGGTAAAATAAACAAAAGTGCTGCCAAATTATTCAATGTACTGACATCTGCACTTTGCTGGCTAATCCATCCATAGGTAATCACCAACAGAAGTGATTGTTTATAAACGTTATCGTTTAATGCACCGAAGAACTGAGTCAGAAACATCGGCAAGAAACGTCGAGAGCTTAATAGGTGATCTTTATTTTTCATCATGTGTACATTTCATTGCGATTTATTAAGAAGTGTCATTGCTCTGTAAAGTTTGCTTCAAAATCATGTATGATATTTCAATGATTAAATCTAGTGAAAAATCAAAAGATTTAAGATAATTATCGGTACATTAGCGAAACCCATTAAAATAAGTTTAGAGTTCATTGTACATGCTTGCGACCATAAAATTTAAACAGTCTACGCTGGCTCAGTCTGTACGTTTTATATTAAACGTCCAAGATTTTAACAAACGTCTTTACACAGGCATGTTACTGGGATTGTGTGTTTCGGCAAGCTATGCGCAAGACGTGGATTCTACGCAAGCCAATGCATCAAAAACCGTACAGACTGTTCCTCCGCAGCCAACAATGACGGATGAACAAAACAATGTTTCGACGCTTCCAACCCATCAAAACAATCAACCTGAACAGCAGGATAGTTTGGCTGTGTTGCAACAACAAGCACAATCTTCAAAATCAATTGCAGAATTTAAGCCTATTGAGTTTGATGATCTGGGAAGTTTGCCAGATACGACCGTTGATGCATCAATGGCCAATGAAATTTTTAAGGTGGCTGAAGAAGCAAAAGCAGAAGCGCAAGCTTCGAGATCAAAGTCATCTTCACTTCCTGAAAATCAGGCTACTATTCCACCCGCACAGGATATTGCTCAGATTAATCAGGCACCTGTCAATATTGATAATCTCATGCAACAGATACGCTCTGAAAGCCAGATTAATGTGCAGGCAAACACTTCTGGTCAAACACTCGATGTGCAACAACAACCAGAGCCTGAGAAAAAGAAAGGTTTTTTTCAGCGGATCTTGCAAAGAATTAAACCTAATAATGACCTAAACGGTGCAGCGGTACCACGCATTAGCGCAGATGTGAAAGGTGCGCCTACAGAACTTGCCAATAATATTAAAGCCAAACTTTCAAGTTATTCACAGGAAGCTTTTCAGGATTTTAATGCTTCACTGCCGCAGCTCAGAACGTTATCGACTCAGGCTGCCCAAGCAGTTGGTTATTACAATGCAGAGTTTAAATTTGAAAAAATAAGTGATTCAAGAGTTCTGGTCAATGTAACGCCGCATGACCCAGTGAAAATCGAACAGCAGGATATCGGGTTTTCTGGCGAGGGTGCAAACTTGCCACAGTTTCAGGTCATTCGTTTGGTACCTGAACAGGATGTAGGTGATATTCTGAATCATGGCAAGTACGAAGAAACCAAAACAAGAATTGCCACGGCTGCATCAGATAATGGTTTTTTTGATAGTTATTGGCGTTTACATGATGTCCGTGTCAATCAACCGCAGAATACTGCAGATATTAATTTAAAGTATGAAACAGGTGATCGCTATAAATTAGGGAATGTCGAATTTAGAATGAGTGATCCATCCAAAAAAATTCCATTGGATATGGATGTGCTGTTAAGCATGACGCCTTGGAAAGAGGGTGATGACTACACCTTTTGGCGTGTCAATTCCCTTGCTAATAATTTAACCAATTCACGTTATTTTAATTACACACTGGTTGATACGATCAAACCTGACCCAATTCAAAAACCATTAGAGTTACCGCCAGATTTGCAGGCATTGGTCGATCAACAAAATAATCAGCAAGCTCAAGATACAGTCAACCAGCAGCAGGCAAATAAAAAAGTAGTTTCAGCAAAAGAAGTCACCCAAAATGTAATTGACGAAAAAGAATTTGCTGGAACCCAAGAATCTGCCCAGCAGAATCCTACATTACGTTCACAACTTAGCCAAGAACAAGCGCAGGAGTCTGAAAGAAATAAACTGGAAAGACAGGCACGTGAAGAAAAGAAAGTTCCTGTAATTGTGACGTTGAATGCCGATCGTTTGAATAGTATCGAAACGGGTTTTGGTTATGGTACAGACACTGGCTTTCGCGTAAGAAGTCAATATCGCCGCTCTATCGTAAATAGTCGCGGACATTCATTTGATGCTAATATGGAAGTCTCGCAAATCCGTCAGGCAATTGATACACGATATAATATTCCTTATAAGCATCCACTTAATGATTACATTAGTATTGTAGGTGGGTTTGAGCGTGAGGTGGATGATAATATTGGACAAAATATTACGCTTGAAACGCAATCTGCTGTAATTGGGGCAGAGCGAATTATCAAGAATCCATTAGGTGGCTGGCAGCATACTTACGGCGTGCGTTATCGTCTGGATGAGTTAAACCAGCGAGGTGTAGTAGATGCATCTAACTTACCAGATGCCTTCAAAGTCCCTGGTTCTGATTCTACTCAGCAGGCTTTATTGTTTGGTTATACTTTGTCTAAAACCTCGAGCAACAACAATATCAACCCAACCAGAGGCTTTAAGCAGACGTATAAACTACAGGTTGCGAGCGATTCTGTTGCCTCAGATGCCAATATGATCATCCCTACAGCGGGATGGCGATTTATTTATTCACTGGGTGAAAATGACGATCATCAGTTTGTAGGCCGTACAGACTTAGGATATATCTTTACTGATGAGTTTCAAAAAGTACCTTATAACATAAGATATTTTGCAGGTGGCGACGACAGTATTCGTGGATTTGACTATAAGAGCTTGGCGCCTGAACAATTTGGTTATAAAGTCGGTGGACAAGCGCTTGCTGTGGGGTCACTTGAGTACAATTATCAATTCAAGGAAGGCTGGCGAGCTGCGATATTTTCAGATTTTGGTAATGCATACGACAAAGATTTTAATACACCCACTGCTTACAGTGTAGGGGTGGGTATTCGCTGGAAATCGCCTGTCGGCCCAATCAGGATTGATGTGGCTTCGGGTATTTCTGACGATAACCACCCAATTCGATTACATTTTTTTATTGGCCCGCAACTTTAAAACAAAATTGGCTTTGGGATAATTATGGCTGAACTTGAACAGCAACCAGCACAGACACCACAAAAACAACGTCGCATTTTAAGAAGTGTATTGCTGACATTCGCAATCATTATGCTGTTTTTGGTTTCTGCTTTAACCGTAATGGTGTCGACAGATCGTGGCAGTAAGTTTTTGCTGGATCGCGTGATGGAGCGTCAGCAAATTATTCAATATCAATATGAAGGCGGAAATTTACTGAACGGCATTATCCTAAAAAATATTCTGGTCAAGCTAAAAGACTTGGATGTTAAAATTGATCGTGCAGATATTCATTTAGGTTGGCGTGCATTAATTAATAAAGAAGTACATTTAAGCAAAGCAGATGTGCAAAACCTGCAAATTATCAATTATGCCAAACCGACAGGGGAGCCATTTAAGTTTAGTGAGATCAAGCTTCCTTTTATTTTACGTCTAAATGCTGCCAACATAGACCATTTAAGAATTCAGACTGGCTCAACACATGTTGATTTCAACGATATTTATCTTGAAGATGCCTTATGGTCTGGAACTGAGCTGAAATTTGAAGATTCGCGTTTTGACATGGGATATCTTGCTGTTCAAAATGCGACTGGACAAATGACATTTAGTGGTAAATATCCACTTTCTGCTCAGGCAGACCTCATCATTCCGTCTCTAAACGCGCTTAATATCAAGACCATTAAAGTCGTGGCAAAAGGCTCGCTGGATACGATTGAAGCAGGCGTTGCGACTAAAACCCCAGATTTATTGACAGGTTGGGCTGTTATTCATCCTGTCCGTGATCATGTGCCTATGTTTGGGCAATTGATTTTTAAAAATTATCATTTACCTATTCTTACCGAGCAGAAACTATTTGCCAAAGATGGCGTTGCCAAATTTAAGGGTGACGTACAATCACTAGGTATAACATTAGATACTGATTTGAAAGGCGAAAATATTCCAGAAGGTCGTTACAACTCTGCGATGCAGACCGATCTGGTTAATGGTCTGGATATTCATGACTTTAATGGTCAGTTAATGGGTGGTTCGGTCAGTCTGGCTGGGCGTGTTGGATGGCATGAACAGGTCACATGGGATGTCAAAGGTCGTCTTAATCATTTAAATCCCAAAGATAAAGTTATTCCTCAGGTGGTTCAGGACTTTTTACCTCCAAGTTTGGATGCAAACCTGAGTTCTGCTGGAACACTTGAAAAAGGTGTGGCACTCACGGCCCATTTAGATTTTGATAAATATGAATCCTGGACAATTCAACTTGATCAGGCGGCAGCAAAATCTAATAAGGTTCAACCAATGCTGCTGGATGTTTCATGGAAAAATATCAATCGTGCTATGCCGTATATTGGTTGGCTAGACAGTGATCAGGGACAGGTTAATCTGGCACTGGTAGAAGGTCAGCAAGATATTCATGTAGCGACAAATGTTCGTGCGCACGAACAAGGCAGTTTACCTGCAGGTCAATATAATGCGCGTCTGGATCTCAAAGACAATATTTTAAATATCCCAGATTTTAAGTATCAAGGTATACAAAAAGGCAGTCTTTCTGGTCAGGCTAAAGTTGAACTTCCATCTGAAAAGCGTCAACTCAAATGGAATGCACTCATCAATGCACAAGATTTTAATCCGCAAATGATTTCATCTGCTGCACCTGTCGATTTAATTAATGGACAAATTAAAGCCAACGGCTATGCAAAACCGAATCAACAAATCATTCAGTTTGATGCGATTAATCTCAAAGGCCATATGGCCAGCTCAAACCAAAAAGATTTGATTGAATTAACAGGAAAAAGTACAGCAGCTATACTTTTTCATGATGAAAAATCGGGTGGTGGCTTTAAAGGTTTTGCGGTGAAATATGATGGCGGATTAAATGCTTTTAATCAGGGTAAAGGCCTATTACGCTTTAACATTTCTGGTACGCCTGATTTTATTCGGATTGGTGAGCTACAACATGATGGGGTTGCAGGTAAAATTTATGCGAATGGATCTGTGAATCTCAAAAACGCGATTGGTTGGGATATCAATGCTTCACTGGTTCGTTTCAAGCCCCAATATTTTGTTTCTACTGTGAAAGGTGAATTATCTGGAAACTTGAGAACGCAAGGTCTGTGGTCAGAACAATCGAAACGTATCAATGTTGAAAAGCTGAATTTGGCAGGTTATATCAACAACAAGATTGTGCGTGGTATGGGCAATCTGGCAGTCGTGATTAATTCCAATCAGAAAGGTTTCTTACCACAGCAGTTTGAAGCAAATAATCTCTTTTTAGCTTATGGACAAAATCAGGTACAGGCCTCTGGTAATGCGCAGAATTTGAGACTCAATGTTAATGCTCCAGCGCTGAATGAAATATATACAGGACTCCGAGGTCGGGCATATGGTTATTTGAATGTACAGGCTCAACCACGATTAAAAGCCACAGCAAATTTGGCTGTTGATAATTTTGGATTTAATAATATCAGTGTAAAAAAAGTTCGTATCCAAGGTGAGTTGCCGACATCGGAGAGTGTACCAACATCTTTAAAAGCCACACTGAATGACTTACAAAGCGGTACTCGTCAGATTCAATATGCTGGAATTACACTCTCTGGAACGCGAAAAGCACACTTGGTACAGCTTCAAGGCTGGAACTATTATTCAAAATTTTATGTTCAGCTTGCAGGTGGTTTTAATGCAAATAATGACTGGCTTGGGCAGATTCAACAAGGAATTTTCGACTCTCGCCGTGCTGTGTTGAAACAGCAGCAAAATGCGGCTGTGATTTATAATCAAAGTCGCCAAGAATTATTTGTGGGCCAGCATTGCTGGGCGAGTCAGCAAAGTCAATTGTGCTTTGACCAACCAGTGCGTGTAAGTGCTGCACGGGGTAACGTATCATTCGCAACTCGTAATCTGGATTTAGGTGATTTTGCCGCATTTATGCCAGAAGGTTTGGCTATTACTGGTAAGCTTAACGGCTATGCCAAAGCATCTTGGGCAAGTGGTGGTAAGCCACAGTTAGATGCTCAGTTTATTACCCAAAATGGGGAAATTGGTCTAGCTGCTTCGGATCCGCAGGATCCACCTTCCACTTTAGGTTATGATCAATTGAGCGTAATTGCACGTACGGTGCCTCAAGGGTTGTTAATGCGTCTGGATGTCAAGACCGATGCAATTGGTACAGGCTACGCCAAAGTGATTGTAAATCCTTATCAAAAGCCGATGCCAATGAGTGGGGAAGTCGCCTTTAATAATGTACAACTTAAAGTATTTAAGCCGTTTATTAGTGATGTTCGTTCGATGGGCGGTACTTTATCTTTGGCGGGTAAAATTAACGGTACATTGACTCAACCACAGGTGACAGGGGAATTACGTCTGAAAGATGGTGCGATCAGCATGATCTCACTGCCTGTTAATCTAAATAATATTCAACTTTATTCTTCCATCCGTCAGGATTCGGCAAGCATCAATGGCGCATTTAATAGTGGACGTGGTGTAGGAACGTTAACAGGTAATATTGACTGGAAAAATGATCCACGTATCCAGCTTAATCTTAAAGGTGAAAATTTACTGGTACGTCAGGCTCCATTAATTACCGCAATTGTGACTCCAGATTTATCTATGGATGCTTATCCGTTAAGTAAACGTATTTCTGTACAGGGTAATGTCAATGTACCGCGTGCCTTGATTTCGATGCCAGAAGCAACCGAGCCAGTGGTTGGCGTATCTTCTGATGTGCGGATCGTTCGTGAAGGACAAGATCAGCTTGCGATTTTAAAAGCAGCCAAGCCTTGGGACATTCGCGCAGATATTGGCGTTAACATTGGTAATCAGGTTATTTTCCAAGGCTTTAATAGTCGTATTCCACTTGTTGGCCGTTTAAATTTAACCCAGCGCGGTTTGGAAACAGCCATGAACGCAAGTGGTGCAATCGGGGTAAGCCAGAAAGTCAAAATTGAAGCCTATGGACAAAGTCTTGATCTTAATCGTGCAATTGCACGTTTCAACGGCCCACTTTCAAACCCAACATTGGATGTCGATGCCAACAAGAATGTTCAGGGAAGTGTGGTTGGTGTTCGTGTGACTGGAACCGCATCTGTTCCGAATATTCAAATTTACAACGATGCTGGTTTATCTGAACAAGAAGCGCTCAATGCATTAGTAACTGGGCGTATTAATGAAGGCAGCAGTAGTCTGAGCAATACAGCGGGCTTTAAATCGGATGTAAATAACACCATTGCAGCCGCAGGTATAAGTATGGGCCTGGGAGGAACACGTGCACTTACTAACCAGATTGGTCGTACTTTTGGTCTAAGTGGATTGGCATTGGATGCACAGGGAACTGGCGATGATACTCAGGTCAGTCTGACGGGGTATATCACGCCTGATCTGTTTATTCGTTATGGTGTGGGCGTATTTACACCTGTGAATAAATTAACACTGCGTTATCAGATGAATAAACGTTTATATCTGGAAGCAAGTCAGGCTTTAGAACGTTCGATTGATATTTTCTATAATTGGCGTTTCTAGTGTTTTTGGGAATATAAATAAAAAGGTCGATATTTAAATATCGACCTTTTAGCATTGAGTTTGACAGCAGGTATATACATCAGTTTACAACATCAAAACCCAAATCTTCGATGGCTGCTTTGATTTGTTCTTTATCGATGTTTTGATCAGGTTCAACATGAACTTTAACTTCTCCAGTCGCAAGCTCTACTTCAACCTGACTGATCTGATCAAATGCTTCAAGGGTATTTTTAACTTTACTTGAACAGCCACCGCAAGACATGCCTTCTACTGTAAATTGAATGGTAGACATTATTTAATCTCCTGAGTTGAATTAAATTTTAGGGGTTTCCAACGACGTAACAACAGTGAATTGGTTAAAACTGACACCGAACTCAGTGCCATGGCTGCACCTGCCACTACGGGGTTTAATAAGCCGAGTGCAGCAAGTGGGATACCCAACGAATTATAAATAAACGCAAAAAACAGGTTTTGCTTTACTTTAGATAGGGTTGCTTTTGACAGATCAATCGCATTGATTAAACCAGTCAATTGACTTTGCATCAGTACAATATCTGCCGAATCAATTGCGATATCTGAACCTGCTCCAATGGCAAATGAGATATCTGCGGTGGCTAATGCTGGTGCATCATTGATGCCATCACCCACCATTGCAACCCAATGACCTTGCTGTTTGAGCTTGGCAACTTCTGCTGCTTTGTTTTGTGGTAGTACACCAGCGACAAATTTCTCGATATTAAGTTGTTTTGCAATGACCTTAGCCACTCTAGGACTATCGCCAGTGAGTATAACAATCTCGATACCACGCTGTTGTAAAGCATAAATTGTAGATGAAGCATCGGCTCTTAACTGATCCTGTAACCCAATATAGCCTTGCAACTGTCCCGCAATCGATAGGGCAATCACGGTATTTCCCTGATGCTCAAGTTCTTCAACCAGCGTGTGATCAAGCGTGATATCGTGTTCAGATAAAAACCGAGGAGAGCCCAATAACGCCAGATCACCGTTGATTCTTGCTTGAATACCATGGCCTGATAAGACTTTGAAATCTTGTAATTCGAGTTGGTCTGTCTGCATCGTTTCTGTATGTTGAACCAGTGCGCGTGCGATAGGATGTTCTGAGTCGCGTTCTAATGTCTTAATTGCCGACCAAAAATGAGATACAGAAATACCAGCCTCAATTTTACTGTGTGCAACTGCGGGTTTTCCTTCGGTTAAGGTTCCAGTTTTATCCATGACCATAACGCTGATTTTTTGAGCATGTTCGAGGGCCTGTGCATTTCTAAACAAGATGCCCGATTGAGCACCACGACCTGTCCCGACCATAATAGCGGTAGGTGTTGCCAATCCTAAAGCACACGGGCAAGCAATGACCAATACTGCCACAGCGCTGATTAAGCTAGAGGTAAAAGATTGACTTAACCACCAAGTCAACAACAATGTTAACAAACTAATGATGATGACGACAGGAACAAAAATACTGGCGATCTGATCTGCAAGTTTTTGTATTGCTGCTTTAGAACCTTGTGCTTGTTCGACCATACCAATAATTTTGGCCAGTACAGTATCATTTCCAACACCAGTTGCTTTGACACGAAGTACGCCGTGATAATTAATCGTGGCTGCAAAAACTTGATCCTGTGGATGTTTGATGACGGGCATACTTTCACCCGTCAGCATAGCTTCATCTATTTCGGAAGTCCCTTCTAAAATGATGCCGTCTACTGGAATACTTTCACCAGGGCGAACAATAAAGATATCGCCAGAATGAAGCTCATTTACCGCAATATCACTGATTTCACCCTCTATTTCACGATGCGCAATTTGAGGTTGCAAATTGAGAAGACTTTCGATTGCTGCACCAGTTTTTGCTTTCGCTCGTGCTTCGAGTAATTTACCTAATAAAACCAAAGTGATAATTGCTGCACTGGCTTCAAAATAAACATGTTGATCCAGACCAAACAGCACTACAACACTGCTAAATAAATAAGCCGATGTTGTACCTAGCACGACGAGTACATCCATATTGGCTGAACCACCACGCAAAGAAAGATATGCATTGCGATAAAACTGCCAGCCACACCAGAATTGCACAGGAGTAGCCAGTAACCACTGAATCCAGCGAGGAATCAATTCATGCATGCCAAACATCATGCCCATCATTTCAACCATAAGGGGTAGAGTGAAAATGATTGCAATGATTAACATGTGTTGCTGTTGTTTCCATTGTTGCTGTTTGTGTTGTTGAAGATCCTTCGAGTTAAGTTCCTGTTTTTGAATCGCTTTAAAACCTGCTTTTTCAATTTTTTGAATGATTTGTTCTGGTGTGATTAAACCCGTAACATAATCAACATGGGCTGTCTCATTGCTAAAATTGACGACGGCCTCTACGTGGTTCTGCTTATTTAAGACCTTTTCAATTCGCGCTGCACACGCAGCACAGCTCATACCCTCAATTGAAAGTTCAAGATGTTGAGGAGGAACTTTAAACCCTGCTTTTTCAATATGATGAATAACATCATCTAGCGTACTTTCGGTGCTTTTTAGTTCAATTTGAGCTTTTTCGCTAGCAAAATTTACATGCGCTTGAACATCGGGTAGGCGATTTAGTACTTTTTCAATACGTGTAGCACAGGCATTACAGGACATGCCTTCAATAGGAAGGATGATGGTTTGGTTTTTTACAGGAGGATTTGTCATTGTATTTTCCTATAAAATAAGATTTATAATACCCTATGGGGGTATATTTTGGTAGAGTAAAAAAGTTATTTTTGTTTGAATAAAGAATTAAAAAAAGATGATGGAGGGGCTTATTGCCGAGTATGTAAAACAGATTGTGAAATCTGTATGCAAAGGCTAATAACTGTTAAGATCAAATTGAATGACGAGATTAGGGTTATATGAACCATCATTTTTACATGTAATGATTGAGTTAAACCCAAATGGATGAGTAAATGCCAAAGCCACAAAAAACAACCAAGCTAGCAAAATCTTCTGTGCAAGCTGAAGGTTCCAATGATCCATCAAAACGATGTGATGACTGCAATAACGAAGTTTCTGATGATTTACATATGTCTCAAAAACACGTCATACAACCAGACAAAAAAGCGTTGCTTAATCGATTGAGCCGCATTGGTGGGCAGGTGAACGGTGTTGCACAGATGGTGGAAAATGATCGTTACTGTGTAGATATTTTGACGCAAATTTCTGCGATACGCTCTGCACTTGACTCGGTATCTACACAGTTGCTGAATCATCATGTACAAGGATGCGTGCGACGTGCTGTAGTCGAAGATGGGGGGGAGGAAGTGATTGGTGAGCTTTTGATGCTGATCAAAAAAATGCGTTAAACCAGTTTCGCTAAAATATATCATCTACGATACGCAAAACAACACAAACAAGTGTTTGGGGAAATCATCAAAATTCAGTATCATGACGCGCAAAGGAGAGTGCTCATGAAAAAATTTTTACCTTTTACGATCTTGATCGCACTGTTGGGGTGTAGTGAAAAAAAACCTTTGACTCCAGAAGAACAATGGCATGGATACTGTACCAGTATGGGCAATGCTGCACGTTCAATCATGCTTGATCGTCAAAATGCGATTCAAAAAGCACAAGCTGTTGAACATGCCAATAAGATTGAAGATCAGATCACCAAGACCTTTATTTTGAATATTATTGATGAAGTTTATGCCATGCCTCAGCAAAACATCACGGCAAATCCTGATGCAATTCGAGAGCAAATCAGAACTGAAATCACACAAAAATGTATTGCAACGCCACACGATAAAATGCCAAATTACAAACCATTCTAATGGTAAACTGGTTGTTCTATTTTTGTGTGTAGATACAATATTTTAATATTTATTGACTTTTAGATCGTAAAGATAGAAAAGTTCTATTTATTGATTTATCACTCTATAATTATTCTGAGTGATAAATCTACAAATTAAAATAATCAGTATGACACGACCTGAAAGTTTTGCAGTTAAAGGCTATTTACATCGAAGTATGATGAAAGCAGCTTATCTTTGGCTTCCTTTTTTTGCGATTATTATTTTGATTTGTTCTTATTTTGAGAACTATCGGTTTATGCTGTATGGGTCAGTGGTTGCTCTCACCTATAGTTTGATTATTCAGAGCCTTAAGAAAAAAACAACAGATTTACAATTTACTCAAAATGCTATTTTGATCGGTCAAAAAGAAATACAGCTATCAAGCGTTAAAAACTATAATATAAGCTTAGCTTTAAATCGCTTCATCATACTTAGAATACAGACCCAGAACGAAAACGAAGCTGTTTATATCGATCAAAAGGAAGATTTGAAAATTACTCAATTTCTATCAAATGCTCTTATTCCAAAACAAAAACAAAGCTATGATTATTTTTTACAGTATGATCATTTGATATTACCCTTTGTGGGGCTCATTATCTGTGCCCTCATGTATAAGCTCTCATATTATATTCAATATGGTTTTTAGCTTTAGCCAGATCACTTTTCACTTTTAAGAGAGATGTCCACAAAAAAATTAAGTTTTTATAGTGCACTAAGGTTCTATAGTTTTTCGCATTCAAATCATGCATGATGCATCTGCCTTTTTATAGTTTTTAAAGTGTGGCAAAAACCAAGTAATTGAATCGGTGGCGTATTCTCTGTGAATTTTGATATAGCAAAAAAGCGAACTACTATTTCGCTATAAAATAACGAGAATCACGAAGAAACACGGCGCTTGCATTAACTTTTATCTTGATTTTTAGTAAAATTTTGCTGTCCATATTACTTGTGTAGCTTTGATAAGCCGGAATTCGCAAGTAATTTTTTAAAAAAGAGGAATAACACTGTGCTAGAAGCTTACCGCCAACACGTTGAAGAACGTGCCGCACTCGGAGTCCCACCGAAGCCACTTGATGATGCTCAAACTGCTGATTTAGTCGAATTACTTAAAAATCCGCCAGCAGGTGAAGAAGCTTTCCTCGTTGACTTGCTTGAAAATCGTGTTCCAGCAGGTGTAGACCAAGCGGCATACGTTAAAGCAGCTTTTTTGGCAGCTTTAGCAAAAGGTGAAGCGACCTCTCCACTCGTTTCTAAAGAACGCGCAGTTTATTTGCTAGGTACCATGCTTGGTGGTTACAACGTTGCACCTCTAGTTGAGCTTTTAGAAGATGCTGATTTAGGCGCTTTAGCTGCTGATGCATTGAAAAAAACACTTCTTGTATTTGATGCGTTCCATGATGTGGCTGATAAAGCAAAAGCGGGTAACACTAACGCAAAAGCAGTTTTACAATCTTGGGCTGATGCTGAGTGGTTTACAAGCCGCAAAGATGTTCCAGAAGAAATCAAGCTCACTGTTTTTAAAGTGACAGGCGAAACTAACACCGACGACTTGTCTCCAGCGCAAGACGCTTGGAGCCGTCCGGATATCCCATTACACGCAAATGCAATGTTGAAAAACGAGCGTGATGGTATTAACCCTGAAAAACCAGGTGAAGTTGGTCCACTGAGCCAAATTAAAGAACTCATTGCTAAAGGCAATCAAGTTGCTTATGTCGGTGACGTTGTGGGTACAGGTTCATCTCGTAAATCTGCAACAAACTCTGTGCTTTGGTTCTTTGGTGACGAAATCGCGCACATTCCGAACAAAAAAGACGGTGGTTACTGCTTAGGTTCTAAAATCGCACCGATTTTCTTCAACACGATGGAAGACGCTGGTGCGTTACCTGTAGAGATTGACGTTGCCAATATGAACATGGGCGACGAAATTGTTCTCAAAATTGACCATGCTGCTGCGAAAGTAACGGCGTTCAAAAATGGCGAACAAATTGCTGAATCTGAACTTAAAACTCCAGTGCTTCTAGACGAAGTACGTGCGGGTGGTCGTATTAACCTGATCGTGGGTCGTGGTTTGACCACCAAAGCGCGTGAAGCGTTAGGTCTTGAGCCATCTACATTATTCCGTACCCCAGTACAACCTGCTGCAACGGGCAAAGGTTTCACTTTAGCTCAGAAGATGGTGGGTCGTGCATGTGGTCTTCCAGAAGGTCAGGGTGTTATTCCGGGTACTTACTGTGAACCTAAGATGACGACTGTTGGTTCTCAGGATACCACTGGTCCTATGACTCGTGACGAGTTAAAAGATTTGGCTTGCTTGGGCTTCTCTGCTGACTTGGTCATGCAATCGTTCTGTCACACTGCTGCTTATCCAAAGCCAGTGGACGTACAAATGCAACACACATTGCCAGACTTCATCATGAACCGTGGTGGTGTATCGCTTCGTCCAGGTGATGGTATTATCCACTCTTGGTTAAACCGTATGTTGCTTCCAGATACAGTCGGTACTGGCGGTGACTCACATACGCGTTTCCCAATTGGTATTTCATTCCCTGCGGGTTCTGGCCTTGTTGCGTTCGCGGCAGCGACTGGTGTTATGCCACTCGATATGCCTGAATCTGTACTTGTGAAGTTCAAAGGTAAAATGCAACCTGGTATCACTTTACGTGACCTTGTACATGCAATTCCTTACTACGCAATCAAAGAAGGCGATTTGACTGTAGAGAAAAAAGGTAAGAAAAACATTTTCTCTGGTCGTATCTTGGAAATCGACTTAACAGAAATGGAAACAGACCTTACAGTTGAGCAAGCATTTGAATTGTCTGATGCATCTGCTGAGCGTTCGGCTGCGGGTTGTGCAATCACGCTTTCTGAAGAGAAAGTGGCTGAGTACTTGCGTTCGAACATTACCATGTTGAAGTGGATGATTTCACAAGGCTATGGTGATGCACGTACAATGGCGCGCCGTGTTGAAAACATGGAAAAATGGTTGGCTAATCCATCACTTCTTAAAGCGGATGCGGATGCTGAATACACTAAAGTGTATGAAATTGATCTTGCAGACATCAAAGAACCAATTCTTTGCTGCCCGAACGATCCAGATGATGCAAAACTTCTTTCTGATGTTCAAGGCGACAAAATTGATGAAGTGTTCATCGGTTCTTGTATGACCAACATTGGTCATTTCCGTGCAGCGGGTCAGTTGCTTGAGAAAGTACCAAGTGGTTCATTAACAACTCGTTTATGGTTGGCACCACCAACACGTATGGACGAACACCAGTTAATGGAAGAAGGTTTCTACAATACCTATGGTCGCGCTGGTGCGCGTACTGAAATGCCGGGTTGCTCACTATGTATGGGTAACCAAGCACGTGTTGCGCCAAACACCACGGTCGTATCGACTTCTACACGTAACTTCCCGAACCGTTTGGGTCAAGGCTCTAACGTATACTTGGCATCTGCTGAGCTTGCATCTGTTGCTGCTGTACTCGGTAAATTACCGACGCCAGAAGAATATCAACAATATGCAGCACAAATCGACAGTATGTCTGCGGATATCTACAAATATTTGAATTTCGACAAAATGGGCGAATATACAAATGCTGCCGATCAAGTAGATACCAAGAAAATTGCTGCAGCTCAATTAACTTAATCGATTAATGATTGAGTTTAAATGAGTAAAAAAGGGCTGAGAAATCAGTCCTTTTTTAATTTTCATGAAACACTTGCTGCAACAGTTTCTTAAAAGCGAACATGGTCACAAAATCATTAAAATTATAAAGATTCATCTCTGGATTTATCGAATCAATAAATGTTTTTGAAATAATAGAAATGATTCTTTCACGTTCTTGTGAATAGGATGTACTCAAATAGGTAGATAGGTAATTGGTATAATATGAGATTTTTATCTTTTCATAAGTTGTAACAGGTTCAAGTTGAGATATGGTATTCATCGCGCTGTAAGGCTGATGCATGAGTTGTACGTAAAGCAATGCATAAATAAAAATTTTTCTTTCATGATCTTTTTTTACACTAAGACCTAATTCATCAATTAAGTTAAATAATTGAAATTCTATTATAAATTTTCTTTCTTGAATTTGATCACTTACTAATTTCATTATCATTTAAATGTTTTAAAAACTAGCAGTATTGTATTACAAAACTTTTGTTTTGTTAAACAATACAAAACTAATATTCATTATTGTATAAAAATACTTGTGATGTTCGCCATCCAGATAGTATCGGCTTATGGATATAGGTCGCGCAGTTCGTTTCTTAAGAAAAAGGCAGGGTTGGACTCAACAACAGCTTGCAGATTTTTCACATACTTCGAAAAGTAATATTTCAAATCTTGAAAATGGTAATCAAGGATATAGTCCTGCAATACTTGAATATCTCGCAAAAGCTTTTAATTGTTCAGTTTCACAAATCTTTCTATTGGCAGAAAATATGGATAATGAAGGCAATTTGCTGAAAGATTGGCAACATATGCCGATAGATGTACTTTTTATTCAGTTACCTCAAGAAGTTCAATGTCAGTTAAAACATCTCATTTTTACTTTGATAGACACTAAAAAGTAAACAGGGTTTAGTTGTTATAAAATTAAAAAGGCAATAAAAAGCCCCGCATATTAGCGGGGCTAGTCGTATATAAATCGAGTCATATACTGTATGAGGCTCATCTCAAACTGCGCGTATTAAACCACAAAACAATTTAGAATTATAGTGCCGTTTGAGCAGAAAGAAACAGATCAATTTCTTGACGCCATGGCACAGAAGGCTGGGCACCAGATCGGGTAACGGCAATTGCAGCGGCTGCATTGGCAAAGCGTGCAGCGTCTTGAGCGGTTTTTCCTTCAAGAAGTGCCGTCACAAATGCACCATTAAACGTATCGCCTGCGGCAATGGTATCGATTGCACTCACTTTAAAACCTTCAATCATTTTGCCCTGACCATATTCACTTAGCCAGACACCACGAGAGCCCATCGTGATGACTACAGTTTTAATACCTTTTTGATGCAGCACATTTGCCGCTTCGGCAGCGTCATGATCATCATGCACAATCACATTGGTGAGGCTTAACGCTTCGGTTTCGTTGGGGGTAATAATATCGACCAAACGTAATAATTCTTCAGGTAACTCACAGGCTGGCGCCGGATTTAAAATCACTTTTACACCAGCGGCTTTGGCAAGCTTTGCAGCGTGTAAAATAGTGGCTAATGGTGTTTCGAGCTGTAACAGAATTGCGCTTGAGCGTTGAATCAGCTCTGCATGCTGATCGATGTACGCAATATCAAGCGCAGCATTGGCACCGGCATGAATACCAATGAAGTTCTCTGCATGCTGATTAACAAAAATCAGTGCGACACCTGTGGTGAAACCTTCAACAGCACGCACGGCCTGAGTATCAATGTTGTCTTTGATGAGTTGATGACGAATTTGTTCACCCACGGCATCGCTACCTACACAGGCAATAAAACTGGTATTGGCGCCACTTCGGCCTGCTGCCACAGCCTGATTTGCACCTTTTCCACCAAATGCAACCTGATAGCTCTGACCATTCAAGGTTTGTCCAGGATGTGGAAAGTGCTCGAGGCCAAGGATATGATCGACATTAATGCTACCAATCACAGTAAGCAAAGGAGGGGTTGAACTCATTAGAAACTCTAAATTAAAAGCAGCGTATTATGCCTATAATTTTACGCGATGTCGGTTTTATCAAACAAGATGTTTTAAATGGCATTGCGTTATTGTTCAAATCCCTATTTTTAAGCTAAGTAACAAAACGTGATAATGTTATCGTATTGTGAACAAAGTTTGAGCATTCATGTATTTTAAGAAAAAATTAAGTTAAAAATCCTAAAACTAAATAGTGACATAAAAATCAATGATGCTTAATCCTGTTGAAGGAGTTAAAAATGAATTTACATTATACCCATAAGCCGAACTATTATTTCTATGCGCACAAATTGGTTCTGTTTTTGGAAAACCATGTCAAAAAACATCCTTCTGATGTGCAAGAAACCTTCAACCTAAATACAATCTATGATTTGTTTGATCATGATTTTGCATCAAGCAGTACCAATCTGGAAGGCATCTTAAATATTGTCGATGAATATGTGATTGAAACTGAAACAGGTCGGGAGGCTTTGGTTGCACAATATCGTATTAGTTTGGATAATCATATTCTGACGTTGAGCTTTAATCCAAATGCTGTGACGCGCTTGATTCAAGGTCAAACCATTACTTACCCTAAAGCAGCCTAACTCTATATCGAATCTTCTCCACAAGCACGAAACGTGCTTGTTTTTTTATTAAAGTCCATCAAACCTTGTGGGGGAAGAGGCAGGATTATGCTAGATTGATTCAGTCTATAGACATAAGCATAATACAATATCGATATGACCGAATCTGCTTCTCTCACGCTACGTAGACGTGTCTATAATCATCTGCATAACCCGAATTATGAAAGTCGGCTGAGTCAATTCATCAATTATTTGCTGGTGCTTTTAATCGTTGCGAACGTATTGGCCGTGCTATTGGAATCAATTGATTCAATATATAGCCAGTATCAACTTTATTTTGACGGTTTTGAAAAAATTTCAATTGTGATTTTTACGGTTGAATACATTTTACGAATTTGGTGTGTCGCAGAGGAGTATCCGCAACTTGCTGCATGGAAAGCACGTTTAAAATGGGTCAGTAGTGGTGGCGCAATTATCGATTTGTTGGCAATTTTACCTGCATATCTTAATTTTTTTGTACATATCGATTTGCGTTTTTTACGGATTCTCAGATTACTCAGGCTTCTCAAACTTACCCGATATTTTGTGTCATTACAGATTTTACTTGCAGTGATTGAGCGTGAAAAGGGATCGTTTCAGGCTGTCGTCTTTATTTTGATGATTATGATTGTCATGGCTGCTGGTGGGATTTATGTTGTAGAAAATAAAGCCCAGCCAGAAGTGTTTAGCTCGATTCCGCAATCGATGTGGTGGGCAGTGGTTACACTGACGACAGTCGGTTATGGAGATGTCACACCTGTGACCAATATTGGTCGTCTATTAGGTGCAGTCATTACCATTTTAGGTGTGGGGCTGGCAGCTTTACCTGCGGGTATTTTAGCGACTGGTCTTGCTAACGAATTAAATTTACGTAATCAACGTCTAGAACAGGAGTTTCGAGAGCTTTTAATTTCTAACCAGATTGACTATCTCAATCAGGAAAAAGAAATTGAGAGAATCCGCAAAAAAGTAGGTCTCAGTCGTGAGCAAACGCATGAAATTATTCTTCAGTTAATTAAAGAACAACAATTAGATGAACAAGAACAACGCAAGAAATATAAGTATTGTCCCCATTGTGGTGAAAAACTTCCAGATGCATAAATCTTGTCAGAGTTTGAATAAGCATCATCTATGCACTATTTTTTATCGTTTGGTCTAAAAAGTGTGCATGAAAATATCGAATTTTAGTCATAAATAAAAACTTAAGAATTTATAAAATTTTGTTATGATTTTGATATAATTAAGTGCTCATTATAAAAAGAAAAATTATAAATTTTTAAATATTGATCGAATTTTTACAACAAAAATGATTTTACAGGCTAAAAAAAGATTCGATATCTATGTGAAATTTTGTTAAATTTACCGCCCGATAAATACTCAAAATAAATAATTGTTTAAAAACAAACGTTTATTTTTGTGCTATTTCATTTGTTTGTCTTGAATTGAAAGCAGGCAAAATCATGATTGGTATGACAATTTGGATCGATGTCATTCATTGACGATGGCATGATCTTTGTATTGTCTCCATTTCCTCATTTTCTAAATCAGTGATTGTTAAGCATCACTGAATGGCGTGATTGTGTAGTGTAAGCGCATGCTATCAGCAGAACAGTAGGTCAGTTTTGTTTAAGAAACTGATGAACTCAATGATCTGTGGCGTGAATGAGGTGTGCTTATGTTACGGAGATAAGAATGTTTGAATATCGTGGTTTAATCGGTATTTTTATTCTTCTATTGATTGGATATATCTTTTCCAATAATCGAAGAATAATCAAAGTGAGAACGATTTTACCTGCTCTCGGTTTACAGTTTTTACTCGGGATCATTATTTTATATGTTCCAATGGGTAAGTATTTATTTGAACAGCTTGCTTCAGGCGTAAACCACGTGATTGGTTATGCGGATGCAGGCAGTGCATTTTTGTTTGGTGCGTTAGTGGGCGACCAGATGAATACCGTATTTCATGGTGGCGGTTTTATTTTTGCACTTAAAGTTTTACCCACCATTATTTTTGTAACTGCATTGATCGCCATTCTTTACTATCTCAAGATTATGACGATTTTTATCAAAGTTTTAGGTGGAATTTTTCAAAAGGCTTTAGGGATTAGTAAAGTAGAATCTTTCGCTGCAGTGACGACTATTTTTATTGGTCAAAATGAATTGCCTGCTGCACTTCGACCATTTTTATTGCGTATGAATAAAAATGAGTTGTTTACAGTGATGTGTAGTGGAATGGCTGCTGTTTCTGGTTCGGTGTTGGTGGGATACGCAGGTTTAGGTGTTCCTATGGAATATCTATTAGCAGCATCGTTAATGGCGATTCCAGGGGGTATTTTATTTGCCCGTTTGCTCAGTCCTGCTACCGAGCCATCAACAGTTGAAGTTACAGATCTTGAGTTTGGTGAACAGCGTCCATCGAACATTATCGAAGCTGCAGCCAACGGTGCCATGATGGGTCTTAAAATTGCGGCAGGTGTCGGAACGGTCATTATGGTCTTTGTTGGCCTGCTGAGTCTGGTCAACGGTATTTTCGGCTTTGTGGGCGGATGGTTTGGCTATTCAGGCTTAAGTTTAGATGCCATTTTCGGCTATATTTTGTCACCCTTGGCTTATGTCATGGGGGTTGATTGGAATGAGGCTCAACTTGCAGGTGCATTGCTTGGACAAAAACTGGTCATTAACGAGTTTGTAGCTTATTTAAGTCTGTCACCACATCTGGCAGATCATACAATTTCGGCGCATACCGCTGCTATTATTTCTTTTGGTTTATGCGGCTTTGCAAACTTTAGTTCGATTGGTGTCGTGCTAGGGGCGTTTGGTATGGTAGAACCAAAACTCACACCCGTACTCTCCAAACTGGCTGTGCGTGCTTTACTGGCAGCAACTTTATCAAACCTGATGAGTGCAACCATTGCAGGAATTTGTCTTGGTTTTTCGATGTAAAAGTGCCGATGTGTATTTGTTTTAATCTTTGATGTTAAATAAATACATACACCAATAGCCGTATTTTACGACATAAATACGGCTTATTTTTTGCTTAGATCAGTATCATAAATATGGAGCTTCTATGCATATTGCGACCATTGACTACTCTGCCTCAAATGCAGGACAACTTTTTGCACAGTCTTTGCATGATACTGGATTTGCTGTCATCGTGAATCATCCATTAGATTGGCCCTTGATCCAGTTGATCTATACCGAATGGTTGGCATTTTTTAAGTCGGATGCTAAAAATCAATATCGAGTTCGTCCCGAGCAAAAAGGTGGTTTTTTCCCGACGGATTTGTCTGAAACAGCAAAAGGAGAAACAGTTAAAGATTTGAAAGAGTTTTTTCATATCTTTCCATCTGGCGTTTTTCCTCATGAATTATCGACAAATACACATCATTATTATGAGCAGGCATTAATACTTGCCAAGCAGCTATTACAATGGATTCAGGACTTTTCTCCATCAAATGTGCAAAATGCCTATCATGAGCCTTTACCCGCCATGATTGAAGGTTCTGAAAGCTTATTGCGTGTTTTAAGGTATACCCCAGTCGATGTAGACCATGATTATATTCGTGCTGCGGCGCATGAAGATATTAATCTGATTACCATCTTGCCTGCGGCCACAGCACCAGGGTTACAAGTTAAAGATGCAACGGGCGAGTGGTATGATGTGCCTGTCGAGCCAAATTCTTTGATTATTAATATTGGCGATATGTTGCAAGAAGCGTCGCAATTTTATTATCCGTCTACCACACATCGTGTTGTGAAATATAAAGATCAGGATCGCCTGCAAGAACGAATTTCTATGCCGTTCTTTTTACAGCCGCGTGGTGATGTGGTGTTGTCAGCTCGCTATACCGCAGGCAGCTATCATGCAGAACGCATGCGTGAACTCAAAGTCATTCAGGATGGAAAAATCTTGCTCTAAATGAGCATGTGATTAAGCGGTTATTGAATGATGAATTTCTGATTGAAATTCAGGATATTTTATATAAGGGTAAGTGAATGACACATTCTCCTCATCAAATTATTATTGATACAGATCCAGGTCAGGATGATGCAGTTGCAATTTTATTGGCACTGGCGAGCCCTGAAGTAAAGGTACTTGCGATTACAACGGTCGCTGGAAATGTGCCATTGGCATTGACCAGTGCAAATGCACGTAAAGTATGTGAATTGGCTGGACGTCCAGATATTTCTGTTTTCGCTGGATGCGATCGTCCGTTGAAACGTCCATTAATTACCGCCGAAAATGTACATGGAAAAACAGGACTCGATGGTATTGAGTTACCTGAGCCGCAAATGCCTTTGCAGGCCCAGCACTCAGTTGATTTTATTATTGAAACTCTGCGAAATGCACCTGAGAAAACAATTACGATCTGTTCTTTGGGGCCGATGACCAATACTGCTCAGGCACTATTAAAAGCTCCAGATATTGCAGCGCGAGTTAAGCGAATTGTCTTGATGGGGGGCGGCTTTTTTGAAGGAGGAAATATTACACCTTCGGCAGAATTTAATATGTTTGTTGACCCAGACGCAGCGAAAATTGTATTTGCTGCGGGTATTCCATTAACTGTGATTCCACTTGATGTCACACATCAAGTCTTAACCTCGAAAGAATGGGTCGATGGTTTGCGCCGTATGGATAATCAGGTCGGTCCTGCTGTAGCAGCCTGGACAGATTTCTTTGAACGTTATGATATGGAAAAATACGGTTCTGAAGGCGCACCATTACATGATCCTTGTGTCATCGGCTATATGATCAAACCTGAACTATTCTCTGGTCGTTTTATCAATGTCGAGATTGAAGCGGATAGCCCATTGACAGTGGGCGCTATGGTTGCAGACTGGTGGAATGTCACTGGTCGCACTGCAAATGCAGAATATTTACGTGATATTGATCGTGATGGCTTCTTTGATTTGCTATCAGAGCGTCTGGCAACGTATCAGTAGATTGTATCTTAAATAGCATGAATCATCATGATATTGATCATGGTGATTCATTCAAAAGTTTAACAAGATTAAGCGCATTGATTTGACGAAGTTTTTTTCTCGACAGCAAAGGCAATCAGTAAAATAATCAACCCTCCGAGGCTTAAAACAAAGCCTACCCAGATTGGCGCAATCCATCCCATTTGATGGCTCAATACCCAGCCACCCAAGAATGCACCGAGTGCATTGGCAATGTTAAATGCAGAATGATTGAGGGAAGCAGCTACGCCTTGAGCATCGCCAGCAACATCCATGAGACGCATTTGTAAGCCGCCACCAAGCCCCATCACCGTAATACCAATTAAAAATAGGCCTGCTATGGCGGTATAAATATTACTCATAAGAAAGCTGGCAAGAATAAACGCAAGTGCAGAACTGATCAGGACACCAACTAGAGTTCTATTTAAATTTTTATCTGCCAACCATCCAGCGACCAAGCCACCAATGACCATGCCAATACCCCAAATGGCCAATGCAATCGGGACGATATCAATATTGACTTTGGTATATTCTGTAAGAATAGGTGATACATAGCTATATACAGAAAACATGCCACCAAAACCAATTGCACCTACAGCCAATGTCAGCCACATATTGATATTTTTAAGACCAGCCAGTTCGGTTTTTATACTGGCTGTTGTTCTGACTGCAATGTGCGGAACAAAAATAGCCACCGAAATTAAAGTAATAAAAGCAATTGCAGCAGAAAATTCAAAACCTGCTCGCCAGCCAAATTGTTGACCAATCCAGGTTGCAAGTGGAACGCCTAAAACAGTTGCTACGGTCAATCCCATCATCACTTGTGCAACTGCTGATGCACGTTTTTTAGGGCCAGCCAGTTCTGCGGCAACCAGTGCAGCTACACCAAAATATGCCCCGTGTGGGAAACCAGCAATGAAACGTGATATCAGAACCATTTCTGGTGTTTTCGCTAAGGCTGTCAAAGCATTGGCAACGCCATAAAACAGCATTAATCCTAGAAGTAATGATTTGCGCGGCACGCGTGCGCCCAAGATCGCAATCACCGGGGCACCAATAACTACACCTAAAGCATAGGCACTGATGAAATGTCCTGCTTGTGGAACGCTAATATGTAAATCGGCTGCAATTTCCTGAATGAGACCCATGGCCACAAACTCGGTTGTACCAATACAAAAACCACCTGTAGCAAGTGCTAAAATAATAAGAAATAGGGGATACTGTCGGATGGGAGGAACCGATGTATTTGATGAAGAAGACATAAAAAATTGGAGAGAATATAAAATAGCAAGGAATTATAGTGGAAACTGCGTAGTAAAGTTAAGACATTTTTCGTGTCTATTACTGGGTTCAACAAATGCTCAATCTAAAATAGAAAATATTTAAATTTTATATTTATCAGTTGCTTAATAATTGATTCCCATATAAGAATTTAGATCTTTTCTGCAACTCAAATTTTGACATATGAATAGTCAGAATTGCTAAAAAGGATATTTTCAATTTATAGGAGTAGAATATATTCATCAAAATTAAAATAATATTCATGTTAAAATAAACTCATTAATTTTGTGTTATAATGAATTTTATTCATGATATGGCTTAGGCTCTATCTTTTATTTTTAAGGGTGTGAGATGTGACAGTCATCGCTCATTAAAGGTGAGACGCTTAGGTTTTTTATATTCATTCGCTTAAAGGATGAATCATTGTTCAGTTGTTTAAAATGAAAGCATTGAAAATCGCAAATTAAAGAGTTTCAGATTTTCAGCACTGCAAGTATTTGAGAGATTGTTCTACATGCTCGAAATTCGTCATCTAAAAACTTTACTGGCTTTACGTGAGCATGGTTCGCTGGTTGCTGCTGCAAATGATTTGTGTCTGACGCCTTCGGCTATATCTCATCAATTAAAAGAGCTTGATCACTGGTACGGTGTTGAGGTAGTTAACCGCCGTAGTCGTCCTGTGACATTTTCAAATGTTGGCCAGCGTTTGCTTAAATTGGCAGATGATATTTTGCCACAGATTCAAATTGCACAAAGCGATATTACTCGGATTGTACATGGGCAAACAGGACGTATTGTTTTCTCCTCAGAATGTCATAGCTGTTTTGATTGGTTAATGCCCTTACTTAATCAATATCGTCAACAGTATCCTGATGTAGATCTTGACTTTGCTTCTGGCTTCGAAGCCAATCCACACGACTTGTTGCAAACAGGAGAGTTTGATCTTTTGATCACAGCAGACCCTATTGCACTAAAAGGTATTGAGTATTTTCCAATTTTTGAATATGAGTCGCGTTTGGTATTGTCTAATACTCATCCTTTGGTTCGTGCAGAAAAAGTAACGGTTGAGGAGTTGGCCGAGCAAACTCTGATTACTTATCCTGTAGACAAGCATCGTTTGGATATCATGGCACATCTGTTTATTCCAGCCAATATTCAACCTAAAGAGATCCGTACTACGGATTTAACCCAGATGTTGATTCAACTTGTAGCCAGTGGACGGGGTATTTCGGCTTTACCAGATTGGGTGGTTAATGAATATGAGCAAAAAGGCTGGGTGACGAGCCGTCGTCTTGACTGCGTTTCTGCAAATGGTTTACGCCGTACTTTATATGCTGGCTATCGGATTGAAGAAAAAGAGAAAAGCTACTTTGAAGGTTTCTTAAAGCAATTGGCTAAATTTTCGCAAAAACGTGCTCATTATTATGCTAACTAGCAATATGTTATGTTGAATGATGACTTAACAAGATCTCACCATGAGTTAAAAAGAGAGGATATTTAATCAAAATTAAATATCCTGCTCGAAAATATATAAGCTGAATGAGAATGAATGACCTTTATTAAAATTTAAGACTAAAAACAGCTCCTGGTGGAATTGACTACTGTATTGGGGTATAGAATTAGAAGCTTCCATGCGCTGCTTAATTTAAAAGAATTAATTCCATAGCACTAAAGATAAAATTCCAGCTGCGATTAGTGGCCCCACTGGTACGCCCCTGAGTAAGGCAACACCTGCAACTGTTCCAATGAGTAACCCTGCAACAATATCTGGTTGGCTCGACATCAGTTTGACGCCTCGTCCTCCTAACCACGCAACTAATAATCCCACAGTTATAGCCAATATAGATTTATAACTAAAAAATGATTTGAGAATGGTTTCACCGCTTAATTTTCCACTGGCAATTGGGGTAAGTACGCCAATCGTTAAAATAATCACACCAACATTTAGGCCATGTTGCTGTAAAAAAGGGAAAAATTCACTTAAAGGTGTAAGCTTAAAAACAATTAATACGCCTGCAGCAATAGTTACCGCCGCATTTTGGCTAAAAATACCACAAGCCAGTAAAACGAGTAGAACCAGTAAATTGACATCAAATTGAGACATGAGCATGGTATGAATAGTTAGTTTTGCAGGAATGATTATTGTATAACGATTTTACCAACACTTGAAAAAGAAAGACTTTTTACAGTAAATTGAATATCTATTATACTGGCTTACCCCAAAATTTTAGACTCTTTAAAAAATCAATTTAAATCAAATGCTTATATTTTGACTTAAAAACTTTGGTTAGAAGTGAATTTGTTGATTTAAGTTTTTGATATTTCGACTATTGCTCAACAATATTTACTCTTAACTGCCGCACAGGCAGCTTAGAAAAACGCGCATAACCGTCAATCGCTTGCTCAATACTTAACTGCCGCACAGGCAGCTTAGAAATCACTAGTACAGATGTCGGTTCCGCATTAAGTCTTAACTACCGCACAGGCAGCTTAGAAATAATCCAGCAGATGGTACTGCACGTATCATGACTTAACTGCCGCACAGGCAGCTTAGAAAGTGATTGTTAATTTCTGGGTCAGAATAGCGATCTTAACTGCCGCACAGGCAGCTTAGAAAATTCACCGTGACACGTGTACCCGCCGTTTCTGCTTAACTGCCGCACAGGCAGCTTAGAAATCTTGCTTCTTGAAGCTTATAAATCGCATCCACTTAACTGCCGCACAGGCAGCTTAACTATTCAATCAATTGACTTAAAAAAATAAGTTACACTAGGATGTCTTTTTTATTCTGGATATCGATATGCTCTTGGAAAAAATGTTGCAGTCACAAGGTTTTGGTTCAAGAAAATACTGTCAGCAACTTATTAAGAACGGAGCAGTTTCGATACAAGATGAAATTCAAAAAGATCTAAAATATCGAATTCATGATTTAACTGATTTTAATTTTCAGGTTTTTGATCAAAATTACGTATATCGGGAAAAGGTATATATTATTTTAAATAAACCTAAAGGCTTTGAATGTTCTCATCAGCCACATCATCATCAAAGCGTATTCAGTTTACTGCCAGATTTATTAATTCAGCGCAATATTGCGGCTGTAGGGCGCTTGGATCAGGATACTACAGGGCTGTTGTTACTGACTGATGATGGACAATACCTACACACGCTAACGCATCCCAAGAAGCATGTTCCAAAGGTATATCATGTGGCTACGATTGATCCAATTACAGTTGATCAAATGCATCAATTAGAACAAGGTGTTGAATTACATAATGAAAAAGGTGTTTTTGCAGCGACAAATGTTACTTTGCTCAATGAAACACAATTGAGCATGACGATTCATCAAGGTGTGTACCACCAAGTCAAACGAATGATTGCTGCTGTAGGCAACAAAGTGACTGCCTTGCATCGCCATAAGATTGGTCAATTAGAATTGCCAAATTTGGCAGAAGGTGAGTGGATGTATCTGACCGAAACACAAAAATTAGCGGCTCAACAAATCACTTAAGAAAACAATGATAGGTTTGGAATTCTTCGTCAAGGACGAACCCCATTTTTTGATAGAGCCGCATAGATTCAATATTATTTTTTTGTGTTTCTAGTGAAATTCTCAGGGCATTTTCATGACGTGCAAATAAGATAGCAGTATCGATCAACTGAATGGCTGAACCTTGACGACGGTAAACAGGAGTGACATATACATCGTCGAGAATATAATAAGTCGAACATGCGACAGATGAAAATCCCAAGTAAAGCAGTACAAAGCCTGTGAATACATCGTCTTTGACATGTATAAAAATAACACTTTCTTTATTTTCAAAGCGTTGTTTTAAAAAATCATAAGATTGTTTTAAATTTGAAGATGCACCATAAAATTGACGGTATTCATCAAATAAAACAGCGAGCTGATTTAAATCCTCTACAGTGGCTCGTCGAACGATCATGTAATTCTCCAGCTTTGTTATTATTTATCATAGAGAAAAAGCATAACCAAAAAAAATTAAAAATAACGTTAAAACTTGTTTATAAATGAAACACTATTGCGCTTTGTCACTTTCACCCAGCAACGCATTTAATTCATCAAATAGAGCTTCATGATCATCCATATTGAATTCTGTATCCTCAATTAATGCTTCATGCTGTGTATTTACGGGTGTTTGAGCTCGTATTTTTCTAAGTTTAAGCAATTGTTCCATATCAATATTCTGGTTTTCAATTGCAAATGGAATGGACTTGGTGAGTACGACTTGCTTGAAAAAAAGACGTACAGCCTGAGCTGGTGTAATTCCCAACTGCTTAAAGACAGCAAACGCCTGTTTCTTCTCTTGTGAGTCAAGTCGAACCTGATAAACTTCTGTTTTTCGCATGAATAAAAACCAAACGATTTTCTAATTTTTAACAGCTTATTTTAAAGCAAGAAATTGTAATTTCAACGTTTTGAAAAAAAATAATAGTGCTAATGTCATTACGATAGCATTACAAGTTAAGTTCATAATGTGATTTGAAATTTAGAGGCGATTGGGTAATCGGATCAAAAAAAGACAATTCCTTGGCGAGTAACTGTAATGGCGCTGAAAAATCATCATCTGCTTTGTGCTCAACCACTGGATAAAATGGATCGTTTTTAATGGGAATATTTAAAAAAGATAAATGTAAGCGAAGTTGATGTTGTTTACCTGTACTAGGTGATAAGCGGTATTTCGCCCATTGTTGATTGTGTGCGAGACATTCTATGCGTGTTTCACTGTTGACCTGACCATTTGGATTAACTTGCATTGTATAAAAAGGATTTCCTTTTTCTAGGCACAAACGTAGCGTTTGAGGAAAGGTAATCAAGGGATTATATGCAGCAATCGCATGATAGATTTTATGAACTTCACGCTTTGCAAATAACGTTTGATAAATACCTCGGGACTCTGGACGCTTGCAAAATAAAACAACTCCCGCCGTTTCTCGATCTAGCCGATGAATAGGGGTAAGATCTTCATTGCCAGTTTGTTGTTTAAGGCGCACCAGTAAAGTTTCCTGAACATATTTGCCAGTAGGGCTAATGGTAAGGAAATGCGGCTTATCGACCACCAGTAAATCATGATTTTCAAAAAGGATCGAATGTTCAAACGGAACATGAATTTCATGTGCTAAAAAACGATAATAAAAAATATGTGTATTGGCTTGATAGGGACTATTCAAATCCAATAAATGACCTTGTGCATCAAACACCAAGCCATCATTGAAGCGCTGTTGCCACTCTGAGGCTGATATATGAGGAAAATGACGACATAAAAACTCAAAAACAGATTTGAAAATTTCTTTAGGCTGTAAAGGAAGAAAGGCTTTACTTGCACTCACGCCATGAAGCATAGGTGGGGTGAAATCAGTTGAAGTAATCATAAAAGTACGAGATATTTTGCGGTGCTGATATCGAATATGTTGTCTTAAAAGCGTACAGTTTTGATCATCAGAATAGGCTTTTAAAGTTTGGCAATGTTATTATACACAGTCCTACAGAATCATGTGTGAGTACAATGCAGTATTCCTTTCGTTTAACATTGAATGATGAGCAAGACACTCAGAATCTAGCTAAGACACTTTCCAAGTGTTTTACCGAAGGAGTTATTTATCTGATTGGTGATTTAGGCGCAGGAAAAACCACATTTACACGTTACTTGTTGCAGGCACTCGGACATCAAGGTGCAGTAAAGAGCCCGACATATACGCTGGTTGAACCTTATAAAATAAAGCAGAAAGACATTTTTCATTTTGATCTTTATCGACTCAACGATCCTTATGAGCTTGAACTGATGGGAATCCGTGATTATCTGGATGTACCTAATGCATTATTTTTATTTGAGTGGCCATCTAAAGGCGGTGATGATATCCCAGATGCCAATATCGTCATTCAAATTGAAAAATCTGAAGATGATGTGCAGCGTTTTATTACATTCAGTCTAGAAAATGCTGCGTTGTACGAGTGTCTGAAGGAAAAATTGTAATATGCATAATGATGCCGTTCAGATTCATCGAATTCATACCCTCGATCCCGCACTTGCAAACCAGATTGCAGCTGGTGAGGTAATTGAGCGCCCAGCATCTGTTGTTAAAGAGCTATTAGAAAATGCAATTGATGCAGGTGCAACTGAACTAATTATACGGGTTGCACAAGGTGGTTCGACGCTGATCGAAATTATTGATAATGGTTTGGGTATTCATCCTGATGATTTACCTTTGGCCGTGATGCGTCATGCAACCAGCAAAATTAAAACTCCTGAAGATCTGCATGCCATTGTGAGTCTAGGATTTCGTGGTGAGGCTTTAGCATCCATTGCGGCAGTCTCACGGCTATCCTTAATGAGTAGTCAAACAGATGATGGCGTTGGTTATCAGGTTGAAGTGAATGGAACGGCATTTGATCACCAGGAAATCCAGGCAATTGCACTTCGAAAGGGTACACACATCCGTGTTCAGGATTTATTTTTTAATGTACCCGCACGCCGTAAATTTTTAAAAAAACCATCAACCGAATTTGGACATATTGAAGAAATTGTAAGACGTTTGGCACTGACACATTTTGAGATTCGTTTTGTACTTGAGCATAACGATCAAATTAAACTGAATCTTCCTATAGCAGACAGTGGCGTTTTGCGGTTCCAACGTGTCCAGCAATTACTCGGACAACAGTTTACCCAGAATGCATATTGGCTGGATACAGAAAGTATTTCAATGCGCTTATCTGGTTGGTTAGGACATCCTTCTGATGCACGTTCACAGGCAGATTTGCAATATGTTTATGTGAATGGTCGTATTGTCAAAGATAAAACAATCTCTCATGCCTTACGTATGGCTTATGATGGAATTCTGCATGGACATCAATATTCGGCTTACCTACTGTTTCTCGAAGTCGATCCAGACCAGGTCGATGTCAATGTTCATCCAACCAAACATGAAATCCGTTTTTTGAATCAGCGCGAAGTACATGAGTTTGTAAGGCATCATGCCAAGGAAACATTGGCACAATTTCAAACGGCAAGTGCAGATCTGGCTCAAGCCATGAAAAGCAATGAACCCAAAGATATTCTACGCGATCAACCGAAGCACCAAGAGCAGTTTTCGTTGCATCGTACAGATGCAACAGAAAATCCAGTAGTGAACAGGGCAGAAGACACGCAGATAGAATATCGAAAAGAACTGTCGACGGATTTACTCACCGAGTTCAACGCCAGCCGCCCCAAAACGGTTGAGTATTCTACACGTATGCCAGTGCGTGATCCTGTACAGCTCAATAATGCATTAAAAACCTATTTAGCACCGTTAAGAGAAGAATCTGGATCGGCGATTACAGCATCATCGGATGTTGTTTCTGGAGTCGACGAGTTTCCTCTTGGCGTTGCAATTGCCCAGTTACATGGTATTTATATTTTGGCTCAAAATACTGAAGGTCTGATTATTGTAGATATGCATGCTGCACACGAGCGTATTCTGCTGCAACAAATGAAAGCTGCTTGGGATAAGCCTGAATTTTGGATTTCACAGCAATTATTGATTCCCAAGATAATAAGCATTACCAGAATGCAGGCTTCACGTATTGAAGATTTAAAATCTCAGTTACTCAGACTGGGGTTAGATATTGATCAGTATGGTGATGAGCAAGCAATTGTGCGAGGTGTTCCAGCAATTTTGCAAAAAGCAAATTTTGAAAAACTGATACCTGAACTATTGCACGATCTCGATCCGAATGATGAAGCACAGGCGTTATTACAAAAAAGAGATACCATATTGGCAGGTATGGCGTGTCATGGTGCTGTACGGGCACATCGTATGCTCAGTCTTTCTGAAATGAATGCACTGTTACGTCAGATGGAGCAAACTGAATTTGCTAGCCAATGTAACCATGGTCGTCCTACATGGCGCGCATTTCCACTTCATCAACTTGATAAGCTTTTTGCTCGAGGAGAATAATTCAAAATGTCATCGACTTTACCCGTCATTAATTTAATGGGGCCTACTGCAAGCGGGAAAACCGCTTTGGCGTGTGAACTCTATGAACGGGGTCATTTTGAGCTAATTTCAGTTGATTCTGCATTGATTTATAAAGATATGGATATCGGAACAGCTAAACCGACCAAAGAAGAGCTGGCACTCTATCCACATCATCTCATTGATATTATTACGCCGTTAGAAGTGTATTCTGCCGCCCAATTTGTTGAAGATGCAACGCAATTGATTGACCAAATTCACATGAAAGGTAAGACGCCTATTCTTGTGGGAGGGACGATGCTTTACTTTAAGTCCTTACTTGAAGGGCTTTCAACTAATCTACCCAGTGCAGATGCAGAAGTACGCGCTGCAATTGAAAAACAGGCAGAACAGGAAGGCTGGCAAAGTGTATATGATGAGCTTGCTCGTGTAGATCCTGTTGCGGGAGCCAGATTTAAAGTTTCTGATCGACAGCGGATTATTCGTGCAATTGAAGTTTATCGTTTGACAGGGCAGCCAATTACCAAATTGCAGGCAGAACAGCCTAAAAACGTACCATATCGTTACACATTTCATAATTATGCATTGCTACCAGATCGGATAGAATTACATAAACGGATTGAGCAAAGATTGTTCAAAATGTGGAGTATCGGTTTTTTAAATGAAGTTGAATCATTGATTAAAAAATACGATTTGAATGATAATTTACCGTCTATGCGATCAGTAGGTTATCGCCAAGCACTCGATTTTCTACTAAAAAGCGATATGAGTCACAATAATAGGAGGGAAATGGAAGATAAAGCATTATTTGCAACACGACAACTTGCAAAACGTCAATACACTTGGTTACGTTCTTTGCAAGAAACGCACTATTTTAAAACCTATTTAACGATTAAGCAGGCTCAAGAAGACTTGCGAAACTCTTATGGATAAAGCAAAATTTACATACTATCTTTTTTATAAATTTTAATTGAAAAATAAAGATGGTTTTTGCGCTGATTTTAAATTTTTTGGAGTTATAAAATGTCTAAAGGTCAAACATTACAAGATCCGTTCTTAAATTCTCTCCGTAAAGAACGTATTCCTGTGTCTATTTTTCTTGTGAACGGTATTAAATTACAAGGCCACATTGAATCTTTTGACCAATACGTAGTGTTATTAAAAAATACTGTAAGCCAAATGGTTTATAAGCACGCGATTTCAACCGTAGTGCCTGCACGTAATCCACGTCCAGCTGGCGCGCCTACTGGTGCTCCACAAGGTGGTGGCTTCGGTGGTCAAGGTGGCGGCTTTGGCGGTCAAGGTGGTGGCTTTGGTGGTCAAGGTGGTGGCTTTGGTGGTCAAGGTGGCGGCTTTGGTGGTCAAGGTACTGGCTTTGGTGGTCAAGGTGGTGGCTTCGGTGGTCAAGGCGGCTTCGGTGGTCAAGGCGGCTTTGGTGGTCAAGGTGGCTTCGGTGGTCAAGGCGGCTTCGGTGGTCAAGGTGGTTCAGGCTTTGACAACGATACTAAATTTGAAGATGGTCAGGAAGACGATTCTAACAATCGTTAATCCTAAAACCGTTTGATAAAGACCCCAATTTCATATTGGGGTTTTTTTATGGTAAAAATTTTAAATAAAAAACCAGCCTGGATTGAACTGCACCCCGAAAGTTGGACACTTTTAGTCTAATTTGAAGGGTGCAGTTCAGATTTGGCTGGTTTATGTATCTTAATTCGATGGCTTAAATCACGGCGTGGTAGGCGTAGCATTCTGCTGTGCTTTAGAGTCAAGTTGTGGCTCTTTGATTTGAACAAAAGCATGAGCACGTACTTCTCTCAACCAGCTATCAAGTTCGCTATCAAATTGACGTTCGCCTAATACCTGACGAGCCATGCGTTCCTGATACTCATGTGTCATGTCTTTTTCACGTGTCGCAGTCACTTGCAGAATATGCCAGCCAAACTGAGTCTGGAATGGTTCACTAATTTGTCCCACAGGCGTATTCTTCATTTTGCTTTCAAACTCTGGCACCATAGAGCCAGGCGTTACCCAGCCTAAACTTCCGCCATCACGTGCTGAGCCAGTATCGGCAGAATAAGTCGCAGCAAGGGTAGTAAAGTCCTCGCCAGCTTTTAAACGATTGTAAATACTATCGATGGTTTGCTTGGCCATTTCTGCGCTCATCACTTCTGATGGCTGAATCAAAATATGACGAGTTTGATATTGTGTCACAATTGCTTTTTGTTCGCTATTTTTACGTTCAATCAGCTTGAGTACATGAATACCATCACGCACATTAATAAGATCGGTTGTCTGGCCAGCTTGCAATGGACTGACTCGTGCTGCAAGTTCAGAAGGTAACTCTGCAAGATCGCGATATCCCATATCAGCACCCTCAACTTTAATATCTTTCGTCGAGAATTTTTTGCTGATCGCAGTAATGTCATTACTTTCGTTCAATGCTTGTTTAACTTGCTGTGCTACGCTTTGAAGCTGTTGCGGGTCAACATCTGATTGGGCAGAAATACGTGCATGAATCACATGAACCTGACTTCCTAGCATCGCCTGACCTTGTGGTGATTTAAGGAAATTGGCAACATCCTGATCACTAATTTTGATACGCGACATAACTTGCTGTTGGCGTAAACGGTTGATTGCCAAATCTTCACCAATACGATTACGTAAAGAAGCATAAGTACCAGGCGCGATTGCATCAAGTTTTTGCTGGAAAGCACTCAATGACTTAATACCAGATTGGCTAGCAACTTTTAAAACAGCATCATTTAAGGTGTTTTCGTCTGGTTTAATGCCATAACGTTTTACTTGCTCAAGTTGAGCCTGTCTTAAAATGAGCTGATCTAGGACTTGAAGCTGTAGATAATTTAATGGTGGAACTGTTTTCTTTTGAGCTTCCAATTGGTGTTGAGCTTCAGCCACACCTTGTTCTAGGTCACTTTTTAAAATAACGCTATTGTCCACAATTGCGACTACTTCGTCGGTAGGTGCCGCAAAACTTTGCATTGATGAAGAAACAACCAGAGCAAGTGCGGTTGTTTTAAAAAACTGTTTAAGATACTTTGTCTTCATTAACGTTGTGTCCAAGATTGATTAATTTCTTTAAAGCCTAAAACGCGATTTTCCAGTAAAGAAGCCAACTTGTTATTTAAGCCGCCTAGTCCTTTAAATGTGATTTCCGCCATCACGGCACGTTTAACGTTTACATTTGGATCTTTAGGATCGTCCAGATCGTTATAATATGAACGGCCGTATACAGAGATCGCATAACAACATGACTCATAGTTAACGCCAAGTAAATATTCGCGCGCAACATTGTTTCTAAAGTCAAATTGAACATGGCCCATAATACGCCAGTTATTCATGATAGGTTGTACAAATGATGCAACAGCAGCATCGTATGCTAACTGGCGGTCTGGAATATTCTTGCGATTGAAATAACCGAGATTATAAAGATTGCCATGATCGCCTGTGTAATAAGTCTGGAAATCATGTTGGGCATTATCACCATTCGACATCCATGCCGAATTTGCAGCAACTGTGAACTTATTCGTCAGTTGACTCGAAATACTCACAATAGGGCCTGAGTTTTTCGAAGTATCAATAGTGTCGTCAGTATTGTTTAACGTGACACGTCGATCAGCAAAATAGAAGCTTTGACCAACGCCTGCGCGAAGTCGCTCCAGTCCTTGCGGATCAAATAAACTATAACTTACGCCAAGCGATAAAAAGTTGTTGTCTTCAAGACGGTCATGACCATAGAAACGATAAGGGCTGAACAATTGGTCATAGTTAATTGATGCAGATGTAGTGTCAAAATTTGGATAGCCAGTTTGGTTTTTATAAGGAGCATAGGCATAAAATGCACGTGGTGTAATGGTTTGAAGATAGTCACCATCACGCTGGAAAATCAAACCTGTGTCCAGACTAAATTGTGGCACAACGACAGACTTGCTCTTGTTGTCTGAGTTTAATCCTAGATTTTCGACTGTGTTTTGATCGTAGAACGTGTTGATACTCCGAATAGAAACCTCTGGAATTGCAAATGCCCAAGGTGTTCTGAAGTTATAACGCGTCGCAAACTGGTTATAAATGCGTGTACCGCTAGGTTGAGTGCTGTAGTTTGCAGCATCATCGATGTTCTTCTTAAAATAAGCCGTATCGTTGTTAAATTCGTATTGTAGACCTAATGGATTACCCGTCACGTAATTTAATAAAAACTGAGGTAAACGCGCATAAGGTTTATCAACATCACTTACTGTTTTATCAAGTGTCTGAAAGTCTTCAACTTTAAGTTGTGCAGTTAAACCAGGAATTTGATTTTTATATTTCAGTGTCCAGGCACGACGCAAGTTCAAATCTGTTTTTGAGTCAGGATTGGTATCTAAATCGGTAACATAGTCTTTGTCTGATGCATAGTGGTATTCAACATCGGTAGACCAGTAATCATTAATCTTCCATTTGTGTAAAAGATTGAAGTCTTTACGATCTTCATTGTTATATTTTTTATCGTCTGGTAGATACCCACCCCAAATTTTCCCTTGACCGAAGTTTTCGGTTAAATATCTAAATTCACTTTGAAGCATTACACCTCGATCTGAGATGTAGCGTGGCGTGAGTGTTGCATCATAGTTAGGTGCAAGGTTGAGATAGACAGGAACAGTAAGCTCAAGGCCACCATCATTTGAAAAACCGATATTGGGATTTAGAATACCTGTGGTTCTACGGTTATCAATTGGAAAGTTAAAGTACGGAACAGCAAGAATAGGTACATCTTTCACATACAGCTTGGTATTTTTTGTCGTACCTCGGCCTGTATCCTGATTGAGCTTGATTTCTTTTGCTTCTAGCCGCCACGTTGGTTTCTGCTCTGGCGGACAGGTTGTATAAGTGGCATTGCGTAATATAATTTCAGTAGGTGAAGTACGTTGAATTTGTTCAGCGTGTCCGTGCGCATGTTGTTGTTCTGAAATATAAAAGCTGTTCTTTAAATCGCCTTGCTGCGTTTTAAGATTGTAATTAATCTGATCACTTTGTGCTAACAATCCAGCTTGTGCGAGCTGTACATTGCCTTCAGCATTTGCATAAGTCTGTGTGCGATCAATGGTCACTTTATTTGCACGAATAGAACGCCCTTGCTGATCGATCAGGACGTTGCCTTCAAGCTCTGAATCACCATTTGGATTGTAATGTGCATAATCGGCCGTGACCACCGATGTTGCCTGATCGGCAGGGACAGCTTGAGTGGTTGGGCTAATGGGTGTAATCCATGTGCCTGTGCAAAATGCTGAACTCAGTGATCTTGTATCACGAACCTGCGCTTCAGGAGATGACTTTTCCACATAATACTGTTCAAAAAACTCTTGTCCAGGATAGGCTTTTTGAATGCTCTCCTTGAGTTTTTTATTGTCGACAGACGAGGCGCTGTCATTCGCATCAGCATAGCTTGATTGCATGGAGCCACCACACAAGAGTGTAAAAATAGCAGCTGCTAAAGGATTAAATTTAAACTGATACTTCATTTGTCTCATTAACCAAGTATGCTAAAACGCAATTAATTATTGTCGCATCATAGAGAAAAAGTTTATAAGTGGCTACACTTAGAACTTCAAAATCTCAGCCCGTTTTAGATTTTATTGCAAATGAATACACAACGTGAACAATTGATACATATCTGGCTTACTTCTGTTCTTAATTCAGATGAATTTAAAATTCAGTTTTTAGCCGGAGATGCGAGCTTTCGCCGTTATGCGCGAGTTGAATACAAAAATAATACCTATATGTTGATGGATGCGCCACCAGAAAAAGAAGATTGCGTGCCATTTGTACACATTGATGAGTTTTTTGACCGACATGGCGTTCGTGTTCCTCATATCTTAGCCAAAGATTTAGTACAAGGTTTTTTACTCCTTGAAGATTTTGGCGATGTGCTACTTTCTACTTTACTCAATGCACAAACGGTGAATCATTATTATTTGCAAGCATTTGCACAGTTGATTCATTTGCAGTCAATTGACGGGCAAGATCAATTTCCTGCATATACGTTTGAAAAGTTAATGGCGGAAATGCATCTTTTAACCGAGTGGATGCTACCTTCGCTCGATATTCAGCCTTCATCTGCTGAACAAGATATTATTCAACAAACATTTGAACTATTGGCAAATACCGCTTTAAACCAGCCGCAAGTGATTGTGCATCGTGATTTTCATAGTCGTAATCTGATGAAAATTCAGGGTGAAGAAGAACTGGGGGTGATTGATTTTCAGGATGCTGTGATAGGTGCCGACACCTATGACTTGATTTCAATCACTCGTGATGCCTATGTTCAGTGGGGTGAAGACCAAGTCATCACGTGGTTTGAGATGTTCTATGATCTATTGCCTGATACATCTAAACATCATCGCGATTTTGAACAATTTAAACGTGATGCCGACTTTATGGCGATTCAGCGCCATATCAAGATTTTGGGTATCTTTGTGCGATTGTTTGAACGTGATGGTAAATCGAGTTATCTGAAAGATTTACCAAGAGTCATGTGGTATTTGTTGCAAGAGAGTCGGCCTTATGCAGAATTAAAACCATTTGTAGAATTTATTCAATATCAAGTCATGCCTAAATTTGAACAAAAATATGGTGGGTATGAGGTAGTTAAAAAATGAAAGCCATGATTCTTGCGGCGGGTTTGGGTAATCGTATGCGCCCGCTAACTTTGCATACACCTAAACCACTTCTGGAAGTCGGTGGAAAACCCCTGATTGTTTGGCATATCGAAAAACTCAAAAGCATAGGTGTGACTGAAATTGTCATCAATACGGCATGGTTAGGTGATAAGCTGGTGCAGGTACTTGGTGATGGATCGGATTATGGTGTACATATTGCCTGGTCTCACGAAGGAGAGGGACTAGAAACAGCAGGTGGCATTATTCGTGCATTACCTTTATTAGGCAAAGAGCCTTTTATTTTGGTGAATGGTGATGTCTGGACCAATATGGATTTTGAGTCTTTACTGTCTGTAGATTTGCAGCAGAATTTGATTCATCTGTTGCTGGTGGATAATCCAGTACAACATCCTCAAGGCGATTTTGTTTTGGCAGATGGACGTGTATTTACTTTTGAGCAAGGTGTGTTGGGCGAGGCGCTCACTTACAGCGGTGTTGCGGTATTATCCCCCGAATTGTTTGCAGGTCTTGAGGATGGAAAAAGACCGCTTGCACCACTACTTGTTCAAGCGATGCGAAATGGACAAGCCAGTGCCGAGAAAATGCAAGCAGTTTGGGTGGATGTCGGTACTCCAGAGCGATTAACTGTATTAGATCAACAAATTAAGCAGGGTTTATATGCTTAACTGGGTATTCACTAATCGGCAGAGACTAGGCGTAGACCGAGAAATCGGTATACTTCCTCTAAATTTTTAAGATGTGAAGCGGATATGCATCCATTTTTGCAAGAGTTAAAACAAGGCAGTCAGGCATTAGGTCTGGATCTGAGTGATGAAGTACTTGGATTGTTATTAAAATATCAAGATGCTTTGGTGTTGTGGAACAAAGCATATAATTTGACTGCGATACGCGATCCTAAAGAAATGCTGGTTAAACATCTATTGGATAGCTTAAGTATTTTAAAAGATCTGCCGCAAGGTCGCCTGTTGGATGTGGGAACAGGTGGCGGTATGCCAGGTATGATTATTGCGCTATGTCAGCCTGAACGCAATTGTGTTTTGCTCGACTCAAATGGTAAGAAAATTCGCTTTCTCAAGCAATTTATTGCAGATTTGAAGCTTAAGAATGTGGTTGCTGTGCAAACACGTGTTGAAAATGAAGAGTCTATTCAAGAGCTTGGGAAGTTTGATGTCATCACCAGTCGTGCGTTTGCCTCGTTGCTCGATTTTGTCGATGCAGCACGCCCTTATATGTATGAATCAACCATTATTGCCGCGATGAAAGGTCTTGTGCCGACTGAAGAAATGCAACAACTTAAAGCAGAATTTTCTTGTCAGGTCATTGGATTGCAAGTTCCGCGTTTGGATGAGCAGCGTCATTTGCTTTTACTTCAACAAATAAAAAATTAAGTTTGGGGTTATCATGGCTCAGATTATTGCAATTGCAAACCAGAAAGGTGGCGTAGGTAAAACGACGACAGCTGTGAATCTGGCTGCCTCTTTAGCTGTATTGAAAAAGCGTGTGTTATTGGTGGATATGGATTCTCAAGGGAATGCCACCATGGGTTCTGGCATTCAGAAAAATGATCTACTTTATTCTGTTACAGATGTTTTATTGGGGGAGGTTCCCATTGAAACAGCGATTACCAAAGCTGAAGTCGGTTACAAGGTTTTAGGTTCTAACCGTGATCTCGCAGGCGTAGAATTGGCGATTGCCGATCAGGATGGACGAGAGTTTATTTTAAAAAAGGCTTTGGCTCAGGTTCGTGATAACTTTGATTATATCATCATTGATTGTGCACCAAGTTTAAGTTTGATCACTGTCAATGCATTGGCTGCAGTAGATGGTGTGATGATTCCAATGCAATGCGAATATTATGCACTTGAAGGATTGGCTGATCTAACTCAGACGATTGATCGAATTCAGCAGGCACTTAATCCAGATTTGCGGATTATTGGTGTGTTGCGTACCATGTATGATGCGCGTAATGCATTGACACGTGATGTTTCGGCGGAGTTAGAGCAATTTTTTGGTAAAAAGCTTTATGATACTGTGATACCACGTAATGTACGTTTGGCAGAAGCACCTGCACACGGTTTACCCATTATCTATTTTGAGAAAAGCTCAAAGGGTGCAGTGGCTTACTTAAATCTGGCTGCCGAAATGTTGAAGAAAAGTAAAGTGAAAAAAGGAACCAATACATGACCATAAAAAAACGAGGACTTGCAAAAGGTCGTGGTTTGGATGCATTACTTGGTTCAATTCAGAAAGAAAAACTACAACTTGAAGCACAAGCAATCGATCATGGTCAGTTGAAGCAAATTGATGTCAACCTGCTAAAGCGTGGGGAATATCAGCCGCGTCGTTTTATTCAGGAGCAGGATCTCAAAGAGCTTGCAGCTTCAATTGAAAAGCATGGTGTCATGCAGCCTATTGTGATTCGTCCAATACAAGATGAACAGTATGCTTACGAAATTATTGCAGGTGAGCGTCGCTGGCGCGCAGCCCAGCTTGCAGGCTTAAAAGAAGTTCCTGCGATTGTTCGTGACTTAAATGATCAGGTGGCAATTGCACTGGCATTAATTGAGAATATTCAGCGTCAGGATTTAAATCCGATTGATCAGGCATTGGCGTTACAGCGTTTTCATGATGAATTTGGATTGAGTCATCAGGAGATTGCAGAAACAGTAGGTAAGGCGCGTACTACTGTAAGTAACTTACTGCGTTTGTTGAGTCTTGATGATGTAATCAAGGATTTTATGCAGGAAGGTCAGCTCGATATGGGGCATGCCCGCGCTATTTTGGCACTCAAAGCCAAAGACCAGATTGCAATTGCTAAAGTCGTCATTGAGAAAAATCTTTCTGTACGCCAGACCGAACAGCTTGTACGTGACTGGAATGCACCAAAACAGGAAAAACCTAAGGCACAAGTTGCGCCTGATATCGAGCAGTTGACCCATCGTTTGTCTGAGCGTTTTGGTGCAAATGTTAAAATTGATCATAACAAACAAGGTAAAGGCAAGTTGGTGATTCAATACCACTCGCTAGATGAGTTGGACGGTATCCTTAATATCTGTTTGCCAGATGTTTAGTCATCAATTTTAACTTGTACTGAAATACGTGATTTGTACTATTTTAAATAGGGTGTCAATTGAATCATTCAGTTGATACCCTATTTTTATGTGAAGTTCATTGTTTCTTAAGTTTTTAGGCGTACGATGTTCCACCAAAACCGTACGGTGTAAGATTCGAAATATGTTAGACTCGATTTTATGTCTACCGCGTTTTACAATTGATTGTTCATGCTGGTGGTTTAAGGCTCATTGGTTATTTCATCTGGATGAATATCAAAAGGGTGTACAGGATCTAAACACAATACCAGGTATTGTTGAGGTTCCTAAATAGAGGTTTGTTGAGTGAAGCAAGATTTTAAGGTTTATGTTCGTCTTTTATCCTACTTAAAGCCCTATTGGGGAATTGCTTTATTGGTGTTGGTAGGCTTTGGGATTAATGCTGCAACTGAAGTTTCTGTTGCTAAACTCTTAAAATACATTATTGATGCCATTCAGGAAGGAAGTCGTGCAGATCTGGACTGGTTTCCTTTATTGATTGTACTTTTGGTGTTCTTTCGTGGTTTGGGCCTGTTCATGGGGGGCTATTATACTGCGGTCATCTCGCGTAGGCTGATTTTTAGTATCCGTCAGGAAATCTATGCAAAATTGATCCGTTTGCCTTCACAGTACTATCTGGATAACTCATCTGGGCATATATCTGCCAAGATTATGTATAACGTCGAACAATTGACAGCCGCTTCCTCTGAATCCTTAAAAATTATGGTGAAAGATGGCCTGATTACTTTAGGCTTGCTTGGATATTTGCTTTATACCAACTGGCGATTGACGCTGTGTATCTTCATTTTTATGCCAATTATTGGTGTATTGGTACGTAAAGCCTCTAAACGAATGCGAAAACTTTCCATACAGGTTCAAAATACCATGGGTGATGTCAATCACGTGGTTCAGGAAAGTATAGGTGGACAAGCTGTTGTAAAAAGTTTTGTAGGTGAGGAATTTGAGCAGAAACGTTTTTATAAGTCATCAGAAGACAACTTAAAACGTGGTCTCAAAATGGTAATTGTACAAAACCTAAATAGTCCTTTGGTTCAGTTGGTCATGGCAATGGCTATGAGTTTGATTGTATGGCTTGCATTACGTCCTCAAATTTTAGGAGAAACCACAGCGGGTGAGTTTGTTGCTTATATTACCGCTGCGGGCTTACTTGCAAAGCCGATTAAAAATCTAACGGATGTAAATGAAAAACTCCAGCGTGGTATTGCAGCAGCCTATTCTGTATTTGAACTGCTTGATTTGCCTTCAGAGGAAAATCACGGTACTCAGACACCTAAGTTGCAAGGGGATGTCCGTTTTGATCACGTGACACTTGAATATGCGGGACAAGTCAAAGCAATCAAAGATTTTAATCTCACAATCGAACCAGGTGAAACCGTCGCAATTGTTGGGCGTTCTGGTGCAGGTAAAACATCATTGGTTAATCTGTTGGTGCGGTTTCAGGAAGTGACCAGTGGTTCACTCTATCTTGATCATATCCCCATTCAAGATATCGAGCTGTCTTGTTTACGCCAACAGGTCGCAATGGTGAATCAACAAGTGGTTTTATTTAACCGTTCAGTCCGAGAAAATATTGCGTATGGTCAGCTCGAAGGCGCGGCAGAGGCTGATATTGTCGCAGCAGCAAAAGCGGCCTATGCTCATGATTTTATTATGAACTTGCCTCAGGGTTATGACACTATACTTGGCGCCCAAGGCTTAAATTTATCAGGTGGTCAACGTCAACGTATAGCAATTGCCCGTGCGATTTTGAAGAATGCCCCTATTTTGATTCTGGATGAAGCGACCAGCGCACTGGATAATGAGTCAGAACATTTCATTCAAAAGGCTTTTGATGAAGCAATGCAGAATAGAACGACGATAGTCATTGCGCATCGCTTGTCTACCATTGAAAATGCAGACCGTATTGTAGTCATGGACAAGGGGCAAATTATTGAGCAGGGTACTCATCAAGAGCTGCTTTTAAAGCAGGGTGCGTATTTTCAGCTCCATCAGCGTAATTTTGAGGAATAATACTGCATGTCTTTTGCCCAGACGATACAGAATGCATGGAACCGTCAAGCAAAATGGTTGATTCTATTACGCCCGCTATCTTGGTTATATTCTGCTGGCTTTCAGATTAATAAACGTTTATATACATTGGGCCTGAAAAAAACATATCACGCGCCAGTTCCTATAATGGTCATTGGAAATATTACTGTAGGAGGAAGTGGCAAGACACCGCTACTTATTGGTCTGGTCAATTATTTACAACAGAAGGGTGTGAGAGTTGGTGTAATTAGTCGTGGCTATGGTGCGGAAGGGCCATTTCCAGCATTGGTTGCAGTAAACTCTTTACCAGATCAGGTTGGAGATGAGCCTTGCCTGATTGTGCAATCTACTCATGTGCCTATGGCCGTTGGTCCAGATCGTCAGGCCTCAATCGAGCTTTTACTTTCATCTTATGCATTAGATTTAATTATTAGTGATGATGGTTTGCAGCATTGGGCGTTGGCGCGACAAATCGAATGGATCGTATTAGATGCTCATCGGGGCTTAGGTAATCAAAGAATGTTACCTGAAGGTTTTTTACGTGAGTCTAAGAAACGTCTAAATACGGGTACCGTGATTGAGCATGGTTTGAACCCTAAAACATCACTGAATATGCATCTTGAGCCTGGGCAGCCTTATTTGCTATGTCCAGCGACTGAAACTCATGAACCTTTTAATGCCAACGCCAGCTTTTACGCTGTTGTGGGAATTGGTTTCCCTCAAAGATTTTATAATACATTGGAATCTTTAGGTATTCATAATTTTCAATGTCACGAATTTCCTGATCATCATGATTACGAGCTTACAGATATCGACTTTGATGATCTAAATCCAGTGATTACCACTGAAAAAGATGCAGTTAAGTTACTGCCATTATTGAAACAATATCCAGAATACCCTCGCCAAATTTGGGTGGTGCCTGTCGAGGCTGTCATGTCTGACGCATGTTACATCCGACTTGAACAACAGTTAGCACAGTTGGGTGTTTGCTTTTCTTAGGAACTAATCATGAAACATATCGTCATCCCGGCGCGTTTTTCAAGCACTCGCTTGCCAGGCAAACCTTTACTTGAAATTCATGGGCGCGCCATGATTTTACGTGTTGTCGATCAGGCAAAAAAAGTGCAGGGTTTTGATGACTTGTGTGTGGCAACAGACAATGAGCGAATCATGCAGCTGTGTCAGGCAGAAGGTGTTGATGTGGTGCTGACGAGTCCAGACCATCCCTCAGGCACAGATCGTTTGAGTGAAGTGGCTCGATTAAAGGGCTGGTCTGAAGATGATATTATTGTCAATGTGCAAGGTGACGAGCCTTTATTGCCAGCAACGTTGGTTCAGCAGGTAGCAGAGTTGCTGGTTGCAAAACCAAATTGTTCGATGTCGACATTATGTGAACCGATCCATACGCTAGACGAATTTCAGCGTGATAGTATTGTAAAAGTCGTCATGTCCCAATATCAGGAAGCATTATATTTTAGCCGTGCAACGATTCCATATGATCGAGATGCTGCTCAAACACAACAGTCATCACGTTTCGAGCATGCTTATCGGCATTTAGGTCTATATGCATATCGAGTTGGCCTGTTGCAAGAGTATGTGGCTTGGCAGCAAGGTGTTTTAGAAAAACTGGAAAGTCTTGAGCAGCTTCGGGTTCTGGAAAATGGTCATCGGATTGCAATTGCATTGGCTGAGGTCAATTTACCGCCAGGTGTCGATACGCCAGCCGATTTAGAGCGTTTGAATGCTTTGCCTCGTTCTTATTTTGAATAAGATGGATTGGTGAGTTTGAATAAACAAGAAAATCTGGTGTATCCATGGCAGGAAAATGTCTGGACAACGCTTACCCGCCGTTTCCCGCAAGTGGGGCATGGGCTTTTATTTTATGGAAAGAAGGGTTGCGGTAAAGATGCTTTCACACAGCATTTTCTGGCGTGGGTGCTGTGTACCCATAAAAAACCAGAGGGTGCATGTGGTGAGTGTGTAAGTTGTCAGTGGCTTAAGTCGGATACACATCCCAATTATGTGCATATCACTACAGATGAAGACAATAAAAAGCAAAATGCCAAAATCAAGATAGAAAAAATACGTGAACTTCTACCTTTTGTGCAGCAAACGGTAGATGGTTGGCGTGTCATTGTGATTGAACCCGCAGAAGCACTAAACATCGCTTCATCTAATGCACTGTTGAAAACTCTTGAAGAGCCAGGCGAGCGTATTTTGATTGTGTTGCTGGCAGACCACTATTTAAAACTTCCTGCCACGATTCGTAGTCGTTTACAGCACTTCTCTCTGGATCGGGTTTCTACTGTTCAGGCACATGACTATCTACAGCAGCACCTTGACAATCTACCTTCTGAGCAAGCACAGCTTTTACTTAATCTGACCAATAATATGCCGCTTGAGGCGATTGAGGTTGCCAAATCTGATTGGTTTGCTAAACGTGAAGCATTTTTGATGGACTGGATCAAGCTGGTACATCAAAAAAATATGCCGTTATTCTATTCATCAAAGTGGCAAAAAGAGCTGGTTTTTTCAGAATGGTTGACATTATTTGAATACTTGTTGTGTGATTTAATTTGTGTCAAGCTAGATCAGGTCTGTAAGAATACTGATCTGGATTTAAAGGATTTAGCATCAAATTATACATTGGAAGTGCTTTTTGATTTCTATGCCGATTTACAACATGCCAAACAGTTGATTGAACAAAATGTGCAGTCAAATCTTGTAATGGATCAGTTGTTTATTAAACTTATGAATGTGGATGGTGGATAAACATGGATTCAAGAATCAATGGTGGTCTGATTCATGTCAATATTCCTGATCGCGTGACGCTGCAAGCCAGCTATATGAGTTTTATACAAGGTGGTGGCTTATTTATACCATCTAAAGAAAATGTGAGCTTGGGCGAAGAAGTTTTCGTTCTGGCTACTTTGCCAGATCAAACATTGAAAATCCCACTCACAGGTAGAGTGATCTGGATTTCCCGTAAACAGGCAGGTATCAAACCACAGGGCTTTGCGATACAGCTTTCGGGAGAAAGAGGAGCTTATTATAAGGCCGAAGCCGAAAAAATTCTGGCAGGCAGTATGAGCTCTGACCGTTCAAACTTTACCATGTAATTATGAGGAAATAAGCTGTGTTTGTAGATACACATTGCCATTTGACAATGCTTGATTTGACACCTTATCAGGGTAATCTTGATCAGGCGCTGGTAGAGGCTCGTGAAGCTGGTGTATCAAAATTTATGAGCATTTCAGTCAATCTGGATGATCATATTGCTTTGGCCGAAATTTCTGCTCGTCATGACGATGTTGGTTATAGTGTAGGCGTGCATCCATGTGAAGATGCCGCAACAATGGCACGTGCAACAACCGAGTTTTTGGTAGAGTTGGCACAGTCAGATAAAGTCTGGGCGCTGGGTGAAACAGGCCTAGATTATTATCATAGCGATGAATATGTAGATGAACAAAAAGCCTGCTTTGCACGGCATATTGCAGCGTCAAAGATCGTGAAAAAGCCTGTGGTGGTACATACCCGATCTGCTAAGCGCGATACTATCGATATTATTCGGGCTGAAGCATCTACACATGGTATTTTGCACTGCTTCACAGAGGATTGGGAAACTGCAAAAGCTGCACTTGACTGTGGCTATTATATTTCGTTTTCTGGCATTATTTCCTTTAAAAATGCACAGGATTTACGTGATGTCGCCAAACAGGTTCCTTTGGAACGGGTATTGATTGAAACAGATAGTCCTTATCTAGCACCTGTACCGTATCGTGGTAAATCGAATGAACCCAAATATGTACCTTATGTTGCTCAGGCTTTAAGTGATTTATACGGTAAACCGCTTGAAGAAATTGCTTTGATTACACGACAAAATTTTGACAACCTTTTGGCTGCTAAATAGTTTTAAAAATATCATTATAAAGAGAGTGATCACGTGAAGATGGATCGTCAAGCCCAGTTTCGGGCGAGAGAAGCGTTGATATTTGAAGTGGCAGAACAACTTCTTCTGGAAAATGGAGAGGCGGGTATGACCCTTGATGCGCTGGCTGCTGAGCTTGATTTGGCTAAAGGAACACTCTACAAACATTTTCAGAGTAAGGATGAACTTTACATGTTGCTGATTGTTCGTAATGAGCGCATGTTGCTAGAAATGATTCAAGATAAGCAAAAAAGCTTTCCAGAACATTTGGCCTTTTTTATGTTACATCATTTACATCATCCTGAACGTACCGTGATGTTCCACCAAATCGAAGAGCGTTTATCGACCACTGGTCAGGGAATTTATGATTTGTTTCAGGAGTTATATCAAGTTCGCAAGCAGCGTCTTAGAATAATCATTAATATGACAGAAATATATCTGCAAGAAATTCAGAGTACAATGACAGTTCGTGATTATCTTGCTGCAATTTGGTCGTTAACCCACGGTGCTGCGGCAATCCTCAATTCAAGCTTTTATCAACGCTATCTGGGTTCGAGAGATACCTTGCGTATCGCTTATATTGATCAGGCATTGGCCATTCCAAAACATATGCATGAGCAATATGTATAGAGCAATTGGTATATGAAAAAAAAATCACAATACAGTCAGTCTGGCTTTACGCTTGTTGAGTTGATGGTTGTCATTGTGATTGTAGGTATTTTGGCATCACTCATTTTTTTAAATATCAGTGGTGTAGATAAGCGAAAAGCCATGCAAAGTAGAGACTTTTTTTTGCTTGATCTACAAAAAATCAATAAGGAGTCTATTGATCAAGGAAGAGTATTCGCACTGATTACCCATCCCGAAACCAATGTTAATCCATTTGGTTATGAACTGGTTGAGTATTTTGACCAATCGCAGAATGCTATTTTAGATGAAAAGAAAAAGTGGCAAAAATATCAGGATTTTCAGATACGTAATTTACCACGTACAGTAGGCTTTAGTGTTGAGTCGCTTGACCAAGAGAATCAAAACGCCACCAATCAAGATCTGATTGGAAATCAGGCCCCCAAAATGATCTGGTATGGTAATGGAGAGGTAAGGCCAGTTCGAATACAGTTTTATTATGATCAACAGCCTATTGGTGATGTTATTGAGGTTGATCATTTAGGTAAGATCAATGAAAGCTAAAGGATTTACCTTGCTTGAGGTGATGGTGGCATTGGCCATTTTCGCAACTGCTGCCGTAGCACTGACGAAACTTGGAATGCAATATACCCAATCGACAGCGAATGCAATTTTAAGAACAAAAGCTCAATTTGTTGCGATGAATGAAGCCTCATTAATGCAAATCAATCATGAATGGTTGCAAGGTACGCAATCTAAACAAGTGACTTCACAAGGTGAAACTTGGCAGATTGACAAGCGTGCTGAATCAACTATAAGCCCGAATGTGCAACGGATTGAAATACAGGTTAGTCTTTTTGATACCCAGCAAAATAAGGTTGAAGCGGGAATTACCAATCTGGTTTTTTTTAATTATCCGCAAAAAGAGAATGCCTCATGAAAAGGCATCTAGGTTTTACATTGATTGAACTGCTGGTATCGATTGCAATTTTTGCAATACTTTCTGCGTTGGGATGGAAAATATTTGACTATCTCATCAAAATTAAAGACCGTAACCAGGTATATGAACAACAATTATTTGAGTTGCAGGATGCATATCAGCTTTTACTTCGTGATAGTTTGCAAATTATTCCGAATACAGCAAACATCAATGGTCAGCTTAGGCCTGCATTGAGTTTAAGTGAAAATATATTGCAATTTAGTAGGGGTGGGGTAAGCGATCCACTCAAAGAGGGTTTGGCACCTTATGAACGCATAGAATATCGTTATGTGGCTTCTGAAAAAGTGGTATATCGACTCAAATATAAAAACCTGAATGTTGTTAGTAGTGAGCAACCCGTATCTAGTGTTGTACTTAAAAATGTAGATCAGTTTCAAATTGCTGTGCTTAATCCACAGCTATCAACTCAATGGCCAGATCCACAAATAGATCTTACACAGTCTCAAAATCTAAGAATTTTGCCAAGAGGTTTGAAAGTTAATCTTAATATTGCGGGAACAGAATATGAATGGATTTTCCCGCTGATGGATACTCAGTTTTTGAGTGGTGTTCAGAACAATTAAGAGGGTGACGTGATATGAAACAACAAAAAGGCGTCGCCCTCATTACAATATTGGTCATGGTGGCTTTGGCTACAATTTTGGCTGCGACCATAGCGAAGCATCAGGGCAACACGGCAGAAAGTACAGGATACTTAATGCGTCAAAATCAGTCTTTGCTCTATGCTAAAAGTGCAGAGGCTTTTTTTTCAGAATTATTAATTCAGGATGCAGAAAATAGTCCAGATGTCGATCATCTTGCTGAAACATGGGCCCAACCGATGCCGCCTTTTCCAGTCGAAGATGGTTTTGTATCTGGTACATTGCGAGATGAATCAGGGAAGTTCAATCTCAATAATTTAGTCAATGCAGATGGTACGCCGAATCCAGCAGCACAATTATGGTTTGAGCAACTACTGGTACGAGTCGGGCTGCCTGCCGAACTGAGTCAGGCTGTGATTGATTGGCAAGATCCAGATGATCAGATTACAGGTGCAATGGGAGCAGAAAGTAACTATTATCAGGGCTTAAGTCATCCTTATCTGGCTGCAAATAGTAAGTTTCAGAGTGTAGATGAACTGCGTTTAGTAAGAGGTTTTGAAGGCAAAAAATTTGATCTGATTCGTCCTTATATTTCTGCATTACCTTCGGTCTCCACAACTAAGGTTAATATTAATACGGCTCCTGCATTACTACTCGCAAGTATTGATAAAAATTTGGACATTAATGCAGTGCAAGTCGCATTAAAAGAAAAAATGGCCAATCTGGGTTATTTTAAAAGCGTAGATGAATTGTGGGCATTGGATGCTTTTAAAAATATAGATCAAGATAGCAAAACCAAAATATCGACGCTTTTAGATGTGAAATCAAGTTATTTTAAAGCATACATTGAGGTTGTGTTGAGTGAACGAAAGCGGCAGTTTACCAGTGATTTGATGCGAAATAATAAAAAAGTCTACGTGTATTCACGCAGTTTGACGCCTATATTTGATATTCCGCAAAATTAAATTTGAGTGACCTCGGGTCATTTGTAATGATGATTTGAGTGATATATTTCAGGTCAAAATAAGACGATTCGCTAATTGTCAGTAACGTTAAAATAAATGTAAAGCCAACAGAATTGTTTTATAATACTCGATCTTGTTATCCATTCCTGATCGGACGCATGTTAATTCGTAAGTTATTTAAGTTTGAAAACGCCCATATCGTGCGAAATTGCACGTCAGACCGCTGTAAGCGTTCAATCCATGGTCATAGCTACAAGGTTGAGTTATTGCTTAAAGCCAATAGGCTCGATCATGGCCAAATGGTGTATGACTTCGGTTTGCTTAAGGGGGTCATTAAGGAACTCTTTGATAGCTTTGATCATGCAATTTGTTTCTGGCAAGACGACAACCCAGAGTATATTCAGGCATGTAAAACATTTAGTGCGCGCTGGATTTCGTTACCTGTTTCACCATCGGCTGAACAATTTTCTCGAATTTTCTTTTTTTTAGCGCAGCAGGTTCTTCATTCGACCATTACCCAAAATGGGGAAGGAGATGTCGAGGTTTACTCTGTAATTGTCCATGAGACAGACACTGGTTATGCCCAAAGCTTTTTAGAAGATATTCAAAATGTGCAAATGGGTACACTGGATTTAAAAGACATTATCTTCTCTGATCAGGTTCAATTGGAATGGACAGATTCCCAAATGTATGAGAAGTTAAGACAAGGAGATAAGTTCTCCAATCCGCAAGTGGAATTGCAAGTTCATATTTAATCTATGATTTTAATATATTATTAAGATAGGCCAAAAGCGTTTAGGATGAAAAAATGCAGTTGACTGAGCAACAACACGATAAACTCAGTAAAGTTCAATTGGATGAAAGTTGGAAACATTCTCTTGCGGAGTTTTTAGTCAGCTCGCGTATGGATGAATTACGTCAGTTTTTAATAGAACAAAAAAATCAAGATAAAGTCATTTATCCACCCAGTAAGCAAATTTTTAATGCACTTAATACCACGCCACTATCTGCTGTTAAAGTTGTTATCCTGGGGCAAGATCCCTATCATGGCCCAAATCAGGCCAATGGCTTGAGTTTTTCTGTGCAAAAGGGAATTGTATTACCACCATCGCTGCGTAATATTTTTCATGAGTTAAATACAGATCTTGGAATACCTGTTCCCAAACATGGTGATTTAACCAAATGGGCAGATCAAGGTGTTTTGTTGCTGAACAGTGTATTGACTGTTGAAGCTGGGCAGCCAACTTCGCATCAAAAGCGTGGTTGGGAGCAGTTTACAGACAGTATCATTGATGTATTAAATGAACAGCGTGAGCATGTGGTTTTTATCCTGTGGGGTGCTTATGCACAGCGTAAAGGGCAACGAATTGATCGTGAAAAACATCTCGTATTAAAAGCAGCACATCCATCCCCATTAGCCGCAAATCGTGGCGGTTTTTTTGGTTGTAAAGTTTTTTCCAAAACAAATAATTATCTGAAACAACATGGCATTGAGCCTATAGATTGGCAGCTGGACGCATGACTAACTCTCCCAATGTAACAAGTTATCATCCTGATCTAATTGTAGAAGAGGCAAAAAACGGCTGGCGTATCATACGTCTTAACCGCCCGAAGTCTTTGCATGCACTTGATGAATCAATTGTCGTTGCACTGCTACAAGTATTTGAGGAATTTCATACAGATGATGCTGTAAAAGCGATCTGGTTTGATTCAACCACACCAAAAGCATTTTGTGCTGGTGGAGATGTTCGTAAATTAAGACAATTGGTAATTAATCAGGAAGTAGATACTGCCAAGCGTTTTTTTGAAAAAGAATATGCACTTGATCTTTTATTACATAATTACGCTAAACCTATTCTGGTTTGGGGTGAGGGTTATGTAATGGGCGGCGGATTGGGCTTATTTATGGCGGCTCCTTTTAGGCTGGTTACACCCTATTCGCGACTTGCTATGCCTGAGATCAATATTGGCTTATATCCAGATGTAGGCGCTAGCCGATTCCTTGCAGACCGTGGGCCAATTGGGTTGTTTACAGGGCTGACAGGTTCAATTATGACAGCGGCAGGTGCTTATATCATTGGTTGGGCAACGCATATCTGTGATGCTCAGCGCGATAATGTACTTAATAAAGTGGTTAACATTGACTGGAGTCATTATCCTGCTGGAGATTTTAGGGCAATTGACGATACGCTAAATAGTTTGCATCGTCCCGTGGGGCCTGGACCTTTACAGAACTCATTAGACGTCATTCATAGTGTATGTCGTGGGGTCGATTTCGAGCAGGATTATCAATCCATTATTGGTCTGATTGATGCGAGAAGTGACTGGTTAAGACAAGCAAGTGAAAATCTACAAAAAGGGTCTCCAAGTACTGCCGCAATTACCTGGTTATTATGGCAATGGGGTAAGAAGGTACACGCCTGGGAGGAAGTATTTAAACTTGAGGCACAAATTTCTGACTGGAAGATTCGCCATCCTGATTTTGTAGAAGGTGTTCGTGCACGTTTGGTAGATAAAGATTTATCTCCCGCGTGGAAGGATACTCAGGATTTAAGTTTGAAAGGTATTCTAGGTGATAATCCTCCTGTTACTACAATTCAAAGCTGGAACGATTTGTTAAAACACTATGGTATCATTTAGTTCAAATGAGTCTCTCCGACACTTTTAATGATGAATACTGGATGCAGCTTGCTTACGAGCAAGCTGTACGCGCAGCCGAACACAACGAAGTTCCTGTAGGGGCTGTAATTGTGAGTCAAAACAAAGTTATTGGTTCTGGCTATAATGCGCCAATTACCCTGAATGATCCTACAGCTCATGCAGAAATTCGTGCAATTCGTATGGCTTGTGAATCTGTTAAGAATTATCGTTTACCTGAAGATGCAACCTTATATGTTACCTTAGAGCCATGTACCATGTGTGTAGGTGCCTTGGTCCATGCACGCATTCATCGTGTTGTTTTTGCAACAACAGAGCCTAAGGCGGGCTCTTTAGTAAGCGCAAGGCAATTATTGAATATGGGATATTACAATCATAAATTTTTAATTGAACACGGGTGTATGCAGGCACAATGTTCTAAACAGCTCAGCGACTTTTTTAGAAAACGTCGTGAACAAAAACGTGAGCTCAGACAACAATACATTGCGACTTCTGAAAATCCGCAGACTTGATTTGCTCCACTGACATTTATTTAAGGCTGTTTTTACCTTGCTTGAGATCATTAAATCTATTAATTTGTGCTGACAATATTTATTGTCAATAAGGTGACAAGATGAATGCAATCATAGTAAAACAAGAATTTAATGCACCAGTTGATCAGGTATTTGATTTACTTTCAAAGCACGCAACCTATAATCAGGCTTTTGCGCCTATACAAGTTGTTCGTGTGAAAGATTCTGCCGATCCAGAACGACCAGATGGTTTAGGTTCAATTCGTCGGATGGGATTCGGGCCAATTAAACCAATTCAAGAAGAAATTACCTTACTCGAAGAAAATAAGAAAATTGAATATAAACTGATTAAAAATCCTTTAATTAAGCATCATATTGGACGAATTGAATTTGAAGAATTAGCACCGAATAAGACGTTAGTGATTTATACCATTGAGCTCAAAGCAAAAATTCCATTTGTAAGCAAATTAATTCTTGCACAACTCAAGGCAGCGATTACACTAGGCTTTTCAAAATTAGCGAAATCGTTCACTTGATGGGAAGTTAATGACTGTTCAAATTATTACAATCGATGGGCCAAGTGGGTCTGGTAAAGGCACACTTGCAGCAAAGCTTGCAAATCACTACGGATTTCATCTGCTTGATTCAGGTGCCTTGTATCGGTTACTTGGCTTATCATTACATCATAAAAATTTATTAGATGATCTGGATACATGTCTAAGTGAATGTGTTGAAGCAGCAATACAGATTAATATTAAATTTGAAACAAAAAATGATAGCACTATCATTTTGTTGGACGGTGAAGATGTCACGCAGACTATACGAACAGAACGGGTAGGTGAGTTTGCTTCTAAAGTTGCTGCAGTCCCAGAGCTACGTACAGCATTGTTTGAAAGACAAAGAGCCTTTATTCAATTGCCTGGTCTGGTCGCTGATGGTCGGGATATGGCAACCGCTATTTTTCCAGAAGCACAAGCCAAAATCTACCTGACTGCTTCAGCCGAATCACGTGCCGAGCGCCGTGTAAAACAGTTGCAGGGTATGGGGCTAGATGTTAAAATAAGCGACATTTTAGCTAATATACAGTCGCGTGATAAACGTGATATGGAGCGAACTGTCGCTCCGTTACGTCCAGCAGTTGATGCTTACCAGATTGATAGTTCAAATCTTTCTATCGATGAAGTCTTTCAACTGATGGTTAATTATGTCGATCAGTGTATTAAAGCTTAACCTATTTATGTAATCAGTTAAAGCATAGCTTGATCAGTTTATATGGACTATGTAGAGACTTAACTAAACCGGCCTTGTCTGATCCAAGACCGCTGACTTTATCAGGTATATCATGACCGAATCTTTTGCAGCCCTCTTTGAAGAAAGTGAATTAAACCTCAACGTTGAAAAGGGTGCAGTCATCCAAGGTGTTGTTGTTAACATCGATAGTGACTGGGTAACTGTTGACACTGGCCTTAAATCTGAAGGCGTTGTTGACCGTGCTGAATTTTTAAATGAACAACGTGAACTTGAAGTTCAAGTTGGTGATACTGTTGACGTTGTTGTTGAAGCACTTGACAACGGTATGGGTCAAACAGTTTTGTCACGTGAAAAAGCAAAACGTGCTGAAACTTGGACTAAACTTGAAAAAATCTTTGAAGATGGCGAAATCGTTACTGGTGTTATCTCTGGTAAGGTTAAAGGCGGTTTCACTGTTGACATCGGTCCAGTTCGTGCGTTCTTGCCAGGTTCATTGGTAGACACTCGTCCTATTCGTGACACAACTCACCTTGAAGGTAAAGAGTTAGAGTTCAAAGTGATCAAGCTTGATGCTAAACGTAACAACGTTGTTGTATCTCGTCGTGCTGTTATGGAAGCTGAATCTTCAGCTGACCGTGAAGCGCTTCTTGCTCAGCTTGAAGAAGGTCAAACTGTTACTGGTACAATCAAAAACCTTACTGATTACGGCGCATTCGTTGATCTTGGTGGTATTGATGGTCTTCTTCATATCACAGATATGGCTTGGAAACGTATCAAGCATCCTTCTGAAGTGGTTGAAGTGGGTCAAGAAGTTACTGTTAAAGTACTTAAATTTGACCGCGAGCGTAACCGTGTATCATTAGGCCTTAAACAGCTTGGTGAAGATCCATGGTTAGCGATCATGAGCCGTTACCCTAAAGGTTCTATCGTTAAAGCACGTGTAACGAACTTGACTGACTACGGTTGCTTCGCTGAAATCGCTGAAGGCGTTGAAGGTCTAGTACACGTTTCAGAAATGGATCACACAAACAAAAACATCCACCCATCTAAAGTTGTTCAGATTGGTGATGAAGTTGATGTTATGGTTCTTGAAGTTGATGAAGAACGTCGTCGTATTTCTCTTGGTATCAAACAAACTCGTGCTAACCCATGGGAAGAGTTTGCTAAAGCACACGAGAAAGGCGAAAAAGTTTCTGGTACGATCAAGTCAATCACTGATTTCGGTATCTTCATCGGTTTACCAGGTGGTATCGACGGTCTAGTGCACTTGTCTGATATTTCTTGGAACGAACAAGGTGAAGAAGCGATCCGTCGTTACAAGAAAGGTGACACTGTTGAAGCGGTTATCTTGTCTGTAGACGCTGAAGGCAACCGTATCAGCCTTGGTATCAAACAATTGAACAGCGATCCGTTCAATGATTTCTTGGCTGCGAACGAACGTGGTGCGTTGGTTAAAGGTACTGTAACTGCTGTAGATGCGAAAGGCGCTACTGTTAAGTTGGGTGACGAAATCGAAGCGACACTTAAAGCATCTGAAATCAACCGTGATCGCGTTGAAGATGCAACTAAGTTCCTAGAAGTTGGTCAAGAAGTTGAAGCGAAAATCATCAACGTTGATCGTAAATCTCGTTCTATCAACTTGTCTATCAAAGCGAAAGACGAAGCTGAAGAAAAAGAAGCAGTTGCTAATCTTCGTACAACATCTGTATCTCAAGACAATGGTCCTAAGACGATTGGTGACTTGATTAAAGCTCAAATGAAATAAGTGCTGTTAAAAAAGTATTTTTAGTGTAACTAATTGGTACTTTTTATACAAATACTGTAAACGGTAGCGTAGTATTAGTGTACTGCGCTACCGTTTTGTATTTAAACAGGTTATTATAAAACTTAATTCGAAGTAGCAATAATTAAAGAGGTCATCGATGACTACTGAAGCACTTAATAAGTCTGACTTAATAGAACGTATTGCTTTAAAAAACCCGCATTTGGCTGAGCCTTTGGTTGAAGAAGCAGTCAAGATCATGATTGATCAAATGATTGATGCTTTATCAAATGACAATCGTATCGAAATTCGTGGTTTTGGTAGTTTTGCACTACATCACAGAGATCCACGTGTGGGTCGTAATCCTAAAACAGGTAAGTCAGTTGAAGTTGCTGCAAAAGCAGTACCTCATTTCAAGCCTGGTAAAGCATTACGTGATGCGGTTAATGAAGCGATTAACGATTAAATTATAAAATTAATAAAATGAGGTCACTATGCGTTATTTATTAGTCGCATTACTCGTTATTTTGTTTGGATACTCTTTAGCTTTGGTACTTCAAAATCCGACAGAATTACCAGTTGATTTGTTGTTTACTCAAGTGCCTGCAATGCGCTTAGGTTTATTATTGCTTTTAACCTTAGCATTGGGGATTGTGTTAGGTCTGTTGCTGGGTGTTCAGATATTTCGTGTTTTCCAAACAAGCTGGGAAATCAAACGATTACGTAAAGATATTGATCATTTACGCAAAGAACAAATTCAACTTGCTCAACAAGCTGCAGCAGACGCCGCTGCTAATGTTAGACATGAAAAGACAGTGCTGGATATTCAACCTGAGACACAGAATCGAAATCCATTGTAATTTATATGTTTTATATACAACATATAAGATAATAAAAATCAAATGGCCCTTTATCGTAAAGGGCTATTTTGTTTTAAGGCAGTCCTATGGCTCTTAGTGCAGCAGTAATTGAAATTGCAATCAGAATGACGACAGTCAGAGAATACTTTTTCCATGCAAATAATAAAGAGACGGACACACCTATAATTTTACTGATTCCACTGAACTGACTCTCTGTAAAAAGTGTACTTAAAACGGCAAGGGTGAAAAGTAACACGCAAGCGGAATCGGATAAGATTTGTCGTTGGTATTCTTTAAATACAATTTGATTTGCTAAATAAAAACCTGAATAGCGGATGCCGTACGTACCTAAAGCCAAGATCATAATACCTAGCAAGATGTAAGTTTCATGAGGATTCATTTTATTTTTTCCCTAGCATTAGACTTAAGAGCGATACTAAAACAGGTAGACCTGTGGGTAGAAACGGAAATGAGACTAAGGCAAATACCGCACCTAAAAATGTTCGATTTCGAGTAAGACGATTTTTAAGCATTGGGATAATTAGTGCGAAAAGGATTGCTGGAAATGCTGCATCGATTCCAAAAGAATAAATATCCGGAATATTTTTACCTACAATGAACCCTAGTATTACTCCAATAGGCCAGCAAATGGCAACACTGACGCCACATAGCCAATATGCTTTAAGTTTTAATGCTTGGGTGCTTTGGCTCAAACCGAACATTACGCTTTCATCATTCATCACATGACAAGCCATATATTTAAAAATATTATTCTGGATAAATTCAGCAACGGATAAACCAAAAGGTAGGTGACGTAAATTAATTAATAAACCTGTAAAAGCAGCAAATATTGGGTTTGCTCCTGTTGCAATCATGCCAATAAATGTAAATTCTGCTGCACCTGCCAAAACTGTCACAGAAAGAACTAGAGGAATCCACATAGGAAGATCAAAACTAGCGGCAATAGAACCTAATGAAATTCCCACGATTCCAATAGCGATAGAAATCAGAGCGATCGCTTTAATAAGGTGAAATTGATCTTGAGTTGGCATGAAAGTTTTATATATCAAACGAACGTACGTTATAATAAGCTATATCATGTTTTTAGTCAAAACGAACGATCGTTCATTATGGTGTTTTATGTCGCTACCAATTGAAATAGTCGCAAAGGGTTTACACAGAGAAAGACAAAAAGCGGGTTTGTCTCTTGCAGAGCTTGCGCGTAGGGCAGGGATTGCAAAATCAACCTTATCACAACTTGAAGCAGCACAGGGTAATCCGAGTCTGGAAACCTTATGGTCTTTGTGTGTGGCTCTAGAAATCCCCTTTGCGAAATTGATGGAAAGTAATATTCCACAGACACAAGTCATTCGTTTTGGTGAAGGACCTTCAGTTGCATCGGAAATTGCACATTATCAGGCAATTTTATTGGCAAATTGTCCAACAGGAGCAAGACGAGATGTATATATATTGAATACTCAACCAGGTGAGCCACGTTTGAGCCATCCACATCCTATTGGAAGTATTGAACATATTATTATTATGAAAGGTTGTGCAAAAGTTGGATTAACTGCTGAACCTGTTGTTCTAAATGAAGGTGATTATATCTGTTATCCTGCTGACCAAGAGCATATCTTTGAAGCGCTCGATGAGGATACACGTGCGATTTTGATCTCTGAGCAAAGATAAGATAAATTCATTTCATAATTTGGGCTTTTTTTCATAAAAGCGATATTCCTGCTTTGTCGAATACGTGAATCCATCTATAATTAGCCGAATTTTAAGCTGTGGAAATAGATTCGTGAGTATTATTGTTGCCTTAGACGCAAAGAGCCAATATGACGCTTTGAGCATTGCTGATCAGCTCGATCCATCACTTTGTCGTGTAAAAGTGGGCAAAGAGCTTTTTACTCATGATGGTCCACAAACAGTAAGAATCTTACAAGATCGTGGTTTTGAGTTGTTTTTAGACCTTAAATTTCATGACATTCCAAACACCACAGCACAGGCTGTATGTGCTGCGGCAGACTTAGGTGTATGGATGGTCAATGTTCATGCGTCTGGCGGTCGTAAAATGATGGAAACCTGTGTTGAACGACTTAAAGCTGGAAATTACCGTACTCAACTTATTGCGGTAACGGTATTAACCTCTATGGGGCGTGAAGATTTACGTGACATTGGTTTAGATGTTGAACCTTTTGAGCAAGTTAAACGTCTGGCACAGCTAACGCAAGAAAGCGGTCTGGATGGTGTGGTATGTTCTGCTCAAGAAGCAAAAATGTTACGTGATTTACTAGGAACAGAATTTGCTTTGGTCACTCCAGGTATTCGACCTGAGGGTGCAAATGCAGATGACCAAAAACGCATTGTGACGCCAAAGCAGGCAATGTTGGATGGTTCGACTCATCTAGTCATTGGTCGTCCAATTACAAAATCCGAACGACCAAATGAAATGTTGAAACAGATTTTATCGAGTCTGGCTTAAGCTATTAAAATTAGGCTGATCATGATTGGAGCCAGTAAGCTTAAGATCACGCCGCTGACCATAGCATGTGGTACATAATGCGTACCACATGATTGTTTCACCATTGCAAGTGTGGCGTCCATTGAAGTTGCACCTGCACTCGAAATTGCAGATCTTGGAAACCTCCAGCCAAAACAATACATTAAAAGAATGGCAAAAATTTCTCTAAATAGATCAGTTAATAATGCAATCCCACCTAACTCTGTCGAATGGAGTTGGGTAAATAAGATGCCTGACATCGAATACCAGCCGTAGCCTTGTGACAATGCCACAATCTCGCGAAGCGATAAACCTTGTATAAGATAGGCACAAAATACTGCAGCCAAACTTGAACCAATGATTGCAGCACAGGGAACAATCAGAATTTTCCAGCTTAACCATGAGCGATCAAAACGAGTAAATGCAAGCTCGATACCAATCAGAAAAATAAAGACTAAAAGCAGATACCAGCTATTAAATACAAAATCCAAATTTTGCCATAAACTGAAAATTCCGATGGTCGCACCCACCATTAAAGCAAAAAAGGCGTGACTAATATTTTTAATCGCATTTAAAAATAGCTTTAAAGATACTTTGCCTTGGATCGAATTTTTGTCAAATACTTGATAGGTAATCAGGCAGGTTATAAAAGATGCAATTGATGTGCTTAAAGAGATAATCAGTGCGGTTGGTAGGATCAGTTCAGGTTGTGAAATTTGATGAATTGCAAGTGTAAACTCATAAGCTACCCCTGCCAAAAGAAGATATGAAAAGTAGGGTAGGATGCGAAAAGCTAGATTTTTGAGTGAAGAATTTAATTTGGGGCCGATAAAATAGCCTAAGCAAATCGCCATAATTATTTGGGATATTAAAACAAGAGACTGCATAAAATAAGTAAGTTGTCAGCAACTTACTTATTATGACCTGATAGATTTAGACCGCAATCTTTTTTGCTTGAATATCACCTAGAAAATGATAGTCACTGACATTTATCTTGCGAGTTTCTAGCCAGTATTTCCAAGTGTAAGTTGGCCATAGAGAAAAGTTCTTACCTTCACTGGTTTGATACCAACTTACACATCCACCTGCTTGCCAAACAGTGCCTTGTAATTGTTTTTGAATAGTTTCATTAAAGTTGTTCTGCACCTGTACTTTAACTTCTACTGCTTGCGTTTTGGTCGTATCGACCAGCTTAATCAGTTGTAAAATATAATTAACTTGGGATTCAATCATAAAAATAACTGAATTATGTCCAAGCACTGTATTTGGACCTAAAAGTTGAAATAAATTTGGGAAGCCTGCTGTTGTTATACCATAATAACTTTCTGGTCCATTTTTCCAAGCCTCTTTGAGTTCTTGGTGATTTTTGCCAAAACATTCAAAATGCTTCAAATAGATACGCGGATCTGTAATAAATCCAGTTCCATAAATCAGGCAATCGATATGTCTTTGCTTACCGTCTTTGGTCACAATGGCATTTTCTGTAATTTCCTGAATTCCATCGGTCACTAATTCGACATTTTTACGATTAAAGGTTGGAAAATATTTATTTGAGATCAAAATACGTTTACAACCCATCACGAAATCTGGCGTAAGTTTCTTTGCAAGTGTTTTATCCTTCACTTGAAAGCGGATAAAGGCTTCGGCAAGCTTTTGGCCGTATTTCATAATTTGTGGCTGGACAATCGGAACTACTCGCGATTCATTACTCCAATACAAACGTATACGATGAATCTGGCGATAAAAGTCAGATTTTTTAAACAGTAACTTACTTAATCCAGAATATGCACGTTCATCACGAGGAATCACCCACGCAGCAGTACGTTGCAGTACATACAATTGCTTAACTTGTTGTGCAATTTCTGGAATGTACTGAATTGCACTTCCTCCTGTACCAATTGAAGCGACCACTTTATTGCTTAGGTCGTAGCCATGATCCCATTGAGATGAATGAAAAACTTTTCCTTTAAAATTTTCGATGCCTTTAATATGTGGAATCTGAGGAACATGCAGTGGTCCAGAAGCGAAAATTACAAATTGTGCCTGCACAGCTGGATGATTTTTAAATTCTAAATTCCAAATAAAATTTTGTTCATCATATTCGGCTCGCGTTACTTCGTGTTCAAATTTGCAATACTGACGTAGCTGAAACTGTTCAGAAATATCCTGAATATAAGAAAAAATTTCGCCTGCTTCGGCATAACGTTTTGACCAGTTGGTTTTTGGCGCAAAAGAAAGTGAATACATATGCGACTGTACGTCACAGGCTGCACCAGGATATTGGTTTTCTCGCCATGTTCCCCCAATATCTTGGGCTTTTTCAAAAATTACAAAATCCCGAATATGATGTTGTAATAGGCGGATTGCCATGGCTAAGCCACCAAAACCAGCACCAATAATCGCAATTTTAGTTGTTTGAGTCGCATTTATTGTGGCTTGTTGCATTATATTCACTCTCGATGAAAAGTTAATCAATATCCTAGAGCGTTCAGAGCGAGAATAATATGATTGCAATGCCGTGAAAATTGATAGAATCGGCAATTAAAATTATTTTATATTTATAGTACAACATATTGGTAATGTTAATATAGTTGAAATAATGAAACGATCAATACTTGGACTGATGTATCTGATACAAGGTATGCGTAATGCAGGTATTGATGTAGATGATCGCTTAGCATCTATTGGTATACGACTTGATGCTCTAGATCCAAGTTCAATTATTCACGATAGTCTTGAATGGGATATCCAGTATATTATTGGGAAAGATGTTGATCCAGAAAAAGGACTATTTATTGGGCAACATTATGCACTTGCTGGTTATGGTCCGTTGCTCATGCTGCTGGTGACCAGTGATAGTATTCAGACTGCAATTTATAAAGGGATCAAATATCAGAAACTTACGCATTTATCAGGTGAGTTAGATTTACACACCACACCATCAAAAACAAATTTAGTTTATCGACCTGTCGATCTACAGTCTTCAATTGGATTGTTACGAGCACAATGTGAAGTTTCTGGAACATATAAATTTATTCAAGACATCTATAAAATGATGGGTTTAATTGCACCTGAGATTAGGGTGGAATTGCCATTTGAAATGCCAAAACAGGAAGATGTTTTACAGCAATATTATCAATACTATGGACAGAATCTCCATTTTGGTAATAACGTAGCAACGTTTAGTCTAAATGTAGATCTACTTGATGTTAAGATTCCATCTTCAGATATTATTACGCATCGAGTATACGAAGCGAAATGTCAATTGGAAGTTGATCGCTTAAATGCAGAAGACATCAAAATGCCTATTATTGTGCAACAGGTACGTGATTATCTTGAATTGCAACAGGGTGTAATGCCAACAATGGCAGAAACAGCATATGCCTTAAATATTCCTGAGCGCACGTTAAGACATCAGCTACAGCAGTTTGACACCAGTTATAAGAAAATTCGTGAACAACTTATTAAACACAAGGCATTAGAATTAATGGAATACAAAGAATATTCGATAGAAATGATTGCAGAGTTACTCGGTTATTCTGAACCAGCAGCTTTCAATCATGCTTTTAAACGATGGTTTGGCCAGAGTCCTAGACAGTATGGCCGATAAAAATTACTCTTGGTATGCATCCAAAGTTCTATATGTATAGAACCAATATCCAATATACTTTTAACAGACCCAGATAGCATTAGAAAGATATGTCAAATACCAGCTCTTCTCATAATACGGCCTTTACGCCATCTTCCCCAGCAGAACGTTATGCACAAGCTTTAGCGTCGGGACAGTTCATGCCAGATGAAGCTCAGGCCCAAGCAGTTCAGGAGTTAGAGCGAGTTTGGCAAGAGTTATTAAGTCGTTATAAAGCCTCAAAAAAAGCATTTCGGCGTTTCCGACGTCAGACTTCACCAAAAGGTGTGTACATGTGGGGAGGCGTAGGTCGTGGTAAAACCTGGTTAATGGATCAGTTTTATGATTCCATTCCATTTCGCCGTAAGACACGGATGCACTTCCATCATTTCATGCAACATGTGCATCGTGAGCTCAATAAACTTTCTGGTCAGCGTAACCCGCTGGATTTAGTTGCAGATCAAATTTATAAAGACGCGGTTATTATCTGCTTTGATGAGTTTTTTGTATCTAACGTCACTGATGCCATGATTCTGAGTGATTTATTTCAAAAACTGTTTAATCGTGGTGTTACATTGGTTGCCACTTCAAATATTGCACCAGACGGATTGTATAAAAACGGGATACATCGTGATCGTTTTTTACCTACCATTGAATTGGTACAGAAAAATTGTACAATTCTGAACGTCGATGCAGGGGTAGATTATCGATTACGCGTATTGAAACAGGCACAGCTCTTTAAACATCCTTTGACTGACGATGCTAAGATCTGGATGTCACAACGTTTTAGTGCGATTACTCGTTCACAGATCGTTTCTCAACAACCCATTACGATTAATAATCGTGTTGTTGAAACTTTGGGGCATACTGAGGATGTATTATGGTGTGAGTTTTCTGAGCTATGCTTGAAGCCACGTAGTCCTGCCGATTTCATTGAAATTGCGAATATTTACAACACGGTACTGGTCAGTAATGTTCCCCATTTAACGGATTATTTATCTGAAGGAACACGTCGTTTTATTTATCTTGTTGATGAATTTTATGATCGTGGTGTTAAGCTGCTACTCACTTCGCAAGATTCAATTATTGAGATTTACGAGGGTGAAAAACTGGCTTTTGAGATTGAACGTACACGTTCACGATTGCTCGAAATGCAATCTGATGAATATTTGCACTCTGAACACCGCCATATCAATTCCGAAAATAACTCATAAAGATGTGTAAGGCGTTCATTCTGAACGCCTTTATTATATAAAAATAAGAATAAAATTTATTTTGCAAATGTATTTCATAATTTATAGATTTTGATATAACTAGAGCTTGTATGCAGAGAATGTTTGTTAATAAGACTGACTTAGGTCTAATTTCGACATTTATAAAACTTTATACACTTAGAATTGAGTTCAAATCTTGACGTAGATTCATATGAAAAAGTAGTAGGAGCTTTTAATATGATTTCATTGTGAAATGTTTGTTATTTCACAAAGTGATTCTACTATTCAGGATGGTATAAATGGTTATACTAGAATCTCTTGTATAAAAAGTAGCAATATCAGGAAAGACAATGACTGCACGTATTCAAAAAGGCAAGTTAGCGATTGCTAAAGAACTTTACGATTTTATTGAGAATGAAGCTTTATCTGCTTCTGGTTTGGACAGTGAAACTTACTGGAAAAACTTTGAGCAAGTCGTTGTCGATCTTAGCCCTAAAAACAAGGCACTGCTTGCGAAGCGTGATGAGTTACAGGCTAAAATTGATGAATGGCATCGTAACAATACATTTGAATTAGAAGCTTACAAAGCTTTCCTTAAAGAAATTGGCTACTTATTACCAGAAGTAGAAGATTTTCAAATCACTACACAAAATGTAGATGAAGAAATTGCATTACTTGCAGGGCCACAATTGGTTGTACCTGTACGCAATGCACGTTATTCACTGAATGCAGCAAATGCACGTTGGGGATCACTCTATGACGCATTATACGGCTTCGATGTTATTCCAGAAGATGGTGGTGCTGAAAAAGGCAAGGGATATAATCCTGTACGTGGTGCCAAAGTTATTGCATTTGCTAAAAACTTTTTAGATGAAACTTTTCCATTGGCTCAAGGGTCGCATAAAAATGCTGTTCAATATTCAGTTGAACAAAATGCACTGGTTATCACATTAGATAATGGTGAAAAAACCTCATTGGCACATGAAGCATTATTTGTCGGTTATAACGGCGAAGACAGCGCACCTTCTGAAATCGTGCTTAAACACAATGGTCTTCATGTCATTATTGAAATTGATGCTAATAGTCCAATTGGCAAGACAGATCCAGCAAGTGTAAAAGACTTAGTACTTGAAGCTGCAATCACGACAATTCAAGATCTTGAAGATTCTGTTGCAGCGGTAGATGCAGAAGAAAAAGTTGAAGGGTATCGTAACTGGCTTGGATTGATGCAGGGAACTCTTGAAGAGTCGATTGAGAAAAATGGTAAAACCGTTACTCGCAAACTAAGTCAGGATCGTACCTGTAAAAATCTGATTGGTGGAACCACGACCTTGCACGGTCGTTCATTGATGCTACTACGTAATGTTGGGCATTTAATGACTAATCCTGCAATTTTAGTCGACGGTGAAGAAATCTACGAAGGTATTATGGACGCGCTGGTTACGTCATTGCTTTCAATTGTAGATATTACTGGCAAAAATGAAGTTAAAAACTCTCGTAAAGGTTCGATGTATATTGTTAAACCAAAAATGCATGGACCAGAAGAAGTAGCATTTACTGTCGAGTTATTTGAACGTGTAGAAAAAGCACTGGGCTTACCAGAGAAATCACTCAAAGTCGGCATTATGGATGAAGAGCGTCGTACTTCTGTCAATTTGAAAAACTGTATTGCTCAGGCAAAAGATCGCACCATCTTTATTAATACAGGATTTATGGATCGTACAGGTGATGAAATTCATACCTTTATGGAAGCTGGTCCATTTGTGTGTAAAGGTGAGATTAAAGGTCAAAAATGGTTCCCAGCTTACGAAAATCGCAACGTAATGATTGGACTGCAAACGGGTTTACGTGGTAAAGCGCAAATTGGTAAAGGTATGTGGCCTAAACCTGATATGTTGCTTGATATGTATAAAACCAAGATTGAACATCCAGAAGCGGGTGCATCATGTGCATGGGTACCATCTCCATCTGGTGCTGTAATTCACGCAATTCATTATCACCAATGCAATGTTGCAGAGCGCCAGCAAGAATTGCTCAGTACACAAGCACTGTCACTAGATGATCTGTTAACACCTCCTTTGGCTGCTGATACCAACTGGTCTGCTGAAGAAATTACCAAAGAGCTGGAAAATAACTGCCAAGGGATTTTGGGTTACGTGGTGCGTTGGGTTGATCTAGGTGTGGGTTGTTCAAAAGTACCAGATATTAATGATGTCGGACTCATGGAAGACCGTGCGACACTGCGTATTTCTTCTCAGCATGTAGCAAACTGGTTACGTCACGGTATCGTAAGCAAAGAGCAGGTTGAGGAAGTGCTAAAACGTATGGCCAAAATTGTTGATGAGCAAAATGCCAATGATCCAGCATATACCCCGATGTCTCCTGGTTTTGATGGGATTGCGTTTCAGGCAGCATCTGATCTCATCTTTAAGGGCGGTGAACAACCATCGGGTTATACTGAGCCATTATTACATGCGGCACGTTTGAAGTTAAAAGGATATACGGGAGACTAACTCGTAATTTCAAAAAAACCGCAGTCTAGATTGCGGTTTTTTTATGCGCTAAATGAATTAGGAAGAATTTAATGGACAATAGAATCTATAATAATAAATATCTTAATTTATTATATTAAATTTTTAATTTTAGGATGTTTGTTAAACGTTTTATATTCTTTTAATATTCATAGTACTTTATATTTTATATAGAAAATTTTTCAAATTTAGAGAGATATTAAAAAAATGAAATATTAAAGTCGTAAATGTATATATAATAAAATATACATTAAAGTTCAGAGCTGATAAAATATTATAGTATTTATAAGCTAATTATAGATTTATTGATATTGACTTTTAGGTATAATGATTGATATGTGTGCTAATTTTAAACCATTGACTTTAGATCAGCTAAAGCAGCTCAATTTGCCTGCAATCACCTTTGATTATATGGATGAAGTTTATCCAGGCTATAAGTTGCCATTATTATTCAAATCAAATTCTGGCTTAGAGTGGCGTGAGGTAATGTTTGGTCTAGTTCCAAAATGGGCAACAGACTTAGATATTGCAAAAAAAACTTATAATGCTAGAAATGAGACACTGCTACAAAAAGCGAGCTTTTATGATTCAATGCGTAAGTGCCAATTTGGAGTTATACCCGTAACAGAGTTTTATGAGGCTAAGTATATTGATGGCAAGCCGCAACGCTGGTGTGTACGCAGGAAAGATCATCAAGCATTCTATATTGCCGCGTTATATGAGATTTGTAAGATAGATGACAAAATCGTTCGTTCTGCCAGTATGATTACAATGGATGCGATTGATCATCCCATGATGAGAGAGTTTCATGAGCCTGGCGATATTAAGCGCTCTGTGATCGTGATTCCGCATGAGCATTTGGACGAATGGTTAAGTTTAAAAAATCCAGATATTCAGAAATTTGTTGAAGGTTTTCCAGTAGAAGAGTTTGAATGTGCTTTTGTACCTAAAAAAGTGATAACTAAACAAACTCCACAACTAAATATCTTTGATTAAGATGATAAATTTTTAAAAATAATCTTAAGTCCATCAATCATTTTTTCAATTTGCAACGGGGTAAGTCCTTCAAAAGACTGTTCTAACACAGCACCCGTTAAGCTATTGATTTTGTGTATCATCTCTTTGCCTTGCTCTGTAAGATTTACACGTGTAATCCGAGCATCATTTTCACATGAGTAAGTATTAACAAAGCCTTCATCTTTCAAACGATAAACAATCTTCGTAGTTGTCGACATTTTTGAGATAATCATCTCAGATAACTCTGAAACGCTGGCATTTTGTTTAATATTGAGTGCGAGTAAAATACGGCGTCTTGAATTGTCTAAACCATATCTTTTTAAAACATTATCGATGTTATGTACATACTGTGAATGTACTTGAGTGACCCAGTAATAGGGAAAATTATCAATATTAAATGATTTTTCAGAAGGTAAAAAACGGGAATATTTCTTTGTCATAAAATCAGTCCAAAACCATTATAATTGTATGGGATTGTGTTAATTTTATTTTAAATTTGTAATATTAATCAATTGTTTTTTTAAATAAATAAAATTTAATCCTTTTTTTATTTTTTAATTCTATTTTAAGGCTAATTTAACCAAATATGACTTAAACATAAAAATATACATTTATTTTTTATATTATGAGAATTTATATATTTTGTATATTTGGATTTATTGAATGGATGCAGCTTTAAGAGACTTTCTGGAAACTATATGAAGTACTATCTATTATCTAGCAAATGAAAAAATGAAAAATTATGATTCAAATACTATTTTGGTAGGTTAGATAGTTATAAACACAATATCAAAATGTTTAGCTTTACGGCCTATAAATGTTCCAGAATAGTATTGATGCTGCTTTAATAGACATTGTAGTTCACTCAAATTGATTTTATCTATAGAATCAAAATGATAAGTTTTTAGAAATACAAAAAGATAAAAAATAATTTGAAAATTTATGCATAATAAAACCACGTATTTAGATAAAAGAGGTTATCCGTATGGATCCATCGCCGTGTAGGTTGTTTTGTTGCTCACTTGTTCAAAATAATAAGGAGATCTAAAGATGGAATTTCTTTTAGATCCCGGAATATGGGTAGGTTTACTCACTTTAATTGTTTTAGAAATTGTACTAGGCATTGATAATCTGGTATTTATTGCTATTTTGGCTGACAAACTTCCACCAGAACAGCGCGATAAAGCGCGAATTATTGGATTGTCTCTAGCACTTGTCATGCGTCTAGCGCTTTTATCTGTGATTTCATGGCTTGTAACACTCACCAAACCACTTATACAAGTTGCCGATTATAGTTTCTCGGGACGCGATCTTATTTTGCTCTTTGGTGGTTTGTTTCTTGTCTATAAGGCTGTGACTGAATTACATGAAAAGCTGGAAGGCCAGCCTGAGATCAAGACCAATTCATCAGTCGCTTATGCCAGCTTTTGGGCAGTTGTAACCCAGATCATTGTATTAGATGCCGTTTTTTCTTTGGATTCGGTGATTACTGCAATTGGTATGGTAGACAATATATATGTCATGATGACCGCAGTTGTAATTGCAGTCATGGTGATGCTGATTGCATCTAAACCCTTAACTGCTTTCGTGAATCGTCATCCCACTGTGGTGATTTTATGTCTGAGCTTTCTGTTACTTATCGGGATTAGCCTCATTGCCGAAGGTTTTGGATTCCATATACCAAAAGGTTATATTTACTCAGGTATCGGTGTCGCAATCTTGATTGAAGCATTTAACCAGTTTTCGCAGCGCAATGTGGCAAAGCATCAGGCTAAAATTCCACTGAGACATCGTACCGCAAATGCAATTTTTAAATTGATTGGTGAAAAAGACGAGATTCGTAGTCCAGTTGATCAAAAAGAATCAGATGGATTATTTGTTGCTGAAGAGCGCTATATGATTGGTGGTGTCCTAACGCTTGCGGAACGTTCTGTTGCTTCAATTATGACACCTAGAACGCAGATTTCATGGGTAAATATAGAACAAGATCCAGAAACTATTCGTCAGCAAGTACTCGCTGTTCCACATAGTTTGTTTCCTGTATGCCGAGGCAGTCTTGATAAAGTAATCACCATTGCCAGAGCAAAAGATCTGATTGATGCATTGGATCATCCTGATGAGTTGTCTGGAGTATTGAAACGGCAGCGGCCTATTTTTATCTTTGAAAAGATGAAGGTGATTGATGCCATTAATACTTTACGTTCTTCGAAAGGCTCTTTGGTGCTGGTCAGTGATGAATTTGGTGTGGTACAGGGTTTAATTTCTCCACTTGATGTTTTTGAGGCAATTGCTGGCGAGTTTCCAGACGCCGATGAGCAAATGGATTTGGTTAAAGTGGGGGAGCGTACTTGGCATGCCAATGGGCTTTTAGATTTGTATCAGCTTGAACTAGAACTTGGCATGATTGAATTGATGTCAGATCATGCTGATTACATCAGTGTGGCAGGTTTAATTATGGATAAGACCAATGCTGAGGTGAAGATCGGTACTTCTGTTTTTCATGAAGATATCTATTTTGAAGTTATCGAGATGGATGGTAATCGGATTAAAATGGTTAAAATTGTCTATCCAGTGGATTAATTTTATCCATTGTATAAAAAAGCTCTCAAATGAGAGCTTTTTAAATTGAAAGTGGTTATTAACGCTGAGCTAAAACATCTTTGAGTGCTTCATGCATTTCAAGCAAAACATTTTCTGTGGTTTCCCAATCAATACAGCCATCGGTAACAGACTTGCCGTATTCAAGATCACATAGGTTTTCAGGAATATCCTGACGTCCGCCTTTGAGGTGACTTTCAACCATGACACCCACTATTGACTTATTACCGTCGATGATTTGCTCGGTTACATTTTTGAGTACAAGTGGCTGTAAGTATGGGTCTTTATTTGAATTGGCATGGCTGGCATCAATCATGATTTTAGTGCTGACTTTTGCTTTTGCCAGTGCATTTTCAGCTTCTGCGACTGACCCTGCATCATAGTTTGGCTTTCCGTTACCGCCACGTAATACAACGTGTGCATATGGATTCCCACTGGTATGAATGACAGAAACCTGACCAGCTTCATTCAAACCTAAAAAGCTGTGACCGTGTTTGACAGATTGCATCGCATTTGTTGCGACTGTAAGCCCACCATCTGTTCCGTTTTTAAAGCCAACTGGTGATGATAATCCAGATGACATCTCACGATGTGTCTGACTTTCAGTGGTACGAGCGCCAATAGCCGACCATGAAATCAGATCTTGATAATACTGAGGAGAGTTTGGATCAAGCGCTTCTGTAGCACAAGGTAGACCTTGTTCGTTTAGTTCAAGGAGTAATTTACGTCCAATACGCAGACCTTTTTCAATATTGAATGAGTCATTCATATCAGGATCATTAATCAAACCTTTCCAGCCTACTGTTGTACGTGGTTTTTCAAAATAAACACGCATCACAATATACAAACTGTCTTTTACTTTTTCGCTGAGTACTTTTAAGCGTGTTGCGTATTCATGCGCTGCTTTAGGGTCGTGAATAGAGCATGGCCCAATGACAACAAAAATACGTTTGTCTGTACCATCAAGAATGTTGCGAATGGTTTCACGACCGTGGAGTACGGTTTGATAAGCACTTTCTGTCAGTGGAAGCTCTGCTTTTAACTCGGCAGGCGTAACAAGAGGCTGGATGCTTTTGATGTTAACATCATCGATATCTGGCTGTGAAACTGGATTGGACTGTAAAGTATTCATTGCTGTCACTGATTGGATCATACTAGTTTTCTGTTTACTGAATATACCACGAAACCATATTCAGCAACGCATATTTAAGACGGATTAATCATTTAAAAAGATCGATTAACCCGTTATATCGCTTAATTTTTAGTAGTATTTGTGGTTTGATGTTGCTCTACAATCGTGGGTTTTTCTACAGGTTTTGCCTTGACAGGATGTACCATAAAATTGATGCCCAGTGCAAAGAGTGTCACACCCAGGATTTTACGAATCAGTTTTTCTGGCATTTTTGAACTAATAAGCGTACCAATAATGATGGCTGGAATTGAACCAATCAGTAACCACATTAGAAGTGTAAAGTCTACATTTCCCGCACTCATATGGCTTAGACCCGCAACAGAGGTAAGCAATACGGCATGCACAACATCTGAGCCAATAATTCGAATCATTGGAAGATTTGGAAACATGATAATAAGTGCCATGATGCCAAATGCGCCAGCACCAACGGAAGACAAAGTCACAAATATGCCAAGCACAATACCCATAATCACGATATAAAGGCGTTTATTTTTTGAATTAATGTCTACAGTTTCAACTTGTGAATTGGCTTTACGAAATTTCATAAAGAATTTTTCGATGCGTGAACGAAAAATAATAGATACACCCGTCAAAGTCAGCATGAAGCCCAGTACGGTTGTAAGCACTGCCTTATAGTGTGTGGACTGAGATAAATAGTGCTCAAGCACCCAAGATGTGGCAAAAGACGCAGGTATACTTCCGATGGCAAGCCAGATGACAATTGGCCAAACAATATTAAGTTTTTTGGCATGCACCATTGAACCACAAAATTTGGAAATTGCGGCATAAAGTAAGTCTGTTCCGATGGCAATATGGGGTTCAATTCTAAATAAACTGATTAGAATTGGGGTCATCAGAGAACCACCACCCACACCTGTAATACCCACGCAGAAACCAACCAGAACACCAGCCAATATAAATTCAAGAGGACCAAACATTTATCAAATCAGCCAAATACACAAAACCTGCATATCTTATGACTTTTTGAGATAAATGGTTGTGATGAATAGTGATTTGCTTATGCAAAAAAAAGCTAAAGAAGTCTTAAATTCTATTCATTTAAATATTTTGCCTTGGTTTTCTTTTAGGTTCAGGTTTGCTTGTGACATCATTTATCCAAAGGATCAAACCAAATATAAGTGGTGTTGCGAAGATCCACCAACTGATAAAGCCAATTGAGTTGCCGTATTGTGCCATTAATAAAAGTCCAGCTACAAACAAACTCACAAAACACGATAATTTGGCTAACTTTATATGCTGGGTTAACCAGACCCAGTTACTTTTCTTGGTTTTTTCCAGTTGTTTATCGCTTAACCGATAAAGTATATGCATGCCATTTAAAGTAAGTATGAAGGCGAGAAGCTGTATCATGAGGCATTTACCTCGACATTTTCATTGAGCTTTAACTTCTTTTCCAATTTCTCTTTTGCTTTAATTTGGATAGGATGAATATTTTTCAAGATAAAATATGCAAATCCTGCAAACAGAATAAAAAATAGATCTACTCGAAAAAAAGTCCAGTAATCTGAGATTTGATGAATGAAATCATATCGAATGAGATAAAACAGATTGAAACAAGGCAGTCCAATTCCAAGTCCAATGAAGATTCCTAATTGTGAACGCCATAACCATACTTTGGGAGTCAATATTGCGATTATGAACGTGGATAGCCATACCATAAAAAAAGTATAAACTTCATAGTTTGGCATATTCGCTTCTAGTTTTATCAATCGATTTGCCAGTAAATAGCTGGTCATTGCAATGGGTAAACCCACAAATGTTGCCACATTCAAACGATCAACAAGATAATGTCCAAAATGGAACTTACGTATTTTATTCTGAATTTGACGTTTTAAGCTCCAAAGTAATAAGCCGGAAGAAATCATCAGGCAGCCTAAGATACCAGAAAAGAAAAAGGCAAGTCGCAGTAGAGGCTGAGCAAAATTTGCCATATGTAAACCATAGACACCAAAACTTAATGTGGCGATAGCACTTTCATTTCGTATAGCTGACAAAACTTTGCCATGGGTTGCATCAAATGTGATTTGAGGTTTATTGCCAGTAATTGAGTGATCTTGCGCTTGAGTAATCGTGATTCGTGCCTGATCCGTATTGGGATTATCGGCTGTGATCGAGTCAATCGCTTGATGTCCCCATTGCGACTGTGCTTTTACAAATAAGGTTTCTAAGCTTATATTTTGCATGGGCTGAGGCGGACGTTGTATCTCAACTACATTGGTACGGATTTCTTTGAAATACTGAAAAGGGTCTTCTGGATAAAGTTTTTTCATGCCCCAAGGCAAATAAATATAAAAGAAAATCGCAAGTCCAGTAAAAGTAATCATCAAGAAAAAGGGCAACGCGATTACAGATGAAACATTATGAAAATCAAGCCATGAACGCTGTGATTTAAAAGTACGCAAAGTGAAGAAATCTGTAAAAATTTTCTTGTGTGTAATAATTCCCGAGATTAAAGCAATTAGCATGATAAATGCAGCAAGACAGACGATGACTCGTCCAATCATTACAGGTAAACCAAACAGTTGGTAATGAAACGCATAAAAGAAGTCACCTCCAAGCGTGGCAGATAAACTGAGTTCTTGTCCTGTATTGGCATCTAGCGTTTTACTTTCATAACCGCCTTGTTTTTTCTGCCAATAAATATTAGTTACAGGAGACTGCTCTGATGCCACACCAATATACCAAGATTTCGCATCAGGAGCGTGTTGCTGTAAATATTGATAAGCTGTCTTGATCGAGCTTTCTTGCTGAACTTGATACTGAGCCAGTTGTGGCTGCATCCATAAGCTGATTTCATGACGGTAATAAGATGCTGTGCCCATGATAAAAATAGCAAATAGCAGCCAGCCAAGTAATAGACCTGTCCATGAATGTAACCATGCCATAGATTGGCGAACATTCTTATGCATTGATTATCCCAATCCGATTGAAAGCAAGAAAAAGATCAAACACAGTGCAGTACTGTAGAGTGTGAGCCTAACCAAAGACTGTATGCAAAACATCATGATTACAAAAAAAGCGTAAAATAATATAGAGCAAAAAGCAGACAGATAAATGGCTTCTGCTTTGGGCAATGCCATAGCGAAAAGATAACTCAACGTAATACTGAAAAAGATCGTACAGATAAAACCGACAATAAATGCGATCACGAAGCGATAAAACACTGTGAGCCTGTAGGTATACGTCAGTGAATGTGTTTTGCTCATATGATGTTCAACTGATAAAAAATTAAAGCCAATTCTCGGGATGGAGAATTGGCTTTGTTAACTAATATTTAAACTTCACTGCAACAGTGTAATTGGCGGGTTCGCCGTAAAAAGCTTGACCATCTGGAAAGCTATTTAAATATTTTTTGTCCGTTATATTATTCCCATTAACTTGAACACTTAGATGATTGTTAATCTCATAACTTGCCATGATATCTACCAAACCATAAGCATCTTGTTTAATCAGATTAGAATTTCCTAAACTCACATCATAAAGCTTAATCGCATTTTGCCAGCGTAAACCTGCTCCAACTTTCAGCTTCGGTAGGGTAGGAACTGTATAAGTCGCCAGTAAATTCAACGTTTGAGATGGATTATAGGTACGAGCTTCACCACCATTCTTTTTGTCTTTAATACTAAACTGTGCGTAACCAAATGCAAGATTGACATGATCTGTAAGCTGACCTGCCAAGCCAACTTCAACACCTTGTGAATCTAAATCACTGGTCAAAACTTTGCGATTAAGTGGGTTTCCATCTGAGCTTCTTAATTGATAATTATTTTGCTCGGTTTTAAAGACTGCCAGCGTTCCTATTAGCTTATTATCCAGCCAAGAGCTCTTCATACCAACTTCGTAGCTTTTTCCTTCAACAGCTTTCAAAGCCTGATTAGTGGTTTGATCAATTCCTGTTTGCGGTCTAAAAATAGAGGTGTAGCTCGCATATCCTGTATATTCGGGGGTAAAATTGTAGGTGATCCCTGCATATGGAGAAAACTTGTCTTTATCATAAGACATGTTTGAGCCGTAACTATAGCCATTACTTTCAGCTTGTACATAATTACCGCCTATAATCAATTTTAAATCATTTGTGAGGTGTAGGCGGGTGGCAGCGTAAAATGAATCAATTCTCTGTGTGTAATTTGCAGCTTCGGAAAAATCTGACCATGTCACAGATTGAGGTGTCCAGCTTGTCCAATTGGTAGTAAATTGACCGAGAAATTCATCTTTGTCATTGTATTTATCAACGACATTGCTATCGTTTATATAGCCACTGGATTGCAGATCATGCTGTTTATTTTTAATATGGCTATAGCCCAGAGCAGCTTCATGCTCCTGGCCAAAAAGTGCATAACTCCCTTGCAAGTCAAAATTAAGTAACTTTTGTTCGTTTCTTTCTTGGCCCCCCCATGCCGTTAAAGATACATCGCTACCTTGTGCTGTTGGGCTCCCGTAATAGTAGAGTAATCTACTGTCATGTTGTGTATTGGTGTAATTGTAAGTCAGTTTGGCTGTCCATTTTTCGCCAAGTTTTTGTTTGAGTTCTGCAAATGCTTCTTGAGTTTTATGATCCCAGTGTGTCCAGTCTGGATTTGGGTTGTATGAACGGCTATAGGAAATTTGATGACCATTATTATCTAAAAGCGGTAAAGCACCCCAGTTATTTGCATTCGGATTATTCTGCTGTTCGCTATAGCCCACTGTTAGTGTCGTAGTATCGGTTAAATCGGCATCCAAAATACCAGCAAAGCCATTTTTTTCTGATGAATAATGATCTAGATAAGAGTCACCCGTTTGCTCAAAGCCCATCATTCGGCCACGAACACGACCATCTTGGGTTAAAGCACCAGATACATCTGCTTCATAACGTTGAGTGTTCCATGAACCATAACTGATGCCAGCATTCGCTTGAAATTCTTTAGTTGGACGTTTTCGAATATTATTAATGGTGGCACTTGGGTCTCCGAAAGCGTTCGTAAGCGCATCAGCACCTTTAATCACTTCGACTCGATCGTAAAAATAAGTATCTGGATTGGTGTTGTTATAATTATAGTTGGAAAGTGGAAAGCCAACGCCATCAGTGAGAATGTTTGATATTTCAAAGCCACGAGACATATAGGTTGTACGTTCAGTTTCTTGATTTGAAACTGTGACACCAGGAGTATTTTCAAGAACTTTACGTGTAGAGTTTAAATTGAAGTCATCCATTTGCTGGCGAGTGACAACATTCACCGTTTGTGGAGTTTCTTTTGCATCAATATTCAGCTTGGTTGCACTACTGCTTTTTTTAATAATATAGGATCTAGTCTTTTCAGAACTTTGCCCCTCACTATCTTCAGCTTGAAGTTGAATAACAGGTAGAGTGGTGTCTTGTGCTTGTGCAAGCTGAACTTGCAAAATTGCTAAGGTAACCAGAGACAATTTCAAAAATGATGGAGGATTAAGGGACATGATATAAATGTTAATGTAAATAGTTATCATTTATTTTATTATTAAGTAATGTAAACCACAATAAAAACTATGATTGTTAATTCAAATGTTAAATGGATATTCGAATGTGATTTTAAATTTTGCTTGAAAATACAAGACATGAAATGAGAAGTTTTAAAGTGATGAAAGCACTATGCTAATATCTTAGGTTTATTGAATTGTATGGAACCTGCCACTTGTCTACACACAAACTTAAAATCGGAATCGTTGTGGGTGAAGTCTCAGGAGACACGCTTGGTGTACAACTGATGCGTAGTTTTCGTGAGCAGGGGATCGACGCCGAATTTGAGGGAATAGGCGGGCCTCAAATGATTGCAGAAGGATTTAATAGCTTTTATCCCATGGAAACATTGTCTGTGATGGGAATTGTTGAGGTATTAAAAGATATCAAAAAGCTATTTGCAGTCCGTGATGGTTTGGTGCAAAGATGGCGTGAACATCCTGTCGATGTTTTTGTTGGAATAGATGCACCTGATTTTAATTTACGTTTATCTAAGTCATTAAAAGAAAAAAACTTACCGATTAGAACGGTACAATATGTGAGTCCATCTGTTTGGGCATGGCGACAAGGGCGTGTCAAAGGCATTAAGGCAACGATTGATCTGGTCTTATGTCTATTTCCATTTGAAAAGAATTTTTATGAACAGCATTCAGTGCGGGCTGCTTTTGTGGGGCACCCACTTGCTAAACTTTTGCCGCTGAATAATTCACTGGTTGAAGCAAAGCAAGCGCTAGGCTTAAATCCAGAAAAAACGTATATTGCATTGTTACCGGGAAGCCGCAAAGGTGAGGTAGAGCGTTTACTACCTATGTTATTGGGTAGTGCAGAAATACTATTGAAAAAATATCCTGATGTTGAATATTTGATTCCAGCGATTAGTGACGTCAGAAAAAAACAAATTCAGGATGGAATTCAGTCAATTGCCCCCCAATATGCCCAGAAGTTACATGTTTTGGAAAATCAGGATCAAGAATCAAAAATTGGACGGCAGGTGATGAATGCCAGTGATATTGTGGCTTTAGCATCGGGCACTGCAACACTCGAAGCGATGTTATTGCATCGTCCTATGGTGTCTTTTTATAAATTAAATACCTTAACTTATATCATTGCAAAATTATTGGTCAAAATTCAATATTATTCACTGCCGAATATTATTGCAGGCAAAAAGGTGATTGAAGAACTCATTCAGAAAGATGCCAATCCAGAGCGTTTGGCGCATGAGATTGAAAAGCTTATGAATAATGAAACAGCAAAAATTCAGATGATGCAGCATTTTAGTATGCATAAACAGCTTATTTCTGGAAATACTGAAGATCCTGTGCAAGCAATTATGACCTTAATTCAATAAAGAATGGAGCAATCATGCTCCATTTAGATTCTGATTAAGTGCGAAGAATAAGTTGATAACCAGAATATTTTCGAACGTTAATCACCCCAATATCAAAGATTAAATACTGACCTTTAATACCGTGTAAAACACCTCGAATCTTAGGTGTTTTATCAAGGTTCAGCGATTTTATTTTTTCAGGATATTGATCGACTGGATAGACAAACTCGCGTGGTTGTTCTTTTTCAAGAAACTCGACAGATTCATTGAATTCAAGATTTTGTCCGAATTCTTCACGTATTGCTTGAATTTTTGGCGCAAACTCTTCAATGATTTGATCGCGCTGTTGAATTAAATCCAGTGGCTCAGCCTCGCCTTTGAGTAATTTGCGCCAATCCGTTTTATCTGCCACTTGAGTACCAAAGAGTGTTTCGAGCTGTCCAGATAAGCGACGTGATCCCACTTTTAAAATAGGTAAGGCTTGTGTTGCACCCTGATCTAACCAGCGTGTAGGCATATGATTGACACGCGTAATACCTACTTTTAAAGCACTTGAATTGGCTAAGTACACAATATGTGGCTGAAAACACACGTTATGTGCAAACTCGTCTTCACGACAAGTACCAAGATGATAATGACAGGTTTCTGGCTTCATAATGCATAAGTCGCATTCGGCTTTGGTTTTAAAGCACTTAAAACAGTGACCTTGTGCATAGGATTTTGGTGTTTTGGCACCGCAAGACGTACAATAAATATTGCCAGTCCATTCGATCTCCAATTCTTGGCCAGGTAAAAATGGAAGATCAATTTCTGAACGGTCTAGTATAAATTTATATTCAACATTTGCCTTGCTTGCTTGCTGATCAGTTACACTATCCTCTTTGAGGGCTGCGTGCATTTTGTGGCAAATGCCTTGTAGTTCCATCAATCTAAACTCACATTAAAAAGGTTGCAGTTATGGCTGAACAGAATGTCATCACTTCTATGCTAGACGATTTATCAAGTGAACAGCCCATACATACTGCACTCTGTATAGGTCAAAAAATTGACCAGAATAGCGCAATCCAGTGGCACTATTTTAACGTAAATGAGTTTCTAAATCTTCCTTTTACTCAGCGTTACGATCTTGGTTTTGTGGTTTTAGATACAGAACAGATGCTTGTACTCCCAGAAGTCCAAAAAGCACAGATATTGGTCAGACTGCGTGATCTGATGGCAAAACGTATTGTCGTTGTGTCGAGATTTCAAGATGAAAAATTATTACGTTCATTGGGTTTTACTCAGCTCATCGACAAAACGTCGCATGATGCAGATTTTGCTTTGTGGCAATTTAATATCTTGACCTATAAACATGTTCCAGATTGGTTTAATTCAAAATTTTGGGCAAATCCAGAAAATTGGGACAAATTCCGTTGGTAAGCACACTTTTATCCTGCAAAAAAACACAAATTGTATTTTGAATCGTCAGTTCGATTTATTTATGCTCAATATAGATTGATCGTGAGTAAATGAGGAAAAATATAAAATGACGGATTTGACCAATATAATTGAAGCTTTGGCAAAGCAGGCTTTAGGTAATAGTTCTCAGTCTTCTCAAAGCGGATTAGGTGGAATTTTAGGTTCGGTATTGGGTCAGCTTGGTGCAAATCAGCAACCACAAAATCAGGGAAATACTCAAAATACTGACCGTGGACTAGGTGGAATTTTAGGTTCAGTTTTAAGTCAATTCGGTGCAGGTACAGCAAGCTCAAATACTACAAATCGTTCTGGTGGAGGAACCACGCAGGCAATTCTTATTGCCGTTGTGCCGATTATTCTGGCTTGGATTCAAAAGCAGGGCGGTTTGCAAGGTGCATTAGATAAGTTAAAAAATTCAGGTTTGGGTACACAGGTACAAAGTTGGGTAGATCCACAACAAAGTAATGATCACAATGTATCTACGGCAGAAGTAGAGCAATTGTTTGATGAAAATGAAGTCGAACAAGTTGCACAACAGACACAGGTTCCTAAGCAAGATGTCTATGGAGCAATCTCTTCGGTATTGCCGCAAATTATTAATGCACTCACCCCTCAAGGTGAAAAAACCAATCCTCAAGAAGCAAATCAGGATATTCAAAATGTTTTAAATCTGGTGTCAGGATTCTTAAAAAAATAAAAGGGTAGATGCCCTTTTATTTTTTTATGCATGGAGAATTTACTTAGAAATTATATTCCATACCTAAACCGACTACAGTTTTCTTATCATCACTTGCCAACCAGTCACGTTTTTGTTGAGCTAGAACACCATATAAACGTGCTTGTTTATTGAGGTTGTAGTCAACACCTAGACCATACTGAGAAATTTTACGATCAGAACGACTATCTACAGAGGTATTCGATTCAACATACTCACCTTTGATTTTCCAAGGTGTAGAAGGAATTACATACGCAGCAGTTAAGCTGAATGCATCTTCTTCAAGCCCTTTAAAGGTTGTAGTTACCGCGCTGGTTCCTGTTCCTGAAACAGTTAAAACAGTATCATCAGTTGGTTTTGCATTTTGCCATAATGCACCAAACACCAAGCCGTCAACGCCGTATTTGCTAAAATCAAATGATCCTGTTACACGAATGGCATCCGAGTAGATTCCAGAAAGGCTGTAGGCATTATATTTACCAGCCACACCAAAGTTACCTGCAATTGCGGCAGACAAACCATAGTCTTTGTTGTCATAGCTTAATGAGGTAGAAATTCCATCACCAAAGCCGTTACGCTTACCTTCTTGTCCAAGCGTTGTATTGTCAGTTTTGGTATCTTCGCCTTGTTGTGACATGATATTAAACTGTAAGCCAGGGATGATCAGGTTTTTATCGGTCTCAAAACCAATCACGTTATTTAAACGTTCTTCACCGTGAAGTACAGACGTCATATCCAATATCGTGTGGTCATTGAAAATATCTTGATTATTTCCAGCGGCACTTTTGAAATATGAATCGTATTTACCTGCTTTAAGAGAGCCAATGTCCTTAAATTTTAAACCTAAGTAGCGGTTACGTGCACTTAAGTCTGTATCAGAGCCAGAACCATCAGTTGAAATTGCCCATTCCGCTAAATATAACACTGAGATATTATCAGTCAGTTTTTCTTCGCCCTTAATACCAATTCGGGATGCATTCGAATTTAGTGCAGTGACATTATTTCCAGCAAAATCGCTGTTATCTACTTGGTCAAGCGTCAAATTGATCTTACCGTAAAGGGTAGGAGCTGCGTGTGCTGCGCTTAGGCTCAGTGTTGCAACAGTCGCTGCAAGAAGTAATTTTTTCATCAAATATCTCCAGATTTTTTTGTAACTGGCAAAAAGCCGAATTAACTTTTTTTAGCTGACTTTTGTACAAAAAGTTACATAAGCTCACCAACTTGCTAAGCAGTATCTGCAAACTTTGTTACAAATGGGTGAAGAGTAAATGACAATTTAATGACGATATATACGATTTTTTAGAACTAACTCTTTATTTTTATTATTTAAAAAAATAAAAAAGGAGCCTTAGCTCCTTTGATATACATCATTTTATTTAAAGCGCTGCTTTGATTTTTTCAGCTAAGGCCTTAATTTTTTCTTGATCACCCATTTGGGCCGCATGTCGGCCTAATTCATGGATTGAGCTTGGAATAAGGTGGAAATGAACATGTGGAACGGTTTGTCCAGCAGATGAACCAGAAAGCTGCATTAAAACGATTCCCTTGACATCGAGACCTGTTTCAATTGCTTTTGCAACTTTCTGCACAATCTGAATGGTGTAGGCTGCTGCTTCTGGTGGCAAGTCCAATAAAGTTTCAGCAGGAACTTTAGGAATAACCAAAGTATGACCATCCGCTTGAGGCATAATGTCCATAAAAGCCAATACTTGGTCATCTTCATAGACTTTAATTGCAGGCAGTTCATCGCGAAGAATACGAGCAAATATGTTCTGATCGTTATATGCCATTGTGTTTCCTTATAAAGTGCAGTTCTTATTTACAATTCAATTCTTTCTGACGATCCTTGATCTGGTCAAGACGTTGCTGCTCTTTATCTGAAAATTTTGGTTTGGTGGTAAAGCAATTGTCATTGCCATATTTGGCCTTGGCTTCAGGATCTTTAAAACAAAAACCTTTAGATGCATAAATCAGATTATAGTCATCTTGTAATTTCTTACACTCTTGTTCAGGTGTTGCAGCCTGTACGGAAACACCAGCAAAGGTCATCATTCCAGTAAAAAGTGCAACAGCAAGCTTATTCATGAGCGTATCCTCTTTATGTGTCGATTTAATTGTAACGACCTATTTCTCAATATAGGGTGTTTATAAAAAAATTCAATGTCGATTAATTACTCAAGTGTAATTTTGCTCCACGATTCGTACATTTTCACAGCAGCAGAAAAATCACTATTTTCTTCAGCAGTTTGATTTGCAGCCTGAATTAAACTTTGAGTTAAAGCAATCAACGGCGCAGGAAGTTTTGCCGCATGCACGAGATCTAGTGCTATACCAGCATCTTTGGCAAGTAACGGAAGTGCAAAAGTAACAGGAAAACTACGATTCAATACACGCTGAGGGAAAATGGTCTCCGTCACACCACTTTTACCGCTTGATGCATTAATACAATCAAGTGCTTCTCCAAGATTCACTCCATGTGCTTTAAGCGTTGTAAAGCCTTCGGCAACTGACCAGAGGTTGACCGCAAGCAACATATTATTGACTGCTTTTACCGCAAAACCAGCACCAGACTCACCCACATGTTTAATCAGCTTGCCAAATGCTTGCATCGCAGGGTAGGCACGTTCAAATGCTGTGAAATCACCACCCACCATGACGGTCAAAGTTGCATTATCCGCACCAATGGTTTGACCACTAACAGGTGCATCAAGATAATCTACACCTTGATTTTTGAGTTGAGTCACAAGTTGACGAGCTAAATCTGGTACACCACTGGTACAGTCGACCCAAATTGTTCCTGGTTTTAATTCAAGATTTTCAACTAATTGTGCTACATCAGCACTGGTCGGTAGACATGAAAAAATAATGTCTGCTTGAACTGCTTGAGATAATTCAACTGCTTGTGTGCCATATTCAGTTGCATGTTGTTTGGCTTTTTCAAAACTTCGATTCCAGACATAAACTGTATCGAAGTGCCGCGGTAAATGCGATGCCATACGATAGCCCATCGCGCCCAAGCCAATAAATGCAACTGATTGAATCATAATCTACCCTTGAATTTGTGTTGAACGTTGTGCCAACCAATGCTTAAACATCGGCCAAAATTCTTCAGAACTGGCTTGACTCGACATTAGCCCTAAGTGACCGCCAGGGATAAGAGTAAACGTGACATCACTACTGCTTGTCAATTGCGTCAAAGGTTTTACTGCATCTGCTGTCACAAGCTGATCACTACGACCTGCACCAATCAACAAAGAAGATTGAATATTTTTTAATTCAATCACTTGATCCTGTAGGCGAATTGCACCATGTTTAAGTGGATTTTGCAGCCAGACATTAAATAACATATCTTGATTAATGCCTGCGGGATAATCGATCATATTATTGAGAAAGTGGCCTAAAGTTGCGTGCTCCTGCACCAGTTTTTTGTTTTCAAGGTTTTTCAAAAGTTGAATATGTCCATCTATCCAGCCTTTAGGATCAAGAATTTTGAAACCTAACGCATTGAGAATACCGGGTGTATGAATGAGGCGTTTAGGAAGACCAGAATAAAGTCGAGTTTGAAGTTTTTTGTTACTCGCAATGCTTTTATGCACAAATTGATAAAGTTTACCAATTCGCCCAGATGCATAGCTATCAATTGGGCTACCCAACACAATGAGATTTTTAACATGATTCGGTTGATTGAGCGCGCTGTATAATAAGACAAAAATACCTGCCATGCTCCAGCCATGCAAAGAAATCTTATCACTTTGTGAATGTGTACGAATCACTTGAATATATTCAGGAAGGGCTTTTCTAATAAATGACAAAAAGTTGAGATGTCGATCTTGATAAGTCAAACGTCCCCAGTCGATCAGATAAACATCAAAACCTTGCGCTTGAAAATATTGAATCAGCGAGCGATAAGGGTACAGATCATAAATGTCCATGTTAATGGCAAGCGGGGCGACAAAGACCAAAGGTTCTTTATAAAGCCTTTGTTGTGCTGCATAATAACGAATCTTGGTCTGATCAAATTCAGCAATTACTTCATAAGGAGTAGTTTGTGATAAAACCAGTGATTTTTCATTAAAAATACGCGCTGAAAGATGTTTGAGTTTGATTTGCTGATGATGGATAAGTGATTTGATTGACTCCATTCTTTGCATATTTCTAAGATCCGAAAAAGTTTGATTGAAGTCTAAGCGATAATTTTATCTTTTACCTTGACCTTAAATACCGTACACGCTCAAAATGTTGGCAGTTTTTTCACATGAGCGGTCTTTAGACTGAGAACAGAGCAATGCATAGCCAAAACGATGAATTAGAATACCAGTTAGATACTTTAGCAATTCGTACAGGTCATACCCGTAGTTTTGAGGGTGAACATGCTGAACCTATTTTCTTGACCTCATCTTTCGTTTATGAAAATGCGGCTGAGGCAGCGGCAAAATTTTCAGGTGAAGTATCAGGTAATATCTATTCTCGTTTTACCAATCCAACGGTTGCCATGTTTGAAAAGCGTTTGGCTGCTATGGATGGTGCGGAGCGTGCGGTAGCGACCAGTTCAGGCATGGGCGCTCTTTTATCGGTCTGCATGGCTTTTTTAAAAGCAGGCGATCATGTGATTTGCTCGCGTGCTGTATTTGGTTCAATTGTGGCCTTGTTTGAAAAATATGTTGCCAAATTTGCTGTAGATATCACTTTTGTTGATTTAAACGATCTGGATGCATGGAAAAATGCGATGCGCCCAGAAACCAAAATGTTGTTTATCGAATCTCCATCGAATCCCTTGGCTGAAATTGCGGATATTCCAGCACTTGCAGAGATTGCTCATGCCCACAATGCAATGCTTGTGGTGGACAACAGCTTTTGTACACCTGCATTACAGCAACCACTCAAACTTGGTGCAGACTTAGTCATGTATTCGGCGACCAAATATATTGATGGTCAGGGACGCGCACTTGGTGGAGCAGTTACAGGCAGTCATAAATTACTCGAAGAAGTCTTTGGTGTAGTACGTACACTTGGGCCATCAATGAGTCCGTTCAATGCATGGGTATTCTTAAAAGGTCTAGAAACTTTACGTTTAAGAATGAAAGCGCATTGTGAAAATGCCCAACAGCTTGCAGAGTGGCTAGATCAGCACAAAAACGTTGAAAAAGTGTATTACGCAGGTTTACCACAGCATATTGGTCATGAACGCGCGACCAAACAGCAACAGGGTTTCGGCGGTATTGTCTCATTTGTGGTGAAAGGTGGACGCGAAGGGGCTTGGAAAGTCATCGACAATACCCAATTTATTTCAATCACAGGTAATTTGGGTGATGTGAAATCGACCATTACCCATCCCGCAACAACCACACATGGTAAATTGTCACCTGAAGCAAAACAGGCAGCAGGCATACAGGAAGGTTTGATTCGGGTTTCTGTTGGTTTAGAAGATATTTCAGATATTATCCGCGACTTAGATCGTGGTTTGGCTTTAATTTAAACTCATTAAGTTAAGTTGTTTTGGAGAAAAATTGATGAACATTAATATGCTTATGCAGCAAGCACAGCGCATGCAAAAAGATATGGAAGCCAATGCTAAGAAGGCCAAAGAAGAGCTGGCCAAAACTGAAGTTCAGGCAGAAGCAGGCGGCGGTTTAGTGAAAGTCACCATGACAGGTCGCTTTGTGGTTAAGCGTATTGAGATTAATCCTGATCTGCTTCAGGATGAACCAGAAATGATTGAAGATTTGATTGCTGCAGCTGTAAATGATGCTGTGCGTCAGGCAGAAGCCGTGGCAGATGAAAAAATGAAAGGTGCCAATTCAGGTATGGGTTTGCCACCTGGCTTGTCAGGTTTATTTTAAGGATAAAGATAACGTGTTTAGTGATCGATTTGAACAACTGGTTCAAGCACTACGTATCTTACCAAGCGTTGGGCCGAAATCGGCTCAACGCATGGCGTTACATTTACTCATGAAGAATCGAGAAGGTGCATTTGGCCTTGCGCATGCTCTGCATGAGGCATCTTCACATATTCATGAATGCAAGATTTGTCATTCACTGACTGAAAACGAAATTTGTGATATTTGTCTATCCAATGACCGAGATCAGCATTTGTTATGTGTGGTGGAATCTCCAGCCGATGTCATGGCGATTGAACAAAGTGGTAGCTTTCGCGGTAAGTACCATGTTTTAGGGGGACATTTATCTCCACTGGATGGAATAGGTCCCGAAGAAATCGGAATTCCTTATTTGATTCAGCGCTTAAGCTCTGGTGAAATTGAAGAGGTTATTCTAGCGACTAATGCAACTGTAGAAGGACAAGCAACAGCACATTATTTGCTTGAAGCAACCAAACATCTTCCAGTACATATGACTCGTATTGCACAGGGTGTTCCACAGGGCGGCGAACTTGAGTATGTAGACAGTCATACCTTGAGTCAGGCTGTACATAATCGTATGAAAATGAAATAGACAATTTGGATTGTTTATTTCATTTTTACAAGTTACACCCATCAAAAAGAACAGATTAAATTTTCGATAAATATGCGAAATGATAAGTGATTAAAATTGACTATTTGTTTAAAAAGTAAACGTTGCAGTCATTTTGTTTAAAAAATAAAGTATTAATAACAGTTTGTCTGGCAAAACATCAGATCTAAGTGGTATATATATGCCAGAATCTCTATTGCTCATTGTGGCTAAATCAGGAAAACATGTTTCAGTTTATCCAGCAGCAAGATCAACTTGCTGATGTTTTGTCGTTAATGGATCAATGTTCAATTTATGGACTTGATACTGAATTTATCAAAGTCGATACACTATGGCCGAAATTGGGTGTATTTCAAATAAACCTGAATGGCCAGGTTTATTTACTAGATGGAACTGCACTGGATCTGAGCATCTTCTGGCAAAAACTCTATGCCTCAAAACAAAATGTATTTCATGCATGTGGTGAAGATATCGATCTGATTTATCATTATGCGCAGCAAAAATTTTTAGAAAATGTATTTGATACCCAGGTAGGATTGTCTTTTTTAGGGCACGGTCTACAAGTCAGTTATCAGGCGGCATTAAAGCTCGTTTTAGATATTGAAATTGAAAAAGATCAGACACGTTCGGACTGGCTTGCACGTCCACTCAGCGATGAGCAATTGAAATATGCTGCCAATGATGTGCTCTATCTGCTTAAGCTTTCAGATCAAATAAAACATCAATTACAAGAAAAGCAGCTTTACGATTATGTACTTGAAGATTGTCGTCATTTAACCCAAGAAATTGGTACAGATACGCCACAGCATTTATTGTATACAGATGTAGGAAATTATCGCCATTCCAGACGTCAATTGATGCAGTTGCAGCAATTAATGGTCTGGCGTGAGCAGTTGATTAAAGCCATTAATCAGCCTCGTAGTTTTATTCTAAGAAACTCAACCATGATTGATCTGGTTGAAAAAAATCCTAGAAATACATTCCAGTTATCACAAGTCAAAGAAATTAGACCCAATGTGATTCGTGAGCATGGCAAAACCATTCTGGATTTGTTGAAGTTCTTACCAGAAGAGCATGAATGGCCACTGCGTATGGCAAAACCAATTCGTCATTCATCTCAAGACGTAACTGATCAAATGACTCAACTCATCGAGCAGGTTGTTGAGCAAACCCAAATTCCCAAAGAAGTGCTCATCCGTAAAAAATGGTTAAATGCGCTGTATCAGCATGTCGTCTTTCATCGCAGTGAAGATGAGTTGCCAGAATACTTATTAGGCTGGCGCTACGAAATGCTCACACGTCCATTGATCCAGATTTTAAAACAGGATGTAAAATATCTGTCTACCCAGATGAAAATAGACCGTTAGTATTTCTTGGACTGATGCGTTAAAAAAAGCCTAATGTATCGGTTCAATTTTTGATGTATGCTTTTTTTGAGTTTTGAGAGTGTTCAATATGCATTGTGATATTTATAGATCGAGTAAAAAAGATGAGATGTACCTTTATATTGCTCGTCCAGACTATCCAAATGATGATGTAGAAGGTCAAGATCCTTTAGAAAATGTGCCAGAAGGTATTCGTACTGTATTTGGTAAGCCCACATTTGTCATGCATTTAGAGCTTTCTCAATCGCGTAAACTTGCACGTGTCAATGTTTTACATGTTCTGGATTCACTTCAAACCAAAGGCTTTTTTATCCAGATGCCACCAGAAGGCTTTATTAATCCAAGCGATGAACCAGAGGGATTACGTGGTGCTTGATCAACTTGCGGCAATATGGAACGGGTTACTTTCATCACTGGATTCAGTTCCAGAAGATAGTATTGCTGTCACAGCCTACGTAGGCGGCACTATTCTTGTTTTATGGTGTTGGTACAGCATTGCAAAACGTCTTCCAAAGTTGATTGGTGGTGTAACTTGGATTGTATTGTTTGCAATTTTGGCGACACCAACCATTTCTGAAGGCGTTAATGCTGGTGTTGCGCCTGCGATTTTTGGTTTGATCTTTGGTGTTCTAACCAAAGAGCAACCTTTAATCTGGTCAAATTTGTCTTTGATTTTATTTGTAACAGGACTTGGGCTATTGATTGGCTATTTGTGGTCAAAATATAGTGAGAGCAGAGACACAACTTCCATTTAAGTAAAAAAATAAAGGTAAAACATGGCTGTTGAAACACAACACTTCACTGGAACAGATCAATATATTGCAACAGATAGCTTAAAGCTTGCGGTTAAAGCAGCAAGAGCATTGCAGAAGCCGCTATTAGTAAAAGGTGAACCAGGTACGGGTAAAACCTTGCTGGCAGAGCAGGTTGCAGATAGTCTGGGTTTAAAGCTGATTACATGGCATATTAAATCGACCACCAAAGCGCAGCAGGGACTATATGAGTATGATGCAGTATCGCGTCTACGCGACAGTCAGCTTGGTGATGATCGGGTTTATGATATTAAAAACTATATTAAGCCGGGTAAGCTTTGGGAGGCATTTACCAGTGAAGAGCGTTGTGTTTTATTGATTGATGAAATTGATAAGGCTGATATCGAGTTTCCAAACGATTTACTACATGAACTGGATAAAATGTCGTTCTTTGTGTATGAAACAGGTGAAACGATTACAGCAGATCAGCGTCCGATTGTCATTATTACTTCAAATAATGAGAAAGAACTTCCAGATGCATTTTTACGTCGTTGCTTCTTTCATTACATTGAGTTTCCAGATGAAGCGACTATGCGTGAGATTATTCATGTACATTTTCCACGTATTTCTGCGACGCTCGTGAGTGAAGCATTACAGATTTTCTTTAAGCTACGCGAAATTCCCAATTTAAAGAAACCGCCATCTACTTCTGAACTGATTGATTGGCTCAGTTTGCTGATGGCTGATGATATGCCAGAAGATATTTTGCGTAATCATGATCATAAAAAAGCTATTCCACCGTTGTATGGTGCATTGATCAAAAATGAACAAGATGTGCAATTACTTGAACGACTTGCTTTCATGACACGTCGTTAAGGATGGTCGCTTATGTTTGTGCGGCTGTTTTATACCCTTAGGAAATATGGGGTTCCTGTTACTACGCGCGAGTTAATTGATCTGAATCGTGCTGTAGCAGAAGGCTTGGTCTTTGCAGATCAAGATGAGTTCTATCAACTTGCCAAAACTATTTTGGTCAAAGATGAGCGTTTTTTTGATAAATTTGATCGTGCGATTAAAGATTATTTTGAAGGTATTGAAACTTTCGATCTGGATGAATTGCTGAAACAAGTTCAAAAGATTCCAAAAGAATGGCTGGATTTAGAGCTTCTAGAGAAACATCTGACTCCTGAACAAAGAGAAGCTTTGCAAAAAGCGGGCTCTTTAGAAGAGTTAATGAAAATGCTGGAAGAACGTCTACGCGAACAGCATAAAAAGCATCAAGGTGGCAATCGTATGATTGGTACAGGAGGTACATCACCTTTTGGTGCTTTTGGTGATCATCCAGAAGGTGTCAGAATTGGTGGGCCAGGACGTAAACGCTCGGCGGTAAAGGTATGGGAACAACGAAAATATCAGAATCTGGATGATGATCAGATTTTGGGTACGCGGCAAATGCAACTGGCTTTACGTCGCTTGCGAAAGTTTGCACGTCAAGGTGCTGCCGATGAGCTTGATGTCGATAACACCATACGTGAAACAGCCAAACAGGGTATTTTAAACGTACAAATGGTTCCAGAACGACGTAATCGTATAAAAGTCTTGATGCTGTTTGATGTGGGCGGATCGATGGATTCTCATATCGCACAATGTGAAAAACTGTTTAGTGCGGCCAAAACAGAATTTAAAACACTCGAATACTTCTATTTTCATAATTGCTTATATGATTACGTTTGGAAAGATAATCATCGTCGGCAAGCCAGTCGTCTCGAAACATGGGATTTATTTCATAAGTATGGACGAGACTATCGGGTCATTGTGGTCGGAGATGCCAGTATGGCGCCTTATGAGCTTAGATCTGCAGGTGGTTCTGTTGAATATATGAATGATGAGGCGGGAGAAATTTGGCTACGTCGTTTACGTCAGCATTTTGACAAAACAGCATGGTTAAATCCTGAAGAAGAGGGCTATTGGAAATATACACAAACCATTGGTCTTATTCAGCAATTGTTTGAAAATCACATGTATCCAATGAGTTTGAAAGGAATTGAGGATATGACACGCTATTTATCAAGATGACACATAATTATCATGTATCTATGATAACCAAGTCGTGATACACCTAAAAATTCATTTATAATAAATGATTAACTTAAATCTATATCATGATTTCAATGGTTCAGGCATCTTAACAACAAGATGCCTGAAAAAATTAGGAGTTAACCAGAAATATATTGCTTCAACTGTTCGATTAATTGACGCTGTTCTTCCATTGCTGCTTTAACCAAGTCACCAATTGAGATGAGGCCAAGTAGCTTATCGTGCTCAACAACAGGTAAATGACGTAAATGACGATCTGTCATGAGTTGCAAACAATCTTCTACACTGTATGACTTGTCTACAGTAAATACTTTTGGCGTCATAATTTCACTTACTACGGTACTGTTTGAAGATCGATCCATCAGTTCAACTTTGCGTGTATAGTCACGTTCAGAAAGAATACCCACAACCGACTCTTTTTCTACAACAACAATTGCACCAATGCCTTTATCTGCCATTAAAGAAATTGCTTCAAGTACGCTTGCGTCCGGTGAAATCGTATAAACGACATGTTCACGTTTATCATTTAAAACTTGGGCTACATTTGTCATGCCTAATCCCTCTGGGTTGTATTATTGTTCTGCTTAATAAACTTAACTTGAATTGTAGAAAATGCAAATATGCTATTTCCTATAATTGAACAAAAAATATCATGTTGATTAAAGTTTTCTATATGCATAAAGCATTAGGCGGCACTCAAGCGAGACTTCACAAAAAAGAAATGACTCATTTGCCAGGTTGATAATTTAAATTTGCATTGAGATGAACTAAACAAAGCAGGTGTTACGTTTAAACGTTTAAGTGTTGGCAGGAGCGAAGTTTGAAAATCCTGTGGTGTAATTTTTTTAGGCGTGTAATTGGGCCAGTGTTTTTGTGCGTATCGATGTGCCTGAACGCCATTTAACCAGAAAGGAAAGATAAAGCTTTCTTCATCAGATTTTATGGCCCAGCCTTGATGATAGAGTCCCCATAACGTACCACAGTACATCATGGTTTTTAAAATAGAAATTTTAATTATTAGATCTTTGGGAACTGGTTGGAAATGAATAAAGTGTCTCATGAGTTTTTACGTTCTTAGGAACTATTGTTAGTATAAAAAATAAGTATTTAAATTCAGTGTAAAGATTGAAGAAAATCGTAAAAATTTTTAAAAGGGATTAAAAAACGCCACCTAGGTGACGTTTCATTATGCTTGCATGGTTGCCATTTTCTGCCAATACTGAGCTTTCATGGAATCACGCTCTACGCGAAAACCTTGATAGTAAAGTTCAGCTAAAAATAATGCTGCTTTACCATGTCCTGCACGCGCAGCTTCTTCAAGTTGTTGAACTGCATCTTGGAAATTCATTTGCGATTGAATTGTATTTACTGCAGTTGCGTATACGTGTTCTAACTCATGATGAGAGATTTGCTGAATCATATTAAAAACTCCTTATAGTTGTAATTATGATCACATTATTTAGACTTATCAGTCTTTCGAACTAATCTAACAGTTCATTGTTAAACTAATATTACATTTCGCTAAATAAGTCAAATACAATATTGGGTAACTTTTCTATATTTCAAGTTTACATGATTAAACAATGAACAGAAATATTTTTTATTAAAATCAATATAACAATTATATCAAAGGAGAAAAATATGATAACTACAATTGATGGATTCAACTTTGACATACCACCAACTGAGAGTGAGATCATTGCGCTGGCACAGTATCATCGTAAGCAACTCGATGAAGCCATGTTTCATCAAGAAATACATCTTGGTGATTATTGCCTAGCACAGCGGAAAAGAGTTCATGATTTTACCAGTCAGCTCGATCCTCAGCTCAAATTATTGTTTTATCGTATTTACGACGGGGAATTAAAACGCCTAGCCGATGAAGATGATCTTCATCCAGCAGATGCTGAAAGTGGCTTGAGTCTATTTGCAATTGGTATTGTACTGGTTGTGATCGCATTTATTCTATATTTTGCTTTTGTAAGAGCATTAATGAGTTAAATGTGTAGATTGTGATTACTGCGCCTTTGTCATGTTAAAAATCATGTCATGGGCGCTTTTACTTGTGAAAATCGTGATTGAGTCATACACTACTTTTTATTCGAGGTAGGATATGCTTATATCAAAACAAAATTTTTTAAAGCTGAAATCAGAATTTAGACTAGAACGACTCTACAATACGATTGTATTGGTCATGATTAGCTTGATTCTGATCATTGCATATCGTGCATTACATTATCCAATTCGTGATGAACAGTATCGTGATGTTGTTATGTTTTCTCACCAGGCCAGTAACCCAAAAACACAGGAAATGGCCGAACAGCTTCTCAGAAAAACTGAAATCGATGTAGGCGATTATCTAAAACTTATGCAGGCGTATCAGTTTGAAAGCGCAAAAGCAAAGCATTATCCTGCCATGTCGCTTGATGATCAATCATCTAGATATTAAGGCAAAATGCTGTGTGTAGTATCCAGATTATGTCTAAGCATTTTTTCAAGAAGCGTTTGATCGATAGGTTCACCTGCAATCACGATGGTGAGCCGATCTGGATGAATATATTTCTTCACCGCCTGTTGTACATCTTGAGCAGTAATTTTATTTAACTGCTTTGCATATTGCGCAAGATGATCTGCGGGAAGGCCATAAAATCCGATTGAACCCAATTGGGCGTTAATATTGGCATTGCTGCTAAAGCTCATTGGAAATGAACGCAGCATTCCAGCTTTGGTTTCTTCTAACTGTTTTGTATCAATCGGTTGTTTAACAAAATCGACCAGAGCTTTATGGGCGACTTGGATGCTATCCAGTAGCTGATCCTGACGGGTCGAGTAACTCAGATTAAAAACGCCCGGCGCTTGAGTAAAACTAAACGAACTATAAGCCCCGTAGGTATAGCCGCGTTTTACGCGTAGTTCCTGCATCAATATAGAGTTAAATCCATGACCGCCTAGCATCTGATTGGCAACTTCAAGTGCAAGTTGATCTGGATTATTACGGCTTATGCCCAAGTGTCCTATACTCACATACGCCTGAGATGATTGATAAGGAATCAAGCGTATATTGAAAGAAGGTTGTAAGTCTGCATCAGGTAGCTGACCCACCGCTTGACCTTGCGGAAGGCTTTGCGTAATTTTTTCTGTTAATTGGCTCGCTTGAGATTGTGTGAGCTGACCTGTGATTGCCAGATTCATATTTTGTGCAACAAGTAGCGAATCACGAAACTTTTTAAGTAAATCTGGTGTAATTTTTCTGATACTACGTGTGGTTCCAGTAATAGGGTGTGCATAAGGATGTTCACCATAAATGGCACGATACAATTCAATATTTTTCAGACGGTCAGGGTTCTCCTGAAGTTGTTTTTGTCCGACCTGCGTATTACTTAAAACCAGATTTAGTCCAGATGAGTTAAACGTAGCATTGCTAATTAAATTCAGCATAAGATTTACAGCAGGATTTAATTTTTCAGGGTCAGATAAAACTCTGAGCCGAATCACAAACATATCGCGATAGGCATGTGCACTAAACTTGGCACCTAATTGCTCAAATGTATTGGCAATCTGTTCCGCACTGTACTGGTTTGTCCCCTCATCAATAAGATTGGCTGCCATATTGGCAATACCATACAGATCTTTTCCAAGATATTGATCACGTGCAGCACCAGCATTAAACGTAAGCTGAATATCTACAATAGGGAGTGCTTGTGCTTCTACAAACAGTGAACGAATACCCAGCGTATTTTTAAGCTCTTGTACATAAGGGGTTTGATCATTTTGATACTGTGGAAGATGTTTAAGGCTTTGAAGTTGCTGTAAAGACTTCAAATGCCCGGAATCTTCAAGTTCGATATTGCCATTCGCTTCGACAACTTCTGCATGACTTAAGCTACTCACCAATAAACCGACAAGAAAAATGGGGGAGTAAGAGAAATAAGACATTATTTTTTCCTTGATTATGGTTTATCTTGAGAATCGGGCAATAAATACAAACTCGTCAGATTCTCTCTCACCAGATAAGCATTGGCGACACGTTGAATATCCTGTTGTTTGACTGTGCCATAATGTGTAGGAAGTTCGTCGATCAGACGATAACTTAAACCATTCACTTCCAGATTACCCATGAGATGAGCCTGACCGACAATATCATCTTGACCAAATACCAGATGCGAAACAAAATTTGCGCGGACACGTTCTAATTCATTGGGATCAAGAGGTTGATTTTTTAAGATATCAATCTGTTGCTGAATCGCTTTTTGGGCATCTTCAAGACTGACGCCTTCGACAGGCAAAGCCGTGATCGTAAACAGACTGTCGCCACGGTTATAAGGCTCGTAGCTGACATTGACCGACGTTAGGATTTTTTTCTTTCTTACAAGCTGCTCTTGTAATCTTGATGAAATTCCGCCATTGAGTAGTGACTGAATAATGGTTAATGCGTAGGCATCTTGAGGGTTCTTCGCTGTCACCAACGACCTGACGTTCCAAGCCATGAATAAATTAGGCACCTTTACAGGTAAATGAACTTCCATGTGCCTGTAACCCACACGATCAAATTCGAGCAGGTCATTTCTTGGTGGCAATCTAGCAGAAGGAATTTTTCCAAAATAGGTTTTTACTGTGTTTAAGGTTGTTTCAGCATCGACATCACCAATAATAATGAGTGTAGCATTGTTAGGAACGTACCAGTTTTTGTACCAGCTTTTTAAATCTTTAAGCTGTAGGTTTTGTAAATTTTTCATATAGCCAATGACAGGCTGGCGATAATGACTGGTGGGATAGGCAAGCCATTTAAAACGTTCGAATGCCAAAACAGATGGATTATCATCTGTTCGTTGGCGTCGTTCTTCCATCACAACTTTAATTTCTGTATCAAAGTCACTTTGACGTAAACGCAGATGCTGCATGCGATCTGCTTCAAGCTCTAGTGCCATGGGCAAATAAGCTTTGGGATAAAGCTGATCGTAATATGTATAGTTGGTGAAGGTCGCTGCATTGACCCGACCACCGTAGAGTCTGCTCAAGCGAGTAAATTCATTATTTGGAACTTTAGCCGTTCCTTTAAACATCATGTGTTCAAGTGCATGGGAAATACCTAGTAAATTTCCAGATTCATCTCCGCTACCAATCCCATACCAGATTTGTGTAATTACAATCGGTGCACGATGGTCTTCGCGAATAATGACTTTTAAACCGTTTGCTAAGGTTGTTTCAAAGGTGGTTCGTGCTAACTGGCTTTCAGCCGCAAATACAGGAGAAGCAGAGATGCAGTAGAATAAACATAGTAAATAAAAGCGCGCTATTGAACGCGTAAAAAATAAGAAAAATCGGGTGGGGGCCAACACTATCCTGTCCAAGAAAATGATTTTTATCATGAAAACCATTGTTGAAAAAACAGATTTTGAAAACAAGGTTTTCATGTTGTGTTTTAGTTATGAATATTTTGAGTGAGATATATTGTCGGGAATCGACATCAATCTATGTTAAACTCTGGCTTTTAACCCGCTGCTTTTCAAGGGAATCGGCATGCAACAGCAATCCAATATGCACAATAAATTCTTGATAGATGCTGATATCGGTGATGACGATGTCACATTGCCTAATTTACCAGCAGTTGATGTGCCTATTGTTGAAACCCCTACAGCCACATCTACGACTGAAAGCCCGTCAGTTGTATCACAACAAAAAACTGAAACAGAACAAGAGTCTGAATCAGAGAATAAAAGTGGTTTCTTTAGCCGCATGAAACAAGGCTTGACTAAAACCCGCCGTAACTTAGCAGATGGTATGGTCAACATTCTGATTGGTGGTAAAGAAATTGATGACGAACTGCTAGAAGAAGTTGAAGAACAATTACTTGTCGCGGATATTGGTGTCGATGCAACCAAAACGATTATTACCAATCTCACCGAGCGTACAGCACGTGGTGACCTGATTTATTCACATTCTTTATATAAGGCGCTACAGGAAGAATTAGTTGCACTTTTGGCACCTCGTGTTAAACCGTTACATATCGATCCAAATAAGACGCCATATGTAATTTTAATGGTAGGGGTAAATGGCGTAGGAAAAACGACGACCATTGGCAAACTTGCAAAGCGTCTTCAGGGTGAAGGCAAAAAAGTGATGCTTGCAGCAGGGGATACCTTTCGTGCTGCGGCTACCGAGCAATTGCAAATCTGGGGGGAGCGCAACAATATTTCAGTAGTTGCACAAGGTCATGGTGCAGATAGTGCTTCAGTAATTTTTGATGCATTTGAAAGTGCGCGTGCAAAAGGGATTGATGTATTGATCGCTGATACTGCAGGTCGTTTACATAATAAAAGTAACTTGATGGAAGAACTTAAAAAAGTAAAACGTGTCATGCAAAAAATTGATGCAACAGCCCCTCATGAAATTATGTTGGTGGTTGATGCTGGAACGGGTCAAAATGCGATTAATCAGGTACAGGAGTTTGATCAGGCTGTAGGATTAACGGGTATTACCATTACCAAACTTGATGGAACCGCAAAAGGTGGTGTTCTGTTTAATATTGCAAGTCGTACACATGTACCAATTCGCTTTATTGGCGTAGGTGAAAAGATTGATGACTTACGTCCTTTCTCTGCCAAATCTTTTGTTGCTGCCCTGTTCGAAACAGACAAATAAAATTTGATTTCAGAATACATATAAAACTCCACTTAGTGTGGAGTTTTTGTTTTAAAACCTTAAAAACGTAAAACTGTTCTAAAAATAAAACGATATGTCGTAGATTTAATACTGATTGAATTTAAACTCTTGGATACACTGTATTCATTCTCAGATGATGGCCTTTTGGCCGAAACATATAGGAAATAATTAAATGACTTCTTTTTTAGATAAAATCAAACAACGTCGCTCAATCTATGCCATTGGTAAAAATGTAGCGCTTGAGCAAGACAAGATTGAAGATCTTATCAAGGATGCAGTTAAGCATAGTCCTTCTTCATTTAACTCTCAGTCTTCACGTGTCGTTATTCTGTTTGGTGAATCACATCATAAATTCTGGAATATTGTACGTGAAACATTGAGAAAAATGGTTCCTGCCGACGCTTTTGCTGGAACAAATGCAAAAATTGACAGCTTCTCTGCTGGTTTAGGCACAGTATTGTTTTATGAAGATCAAAAAGTCATTGAAGGTTTGCAAGAACAATTTAAACTTTATGCAGATAACTTTCCAGTATGGTCTGAACATTCAAGCGCGATTGCACAGTTTGCGACTTGGACAGCTTTGGCTGAACATAATATCGGTGCATCATTACAGCATTACAACCCGATTATTGATGAAGAAGTCGCTGCTACATTTGATGTACCTGCAAGTTGGAAACTTCGTGCACAACTTGTATTTGGTTCGGTTGAAGCGCCAGCAGATGAAAAAAGTTTTATGAATGATGCTGAACGTTTTAAAACGTTTAACTAATCGAATCATCAATCATGGAAAGGGCGCTATTTAGCGCTTTTTTCATGTTTGAATTATTATTTTTATAAAAGTCGTCTTTTTCTATCTAAATAAAAGTATCTAAAAATTTTTATAAAATACTTAATGAGATCCGCTTGTCATAAAATTGTCATCACCACATTGCATAGTGCTCATGATTTAAAAAATGAAATAAAGAAGGTAAGTCATGACTTTAAAATTCACTGCGGCTATTGTTGGCTTAATCATGAGTAGCTCGGTATTTGCTGCTGCAACTCTCACTGCGCCAGAAGATATCGTTATTCTGGCTGTCAATGATCAGGAAGTGAACACGGGCTTATTTAGAGGTGCAAAAAATAATTATAAGATTGATGCGGGCGAAAATAGTATAAGTGTTCGCTATCAGGGATATTTTGACCATACTGATGGTGAACATGATATTTTAAAATCAGGTGTAGTGACGATTAAAACACCTGCATTACAAGATAATCAAAGTTATCAGCTGGCATTGATCAATCCACCTCAAAATTTTGAAGCTGCAAAGAAGTATGCAGAACAGCCGACAATTGGCTTATATGATAAAAATCATCAGTTACTTGTACAGCAAACAGGTGCAAATACAGAAGCTAAACCATGGTTAAGCAGTGGAATTTTTGGACGAGCTTATGATCTTACTCAGAAAAAAACTGCACCTGCTCAGCAACCAGCCCCAGTCTATGCGCCTGTAGAAAATAATACTGTCGTTGGTCGTAATAGTATGGATACTACAGCAGACCAGAAATTGATTGAACTATGGAAAAAATCATCAAAAGCTGAGCGTCAGAAATTTATGGCATGGCTGGCCGAACAGTCTCAATAAGCTGAAAGAAAAAGTTTAAGCTGATTGATTCGGCTTTATTTTTTAGAGTAAATTGGATTTTTGACTTTAAAAAATAACAAATGAATGACTTTCAAATACGTGAAGCACGGCTGCAAGATCGTCTAGATTTGGTTGATATGATTAATCAATCTTATCGCGGAGCGCATGGTCGTAGCTGGACAACAGAGAAAAATATGATTGATGGACTAAGAATTTCCACTGATCAGTTGAATGAGATATTGCTTAGCCATACCATAAGGTTTCTGGTAGCAGAGATTAAACAGCACAATCATGCGCGTTTGGTAGGATGTCTAGCCTTAAACTTTTCTGGTCATCGTGTCGAGATTGGAACCTATTGTGTTGCTAATGACTTTCAAAACCTTGGATTGGGACAAAAAATATTGGCCTATGCCGAACAATATGCAGTCCATATTGAGCCTAAACTTCAATACTATGATATGTATGTGCTGGATGCTCGTCATGAACTCATTTCATTTTATGAACGGCGTGGTTATGCAAAAACAGGGACAACAGAAGCCTATCCAATAGATGCACATGTAGGCATGCCAAATATTCCGATTAAATTGATTCATTTACAAAAAGCTGCATCAATAAAAACCCCTACCTGAGTAGGGGTTTATAAAAATCAGGTATACAACCAAATATAATAACCGAGCAACATCAGTGGCCATGAAATGAGAGGACTAAAAAGCCATTTCCATAACCAGAATTTAGGTAAGAACCCCACACCATAGATAAATCCGCCTGAAATACCAAGCATGACCAGCATTAAAATGCTGTGATTATAATGGCCTTGCTGATCCAGCATCAGTGATGGATTAACCAGTAATATCGCAGCAAGTGGCAATGCCAACAAGAATGAAATAGCCATTGCAAATACTTGAGCCTTAGTTTTTTCAGGTGTTGTCATTGTCTGAGCCATGATCTTATTCCTCATCCAGATTTTGATGGTGCTCGATATATAACGCACTGAGTACTCCTGCAAAGCAGGCCATTAATATTCCCAAAATCCAGGCAAAGTACCACATAACTTTTCTCCTCGTTTTTCTTAATACAAACTATGCGAATTTGCTTCGATGTGCTTGTTGGTAATTACACCCCACATCTTGTAATAAGACCAAGAGGTATAAATTAGAATAAGCGGTACAAAAATGCAGGCTGCAACAGTCATCACTCCAAGTGTACGATGGCTTGAAACGGCATCCCACATGGTTAAGCTTGAAACTGGATTAATACTTGAAGGAAGCAGGAAGGGGAATAAAGCAAAACCTGCGGTCAAGATTGCTCCAATAATTGCAAGACTCGTTCCTGTAAAGCTAAGACCAGCTTTCGATTTTGATGCACCTACAATGAGGACTAAAGCCCCAATAATTGCAACAATCGGCGCCAGCATACTCACAGGATAAAGATGATAGTTATTCATCCAGCCAGCATTGGCGTTGGTCACAACTTTTTTTGCCAATGGATTCAAAGCAGCATTTGGATCGATAGGAACTGCATAGCTATAACCTGGTACTTGAGCAAAATACAACCACGCGCCAGCTGCGATAAAGCAGATCAGGAATACAATTCCCATAATCTGAGTCGCTTTGGCAGAACGTTGTTTGAGTACACCATCTGTACGAAGCATCAACCATGCACCGCCATGCGCGCATAGCATTGACAGACTCACAATGCCACACAGTAAGGCAAATGGATTGAGTAAAGCAAAGAAACTACCTGTATATTCGGAACGTAAGGTATCGTCAAGTGAGAAGGGAACACCTAAAAATAGATTTCCAAACGCGACACCAAACACAAGTGCAGGAACAGCTCCTCCAATACTCAGAGCCCAGTCCCAAGAATTGCGCCACTGAGTATTTTCCAGTTTTGAACGATAGTCAAAACCCACTGGTCGAAGAAACAGCGCGAATAGGACCAATAATAACGCCCAGTATAAACCTGAAAAAGCAACAGCATAGACCATTGGCCAAGCGGCAAATAAAGCACCGCCTGCTGTAATAAACCACACCTGGTTTCCATCCCAGTGAGGTGCGATAGTATTGATTGCTGCACGACGTTCTGAATCGGTTTTTCCAACAAATGGCATAATTGCCATAGAGCCCATATCAAAACCATCAGTCAATGCAAAACCAATCAATAGTACGCCTACCAAGACCCACCAGATAATTTTTAGGAGTTCATATTCGATCATGATTGTACCTCCCCAGCTAGAGGATGATGAGTTTCCTGTTTTTCAAAGTGATATTTACCTGTATGTAGAGAGCTTGGACCTAAGCGGGCAAACTTGATCATCAAATACATTTCAATAACTAAAAGAACCGTATAGAAAGCAGCCAATGCAGCAATAGATCCCCATACATCGCCACTGCTTAAACTAGATGTTGAAAGATGTGTTGGAAGAACTTCGCCAATCGTCCACGGTTGACGGCCACCTTCTGCAACGTACCAACCCGTTTGCGCGGCAATCCAAGGCAAGGGTAGCGCAAACAGTGCAAATTTGAGTAACCAAGGTTTATCTTCGGCATTGCGTTTTGCAACTGACCAAGTTGCCAAGATAAATAACAACAGCATAAGAAAACCAGCTGCGACCATAATCCGGAATGAAAAGAACAAGGCTTTTACATTTGGAATAGAATCTTTGACTGCGGATTGGATATGCGCTTCAGTTGCATCAACCACGTTAGGTGAATATTTCTTTAAAAGTAAACCATAGCCAAGATCTTTCTGATTTTTCTCAAATGAAGCCAATAAGCTCGCCGAGCGGTCACCTGCACGCAATTTTTCAAGTTCGCTATACGCCACCATACCGTTACGGATACGGGCTTCGTGCTGTTTCATCAGGTCTTTAATACCTGTGACTTGGCCTGTAGTTGAACGTGTTGCAATCAGTCCTAATGCGTAAGGGATTTTAATGGCATAATCAGTTCGCATTTCCTGCTGGTTTGGTACACCAAATAACGTAAAGCTAGCTGGTGCGGGTTCAGTTTCCCATTCCGATTCAATTGCGGCAAGTTTTGCTTTTTGAACATCACCAAGCTCATAACCAGATTCATCTCCGAGTAAGATGACAGAGAGAACCGAGGCCATGCCGAAAATAGCTGCAATTGCAAATGAACGACGTGCAAAAGGTAAATCTCGTTTTTTAAGCAGATAAAAACTTGAAATTGCAAGTACGAAGATGGCACCAGTGACATAACCTGCTGAGACGGTATGAACAAATTTAACCTGAGCAACTGGATTGAAAATAAGCGCACCGAAGTCAGCCAGTTCCATACGCATCGTTTGGTAATTAAATGCGGCACCTACAGGGTTTTGCATCCAGCCATTTGCGACCAAAATCCAGAGCGCTGACATATTAGAGCCGATTGCTACCAGCCAAGTGACGCCTAAATGTTGTACCTTAGATAGGCGATCCCATCCAAAGAAAAATAGACCAATAAATGTCGACTCAAGAAAGAAAGCCATCAGACCTTCAATGGCGAGTGGAGCACCAAAAATGTCACCTACATAATGAGAATAATAGGCCCAGTTCGTTCCAAACTGAAACTCCATGGTGAGTCCAGTGGTAACACCCAAGGCAAAGTTAATACCAAATAATTTTCCCCAAAATTTGGTCATATCTTTATAAATTTCTTTGCCAGAAATCACATAGGTGGTTTCCATGATGGCCAAGATAAATGCTAGACCGAGAGTGAGAGGGACGAATAGAAAGTGATACATCGCGGTCATTGCAAATTGGAACCGCGAAAGATCGACCACGCTTTCAGAAATCATCAACGTGTCTCCTTGATTTGGGATGGAGCGCCAGCAATATGCTCGGCGACTTGATTGTCAAAATTTTTGGGAATCGTAGGAGCATCAAACCAGATATGTTTGATGGTCATTAAAATTACAACCTTAATTATTAATATGATTGCAATCTCAATAATAAGACGACGATTAAAATCTTTTTGAATTAAGCTCATGAAAACAAGCCTATTTAAAAACTGAATATAATTATTATTGATCAGCTTTGTGTAAAAATAAACATAAAAAACAATTAAAATAAAAATATATTATTATTTTTATTTTAATCAATAGCTTATAAGTATATTTTTAATTAAATATAATCTCGACAAAAAAGGTTTGAATTAATATTTCTAATCTTACTAATATGCTTGGTATTCTGTTTTAATCTTGACTAAAATGCTTTGAATTAAATATTTAATTCCCACTAAAAAAGTATGATTTAAAATCTTTTATTTGATTGTTTTTCATTTTTCCTATAAAGATTATGAACGATTAAATGATATGATATAATAGTTAAAATAAATCATTGCAATGAAATGTCTTATAGATAAATGATGCAAATATGCATTTTAGAAAGAGATATATAAGCTTATGTAGAGATGCACATTAGAGATTGCTTTTAAATGTATATAACCTTAATAATTTTATCAAAATCTGATCCGTACAGAATGCTGCTGACGTTTAGTATTTTAACTAAATCATTTGAATAGATAGATTAAAGGGATTAAATAATTGACAACAAAAATTAAATTTAATTAATTGATAAATATTAAAATTTTTAATTAATTCGATTTTAATATAATAAAAAGCACCATGAAATAATTGCTTATCACTTCATGGCGCTTTTCTTATTCTGTTGCTAACGAATCATCGTATTGTTTTTTGAGTTCAGCTAAAGCATCGATACGATATTGAATCAGTTTTTCACCAATTTCGGAACCTTGTATGTAAGCTGGTAAATCTTGTGCTTTGATGGATCTAACAACTTGCATAGCTTTAAACATGAATGCAGCTTGTGGATAATCACGATTTTCTAGTCCTAAACGACCTCGTGCATCACATTCACACGCGTTTATAAAAGCCTCTACGCGTTCAGGACGACGTAATACATCTAGACGTTGTAATAAACGCCACAATGTACCTGGCTTAAGAGACATCGCTTGATGACACTTGAGATGTTCCTTACACACAGCCAGTGCCAATTGCTTCATTTGAGTTGGAATTTTCAAGCGATTTGAAAGTTCTTCAACAGGGATAAGGCCTCTTTCCTCATGCATGATATGTCTTGGAAGTATATCTTTAGGGGTTAGTGCTTTACCTAAATCATGTACAAGCACCGCATAACGAACATCTAATGAATAGTTCGATTTACAAGCTTGTCTTAAAGACATCAATGTATGGATGCCACAGTCGATTTCAGGATGATATTCAGGGCGTTGAGGGACACCGAATAAGGCATCAATTTCAGGAAATAAGACTTTTAATGCATGACATTGGCGCAAAACATCAAAATAAATATCTGCTTGATCTTCCATCAGGGCGCGTGATGTTTCTTTCCATACCCGTTCAGCAGTCAGGCTTTCTAGTTCTCCAGTCTGAGTAATGGATTGCATCAGCAAAAGTGTTTCATCTGCAATTTTGAAACCATAACGGGCATATCGCGCTGCAAAACGAGCCACTCTAAGTACTCGCAGTGGATCCTCAATAAATGCATCGGATACGTGACGTAAAATACGTTGCTCTAGGTCTTTTTGTCCACCGTAAGGATCATAAACATTACCGTCTTGATCCATGGCCATCGCATTGATAGTAAGGTCTCTACGAATTAAATCATCTTCAAGGCTTACATCAGGATCGGTGAAAAAGTTAAAACCATGATAACCAATGCCTGATTTTCTTTCTGTACGTGCTAATGCATATTCTTCTTTGGTTTTGGGATGAAGAAATACAGGAAAATCCTTTCCAACTGGTGAAAATCCTTGGTCTAATAATTGTTGGGGTGACGCGCCCACCACAACATAATCTTTTTCGTGATAGGGGTGGCCTAATAAGTGATCACGAACGGCACCGCCTACTAAATACACTTGCATGAAAAAACCTCTGTTCTCAAAGCAATCATGCAACAGAACAGAGGTTTTCACAAGTCACAAAGTTGTGCTTTTCAATAAAGCAAAGGATTAACCTTCGCTTTGCTGAATTTCTGCAACAGTTAAGGCTGTCATATTTAATACACGGCGTGTCGTCGCTGTTGGTGTAAGGATATGAACAGGTTTTGCTGCACCCAGTAAAATTGGGCCAATTGTGACATTGTTACCAGAAGTCGCCTTTAAAAGATTAAAGGAGATATTCGCGGCATCAAGATTCGGCATGATTAACAGGTTTGCAGAACCTTTGAAGTTTGATCCAGGGAATGCAGAATGACGGATACTTTCGTCAAGTGCTGCATCACCATGCATTTCACCTTCAACTTCAAGTTCAGGCGCACGTTCATTCAGAAGGCGATACACTTCACGCATCTTTTGTGCACTTGGGTCTTCTTGGTTACTACCAAAGCTTGAATGAGAAAGAAGTGCTACGCGAGGTGTAATACCAAAACGGCGTACTTCTTCTGCTGCCAAGATTGTCATGTCTGCAAGCTGTTCAGCAGTAGGATTGGTATTTACGTAGGTATCTGCAATAAATAGATTACGGTCTTCAAGCATTAATGCATTTAAGGTAAAGAAATTATTCATTCCTTCTTTTAAACCGATCACTTTGCTTACAAAATCCAAGTGAATATCGTAGCTACTATAGGTACCACATAGCATACCGTCAGCTTTACCAAATTTTACAAGCATCGCTGCAATCAGGGTTGAACGACGACGAGCTTCGCGTTGTGCATATTCAACGGTTACGCCCTTACGTTGCATGATTTGGTAATAATCTTTCCAGAACTCTTCATAAAGTGGATTATTTTCTTGATCAACAATCTCAATATTTACGCCATTTTCAAGGCGAAGTCCTAGCTTTTTGATATTGGCTTCAATCACGGCAGTACGACCAACCAACACAGGGAAGGCAATACCGTCATCAACGACAATTTGAGCTGTACGCAATACACGATAATCTTCACCTTCAGCATAAGCGATGCGTTTTGGATCAGCTTTTGCCTGAGAGAAAATTGGCTTCATAATAAATGCCGAGTTATAAACAAACTCAGACAGTTTTTGACGATATGCAGAAAAATCTTCGATTGGGCGTGTTGCAACACCAGAATCCATCGCTGCCTGAGCCACAGCAGGCGCAATTTCAAGAATCAAACGTTGGTCAAGTGGACGTGGAATTAAATAATCACGACCAAAGGAGGCTGATTTTTCACCATAAGTTGCTGCATCGGCTTCTACATGCGCCATGCGTGCAATCGCATGTACACAAGCAATTTTCATATCTTCATTAATTGTGGTTGCACCGACATCAAGTGCACCACGGAAGATATAAGGGAAGCACAGTGCATTATTGACTTGGTTTGGATAGTCAGAACGGCCTGTCGCCATGATGACGTCTGGACGTACTTCATGTGCGTGCTCTGGTAAAATTTCTGGATCTGGGTTTGCAAGTGCAAAAATAATTGGATTTTCAGCCATGCCTTTCACCATTTCTTTGGTGAGAATGCCTGCTGCTGAAAGGCCAAGGAACATGTCGGCACCAGTAATGACTTCATGTAACTGGGTTGCCGTAATATCCTGAACATAACGTTTTTTAGATTCATCAAGACCATCACGAGATGTGGTTAACAAACCACGTGAATCGGCGACGATGATGTTTTCTTTACGTGCACCCAGTGCACATAGTAGATCAAGACAAGACAGTGCTGCAGCACCCGCGCCAGAGGCAACAATCTTGATATCTTCAATCTTTTTGTTTACAAGTTGCAGGGCATTGAGTAAAGCCGAACCAACAATAATACTGGTACCGTGCTGGTCATCATGGAACACAGGGATATTCATGCGTTCACGAAGTTTTTTCTCAATATAAAAACATTCTGGCGCTTTAATATCTTCTAGGTTGATACCGCCAAAAGTAGGCTCAAGTGCAGCAACGATATCTACGATTTTGTCTGGATCATTTTCTGCAATCTCAATATCAAAAACATCGACACCAGCAAATTTCTTAAATAAAACGCCTTTACCTTCCATGACAGGTTTAGAGGCCAAAGGTCCAATGTTACCTAGGCCTAAAACAGCAGTACCGTTCGTTACAACAGCCACTAAATTTCCGCGTGCTGTATATTTGGCAGCAGTAGAAGGATCACGTTCAATCTCTAAACATGGAGCAGCAACTCCTGGAGAATAGGCAAGTGCCAGGTCATGCTGATTGACAAGCTGCTTACTCGGTGTAACGCTAATTTTCCCTGGAGTCGGGTTTTCGTGATAATACAAAGCAGCTTGTTTTAATGATTGATCGTCCATCTGAGTCTCGGGTTGTTACAAGGGTTTAACTAGTCAAATACAGGGTGTAATGGGCTAAATTGCATCGAATATACCATTACTTTGTAACTTCTCACAGTCAAAAAAGATCAAATTTCAATAAACTTTCTAATGGTTTGGCTTGAATGTTTAAAACAAACGATGTTTACGCTTTTGTTGAAAATCTGTCCTTATTTCTGAATTAAGCGCTTTTGAGAATAAATAATTCTGCAAAGTTTTAGGCTGATAGCGACGTAAAAAAACAATTTACTTGATCGTCTTAATGCTTTCTACAAGCAATCGAATGCCCAAGTTTTACTGATTGCATTGACAAGAGTTTCATACTTTGGGTCGCCAATTTTTACTATAAAATCATAATAAATTTTTAAAATATAGTTTTAATATTCAATAGTATAGAATGTTTTTGGTATCTATTTAAATGTTATCTAAAGCGACCAAGATTCCACATTTTTTTGTTTGCAGCAGGTGGTTGTCTAAACGATGAGCAGCTTATTCTAGAAGCTTACTATTACAGGTAGGTCATAACTGATAGAAAGAAAAAAATAGACAAAAATAGCATATTTTTTATTCAGGAATGCAAATGATAATAGGTGTGTAGTTATAAAAAAAAGATTGTGAATCGTGAGATGAGGATTAGATGGAGTGCTCTTAAACACTTGAAACTTAGGGTTAATTAGTATCATTGAAATGTCAGTTGATAAACCAGTGATGGCAACCATAAATTGTACACAATGCTTGAGATAAGAATGATATTTCACGTTTTTTTAAAAATGTGGTAAATAAGCAAAATTAGAAATATAGATATGATTAAAGAAATAAACCCCCAAATTAAGACGAGGATTATATTTTGCTTGAAGAACAAAACATAATCTATATTAGTCTAATAAAAATATAGATATTAAAAAAGAGATGAATATTTGCAAAAGTATTTTTAAGCTGAAAGTTGTTTAAAAAGTAAGCATATTGATTTTTATCTGTATGATCCGATTGAAATACCAGTAAATGAGATGATAAGTTCAACATCAGTAGGGTTTCCTGATCATTACTGATATATCAATTATCAAATTCTAATTCACTCAGTCACATTTTAAAATCAATATTCACAATTCAAGTTCTGATAAAAAACGGTAATTTAAAATAGAAAGTGCAACGACAGGAGCTGTTTCTGTACGTAAGACTCGTTCACCAATACACCAATTTATAAAGCCTTTGTTGTTTGCTGCGATGATTTCATTTTCGCTCAATCCGCCTTCAGGTCCAATAAGAAGCGCAAGTTCACTTTGTGCATTTTTGAGTACATTTTGTTGTTCTTTTTCTGGGGCTAACACAAGTTTTGTATTAGGAAGTGTAGCTGTGTTAATCCATTCATTTAAAGAAACAGGAGGTAAAATTTCAGGTACTCGATTCATTCCACATTGTTCACATGCTGCAATTGCAATACTTTGCCAATGATCAATTTTTTTTTGGTCACGATCATATTTTAAACGCATTTCACAGCGTTCACTGGTCAACAACTGAATTTTCGATACGCCTAATTCAGTTGCTTTTTGAATTGCATAATCCATGCGATCACCCTTGCTCATGACTTGTCCAAGTATGGCTTTAAACGCTGGTGTACGATCTACAGGATTAAATTGATCGATAGAGACCGTGGCATTTTTTTTATTAATTTCTTGCAGGGTGACTTGATATTCACCACCTTGACCATTGAAGAAAATAGCACAGTCATTTACCTGAGCACGAAGTACTCTTACCCAATGATGAAACACAGATTCAGTTAAGAGAGTATCTGTGTTTACACTTAGATCGGCTTCAATATAAAAACGATTCATTGGGGCATTGCTCTTTTAAAAATTAATTCAAACCTAAGTCAATCACAAGTTGACGAGTTGGTTCTGTGTTATTCATTGAATAGAAATGCAGGCTAGGAGCACCACCATCAATCAGTCGCTCACAAAGCTTTAAAATAACCTCATGACCAAATGCTTTGATACTTTGAGTATCATCACCATAAGCTTGTAGTTGCTTGCGTATCCAGCGTGGAATTTCAGCCCCTGTGCCATCTGCAAAACGAATCAGATTACTGGCATTGGTGATTGGCATGATACCTGGTGCAACGGGAATATGGATCCCTTCTTTTTGAATTCGTTCTACAAAATAGAAATACGAATCAGGATTGAAAAAAAACTGGGTAATGGCAGCATTGGCACCAGCGTTCACTTTTTCAATAAAACGCTTGATATCTGCATCGAAGTTTTCAGCTTGTGGATGCATTTCAGGATAAGCTGCGACTTCAATCTGAAAATGATCGCCAGAATGTTCCCGAATAAAACGAACCAGATCCTGTGCATATGGCAGTTCACCTAATCCGACTTGACCAGAAGGCAAATCACCACGTAAAGCCACAATACGATCAATCCCTTGGCGCTTATAAAGATCAAGTAATTCTGCAATACGTAGTTTGCTATCACCAATACATGACAAATGTGGTGCGACAGGAGTACCTTGACCATTGAAGTCATTGATAGCTGCTAATGTACGCTCACGTGTAGAACCACCTGCACCGTAAGTAATCGAGAAAAACTCAGGATTTAAGCGTTGGAGTTCTTGATGTACAGTGCGTAATTTTTCAGCACCTGCATCTGTTTTTGGAGGAAAAAACTCAAATGAAATAGGTGTACGTTTTGACATTATAAATCCTTTTCAAAATCACTTAAAATGTTTAAGAAAAGGGCAGCCTATTACAGCGCTGCCCTTCATATCTTAGTATTTGTAAGCGTCAGATTTAAATGGGCCTTCAACAGGAACACCTAGGTAATCTGCTTGTACCGACGTAAGTTGGGTCAATACACCACCAAATCCAAGTACCATTGCCGCAGCAACTTCTTCATCGAGTTTTTTCGGAAGAACTTCGACACGAATTTGAGCAGCTTTTTCACTTGCAGGTAAATCAGCAAATTTTTCTTGGAACAGATGGATTTGGCCCAATACTTGGTTTGCAAAAGAACCATCCATGACACGTGATGGGTGACCTGTTGCATTCCCCAGATTGACCAAACGACCTTCTGAAAGAAGAATCAAGTAATCGTTTTCATTTTCTGAACGATAAACCTGATGAACTTGAGGTTTTACTTCTACCCACTTGTAACCACGTAAATAGTTGGTATCAATCTCTGTATCAAAGTGACCGATATTACATACTACAGCACCAGCTTTAAGTGTATCCAGCATAGCTGAATCACATACGTGGTAGTTACCCGTTGTTGTCACAATTAAGTCGGTATTTTTAAGAAGATCAAGATTAATGTCTTCTTTTTTACCAGTCTGAACACCATTTTTGTATGGAGAAACAACTTCGTAGCCATCCATACACGCTTGCATGGCACAAATCGGATCAACTTCGGTGACACGTACAATCATACCTTCTTGGCGTAGAGATTGAGCAGAACCTTTACCCACATCACCGTAACCGATCACAAGCGCACGACGACCAGAAAGTAACATGTCTGTTGCACGTTTGATCGCGTCATTCAGCGAGTGACGGCAACCATATTTATTGTCATTTTTAGACTTGGTCACAGAATCATTGACATTGATTGCAGGCACTTTAAGCGAGCCGTCTTTCCACATTTCAAGAAGACGTTGAACACCCGTTGTGGTTTCTTCTGTAATACCATGAATATGGTCAAGAAGAGTAGGATATTTTTCATGAACTAGAGCAGTCAAGTCACCGCCATCGTCCAGAATCATATTGGCATCCCAAGGTTTGCCATTGACATTAATTTGTTGCTCAAGACACCAGTTATATTCTTCTTCGGTTTCGCCTTTCCAGGCAAATACAGGTACGCCACTTGCAGCAATTGCAGCAGCAGCATGATCTTGAGTCGAGAAAATATTACAAGAGGTCCAGCGAACTTCAGCGCCTAGTTCCACCAGCGTTTCAATTAAAACGGCTGTTTGAATGGTCATGTGGATACAGCCAAGAATTTTAGCACCAGCCAGTGGTTTTTCAGCAGCGTAGCGTTTGCGTAAGCCAATTAAAGCTGGCATTTCAGCTTCAGCAAGTTTGATTTCTTTACGGCCATAATCTGCAAGAGAAATATCGGCAACTTTATAATCTGTAAATGAAGCATTAACCGCGTTCATCACGATCTCCTTAAAAAACAAATATGGATCATTCAGTTCGCGGATGCCGTTGTTGGTTAAAACCCATGTATTTAAAAAGATTAACCGATCGTCGAGCCTGGCAAATTGATTTTTAGTACCAATCAATTGTCGCAGCATCCCTCGACTAGTGCCGTATTGTACTTGGAAATCCCTATAGTGCCAACGCCGTTTTGTGTATGATTCGCATAAATATAGAATGAGTTCAATGTTATGGCTTTAAATATTCCAGAACCTTTGCTTAATCTTGAGGCGAATTGTGGAGTCTTTGCGGTATGGATGCTGTTTCAGCATCACGGCATTGAAATGGATATCCCTGAAATTATTCAAGCATGTCAGCATGATTGCGAAAATGGCACATTTACCATCGCACTCGCTGTGGCGTTACAACGATTTGGCTTTAATGTATCTTTTTATAGCGATGAAGATCCTGATATCGATGAAAGTGAACGTCGAATTTATGATGAAGCACGTGCTTTAAATATCCCAATTTTGCCTGCTTTGGAGTTTCAAGAAATTCAGGCAGCCATTGAGAACGGGCAAATGGCAATCGTGTCTTATGATACTTTGGATGGCATCGGAAATCAGTCATTGATATATAGTATTGATGATGAAGAAATTTGTTTTTTCGACAGTTTTGATCCGATGGCTAAGGCTTTGTTTGAACAACAGCGCCAAGCAGACGGAATTTGCCGTCAGACTATTATGATTGATGATTCTAATTTACAGCTTGTTCAGTCATCGAAACTTAATTAGTTTCATCAAAGTTAAAATATATTGAGTGTTGTAAAAATAAGAGATCTTGCAAATAAAAGTGGGTATATTTTACCCACTTTTATAAATAATCATTCAATATCAGGATGTTGTTTTGCAAGTTTATCGCGTTTCTCCTGTAATGCTTCAATCTGCTCATCGAGATGTTCGATCTTCTGTTCAATATTTTCATGATACTGTTCAAGCAGTTCCTCCGCTTCTTCAGAATCGCCAGCCATTGGCGTTGCACCTTTCAACGGTAAGTTTGCCGTTTCTTTTAGATAAATTGCGGTGATAATGCCGAAGACACCACAGATCATCAAGTAATAAGCAGGAACCATAATATTCTGTGTGGTTTCGACGAGCGCCGCTGTAACTGTTGGGGTAAGGCCTGCAATGACTACAGAGATATTAAATGCGATTGCCAATGCGCTGTAACGGATTTCGGTAGGAAACAGGGCTGGCAAAGTGGATGCCATAACACCTATTAGCATATTTAGCGAAAGTGCCAATATCAATAAGCCAAAAAAGATCAGATAAGAATTATTGGTATCCAGTAAAAGAAAAGCAGGATACGAAAATAAAACCAAAGCAATACTACCAGCGAAAACAAAAGGGCGGCGGCCAATCTTGTCACTGAGCAATCCAACAAATGGTTGTACAAAGAGCATACCCACCATCACTGCAATAATAATTAAAACACCGTGATCCTCTGAATATCCCAAATTATGTGAGAAATAACTTGGTAGATAAGTCAGTAGCATATAGTAAGTGACGTTGGTACAGATCACGAGTCCAACGCAAACCAGAAGGCTTCGTTTATGTTGTTGTAGAATCTGTGAAAAACTGATTTTTTTAGGTTTTTTCAGTTGTGCCTGACTTTCATTATGTGCCTGAAAAGTAGGTGTCTCATCAAGGGAATGGCGTAAGTATAGACCAATTAAACCGAGCGGCAGTGCCAAATAAAATGGAATACGCCATCCCCATTCCATAAACGCTGCTTCGCCTACAGAAAAACTGATCAGTGATACAATTCCTGCACCCACCACAAAACCTAAAATCGAGCCGAAATCCAGCCAGCTTCCCATAAAGCCACGCTTACGGTCTGGTGAATACTCTGCAACAAAAATTGCTGCTCCTGCATACTCTCCACCTACAGAAAAGCCTTGCGCGATTTTCACAATTAATAAAAGAAGAGGCGCCCAAATTCCGATGGTTTCATACGAAGGAATCAAACCAATACCAAAAGTACTGACCGACATAATGATAATCGTGATGGCTAAAACTTTTTGTCGCCCATATTTATCACCCAGCCGTCCAAAAAATAATCCTCCCAAGGGTCTAAAAATAAAAGGAATCGAAAAGGTTGCAAGTGCCGCAATCATTTGCACACTTGGGGAAGAGTTTGGAAAAAATACTTTTCCCAAAACATACGCAACATAACCATATACACCAAAATCGAACCATTCGATGGCATTACCAAGTGCTGCGGCTTTAATTGCTTTTTTGGTCTTGTCGTAATCGACAATTTCAACATCATCGATTTCAAGAGGTTTTATTGTTTTTTTAGACATAGATGACTGATTTCCTGTTGTAAGTAAACTCATCTTGCGTCTAGATATCTACAAAGTTAAGTTCATAAAATATGAGAAAAAGTGAACTTAATCATGAGAAACTACACACGAAACTATTCTATAAAGACTTAAATTCATCTTTTAAAATAATTAAATATCAATTAATTATAAGTTTAGAGTGCTATTTGGTTTCATGTGTTGCATCATCATGAACAAAGTGTGGTATGTCTGAGCGTTTTATGTAAATATTTTCAAAAATATGTGTTTTATAACACTAAAAATCTTGGTTAAATGATGGGTTTGTTACTATATTAAAATAGTGAGTGAGAATGAGATTTATATTAAAAGTAAAATAATTTGATTATTAATATTTTAATAGCTATTTTTTAGTTCATCTGATATTTAATTAAATTAATAAAAACATAATTATATAAAATTAAAATTCACGGTAAAATGAGATGGTTAAGAGGCGAAGGAAAGCAATTTTAGAGCAACTTAGCAGACCCTACACATAGTCTTATAAAGCAGTTGATCATGCCATATATCAAAACGGAAGAAACCATTTTATTTACTCGGAGTAAGCGCTATGTTTTCCGTATATTTGTAATGCGGCAGATTGGGACTATTCTTTGTTTTTTTTCGATTTTTTCTGTTTTATATTACTTAAATTATCATGAGATTATATATGTTTTATTGGCATTGAATGCATTTGTTTGGCCCATAGCTGCCTATCTCTATGCCAAAAATAAGAAAGATGGTGTAAGAACCACCAATATAAGTTTAATTGTTGATGCTGCTCTTGGAGGGATGTGGGTCGCAATTATGAAAATTAGTCCTTTACCATCGCTCATTATGGTTGCAATTTTGGTTTCTGACCGTTTTGCTGCTGGAGGCTGGCAAATCCTTCGACCCTCATTGATTGCGATGTTAGGTATTTTTTTAATTTTCTGGAGTTTTACTGGATTTCAAGTCAATCTTAGTTTTAATGAAATGATGGTGTGGTCATCGCTACCGTTAGCTACCATTTACTTGATATCGTTAAGTATACTCACTCGTAAACTTGCAGTTCAGTTAATTCAAAAAAATCGTGAATTTGAACGTATTGCATTAATGGATCCAAGACTACATATTCCAAATAGACGGCTTTTTGAGCAGAGGCTGTCATCAATTTTTATGCAAACACAAAGAAATGCCAGCAGTGCACATTTGATTTTGCTTGATGTCGATCATTTTAAAAAGATTAATGATACTTATGGACATGAGGCTGGTGATTACTTTCTGGCTGAGATGTCAAGTATTTTGCGTGAATTGATCGGGCCGAAAGATACACCTGCACGTTTTGGGGGAGATGAATTGGCTATTATTGTAGTTGACCAATCAAATGAAGAAATTATTTTATTGGCACGGAGAATTAAAAACTCGATTCAACAAATTCGTCTTCAAAGTGATCCTGAGTTTTCTACTACGGTAAGTATTGGAATCGCTTCTGCTGAGACCGTTGATACAGTCTCAGCATGGTTTGCTTTAGCAGATAAAGCCTTATACCAAGTCAAACGCAACGGTCGAAATGGATTTCACCTGTATTAATTATAGATTATTTTGTTGATATTCCTGAATAACTTCAAGTGCTGCACGAAAAGCCTCTTGCGCAGCTGGAGCACCACAATAAGGTAAACTATGAAGAAGAGTTTCCTGAATTTCTTCAATGGTACAGCCGTTATTTAAAGCTCCTCGAACATGGCCTTTGAGCTCAGTCGGTGCTTTGAGAGCCGTTAACATGGCAAGTGTAATTAAAGAGCGATATTTGCGTGGTAATACACCATCACGTTGCCATGTGGAGCCCCAGGCATGTTCGTTAATCCATTCTTGAAGAGGTTGGGTAAAGGTAACAGTATTTTCTTGTGCACGTTTGACAAAGTTTTCACCCATGACCTCAGTTCGAACTTTTAAGCCGTTTTCATAATCTTGTTGTGACATTTTTTTCCCTTAAGTTGATTTTAGTGTTCAAATGATAAAAGCGTCCCAAGACGCTTTTATCATATTAATGTTACTAGATGAATCAATTATTTATCTAAGGCTACTTCACCTGTAATAGGCATGTGTGGATTTTCAAGCTCTAAATCCCGATTTAATTCCATGTCAAAAATATCAGTCAACATACTATCGAAGCGTTTTGCATTATAAAGAATTAAACTTTGAGCTTCTGATTCGGTGATAAAACCTGTTTCTACTGCATCAGTAATATGTTCTTCAAAAGTTAAACCTTTAAATTGATCCTTAGATTCCGCTTTTTTAAATTTGTGCCATAGAGGCTCAATTTCTAATAACATCTGAAAGGCAGATTCCATACGACCTGTAACATCACCCACATCTTGCGAATAATAGACATGCTTTTTGAGTTGATCTCTAAATGGATTTTCTTGCATCATCAGTTCAGCTACAGACTGTTTTAAATCATCACTTGGTTTTTCAATTGGTCGACCTAAAGGAAAACAGACCAATTTAACCAATGCAGCAGCTGGTTTGATTGGGAAATTCTCAAATAAACCATAAAAAGCTTCTTGAACATTGTAGAGTGATTTTTCCAAAGCAAGCTTGGCATGTAATTGTTCAGCATCTGATTTACGACCATGTGCGTAGTATTTCAAGATTGCAGTCGCGATAAAGAGATGGGCATGCATATCGGCTAAACGACCTGACAGCATTTCTTTGCGTTTAATATCTCCAGCGAGTAAACCTAATGCCATATCTGCGGTCAATGCCAAATTAGCACTGAATCGGTTAATAATTTTATAATATGGATGGGTAAAGTCATCTGCAATAAGCGGTGCATCGCCTGAGCCACCCGTAAAGCCATAAGCAAATGAACGCGCGCCTCGGTTGAAGGTGTATCCCAAATGCTTAAATAGAATTTCATGAAATTGCTTCAATGCATTTGGCTTATCTTCTGATTGCAACAATTGCAATTCATTAAATAAATAAGGATGACAACGCATAGAGCCTTGACCGAAAATCATTAATGAACGGGTCAGAATGTTGGCACCTTCGACGGTAATTGCAACAGGAATCGCTTGATAAGATAAAGCGAGAAAGTTACGTGGTCCAAGCTGAATAGCACGTCCACCCACCACATCCATACCATGATTGATAACTTTACGCATGGTTTCGGTTGCATAGTACTTCGCCATTGCTGTCATCACGGCGGGAGTACCACCTTGATTAAGACCACAGGTCACTAAATAACGGAAAGACTCTAGCATGTACGTATCACTGGCAATATCACTGGTGGCTTCTTGTACACCTTCAAATTTACCTACCGATAATTTGAATTGTTCACGCACTTTGGCAAATGCACCCACAGTAAGATAACTCATTTCACCTGCTGCTGTTGCAAGTGCAGGTAAGGAAATACCACGGCCAACACCTAGACATTCCATTAACATCCGCCAGCCTTTTCCAGCATTTTTAGGGCCACCAATAATCCAGTCGATTGGAATAAAAACATCGCGCCCTTCAACAGTACCATTCATAAAGGGTGAACCAGGGTAGTGTCGAGGGCCAATTTCTACACCGTGATGGTTAGCTGGAATCAATGCGCACGTAATACCGTATTCCGTTTTGGATGAATCACCCAGTAAACCTTCTGGGTCGTAGAGTTTAAATGCTAATCCAACCACAGTTGCAATAGGAGCCAATGTAATCCATCGCTTAGAAAAGTTCATACGTAAGCCAAGGACATCCTGACCTTCGAATTCCCCATAACATACGACGCCAGTATCAGGAATCGCGCCTGCATCTGAACCCGCTTCTGGACTAGTCAGTCCAAAGCATGGAATTTCAGTTCCTGCTGCCAAGCCAGGCAGATAACGTTGTTTCTGTTCATCGGTTCCATAGTGCATTAACAATTCACCTGGACCCAATGAATTGGGCACCATACAACTGACCGCAGCCGTGAGCGAGCGAGAGGCAATTTTGCTCATAATGCGACTTTGCGCAAATGATGTAAACTCTTTCCCACCATATGATTTGGGAATGATCAAGCTAAGAAAGCCTTTATCTTTAATAAATTGCCAGACGTGTTCTGGTAAATCTTTACGATGATGATGAATTTCCCACTCGTTTAACATACTACAAAGTTGTTCTACTTCATTATCAATGAAAGATTGCTCTTCTTCTGATAATTGTGGAAATGGATAAGTATTGAACTGATCCCAATCCGGGGCACCTGTAAATAATTCTTTTTCCCACCAGCTTGTGCCTGCTTCAAGCGCTTCTTGTTCAGTCGTACTGATACTTGGCATTGAATTCGCTAATGTGTTGAAAGCGGGCTTGGTGATTAAGTTAAAACGTAGCGGATCAATGAGTAAGATCAGGCTCAAAATAATGAGTGGAATTCCTAATAATAAAGACCAAGCGGTAAAAACAAAGGCAGACGATATCGCCACTACAATCGTTACGATGCTACCGACAGTTCTAGAAAGGCTAAAATAAAAAACAGCCCAGATCGTGAATAACTGTACGAGAATGGCAACGATAAACAGGAAAAAAGTCATACTTACTCCTTGGGTTGTTGCACTTTTAATGGAATGAATGCATTGAATGAAAAATATTTAACTTCTTTATTTGAATCAATGACGTATTTATATGTCTTTATCACTGGGATTTATATGATTTGTAGTGTGAAATCAGTTGATGTTTCCCTGTTTTATTGATCAATATAAACAAGTTTTTTTGTACTTTTTATAAATAGTGTATTTTTTATAATTTTCGCAGGGGAGTTAGGTTATTGATTTGTCACAAAAGGTTACTAAAAAATAAAAACCTCCCAAAGTTTTGAGAGGTTTTCTAAATAAGAAGAAACTAATTAAGCTTCGATAGCCTGAACAGCAATCTTTTTGGCAGGATCTACTTTACGGCGTACAGCTGGTACAGGTTCGCCGTGGTATTGACGATCTGCAAAGTAGCTTGAGCGAACCATTGGGGCCGACCAGATATTTCTAAAGCCAAGTTGACGACCATGTTCCGCATAACGTTCAAATTCTTCTGGTGTTACAAAACGATCAATAGGAGCATGTTGTTTTGAAGGCTGTAAGTATTGACCAATCGTGACGTAATCAACATCATGTGCACGCAAGTCATCAAGTAAAGCAATGACTTCATCTTCAGTTTCACCAATACCGACCATTAATCCACATTTAGTTGGAATATCTGGGCAATATTCTTTAAACATTTTCAGCAGTGTTAAAGAATGCTGATAATCTGAACCTGGACGCATGGCTTTATACAAACGAGGAACAGTTTCAATATTGTGATTAAACACATCTGGTGGGCATTCAGTCATGATGCGAAGTGCAATATCCATACGACCACGGAAGTCTGGTACCAGAATTTCAAGCAGTGTATTTGGGCTTAATGCGCGCGCTTCTTTAATACAATCAACAAAGTGCTGAGCGCCACCATCGAGCAAATCATCACGGTCTACCGAGGTAATTACCGCATACTTAAGCTTAAGATTTGCAATGGTTTCTGCCATATGGCGAGGTTCATCTGCATCTAAAGCATTTGGACGACCATGAGCCACATCGCAGAATGGGCAGCGACGTGTACAGATATCGCCCATAATCATAAATGTCGCTGTACCGCCCCCAAAACATTCTGGCAGATTGGGGCAAGCCGCTTCTTCACATACAGTATGCAATTTTTGTGATCGTAATGTGGTTTTGATGCGTTGCACTTCTTCTGGCGCAGTCATCTTGACGCGAATCCAGTCTGGTTTACGCGGTACTTCAACCGTAGGTACAACTTTTACAGGAATTCGGGCTACTTTTTCGGCACCACGGAGTTTTACACCCTGTTCAGGTTTACGGCTTTCAGACATAGTTAACTATTCCAATGTTATTCGCGTGAATTTCTATCGTTGACTATTATAACGGACTTGATGATAAATAGGGCAAATTCATTATTCATAAAAAAAATGTCGTTATTCCAGAATATAGGCTTGAGAAATACATTATTCGACAGCATAGTAGCCATCATTTATTATAAAATACGTAGATTGATTGGATTGAAGGAGCTTTGAATGCCACGTAAAAAAGAGGTCGTTAGTGGGAATTTCGTTAGATACGATGCGGTAATTCTCGGTTCGGGACCTGCGGGTGAAGGCGCGGCAATGAAGCTGGCAAAATCAGGGAAGCGGGTTGCAATTGTTGATATTCGTGAGCAGTTAGGTGGAAACTGTGCGCATGTCGGAACAATCCCGAGTAAAGCTTTACGTCAAACTGTATCAAGTATTATTCGTTACCAACGTGATCCAATGTTTCAAAAAGTGGGTGAATGGAAGAAATTCACCATGAAACAAGTTTTGAGTCATGCACATCGTGTGATTCAGCAACAAGTGGCTACGCATACTCGATTCTATGATCGTAATAATATTGATGTATTTTATGGTCGCGCTTACATTCAAGACCAAAATACGGTTCTGGTTTTTACACCTGAAGGTATTAAAGAGTCGATCATATTTGAGCAACTTGTAATTGCAACAGGTAGTCGACCTTATCAGCCTCAAGGTCTCGATTTTAAACATAAGCGTGTATTCGATTCTGATAAGATTCTCGACTTGGACTATCCGATTCACAAGATTATCATTTATGGCGCAGGTGTTATTGGCTGTGAATATGCATCTATTTTTATTGGTTTGAATCACAAAGTTGATCTCATCAATACTCAGCATAAACTGCTCAGTTATCTTGATGATGAAATTGCTGATGCGCTGTCTTATCATTTGCGGGAACAGGGCGTTCTGATCCGTCATAATGAACAAATCGATCATTTGGAAACCCATGATGATTATGTTGTCTTACATCTGCAAAGCGGTAAAAAAATTAAAGCCGATGCGATTTTGTGGTGTAACGGACGCTCAGGTAATACCGATGGTTTGGGCTTAGAAAATGTAGGCCTGAAGCCAAATGGCCGGGGCCAGCTGGCGGTCAACGAGAAATACCAGACTGAAGTTGAAAATATTTATGCAGCGGGCGATGTTGTCGGCTGGCCATCTTTGGCATCTGCTGCATATGACCAAGGGCGCTGTGCTGGTGCAAACATGAGTGGCGAAGAAAATGTTAAACCAGTGACCGATATCCCGACAGGAATTTACACCATTCCAGAAATTTCATGTTTTGGTAAAACTGAGCAGCAATTAACGGAAGAGAAAATTCCTTACGAAGTCGGACAGTCATCTTTCCGTCATTTGGCGCGTGCCCAAATTACAGGCGATACAGTGGGTGAGCTCAAGATATTATTCCATCGTGATACCTTGGAAATTTTGGGAATCCATTGCTTTGGTAATAATGCATCAGAAATTATTCATATTGGTCAAGCAGTGATGCAAAGTCCAAATAATTCTTTGAAGTATTTTATGGAAACGACCTTTAACTATCCAACGATGGCTGAGGCTTATCGTGTGGCTGCATTAAATGGTTTAAATCGTTTGTTTTAAAGCATCTTTATCAGTTAAAGCATATAAAAGAAAGCCCGTCATTTGACGGGCTTTTGCGTTGATTCAATTAAGCATTATTATTGTTTTTTATTTTTATTAGAACAAAGAATTTTTATGGTTTTATGACAATCGAATGTCTCTTTGCTAAGCTTATTGTTTTTAGTAAACGCTTCTGGTCTATTGGAAAAAATTTGTGTCGATACGGTCTGGCCTGATGATCTCAAAACATCGTATCGCCAATTTTTCATTCATATTGATATGTAAACTGTAGCTGTGCCAAATAATCAAGATGTCTTTGGAGCATGCTATATCGCTTTAGATGATATAGCGCAGCGATTCTTATATTTGCTAAACACCAAATCTGTTGATGCCAGTTTGGAGCATCCTGAATTGCTCGAAATGGTTGAGTAAAACTGCTCATAACTTTTAATTTAATCAATAATCTTGCTATCTAGAGCATATAAAATCGAATCGACGTAATGAAATGACAAAAAATGCATTGGTTATGAAAATTTAAATTATGGTCTCAAATTGTTGTTTTTACAATTTATATTATTTTTCTATAAACATTGTTTAAAGTGCATGTAGATGATATCTAGGCTTCAATTATCGATAACCATGCTGAAAAAAGCAGCCAAAGCTGCTTCTGATAAAGGGGGATATATTTAGAAGCGATAGCCTACACCCACGTAGGTAATGAGTGGATCGATGTCAATTTTTGTTTTTGAGTTGATCAGCTCTTTGCCAGTATTGCTATCCGTCACCGTAATTTTTGCTTCATTGTTCATTTTAGAATAGGAAACAGACCCTACTGCAAACCAATTTTCATTAAAATCATATGTTGCACCAATGGTTGCAATAGGAGCAAAAGTATCTGTGGCTTTCACATCGACGATGGGATTAGCAGATGATGTTTTTTTATCCAAGGCAGCACCGGCTTTATTATCCTGAATGTTCTGAATCATATGGCCTGCAGTAATCAAATCAGCTTCTATGTCTGGGTTGAGTTTTACTTCATTGAAGTAAGCGTACATCACACCTACACCCACATATGGTCTAAACTTATTTACGCCAGAGCGACCAAATTGATAATGTAATTCAGCCGCAGGTAACCATGCTCGCACAGAAGCAGCACGCTTGCCCTGTTCTAAATCTGTAATTTTAATGTCTTGCTTTAATGGAATATCACCACCAGCTTGACTAATAATATTGCCAATAGCATTACCCAGAAGAGAGCCATCTTTTAACGGCGTTGCAGAGCCAGAAAGTGGGGCGTAAATTGTTCCTTTACCCTTGATATCAACTTTAGGTGGAATACCTGCTTTAATTTCTAGTGACCAATTATCCGTAAAATAATAGTTGGTTAAAATACCGAGTGTATCTGCATTTTGAGCTTCTAAGCCTGTATTCGGTGCTTCCCACTGTGATAAACCATTAATCGTTGCTGTACCCGCTAGGGCTGATGGTAAAGTATTGCCACCGAGCAAATCTTTATAACCAGTATTGAGCAACCCATACCAAGCTTTTCCAGCTACTGTACTCTGATCAATTGCATTTAAAACACTATCTGTAGAAACATCACCAACTTTGGATTGAGTTCCTTCTGCTACACTCGTGTTGATATATACGGGATTTGCTTTTCCCTGTGGCATGGCATGTAGCCAACCCGCAGATATCGAAAAGCGCTTGAAACCATCACCATCTTTTAAACTAAAATAGGGTGAATCGGCATGACTATAAGCAGGTAACAAGATGAGGCTTGTCAATAAGCTAGCAAATGACTTTTTCATCATTAAGGGACTCCATGTCCAGTTTTGTGATCGTTTTTCTTAGTTAATATCTTAATTGCAGAATCAAGGAGACGATGTAAAGGAACATTTTCCAAATGTTGTAAAAGTGAAATAAAAATGAAAAATGTGAACTAAAAATGTATAAATTAAACAAATAAAAGGCCACAAAGTGACCTTTTATACACATTAGAAAATATAAAATTACATAAAACGAGATAAATCTTCTTCTGGTCGGGCAGTTAAAACCTCAAGTCCAGTTTCTGTAACTAAAATTGTATGCTCAAACTGTGCAGATAATTTATGATCCTTAGTGACAACAGTCCATTTATCGCCTAGTAATTTGGTTTGCCAAACACCAGCATTCACCATTGGCTCAATAGTAAATGTCATGCCAGCTTCAAGCTGCATACCTGTGCCTTTTTGGCCATAGTGAAGGACTTGTGGTTCATCATGAAACACGGTTCCAATCCCATGTCCGCAATATTCACGCACTACACTAAAGCGTTCAGATTCTACATATTTCTGAATGGCGTAACCGATGTCACCAATAAATGAACCTGCACGAACCGTTTCCATACCGCGATACATGGCTTCTTGAGCCACATTGCATAGACGATTGGCGAGAATTGAAGTTTCGCCGCCCACTACATACATCATGTTGGTATCGCCATGATAACCATCTTTAATCACAGTCACATCAATATTTAAAATATCACCTTTTTTCAGAATTTTCTCTGAAGAAGGGATGCCGTGGCACACCACATGATTGACTGAAGTACAGATGGTATGTTGAAACGCTGGTCGTCCTGGTGCTGCGCCATACCCCAAGCAAGCAGGAATAGCTTGTTGAGCATTGACAATATGATCATGACAGATTCGATCCAGCTCAAGTGTACTTACCCCTAGCTGAATATGAGGTTTAATCATGTCAAGAACTTCAGCTGCCAGTCGTCCCGCGATACGCATTTTTTCAATTTCTTCAGGGGTTTTGATCAGTCGACGTGGGGCTGTATAGGAACTATTCATGATGTTTAAAAACTTTTGGTAATTTGAAAGCAGTTATGGTATAAATACCCGCCCATTTTATCAAATGCTTTTCGTGAATATATTTTACGAATTGAGCTGATAAAATAGGAAAAAATCCGCACATATGTCGTCACATTACTCTGGGTGCCTAGCAATAGGTGGAGAATGCGGACATATGGAGGCCTAACCCAATTTTAAGGTAAAGAAAATGGCAGATTACAACGTAAGCATGCGCGACCTTCTTCAAGCTGGTGCGCACTTTGGTCACCAAACTCGTTTCTGGAACCCAAAAATGCGTCAATACATTTTTGGCGCGCGTAACAAAATTCACATCATTAACCTTGAGCACACTGTTCCTGCGTTAAATGATGCTTTGAACTTCGCTAACCAATTAGCAAGCAAAAAGAACAAAGTTTTGTTCGTTGGTACTAAGCGTGCTGCTTCTAACATCATCCGTGAACAAGCTCAACGTGCTGGTCAACCATATGTAGATCACCGTTGGTTAGGTGGTATGTTGACGAACTGGAAAACACTTCGCCAATCTATCAACCGTTTGAAAGATCTTCAAACTCAATCTCAAGATGGTACTTTTGCTAAGCTGACTAAGCGTGAAGCATTAGAGCGTACCCGTGAGATGGAAAAACTTGAGCGTTCTTTAGGCGGCGTTAAAAACATGGGTGGTTTACCTGACGCATTATTTGTAATCGACGTAGATCACGAAGCGATTGCAATTAAAGAAGCTAAAAACCTTGGTATTCCTGTAATTGGTATCGTTGATACAAACTCTAATCCAGATAACGTAGATTACGTTATTCCTGGTAATGACGATGCGATTCGTGCAGTAACTCTATATGCTTCAGCGATGGCTGACGCAATTCTTGCTGGTAAAGAATACGCGCAATCTCAAGCGAATGCTCAAGCTAAAGGCGAAGAAGCTCCGGCTGCTTCTGAGGCTTAATGCGTTTGACGTCTACTTGTCATTTTTGCGACATGTAACAGTGGCAAATTAAGCGTCGAGAAAGCAAACGGCCCAGAGTTTCCTTGGGCCGTTTTTTTTAAAAAGATTTATTTTCTACCTATTTAGGAGAACAACATGACTGCAATTACTGCAAGCATGGTAAAAGAATTACGTGACCGTACTGGTCTTGCAATGATGGAATGCAAAAAAGCATTAACAGAAGCGAATGGTGATATCGAGCTTGCGATTGATAACCTTCGTAAATCTGGTCAGGCAAAAGCTGCTAAAAAAGCAGGTAACATTGCAGCTGACGGTGCAATTACAATCGTTCAAGACGGTAATAAAGCAGTATTGGTAGAAGTTAACTGTCAAACTGACTTCGTTGCAAAAGACGAAAACTTCTCTAACTTCTCTAATGCAGTTGCTAAAGCAATTCTTGCATCTGGTGAAACAGATGCTGAAAAAGTTGCTGAACTTAAATTAGAAGATGGTCAATCTGTTGAAGAAGCGCGTATTGCTCTTGTTCAAAAAATTGGTGAAAACATCCAAGTTCGTCGTGCAAAAATCGTTGAAGGTGAAAACCTTGCTGTTTACAAACACGGTCTTCGTATTGGTGTAGTTGTGTCTTATACAGGTAGTGCTGAAACTGGTAAAGGTATTGCAATGCACGTTGCTGCGTTTAATCCAGTTGCAGTAAGTGCTGAAGCAGTACCAGCAGACCTAGTTGCTAAAGAGAAAGAAATTGCTGAAGCAAAAGCAATTGAATCTGGCAAACCTGCAAACATTGTGGAGAAAATGGTGTCTGGTTCAGTTGAAAAATACTTGAACGAAGTTGCACTTGATCGTCAAATGTACGTGATCGACAATGACAAGAAAGTTGCTGATGTATTAAAAGCTACAGCAACTAACATTGTTGAATTTGTACGTTTCGAAGTGGGTGAAGGTATTGAGAAAAAAGCAGAAATGAGCTTCGCTGAAGAAGTTGCTGCTGCTCAAGCCGCTGCAAAATAATTGATTATTTTGTAAAAAGCTCCTTCGGGAGCTTTTTTTATATCGTTTGATTAGGGCGTATTGAATGAACAGAACGGGATTGTATTCAGCAATAGCGGTTGTTGCATTTGCAACAGGTTATTACACATATTTCAAAGCGGATAAAAATCAAAATCTAAACTCTTCTCGTCCAGAGTTTTCAGAAAAACTTGAGTCATCTAAACAGTATAATCTGGGTATGGAGGCCATTTCTAAGGCTTTTCAAAATAGGCAAAGTAATGTTGAGGTGCAAGCAATTGGAAAGGTAAAAGCCATTTTACCTGATGATAATGAAGGTTCTAGACATCAAAAGTTTATCTTGAGCTTGGATAACGGTTTAACTGTCCTGGTGGCACATAATATTGATTTGGCTCCGCGCATTGATGGTCTTCAAAAAGGAGATATGGTGGAGTTCTTGGGAGAGTATGAATATAGTCCCAAAGGTGGTGTGATTCACTGGACGCATCATGACCCGCAGGGACGACATTCAAATGGTTGGTTGCGCTACCAAGGTCGAACCTATCAATAAATGATAGGTTCATATTTTTAGTTCAAACATGATTTATTTTTTGTTTACTTCGCCATTTTGGCAAGATTTTTTCAAGATACGCATCCATACACCAAATTGGGCCAATTAAAAGGAATTGTAAATCTTTAAAAAAAGATGGTTTTTTGCCTTCAATTTTATGCCCGTAAAATTGCCCGATCCAAGCGACAACAAAAACACCAATATAAAATCCAACGCCCACTGGTAGGACATGGATGAGCCATGCCATGACTACTATCAAGGCAGACATTGCTACAGCCAGCACTAAATCTAATCGTGCGTAAAACACCAGTGAGAGTACAACTAAAAGAGCAGTGAGTAATGCACTAAAGTGATAAATTAATCCAATGATTGAAAATAAAATAGCAGGTACGCATACCCAGTGAATTTTCTTATTCGTGGGATTTTGGTGGCTCTGGCTGTATTCATCAAACCATTCTGTAATGGTTTTCATATGAGTCATCCTTGTTTTATTTTTCCATTATTTTCTGACTATAAAGCACAATCTAAGTAGGGTCAAAATAGATTTCTGACTTGTGAGGATAAATTTTAACGAGATGAGCATTCATCGGCAAAAACACTCAAATTTATTGAAAAAATCATTTTGAGCAAAAATGACCTAAAAACTTTGTTAAATTTGCCCGGTATATGCAGCTTAAACAGTGTTTTTATCTTTTTTTGCTACTAGGGTAGCTTTTAATCAATTTGATTGCTTGTGGCGCAAATGAGAGCGAAATAGGGCTAGTGTAATGTTTAGTTTGTTTTTGTGTTTAAAAAGTGATCGTTTTCGTAAAATTGCATTGAGAATTACAATAAATCATTTTAACTTATAAGCGAGGATATTAGTTAGAACAAAAACTATCGACTAAAAATAAAGAAACCACCAAGTGGTGGTCTCTTTATCGCAAATGTGAGGGAGCTAAATCTTATGAATTTGGACCATCAACTCGCTCGATACTTACTTTACCTGTGCCAGCGTTGGTCATTCCAATTCGCTTTGCTGCAGCATAAGATAAATCTAAGACGCGGTTACCATGAAATGGACCTCGGTCATTTACCTTTACAACAACGCTTTTGCCATTATCCTTGTTTGTCACGCGGATATAACAATTCAGTGGCAAGCTACGGTGAGCAGCAGTAAGTTCATTCATATCGAAAGTTTCGCCGTTCGCAGTTTTGCGACCATGAAACTGACGGCCATACCAAGATGCAATTCCTGTCTGGCTGAATTTACGAACTGTATTTGACGCCACAGTATTTAATTTTTCAATCACTGAAGGCTCTTCTTCAGGGATTTCGATTTTAGCCGCAATGGTTTGACGACGAATTTTGTCACCCGAACTTTCGGTGATTGAAAGACTATTAAGATTTGAGAAGTGAGAGTTAAAGTTGTTTTGAGCATCTTTATTTAAGACACGTGCTGCCAAGCTTGAACTATCATTATCGCTATTTAAAGATGATGCAGGCACCATTTCAGCTTGAGAATGACTTACCGTCAGACCAATACTCAGTGCTAAAGCGTACTTTAACCTAAACTGCATTATTTAGACTCCTAGAGACAATTCACAAGGCTGAGCAAAACGCTAAACATATTGTGAACAGCCTAAATTATTCACTTTTGCAATTGCTTTATGGTGGAGGATGATATTCATCGAGTTTGTAGAGTGTCTAGTCTTTGTGATTAAAAAGTTACAAAAAGGACAAAAACGCACAAAAAAAGTATAAAAAATAACCAATATTGTAACATATTATTTAAAATGGGTGTTTTATATACTTTTTTACAAAAATATTTATTGACATTCTATATTTGTGTGAATTTTTAGGCTATCTACTTGCGACTTCTGTGCCTAATAACCATACCGCTGTAGCGTACATTCGACTTCTGTTGTAAGTGGTAATTACCTGAAAATTTGGATAGGTAATATAGTACATAGGACCATAATTTTCTTGAAGTTGGATTACATTAACCAGATCCAAATCATCAATTTTAACTACAGGATTAAGCGGTGTGACTCCCTGAGATTTGAGTACGCCGTAGGGGGTAGGCTGAGTTAAGTCTTTGGCAATCACTGCATCAGGAGTATTTCCGCTATAACGGGCTGGAAATCCGACTGGTTGGTTACGTTGCCAGCCATTTTGTGCAAGATAATTTGCAATCGATGCAATTGCATCTTCAGCAGAATTTCTGAGATCAATATGTCCGCTTCCATCGTAATCCACACCAAATTTGGTAATGTTGCTTGGCATGAATTGTGGATAGCCAATTGCACCTGCATAAGAGCCAACAATACTGTTGGTTGGATAGCCTTCCTTGTACGTCCAGGCAATCAGGGCGCCTAATTCATCACTGAAATAATCTGCTCGACGAGGATAACCAAAAGCCAAGGTTGCAAGCGCGTCTCGTGTGATAAAAGATCCTTTGTTGGCACCATAACCAGTCTCTACGCCTAAAATACCCAGAATAATAGATTGGGGAACACCAAATTGTTGTTCTGCACGATTAAGTACATCAGCATATTGGTTTTTGAATCTTACGCCACGTTGGATGGTTCCTTCTGCGAGAAACATGGCTTTATAATCGTACCAAGGTTTACTTTCGCCAGGGCGTGTCATAATACTTAAAATATTCGGTAAATTTTTAGCACCAGACATCGCATTATCAATCTGATCGGATGTCAATCCATAGGTATTCATGGTTTTTTGTTTAAAGCTTTGATAATTAGGATCTGTAATAAAATCATTTGCTTGTGAACAGCTTGCGGTGATAAATAAACTGCTCATGATTAGAAGTTGTTTAAATGGTTTGTTTAGCACCAAATTCAACATAATGTTATTAGTCCCTGAATCAAAAATAAAAATATAATTATCGATGTGTATGAATTGACATGACCAATCCAAAAGTAGCCATTAAAGTAATGATTGCAGTACCACCGTAGCTCATGAAGGGTAATGGCACACCTACTACTGGTAAAATACCACTAACCATTCCAGCATTTACAAATACATAAACAAAAAAAGACAAACCAAACGATCCTGCAACAAGACGTCCATAGTTGTGGAAACATTGCAGTCCAATCTGAAACGTTTTAAAAATAATTGCAAAATATAATATGATCAGAATAGTGACGCCAATCAGTCCAAATTCTTCTGAGTAAGCAGCAATAATAAAATCGGTATGGCCTTCTGGCAAAAAGTGCAAATGTGACTGGGTACCTTCTAAAAAACCTTTTCCTGAAAAACCCCCAGAGCCAATCGCCGTTTTTGATTGAATAATATTCCAGCCTGTTCCAAGTGCATCTGCCTCAGGGTTAAGTAAGGTAAGTACACGCTGACGCTGATAATCATGTAATAGAAATTCCCAGGCAACTGGAATAAGTAAGCCTGCTCCCGCAGCGGCTGCACCAATGATTTTCCATGAAAGACCACTCAGAAAAAGCACAAATACACCACTGGCCAAAACCAATAGTGAAGTACCTAAGTCAGGCTGTTCTGCAATTAAAATAAAAGGAATACCAATGAGAAGGAGAGAGCCTAGGACATTGATCAGACTCGGTGGAAGCGGTTTTCTGGATAAAAACCAAGCGACCATCATGGGCATACCAATTTTCATAAATTCGCTGGGCTGGACACTACCGAAGCCTGGAATATCAATCCAGCGCTGTGCACCCATTCGGATCTCACCAAAAACTTTTACGGCAACTAAGGCAAACAATGCGATCAAATAAAAATAGGGAGAAAATGCCTGATAGACCTTGGGTGGAATTTGTGCAAGCCCAAGCATGACAATAAATCCGATTCCAAAACTCATGGCTTGCTTTGAAACAAGCCCAACGTCTTGTGCCGATGCGCTATAAAGAACAGTCAGGCCAAGGCAGGCATTTAAAAGCAGAAAAGAGCAGAGCCAAGGATCAATATGTAGTCGTTGCCATCGCGATGGCAACATCGCAGTACTTAAACCATCACGAGGTGCCTGACGCAAAAATTTATATTGAGAGCTTGGAGACATAAGGTTTTACAAAGGATCAATCAATGCATGGCGCATGCTAACATATCCCTTGATTTAGGCAATCTCTATCCATATTTTGCAATAAAAAAAACCTGGAAAATCCAGGCTTTTTTCAGTCATTATTATTCATTGAAAAATAATGTATCGTGATATTCTGCTAGTGCTTTAAGTTCTAACCGGTTGAGATTAGGAATCAGTTTATCAATCGCGATATGTACTGCTTTAGTGACCGCTGCTGCGCCAATGTCGGAAGCCTTGCGTTTGATCATTCCCAAATCAAGTGTTTTATTGAAATCAATCATGAAATGCCGGATTGTTGCATCCGCAAATTGCTTATACTGTTCGGCCAGTACATGCTTATCAACCTGATTGCCAGCCTGAATTTCTGCAAAACTATTTTTGAGATTGATCACGAGAGTGGGATCTAATGTTTCACCAACTTTATATTCACCTTGTGATGTTTTAAATAAGCTACGTTGTGAAAATTCGATAGATTGCTGAACGATATCATTAGGAGCTTTACTCAAAAGTTGCTTAAGTAAAACAGCAACTGTTGATTTTACATAGCCAGCAAGTTTTTCAGCAGTTTCACGCTTATCACTTTCGGGAAAGCGGCGCACTAGCTCAACCAAAAGTGCATCTATGATCTCATCATTGATTTGTAGCGCAACTTCATCGCGTAAAGGATAAAGTGGTTCACTTGAGTTTTTCTTCTCGATACCTGTTTGAATGTTTCTAAGTAAAGCATCAGATGGAGTAAAACCAAAAAATGGCATGTTTGATCCTCAATTATTCATTTTATTGTCGAGCCAACCGAATAGGATTTGGCATCCATGACAAATCAGATACACGACATGGATTAATATCCAATCCACCGCGACGTGTGTACGTTGCATATACCATCAGTTTTTCAGGCTGTAGATTTTTCCAGATGTCGGCATAAATCTGTTCGACACACTGTTCATGAAAACCATTATGCTGACGGTAAGAAATAATATACGCCAGAATACTGCGGTAACAATGTTTTCTCCCCGTATAGCGAATAAACACGGTTCCCCAGTCAGGCTGACCAGTAACAGGACAATTACTACGCAATAAATGTGAATATAATGTTACATCCGCATCATGTTGTTCGTTTGCATCGAGTTTTAATAAACTGGCATCAGGGTGAGATTCTAAGCGCTCAGGTTTTAAATCATCAATGCACATCCCGCTTGGTTTACTGATTTCTAGCGAATCTACATCAAACAATTCAAGAGAAACTTTTGCATTGGCTGCTTGACTTAAATCTTTTTCAACTAGGTCAATTAGTTCTTGCTTAGATGCAAAAACATGAAAATTTAAGCTATTAAAGTAGAGCTTTAAGGATTTTGATTCAATCAGATAAGGCGAAGTCGCTGGCAGGGTGATTCGACCAATTGCGACTTGAGGAATGTTATCTGAATTAAGCCATGAAAGCTCGAATACATGCCACCAGTCTTTACCTTGCGAAATTCCTTCAATTTGTGCATATTTTTCACGAGCGGCATCGCGAGAAATTGGAAACAAAACACTTGGGCTGTAAGTTGTTGGATATTCTGTTTCTTTACCTAATAAAGATTGTTCTACACTCATTCACGCATTCCTGAACCACGAGAAAGTAAATAATAAGCTACTCCATATAAAATGGCACAGCATAAAGTCACGACGATGAGTGATAATGAAACATTTACATCACTTTGTCCTAATATGCCAAAACGAAAAGCATTGACCATATATACAATCGGATTGACCAAAGAGAGATTTTGCCAGAAAGGACTCAAAGCACTCATAGCGTAAAAAACGCCACCCAAATAAGTTAAGGGTGTTAAAACAAAAGTTGGGATAATTGAAATGTCATCAAATGATTTGGCATAGACGGCATTAATGAAACCACCTAACGAAAATAAAAAAGAGGTAATAAAGACTGTATATATAGTCACAAACCAATTATGAATATAAAGGTCTGTAAAAAACAGGCTCATGAGGGTCACGATAATTTCGACCAATACACCGCGGCATATTCCGCCGATAACGTATCCCCATAAAATTAAATGTAGCGGAACAGGGCTCATGATGAGTTCTTCAATGCTTTTCTGAAATTTGGCACTGAAAAAACTTGATGAAACGTTGGCATAACTGTTGGTAATAATTGCCATCATAATGAGGCCAGGCACGATAAACTGCATATAGCTAAAACCGCCCATTTGTCCAACACGAGAGCCCACCAGATTGCCAAAAATAACAAAGTACAGGCTCATGGTAATAGCAGGTGGTAATAGAGTCTGAGGCCAGATTCGCATAAAACGACGAATTTCTTTTCGAACAAGGGTGCCTAAAGCTGTTTTGAGCTGACTAAAGTTCACTATGCAGCTCCTTGTTGTTCTAGATTCTTCTCAACCATACGCACGAACAGTTCTTCCAGGCGGTTAGATTTATTACGCATACTTCGTACACGAATACCTTGAGCTTCGAGTAGCTGGAAAAGATCATTCATGGTATGCGCTTTATCCATAGTAACTTCTAAGGTAAGCGGATCAATAAGATTGAAGCGAACACCAATAATGTTGAGCTCATTATTAAGTTCAATAGGTTCATCTAAATCAAAAATAAAAGATTCTTCACTTAATTGATTGAGGAAGCTTTTCATGGTGGTATCTTCTTTGATCACACCACGATCAATAATCGCTATTCGACGGCAAAGCATTTCTGCTTCTTCAAGATAATGGGTGGTGAGGATAATTGAAGTACCTTGATTATTCATTTCAACTAGAAAATCCCACATCGAACGGCGCAACTCGATATCGACACCTGCGGTAGGTTCATCAAGGATCAGTAACTTCGGCTCGTGCATCATGGCGCGTGCAATCATTAAACGACGCTTCATGCCACCCGACAGCATACGTGCCTGCATATCACGTTTTTCCCAGAGTCCAAGCTTCTCGAGATAACGTTCAGCACGTTGTTCTGCTATCTTTTTGGGAATTCCATAATAACCAGCTTGCGTAACTAATATGTCAAATGTCTTTTCAAAATGACCAAAGTTAAATTCTTGAGGTACAACACCTAAGCATTGCTTTGCAAGTGAAGGATGACGATCAAGGTCATGACCAAAAATTTCGACAACACCAGAAGTTTTTTTTGTTAAGGAGCTGATGATGCTAATGGTGGTGGATTTTCCTGCACCGTTAGGACCGAGTAGTGCATAAAATTCACCTTCTGGAACAGTTAGATTGATTCCTTTTAAGGCTTGAAATCCATTGCGATAAGTTTTAGACAAATCACGTAATATCAAGGCATCAGTCATGAAACACTCACACTTAATTCAGTATGCAGTATTTTGAGCGATATCGGAAAATAAACCAAGTTAAATAATGGGATTTAGCTCTATCAAATCTGCAACGCTTGCGGAATATAGAAATGAAGTAATAAGAGAAGGAAGCTAAATATTGAGAAGGGTATAGGTAAAAGTTGATCACTACACCAAAATCGCTTGCAAACTTATATATTAAGGAATATTGGTGCGCTCGGCGGGGATCGAACCCACGACCCCAGGCTTCGGAAACCTGTACTCTATCCAACTGAGCTACGAGCGCATGCGTTGCACATCATAGGCAAAAAAAAGCATCTGGTAAAGTCAATAAGGCATATCACGGTTTTTATGTCTAATTAATCATCAAATTAGATAAATTGAATATTTTATTTTACTTGTAAAAAAAGCCCATCGAGATGGGCTAAAGGGCTAAACAATACTTTCCATAAATTTCAGAAATATGCATATTTCTGAAATTCATTTCATCATACGCATATTTTTTAGAAAAGTTGCTTCGTCTTTAGTCGTAAATCATAAATATTTTTATACCGTACAGTCATCGATAAAAAAGTAAAAAACAAAAAAGTAGATTTGAAAAATAAATAATTAAATTTCAATTGATTATTATGGGTATTTCAAAGATAGCGGAGAGTAATTGGGGCTTTTATTTTATGACAGGATTTTAATTTTGGTTGTATGAATATCAAAAAATGCCATGTCTGCCAAAAATATTCAGCAGACACTAAAGGATATGGCAAAGATAGAAACTACAAAATTGATGAAATAGTCAGTGAGAGCTATATTTTAGACCAGTGATGTTTCCAGTGCCTTTTTGAGATAATTGTCTAGATCATCTTGACGTAATAACCATTGTATATAGTCACGAGGCAAATCTGAGATGGCAGTTCCTTTGTGTTTACCAAAATTAATTATTTTAGGAATACGCGCTTCTTCGGAAGCATTGTAGAGTTCTTCGATAGTCGAAATATCAAGATGATGCACAATATGCATCAGAATGTTGGCCGTTAATATAATATCTGCGTCGGCACGGTGAGCACCTTTGAGTAATTCACGAGCTTTAGGGCTGCCCTTGGAAATTTGATAAATTAACGCCGAAATATTATGTGCTTCTGATTCAGGCCAAACTTTTCTAGCAAGCGCGAGAGTACAAATCGCCTTGATATGACGAACATCAACGCCACAACGGGCAATCGCATTGATATCATAATCAATATTATGACCAATGATATATTGAGTCGATGTTGGGAGTTCAAAGCTTGTGTAAAGTGGCTGGTTCTGAAGATCAGATTCGAGAATGTGATGCACAGCCATTGCTGCATAGGAAATTGGTTCTTCCACACTATATAGTTGGTCGAAAAGCTGACTTTTATCGAGTGTCATTTTTCCATTGTGTATTTCGATTGGAGCATATGCAATCTCGATGGGCTTGCCATTTAATGTGTGAGTTTCCGTGTCCAAAATAATGGCATTCATAACATTCAATCTGATTTTCTTTGCTTACATTGTAAATGTAACATTGTCTTGATCTAGTGCAAAGTGATTCAATAAAAGGCTGCTGCTAAACTAAGCACTATTTTCTTGAGTCTAGTGTTAAATTCAGATAAGTTTGAAAAGTAAAACAATTAAAACTCATGCTTAAAGGATAAAGCAATAATGAAAAAACAACTGATTATATTGACTACACTCAGTACGTGCATTTTTTTAAGTGCATGTAACGACAATAATGATTCAGGTTCATATGTTAGTTCGCCAAGTATCCCAGAAAATAACATCCAAAATCCAGTGGTTCGTATGGATGCCTATACATCAACTGATATGAGTTTGGTGGCAAATGAAAGCTTATTGATGACTTATAAGATGCTGGGAATCAATAATAAAGAAGTGCAGGCGACAGCGCTAGTTTTCACGCCTAAAGGAGTTCCACCAGTGGGCGGGTGGCCAATTGTGGCTTGGGCACATGGAACAACAGGTGTGGCTGATGTTTGTGCGCCAAGTCGTAATGTCATGGATGAAAATGTAAAAACCATGATCACTCAGTTGCTGGCGCAGGGTTATGTAGTTGTAGCACCAGATTATGAAGGATTGGGAGAGCCTAGTGGTAAAGAAATTCATCCTTTCTTAAATGTAAAAAGTGAAGCGTATTCAATTACCGATGCGGTTGTAGCAGCAAAAAGCTATTTGGGAGCAAAAGCTGCCACAAGGTGGGTCGCAGTGGGGCACTCGCAAGGTGGCCAGGCTGCGCTAGGGGCAGCACAATATGCGTCACGTGCAAAGCTGACCTATAAAGGCACAATAGCTGTTGCACCAGCATCAAATCTGGATCTTATTTTAAACGCCGGGGAGCTCTCAGCTGCAAACCAGCCTGTAGCTGTCCAAATTCCAACATATACCAATTTAGATACCTACACAGCCTTAATTACTGCCGGACTGCGCAATCCAAACCCTTCCTTACAATATAGTCAAATTTTTAAAACTCCTTCAGATTCGATTGCCGCTCAAGCAGAAAGTGTCTGTGCGCCAGCATTAGGTCAGTCATTTGCAGCAGGATTAACTGAGTATTCCAATAAGAATAACAATACGTTAGTCGGCTACGGTCGTACTCAGGATGGTTTCCTTAATTTGCCTGTGGTGAAAAATTTTACCAGTACAGATGGGCAACCACTAACAGTTAAAGTTTCAACGCCTATTAAGATTTATCAGGGGCAGGCCGATACCACGGTGCCATTGATTGCAACCAACAAGCTTGTTACGGAAGCAAAATTAGCTGGTACGAATATCAACTTTATTACAAACGAGACATGGACACACGGCAGCGCGTATAGCTTGAATATTTCCAATATTGTCACCGACGTAAATACTTTGTTTACCCAGTAAGTTAAATTTTTTATAGCAAAATGGCTGATCCGCGCAGGATGAGCCATTTTTATGCATAACTGAGCAACTTCGCCCTGCTTAAACTCAAACTTCATGATACAATAGCGTCCAATCTTAGCACGGCTTAAAAGCCCTACTACATAGGACCCTCGCTAATGTTTGCCAACATTTCTCTTTCTGAATTTGATCCAGAATTGGCCAAATCAATCGAAGCTGAAGATGCGCGTCAGGAAGCGCATATTGAGTTGATTGCTTCTGAAAACTATTGCTCTCCTGCGGTGATGGAAGCGCAAGGATCAAAACTTACCAATAAATATGCAGAAGGTTATCCTGGCAAACGCTATTATGGCGGCTGCGAATATGTAGACGTGATTGAACAGCTTGCAATTGACCGTGCTAAAGCGCTCTTTGGTGCTGATTATGCAAACGTTCAGCCACATGCTGGCTCACAAGCAAACTCTGCCGTATACCTTGCATTACTTAATGCGGGTGATACTGTTTTGGGTATGAGTCTTGCTCACGGTGGTCACTTGACTCACGGTGCAAAAGTAAACTTCTCTGGTAAAACATACAATGCCGTTCAGTACGGTCTTAACCCTGAAACAGGCGAAATCGATTATGACGAAGTTGAGCGCTTAGCAATAGAACACAAACCGCGTATGATCGTTGCAGGTTTCTCTGCATATAGCCGTATTGTAGATTGGCAACGTTTCCGCGATATCGCAGATAAAGTAGGCGCTTACTTATTTGTTGATATGGCTCATGTGGCTGGTTTGGTTGCTGCCGGTGTTTATCCAAGCCCAGTTCAAATTGCTGATGTCACCACAACCACGACCCATAAAACCCTTCGTGGTCCACGTTCTGGTTTGATTCTTGCAAAAGCAAATGAAGAAATTGAGAAAAAACTTCAATCTGCTGTATTCCCTGGTAACCAAGGTGGTCCACTTGTACATGCGATTGCTGCAAAAGCAGTCTGCTTTAAAGAAGCAATGGCACCAGAATATAAAGCTTATCAACAACAAGTAGTCAAAAATGCTCAAGCCATGGCTGAAGTATTAATTGCTCGTGGTTATGATATTGTTTCTGGTGGTACAGATAACCACTTGTTCCTACTTTCTTTGATCAAGCAAGATGTCACTGGTAAAGAAGCAGATGCATGGTTGGGTAATGCAAACATTACTGTCAACAAAAATGCGGTTCCAAATGACCCACGCTCTCCATTTGTAACTTCTGGTATTCGTATTGGTACGCCAGCAGTAACGACTCGTGGTTTTGGTGAAGCTGAAGTGCGCGACTTGGCTAGCTGGATTGCAGACGTTTTAGACAGCAAAGGTGATGAAAAAGTCATTGCTGATGTCAAAGCAAAAGTTGAAGCTGTGTGTGCAAAATTCCCTGTATATGAAAACTAAGTGATTAGTTTCAGAAAAAGCTCCTAAGGGAGCTTTTTTTATACCTAACATTTATGAATGGAAATTGTTGATTCTAAAAAATCATTTGATCCCTGAATTATCTCATAATTGATGAATACTAGCGTATTAAGAGCAGGCTGAATTTAAAGGCTTGATTGATCGAACGCTTATCTTGATTTATTGCAATTAACATAAAGTTATTATCTTGATATAAAACTATTCTATGCGCCGTCATAAAATCTGAATATGATGAAGAGATACATGACGATGGTGGATTATGGCTCGATTTAATTCTTTGATCCCGTTGGATCAGATTGAAACTGATCCCAAAATTGTCTTATCTATTAAGCGTAATGATCTGGTGCCGTTGCTAGATGATCAGTACCGACTCAATCATTTTGCGGATCAACTGATTCAGGCACAGTCGGTTTTGCTAAATAGTATCGATGCCGAATTGAACTATCAGCTTAGCCATGTCATTGGTCTATTAATTGAAAAATTATCGCAATCTGACAGGCAGCTTAAAAAGCGTAAATTTAATCGATTGCAGAAATGGCTCGGGATTGATCTGGAATATGATCAAAATCAACTTCATTATTTTAATGCTTTGCAAAGTTTGATTGATGAAGCTAATACACTGAGTCAGCGCTTACAGGTTGAAATTCAGAAATCACAGGCACGGGTACAGCAGTTGCTCGGATTACGTGAGCAAATGGCGACTTATATTGTAGCGGCTAAAGAGTTTTTGAATGAGTATCCTGAATTTGTAAACCACCGTCATCCACTGGACAATTTTCAAGAAAGATTATCCAAGAAAATAAATACTTTACATACCTTGCAAGTAAGTAATGATATTGCAATTACACAAATGCAATTGGCGCAACAACTTTCGTTTACTTTGCTGGATCGGTTTAAAGAAGCGCAGCAGGTATTAATTCCTGCTTGGCAATACCATTTAAAGCAGAGTATGCAAACAGCTTCAGTTTCTGAATTGCAAAAATTGGATCGTAGTCGGGACAATCTGCTGAATACGTTAAAGCAATCACTAGATCAAAATAAGGTGTCATAATGTCTGAATCTAAAGATGAAAAACGCTTAACTGAAATGATGACAGAAATTCAGCAGCAAGAATTTGAACGTTTAGATTTAAAAGCGCTCGGACTTCAACCTGAAGACTATGCAGAAGTTATTCATGCTCATCAGGCACTAGATGACATAAGTCATGCCAGTGTGGCCGAATACGGTAAAGATATTGCGACTAAAACATCGGCTTACACGGATGAATTGCTGACCTTGGTTCAGTCGAAAGATCTAGACCAAACGGGTCAAAAGCTGAATGAGGTGGTACAGGTTGCTAAACAGTTAAATACATCCAGTATTTTAAATAAACCAAGAACTTCATCTATTCCGATTATTGGTGGTTTACTCAATAAAATCAAAGGTGCAAAGCAGAATTTTGATCAGCACTTTAGTACCACCAAAGAACAGCTTGATGCTTTAGTCAAAGAAATTGAGCATTCACAGTCTGGACTAAAAACTCGCGTAAACACTTTGGATCACATGTTTAGTGCGGTACAGGATGAGTATAAACAATTGGGGATTCATGTTGCAGCAGGCCAAATTAAGCAGCATGAACTTCAGCAAAAAATTGCTGAATTAAGCCAAAAAGAACAAGATCAACACACGACACAACAAATTTATGACCTGAACCACCTTGTCAATAATTTAGAAAAACGGGTCAGTGATTTACAGGTTTTACAGCAGTCTGCCATGCAAACGTTGCCCATGATTCGAATTATTCAGTCGAATAATTTAATGTTGGTGGATAAATTTTATGCGATTAAAAATATTACGCTACCCGCATGGAAAAATCAGATCAGTTTAGCAATTTCTTTGCAAGAGCAAAAAAATAGTGTGCAGTTGGCTCAAAATATTGACGATGCGACCAATGAATTACTGCGCCGTAATGCAGATTTATTGCATCAAAATTCAGTGGATACGGCCAGAGCAAATCAGCGTTCAGTGATTGACATTGAAACCCTTGAACATGTTCAAAACACCCTCATAAAAACAGTAAATGATGTGATTCAAGTTCAGAAAGAAGGAATGCAAAAACGTGATGAAGCTGCTACACGATTACGCACTTTGCAGCACGATTTAAATCAGTTAGTAATCGAATCGAGCCAGAGTTCTGTTACCAATAAATCATAATATTATATTTGTTGTAGGAGAATCATTTGCCACCTATCGAGAATTATCCGATTGATGTTCAGTCGATTGAATCGAGATTGTATCTCTTAAAAAAGCGCCAACATCGGGTGACGCTTTTTAGTATGGTGGCGGTGCTGATTTTTATCATCAGTCTAATCGCTTCTTTTACTCAAACAGATTTGGTATATAGTTTTTTTGATCTTGGACAACAAGTTCATCAGTTGCATATTCCGGTTGCGGTAAATGATGAGCTGTTATCACCTTCACAGCCTGACTATTTTTTGAGTTTGTTGTCTTGGTTGGGTTGGATGATTTTAAAAGTTTTTGCTGGATTTTTTGGTGCTTTTATTTTTGTTCGAATTCTCAAAAAGTTTAAATTTTTTCAGTGGCGTTTTAAGTCTTTTATTCTACGGTTTGTGGCATGGCTGATTGGATTCATTTTGATCTGGTCAGGCTTAACTTATTTGCAATACGATTCTAGAAGTGATGACAATCAGGCTTATACAGAACTGATTGCTTATGATCAAAATATTCAGCAAAGTCAGATTGCACGTGATTTAAAAAATTCTGATGTTCCAGATGCAGTGAAAGACTATCTTTTGGCACAAACTGCATTATTGCACCGCCCTATAGATAAAGATGCTGCCTTGCCTTATGTTGCAGGTTTGATACGTGCAGAGCGAATAGATCCACATTTTATTGAATATGGTTTTAAACCTGAACAGCTTTGGATTATGCAACAACAAATGTATGGAAAATCGATTACTCCTTTAGCACAAAGTGTCCAACTTCAAGCCAATCAGGCACAGCAACTATCCGAGATAATTAAAAAGCTCTGCTTGGGATTGAGTTTTGTCGCTTTATTCATTGCGATTTTAAGTTATGGACTGGCCATGAATTTAAAAAAACGCACACTTCGAATTGAACAAACATCTTAATCAATTTTAAAATTCAAAAAACCGATTAAAACAATAAAAACATACTGTTTCAGCTATTCTAACTTTTATCGTATGATCCCCATCAAGTTAAAGAATTTACTCCTTTGGAGCTTCAACATGTTAGACCAAAATATCAAAACTCAACTTAAAGCTTATTTAGAACGTTTGGAAAGCCCAATTGAATTGGTCGCTGCACTCGATGACTCAGACAAAGCTGCCAAAATCAAAGAACTGGTCACTGAAATTGCAGAACTCTCCAACCAGGTGACAGCACGTTTTGATGGTCAGAATACACGCCGTCCAAGTTTCGGTATTGCCAAAGCCGGTGAACAACCTCGTGTGTTCTTTGCAGGCTTGCCGATGGGTCATGAGTTTACCTCACTCATTCTGGCATTGTTACAAACCTCAGGTTATGCACCTAAAGTGTCTGATGAAATCTTAAACCAGATTAAAGGCCTTAACTTAAAAGCTGATTTTGATGTGTTTGTTTCTTTAAGCTGTCATAACTGTCCAGATGTGGTCCAGGCGTTAAACTTGATTGCGATCTATAATCCAAACAGTACTGCGACCATGATTGATGGGGCTTTCTTTCAGGATGAAGTTGAAGAACGCAAAATCATGGCCGTACCAATGGTGTTCCAGAATGGCAATCACATCGGTCAGGGTCGTATGACGCTAGAGGAAATTGTCGCGAAACTGGACAGCAATGCTGCTGAGAAAGATGCCGCTGCCATTAATGCAAAAGATGTTTTTGATGTATTGGTCGTAGGTGCTGGTCCTGCTGGTGGTACTGCCGCGATCTATGCAGCACGTAAAGGTATTCGTACTGGTATGATTGCCGAGCGCTTTGGTGGTCAGGTGATGGACACCATGGACATTGAAAATTTCACCTCTGTACAAAAAACGGTGGGGCCAAAGTTTGCTGCGGATATGGAAGCGCATGTTCGTGAATATGATGTTGATATCATGAATTTGCAACGTGTCAGTAAGATTGTGGGTGCAGATCAAACTGCTTCAGGTCTGGTTGAAGTTGAACTGGAAAATGGGGCTAAGGTTGAATCGAAAACCGTGATTTTATCGACGGGTGCGCGCTGGAGAAAAATGGGGGTTCCTGGTGAGCAGGAATATGCCACTCGTGGTGTCGCATATTGCCCACACTGTGATGGTCCATTGTTTAAAGGCAAGAAAGTTGCGGTGATTGGTGGAGGTAACTCAGGTGTCGAAGCTGCAATTGATTTAGCAGGAATTGTTGAGCATGTAACGCTGGTAGAATTTGATACCAAACTTCGTGCAGATCAGGTATTGCAGGACAAGCTGAATAGTTTGCCAAATGCGACCATTATTACCAACGCACTTTCTACAGAGGTGATCGGTGATGGTGCTCAGGTGACGGGTTTGAAGTATAAAGATCGTGCGACAGATACAGAACACACGATTGAGCTGGCAGGGATTTTTGTACAGATTGGCTTGTTACCAAACACTGACTTTCTTAAAGGTTCGGTAGAGTTAAGCCCACGAGGTGAGATCATCATCAATGAGCGCAATGAAACCAATGTGAAGGGTGTGTTTGCAGCGGGTGACTGTACCACAGTGCCGTACAAGCAGATCATTATTGCCACAGGTGAAGGTGCCAAAGCGTCTCTGTCTGCTTTTGATTATATTATTCGTCATGGCTGATTGATTAGATAAAGATTCAAGTTACATTGGATTGACTTGATTAAATCACTTTACTTTACTTTACGGAGTCTGATCTTCTAACAGTCAGGCTCCTTTTTTTCTTGTGTAATATCATGCATGGCAATAATGAAAATAAGTCGTGTAGTGACGCAGTACATAAAATACAAAAAATTATTGTTCTAAAAATACGTTGAATTGTTCTATTCTTGCGGTTGTCGTTGCATGAAGTGATCGATTAAATTATCCAATAAGTTTGAAAATACTAAAGGGGAAGTTCAATGTCAGCAGTCAATCAACGACAACCTGTATTTTTTATTTCTCATGGTGGTGGGCCATGGCCTTGGATGCCAAATGCACTTAATAATGTGTATGCTCAATTGGCGCAGTCACTCGCAAGTCTTCTGGACTCGTTACCTAAAAAGCCAGATGCGATTCTGATGATCTCTGCACATTGGGAGGCGCCTGAATTTACAGTACAGACCGCACTCCAACCTGACATGATCTACGACTACGGTGGCTTCCCTCCACATACTTATCAAGTGCATTATGCATCTTCTGGATCACCTGAGTTAGCCGAGCGGGTTGTCGATTTACTTGAGCAAGCCCATATCAAAGTCTCAAGTGATGATGGGCGTGGTTATGATCATGGTATGTTTTCTCCAATGCAGATCATCAATCCTGCGGCAGATATTCCAGTCGTTCAGCTTTCTTTGAAAAAAGGTTTAAATCCTCAAGAACACATTGAGATGGGGCGGGCCTTAGCTGCCTTACGTGATGAAAATATTCTGATTATTGCCAGTGGATTGAGCTATCACAATCTTCGAATGTTTAATGCAAATGCTGCTGGACCATCACGTGATTTTGATCAGTGGTTATATGAAGCTGTGGTTAAACATCAAGGAAGTGAGCGAAATCAATTGCTTCAACAATGGGAGTTGGCACCCGCTGCGCGGATTGCACACCCACGTGAAGAACACTTATTACCTTTAATGGTGGCAGTGGGAGCAGCAGAACTTGAACAGGGTAGCCGTAATTATCATGAGACAGCATTTTTAGGGGGCTTATCTGTGTCAAGTTTTGCTTTTGGTGATTTGCGACATTAATCGGAATGTTTATTCATTATTTCACCATAGATCAACTTTGAATCGTATTCACAAAGTCACTTTAAAAACCAGATGATGTATCTGGTTTTTTATATGATTCAATATTGAATAGTTGTTGGTTATTTTCGAATTGGATAATTATAATCTCCCCATTTACTGGTTTTAAGTCCTAGTCCATGTAAACCCTCAAGCAGTTTCACTGCAGCCGTGACGCCATCAATTACAGGGATATCAATCTCTTGAGCGACACGTTCGGCAAGTTTTGCCATACCCCCACATCCCAATACAATTGCACCAATATTGTCTTGTTGTTTTGCTTTTAGACAATGTTCCAATAATTTTTGGTAGGTTTCTTCGGTGTTACTTTCTAGTTCAAGTACCGGTAAATCGATACAATGAATATTTGAACATTTATGTACAAAGCCATATTCATGCAGTAAATGTTCAGCAATAATTCGAGTTCGAGAGAGAGTGGTCACAATCGAAAATTTGGTTGCAACCAATGTTGCGACATGAAATGCGGCTTCTGCAATACCAATCACAGGCGCATCTGCAATTTCGCGGGCAGCATGTAAAGCAGGATCACCAAAACAAGCAATAATATGTCCATCAACTTGATTTTCTCGACCTTCTTTAATCAGTTGCAAGGTTCCTAAAGCTGAAATGGCTTCATCATAATGGCCTTCAATGGATGGCACACCGTGATCTGGAGAAACAGCAATAATTTCGGTGGTTGGTGCAGCAACTTTTTTGGCACTTTCACCTATCGAATGAGTCATTTCAATGCAGGTGTTGGGGTTAATGACTTGTATCCGCATAATGCATAACCTTGATATTTAAAATAAAAGCCTAAATAAGCTGTATTGAACGATAAAATTTAAAGCGATAAGCGACTTCCACAAATTTTTCAATCATAAGTTTATGGAAGTCTTTACTTCGATTTGATTGAGTAAAGCGTGTGCTAGATCAACGATTTTATTTTCACACGTTGTTTAATAGAGAGCAGACTGTAAATAATCAGACCTGCAAACATTCCAATAAACCAGGAGAAATTTGCCAATATATGCAGCTGAGGGAGCAATACACAAAGAATAGGGATAATTGCTGCGGGAATCAGTGCTGCAATAGCTTTTGGATTATAGCCATTTTGGTACCAGTACTTTCCATGAGGATTAATGCTATATAATTCATCTACCTCAATTTTTTGTTTCTTAACGATGTAATAATCTGCGATCAAGATACCAAATAATGGACCAATTAATGCACCTAAAACATCAATGGTGTAGTGAATCACCTGAGGGTTGTTAAATAAATTCCATGGCGTAATAAAGATTGAACCCACTGCTGCAATCATACCTCCCATTCGCCAACTGATTTTATTGGGTGAAACATTTGAAAAATCAAAAGCAGGTGATACAAAGTTAGCCACAATGTTAATGCCAACCGTTGCAATCATGAGCGTGAGACAACCAAGAACTACCACAAAAGTATTATTTAGTTGTCCAACCATTTCTACAGGATCTGTAATTAACTTACCATAAATAGGCAAAGTCGCTGCGATACAGACTACTGTTAATACTGAGAATGCTAGAAAGTTGACAGGTAAGCCTAAGAAATTACCAAATTTAACTGCTTCAAAGCTTTTACCATAGCGTGAGAAATCGCCAAAATTAAGTACAGGACCAGAAAAATAAGATACAACTAATGCAATGGCACCAATCATAACGGGGATAACATCCATGCCGTCGTATTTGACGCCGCCTAGATTCATGTTGATATTACTCCAGCCAGCCTCATAGACCAACCACACTGCCATGGCAAACATCACAACATAAACCGCAGGACCAGCCCAATCGATAAACTTGCGAATACTATTCATGCCTGACCAGAATACGACTGCCTGAAGTACCCAGAGCAGCATAAAACCTAGCCATCCCAGATAAGACAATCCTAAAAATGAATGTTGTTTGACATCAGCATATGCTGTCATTTCAGGCCAAAACTTTAAAATGATAATAATAAATGCGCTTGAAGCCAGATAAGTCTGAATGCCATACCATGCAACAGCAATAATTCCACGAATCACAGCAGGAATATTGGCACCAAAAACACCAAAGGTTGCGCGACAGATCACCGGAAAAGGTGTACTGGTTTTTTGGCTTGGTTTTGCAATCATATTGGCAAAAAATTGTACAATCACAATGCCGATAAGTAATGATACCAATACCTGCCAACTATTGAGGCCGAGTGCGAATAAGCTTCCAGCAGTTACATAGCCACCAACACTGTGTACATCAGACATCCAAAAGGCAAAGATGTTATACGATGTCCACGTTTGTTTTTTTAAAGGTGCTAGGTCAGAGTTGGTTAATTTAGGGTGGTAATCGGGTTTGATTAGGGCTTCAGATTCATGTTGCATGTTAGTCACTCACTTTCATTTTGTCATAGGGTCATCGTAAAATTGCATTTGAAGTTGAATTAAAATGTCAGACGAACACCAACAGCAGTTGAGAGTTGATCTTGATTGGCATAGCCACCACCTGCTAAATTCGAATCTGTATTGACCAGGCTTTCACTTGAACCATCTGAATTTTTGAGATAAGCCACATTGGCAATGAGACTCAGTGGTTGACGGACTTGATAAATTGCTAAGGCTCGATACACCATAGCGTGGTGATCAAAAGTCGTATTTTCTTTGTAAATAATGTCACCAGATAAAGTTAGTTTAGGCGTAAACAAATAATCTATGCCTATTTCAGTTGCCCACGCCTGTTGCTTCACTGAATTACTTGCAATTGCAGCATATTGACCTGGACCATCAATATCTGCATAAGCGATGCCTAAACGAGTAGATAATTTTGAAAAGTTATAACGGGAGGCGAGTGTCGAAAGCTTATAATGATGATCATTGTCTTGAGCTTCATGATCTTCATAAGCGCCGCCGATCATCCACTGATTTGTAGCATATTTAAAAGCGCCTGAAAAAATTTGCCCGTGTGTGTTTTTAGTTGAATCATCTTTAAGGCCGTAAATTGCACCAAATTGCCAGCCATTCATTTCAGGCGAAGTGTATTTGACTAAATTTGAATAAATTTCACTGACGGCATCAAATTCAGAAAATTTAAAAATCGCCCCCGAGTTATATCCGCCTTTAAAGACTGAACCGACAAGCCAATCATCGTTAAATGTCCATTGTTTACCTATGCTGACGGCGCCATAAGGTGTTTTCATTCCAATGTAAGCATTACGATCAAACAGTTCGCCATCTTTGCTTTGTTCGCCTTTCGAAGGGTTAAATCCAGCCTGTAATTTAAAAAAAGCCTGATAATCCTCATCAATTTTATAATCGCCACTCAATCCGAGATTTGACACACCCAAAATACTGTCAACACCAGTCGTTTTGGTTTTTGTACCTTGCTTTACATTACTTACAGATGCGATCCCCGTATCAATCAAACCACTCAATTGTAGGTTGACACCACCAGATGTTAGATTGATCGCTGCATGACTGCTGAACGTTAAACTCATCATACTGCCTAACATCACGCATTTTTTTAGACAAAACACTGTTACCACCCCAAGTATGTTTAGAATTGTTTTCACAACTCTTTTAAATTGTTGACCAAATAAATTAAAATTGTGCACAATTTTATTTAAGCAAAATTTGAACCAACTTTTATAAGATTCCGTGATTCAACAGGGGGAGCGGGTAAGTAATTTGTTATTTTTAATTTAAATATTTGAAATTATTTTATTTTATTTTTAATAAAATTAAGTTGGAAATAAATAAAGTTGTATGGAATATATAAAAATTGTGAACAACTTGCTAAACTATATATCAAATAAAATATAGTTTTATTCTAAAGTCCTGTTGAAAAAATCCGCTTTTTGCTCTGTATGAGGAACGCATGTCATTATCTGCACCAGAAAAAAGCAATCATCTGTCCAATAATGAAGACACCGATCAGCATATTTATCATGCAATTGTTGATGCCATTATGAATCGACAAATTGGGCCAGGTACTCGTTTGGTCGAAGCACCGCTGTGTGAGGCTTTCGGGGTAACACGTGGAGTATTGCGTCGTGTGTTTGTCAAACTTGCGCATGATCGGGTGATTGAAATACAGCCCAATCGTGGTGCAGTGGTTCCTGAACATGATTTTCAGGAAACAGAAGCTATCTTTGAAGCACGTAGTATGCTTGAAATTGGCACAGTTAAAAAATTGGCACGAAAATATAAACAGCTTGATCTTTCTGAATTGAAAGCGTTAATAGATAAAGAAGAAAAAGTGCGTAGCGCTGGTAATCTCAAAGAGTGGATTAAGCTTTCTGGTGATTTTCATATTTGTTTATGTGAAGCCAACCATAATCCGATTGTGACAGGGTATTTGCAAACCTTAATTGCTAGAACCTCGTTATTAATTGGAATGTATGAAACCAAACCCAACCATTGTTCTGTTGAAGAGCATCATGCGATTTTGGAGGCAATTGAGCAGGGTGATGAACAAAAAGCGATTAAGCTCATGGAAGCACATTTAGGAGAGTATGCGCGTAGCTTTCTGGATGAACAACCAGATACCAAGTCACCTAATTTAATAGATATTTTTCAGAATAAAAAACTTCAAAAATAATTGAATTTAAAAAAACCGAGAAACTATTCTCGGTTTTTTTAAACGGTAATTTCTTACTTTTCTACGAAAGCACGTTCGATCACGTAGTCACCAAGAACACCCATACGTGGCGATTCTTTTAAACCCGCTTTATCCAAAAGTGCTGCCACATCTGTCAAGAAATGTGGGCTACCGCAAAGCATCGCACGGTCAGTTTCTGGATTAAATGGCGGTAAACCAATTTTTTCAAATAACGCACCAGTTTCAATGGCAGTCGTTACACGACCTTCATTTTCAAAAGGTTCGCGGGTAACTGTTGGGTAATAGATTAATTTATTTTTGATATCGAGTTCTTCAAACCATTCATTGTTTGGTAATTCATTCAAAATCAAATCTTGATAAGCCAACTCGCTAATCCAGCGTGTACCATGTACCAAAATCACTTTTTCAAATTTTTCGTAAGTTTCAGGATCACGAATTAATGATAAAAATGGTGCAAGACCTGTTCCAGAAGAAAGGAAATATAGGTTTTTACCTGGATTCAAATCATCATGAACCAAAGTACCTGTAGGCTTTTTAGAAATTAGAATTTCATCACCCACTTGTACTTTCTGTAAAATCGAGGTTAATGGGCCTTCTTGCACTTTGATTGAGAAAAACTCAAGTTCTTCTTCATAGTTAGCGCTGGCAATTGAATAAGCACGCATTAATGGCTTACCATTGACCTCAAGCCCGATCATTACAAACTGACCATTCTTAAAACGTAATGCGACATCGCGCGTGGTTTTAAAACTAAACAGAGTGTCATTCCAGTGGTGAACATGGGTAATGCGTTCAACATTAAAAGCAGCCATTAAAGATCTCAATCACGATCAAAAGAAACAGATTGCTATTCTAATCTAAAATCTTTCCCGATAAACTGAATATATTTAATTGTGTTTATAAGAAAAAGTGATGATGACTTCTGTAAATTTGCCAATCATCGGCATCATGCATTCACCTTACGGTGAAAAGTTTGGTATTCCTCGTCAGCCTAATCTAGTACAGGTAGAGTCATACATTGAAATGTGCGAACCATATAATGATATTTTGGCATTTGAAGGAATAGAAGCATTTAGTCATTTATGGTTAATCTGGCAGTTTCATGACAATAAAAATCAGCAAGATGATGAAAGATTTCGCCCACAGGTACGCCCGCCACGTTTAGGGGGAAACAAGAAAATTGGGATTTTTGCGACCAGAAGCATGTATCGTCCAGCACCGATTGGCTTATCTGTCGTGCAATTTAAACATATTGAAAAAATTGGGAAAAAACTGCGAATCTATGTGAATGGCAGTGATTTGTTAAATGGAACCCCAATTCTTGATATCAAGCCTTATATTCAGTATTCAGATGCGATTGTTTCTGCACAAAGTAGTTATGCACAAGATGAACCTATTAGAAAAAGCGTGTTATGGACAGGAGTCGCTTGCGAGCAAAGACAAAAATTTTTAGATCAGAAAAAACTCACGACCCAGATTTTGAATGAACTTGAGCAAGTATTGGCTTTTGATCCGCGACCTGCATATCAAAACGATGTTAACCGGATTTATAAAATGAAGTTCGATCAATTCGATATTCACTTTAAAGTCAATGATCAGAATGTTGAGGTAGTTGGATTTTTTGATCAAGAAAGTGAAAGTTAATGTCTCTTGTTGCGACGCTTATGTTGATACATTTGTTCATCTGCATGAGCACATGCGCTTTCCAGATCAAAACTTGGATGACGTATGGCATAACCAATCGCTGCACTAATTTTGGCAGCTTTAAGAGCTGCAATAATCCGATTTTTGAGTTGCTCAATACGATGTATGTCATGCCCGAGGGTGAGTATTCCAAACTCATCTCCACCCAGACGTGCAACAAGATCTTCCTGACGTAAGGTGTTTTTTAATATAGTCGCGGCTTGCTGGAGGAGCCGATCTCCTTCGGCATGGCCTCTTTGATCATTCATTAACTTTAAATCATTCAGATCAATCATAAAAATGGCAGCGGGGTATCCATACTGTTTGCAACGTTGCTCCTCTGCTTCGATAAATTGATTCCAACCCCGCCGATTATAAATACCTGTTAGCGCGTCAATTACGGCTTCGCTTCTTAAACGCTCGTGCAGCCGAATTTGTTCATTCTCCCGAATTTCACGTTGTAATATATGGCTTAGAAGATTACCAAACAACTCAATTAAATCTTCATCTTCAATGATTTTTCTAGATTTGGGTTGTGGATCAATTGCACATAATGTACCAAATAAACTTCCATCTTCATTTAAAAGCGGTTGGCCAATATAGGCTTTGATATCGACTTGTTTGGCAATTGGAGCTGATGCATAAAGTGGAATTTCTTCAGAATAAGGTGCGATTCTTGGCGCATTACCTAACACCATATGTGAACAAAACGAATCAGCCCAATTAAAAACACGGCCTGGTTTGACATTATAACCATGATCTTCAGACTGTAATACGATCCAGTCATTACCTTCTACACGGGTAATCATCCATAAATCAAATCCAAATTTTTGATGTAAAAAATGTAATACCGCTTTTCCTGCTTCATGAAAATTTTTAAATGAAATGGAAGTCATTGCTCGTTTTAATAGTGAAATTTAATTGAACTTTAAAACAATTTTATCTGACTGGCTATCACTCTTTATTTTTAATGACTAAAAAATACATCATAAATGAACTCTGATATAGTGTGAATGGTGTGGGGGAGAAATAAATGACATATCATTTTGAAATAGATACACAATGGTGTTTAGAACAATTATTAAAAGATGGTCGAATCAGCGAGCGCGATAAACTGCTTATACAAACCACACATCGAAATAAAGAACAGCTAAAATGGCATCCATTACAGTGGATTGCTCACTTTGATTTAAAAGATCAGGCTCATACATCCAAACCATTCGATATTCTGAGATTGAGTCAGTGGCTGGCAGAGAAGGTTGGACTACCTCTATATGTGATCGATCCCTTGAAGGCCGATGTCAATATGCTGACCTCGGTGATGTCACAGGAATTTGCACTACGCAATAAAATTCTGGCTGTAGATGTCAATCCTGAGCGTATTCTGATTGGAACTGATCAGCCTTTTGTTCGAGACTGGGTGAGTAATCTTGAGCTGAGTTTGGCACCAAAGAAAATTGAGCTTGTACTGTTATCTCCAGATCAGCTTCAGCGTTATTTACCTGAATATTATCAAGTGAGTCGGGCAGTACATTCTTCTAAAAATGCCACTGCTTACGAGCGAGACAATAAAGGTGTCGAGGCTTTACTTCAATTGGGTGATAACCAGAACCCCGATGCTAATGATCAGCATATCGTTAAACTGGTCGACTGGATTTTACAATTCGCTTTTGAACAGGGTGCAAGTGATATTCATCTGGAACCACGTAAGGAAAAGGGAAAGGTGCGCTTTCGGATTGATGGAGTATTGCACACTATTTATCATATGCCAGCCAATACCTTATCTGCTGTGATTGCACGGATTAAAATTTTAGGGCGTTTAAACGTCGCAGAAAAAAGAAAACCTCAAGATGGTCGTTTAAAGACCCGAACGCCCAAAGGGCAAGAAACCGAACTCCGGCTTTCAACGTTACCTACAGCATTTGGTGAAAAACTGGTCATGCGTATTTTTGATCCAGATGTTTTAGTCAGAAGTTTTGAGCAACTCGGTTTCGATGAAATTTTGCTTAAACAGTGGCAAGCATTGAGCCGGAATAGTCACGGCATTATTTTGGTCACGGGTCCTACTGGTTCAGGTAAAACGACGACGTTATATTCATCGTTAAAACAATTAGCCACTGATCAGGTCAATGTTTGTACGATTGAAGATCCGATTGAAATGCTGGAATCAAGTTTCAATCAAATGCAGGTTAATGCTGCTATTGATCTCGGTTTTGCAGATGGAGTAAGAGCGTTAATGCGGCAGGATCCGGATATCATTATGGTGGGTGAGATTCGTGATCAGGATACCGCCAATATGGCGATTCAGGCTGCACTTACGGGACATTTAGTCTTATCGACTTTACATACCAATGATGCGCCTTCTAGTTTGACCCGTTTACATGATCTGGGTGTGCAACCCTTTTTGACAGCAGCAACTTTATTAGGTGTTTTAGCGCAACGTCTGGTGCGTCAATTATGTCCTCATTGCAAAGTCCTTTCAGATATTGATAAACAACAATGGCAGCATCTGACACAGGATTATGAGATTGCAATGCCTGAACAAATCTATGGGCCAGTTGGATGTGATCATTGTCGTCAAACTGGTTATAAGGGGCGTATAGGCATTTATGAGTTTATGTCCCTTGATCTAAATTTAAAGCAACTGGTGAGTTCTGAAGCAAATTTAAATCAATTGAAATCAGAAGCCAAAAAGCAAGGAATCCAACCTTTAAGAATCGCAGGAGCCCGAAAAATTCTTGAGGGTGTGACTAGCCTTGAAGAAGTCTTAAGGGTGGTCCCATTAACTTAGTAAAAGGTTAGTTTAGATCTTAAGATTCACCTCATGTGTTTTTGTTGTAATTCTCTTATCAAATACAATGTTCGATCAGAGAGGAACAGCAATGAGACGTCTAGCAGCTTTAGTTTTGACATCAGGTTTGACTATTACGGGTCTCAGCTATGCTCAGCCAGTCAATCAATCTGCACTTATTCCAACAACAAGTGTGAGTGTGAAAGATGCATTAACATTCAAAGATAATACGCCTGTAAAACTTCAAGGTCAGGTGGTTAAGTCCTTGGGTGATGAGAAATATCAATTTCGCGATAAAACAGGTGTTATTACTGTAGATATTGATGATGAACTTTGGCAAGGACGTCCAGTTTCACCAACAACATACATTACTTTAATAGGTGAAGTAGATATCGACTACAAACCAATGAAGCGTGTTGAAATTGAAGCCGATCAAATACAATTCTAAACTATGTTGAACTGAATCAGTCTTGTAGCCTATCACCGTATATCCTGAAAAGGATATACGGTGAATTTTTTAGAATATTGATATAACCGCCAGAGAGTAAAATTAGAATGAGAATCTTGATCGCAGAAGATGACATTTCACAAGCAGAAAGTATCAAGTCTTGGTTGGAACTTGATGGCTATGTTGTGGATTGGGTTGATCGTGGGGATTATGCGATTGCAGCGATCAAACAGCATGATTATGACTGTATTTTGCTTGATCGCGGCCTTCCAAAATCGAGTGGAGATCAAGTATTGCTGACACTCAGAAAACATCAGTCCATGACGCCTGTCATTATGATTACAGCACGTGACAGTATTTCAGATCGAGTTACGGGATTAGATCTTGGGGCAAATGATTATCTGGTCAAGCCATTTAGTTTGGAAGAATTGTCTGCGCGAATTCGTAGTCATATTCGGTCAATGCAACAACAAGTAGATAGTCTTTTATGTTGGAAAAATATTGAACTGAATACACAGGATAAATGGGTGAAACTTTCAGGGGAGCTGGTTGAACTCACTGCAAAAGAATTTAAGGTGCTGCATAAAATGATGCAAAACCCAGAACGCGTAGTGACCCGTGAGCAACTTGAAAGTACGCTATATGCCTGGGGCGATGAAATAGAAAGTAACGCGATTGAGGTTTTTATTTACCAGCTCAGGAAAAAAATAGGTACAAATTATATTAAGACAATTCGTGGCCTGGGTTATCGGATGAGCGAGTGAATAGATGACATCCTCAGTTTCATTACAAACTCGGCTCGTACGAGGGACACTGATCAGTAGCATGGTCGCTGGACTAATTGCTTTTGTTTTACTGATAGCCATTACTGTAATTCATACTATGGATATCCAAGATCAGATTATGGATGAAGTTTCAGATTTACTTCTTACTTCAGATGCCCATATACCTTCTGCTACAGATTTAAATGAATTGACTGAGGAATTTGATCTTCAATACAGCCTTGATTGGAAAGACAAAACATTGACGTATTCAGATCATCATGACGATATTGCTCATACACAGCATTTGGAAAAGGGTTATGGTTATTTTTTTCATCAGGGTGAGTTATGGCGAAGTTATGAAGCTGAAAAAAATAAATCCGAACTTAAGGTTATGGTTATACAGCCTATTAAAGCCCGCTTTTCAGAAGTTTTTCAAAGTATTCTTTGGTATGCCGCAGGTTTGATATTTTTATGGTTGCTTCAATGGGGATTATTAAAATGGACAGTGAGACGGCAGCTTGCACCTTTGCATCATCTTTCTCATTTGATTGGAGAAAAGACGGTTGATAATTTACAACCTATTCCAAATGAAGATTTAATATTTACAGAATTACAGCCAGTCATTTCTTCACTCAACCAATTATTGGTTCGACTTGAGCGAGCTTTGTCGGCGGAGCAGCGTTTTACAGCGGATGCTTCTCATGAGCTAAGATCGCCTCTGTCAGCAATTCAGATGCGTTTAGAATTGATAAAAAGAAAATTTGCAGATATTGATTCATTAAATGCAGATATCGACAATATTCAAATTGATGTAAAACGTAGTACACAGATTCTGGAAAATTTACTTTTACTTGCACGTCTTGATCCATCAAAAGCCAATGAACTTCCAAAAAAATCAATCGAAATGCTTGATTTGATTTCTGAAGTTAAAACAAATCTAATGCCATTCGCGATTCAAAAAAATATAGTCATAACATCCCTATATTCACAGCAGAATGGTGTTGTAAATGCAAATCAGGAGTTGATATATAGTTGTATTAGAAACATCTTGGAAAATGCGATTCGTTATACTCCTGATCATGGGCAGGTATTTATTCATTTATTGAATCAAGATGCCCAATTGATTGTGAAAATTGAAGATACTGGAACGGGTGTAGAACCTGAAATACTTCCACAATTGGGGCAGCGTTTTTTTAGGGTGCTGGGTACCAAGCAAAAAGGGACTGGACTAGGCTTATCGATTAGCCAAAAAATTCTTGAGTTACATTATGGTCAGTTAATATTTGACCAGAGCAAATATGGTGGTTTATGTGTGGAAATTAGACTGCCTGTTGATCAATCGGTTTCAGATTAAAAAAACAGTATGGAATTCCATACTGTTTAGATTATTTTGACCACGATTATTATTGTTTTACAACGCGAGCAGTATCTTTTATTTCGTTAAAATAAGTCGGTTGTTGCGAGTCAAACGCAGACGATATTCTTCGCCAGCATGCATAATCCGGATTTCACGGCCTAGGGCAAATAAGTTGTTTGAGTGTAGCATTGGTAACGATTGCGTTTCATTATTACGAGTAAATAGGTTGAAAGGTGCGTTCATTTATTGTGCTCCGTGGTTGTTTATTTAACGATTTAAATGATAATCATTATCGAATAGGCCTGTCAATTAAAATTTTGTGATTTTATAAAAAATAAAATTTATTTACACTTGAGAAAATTTGAGGAGCTGCAAAAGTATATGCCAAAACCTGTTATTGATGTCTCGATTGGAATCTTGCTACATAAGAATAAAGTCTTGATTGGGTGGCGTGAGGCCAGTCAACATCAGGGTAATAAACATGAATTTCCAGGTGGAAAAGTTGAACATAATGAAAGTCCAGTTGATGCTTGCCGCCGCGAGATTTATGAAGAGGTTGGGGTAGGTATTAAAGAGTGGCATGTATTTGATCAGATTACGCATGAGTATGATGATGTCATTGTAAAATTGCATTTATTTCATGCTTTTGTACCAGATGAATTGTTGGCATTAATCCATCAGCCATGGTCATGGTTTGGCAGAGACCAGCTCAAAAATCTAAATTTTCCAAAAGCAAATGATGCAATTTTGCAGCGTTTAAGCTGGCCCCATTACATTAAAATCTCCGAATTACCCCCTAACTTTTCATCTGATCGTTTGCAGTATTGGCGTTCTCAAGATAGTGTTCAACAAAATATTGAGCATATGTCAGAAGCGCAGCTTAGTGTGCTGATTATTAATCAAGATCAATGGCAACGACTTGATCATTATTTACAGGAACAGATTAAGACGATTCATTTGAAGCAACATCAACTGATGCAGCTGAAGCAAGGAGATTTAGTTGTAAGTAAGCGCTATATTGCAGCTTGTCATGATCTGGTTGCAATAAATCATGCCCATAAATTGGGTTGTGATGCAGTGTTTATTAGTCCTGTTCAGCCAACACCGACACATCCTGAAGCAGTTACTTTGGGATGGGACGGTTTGGCTCAAATGGCGCAGCACAGCCATATTCCCGTTTTTGCATTGGGTGGTTTACATCCAGATGATCTTGAGCAAGCGGTAAAACATGGGGCTTACGGTGTTGCAGGAATTCGAAATTTTTGAAATATCGCGCTGAAGTCTAGAGAGACTTCAGTGCTTGTTGTGCCTGCTGGATGGATTTTGCATTATTTTGCTTTTGTGCAGCATTGAGAATATTTAACCAAAGCTGCTTTTTCATCGGATTAGATTGAGCAAAACTCAAACCACGCCGTGCAAGTGATTCACCAGAAGCATACTGACCTTTTTGGTTGGCAACCATCGCCAGAAATAAAAAAGTTTCAGGTGCCTGTGGCGCTAAACGTTGGGCTTGAAGTGCATATCGCTCTGCATCGTCCCACTGCATTTGGCTATAGGCTTGCTGGGTTTTTTGCATCAGACTTTTAAAAGCAGGAAGCTGTTTGCCGTCATTAAATTTTTGCTGTGTTACTTTTTGCTGAGGTACAACCACCCGCATTTGTTGGCGTTTAATTTGTTCCTGCTCATATGGGGTAATTTTAACACCAGATGGCGTTTCAATGGTTTTGGTTGCTGATTCAACTGACTTTGAGGGTGTGTCAGTTTTTTTCTTCGGTTGTTCAAGCGAGGTGAGCGTTGAACAGCCCACCATCGATATAGTACCTAAGATAAAAAGACTTTTTTTCAACATAGTATCTCTCATCAAATTACGCTAGTTAGTAGTTATAACTACCACTTGAAATGACTTTATTTTGATTTTGCGACAAATCATTCTGCATTTGATTTTCACTTTCTTGAATATATTGATCAGTAGTATCGCCCTGATTGGTATTTGGATTGCTATCTGTTCCATCGCCATCTATAGGTGCTGTTTGATAGTTAGGTAGTCCGCAAGCAGTTGCTTGTTGAGGAACCGTGTAGCGTAACATTGGAATATACATTGCACCTTCGCAGCCTTGTGCTGAAAGGTTTCCAGTTGCAACATCAATCCATTGCCACTGTACATCATCTGGCTGGCGTAAATTTACTGGCTGCTGACGCAACTGACGCATCACATTTGTCCAGACAGGCAGGGCGCCTGACGAGCCCGTCAGACCTGTAATCTTATTATCATCTAAACCTAACCAGACTACCGCAACGTAGTTACCTGAATAACCAGCAAACCAAGAGTCACGTGTATCATTGGTAGTACCAGATTTACCTGCGAGTTTTAAAGAGGTTGGCAAACTATTATAAGCCGAGCGGCCTGTACCTGATGCCATAACCTGTTGTAAACCATAGTTTAAGATATAAGCAGAGGATGGCTCGATCGTTTGTTGAACATTTAGTCCAAAACGTTCTAATACCCGACCATTGGCATCTACCACTGAACGAATAGCGCGCGTTGGATATTTAAATCCACCTGTCGCAAAGTTGCTATAAATACCAAGCATTTCCATTGGTGACATATTCACAGCACCAAGAAAAATAGATGGATAAGACGGAATATTCGATGTGACACCAAATTTCTTCAACTGATTACTAAAGGTAGATACACCAAACTCCTGACCTAAACGTACCGCAGATAGGTTATAAGAGTTGGCGAGCGCTTGTACCATTGGAACGACACCATGTTCACCGCCACTGTAGTTCTTTGGCGTCCAACTTTGATCATTTCCAACAGGAATGCTGACAGCACTATCCTGAATACGGCTTGCCCAATTGTAGCGACCCGATTCAATTGCATTGAGATAAATGACTGGTTTTAATAATGAACCGACTTGACGTTTCGCATCTACTGCACGGTTAAAACCTGTAAAGTCTTGTGTTGAACCTACCGCCGCAATCAACTCGCCATTTTCTGGATGCGCAATCAAGACAGCACCTTGTAAATTACGTAATCGAGACGGGTTACCTTTGGCCAACTGACTCACAGACGCTTTAAAGGCATTTTGAACATTGGTTTGTGCAATTGGATCAAGCGTTGTAAAAATACGTAGACCCTGGTTGGTCAAATCGCTTTCTTGATATTCGGCACGTAGCTGACGGCGGACAATATCTAGAAAATCAGGGAATTTAGCAGGGCCAAGTGTTGGTTTTGATACCACACCTAAAGGGCGGGCAACTTCTTCGTCGTATTGTGACTGAGATAAATAACCCATAACCAACATGTTATTCAAAACAGTATTACGACGTTTTAATGCACCTTCTGGGTTGCGCCAAGGGTTATAGAGTGATGGCCCTTGTACCAGACCCACCAAGTAAGCTTGCTGCGCAATATTGAGTTCGCGTAATGGTAATCCAAAATAAAATTGTGAAGCCAGACCGTAGCCATTAATTGAATAGTTACCGTTTTGTCCGAGATTAACTTCATTTAAATAAGCTTCAAGAATTTCATCTTTATTGTAGTGTAATTCAAGTAGCAATGACATCAAGGCTTCGTTGACCTTACGCTTTAAAGTACGCTCTGGACTCAAATAGAAATTTTTAACCAATTGCTGAGTGAGTGTTGAACCGCCTTGGCGTTTACCACCTGTCACGTTACTTACTAGCGCACGTGCAGTACCACGTACTGATAAGCCATGATGATGATAAAAATTACGGTCTTCTGTTGCAATAAGTGCTTCAATTAACGTTTTAGGAACTTTATTGAGTTTGATTAAGACACGATCTTCATTGTGCTGAGGATAAATTCCGCCAATTAAAAGTGGTTCTAATCGGGCAATACCAGTGGTAGAAGGTTTAGTGGCACGTACATCTGCAACCTGATCATTTGCAAATGTCAATTCAAGTACTTGTTCAGGTTCACTACTATCACCAAAGTCAAAGCCACGCGTATGTACATACATACTATTGCCTTGGGTGACATATGTTCCCGACTTGGTATAGTTTTCAGAATTTTTGTAGCCAAGTAAACCGAGCTCTTGTGTCAGATTTTGCTGGGTAATCGGTGCATTGGTATAAATCTCTAATGGACGTGCAAATACCTTTGCAGGGATATCCCAGCGCTGTCCTTCAAATTTATGGCGTATCACTGTATCTAAACGAATAATATAAATACTAAAAGCAACAAAACCGCCAATAACAAGAATAGCAAAAATCAGCGCAAAAAAACCTATGCCGCGTTCAAACTTCATAAATCTGTCATAAAAAGTCTAATCAATTCTGCCAATCATGCGATAGCTACATTTTCTTTGCAATGATAAAACTGTGAACAAACTGAAAAAGCCAAAATTAGAATGAATATCCTTGAAATATTGAAGCTTTTTTTCAAAAAAAATTGCGATAATGGTGATGAGATAAAGTTTTGAATAAATTGTGAACGTCAAATCAACACTTAAAACTAAACTGACATGTTACTGACAATAAAACAGTATAAGATGTAAAGGGTATAAACGGTATTTTGTAAGAAATATGCTATATTAATGACACAATTACATGTTCGATGTTGATATGTAATGGGCAAGATTATGGTCTGATCCTGTGTCATGATCAGCCACACTCTTAGAAAATTGATCGCCCAACTAAATTTAATCGATAGGCATATTTAAGGCATCCGATGCAGTCTGCAAATCTTTCCTCCGCCAAATCTTTTCGTAATATTGGTTTGATTGGTCGTCCCGATAAAATATCTGTCGTTGAAACACTCTGTTTGATCCATGATCACTTAAGAGGGCTTGGACTTCATGTGATTTTTGATCAAGAAACAGCAGAACTCGTGCCGTATACCAATGTACAAACTGCGAGTCGGTCTTTATTGGGGGAGGTGGTTGATCTTGTGATTGTGGTGGGTGGAGATGGTTCTTTACTTCATGCCGCGCGTGCGCTAGTTCGGCATCATACGCCAGTCATTGGAATCAACCGAGGTCGCCTGGGGTTTCTAACTGATATTAAGCCTGCTGATGCATTGTTTAAACTAGATCAAGTGTTGAAGGGACATTTTCAGTTAGATCGACGTTTTTTACTTGAAATGGAAGTGAGAACAAAGGGTGAGACACTCTATGATGCGATTGCATTAAATGATGTGGTTTTGCATTCAGGTAAATCCGTTCACATGATTGATTTCGAATTGCAGATTGATGGACAATATGTATATCGCCAGCATAGTGATGGGCTAATTGTATCAACACCAACTGGTTCAACTGCATATGCTTTGTCTGGTGGTGGTCCGATTTTACATCCGAGTATGGATGCTATCGCACTTGTTCCTATGCATCCGCATACCTTGTCTTCACGGCCCATCGTTGTGGGGGGACAAAGTGAAATTAAATTGACCATACGAGAAAATCGGGTACTGCCAATGGTCAGCGCAGATGGTCAACATAGTGTGTCACTGAATGTGGGTGACTGTGTACATATCCGTAAACATCCATTTAAGCTAAACTTACTGCATCCACCAGGTTATGATTTTTATATGGCATGCCGTACCAAGCTTGGTTGGAATCAAGACTTTGACTTAATTAAAGAGCAGGATGACTCATGAATATCGAACAGATGCTTGCCATTTTAGATCCAGACGTTGTTCAACGCTTAAAAATAGCCGTAGAAATTGGAAAATGGCCCAATGGTGTTGCATTGACAGCCGAGCAAAGACAGATTTGTATGCAAGCAGTCATGATCTGGGAACATAAACACTTGCCAGAAGAAGAGCGCACAGGATACATAGACCGCGGTACTAAAGAAGAAGGTGAAGAGTGCGATTCACACGAGCCAGAAATTAAACCGATCCGCTTTATATAACAAAGCATCACGGTTAGATCCCCAAATAATATTTATAGCGCTTTGTTGAATCGAGTATTCCAAAGCGTTTTTGCTTTTTCCATGGCCTCGCTATAATCATTGACTACTTTCATGGTATATAAAGCAATACCAATCGTTTCAATAATAGCCAGCTCTCCATATTCATGTGAGCTTTCGCCAAGCCATACCGATTTGAATACAGCTAGATCAAGTTCTTCCTCTATTGGTGAGCGTTCTGGTGTGAGCTTAGGAAGCTCATATTCATACATTTCTCCGTCACGAATACCGCAGATTAGTGTTTTTGCATCAGGATTACGCTCAAATTCTCCACCTTCACCTTTAATGACGGCACTATTTTGATAACCAAGTTGAAAAGCAGTTCTTTGATGAGAAGTGCGGTAAGCGGGATGAAAAATAGCTTGCAAGGTTGCTTTGGCATTAAAGGGATTAATTAATCGAGCTAAAGTATGAATGGGTGAGCGTAGACCCATTACATTACGTAAAGAAATTAACTCGTCCAAAACTGGGGATATAACGTGTAGTGGTAAATAAGCGAAATGTTGCAGCTGTAGTTGAGCTTTTACTTCTTGTTCAGACTGACAAATAGGATAACCCAGATATTCGAGTACCTGTTCGGTATAAACACGATTTAAGGTATGTCCGGCAGCTCCATGCATAACAATTTTATAACCATGATGAGCAAGGGTGAGCGCAGAAAGTAGAAACCAGGGGTAATGTTTGCGTTTACCAGCATAAGAAGACCAGTCAAGATCGACGTCAAGAGGGGTAAAGTCCAAATGATCACGTGTAGCTTGTACAAAACCACTGAGCTCTTCTACAGATTCCTCTTTTACACGTAATAACATGAGAAATGCCCCGAGTTGAACATCTAAAACTTCACCTTTCAGAATCATACTAAATGCCTGATAGGCTTCATCATAGTTCAGGGAGCGCGAACCTGTTTTTCCTTTGCCCAGAATTCTGACATATTGTGCAAAAGGATGTTCGAGTTCTTTATATAGATTTTTCTTGGTATTCATGTCGTTGGAGATATTTCATGAGAAAATGGATATCCTAACTATGGCATAAAAATTAAATGAATGAATCCTTAAATTTTCTATTAGACTAATGTCTAACTTAAAAATGGTTAAAAATTAAACAAGAGCATCGTTTCGTAACCGATTATTTTTTTATTTGAAGTAAACTTTGCGAGTTTTAAAAAATTCTTTAATTTTTTTAAATGATCTCCTTGTTTACCTTAGATTAAATTTGATAACGATCGAGTTTTAAGTTGTAAGCATTTTTGAAAACGTTTTTGTTTTCGCATTGAGGAAAGTATTTTTTCATCGGATGGAGAATACTTTGCTTTTGTGGTGAAACATCAGGAATCGTTGTTTCCTGCAAAGGACTAAAGGGCTGTCTATATCAAGAATATAGATTTTTCATTTGCATATTTCTAAGGATTTAGAAATACAGATTGAAGTAAAGTTATGGCTAAAAAACCAATTTATAAATCGCTCTATTTTCAAGTTATTGTTGCAATTATCGCAGGTATCTTGGTCGGGCATTTTTATCCAAGTACCACACATGTTGTCGATGGTGTCAAAGAGCATATTCCTGGTTTGGGTGAGCAGCTTAAACCACTTGGTGATGCGTTCATTCGTCTGATCAAAATGATTATTGCACCAGTGATTTTCTGTACCGTGGTGAGCGGAATCGCTGGTATGGAAAGCATGAAGTCTGTGGGTAAGACAGGCGGTGTTGCTCTATTATATTTTGAGGTCGTTTCAACGATTGCATTGCTGATTGGCTTATTGGTCATCAATATTGCCAAACCAGGCGTTGGCATGAATGTAGATCCTGCATCGCTAGATACTTCTGGTATTGCAAAATATGTTGCATCGGGCCAATCACAATCCACGATTGAATTCTTAATGCATATCATCCCAGAAACTGTAGTGGGTGCATTTGCAAATGGTGAGATTCTTCAGGTTCTGTTATTTGCCATTATGTTTGGTTTTGCTCTACATAAACTTGGTGATGCAGGCCGTCCAGTGCTTAAGTTTATCGATCAGATTTCTCATGTTTTCTTTAACATTGTAAATATGATCATGAAACTTGCTCCGATTGGCGCATTTGGTGCTATGGCATTTACCATTGGTAAATATGGTGTAGGTTCTTTAGTACAATTAGGTCAGTTAATCATTTGTTTCTATGTGACCTGTTTACTGTTTATTTTCATTGTATTGGGAACCATCAGTCGTATCTGTGGATTCAGTATTCTGAAAATGATTCGTTTAATTCGTGAAGAGTTATTGATTGTTCTTGGGACATCATCTTCTGAGTCTGTATTGCCACGTATGCTACGCAAGCTTGAAATTGCAGGCTGTGAAAAATCGGTCGTCGGTCTGGTTATCCCGACAGGTTATTCATTTAACCTAGATGGTACTTCGATTTATCTGACGATGGCAGCAATCTTTATTGCACAAGCGACCAATACTCAGTTAGATGTTCAGCATCAAATTACATTGCTATTGGTCTTGTTGATTTCTTCTAAAGGTGCTGCGGGTGTAACAGGTTCAGGCTTTATCGTGATGGCTGCGACCTTATCAGCAGTGGGTCATATTCCTGTTGCAGGTTTGGCATTGATTCTTGGTATTGATCGTTTCATGTCTGAAGCACGTGCATTAACTAACCTTACAGGTAATACTTTAGCAACAATTGCAGTTGCCAAGTGGGTGGGTGCATTGGATAAAGAAAAGCTTGATGAAGCTTTGAATAATCCAGCTGAAGTGGATCGCAAAATGCTTGAAGCGGATCGTCCTGCACATGCATAACATGTGATTGGAATATTTATATTAAAAAAGGAGGCTTCGGCCTCCTTTTTTTATCCGACTCGTGCGTTCATGTGTTTTGATCATTGTTGACATGACAGGGTGCATAAAACTGATTAGCATGCAGATATGAAATATTCAAAACAATAAAGAGGATTCATTAAATGTTAGCTTACGATGCTGAACTAGAGTTATTTCGCGATAATTTTAAACGTTACCTGAAAGAGCATATTGCACCGCACTATGAGCAATGGGAACGTGAAGGTATCATGCCACGCTCGGTCTGGAACAGCTTGGGTGAAAATGGCTTTTTGTGTGTAGATATGCCAGAAGAATATGGTGGCTATGGTGTCCCGACATATTATTCTTTGATGCTGGTTGAAGAATCTGCCCGTGCAGGATATGGAGCATTATCTACAGCAATCTCTTGCCATTCTGAGATTGCAGCACCGTATATTCTTCATATTGGAACGGAACAACAGAAACAACACTGGTTAAGTAAAATGGTCACGGGTGAAGTGGTCGGGGCGATTGGGATGACTGAGCCAGGTGCAGGTTCTGATTTGCAAGCAATGAGAACGAGTGCCATATTGCAAGATGATCATTATGTGCTAAATGGTTCTAAAACATTTATTTCAAATGGTCAACATGCTGATTTAGTGGTATTGGCTGTAAAAACAGACCCACAAGCCAGAGCCAAAGGCGTTTCATTAATGTTGGTCGATACCCATCTGGATGGTTTCAAAAAAGGTACCAATCTGGATAAGATCGGGTTGCATTCTCAGGATACCTCAGAACTATTTTTTGATCATGTCAAAGTGCCAAAAGATCAGTTACTTGGTCAGGCTGGGCAGGGGTTTGCTTATCTCATGCAAGAGTTGCCAAGAGAAAGAACCGCAATTGCGGCAACGGCGTTAGGTGCAATACGTGGTGCTATTGATGTTGCCACGGCGTATATCCAGGAGCGTCAAGCTTTTGGCCAAGCCATTGCGAGCTTTCAAAATACCCGTTTTGTGATGGCACAAGCAAAAATTGATGAGTTGGCTACAGCTGCATTCTATGAGCGTAATGTCAGTTTGTATCAAGAAGGCAAGCTGGATGTCGAAACGGCTGCTGCGCTAAAAAGCTTTAGTACAGATATGCAAATGAAAGTTGCAGATAACTTGTTACAGTTATTTGGCGGTTATGGCTATATGACTGAATATCCAATTTCACGTTTCTTTGTCGATGCGCGAATCCAGCGTATTTATGGTGGAACAAATGAAATTATGAAAGAGATTGTAGCGCGTGGAATTTTAGGAAAGTCCTAATTATAAACCGATACAGCGTGCTGGAAGCTGATAACAATATCAGCTCCAGCGTGTTTATAGACGCAATACTTTAAGGGTTTCATTCAGGAACTGTGGAAGTACATCGGGCGAGTGAGAACTGATGTATAGGTTATTGTCGTTGACTACATCTTGATCTAAATAAACTGCTCCAGCTTGTTGTAATCTAGAGCTGACTTGATCAACTGCTGTAAGGCGGCGGCCACGTACAATACTCGCTTCAATAAGAAGAGATGGATCGTCACAGCTACTAAAAATAGGTTTTTGCGCATTTGCAAATTTTTGTACAAATGCAATGAAACGCTCATAACAACTAAGAGAGGTTGGTGATATCCCACCTGCAATAAATAAAGCATCAAAGTCATGAATACAGCTATTATGAATGCCTAGATCAATAGTTACCGATGTTTTACGTTGAATACCATATACAATATTTCCTTCACAATGCTCAATGTTCAAAATACTGTGACCCGCAGCACGATAAGCATGTGCACATTCATTATATTCTGTATCTGAAAAATCATGTGTCAGTAAAACGGCGACTTTCTTTGACATTATTCTGCTCCGTGTCACAACGGTTTTCGACAGTATAATAGACTAAAGTTGTTTGATGGATAATAATTGATCAATTATGTTGTGAAAACGTCAGGAAGTGTAAAAGTGAATCTTCGCTTACTGATCTTCCTCTATTTTGTAATCACATCATTCAATGATATTCCGCTTGAGTTATTCATCTAATAATTTTTGGCAATTGGCTAATGAATTACAGCTAGCCAATAACATCGCTTTGGGAATACTGGCATATAAATTGGTGATGTGTTGTTCGGCAGGATGATAGAAATGCCAAGAATGAAGCTTATTGGTATTTACTCGACTAAATCCTGCAAAAAAATCACGACCGCTGGCTGTATTTGGCGATCGTTGACTATCACGTCCTTCGGCTGTACCTACAGTGGTCAATAGATAAGTTGGATTTTTTATTGTACTACTTTGCTTACGCCAGTCTTGTTGCTCACGAGAAAGTAAATTGTTATCAAACCAAAGAGAAGGGCTAGCGGCTACATAACGCTGAAAACTATTGGGCTGTTTAAATAGAGTATGTAAAACGAATAGACCTCCAAATGAATGTCCAAAAAGAGTTTGTTGTTCGATATTGATTCGGGTGCGGTTAAAGATCTGGGGTTTGAGCTCGGTCTGAATAAACTTCAAAAATTGCTCTGCGCCACCATATTTATAGTTGGGATTGGCCTTATCCTTTTCAGTTGGAGCCGTTGGTGTGTAATCTAAAGCTCTTTGCTGGGCATTGAATAAAGAATCTCCTACATAACCAATCGCAACCACCACCACAGGATCTAATCCCATTTTGCCTGAACCATTATCAATGGCTTGTGCAACATTGCGTGCACTATCAAAAACTGCATTACCATCTAGCATATAAATAACGGGATAACCTGTTTTAGGAGCAGGCGTGTTCGGAATATAAAGATTAATTAAGTAATGATGCGGTGTGTATTTTGATGAAAGAATGAATTGTTGACTCACACCTTTTGAGGTTTGTTCGAATGGTGGTGATAGCGTAGATGATGTATTTTTTGTAGGGGCCGCCCAACTAAATTGCGTACATAAACCAATAGTTAGGGCAGTGGTAATAGATTGAAATATTTTAAAATGAGTACTGATCATTGGAACATTCATGCTTTTAAGTGAAATTGATTCTTGCTTGTATTTACCCCATTAAATCATAAAAAAACACCAAACGAGATGATAAAAGCAAACTTTTATTGCGCGTTAAGTCCCTTGATGTACAACAAATTCAAAAGAAGTCTTGCTATACTGTTGCGAAATAATTTGCAGAGGCTGCATTGCAATGATCCATGATGATCAGAAACCTTCATCTTCTCTCGACTTGCAAGAAATCCGGATTCAGATCGATAGCGTAGATCAACAGATTCAGGAACTTATTAATCGCCGTGCAACTTTGGCAGAAGCTGTGGCAAAAGCCAAATTTGCTTCGGAAGAAAATCCATTGTTTTATCGGCCAGAGCGAGAAGCACAGGTTTTACGTAAGGTCATGGAGCGCAATCAAGGGCCTCTTTCAGATGTCACCATGGCACGTTTGTTTCGTGAAATCATGTCTGCTTGTCTGGCACTTGAAGCACCTCAAAGTATTGCATTTTTAGGGCCTGAAGGAACCTTTACTCAGTCTGCTGCACTCAAGCACTTTGGGAAAGATGCGGTGGTACGCCCACTTCCGACGATTGATGAAGTATTTCGTGAAGTTGAAGCAGGTAGTGCACACTATGGTGTGGTTCCTGTTGAAAACTCATCTGAAGGTGTCGTCAATCATACACTCGACTGTTTTAGAACTTCTCAGTTAAATGTGATTGGTGAAGTTGAATTACGCATTCACCATCAATTTCTGGTGTCTCACAATACCCGTAAAGACAGTATTAAACAGATTTATGCGCATCAGCAGGCCTTGGCTCAGTGCAGACAGTGGCTAGATACACACTATCCTGGTGTTGAGCGAGTTGCCTTGAGTTCTAATGCCGAGGCTGCACGCCGTATTCGTAATGAGTGGCATTCGGCTGCCATTGCCTCTGATATTGCAGCATCTATGTATGATCTTGAAATTTTTCATAGCAATATCGAAGATAATCCAGAAAACACCACACGCTTTTTAGTCATTGGGCGTGAGAAAATTCCTCAAAGTGGTAATGATAAAACTTCATTACTGATTTCTGCACATGATCGTGCTGGTGCTTTGCTTGAAATTCTAGCTCCTTTTGCAAAACACAAGATTAGCTTGACCAGTATCGAAACTCGTCCAGCCTTACCTGAAAAATGGGCATATGTGTTCTTTATAGACCTAGAAGGACACATCGAACAGGAAAATGTTGCAGCAGCAATTGATGATATTCGTCCACTTGTAAAAGAGTTGCGTATTTTAGGGTCTTATCCTGCTGCGGTATTGTAATGACAATGGGGTGGTCGAGTCTTTAAGATAAGACAACCTGTTTAGCGTTTGATGAACAACTTCATCAAAAATGACCTGATTAAAAAGAGATGAAAGTTTAACGGTATGGCCCAACCTTTATTTAAAAAAGTTGCCTTTATTGGTCTTGGATTAATAGGATCAAGTCTGGCGCGTGTTATTCAGGCCGAAAAATTAGCAGGCTCAGTTGTGGCATCGACACGCTCTGCAAAAACACTTGAAGATGCAAAAGCACTGGGTTTGATCGAAGAAGGCTTTCGTGATCCTGTAGAGGCAGTTCAAGGGGCCGATCTGGTGATACTCGCCTTGCCTGTGCGTGCAACCCAAGCGGTTCTGGCGCAAATTCAACCCTATCTTGCACAGCATACTATCATCACCGATGTTGGGAGCACCAAAGGTAATGTGGTTGATGCAGCTAAGGCTGTGTTTGGTGAAAATTTACCTGAAGGTTTTGTACCTGGCCATCCGATTGCAGGAAGTGAGCATACGGGTGTCCATGCAGGTAAAATTGATTTATTTGCAAATCACAAAGTAATTCTTACTCCTCTCAAGAGCAGTGCGCCTTGGGCAGTTGAAAAGCTTATTCAGCTTTGGTCTGCTGCCAAGGCAGAAGTGATTTGTATGGATGTGACCAGACATGATGAAGTGCTGGCACACACCAGTCATTTACCACATCTGATGGCATTTAATCTGGTCGAACAGCTTGCAAATCGTGAAGATAATCTGGATATTTTTAGGTATGCTGCTGGTGGATTCCGTGATTTTTCAAGGATCGCAGCGAGTGATCCACAAATGTGGCACGATATCTTTTTTGCCAATAAAGCTGCAATACTCAATGCTGTAGATGGTTTTGAACACCAGCTTTCACAGATTCGACAGCTCATAGAAAATGAAGACTCCCAAGCACTTATGGGATTGCTTGGTCATGCGCAGGCTGCACGACAACACTTTAATCACATGTTAGCAAAGAAACCATTAATGGAGAAAAACAAGGTGACACAGCAATTTACGATTTCGCCAGGACCTAAAGCATTTAAAGGTAAATTCACCATACCTGGTGATAAATCAGTGTCACATCGTTCAATTATGTTTGGTGCGATTGCTGAAGGCACAACCCATGTAACGGGCTTTCTTGAAGGTGAAGATGCGCTTGCCACTTTACAGGCATTTCGTGATATGGGTGTCAGCATCGAAGGACCGAAAAATGGTGAAGTTACCATTCATGGTGTGGGTATGAATGGCTTGAAAGCGCCTGTTGGTGCTTTATATATGGGTAACTCTGGTACCAGCATGCGCCTACTTTCAGGCATGCTTTCTGCGCAGAAATTTGATTCTGTAATGACAGGTGATGCTTCATTGTCAAAACGACCAATGGAACGTATTGCTAAGCCATTGCGTTTAATGGGCGCTCAGATTCAGACCACAGGAGAAAAGGGCACGCCTCCTGTCAGTATTTCTGGTAGTCAGATGCTTAAAGGTATTCAGTATGATTTGCCAATGGCATCTGCTCAGGTGAAATCAGGTATTTTACTTGCAGGTTTATGGGCGGAAGGCGAAACTTCTGTCACTGAACCAGAACCAACACGTGATCATACCGAGCGCATGTTACGAGCATTTGGCTATGACGTAAAAACAGAAGGCAACAAGATCACGTTGCAAGGTGGTGGTAAATTAGTGGGTACTCATATTCAGGTGCCTTCCGATATTTCATCTGCTGCTTTCTTTATGGTGGGTGCTGCGATTACAGAAAATGCTGATGTTGTGCTTGAGGCTGTGGGAATCAACCCGACACGTACAGGTGTAATCGAAATCCTAAAACAAATGGGTGCGGATATTGCTGTTGAAAATGAACGCATTGCAGGCGGTGAACCAATTGCAGATATTCACATCAAGGGTTCGCGTACGCTAAAAGGTATTCATATTCCTGAAGATCAAGTGCCATTGGCGATTGATGAATTCCCATCGTTGTTTATTGCGGCAGCATGTGCTGAAGGGCAAACTGTTTTAACAGGTGCAGCGGAGCTTCGTGTGAAAGAATCTGATCGTATTCAGGTGATGGCAGATGGTTTAAAGATCATGGGAATTGATTGTACGCCTACAAGCGATGGAATTATCATTGAAGGTAAAGGCAAATCAGGTGACTGGTCTCCTGTGTTTAATGGCGGACAGATTCAATCACATCATGATCATCGTATTGCAATGAGTTTTAGTATCGCTGGATTACGTACAGCAGGTGATATTGAGATTATTGGTACCGAAACTGTCGCTACTAGTTTTCCAACATTTACAGAGTTGGCAAATCGTGCAGGTTTAAGTATTACGGTCAGTCAATGATTCATTAATGTACCGAATATATACTCAGTAACATAAATTAAAGACAGCAGTCAGCTTTTGCTTGGCTGCTGTTTGTTTATTGGCTATGCTGACATCATAGTGTTCAAATAATGATAAAGTAATTGGGACATGGAATGAGAAAATTACAATTTATTGCGCATCATCCAAAAAATCATGATGCATCTGGTAATCAATCACGTATGGCTCAAGAATATGTTGCGGCATTACTGTTTAAGCAGCTAAGTGATTATGGTTTTGATGCAGAATATATCGATCACACAGACAAACAAGTCGAAGTGAGTATTGCCAATCAACCGCTTCCATTGTGTGTAACTTGTCAGCAACCCGATCAGGAAGGGCATTTAGTGTGTGAGATTTCAGCTCATCCAGATGAAAATCAAGACTGGTTTGAAAAAATCAATGCACAAAGTTTGATACGTCAGCTTGCACATGCCGTAGAGAGTAGTTTAAAGGCAGATCATCATTTCACACATTTTGAATGGACAAAGTAAAAGAAATAGTTCTGCATACTGTCACTATGTTGTGTATATTCTAAGAATGTTCTCGTCTATAAATCGAGTAAATCTGAATGCAACAATTTGACTTTTCTCTACTCTCGCCTCAAATCGTTTGGAAGCATTTTTCTACACTCTGTCGTATCCCTAGACTATCCAAACAAGAACATAAGTTACGTGATTATCTAAATGATTGGGCGAAAAGTCGTGGTTTAGAAACCTATATTGATCATATTGGCAATCTGATTATTCGTAAGCCTGCAGTTTCTGGAAAGGAAAATGTTAAAGGTGTGATTTTGCAGGGGCATCTGGATATGGTGACTCAAGCGAATACAGGAACACAGCACGATTTTAACAAAGATCCCATTCGACCAGTTCTAGAAGATGATTGGTTAATTGCTCCTGATACCACCTTGGGCGCTGATAATGGTATTGGGGTCGCTTTGGCTCTGGCAGTGCTTGAATCTAGTGATATTTCACATGGTCCAATTGAAGTACTTCTTACCGTGGATGAAGAAGCGGGTATGAGTGGGGCACGCTTACTTGAGTCTAATATACTCAATGGACACTGGTTATTTAACATTGATACAGAGGAATGGGGTGAGCTTTATCTGGGCTGTGCGGGCAGTCAGGATGTGGAAATTCATCAACAACTTAAATATGTAGCAACACCTCAACTTGATCTTGAAGCAATAGAGATACGCATTTCAGGTTTGAGAGGTGGCCATTCAGGTGTTGATATTCATCTTGGACGTGGCAATGCCAATGTTATTTTATCCAGATTTTTGCATCAACACTTACAGGAACTGGATGGTTATCTGGTCGAGCTTCATGGTGGTACAGCACGCAATGCTTTACCTCGTGAAGCATATGCTAAAATCATTTTACCTAAAATCAATATTGATTTGCTTGAGCAGCGTCTTGATGAATATGAAGCACGGTGGAACCAGTCACTTAAAGGCATAGATGATCAGCTTAAAATTGAAGTTCAAATCAATCGAGCTTTAGGAAATGAAATTATCCATCCAGAACAGCAAGCAGCTTGGCTAGAAGCATTGGCAACTTGTCCATATGGTGTAGCGCAAATGAGTTCAGCTTTGCCAGATGTAGTGGAAACTTCAAATAATATTGGTGTGGTTCATTTAGATCGAGATGGTGCTCAAGCTGTGATCATGGTGAGATCAATGGTAAATACTGAAGCTCAGGCATTTTCACAAAAAATTGCAACGCACTTTATGAAATTTGGTATTACATCTGAACTTGCACCGCTGGTTTCAGGTTGGAAACCAAATCCTGACTCCGCTGCTCTAAAGTGCTTACAGCAAGCCTATCAAAAGGCTTTTAATATTGAGCCGAATCTTAAAGTGATCCATGCAGGCTTGGAGTGTGGGATTATTGCCGAACATTATCCAAATTTACAGATGGTTTCATTTGGACCGGATATTCAGGGGGCACATGCACCAGGCGAACGAGTCAAAGTAGATACCGTAGAGAAATGCTGGAAGTTGTTGGTGACGGCTTTGGAAAGTGTGGAGTAAGTTGATTGAGACGATAATGACAGTGATCGAGTCAAAAAGTATTTGAATCGATTTGGCTTAACGTGGGAAATCATTCATTCCGCACGTTAAACACTTCAAAATCTCAAATTTAAATTGACTGAACAAACAAAAAGCGAGAAATTGCGATACGTAGTTGCTTCAAGTAGCCTGTAAAGAAGTGATTGGCACCTGGTAAAACCGTAATCAAGTGGCGTTGCGGTTTTGCCCATGCAATCATGTCGGAGAGTAAAGTAACTTCATCTTGTTCACCGTGGATAAACAAAATGTCACCTTTTAGCGGCGGTGTCACATAATGACGAACACCTGCAACGGTTGCTGTTGGTAAACCACATAAAATTGTTTGTTTAGGTTTTAACTCATCTGGTAATGCAGCATAGCTTTTCGCCATGACATGAGCACCAAAGCTGAAACCACCTGCATAAAATGGCAGGGTAATATGCAATTTGCGAGCATGATCAATGACTGTCAAAATGTCATCGGTTTCGCCATGACCTTCATCATGTACGCCATGACTTTCACCTGAACCACGAAAGCTCGGACGATAAACGATACAACCCTGTTCGAGTAGGAGTTGGGCGAGTAATGCAGGAACTTTATGTTGAGGAGTTCCGCCTTGAAGAGGGTGGGGATGGCAAACGACAGCAAATCCTTTCGCTTCACCCTGTGGATAATCAACAAAAACTTCAATTTGACCCACAGGACCCTGAATGAACATTTGTTCGGACATAGGACGATCGATTAATAGCAGGAGAATGCGCTATTTTAACGATTAACTTAAACAAAAACACAAATTGGCATTAAAATTTGTCTACTGTTATAGTCTGATTAACTATTATTTAACCAATTTACTTCAGGTTGTATATGCTCGCCCTAATTTCTCCTGCTAAGACCTTAGATTACGAATCTACACTTCCAACGGATAAACACACTTTACCAAGACTTCTGGATCAATCACAAGCGCTTATCGACTATTGTCGTAGCTTATCTGCTTCAGAAATCGCCAGCTTGATGAGTGTAAGTGAAAAAATTGCCAAACTAAATGCTGAACGCTTTCAAGATTGGACATCTGAGCTCACGCTGGCCAATGCTAGACAAGCGATTTTTGCCTTCAAAGGCGATGTTTATACAGGTCTAGATGCCTATCATTTACAAGAAAATGATTTTGAGTTTGCTCAGAAACACTTACGAATGCTGTCAGGATTATATGGATTACTCCGTCCGCTAGATTTAATGATGCCATATCGCTTGGAAATGGGAACAAAATTGCATAATTCACGTGGTCACAATCTTTATGAGTTTTGGGATGATCGTATTACACGTTTAATTAATGAGGATCTGGAACAAACAAATTCTAAGATTCTGGTGAATATTGCATCAGATGAATATTATAAATCTGTTAAAGAACAGAAGATTAATGCTCAAATTGTTAAGCCTGTATTTCTAGATCAGAAAAATGGCAAATATAAAGTGATTAGCTTTTATGCCAAAAAAGCACGAGGACTCATGGCACGTTTCATTATTGAAAATAAACTTGAAAACGCAGAGGATCTTAAAGCGTTCAACTCGGAAGGTTATTATTTCGATCTTGAAAATTCGAATCAGCATGAACTTGTTTTTAAGCGTGATGAACAGGCTTAAACTAAGATAGATCTGGGTTGGGGGAGATAAGTTGAGCACTGATATTTTTATACGTTCGTGGTCTCGCCTAGCCAATTTTTTTGACTTTAGCGAAGATAAAAGAAAGCTCATTACTCAATTATTACAGGCTTATGAGCAGCCACAGCGTTATTATCATACCTTACAGCACTTAGGCGAATGTTTGCAGTGGCTTGAGGCTGTTTACCAAGATTTGCAAAACCCTTCAACAGTAGAATTAGCTTTATGGTTTCATGATGTCATTTATGAATCCACTGCAAAAGACAATGAAGAACAAAGTGCAGATTTATTCTGCACATTATTTGAGAATCATTTATCGCCCGAGTTAGTTCAACAGGTATGTTATTGGATTTTATGCACAAAACAGCATCAAAGCACTACAGATCATGATTTAAAAATATTGTTAGATATTGATTTAGCAATTTTGGGTGCATCATCTGCACGTTTTTTTGAATATGAAATACAGATTCAACATGAATATTCTTGGGTTGATTTTAGTATTTATCGATCAAAACGTGCTCAAATTTTAAATGAGTTTTACCAACAAACACCGTTATATCAAACTCATTTTTTTCAAGACAAACTTGAGCAACAAGCCAAACAGAATTTGGAGAATTATCTTAAAATATTAAGGGCTTAAAGTAGAGTCCTTATTTAAGCAGACAGGTCAGTCAAATGGCTGACCTGTCTGTAATACAAGATACTTATTGATGATATCGTTTTGCACGTCGCTTAAGTTTTGGATAAACCGAAACGCTAAGTTCAGGTTGTGCTACATCTTCAGCATCACATACTGACTTTTTGCTATCCGATTTTTCTCTTTTCTTTTTTTTGCGCTTCTTTTTTGGCTCACCTTCTACATCATCTCCATCTTCAATGGCTTGCCAATATTCGAGTTGTTCCATAACCGCAGCATAAATTGATCCTTTACTATAGCGACCTTTTTTGTCTAAGGTTCCTACAGGACGAGCCATCAAAATTTCCAGTGCCTGATCGATAGTTTCAATGGCATGGACATGGAACTGACCAGCTTTAACGGCTTCCATGACATCTTGGCGTAGCATGAGATGTTGCATATTTTGACGCGGAATGATTACGCCTTGTTTGCCTGTCAAACCCTGTAATTTACATGCATCATAGAAACCCTCGATTTTAGCGTTAACGCCGCCAATAGGTTGTACCTGACCCAATTGGTTCATAGAACCTGTAATGGCCCAAGATTGATCAATTGGGAGTTGGCTGATGGCCGAAATCAATGCAGATAATTCAGCAACGGTAGCACTATCACCATCGACCTGACCATAGCTTTGTTCAAATGCCAATGCAGCCGAGAAATGCAAGATTTGTGAACGTCCAAAGTGGGCTTTTAAGAAGCTCGACATCAAAAGTACACCTTTGGCATGTAGTGATCCACCCAGTTCGACACTACGTTCGATGTCTAGAATATCGCCACCGCCCTGATAAACAGACGCAGTTAAGCGAGAGGGTAAACCAAACTCCACATCTGCGTAATGAATTACAGAGAGCGCATTGATCTGCCCAAGACGATGTCCGCGAGTTTCAATGAGTTGCGTACCTCGTGATAGATCTTGCCAGTAAAGTTCTCTCAAATAGCCTAAGCGATATTGACGATGTTGTAAGGCAAGATTGATATGGTGATCTGAAACAATTTTATCGCCTGATTTAAATGCATGATGGTGCGCTTCACGAATTAAATCGCCTAACGTTGATGCATGTAACGAAAGTGAACTTTGGTCTTCAGCTTGACGGCTTGAATCTGTAAGTAACGCAGCAAGTGCAGAACGGTCAAACGGCAGAAGCTTATCAGCCTGAACATAATCAGCAATCAACTGCATATAGGCTTGTTCATTGGTCTCATTACGTTGTAGGGTATCTGTAAAATCTGCGCGAATTTTAAATACACTGCCAAGTTCAGGCTCTACTTCCAGTATCTCGTAATAGATCTCTGGTTCTGCCATCAAAATCACTTTAAGATCAAGCGGTACAGCCGCAGGTTCAATCGAGATACTACCCGTTAACGTTAGCATATGCTCAAGAGAGGAGAGTTTAAGCTGTCCAGATTTAAGCGCACGCTTCAAACCCTGCCATGCATAAGGTTGCTCTAGCAGTTGTTCTGCTTCAAGCATGAGAAAGCCACCATTGGCCTGATGCAAAGAACCTGGACGGATCAACGTGAAATCAGTGGTAATCGTGCCGTTTTGGGTAAGTTGTTCAACATGCCCCAACAAATTGTAATGGGTTGGAAAATCTTCAAAAATAACAGGTGCACCAGAATTTGGCTTATTGGTCACGATGGTATTGGCTTGATAACGCGAAGGCACCCGATTGAATAAAGCAGGTGAGAAGTCATCTTCTTCCTGTTCCAGAATCATTTCTACATTTTGAATAATGTCATCTGCATAATGCTTCAGGTACTCATCCAAACCCTGCACAGTCTTGTGCTTGTTTAGAATCTGTTCCATGCGTGGAATGACTACTTGTTTGGCAATATCACGGTTCAATACTGATACACGATCTCGAGCATCATCTTCAAGTGAACCTAGATGTAATCCAAGACGCTCAAGCTTTTTATCCATATAGCGCATGTTGGCTGCGATTTCAGCGCGCTCTTTGCTGCTTAGTGCTTCAATTTCATTTTGTGTCATTTCATGAACCTGATCATCTTTTAAATGAACAGGAACAAAACAATGCTCTTCATTGCGTGAAATGAGTTTTAAATCAAGCTCTTCACCTTCTTTGGTGAGTTCAACTAACGCTTCTTGCTGCTCTTGTCCAGTTTCCTGACGAATCTGTTCAATACGGTTATGATAGGTTTCTGCAGTAAAACGGCGCTCAAGCTGCTTTAAAATCGTTTGCCACGCCTGATGTAACGTATTTTGAAATTTTGGTCCACTACCCGCAGGAAATCTTAACGCGAGTGGCTGCCGTGCATTTTTGAAATTATTGACATACACCCAATCGTCTGGGGTAGGCATGCTTTTCGCATGTTGTTGGAGTAAGCGCTTAATCATGGTGCGCTTACCTAGGCCTGCTGTACCTACAGCAAAGATATTATAGCCCGAATAAGGCAGGGAAATACCTGCCTCAACAGAGGCTTTCGCACGATCCTGACCTAAAAAGTTATTCAGTGGCTTAATGCGTTTGGTTGAAGATGGGATATCCTCAAGTTGTGGAATATGTGTCAGCTTTTCAGGTTGAAGTGCTGTTTTCTCTAAAGTACTCTGAATCTCAGTTTGCTCGAATGCGGATGGAAGGGTATTGGTTTTTAGGGTATTTGCTGTTGTAGTGGTTGAAGATAAAGTTGATGCCATTTGATCGAGTCTTTGGGTCACAGGTGAAATCCAAAAAATAAACAGAGTTGAGTTTTAAAGGTATACAGGTTTGACCTAAAAGATCAAGCTTTGATGCTGTTTTTATCGACAAAAATAAACAGCTTTGCATAAACAATATTGAAACCTTGCCAATAAAGAGATTGAATAGGCGCCTAGATGAAAATTTCGGAAAATAATAATCGGATGGCTACACAAACTACAGGATGGAAAGCTGCATTTCAGGCTTTTCTCGATCGACGTGCTTTGATCATGCTGTTTCTGGGATTTTCGGCAGGTATTCCTATTTTGCTGATTTTCTCAAGTCTATCTTTGTGGCTAGGTGAAGCAGGTATTGATAAAAGTGCAGTCACCTTTTTTAGCTGGGCTGCTTTGGGTTATTCATTCAAATTTGTTTGGGCACCTTTGATTGATGAATTGCCTGTTCCTTTTTTAACTAAAATCTTAGGGCGTCGTCGGGCGTGGTTGCTCATTGCGCAAATATTAATCGTCAGTGCTATCAGTATTATGGCATTTTCAGACCCTGCACTTGGACAAGCTTATCTGATTCAAATGGCTGTAGGGGCCGTACTCTTGGGTTTCTCTGCTGCAACACAAGATATTGTGATTGATGCTTACCGAATTGAACTTGCAGAAACCCAAATGCAAACCGTACTGGCAGCAACATATAACGCTGGTTATCGGATTGGTATGATCATTGCAGGCGCGGGTGCATTGTTTCTTGCCGCTTATCTTGGTACTGCAAAAGGCAATTATATTTATGAAGCCTGGAAATATACCTATCTGGCGATGGCAGCTGTCATGTTGGTTGGGATTATCACAACGCTGGTTGTGCGTGAACCTAAAGTAGATCGGGTTTATAAAAATTATCAGCGTCGTGATTATTTTCGTTTAGTCGCTGTATTTTTTGTTGCAGTCTTTAGTTTTGTGGTGAGTTATATTTACTCTGGAAATATTACCGCTAAAGCGAGTGAATATTTTGTAATAAAAGACAATATTTTACTATTTTTACTCGAAGTAATTCGCTTCTTATTTGCTACAGGCGTAGCACTTGGAGTAGGCACATGTTTAGTACGTTTGGGTGTTGTCAATAAACAAATGGCAAAAGAAACGTGGATAAGTCCCGTTTTAGATTTTTTCCAGCGTTATGGAACCAAACTTGCTTTGGTCTTACTGTTGCTCATTGGTTTCTATCGAATTTCAGACATTATTGCAGGCGTTATTTCCAATGTTTTTTATCAAGATCTCAACTTTACTAAAGAGCAGATTGCAGAAGCAGTCAAAGTATATGGCGTTATTTTTAGTTTGTTAGGTGGTTTCATCGGTGGTTTATTGGCACAGCGCATGAACATTATGAAGTTAATGTTTTTAGGTGCCGTACTTGCAAGCTCCACCAATCTTATTTTTATTGGTCTTGTAAAGTCGGGTAAGCCACTTGAACAGGTACAGGTCAATATCGGTCAGCAGCATTATCAGGTTGATACAGATGAAGTCGGCTACTGGACATTGAAGGTACCTGCACAAAACTTAAAAGATGCGCAAAATATTAATGTAGTTGCGGCTTATCAGAATCATCAAACGCCTATTTCGGTTTCAATGCCTTATTTGGTGGCAAATACAGCACAACCATTAATGCAGCTTTTGCCCGTAACTAGCCAAAACAAAATTACAATCGATCAAGCAAAAGAAAACATGGTGGTTAAAGGCCAATATTTTGGCAAGCCTTTGACCGAGACACAAAAAATTGTAGTCGACCTTGATGGAAAAACGTTTGATGCCAAACTTGATAACAATGGCGTGTTTAGCGCCGTTATTCCTGCCAAACAACTGATTACATCTCGGTCAAAACAGTTAAATGCCAGTTTACTTGAAGGGCAACAGCATATTTTAAAGACTTCTCATCGTTATATGACTGCTACTCATTCAGCTACGATTCAGGATCTTGATCTAAATGTGGAACCAATAGCATTAGTCGATCAAAATTCACAGCAAACTATTGAGATCAAAGGTAAAGTCATTAAGCCTTATAGTTCAAAATGGTTATATTTTGCAATTGTGATCGATAACATGGCTTCTGGGCTGGCTGGTGCAGCATTTATTGCCTTTTTATCCAGTTTGACCAGTGTATCCTTCACCGCGGTACAATATGCGATCTTTAGTTCATTAATGACCCTGACACCGAAGTTACTGGGCGGATATTCTGGAACAATTGTTACTCATATTGGTTATCCAAACTTTTTTCTAATGACCACACTCATTGGAATTCCAATTTTAGTGCTTGTTCTTTGGGTTGCAAAATTACTTAAGGAACATGAGGCTAAACAGACAAGTATTAACAAGACAGGTGATTAATCATGCGAATGCTGCATACAATGTTGCGAGTAGGCAATTTAGAACAATCAATCAAGTTCTATACTGAAGTCTTAGGTATGACATTACTTCGTAAACGTGATTATGAGGAAGGCCGCTTTACTTTAGCATTTGTTGGCTATGGTCAAGAATCCGATCATACAGTACTCGAACTTACACATAACTGGGATACTTCAAGTTATGACCTAGGAAATGGATATGGTCATATCGCGATTGGTGTTGAAGATGCCTACAAAGCATGCGATCTGATTAAAGAACGTGGCGGTAATGTCGTTCGTGAAGCGGGCCCAATGAAAGGTGGCGTGACTGTTATTGCATTTGTTGAAGATCCAGATGGCTACAAAATTGAGCTGATTCAACAAGATGAAAATGCACGTAATAATTGATTTTAAAGTAAAAGTTTTTAAATAAATACCCAACATTTTATTTAAAAACTGGATTTATTTAATCAAACCAGTAACATACGATTTACCATGCAGTAAATTGCTTGTTACTGGTTTTTTATAATTTACAAACAGGATGTTCATCCATGCTGAAGTTACTTGCCTTGGACCGCTTTACCATATTGCTGGTATGTATGGTTTTATTGGCCTCTTTTTTGCCTATTCACGGGCACGCGGCTGATGTGTTTGGCGTAATTACCAATATAGCGATAGCCATCCTCTTTTTTTTACACGGTGCAAAGTTATCTCGCGAAGCTATCGTTGAAGGAGTTCTTCACTGGCGTTTACATAGTGTAGTCTTTGCATTTACCTTTATCGTGTTTCCTGTGGTTGGTTTGTTGGCAAAGCCTGTGTTATTACCTCTTTTAGGGCAAGAGCTATACTGGGGTTTCCTGTTTATGTGCTTTTTACCATCGACAGTTCAGTCTTCAATTGCATTTACTTCAGTTGCGAAAGGAAATGTTGCTGCTGCCGTATGCAGTGCATCTTTTTCTAATCTAATTGGTATGTTCATTACGCCAATTATGGTGAGTTTATTCATTTTTGGCCATTCAAAACATGATTACGACCCAACATCATCAATCATTCAAATCACTTTATTATTACTGGTACCGTTTATTTTAGGACAATTGTTACGTCCCTATATTTTTCCTTTAATGGCGAAGGTTCCAAGTATTGTTAAAGCATTTGATCAGGGAACCATTTTGATGGTGGTATATAGTGCATTTAGTAGTGCTGTAGTTGCTGGTCTTTGGCATCAGGTCGGTGTAAGTACGCTGATTTACTTGGTTTTATCTTGTTCTGTGCTTTTAACGATTATTATGGTTTTAGCATTTTATGTTTCAAAGCTCTTGGGATTTTCACGGGCAGATCAGATTGCAATTTTCTTTTGTGGATCGAAAAAAACCTTAGCCAGTGGTGTGCCTATGGCACAAATTTTATTCATAGGTCAGCCTTTGGGAATGATTGTATTACCAATTATGATTTTTCATCAAATTCAGCTCATGACTTGCGGAATCATTGCAAACTATTTGGCGAAACAATACAAACAGGAGAATACCATTATTCGGCCTGAATAATATTTCGCAATTTTAAATGGATTCGTGTATAATAGTTCCCACTTGTTGTGCTTAGCTCTGGCATTTATGTCTCGGTGGGCCAAAAGAATGGTCTGTTGTCGTGTTTATCTGCTGATTTTTCAGCCATTTTCCTCAATCAAGCATTGAGAGTGATAAATTGCGATGACAGCTTAAGCCTTTCTTCAATTAGGAGTAATCGACGATGCGCGCCGATATTCACCCAAAATATCAAACTTTAGTTGCTACTTGCTCATGCGGCAACGTAATCGAAACTCGCTCTGCTTTAGGTAAAGAAACTCTTTATCTTGACGTATGTTCAGCTTGCCACCCATTCTATACTGGTAAACAAAAGAATGTAGATACTGGTGGTCGTATCGACAAATTCAAGCAACGCTTTTCTGGTATGTCACGTTCTATCAAACGTTAATACCCAAAAGTATAAAAACGGGCGAAAGCCCGTTTTTTTTGTCTGGAGTTCAATGGTTATTGATCCTGCACATCAACAAGACGGTCTAATTTACCTTGAAAATAACTCCCTTTTAGGTAACGAGTACTTACATTCCAGGCATTGGCAAAAATATTAACGTCATTTAACTCAGGCAAAATCATTTCAACTGATTTAGATGCTTTAAAGCTATCGATCTTCTGTTGCAACTCCTGAAGTTGATTTTCTTGATGAAGTAAAGCACTTAATTGATGATGCAATTGTAGGTAATCAACCTCAATTTGATGCAAAAAGACAGGACTACTGGCATTTACACCAAAATCTCGCACTGAGATAAGAACACCCTTTTGATGTAGTTGACGAATTTGTTGTTGAGCATTGGCAAGATTTTGCATAAAAGCTGCTTCTGAGAACTGTAAGATAACAGGATATTTTTCCTGACTTCTTAGAATATTTAGAAGCTGCTCTATCAATTTATCCAGTTGTGGAAGTTTTAGAATATGTTCACTTAAATTAATAATAAGTTTGGCAGATGGATATTGATTGATAAATTGTTTAAGTTGTTTGGTCGCTGTTTCAAGTGTAAAGCGATCTATTTGTAATATCAGATCAATGTGATTATCTAGTCCAGCTTGATCATCTAAACAATGCCAATGTTCTTGATCATAATAACCTCTTGTAACTTCGTAAATATAAAGATTTTGATCTTGTTTATCATAGAGTTGTTGATATTTTAATACGATATTTCCCTGATTAAATTTTTGTTTAATCAGATCAGCCATAGCTGTAAACGGTTCAATAGGCTTTTGCTCTGTTTTTAGCTTTACATTGGGTATGGCAAAGCTTTGAACAGGTTGTTTGTCTTTGTATGGAAGTACTTGATGTAAGGCTTTATTGAGATAGTTTTCTAGGCTCTCTTCACTTTCAATCATGCTCGGAATCAAGCTATAACCTGATTTGAGCTCAACTTTAAAATCTAGCTCATGTAATGAACATGGAAATTTTTCTGAAATACGTTGCCCAAGTTGCATCAGTTGGGTACGTAATGCTTCAATTGAAGATGCTTGAAAAATAGTCAGATAACTGCCATTTTCTAGTTTTCTGAGTGGACAGTCAGATTGGAACGCGTTTAATTCTGTTTCAAGTTCAGAAAAGAACTGTTTAATCTGATGCCAATCGTAATTAAAGAGTTGCTGATAATTGAAAAGTGGCATAAATAAAACAAGACTATTTAGCTTTGCCTGAGTTATTTTTAAATGCTGATTCACCGAGTCGACTAAATCAGTTTCAAGCTGTTTTTCAAGAGTTGAATCTTCAAGTTGTAATACGGGAAGATTGAGTTGTTCGACATCACAATCAATCGTAAGCTGTATGGTTTCTGCATCATCATGCGGTAAAAAGTTAATTTTCAATGGATTTGAAGATGCAACAGCAGGATTCTTTGAGATCATGTCCAAACGGTTCTTTTCAAGATGGCCCAGACTGATCTTTTTAAATGCTTGTTTAAATTCGGCGACGTTTTCAGGTTGTAAAATATCTAGAAGTGGAATGCCAATCAGATCATCTTGATCTTGTAGTTGAAATAACGCCAGATATTCAGCATTTGCCTGAATGTGAATCCCTTCTTCAATGATAGCAACTGCTTTTCTGCTTTGTTTAACCAGTGATTGGGTTCTGGAGTGGGCTTCTTTCAGTGCATGATTTAACTGTTGTTCTGTTTGTAAAAGCTTACTGTAAGTATATGCACGCGCAATGATAATATAAAATGCTTCATGATGAGTCAGGTCAAGAAAATCATAAATGCCTTTTTGAACAAAATCGATTTGAATAGCAGGGGAAAGCTGCTCAAAGTCCAGTAATAAGATGGGAAGTTGTCGCGTTGGAGTTTGATGAACCAGTGAAATGGTATGTGTCAGTTCTAAATCGTAAGCACGACCAAAAATAATGATATCCCAAGATTGTTTTAACTGTTTTTCAAAACTAACCAGATCATCAAGTAAAACAGCATGAACGTTGTAATCTTTTGCAGAAAGCAGATCAATCACCTGATTGTAACGTAGCTGATTATCATCAATAAAAAGTACACGTATTTCTGAACGCTTTATTTTTTTTGCTAGCAACCCGTTTCTCACTTTAATTTATCCCTTCACTTTTGGCTAGTTACCTCTGCTTTGGCTTATCATAACGTTTTTAAGCATATTTTTTTGCAGTTCATCGAATAATTCAAACTCAAACTGTATAAAACTTTGAGTAATAAGTTGTGTTTTGAGTAAATAAAGCTCAAATTTTTGCTGATCGACATAAATACTAATAGATTGCTGTTGTTCATGGCTTGTAATGTTGGGGCTGACAAGAGACATATGGCCGTGATCTAAATGTAGACTTTGAAGTAATAAACCAGGCTGTAAAACGGGTATTTGTTGATTTGATACCTCTTGAATGAGTAAAGTGCAAGGTAAAATATTCTTACTCAGAATTTCTAAACCCATCTCAAGATTTTTTTCTGAGGATTGTTTAATCCATCGAATTACACCGCCACGCCATGAGCTATGAGTACCTTCTTTAACCAGAATAAATTCGCCTGTCTTTAAATTTTTAGGAACCTCATCGGACCATTTAATACGATAACCACTGACACTCATATCCAGAATATGAGATTGATAAATTCTTTTTGCTTCACGTGAAAGTCGTGCTGATGCCTGAAAAAAAGAAGAATCAACTTTAATTCGATCTTGAGTTTCATAAAAACTGGATAATTCGCTATGAGGTAAGCTATCAGTAAAATTTTTATGACGTGAAATATAATAATGTGCTGTCGTGATACCAAAACAAATATGAAGTTGGCCTGATGATTCAAAACGCTCGTGACGCCGTTCACCTATACTCCCTAAAATATTTTGTACATGAAATTTTAGAGCTGGTGTTAGATATTGCCTTTCTACGGGAGATAAATAATCATCTGTTTTGTGCAAAGTTGCGGTGATGTGCTCCAGCAAAGGCTGTGTAGAAATAAAAAAATCTGGATCGAGATGAGGATACTGTTTTTTATTATAAGTGGGTGCTTGGTCGATTTTCTTATCAATCACATATTTTGATGTTTGAGTTTCTTTGAATTCAATATCTAAGAGCTTAGCCCATTCAAAACTGCACTGATAAAGAGCTCGTATTTCGGATTGGCGAATCTGATTGGTATTTAAAATATGTAACAAAATAAGTTGCTGATAAAGTAGCGATATATTTTTTAACGTGTAATGAACGCCTTGTAGCTGATTAATATTTTGATGCTCAATCCTGTTTTTTTGTGCGATGTCAAAAAGCCAGTGGATACGTTGCCATTGACCATACACAGGTTGACTGTAGAGCATATGTTGTTGATATAAGAGCTGGGTAAATTGTTGCATGGCATAATAAATTGCCAGTGTCTGTGCGACTTTTAAATTTTTCTTATGATGAAATCTAAATAATGAGAATTTTTGCTGCCGAAGTTGTTCAGCGCTGCATTTGACGATGATAATATATGCATGAGCAAAATAAGTACGTAGTTGGAAAGCCAGTTCAATAATATGTTCGTTACGATCACTATGAATCAGACCCTGATTAAAAAAATGCTCTTCCAGATGTCGTAGTACATGTTCAAACTGCGGCTGAAGAATTTGTAATAGGTCGAAGCGCAAAGTCTCTGAGCATTCAAGCTCACTAATTTCAATCAATGCCTCAAATAAAGCTTGAGCAGTATCTCCTAATTGCAGTAAAGATAAAGACTGCACCCATTCAGTCATTGATTGTGTATTGGTGTGAGCAAAACTCAACTCTTTGCGATTTAAATTAATCGGCTGGTGCAGAATATCTGTTAATGCTTTATTCATTGATGATTAAAATTCTATTTAAAAAGTGAGTTTGCCAAATAGCGGTGTTTTATTTTTTTCACCCGCAATTTCCCTGACAAGTTTTGGAACCAGATAGCCTGGAAGCCCCGCCAGAACTTCTTTATAAAGGCTATCAACTTTTGATGATTCTAAATCAAAATGTTGTGCGCCTTTTACTTTATCCAATACGTGTAAATAATAGGGCATTACACGGGCATCAAACAACCGTTGACTTAATTCGATTAAAGTCTGTGCTGAATCATTAACCCCTTTAAGTAAAACTGCTTGATTGAATACAGTCACATTGCGAAGACTTAATTTATGTAATTGGTTACAAGTAAAGTCGTCTAATTCAGCAGCATGGTTGGAGTGTACCACCATGATTATACGCAGCCTACTGTTTTCTAACAAAGAAAGTAGTTCCTCATCAATTCGATTGGGAATCACGATTGGTACGCGTGAGTGAATCCGTAAAATTTTAACTTGTGGTAGAGACTCAAGTCTTTCGATCCATATTTTTAACTTATGATTGGTCAAGGTGAGCGGGTCACCACCACTTAAAATGACTTCATTGATTAATGGATGTTGTTGAATATAATTCTGAATTTGAGGCCAATCATTGTTCTTAGGCAAATTTTCCTGATAAGGAAAGTGTCGGCGAAAACAATAGCGACAATGTACTGCACAAGCCCCAGTTAAGGTCAATAAAAACCGCGATTGATATTTATGTAACACGCCTGGAAGCTGGTTTGCCTCTTCTTCGCCTAATGGATCGGTCACAAACTCAGGATGATCCTCAAGTTCGAGATGATGAGGAAGAACTTGCAAGAGTAAAGGATCGAACGGATCTGCTTTCTGCATTTTATTGACAAATGCACGTGGCACTCTTAGCTTGAAAGTGTCAGACGCTAAAATAGCCCCTGATAATAACTGTTCAGAAGAGATGTCTAACTGATCAAGTAACTCAAAAGGATCGATGATTAGATCACTGAGTTGCGATTGCCAGTTTTGCTCTTGATATAAATAGTTTATCATGCGACACGGAAAAAATAATGCTAGTCTAGCATTAATACATTTAAGTTAGTAAGTTTGGAGTGTGCCAGTCATGGCCAGTTATTCTACAAATGAATTCAAGCAAGGCCTTAAGGTCATGCTTGACGGTAACCCATGTTCAATCATGGAAAATGAATATGTTAAGCCTGGTAAGGGTCAAGCATTCAACCGTGTAAAACTTCGTAACCTTAAAACAGGTAAAGTTTTAGAAAAAACATTTAAATCTGGTGATTCACTAGAAGCAGCTGACATTGTAGAAGTAGAAATGGACTACCTTTACAACGATGGCGAGCTTTGGAACTTTATGGATCCTGTAACTTTTGAGCAAATTGCTGCAGATAAAGTTGCCATGGGTGATGCCGCAAAATGGTTGAAAGATGACTCAAACGAAAAATGTAGCATTATGCTGTTTAATGGTGTGCCATTAAATGTAAGTGCCCCAAATTTTGTGGTCTTGAAAATTGTTGAAACTGATCCAGGTGTTCGTGGAGATACTTCTGGCGGTGGCGGCAAGCCTGCAAAACTTGAAACAGGTGCGGTTGTTCGTGTTCCGTTATTTGTTCAGCAAGAAGATAGCGTTCGCGTAGACACTCGTACGGGTGAATATTTAGAACGTGCATAATAGCCAAATAATAGACTATTATGGAAGGGTGATAAATAATCACCCTTTTTTTATGCCAAAGTCGTAGAGGAATATAACAAAATAAGGAGTAAAGTCACTTAGTTACACATTTAATAATAAGTTTTCTAAAGGGCTTTTAGTGGTTCAATGAATGAGGTTATAAATGGATAAAATTCAAAGGAAATCGACCCTCAGTTCAAAACTAGGTTGGAGTATAGTCGCCATTATTGGCGCAGTATCATTTGGAATACTCGCAGTAAGTCGAGGCGAGCACGTCAATGCAGTGTGGTTGGTTCTAGCTGCTATCTGTGTTTACAGTATTGCATATCGTTTTTATAGTTTGTTTATTGCAACAAAGGTATTTGAGTTAAATTCGAGACGTTTAACGCCTGCACATCGTTTGGCCGATGGTCTAGATTATGTGCCAACAAATAAATACGTTCTATTTGGACATCATTTCGCAGCAATTGCTGGCGCTGGGCCACTAGTCGGACCAATTCTGGCAGCGCAAATGGGCTATTTACCTGGTACGATCTGGCTTCTGGTCGGGGTTGTACTAGCGGGCGCTGTTCAAGACTTTTTAGTGCTATTTATTTCAACTCGTCGTGATGGACGCTCATTGGGAGAAATGGCAAAACAGGAGCTTGGCTCATTTGCTGGAATTGTGGTAATGCTTGGTGCGTTGGGGGTGATGGTCATCATTCTGGCAGTATTGGCACTTGTTGTGGTTAAGGCATTGGCACACAGTCCGTGGGGTGTGTTTAGTATTGCTGCCACAATTCCAATTGCACTCTTTATGGGTGTGTATATGCGTTATTTACGCCCAGGCAAGATTGCAGAAGTCTCCATCATTGGCTTTGTACTGATGATGCTGGCCATTGTGTATGGTGGACACATTGCAGCCGATCCATATTGGGGACCTTTCTTCACCCTGACAGGCACGCAGCTTACTTGGTGCTTGATTATCTATGGTTTTATTGCATCTGTTTTACCCGTTTGGTTGCTACTTGCACCACGTGACTATTTATCAACGTTCTTAAAAATTGGTGTAATTGCTGGTCTGGCAATCGGGATTATGGTGGCATTACCAGAACTCAAAATGCCAGCCGTTACACATTTTATTGATGGTACAGGGCCAGTATTCTCTGGAAGTTTATTTCCATTTCTGTTTATTACCATTGCTTGTGGTGCAATCTCTGGTTTCCATGCTTTGGTATCAAGTGGCACCACACCTAAACTGGTCGATAACGAAGTTAACATTCGTATGATTGGTTACGGTGGCATGTTAATGGAGTCCTTTGTTGCGATCATGGCTATGATCTGTGCAACTGTACTTGATCCAGGTGTATATTTTGCAATCAACGCACCAGCAGCAGTATTAGGTACAAGCGTTGAAACTGCGGCTGAGGCAGTACGTAATTTGGGCTTTGTAGTCACACCTGAAGCATTAACTTTACTTGCTCAAGAAGTGGGTGAGTCAACCATTTTGTCCCGCACAGGTGGTGCACCTACTTTTGCAATTGGTATGGCGCACATCATCTCTGAGATTTTCAATAATCGCTCTATGATGGCATTTTGGTATCACTTTGCGATCTTATTTGAAGCTTTATTCATCTTGACTGCTGTTGACGCGGGTACCCGTGCTTGTCGTTTCATGGTTCAAGATACTGTCGGAATTGTGGTTCCTGCAATCAAAAAATCAGGTTCTTTTGTCGGTAATATCATTGGCACCGCTGTTGCAGTAGGTGGTTGGGGCTTCTTCGTTTATCAAGGCGTCGTTGATCCACTCGGTGGTATTAACTCGTTGTGGCCACTCTTCGGTGTAGGTAACCAAATGTTGGCTGCCATGGCACTGATTCTGGGAACTGTCATCTTGTTTAAGATGAAAAAAGAAAAATACGTTTGGGTTACAATTATTCCAACCATTTTCTTGCTTGTGACCTGTATGACGGCTGGCTGGCAGAAAATCTTTCATGAGAATCCTAAAATTGGTTTCTTGGCACAGGCTAATCGTTTTTCCGATGCAATTGCTCGTGGTGAAATCTTAAAACCAGCGAAAACTTTAGCTGAGATGCAGACGGTTGTGTTATCTAATCAGATTAATGCAGTACTTTGTGGTTTCTTTATGATTGTAGCAATTGTGATGGTGATTGCATCATTTGGTGTGGTGCGCCGTGCTTTGGCGAGCAAAGTGCCGACAGTTAATGAAGCGCCTGCAATTTATGAAGATCCTGAGATAGTTGTATCACCAAGTTCACAAGGAAAATAATGATGGAATTAAAAATTGCAAAAAATGGCCGTTCTATTATTGTTAAAATCATTAAAATGACCATTATGTCGCAGAAAGACCTCTTGTTATCACCTAAGAACTGGTCACGTATCGCAACTCTATTTAAGCGATTACAGCAAAGTTTCCGTCTGATGGTTGGTGTACCAGACTATGAGACTTACCTTGAACATATGAAAACGCATCATCCAGAACTGACTCCTATGGATACCAAAACATTTTATCGCCATTGTGTAGATTCACGTTATCCATCGAGCGGTAATATGAAGAAGTGTCCATGCTGATTTGATTTCTTTAGAAAAAATGCAAAACGGTGTATGTTGATTCATATGCCGTTTTTTATTTGAGGGATTGTGATGTGGAATAAGAAGGAAACGAAAGCACATTCCAATAATCAAGATATGCAAAAAGTTGAGGAATTGATATTTCGTTACTCTGCTCAAATTGAGCTATTTTTACAAGAAATTAATGTCTTGATATTAGATAAAGAGCAGCAAACCAAGCTTGCCTTAGCATGTTTACTTGCAGGTGGCCATGTTCTATTTGAAGATTTACCAGGCTTGGGGAAAACCACACTAGCAAGCGCTTTGTCACGTTTAGCGGGACTTAATTTTGGTCGTATTCAGTTTACGAACGATATGCTGGCCAGTGATGTGCTTGGCATTAATATGTTTAATCAGAAAGATCATGTGTTTGAGTTTAAACGTGGACCGATTTTTACTCAGATTCTTCTTGCAGATGAAATTAATCGTTGTAGTCCCAAAACCCAAAGTGCTTTGCTTGAGGCAATGGAAGAGGGGGCTGTGACGGTAGATGGTGTCCGATATGTATTGCCACAACCTTTTTGGGTCATTGCGACACAAAATCCTCTCTTTCAAAGTGGTACTTATGCATTGCCAGAATCACAGCTTGACCGTTTTTTGATGCGGTTATCACTTGGCTATCCATCCCGCAGTGCAGAAAAGCGCCTTTTGTTGCAAGAATCCAGACAAGAACTTATTGCTCAAATTCAACCAGTTTTTAATGCTACAGAAATTATTGAATTACAACAGTGGATCAAACAGGTTTATTTGAGTGAAGCTGTGCTGGAATATTTACTTAATCTTGCTGAACAAACGCGTACACAGAAACATGGGTTATCTACCCGTGGCGTATTGGCCATAAAAATTGCTGCACAAGCCTATGCTTTTATTGAAAAACGCAGTTATGTCATTACAGATGATATACAACGTGTATTCGTTGCTGTGACAGCACATCGAATGAACGTAACAGACAAAGATGCATTCAAACAATTGGAAATGGTAGAGGTACTCTAGATGGGAGCCAAGAACAGATGCAATTTCAGTTTCAAAAATGGTTTGCCCAAAGATTCGAGGTTGCTCATTTAAAAACGTTAGGGCAACGTGAAATTCTTATTTTTGTTCATCAACAGGGATTTTTATATCTGATTTTAATTCTCATCACTTTTGTCGCTGGTATCAATTATGCAAATAATTTGATTCTAGGTTTTTGCTTTCTCATTAGCGCCGTTCTTTGTACCAGTTTTTATTTAACATTTAAGCAGCTTCACCAGCTTCAGATTGAAATTTACTGCCCCGAGGTTGGTGAGTTGGGACAGGACGTGATAATTAAAATTTTAATTAAGCAACAAGAGCCAATGTCTCGTTACTTACAGATAAAAGCCCAGAATCAGCTTTATCAGATACGCGTAGATCAAAAGCAGCAACAAATCGAATTAGTATTAGAAGCATCCAAACGCGGTAAGTTTGAACTTCCAAGAATCCAGATTTTTTCAACATATCCCTTTGGTTTAGTACGAGCATGGAGTTATCTTTCTATTCAGCAAGAGATTTGGATTGCTCCACAAGCATTAGCTCTAATGCTTGAACAACAATATTTAGCCTATGTAAGCCATGACGAGATAGAAGAATTCCGTGAATTGAGAGCTTTTCAGGAGGGCGATTCCTTACAGGCTGTTTCATGGAAACATATGGCACGCGGACAAGGATTATTCATCAAAGTATTTGAAAACCAGAGAGATCAGCATGTTATTGAGATCGATTATGCGCGAATACCATGTGGTGATCATGAACAAAAGTTATGCTGGATGATGGCTTTAATTGAGTTATGTGAGCAACAACAAAGACCTTTTAGTCTGTATTTACCAAAACAGCAACTTGAATCTGATTTAAATGAAGCACACAGCATTTTAGCCCGAAAGTTATTGGCACAGGCTTAATATGATAGCATCTTTGTATTTTCTACTGATTCCGCTACTGGGATCTATCTGGATAGCTCAGTGGACATATATGCCATTAACTTTGAATGTGGTGTGGGGAGGCATACTTTTTTTAATTGGCTGGCGTCATCGCCAAAAACATTTTACAGCTGTCCATAAAATCATATTAATCTGTTTTGTACTTTTTAGCCTCATTCTTATTTATCTGAATTTTAAAAGCTTTTTAGGTGTTGATGCGGGTGTTGCATTGCTCACGACCTGCCTGTTTGCAAAGAGTCTAGAAAGTAAAAATACACGAGATTTTTTGATTATCTTTAATTTTGGCTTATTCGTAAGTGCCAGCCTTTTTTTACATAGCCAGTCTTTTCTAATGCTGTGTATGGTGTTAATTTGTCTAGTTTTTTGCTTTATAGGGTTGTATAGAATCCAGACCAAAAACTTTAAGAGTGAAAAAACTGATCAAATCTCATTGCAACATGATATACGACATGTATTAAAACTTTTGATGGTAGCCATTCCATTTTTTATTACTTTATTTATTTTCTTTCCTCGATTACCTCCTTTGTGGCATGTACCTATTTCAGCAAATCATGCCATTACAGGAATGAGTGACCAAATGTCGCCTGGAGATATCGCACAATTATCACAATCTTCGGCTTTGGCATTTCGAGTAATTGGAGATTTGAGTCAACTACCGCAACCCGATCATATGTATTGGCGTGCAATGATTCTAGACAATTACGATGGGCGGGTATGGACAAGAAGTTCTCACAATCAGAGACCAGTTGATTATCATGTACCAGAGATAGCGGGAGTGAAATATCAATATTTGCCAGCAACTAAAGATCAGCCATGGATTATGTCTTTAGAATCATCCATTTCAGATGATACCGCTTATCAAACTTATATCGATGGAAGTATAAAAAGGAAACATTTGGTTCAAAATAATCAACCTGTTACCTTGTATTGGCTGAGATTTCAAAAAAGTATTGTTGATACTAATAAGCAAGATCTACAACAATCTTTGCAGATAAACACAGGACAAGAACCCAAGACTCAGGCGCTGGCACAACAAATTTTGAAACAAAGTGATGCTGATCCAGCGCGCTATGTAAAAAACATACTCGACTGGTATAGACAGCAAGACTTCATTTACACCCTGTCACCTGAACAATTAAATGGGAATAGAACAGATCAATTTCTTTTTCAAACACGAAATGGATTTTGTGAGCATTATGCTTCAAGCTTTGTATTGCTGATGCGCTATGCGGGTATTCCTGCACGAGTGGTTATCGGTTACCAAGGCGGCCAATTAGCGCCTGATGCACAAAGTCTGGAAGTGCGTCAGCTAGATGCACACGCATGGGCAGAAGTATTGATTGATGATTCTTGGCACAGAATAGATCCTACAGCTGCAATTGCACCCGCACGACTTGAGCATGGCATGCAATATTATCTTCAGGAAGACAGAAGAATTTGGGGTAGTGAGCAACATTTATTTTGGAAACAACAGAATTTTCATTTGATTCAAAGTTTTAGGGTTTGGAGTGATTATTTGCAATATCAATGGCAAAGCAAAGTTATTGGTTATAATGTTGATCAACAAAAAAGTTTTTTCTCAAAACTAGGAATTCGATCTGTTTATTCAGCAATCGTAATTATGCTTTTGAGTATCTGTGGTCTGGTCATTGTTTATGGTATTTATGTCGCGTATAAAAGAAGAGGGCAATCTTCTTTTATCGAGTATCAGATTAGTCGTTTTCAAAGAAAAATGTCGCCATCCATGAAGAAACAAAAATCAGAAACATTTAAAGTATGGATGTTACGTTTATCTGCACATGCAAATAACAAGCAACCTTTTACTGATGTGACAAAACTGTATGCAAAAATTCATTTTTTAGAGCAATATTCAGACAAAGATTATATAAAATTCAAACAATTGCTTAAAGACTGTTCATTTGAACTCAATAGTGTAGAAAACACTTGTCATCACAAATAAAACTGAATATTATTGCAACCACTTAGGCGTATAGCTCAGTTGGTTAGAGCGCTACGTTGACATCGTAGAGGTCTCCAGTTCGAGTCTGGATATGCCTACCAAATTTTAATACTTAAATATCAATAGTTTAAGTAGCTAGAATTGGAATAGAACCTAAGTTTTTAATGCCAAATTGGTCAGCTTGAGGGTGCAAAATCCTCAAAATTTGCGTCAAAAACACCTTATTATTTCCGTTTTAGCACCAAGTGGACACCAAGTTTTTACTTGGTTTTTGTCGTTGGTGCTGCTACGACACCAAGGTGATTTTATGCAAAAACCAGTGAAACGCGGCAATGCTTGGCGAATCCAAGTTCGTTATAAAAATCTTCGTGATACCGCCACCAGAGATACCGCTCGGGAATGTGAACAGTGGGCAGCCATTCGTTTATTGGAAATGAAAGCGGAATATGATCCCCAGAAATCGATAGAAAGAAAAGCTTACTTTTCATTCCATGCACTTTTTCAGAAATACTATGACGAGGTGGGATGCAAGAAAAGGGGCAAGTCTTATATTCAGCAACAGCTAAAAATCAAAACCTTTAAAAAGTACTTTGGCGATCTTGCCGAAAAATCAATATATGACATCGAAGCGATTGACGTAAGAAACTGGCGAGATAAGCGACTACAGGAAGTTGCAGCAGGAACCGTGCACCGGCAGATGTGTCTTTATACTTCGGTTTTTAACTATGCAAAAAATGAACTGTTTATGCTCAAAGAGAATCCATTTGCGCAAGTGATCAAACCGGCCAAGCCACCCGCTCGTAATCGATTAATCAGTCAGAGTGAAATCGAGACCATACTTGAGGCTCTCAACTATAAAGCAGGTACCACGCCCAAAACACCCCGACAGTATGTTGCCTGGGCCTTTCTTTTTGCGATTGAAACCGCCATGAGGAAAGGGGAAATTATCGGCATTACCTGCAACAATATTTACCCCGATTACATACATCTGCCAATGACTAAAAATGGTGATTCACGTAATGTGCCACTTTCGACAGAAGCCAGAGCACTGCTGGATCTGTTACCTCATGCCGATCGCGTTAAATTAATTCCACATACCAGTAATTCTTTTCGGTTGTGCTGGCAAAGAGCGGTTGGAAAAACAGAGCTGCACAATCTGGTTCATTTCCATGATACACGGCACGAAGCGATCACCAGACTCGTAAACAAACGTAAGCTGCCTGTCGAGATTCTGGCCAAGGTTACTGGGCATCGGGATATCAGAACCCTGATCAATACATACTACAATCCTACGGCCTCGGATATTGCCAGAATGATGAATGCTTCATAATAAGAAAAGGGAGCAATCGCTCCCTTAATTTTTACGTCTTGCACCACGCTTATTGGTCACATGCAAGTTTTCGAGAATTGGCATGACTTCTTTGGGGTCGTATAAATGTTTGGTATCGGTCCCTTTGTTAAAAATCCGCAACTTTTCTATTAAGGCCTTGCGCGAAATAGAAAACCGCTCTTGCAGCCAGGCTGCATCAACTCTCTTGGGTAATTCCTCAGCTTTCATTTCAATGACTTTGCCGATATTTGGAATGACTTCATTGATAAACACCTGAGGTGGTTTTTCTGCTTCAACAACAAATATATATTTACCCATAACCTAACCTTTCAAAATTTCCCCAAATACTGCAATGTTCTCAAGAGTGGCCGTAGAGGGTCAGCAATATGGTCACTCATGTAGAATATCGCAGCTCCAGATCGTTTTACCCTCTCCAGCACGCTTCTTTAAATTTGGCATCCAAGATTAACTGGTTAATCTCAGATGCATTAACATTGTCAAAGCAATGGTTCATTTTGCTACCGAACACGATGAGCGTGCGGTAGCGTGATGAGTAACGAAAACTCATGAGAACTCTCTTGCCATGGTTGAGCCTGCAATTTCAGGCAGCACGTCCATGATCTCTGCAAATACCTGTGATTTTGCTTTCGCTGCAGTATCCAGTTTGTTGGAAGTATGGTATTTGCCTAGTTCTTCCTTGCGGCGACGTTCCAGAAATGCATTCATCAAACGTATAATTTGAGAAAAGGCCCGACTTTGCTGTGATCGACTGAGCAAGACTTTATGTCGCATGACAATGAAGTAACGTGCATGGTCGCGTAGTTCTTCTATGCTCATGGCGTTAATGTCATAACTCACTAGTCGATCTGCCTGACCAATCTCAGCCCGTACTTCTGGATCATTCAGGTTAATCCGTGGCAACTTTTCAGTCGCCGTGGATTTCTTCATCGGGGTAAAGTCAATTAGGTTGCTCATGCTGCTGACTCCTTGCTAAGGGATTGCAGGCGGGCCTTGTGTTGATCGATGAAATCTTGCAACTCTTCATTCACTTTACCATCCATCCCCATTACTTGTTCAGTTGTCATAAGGCCGCATATGACTCTGAAATTCCTATTAGACATTGTTTTTTCAAAATAAATTTTTGCTGAAAGTGCTGTCATAAGATTGGTGGTAAACTGAGAAGAAATTGAAATATCTCCATTTGAGTCATCAAATGATTGGGCCGTATAGCAATGACAAATTTCTTTCGTATTATGCTCTTCTTGCCATATCTTTATTTCATTATAATTGCTAATAAGTTGGGATAATTCTGAATCTGTCATCTTGAGTATCTGTAATTTGATAATTCGATACTGATGTTTATTGAGCCATACTCGATGCCACATTGGTAAATTTTCATCGTCAAAATCAAATGCATCAGTATCAAATGCGCCTGAGCTAATAAAATAGTTAATATTAGGATTGGTTGCTTGCAAATGTTCTAAGTATATTTGAGCTTTCTCTAAATCGAAGAAAGGTCGATCTTCTGCTCCAAATGGATAGCTTTCTTTGCCTTTAATTTGAATGGCAAAGTAGTGGCAAACATTTTCATTTTCTAAACAAGCCTCAAGCCATGCCTGATTTTGTTTCAATAAAGCCAAACCATTAGGATTGGTTGAAGTAAATTTAGCGATAGCGTTCATAGTGATATTCCTTCTAATATTTGTTTTAGATATTTGTAGAATTGAGTGGGGAAATTTCTTTAATATGACTTTCGATACTTTCAATTACGCCTGACCAACCATCGCACGTATAGTGTCCGAGACGAGCCAAATTTTTGATTTGGTAAATTGAAGGATTCTCTCCTTCTGATGCCTTAGCAATAAGGCTGAAAAGTGTGCTCATCTGGTCGAGAATGTCACTTGTACTTTGAACATCAAAAACTATGCTGTCTCTCTCTCGTTCAAATTTCCTAAGCTGCTCAGTTGTAATGGTCAATACTGGTAATTTCGCGTTCATATTCTTATACCTCTGTAAGTTTGTTATTTTCGACGTATGTCGCAATTAAATTATTGATGTTGAGATGGTCTTCGTAATTGGTGAAATCACGGTATTTATTACCTTTGAGGTCACTGATCTCAATGTCATACAGGTTGATAATATTGACCGCTGTAAAATCTGAACCCACTACGCCGTAGCTGTCTGGATGGGTTTCAAACTGGAAGTTTGCTTTTAGGATGAAGTCATCTAGTCGGATGGTGGCGATGCCAGTATCTTTAGAGGTGAGTTTGATGTCTTTTACACCGTAAACGCTTGGGGCAGTGGTGTAGTGGCTAGGTACGACTGGTGATGCAGCAGGATGACAGGCTAGTGTCATGCCTGCGACAATCGTACACGCTGTAAGCAGTGTTACAGCTGAATAGTTGAATCGATTGGATTTTGTGTTCATACTTATCTCGCAGTTTTGCAAAGCACCCATGAGTTCGAAGGCAGGGGTGCTTTTTGTTGTCTGTGAGATAAATATTAGGCATACCTAATATTTAAGTCAATAGGTAAACCTAATTTTTAATAAATATTTATAAATTTATCAATAATAGGTCAATTAATGCTTTTGAATTCATGCAATCTAACTGAAAAGATGCATCCTTACTTAAAATAAATCGCCCTTTAAAGTAGGAATCATTTATAATCAGAGCTTTACAAATTTTATAATTATTAGATTTAACATTATTTTCATAGGTTTTTCTTAGATCGATTTGACTTTTTATGGTCATAGAACCATTTGTACTTGAATTAAAAATGATATCTTTAATTTCAAGTGAGTGAATTTCAAATGAGTGTTCAGACGAAAACTCTAACCTTTCGATCCATTCGATTGGATTAATTTGTATATCAGTTATAGAAATTTGATAATCTAATATTTCAGCAATAGTTTGTTTAAAAATCTTTAAGCTTCTAGGTGCATTAATAATTAATAAGAATATATCCTTATCTTTTAGAATAATTTGAAATTCAAAACTATCAACTTGAAGATATTTGATAAGTTGTTGATTACCATAAACATCTAATAAATATGTCTCCATTAGCTTATTTTCTACGAAATTAAAGCAAAGTTCCTTATCTGTAAGGCGGATTGTTTTTAAATCAAATGAAGAATCATGATAATTATTATTATCTACGAGACGATCTTTTAATTCATGAAAACTTAAAGAACTTTCAAATTTAAATAATTTGTATTTATTCATTAGAGCCCTCATTACTATCAACTTTTTCTATTACTGTTTGAAAAAGACTAAAGGCATACTTTTGAAAAGCAAACTCTATCATTTTCCTCTGATTACTTTTCCATGTGGTTCTATTTTTTTTGTAATCTTGAGTTGCCGAGTTGATTTCAAAAAAACCCTTACTTTCAAATGTAAAAATATCTCTTTTGTCTGGATCTGTAAAACCCGAACTATACTCAATTTTCCGTTTCTCACCAGTCTTTTCTAATACTAACCAAGCAATACTACTGATAAAATAGCCTTTATTAGACAGTACCTTAAATAGATTGCTTGCCAATAGTGATGAGCCTGATATAAGTGCAGATTTAATATCTTCCTTATCTAATTCATCTTTTTGTTTATCTGGATCGGAATTAAGTTCATCAGTAATATCGACATCTTCTAATTCAAGTTCTTCACTTACATTAGAGTTAAATTTATTTAATTTTAATTTTATTACATCAATAACCTTATATTTTTTGGCATCAATTTTTATTAGATCAAGGAAATATTTATTTATTATAGTGTTATCAATTATAGATGAAAAATTAATGCTAGTGTTTTTTATTTCTGTCTTAGAGTTACGTTCTAATTCATTAAAAAAAGTTTGGACTACGGTATCTGTTCCTTCGCCTACTGTATTAACAATAGTAGCTTGATCACCATCCAAGTTAATAGAGATTTTTTCATCTTTACTAGTTCTTTGAATTAGTCTTGCGTTATTTTTTTCAATTTTGTCAACTTTATATTGAATTTCATAATTGCCGTTTTTTAATTTATCAACAATAAAATCCTTATTACTAAGTTGAGATTTTAAATTTTCAAGTGTGGTTTCAAGAGCATCGGCTTTAGGTAGGGTGAAATTCGTAGCAGTAACTTTTTGAAAATTTTCTTTTGATGCTGCTAGACTTAATATATCTTCAATTAAAAACCAATCTATACTCAAAGCAGCAATTCTTTCATGTAATGCATTTCGAGTTTCATTTTCTGAACAGAAAATTCCTCTTTCTTGCAAAAAGTCTAATAGCTTTTCTTTAGATATTTTTCCTTTTTGAGCATCCAGAAGGTCTATAATATCGCGATCAGATATAACTAGACTATCAAATTTCAAATATTTCATACTTAATCCCCCATACCAATAATATTTTCATTAAATGTCTGACTTTTATCTATATGATCTAAACCATTAAGCGAGATAGAATTTATACAAAAAGTTAATGTTTCCTGATTTTTTGTATATCGTTCGATGTATTCATGTCTACTTTTATCAAATAAGTTGGCTGCATTTTTATCAACATTTTTTGAAAAAAATATTTCTATAGTATCTTCTTTATATTCAAGAAATTGATTGTGTCTAAAATAATCTAATAAATATTGAAATTCTTCAGTTGTTTCTCCACGACCACGATAGAATACTTTCAATTGTTGTGATCTTGTTTCTTTTGAAGATTTAAGAATTATTACATTTGATTTTAATAATTCTATAGTTGCACTTTCCTCAAAACCATCAACACCTTGGAAAGTTTTTTGTGGATAAAAAAAACAATAATCTTTTTCTATTTTAGACTTACTAAGTAAATTACTTATACCATTGCCAATATCTACTAACCAACCAATATCAATAGGATCTAACACAAAAATATTTTTACTGACTGGTAATTGAATGGATGTAGCTTTCACAGAAGAAAGCTTATTAATGAGAGATAAATCAGCATCATTATCATGATTGTAAACAAACAGCAATCCGTTGATGATGTAATTTGAGTTTTCCTTTAAATATTTTTCTTTCCAAGAATCACTAATTTCTGCACACTCTATTTGTTGGGCTAAACTTTTTAAAACTGAAGTAAAATCTTTGCTAGCAATCGTTTTTTTCCCGTAGCTTTTTAAATCTGTATGCATATAAATGGTATTGTCGGTATATGGGTCATTATACCAAAAGACAACATCAGCTGGATGTGTTTTAGTCTTTTCTTTTTTATGTTCTGTAAGTTTTACACAGTCCCAATTAAGATTTTTTGCACCGATAGAGTTCCAACGGAAATAAGGAAAGATATCATTTGATAAGATCTCTGACATTTTTGCTATAGCTTCAGTTTCAGACATAATTCCTCCAAAATATATTAAGAGATAAAGCACATTTTCAGTTATTTAATGAGTTTATTGATATATCGATAGTAGCTCTTATTGCTTTAATTAATTCTGGAGAAAGTCTTCCTTTTGAATCTAAAAGCAGCAATGAATCAACTAATTGACGAATATCCTGATTTGGAATTTCTACAGAATTAGGTTCTTCTATCAAAAATAAATTAGAACCATCTTCGGTTGTGGTTTTGGGTTTACCTGTACCAGTAGCTAGCCAGACTGGATTTACATCTAAAAATTTGGCTGCTCTTAGTAAATTTTCACCTTCCATAGATCTAGATTTACCTGAAAGCCAATCGCTGACAGATGGTGGTTTAACTCCAACTACACGAGCAAGTTCGACACCCTTGATTTTCTTAGGTGGCAAAATTTCCATCGCATATTTAAGTCGTTCAGCTAATGTTTTCATGATCTTACCTAGTCTATTAGGAAATCCTAACATAAAATAAATAAGGTATTCCTATTGATAAAATATAAGGAATACCTAATAATTGAGGCAATAAAATTAGGAGATCAACATGACTGATGATCAATTTATTGAGCTTTTAGGTGGTGTAACTGCTGTTGCTAGATTTTTAGGTATCACCGCTGCATCCGTAAGTGGATGGAAAGCAATTCCCAGAGATCGCAAAATCCGCTTAGCTGTAATTGCTGAAGATAAAGGTCTATGCACTCGCAAAGATTTATTTCCAGATGATTACGAAGATATTTGGATTGAATTACGTCCTAACCATAAATCCAATCTTATGTCAGCACCCATCTAATAAACACGTTCAAAGGAACCCGCCATGAACATATTAGATGCTGCCTATCACACCGTTCACGACTTTCTGGGTGGTGCATCTGCACTTGCATCACGTTTAGGCATCAAAAGCCCTGCGGTGCTCAATAGCAAGGTCAACCCAAACACACATACCCATCACATTACATTGCTCGAGGCAGTCAAGCTGATGGAGATTACAGGGGACTATCGGATATTGCAGGAAATGTGTGCACGACTCGGAAAGGTGGCAATTGACCTGCCAGACATACCCGAGAGCCAGCGAGATACCAGTCTGATGGATACCTTCCTATGCATAGGCATCAAGAAGGGCGATATATCAGCACTGTTTAAAGAAATGATGGCCGATGGGCGAATTACCCAAGGCGAAGCACTGGATATGGCCAGAGTCATCCATGAGATGCACAAAGCACTATCTGAACTGAATCAACAGGTGCAGTCATGTGTACACCCATAAAAAAACCGCCTCTTGCAGTAACAAGAAGCGGCGTATTAACCACACTAAGCGAGGTCAATATGAACACTCATAATTTAACAGAATTTGATGAACAGTACAATTTTCAAGATCACGAATATGAACGTACAGCAGAAGAACGTGCTGAAGACCGCTATGGTGATGCCATTGATCATTACCGTGAAACCCGTAATGCCCTGGAGCAAGCCTTAGGCGTACAAAAAGACTTTGAACAAACCAGTTGGTCAGCAGCCGAAGCGGTAGAAGACCTACAACGCAACCATGACCAATATCGACTGATTCAGCGTTTTGAAGATGCTGTGATTAAAAAGATGAAAGCAAAGGGGGAGCTTTAATGGCCAGATCCCGTAATATCAAACCTTCATTCTTTATGAATGAGGATATTGTCGAACTTTCCTGTGAAGCTAGATTGTTATTTATAGGCTTGTGGACATTAGCAGATCGAGAAGGTCGTTTAGAGAACAGACCGAAAAAGATCAAAATGTCACTTTTCCCTGCGGATGATATAAACGTTTCGGAACAGTTATCCAACATTTCCAAGTACGGATTTATCGAGTTATACAACATTGATGGTATCGATATTATCCAGATTGTAAATTTTGTAAAACATCAGACGCCACACGGATTAGAGAAAGATAGCGAGTTACCAGACCAGGATGGGCTCTATACTGTCTATGATCGTAACCCTAAAAACAAAACTATCGTGGGTAAGCCACATCTGTTAAATAAAGATCAATTGGCTGAATTTTATAATAAGTCTTTGATTTCTATTGATACTAACGGTGTTAAAACCCATCAAGAACAGATAACAGATACCGAATCGGAACAGTTAAAACAGGACAATAACAGTTATGAAACTGTTTCTATCTCAGACCAAAACGCCCTGATTCCTGAATCCTTTAATCTGATTCCTGAATCCATAAATAAAAACATATGTCCGTCTAACGACGAACCTGTGCCTGAGCAAGCCAATCAAAATTTCAAAAATGAGATTCAAGAGATTTTTGAATTTTGGAAAACCACGTTTGGAAAAAATGATCGAACCAAACTCGATAACAAGCGTAAATCAAAAATTCTCACACGACTGAGGGAGGGCTACTCGGTTGAAGAGATCAAGAACGGAGTCATGGGATGTTCTAAATCAGATCATCACGTTCAAGGACAGTTCACGGATATCGAATTGATTTGTCGTGATGCAGTACATCTGGATCGGTTTATTGGGTATTCACAACAGATTCGTTTTATACCAAAGACACCCGAACCTGAACGCATTGATCTTTCAAAATACAAGGTCGTGGAGGATCGAGTATGGTGATGCCAGAATCTCATATTCACAACATCCCAATGGAACAATGCGTTCTGGTGGCACTGATGACTTTTGCACTGTCCTACGAGCTGATTGCACAAGATCTGGACGAAGGATGTTTTTACCCTGAACGACACAAGCAGATTTACAACGCAATTGTGGAACTGGCCAATGAAAACCAGCCTTACGATGTCGTCATGGTCGAGCAACGTCTGAAATCTAAAAATCTATTGCACGTATTGGGCGGTGAGCAATATCTCAAAATCATGTTGGCTGAAGCACCATCAAGTTTTCATAGCATGGAGCCTTACATCACCCAGCTTAAAAAACTCAAAGCACACAGACAAGTTGAGTGGCTTGGACAACGCATTTCGAGCATGGCACAAGACACGACTCAACCTGATGTGTTTGCTGAAGCTGAAAATATACTGGGTCAGGTGGACAACCAAGAGCAAAGCGATCAGGGCATGAGTTTTGAAGCGGCACTGGACATGGCACTCACCGAAATGATCGAGAAGGCAGAGGCAAAGGACAAGCAGCAATTCACGGGTGTGAAGTTTAATCTAAAGCATCTGGATGAATTACTGGGTACCGTGCAAAAGGGGCATTTCTGTGTGGTCGGTGGACGACCAGGAAGTGGTAAATCCACTTTGGCACAGATGCTGGCATTGGATACCGCCAGTTCGTTTGGTAAGGGCGTATTGTTTATTTCAGCCGAGATGGACCAGTCTACACTCGCCAACCGTATGATCAGCGCATTAGGGCTAATTCCTTACCACAACATCCACAATGCCGAACTCTACAACGGCTTGATGAAAGATTACGCCGATGCCAAAGCGGCCTATCAGCGACTGCCGATCTGGATACAACCGAAACAGAAACCCTCCTTGAGTGAGGTCCGTTCCTATGCACGTCGAGCCAAACGCCGTTACAAGGAATTGGGCTGCATCATCGTGGATTATTTACAACTGCTCAGAGACCCGAGCAAGAAAGATCGCTTTCAGGAAGTCAGTTCCATCAGCCGTGAATTAAAATCCATGGCGAAAGAGTTTGAATGTCCTGTCATTGCACTGGTACAGCTCAACCGTGAGGCAGAGAAGGGCAAACGTCCTAAAGCATCAGATATCAAAGAATCTGGACAAATCGAGCAAGATGCAGACCAGATCATCCTTGTTAACCCCCTAACCGATCCAGAAGACTCAACCAAACCGATGGGAATCACAGAGCTGATTGTAGTGAAAAACCGACACGGTAAACGCGGTGCAGTTCGAGTACTGGATTATCTCGAAACTTGTCGTTTTAGATCGGTAGAGGAGCAGGCAGAACCATAAAACAATAACGCTTATAAAATTTAACTTGAAACAAATTAGGTGATGAGATGAATACAGCAGTGCACATTATGCAGACGGTGGATTGGAGCAAGTATGATTTGCCAGATTGGTTACGCCAATGTGGAGCGTGGCAACGTTCTTGTCGTGGTGGACAGTATTCCGATAGCCCGATTGCTATTGCAATGAAGAAAGCCAAGGTACGTGTAAAGAAGAAAGATCGAGCTAAACTTATTGCTTATTACCTTTGTGATGCTCAAGGAGTACAACAAGCTATACGTCACAAAGTGTCGTGTCAGATTAACGATAATGAAGCTCGTGCCGTACAACGTTTAGTACTGGATATTATTAATGGTACAGACAGTGAAACGACACTTGAGTGGATGCAGGTGATCATTAGCCGTTATTTCCATGATAGATCATGGGCAGAGCTTAAAACGGAAAACCGTACGGTGATGGATGCGAAATATGATGTTCGCTGTGGGTTGGCCGCACTCCATGTACGGTATTCATTCATTCGTTATGTGAAAGGTACGGTTTGATAAGAGGGTAATAAAATGTCGGCTCAACAATTTAAATTAATCCATAATTTTGAAGAAATAACATCTAGACCGAACTTTATTGATTCTGTTCATATTTCTCAAAATGAGAATGGCGTTAGGATCAAAGATCTCGTTGGACACTATCAGTTTAAGGAACGCATTAAATGCGGAATTGCCCAGTGCGGAACAAAGCATCTTAAAGGCTATATTGTAAAACTGACAAATGGATTTGAAATTGTTATTGGACATGTTTGTGGAAGAAATAATTTTGGTGTGGATTTTACCAATAAAGAACGAGAGTTTAATACTCAAAGAATCCATGCAGAGCAGTATCAGGCTTTAAAAGAAATTTTTGATAAGTTACCTGAGCTTCAACAGCAATTTGAAGAAGTCTTGGAGCAGACAGGTAGGTTCACGTTTATTGATATTAAAATGGGAATCAAAGCACTGCAAAATGATGCTTTTGATTATTGGATGAATCAAATGATCAAAGCTAAAATTACATCGAAAGGGCTGATTACAGAAGAACAGTTTAAAACTGAGCAAGAAAAGGAAATCGATGAAGAATTTAGTCAAGGCTGGGGTAAAAAGCAATATGTACGGGATACAAAGACCGTTACACTCGCTGTTATTGATGAATATGATCTAGTTGCTCAATGGCATGAGGCAGAAAAGTTAAAGGTTTATTTTGAACGTATACATCGGGAGATAAGAAATCCTGCTGGTATGCCAAATGATTTATTTAAGAAACTAATAAAAGACCTCAAAGAGTATGAGCACAATCTTAAAGAGTTGAAAAATTTCTGTATACGTGGCAATCGCTTATTAACCCAAGAAAATTTAATGAAGTTGGGTATATTGTTTAAGAAGCCTGATGAGTTAAGAAAAGTGAAAGTATTTGCAGCACGGTTTGGGTAGCGGTATTTTCCTAAACATACTTACTTGTAAATTGTAACGTTACACGATACAATTAATTAAAGACAGGAAGTAGTCATGATTAAATCGTTTCGGCATAAAGGATTAAAAAAATTCTTTGAATCTGGTTCTACAGCAGGAATACAACCTGCTCATAAAAACCGATTAGCCAGACAATTACATCAGCTTAATGTTGCATCTTGTCCAGATGATATGAATTTGCCAGGTTGGGGTTTACATCTATTACAGGGGAAAAACCCTAAAAAGCAGGATGTTGACGGTCATTATTCTATTTCAGTGAATGGAAACTGGCGTTTAACGTTCTATTTTGATCATGGTGATGCTGTATTAGTTGACTATCAGGACTATCATTAAGAGAGGTATATCATGGGTCAAATGTTTAATCCGCCACATCCTGGTGAAACTTTACGTGAAGATGTATTACCTGCGTTTAATTTGACTGTTACAGAAGCAGCGAATCAATTGGGTGTATCTAGAGTTACGTTGTCACGAGTGCTTAATGGGACTTCCGCAATTTCTCCTGAGATGGCATTACGTATTGAAGAATGGTTAGGCGTTGAAAACGGTGGACGTGCTGATCTCTGGTTAGGTATGCAAACCAGTTATGATCTTTGGAAGGCCAGAGAACGTGTTCATCAGCAACCTTTGAGTGTTCGTTCCGTAAAGCATAAAAGTACAGAGATGGCTTTACGCTGATAGCTCTTGACCTTGATCAAGGCAAGTGTTATTTTTACCTTACAGTGGTCGAAGTGTAAGTAAATGACCAATGATTAAAGCTCGCTAATTGCGGGCTTTATTGTTATTTAGTGGATTATTTTTTATATTGACCTAAAAAGCACTTAAAGAGTATGTACTGTGCTATAAGTCAATTCCGTTATCTATTTTAAATAATCAAATGAGACTGAATGGATGATGAAGATGGTTATGAGTGGTGTGAGCTAATATTTGCCGTAGCACTGGAGCAATATAAACCGTCGGAATATGAAATAGATAATAAGCTTAAATTTTTTGCCTTAGTTTTAAAGCTATTTGTGGAGATGCGCAAAGAAAAGGCAATTATCGAAGTCAAAACTGTTAATGTTAAATTTAAGTTTAGATCTAAGAGTTATGCTTTCTGGGTTTTTGGAATACCAAATTATGAAGATCGAAATCTCTATTTGGCATATTTGAAAAGTCAGTTAAGCAAGTTGCTAGATTGAAAAAAAGCTCATCATTTGATGGGCTTTTTTTGTTTTAATCCCGCTCGCAATAGGACATTTGAGTTACTAGCCGAACAGATTACGGCAGAGGAAACCCCGCTGAATATCGATATTTAGCGGGGTTTTTTCTTGAAGACTTCGTAGCAAATATTTCTAAAATCTTTATGTTAAAGGAAAATAAAAATATTAAAAATTTCTTAATAATAGATACAGGAATTTCAGTTTAACATATGTAAATCATTCGCAAAAAACAATAATCTAAATATCTTGTTTTAACATGAATCCGAGCGTAGTTTATCACCCTGTTTCTAATAGTGTTTTTGGGGGAAAACATGGATGAGACTTTAGGCATATTTGTCTTTTACTTGTTGATATTGTTTGCATTATCTTCATTTTCTTTGTTGTTTTACCGATTTGATATAGTTTTTATTATTGTAGGAATTATCTTGATTGTTATTGCATTTTTATTGAAGTTTGAATTTAACCTTAGAGTATGTTTTTGGAAAAAACCATGATTAAAGCTTAATTGTTTCATTGTTATGAAAAGCCGTCTAAATGACGGTTTTTTAAATTTAGGTTAATAATGGAAATAGACACATATAAATCCAAAACTAAAAAAGCGCCGTTAAAAACTAAGCCAAGAACCAGACCGCTGCCTAAGGCTAAAATTAGCTACAAGGAAGCCGAAGAAGACTTTGAAAAATCCTTACAAATACTCGGCATCAAATACGAGAAGAAATTTCAATTCATATCTACAAAGCATTGGCGTTTTGATTTCCATCTAATTGAACACAAGATTTTAGTGGAGATATCCGGCGGACCATGGTCTGGTGGACGTAAGGGTAAGCTTAAAAACAAAGCTTGGAGCATTGATCGTTATGATGTTGCTGCCGATATGGGTTACACCGTAGTGAGAATAGAATCAGCTCCAATATATAAAATTCATGAAGATGGCCCATTACAGATCGAATCAAACTTCGGCTTTTCATGGCTCAAAAGATTAAAAAGGCAGACGCCCAATGGACCAGATCAGACCATTTCCCCAGACTGACTTTATTGATCAAGCTGAGGAAGAAGAAGCGATTCGTTTGATCGCTGCACCAGATCTAAAAGAATGGGTAATAACAAATTTCTTAACGCTGGGCGGTGAGCTACATAACCCGGATCATGACCATATCGCTGAGCTACTTCACGATGACGAAACATTTCTAGCCTTTGCTTGGGCATCATCTGCATTTACACGGGCTAAGCGCATGGTGTTGGGGCAATGTGAGAAAGTCATGTTCAACCAAGGTGGGTGGAAAAAGGCACGGCAAGAACAACAGATGCGGGATTGGTTTGGCTTTGTACCTGTTTATCTCATTACGATTGATGCCAGCTTTTGCGAGCAAGCGACTGATCGAGAGTTTTGTGCTCTGATTGAACATGAGCTTTATCATATTGGTGTTGAGCGTGATGGAGACGGTGAAATTGTCTATAGCGACCACACTGGTCTGCCTAAGCATTACTTGGCGGGCCACGACGTAGAAGAGTTCGTTGGCGTTGTGAAGCGCTGGGGCGCGAGTGATGACATTAAGCGTCTTGTTGAAGTCGCAAAGCAGGCGCCGTTTGTATCAGAAAAGAATATAGCTGCAAGTTGTGGGACGTGTTTGATTAAGTAGAGTCTTCGGGCTCTTTTTTTTGCTCATTTACCTTGACGTACCTTGACGGATAGAGAGAAATGGCAACACTAAATAAAAAGCAAAAACTCTTTATTGTTCGGTCACTTGCTGTCTTTAACACACCTCAAGAAACAGTGGTGCTCGTCAAGGAAGAATTTAATACTGATGTAACAAGACAACAAGTTGAGACTTATGATCCAACAAAACGAGCTGGTAAGGATTTGAGCGCTGAATTTAAAGCGGAATTTGAAGCCACACGTAAAGATTTTCTGGCAAAACCAGAAACAATCCCAATCGCAAATTTAGCTGTGCGGTTACAGCGCTTAGAAAATCAATACCAGAAGCACAGTAAAAACAGGGTAGCCGCTTTAAATATTTTGCGGCAAGCGGCAGAGGATGTAGGCGGGAAGTATACAAACAAAACTCAACTTACTGGCGCAGGGGGAGATCCACTCAATCCCGAACCAGTCACCCATGTTGTTGCAACGCCTGAGCAGATAAGGCAGGTGTTAAATGAACTCGAAGGTAAGTACTAGCCTGCTTGAAATACAGTTGGAACGTGAGAAATGTGAGCAAGAACATTTGTTCTTTACACGGCGTTTTTTTATGCCCCGCATGGGTTTTAAGTTTTCAGTCAATTGGCATCATGAATACATCGCCTGGGCGATTGATGAGGTGATTGCAGGCCGGATTGATAATCTGGTTATTAACGTTCCACCTGGTAGCGGTAAAACCGAGTTACTGACTAATCTGATTGCACGTGGCATTGCGCGGAACCAGCGCTCAAGATTTCTGTATTTGTCATTTTCTCAATCGCTCGTTGAGGATGTGTCATCCACGGCGCGGAACATCGTAAAGTCAGAGGATTTTCAGGGCTTATGGCCTGTGAAGATATCGACCAGTACTGATGCAAAGGCAAGCTGGAAAACCACTGTAGATGGATATGAAGCGGGGCATGTATACAGTGCCTCGATGGGTGGTCAGGTTACGGGCCGCCGTGCTGGCACACTGGCTGATACCGGATTTACCGGTGCGATTATCCTGGACGATCCGCTCAAGCCTGAGGATGCATTTAGTAAAACGGCACGTAACAAGGCAAACCGAAAGATACTAAATACGGTCAACTCCCGTAAAGCCAAGTCATCTACACCGATCATCCTGATCATGCAGCGTTTACACGTTGAAGATCCGACCAACTTTGTGATGACCGGTAATGTACCAGGGAACTGGCATCAGATCTCGATACCAGCACTGATTGATGATGCTTATATCAATACACTGCCTGAGCATATACGTCGTAAGGTACCGCGAGATGTAGAGCGAGACGAGAAAGGACGTCAAAGTTACTGGCCATTGAAGGAATCACTTCAATCCTTACTACAGTTAGAGAAGGGTGGTCAGGACAAAGACGGCGCTACGGTCTCACGTTATACATTTAGCAGTCAGTACCAACAGGCACCGAAAAAGCTGGGCGGTGATCTGGTCAAGGCTGAGTGGTTCGGACGATACATTAAACTACCGGTACTCAAATGGCGTGCAATCTGGGTCGATACCGCGCAAAAGACTAAAGAACATAACGATTACTCTGTATTCCTGTGTGGTGGTTTGGGGTATGACGGCAAGCTTTACATCATCGAAGTGAAGCGTGGTAAGTGGGAAGCACCGGAACTGATCAAGCAAGCCAAGTTATTTATTAACAGGCACAAGGAAAGCAATACCGAAATCGGCAAGCTGCGTTATATGGCCATTGAGGATAAGTCCTCAGGTACCACGCTGATCCAGACCATTTCCAGACAAACCACCTTACCGATTCGTGCAATCCAGCGAAGCACTGACAAGCTTACGCGGACCATGGATGTGGTGTTTTATGTCGAAGACCAAATGGTCATGCTACCAGCAGAAGCGCCGTGGCTACTGAACTACATTGAAGAAATTGAAGGAATCACCGCAGATATGACACATGATCATGACGACCAGTGGGACCCAACAATTGACGCAATCAATGACACTGTGGCCAAAAAGCCGACTGTATTTGATTAGGAAAAATTATGGCTGAGACTCAAAAGCCCGATGCAATCGGCGACGCAGGGGCATATACCAATTTTGTGTCAAATATTGGCACATCGAGAGATAAAGCGGCCCATGGGCACTTTGTTCGCCGTGATATACCCGATGATCAGCTTGAAGCCGTGTATCAGCACTGGCTGGCAAAACGTATTGTGAACCGCCCAGCAAGCGACATGCTGCGTGCCGGCTGGTTTTATGAAGGCATTCAGGATGGTGATTTAAAGAAGCTTCAGGAGGCGTGCAAGAAATTCCGTCTTAATGACATCTTGCTGTCTGGTTTGATTCTATCCCGGTTATACGGTGAAGCTTACGTTTTGCTGGGTACCACTGATGGTAATAATCTGAATCAACCCTTGGATATCACTAAGCTCGGAACTGGACGGCTTGAATTCTTCACTGTGCTCAAAAAGAAATATCTGAGAGCAGATAAAAATACTTATCTACCTTTATCTGAGTCGAATGGATTGCTTAAGCAGCCTGAGTTTTATGATCTGCGGTTAAATGACGGGAAAGCAGCGAAGAAGATTCACTACACGCGCCTGATTGCATTCCGCTATGCCGATGTGGTGAATGAAGAACCGCAAAGCATTTTACAGGAAATTTATGAGGATCTGCTTGATCATGCAGCGGTGAAAAAAGGTTCTGCCAGTCTGGTCCATGAATCCAAGATTGATGTGATCAGGACGCCAAATCTGGTCGATAAAATCAAAGAAGATATGAAGGCAGTTGCTGAGCGTTTTCTAAGCGTGGGTTTACTCAAAAGCCTGAACGGCATGCTGGTACTCGACAAAGATGAAGAATACGACTCGAAGACGTATAACTTTGCCGGACTACCTGACTTGATGAGTGAGTTTTCAATTCAAACGGCGGGTGCTGCTGAAATTCCTTACACGATTCTGTTTGGTCAGTCGCCAGCCGGTATGAATGCCACCGGTGAGCACGATACACGTAACTATTACGACAGTATTGCCACAAAGCAGGAATGGCACCTTAAACCTATTTTAATGAAGTTTCTCGCCGTGATCTGTCAGGTTACATTTGGTCGCCAGTTTCCCGATCTGAACGTGGTCTTTAATCCGCTCTGGCAACTTAATGGAAAGATACGGGCTGAGGTTGAGAAATTTAATGCTGAGCGTGATGAGAAGTATCTCAATATGGGTATTTTGACTGAGCCTCAGATTGCCAAACAGCTTGTGATTGATGGCGTTTACTCGGTGATTGATGACCAGCACATCAAGGAACTGGAACTTATGGTGAGTATTGATGACAACAATAATCCAGATGTTAAAACCCCACCTGCAGGAAGCGAATAAGCGTAAGCGGGGCCGTAACGCAACCAAGCCAAGATCTGTAAAAGTGAATCGCCGTCTTGAGCTGTACTACACGCGCCAGCTTCTGGTTATTTCAAAATACTGTCAGGATCAAACCAAGGAAATCGTACTGCCCACTGTTGGTCAGAATATCGGGGATAGCTGGATTACAGATATCTTTGTCAAACTTCGTGAGAAGCTGGTGAAGTACACCACGCAGGTTTCTCGACCACTGGCAACTAAAGTGGTGCAAGATTCACAAAAGGAAGTAGATGCCCAGATTGCAGAGCATACCAAATCGATCATTGGTGTGGATCTTACGCCGTTTTATCGGGCTTCTGACATTCAGGACGTTGTGGATACTAACATTGCGGCAAACGTGGCCCTGATCAAGTCTATTCCAAATCAGTATGTGGACAAGCTTGAAGCACTGGTGATGAATGCCTTTCAAACAGGGCAGACCAATGAAGATCTAGCCAAGGCAATTGCCCAATTAGGACAAAGCACAGATTCACGTGCTCGGCTGATTGCTGCTGATCAGATGGGTAAGGTGAATGGCCAGATCAATAAAGCGCGTCAGCTCTCCATGGGTGTTGAAACGTATGTCTGGCAAACTGCAAAAGATGAACGGGTACGTAAAGATCATCAGCATAAGCAAGGTAAAACCTTTCGATGGGATGATCCACCTACAGGTGGACATCCAGGTGAACCCATTCGATGCCGTTGTACTGCATTGCCAAATTATGAGGATATTTTGGTTGATTAAGCACCACCTTACGGCGATTTTTTATCATCTTGTTTTTCCATGACTGCAATTGTGAAACCTTTAAAGCGATAGCTTAATTCCATCATTAGATTTTCTGTTGGAATTTTTCCTATTATTTCATCGTGATTTTGAGCATCAAAGCTTTGCTCGAGACGAGCGACAATATCCGCATTCATTGAGCGGTTGTGTTCTTTGGCTGATTGAGCAATTTTATCCCGTAGTTCTTCTGACCATCGTAGTTTGTATTGGGGGTCTCTTTGATTCACGCTCACAGTTAAATACCACAGAAGTTTAAAAATACATAATAAAGTACCTCTTGGGTGCTTGACAATGGTCACCAAGAGGTACAGTATATAAAATGTACCTAAGAGGTACTTTTAAAAACCAATGAGGTAACTATGGAATCAGAGTTAAAAAAACGTCAGGGACAGCAATTCAAATTGCGTATTCCTGATGATTTATATGAGTGGGTTAAAAAGACAGCCCAAGAAAATGACCGTCCTATGGCTTATATCGTGAACCGTGCGATTAAGCAGCTTAAAAAAGAACAGGAGATTTGAGATGAACACACTTATCGATATAGGAAGTTCTGGGTTAATCCCTGTGATTGATGGAGATATAGGAGGAGAGGTTCAACCTTGTGTTGATGCTCGTACTCTACATAAATGGCTTAAAAATGGTGACATGTTTGCCAATTGGATTAAGTCACGAATTAAAACTTATGGATTTATTGAGAATGAAGACTTTGCTTTGATTTTGGAAAATACCAAAATCAAAAAAGGGCGTGGTGGTAATCGCCGTAGTGTGGATTATTTGCTAACTCTTGATGTTGCAAAAGAACTTTCAATGGTTGAAAACAACGAACAAGGTCGCATAGCTCGCCGTTACTTTATCAACTGCGAAAAAGTTTTGCGTCAGGCAGTGTTTGGATTAATGGATCAATTTAATAAGGCATCTATTGAATTTGATAAGTTTAGTGAAATTGCATCTAGTGCAGGGCGGACATTGAGTATTGTTGGTAAGCAATATAAGCCACAAGCAAAACAGAAAGTGGAAGAACTAAAAACGAAAGTTCAACCACATTTAACTCATTTGGAATTACATAATGATTAATTCAGGCAATAAAAAAGCCCTCTCGTCGTCGAAAACAAAGGGCTTTCAGTTGCTAATATAGGAATATTAACGATGAATAGTATGGTACAACCAAAAGAACAAGTCAAATCTTACGACGCCAGTGATGTATCCGAAGGCTACGCCTTGGCGTACGAGCAAGTGGCAGATCTATCCGTCATGATTGATGCTATCCGCAATAATCATGAAAAAACGGCCGAGTATGTAAAGAAGGTCTACAACGTGCCCGACACAGTATTTAGCGATATGAAAAGACTATTTGCAATTATAGAAGGTCTTGTTTCAGATAATTTGGAGTTTTCAAAATCTCAAGAAGATGCGTATCAAAAAAGATATGAGTCCATATCTTAAAATCAAAAATCTATAAAACCCACCACACGGTGGGTTTTTTATTGAGCCCAATTTATGAAAATTATCTATCACATCAAGATTGGTGACTTTGCACCCAGCGAGTCATCCCGCTCATTTACACAAGAAGGGTATTTAAAGTGTGTAAATGTACGTCTGGCCAAGGCACCTCAGGTACGCCAGTACTATGCATATGAGTTTCCTTCACTCGAAGGATATACGCCAGATCAGGTCATTAACGTTTACACCCCAGCGGATGAGCTATTTAAACCCGAAAGCATCAGCAGCTTTCAGGATGTGGATCTTACCGACTATCACCCACCAAAAAACGAGATTAACGCCTCTAACTGGAAGGAGTATCACATTGGCTATTGTGAGAACGTCCGGCAGGAAGGTGAGTATCTAATCGGTGATCTGCTGATTAAAGATAAGACCAGTATTGATCTGATCCAGAGCAATGAGCGTGTCGAAATGTCGCTGGGGTATGCGGCCAATCTGGTGCTTGAACCTGGTGTCGCAGAAGATGGCACGCCGTATCAGGCCAAATTTATTAATTTTTATGGCAATCATGTCGCGCTGTTGAAATACGGTCGCTGCGGTGGTGATTGCCGCATCGGTGACCAAAAACCAACTCCACAAGAGGAAAACACAATGGAAGTCATTGTAAACGGGATTCGTTTTGATATTGGCGATAACAAGCCACTTGCGGATGCCCTAAAGCTACAACAACAGCAGCTTGAAAACCTGAAAGCCGCAAAACTAAAAGTCGGTGACAAACAGTTTGCCATCGGTGACGAATTGCCAGCGGTTCAAGCAGTAGTAGACACCCTGCAGACGGAAAATGCACAGCTTAAGCAGAAAGTCGGTGATCTGGAAAAGAATCAGATGACCCCTGAAAAAATGGAACAGGCCGCAGCGGAACGCGCAACAGTGATTGCCGATGCCAAAGCCTTGGTACCAACAGTTAAAACGGATGGTTGCAGTTGTGAGCAGATCAAACGTGATGTGATTGCAGCCAAAGCCGGTGATGCACTGGTGGGTGCGGTTCTGGGCAGCGTCAGTGTGGGTGATGCCAAGCCTGAGCAGATCGATACCGTATTCCGTGCGTTATCAGCCGTAAAAGGCAAGATTGCCAGTAATCCTGTAGGCGACGAGCTGGACCATCAGCAGCGCCAAAATATTGGCGATCAGGACGGTCAAGGTGGTCAGGGTAATAACAATCAACAGCAGCAGGCTTATAGCAAAGCCGATGCATACAAAACCATTTAAGGCGGTGAATCATGTCAGTCAAACAATATGACACATTGCCAGGCGTTCGAGCCCGGCTAGTTAGTCCTGAGGACATTCTTTCCATCCCGGTCTCTGGTGCAACACTGGTCAATGACGGTGATGTCGTGGTGATCAACACCGATGGCAAAACGGTTTCAGCAGTTGCAGGTGCAAGCAATACCCGATTTGGCGTTATCGTGCGTCATGGAGTGGGTAAATCAGGTAAAACATCTGCGGGCAATGAAGCATACCAAGCCACTGATGTCGCGCCGGTCATGACCATTGGTGCGATCTGGGTGAAAACAACAGCACCGGTTACCAATATCAATGCCAAGGTCTATGTAAAAACGTCCAATGGCACCACCAACGCGCCGTTAGGTTCACTTTCATCCAGTGCGACCGATGGTACCGAGTTACCCAATGCATCTTGGGAATCAATTTCTAATGAACAGGGCCATGCCATTGTTCGCTTACGTGGGGCATAACACGCTATGAGTAAACTTGCACAAATGAAGCTACGCTTAACCCCCGTAGCTCAGGTGATTCAGGCCACAATCGGGGATGCATTCAACCTCGATTCACTGGCAAAGCTCTTCGTTAAAATCGAAGAAACCAACAACATGACACCTCAGCTAGAACAGGTCATGGACTATGCCAAATATATTCCGGTCACCAATGTGAACGGCGTATTTGGTGGCGGTGAAGTGCTATCACGTAAATGGGGCGTGGGCATTGGTAAAGACTATTCGGGTACAGGTGGTGATCTACCGCTCGCTGAAGTTGAATACGATACGGTTTCGTTGCCAATTAAGGTGGGTGTCATCTCGTACCAGTATTCGATTATGGAAGTTGCAGCAGCCCAGCAAATGGGAATTCAGCTCGAAGGTGACAAGGTGCAGGCAGCACGACTGGCTGCTGAAAAGCACCTAAGCCAGATTGCATGGTATGGCAACAGCTTGACGGGAGTGAAAGGCTTTCTGAACCAGACCGGTGTCACGGTGGTCACAGCACAGCACGACTGGGCCACGGCAACCATTGAACAGATCCTGTCTGACTTTAATGCCAGTTTGTCCGATTCAGAAGATCTATTTGACGGCGATATCTCGGTACAGCCTGATACATATCTGATGGCTTCGAATCAGTACTCGAGCTTATCGAATCGAGTGGTACCAGATTCAGGCGGTAAAACTTTCCTGAAATTTATTGAAGAAAACAATATCTTTGCCACACAGTCCAAGCCGCTCACCATTCGTGGTTTAGGCCGTTCAAATGGTAAGGGCACTGCAGGTGCAGACCGCTCGATTATTTATCGCCGTGATCCTTCATGTATCCAGATGAAGTGTGACGATGTGTCTTTCCTTGCGGCACAGCCAGATGGGCTGGATGTGAAAGTACCTGGTCACTACAAGTATCAGGGTGTTTGGTTGAAGCGTGTCGATTCGCTTCGTTATCTGGATCATGTATAAGGCTTGAATCATCATGAAATATTCTTATCTCTATAGCGGCTCTAATGCCGCTTTTGTTTTTTCTGGCCTTGCCACTTTTTCCAACGGTGTTGCGGCACTGGTGGATGAAGATGTGCACAAGCAACTTCAAAAGAACAAGTTTGCCAAGCATCTGCTTGAAACCGGTGAGCTTGAAGTCGAGGAGATCGCCGATGATGAGCCTAAAGCAGCGCCTAAATCTGGCCGTGGTGGTAAAGGTGGTAAACAAAACGATGCTGCAACGGATGCAGCCAAAGCAGCCGGTGAAACAGCTCTGGCCGCCGTAAAGTCTGAATTGACTGGTTTAGGTATCACCTTTAGCTACGATGAAAGCCTGGAGCAATTACAGGCAAAACTATCTCAGGCAAAAGAATAGGTGATGTATGGACCCGCAAGCATTTAAACAAAAATTTAAATACGACACAGCACTGCTAAATTTGCCAGATGCAGAGATTGCAGATGCACTCGAAGAAGCAGATCTGGTGGTGAGTTCGGTTGAATTTGGTGAGCTGAAAGAGCGTGCTGCGGGTCTATATGCAGCACATATCCTAAAAGTTGCACTCAAAGCCAAGTCAGGTAACGGCTTTTCAGATGCTTCAATTATGACGATTGCAGGTCAGAGCGTGAGTTATTCGCGCTCTAACACTGAAACGTTTTATAACCAGAGCATTTATGGCCAGCGTTATCTGGCGCTAAAAAATTCAATTCCCACTGCAGATGGTACCAACCCTAATTCATTGAGTGTTGGTGCATTTGTGGTTTAGGAGAAACGTATGCTTTTTAAATATCAGGCACCGGCTGGCTACAAAGCCACCTCCATTGAAATCGGTGGGCAGACTTTCGAGATATCTAACGGTTTAATCACGACCGATACAGACATTATTCATATGCTTAAGCCACTGGGTTTCGAGCGTTTCATCGAGCAGTCAGAAACAAAGAAGTCCACGACCAAAGCAACAGCCGAATAGGTGAGCCATGAGCGATACCCGAGTTGATGTAAACGTCAATTTTAACGATATGAATGATCGTATCCGGTTTGAAATCAGACGCACGATTAATGCCTTGACGTTAAAGTTACAGCGCACTGTTCAGGAAGATATGCTGACTGGTCAGCGGCTCAACGTTCAATCAGGTCGGTTACGTGGCTCAATCTCATCCAGAGTTGAAGAGGGTAAGGACTGGATCGAGGGCACTGTTGGCGCGGGCGGTGCCTTGGTTCCGTATGCATTTGTGCATGAGTTTGGATTAACCGGTTCCGTGGAGATCAAGGCTCATCTGAGAATGATCAAGCAGGCCTTTGGCAAATCAATTACACCGACACAGGTCAATGTGAAGGCTCATTCACGTAAGGTCAATCTAAGAGAACGGCGCTACATGCGCGATTCGCTGGATCTGATTGCCAAAATTGTTCCAAGAAATATCGATGCAGCAATTGAGCGAGGTCTAAATGGACAGTGAAGCAATATATGCCGCTTTATTTGAGCATCTTAAGTCCAAGATGAATGGGGTGGTTACGATCAGCCGCCGTTTACGGCATTTTAACAACGTACCTGCAGAACAACGTCCAGCGCTCTTTATTACTCAGGGCAATCAGCAAGAAATGGCTGTGCACGGACTGAATGCAAAAGTTGAACTGGCTGCCGAGGTTTATCTTTACATCAGTGAATCTGATAGCACCGTACCGCCTTCAACTCAGCTCAATCTTTACATTGATAAATTGCGCTTAGCAATCAAGTCAGAGTTCCCTGAGATATGTGAATACCAGACGCTTGGTGGTCTGGTTGAGCATTGCTGGATCGATGGAACGATTGAAGTTTACGAGGCAGTTGAAAATATGCTGGATGACCAAGGCATTGCCATTATCCCAATCCGGATATTAACCACCCAATAGTTTCTAAAATACTTTATGGCCGCCTTTCATGGCGGTTTTCTCATTTTTAAGAGGTCGTTATGGCTCAATATTTATTTGGTGCAGGCAAAGTCTTTGCTACACCAATTCAGGATGTCTATGGGCAGCCGATCAGTAATGCCACCCCGGTTGAAGTCGGTGTAATGCAGTCTGTATCGGTTGATATCAGTTACGATTTAAAAGAGCTTTATGGCCGTGGCCAGTTTGCGGTTGATGCTGCACGCGGTAAAGGCTCTATCAAGTGCAAAGCCACCTTTGGCCGTATCAATGGTGCGTTACTTAACTCAATCTTCTTTGGTGGGATTATTGCCGAAGGTGGTCTGGATGTCGTTACGCAAACGATTAATGGTGAAGTCATTCCTTCTGGTGGATCTGTAACGCCTACTGTTCCTAACAGCGGCACATTTAAAAAAGATCTGGGCGTCACCGACGGTAAGGCAATCCCGCTCAAGCGTGTGGCCAGCGCACCGGTAGCAGGTCAGTACAGCGTCAATGAAATAACTGGCGTATATACGTTTGCCACTGCCGATGCCAACAAAACGGTATTTATCAGCTTTAAGTACTCAACTAGTGTGGCGGGTGCCAAGTCTGGAACTGTGACAAATCTGGATATGGGGTATACGCCAGAGTTTGCTGTCGATCTGATGCGCGATTACAAGGGCAAGTTCTTTGGGATGGAGTTCTTCCGCTGCGTGAGCAACAAGCTGGCATTTAGCTCGAAGCAGGATGACTACGATCTACCTGAATTTGAATTTCAGCCAATGGCCGATGACCTAAACCGAGTATTTAAATGGACCACTTCGGAGTAACACACATGCAATTTAAACAAGTAGAAAACCCGCGTGGTACAACCATTATCATTGACAGCCAGGCTTTTGTTTTCGCGCCGTTGTCGCTTGGTGCAGTCGAAAAACTCTTACCGGCATTACAGGGCTTTCAGCCAAATGATGTCGGTACAGTGATTGATGTGGCACATAAGTCTCTTAAGCGCAATTATTCTGACATTACTCGTGACGATGTAGCCGATATGATCTATATGGACCAGCTAGAAGAGGTGATGGGCGCAGTCATGTCTGTATCGGGCCTTACCGGTAAAGCTGATGCTGGTGAGTCATCGGGGGAATAAACTGGGAGGAGCTGTATACGCATTTAGTGCTTACACTCGGTAAAGACTATGACTATGTTCTTAACGAATTGGATTTTCCAAGAGTAAGCGCCTTGAATGCCTATCAAAAACAGTATCCTCCCGCCGAAGTCGGTATCCAGCGTCTATGCCGGATTCTTGAAGCATTTATGGGGATTGAAGATAGCCCGAGTTTTGATGATATTGAATCCGATGATGACAATATGATGGATGATCTTATGAATTTTCCTCAGGGTGGTTAAGGCTGCCCTGATTGATAAAAAATTGTAAGTTGGGTAAAGTCCAGCAGCAACTTAAAATAAATCGGATACAACTATGAAAAAATCATTGGGGACTTCATTTTTAGCATGTTTATTGACTGCTTGTGGAGGTGGGGGCGGAGGATCAGATCAAACAGGTGGTCAAGTAGCAACATCTGAAACAGGTATAAATAATTCAAGTTTTGATAGTTATACACAATTCAACTGGGCATCTGTGCAATTTGATACCGGTTTTGTTGAAGTAATCAAAAACATAAGAAATTCAGATATTTTGTATACAAATTATGCAAAATTGGAGCCTGATAATGTCGAATTGTATAAAAGACCAATATTGAGCAAAGATGGTTTATACGAATATGATCAGACCAACTATCCTCTGGGATATAGAACATATAAAGTGAACTACGTTTCTAAGGATGGAAACACATTTAATAAAACTCCTTATACTATAAAGGGACTTAACCAGTTCAAGATTCAGGAAAGTGGTAAGTGGATATCACTCGATAATGTTTTGATCAGCGAGAGAACTGCTGTCTACTGGAATTTATTAGCTACGCAATATCCAGATAGCGTCTGGTTTAAATCAGGAAAGCTCGGCCAGCAATTTAAAGACTTTTTATCATTAAGCAGAGCAACAAAATTTCCTTCAGGCTCAAAATGTTTTAAATCAGAAAAGATAACGTATTCTCAGCCTTTTTATGTGATTACGAACCAAGATGCCAAGGTATATGTTAATAATCAGTTAGTAAGTACATTTGACCAGTATTTAAGTGTAGCTGGTTCAAATAATATTTCAGGTAACTGGGGTGGCACACCATGGTCTTATCCTAAACAATACGATGATTCCAGATATTCAGCAGCTACCATATATACCAATATAAACAATAAACTCGCGGAAGGTTACTGGAGTAAAAATCCAGATATAACCATCGAAAAAAGGTTGAAAGTTTATGAGGATTTGCTTAGCGAATCGAATGTAGGTCAGGAAGATAAAGTATCTTTTAATGCTGCCATTCAAGAAATTAACACTGAGTGTACCTACTATAATGATATTGCAGCAAATTCAATTCAAAAGTTGATTAATCAAAGTACTCAGGATTAAGGCAAATTATTGATCTAAATAAACCCGCTCATGAGCGGGTTTTTTTAATAAAAAATTCACTCCGTCTTTGAAATAAATCGACCTTTCAATAGTCGATTTTTTTATGCCTAAGGAAAAGTTTAATGGCTAACCAAAATGAAGTTGAAGTAAAGATCACAGCCTCAACAGATTCACTTTCCGAAGGTATGAATCAGGCAACTAATAACGTTCAATCTGCTGCTAATGACATCAATCGCATTGCAGATAGCATTAAAACGGCATTTGATGGGGTACGTGATTCTCTTAAAAATATCGATGTTAGTCTAAATATCGACATGAGTGCCGTTCAACAGCGATTGAGCAGTGCTGCAAATACAATTAAAACCCAAATTAATAATATTGTAGATGATGCATCAATCAAGTTAAAAATCGACACGACGTCTTTGAGTTCTGAAATAGAGCATGCAGAGAATCTAATCAGATCTCGCTTGTCATCTTTACCTATTCAAAATGTAAAACTTGATATCGATATTCATGAGATTCAACGACGATTGAATTTGATTACAGGTCAGCAAGTTAAAATTAAGCTAGGTCTTGATACGTCAACACTGCAAGCTCAATTGCATCAAGCCAAGAACACCATTACAACAATGTTGCAATCCACGCTATCAAGTGCAATCAGAATTACAGTCAATTTACCATTGCTGGCAGCGCAGTTAAGTCAGGCAAAAGCCATGATCAATCGTGCCTTGAGTCAATTAAATGGTTCAAATATTAATCTGAATACAGTTATCAATATTGATGCAACCAGCACAATGTTGCGCAGCTCTTTGGACCGCTTAAAAACAAGTGTTGATCATTTGCGTAATCGACTGGGTTCAGGCGGTGGAGGTGGAGGAGGCAGTGGATCTGGTGGTGGCTCTGGCAGTGGAGTAGGCACAAGTTTTCTCGGCAATTTTCTTGCCAATATTGGTAGTGAACTGGTTTTACAGATCAGCTCCTTAACTGGAGAATTAATCAGAAACGCGCGTGAACTTGAAAATATGTCACGCCTAGCCAATTCAACAACACTTGAATTTCAAGAGTGGGCTTTTGCATCGAAATCTGTAGGTATCAGTCAAGAAAAGCTTGGCGATATCATGAAAGATGTCAACGACAAGTTCGGTGACTTCATGCAGACCGGTGGCGGAGAAATGAAAGATTTCTTCGAAAAGATTGCACCTAAGGTTGGTGTGACTGCAAAAGAATTTCAGGGCTTATCTGGTCCTCAGATTCTCGGTAAATATTATGAGACGCTGAAAAAAGCTAACGTATCGCAAGCTGAGATGACATTCTATATGGAATCTATTGCGAATGATGCAATGCTTCTTTCGCCACTACTTGAAAACAACGCCCAAAAGCTGAAGGAGTATTCAAAGCAGGCGCATGATCTGGGTGTGATTCTGGATGATAAAGCCATTCAAGCCACCAAGGATTTTGATTCGTCATTAGGGCTAATCAGCGCCACAATTAGAGGCTTGGTCGGTCGAATGATTGCCGAGCTCGCACCTGGTCTTAAGACCATGGCAGATAACTTTCTATCCTCTGCAGTAAAGTCTAAAGATGGTGTTGATGGATCATTTTCAGCAATTATCACGATTTTTGAGAGTTTTTTTGGAATTGCGAAAGATATTTTTTCCACGATTGGTGATATCTGGAGTGATTTAACTTCTGATATCGGTGACGGCAGTCTGAAACAGATTGGTTTTATGGATTTGGTATCAGGGGTACTTAAAGGTTTCGGTGCCACTGCAGTCGGCTTACAGGTTGGAATTAAAATAGCATTTGAAGGAATTCGTGCTGTGATATCGACTGTATGCCAGGCAATTGCAGTTGCAATCAATGCTGCTTTAAATACCTTCGGTGGTTTTAGAGATACCATTCAGTATGGTCTTGATATTTTAAGTATTAAGTTTCAGACATTTGGGAGTGTAGTTAAAAGTATCTTGAGCTTTGATTTCTCTGGTGCATCAGCCAATTGGAATAATGGTCTTGCAAAAATTGGATCGATCACAGACCAGTACACCAATAAAATGAAGAATCGTGCCAATGATGTTAAAACAACATGGAATGATGCTGCATCAAAAGCTGGAACATCCTGGAAGACTGCTTGGGAAAATATATCAGGTGCGTCTGAAAAGGGTGGGAAAAAGTTTCAGTTACTTTTTCTTAAAGATCCAAATGCAACAGATGAAAGCCCAAAACCTAGCCCTTTACCAACCTTCAATCCAAATCGTGGCATAGGCACTGGTAAAAAAGACGAAAAGGAGAAAAAACCGAAGAAAGGTAAATCAGATGCAGAACGTGAAGCCGAGCGGGAAGCCAAGGCAATTGCGGACATTCGTTATAAATACGCCACTGAAGAGGAAAAAATTCAGCTAGATCTAAAGAAGGCTTTGGAGGATATCGAGAAAGCCAAAATTTCTGATGCTGAAAAGGCTCAGTTAAAGGTTAAGGCTGAGAAAGTGGCCAGCGATAAAATCAAGGCTTTGCGTGCAGAACAGTTCGAAAAAATTAAAGAGATCCGTGAACAGGAAATTGCAAACGCAATTGAACAGGCTCAACGTATTTTTGATATCGAAAAAGCCAGTATTCAAGCGCAGTTCGATGCAAATAAAATCTCGAACGCTCAAAAAGTTCAAATGGAGAAGCAGCTTGAAGATCAGCTTCGGGCAATCAAGCGTAATGGTCTGGAAGAGCGTTTAAAACTTGAGGAGCAATACTCATCAATCTCTGGTAAAAGTGGTAATCAGAGCCGGATCACTAATGATATTGCCAATCTGGATACTGATCAGAAGGTTGCCAATACGCAATCGTTTAATCTTATGTCTGAAGCCCAGATGAAAGACTTCGAGAAAAAGTTTGGTGGACTTACTGACCGTATTTCAAGCCTATGGGATAAAGGCATACAGTCGATGATGAATGGCACCCTCACTTGGCAAAATGCAACCAATGCAGTCATGACTGATATGGCGGGCTATTTCATTCAGAAGATGGTGACTGAGCCTTTGCGTCAATATATGGTTGGTTTAGCTCGCCGTTTAGCTGTACGACTAGGTTTTATTAAAACCGAGACTGCAGCAGAAGTAACAGGCCAAGCAGCTCAAACAGGTGCAGTTGTCGCGGGGGAAACTACAAAAACCATGGCAACCAGTACAGGTGCTTTAGCTCGTTTGGCTATTAAAGCTAGTGAGACTATTAAAACAATCATGATGTATGCATGGGAGGCAATGGCTGGTGCCTTTAAAGCCATGGTCTCAATTCCTTATATCGGTCCAATACTTGCTGTAGGTGCGGGCGCTGCTGCATTAGCATTGGTGGGAGGAATAGCAGGAAAAGTAAAATCTGCCCGTGGTGGTTATGATATTCCTGCAGGTATGAATCCAGTGACTCAATTACACGAAGAAGAAATGGTATTGCCTAAACAGCATGCCAATACGATTCGCGCGTTGGGTAAATCTATGGCCAACGGTGGAGTAGGTGGCGATGCAGCAGCAAGTGGAGATGGTGGCATCACTCAAATCAATATTCAAGCTTGGGATTCTAAAGATGTAAAAAGGTTCCTAAAAAAACATGGTAGTGAATTGGCTGGCAGTCTTAAGGGTTATAACCGCAATTTTGGTAAATAAGGAGGAACCATGTCAGATGTATTGTTTCCTGAATTGCCAGGATTAGAGTGGGATCTTAGAAAAACTCCTGTATTTAATACTAAGATTATGCAATCAATAAACGGCCGAGAACTTCGTGCTAGTTTTCAAGCTATACCAAAATATGAAATCAGCATGTCCTTTGCTTTCTTAAGAGAGAGTAAAGGACGACAAGAGTTACAACGTCTGGAAAGTTTCTTTCTTGAGCGTCGTGGTTCATTTGATTCTTTTCTTTTTAAGATGCCTGAAGATCACAATTTTGAATGTACGTTTGTAGGTGATGGAGCTACAACAACATTCCAGCTTTATAAACAAGCCTATAATTTAAAGATCCCTATTTTGCATACAGAATCACTTGGCAAAGTGTTGATGTGGAATGCAAATGACCAAACACTGATGTGGAGCACCGATGATCAAAGATTGATGTGGTCAAACGACTTTTATCAAATCACGAATGATGGTCGTGTTGTTTTTAATAGGCTTTTAGCAATGGGTGAATCAATTACTATTTCAGGTACATTCTATTATCGATGTCGTTTTAAAGATGATGCTCAGGAGTATACGCACTTTATGGCTAAGCTTTGGAAAGCATCTAAAGTTGAAATGATTGGTTCGCTAGGAAATAAGATATGAGACAAGTATCAGACAAAATGGCTGCATTGCTTGAATCTAATCAGTTTGTCATTGCAGAACTTTATACAATAACCACGATACAGGGTAATGAATATCGCTATACCAATTATGATTATTCATTAATCGTTGATGGAAAAGCATATTTGTTCAACGGGCCTATTATTGAGCGAGACAGCTTAAGCTATAAAATTGGCATCGAGCTAGATAGCTTAAGCGTAACAGTGAGTATCAATGATGATGTGATGCTCGATTCTTTGCCGTTTCTTCAAGCTGTTCACAACGGTCAGTTGGATGGCGCAAGATTTAAACTCGAAAGAGTCTTTATGGATCCTGAACATCCGTTTGATACCAGTGCTGGTACGATTAAGTTGTTTGATGGATTGATTGTTGAGCCTGATTTTACTCGTACAGCGTTGCAGTTTTCAGTCAAGCCTGATCTTGATGTTTTGAGCGTACAAATGCCGCGCGACTTGTATCAACCTTCATGTAAAAACACTTTGTTTGATATACGCTGTAGTTTGAATCGTGAAGAACATGCTGTATTTGCAACTGTTGAAGATGATTCAACTTTGAGCCGTATTGTATGCACCATTGCCAAACCTCAAGGCTATTTTACACAAGGGGTGGTGGAATTTACTGCTGGCTTAAATGCAAGCCTCAAACGTACGATTCGACTTCATGAAAATGGATCATTGCTTTTGACCTTGCCATTGACACAAATGCCTGAAATAGGTGAAGCCATCAAGGTTTATCCTGGTTGTGATAAGACCATGGATACCTGCAGTATCCGCTTTAATAATCTTGAACGGTTTCGTGGGGAGCCTTTCGTGCCAGTGCCTGAAACCGCCGTTTAATTAATTATATTTTTGAATCCAAGCCTCGCATTTGCGAGGTTTTTTGTTTTGAGGATAAGATAAATGACTTTACCAGATGCAAGTCAGTTCAATTCACCAACTGTGACTGAAAATCAATACAAAGAAGCACAAGCTCAGTTAATTGACCATATCAAGACGCTTGCTGCAAAAACAGAAGTGGTTGAAGCCGTAGCGCCTAAAGCTGATCAGGTGTATGTCGAAAATGCACTTTCATCTTTTCAAAATGGTGCCATCAAAACTTATCCGACTTTAGCAACAGCAAATGCAGATATTGCCAATATTGCTTTAAATACCAAAGTTTCAGTTTTGAGTGAAACTGATGGTGGTGATTATTACAAGGCTACTGCAGATGCGACGAGCTTGACTAAGAGTCCTTATGACTCAGTAAAGCAATCAAAAGACTACACAGATCAGTTATTTAAAAAATACTTTAATGTCGTTACCAATGATCCAGAATTTTTATTAGTTGTTACTGATAATGCTGGCAATCGATTATTAGCAATTGATCGATCGGGCTATACGCATTTAAATTTAACACAAGAATATACTGATACTGTTAAACCATCCGACACCACTTATCATAGTTTAGTTTCTCTCTTGAGCTTGTTGGGTAACGTTACTACAGATCCTGAAAACCTATTTATCGTATCCGATGCTTCTAAAAATACGCTACTCAAAATCGGTCGTGATGGCATGATCAGTGGTAATTTTAATATAGGCTATAGTGATTTATTAAATACACCGCAAGCACCTTTACAGCTCGGTTTAGAAGATTCAAGCGGCATTTCAAATCCGTATCTGTTAAAAATTTCTGATTTATCAGGGAATATTTTATTTGCGATTTTTAAAGATGGGACTGTTGATATTCCATATTTATCAAGTTCAAATCTCCAAGTAGACACTATCAACTCGGTATTGAGTGTATTAGAGCAGAATGCCTCAGCTAAATTGACAACAAAGACTAAAGTAAACGTTACGCGTCAGGGATATATGCGTCTCAAAGTCGAAGCTTTGAATTTTCCAACAGATATCACTGGGCAAATAGGAACCAAAGGAACCGTATTATTTTGCAACCCCACTGAGACTGAGCAATATCTCAAATGTAACGTAGAGATGTTTGTGCAAGGGGCAAGCTCTGCAAATGACTTTAAAAAGGGTTATACATTTGATTTATATAATTCAAATGGCGAGGAATTAGGTGTCAAGTTTGGGGACATGATCTCTTCAAGTAGTTTTCATCTGAAAGCGTTTTATCGAGATCCGACACATACGCGAGATCAAGCGGGTTACCGATTTTGGAAAAGCTTAGCTGAAACACTGGATTATCCGTACTGCAAAATAAATAATTCTGTTTATGCGCAATCAACGACTCGTAGCGATAAAGCAGAATTTACTTTTGATGCGAAATATTATCCCCATGGCTTTCCCGTTGAAATTTATTTGAATGATACTTTTCACGGTCTATATACACTTCGTTTGAAAAAAACACGTGAAAACTATACTTTAAATAATGCCGATTTAAACCACATTTTTTTAGATAACGCTGAATATAGAGCGAGATTAAATACATCATTTAATTATGCGCAATGGGAAATCAAATCTCCGAAGATGAAAGGTTATAGTGACCAGGGTCCTATTCCAGCGACATTTCCCACGGTTCAAGCAGCGATAGATAATCTTTTTAATTTCACCAAAGGTTTATCCGCAAATTATGCCAATCATGCAACTGTTTTAAATCTGCCTCACTGGGTGCTTTTCTATATCCTCGCTGAACTCACAGGACACTGGGATATCGATGGTAATAACTACAATATCTTTACCTGGGATGGTGTGCATTGGTCAATCTTACCGTATGACATGGATCTGACGTTGAACTGGTATAGGAATTCTGGAGCCACGCAAACTGGTTTTTTAATTAATGTAGATATTTGGCAGACGTTTAGAACAGTTTACTCAAATGAAATCAAAGCCATGTGGACTAAATTCAGAAATGAGAAAAGTTTAACCACAGAAAAAGTGGTTAATACCTATAGAAATGTCGCAAAGGATATACCGCGAGAGGTTTATGTCGCAGATAAAGCGAAATGGGGCCTAGCTACAGATTTCACTGGGAATGATTACCCGAACATCGAGCAGATTTATCGATATATCACTGCACGTATAGCGTATCTAGATTCGCAATGGTTAGCATAGGAGTAAATTAAATGAGCCAAACCTTTATCATCACGACACCCGACAGTGTCGATACAACAAAACGAGTATTCCCGCAAGCTGGTGTCTCTAATCTGAAAGTTATCAAAAACGGTGATTATCGCAAAACTGGGTTCTGGATGCATGGAACTACTGTTATTGCTAGTCATCCTTTGAAAATAGTGGGGGGTAAATTCACAGGGTTATTAAGTGCTGGCGTAATCCAGAATACTGTACCGAATGTCATTCCAGTTATCGATTCAACAACAGTGACGTTACCAAATTCAACATGGATCTATCTAGAAGTCACAGTTGATGATAATAAGCCATTCGCATTTATTACGATGGAATACTTTGTAGGAGATATTTGTGTTGCAGGCGGTACCGAAGACACCGAAGCATTAATCGATTATTCAAGTCGGCCATATTTTGTGGGCAGTCTAAACGGGATGTTCTCAAATAATCGCAAGATTAGATATGATTTGACGAAATGGAATGTTAATCCCGTCACAAATATGCAAGCTACGTTCTTTAATAATATTAAGTTCAATCAAGAAATCGGTAGCTGGGATGTATCGAACACAAACGTGTTTAGACAATGTTTTTCAGGTGCAACTTCATTTAATAAACCACTATTGAATTGGAATGTTTCAAAATCTATTAGTTTTTATGGAATGTTTGCGGGTTCCACATCGTTTAATCAAGATATTGGGTCTTGGAATGTTGCAACAGCTACAGATTTTACTGCGATGTTTATGAATGCGACATCTTTCAATAAACCGCTGTCGAACTGGAATATGTCCAAGGCTTTTTTGACGACAAATATGTTTAGAGGCGCCACATCGTTCAATCAAGATATTGGGTCTTGGAATGTTTCTAACGTTTCGAATATGACAAATATGTTCGATAGTGCATTGGTATTTAATCAAGACTTAAACAATTGGAATGTTAGTAATGTGAATGATTTCACAGGCATGTTCAAAAATGCTAAATCATTTAATAAACCCGTTTCAAACTGGAATATGTCTAAAGCGACATCGATTAACGGAATATTCTACGGTGCAACACTATTTGATCAAGATGTGAATACCTGGAATCTATCAAGCTGTACATCGTTCGGGTCTGTGTTCAGAGAGACCTCATTCAATAAATCATTGTCGAATTGGGATGTTTCTAAGGGAACTGAGTTCGGTGGGGTGTTCTGGTTAAACTCCAAGTTTAACCAACCATTATCGATGTGGAATGTATCATCTGCTACTAATATGCCTTATATGTTTCAGCAGGCGACAGCGTTCAATCAAGACATTAGCAACTGGAACATATCTAAAGTCACGGATATGAGCAATATGTTCAATGGCGCGACTTCATATAATCAAGACTTATCTGTTTGGTGCGCGAAGTTTAATATCAACGTAAATTTAGCAAACTTCTTAGATAACAGTGGGATCTCAGCAGCGAACTACAGTGCATTTTTAAACGCATTATGGACTGATGTTGGTACAACTCGTCAAAGCGCATGGGCTGCACGTGCAACTGCAAAAATTTTAGGTGCAGCGAATTTAAAATACAATTCAACTGCGACAACGGCTCGTGCAAGTTTGATCGCGAATGGCTGGACAATTACTGATGGAGGGTTAGCGGCATGAGCGATTACACAATAGAAAACGGTCAATATCTTAAAGTCACTGACAAAGACACTGGTGATTTAATTGGTATTTTTGAAGTGTCAGACGGTAATGTGCTATCAACCATTCATACAGTCGAAACTGTAAGTGAAGAAGAATATTTAATCTATGTGACTTCAAAAGAAACTGAGCTTGATCAAATCGAATAGACATACATTTGTTTAATCATAAGCCGCAGTTTGGGCTTTTTTATTGCCAAAACAAGGTGATTCAATGCAAAAAAATCAACTTGCTGTTCAAGAAGCTCTGACATGGCTCGGTACACCATACCACCATCAAGGTCGTGTCAAAGGTGTCGGCACAGACTGCGGTATGATCATTCTCGAAGTGTTTCATAAGCTTGGAATGATGCCTTATGTCGATCCACGGCCTTATCCGCCTGATTGGCACCTTCACCAGATGGAGCAACGATATCTCTATTGGGTAGAGCAATTCTTCTACAAAGTTGATGAGCCGCAACCAGGCGATATCGTGCTCTATCATTTTGGAAAATGTATCAGTCATGCGGGCATTATCACCGAGTGGCCCATGATGGTGCATGCTTATTTAAAGCAAGGTGTCATTCTCTCGGATGGCACAAAAGGAAGTTTAGCCCAGCGAATCGTCGGGTTTTATCGTATTAAGGGGCTGTAAAAATGAGTGGATTATTTAAAAGTCCGACAATCAGCACTTCAGATACACGTATCAATTCGATGCGTGTTCAAACCTCGGCGTATGGCGTGCCGCAATACTTGGTATATGGAAAAAACCGTATCTCTGCAAATATGTTTTGGTATGCAGATTTCAAAGCAAATGCACATACAACGACAACCAAGTCAGGTGGTAAAGGCGGCAAAGTCAAAACCCAGAATACAACTTATACCTACTCTGCATCGCTCATGCTTGGTTTGTGTGCCAATAAAGTCAGAAAGATCGGTTTAATCTGGAAAGATAAAGAACAGATTATCGATAAAATTGAAAGCGGTATAACTTTCTCACCGATTGATCAACTCGGGTTTGAATTCTTTGACGGTGACAATAATCCCAAATGGGGATATTTACAGACCTATCATCCAGATCAAGCATTAAACTATCCATTTACCGCTTTTGTGGCTGCTTCAAATTATGATATGGGTGATAGCGCAAGCCTTGCCAATCATAGCTTTGAAGTTGTTTCAGATATCACGTTATCAGAAACGGTGCATGATGCGAATCCTGCGGATGTCATTCAGGACCTAATTACTAATCCATTATATGGTGCTGCACCTGACATAGAAATTGATAATCTAGCCGAGTTCAGAACTTACTGTGCAGCTGCCAATCTTTTAATTAGCCCTGCAATCACAGAGCAGCGTCCCGCACATGAAATCATTAATGAGATTGTGGAAGCGGTGAATTGTGCAATCGTTCCGAGCGTTGAAGGCCTTAAAATCAAAACCTATGGTGATGCTGCAATTACGGGTAATGGCGTGACTTTTATGCCAGATCTAACGCCCGTCGCGCATCTAACTGATGATGATTTTATGGATGATAATGAACCTGTTCGCGTACAACGAAGTCGTGATACTGATGCTTTTAATCATGTTCAGCTCGAGTATGTGAATCGTCATAATCAATACAATACAGAAACGGTTGAAGCAAAGGATCAAGCGAATATTGAGATGTTTGGCTTACGTACTGAAGACAGCGTAAAGCTCAATTTCTTTTGCGTACCAAAAATAGCGCGTCATGCTGCTCAGCTACGTTTACAACGCTTATTGTATGTTCGTAATACCTATCAATTTCGGCTTGGTTGGAATCATTGTCGCTTAGAGCCGATGGATATAGTGACTTTGACTGATCATTCATTGGGATTGAATCAGTTTCCTGTTCGTATCACTGCAATCGAGGAAGATGCGGACGGCTATCTGGATGTGTCTGCAGAAGAGTTGGCCGTAGGTACACGCTCAGCAATCGAATATGACTTACAGTCTGCCGATGGCTATCAAGGGGGGAGTGAAGAACCAGGCGATGTGTTTGCACCAGTTGTATTTGAGCCACCACTCGATTTGACCAATGGTGATAATCAGCTTTGGATTGCCGTAGCAGGCGGTTCGGATTGGGGTGGTTGTAATGTATGGGCTAGTTTTGATAATGCGACTTATGAAAGCATTGGCACAATCTATGGATCAGCACGATACGGCAATTTGGTAGATGGGATTAATGCTAATTCAACAGCACTCAAAGTACAGTTGAATACATCTAATAATCAGATGTTCTCAGGCACAGTGCTGGATGCACAGGCAGATGCAACACTTTTCAGGATCGGCGATGAATATGCCAACTATGTTGATGCAACATTGCTTGGCTCTGATTTGTATGAGTTATCTAATGTAATCCGTGGACGCTTTCAGGATCCGATAGCACATGCTGCAGGTGAAAACTTTGTGCGACTCGACAAAGCAATTTTTCGGTATACATTGAATAAAAACTTAATTGGTAAACCGATCTACTTAAAATTCACCAGCTTTAATGGACTACAAGCCAAAGAGCAGGGACTGGATGAAGTAGCAGCGTATACATACACGCTTAATGGTGGACTACCGGCGAGTGTATTAGGTTTATCACTTCAATCTCCATTTATTGGCACATCATTTAAGATACAGTGGCAGCAGGTACAGGGTGCTGCAAAATACATTGTTCAAGTCTGGTCCAACGGTGTGAAGCTTCGTGAAGTTGAAACCATGAACGTAGATTATTCATATTCAATTGAAGAGGCTAACATTGATGGCATTCAACGCGCTTATACCATTCGAGTGGCTTCTTATGCCAACGATAAGATGAGTAGCTTCACTGAATTAAATATTAGTAATCCCGTACCAGCACAACTTAGCAATGTCCATGCTTCTGCAGGAGCAAATTCAATCACAGTAAATTGGGATCCTTCGGATGCACCTGATCTGAAAGATTACGCAATCTGGCTGAGTAAGACTGCTGGCTTTAATCCTGAGACTATTCAGCCAAAATGGTCTGGAGCTGAAACAGCAACGACGATTACAGGACTGGATACAACGACCAACTACTATATTCGTGTGGCTGCACGTGACAAATGGAAACAGGCAACGTGGAACTATTCAAATCAGATTAACGTTACAACAAGCGATTAGCAGTACTTCAACAACGAAGCCGCCAATACTGGCGGTTTTTTATTGCCTTGAAAAAGGAGATAAACATGGGAACAAATTATATGAATGATCCGATTTCACTTAAAAGCCTACCATGGCTTTTAAAAATTCTTGCTGCAATCGTTGGGGCCATTTTTGCATTAACCCTTTCTGGCGATATTGATACACAAGGAAGAATCAAGATTACACCAGGTGTGATTATGAAGTTCGCCTTTAGCGTTTCAATCAGTCTGTACGGTGGATCTGCTTTCATCGAATACTACGAGCTGGGCATGTACTCCCATATGGCCCAAGGCTTTGTCATGCTGATCTTTGCGGTATTCGGCATGCTCTGTATCGGTATTGTTTATCAAGCCGTGCAGTTAATGAAGGGTAAATCACTTGCTGAAATTGTTCTCGAAGTCAGGGAAACATTCAGGTCGATCTTCAAATAATCACAAAATTATCTCGTGCTCACTTTCTGTGGGCTTTTTTTTATCTGGAGAAAAGTAAAATGAGTCAATTTCCTGAATTAGGCTGGATTGCGGAAGCTCGCAAGCATATTGGTCTGAGAGAAATCAAAGGCCCAAAACATAACTTAACGATCGTGGGTTGGCTGAAAGCATTGAAGGCATGGTGGACAGACGATGAAACGCCGTGGTGTGGCACATTTGTCGCGCATTGTTTACAGACCGCTGGTGTGAAATACCCAAAAAACTGGTTCCGAGCACTTGCTTATATCGATATCGCGTATGGTACCAAACTTAAAAAACCTGCCTATGGTTGTGTAGCAGTAAAAACCAGACAGGGCGGTGGTCATGTTTGTTTTGTGGTGGGGCGTGATCAAAGAACAGGTAAACTGGTATGTCTGGGAGGGAACCAGTCAGACATGGTTTGCTTTGCGCTCTATGCCGAGTCAGATTTTGAGGCATTTATGTGGTATGGCCAAACTTCTCAGCCTGCACAGCATCGTTATGATCTGCCTGTACTTTCTGGTGTGACTGCAGTTAAAGTGAGTGAAGCTTAAGGAAAAGCACCCTTTAAATTAGACTAAGTGTCCAACTTTCGGGGTGCAGTTCATAGTGAGGGCTTATAAATTTTAAAATGAAGTAAGAGCTGAATAGCTTAATGGCATCGAGAAACTAATGAGTACAATTGAAGCAGTACGTTTAAGGTTTTTCTGATTTAGCCAAGAAATACGATTAGAAACTAAAACCGAACCAATGAAAATCCAGAAAGTTGCAATAGGGAGAATTAGGCTTAGAAATGTACCCATGTGCATCAAATAACTATGTGATGATGTCCAACTTGCTGCAGGGAAGATAGCTGAAGCAAATAGCAATGCTTTAGGATTAAGTAAAGTTGCACAGAATAAAGCCTTAACAGTGATAGACGGCTGATTTAAGTCTGCATCAATGGTAGATGTCTTCCAAAGCTTGAGAGCTAAAAAAATAATGTAAGTTGCACTCAGTAATTTCATGATTGGCGGAATCACTGGGAACTTATCTGCAATCGAATCAATTAAAAATCCCCAAACTGAGATTGCAATAAGATAACCGAATGCTTCGGCTGGAATCAGTTTAAGAGATTTACGAATTCCAGATTCAATACCTGAAGAGGCTAGGAGCGTATTAGTAGGCCCTGGCGTTAACAAAATTGTGATCACTAAACTAACAAATAGCCATGAAATCATATAAATTCCTTCTTATTTAGAATTGGTAAGATGTTCATGTAAAAGTGTTGAGTTGTCGATCTTTTAGATGTAAGAAGAAGTGTGCAGAATAATATAAGATGATTTTATTCAAATATTTATGAATTATACGTTGATTGTAATGTGAACAAGTTGTGAAGGAAAACTTTATTCTAATGGGTTGGAATTAGATGTGATTGGCAATTTTGATAAAATTTTTCTTACATCTATACAATCAAGATTAGTAGGCTGAATTTAAATAATGAAGTGTTTTTAATCATTCATATTTTAAAAATGTATCAAACAATTCACACACTCACCTAGTCAGTTCATGAATACCTAATTTTAGTTTTTTTGGTTAAAATCTTAATAACTTTAAAAACTTGATTACCCAATTTGATCTTTTGATGAACACTTGCATTATCAAGCTGATCCCATAACTCGAACGGGAAAAACTCGGCACTATGGTCATATACCCATAACCATTGGTGGGTATTCGCGATTGTTACCTCATCAAAACGAACATCTTGAACCTTGACAATCTTAAACTGTTGGTGATGTTCATCTTGAAGAATAATTTCATGATTCTCCACTTTATCCCCCACGACTTAAATCCAAGGATTAAGTTTACTAGATTTGACATTGTTTACCCAATTATATAGAAATTGATAAATAATTGGCCCGAATATGAGGTTAGATAAATATAGATATTAGGTAAGATTTAATAAATAAAATCATAGCTATAGACAATATAAATATTTAAGCATAATTTATAAGTTATGCCTTTTACCCTTCTTTAATATATGAATATTTTAGATATTAGAAGCAAGGCTACTATTAAATAACATTTATAATCGGGGGAGAAATATGAAAATTATTTTACTATTCACATTATTTTTATTGTTGGGTGCTTGTTCGTCTATCCCGATTGATAAAAATAAATACTCTAAAGTTGATAAGGATAAGCTTAAAAGCCACTTGATATATATTAATAAAAATGGAGATTTAATTGATCCATATTCAAAAAAAGTGATCAAAGATGTCAATTTATATGTTAACAATATATTTGAAGATTATCAAAAATCAGGTAAACCTAAAATCACGATGTTCATTCATGGAGGATTAAATACTTTTCAAAATGCTACTGGAAAAGCGAACCAAATTTTGAGTAATTATGATGATGAAGAAAATTACATCGTCTTAGTCGGGTGGCAGGCAGGTCCTTATACTAATTATCTTGATCACTTATTTTTTATAAGAGGTGGAGAAAGAAGACCTGTATTAGGGCCTTTAACATCTCCATTTATTTTTATAGAGGATACAGCTCGTAGCGTAGCACATGCGCCAAGAGCAACGACAGAAGCTCTTTTAGCTCAATCCTCAGTACCTATTCGCATTGAGAGTAAAGAAGAAAAAGCGTATTACACTAATAGGGCAAATCTTGAGATGATGCCCGAAAGTGAAAAACTACATATTCATACAACGGGTGAAACAAGAGGATTGAATTTTAAAAATATATCATCCCTTGCGAACCCGATTAAGTTTGTAACGGCACCTTTGGTTGATGGCTTTGGTCATGGCACATGGGATTCACTCTCTCGTAGAACTGAATTATTAATTACTAAAGACTCTGCTTTTATCAGAAAGCGAGATGCAAAAACTGCTTTAGAAAAATTTTTGGATAAAGTCGATAGAGATTCATCTAAACCTGAAGTTACCCTTATTGGGCATAGTATGGGTACTATGGTAGCGAATAATATTCTGATGAGGAAACCAAACTTAAACTATAAAAATATTGTTTACATGGGGGCTGCAGCATCACTTAAAGATGTTGAGAGTAATGTAGTACCTATTTTAAGAAAAAATCAAAGCGTACAATTTTATAACTTGTCTTTAGATCCATATAGAGAACTTTCTGAATCAACTGCATTCGATTCAGTACCAAGAGGTAGCCTGCTTATTTGGATTGACACGTATTTAACTACGATTAAATCTTTTACAGATCGAACGTCTGGTGGATGGTTTAATATGGTAAGAGCAGCTGATACCATATTCCCTGATTCGGTGAAAAATCAGGTTCATTTAACAAAGTTTGGTTTTGGCGCTGGTCCTCAAAAGCATGGTGAATTTGATGAATATCATTTTTGGAAACATGCTTACTGGGTTGGTAACGAAAAATGCGGTCTTGTTCCTTTAGATCAGTTAATTGATACTAAATGCGAGAATCAAGAGATGAATTAAAAATTTTGGATCTATAGATATCTCATGAAATTCAAGCTGGTATCAGGGTTTTGAGAGATATTATTATGACAATTTTTACATGGTAGATGGTCGCTGTTATACGTTTGTTCATTAAGTCTTAGTATTTTGGTTAGACCCACTTCGGTGGGTTTTCTTTTACCTAGAAAATCCCCCAAACAATACAACACCTTACCCTTAAATTCTACCCCACAAGTCGGGCAAGTTGGGGTATAGTTTTACGAGTCATATTGTCGAGTTCAATCACTTTGAGAAAGCTAATAAAAAATACGGATGATTTACCAAAAGTTTTCGATATCAATAAGTACAATGATATGGACAAGCTATCTGCTTTTGAGTGGTTTTTCTTGATACAGTCTAGATTCTTATTACATGATATTTTAGAAAATGGTCTTTCTAATTGGATCGGGACGAATAAATTAACAGATACAGAAGAACAAGAAGCAATGACCTTAATAGTTGCATCTCATTTAGAAAAGCCTTTGAGTTTGGATTTGTTTGTAAAATATAAAAAAGATAATAATGAAATAATAGATTTAGAGATTTCAAGTTCTGATCATTATAATTTTATGTACAAGCATTTACCTGTGAATGAATTGTATGAAGATGAGTTTGAAAGTATCCAACTAATGATTAAAAATAGTGGAATAAAATTAAAATATACAGGAGAAGATAAGCCATTTTCCCCAGTTATGGATATTTTGAAGTCTCACTTTAAATTTCATGTGAAACAATATGATTATCCAATTACTATAAATCCTTATTATCCAGATCACGTTATATTTGGAGAGTTTAAAAAAATATTGGCTCAAATTAGAGAAAAACTCGGATTTAATGAAAAAAACAAATCTTTATCTAAAAAAGATTTATTAAATTGGGCATCATATAAGCTATTGCCATATATGGATTTAAAAATTCTTGAGTTAGCTGAAAATATAAAAATAACAAATGCCATAATCTGCTCAGTTTTATATAAGAAAGGTGAGTATGGTGAGGATACATTAAGAAAAAGCGTAGAACCCATCAGAAGAAAGATATTAGATCAAATGGTGTTTGATGGTGCGGATGATGTTACCGAGCTTAGTATTATAGATGCTCTAAGCTATTTAGCTTATGAAGATGTAAAAAATATGGAAAAAAGTTAAGTAAAATATTTCCGGAAAATTTTGGTTATTAATTACTTCGGAATTTAAGAAATAGTTCAATTTCCTTTTAAGCTTTGAAAAACAAACCCATACTAGCCTCATCACCCACGATGAGGCTTTTTCTATGAATGTAACTTATTCTTCTAGATTTTTAGGATTATTTAATAATTCTAAAATCGCATCTTTATTATCTGCACTATCAAAAGGCAACAATTTTTCTTCAAGGCTTTTTATTAATTTATTGATCTCATTGAATAGAATTTTATATCTAGTCTGTTCATGCAGTAGATCTGGGAATGGTTCTTTTTGAAATGCGTTGCCTAAGTCCATAATTGCAGCGTGATAAATAGCGGCTTGAGCACGTAGAAAAGCAATTAGATATCCATGTGCAAAATCAATTTTATTTGATGTAAAACTTTGAAATGATTCTTCGAGTCTAGCAACCACATCAGCGTTAATGGATCTACCTAAATTCGAAGCAGATTCAGTAATTTTGTCTTTTAGCTCTTGGGGAAGGCGTACTTTTAACTGTGGATCTTCTCTGCTCATAGGGATAAACCATAAAAAATTAATCTTATTTTATAGATCACGGTGGTATTGACAATAGAACCACGGTGGTTTAAATTTAATTCATATGAACCACGGTGGTTCTAAATTGGAGCAATAATGAAAAAAGTAAAGACAGTAGACGTAAAAGTTCGCCTCAACATTGAGCTACATCAAAAGTTAAAAGCGAAAGGGCAACAAGAAGAACGCTCAATGAATTATTTAATAAATAAAGCAGTTGAGTTACTGGTTAATCAAAGTAAGGAAGTAAGAACATGAATGCAATTGCACCTTTGCAAACACAATCTATCAATAGTTTAGAAATTTCCGAATTGGTTCAATCACGTCCTGATAAAGTAAAACAATCTATTGAACGTCTTGCAGAAAAAGGGGTTATAACGCTTCCCCCAATGGTGGAAACGTCATTTTTAAACTCAATCGGGCGTAAGCAGAACACTACTGTATACAAATTCACTGGCGAACAAGGCAAACGAGACAGCATTATCGTAGTTGCTCAACTTTGCCCTGAATTCACGGCTCGTTTGGTAGACCGTTGGCAAGAGCTTGAAGCCCAAGTTGCAAAACCTGTTGATCCTATGCAGGCACTGTCTGACCCAAATATTTTACGTGGGTTATTACTTGGGTACTCCGAAAAAATGGTTGAACTGGAGCATAAAGTTGAAGTCATGCAGCCGACTATTGATGCTTTTGATCGAATTGCAACTGCAAATGGAAGTCTATGTTTAACTGATGCAGCTAAAGCCTTACAAATGCGTCCTAAAGATTTTATTTCTTTTCTGTCTCAAAAGCAGTGGATCTATAAGCGTACTGGTTCAGCTCACTATGTCGGTTATCAAGACAAAGTACAGGCGGGCTTTTTAGAACATAAAGTGACAGAAGTAACGCGTGGTGATGGTTCAAACAAAATCACAGAGCAGGTGAGAGTCACCCCAAAAGGCTTAACCCGACTTTCCAAACTATTAGGTAACAACCATGTTTAATTCAGGCAATAAAAAAGCCCTTGAGTCGTCGAAAACAAAGGGCTTTGGATTGTCAACATTAAGGAATATCAACGATGAATAGTATGACTCAACTACAGAACAATATCAACTTCACTGCATTATTAAGCTTTGAAGAAATCCAGGCATATGAAACCGATGAGGTCGGCATAATGCGCCGTATGACATTGGCGACACTCACAAGATCATTTGATGAACTCTTGGAATCTACATTACAAAGTGAGCAAGAGGCCGAGGTATTTTTAAACTTACTCGATTGCTCAGCCAATTGTGTTGAGTATCTCAAAGAAATGCTGCAACTGGCAGAACAGGCAAAAGAACGGTTAGGAGTTGTTGGACATGCGTACCTTGAGCAACAACAAGGAGCATCCAAATGAATATCGTCATGAAAGAACCTATCGCCGTGCTAGAAGCTGATCTCAAGCACATGATTGAGATAATGTCCTACGCCAGTGACGTTGCCGAGCAGTTGAATGTGATGTGCAAAATCATAGAGGAAAAGGCGGATAAACATGGAGATATTAAGAAACTGGCTCATGTAGCGCGTTGCCATGCAGAAAACTGGGCAAATGTTTTTGATGTGGACCGTGAGGAATATCAGAACAAATATTTTCCTAAAAAGTGATATTTACCACCTTCGGGTGGTTTTTATCATTAAGCGACAATATTTAACGCAGTTGAGAATTACAAGTCTTGACATTTTTTAAAATTAAAAAATATTTGAGATATTGCACATAAGTATACTAAGCGATATTATAACAATACACCCAGATACATACCTACTGGGTGTTATTGTATGTATTGATTTAAATTTCGAGTCTTGTTGGTTATGAATTTGACTATATTCAGCGCAAATGTTATTGAATTGTAAGGAAATTACTGTTGAATCCATTAATTGAAGCCATCTTTGAAGTTAGGTTTTTACCTAAACTCAATTTTGCAACAGAATTATTGATAGCTATTAATCAAGTATTTTCCGATCACTTAAGTATCATTCATGCTGATGGATTGCAGATTCCTAACGATTTAAAATTACAGCAAAATGATTTTTATTACACACCTTCTTACAAAATTAACTATTCTTCATTTTCATTGTTAGTTGCAGATGGATCTATTGTAATATTGAAGAATGCTCTGGATGGTCAATATGAAGGATGGAATATCTTTAAAGAACTACCTTTACAAATTTTAAATATTTTAAAGTCTAAAAATCCTTTGGATCAAATACAGAGGTATTCTTTAAAATACACTAATTTGATTAGAAATGATTTGTCGTTGAATGATTTAAATTTTACTCTGAAAATTGGTGAAACTGCGTTGCAAGACGATGCAAAACTAGCATTAAAAACAGAATTGCACGAAGATAATTTTATAATCATGACAGATATTGCTTCTCATGTAGAACTTAGGAATATCAGTGATGTTACTGGAAAAATAACAGACTTAAATGGAACTTTGCTTATTATTGATGTAATTAATAATAGCGGAATACAGAATCCAAATGATGCAGAGCATGAATTTATTCGTGTTCTTGATATTATTCACGATAAAGTAGATTCAATATATAGAACTATTTATAATAAAAGGGGATGCTAATGACTAATTTGAATATACAAAAATCTATTCCACCTACTCTAACTGGAGTTATGTTGGTGACCGCTTTTCTAAGCAGCTCATCTGTAATTAGTCAGTCTAACCACTTGAGTTTTAAGGATTCATCTGAGATATTTCCAAAAACACATTACGTGGATTTGAGTAAAACGCCAGAAACTTTTTCTGCGGTATCTTATGCCACAAACCACGGGGAAGCTTTATTGGATGACTTAATGATGGATTTTTTTGAAAAACTGTCCTATGAGTCAAAGCCACTTGATCCCGAGTTTGCTAAGATTTTATCTGACAATATTTTAGAGTTATTTTAAATTTACAGGAAAAAAATGTGGATGCTACTGATGATTTTTCTCAACTACTGCCAGGTTATTTAACTGATGAAACTCGAAAAAAATTAGAAGTAGCATTAAAAAATTTTATTAAAAATGGAAAAATAACTCAAGATCCATTTAGTTCATTTAAAAATGATTTTTTTTTACAAGGGGATATTGTTAGTGATATTCCCTTTCCATACTTTAGTGATAATAAATACACCACTCACGTTGTTCCAAGATGCATAATTTTAAGTAATACTTGTGATATTGATGTTAATAATCCCAGAGATTTACCAATGGACTGTTTATTAGCTCCTCTATTTGATATGCAAAAAATTGAGAATATACTACTATCCAGTGGTGCATCTGAAGAAAAAATAAAAAATCTTACTGAGGACATTAAAAAATACAGAGTTACTAATCTTTTCTATCTACCTATAGATTCAAAAGGCAGTTATGCTCCCGACGAAAAAGGTTATGTTGTTTCATTAGATAAAACTTTTTCAATACCAAGAAAACTTATTAGTATTGAACGACATATTAAGTCGTTAAATCAATTTTTTTCTTACTTATTCACATTTAAACTTTCTCTTCATTTTTGTCGTTTCCATGACAAAGTTGATCGAGATGAAAATATATGCTATTGATTAAAATGCAGTAATTTATTCTTTGTATGTAATACTCAAACCACAAACCACAAACCACCTTCGGGTGGTTTTTTATTTAATCTATTAAAAAATCATCAACTTTAAATTAAGCTTTTAATTATTTTTTAAAACAGGTATAAATATAGCTCAATAACAATTAGATCATTATTCTCTCTACCTTTTAGATATGAAACTTCTCCTTACATAAATTTATCGACACCAATTTGACACCCATACTTCTTAAATAGCTGAATTATAAGCTTAAACACTACGTTGACATCGTAGAGGTTTCCAGTTCGAGTCTGGATATGCCTACCAAGATAATGTTAAATCAGTAACTTAAACCTCCCCTCATCAGGTGGGTTTTTTGTTTTAGTAGGTACTTTGAGGAACTCAGTCTTGTCTTAAAGTGGATAAGTCTAAAAAAACATCAGTTGTAAGACGCTGTTATTACCTAAAACTCACCCTAGTTGGCTTCGGTTCTTCATAGACAGAAATATAATGATCTGTCATTTTACGGTTACATGGCCAGCCAATGCCTGCGCATATGCCTTGCCATATTTTTGGGTAATGTTGTAAACACTCTGTGCTCGCAAATCATGAAATGATGGTCGCTGTCTTGGTTCAAGATGCTCATACACTTCAGACAAATCCCGATACTTTTGGAATTGCTGGGTTAAGTGATTTTCGGTGACTGCAAAAGGATGTAACTTGGCAATTCGGTTATGCTCTGTGATTAGCTCCGAACGGGTGGCGATGAGGTGAGAGCAGCGCGGGCGAAATCAGCTTTCAATACAGCTTTATTGTATAGAAGTTTAGGGAATAAATGTTTCATTTGAAGTCCATCAATACTTTTTTTATGATGGCTGAATAAGGACTTACGTACAACTTTACGCAATAAAATCATTCCAGATTAAATTAAAAATATGGTTTACAGCAAAGAGCCCTTTTTAAAGAAGGTTTTTACAGTTCAAATTCAATGATTAGAAATGAATGTAAAACGGACAGATATGTACTCACTCAAATAGAGAAAATATGTATCAATTTGCAATAGAAATGTTGGTTGGCTTTCACCTTGTATTTTTTAAATGATAATCAATAACTTATAAAAACAGTTAATAAACATAAAAATAAATTATCAAGTATTTGATTTTATTTAAAATATTATTAAACTTGCTACGGGAAACCCTAAATCAATATTTGTTAAATTTATTAAAAAAAAGAAAATTTTCCATTTAAGTCATTACCTATAAAAGATGTTTAGAGTATTCTTTAATGGATTAAAATTGCAAATCCCTTCAGCAAGTATTTGTATTGTTTTAATTTTTTTAAATTATTATATATCGAGACAAGTATGAGCGATGCAAGAATGCTGTATGTGAGTAAGTTAAAAGAATGCGATAATCCAATGAATGAATTATTTAATATTTTAACTGAAGCATTAAACTTTAATACCCCAAATTCTATTTGTGGTGCACTCTATTATGGAAATGGCTATTTCGTTCAGTGTCTTGAAGGTAACAAAATCAAAATTAATGATCTTTTTCATAACAAAATCTTAAGTGATCCTCGTCATGAAAATTGTGAATTAATGTACTGTGAAGACATCACAGATAAATTATTTTCTAAATGGCATATGAAATATGCTATTTTCCACAAGGATATAGTTAATTTTTTCTCTGAATATAATATTGATGAATTTAATCCATATACGTTGTCAATTGATAATATTCCTGAATTTATTAATTTACTTTCTAAACAAAAGGATAGCTTTTATACGCTTAAACCAAATAATGTTTAAACTTAAGTACTAAAATATAGGTTAAATATAATCCTTTATATTTAATTTGAAAGTGGAAAATTAGTTTTCCACTTTTATTTTTTAATACCTTTTTGACATCATGAAAGTCCGCAGCTTGAGTCTGGAAATTTCTACCAGTACATAATCTTAAATCAGCAGCGAAGAGCTAGCTTGATACCCTAGTTTTTTTAGTACTATTTTGAAAAGACTTAGTCCTATTTTTATGTGAATAGGTCTAAAAAACGATCATCATTACAACGCTGTTTTTACCTAAAACTGACTCTGGTTGGTTATGATTCTTCATGATCTACAATGAAGGCAGTGCAACCGAAATAAGTTTTCAATACATGCGATTATCGTTTCTGCTAATTCTGGACGCTTAGCAACGTGTAGTAATATCAATTTTATGACTGTATTAAACTTTTAAGAAGTCCAGCAATATGAAACTCAGGATATCGAAACAATATACCGTTTGGTATTGACGATACTCATGAAAACATTTGATGAGTTATGGGAATTATACTTCAAAGTGAACAAGATGCAGAAGAAGTGTTTCTTAACTTGTTCGTTTGTTTAGCTAATGGTGTTGAGTGTCTCAAACATATATTGAAACTCGCAGAATAGACAAAAGTGCAGTTAAGGTCTATCTGGCGCGACTTAACTAAAAGGAGCAGCTAAATCAATATTATCATGAAATAACCTATCTCAATCGCTGTATTAGAAATATATCTTTAGCAGTTTATAGACTTAATAAGATTAAATACTAAGCTAATATATAGTGTGAGTATACGAGAATCTTTGCTCAAAGATATTAATGCTGTAACTAATAAGAAGCACTTGAGCCGATCTACTTTTCTATTTTTACAGATATCATGAATCATATGAATATTGTTAAAAACATTCATAAAGAAAAACAAGTATTGAAGTTTTTATAGTTATGCTCCAAGAGCAACCCGCGAACACAGATATCACTCAACCCAATGAGCAATTGTTTAATTAGTGAGGCACTTAGGTGATTGAAAGAGAACCATGCCACAGGTATATAAAAAAATAATGATTTTTAGGAATATAACAGTCTTAATAATTCCTTAATAGTGATGAGCATAATTTTAGTTTAACATTTGTAAATCATTCGCAAAATACAATGATCTCGTTATCTTGTTTTAGCTTCAAACAGAGCGTAATTTATGAGCCTGATTCTAAAAGTGTTTTTTGGGGGGAACATGGATGAGACTCTAGGCGTGTTTATATTTTACTTGTTGATATTGTTTGCATTATCTTCATTTTCTTTGTTATTTTACCGATTTGATCTAATTTTTATTGTAGTTGGACTTATCCTAGTTATTATTGCATTTTTATTTAAGTCTGAATTCAAACTTAGAGTATGCTTTTGGAAAAAAACATGACTACATTCTAATTTTTGATGTGAAACAAAGGCCGTCTAAATGACGGTTTTTTAAGTTTAGATTAATAATAGAAATTTCTTTTTGTTAAACTATAGTAAAAGAAGCATCATTAAAGTCTCAACCAAAAACTAGGTTGTGCACGAAACTCTTGTTCTCGATAGACTAAATTTTGTACTCCTCAGAATGGTGAAAATGAACCAAATTGATTTTTCGCCATCCTCAGCATCTATTGTTTAAATTTCGACATATTATTGAGGTACATTTATTCTCTTCAAATTATTGTAATGTGTGTCATGGTCATATTTAAAAAGTCTGTTTACCAATGGTCACAGTAAACACTGAGCAAAGTGATGCTTAGGTTTATTTCTTTGTTTTACCTTAATATGTTAAATCTGAGTTTGAAGTGTTTATAGGGTATGACCAAATTGCTCTGGCTGTCGCTTATCATTATGATTTGCCAGTTGTCTTTGATATGACATTCATTAAATGAGGTGAAGCCTAAGCATACCTTCAGTCGAGGATTCTTTACTTGATACGCAACAAATTACTCTGGCCATTTAATTAAGAATATCTAACTTTTGTTTTCTTCTTCAGAATTTTAACAATTTCAAAAACTTGATTATCTAATTTTATGTTTTGATGAATAATTGCATGATCAAGTTGATCCCATAACTCAAATGGAAAAAACTCGGCACTAAGATCATAGACCCATAACCATTGGTGGGTGTTTGTAATTGTAGTTTCATCAAAGCGAACATCTAGAACTTTGATAATCTTAAACTCTTTACTATGTTCGTCTCGAAGAGTAATTTCATGGTTCTGCATTAAACAGTCATACTTTAACGACAAGCTATAATTTTACAAAATTAAATATTTTTTGGCTACTTGCCTGGATCACAGAAAGTAAAAATTTAGTCATTCTAACAAAACACACAGTTTTTCATAAAAGTGTGGTTGTAACAATTGTACTCGGATGTCAAAATATACAATCAAAATCGATTTTCGAGTTACTGCTATGAGCTTAATAGGCTTGATGTATGCAAGTAAGACAAATAGTGAACATAGTCAAATTAAACAAGATTTAATGGATATTCTCACAGAGGCCATTAACTTTAATTCCCTTAATGACATTACAGGGGTGCTTTACTATGGCAATGGCTACTTCTTACAATATCTTGAAGGTGAGAAACATCAAGTCGAGTCATTATTTCATCATATGATTTTGAAAGATCAAAGACATCATAACTGTGAAATTATTTTCTCGAAACCATCGGAAAATCGATCCTTTGAACGTTGGAGCATGAAGTTTGCACCAATCAACATGAAGATCAAAGATTTTTTTAAGCAGCATCATGTGGATGAATTTAATCCATATCTGCTTACTACAGACTCTATTCCTGCGTTCATTAAATTACTTGCCGATCAACCCAATCTTAAAGTAAATGAATATCAAAATTCTAATCAGCAAGCTGATATGCATTAGAATTGATGTACCTGTTTAATATATAGCTCTTTGTTAAGGGCTTTATATTTAAGGAAAAATTTTTATTCATTACTCACTTCAAGTACCATCCATTCAAGCCACACTTTATTTTATGTATCTTTCATATGTGTAAAGAATTTTTTAACTTTCTGTTTTTATTTAGAATAATCACATTTGGTTGTAATCGTTAAAATTAGTTTCATAGATAATTTAGATTTAATTTTCTGCTAGTTATATAGCTCAGCTTGATATAAGGTTACAGTAAAGTCAAATGATATTGCCTGAATTTTGTGATTTCGATTCAATTAATAGTAAATTGCATCAATAATCAATAGTTTAAGCCAATAAAGCTGGACAACAATGAGGCTAATAAAATAATCAGACATGGTGATGTTGAGTATCTTCAATTTTTAATACACTATTAAATGACTTTCCCGTACCCAACATAATACGATTCAAGAATGTGAACGGTATCGATAGAACAAAGATGTGGGTAGTTTTTAGAGAAATTTACAAATAACTGCGTAAATCTGGAATTTAGGTTACAAAAAAGATAATTTTTTAAAGTTTTTTTTGAAGAGCATCAAATTTTTAATGAAAAATGTAAAGTAGAGTACGTAGAATTATTTTTTATTGTTAATGATAATTAATATCATTTGCATTTGTATTTTGCCGTGATTATTCTTTTCGCACTTTCTCTTAAAGAGTAATGTTGATGAAATTAATCACAGATAAGATTGCCTTACAGCATTTATTAAATGCCTATCTCCAAGAAACAGGTGAAGGCTTATATATTCCTTCTGCGAAACAAACACCTTCACAGCAGTATAAAAGCAAGAATGCTCCACTTATATGTATTTACTTAAAAGCACTAGAAGCACATATTTATGCGCCTCTTTCTTACTGGAGCCAAGTCGGGCGACATCGACTTGCTGATCTACCTTGGGTTGAACGTGATGGCAAAGAAATAAGTATAAGTGCCACGAGTTTAGCCGCAAATTTGCTGGAAAATCTCGTTCATCAACCGTCAAAACCTTCGTTGGATGCGTCCTCTCTTTTGGAATGTTGGATACAAAGCCGTCGTGCTTTATTTCAATTTCTGGATTTTAGACAATCTGATCTGGATCGGATCACTGCATTAAAGCAAAATTTTATTGATAGCGAACAGGCGCTGGTGCTTGGGCATAGCATGCATCCTTCTCCAAAAAGCCGTCAAGGATTCGTACAGCAGGACTGGAAGGTTTTTTCACCAGAAACTCAAAGTACGTTTAAAATGCATTTTTTATATGTGCATCCTGATTATATCGCTCATGATAATGCACACAATATTCCAGTTCCTGTGCAATTCCATCATGATCTGCAACCTTATTTTAATGACTATCATCGCGCAAAAATTAAAGAGTTTCCTGAGTACGCGTTACTTCCTTTGCATCCTTGGCAAGCACGTTATCTAAAAGATAAAACCTGGTATCAACAGCTTTTACATCAACATAAATTGATTGATTTTGGCGCTTTAGGATGGGAAGTTAAAGCAACGACATCGGTTCGTACCCTCTACAGTGAAAAGGCACCCTGGATGTTTAAGACATCTATGAGTGTTGCTGTGACCAATTCTGTTCGTGTCAATCTTCATAAAGAATGTCATCGTGGGTTGCTCAGTTATCAATTATGGAATGATGACTATCTTGCCGACTTTAGAAAACGTCATTCAAGATTACAAACCCTGAGTGATCCTGCATGGATTGCGATCAGTATCAACGGGGACGTTATTGATGAGAGTATCTGTATTTTAAGGGAAAATCCTTTTAGAACACAAGACGATGTCACCTGTATTGCCTCATTATGTCAAGATCATCCTATGCAGGAGAAGAATCGTTTTAACGAGATTTTTGCCTCGATTTCTGCTCGAACAGGCCAATCTGAAACAGACATTGCATTAAACTGGTTTGATCAATTTTTAGAAATAACTTTTTTACCACTGATGGAGTTGTATCATGAGTTTGGTATGGCATTTGAAGCGCATCAGCAAAATACATTAATTGAACTTGAAGAGGATTGGCCCAAAACAGTTTGGTTTAGAGACAACCAAGGTTTTTATTATATTCGCGAGCGTGCAGATTCGATTTTACAACGCTTCCCAAAATTAGAATCGGACGGGCAGGCTGTATGTCCTCAGGTTCTGGTCGATGAGCGTTTCCGTTATTACTTTATAGGTAATACCTTATTTGGCCTGATCAATGCCATTGGAGCATCTGGAGCGGTTTCAGAGCATCAATTAATCGAAATATTGCAATCCTATTTATTGCAGGCATTCCAAAAATATCCAGACAGTCCACTGTTATACACGCTGTTATATGAGGAAACTTTCCCATATAAAGGTAACTTAATGACTCGACTGTATGAGCTGGATGAATTACAAGCACATATCTCACAACAGTCAATCTATGTTGATTTAAAGAATCCATTATTCGTTAAACAAAGCGAACTGGAGGCAGAACATGCTTGACTTTATTGGTGTGGGATTAGGGCCATTTAACTTGAGTCTTGCAGCACTTCTTCATCAACATGAGAAGCTCAATTATCGGTTTTTTGATAAACGTGCAGGATTTGACTGGCATTCGGGTTTGCAATTGCCAAATGCCATGTTGCAGGTTCCATTTATGGCCGATTTGGTGAGCTTGGTTGAACCCACTAATCCATTTAGTTTTTTAAATTATCTGAAAGATCAGCAGCGTCTTTATAAGTTTTACTTTCGTGAGAATCTTTATATTCCACGTAAGGAATACAATCATTATTGCCAATGGGTAATCAAACAGCTTCGGAATATCGAATTTGGTAATTGTGTGATGGACATTGCACCCATTTCAAAAGGTTTTCAGTTGATTACAGAGCATCATGGACGCCTTTCTGTTCATCAATGCCGAAAATTAGTGCTTGGTGTCGGTACTATTCCAAGACTACCGCAACCCTTACAACTCATTGCTGAACAAAGTGAAAATTGTCTACATTCATCTCAATATTTGAATAAATCTGAAAAAAATCTAACAGGAAATGTGGTGTTGATTGGCTCTGGTCAATCTGCCGCAGAAATATTTATCGATCTATTTGATCAACAGCTATCGACTGAAACAGGATTACCTAAATTTCATATTTATTGGTTAACACGATCTCCTGGATTTTTCCCGATGGAAAATACACCGCTCGGTCTAGAAAACTTTAGCCCCGATTACATGGCGTATTTTCACCAGCTTCCCAAAGGGTTAAAAGATAAATTGCCAAATGAACAGGCACATTTATATAAAGGGATCAGTAGCAAAACCATCCGTGATATTTATGAGCGACTATATCATCGTAGTATTGGTCAAACCGAAACACATGTCACACTGGCAGGTCATCATCAGCTTGAAAATGCCGAATTAGTAGATAAAAATCAGATTAAGTTAAAGTTTTTTCAGACACAAAAGCAGTACGCATTAAACCTCAATGCAAATACAGTGATCGCGGCTACAGGTTATCGTTATCCAACCTGTAACTTCTTGAATAAGTTGCAGCATTTAATTCCTTTAGATGCACAAGGTCATTGGCAGATAGACCAGTCTCACAGATTAAACTATGAGGCACATGGACAAATATATATTCAAAATACGCACTTGCATCATCATGGTGTAGGAACACCAGATCTGGGGTTAGGTGCTTTTCGTTCTGCCCATATCGCCAACCAGATTTTAGAGGAAAATTATTTTCAATTAGAAGCGCGACAAACTTTTCAGGAATTTCAGCTTAACCAACATCAATCTACGCAAACTCATGTACGTCATACAAAAAGCTCTCAGTCTGAGGACATGTTCTTGCACTTTTCTGGGAAACAGTCTTTAGCTGCTTCTAAATGCACGACCAGTCGTGAAGGATAAATCATGACTGATATATCCAGAGTACACGCTACTCAACATTCATGTGATGAAAAATCAATGATATCTCGGTGGGTGATGCTATGCGTGATGTTGGGAACTGGGACAGTAAGTCTTAACAATAGTAGTTTTAATCCTGCACTTGTACAACTGATGCATGATTTTAATATTGGTGAAGCGGCTGTGAGCTGGTTCATGGTCAGTTTTTTACTGGCCATGAGTTTAAGTCTGCTGCTTACTGGTTTCTTGAGTCAGCGATTTGGTAAACGTGAAGTTTATCTTGGCGCACTTGCATTATTTGTATTGGCATCAGCGATTGGCGGTTGTGCAAAACATTATGAAACGGTACTGGCCGTGCGGGCAGTGCAAGGTTTTGCAAGTGGACTCATGATCCCACTATCACTGGGTATTATTTTTTCAGTCACCTCACAACAAAAACGCGGAGCAGCAACTGGATTATGGGGAGCCATGATCATGTTGACGCTGGCCTGCGGTCCTATGTTGGGTGCAGTGCTTTTAATCTGGTGGGATTGGCCTGCTTTGTTTCTAGTGAATATTCCCTTTGGTGTGCTTGCTTTGGTGCTGGGCTGGATACATTTGCCAAAGCAGACTAAAAATCGCTCTGAGAGGTTCGACTGGTTTGCTTATTCACTATTGTCTGCATCGATCATCAGTTTGCTACTGGCGCTGAGTCAGGTCAAAACCTTGTCTGATCTGGAAAGCTTCAAGTTCTTTCTCCTAATACTCATAAGCATACTTTCAGGTCTATGGTTTTGGATAATAACCCGTAAACAGCAGTCTTCTCTGATCAAGTGGCAAATATTTAACAGTCAAGGCTTTAATTATAGTTTGTTCATTTCGGTCATGCATACAACTGGATTATTTATTAGCTTATTGGTCATTCCGTTATTTATACAAAACACCTTGAAACTCAGTCCTATCTGGACGGGTATTTTACTGATGACAAGTGCCCTTACCACCAGTTTATGTAGTAAGTGGGCGGGAGAGTTTCTCGACCAACATGGTGCAAAATTTCTGATTTCATTTGGCATCATTCTTACTGCTTTGGCATTTATAGGACTGGCTTTGGGTGGTCATTTACCTCTGACCTATCTGATCGTATGTATGGCTCTACATGGTTTGGGTTTTGGTCTGTCGTATATGCCTGCAACTACAGCAGGGCTTAATAGCTTATCCGATCAGGAATTGGTGACACAGGGTGCAGCCATCAACAATCTGCTTAGACGCACTTGTTCTGCTGTCGCGGTTGTAATCGCAGCACTTTACTTACAAATCCGGACACATTCACTTTTAGCATCCTACGATTTGGATAGAGCACAACTGACCTCAATTCGCGAATTATTTTTGATATGTGCAGCGCTACTCCTGCTGGCATTGCCTTACGCGTGGAAATTTCCGTATTCCAAACCATTGGATGCTCATCGTTCATCAAAGATTTAAAAAATTAAGGAAAAGATATGGGAAACTTACAAACTTTATTAGGCAAAGATGATTTTACACTTTCTCCATACGTTGCATGGCAACAACCCGATGCCAAAACGGTACATCGAGTCGAACAACGTGTGATCAAACAGCTTTTACAGGCTTTAATTTTTGAAAATATTGTTTCAAGTGATCATAAAGATGGCGTATTCACGATCTATGCTTATGATCATGAACAACGTCCAGTTGAATATCATGCCTTTGGACAATACTATTTAAGTTTTGGTTTAGTTCGCTTAGATCAACAGGATGTCATACGTCAAAATGATGCAGGACAGCAAAGCCGTGCCAGTTTGAATCTGGTTCTGGATGAACTGGTGCATGGCATAGAACACGCAGAAAAACGTGATGATTTTATTTATGAGATGAAGCGTACATTTATCCATGATCTTCAGTCTCAAATTTGTCAGAGAGCCTATTCACTTCCCGCAAGTCAGTATAGTTATGAGGAGTTAGAAACATATTTGATGGAGGGGCACCCTTACCATCCGTGTTACAAATCACGCGTCGGCTTTAGTTTGCAGGATAATCTTAGATATGGTGTTGAGTTTGCACAGCCTATACATCTGGTGTGGTTGGCGGTACATCGTTCAATTTCAACGGTCAATTCCTCTATAGACATTCAGGCAGATGACTATTTAAACCATCAACTTTCTCAACAGGATCATCTTAGATTTAGTCACGTTCTGAATGAGCACAAAGTGAATCAGCATGATTATGTCTGGATACCTGTACATCCCTGGCAATGGGAAAATACTCTTGTTCGAGTATTCTTTGAGGAAATTTCGTCCCAGCAGATTATTTATTTGGGAAGGGATGATCAGTCTTATGTTGCACAGCAGTCATTAAGAACTCTAACCAATTTAAAGCATCCTGAAAAACCGTACATTAAACTGTCCATGAGTATGATCAATACGTCTAGCTCGCGTATTCTCGCGACTCATACCGCCATGAATGGTCCTTTAATAACGGACTGGTTACAGCGTTTGATCAATACCAGTGAGATTGCTCAGGTACTAGATTTCGCAATTTTACGTGAGGTACATGCTTCGGCTGTAGATTTTACCAAATTACCTTCTTCCCATGCGAAACAGGCTTATGGAACGATTGGTAGTTTATGGCGTGAAAGCGTTCATCAGTATCTTAAACCACAGGAGCAGGCTATTCCGCTGAATGGTATTGGCCATGTGCAGTCGGATAACAGCTTGCTGATTCAGCCTTGGCTTAATGAATATGGTGCAGAGGCATGGGTCGAACAATTACTTAAAGTGGTGATTCAACCTATTTTATTTCTATTATATGGCGAAGGGATTGGATCGGAATCGCATGGACAAAATATTATCTTGGTGCACCGCAATGGTTGGCCGACGCGCATTATCTTAAAAGATTTTCATGATGGCGTGCGCTTTAGTCCCGAACATTTAACTCATCCAGAGCAGTTACCCCAATTACATCAACTTCCTGCTGAACATGCCAAAGCAAACCGCATGTCATTTATTCTGACGAATGACCTAAATGCAGTTCGTGATATGAGTTGTGTATGTTTGTTCTTTGTGGCGCTGAGTGATATTGCGATTGGTTTGCAACAAAACATTGATTTTGATGAAGCATTATTTTGGAAAAAAACGGCTGGGGTTATTTACGATTTTCAGGACACTTATCCAGAGTACAGTCAGCGTTTTGCCAAATTTAATGTCTTTGCAGCCGAGTATTGCGTCGAATCACTTACCAAACGCCGTTTGTTCGGAGATTCGCAAGCGCAGTTCAAACAGATAGCAAATCCACTTTACCCATTTCGTCGTGTTGAATCTTGGGAGAATGTCTGATGAACACCATGTTACGACCGCAAACTCAAATTCAGCAGGTGATACTGATTGATTTCATCAACAGCCTGCTAGCGGAAGGTTATATTTCGGATGCTACGATTCTGACCCATGAGCACATGCTATGTGAGTATGTACAAAAATATCCAGACGTACTTAATCCGTTCATGGTGAATTATCAGCAGCATAACAGTTTTGTGATTTTGCTGGATCAATCTCTAAATGAAGGGCTGATTATTCCTGTTAAAAAGGCTATTAAGCAGCCATGGCAAATGCAGGATTATGTTTTTCATTTTAAAAAGGATTCGCAAAATATTGTACTCACTAGTATTTCACCTTTGAAAACTTTTGATGTGCTGCAAGCGCTAGGTATATTTGAGAAATGTGACAAGCAGAAATTACAACAGTTTGCTCAAGATCTTGCACAAAGTATCGAACAGTTTAAATTAAGCCAAAATTGCTCTATTTCGTATCAACTTTGCCCAGAGCAATGTCCATCTGATTTATTTTTACAGTTTGAGCAATACGCTGCACTACGTGATAGACCTTATCATCCATTAGCAAAACTGAAAGATGGTTTTTCAGACTCTGAATATCAGAATTTTAGTCCTGAGTTCCAGCAAAAAATAGAAGTTCGCTGGGTGGCAATCAAAAAAGATAAACTGGTGTATGGGAAAGATATTCTAGACCGTGACACACAACAGCCCGCTCATATTTTTTTAAATGGCGCTCAGTTTGATGCACTTCAAATGGAACTAGAGCATAAAAATCTTGACTCAAGCTATATGGCATTGCCTATACATGCCTGGCAATTTGAGCATGTATTACACAAATATTTTAAAGACGAAATTAGAGCTCATACGATTATGCCATTGCAGTTTCTTAGTGATGATTTTTATGCCAGTTCTTCACTGAGAAGTTTGGTGTATCAAAAGCACTCACCAGATCATCTGAAATTGCCTTTAGCGGTTAAATCCTTAGGTTCATTACGTTATTTGCCCATTGTAAAAATGATTAATGGACAAAAAAACCAGCAGTTATTAGAGCAAGCCAAGATACATGACGCCGTTTTGGCACAGCGCTTATGGTTATGTAATGAAAATCAATGGTGGGGGTATTTACCTGATCAACCAGATCTTTTACATCCAGATAATCTAACATTGTTTGATGAACGTCCGATGCATTTAGCTGCTCAACGTCGTCAGGTTCCTGCCGAATTGATGGATTCGCCTTACCAAGTGATCCCGATGGCAAGTCTGGGTCAATTGACCCATAATAATTTATCTGTTTTTGATTTGATCATGAAATGGCAATATGCAGATACAACGCCAGAACGTATTCGAGAAGTGTTTTTCAATTTATGTCATGATTTTTTTGAGGTGAACTTAAGACTTTTCCGAATGGGGCTCATGGGGGAAATTCATGGCCAGAATATTTGTGTTGTACTTAAAGCTGGGCATTTTAGTGGCTTCTTACTTCGTGATCATGACTCTGTTCGAATTCATTTACCGTGGATGCAGCAGGCAGGGCTCTCAGATCCGAAGTATTTAAGTCCACATGACTTTAGAATTACTTTGTATTATGACACTGTTGATGAGCTGATGACCTATCTACAAACGCTAGGCATTCAGGTCAATCTATCCAGTATTCTAGAGAGTATTGCAAGCTATTATGACTTGAGCGAATCCGAATTGTGGACTGTTTTGGCACAGGCCTTAAAACAGGCGCTGGATCATGTTCCATTTTCAGATCAAGCTCGAACGCAACTGCATGATCTACTTTTCGAGCAAGAAGAATGGCCTTATAAAAAATTGATTCATCCGCTTCTAGAGCAGAATAATCGAATAGGAAGCATGCCGTCGAGTTTTGGACGCACCTGTAATCCACTTAAACGTGCTCTGCAAATACAATAAAGGGCGCTGGATATGCTTGTCTCTATTCCAGTCAAACATTTTGATAACGACGACAATGATTCTGATTTCTTGGTGTTTCAAAATACGTTGAAATCAGATATCCAGATCCAGATCCAGCAGGTAAATGCAGGTCGCTATCATGCCTCAGATTTGCTTGATCCACTAAGCTGTCGTGAGATTATTCAGGACTTTGCATCAAGAATAGAGGCAAGAAATCTGACTTGTGCAGGTTCAATGTTTATAAAGTACTGGGCAGTACCCTTACTTTATCCGTATTGGTACGGTGCGTTGATAAATCAAGTGTCTTTATCATGGTCACTTGATCAGGTTGTGCTAGACCTTCCTCAAGATTGGTTATGGGATAGAACGCTATTGCTCGATATGCATAGGAAAGAAAATCATAGATTGATCCAGAGACATGAAAGATTTACTTCACTTTTCAATCAGATTGTTAATGACTTAACCTGCATTTTTAAAGTCATTAGCCGTGTAACTAAAGTCACAATGTCATTAATTTGGGAAAATACCGCGTTAAGGATATTACAATTCTACGACATGCTTCAGCGTAGAGGTGTAGCCTTTGCGGTGGAACAAAATATTCAAGAACAACGACATTACTTAGCTCATTTACATGCCGATGTATTTGGATTAAAGACGAATCCTTTTTCAAATCTTATTGATCATTGGTCTAGTGATATCAATACGTATGCTCGGGAAAAATGCTGTTTTTATTTTCAGCTTCCAGAAGCAGAACATGAGTATTGCAAAGGTTGTCCTTTGCGTAAGCGCGATAAAACAAGAGACAAATATGTATGCAAAAATATCTAAATAGCGGGCTGTGTGATTATACAGACATTGCCACCTCAACCATTGGTCATGTTATAGATGATGGTCATTTGCCTCAAATTCATGCGATGAATCGAGTACATCATGTGGTGGGAAAAGTAAGAACAGTGGTACTCCATTCAATTAACGCAACAAATTTGCGTCAAGCACTCATTGAAAGTACACCAGGTGAAGTGTTGGTCATTGATGCACGTAAACTTAAACATCGTGCTTGCTGGGGAGAGCAGCGTCATCGGGCAGCAATTTTTCATCAATTAGCAGCCGTTGTCGTGCTAGGTGCAATAACTGATATAACGGCGATTAGAAATATGAAAGTTCCAGTGTTTGCTCAATCTGTGAGTTGTTTGACTACACGTAAGGAAGGGGAAAGTATCGTAGATTTTGATCAAACCATTCAGTTTGAACATAGTTGTATTGATTCAGGAGATATCATGATTGGAGATGCAGATGGCGTATTTATTCTGAAAGAAGATCAGGCAAAGCAATTATTGCCCAAATTTCAGGCTTTACAACAGGATGAACAACAAAAACATAGCCAATTCTTTAGTCAAAATTTAATTGATGATTACTATCATTTTCCAGAGAGAATTTAGAATGAAAGCTAATCGTGTACTGTCTACGCCGTCTACTCAATTACCAGATATGTTTGAGTATGTTGAAAAAGGCCATGTATATCAATTACGTGCTGTCAATCTAAAGCAGGATTTTGATTTGCTATATAAGTGGATGCATGAACCACATGTAATTCCACAGTGGCAGCTCAATAAATCAAAAATAGAGCTGATGATACATTTTGAGAAAATGTTAATGGATGATCATCAACGGCTCTATATTATCCAAATTGATGAGCAGGATGCGGGCTATTTGGAAATATACGAAGCGGCAAGAGACCGATTAGCATTTTATTATGATGCAAAACCATCTGATATGGGTTGGCATATTTTATTAGGTGAAAAAAATGTCGTTGGAAAAGGACATTTTCGTGCTGTTATGAAAATGATGTGTTTTTTTATTTTTGAGAATTCAGATGCCAGCAAAATTGTAGGAGAACCAGATGTTGCAGTAAAATCCTATAGTTATATTGCAGATCAAATTGCTTTTGAGGCACAGACCATAATAGATATGCCAGAAAAAAAAGCTGTGCTATATCACTGTTATCGAGAAAATTTTTTAAATATTTGTGAAGTCTCTCACACATTAATAGAAGCAAATGAATAATATTTTTTACATTACTTTTGTTAATGATTATCATTGCTAAACTTATTATTATCTTGATTTAGAGAAAGACATGGGTAAAACTCAATTTAGCTTGTGTATATTGGCTGTTGCTATTTCCAGTTGTTTATATGCTGAAGATCAAACAGTTATTGAAATACCGTCGCAGAACGACGCTCAAAAAGAAGCAGCAAAACTTGATAAAATCGTGATGACTGCAACACGAACGCCTAAAAGTATTGCAGAAATTGCGGGGACAGTACAAAACATTAAAGGTGAGGAGATTTCTCAGCAAGCGGGTGCTGGACGAAAGGTCGCTGACATTTTGGCACAGTTAGTTCCATCGCTTGCACCGAGTAGTGGAACCAGCAGTAATTATGGTCAAACGATGCGTGGTCGTAATGTCCTCATTATGATTGATGGAGTTTCACAAACTGGTTCACGTGATGTTGCACGTCAGCTTAATAGTATCAGCCCAGAAATGATTGATCATATAGAGGTTATTTCTGGCGCTACAAGTATCTATGGTTCAGGTGCGACGGGTGGGATTATCAATATTATTACCAAACGTGCAAATCCAGATAAGCCTGTCAGTTTTTCTACAAAATTAGGAATAACTTCTGCTGATAATTTTCGTGCAGATGGATTGGCCTATGAGATTGGCCAGACAGCATCGTTTAGTACAGACAAAGTAAATGGTTTTTTAGGTGCAAATTTTACCAGCCGTGGTTCGCAATTTGATGGTAATGGTGATCGCATTTCTTTGAGCCCGTGGCAGGGCAGTACGATGGATACGGATACTCTAGATATAAATGGACGTTTGGGTTTTAACTTAACAGATACCCAGACTTTAAGCTTGGGTGCGCAGTATTATAAAGATAAGCAAGACACTGATTACGGAGTAGATTATGCCAATACGACATCTGACTACTATAAGCCACTTAAGGGCCAAAATTTAGATAATCAGCCCTTTACAGAACGTTATGCAGTGAATACACAATATCAGAATTCAGATTTTCTCGCACAGACATTAAATATTGAAGCTTATTATCGTAATGAAAAATCCAGATTTTATCCTGCCCGTAGATCGCAAACCTTAAACTTTTCTCAATCTCAGTCAGATATTGAGTATGCTGGTATTCGTTCAACTGTCCAATCAGATTTTAAAATTGCTGAACGAGATTTAAAACTTAGCTATGGGCTTGATTATGATGTTGAATGGGATCATCAATATGTCGATTGGTTACAATCAGATAGTCAGTTCCTTACATATACTTTGAGTAATCCAGATAACCTCACGTCTGATTATGGCCCAGATGCAAAGATTCAGAATCTTGGTGTGTTTTTACAAGGTGATTATAATTTGAATGATCGCTTGAGTTTTCAATCAGGCATAAGATATCAGTATATAAAAGCAGATAATGATAGTTATTACCGAGCTGGAAGAGTTGAAAGTACTGCAAATTTTCGCCCATCAGGGTCAACAAATAGCGATAAATTTTTATTTAATTTAGGGTCAGTATATAAATTGACCGATACTCAACAAATATTTGCTAATTTCTCCCAAGGCTTTAGTTATCCAGATGTACAACGAATTCTAAGAGGAAATAGTTTAAAGGCAGCCATAGATACCTCAGGAGTTGCACCTATATCTGTGAATAGTTATGAACTCGGTTGGCGATTAAATAATGATAATGGTTTGAGTAGTACTTTAACAAGTTTTTATAATACGTCTGATAAATTTGTAAGTTTTGCTAACAGTGATGTTTTGGTAGTTAATACTGATCAGCGTATTTATGGACTTGAAGCATCTGTTAGTTATCCTTTTATGGAAAATTACAAAGTCGGCGGAACGTTGGGTTACACCAGAGGGCAATATAAAGATGCCGCAAATAATTGGCATGAACTAAATGCATTCATTGTATCACCAATGAAAGGTACTTTATTTGCTGAATGGAATCAAAATGGTTATGGCTTGAGAGTACAAGCATTAGCTATTAATGGTACTAGCAAAGCTTATAAGGATGATCAAAAATTAAATGCTATGGGGTATAATAACGACTATAACTCTGCTGCTGATATTAAAGGTTATACCACCATGGATGTCTTGGCGCACTTCCCAGCTTACAAAGGTCGAATCGATTTTGGTGTATATAATATATGGAACCGCCAGTACAAAACTGTATTTGCTCAGCAAGCAGCAGTGACCAATAGTAACTCGTATCTGGATATTCCAGCGCAGGGACGTACCTTTGCTTTAGCCTATACCATCAATTACTAAAAGATTGTTTGAGTTTAATTTAGAAAAACCGAAAATTTGATCCATCGGGTTTTCGGTTTTTTATGGATAGATCATCATCATGTATGAAAATATTAAATAGCTAAACCAATTTTCATACATGGTCTATTTATTTTTGAATGACAAATTTGCTTTTTCATATTGAAGTTAGGGTTTAGTATGCTTTGGTTTGTTTCAAAAAATAGATAAAATGAGTTCTAAAAAAGCGACTTTGATGGGATTAACAGCAATTTGTCTGAGGAGCATGATTGTTGCCTTAATTAAAGAAGTGAGTCGTGACTTTGGGCCCCATGTATGGTGAGCCTGGGAAGCACTATTGTGCTGGATATCTACGCGTAAAAAATCCGAAGAATCAGTGGCATGATCTATCGTTAAAATATTCTCATTGATATATGTTTTTTCGGATCTTGTTTTTGTGATCTGTATGACTCATCTTATTATCAACATTGTTAATTAAATACTTCATCATGAAACATGCACTCATAGCACTTTCAATATTCACACTTACATTAGTCGGATGTGATAAGCACTCTCAAGATGCGAAAGATCGTCAACAACCATCTCAAGATCAAAAGGTTGAGCAGATTGTCGCGCAGCCTGCACCCGCATCGTCTGTTCAGTTTAAACCTTCAAACCCAGAAATAGATTATAAAGCTCAATTTGAAAAATCCGATCAAAAAATTAGCCGTTTCATGGATCAACTGGATGACCCTAAAACAGTTCAACAAGATCGTATTCGAATTTTATGTAAAGACTGGCCAGAGGTTTATAAATCTGAATATATGCCAGCATTATTGCACTTAAAACCACAAGAATTTACTCAACCAAAATTATTGGAAGAGCTAAAAACAGCAACAGATTACTATAAAAATAGTGCAGGAATCACTTGTACTTAATTGAGGTGATTCAGTAATATTTTAAATATTCGTGCATTTTAGTATTACTGAGTTCAAGTTTTGACAATGTCATAGGCTTTTAAGAAGATAAGTATTTTTGCTTAAAGCTTTCTTTTTGCTTTAAATAGTCAGGATTCTGTTTGGCTTGATTCCACTTTTCTTTAAAAATCTGGGCGGCCTTGGCTTTTATGGGGTCTTCTTGCTGTCGGGGGAGCTCTTCCCGACCATGTGCACCGCTCAATCCCTTTTTATCTTGAGGAACAGGCCCTTTATATTTTTTACCGCCTTTATGATTGGCATAGCGCCGTGCTCGTGTATATCCCATTTGTAGAAATTTTCGAGCCATATCTGCACCTATAAAATCGTTATTTTCGAGATAATCTAAAAATAATGCATAAATTTTGGTGCTGCTTTCTAGTGCCTTTTCTTCATCTGCAAACCGCCAAAAAGGTAAAATTTCAGACTTATAAGGTTCCACGAGCAGTACACCTTGCTCACCTTTACCAATGCGATAGAGTTCAGGTTTTTTTCGAAAGTCAATTTCTTTAAAATCTAATGAATAATCAAAGCTGTTTGAGTGCACCCGAGATAAACGTTTAGGCACTTTTTTATCATTTTCTACGATTTTACTGGTCATGCTTTTTCTCAAAAAAATTTATATACTCTGTACATATCTCATTAAAATTAACGGTATAAAACTTTGATCTCTATAATATATTTGTAGTTCTTCTGGGGAATATTGAGAGCATTGAATTATATCAAGTTCTCTGTTTTTCATTCGATGAAATATTTTCATGAATTGATTTTAAATATCTTAGAAAAGATTACCATGACTATCATTATATTCCATAATCAAAATAATCTTCCTTAAGACCTTGTAAATTATTTTTTAATCTTAAGCTACATATCATAATCCTTTTATAGTATTGATATGATATTGAAAATATTGTGCTAAAGTTAGGTATAAGATATTGAATTTAAATTATTTTTATTGAATTGGTTTTTAAGTTTGTAGGAATATAGTGGTGAAACTTGATATAAACTGATTCAACAGAATACTTACACTCTACGACTATATTCTCTCATAAGAAAGATTTACCATCAGTAATGTTGAAATTATAGTAGTTTAGATTGTTAACATAAGGAAACTTTATCATGTACAATCATGAAATAGTTTTGCAAGATAAAATTTTCCGCAGATGTAGTGTTGTTAGAGTGAAAGACACTATTTATGATCCATCTAAAAATACATTTAGCGAACAATGGTTTTGGATCTATGCAGAAAACTCTGAGTTTTTCCCATTTGATTTATGGGAAAAACTTGACCATGCCGAAATTAATCAAATCATTCAAGATGAACGGCACTTTTATAAAGTGATAAAAGTTATAACCAAAAAACGTCGTAGATTGATTTAATTCCTATAAGAATGGATTAATTCCTCTGTTATTTAGTCCGATTCTTTTACGAATTTTGGTTTGATCCGTTTTTATCAGTTTTTCAATAAAAAGAGGCAAAGTTGTTTTATCAAGCGCCTGCGGTGAAAAACTTCCATAACCTAATGCTTTAAAAAAAAGGTCGATATCTGTTTTTTTTTGAACATATTTCATAGACCATTTTTTAAAGCTAATTTCATGAATAGGATCGAATCCAAAATCAATAATATTTGAATGTCGTATATCGGTTTTAATTTTTTCAAAAAGATAAATCACAGATAGTTTCTCACCTTCAAGACATTGAAAAAAAGATCCGTCTGCATAATACAGGACACCATTGATTTGATTATTTGAGTTAAATTCTCTAGAACAACTCAAAATATGATTCAAGTCTTCCAGAAGGTCCCGTTGCTCACCTTTCCAACTACTTGTATAACACAAACGTATGTGCACAACTAAAACCTCGAATCATGTAATTTAAGCAATTTATATAGTTTCTTAAACCACTTATATCATTTCATAAATGATAAAAGAGCTTTAGTTCTGTATATGATACATCTAGACGCTTCCAAAAGTGAATTTTTCCAATTTTCTTTGTGTTTTATGAATGCTATTTTTTTAATCATATATAAAACAAAACCTTATGTTTAATTGTTAATAAACCTATACACTGTTATGAGGTTTTGTAAAAATGAGAAAAATTTTTTTAAATATATTAAAAATAAATAATTGTTTTTTATATAAAAAATTATTAAATATTATTACAGTAATAGGTTAATAAATAATCAAATGTAAGCAATTTCTCACAATCATGTAAGCCAAAGATTATATCGATAGTTTTGAGGTTCTTTATACTGGCTCTTGTACATCAGAAGGTAATTAATTATTTCCCAGAAATCTGAACATTAACTGAAGATGCCCAACAATTATAAAGATCTCTTGATTAATAGAAATACTCTCAAGAAAAGGGCTCTTTAAATTATAAGGTGATGTATAAGAATCTTTCCCCCTAGAGCGGGTTCTAGGGGAAAGGTTAATTAAATTGCTCACAGAGGAGAAAGTATGATGTTTATAGTGAAAAATATTTTTGTTTTTCTCGCTTCAATCATTGCACTTTGTCTGATTGTTGTTATTTTAAAAAATATAGGAATGAATGATATTTTAAATATTTCCATATCTTCTTTTGTATTTGGAATATTTATTACTTTATATTTTAAAGAAATAAAAATATGTGTACCTGCTTTTTTTCTGTTTTATACATCTTTGTTTTTTTTGAGCATGAGTGTGGAAGTTATTCTTATGCTTCTAATTAGTTTGTTAACTTTCTTTATAATAAAAATGATGATGCCAAAATTAAAAAAAGTAAATATTCAAAATATAGAGATAATAAAAAAAGTAAATAATTAAAAAATAATTTTAGCGTATATGGCATGAGGTTTTGTACTCATGCCGTATTTTTTTGAATTAAATTCTAAGTAGATTCAACAATCACAAAATATTTTTTTACAGTTTCTACTACTTCAAATCGGCCTTTAAAATCAGGAGGGATAACGCCAGCTTCACCAGCGAGCACTTCAATATATGTATTGGTATTGGCATCATGAATACGTACTTTGCCTTCAATAATTTGAAAAAACTCTTGTTTATTTGGTGCAAAATGAATTTCCCACATTCCAATCTCACATTCCCAAATTCCACAATTCATATGCGGGTGTTGATATAGATCGTGTGTTGTACGTTTAGGATTACCATTGACCAGACGATCTGGGCGAGGGTAGTCGATCGTTGCTTCAGCTTGAGTAATACCATGACCAGCTAGCCAGAGTGAAGACATTGCTATTTTATCCTAAGTAAATTTGTATCTGATTATACTTAAATATGCTGCAAAGCTGTCATTCATATAGAATCTGATTTTTTAAATAAAACACGCTTTACAGTTATTATTTTATTAAAAGAGAATAATATGCACATAGATAATATTTAATGTTTAGGAATAATTATCATTCCTTATGTTATATGCTTTTGACTTCAAATGCATTAACATAACTTGAATATTTATTATTTTATTAACTTTCTGAAAAATATAAATTTAGTTTATTTTTGTGATTATTTTTGTTACATACTGATAATAACTACAAAATAATATCTTTAATTTTTCCTAAGTAATTCTTCATTTTTAATTTTAATACTAAGCTTATCGGATATGTGGAATATTCAAATGAGTCTAGTGTTCAAAGAAAGTTTTCCAATACAGATCTCACATAAAGGAACTCCGTTTAGTTTTCATTATGTAGATCAAAATCATCCTTTAAGAGTACATTGTGAGGATTTTGTTCAACAACGCTTCAAAGCCATTTATGCTGCTGAAATTTATCAGTTTATGCCAATATTTCTTGCAGCTTTCGACTCAGAAATGCAGTGCCAGGCTGTGGTTGGATTACGTCTAGCGTCTACTCACGATTTGTTTTTGGAACAGTATTTAGATAAATCCATCGAACTCATTATCAATGAAAAGACGGGTCGGATTTTTATACGTGATCAAGTGGTTGAGGTTGGAAATTTATCTGGTCTACATCACGGAAGTGCACGTTTGATTATTATTTTTCTGACTTGGCTGCTTGCCGAGAATCATTATAAATGGGTGAGTTTTACTGGACATCACCAATTGGTAAATAGCTTTAAAAAGTTAGGGCTTTCTTTACTGGATTTACAGGATGCTAATCCAGAACGTTTGAATGATGGATATGAACATTGGGGTAGCTATTATAGTCATGAGCCGCATGTATTTGCAGCAGATGTAAAATTATGCGCATTCAATTTGAATCAGTTACAGGTATTTGAGTCTTTGGGATTAAAACCTCTTACCGAGGATATCGATCATGTTGCATAAACTTTCAGATTTTAAATCTAAATTAGAAAATTATCAGTTTCAGCAACCTTATAATATTGCTTTATCTGATAAATATCAGACAATCAACTATGCTGATTTACTTAGTGAGGTCAATAAACGACAGGAAATATTAAAACAACTGGATGTAAAAGTTGTCGCTTTATATTTAGAAAATTCAGTTGATTTAATGCTTTGGGATTTGACATTATTATTTTCTGAAATTCCAACTATTATTTTACCGCCATTTTTTTCTTCATCACAACTCAATTATTGTCTTGAGATTTCTCAGGCAGATTTAGTGATTTCAAATGATAATCTAAATTTGGATCATCTTGATCTTTATTTTAAGGATGCTTGTTTTTGGCGGTTAAAGTCAGCAAAAGCTGTCGAATTTCCTCAATCAACACAAAAACTGACATTTACGTCTGGTACCACTGGACATCCCAAAGCGGTATGTCTGGGTAGTGAGCAAATTCTGACTGTGGCGAAATCCTTAAGTGAAGCGATTGATGAAACAAAACCACAAAAACACCTGGCTCTGATGCCTTTAGCTGTTCTACTTGAAAATATTGGATGTTATGCAATGTTGTATAGAGGAGCACAGATCGAGCTGGTAAGTGCTTCCGATCTAGGATTGAGAGGGGCCAGTGGTGTCGATGTTCATCAGTTTTCACATTATTTAAATCAAAGTAAGCCGCATAGTCTGATTTTAGTACCTCAGTTTTTAAGCGTTTTGGTTGAGGCTGTTTCATCCAAACTTTTACGGGCCGAAGATTATCGCTTTATTGCGGTAGGTGGCGGTCATGTGAATCCAGATTTGCTTAAACGTGCGCAAACCTTAAATCTGCCAGTCTATGAAGGTTACGGTTTATCTGAATGTGCTTCTGTGGTTGCCTTAAATACACCAGCGCAGCAACGAGCTGGCAGTGTCGGAAAACCTTTAGCTCATGTAGAGGTCAGTATTGCCAATGATGGCGAAATTCTGGTCGCAAATAATCAATGTCTTGGTTATCTAGGGAGCAACCATGCACCCGTAAAATACTGGCCGACTGGTGATTTAGGCATGCTTGATGAAGATGGCTATCTTTACGTACATGGCCGTAAGAAACATCAGTTTATTACCAGTTTTGGTCGTAATGTTAACCCTGAATGGGTAGAGGCATTGCTGAGTCAAACTGGCGTAGTGGGTCAGGCATTTGTCTATGGTGAGGCTTTACCTGAAAACTATGCGCTGCTTTGGCCTGTACATAGTGCGATTAGCAATGATCAGATTGAGCAGGTCGTGGAACAGGCCAATATTAAATTGCCTGATTATGCCCGTGTCAAACACTGGGTACGTTTAACAGAACCGTTTAGTACAACCAATCAACTCGCAACAGCGAATGGTCGATTACGACGTGATGAGATCGTCAGTCGTTACCACAATGTATTTTCAGCTTAAAGGAAGAAATTTATGTCATTTTTTCAACAGCTTCAACAAGCAACCGCTCAAGAAAGACAAAAATTGTTTGCGACTTCACTGATTGATGATGCCTTGAATAGCCGTCTTTCACTGGAACAATATTGTGCTTTTCTAAGTCAGGCATATCATCATGTTCGTTTTACCGTGCCATTAATGATGGCTGCAGGTGCGCAGTTGCCAGAACGATTATCTTGGTTACAACCCGCTATATGCGAATACATTGAAGAAGAAGCGGGTCATGAACAATGGATTTTGAATGATTTAAAAGCATGTGGCGTTGATCCAGAACAGGTTAAAAATAGTCGCCCATGCTTACCTATTGAACTAATGGTTGCATTTCTGTTTGATCAGGTCAAACGTGTCAATCCGATTGCACTGTTTGGTATGGTCAATGTGCTTGAAGGAACAAGCGTATCTGTTGCCACTGAAGCCGCTGAAAAAATCCAGCAACATCTTAACTTACCAAATCAGGCATTTAGCTACCTAAAATCACACGGTAGTCTTGATATTTCACACATGCAAAACTTTGAAAAATTGATGAATATGGTCAAGGATGAAAAAGATCAGCAAGATATTATTCATTGTTCTAAGGTTGTATTTAAGCTTTATACACAAATGTATGAGCAGGTACCTGATATTCATTTGAAGTTTGCAGCGTAATCTAAAGGGAATAGAGTCTATGCAATTATCTAATGCAAATGTTTTACTCACGGGTGCGAGTGGCGGGATAGGATTGGCACTGTGTGAAGCGCTGTGTCGTGAAGGCGCAAAAGTACTGGCAGTGGCCCGTAATATTCAATCTTTAGAAGGTTTGCAGCAGAAATATATCGGACAAATCAAAATTATCCGTGCTGATCTGCTCGATTTTCAGGATTTGAATAAAGTCATTCAGGTCGCTTCACAAGTTGAGGGATTGAATTTATTGATTAATGCAGCAGGTGTGAATTGTTTTGCAACGCTTGATCATCAGTCACCTGAACAGATTCATCAACTGGTACAACTGAATGTCACGGCACCAATGAGTTTGACTGCGGGTTTAATTGCAAAATTAAATGCTGTATCTGAAGCGAAAATTGTCAATGTGGGTTCGATTTATGGATCACTTGGTTTTGCTGGCTACACTACATATTGTGCAACCAAATTCGCATTACGAGGTTTTTCGGAAGCCCTGCGACGTGAATTGGCCGATAGCAATATTCAAGTGTTGTATGTTGCACCTAGAGCAACGCAAACAACAATGAATAGTCAGGCTGCACAAGATTTGATGCAAGCAATGGGAAGTAAAGCAGATAGTCCAGAACTTGTAGCCAAGATTATTATACAGTCGATTAAACAAGGTAAACAGAATACTTATATTGGTTGGCCCGAGCGCGGATTTGTCATGATGAATTCGATTATGCCGCATTTAGTCGATCAAGGTGTAAGAAAGCATTTAAGCTTAATTCATCAGTTGGGCCACTAATCATTGATGTCTAAGAAAACGACAAGGTTTATTTTAAATCAGGGCTTTGAAATATATTCAAAGCCCGATTATTTTTGCTCTAGATTGTTAATAAATATTCTAAAATGTAATTATATTGTAAGTTTTATTTAGTGCATTGATTTTTATATTATTTATTTTATTGTTTTAAGTTGAAAATAACCTCCTTATTAATTGACTATCTATTATCTGAATGATAATCTAATTCCAAGGTCAACATATTCTTTCTGACTTCAAGGATAACTTAGTTAGGCGAACCAAGATATGTAACCTGTATTTAAATTGCTCAAACATAGTATATTGGTGCTACTTTGGATCAATATTAGATGTTGCAGAAAAGCCCGTATAACGGGCTTTTTTAATGGATAATATAAAAATTTGGTATTAACTTAAAATAAATTTTTATGCATTTTTATGATTTATTATAAGTTAGATGAATAAAGTAAGTTCTGATCAATTGAATAAATTACAAATAAAAAATAGCCACCTATAAGGTGACTATTTTTATAGATAACATCTAAAAAATTAGATTTTACCCACTAAGTCGATAGATGGAGCAAGCGTCGCTTCACCTTCTTTCCATTTAGCAGGGCATACTTCACCTGGATGAGAGTGAACGTATTGAGCTGCTTTCACTTTACGAAGAAGTTCTTGAGCATCACGGCCAATACCGCCAGCGTTGATTTCAACGATCTGGATTTTACCTTCAGGATCGATTACGAAAGTACCACGGTCAGCTAAGCCAGCAGCTTCGATTAACACTTCAAAGTTTTTAGAAAGTGTCCAAGTTGGATCGCCAACAAGTGGATACTGGATTTTTTTGATTGCTTCTGAAGTGTCATGCCATGCTTTGTGCGTGAAATGTGTATCAGTCGAAACACCGTAAATTTCAACACCTAGCTTTTGAAATTCAGCATAGTTGTCAGCTAAGTCCTCAAGTTCAGTTGGGCAAACAAAAGTGAAGTCAGCTGGATAGAAGAATACAACAGACCATTTGCCTTTAAGGTCAGCTTCAGTCACTTCAACAAATTGACCGTTGTGGTAAGCAGTTGCTTTAAATGGTTTAACTTCAGTATTAATTAAGCTCATCATTTTCTCCATGATTCATGAATTGGACATTATCGTTAACTTTAAAACTTGATTTAGAATAAAGAACTTTTATTTATTGGGGAAATAGTATTTTTGCATAAACAAAATCGGAAAAATGAATTGCCACACAAAAATGTCTAATATTTCACCCGAACTGTCTGATCTATCATCTTAACAAGGCAATATGATCATCCAATGACAGACCCTAATTCTGCTTGCATAACAACATGCGGGTAAGAACTCTAAATTTCAAGGGTATATCTTAAAAAAACAAGAAATAAAACGAATCACTTTCGTTCAGCTATATTCCCGCGTAAAATAGAACGCTTGTTTAAAATATTAGGAAAGGTTATCTGTGCATAGTGGTTTAGATGTAGATCAATTGGTTATGGTGCGTGACCGACATCGTTTAAATCGACTAGGCAAAGGAAAAGATAAAAATCCAGAGCAATATCAAGCCTTGTTCGAAAAATCCAATGCTCAAGTTAAAAATCGTTTGGCTCGTTTTCCCAAGATTAAACTCAATCAGGATTTGCCTGTTACACAGTATGCAGATCGTTTAATTGAAGCGATTCAAAAGCATCAAGTGATTATCGTTGCAGGCGAAACAGGTTCGGGCAAGACCACTCAGCTTCCTCAAATTGCGATGCTGGCAGGGCGTGGTTTAACTGGGATGATTGGGCATACGCAACCACGTCGTTTGGCTGCAAGAAGTGTTTCGCAACGTATTGCAGAAGAAGTAGGTGAAAAGTTAGGTGAGTCGATCAGTTTTAAAGTCCGATTTAATGAGCAAGGTTCAAGTGACTCAATTGTTCGATTAATGACGGACGGGATTCTGCTTGCAGAACTAGGACATGATCGATATCTAAATAAATATGACACTATTATTATTGATGAAGCACATGAGCGCTCACTCAATATCGATTTTATCATGGGCTATCTGAAACAGATTTTAATTAAGCGCCCAGATCTTAAAGTGATTGTGACGTCTGCCACATTAGACGTAAATCGTTTTAGTGCTTACTTTAATGATGCACCTATTTTTGAAGTTGAAGGCCGAAGTTTCCCAGTTGAAGTACGTTATCGTCCAATCTCTGAAATGACGATTGGCGGCAGCGATGACGACGAATTTGATGATTTTGAAGAAAACCTGCCACGTGCTGTGGTACAGGCTGTCGAAGAATGCTTTCTAGACGCAGAAGAAAAGGGCCACCCAGAACATGCGGATATTCTAATTTTCTCAAGTACAGAGCAGGAGATTCGTGAGCTTCAGGAAACTTTGCAGAAATATGGTCCAAAGCATACCGAAATTTTGCCTTTATATGCCAGATTAGGTTTGGGTGAGCAACAAAGAATTTTTAGTCCGAGTGGTAAAGGCCGAAGAATCATTATCTCGACCAACGTTGCAGAAACTGCATTGACCGTTCCCAATATTCGCTATGTCATTGACAGCGGTTTTGCCCGAATTTCACGCTATAACTATCGTTCCCGGGTGCAGCGTTTACCCATCGAGGCAATTTCACAAGCTGCTGCGAATCAGCGTAAAGGACGTTGTGGTCGTATTGCACCAGGTGTTTGTATCCGACTATACAGTGAGGAAGATTTTTTAAGTCGTCCTGAGTTTACCGAACCAGAAATTAAACGCACTAATCTGGCTTCTGTAATCTTGCAAATGCAAAGCTTAGGCTTGGGGAGTGTCGAGCAATTTGATTTCATTGAGCCGCCAGATCATCGCCTAGTCAATGACGGACGCAAGTTACTAATAGAGCTTGGAGCTCTAAGTGAGCAAAAAGCAGATCTTACTAAAGTCGGTCAGATGATGTCTCGAATGCCAATTGATCCACGTTTAGCACGTATGATTGTTGGTGGCTCACATTTTGGGGTTTTGAATGAAATTTTGATCGTGGTGAGTGCACTTGCAATTCAGGATCCTCGTGAACGTCCTGCCGATAAGCAAATGCAGGCAGATCAAAAGCATGCATTATTTAAAGAAGCAGATTCAGATTTTCTGTTTTATCTCAAATTGTGGGACACCTTACAGCATAATCCTGATGTCGCGACTGAAAATAAGCGTCGTCAATTTGCCCGTCAGCATTTTTTGAGCTGGTTGCGTTTACGCGAGTGGAAGCAGACCCACAGTCAACTTCTTGATCTGGCAAAATCATTGAATCTTTCTTTTAATGAAAAGAAAGCCAGTTATGAAAATTTGCATCGTGCCTTGTTAACAGGATTACTTTCATTCATTGCCAATAAAACCGATGAACGCAATATTTATATGGCGGTGCGTCAGCAAAAGGCGAAGGTTTTTCCAGCGAGCACTTTGCATAAATCCAATACGCCTTGGGTCATGGCATTTGAGATGGTCGAAACCTCTCAAGTCTATTTACGTACTTTGGCTAAAATTGATCCTGAATGGATTTTATTGGCTGCGCGAGATTTACTTAAATATCATTATTATGAGCCGCACTGGTCTAAAAAATCTGGAATAGTAAATGCATATGCTCAAATTTCATTATTTGGCCTGATTATTGAACCCAAGCGGCTGATTAACTTTGAAAAAGTAGACCACCCAGCAGCCCGTGAGATTTTCTTGCGTGATGCACTTACGACGGGTCATTTAGGTACAATGCCGCCATTTTTAAAGCATAATTTACTTAAGCTTGAAGAAGTTGAGCGAGTTGAAGACAAATTACGCCGTCGTGATTTGGTGGTCGATGAAGAAACCATTTATCAGTTTTATGCACAGCGTGTGCCTACTGAAATTGCAAGTCGTTCCAGTTTCGAAGACTGGCGGGCAACGATTGAGCCGAAACATCCCCGTTATCTGTTCGTCGAAGATGATGCACTTTGGCAAAGTGATCGACCAACCACACAACAATTTCCCGATTATTTACAAAATGGTCAGTTACGCCTTGCAACAACTTATCGTTTTGATCCGAGTCATGATCAGGATGGCGCAACAGTCAAGATCCCAGTTCAGGCACTTGCTCAGGTAGATGAAAACTTGTGGTCATGGGGTATTCCTGGATGGCGTCTGGATTTGATTGAGGCATTATTAAAGTCTTTACCAAAGGATAAACGTCGTAACTTGGTTCCCATTCCAGACACCGCAAGAAAATTGATGCAAAGCGTTGATGCCAGTCATTTACGTGAACATATTTTTAAATTTCTAGCTTTTGCTTTACGTGGTGAACAAATTAGTGAGAAAGATTTTGCCTTTAATCGCATTGATGCTTATTTGGTTCCGTTCATATGGGTGACCAATGAAAAAGGCCAAGTGATTGAAAAAGGGCGTGATCTTGATGAGTTAAAAGCGCGTTGTCGAACGGAAACGCATCGACCTGTAAAACAGATGAAGGGAGAGTTTAAAACCTTCCCAGATCATTTTGTTTTTGAGGCCTCACAAAAAGTGACGGGTGTGGTTGTCAAGCAGTATCAGGCTTTGGTGCCATCCAAGAACTTTGCAGATCTTGAGCAAAAAGATGAATCTGGTGTTGTGATACAGACCTTTAACGATCAAGATGAAGCAATTCGTCAACATCGTGAAGGTGTGATCCGTTTGATACATTTACAGTTAGGTGATTTATCTAGGCAGTTAAAAAAGCAGATTTCTAAACCATTGTTTCTGGCTTATTCTCCATTAGGAGATAAATCTAAACTTGAGCAAATGCTGATTTATGCAACTTTACAGCTCAGTGTGAACACATTGCCTGTCAATGAGCAAGAATTTAAACAGTTATTGCAGCACGTAAAACAAGAATTTTTAACGCACGGACAACAAGCATTACAGATTATTTCGGATATTTTTATTCAATGGCAGGATATTCGTCGTCAATTACTGATGCTAGATGCTGATATCTTTGCAAGAAGCATTGATGATATTGAAGATCAGCTCGACTTGATGAATCTAAGCGATTTTGTTTATACGCGAGGGTCAGAGGTTTGGCTTGAATTTCCACGTTATTTAAAAGCATTATTAATGCGTCTGGAGCGTTTACCCAATAATTTGCCGCGAGATGAAGCAGCGATTCTTGAAGTAGATCCGTGGATGGATAAGTTGTTTAAGTTTAAAAATAAAACTGAACTTAAATCGCTGTATTTTATGGTAGAGGAATTACGTATTTCGTTATTTTCTCAACCCATGAAAACCAAGATGCCCGTTTCTGCTGCTCGACTGCAAAAGCTTTGGCAAGGTTTAGGCATACATTAATTTACCCGCATTCTCATGAAGGAGTTTTACATGGGCATTCGTATCACAGGTACAGGTTTGTACCATCCTGCAGAATCGATCAGTAATGAAGAGCTGGTTGAAAGCCTTAATGCTTATGTAGAATATTATAATGCTGAAAATGCAGAAAAAATTGCAGCGGGCGAATTACCTGAGCGCCTGGGTTCAAGTGCAGAATTTATCGAAAAAGCATCGGGTATAAAAAGTCGATATGTAATTGAAAAATCAGGTGTTCTTGATCCTCAAAGATTACGTCCTCGTTTACAGGAGCGAACAGACGATGAGCTTTCTATTCAAGCCGAATGGGGAGTATTGGCTGCGAAGCAGGCGATGGAAAATGCTAAAGTCACTGCTGAAGATATCGATGTCGTCATTTTAGCTTGCTCGAATATGCAGCGTCCTTATCCAGCGGTTGCGGTTGAAATTCAGTCTGCGCTTGGTATTCAGGGCTACGCCTACGATATGAATGTTGCATGCTCAGCCGCTACTTTTGGTTTAAAGCAAGCTTACGATGCCATTCAATCTGGTGCGCGCCGTGTTCTTTTGGTGAATGTCGAGATTACTTCGGGACATACCGATTATCGTTCCAGAGACTGCCATTTTATTTTTGGTGATGTGGCTACAGCTTCCATTATTGAGCAAACAGATACAAAAACTGGTTTTGAAATTTTGAATATACATTTGTTTACTCAGTTTTCCAACAACATCCGCAATAACTTTGGTTTCTTAAACCGTAGTGAGGATGCAACACGTGATGATAAACAGTTCAGGCAGGACGGACGAAAAGTATTTAAAGATGTGTGTCCACTGGTTGCAAAAATCATTACCGCCCAACTTGAAAAAAATCAGGTAAATCCACAAGACATAAAACGTTTCTGGTTACATCAGGCCAATTTAAATATGAATCAGCTCATTGCTAAATTAGTATTGGGTAAAGAAGCAGAAGCTGAACGTACTCCAATTATTCTGGATGAATTTGCCAATACCTCATCAGCAGGAGTCATTATTGCTTTACACAGAACAGGTGAAGAGGTGAGTGAAGGCGAATTTGGTGTGATTTGTTCGTTTGGTGCGGGTTATTCGGTCGGTTCTTTGTTAGTACAAAAAAGAGTCGCTTAGATTTTAAATATCGCTTGAACTAAAAAATACCTCCTTATTACAGGAGGTATTTTTTAATCTAATTTATTGGATAAAAGCTTTTACACTGATGAGTGTACGATAGATTCCCCAGAGTAAAGGAATTCCGATGGCAATCCATGCTAGAACCACCCAGAACGTTTGGCTGGGCGTTGTTTGCAAAGCAGGCGCGCTTGCCAGATTAGATTCTTTTACTTCTTGTTGAGGAGTGGCTGCTAAATTCTTTTGTTCAAATTCAAGCTCTTGTTGGGTCATAAAGTATTTGGGATTGATTGGTCGAATACACAAGTTACAAATTAAGCCAATAATGAGTAAACCTGCAAGAATAAACATGGTTTGATTATAGACCTGACTTGCGGGAAGACCGAGCCCAAGCTGGTAATCGCGCATGTTATTAACAATGACTGGCCCTAATATACCCGCAGTTGCCCATGCAGTGAGTAGTCTGCCATGAATTGCTCCGACCATTTGAGTACCAAAAAGATCAGCTAAATAAGCGGGTACGGTTGCAAAGCCACCACCATACATACTGATAATGACACACACTGCACCTACAAATAAAAGTTTACTGTCAATTTGAGCTGCGAAAGGTACGAGTGCGTAGAGCGCTGCACCTAAAATAAAGAAGACACTATAGGTTGCTTTACGTCCAATACGATCCGATAAACTCGCCCAAACAATACGCCCACCAATGTTAAATAAACTGAGTAAAGCTGTAAATCCAGCAGCAATCGCAGCAATTTGCTTGAGTTGATCTGTATTCAAATCTGAAAATTGAATGGGTAAACCAATGAGTTGACCTGCAAAGACCTCCTGTAGCATTGGCGATGCCATACCTATCACACCAATACCTGCAGAAACATTCATGCATAACACCATCCAAACCAGCCAAAACTGAGGAATACCCCAGATTTTTTTTACATGGACATGATTTTGTGTAATAAAGATATTGTTCTGCATTTTGACGGGTGGTTGCCAACCCTCAGGCTTCCAGTCTTTCGCTGGAATACGGTAGGTAAGTGCACCTGCAACCATAAAGACAAAGTACATCAATGCCATACATACAAAAGTTGAGGCTACTCCAACGTTATCTGGCGTTGAAAAATGAGCCATCAATTCGACGGCCAGTGGTGAACCAATCATAGCACCCCCACCAAAACCCATAATCGCGAGTCCTGTGGCTAAGCCGCGACGGTCAGGGAACCACTTGATCAGGGTACTCACGGGTGAAATATATCCCAAACCCAAACCAATTCCCCCAATAACACCAGACCCTAACAACATCAGCCAAAATTGATGTAAATGAATTCCTAAAGCGGATATGAGCATTCCGCCACACCAGCAGATTGCACTGATCAACCCAGCTTTACGAGGACCTACACGTTCTAACCATCCGCCCCAAATGGCTGCTGAGCTACCAAGTAATACAAAAAATAAGGTATACATCCAGCCAAGTGTAGAAATTTTCCAATCACAGGATGTGGTAAATAATTGTTGAAAAAAACCAATATCTGCCGCGCATTCAATAGGATGATCAATACCGATGGCTTTGGAAAGTGGCAACCAAAATACTGAAAACCCATAGGCCATACCAATACAAAGGTGAATGGCAAGTGCGGCAGGTGGAACAAGCCAGCGATTGAAATTTGGACGAGCAACAATCCGTTGTTTAGATAAAAATGGAGGTTTATTGAGAGCGTTAGACGTTGGAGTAGGCATATATAAGTACTCTTTTTATTTCCTTCGATATACTGGATTATTCAACAAAAGTCGATATTTATTTTGACGAATTATATATTCTACGCAACGAATGATTGAGCAATCGAATTCACTACTCATTTTTAGATGGCTATAAAATCTGTTGAGAGCAGTTTTTTATTTGATGATGAAATGTAGTTGCTGCTTGAATCATTCTATCTCGTCGCGCTAATCTATTGATAGAGCAATAAATAGATGGAAAACTTGATGATATTACATAGTCACATTGTTGAATCGGATCACGCAACAACTAACAAGCCAGTGGTCTTATTGCACGGTTTATTGGGTAGTTTATCTAATTTGGGCGTTATTGCACGGGCTCTAAATACAAATCATAAAATTATACAGCTCGATTTACGTAATCACGGTTTATCGTCACATAGTGATGAAATGAACTATGAAATTATGGCACAAGATGTAATTGATACCCTAGATGAACTCGGTATTGAGCAATTTTCTTTGATTGGACACTCGATGGGCGGAAAGGTTTGCATGAAAATTGCAGGTCTTTATCCGAATCGTGTGGATAAATTAATTGTATTGGATATTAGTCCAGTGGTTTATCAGGGACATCGACATCAGGACATTTTAAAAGCCATCAATGCTGTGCGCGCTGAACCTCATGAACTGAGTCGCAAGCAAGCCACTGAAATTATGAAGCAGTTTATTCCACAAGATGGCATCATTCTCTTCTTGCTTAAATCTTTTAATCAAGGGCATTGGCTATTTAATGTCGACGCAATTGAAAAACAGTATCCAAGTATTACAGGATGGAAGGATATTCAACCGTGGTTGAAACCATGTCTATTTATTAAAGGAGCAAATTCTGATTATATCGAAATGGAATATGAAAATAATATTCGTCAGCAGTTTCCATCAGCCGAAATTAAATCAATCGAAGGTGTAGGGCATTGGTTACATGCTGAAAAACCTCAGGAAGTGATCAAGTTGATTCAGCAATTTTTGCAAGAACAGGGCGAATCACGTGATTATTAATTACTCAATATGAGCAAGGACAGCACATTTTCTATGTGAGTATTGTCCAAAGCAGCAACCAGTGTTTTGGACAGATAGATTTATTTGATTTAATCAGGATCACTGGCAGAATAAAACTTTACACCTAGTTGAATTCGATCCCGTCCTTGACTCATACGCCAGCGATTTGTATCACGCAATGAGTAAACACAACCACAATATTCCTGTTGGTAAAATTCTTCACGTTTACTAATTTCGAGCATACGAGTTGCACCACCATTTTTGCGCCAGTTGTAATCCCAATAATGGATATCGGGATAATGTGATGCCGCACGAATGCCACAATCGTTAATTTGCTCCATATTTTTCCAGCGAGAAATGCCTAACGAACTACTAAATACTTTAAAGCCGTTTTCATATGCATAAAGAGCGGCACGTTCAAAGCGCATATCGAAACACATGGTGCAACGAATCCCTTTTTCTGGTTCATTTTCCATACCTTTCGCACGCTCAAACCAGTTATCAGTATCATAATCACAGTCGATAAAAGGAATATTGTGTTTTTCTGCAAAACGAATATTTTCTTCTTTACGAATCAGATATTCTTTAACAGGATGGATATTTGGATTATAAAAAAATATGGAATAATCGATTCCAGAATATAACAGCGTTTCCATCACCTCACCAGAGCATGGCGCACAGCAAGAATGAAGTAATAATTTATCAGCATTATCTGGAAGTTTAAGCTTGATTCTAGGTTTACTCATAAACAATAAAAACGAATGGAGAAACAATTAAATGTAACGCATTTAATCAGAATAATCCTGAAAAATATTCAGTTTATGGTTGAAATAGATTCAATTATTTGGAATTAAGCTCTTGATTGTAGAATTTTATCTACAAATGAAGATATTATCTTTCGTGAATTGAATATTATATTTGAAGGTTAGTTATGACAAAAAGCAGGTAAATCTTAACCTGCTTTTTTATAAAAAATAATTAAATTATTTTATTGAAAGCGAAATAATTGTATAAAACTGATCTTTAGGTTTCTGAGTTGGGTCTATGTGTTCAGTAACCTCAAGCAAATATTCGCCTGAATGATTAAATATAAGAGTGGCATTTCCATCTTGATCCGATTTGATGTGCCGAGCATCTTTATCACTTTCTCCTTTATACCTCACATGAATGTCAGCATTCTTAAGTGGTTGCTTATTTTTAAAGATGTTTACATGAACAGGATCATTTATTTTCAAGGTGGTGGGATTTGCTTGAAAATTGACTTGAATGGGTGCTGTACCATCTACAGCAAGAGAAGAGACTTGCTTTTTGGTGATATAACTTTGTAATGTCCATTCACGTGTAATTTTTTCAATTGAGTATCTCTTATTTTTAAAATCATCTGGAATGAGATAATCACGATCTGATTTTAGTCCAGCTTTATTGCTAGGCACCTCAAACAACATTTTCCACACTTTTTGATCTTTGACGTAATTTAAAGGAAAGCTGGCTTTAGTTTCCAGTAAATAAGTTCCAGAGTTTGGTAACGTCAGATCAATGAAACTCACAGATTTTAAGTCGGTGGAGGATTTAATTTTTGAGCTGTGCTGCTGGGGATCAGTCACTATGATTTCAAAGTTTTTTAAAGCATGTTCGCTATTTAATGCCTCTTCTGCATAACCCGCTAAAACTGCAACTTGAGAGTTATCTGTAAAGTGACTCAGGGGAGTCATGTAGGGTTCATGAGCATGTATAACAGTAGACATGAAAGCAGCAAGTAAACAGAATTTTTTCATAATGAGCAAAAATGTTATTAATAGATCGAGTATAATAGTTTAAATGAAAATAATTATCATTATTTTTTAAACTTGACTCATTCTTAAGGTCACATTTAGATTTGCAATTTGGTATTGATTTCGACCATTACTCTTTGCCATGTATAAAGCATGATCTGCGCGAGTAATAAATGCAGAAATCGTATCTGCTAAAGTTGGAATAATAGTGGCAACACCTACACTTAAGGTTACTTCGGAAGAGATATCACTTGAAGGATGTAAAATACCGACATTTTTGACCACATTCATCAGTCGTTTAACTTGAATGAGTGCATCAGATTCATTGGTCATTGGAAATAATAATAAAAATTCTTCACCCCCATATCGGGCAGCAAGATCGCCACTTCTTGAAGTGAGCGTACTTAAGGCAAGCGCGATTTCGCGTAAACACTCATCGCCTTTGATATGTCCTAATGAATCATTATAAGATTTAAAGTAATCGATATCGATCATCATGATGGTAATGGGGGTACTATGCCTGACCGCACGGCGCCATTCTTTTTCTAAAACTTCATCAAGATAACGTCGATTTGCTAAACCAGTCAGAGAGTCCTGTTGAGAGAGTGTTTCCAGAAGTTCTGCCTGTTTCACAAGTTCAAGGCGATTAAGTTCGATAATACAATCTCTTAAAAAATTTTCTCTGTGCTGACGGTCTGTAAAATAGGCAAGAGCCATACCCAAAAAACTACTGAAAGTGTAGGTTCGATTTAGGTAAGTCCAGTCAATCGAATTGTTGAAATTAAGACTAAAAATAATGCCTACCAGTCCACCGATCCATCCCGCGAATAGAGCATTATAGAATCGTAATCCAACAAAACCATAGATAATAATAACGGCATACATCATTGATGCATGCAAAAGAGCATTATTTTGGCCTCCTTCTATGACGTTGATGAGTGTAAATGTAATTGCAACCGCAGCAGTCGAGCCTAAACCGACGTAAACATCAAACCATTTATTAAATATCTTGATAAAAGATAATAACCAAGCAAAGGTAATGATAATCCCGACCCAAGCATAATAAATCAACCAAGTTTCTACTTGATTATGAGGAAGGATCTGATAAATACCAAAGCTTAATAAACCATATAATATAAGAATAATAGGCGCCCGAAATCGGAATTCATATGCAGCTGCTTGTTTATATTGTTCGCGATAAAGAGTCTCAAGTTGTTGGGGAAACCATACAAAATTAAGCCCACGAGATATCAATAAGTCGATTTGCTCTTGATTTAATATATTTGAGCCTTGTAACTTCATCGTTAGATCTCGCTATCCTTGGACATTCCGAAAATATTTATGAGATATAAATGTGCTTTAAAACAATATACGGCGATTTTCTATGGAATTAAAGTAATATCTTTCATTTATATAAATTTTATGAAAACAATGACTTATATTTTTGTCATTTTAAAATTAAATATGTTAATTGAATTGTTGTTTTATTAAAAAAAGATAACTAATAAGCGTTTTTTTATTTTTATGAATATTTTGATCGCTTTATTTGTGTCTTATCTCATATATTATTTTTAATAAACAAAGTAATTCGATTTTTTAATCAATAATTTTATAAAAATAAATTCATAAAATGTGATTTTCATCACATAAAAACATTGGTCATATCTAGAAAATTATTAAAAAATGAAGTATTTTTCAAGGAAATATGTATTGTATTATTAAGAATATTACATTGATCAATTGTTTGAATCAAACAGTTATAGGATTATTGCCATGAGTGCGTTATTAGAAGGAACAGACTTAAAGATTACGCCACACAGTCCCTGGGCACAACAATTTTGGGATGAGCTCATTCCTGCAAAAGATCGTGTAGGGCAGCATCCTTTATTTCAGGATATGGCGAATGGTCGCCTGAATCTCAAATGCTTCCGTAGTGCTTTACTCAATTTTTATCCATTGGTCGCACATTTTCCTTCATATATGGCCTTGGCTTTGTCAAAAGCAACTGACTTTACCGAAGCAGGTGTAACTGAAACACGAAACTGGTTAATACAAAATATAAAAGTTGAAGAAAGACATCTCAATTGGTACCGAGACTGGGCTGGTGGCTTTGGCTTAACAGTCGAGGAACTAGATCGTGTGAGGCCACCTGTAGCGATGGATGCAGTTAATCATTTTCTTTGGAATATCAATACCAAAGGCTCACTTGCCGAGTGTCTGGCTGCAACAAATCTGGCAATTGAATGGGCAACAGGCGACTGGTCTATTCAAGTTTATAAAGGTATCAATGCCTATATTGATCACCCTGAAGTCAGTATAAATAAACGCTCCCTTGCTTGGTTGCGTGCACATGCGCATTATGATGATATTCATCCTTATGAGGCAATGGAGTTGATCAAAAGGCTGGGAGAGGGCAAACCTGAAATTCAAGAAAAAGCATTTCAGGCTGCACAGGATGGTCTAGCTTATTATGAGTTAGCACTTGATGAGTGTTATAAACATCAATAACTTAATTTTTTACATGCGAATGTTAAAACGTTTACATTTATTGGATTTGATGTTCTTTTAAATGTAAACGTAGGATTCGGCGTAACTCTAAAACTGCCTGAGGTGTTTCCTGTATAGAGTGGCCTCCTTGAATGATCTTTTCAGAGGCAGAGCCTTCTAGGTGAGCACTTTTGTATGGCACGATGCCATCGGTAATCTTCTCTGGATCATCACTTTTGGTATTATTTCCGATAATTGAGTGAAAAACAAAGCCAGAAGGTGGATTAATATTTTTGGTTAATTCAATAAATTTTGATTTATAACTTAAATCACTCGGTCCATTTTGAATGAGACCCTGATCTATTCTAAGTAATAGATCTTTTGCATCGATGTTTTCATTAGTAACGGTATCGGTAATTGCACCTAAAAATGCACCAGGCAGCTTAATGATTTTGCGGGCTGCTCGTGTAAACCATAAATCAGCAAAATCTGTACCGTGATGAGGCGCAGACATAAATATTGCACGATCAAAATTAGGAATGGGTTGAATTTTCAGACGTTGATATACCATGGGCTGTTTCTTTAATTGAGCTTGCTGGTATGGACTTACAAGTGAAAAGGCTTTTTGTGAGATATCTGCCTGACTAACCAGTAAACGACTGATAATGCCTCCCATACTGTGACCAATGAGAACGGCATTATGATCTGCGGGATCATTTGGATTAAGTGAATCAAACGCTTGTTTTAGCAGTGCATAAATCTGAAAGCGACTCTCTAAAATTGGCATATTGGTCGAGTAAAATACCTGCCAGACCTGATAATGTTCACGTAATATATTGTCGCCCATAATATCATTGGTTAGCGCGATCCATGCTTCTGGACTGCTGGCTAAACCATGAACCAGAACGATGACTTTTTTCTGCGGATTATACGGTTCAAGCATATAAAGATGTGGCATCATGAGCCTCTGATCTCGATCAATGAGACTCAAATAAGCTGAAACCCCCAAATTATTTTCGGCAAGCCATAATCCATAAGGTGCAGAGTAGTTGGCTGCTAATGGATAGTTTTTTCCATCAACATCGATATTCTCGGTGCGATAGGGGTCGTATATTTTTATTTCAAATGGGGCACGACCCAATATATCTGCGAGTGAGGATGCTTGTTTGGGTTGTGCCACAATCGTTGCGGCTAAATATCTTGCTTTATGTATATTCGGATTTTGTCCATTTTTATAACTATAATTAAGCGGATCAAGAATATATTTTGTATTTTGTGGATATTTTGAAGCTGGAAAGACGGCAACAAACTCGGATCCGAAACCATCGCGGCGGTTAATGGTGCGTAATCCTGAAAAATTCAGATTATAACTTGAAATAAATTTCTCAAGTTTTTGATGAGCAAGCTGTTTGTAGTTATCTAAATTAACCTGATAGGTATTATCGCCCACCTGAATGGTTTCCTGAACCTGAGTATCTGGATTTCGTGCGGCATAGGTGGTGACAAGCTTTGCAATTGCTTGATTGTAAAAGTCACGAATTTGAACCTGTCGGTTATCAAAGATACGATCTTTAGGTTGACGTTTGGTTTCAAACAAATAGGCATAACTATAACGTATACTTTTATCGAGCATGTTCATCTGTTGATCTAAGCAGTCATTATATATTTGTTGAGATGCTTGTTGATGTTGCTCAGATTTATATTTAGCTAAACGGCTGATATTACATTCGGAGGATTTTTCGAGTAACATGGCTTTTGCAAGATACATTTCGCTTGCAGTAGATAAAAACTGTTCATCTCCAATTTGAGGAATGCTTTTAAGTTCTGCAATACACTGATCTGGATCTGACGTACAAACTTTTGCTTCACGTCCCGACATCGACAGAACATTTAAACTTGCTTCACTCAGCTGATCTTGCATCAAAACGCTATTACGTTCATTTGCAATTGTTACATTCAGTGCTTGCTGTTTTACGCTCACGACTTGGCAGCCAGTTAAGGATACAACTAAAACGACTGAACAAGCATAGATAATTTTCTTTGTTTTTCTGTTGTCTATCATAGTCATAGGTAAACGGGGTAATGAGCCATGATAATACGTGATTTGCAGTGATTTTCAATTTAGTTAAAATAAAACTAACAAAAAAATAGGCCGTCTAAACAGCCTATTTATTATTTTATATCGTACTCATTATTTCGGTGCAATTGCTGGATTATTCATCACTTGCCAAACATTCCAACGGCCTTGCTTTTCAACTTCCTGAATTAATCGATCTGCAACTTGTGCTTCATCAGGATACTTGATTTTGTAGTTTTTCAGCGTCTGAATTGCATTCTTTTTCTGTTCCATTGCAATGTAGTTATTTGCAGAAACCAGATACGCTTCTTGCACACCACCTTTCATTGCTTTTTCAAGGTAAGGCATTGCTTCACGCTGACCACCACCTTCAGATAAACCAAAACCGAACCAGAAATTTGCCTCTGCATCATTTGGATTCATTTTAAGCAGGCGTTGAGCATAAGTTAAAGATTTGGTGGTATAAGCAGAACCTAAATCAAGATTGCGGCCAAGTACACTGGCTTTGAATGCACGAATTAAAACATCGAAAGATGCATTTGGATTTGCAGCGAGCGTATCTAATTGTTGTGAAACTTGTTTTAGTTTGCCTTCAAAACCACGTCTTTCCTGACGATCTGTAAAGCGGGGTGGATAATGACGTGCTTTACCTTCAACCATGGTGAGAAAGTCATCTATTTCAGTCACATCAAGCTCATTATCCCCAGCAAGTACTGCATATTTCATTGCACGGGCATTATTGTTGATTGTTGGAATAATCAATTTATTGGTATCAAGTACCATGGTTTCATTTGGATTATCCTGACGCTTCACCACCATTTTGGTGACTGGCTGAGCCGCAGCTTCTTTTAAAGCCACTTCAAAAGCTGGAGGTGCATCGTAGTTAAATGGATTCAGTGCATAAAATGGTGGAGAAATATCAGGTTCTGTAAAAACAAAGGGTTGAACGGTCTGCTGCTTAGGGTGTTTGACAGGAAGTGGACTACATGCGGTCAAAATTGAAGCTGCTAACATGGTATATGCCAAAGGCTTAAGCATCATAGAGTCATCCGTAAATTGTTGTATGAATAAAAAAAGCATGTTTGTCGTGCCAGTCTAAAAAAACCGTGACAAACATGCAATGAGTAGCGTGTTACAGTATTAAACTAAATGTTCAGGCTTTGTCCGTATGCGTTTGTGCTTCGCATTCTCGGCGGACTTCTTCAATAATTTTGAGTTCTTCTTGACTAAAAGGTTGTTGATCGTAATTTTGCTTGTTAAAGCTAGGATCCAAAGAAGATAGTCTCTGGCATAAAGTGTTCATACGAACTTCATTTTGTTGTAATCGATCAAGTAAAACTTTCATGCCTTCCAGAATAGGATCTGCTTGGTCTCGTGTGGTGGCATAAGGCTGAAAACCAATGCTCTGAGCATAATTTTCTCTACGGATCTCATCTTCATTTTTTTCGATATTTTTATAAATGAATCGTGCTGCACTACCTACAGCCGTTACACCTGCAGGTACAGCTTTCGTCACCACTGCATTTGAACCAATTTTTGCACCTTTACCAATGGTAAAAGGACCTAAAATCTTTGCACCAGCACCGATGACGACACCATCTTCAAGCGTAGGATGGCGTTTACCTGTATTCCAGGTGGTCCCACCAAGCGTGACACCATGATACAGCGTGACGTCGTCCCCAATTTCAGCAGTTTCACCAATAACGACACCCATGCCATGATCAATAAAAAAGCGACGACCAATCTTTGCGCCAGGATGAATTTCAATACCCGTTGCAAAACGACTGAATGATGATAATGCTCGAGCAGTCCCTTTAAAGTCCTTATTCCATAGTTCATGGGCCATTCGGTGCATAATCAGCGCATGAATACCTGGATATGTTGTCAACACCTCCAGCGTATTGCGAGCAGCAGGATCACGAGCAAAAACGGCCTGAATATCTTCTTTTAACTGTTTAAACATCTGACTGTTCCTCCTTGTCCAGAGCTGTTTTTTTCCATTTTCCATGACTGAGTGCTTGAACTCGACTGAAAATGCCTCGCAGCAAATGGTATTCCATTCGATCTAATTGTGCACGACCAAATAGTCGACGAAGTCTTAATGGTAATAATCTTGGATTTTGAGGATCAAGAAACTCTATATCGACTAACATTTTTTCAAGATGTGGATAGAACTCTTCCATTTGCTGATGATTAACCAGAGGTTCATCCCAATCCATCTCGATTTTTTCAGTTACCTGCATTTTTTGAGAATCAGAAGATGCCTGATCATTTTGTACTTGGGCAAGAGTTGCCATTCTCATTTCATAACAAATGACTTGAATCGCTTGGGCGACATTGAGTACACCATAATCTGTATTGACAGGGATGGTCAGGTGATAATTAGCTAAGGCAAGTTCTTCGTTGGTCAGTCCACGATCTTCACGACCAAACACAATTGCAATTTCTTGCTGTCTAGTGATAACAGCATCCATTGAAAGTTCTGCTGCAGGCCGCGCATCGAGTAGTGGCCAGGGAATAGTACGGCTTCGAGCACTTGTACCAAATACAATATGACAATCCTGAATGGCTTGTTCTAGCGTATCTACAATTTTAATCTTTTCAACCAGGTCTTGCGCACCTGCGGCCAGCGCATCAATATCAGGATGAGGGTAAGTTTTAGGTGCAACCAGAACCAGTTGAGATAGTCCCATCGTTTTCATCGCACGTAATGCGCTACCGATATTTGCAGGCAGTGTCGTATTTACCATTACAATTCGTACATGCGTCAAATATTCATTGATTGACGCATTGTCAGCAGTATTCATAAATTATCCAAATCAAAACTTAAGAGTATTGTGAGACTTCGGCCTGATATAAATCCATAGCTTCATCCATCGAGATATCTTGCGGAGGTGGGCTTAACGGTGCGCTACGAACGGGTTCAGCCGCTTTGGCTGCTTTGGATTTGACTTGATATTCGATATAGATTGCATCTTTACCAAAGTAATCACGCAGCTTGATTAATAATTCGTCTAATGGCGCGACTTTCCAGTTTTGTCCAAGATGAACTTCTGCCGTTGCATAGGGCTGTTCGAGTGTCAGCATGACTGGAATATGTTGGCACATATCGACATTACAAAAGGGCAAAATAATATTTTGTAAATCATGAGCCAATGTTTTAGATATTTGTTCTTCGGCAGGTTGAATACGAATATGGTTTGCACGCTTTTGACGAATTTCATTTAAGCTAAAAGCTTTACTTAAACGAGCCATTGGACGATCAAAGCCTTCGCGTTCGTAGATTTCACCCTCAATAACGACGACCTGTTCTACCACCACGATGTCTTTGAATCGCTGAAAACGTTCGTGATTACAGCTTACTTCAATTCGCGCAGTACCATCATCCAGCGTTATTACCATACGATTTGGAAAGTTGGCAACATCTAAAACTAAGCCAGCAAACACAGTCGTGACACCACGGCGTGTTGGGGTCACTTCATTGAGTTTTGCTGGAATAAATGATTTCAGTTCAGGACGATAAACATCAATTGGATGACCTGTAAGGTAAAGTCCTAATGTGTCTTTTTCGCCTTTGAGTCGGACTTCATCTGACCAGGGTTTGACAGGCTTGGCAGGTTTACGTTGAACTTCTTCAACTTCACCAAACAGATCCATAATTCCTGTTTCACGATTTTGCCGCGCTTGTTCGGCCGCTTGTACCGCTTCGGGTAACTGTGCCATTAAGCTAGAGCGTTCGATTTGTAAACAATCAAGTGCTCCAGCGCGAATAAGCGCTTCAAGGGTTCGTTTGTTGATTTTTTTAAGATCGATACGATGACAAAAATCAAATAAGTCTGTGTAAGGGCCATTTTTGATCCGTGAATCGATCACAGATTGCATGGCTTGTTCTCCCACACCTTTAATTGCACCTAAGCCGTAAACAATTGTACGCTCGTCACTGGCATGGAAGTGGTACAACGACATATTGACAGAAGGTGGCAAAACCTCAAGTGCATTATTACGGCAGTCATCAATTAAAAAGACAATACTGTCCGTATTTTGCATTTCTGACGATAATACGGCGGCCATAAATTCGGCAGGATAGTGTGCTTTGAGCCATGCAGTATGATAGGCAACAAGTGCATAAGCAGCAGCATGCGATTTGTTAAAGCCATAGCCTGCAAATTTTTCCATATAGTCGAAGATATGATTGGCTGTTGCTTCGTCGATCTCTTTTTCTGCTGCACCCTTGATGAAGATTTGGCGCTGCTTGACCATTTCTTCAGGTTTCTTTTTACCCATTGCACGGCGAAGTAAGTCTGCACCACCGAGCGTATATCCCGCACAGAACTGCGCTGCCTGCATCACCTGTTCCTGATAAACCATAATCCCGTAGGTTGGTTCGAGCACACTTTCGAGCAATGGATGCAGATATTCAAACTCACCCCCATGCATACGATGAATAAAGTCTGGAATCAGATCCATTGGGCCAGGGCGGTATAAAGATACAAAGGCAATAATTTCTTCGAATTTACTTGGGCGTGCTTCTTTAAGCATCTTTTTCATACCCACGGATTCAAACTGGAATACCGCGGTAGTGTTGGCATCTGCAAAGACTAAATAGGCATCTTTGTCGTCAAGTGGAACATTGGCAATATCTAATGGTATTTCAGACTGAATTCTTTTATTAATATTTTGAACAGCATCTTCAATCACGGTTAAGTTTCGCAGACCCAAAAAGTCAAACTTAACCAGACCAGCAGCTTCTACGTCATCTTTATCATATTGAGCTACGCGGTTGGTACCATCTGCATCACACAGTACTGCCGAATAATCGGTAATTTTACCTGGCGCAATGACGACACCGCCCGCATGTTTACCCGTATTACGAGTAATTCCTTCAAGTTTGAGCGCCATTTCCCAGATTTCGGCCGCATCATCATTATCTGGATTGGATGGATTGGTTACGATATCCTTGAGCTGTGGCTCCATTTCAATCGCTTGCTTTAAATCGACACCCAGAGGTTTGGTTGGCACCATTTTGGAGATACGATCGGCAAGGCCGTAAGATTTACCCAATACCCGTGCTACATCTCGAATGGCACCTTTTGCTGCCATGGTACCAAAAGTCGCGATTTGTGATACTGCTTCGCGACCATATGTGCGCGACACATAGTCAATGACTCGGTCACGACCTGCAATACAGAAATCGACATCAAAATCGGGCATCGAAACACGTTCAGGATTCAGGAAACGTTCAAAAAGTAGATCGTAACGGAGTGGATCAAGGTCTGTAATCTTAAGGCTATAGGCAACCAATGAGCCTGCACCCGAACCACGTCCAGGACCAACAGGGACACCATTACTTTTGGCCCATTGAATAAAGTCCATGACGATTAAGAAATAGCCAGGAAATCCCATTTTAAGAATAATTCCGACTTCATACTCGATACGTTCGTCATAGGGTTTACGGATTTCAGGCCAGTCTTGATCACGTGTTTCAATTGGATATAAATGATTGAGACGTTCTTCTAAACCTTCTTTAGATAAATGTTCAAAATAGGTATCGATGGTGAAACCATCTGGAATTGGATAATCTGGTAAAAAGTAAGTCCCTAATTGCAGACTAACGTTACAACGCTGTGCAATATAATAGGTATTTTCTATGGCGCTCGGAATGTCAGAAAACAATTCTTCCATTTCAGATGCGGTTTTGAAGTATTGTTCAGAGCTATAAATGCGTGGGCGACGGTGATCTGCAAGTACATAACCATCTGCGATACACACGCGGGCTTCGTGAGCATCAAAATCATCACGTTCTATAAAATGTACATCGTTGTGCGCGACGACACCAATATTATATTTTGCTGCGAGTTTGACAGCTTCAACCATGTAATCTTCTTCACCCGCGCGTTGTGTGCGTGTGAGAGCAATATAAACCCGATTTCCAAATTTCTCTTGCCACGCTTGAAGCAATGGTTCTGCTTTTTGGGGGTTAGAAGAGCAGAGCATTTTGCCAACATCACTATGCTGGCCAAGTAATACAATAATGTCTTGATGTTGCTCCAGAATCCATTCTTTTTGCACACAAGGAATGCTCAGTTGTTGTCCTTCAATATGCCCACGTGACACAATTTCAGTCAGGCCTTTCCAACCATCATTGGTCATGGCAAGCAAAGTGATACGATGCTCAGGATCATTTAATCTGACCACACTCCCCAAAATTGGTTTAATCCCTTTTTTGAGACAAGAAGTGTAAAACTTCACGGCCGCATGTAAATTGGATAGATCTGTCAATGCCAAAGCTGGCATATCATCTTGAACAGCAGCTTTAATAAGATCAGGTATACGCACAATCGATTCTGTAATCGAAAACTCTGTATGAATACCAAGATGAACAAACTGCATAAATCAATCCTTAACACGACCGCCGATTATTCTAACATGCTCTGTCTAAGACCGTTGTCTAATATTTTTGCAACAAAACCTGATTCAGAGCAATAAAAACAAAAAGCCGATGTAAATACATCGGCTTTTTGTTTGGAACTTAAGAATTAATATTGCCAGAACATACGCTGGATTTCTTTGGCATCATTGGTTTTTGTCAGTGCTAAAGCAGCAAGCAGACGTGCTTTTTGTGGATTTAAATCATGTGCAACCACCCAGCCATATTGATCATCAGGCTGTTCGGCATTACGCAATACGAAACCTTGCGGTACACGTGATGAGCGGATGATTTGAATCCCTTGTTCATCATGTAATTTCTTTAATGTAGGCACAATATAGTTACCTACAGAGCCATTACCTGTACCAGCATTGATAATCGCTTTAGCGCCTGCCTTGGCATAGGCAAGATACGCATCAGGAATCATGGAGTCTGAACCATATACGATTTGAACGAGAGGAAGTTGGTCGCCTTTGATATTTTCAATATTAAACTCAGACGCATTGGTATGGCGTTTGACTGAGCTTCTAAACCAGTAAGGTTTACCTTCAACCAGCGTACCGAGTTCTCCCCATTGACTTACAAATGCATTGGTATGGATGTTGATTCCTTTGGTGACATCACGTGCTGCAAAGATTGAATCATTCATCAATACCATCACGCCTTTATTTTTTGCTTCATCTGAAGCAGCAAGCGCAACCGCACTATAAAGGTTAAGTGGGCCATCTGCTGAAAGTGCTGTTGATGGGCGCATAGAACCAACCAGAACAATTGGTTTATCCGTATGAATCACAAGATTTAAAAAGAAAGCTGTTTCTTCAAGCGTATCTGTACCATGTGTAATCACAACACCATTTACAGATGGTTTTTTAACAAGATCATTAACTTGGCGGGCAAGAGATAATAATTCTTTGTCAGTAATACTTTCAGACGCGATTTGTAAAGCTTGAATGCCGCTTACATTGGCCAAATCTTTGATTTGAGGTACTGCATTGATCAGTGCATCGACTGGTACTTTTGCTGCAGTATAGGTTGCACTGTTGGTCGAGCTGGCACCGGCACCGGCAATTGTTCCACCTGTTGCGACTACAACGACGTTATTTTTTGCATAGAGTGAAACTGAGGCAGCAAGTAGTGTTAACCCTAAACCGAATGATTTAACAGCTTTATGAATCATTTATGACAATCCTGTGTTTTAGTCTTCCATCGAAAAGCAATGTCTATGCCAGACATTTGATTTATTATTTGAATTTTGATCAGTTAAATCATTGGCAATTTATTTTTTAATTTTAATTAACGGACTCAGCCATCATTTTACTTATTTCGACCAAATTAAATAGGAGAAATTTTGAAGAGTTTGTTTAGTTAAATAGGTAAATAGAGGAGTTTTATAGGTAAAACGGTCTGAAATGAAACCATTATAAAAGTTTTGCTTTATCTTGGTGCGCTTTTATTTGTGGGGAGGGTATAACGAATAAAATGAAAAAAGCAATGTCTAAGCAGGACATTGCTTTAAATTTTCTTAATTAACGGCGCGTTGCGAGAAAGCGTGATAATCGTGTAATTGCTTCTCGAAGCTCATTCTCTGCTGGTAAGAAGACCAAGCGGAAGTGATCATGCGTTGGCCAGTTAAATCCTGTTCCTTGTACCAGAAGCACTTTCTCTGCACGTAAGAAATCCAGCATCAACTGTTCATCATCCTCGACCTGATAAATATTCGGATCTAGTTTTGGAAAGCAATACATGGCACCCTCAGGTTTTACACAACTGACGCCGTGTATTTCATTAAGCATTTCCCATGCAATATTGCGTTGCTCGTATAAACGTCCGCTTGGACGAATCAAGTCATTAATCGACTGATAACCGCCTAAAGCCGTTTGAATCGCATATTGTGCTTGATGGTTGGCACATAGGCGCATGGATGCCAGCATATCCAGACCTTCGATGTAATCTTTAGCACGTGATTTATCACCTGTAATCGCCATCCAGCCTGAACGATAACCTGCAACACGATAAGATTTTGATAAACCATTAAAGGAAATACAGAGTTGATCGCCTGCAAGAGAGGCAAGTGCTACGTGTTCAATTCCATCGTAAATAATCTTGTCATAGATTTCATCGGCAAATAAAATCAGATCGTGCTTTTTAGCTAAAGCTACAATTTGCTGGAGCACGTGTCTTGGATAAACCGAACCTGTTGGATTATTTGGATTAATCACCACAATACCACGAGTATTAGGCGTTATTTTGCTTTCCATATCGACAATATCTGGATACCAGCTATTTTCTTCATCACATTTATAGTGAATTGCTGTACCACCAGATAAATTTACTGCTGCTGTCCAGAGTGGATAATCTGGCATTGGAACCAGCATTTCATCGCCATCATTTAGCAAACCTTGCATGGCCATGACAATCAGTTCGGATACCCCGTTTCCAACATACACATCATTGACGTGCATATCGCGAATACCTTTTTGCTGATAATACTGGCAAATGGCTTTACGTGCAGGGAAGATACCTTTGGAGTCAGTGTAACCAATCGCGTTAGGTAGATTTAATGCGACATCATTAATAATTTCTTGAGGTGCTTCGAAACCAAATGGCGCAGGGTTGCCAATATTAAGTTTAATAATTTTATGACCTTGTTCTTCCATTTCATTGGCCGCTCGTAACACAGGTCCACGAATGTCGTAGCATACATGCTCGAGCTTAGAAGATTTTTTAATTTCTCGTGGGGTTTGAATTGTGTTCGTCATTTTGAGGCTCTCGGATGGAGTGGGGGTCACTTTTGCATAACGATATAAATAGCTTTTAAATGTTTCAGTTGTTACAAGATCAAGATCATGTTGGTCTTTGAGTAAAGCAACAATTTTTTCATGCGTGAATCCAGCCTGTTGATATTGTTTAATCACAGGGAGTAGGTTTTTAAAAATAACGCTTTTTTTCTGCGACATTTTTTAATCCTGAGCAAGAATAGCCAGAAGCATAACATTTTTTTTGCTTACGTAGAAGCATGCTAATAATAATTAATGCTTACCTGGTTTTGGTTTATTGCTTTCTTTTTGCTTTTTTATAAAGTATAAGTGTTTTTGTAAATTGTGAATGAAACACTAGAAATTTTAGATTGAATGACGTAAATATAGGATTATCCTATTTTAAACAGCAAAATAGACAGGGAAATCATTATGGGAAAGCTCAATAAAACAGAAAGAGAATGGCAAAGAGAGTTATCACCAGAAGAGTACCGAATCACTAGGCAGAAAGGTACTGAACCTGCATTTACAGGACAATACTGGAATACTAAGCAATCAGGAACCTATGTATGTCGCTGTTGTGGCACTGAGTTGTTCTCTTCAATCAGTAAATACGATAGTGGTTGCGGATGGCCAAGCTTTTACAAACCGATTAATACCACAGCAATAGAGGAACACGATGATTTTTCACATGGAATGGTGAGAACAGAAATTGTTTGTCATCACTGTGATGCTCATTTAGGGCATGTTTTTGAAGATGGACCGCAGCCGACGGGATTACGCTATTGTGTCAATTCGGCATCATTACAACTAAAAACCGATGAAAAGAATGATGAGGAAACTTATCCATGACTAACCTTTACCAATTTGAAGCTGAGCTATTAGAAGGTGATACAAAATCACTAGCCGATTATCAGGGGAAAGTACTTTTGATTGTCAATACAGCCAGCAAATGCGGGTTTACTCCCCAATTTGCGGGTCTGGAAAAAATATACGAAAAATATAAAGATCGTGGGTTTGAGGTTCTGGGCTTTCCGTGTAATCAATTTGGAGGACAAGACCCAGGAAGCAATAACGAAATCGGTGCTTTTTGCCAGCGTAATTATGGTGTGAGCTTTCCTATGTTTGCCAAAGTGGACGTAAAAGGTCCTGAAGCGCATGCGATATTTCGTTATTTGACTCGTGAAGCAAAGGGGATTTTGGGAAGTGAAAATATCAAATGGAATTTCACCAAGTTCTTGGTCGGACGCGACGGAAAAGTGTTGAATCGATATGCGCCAACCACCAAACCTGAGAGTCTGGAAGAAGATATCGAGAAAGCATTGGCATAACTGAGTCGCTATTTATACATCTAATTCTATAAGTACAATGACTCATTTATCAAATCAGTTTTGGACCGATCCTCGTATGCCTTATGTGGAAACACGTAGGGCATGTATGAGTCGTATTTGTTATAAAGCACATAGTCATCCAACATTCTCAATTGGTGCTGTAGATTCTGGTAAAAGCTATTTTAGTAGCTATTTGCATACAAATATGGAAATTAGTGCGGGTACAGTGGTAAGCATTCCTGCTTATCTTGAACATTCTTGTAATCCATTGCCTAACCAGACTTGGAGTTACCAGATGATGCATCTTGAATTAAACTGGGTAAAACAGTTTTTTGAGGAAACTGTTGCAGAAAGTTTTGGCAGCCAAATTCCAGAGTTAAAACCAGAAATTATTCATCATCCTAAAATTTATCAGCATTTTAGTCACTTAAATACAATGCTATTTGATAGTGAACGAACCATATTAGAAAAAGAACAGCTTTTGATAGAAACATTAAATCAGATTATTTTTCCATCCTTACAATTGAAGTATTTAAATGACAAAAAAAATTCGACGAATTTGCTCAGTAAACTGCTAGAAATTTTGCTCCAACATGACGATTTTATTTCTTTGGAGCAGCTTTCTCGATATGGTGGAATCAGTCGCTACGCTATTATCAGGCTTTTTAAGAAAAACTTCGGTCTTACGCCTCATGCTTTTCAGCTTAATATGCGAGTCAATCAAGCACGTGAGCTTTTAAAAAAAGGTAAAGCCATTATTCATATTGCCTATGATCTCGGTTTTGTTGATCAAAGTCATTTTTATCGTGTATTTAAAAGTTTGACGGGTATTTCACCGAAAGACTATCAACAGCATTTTTCGCGCAATTTTATACAAGAGTAATCATTCAGGTTTTCTTATGCTCATGCTTTCATTTATAAGGGACGCCGAGCATGGAACTATTTGTTGCGATTGCAGTTACTCATTTTATTGCCTTACTTTCGCCAGGCCCAGATTTTTTTCTGATTTTAACGACCTTGATCAAATCAGATAAGCATGCTGCCGTCAGAGTTTGTTGCGGAATAGCGTTTGGAAATGCAGCCATTATTGCTTTCGTATTTATTGGATTACAACTACTGATCAGCAGCGACAAAAATGTGCTAATAGTCATCAAGTGGATCGGTATTTTATATTTACTCTATCTTTCTTGTTTATGCATCCGTTATGCCAAATCACCATTGAATTTGACACATGCAAATGACTCAAACATCTGCAAAGGAAAATTGCATTTAATCAAAGGTGTTCAATCCAGTATTTTTAATCCAAAAAATATATTATTTTACAGTAGCTTGAGTGTTTTAATTGCTGAAAAATTTAATTGGTATGAAAAACTTTCAATTTCAATCTGGATGGTGATTCTGGGTTGGAATCTGTTTCTGGTTCGTATTCTGACATTCAATAAGTCAATGCAGTTTTTACAACGGAATTCTTGTAGATTATATTATGTCTCAGGTGGGGCATTTTGCATCTTTTCAATACTTTTAATTGGTTATGCATGATTCTATTTTTTCAGGTTGAGGGTTTGTGCTCCAACAATCACAATCATTAGCAGCATGGTTAGAGAATATGAGAATGTATTTTATTTAATAATCATTCTTTTAATTATTATTATTCTCATTTAGTATTTGTGTAATTTCTCTCCCTGAGTCAGCTATGCGAAAAATCAAACCTTTGGTCATGCTCATGGCCTGTGTATCTGGTACGCAAATTATTCATGCTGAAGCACAAGCTTCACTAGATGAATCTCAACAAAACTCCACAACTGTCACAGTACTTGAAACCATCCGCGTGGTCGCAAGTGCAGATGCATCGGCAGATGGTCTCATGGAGGCTTATGCAGGAGGTCAGGTTGCATCGGGAGGGCGAATTGGTATTTTTGGAAATCAAAAAAATTTGGATACATCATTTAATTTGAGTAGCTACACCAATCAATACATCCAAGAGCGTCAAGCAAAGAGTGTTGGTGATGTACTTAAAGCCGATCCAAGTGTACGGGTGGGGCGTGGCTTTGGAAATTTTCAAGAAAATTATTATATTCGTGGTTTTAATCTTGGCTCAGATGATACTGCTTACAATGGTTTGTATTCTATTTTACCTCGTCAGTACATACCGACTGAACTGTTCGAACGTGTGGAATTATTGAAAGGCGCTTCTTCATTTTTAAATGGGGCGATGCCAAGTAGTGGTGGTATTGGGGGTGCAATAAATCTGTTGCCTAAACGTGCTGGAAATGAGCCTTTAAATCGTGTCACGTTAGGAACCGATTTTAATGGAGGGTATGTTGCTAGCGATGTAGCCCGACGTTTTGGAGAGGATCAACAGTTTGGTGTGCGAGTCAATACGGCTTATCATGGTGGTCATACCGCGGTTGATCATGAAAAAAATACGTTAGGTTTGACTGCGATAGGGCTAGACTATCGAGGTGGGCGTTTGCGTCTATCGGGCGATATGGGATATAGCAATAATAGACTAGAGGCGACTAGACCCAATGTAACATTAGGTGCTGCTATAACGAGTGTGCCTTCTGCGGTTAAAGCATCAAGTAATTATGCGCAAAAATGGACTTATTCAAATGAAGAAAATTATTTTGGAAGTTACCGTGCAGAATATGATCTGACTGATGCTGTTACTGCCTATGCAGCCTATGGTTTTCGTCATGGTGAAGAGCGTAATAGCTTAGCTAATCTTACACTGAGTAATGCAAGTACGGGTGATAGCACATTTTATCGGTTTGACAATGCTCGGGTAGATATGGTCAATACAGGAGAAATCGGTCTGCGTACCAAACTGAATACTGGCGACATATCGCATCAATTCGTACTTGCAGCATCGGCATTTCAATTGAATTCCCGTAATGCCTACATTATGGATTTTGCGAATCAATATACCAACAACTTATATATGCCAGTGCAATACGATCAGCCACTTGCAACATCGCCTGTATATTCTGGAAATGAGTTGAATTCACCCAAACTGACGACACGTACACGGTTAAGAAGTATTGCAATTGGAGACAACCTAAAGGCACTTGATGATCGACTTAATCTAATGTTTGGTGGGCGATATCAAACGATTATGCAAGATAATTATGCGTATAATAATGGGGAAAAAACCGCCTATGATGAAAGCAAATTTACACCAGTATTAGGTGTTTCATACAAGTTAACACCAGAAATTTCGGTGTATGGTAATTACATTGAGTCGTTGGCCAAGGGTTTAAGTAATACCAATAATGGCACCACAACTACATTAAAGCCATTTGTTGCAAAACAAAAAGAAATTGGAACAAAGTATGAAAATGGAACTTTCGGTGCAAGTTTGAGTCTATTTGATATCAACAAACAGCGTGCTGTTATTCAAAATCAGGTATTTAGTGATGCAGGTGAATATGTTCATCGAGGTGTTGAACTTAATGCTTATGGCAAACTTACCGATGCAATTACTGTATTAGGCGGTGCAACATGGATGCATGCTAAACAAGAAAATACTGGGTCGATTGCTTATGATTCAAAGGATGAGGTGGGTGTACCTAAGTTTCAGGCTAACATTGGAGCGGACTGGAAACTACCCATTGCAGCAGATATTTCGCTTAATGCCCAACTGGTTTATACCGGATCAAGTTATGCAAGCCTAGACAACACATTTAAGGTGAAAGACTGGACTACGCTCGATTTAGGGGCAATTTACAAAACTCAATTAGGGCAAACGCCAACCACATTTAATTTCAAAATCAATAATGTCTTTGATCAAAACTATTGGGCATCGGTAGGTTTGTACGACAATATCAATAGCAGTTCCAATACCAATAATGGTTATTTGGTTGCCGGATTGCCACGTACATTTATGCTCAGTGCAAGTTTTGATTTTTAAATGAGAATAGGCGGACATTTAAATGTTATTTCTCTAACTTGTAATGTGTAAAAATGTGTGTTTAGACACAAACGATAAACAAAGCAAAAAGATAGTCTTCATTTTCTTTTATGGTCTGAGCAGTAAGATGAATATACAAAATTTGCGAGGTTTAATCATGTTAACTAAAAAAATAGCAATTGCGTTTATTACATCAAGTTTACTTTTAAGTAGTGTGGCAAGTTTTGCTGCTCCGCCTGATGATCGTGATCCTGAAATGCGACATGCTGTACAAGGACCACAAGGCCCGAATGATATGAAACAGCATAGAATGGATGATCGTCGTGATGGACCTCAGGGAGGGCCAGCCCACGATAATGGTCCTCGTCCTCATTTAGATTGGAAAAAAGGTGATCGTGTTCCACGTGATTATCGCAGTAATTCCAAACACTATGTAAGTGACTGGAAGCGTCATGATCTACCTGCGCCGCCGCGTGGACATCGTTGGCTTAAGATTAATGGCGACTATGTTTTAGTGGCTATTGCAACAGGGATTATTGGTTCAATTGTTGTAGCGAATTCTCGATAATCCACTTAAATAGAGGCTCAGTTGAAACTGAGCCTTTATTTTCTACAAAACCAATTTATATGGGCTGTTAAAGAACTTTCTTCAAGCGTTGAACTACCTGTTCACATTGCGCCAGATCTGCGACCAATGCCATGCGCACGTGATTTTCACCTGGATTGCCTTGTTCTGTTTCACGTGATAAGTAGCGACCTGGTAGCACCTTAATATGTGCTTTTTCCATGAGCATTTTTGCAAAGGCTTCGTCATTATCCACGTGTAACCAGTAATAAAATCCAGCATCTGGTTTTTTTAGAGGAATCAACTGACCCAGTTCGGACTGGAACAAATTAAATTTAGCACGGTATTGCTGACGATTTTCTTCAACATGTGCTTCATCATTCCATGCAGCAATCGAAGCAAGTTGATGTTGTACAGGCATTGCAGCACCATGATAAGTACGGAACTTTAAATAAGGTTTTAAAAGTTCAGCATCACCTGCAACAAAGCCAGAACGCATACCTGGTAAGTTAGAGCGCTTGGATAATGAATGAAAAACGATACAGTTTTTATAATTATCGCGTCCGATTTCAGCACACACTTCTAATAAACCAACAGGTGCTTGATCAAACCATAATTCCGAATAGCACTCATCTGATGCGATCACAAAATTATATTGATCAGACAATTGAATTAATTTTTTAAGCTTTTCTTTCGAAAGTACAGCACCCGTTGGGTTGCCTGGAGTACACACAAAAAGTAATGCAGTCTTTTCCCATACTTCCGAAGGCACTGCATCAAAGTCACCTAAATAGTCATTCTCTGCGGTGCAATTGATAAAATAAGGTTTTGCACCCGCAAGTAAAGTTGCACCTTCATAAATCTGGTAAAAGGGATTTGGCATGACGACATAAGGTGCTTCGTCACGATTAATCAGTGCCTGTACAAAAGAGAAAATTCCTTCACGTGTGCCTGTAACTGGCAAGATGTGATCTTCGGAACTAATATGATTAAGCTGAAAACGCTGAGTTAACCATCTTGCAATACTTTCACGGAGTTCAGGTAAGCCCTTACTATTTGGATAAGTCGATAAGTGATTAAAATTATCAATGATGGCCTGTTTTACAAATTCTGGCGCAGGGTGCTTAGGTTCGCCAATAGAAAGGGGAATTAATGGCAAATCTGCTGGCGTGACATCTTTGAAAAGTACATTCAATTTTTCAAAAGGATAGGGATGTAAAAGAGACAAGCTTGAGTTCATTAAACAGTTACCAGTAACGAAAAGTATTAATGTTGACTAACAATTTGATTAGATGCTTCATCTAAAGCTAGCTTTAATTGAGCAGAAAAAATATGTGCTTCATCGGTGGTCATCGGTTGACCATCTTTTTTGGTGACAAAGAAAATATCTTCTGCGCGTTCACCCAGTGTAGCAATTTTAGCTGAATGGATATCCAGACCTTGCATCATAAATAATCCTCCAACTCTGGCCAGAAGCCCTGGTTGATCCAGTGTGGAAATCTCTACCATGTTTTGTTGTAACACAGGGTTTAAGGTAATATCGACGGTATTTTCAATATCAAAATGACGCAATTGACGCGGGATACGTCGTTGCATCAGACCTGGATATTTATCAGATTGACTGAGAGCTTTAATCAGTGCTTCTTTGACGGTGTGTTCACGTTCTGGGTCGGTGAGAAGCGTACCAAAGCGATCTAGAACCACATAGGTATCCAAGCTAAATGCCTTGGTTGCAGTAATAATACGTGCATCCTGAACATCAAGGTTCATCCGGTCCAGTACTGCAACAGTTGTGGCAAATAAATTGGGTTTATCTTGTGTATAGATAAAGATCTGTACGGCATCTTGGGCAGACTGACGATGCGCGCGTAATAACACGATTGGTGCTGGATTATCACCATGCTGTAAAATAGCACGGGTATGCCATGCAATTTCATCGGCAGATTCTTTCAGAAAATATTCATCACCGAGTTCTTGCCAGACCTTTTCTACGGCATCTAATGAGAATTCATTCACTAGAGTTTCACTTGCCGAAAATTTTGTATCTTCAATCAGCATTTGATAGTCGACAGGGCGGCCAAGTCCAGAGCGAATCACATCTCTAGAATAGGTATAAAGCTGACGCATTAAAGAGGCGCGCCATGTATTCCAAAGCTTTGGATTGGTGGCATTAATATCGGCAACAGTAAGTGTATACAGATAATCTAAATGTTCCATGTCGCCTAGTTTTTCGGCAAATTCTTTAATGACATCTGGATCAGAAATATCTTTCTTTTGAGCAGTTAAAGACATCAGTAAGTGATTATGAATTAACCATGCAACCAGCTTACATTCACGTTCAGTAAAACCGTGTGCACGACAAAATTCGATTGCATCTTCGGCGCCAAGTTCGCTGTGATCTCCGCCACGACCTTTGGCAATATCATGAAAAATTGCGGCTAGATAAACGATGTCACGACGTGCAAGACGCTGGAAAACTGAACTAACCACAGGGAAGTGCTGTGCAAATTCGGGCTCTTTGAAGCGATTTAAATTACGAATCAGTAATAAGGTATGAGCATCGACAGTATAGATGTGAAATAAATCATATTGCATGAGGCCCATAATTTGACCAAATGCTGGAATATAATTACCCAGAATACCGTAACGTTTCATATCAACGAGCGTGTCATATAAACGGTATGGTGAACGAATAATGGCCATAAATAAGGCTTGATGCGCTGGGTTGTCGCGAAACTCCTGATCAATCCTTTTTGCTGCCATAATCAGCAAACGTAATGTTCGAGCACGAATCCCTTCAATTTCAGGGTGGTTCGCAAGTAAATAAAATAGCTCTAAAATCGCGCTTGGATTTTCTGAGAAAACTTTATGATGCTGTACTGCTAATTTGCCGTCGACAAGCTTAAAATTTTCATTGATTTCTTCAATTTTACGTTCGTAGTTTGGCAAACGTGGTGTAATAACCGATTCGTTAAAATAAGCCAAAAGCATTTCATTCAGTGTTGAAACTTGCTGAGCAGTGCGATAGTAACGCTTCATAAACTGTTCAACTGCAAAATTTACAGGCTGGCCTTCAGCGCGGGTATAGCCGAATTTTGCTGCAATTTCACGCTGATGATCAAATAAAAGTCTATTTTCATCGCGCTTGCTTAAAAGATGCAAATGATGCCGAATTTCCCATAAAAAGCTTTCAGCTTCTTCGAGTACTTTTAATTCGTATTCTGTAATAAAACCCAGATGCACAAGATCATAAATACGATTGACTCTAAAATGGCGTTTTGCAATCCAGCCAATTTGGTTCATATCACGAATGCCGCCAGGCGCATTTTTGATATCTGGTTCTAAATTACTTTCGGTATTATTATGTTGAGCATGACGTTTTGCCTGCTCTTCCATTTTTGCATCAAAAAAGGTCTTGTCTGTCCAGGTTTGTGAAACAATTCGTCTCGGCCACTTTGCCAAATCAGGATTACCGGTAATCAGCCGCGACTCAATCAGTGTTGTCGCTACTGTTAAATCATTGGTGGCTTGTTCGACACAGTTTTGAATACTGCGTACACTGGTTCCTGGTTTAAAATTACCAACATCCCAAAGTGATGAAATAAACCCAGAGATTTGTTTTTCATGCTCTGGGCTAATGTCATTTTCAGATAAAATCATGATATCTACATCTGAGTAAGGCAGCATCTCGCGACGGCCATACCCACCCACAGCAAATAGTCCAAGATCAGATTGATCCAAGCCTGCATGTTTCCAAAGAAAAGTTAAGGCTTCATCAATCAGATTTGAACGTGCTAGAACAATATCCCGTATGGAGTAACCATTTTCATAAAACTCCTGTAACTGCTGCTCAACATCGGCGCGCCATTGATTAATTGCTTTAATATCTTGATGACTGGTGACGTAGTCGAGCAATGGTGAAGTTATAATCATAAAAATGGTCTCATACTCAGTTTATTGATTACTTGCAACAATAACTTGGACGTGTTCAGCGGCTTGGGTTGCTAATTCTCTAGCTTGATCGGTAGTTTCAGCTCGTGCAGTGGCTACGCCCATACGACGTCTTTTAAAGCCTTCTGGTTTTCCAAATAAACGTAGATCAGTTTCTGGATGCGCTAATGCTTGATTGAGCTGACTGAAACTGAGGTTGTCCGCATCTACACCCGCATAAATAACAGCACTTGCTGCCACGCTATGACGAGTTGTATTGACTGGTAAGCCTAGAATTGCGCGTGCATGAAGTTCAAATTCACTTTGAAATTGAGATGCTAAAGTCACTAAACCTGTGTCATGTGGGCGTGGAGAAACCTCACTAAACCACACGTGATCACCTTTGATGAAGAGTTCGACACCAAAAATACCACAACCACCCAGTGCCACAGTAACCTTATGTGCGATACGCTTTGCTTCTGTAAGTGCTGCATCTGTCATCGCTTGCGGTTGCCAGCTTTCAACATAATCACCAGCGTCTTGACGGTGGCCAATCGGATCACAATACTGAGTTTCAATTGCACCTGTTTCTGGGTTTTTAGCACGTACAGTAAGTAAAGTAATTTCAAAATCAAAATCAATTTGTGATTCAACAATTACCTTGCCTTGCTTCACACGCCCGCCAGTTTGTGCATAATCCCAAGCAGCATCAACTTCTTCAAAACTTTTGACACGTGACTGACCTTTACCAGAAGAAGACATTACAGGTTTTACAAAGTTTGGGTAACCAATGTCATCACACGCAGCTCGGAAGCTTTCTAAAGAGTCGGCAAAACGATATGCCGATGTTGGTAAACCAAGTTCTTCTGCAGCTAAGCGACGAATACCTTCACGATTCATCGTGAGATTTACAGCTTTGGCAGAAGGAATGACTGTGGCAAGTTTATTATTTTCAACTTCAATTAAAACTTCTGTGGCAATTGCTTCAATTTCTGGAACAATTAAATCAGGTTGAATGCTTTCAATCAGTTTTTTCAGCTCAACAGGATCTGCCATATTAAGCGTATATGAATAATGTGCAACTTGCATTGCTGGCGCATGATCGTAGCGATCTGCCGCATGAACTTCGACCCCAAGGCGCTGTAATGAAATGACGACCTCTTTTCCAAGCTCTCCCGAACCTAATAATAAAACTTTAAATGCAGAAGATTGAAGGGGAGTACCAATCGTGACGCTCATGCGAATCATCCATGCAAGAAGTAAGGTTCTTAAGCATAACAGAACTCTTGCATGAATTAAGCTTACATTCACATAAAAAAATGACTTTTGTTGTTTAATAAATAGTCTAATAGATTGAATGATTTAAGCAATAAACCTTATCAAAAGCTTTAAACGTTAATTTGATAATTCAAAGTCAAGTCATCTGCATTTTTGCCTCTAATTCCCCAATTTTCTTTGGGCGTTTCAAAAATAGTGATTTCAATATCTTGCTGAGAAATGTCAGTTTTATCTTCAATATAGTCATATATTTTTTTAATCAGTAACTTTTTGCTCTGGGTACTTCGACCAGTAAACATTGAGATTTCAATAATGGTATAAAAATGACTTCGGTCATTTGGATAAATATAATTGTCTTGTTCCATTACGATAAAGCGCTGAAAACATTTTTCTACAGGGTAGTGTAGTGCTTCGACGAGTGCTTGATGAATCGCATTTGAAAGTTGAGCCCTGTATTTTTGAATGGTGAGCTGATGTGCATAAATTTTAATCTGAGACATATTAGGCCTGGATACGTAACTGTAATTATGAAAAATAAGTGCTTGATAAAGTCAATGAAGTTATCCCCACAAGATAAAGTCTATTCAATGATTTCAACCGTATGCAAAGATCAATTTCAAACAGGCATTGAGTATTGAATCGGAATTTACTAGCATAGTGCCGAAATATTCAGACGGATAACCGTGGATGATCAACTCAACACTAAAATCTTCTGGTTTAACTGCATGCCTTTTTGTAAGTATATTATTGGTAGGTTGCAGTCATGACAACCAGACAAATACTCAAGAAAAGGTTGAAATCAAAGCTGCGCCAAAACTGACCAATGATGCAACGACCTATGCAAATGAAGCCTGGAAATTAATTAACCAGATCGATCATTATGTATACCAGAATCAGAAAGCAGATTTGGATGATAAAGTCCGTAAACCACTGCGTAAATTAAGCACAGACTGGCGGATTAACGTGAAAATGACGGATTCAGTGACAGAAGGAAAATACGCTTTATGTCGTAAAGCATTGACTTCACTGGATAGCTGGGCGCGTGAAACTCTGGATGGTAATAAAACTGCTGTAGAAAGAAAACTGGATTACGAGCGCGATAAAGCACAATGTAAAGATGCGATTGCAAATCCTAATTTAGGAAATACTGATCCAAAACGTTAAAAGAGTGTATTCATCTAAATTAAAAGCGAGATTATAATCTCGCTTTTTTGTTCACTTAGAACTTTAAGAATGTGTTGCTGATTTGGCCTTCGCTGCTTCTTTATCTGTTTTCATGGTCATTTTTTCTTTAGCGGGAGCGGGTTTACCTGCTACAGCAACACATTTTCCACCTTTGTGGTGTGGACCTGTTCCGCCTTGTAACTGAGTGCCTTTTGGACAAGCAAAGGCTGTTGCACTTAATAAAGCAAAAGAACCTGCTACAACTGCCATAGTAAGTTTTTTCATAATCAATCTTCTTGATGAGGCATAAGTACCTAACCTTTAGATTAATCTTAAAATGAAGCTCATAGAGGTAAAAAGTGTTTAAATATTGTTGATATAATTTTAATTATTTTTGTAATAAATCCATTTTTAATTTGTTGTTAAGTTTAATCAAGTCTAATTTTTTAGTTTAAAGAGGGCATTTTCATCCTTTAAAAAACCCTCTACAAAGAAGAATATATATGCTCATTGATTCTAAAAGAAGTGATATATCATCACCATTAATCCTCCCATTAAAATCAATAAACCAAGAAAAAAACGGAATAGATGAAAGAGAGGCATCTCGTAAAAACCCATTGTTGTATTCAAATCAAAGCTCTCTTTATCGAATCGCACCCAGATAACGACGATTAACTTCATGCCAGTCGACAACATTATAAAATGCAGCAATATATTCAGGACGACGGTTTTGATACTTCAAATAGTAGGCATGTTCCCATACATCCAGACCTAAAATAGGTGTGTTACCATGCATTAAAGGGGAGTCCTGATTACCACTACTTTCAACGATCAATTTTTTCTCTGGCGTTACGCTAAGCCATGCCCATCCACTGCCAAATCGACTAATCGCTGCTTTGGTAAAAGCATCTTTAAATGCATCAAACCCACTCAGTTCATTATTAATGGCATGTGCAACTTCATTGACAGGTTCACCACCGCCTTTTGGACTCATCACAGTCCAGAACAATGAATGATTAGCATGACCACCACCGTTATTGATCACAATATTTTTGATGTCGGCGGGAACCTCATCCACTTTGCTCACCAGTTTTTCTATAGTCAATTTTTCCCATTCAGTTCCCTCAATCGCGGCATTAATATTGTTGATATAGGTTTGATGATGCTTCGTGTGATGAATTTCCATGGTCTTAGCATCAATGTTCGGTTCAAGCGCATCATAAGCATAAGGAAGGGCAGGTAAAGAGTATGCCATAATGAATTTATCCTTTTTAAAGTTTGCAATATGTAGATCAATTCGAGTTTAGGAGAAGTTATAGATTATGTAAATATATTGATAATCATTATTATTATCTTTTTTATTTAATTTTTTGTATTTCTAATAAAAAAGCCAGCTTTCGCTGGCCTTTTTATTAAATTTTTTAAACGTTAAAGCGGAAATGCAGCACATCACCATCTTGAACCACGTAAGTTTTGCCTTCTAAGCGCCATTTACCTGCTTCTTTTGCACCTGCCTCGCCGTTGTATTGAACAAAGTCATCATATGCAACACATTCAGCGCGAATAAAGCCTTTCTCAAAATCGGTATGAATCACACCAGCAGCTTGTGGGGCAGTTGCACCTACTTTTACTGTCCAAGCACGAACTTCTTGCACGCCTGCAGTAAAGTATGTTTGTAAGCCAAGTAGCGCATAACCAGCACGGATCACGACGTTTAGGCCTGGTTCTTCCATTCCCATTGCTTCAAGAAACTCTGCACGATCTTCATCTTCCAGCAATGAAATTTCAGCTTCAATTTGGTTACAGAGTGGAACGACAATCGCATTTTCTTCGGCAGCTAATTTTTTTACAGCATCTAAATGTGGATTGTTTTCAAAACCGTCTTCTGCCACATTTGCAATATACATGGTTGGTTTTAACGTCATTAAACCAAAGCCACGAATCAATTTACGTTCATCATCGCTCAGGTCTGCTGCTCGTGCTGGTTTGCCTTCATCCAGTAATGGCTGAATTTTTTCCAATACGGCTTTGGTTGCTAAAGCTTCCTTATCACCACTTTTTGCAACTTTGGTCAAACGGAGAAGAGCTTTTGCGACAGTATCTAAATCGGCCAATGCAAGCTCAGTGTTGATGGTTGCGATATCATCAAGTGGATCGATTTTGCCATTCACGTGAATGACATTTTCATCTTCAAAACAACGTACCACGTGGGCAATCGCATCGGTTTCACGAATATTGGCAAGAAACTGGTTACCAAGACCTTCACCTTTCGATGCACCAGCCACCAGACCCGCAATATCCACAAATTCCATTGTGGTAGGTAAGATTCGCTGAGGTTTTACAATTGCTGCAAGTTTGTCTAAGCGTGCATCAGGTACAGGAACAATCCCAGTATTTGGCTCAATGGTACAAAATGGAAAGTTTTCTGCTGCAATCGCTGCTTTGGTCAATGCATTAAACAGAGTTGATTTACCAACGTTTGGCAGACCGACAATACCGCAATTAAAACCCATGAAATGACTCACAAAAAATGTAAATTAAAAATTGAGGCTGATTTTACATGAAAGCCATGACAAAGTCAGGTCATGGCATGGTGTGAATCATAAAGAAGTTTAGATTTTACGTTTATCGAGCTGATTTGAAAGTGTATCGCCCGTGGCTTGAATCAGCATAACCAGTACAATGAGGACCAAAATGACGGCAAACATCACGGTTAAATCAAAGCGCTGATAACCATATCGGTAGGCAATGTCGCCCAGCCCCCCTGCACCAATGGCACCTGCAATTGCTGAAGAGTTAATCATGGTGACAATGGTGACAGTAAAACCTGCAACAATGCCTGGCAGTGCTTCTGGGAGTAACACATGCCAAATGATTTGTTTACGGTTACAGCCCATGGCTTGTGCTGCTTCAATTAAACCCTGATCGACCTCACGTAAACTCACTTCTGCAATACGAGCAAAAAAAGGCGTAGCAGCGAGCGTGAGGGGAACCACTGCGGCCCAAACACCATAACTTGTTCCCACAATCCAGCGTGTGATGGGAATCAAAGCTACCATTAAAATTAAAAATGGAATGGAGCGTGTGATATTGATGATCCAGCCAATTGGCTGATTAATTTTTAAAGAAGGGTAAATTCCGTGTTCTGAGGTGCAGACTAGAATGACTGCTAAAGGCAGACCCATTAGAAAGGCTAGAAAAGCAGAAACGCCGACCATCAAAAGCGTATCGATGGTTCCTGTAATCAGTAAGTCAATGAGTTGGTCGTGCATAACCGATCACCTCGATATGATGAATAAATGGCAGAAGCTTTTGTTGTAGCGTATTAATATTCAAATCTAGTTTTGGGATTCCAATAATAAGATTTCCAATCAGATGTTGCTGAATCGTATCGATATGGCTTTGATATAAATATACGGGTGTATCAAAGCTGGATAAGATATTGTTTAAATCTGGCGAACGATGTGCTTCGCTTTGATACTTGATTCTAAGAATGCTATGAGTTGAGTTAGCATTAATTTCACGATGAAGATCAAAGGGAAGTTCGAGTTGCTCAAGGCTCAGTAATTCTTGAGTAATGGGCTGTACTGGATTGGAAAATACCGACCAGACTTGTCCAGACTCTACAATTTCACCATGATCAATCACTACGACCTGATCACAAATTTCCCGTATGACCTGCATTTCGTGAGTAATCAGTACAATGGTGATACCCAGTTCCTGATTAATTTGTTTAAGTAGATTTAAAATCACTGAAGTGCTTTCAGGATCCAAAGCGGATGTCGCTTCATCACATAATAATATTTCTGGATGATGCACCAGTGCTCTGGCGATGCCAACACGTTGCTTTTGTCCACCAGAAAGTTGAGCAGGATATTGATCTGCTTTATGAGCAAGACCAACCAAAGAAAGTACTTCATCGACACGATTTTTGATTTCTGCTTTGTCATATCCAGAAACTTTTAGTGGAAGTGCGACATTTTCCCAGACGGTTTTAGCAGACATTAAATTGAAGTGCTGGAAAATCATGCCAATTCGCTGGCGTAATTTAATCAGGTGATCATGATCCAGTGTCGTTAGCTCATTTTGATAAATCTTGATGGATCCTGAACTCGGATGTTCAAGTCCATTCAGTGTGCGAATTAAAGAAGACTTTCCAGCACCGCTTTTTCCGATAATCCCTAAAATTTTACCTTCAGGAATATCTAGATCAATATCTTTAAGAGCATGAACATGCTGCCCTTGACTGGCATAGGTTTTATTTAATGCGCGGATCTGAATGTGCGGAACTGAAAAATCTGTGTGTGAACCAAAACTGACCATATGACTCTCCTTATTTTAGTGCTTACTTCCAGCCCTTAAACCAAAGTGTTGGTCCTAAGTCCTGATCAAGCGCAGCTTTTACCTGTGGTGAGTTCTGATAAATTTCGATAAATCTCTTTAGCTTATCGCCTTTATCTTCATAGTCATCACGCACGACAAATAAAATTGCGTATCGAGTATTGGTAGTATCGTCTAGTACTAAAGCACTTTCAGGATCTGCCGTTTTTGCAAGACGTAAATAATGGGGATATCCAAAAGCCAAATCGACATCGTCAATAGCACGGGCAGTTTGAGGACCTTCAACTTCTACAAATTTCAGGTTCTTTGGATTCGAAGAAATATCACTGAGTTTGGACAAATAGTTGTTTGGATCTTTTAGCTGGATCAATTTAGCCTGTTGTAATAGCAATAGGGCACGTCCTTGATTGACTGGATCATTTGGAACCACCACACGTGCATTTTGAGGTAAGTCATTTAAAGATTTATATTTTTTTGAATAAAGGCCCACGTGTGATGCCGCACCTACACCAAAAGCTTTGAGCTTATAACCACCTTCTTTAATTGCATTATTCAAAAAAGGTTGATGTTGAAAGAAGTTGGCATCAATATCGCCGTTATTTAACGTGATATTCGGTGTATTCCAGTCTGAAAACTCGACCAGTTTAACGTGGATCCCTTGCTTTTCTGCCTCTTTAGCAGCAGCTTGAAGCGGATGTGCGAAAGGTGGACTAATGCCAATCACTAACTCCTGATTCTGACTTTGTCTGTTCTTATTCCAGATAAACAAACCAACGATGAGAATGACAAATAAGGTTCCAAAAATAATCAGTTTTTTAGATGAAGATGACTGTGCCATCGAAGACTCCAAGAATTATGCTGTAATTTTTTTGTGTTTAAATGAATGCATTGAAGATGTAGAAGATGAACATCGATATTGTTCGACTGGATGTGTCAAAGGCAATAAGTCACCATATCCCGAAATTTTTTGACGAAAAGAACCAGTTTTGTAAGCTGTTTTGAAGCGTCCACGTTGTTGTAGCTCTGGAATCACAAAACGAATAAAATCATGATGAGATTCAGGCGCTACCGTACGCGTCAAGTTAAATCCATCAATTCCTGTGCTATCAATGAGCTGAATTAATTGTTCAGCAACGTCATGTCCACTTCCAACAATGAGTGGATAGCGACCACCAAGCACATGCTGGTTTTTTAAGTCATTTTTGCTGATTTGCTGTGCTCTGAATTTCTCATTCACTGAAGCAATACTGTTACTTTTTTGATAAGGGATGATTTCATCATCAGCAAACTTCGATAAATCAATACCGACTGAGCTGGCATAGTGGGCAAGTCCAGCTTCTGGACTGGCATAATGGCGATATTCCTCAAGCTTCTGTTGTGCGCGTTGTGTTGTTTCAGCAGTCACTACTGTAATACCAACAAAGATTTTAATATCTGAAGGATTACGACCTTGTTGAGCAGCTTGTTCACGAATTTTGATCACTTGCTGGCGAAGTTTTTCAGGAGTATCGCCGCCAATAAAGATACATTCAGCATGTGAGGTTGCGAACTTTATACCCCGCGTAGAGGCGCCTGCCTGAAAAAGGACAGGGGTGCGCTGTCGCGAAGGCGATACCTGAAAAACACCATGGCTCTGATAAAAACGTCCTTCATGATGTATTTCATGTACTTTGGATGGATTGGTAAAAATACGATGATGTTTGTCTTTCTCTACCGCATCATGTTCCCAGGAACCTTCCCAGTACTTATAGCAAAGCTGTAAAAATTCTTCTGCCTGTTCATAGCGTAAATCATGATCTTTAAGTCCAGATTGACCAATAAGACGCTCGGCACTATCAAGATAACCAGTCACGATATTCCAGCCAATACGTCCTTGAGTCAGATGATCCAAAGATGCAAAACGGCGTGCAAACTGATAGGGCGTTTCGTAACTTAAATTGACAGTAATGCCAAAACCTAAATGTTGTGTGACCGCCGCCATGGCAGAAACAAGAGTACTCGGATCATGACTAGGTAACTGAATAGATTCGCGTAAAGTCAGGTCGATATTGTTTTGATAGACATCATAAACACCTGTGATATCGGCAATAAATAAACCATCAAATAAACCTGCTTCGAGTGTCTTTGCGAGATCGGTCCAATAACTTAACTCACTAAAACGATGTGATTCATCACGTGGATGTGTCCAAAGGCCATGATTGATATGTCCCACACTATTCATATCAAAAGCATTGAGTAAAATGTGCTTTTGTGTGGTTTCTGTCATTACAATGTCCCTCTTCGTGGCGGAAATATATCGTTTAATACGTAGTTTCCAATAAAGTAATATTTCCAGCGTGCTGCATCATGCAGCGTATGTACTCGTGCGTTACGCCAGAATCTGTCTAGGCCATCTACACTTTGACTGCCACGACTTCCTGCCAGTTCAATCAGTTTTGATGATGCTTTAAGTGCGGTTTCTGTACTATGAGCACGTATTTTGGCGACTGCTATAGATGCCTTGGCAATCGTTTCTACATTTGTATTTAGGCGAACTTCATCGATAGTTAAAGCAGCATGTTTAAGTAAGGCTTCGCTGGCATGGACGTCTGCTGCTACACGGCCAATTTCATAGATTGTCAGTGGATCTTGAGCTGCTGCATCAACATTTGAGTCAATCCATGGCCGTGCTGCATGTACACGTTTTAAGGCTTCTTCAAATGCAGCACGAGCAATTCCAACTTCTATTGCAGCATGCATAAGTTGAGCAAATGGTCCGACCAAAGTTGGGTGTTGAAATGCACTGTCAAAAGGAATGACATCTTCGGCAGCAACGAATACCTGAGTGAACTTAACGCCTCCACTGCCTGTTACTCGTTGGCCAAAACCTGTCCAGTTATCGATCAAGCTAAGTCCTTCGCTATCACTTCTCACAAAGGCTAAATATTCACGACCTTCTTCATCGATGACTAAAGTCGGGATGCGATGCGCAAATAAACTGCCTGTACAGTAAAATTTCTCGCCATTAATAACATATCCTGTTTCGATAGCCTTGATCTGGGTTTGCTTCAAACTTGCATTTTTAGGTTTGAATTCTGCAAGTGCATTGCCTAAACGCAAACCTGATAATACCTCCTGATACAGACGTTGCTTTTGTTGTTCTGTACCCGTATTGCGTAGCACTTCTAAGGCATAAAAATGGTTTTGCGGAATCTGACCTATAGATCCGTCTACACCACTAAACAAGGCAATAATTTTTGCTAAAGTTAAACTTGAAACTTCTGCACCACCGTAGCGTTTAGGTACAGTAATTGCCCAAAGTCCAGACTGGCTAAACGCTTCAATTTCATCAAAGGGTAAAACTCGTTCAGCATCACGCTGAATACTTTTTTCTTTAAAGCTTTGACTCAGTTCTGTTGCAATTTGAAGTGCTTCAGCATCATTTTTTATGATGCGTTTTGCCGTATAGCGGGCAGGAGCGAGAGGCTGATGATTTTGTATAATGGTTTGATAAGATGTCATCATTTTCTCCTTAGATCCATGCATGGCGAGCAGGTAAGGTACCGTTCAGGTAATAGTTACCAATGGCATGTATTTTCCAGCGCACAGGGTCGTGCAAAGTATGTACGCGTGCATTACGCCAATGCTGATCAAGATTGAACTGGCTAAGGCTTGCGCGACTACCACCAAGTTCAAGCAATTTTTCAGAAATTTGTAACGCAGCATCATTGGCATAGACTTTGGCATGAGCGACTAAAATCGAAGCTTGGGCTGCCTGCTGTTCAGTGATCTGTTGAAGTTGGTCTAACTCATCTAAATAATCGGCGGCTTCATCAAGTAATAAAATTGCAGCGTCTAACAAAACATTAAGTTTGCCTGTTTCTTGTAAGGTAAATGGTTCTAAAGAAGCTTTCTCGACATGTGCATCTATAATTGGCCGTGCTTTTTTTACAGTTGAAATGAGATCTGAAAATGCTGCTTCAGCAATACCGACATCAATAGCAACTTGTAAAAGTTGTGAATAGGCACCTCGATAAGTAGGTACCTGTGACAGAATTCGCTCATCAAAAATCAGATTTGGATCGACTTTGACTTGATTGAGCTTCACGGTCCCGCTTGCCGTAGTACGTTGCCCAAAACCATTCCAGTCATTGATGATTTCGATCCCCGAGCTATCATGCTCAACCACCACCAACACCACATGACCTTTAGGATGAATTGCTTTAATTGCAAGCCAATGCGCAAAAATACTTCCTGTTGAGTAGAACTTTTCACCGTCCAGATAATATTCGCCATTTCTAAGCGTTAGTGTGGTCTGTAGTGTTTTAGAATCTTTGGTATTTTTTTCTGGTCCGCCGTTGGCAAGACGTTTCCCTGATAAGATTTCACTATAAATAAATTGCTTTTGAGATTCTGTCCCCATGAGATCAATCAGGTGAAGCAAACTAATTTGATTTTGAGGAATTTGTCCCAAACTCGAATCGGCTTTATTTAAAATCCGGAATACTTGAGCCAATGTTTTATTGGAAATAAAAGCACCACCGTAACGTTTCGGAATACGGATACCACCTAAACCTTTTAGGCTAAACTGTTCAATTTCCTCAAATGGTAAAATTCTTTGTTGATCTCGGACATTACGACCTTCTAATGCAAAATCTGCCACCTGATAGGCCGCATTAATTGCTTGCTGATCATTTTTGATAAGATGAGCGGTTTTAGATCTAGAAAAAATTAATTCAGACATAGTGATACCTACATTAGATATCAATACCTTAGAATATTTATATTCTTAGCTTAAATTATCGATTAAGCGAACGTTATGAAGAAAAATACTTAATTCTTTTTAATCTAAATTAATCATTTTTATATATAAAATAATTCTATCTAAATCAGTAACCTACTGTTTTTGTTAAATCATAAGCATTTTGAAAAATATGATTTATGCGCTGGTCTTCATAAGGTTGTTAGAAAAATCAATAAAACAATAGGCGATTTAGACATATGGTTGGCACAAAAAGTACATTGTTTTCAGTATCAGTTACTTCTAAAGTAATAAAATGATGTCTTACTTTTTGTTGAATAGAAAAATAATCTGGAGTGCATATGCGGGTTTTATACCAGTTTCCTTTATCCCATTACTGTGAAAAAGCTCGCTGGTTGCTGGATCATAAAGAGTTAGATTATATTGCACACAATCTTATTCCTGGATTTCATCGTGCTTTTGCCCAGTTAAAAACAGGACAAAACAAGCTTCCCATACTTAAAGATGACTCTCGTTGGGTCGCTCAATCTACACCCATTGCACTATATTTAGATGACACTTATCCTGAGCATTCTTTATTACGTAGAGATCAGTTGTTAAGAGACAATGCGCTCAAAATAGATGAAATTGCTGATGAACTAGGCATTCATGTACGTCGCTGGACATTGGCACAGGCATTGTCCTATAGCGATGAACCTATTGAAATCATGATGGGTGAGCAGGGTTATTTACGTCAATTTGAAAAGTTTTCCAAACCAATTTTAAAAACATTGGTGAAAAAAAGTTATGAGTTGGAGCAGGATAAGATTGCATTATCAAAGCAACGCATGGATGAATTGATCATCGAATTAAATGATAGACTGATTGAAAATTATGGGCGTTATTTTGTTGGAGACAGACTAGGTTTGGCAGATATCGCTGTATGTTCAATCGTTGCACCTCTTTTACATATCAAGGGAACACCTTGGGAAATTGAAAGTAGTGAGGTCATTTCTACCGAATTGGAAGAATACAAACAATATATTTTAAGTCTCCCGCTGGGTCAGTATGTACAAAGAATCTATGAGACCGAGCGTAATGCGCGTGTAGATTGGCGTGGTATGTAGTAATTCATAGATCTGATGTCTGAGTTGGCGTATGGTCAGAAATCAGATCTATTTTAAAATTAGATTATATGCAAGTAGATATTGAGCATTAGGTTTAATTGCTGTGATGCATTACGAAAATATATTTTTTACATCGAATGCCGAAAAAGCAATCATAATTTATAAAAATAACTTAATAATTTTTTAATATTATTTTCATCATTTATTTGCATGATAATTTGTTTTATTTATTAAGTATAAAAATAAGTATCTCGTTAACTAATGATCCAAAATAGAACTTGGATAAATTTTATGGCACTAAAAAGATGCAATAAAATAAAAAATATGAGACTTGGTTCATGTTTTTACGAAAAAAAAGCTTTTAAAAAAAGATTTTGGCGTTAAAATAAATTAAAGCAGTCAAGGATAAGACTAAAGTCTAGCCGAAAATGAATTTTAAGGCTTTTAATTTGTATGTAAAAGCATGTAAAAATACTCACATCGGTCAATGATAAGTAACAATTAAAAGTTGGCTTGATAATTGCTTTAAAGGAAATGAGAGCTATTTTTTAGTAAGTTTGAATAATCCTCAAATGTATAAATAATAGCTAAGTATAATCAAGGAGTTTTTATGAAACATTCTGCAACCTCACTACTTGTATCAGCATTCATGATTTGTACAGTTGGAGGAGCGACTCAGGTTCAAGCTGCGGATACTTTGGCTAAAATCAAAAGCAGTGGAAAAATCATTATTGGACATCGTGAATCATCTGATCCGATTTCTTATGTTGTCGCAGGTAAGCCAGTTGGTTATGCTGTAGATATTTGTAATAATTTTGCCAATGACATTAAGAAAGAGCTGAAAATGCCTAATCTTAAAGTCGAATACAAGGCGGTAACTTCATCTACACGTATTCCAGAATTGCTTTCTGGCAATATTGATATGGAATGTGGAACAACAACAAATTCTAAACAACGTCAGCAACAAGTAGGTTTCTCTACCAATTATTACGCAACAGAAGTTCGTATGGCGGTTAAGGCAAACTCAGGTATTAAGAGTCTTGCTGATTTGAATGGTAAAGCAGTTGTAACAACTCAAGGTACGACTTCAGATAAATACATTAAAATGAACGAAAAAGGTCAATCCATTAATGTACAAAACATTTATGGTAAGGATCACGCTGACTCATTTGCAATGATGGCTTCAGGACGTGCTGCTGCATTTGTAATGGATGATAATATTCTTGCTGGTTTGATTGCAAAATCATCTAACCCTAAAGAGTTTGCTATTGTTGGGCCAGTACTTTCATCTGAGCCATATGGCATCATGATTGCAAAAGATGATCCAAAGTTCAAAGCATTGGCTGATCGTACCGTAACTGGTATGTGGAAAACTGGTCAGATGGACAAACTTTATAAGAAATGGTTCCAGTCAGCAATTCCACCTAAAAACACCAACCTCAACATGGCTCAAAGCGCATCATTCAAAAAACTAAAAGCTCATCCGACAGATGAAGGTATCTAAGCTCTAAAAAAACTCTTTTGATTTGCAGCTCATAAAAAAATGTACAGTGAGGTTACTCACTGTACATAAGCTGTATTTTTAATCTTTTATAAGGGGCATCTATGTCAGTCGGCTCATTAAACTGGACTGTATTCTGTGCTGAATCGAATGAATTTAGTGTCGATAAAGCAGCTTGAGCGGAATCGGTCTGTAAAGCGATAGGCAGCTCAAGTTATTCTCAATATGCCGATGCACCAACTTGGTTGCAAATGCTAGGTTCTGGTGTGGTCACCATGATCTGGACGGCAGTAGCCGCATTTTTAATCGCTTTTTTCTTAGGCTCGTTATTAGGGATTATCCGCACTTTGCCAAATAAACCTTTGGCATTGATTGGCGATACCTATGTTGAAATTTTTCGTAATATTCCTTTAATTGTTCAATTATTCTTTTGGGCTTTTGTATTTCCTGAGTTATTACCCGCTTCACTGAGCTCTGGTAGTGGAGAGGTTGTCGCAGGAGGTTGGTGGAAAAATATCCTGAATAATCATCCTGCTGTGATTGGTGTGTTTGCATTGGGGCTATATACGGCTGCACGTGTCTCGGAACATATTCGCGCAGGTATTAATACCGTTTCAAGTGGTCAAAAATTTGCTGCTTCTGCAATGGGTTTCACCACAGGTCAAAGCTATCGTTATGTCATTCTCCCAGTCGCATACCGTACTGTGTGGCCGACAATTACGTCTGAAGCGATGAATGTGTTTAAAAACTCGGCTGTGTTATATGCATTAAGTGTATTAAACTTTTTTGCATATACCAAAACCATGCGTGAAGAAACCTCGCAAGACATCATCATCCTTATTCTCTCTACACCTGTCTATTTGGTGATCACCTATACCATTAAATTTATCATGGCATGGATTGAAAAGCGTATGGCTGTTCCTGGCCTCGGTTCAGGAGGGAAGTAATCATGGATTTTAGTCTATTACAGCATCCTGATGTAACACATGCGTTAAGTGAAGGATTTATCTTCACGCTGACCGTAACCGTACTTGCAATGATTGGTGGTATTGTCATTGGTACGCCTCTGGCGATGATGCGTTTATCAAATAACGTTGTTGCGAGTAATTTTGCAAAATTTTATGTGGATGTATTTCGCGGTATTCCTTTAATTCAGGTTATTTTTATTTTTTATTTCCTGTTGCCTAAAGTGTTTGAATTCCAATCTGACACTTATTGGGGGCCTTTATTTTCAAGTGTGATTACATTTGCAATTTTTGAAGCCGCATTCTTCTCAGAAATTGTACGTTCAGGTATCCAGTCGGTATCTCGTGGTCAAGTCAATGCAGGTTATGCGCTAGGTTTTACCTATGGCCAATCGATGAAATATGTTGTTTTGCCTCAGGCATTTAGAAACATGTTACCTGTATTACTCACTCAAACGATTATCCTGTTTCAAGACGTTTCTTTGGTTTATGTCATCAGTGCACCAGATTTCCTTGGTCGGGCAGATACGTTGGCCAATACATACGGTCCAGAAACTAAAGCAACCTTTTATTTAATTGTAGCTGTGGTTTATTTCTGTAGTTCGTTCCTGCTTTCACGCTTGGTTAAACGATTACAGCAAAAAATTGCCATTATTCGCTGATTGGAGATTTTTAAATGCCAATGATAGACATCCAACATATCTCTAAATGGTATGGTGATTTCCAAGTACTCACTGACTGTACAACAAGTATTGAAAAAGGCGATGTGGTTGTTGTCTGTGGACCATCTGGTTCGGGTAAGTCAACATTGATCAAAACTGTAAATGCATTAGAGCCTATACAGCAAGGCGATATTATGGTGGATGGGGTGTCTTTACGTGATCCCAAGACCAATCTTGCAAAATTTCGTTCTCGTGTGGGTATGGTATTCCAGCATTTTGAGTTATTTCCACATATGACAGTATTGGAAAATCTCACCATTGCTCAAATGAAAGTGTTGAACCGTTCCAAAGATGAAGCACGCAAAAAAGGTTTAGGGTATCTTGACCGTGTAGGCCTTTCGGCACACAAAGATAAATTTCCTGGTCAGCTTTCTGGTGGCCAGCAACAGCGTGTAGCAATCGCTCGTGGATTATCTATGGATCCGATCTGTATGCTGTTTGACGAACCAACATCTGCACTTGATCCAGAAATGGTAGGTGAGGTACTAGATGTCATGGTTCAGCTTGCAAACGAAGGCATGACCATGATGTGTGTAACTCACGAAATGGGCTTTGCAAAGAAAGTCTCTAATCGATTGATTTTCATGGATCAAGGCATGATTTTGGAAGATTGCCCAACGTCTGAGTTTTTTGGAAACCTTGATGCTCGTCATGAACGTGCCAAATTATTCTTAGATAAAATTCAAGCTATGCATTAATCTGCTTCAATAAATTATCTTAAAAAGCCCAGTCAAATGATTGGGCTTTTTATTTAGAGGATAATCTTGCCAGTTTATAGAAGGATCTAATTCGTAACTTTGACTTGATTTCAGTTTTAGATAGGCTATAGCCAAAACGCAAGTGCAATTAACCGATTTAACTTAATATTAAAGTATTTAGATCCCATACATTTGATCAATCAAAAGAGTAAATCAAGTTTGATAAATTGTCTTTAATAACAAGATATCATTTTATGAATTCGCTTTAAAACGTATTAAAAAACCCCGCATATGCGAGGTTTTTTTGATGTTAATTCAACTTAAATTAGAAGCTATATTTAGCCATTAAGTTTAAGCGTGAGTAGTCACCCTTGTTATCAGTTGTCGCTGTTTTATCAGCGAAAATTTCACGTTGACCATAAGTATATTCAACACCTAGATCTACATTTTTAGTCGGGGTATAGAAACTGTTTACAATAACGTTATAAAGTTGTTTGTTCAAATTAGGAGCTTTTTCTGCAAAATTATCGTTATCTTTATACCAGATTGCACCAGCAGCTAAAGTTGAACGCAATTTTGGTGACCATTTGTGTGAGTAGCCGACTAGACCTGAGTTAAATTCACTTTCATAAATACTAACATCTGTTGAATTAGCTACACTTGTACCGTTGATTGTTGCTACGTATGCAGAGTTGCCATATAGCAGGTAACGGTTGTCACCTTTCACATGGTAGTAGTTCGCAAATACAGTATCGGCTGGTGTTAAGCTATATTTACCGCCAACCCCTACGCCCCAACCGAGTTTAGTCTCATCAATGTTTGTACCTGTATTATTTGTTGCCGTAGCAATAGATACACGATTTTCATGTACTAAACCATGTACCTGTAACAGGCCTTTTTTGTCTGCTGTAGAAATATCATAACGAGCAGTCAAAGCTGGAAGACGGTTACCGCCAGAGGTTGTGGTATTTGTTGCAGTATTTGCCGTTGAGTTTGAACTGTTGAAATTATCAACATCACCGCCTTCTAATGCTAGCAACACTTTTTGGTTAGCATCAATTGGTTGCGTATATCGAACTTGTACTGTACGGGTTGAGCCATAACCCATAGGGCCGTTAAAGTCGACTGTTTCTGGTGCTGTATCAGTGTTAACAAAAGGAGAAGTTGTTTGACCAACTAACCATTTGCCAAGAGAGAAATACGCATGACGAACACGTAAAGAGCCATTACCGTTAGTTGTTCTAGAGCTACTATCTGCCGCAATGCCACCAGCAAAGTCTGCTTCGATTTTACCAGTAAGTTCACCTAAATCTGTTGGACGAGAAAAATCAAAACCAAAACGTGTAGTTGCCGCAGAAACGTTTAGATTGTTTTTGGTGGCATTCGCAGAGTTGAGTGGAACTGAGCTGGTATTGTTATTAATATTTGGTGAAGGGTTGCCTTTAAAATCATAAGTGGCATCAGTACGGATGCTACCATAAAATTTAACTTGTGTTTGACCATCTGGAAGTGTGAACCAACCTGGTTTTGCATTACTCGGTGCTGCTGGAGCAGGTGCCTGAGCCATTACAGGTGCTGGTGGAGGCGGAGCCATTACAACTGGAGCTGCTTTTTGCTGAGTTGATAATTGTTGGACAAGTTGTTTAAGCTCATTGACTTCTTTACGTAGAGCATCTACTTCTGTATTGCTTGCTGCATATGCAGGAAGAGCAAGTGTTGATAGCCCGATAGTACCCATGCTAAGTGCTAAAGTTTATTCACGACGACTCCGTTAATTATAAAAAAAGTAAAACTTACTTTTGGGATTTACATAACAAAAAGAATGCCAATTTCTTAAAAATTGTTAATAAACGTTCCCTTTTTGTCTAAAAAAACCACTTCAATGTAGTTTCGCTTCATAATCCTGTATTTTATTGTTACAAGTCAATATTACTAAGGTCTAAAATGAAGCAATAATTTGAAAGAATTTTTCTAAAGCACAAAAAAGATACGTAATTTATTGTTTCTGAGTCAAGTTGGTGCTTAGAAGAATTTTTTACATTGTAGTTCTTGATAAAGATAAGCGTACATATGATCGATAACTTTATGTTTTGTGAATGTGCCTCAACTACAATACAATGAGTTTTTAATTGGTAGAGAAGTAGGGATGTGATGGAGCTTGATCGTTACGATAAACAGATTCTCGAAATTTTGACTCACGAAGATCTCAATCTGAATGAGCTATCGGAAAGAATTAATCTATCGGTAAGCTCGGTACATCGTCGGATCAAGCACTTGATTGAATCTAATATCATGAGTCATTTAAAACGTGATATTAATTTCACTAAGCTTGGGTTTAGTTTGCATATTTTGCTTCAAGTGTCATTAAGCAAGCATGACACAGAGACCTTCGACAAATTTTTAGCTGAATTGGAAGACATTCCAGAAGTCACTAATGCTTTTTTGGTAACTGGGCAGAGTGCCGATTTTATTCTAGAGTTGGTAGCGCGAGACATGGATAATTACAGTGATATTTTGTTACGCAGAATAGGTAAGATTGATAATGTCGTCGCATTACATTCAAGCTTTGTTATTAAAGAATATAATGTGTTTAATTGCTATAAACTTTTAAATAAAGTATAAAAAACGCGCATCAAGCGCGTTTCTTATGTAACTTTTAGCAAATATTAGGCATCAAGCTGTGCCAATACTTCTTCTGAAAATTCGACGTTGGTATAAACGTTTTGCACATCATCAAGATCTTCAAGCATATCAATCATTTTCATGATTTGTTTGGCTTGTTCGATATCGGTAATTTCAGCTTTTGTCGATGGACTCATCACGACTTCTGCGTTATCAGATTTCAAACCTGCTGCAGTAAGTGCATCTTGTACATCACCAAAGCTTTCAGGCGAGGTAATTACTAAAATACCATCTTCTTCAATTTCAATATCATCTGCACCAGCCTCGAGTGCAACATCCATGATCTTATCTTCTAAAGAGACATCCTCAAAAGAAATCTCACCACGTTTGGTAAATAGATAAGACACAGAACCGTTTGTTCCCAAATTACCGTTTGTTTTACTAAAGCAATGACGAACATCCGGTACGGTACGGTTGAGATTGTCGGTCATGGTTTCGACCAGTACAGCGACACCACCAACACCATAACCTTCATAAGTGACTTCGTTTAAATCGTCGTTGTCTTCACCACCAGCACCACGCTGGATTGCACGGTTAATTGCATCACGGGTCATATTGACAGATAGGGCTTTTTCAACGACTGCACGTAGACGAGGATTGCTTGCTGCATCCGCACCACCTAATTTTGCAGCTGTTACAATTTCACGAATATATTTGGTGAAAACTTTAGCACGGCTAGCATCTTGTTTTGCTTTACGATGCTTTGTGTTTGCCCACTTAGAGTGACCTGCCATGTTGAAATATGCTCCTTACAGATTGGTACCATTACCAGATCAAATAATGTAATTCTATCACAAGCTCTTTTTTTGTAGAAAGTAGCAAGTGGTTAAGAAAATAATCGAATAGCGCCGCTCGGGATAATAAAATTAAATTTTAAATATCGTTCAGCAATTAGCGATTTATCCGATACAAATATCTAAGCCTACTTTTTCTTTATATAGTTTCTGAATAGTTTTCAGATCTTCATCAAGATTGTTCGGTTGAATTTTTCCAAGGATTCCACCTTGTTTGGTCTTTGCATTTGCATACATAAGCACAATAGGTACGTTAGCCGCAGCTGCGATATGCCAAAATCCAGTACGTATTGGTTTTCTTTGAGTGCCATCTTTTGCACGTGTTGCTTCAGGTGCAATGACTAAATTGAAGCTCTCATTTTGATCGAATAATCGAACCATCTGAGAAACGATGTCAGATTTAGACGCACGATCTACAGGAATTCCACCAAGCTTTTGAAGTAAAGGTTTTAAAGGGCCTTTGAAAAGTTCTTTTTTAATGAGTGTATGAATTTTTAAATCTAGAATTTCAAACAATGCAATTGAAAGGACCGCATCGAGATTGGAGGTATGCTCAAATCCGATGATGACTTGCTTATTTTCAACAATATTGGGTTCAATATGGTAGGTCCATCCAGAAAGTTTAAAAATGGATTTTGCAATTTGTTTTTTCATAAACGTGAGATCTAAAAAGATCGCAATATTCTAAATAGCTTGATTGAAAAGACAAGGCTTTTAACGTTGCATGCATTTAAAAGGTATAAGGTGAATTGAATGTATGGCACTATGGATAACAAGAAGAGGAAATATATAATAAATGAAATCTGGACTTATAGATGCGTACTAGTGAATTGATTTACACAAACTTAGGTTGGGTTATATATACGCGATATAAAAAGTTATGAATAAGCAAAATCAATAAAAGAATCAGTAGTCTGATCAACAGCGTTAGCAATATCAGGATCAGCAACAGAAAAATCCGAATCAACAGCAACGTTAGAATATTATTTTTAATACTCTTAAGATAAAGGAAAACTGGCGCAAATGATTGCGCCAGTTTTAAATTATTAGATTAATATTTAAACTTTACGGTGAAATTAATTTGACGTGGATCACCGAGAGTTACCATATTGGCATTGAGTAAACCTGCGTAGTAATCTTTATCAAACAGGTTTTTAATCGACAATTGTGCGCCCCAACGTGTCGCATCATACCCAGCTTCGGCATCGTAAAGTAAGTAAGATGGCGTGTGTACATCAAGCCCTTTATACGATTTCGAACTCTCACCACGAATGCCAGCACCGACAAACCATCCCGATGTTAAATCAGTCAAATAATAGCGCGATGACAGGCTGTAGCTATTTTGAGGCACATTATCCAGTGCTACACCCACATTGCTTGCAACCGAATCTTTGGTAATTTTAGAATCAAACATATGACTAAAACTTGCCGTTACGCGCATATGTTCAATGAGGGTGGCACTCAACTCTGCTTCTATGCCTCGAGTTAATTGCTCGCCATTAAGTACATATGCAGAAGTATTATTTGGATCACTGACCGCAACGTTTTGACGACGTAAATCGTATAAGGCCAGGCTACCCTGAATCAACTGATTCGGACTTTGCAGTTTAACTCCGATTTCTGTTTGTTGGCCTGTTTCAGGTGCGAGAATGTTACCATTGACATCACTACGGGTATTTGGAAGAAATGAGGTTGCATAACTGGCATAAGGGGCGATTACATCATTAATGCTATAAAGTAGGCCAACATTTCCAGTAAATTTGTTGTATGAGTTTTGGTCAGTCAATCCTTTAGCTGCAATGCCTGATTTTGAAACATTTTGCGTTGAAACCTCGGCCCAGTCCTGACGTCCTGCAAGGCTAAGCACCAGTTGATCGGTCAGGTTAATACGATCACGGACATACAAACCGCTATAGCGTAAACGGTTAATATCTTCGGTACTGTTGGCCGCTACATATTTGACTGCTTGCCCATAGACGGGATTGTAAATATTGAGACTGCCAGTAGTATAACGATCATTAACATAATCATCTTTTGATTGCATGGCATCGACACCAATGCTCAGATCATGCTGCATACCCAAAAAATTAAATGCACGCTGGAAGCTATTGTCTAATGAGTAGGTCAGTGTGTCGTGACTCTGGTAGCGACCATTATTAGTACGACTGAGTGTAGTGTAGGCTGGTGTTGTGCCTACCCAGAAATTGGTTCCAGTTTGCGTAAAGACGACTCGACCAGTCGATTTTAGTTGCTGAACTGCGGCATTTTGGTTGAATGTCCAGCCATTATCAAACTTGTATTTATAATTCCAGCCAGTACGGTAAACATCAGCCTCGTAGCCACCAAAAGTTGGTTCACCCAAATATAAGCTTCGATCTATTGCGCCATTTGGATTGGATTTTAAGGTACCAATGACAGGTAAGCCTTGCTGACGTAAATATTCTCGATGTTGATAGCTGGCGATGACCGAGAGTTCAGCTTTATCGCCTAAATCGAAATTGTAAGAAGGCGAGATATAAAAATTTTTAAAATATACGTAGTCGGTTGGATCGTCTTGATCGGAAATACGGCCTGTCAGTCTAAATGCGCCTTTTTCAGTTTGCTTTGGAGCATAATTCAGATCAAACGTCGCTTGCTTGAAGTTATAGCTTCCGTAGGTGAGAGCGGCATTTGCAAAATTCTCGGCTTGCGGGCGTTTGGTGACTAAATTGACCATGCCACCTGGCTGTACCAATCCAAAATTGACAGAGGCTGGTCCCTTAATGACCTGAACTTGATCCATACCAGACAAATCAACCGCAACACCATCTGCAGGTGATTGGCTTTGTCTGAGACCATCGATATAGACTTGATCAGACGAGTTTTGGCCACGGATAATAAAATCGTCCCATCCTCTGCGCCCTAAATAGCCAGCACTTACCCCAGCAACACCATTGATGGCTTGTGAAAGCGTGGTCGCTTGCTTTTGATCGAGTTGCTCTTTTGTAATTACACTGACAGATTGTGGTGTTTTAAATAATGGTGCATCCGACTTGAGTGCTGAACGTGCTTGCGTTGCAGCATATTTTTGTTGATTTGATTCTGCCTTTAGAGAAATTACAGGTAAAACATTGGAGGTTTGATTCTCTATATTTTTTTCTTCTTCCGCAGCCCAAACCGAAGTAGAAATTCCAAAAAATAAGATTAATGAAATAGAAGTGGAGAGTGGGTGCTTACGCATGGTTTACCCGAAAAAGAAAGAAATTAAAAGTGATTCTTATTATCTTTATTTACAATTTATATTCAAGATAAAACTAAAATATAATTCTAAGTTAAATGTAAGTCGAAAATTTCTTTCTCATTCGACTTTTTATTTTGTAAGACAGTAATATGTTTTTGTTCGTCAGATAATATTACCAAACAAGACTGAAAAATTGTATTGAATTCAATAGTTTCAGTCTGAATGGTATGTGTATTATTAATTGGATCAAGTCATTAAGCTGTTAAAAGATAATTTTATAGATCACTTAAAATATCTGCCATATCATCTGCATGTTCTTCCTCTTGAGCAAGGATATCTTCGAGTATTCTGCGGGTTGTAGGGTCTTTGTCACCAATGTATTGAATAATTTCTCGATAAGAGTCGATTGCAATACGCTCAGCAACCAAATCTTCGGTAACCATTTCTTTAAGTGTGTGACCTTCTACATATTCTGCATGTGATCGTTCTTCTAAACCTCTAGGATTAAAGTTCGGTTCACCTCCTAATTGAACGATTCGTTCGGCAATGTTGTCTGCATGCGTTGCTTCCTGATTTGCATGTTCAAGAAATTCAGCTGCAGCCACAGAGGCTTTAATACCTTGAGCCATAAAGTAGTGGCGTTTATAACGCAAAACACAAATGAGCTCGGTTGCAAGTGCTTCATTTAAAAGGTTAAGAATTTTTTCTCGATCTGCTTGATAACCTTCTGTTACAGCACCTTCTTCAACGTGCTGACGTGCTCTCTTTCTTAATGTTGCAATATCTGTAAATTCTACATTTGACATGGGTAGGTTCCTCAACTTATTTAATTAGGGTTACGTTATAAATCTGGCACATTAATTTTTTTAAACTAAAACTGATTAAATCTACCGCTCATTCCTTATTTGATATTTTTATAAAAATTAATTACAGATGAATAGGATAAATGATTTAAGATTTGTAAAAATTAGAAACACAAGTACATGATAATTATTATTATTCTCTTTATCAGTTGGTGTGCTGTTCTACTATACTTATATTCAATTATATTAATTATTAATCTAGAAAAATATAGATTTTAAGATTAGTCGGAGTTGAGAGAGAAGATTTGAATAAGGAATTTTTTGTGCATATATGTATACAATTTCCAAAAAATTATATAGTTTAAATTTATATTTATTTGGTTTTAAATTAATGATTATTTTTCTGGAAATAGTAGTAAAAGGGTATCTTGATTGGTGGGTGTATATTGATTTTATATTATTAGCTAATCTTCTGGATTGATAGATCAGTATTAAACCAATTTTTCATTTGCTAGTTTTGAATGTATTCTTAATAAATAAAATGTTAAAAATAAGCAAGAAATGTAGGATTGAATTTTTACATGATTTAGATTGTTTTGATAATTATATATATTCTATTAAACTATTTTTCTCATCATATTTCAGTTCGATTTTTCCCAATTAATAATATAATTATAAATTTATACATAATAACTATCTACTATGTTTGTTGAGTCTAGATATAGCTATGTAGGTAGTTATAGGTATTAGATAGGATAGATGGGTAATGTGTTTTAGTGGATTTAATAGATTTGTTACTTTTCTTTATTTGAATGGAAGTCCTAATAAATCACACTAAACAAATTCTCTTTTTATTTGTACTATGTGGGATAAATGTATTTCATCATGCAAGCTATCTTAATATAAAAATTAAAGTTACTAGATATTGATTACAAAAATTTCAAACATAAAAAAACCACTTAGGATTAGTACACCTAAGTGGATGTTTTGTATGGTGGGCCCACCGTGACTTGAACACGGGACCAACGGATTATGAGTCCGCTGCTCTAACCAACTGAGCTATAGGCCCTTTAAAGTTAAGTATAATTAATACAATACTTTAACTTGATGCCGATTCTACATAATATTTTTTTACATTGCAATATCTATTAAAGCTCATAAAAACAATTGATGATTATTCACGCTAAAGGCAAAATAAACATATGATTTTAAATGATTTAAAATTAATTAACTTTGCTTTAAATCTAAAAAATCTAACTATCTCTCTTATTGAGAGTAGATATAGGCAGATCATTTGTATAGGTCAGTAGCTTGATAGATTAAAAATAAATAATTGTCTGCTTATTTCCTAATAAATTCATCATTCTCAATAAGATTTTATTAATTGATTAAATTTTATAAAATAAGAATTTTATAATTAAAAAAAATTAATGGATATTTATTATTATAATAAATATCCAAATTATTTTATTTTGGAGTTGTTTGATTGGTAAATATTTATCTAATTTATTAAAGTGTAAAAGAATATGAATTTTTATTTATCTTTATCTTTTTTAAATATTAAAAAAGTCCGGTAAAATTCTTTTTTAAATAAAAAAAGACAAAATACAAGTAAGAAAAATATAATAAAAAAGAAAAGCTTACTTGTACAAAATATGGCAAGAATAAGAAAAATTATAGCTAAAATACACATTGAGAAAAATATAGCTAATACTATAATATCTAATGCATTCATTTTTTAGTCCCCTTAAGTATAAAAAGTAAAATAAATCACATTTTCTAAAGAGTATGTGACTTTTTGATAAAAAATAATTAAGTTTATGATATGTAATAACTATAATCTTAAAATTAAATTAATATCAATAAAATTGGATAATTTTTTAATGGGATATAAATACTTAAAAATTATTAAATGTAATAATTTTAAAATATAAAGAAGGTATAATAATAAAATTTAATTTTTATAAAACTTATTACTTAAAGTTATATAATTATTAGTTGAAATTTGTAGGAGTGTTGAGAAATGAAGGCGTTATCTGATCTAAACCACCATATTGTCCAAGAAGACTTTGCTCAAACTATTTTGTCGCTTCTAAAACATCAGGATATTTTTGATTCATTTCATTACGATACATCAACAGGCCAACTACGGGTATGTCACGCATTAGGTGAAGATCTGATTCGAGAAGGGATGTATTTAACTGCAAAATATGGAAATTTAGTGACATCGATATAAAACAGCCCTCAAATTATTTGAGGGCTATTTTATCGTCTGAACTTAAGCTGACATTGCATCGACAGCCATAGCGCGCACAGATACTTTTGGTTTTTCTGCAACAAGGCCTAATTTTGCAAACAAGACCTGATCTTTACCTTCACCTGCATTTGGTGTCGTCAGTAACTTATCGCCAGAGAATAATGAGTTAGCACCAGCCATAAAAGCAAGCGCTTGATCTGAATCGCTCAAAGATTCACGGCCAGCAGAAAGGCGAATATAGCTATACGGCATGATAATACGTGCAACTGCAATTGTGCGAATCCACTCAGTTACATCTAGTTTTTCTACGTCAGCCAATGGGGTGCCTTCAATTGGAACCAACATATTGATTGGTACAGACTCAGGATGAATTGGAAGCGTAGCAAGCTCATGTAACAAACCAATTCGGTCTTGTTTCTGTTCACCCAAGCCCACAATACCACCACTACATACTTTCATGCCTGCGCTGCGGACATGATCTAGCGTATTTAAACGATCATCAAAAGTACGAGTACTAATAATGTTATTGTAATATTCACGTGAAGTATCTAAATTATGATTGTAATAATCCAATCCAGCATCACTTAAACGCTCGGCTTGTGATTGATTCAGCATACCCAGTGTCATACATGTTTCCAAGCCTAACGCTTTTACTTCTCGTACCATTTCCAACACATAAGGCATATCGCGTTCATGAGGGTTACGCCACGCTGCACCCATACAGAAGCGAGATGAACCTGAATCTTTTGCAGCTTTTGCTTCAGAAATTACTTTATCTACAGCAATACGCTTTTCTGCTTCTAATTTGGAATCATAATGTGCAGATTGAGAACAATATTTACAATCTTCAGGGCATTTTCCTGTCTTGATTGATAATAACGTACTTACTTGAATCGTGTTGGCAGAAAAATGCTCACGATGCACTTGTTGTGCCTGAAATACCAAATCTAAAAAAGGTTGATCGTAGAGTGCTTGGATTTCGTCACGAGTCCAATCATTACGTAATGTCATTGTCATAGTCCATGATGATTGCATTTACTAATGCACAATCATACAGAAAACGTGCCAAAGCCGAAGGGCAAAAAACATCATTTTTTAATATCATAGCAATTGTTTATTTAATTGTTGTTGAATTGCCCAATCGATATGAACTTGCACGATTTCATCATGTTGATCGCGTGCTTTTTCAAGTGCTTCGATAATATCGATGGAATAAGGTGCATTTCCTAAACCAATTGCGATATTGCGTTTAAATGATTGAAAACCTGTGCGTCGAATCGGGCTACCTTCTGTGTTTGCCAAGAATGTAGCCTCATCCCATCTCCAGATCTCCAAAAGAGAAATGTTATCAAGTCCATGGCGTGGATTAAAATCTGGAATAGTCGCTATTTTAGCAAAACTATTCCAGGGACAAATGAGCTGACAGTCATCGCAGCCAAAAATGCGATTTCCAATTCCCTCGCGCAACTCTTCTGGGATAATCCCTTTATATTCAATTGTTAGGTAAGCAATGCACTTGCGTGCATCAAGCATATACGGCTCAACAATTGCTTGGGTTGGACAGATATCAATACAAGCACTACATGAGCCACAATGCGCGGTTGCGGGTTGATCAAAAGGGAGCTCTAGAGAAGTAAATAATTCACCCAATACAAAAAAAGAGCCTGACTTTTTATGAATGAGCAGGGTGTGTTTACCTGTCCAACCCATACCTGCACTTTCTGCTAAAGATTTTTCAAAAATAGGCGCAGAATCGGCAAAAGGTCGCGATTCAAACTCTCCAACTTTTTCACGAATTTTACTCGCCAACGTTTTTAATCGCCCACGCATCACCTTATGATAATCTCGTCCTCTTGCGTAACGAGCAATAATGGCGCTATTAGGTTGTTCGGGTATGTATCTGGGCTTTGGAGATTCAACCAGATAGTTCATCCTCACACAAATAATACTTTGTGTGCCAGGAACAAGCAGCTTGGGGTTAGCGCGTTTATCTAAATTTTCTTCCAGATAATGCATATCCGCATGATACCCGCGCTTTAAATATTCTTGAAAACGCGGCATTTGATCTTGAGCATCTGGCTTGGCAATGACACAATCAGAAAAGCCGAGCGACAGTGCCTGTTCTTTAATCCATTGTTTCAGTTCTAAAGAATCGTATTGTTGAACAGGAATGTTGTCATGTGGCTTGGACTGATAAAAAGACATAAACGAATAAATTATTGAGGGAATCAAATGCAGTTGCCAGTTTATCACAGCACACAAATTCAAGCATGGGAGCAGCGTTGGTTCGAGCAACAAAATTCTTCACTTGGTTTAATGCAGCAGGCAGCATGGGCGATTTCTCAAAAATTACATCATCATATTTTAAAAAATAGTCTAAGCATTAAAAAAATTGCAGTCTGGTGTGGCTCAGGAAAGAATGCTGGGGATGGTTATTATATTGCGATTTATCTTAAAAGCTTAGGATACAATATTTCGATATTTACAATGCCTGCTGGACAGTCGACAGATTTAAAACAGGCTGTGGCAGATGCCCATGCCAATCAGCTGCCTATTTCAAACCATTTCGATGTAAATAATGACTATGATTGTCATATTGATGCTTTGTTTGGAATCGGTTTAAATCGTGAGTTGGATCAAAACTGGCAATCTATTGTTCATCATTTTAATCGTTTATCAGGTTTTAAAGTTGCTGTTGATCTTCCGAGTGGCTTAAATGCCAATACGGGTGCCAGTTTACCTGTCGCTATCAAGGTAGATGTAACTTATACCATTCTCGCAGAAAAAATAGGGTTATTTACGGGTCAGGCGACAGAGTACGTAGGCCAATTAGAGCTTATTTCACTCATTCCTAAAGATAATATGTTGCAAGCATTTGCTTATTTAAGTACTCAGCAAGTGAAGCTTCCCATCAGACAATCTTTTGGACACAAAGGCACTTACGGACATGTATTGGTTGTGGGTGGTCATAAAAATATGGGAGGAGCTGTGATTATGGCTGCAGAGGCGGCTTTTCATGCAGGTGCAGGGAAGGTCACCGTGATTTGCGATGCTTTACATCATAGTGCGATTCTGGCACGTGCTCCTAATATCATGATCAAAGATATTAATCAGATTGATGCACAAGAGATTGAACAGATACTTAAAGAAATTGATGCAGTCTGTTTTGGAATGGGCTTAGGACGAGATCAATGGGCGAAGCAAACATTCGATGTCTGGTTTCAACAATTACATCAACAGCAAAAATTACATGTGGTATTAGATGCAGATGCACTTTGGTTTTTAAGTGATCAGTCCATTAAGCTGGGCCAAAATTTTTATATGACTCCGCATGCTGGGGAAGCAGCACGACTATTGGATATCAGTGTGGCGCAGATTGAACAAGATCGTTTTACTGCAATTAGGCAGCTACAGCAACGTTACAATGGTGCGTGGGTACTCAAAGGCGCAGGAAGTTTAAGTTTATTTCACGATAAAATCATGATTTGTACTGCTGGAAATGCGGGAATGGGGACGGGTGGAATGGGAGACGTGCTTGCAGGCATGATTGCTAGCCTGAAAGCACAGTTTGATGATCAAATTTGTTTGTCTGATGTTGTAACCTTACATGCGCAAGCGGGTGATTTACTTGCTCAGAATGGGCAACGAGGGATTCAGGCCTATGATATGGCCAAAGCGATTTATCATGTGGTGAATCACCCATAAAATGATTAGCGACGACGGGTACTGGATCGGCTTCGTCCACGTGCCATACCACCTAAAGCATTTAAAACAGCCATTTTACTCATACTGCCAGAAGCGTGTGCATGACAAATGGCGGCTGCAAGTGCATCTGCGGCATCGGATTGTGGTTTAATCGTTAAATTTAATATACGCATTACCATCATCTGCACCTGTTCTTTGTCGGCTGCACCATAACCCACAACCGATTGTTTAATTTGTCTTGCTGTATATTCGGCTACTTCCAGATCCAGATTGACCAAAGCTGCAATTGCAGCACCTCTGGCTTGGCCTAGCTTAAGTGCAGAGTCGGGGTTTTGTGCCATAAAGACTTGTTCCACCGCGGCTTGTGTTGGGCCATGAAATTTAACAATTCGTTCCACACCAGCAAAAATTCGTTTTAATCGTTCTGGCATGTCCTGACTTTCAGTACGAATTGTGCCTGCATCGATAAAACGCAGCTCATTACCATTTTTTTCAATGATTCCATAACCTGTTAAACGTGAACCTGGATCAATTCCAATAATTAATGGCATAAAAGACTTTAAAAATAAAATATTGCCCATATTTTTACATAAGCGTATGAAAAAAGCTTGATTCTATTTGAGTCGGTCTTGATACTGCGTAAAACCTTTAATTTTTGAGATAGACAAAGTTTCAAATGAATTTACTTCTTATTGTTGTTTTTGGTGCGATTCTGGAGATTGCTGTTTGGATTGGGATTGCTCAGTTCATTAGTGGCTGGTATGTATTTTTCTGGTTCATTATTGCTTTTTTCATCGGCTTGAGTATGCTTCGTTCAAGTACATCCAGTATCATGCCTCAATTACAACAGATGCAAATGTCTGGGCAAATGGGGAATGATCCTGCTGTCACTAAAAAACTTGCTGTCGCAATGGCCGGTTTTTTATTGATGTTACCTGGGGTTGTTTCAGACATTTTGGCATTATTAATTTTGATTCCAGGTGTTCAGACACTATTTCGCAACGCACTTATGAAAACGCTGGCTAAACGTCAACAAGCCATGATGAATAAAATGATGGGTGGCATGATGGGCGGTGACGTTGGTGGAAATGCTGGTCAAAATCCATTTGAAGACTTGATGCGTCAAATGCAGAACATGCAAAATCAACAAGGTGCTTCACCATACAACGACTCTAATGTGATTGATGGTGAAGCTCGCGAAGTTAAACCCGATCAAAAACAGATTGAGCACAAAGATAAATAGTAATCAATCTTTGCTTGTTATGAGCTGAATGATTTGTATCATTCAGCTTTTTTTAATTATTTGAAAGTCAAAAAATTAATGGAATAAAGATACATCAACTATTTTGTATTTACTGTTAATGCTTGATATTGCTGAATATCTATATTTGTAGATGGTTTTTCAGATGGTTGATATTTATTTGGTGTTAATTGAGTTTGTTGGTTTTCTGATTGTTTATAACCACGACTACGATTTGCACGTTCGCGAAATCCACCTTTACTGATGATTTTTGTCATGTGCGTGCCATCCACTTTATTTCAGAAACAATAATTTTAGCAATTTAGCTAAGATTTCTCTACATTTTGATCAAAACATGATACCAGAACAGAAATGTTACAGAGGCACAAATGTAGACTTTTACCGTTGAATTGTTGAACCGCTTAACATAATATAAAACTAGATGGATCGAGATGATCCAGATGCAGACGAAATTAAAAAAACAAATCAGCAAATAAGTAGGGAGAATACCTATGCTGTATCAATATCGTTGTGCTTGCTGTGAAAAGGTGGTTGAATCAACGGACAAAGAATGTCCTTATTGCGGCTCTCAGCATATACGTAGTCCATATGGATGGTGGATTTTTTGTTTGGTCGGTTGTTTAGCCGTAGTCATGGTTGTCAAAACTTTACACTTTTACGTTGAGGCTCAAGATGATACGCCTAGTCAGCATGTAATATTAGATATATTCAATCATGATAAAACCACAAAATCGAATAATTAAAACTAGAGGCTGTGCTAACTAAATTATATGTAAATAAAAAAGTCCGATAAATCGGACTTTTTTGAATTTAATCTTACAGACCTGCAGCGTCTTTAAGAACTTCGACCTTATCGGTCTTTTCCCAAGTAAAGGCAGTATCTGAACCTTCACGACCAAAATGGCCGTAAGCAGCGGTCTGCTTATACATCGGTTGAAGCAAATCAAGCATACGGGTAATACCATATGGACGTAAATCGAAATGCTCACGAACCAAGGCGATGATTAATTCTTCATCTACTTTTGCTGTGTTAAAGGTATTAATCGAGATGGATGTCGGTTCAGCAACACCAATGGCATAACTGACCTGAATTTCACATTTATCGGCCAAGCCAGCAGCAACAATATTTTTCGCAACATAACGGCCAGCATAAGCAGCAGAGCGATCAACTTTAGAAGGATCTTTACCTGAAAAAGCCCCACCACCGTGACGCGCCATACCACCATAAGTATCTACAATGATTTTACGACCAGTGAGACCGCAGTCACCTACAGGGCCGCCAATCACAAACATACCAGTTGGGTTGATATGAAACTTAGTACCCGCATGAAACATTTCGCTTGGAATAACAGGTTTCACAATTTCTTCAATCACAGCTTCTTTTAACTGTGCCTGAGAAATTTCTGGATCGTGTTGAGTGGAGAGTACAACTGCATCCAAACGTACAGGCATACCATTTTCATAAGCAAAGGTAACCTGGCTTTTAGCATCTGGACGTAACCAAGGTAAAGCACCTGAGCGACGAAGTTCAGCTTGACGTTCCATAAGGCGGTGAGCGTATGAAATTGGTGCAGGCATAAGCACATCAGTTTCACGACTTGCATAACCAAACATTAAGCCTTGGTCACCAGCGCCTTGATCTTCAGGTTTCTGACGATCTACACCTTGAGCAATTTCTGGAGATTGCTTACCAATCATGTTGATAATGGCACAGGTTGAACCATCAAATCCAAGATCTGAATGATGGTAGCCAATACCATTGACGGTTTGGCGTACAATTGCTTCAAAATCGACATTGGCCGTTGTAGTAATTTCACCCGCTAGAACCACAGCACCTGTTTTTACGAGTGTTTCACAAGCAACCCGTGCATATGGGTCTTCTTTTAAGATTGCATCCAAAATAGCGTCACTAATTTGATCTGCCATTTTATCGGGATGACCTTCGCTTACAGATTCCGAAGTAAAAACAGCGTACTCGCGCATGAAAGTCCTATTACAGTTAATTCAAAAGACGGAATATGTTACATCGACTTAGACGCTAGGACTAGCTTAAGCTGACTAAAATCCATGAATTTATTTCAATTCATATAAATTTTAATTGATATCAATAGAACTCATAACGCTTAATCTTGCACTTAAGTCTTGTAAAGCAAGATATTCTATTCAACATGAAATTTATGTGAAAATGATTGTGTTTGAATGATTCATCACTAAAAATAAATATTGAGTTGAGGTGATTTAAACTCACGCCTTTGATCTTAAAAGTGAATTATTTTCATCTATTGAGTATGAGTAAGTCTAAGACTAGCAAATTAGAAGTAGAGATAAACCGTTGGACGACCAAATTTAACGTCGCTGATCAGTTAATTTTTAATCATCTTGTTACCGAATTCAAAAAAACAAACACTAATCGTAACTCTAGGCTTTACCCATCACACTTTTTTTAAGACAATAGACGCTGTTTGAATTCTGATTCATTTTCTTCTTCCTAATCAGCTTTAATTTGGATACTGATCTATGACGACCCCTTTAAACGAACGTCGTATTGCAAACGCAATTCGTGTATTGGCTATGGATGCTGTGCAACAAGCAAACTCAGGGCATCCTGGTGCTCCAATGGGGATGGCAGATATTGCTGATGTGGTTTGGCGTGAATTTCTAAATCACAATCCAACAAATCCACAATGGGCGAATCGTGACCGTTTTGTGCTTTCTAATGGTCATGGTTCAATGCTGCATTATGCATTACTTCATTTAAGTGGTTATGATCTTTCCATTGAAGACCTTAAGCAGTTCCGTCAGCTGCATTCAAAAACACCAGGTCATCCAGAGCTAGGTTATGCGCCAGGTATTGAAACAACAACAGGTCCATTGGGTCAAGGGATCGCAAATGCTATAGGTTTTGCTTTGGCAGAAAGAACCTTGGCAGCTCAATTTAATAAAGATGATTTGAAAGTCGTTGATCATTATACTTACTGTTTCCTGGGCGATGGTTGCTTGATGGAAGGTATTTCTCACGAAGTATGTTCACTGGCAGGTACGTTAGGTCTAGGTAAGTTGATTGCTTATTATGATGATAATGGCATTTCAATTGATGGCGAAGTTGAAGGCTGGTTCAGTGATGACACTGAACAACGTTTTAAAGCATATGGCTGGCAAGTTCTGCGTGTAGATGGTCATGACACAGATGCGATTCGTCAGGCGACTGTTGAAGCAAAAGCACAAACTGCTCAGCCAACGATCATTATTTGTAAGACGATTATCGGTTTAGGTTCGCCAAACAAACAGGGTAAAGAAGATTGTCATGGTGCTCCATTGGGTACAGATGAAATCAAACTTACTCGTGAAGCACTAGGCTGGGAAGAAGAAGCATTTGTTATTCCAAAAGATGTTTATTCTGCTTGGAATGCAAAAGATAAGGGGCAAGCTGCAGAGTCTGCATGGAATGATGTATTTGCTCAGTATCAAGCGAAGTATCCGTCAGAAGCAGCAGAATTACTCCGCCGTGTTCAAGGCGACTTGCCTGCAGAATTTCTTGCGCAAGCAGATGCCTTTATTGCTGAAACCAATGCAAAAGCTGAAACAATTGCAACGCGTAAAGCAAGCCAAAATACTTTACAGGCATTTGGTCCTTTATTACCAGAATTGCTTGGTGGTTCGGCAGATCTTGCTGGTTCCAACCTAACACTTTGGAAAGGGTGTGAAGGCGTACAGGATAATCCAGCGGGTAACTATGTGTACTACGGTGTACGTGAGTTTGGTATGACTGCCATCGCCAATGGTGTTGCATTGCATGGCGGTTTTATTCCTTACGTTGCGACTTTCTTAATGTTTATGGAATATGCGCGTAATGCAGTACGTATGTCTGCCTTAATGAAACAGCGTGTAATTCACGTATATACGCATGATTCAATTGGTTTAGGCGAAGATGGCCCAACGCATCAACCCATTGAACAGATTGCTTCATTGCGTGGTACGCCAAACCTCAACACATGGCGTCCAGCCGATACGGTAGAAACAGCGATTGCATGGAAATCTGCGCTTGAGCGTAAAGATGGTCCAACAGCGCTGATCTTGTCTCGTCAGAATTTGCCATTCCAATCACGTTCTGAAGCTCAAATTCAGGATGCTGCAAAAGGTGGTTATGTTTTGGCTCAAGAAAAGGGTGAGTTAAAAGCAATTATTATCGCGACTGGATCTGAAATTTCAGTGGCAATGGATGCTTATGTACAGCTTGAAGGTGTACGTGTGGTATCGATGCCGTGTGCTGAAGAGTTTATGAAACAAGATGCAGCATATCGTGAGTCAGTATTGCCTTCACAGATTCGTGCTCGTGTTGCTGTAGAAGCTGCTCACGTCGATTACTGGTGGAAGTTTGTTGGTTTAGACGGTAAAGTCATTGGTATGACAACGTATGGCGAATCTGCCCCAGCGAAAGACTTGTTTAAGCATTTTGGTATTACCAGTGATGCAGTTGTAGAAGCAGTGAAGAGTCTAACAGCTTAATTGTTTTTATATAAAAAAGCCCTTTAAAGGGCTTTTTTATATTTTACCCTTTAGATTCGATGTTGAATAAATGTTGTTTTTTGTGGATTTCCTGTCTAAATCAAAAATAGACTATTAATTTAATATGTACTAATCCTGATGCTTACGATGAGAATTATTTGATAAATGCAGTGATTGTTAAGTTTTAATAAATATTTGTTGGTTGTTTCATCCATGCAACATATCGTTTTATAAATATGAATGTATTAAATTATTGATTGTATAGACTTATCAATATTATTTCACAGGATAACAAGCTCATGAATCTTAAAACATTATCTCTCGGTTTAGCAGTTGCAGTCTCAAGCTCTTTTGCATTGGCTGCGCCAGTAGATTATAAAATTGATCCAACTCACACAGCGACTGTATTTTCTTGGAACCACTTCGGTTTTTCTACCCCAAGTGCAAACTTTAGTGATATTCAGGGTGTAATTAAGGTAGACAACGCGAAACCTTCAAACTCATCTGTTGAAGTTACCATTCCTGTAAGCAGTGTAAATACTAACGTGACTGCTTTGGACAAAGAATTCCAGCAAGAAGCATGGTTCAATGCGGCTAAATATCCAAACATTACATTCAAAAGTACGAAAGTTGAAACCAAAGATAAAAAGCATTTCAAAATTACAGGTAACTTGACTGTAAAAGGTATTACTAAACCAGTGGTACTGAATGCTGTTTTGAACAAACAAGGCGAGCATCCAATGGCTAAAGTACCAGCGATTGGCTTCAATGCGACCACTTCATTTAATCGTTCAGAATTTGGTATCGGAAACTATGTACCAAACGTTGGCGACAAGATCACAGTCAACATTACAACAGAAGCTGAAGCTGCCAAAAAGTAAGCATCTAAAAGTGAGTTAAAAAAATGGCTTGGTGTATCGTTACCCAAGCCATTTTTTGTTGCATAAATATTGTGTATTACTTTAAGTGAGTATTTATGTTTCAAGCTTTGCATTAGATAATTGTTTGAGTGTAATAGTCAGGACATCCAACGCAGATTGAATATGATTGCTCCAGTCAAATGAGCAGTTGATCCGAATAAACTGTTGATGCTGCTGAGAGTAGTTAAATAATATGCTTGGTGCTACAGCAATATTTTGGTTTAGCAATGTTTTGTAGATTTCTTCACTACTGGCTTGTTCTGGAAGCATAATACATAAAAAATAACCACCTAATTCATAGTGAATACGGCATTGTGTTGGCAGATTCTGCTTAAGATAGTGATAAAAGCGTTTTTTATTTTTTTTAAGCTTCAATCTCAGACTTCTCAAATGTTTTTCATAATGATGGCTAGATAAAAATTCAACCAGTGCATTTTGAACAAGGGTATTCGCTGAAATGGTACTCATAAGTTGCAAGTGTTGAATATGTTCAGAGTATTTACCTGCATACACCCAGCCAACACGAAAGCCTGCACCCAGTGTTTTAGAGAATGAGGAACAATGCATAACCAGATTATTCTGATCATAATATTTCATGGGAAGTGGTTTATTTAAGCCATCAAAAAGTTCTTCGTATACATCGTCTTCAATAAGATGAATATGATGTTGATGCAGTAATTTTGCGATCTTAAATTTGATTTCTTCAGATACTGTAAATCCTAAAGGATTGTGTGCATTAAACATCATCCAGCATACTTTTACAGGGTAGTGCAAAATCAACTGTTCAAAAGCATCTACGTCTATACCGCAATGTGCATGTTCAGGCACCGTAATCACTTTTAATCCTAATCGCTCCGCTGCTTGCCAAGCGCCGTAAAAAGTTGTCTGCTGCAACACAATATAATCGCCAGGTTGAGTGAGTGCCTGTAATGAGAGGTTTAATGCATCTAAGCCCCCTGAAGTAATGACAATATCATCGGCTTGTGTCGGAATTCCTTGCATACAATAGCGCTGGGCAATAATTTTTCTTAAAGCCAAATTACCAGGTGGAAGATTGGTGGTCTGATCATAACTTTTTGGATACCGCGCAAGCTGGCTTACAATCTGACGTAATTTGATCGGCAATAATAATTCACTATCAGGAAAGGCAGAACCGAGTGAAACTAGATTAGGCGTCTGAATCGATTTGAGATATTTAAAAACAGACGAGTTAATTTCAATTTTTGGAGCGAGTGTGCTAGCAGAATCTAGAGCAGGTTTCGTTTGTTCTGCAACAAAATAACCTGATTTTTCTTTAGAATAGATGAGGCCCTGAGCTTCCAGCTTTTGATAAGCATTCATGACAGTCATTAAACTAAACCCAGAACTTTCAACCTGCTCACGAAGTGAAGGAAGTTTGGTATGTGCTTTCCAGATATTTTTTTCAATTAAAGATTTGAGTTGATGCGCTAATTGGTCTGACTTATACATGGGCAAAGCACAAAAATAAAATGATTGTATCGAGTTAATCTAATTGAAAAGTAAGGCCTCAACTAGCTATATCTATTAATAATTTATCAATTGAGATTAAGAAATACGCCTTATTTAATCTTAGTGCCTGATAATTAAAAAATTTTTTTGAGATGAAAATATAACAAATATCTGTGATTTATCTGAACTGTTATAGTTTTTAAAATTATGACTGTTTCTATTTTTTAGTCAATCTTTCCAGCATGATCATCATCATTAACGAGATAGTTGCTATGAAGATTGAAGGATTGAGATGTTTATTACTGAAGAGTTAAATGCAGTCATACAGATCTTTTTAGATCGAGAACCCTCAAAATTAATGCAAAATCAAGCCTTACAGACTTATGTAAATCTTGAAGCCACGCTATTACGTGCTAAAGTTTTAAGAAATCTTGCACAAAACAAACTTATTTATATTGCCCAATCATTGATCAAGGAAAATGAAATAGATCTAGGTTATCTCTTTGCACCATTTATCTTGGCAAATTTGAATCAACCTGTTATTTACAGTACCCCTAAAAGCAAACCCATCATCAATATATTAGGTCGATACTATGATGTCAATCAGCAGGTCAATATTAAAATACAAAGCATTTTAGAGAGTTTAAAACTCTATCTGGATTTGACCGAAAGCAATGATGATATTGATTTCTTATTTAAAGCATTGATTCAAGCATTATGCCAGACAGATTTGGATACCTTATTTTTGATTACAGATATTCGATTTGATGAAAAAAAGCTTCAATTATTACAAGATTTTTTGGATATCAAAATTTATGTGATTTCAACATCAAAACACACAGCGTTATTAAAAGACCATCCGCTTAGCCTGAAAAAATTATTATTTAAATCAAAAGATGATTTTCATAGGAATGTTTGTAAAAGTTTTTCAGAGATGAATGCTAATCTCGTGGTCTCAACAGATTTATTTACTCACCAGCAAGCGACGCATCTGGTTGAAGATATGTTTTATTCGGAGCATATTTTTGAAAAGCTATCTATATACGCTGAATATATTCAGACCCATATTCAAAATGATCAGGCTTTAGGTCTCTCCTTAATACAAAAGTCTCATTTAAGAAGGTTACAGGAGTCATAATCATGTCAAATCATAAAACTAAATTTCCATACTTGATTGTTGGAGTCAGTATTTTATTAGGTTGTTTATTTATTAGTTTCTTTTACTTGGCAGTAAGTAATGAACCCGATTATATGCCTTCTCAGGCAGCTAAAGAGGTTTCAATCTCTAAAAAAACTTCATGAGATGCTGTTTTGCAATGAGAAGATCATCTTATAAAGCAGCTCAAAACAAGGTATGATAATGGGTTTTGCATAACTACCTTTTGGAGACCCCTGAGTGGAGCGACCGACTATCAGCCCTGAACACTTACAGGAAGCATCAGAGAATTTAAGCACAATTCGTGATTTTATTCGTTTTGGTGTCACTGCATTACGTCAATATGATGCTCATTTGGGACAAGGCACAGAAGATTATTTCGCTGAAAGCTCAGCTTTGGTATTGCAAACTCTTTCACTGGAATGGGCAGCGGATGCGGAGATTCTGGATGCCAAACTATTACCAAGTGAAAAAGCAGAATTTTTAAGCTTATTGGAGCGTCGTATCAACGCGCGTATTCCAACGTCTTACTTACTCAATCTTGCCTATTTTGCAAATAAACCTTTTTACGTCGATGAACGGGTTTTAATTCCACGCTCTCCTGTAGCAGAACTCATTGAACAGCGTTTCGCACCCTATGCTTTAGATGAAAATGGTGAAATGCGGGAAGCTTTAAATAGCCTTCCAGAAAATGCCACACCAAAAACACCACAGCGTATTTTAGATATGTGTACAGGGTCTGGTTGTATTGCAGTTGCTTTGGCATATGCGTATCCAGATGCAGAAGTCGATGCAACGGATATTTCAAAAGATGCGCTTGAAGTTGCAGCGTTGAATGTTGAGCATCACAATAAACAGTATCAAATTGCCTTACTTGAATCTGACTTGTTTACAAAAATTCCAGCAGAAAATCAGTATGATCTTATCGTCAGTAATCCTCCTTATGTGGATGCCGAAGATATGGCAGATCTACCCGAAGAATTTTTACATGAGCCAGAGCTTGCATTGGCAGCAGGTCAAGATGGTCTAGATTTAGTACGTAAAATGCTCGCGCAAGCTGCTGACTACTTAAGCGAAAATGGTTTAATTGTGATTGAAGTTGGAAACTCTGAGTGGGCAATGCGCCAAAACTTTAATACAGTTGATTTCCACTGGTTAACTTTCCAGAAAGGTGGTTCAGGTATTTTTGCGTTAACGGCTGAGCAATGTCGTCGTTATCAACGTTTGTTTCAAGAATCTTTAGACGTATAAGGAGTTGTATACATGGCAGGGAATAGTATAGGACAACTCTTTCGTGTCACAACGTGTGGCGAATCACATGGTGTGGGCTTGATGGCGATTGTCGATGGCGTTCCACCTGGGCTTGAATTGTGTGAAGAAGATTTACAAAAAGATTTGGATCGACGTAAGCCTGGTACATCTAAGTTTGCAACGCAGCGTAAAGAACCTGATCAAGTAAAAATAATTTCGGGCGTGTTTGAAGGTAAGACGACAGGCACATCGATTGGTTTGTATATTGAAAATACAGATCAGAAGTCTAAAGATTACGGCAATATCGCGCAAACTTTCCGTCCTGGTCATGCCGATTATACTTATACGCAAAAGTATGGTTTCCGTGATTATCGAGGTGGTGGTCGTTCGAGTGCACGTGAAACGGCAATGCGTGTTGCAGCAGGGGCTATTGCTAAAAAATATTTGGCAGAAAAGTTTGGCCTTGTGGTTCGTGGCCATGTCATACAGATTGGCAATGAAGTCGCAGAAAAATTAGACTGGAATGAAGTTTCCCAGAATCCATTTTTCTGTGGCGATGTCGATGCTGTGCCTCGCTTTGAGGCTTTGGTGACCTCTTTACGCGAGCAGGGAACAAGCTGTGGTGCCAAACTCGAAATTTTGGCCGAGCAAGTTCCTGTGGGTTGGGGGGAGCCTGTTTTTGATCGTCTGGATGCAGATATTGCACATGCAATGATGAGCATTAATGCAGTTAAAGGTGTTGAAATAGGGGATGGTTTTGCCGTAGCAGGACAATTTGGACATGAAACACGTGACGAATTAAGCACACAAGGTTTTTTGGCGAATCATGCTGGTGGAATTTTAGGTGGAATTTCGAGTGGTCAAACCATTCGTGTTGCGATTGCACTTAAACCTACTGCAAGTATTACCACATCAGGAAAGACCATTAATTTGGATCGGGAAGATACAGATGTACTGACCAAAGGTCGCCATGATCCTTGTGTTGGCGTGCGCGCGACACCAATTGCAGAAGCAATGCTCGCCATTGTACTGATGGATCATTTTTTACGACATCGTGCTCAAAATGCGGATGTTGTTATGCCATTTGAACCCATAGCACCTTAAGCATTTTGCTTTACAATTAACTGCCTCACGCCATGAATGACGTGAGGCATTTTTTATGACTTGTTATACACGTCGATAAAGTTTTTATATGCGCTTGATTGTTGTCCATCTTTATACATGGCACGTTTGATTGGTCCATGATCAGTATTGATTTGTATATCAATCGATTTTGCATTTTTAAACTGTGTTAGAAAGCTGCTTGGTACCAAAATGTAATTGCTTGAACGTCTTGGTTCTAAGCGACTCACAGATCTTAACACGGTCGGCTGCGCTGGCTTATAGGCCAGATGCTTTCCATCTACGATAAATATTACTTTTTTAATGTCATAGTATAAATATGAACTATTTAAACGAACATTAATCCGAAGCTGGTCCTTGTTTTCAGGGTTCCAGCGTGCACTTAGAATCGGACACTGTTCATTTGGCTGACACAAGGGAATTCCTGCTGTCGCAATATCATCTGTTGGAGTGTTCGATTCTTGAGGAACAGTAGCACATCCATGTAAAAACAATATTGTAGTAAACAGACCAAATATTTTTCTCATTTCTTGTCCTCATGATTCTGATCGTTTGAGAGATGTGACTCGTTTAATCGTCTATACCTAAAAAATGAAAAGGTGTCGATGGTTTAAATTTTGCGGTAGCATCACCCGAATAAATATTTTCCTGATTTTTTCCTAAATCAAGCTTGCGAGTTATACCATCTTTAAAGTTAATCTGCTTTAAATCTACCCAAAAAATATTAGGAGAAAGTGCAGATTCAAAAAAATAAAGTTTTCGTTTGTGATCGACCACCGCTCTCCATCGGGTGGAGGAGATATTCGGCTCTTCTTCTGTATTTAATCCATAAGGAACAGAGACGTTGCGGATCACGCTAAATACAGATGCTAAAGTTGCCTTTGAGTCTGCATCTTTAGGAATGGCATTGATATAAAATGATGCACGTGCAAAGCGGTCGGCTGCTCGATTGGTTCCTGGTAAGAACGTTGTTCCTCCAATTTTTTTCCAATACTCATTTAATGCAAGTTGCTCTTCAAATATGGGAGAATTGGTCATCACCTGATAGTCAGGGTTATGATGAATGACTTGTTTACCGTTAATATATTCGATAATCGCACTGTCACCGGTTGCATCCGAGATTGATAGGTGCAGTGTGGTCAGACGTTGTTCACCAGGAACAGCATCACTCACAATGATAAATGGTTCTTTCTGTAAAGCTTTTACAGCCTCATCTACCGTAGCAAAATTATCTAGAACATATTGTGCCCATGCTGCAATAGTCAGTTTGGGTTTTTTAGATTGAGAGACATCAGGGTATTGTGATTCTACTAACCACAATAAATTTGCGTTGAGTCCTACTTCGTTGACACCATCGGTTGTGGAAATATCATACCCAGTTGCAACTACACTGCCGTATTTAGATGTCCAGTGAATTGAGTCTTTGCCTGCATTACCACTACGTTTGACTCCACTTGGCAAGATCCACAAATTGGTTCCAACATCAGATTTCCAATCCATCGATCTTGCAGTCATGATATTTTGATTGCTTCCTTTGTATACAACGCGTGTACAGGCTTGCACAGCAAAAGAAGCTGCAAGTGTTGATGAAAAAATCAAAGAACTGAGTAATAATTGTTTGAACATGATACCGTCCTGCAAAATATCGCATAATTGTTAGAATGATTTATAATTCAAGTTAATTGAACACAATGATCAGCTTTTCTGGTGCCCTGATACATATTTCAATGTAATAGATCTGACGTTTAAAAACGAGATTTATTACAAAAAAGTAAGAAAAACAAGGTGTCTGCAAGTAATCTTCAAATTTATTATTGACCAATTAGTAATGTGGCCGAGCGTTCGTCAAATTGTTGAATTATATTTAATATAGAAGGATTTGATGGGTAGCGTTGGCCATCGTATTTGAATCTTACGAATCCGCGTTTACGACTATAAACCGCTAAATCGCGCCATCCCTGATGATAGGTATTTAAGGCATAAATTGGTGCATCCGTTACAGTGCTTTGGCTGATTAATTTATATTTACGATGTTGTTTTTCAAAAATTAATAAAGTACAGCCACCTGAACCACACCAGTTTCGATCTCTTAGGAGCACAATGGCATCATTTTTATGATTTTCATTAAGATCAACAAAAGCCTTGCTGAAGTTGATATTGGGCTGTTTTGTAAACTGAATAATCGCTGTTTGTAAAGCTAGGTCTCGTTGTTCTTGTTGCGATACCGTTGTTGAGAGAGGGGCAGTTGTACAAGCGCTTAAAACAGAAATAGTTACTAAAGGAAGAAACAACTTTATTGTTTTTAACATACTAACCCTAATCATACTTGAGCCAAAATATTATCTTAAAGCAAATTTTGAATATACCCTACTTTATAATTTTTACTTTTGTAGGGTTTGATTCGTCATTCTGAATACAGATACTCAAAAGATATATCTAACTACAATCCATGACTGGATTAGATATATCTTACTCACACTCACTGCATGAGATATACCAGAATGTAAAAACTGCTCAAACTAATGAAAATGGTAAGTAATGTATGTCGAAATAGATATGCAGAAGCAATAGTGATTAGGGTCGCGATGAAGTATGGATTAAACATACTATGCCGATAAGATTCACCATCCATTAAAATGATAGGAATACAAATTGAAGAAAGAATACACGGCGCCGAATAATGTAATGCACGCTCAAACCAGTCTGGAATCTTAATCGGGAAACGAGGTTCTAGAAATATATAACGATTAAAAAATACGATACAGGCAAGTAGTAGTAGAAAGGGCCATGACATTAGGTGTTCTCCTGATACTCTGACCATGAGGCAAACGTCATTCCAATCAATGCTGCTAATAATCCGCCCATTAAAATGTCCAGATAAAGAAATAATGTGGTTAACAGAATGGTAATGCTCACGCCGAGCAAAACATGCCGATTTTTAACTAATGGAATAATGATGGCAATAAAGGTGGCAACGATCGAAAAATCAAGATGCAACTGATGCAGATTATCGAACGATGAAGTAAGCATAACGCCAAGATAGCTAAATAGCAGCCAGCAAATATAAAACCATAATCCTGCACCAAGCAATACACGGTATTGATAATGTGACTGAGTGCTACTAATCGCAAAAAGTTCATCGGTCAATACAAAGCCAAATATTAGACGCTTTCTTAAAGATTCAGCTTTGATCGAGTGACGTAAGCTAAGTGCATACAAATAGTGCTGTGATGTGATTAAAAAAACGGAAATGACAATACTCACCAAAGGCGCACCAGCCATAATCATACCTAATGAAACCAGTTGGGCTGCTCCAGCAAAAACAAAAGCAGACATGCCAATTGCTTGTAAAGGTGAAAGTCCTGCCTGAATTGCCATTGATCCCGCAAGTAAACCCCACGGTAAAACAGCTAGGCATAATGGCGTAATTTTTATTGCGCCGGTGAGAAAATCACGTAGGTAACTCAAAGTAAGATGGTTGGAAAATGAATGATTCATAATGACCGCATTAATTAATCACATTCTGGTATGTTGGCCATAATTGATAAAAAAATATTGAACAAAATTGCTTATTTAAGGCTTTAGACTACGAATATAACCTCCTGGTGTAATTCCAAAAGTATTTTTGAAGTGTCTCGTAAAATGACTCTGATCGGAAAAGCTGCATCGTTGGGACACCTCGGATATGCTAATACCTTGACGTAATAATTTCTGTGCTTTGAGAATGCGACATTGAATGAGCCAAGCATGAGGAGAGAAACCGACATGCTTCTTAAACTGTCTTAAAAAATGCCATTGGCTTAAATGTGCAGCAGCAAGCTCACTCAATGAAAAATCATGTTCTGGCAGGCTTGCGATCATGTCTTGGATATTTAAAATGCTGGATTTACTATCATTCAGGACTAAAGGAGAAGGTTTACTTTGACTGTAACGAGAAATAAGCCACGCAGTTGTTGAAAGAAACATCGTCTCTTTGAGCAGTAAGTTATTGGGTTGTTCAAGAAGATCAAACAACAGCCGTAATTGTTGTGCAAGACCTTGATCGTGAACTACAGCTTGAGTAAACCATGGAACAAAACCTTTATTTGAGAGGATATCACGGGTTAAAGCATCCAGAATCTCTGGTGTGGGATAAATAGCCCGATAACGCCAACCTGTTTCAACCGCAGATGAACCCGTATGTATTTCATCTGCATTGACCAAAATAATATCGCCTTTGGGAGCAATATGATCGCCACCAGTGCGATAAAAGCGCTGAGCTCCTTCCTCAATGACACCAATACAGAATCCCTCATGAACATGACGTGAAAACTCTTGCTGGTAGTACTGGGCGCTAAGCATTTCTAGCCCGCCAAGTTCTTTTAGATGAAGATAGTTGACCTGTTCACGCGGTCGTCGAGACATTGTTACCTTACCTGTAATACAATCTATTCAACATGACTTAAACCGTTCAATGCATATAGAATAAAATTGCTGTTTTTATCTTTAAATTTTTTGCATCAAAATATTTACTATTTTTATAAAATTTTCAAAGGTTAATCAAATTGTAAAAAATTTCACGTACTTTAACTTTATCGAGTTGCTTGATGAATAAAGCTCATGAAAAAAGCAAATGTTGCATATTTGGACGAAATGATTGATGAATTTAAAAAAAATGGTCAAAAGCCAAACAAGCTGCTGATTGGTTATAAAGTTTACTCTGAGCTGATGAATGATACCAAATTTTCAAATGAGGTCTTACATTCCGCTTTAGATGCCAATAAAAGAAAATATAAAAAATTGAAAATTAAAATTACTCAAGAAGAATATCAATTAAATATCGAATAAAAATGATAAATAGTAGTGGGATGATTATTGATGTAAGTGGTTATGAGAATTTAAGAGAATAAGTGTGATTGTATCGTTTGAGCATGATGCTATGAGTTGGGCATCGTGATTGTCATTCTTATGCTTTAAATATCTCAAAGTTAAGTTGCCAGACCACCTCTTAAATACTGAATTATTTAAGCTGCCTGATAATGCTCAGATCCATGTAGAGATATATGTAGATCATAAATCTCATGATGATCGATGTTTATCGCAATTTTGCCAAATCAATGAACAAGATATGATTGATCTTTTTGCCATACAGAATACGTAATTTATTTAAACAAAGTAAAACCGAATCTTAAATAAGATTCAGTTTTGTTAAATATTTCATCAAAATAATATGTGCTGCTTCTTCAAGCTGAGGCGTATAACGTTTATTGTCAGATCTAAGTTGAGGTATTGAAAAATGACCTTGTCGAAGTTCGCTTGTATGTCCAATCAACCAGCGTTCAAAATGCGCCTCTGAAACTTCTAAATGAAACTGTAATGCCAAAACTGCATCACCTACTGAAAATGCTTGATGGGGATATAGATCTGAACTTGCCAGCAATTTTGCATTTGTAGGTAAATCGAAGGTATCACCATGCCAATGTAACACAGGAATATTGTTTAAAGCTTCAAGAAGATTGTCCTGTAAAGATTGAAGCTGTAGAGTGCTCCAACCAATTTCTTTTTGATGTCCTGCATACACTTTTGCGCCAAGTGCTTTTGCAATCAGTTGCGCGCCAAGACATATTCCAATTGTGGGTTTATTATCGATTAATCGTTGTTTGAGAAGTTCAGTTTCTTGTTTTAAAAATGGATAATCTTCTTCTTCATAGACACCTATTGGGCCACCCAAAATAATGGTCAAACCATCGTGTTGCATTGCTGGAGTAAGATCATCTATACCAGCTTCAAAATAACGAATTCTAAAGTTAAGTTGATAGAATACATCTTCTAAAGAACCAAGATCTTCGAAAGCAAGATGCTGAATGACATAGATTGTTTTCATGGAAGTCGACGTAATATTTAATGGAGTCTAATACAGCATAATCTTTAATTGAAAACAGTCAAAATAAAAATAGAGGGTGGATAGTGATTCGACCTATAAAATAAAAGAGACCCCGAAGAGTCTCTTTTTAAACGTTATAAGCTTAGAAGAAGCCCATTGGTTTTGTTGAATAACTCACCAACAAGTTTTTGGTTTGTTGATAATGATCTAGCATCATTCTGTGGTTTTCACGACCAATACCTGACTGTTTGTAACCACCAAATGCAGCATGCGCTGGATAAAGGTGATAACAGTTTGTCCACACACGACCGGCTTCAATCGCACGACCAGCACGGTATGAGGTATGTGCAGAACGTGACCATACACCAGCACCCAAGCCATAAATCGTGTCGTTGGCAATACGCATTGCATCGTCAAAATCTTTAAATGTCGTTACTGAAAGTACTGGTCCAAAAATTTCTTCTTGGAAGATTTTCATACTGTTATTGCCTTTGAAAATCGTTGGTTCAATATAAAAACCACCATCTACATCGTGACGTGCATCACCACCAGTTAAAAGTTGTGCACCTTCATTACGACCTGTATCAATACAGCCTAAAATTTTATCAAACTGTTGCTTAGAGGCTTGTGCGCCAATCATGGTTTCTGTATCAAGTGGATGACCCGTCTTGATGCGTTTGACACGCTCTACAGCCATTTCAAGGAATTTGTCAGCAATACTTTCCTGAACAAGTGCACGTGAAGGGCAGGTACATACTTCACCCTGGTTCAAGGCAAACATGGCAAAACCTTCAAGTGTTTTTTCCAAATAATCATCTTCTTTATCTAAGATGTCTTCAAAAAAGATATTTGGAGATTTACCACCAAGTTCTAGCGTTACAGGAATGATATTTTCAGTGGCATATTGCATGATCATTTGTCCAACTTTGGTTGAACCAGTGAATGCAATTTTTGAAATTCTTGGATTTGTCGCTAAAGGACGACCAACCTCAGCACCGTATCCATTGACGATATTAAGTACGCCAGGTGGAAGGAGGTCCTGAATCAATTCAGCCAGAACTAGAATACTTGACGGTGTTTGCTCTGCTGGTTTAAGAACAATACAGTTACCTGCTGCCAGTGCTGGTGCCAATTTCCATGCAGCCATCAAAATTGGAAAGTTCCATGGAATGATCTGGCCTACAACACCAAGCGGTTCATGGAAATGATAAGCAATGGTATCCTCATCAATTTCTGAAATACCACCTTCTTGTGCACGTATACAGCCTGCGAAATAGCGGAAATGGTCAATTGCAAGTGGGATATCTGCTGCGAGTGTTTCGCGGATAGGTTTACCATTTTCCCATGTTTCTGCTACAGCAAGTAGCTCTAGGTTTTCTTCCAGACGATCTGCAATTTTAAGTAAAACATTTGAACGAACTGTAGGTGATGCTTTATTCCAATCAGCTTTCGCTTTGTGCGCTGCATCAAGTGCTAGTTCAATATCTTCGACGCTTGAGCGAGGAATTTGAGTAAATACTTTGCCATCGACAGGAGAGCTATTTCCGAAGTATTCTCCTTTTACAGGAGGAACCCACTGACCGCCAATAAAGTTTTCATATTGTGCTTTAAATTGAACCTTAGAGCCAGGTTGATTAGGATCGATATAACGCATATAAGTATTCCTTTGCTTATAATTGATCTAAGATTAAAGATCTAGATTGAAGCATATACAGCTTTGGTATAAGGTACTTTTGTACTCTATATAGTTAGGATATAAGAAATAAGGTTGGAGAAAGGTTGGAGATCATGAGAATTTGCAAGGGAACTACAAATGTTTACAAAACAAGATCTACTGCAACAACGGAACTCGATTGATCAACTTCGTCGACAAAATAGTCTTTCTCCGCAAAATGCGGAAAAACTAGGACAAAGTATTGCGAGCTCTTGGCAACGTTCAGCCACAGCAGAAATTCCGAAGGAACGGCTGGCTGCGCCTTTAACGACGCAGCAATCACGTAAAAATACGACAGCGCTTGATTTTGCGCTAGAACGGTGTGAAGAAGATTTACGCCACGTTGCCGAGCAATCTTCAATGGTGATTGCAGTAGGTGATGTGGGTAGTACCATTATCTGGACAGCACCAAGCCTGCAAATGCGAAGTGCTGCTGAAAGGGTTCATTTTATTGCTGGAGGGCAATGGAGAGAGGAGCTGGTGGGTACCAATGCCTTGGCACTTTCATTGAAAACACAAAAGTCGAGTTGTGTATTTTCGAATGAACATTATATGGAGTCTGTACATGATTGGGTATGTTATGCAGCCCCAATCATTGATCCATATTCGAAACAACCGATTGGTGTAGTCGATCTTTCGACTACATGGAAAAACCACAATTCTTTGGGTGTTCTCGCTGCGGAGCGCTGTGCTTCAATCATTCAAAGTGCGCTTTTAGAGCAGCAGCGTCAGCATTTGTATATTCGTGCATTTTCTGTGCCTCAAGTGGTTTTTAATGGAAAAAACTTGGTTTTGACGCCAAGACAAATTGAAATTTTGAGTATTCTGGCCTTATGTCCGCAAGGTCTTAATCTTGAAAAATTGCACCATGCATTGTATGGAGAGCGAAAAGTTAGTATTGGTACACTTAAAGCTGAAATGTCTCAGTTGCGAGATATCTTAGGTGGGCTTTTAGGGTCTCGGCCATATCGCCTTTTGGCGCATGTAGAAGCAGACTTTTTACAGGCAGAGCAAGCACTTGATGCAGGTTATGTATCATCTGCACTGCAATTGTATACAGGTGTATTCTTGTCAAAAACGGACAGCCCATTTTTATGTGCATGGCGTGATTGTCTGGAATCAAGATTGAGTGATGCTATTTTTAAAGCAAAAGAAACAGATATGTTATTAAAACATCTTGCAAGATTTCCAGAAGCAATTGACGCTGTAGAGCGTCTTATGGAGCTGTTACCTCTGGATCATCCTGCACATCAGTCTTTGATTAAATACCAAGAAAGCTAGACTGTACCTAGCTGATTTTAGTGTCAAGCCAGTCAAAGAGTTGTCGATAAACCTGATCTCGTACATCTGTTGCGGATAGTACGAGATCATGTAGTCCATTAGAGATGGTCTGAATGGTCACATCTCCCTGGATCTTTTTTGCATACTTTTTGATGTCTTTCACATCCAGAATGACATCACTTTGTGTGGCATCTTTATTCCACTTTTTCGGGTTTTTGGTTTGATGCGAGTGCATGACCAATAAAGGAATATTGAGCTTTATCCCTTTATGAATTTCTTTTTGAGCTTCATGAATAGCATGAATAAAACTTAATTGAACCGTAGAGGCTGTTTTAGGTTTCCAGTCAAGATTAAATGCCCATTCGCCTTTTAAGCTATGATGCAGACTGGTGACATACCAGCGATTAAGTTTACTCGGGAATTTGAATTTAGGTAAAACTCGACCAAACTGACTAAGCACAGGAATCCCCAGCTTTTTTTCAATAAAGTTGAGATTAAACTCATAAAATGGGCTATTCACCCATACCGCCCGAATGGAATGCTGCTCTGGATAATGTGCCGCATAAAGGGTTGCAATTAGACCGCCAGTAGAATGTCCAGCGAGCAAAATTTCCTGATGCTGCTCCTGTTGAATGATGTCAAGCGCTGCGCTAATCTCGGCATCGTATTCTTTTAAGTCTAAGACATTATAAAAAATCTGATGCGGTAGCTTTGAGCGTCCATATTTTCTTAAATCAAGCGCATAAAAATCATAGCCATGTTGGTTAAATTGCTCTGCCATTTGTGTTTGAAAGAAATAATCTAAAAAACCATGAATGTAGAGAACGGCACGAGAAGTGTTGATATTGGACTTTTTTCTGACCAGTGTTGCGACCACTTTGCCTTCATAATCATCTGGAAAGTTAAGCGTTATTTGTTGATAGCCATCACCTAAGATATCGGCAGTATATTGATTCATTGTTGTAGTTCTTTGATGAATAAAACTATACCATCGTTGTTCGAAATAAGATTTTTGTCAATATGATCATGAGAAAGAAAAAAAGGGAATATCACCGGACTGATATTCCCAAAACTGAGTAAGTCTGTTGGAGAGAAGACTTACTTAGAGAGGAAATTTGGAGCAGATAAGGGCTGGTTTACAATGCTGCTGTGAAAATATCTACAACTTGAGCGTGATTTGCTTTGCGTGGATTAGTCAACATACACGCGTCTTTTTGTGCATTTTCGGCCATTACTGCAAGATCTTCAGTTTTTACACCAAGCTCGGTCAAGCCAGATGGGATACCAATTGATTTTGATAATGTACGAATTGCATCGATTGCAGCATATGCAGCTTCAGTCACCGTAAGGCCGTGTGTATTTACGCCCATTAATTCTGCGATACGTGCATAACGCTCTGGGCAAGCAATCAGGTTGAACTCACAAACGTGTGGCAACAATACCGCATTACATACGCCGTGTGGCAGATTGTAGAAACCGCCAAGTTGGTGCGCCATGGCATGAACATAACCTAATGACGCATTGTTAAATGCCATACCTGCAAGATATTGGGCATAGCTCATTGCATCACGTGCTTCAAGGTTTTCACCATTGGCAACAGCTGGGCTGAGCCATTCACTGATCATGCTGATTGCTTTTTCGGCACAGGCGTCTGTGATTGGGTTCGCAGCAGTAGATACATAAGCTTCGACAGCATGTGTCAGCGCATCCATACCAGTCGCAGCAGTCAGGCTTGCAGGCTTAGCAATCATGAGCTTAGGGTCATCAATGGCAATCAGTGGGGTACAACGCCAATCTACAATCGCCATTTTTACATGTGTATCTGTATTGGTAATAATACAGAAACGTGTCATTTCAGATGCTGTGCCTGCAGTGGTATTGACTGCAATTAACGGCGTCATTGGAACAGTACTTTTATCAATTCCTTCGTAATCACGAATGTGACCACCGCCTGCGGTAACTAATCCAATACCTTTTGCACAGTCGTGAGATGATCCACCACCGAGCGATACAATAAAGTCACATCCATTGGTATTATATGCATCAACGCCATTATGTACGTTTTTATCTGTCGGATTGGGTTCAGCGCCTGGGAAAATATGACTGTCTACGCCAGCTTCTTTAAGGTATGCTGCGATAGTGTCAGCTACACCAAATTTAAATAAACCAGCATCAGTCACGATGAGTGCTTTTTTTGCACCTAAATTTTGTGCTTTGGTACCAATTTCTTTGGCACAACCAGGGCCAAAAAGGGAGACACAAGGGATATAAAAACCGTTTGTTTGGTCAGCAATATTTTTAAAAGCCATGGAGTGATTCCTTCTTCCATTAATCCATTGTTTGTTATCTAGGTGATCTTCACCATGAGCCTAGTATTCTCAGAACGCTTTTCTTTTCCTACCTACCAAAAACCTACCAATAATTAGATTGACTTTAAAGTATTGAATTTAAATAATAAAAAACCAATTTTTATGTATTGGGATTTAACTTTCTCATTAAAATCGTTAAGCTATGCGCACATTTATTAAAGTCATTAGGTTATGAAGCAAGAAACTGCACTGAAGTTGCTAAAAGCGGGTGAAAATGTTTTTTTAACTGGTTCGGCTGGTGCAGGAAAAACCTATACACTGAATCAGTACATCAACTATTTGAAAGTACGAAAAGTACCTGTGGCAGTTACAGCATCAACAGGAATTGCAGCGACACATATGAATGGGATGACCATTCATACTTGGGCAGGCATTGGTATTAAAGATCGCTTGTCGGATGATGATCTTAAACGCATGAAAGAGCGAAAATATTTAAAAGAACATCTTGAAAATGCTCAGGTTTTAATTATTGATGAAATTTCGATGCTGCACGCCAAACAGCTTAATCTAGTGAACCAAGTACTCAAATATTTTAAAGAAAGTGATGAGGCTTTTGGTGGTATTCAGGTGATTGTTGCAGGCGATTTTTTTCAGTTGCCGCCTGTAGGAAAAAATGACGAACGCAATCGCGACAAGTTTTGTTTTATGTCCGATGCCTGGGTCGAAGCTAAATTTCGGGTCTGCTATCTGACTGAACAGCATCGTCAGGACGATGAAATACTTAATCAAATTTTGAATGCGATTCGTGCACAGAATATTCAAAATGAGCATAAGCATGCTTTGCTTACATCACGGCAGCATAATATTGGCGAAACTTTTACGCGTTTATACACGCACAATATGGATGTTGATAACATTAATTTTCAGCATTTGAATGAAATTGAAAATGAAAGTCATCAATTTAATGCGGTTTTGGATGGTAACGACAAGCTTCTAGAAACTTTAAAGTCATCGGTACGTGCGCCTGAAGAGCTGACTTTAAAAAAACATGCCAAAGTAATGTTTGTAAAAAACAATTTTGATATGGGCTATATCAACGGTAGTTTAGGTGAAGTGATTGGGTTTGAAGAAGATGATGAACATGGCATTTTACCTAAAGTAAAAATGACTGACGGCACAACACTGTTGGTTGAGCCTGAAACTTGGTCGATTGAAAATGAAGCAGGAAAGAGTATTGCCAGCTTTCAGCAAATTCCCCTGCGTTTAGCATGGGCAATTACCATTCATAAAAGTCAGGGCATGACTTTAGAAGCTGCGGAAATTAATCTGACACATACTTTTGAAAAAGGTCAGGGTTACGTGGCTTTATCCCGACTTAAATCTTTAACTGGCCTACGCTTACTTGGTTTTAATGAACAAGCTTTGGAGCTTGATGCGCTGGCGCTTAAAGCGGACAAACGTTTTCAGGAATTATCACAAGAGGCAGAGGATCATTTTGCAGAAATTGATTTGGCAGATCAGCACAAAGCCTTTATTCGCCACTGCGGTGGTACGCTCAATGAAACTGAAATTTCACGTAATGAGAAAAAGTTGTTAAAAGGTGCGAAACAAAATTACGGATCAGCAACTTTAGATGAAACCCGTGCTTTGTTTGAAGAAGGTTATGAAATTCAGGATATTGCTGTTGAGCGTGGTTTGACTCCAGCTACAATTATCAATCATTTGGCACGTTTGCAAAAAGAGCAAGGTCTGGATATTTCTGTTGCTCACCCTGGCGAAGAGGTCGTCGAACAAATTCGTAAACTCTATAAGCGCGTACAAAAAAGCAAACGACCAGAAAACTTTAATGATGATGGTTCGATCAAACTCAAACCGATTGTTGAATTAACCAGTCCACGCATGGGCTATGATCAGGTGCGTCTAGCGCTGTTGTTTATTGAATAGTAGGGTCACCCGTATGCCACACGTTGTCATTGATTATTCTGCAAATTTAGAAAATTTTGAGCCTAAGCAACTTTTATTAAAAATTAACCATGCATTGGTAGAAACAGGTTACTGTCAAGCAATTGATATTAAATCCAGAGCGCATAAAGACGATGTTTTTGTGATTGGATTGGATACAGAGCAGCAGGCTTATGTGCATGTTAAAGTGTATCTATTGTCTGGACGTAACCAACAACAAAAAACAGAAATAGGTCAAAAAGTATTTGAGACTCTGGTTGCAGATCAGGTATTAAATCAGCAAAAAATTTCTGTACAAAGCTGCGTAGAGTTGATTGAAATGCCCAAACAGGATTATTTCAAACAAGTGATTAAATCGCAATTTTGATCAGGATCGGCATGTTTAATCATTTCATAATATGCCGATCAAATGAACATGTATTAAAGCTATGACGGCTTATGATCTGAAATTAAAGTGCGTGTGTGATTACATTCAACAACATTTGGATGAAACTTTAAGTTTACAACAACTGAGTGAAGTTGCTGGATTATCCAGATTTCATTTTCATCGTATTTTTTATGCACATCTGGGCATGAATATAATGAAATATACACAAATGTTGCGATTAAAACGCGCATCATTTCAGCTTGTATTTAAACCAGAAGTAAAAGTGATCGAGATTGCTTTAGATGCTGGTTTTGATAGTCCAGAAGCATTTGCAAGAGCGTTTAAACGTTCATTTGATCAAACACCCAGTGCCTTTAGAGTTGAGCCAAACTGGCAAAATTGGCACAGGAAGTTTGTCTATTTCACCCCTGAAAGTGAGCTGAAAATGAACGTGACCATTATTGAACGACCTGTTGAGAAGATTGCTTATATTTCTCATCAGGGTTCACCTGAAAAAGTATTTGAAACTGCAGCCAAGTTTATCGAATGGCGTAAAAGAACAGGGTTGTCTCCTGTTAAAACCTCGGCAACCTATGGCATTCCTTTTTCGGATCCTGAACAGACACCTGAAAAAGAATTTCGCTTCGATATTGCAGGATCAATCACTAAGTCGATTGATCAGAATAATGAAGGTATCGAAATGAGTGAAATTCCCGCGGGACGCTATGCTATGGTTCGGCATTGGGGAAGTCATGATTATATACGGGATAGCGTGTATTTTTTATTCAGAAACTGGTTACCAGCGCAACAAGAAGAAGCGGGCGATTATCCAGTATTCTTTCATTATCATAATTTTGTACATGAAGTAAAAGAAGCTGATTTGGTCACCGATATTTATTTGCTGCTAAAATAAACCGATTTAGAGACGATTAAAATCGTCTCTAAATATTTTAAAAATATAGAATTGAGATTTTCAATCATCTGAAATTAGCTCGATACAAGCATATTGTTCAATTAAATTGGCATCCATCATGTGGATATAATCCATAAACATGGTATTGAAACTACCAATGGTCTGTGCCTGATCATAAGCGAGCTTACCTGCAATGGCAAAGTGAATATGAGCTGCTATTGTAGCCAAATGCACAGGCGCGACTGCACAGTACGCTGCGATGAGTGTACCTAAAGCACAGCCAGTGGCGGTAATTTTAGGCTGTAAGTGACTACCACCGCGAACTTTTACAATGCAGGTCATTGCATTTGACAAGATGTAGTCAGTTTCACCCGAGATGGCGACACAGCTTGTCTTGGTGAGTAAGTTGTGTGCAAGCTGGAACATCTCATCACTTTTTAAAGTGCTATCAACGCCTTTACTTTGTACTAAACTGCCTGCCAGTGCACCAATTTCAGAAGCATTACCCCGAATCACAGAAGGATGATACTGTAATAGTTCATCCACCATATCACTACGCCACTTCAAAATAGGGCCGTAACCAACGGGGTCAAGCACCCAAGGAATATCATGCTCGTGTGCTGTTTTTGCAGAAATTTGCATTGCCTGGATTTGTTCAGTCGTCGGTGTGCCTACATTAATACTGAGCGCACCACTAATTTCAGTGAAACTTCGTGCTTCAAATGGGTTATCAATCATAGCAGGTGATGCGCCAGCGGCCAGCAATACATTAGCTGCATAATTGGCTGCAACACTATTGGTAATACATTGCACAAGGGGCGCTTGCTCCTGTAATTTTTCCCAAGCATCAATCACGTAATCAATAATATTAGATGAGTTATACATATCTTCCCTGCAAAGAATGAAAAATTATTGTGTAAAATAATGATCTTGATGTTTGCAATTGCGGCAAATTAAAGACACATAATCTGTTGCGTCATAATCAACCTCAAGGTCATTGGAGCCGCAGTACATACAGCGCTTAATAGAATAAAAATTTAAACGTGGCTCGATTTTTCGCCATGCCCGCCAGATCGGTTGCATGAAAATATTTTCATCATAAGATAAAAAATGAAACAAAAAAATCTGACTCATTTTACTCAAAGGCAAGTTCATGGGACGAGGTAATGTAGATGTTTCCCATTTTTCATTAACAGAACGTTCACGATATTGCTCAAGCGTCTTTTTAAGTAAATTGGTATTAATGAAATTTTCATTACGAGTTTGCAAGGCTTTTTGAGTGTATAAGTAGTCAAGTGCGGTCTGAATGAGATAGTAAATTTGTCCAATTGCTAAGCTATCCATCAAACGATAACAAAATTGCTGAAAATGGCGATTACCTGCAATCTGGATACCCCATGTACGACAATACATCTGCATAAACTGCACAACTTCCTGATAAAGAACCAGAAAAAGAGCATTCTTTACTTCTTCTGTGGTTTTATAAGGAATACCTAAACTGAGGTTTTCATAAAACCAATGACGAAGCTGTTGTGTAATACTAAATAAACTTGGGTCGGAATATCCGTCAAGACGAGTTCGAATCATATAGCTCTGGGGATTATCCTGATCATCTTGTGGCACTAAAATTCCGTATTTTATAAGTTCCTTGAATACTGCACTCTGAAAAAAATAATTGGGAGTAATTGCATGATACTTAATTCGATCCCAGTGAATATATTCATCATGTGGAACGTTATCCTGAACCTGATCATCAAGCAGAGAGAGCAAAAAAAGTTTATGAAGAAAGCTTAACTCATTCAGATTAAAAATTCTTTCATCTTTAATTTTGTATTTAAGTTGTTCTTGCTGGCGAGTTTGTTGGATCAGTTTTTTGCGCTGTTGAGTGCATGTCGCACAGTGACAGGTGCGATTTTCTTCATTAAATAAACGATGTTGGCAATGGCTACACTCGTAAAACTGAATCTCCTGATCAAATTCTTCTGCATCGACCAAAAACATGGCTGCTTGGCAAAGTGGACAGGTGATACTTTCATCAAGCTGTTTTCGCAGAATATTCAAAGTAGAACTCAAAATCCAAATACAATATTTGATTATATCGTGCTTAGAATGGTTATGGCAGTTTAGATTCGATATGAAAGATTTAAAAACCTGAAGGTGTTCTCAGAACTGCCAACCTTCAGGTTTTGTTGAAGTTGAAAATAAAATTTGATTCTTAAATACTATCGACTAGACAGGGCATGGAAGTGATTCATCATGCTGTCCCAGTTTTTTAGCAGCGATCAGGGCTTTAACTTTTCGGGTTGGTGCTTTCTCTTTACCCAGTGCATCGTAGGTATTTACAATAGTGCTAACATCTTGCTCGGTTAAGTGAATACCTTCTGCACTCATAAAGACAGCGATCACATTGTGGCATAGGCCAGCCTGATGTAGATCATGAATAGCTTTGATATTTTCTGCACGATGTATATGTTGTGTTAGTTCCATTTTATTCACCTCTTAGATGTGAAGTTTTTATAATGACCAAGATCGTCATAAATGACTAAGCAAAAAACGTGCACAAAATGTAATCAATACTTAAAAATGTAAATTGAAGTAACTATTGAAAATAAGAAAAAAAGCTTTCTCAAAGGAATTGTTGAAGATGATATTTGCAGAAACGCAACGTTTTTTGAGCATTTAAAACATTTAAGAATTGAAAAATCATGAAATCAGTCGCATCTTAATTCTAAATCGAAACGACGAAGACACATTGATGAAGTTGGCGTATGATCAAGAACATACACAATAAATACCAATGTCACGCATGATAAGGTAAAACAGGAAAATATATGAATATTGCGGCAAATCCACACGTGCAAGCTGATCAAACTGTTTATTTGAAAGACTATCAGAAACCTTCTTTTTTAGTTGAATCGATTAATCTTGATATTCAAGTTTATGATGATCATACAGTCGTAGAATCTACTTTGGTGATGAATCGTCAAACGGCAGGTGATTTAGTGCTTTTAGGCCGTGATCTTGAACTAAAATCTATTGTACTTAATGGCAAAAATCTTGAGGTAGGACAATATCAGCTTGATCATGAGCAATTGGTGATCACGCATGCACCAGATCAAGTCATTTTAAATACACAGGTTGTGATTCATCCTGAAAGTAATACACAGCTAGAAGGATTGTACAAAGCTGGTGGTGATCTGTTTGTCACTCAAAATGAGCCAGAAGGCTTTCGTAAAATTACTTTTTATCCAGATCGTCCAGATGTCTTGGCAGAATTCACCACACGTGTTGAAGCTGATAAAAAGTTTCCTGTATTACTGGCAAACGGTAATTTACTTGAAACCGGTACTGTGGGTGAAAACCGTCACTTTGCCATCTGGCAAGACCCAACTAAAAAACCAAGCTATCTATTTGCCTGCGTTATTGGTGATTTAGCGGTGTTGAAAGACCATTACACTACCTCTGAAGGTCGTGAGGTTGCACTTGAAATTTATGCCATCGAAAAGGATATTCCAAAATGCCATATTGCTATGGAAGCTCTAAAACATTCGATGCGCTGGGATGAAGAACATTATGGCCGTCCATACGACCTAGACAATTATATGATTGTTGCGGTCAGTCAGTTCAACATGGGAGCCATGGAAAATAAAGGTCTAAACATCTTCAATACTTCTTGCGTACTTGCTGATGAAGAATATACGACAGATGCTGCGATTATGCGTGTGCAATCGGTAATTGCACACGAATACTTTCATAACTGGACAGGCAACCGAATTACTTGCCGCGACTGGTTTCAACTCTGTTTAAAAGAGGGTTTAACGGTTTTTCGTGATCAATCTTTTTCAGAAGATTTACAATCGGCTGCGGTACAGCGTATCGATGATGTTGCGGTACTTAAAGCACATCAATTTCCAGAAGATGCTGGTCCGCTTTCGCATCCACCGCGTCCTGATCATTTTGTCGAGATTAATAATTTCTATACCGCCACTGTCTATGAAAAAGGTGCAGAAATTAATCGTATGATGTCGACTTTACTGGGTAAAGAAAAATTCCGTCAGGGAACAGATGAATACTTCCATCGTTATGATGGACAAGCGGTTACAGTTGAAGACTGGGTAAATGCATTATCAGCAGGTTCGGGTGTAGATTTATCTAACTTTCTAACTTGGTACAACCAACCTGGGACGCCTAAACTTGAAGCAAAGGGTGAGTATGATGAGCAAAATCATGTTTATCGCTTAAGCTTTAAACAGAGTTTGAAAGTACACCCTAAATATCCAAATCTAAAAGCTGTGCCCGTTCCTGTTGCACTGGCACTATTTAATGCCGAAACAGGCGAGCAATATACATTGCATTGTCAGGACTTATTTGTAAATGAAGTTCAGGATGGGGTGTATTTGTTTGATCAAGATACTGCGACCATAGAATTTAGTAATGTTACTCAGAAGCCCGTTGTTTCATTACTGAGAAACTTTTCTGCACCAGTCAATCTTGATTTTGACTATAGTGATGATGAACTTGCATTTTTAATTGAATATGAAACCAATGGTTTTAATCAATGGCAGGCTTCGCAAACCTTACTTGAGCGAATTTTGCTAAAAGATCATGCGGTCGAGCCTTATATTAAAGCGATCAAAAATACATTGCCAGACCTTGTAAAAAAAGATCCTTTACTTGCTTCGCGGTTATTTGACGTGCCAACTGAAGGTTATTTGGGCAGTCGTATCGATCATGACTACAAGCCTGAAGCGATTCAGGAAAAGCGTAATTCTGTCTTGGAAACTTTAGCAAGAGAACTGGGTGCTTTCTGGAAAGAAACCTATTTATCTCTTGATCCATCACTGCAGAACGATTTTTCTCAGGCAATGGGAGAGCGTGCACTCAAAAACATTATGCTGAGTATGATGGCACGTCAAGGTGATGACAGTGTTTTTGATTTGGCTTACACGCAATATTCTCAAACTAAAAATATGTCTGAGCGTTTGGGTGCATTACGTGTTTTAGTCTGGAATGATGCGCCACAGGCTCAAAATGCTTTGGATGATTTTTATCGTCGTTATAAAGACGAAGCACTGTCTCTGGATCAGTGGTTTATGGTTCAGGCAGCCAATCCAAATGCGACTGCAGAAACAATTAAAGCACTGACCGAACATCCAGACTATGATTTGGGTACACCAAACCGAGTACGTTCAGTCAGTGGCGGTTTAAGTAATAATCCTGTGAATGCATGGAGCTTTGGTGTAGAGCATTACATTGGTTTAGCCGAATACTTTGATGAAAAAAATCCAATTTTAGGATCTCGGTTATTGCAAGTATTGTCACGCTGGTACACGCTGGCCGAACCTCAGCGAGGCAACGTCCAAAATGCCTTAAAAGACTTACAACCTCATGTTAAGTCGAAAAATGTAAAAGAAACGCTGAATAGCATTTTAAGTGTTTAAAAAATTAGAAAATTTTTATTAAACTAATTTATGCTAGGACTCTCTTTAAACGGAGAGTCCTAGAAATAAATAGAAATTAGTAGTTAATAGAATCTATATCATTTAATAGGATATTAAAATATGAAAAAAATCACATTACTTTCGATATTGCTATTACCTCTAGCAGCGTGTTCATCCATTCAGCACCAAGATGATTCAAAACTTAAAGTTGGTATGGCAAATCCTGCCAGCGAGTTTTGTATTCAACAGAAAGGAAAATTAAATATCAAAAATGAAGCAAATGGACAAGTTGGATACTGTACTTTGCCAAATGGGCAAGTTGTGGAAGAGTGGGAGTTTTTTCATTCACAACAAAAGATATGTGCACCTGATGAAGCTCAAAAGCTGATTGGTCAATCAGGTTTAACAAATGATCAAATTAAAAAATTAACCAAAGCAGAACTCATTCGTAATATTGCGCCAGGACAACCAGTGACTATGGATTATCGTGAAAATCGTATTACCATTACGACTGATCCATTATCTAAAAAAATTATAGATGCATCTTGTGGGTAAGAAGATTGACTTTAGAAAGTCTCTTAATGAAACTGTATTTTAAAAAAATCGTTTGATTAAGAGCTTTTTTATATGGGTGTTTGAGAGGCTCAATCATTTTTAATCAGTAAAAATAAATAAAAATTTGTTTATAGAAAAAATATGCTTCACATGAATAATGTAATTAAATTCGCATTTTTGATAAGAAATAAAGTTTGTTAATTAAAAATTTTCTTAAGTACAGGTTAAGCGTCTTTAAATTTCACCACGCTAAGTATTTTATTTTGTATTTTTTTAATAGAGCAATCAAACAATAGCATTTTCAAATTCCACATTTTTTTCAATTAATAATTAATAAATGTTTCATAATATTTAATAATTTGACAACCATACCGTTAAAAATATTATATTTGTGATGGGGTCGTTATATTTCTTAAAAAATGAATATTTTAAGGTGTTTTAAGCTTTCTAAGAATATATTAGGTCATTACGACTATGCGACATGATTTAATGCTTTGTGGATGTATCTATGATTTAAACATAAATATTGATTAATAAAGTATTAAATTCTTAAAACCAAAAATCAAGGAAGGGATGCGTCTGAGAAAGGATGAACTCAACGAGATAGACATTTATTATTTGGAGGTATGATGAATCATTTACAATTCTTGTTGTTAAAGCTCTCAGAAGAGTGTAATGAAATTGGTAAGATTGCCTCAACATCCATCCAACTTGGTTTATTGAATTATAACCCTGAAATTGATGCAAGTAATAAAAAGTGCTTGCATTTAAAACTGGATATGTTAAATGCGATTGTACACATGCTGAATCAGCAGTATCAATTTGAGTATATTCCAGATTGTGGTGAGATGAATAAGGTTGAAGTAAAGATTAGGAAGGATCTAAATCATTCAATCGGATTAGGATTGGTGAGTATGAATGTTCCTGATAAACATTGGCATAAGAGGTTGTAAGCTAATAGCTTAAAATTTCTAATAGAATGATTACTGTGACTATTGATCAAGTCTGTACACCTGCACGACAAATAGATTAATCAAAAACCTATTTATCGTGCATTTTCCATGTATTTCTAAAAGATGCATTGCTGCAAATGAGCTTATAAAGCCTAAATGTATATCTTTTAGAAAATAAAAATTTATCTCTTAATGATCAATACAGGAATCGAACTCTCACTTGCTACTTTTTGAGCAACACTACCTAAAACGAACTTTTTAAGACCAGAGCGTCCATGTGATCCCATAATAATTAAATCAGCATTCACTTCATCTGCAATGTTTAAAATACCCGTTGGGGTGGGTTCTTCACGAATGATTTTAATATCAGCATCAATGCCTTGATCGATGAAAAGCTGTTTTAACTTTTCCAGATGTGCCTGTGCATGGGTTTCAGCTTCCATAATATGATGGGTGACTGCTGGCGCAACTTTATAAAAATCAACTCCAACAAATGGATCTATCGCAACTACACTCATAACTGTTACACGACTACCAAATACTTTTGCAAAATTAAGTGCATGTTGAGTAGCGACTGAGGAAATATCAGAATCGTCTACAGGCACCAAAATATGATTATAAGTCATGTTATTTATCCTCTTTTGTCATCTGTTATTGTAAAAAATAATATAATTGACTGAGCTTAGCATAAGATCAGTTTTGAGAGGATTTTAACTGTGTGATTTAGGAGTTATATTTCATATAATCAACAAATTAAAACGAATTAAAAACAAATGGATGGTTGTGATTTTTAAGATAGAAAAGCCCATATTTAAATACAGGCTGATTCAGTGCATAAATACAATTAGTTTTTAAGTGCAGGTGTAGCTGCTGCAATTGCATCTGCCACAGCATCATCTTCGCTACGCGATTGATTTGAATTTTGGCGGCTAGATTGGCTTGGGGTGTTTGCTGATTCTGCAGAAGCAGCAGAATCTACTTTAGGTTCCTCTTTTTTTGGTGTTGTAGGCTCAGTTTCACGAGGTGTATGGTGCTGCTCACGACGAATCTCTGTGGTGGTATTTGGTGTTTCCATACGTTCAATTACAACAGTCTGTTCTGCGGTAGAGCTAGGCTGATTGTTTTCGGTACTTTGTAACGGTTTAAACTCTGTTGGCTGTTGCTCTTGAGTCGTTGCATCTACCTGTTCTTGGTTTTCATCTTTAGGTGGTTCTTTTTTGACACATGCAGTAAGTATCAAACCAGTCGCAAGCAGACCACAGATTAAAAATTTCTTATTCATACTTGTACAAATTAAAGCTTTAAAAAGGTGAGGTCATTATAACAATAAAACTCATGATGAAAATCCTCCTTGTAGGTTCTAAATTTTCTTTAAAATTGCTGATAGAATAACCAATTGTTTATTGTTCTAAGATTTGATGCTGAATGACTTTGCTTTATAGGTGCAGAGTAAAGTAAAATTGCCCAGCATTGCATGCCGATTTAGGCTCGATTGTACGAGAAACCCAATGACCCATTTTATTTTCGTAACTGGTGGTGTTGTTTCATCACTAGGTAAAGGTATTTCAGCTGCTTCAGTTGCTGCACTTTTAGAAGCCCGTGGTTTAAAAGTAACCATGGTAAAAATGGATCCATATATTAATGTTGATCCGGGGACAATGAGTCCATTCCAACACGGTGAAGTTTTTGTTACTGAAGATGGTGCCGAAACAGATTTAGATTTGGGCTATTACGAACGTTTCTTACGTCGTGCGAAAATGACCAAATTGAATAACTTTACCAGTGGTCGTGTTTATCAAGACGTTTTAAATAAAGAACGTCGTGGCGATTACTTAGGCGGTACGGTTCAAGTTATTCCACATATTACCGATAACATCAAAGAGCGTGTTCTTGCAGCTGGTGAAGGCTACGATGTTGCGATTGTCGAAATCGGTGGTACGGTTGGTGATATCGAATCTTTACCATTTATGGAATCTGTACGTCAGTTAATGGTCGAACTTGGCCATAAGCGTACGATGTTGATGCATTTGACACTCCTCCCATATATTCGTTCAGCAGCAGAGTTGAAAACCAAACCAACTCAACATTCTGTGAAAGAATTATTGTCAATTGGTATTCAACCAGATATTTTGATCTGCCGTACAGAGCATGATGTTGACGCCGACACCAAACGTAAAATTGCATTGTTTACCAATGTTGAAGCACGTGCGGTTGTAGTGTGTAAAGATGCGAAAACCATCTATCAAATTCCGCGTAACTTCTACGAGCAAAAAGTAGACGACCTCATCTGTGAGCGTTTCGGCTACAACGATTTGCCACAAGCTGATCTTTCAGATTGGGATCAGGTATGCGAAGCGTTATTTAACCCTGAATACATTGTTCGTGTCGCAATGGTGGGTAAATACGTTGAACTTCCAGATGCGTATAAGTCTGTCAATGAAGCTTTGCTTCATGCGGGTATTCAAAATCGCGTAAAAGTTCAGATCGACTATGTCGATGCAGAAACACTTGAAACCCAAGATATCTCTATTTTGTCTACGGCTGATGCCATCCTTGTACCGGGTGGTTTTGGTGAGCGTGGAACAGAAGGCAAGATGTTGGCCATCAAGTATGCGCGTGAGCAAGGTATTCCATTTTTAGGAATCTGCTTGGGCATGCAGCTTGCGGTAATTGAATATGCGCGTAATGTTGCAGGTTTGGCAGAAGCAACATCGACTGAATTTAATCGTTCGACCAAGTTCCCAATCATTGGTCTGATCACAGAGTGGTTAGACGAGCGTGGTGAACTTCAACAGCGCAGCGTTGAGTCAGATCTTGGTGGAACCATGCGTTTAGGTGCACAAAAATCTGAACTGGTCGAAGGCACAAAAACACGTCAAGTTTATGGTAAAGCTGAGATTGTAGAGCGTCATCGTCACCGCTATGAAATGAACGACCGCTTTATTGAGCCAATTGAAAAAGCGGGTATGAAAATTTCGGGCTATTCAACTGCGCAACATTTGGTTGAAACAGTCGAAATTCCTGAACATCCTTGGTTTATTGCTGTACAATTCCATCCTGAATTTACAAGTTCGCCACGTGATGGACATCCATTATTTGCTAGCTTTATCGATGCTGCGAAAAAACAGCACCTTAAAACGAAATAATACGACGCATAAACTAGGACTGTTTAAATGTCACAATTAAAACCCCAAGAGATTGTACGTTTAGGCGATATACAAATGGCAAATCATTTGCCATTTGTATTATTTGGCGGAATGAATGTACTTGAGTCGAAAGATCTTGCATTTGAAATTGCAGAAACCTATGTAGATATCTGCAAACGCCTTGAAATCCCTTACGTTTTCAAAGCAAGTTTTGATAAAGCAAACCGTTCAAGCCTACATTCGTTTCGTGGTCCTGGCCTCGAAAAAGGCATTGAATGGCTCGGTGAAATTAAAAAACATTTTAATGTTCCAATTATTACCGATGTGCATGAACCGTATCAGGCTGCTCCTGTTGCAGAGGTTGCCGATATTATTCAATTGCCTGCATTTTTGAGCCGTCAAACGGATCTGGTTGAGGCAATGGCAAAAACTCAAGCCATTATTAATATTAAAAAAGCACAATTCTTGTCGCCGCGTGAAATGAATCATATCTTGAACAAGTGTCTTGAAGCGGGCAATGACAAGCTGATTTTATGTGAGCGTGGAACCTCTTTTGGCTACAACAATCTTGTGGTCGATATGCTTGGTTTTGACACCATGAAAGAGATGAATGTGCCGGTATTCTTTGATGTCACGCATGCACTTCAAACACCTGGTGGTCGAGCTGACTCGGCAGGTGGACGCCGTGCACAAATTACGACATTAGCTCGCGCAGGGATGGCGACTGGATTGGCTGGATTGTTCTTGGAAGCACATCCTGATCCTGAAAAAGCCAAATGTGATGGTCCTTGTGCGTTACGCCTATCACAGCTTGAGCCGTTCTTGGCACAATTAAAAGAATTGGATGCTTTAGTTAAAGGATTCAAAAAGTTAGATACTCATTGATGCAAATGATTGCATCTTATTTTTCATTCAATTGAGGAATTGTTCATGAGCCAAATCGTTGACATTCGTGCACGTGAAATTTTGGACTCTCGTGGTAACCCGACCATCGAAGCAGACGTAATCTTAGCATCTGGCGTAGTTGGCCGTGCATGTGCACCATCTGGTGCTTCAACTGGTTCTCGTGAAGCGTTAGAACTTCGTGATGGCGACAAAGCACGCTATTTGGGTAAAGGTGTTAAAACTGCGGTTAACAATGTCAACACCATTATCCGCGATGCTTTAGTGGGCAAATCAGTATTTGAACAAAAAGACATCGATAATACGATGATTGAGCTTGATGGTACTGAAAATAAAGAAAAATTAGGCGCAAATGCAACTTTAGCGGTATCGCTAGCTGCTGCACGCGCTGCTGCCGATGAAAAGAAAATTCCTCTTTTCCAATACATCGCAGACTTACGTGGTCAAACCATTTTGACGATGCCTGTACCTATGATGAACATCATCAATGGTGGTTCGCATGCAGATAATAACGTTGATATTCAAGAATTTATGATTGAGCCTGTTGGCTTCACTTCATTCTCTGAAGCATTGCGTGCAGGTGCTGAAATCTTCCATTCTCTAAAATCAGTTTTAAACAAAAAAGGTTTAAACACTGCTGTAGGTGATGAAGGTGGTTTTGCGCCAAACTTGCGTTCTAACGAAGAGGCAATCACTGTTATTCTTGAAGCGATTGGTCAAACTGGCTATAAGGCGGGTTCTGACATCATGCTTGCACTTGACTGTGCATCTTCAGAATTCTACAAAAATGGTCAGTACATCTTGGCAGGTGAAGGCAATAAAGCATTCACAAGCAATCAGTTCTCTGACTATTTAGCGGGTCTTGTAAACCAGTATCCAATTATCTCAATTGAAGATGGTTTAGATGAGTCTGATTGGGAAGGTTGGTCTTACTTGACATCTATTTTAGGTGACAAAATCCAGTTGGTGGGTGATGACTTGTTCGTTACCAACCCGAAAATCCTTCAACGTGGTATCAATGAGAAAGTAGGTAACTCTATCTTAATCAAGTACAATCAAATTGGTACCTTGACTGAAACGCTTGATGCAATCTATCTTGCTAAAGACAATGGTTACTCTACAGTGATTTCACACCGTTCAGGTGAAACTGAAGATTCAACCATCGCCGATCTTGCTGTGGGTACTGCTGCAGGTCAAATCAAAACAGGTTCACTTTGCCGTTCTGATCGTGTAGCAAAATATAACCAATTACTTCGTATTGAAGAATTGACTAAAGCAGCTTATCGCGGTAAAGCTGAATTCAAAGGCTTAAATTAATCTTTGGATACTATGTTAGAAGTCTTTAAATCAACTTCGAGCAAACTGATATTGGGGCTTGTGATTGTATTGGTCGCAGGTCTTCAATATAGCTTTTGGTGGGGTGAGGGTGGCTATTTCCCTCATCAAGCCTTAGCTCAACAAATTGCTCAACAAGCTGAAATCAATGAAGAGCTAAAAGAACGTAATCGAATTTTAGCTGCCGAAGTATTTGATCTCAAAAATGGAACAGAAGCCATTGAGGAACATGCACGTTTGGATTTAGGTTTAATTAAACCTCATGAAACCTTTGTGCAAATGAGTACCATCAGTACTCATTATAAGCCAATTTATATCGATCCAAATGCAAAAGTAGACACTCAAACTAATGAAACCCCACCTTCACCAGATATCCCAGATTAAATTATGGGCAATTATTCCTGCTGCTGGCTCTGGGAGTCGTTTCTCTAAAACAGCGTTAAAACAATATCAAACTATTGAAAACAAGACTGTGCTCGAACATACAGTTGAGCGATTAAATGGTCTAACACTTGAAGGGTATGTTCTCGCAATTAACGAGCATGATCATGTTGCCCAGAATTTGCCTCTTACCCAGAAGCATAAAGCACATTTTTGCAAGGGTGGATTAGAGAGGGTTGATTCTGTACTTAACGCTTTACAATATTTGTCGTCCATCGCATCAGATGAAGATTATGTGCTGGTACATGATGCTGCTCGACCATGTGTGAGTCTTTCTTGCCTGCAAGCTTTGGCTGAATATGCGATCAAATATACAACGAATGCAATTCTGGCCATTCCTGTAAGAGATACTCTTAAACAGGTCGTTGATCGTTCGCATATCTCTAAAACCATTGATAGAAATCATTTGTGGCAAGCTCAAACTCCACAAATCGCAAAAATTGGTGTGCTTAAACATGCTATTCAATTGGCTTTAGAAAATAATATTAAGATCACAGATGAAGCAAGTGCGCTGGAATATGCTGGTGCAGTGGTTGATGTGGTTCAAGGCCGTTCCGATAATATTAAAATTACCTATCAAGATGACCTCGAATTAGCTCGCCTGATTTTATTATCTCAAAAATCTTAGATGAAAACTTAATATGGCAATGTTTAAAAATTTTATAAGTTAATTAGAGTTATAAGATTTTATCCTACACATAAAACTACAAACCAATCACGATAAAAAATTGTTTATTAGAGAATTGGCATATACATTGCTTTTATAACAACAATGATTATTGCAGGAGAGATATTCTTGCAAAGGATACGCCGAAGGAGCAACGACCCCGGAAACTCTCAGGCAGAAGGACTGTAATAATCGATCTATAATCTGGAGAGAAGTATTTCAAAAATACTCACCGAAGGGGATGGTACGTAGATTTATGGAAATCTATAGCTACCGAAGCTCTCAGGTACCCTGACAGATGGGGCAACTTCTGAAATGTTTATACATTTCAAGCGAGTAGATATGTCTCATATTATTGTTATTGGCGCAGGAATTACGGGTGTAACCTCTGCGTATGAACTGATAAAACTCGGGTTTCAGGTGACTGTTATTGATCGCCATTTATTTCCAGCGATGGAAACATCTTTTGCGAATGGTGGACAGCTTTCAGCTTGTAATGCAGAAGTATGGAATCAGAGGTCGACAATATCCAAAGGAATTAAATGGATGTCGAAGAAAGATGCACCTCTATTGCTCAATCCTTCATTTAATCTACACAAATATAGCTGGCTATTTGAATTTTTATCGCATATTAAACATTACGAACAAAATACAATAGAGACTGTGCGTCTTGCATTACTTGCAAGAAAACGGCTATTTGAAATTGCAGAAATTGAAAATATCGATTTTAATCTGGAAAGAAGGGGAATTTTACATATTTATCACACCCCAAGTGATTATGAAATTGCAAAAAATGTGAATGACCTTTTAAACAAAGCCACATTGCATCGTTATCAGGTTAATCCTGACGAAATAAAAACAATAGAACCAGCATTATCTGGTGAATACTGTGGGGGGTATTACACACCTGATGATGCGACTGGTGATATTCATAAATTTTGTGTGGGGCTGGCAGATTCTTCCAAGCGGGATGGTGTAGATTATAAATTCGGCTGGGATGTAAATCAGATAGAGCTTTTGGAAAAAGGCGTGATTGTATCGTGTATTCCGAGTACAGAAAATATGACTGAGCCATCGAGTCAACACCTCAGGCTAGAAGCAGATGGGATAGTGGTTTGTGGTGGTGTCGGAAGTTATCAACTTGCACATATGTTGGGTGATCGCGTGAATGTGTATCCTGTAAAAGGCTACTCCATTACAGTTCATCTTAATGATGAACACAGCATCGAAAATGCGCCATGGGTAAGTTTATTAGATGAAAGCGCGAAAATTGTAACCTCTCGTTTAGGTAAAGACCGATTACGTGTAGCAGGAACTGCTGAATTTAATGGTTATAATCGCGATATACGTGCCGATAGGATTCAACCACTAATAAACTGGGTAAATGCAAATTTTGAGATCTCTACAGAGCACGTGGTACCGTGGTCTGGGTTAAGACCGATGATGCCCAATATGATGCCTGTTGTTAGACAAGGTAAGCATCCACGTGTTTTTTATAATACAGGGCATGGTCATCTGGGGTGGACTCTTTCGGCTGCTACAGCTGCAATTATTGGTCAGGAAATCCAGTCAAAAATACCAGTCTAAAACTTTAAGAAACGGCATATTTGTCAGAATATGCCGTTTAATCATATAAGCGATATATTCCCGAAAAGCGTTCACATCCTTTTTGCTGTGTTTTTACAACGAGCAAACTTTTCTGAAAATCAAATTGGTAATGACAGTCATGTTCATTGTCTGTAATCTCATTTTTTTTATCTGGTGATGTATATGCCAGAAATGAAAAGGTTTGGCGATCTGCTTTATTGTTAGGATTGCGATAAGCGATACCCTCAATTTTTATTTTGTCCTTACCTAACTGATGAATTTGCAGATGAACTGGCTGTGTCGCGATGATACCATTTTCAAATTTCAAAAAATGTTGCGTAAGACTCTGGTTGAGTGAAGTATAAAAATTAAGATCATCAAAACGCACTGAAAATTGTTGTTTAATACATTGATTGGTTTTGCATTGTTTGATCTGGCTAAGCCATAAAGCTTGAGTATCATTTAAAAGCTGTAATGGTGCATCTGTTACAAGATAAGCGGTTAAAGATTTTGAATTAAGCTCTTTTCGTAGCTCTTTAACATGATTGGCGCAAATTCTATGTATGGAAGATGGCTGTTGAATATCACAGTTTAAGGTGGGTGCTGCATAGGTTGCTGTGCTAAGCCCTCCCAATATGAGAACATAAGCTACGTTTTTTAAAGGAAATCTATGTGTATTAAACGGCATGATCGCTTATACTTTCACTTGTCTTTGCTTCACGTACTATAGCGAAACCTAAAGCCAGAATACAAGATTTGTTAATTATTTTATAGAGGAATGAATAGTGGTTGTACAAATTAGAATTGGTCAGGGAATGGATGTTCATGCTTTTGAAGAGGGTGATCATGTTACTTTGGCTGGCATAAAAATTCCTCATACTCATGGTTTAAAAGCGCATTCAGATGGAGATGTAGTGTTACACGCATTGTCGGATGCATTGCTTGGTGCCTTGGCACTGGGTGATATTGGTCAGCACTTTCCAGATACAGATGTACAGTTTAAAGGTGCTGATAGCCGTGTACTGCTTAAACACGTCTATCAACTCATTTTAGATCGTGGTTATGCTTTAAATAATGCTGATATTACAGTGGCATGTGAACGACCAAAATTGGCAAAATATAATCTGGAGATGCGTCAAAGCATAGCAGATGTGCTGGATGTTGATGTCACTCAAATTAGTGTCAAAGCCACAACCACTGAAAAACTAGGTTTTACAGGCAGACAAGAAGGTATTCTGGCAACCGCTACCGTATTGGTTTCCTATCAGGCAAAATGATCTGGATGAATCAGTGACTGTTCAATTTCTTGTGTTGCTTTACGGCCCTGAAGCTGTAAAGCAACACTATGAATGATGCCTGTCCATGTTTCGTTTGGTTCCCAAATTTGATGCAGCAATTCTTGCGCAGTTCCTATATCCATTCCCATGTAATACTGATGATAAAGATACATCAGACTACTTACTCTAAAATTTTTTGCGCAGTGTACCCAAACCATATCTGTTTGTACCAAATGATCAATGAGATCAAGCACTAAAATACATTGTTCGGCTGTTGGCATTTCCCACAAAATAGGAAGATGAATATAATTTAAGCCCAGCTCTAAACAAATTCGGTCTTCGTGCTCAAGATGAGGATCAGCATCACTTAAAGCAAGGTTTATTACGGTACTAAAACCATATGCTTTAATGTTTTGCAAGTCTTCTGCGCTAGGCTGTCCTGAAGTAAATAAATGATCATGAATAGTGGAGAAGGCGGGTATTTGAGATAAGGCATGTTCTAAAGAAGTCATAGAGTCATTGAATAAATGGATCATTCTTATGTTTACTTATAAACAATTACTTATCACAAATCCAGTACATTACACAAAGATGATTTCGAATCATTTCATTAATAACAATGTTAAAGCATGATATAGATCGAACATCTTGACATAAAAAAGAGAGCCTGAGCTCTCTTTTCTTGCTTGAACTTTTAAAGTTTTATACAGTTTGACTTTGTAATGCTGTCGTCTCACGACGTTTTAAAACAGCATAACTAATACCTGTAACCAAACTGCCTGCTGCAATTGCAATCAGATATAACCAAGCATGGTTAATCGCATTTGGAATGAGTAGTACAAATACCCCGCCATGTGGTGTTACCAGCTCACAATGGAATAGCGCAACCAAAGCACCAGTAACGGCGCCACCCGCAATACAAGTGGGGATAACACGCATTGGATCTTTTGCAGCAAAAGGAATTGCACCCTCGGAAATAAAGCAAAGACCTAATACAAATGCGGCTTTACCTGCATCGCGCTCACCTATATTAAATTTGTTTTTGGCAAAAAAGGTTGCTAAAGCCATACCAATTGCAGGAACCATACCGCCTGCCATTGTTGCTGCCATCGGCATATACGTGTTGGTGGTCAGTAGACCTACGGTAAACGCGTAGGCTGCTTTATTGATTGGACCACCAAGGTCGATACACATCATTGAGGCAAGTACAATGCCCATTAATACAGCATTGGTGGTACCCATGTTATTTAGGAAGTCTTTCATCATCTCAAAGATCTGAGCCACTGGATGACCAACGACATAATACATGATCAGACCGACAGAAAGTGTTCCGAGCAAAGGTACAATCAGAATTGGCTTTAATGATTCAAGGCTCGTTGGGAGCTTGATTTTTTTGGCAAGGAATAATGCAATGTATCCTGCCAGAAATCCAGAAACAATCCCACCAAGAAAGCCTGCTTGTAATTGAGTTGCGAGGAGTCCACCAATCAGGCCTGGGGTCAAACCTGGACGATCTGCAATTGAATACGCAATATATCCAGAAAGCATGGGAACCATTAGGGTAAATGCTGTAACCCCAATTTGTTTTAATACATAGGCCAAGCTACCGCTTTGTTCGGCAGCATTTAAACCAAAACAGAGTGAAAGTGCAATGAGCAAGCCACCTGCCACCACCATTGGAAGCATAAAAGAAACACCAGTCAATAAGTGTTTATAAATGCCTGTTTTTTCTTTGTTGGTAGAGCCTGTGGCATTGCTAGATGCTTGCTTGGATGATTCAAGTAGTTTTGCTTCGGCAATTGCCTGATCAAAAGCTTTATCTGTTTGTTTTAAAGCAAAACCTGTGCTGCAACGGTAAACCCGTTTACCTACAAAACGATCTGTATTGACTTCGATATCTGTTGCCAAAATGACAATATCTGCGGCTTCAATGGCTTCGGCAGATAGAATATTTTTTGCTCCAACAGAGCCTTGTGTTTCTACATCAATGATGTAACCGAGTCTATCCGCGCCTTGCTGTAAGGCTTCTGCGGCCATAAACGTGTGTGCTACACCTGTTGGACAGGCCGTAATCGCTACAAAACGTTGGGCTTTCTGAGCCGAATTGGACGTGGTAGCGTTGAGTTCATCTGGGCTTTTTGAATGCTGAAATGCCTGTTGAAGTACTTCATCCGCATTTTGATTGGCATTTCCAAGATCAATCTGAGAAAATTTTACAGCATTGAATGTTGAAAGATTCTTGGGTAGCTGACCAATAAAGATAACCAAATCAAATTCTTGATTTGGAACTGAATCTTTAATTGTTATTGTTTTACTTTCCAGCCCCGATTTAGCAGCAGCTTGCGTTAATTTCTTTGCCAAAATCGAAGCATTGACATACTGTTGCGTGCTATTGATCACAAATAAAAGAGATTTAAGTGTTTGCATCAGATTAACTCAATGATTTGATAGTGGTTTGTTGTTTGAGATGAGCAAGTTTATCTTGAGTCGGAATTCTAAATCCGACCTGACTTACTGCATGGCTTGCAATTGCGGTCGCAGTTGTGAGGGTTTCTTCGGGTGTAAAGTTACTCACTAGACCATGAAGCATGCCTGCTAATAAAGAATCACCAGCGCCTACGGTGCTTTTCACAGTCATTTTGGGTGGTTGAGCATGTAAAGCTTTGCCTGAATTTAACCAGTTCACGCCATTTTCTCCCATAGAGATAACAACATGTTCAATTTGGCTATCAAGCTGCTTGAATAATTCAGTTTGAGCGCTGAACTGTTCAACATTTTTACCAAAACTTTCTTCGAGTTCATCTGTATTGGGTTTGATTAACCAAGGGTTCATTGCTATGGCAGTAGCCAAAGCCTTGCCACTGGTGTCAATTGCGATTTTTTTATTTAGTTTTTTCAATAATGAAATTAAGCTTTTAAAATCATCAATTGAAAAGCCCTGAGGCAGGCTACCTGCAATTACCACATGATCAATATCAACAGAACATGCCTCAATCTGAGCAAAAAATGCTGTTTTATTCTGTTCGGAAATTATAAAGCCTTTGCCATTGATATCTGTCATGCGTCCAGAACTTTCTGCGACTTTGATGTTCTGACGTGTCTCTCCATCAATATAAATAAATTGATTATCAAACTGCATATGATGAAAATGTTTATCAAAAATCTCACGATTTTCCCGACCTAGGAAACCTGAAACGATAACCGTATGTCCTAGATCATGCAACACTTGAGCGACATTGAGACCTTTACCCGCCGCGTGTAACTGAACGTGTTCTTGGCGATTTACTTCTCCAAGACGAAGTTCATTCAGCTCAATAGTCACATCAATAGCTGGATTTAATGTAATGGTTAAAATCTTTGCCATGTTATTTATTCCACCAATGTCCGAACTGCTGTTGCACTATCGCAAAGAAGAGCTTTCTGTGCGAGTTCTTGGCACGCTGCATAATTTAGGGTGCGAATTTGAGCTTTAACCAGTGGAATGCTGGTAATCGACATACTAAGTTCATCTACGCCAAGCCCCATCAAAACAGGCACAGCTTTAGGATCGGCTGCTAGCTCGCCACAAATACCTACCCATTTATTGTTGGCATGTGCAGCACGTACAGTCTGATCAATTAAAAGCAAAATACTTGGATGCAAACCATCTGCCTCGGCAGATAGGATCGGATGACCACGGTCAATTGCCATTGTATACTGTGTAAGATCATTGGTTCCAATACTAAAGAAATCGACTTCTTTAGCAAGAATTGGAGCAAGAAGCGCAGCAGAAGGCACTTCAATCATAATGCCGACTTCAAGGTTTGAGCATGGATATTGTTGTAATACTTCATCCAAAATAGCGCGTGCTGCACGCCATTCTTCAACGCGCCCAACCATTGGAAACATAATACGTAATGGACGATTATCAGCTGCCTTAAGTAATGCAATTAGTTGTTGTCTTAAGAGGTTAGGTCTGCGTAATGTTAAGCGAATACCACGTAAGCCAAGAAAAGGATTTTCTTCTGTCGCTATGGGTAAATATGGCAAAGGTTTATCACCGCCGACATCCAGTGTTCGAACCACTAGCGGTCGACCTGCCAGTGCATCTAATACATGACGATAGTCCTTTTCCTGTACCTTCTCATCTGGTGCGCTATTATGTGACATAAACACAAGTTCTGTGCGCAATAAGCCAATCGCTTCAGCGCCATGGCTCACAGCTTTGGCAGTATCCAGAATTTTACCAACGTTGGCTGCAATCTCAATTTGATGTTGATCAACCGTGATAGCTGGTTCATGGGCATGACGTTCTGCTTCTTCACGACGCAGACGTTGATATTCGCGTTCACGAATGGCGTTTTCAATGAGTTCTGCTGAAGGGTTAACTTCAAACTCGCCATTATCCCCATTGATCAGCACTACAGCATGTGGATCAATGTTTAGAACACCATCACCTGCACCCACTACAGCAGGAATACCAAGTGCACGAGCGACAATTGCACTATGTGCGCTTGAACCGCCCACAGCAGTTAAAATACCTGCCACACGATCTTTATTGAGGCGCGCTACATCTCCAGGGCCAACATCATGCATGATTAAAATATAAGACTGTTCTGGCTCTTCAACTTCTGGTTCATTACATAAAACAGCCAGAACTTTATCACCAATATCACGTAAATCGGCCGCACGTTCTGCAAGAAGTTTATCTTTCAGACCTTCCTGCGCTTTTGCTGCTTTTTCAATATGTTCATGCCATGCAGCAGCCGCGCTCAGATTATGATTTAAGCCTTGATGAACTTGTTTAATCAGATCGGGGTCATCGAGCATTTCAAGATGCGCTAGAAAAATCTGTTTAATATCTTTAGAGGTAGATTTGGCAATAAATTGATGGATGGTATTCTTAACAGTATGAATCGCGATTTCGAGTTTTTCTTTTTCTGTTTTAAGACTCTGACCAAAACGATCATAATTAAATTTCTTTGGCTTGATGATATGAGCTGGACCAAATGCAAGTCCTGCAGATGCTGCAATACCACAATGGCTGATTTCAACTGAATCAGTTTCTTCAATCAATTGGGATCCATTTAATGAAGAGTTTGAAGTAAGTTGATCTTCAATCGCTTCAACTTCCTCACCAAGACCCTGTCTAACAGCTAAAATGATCTGTTCAAGAGCATCCGTTGCATCTGTATTTGGTTCAGCAATAAACGTAAGCATTTGTCCACGTTGACAACCTAGTGAAAGAAGCTTGGTTAAACTTTTTGCGGAAACAAAACTACCACCATCGACTGAAACCTGAATATCCCCATTAAATGTCTTGGTAAGATTGACCATTTGTGTAGCAGGACGGGCATGTAAACCATGCGCATTGGCAAGGACAATAGAACGGGAAGGCCAATCCGGAATGGTTTCTGCGCCTACAAGTTTCGCAATTTCATTACTTGATTGTTCAGTTTCAAGTTGCTGCTGTACTTGGGGTTGAAATAAAACGTCCATTAGACGATTAAACTGATCTGTGTCTAACTGCTCATTGGCAGCAATACAGATAAGAGTTTTAATTGTACTGCCTTGAAACGTTAACGGTTGCTGAGCTTTTACAATACTTACAGCAGGTTGTTTAACATAGCCTGTACCAGAAATAGACCAGAGATCATCTTGGATTTGAATTGTATTTTGAGGGTCAAGTTGACTGATGAAACCAGGATCTACGAGTTTTTGTTGTTTAAGAAGTTTACTTGCATTCCAGAAAAAATCTTCGATATCTTCTACAAAAGTATCTGTTTGAATTAGATTTTCATGTAGTACCAGAGAATGAGGTTGAGCTTGTAGAATTTCAATAATCTGTTCAGAAGACTGCGCAGACTTCACTTGTTCATTGACATCTTTACTCAGCGCGCGTGTCAAAATTTGTAGAACCTGAAGGTGTTCATCTGACTTTGCTGCAATTACAACTGCTAGATAAATCGTATTTTCACCATCCCAAACTACCCCTTCTGGAAAATGAGCAAGGCGTACCCCAGTTTTTAAAATATATTCACGAGATTGAGGGGTGCCGTGTGGGATCGCAATACCTTGACCTAAATATGTTGCACTTTGTTGTTCACGTGCTTCTAAACCAGACAAGTATTCAGGAGTCACTAATTGGTCTTCAACCAAGATATTAATTAAACATTGTAGTGCTTCTGCTTTATCACCAGCATGTTGATGCATGTGAACATGTTGGGGCTCAAGTACTAACATAAAGCTTCCTTTGATAATTTTAATGAAGACCTTGAAATGCTCAGGATATAAAAAAAGAAGCTAATAATTGCCATTGTCTTTAAGAATTAACTTAAAAGCATGACTTAGCTTCTTTTAAAACTTTAACAGAACTTCACAAAATTATCGATATGATAAAGTTACAACCTAACTATTTTTTAGTCAAAAAGCAGGTTTGAAAGTGAAAAAATTCAATTCAATACTCTTTAAATATCAAGCATTATAAAAAGTGATCGATTCGCTATTATGCTGGAAAACTTGTACTTATTTTGAATAATTTGAAAAGACTCTTTAGAAATATAAGTAAAAAATAGCCAATGTGTTAATTGTATTTTAATCAGTCAGTATCTTAAAATTATTGCAATTCATTTATTGTATTTTGAAGTAAATTGATAAGTTGGCTAAATAAATCATAAAAATACACAAGGAAAGAGCTACTACTAAAAGCAAGGTATAAAAAATGGATGATTACTCATCCATTCTCTCCAAATTGGCTTTAGCTCGTTCGGCTCCCATTTGTCTAAACTTATGGTCGACGTAAGCCCATACACAAAAGGCGACAGAAACAATCAAGGCATATCCAAAGTATTCGGGCTTTAAATTACCCTTAATCATACCTTGGAAGATAAGCGTAAGCATAAGAGCAACAGGTGTTACTGCATATACGATTAAATTAGAGGTCTTCAGAGTGCTAATGAAGACTTGCTTATTGAAATGTATTGATGACATCTCCATCCCTCCCATTATGTTTAACAACAAAACTAAGTATTTTAGTCTAGATTACATCTTCGTTTTACTGTGATTTTACTCACATTTCAATAGCTGATAACATTATTTTTTCAGATGATATACAAAATAAATCATAGTTTCTTTATTTACTATTGAAATATTTGTATTTATCTGATGAATCATTAAGCTTTTAAAAAGATAAGGTATCACCATAAAACAAAGAAATGCATGTTTCTATGCGACTAAAGCATACTTAATTTTGTTTTGTGTATTTTTATAAAAGCAAGAAGTGAGCCAAAGTCACATGATATAGAGATATAAGACAAAAAAAGAAAAATGCCAGTTTTGGGTAAAAACAACGGCATTTTTATTGTATAAAATCAGGCTTGGATAAAGCGCTCAACTTTATAAAAACGATAAGTTTTAAACGTTTGGTTTTCTAACTTTATCGATCACAATAGAAATGACTAAAACGACAAGTGATGGAATCAGCCAAGCTAAATTTTGTTCATTAAGCGGCAAATGCTGCACAAAATTTGGCAGAATCTGTGTAAAACCAGCGACTTTCAAGCCTTCAATCACACCAAACAACAATGCTATAGCGGTAACCGGGCCAACAACGCGAGATGGTACATTCCAAAATTTCCAGAAGAAACTGAGCATGATGACAACGATTGCAGGCGGATAGATTGCAGTCAATACAGGCACGGATACTGTAATGAGCTTGGTTAAACCTAGATTCGATATCAGTAATGAAAAAGCAACTAAAACAAATACAAATAATTTGTAAGGCAAGTTAGTTAACTGAGCAAAATATTCTGCACATGCGCAGGTCAAGCCAATAGCCGTGACCATACAAGCAAGGAAAATAAGGCCAGATAAAAATAAGGAACCTAAATTACCAAATGCATGTTGCACATAAGCGTGCAAAATTACGGCACCATTGCTCGCATTTGGTGCAACTTCATGACTGCCTAAACCTAACTTAAATAGGCTTAAATAAACCAAAGTAAGGCCAATACCCGAGATGATACTGGCAATGATTGCATATTTGGTTACCAGTTTTGGATCACGTACACCACGTGAGTAAATTGCCTGAATAATCACAATACCAAAAACCAATGCACCTAATGTATCCATCGTGAGGTAACCATTTACAAAACCTTCTGATACAGGGTTTTCTACATAGTTGTTAATTGCTGGTGGAATATAATTAGATGGGATGAGGACTGCTGCAATACCTAAGATTGCCAATGCAATAATCTTAAGGGGTGCAAGTACATGGCCAACAGTATCGAGTAATTTATTCGGATAAAGTGATACCAGTGTCACAATGGAAAAATAAATCAAGCTATAAACAAAGAGACTGCCACTTGATGTTCCAAAGTAAGAAGAAAAACCAATTTCATATGAAACGGTTGCAGTCCTTGGTGTTGCAAATAATGGCCCAACAGATAAGTAACAAACGATGGTGAGTAGCAGGCTAAAAAAACGACCTAAAGGAGAGCTGATCATTGCGATGGAACCTTCCATACGCGATAAAGCCATAATCGTAATTACAGGTAGTCCAACGGCTGTAATCAAGAAACCAGCAGCAGCTAACCATACGTGCTCGCCAGCTTGCTGAGCAACAATGGGTGGGAAAATAATGTTACCAGCCCCAATAAATAGAGCAAAGGTCATAAAACCCAATGCAATAATATCTGAAGTACGAAGACTAGTCATAAAAAGGGACAGACGCAATAAAGAAGCGCGAATTTTAGTTGAAATGATGACATTTTTGTGAAGTCTAGAGAGGTAAAAAAGTATTTTGCTTGGGATAAGATGTCTAACTGATGAGCAAAAAAACTTTAAGGTTAAATTATCTTTTTGAATATCAATATAAGATTTGAAAAAAAGCGAATATAAATCGTTGGAATTTTTATTTCAAATTTTGTTAAAATTTGCACTAAATGTGTATTATTTGTTCAGGTTTTAGGATTATTGCGCATTTTTTCGAATTCATCAAACCTATGAAAAAGGCTTGATTGATTGTACGTATGATTTTTAAAAATAGTATAATGTGATTTGGTCAATGAGGATAATTTCATGCGAGCATCAACCGTCACAATTAAAAATGAACAAGATATAGAACATTTACGTGTATCTGGACGTTTGGCGGCTCAGGTTTTGGAAATGATTATTCCATATGTAAAACCTGGTGTATCTACGGAATATTTAGATGATATTTGCCATGAATTTATTGTTGATACATTAAAAGTAATTCCTGCAAATGTTGGATATCATGGTTTTACAAAAACGACCTGTACTTCGGTGAATGAAGTGGTGTGTCATGGTATACCATCACCCAATAAAATTTTACAGGATGGCGATATACTCAATATTGATGTTGCGATTATCAAGGACGGTTATTTTGGTGATACTAGTCGAATGTATCTGGTTGGAGAGGTTGCTCCAGAAGCCAAAAAACTAGTTAAAACCACTTATGAGGCGATGCTTGCAGGCATTCAGGTGGTTAAACCAGGTGCAACATTGGGTGATATTGGTCATGCCATTCAAACCACAGCTCAGCGTGAAGGTTATAGCATTGTCAAGGAGTACTGTGGTCATGGTATTGGTAAAGTTTATCATGAGCAGCCAAACATTCTTCACTATGGTCAACCTGGGCATGGCATGGTGCTTGAAAAGGGAATGGTTTTTACCATTGAACCAATGGTGAATGCTGGAAAATCACAAGTAAAAGAGTTAAATGATGGCTGGACAGTGGTCACTACCGACAAATCTTTATCTGCGCAGTGGGAGCATATGGTCGCAGTAACAGAAACGGGTTTTGAATTACTCACGCCTTGGCCTACTGGTACAGGTGAATACCCAGAAATTATTTAATGTGTATGTGCTGCAACTATGTTTTGTTTAACTTAAATTGAGATATCATGAGTTGAATTTTTAATCATTTGTGTAGCCAGAATCATTAAGCTTCATAACAATAGAATATCTTATAAACTGAAATAATATAATGAGATAACTTTATGTCTTATAAATATGAATATGCAGGTTTTTGGGTACGAGTTGGTGCATCGGTAATTGATACGTTAATTATGACCCTGGCTATTATTCCATCGGCATGGATTTTTTATCAAGGAAATTACGATCTGATTTTTTCTACGGGGATGACTGATCAGGAACCAGCATTATGGTTTGATATTTTGGTCAATTATATTTTTCCGTTCTTCTATACGATTCTTTTTTGGTTGTATTTGGGTGGAACACCAGGTAAACGATTGATGCGTTTAAAAGTGCTAGATGAAAAAACAGGTAATAAACTCACGCTAGGACAATCGATTATTCGTTATATTGGATATATTCCGTCCACACTGGTTCTTCTATTGGGCTTTATCTGGATTGCCTTTGATGCCAAAAAACAGGGCTGGCATGACAAAATGGCTAAATCGGTCGTGGTACGTGAACTTTAAAAAAATAATTAATTAAATTTTTTAAATCGCTTGTAAATTAATATTGGCTACATATAATACTGGCAAATTTTATATGAGGAGACCCTAAGTGGGCAGTTGTTCGAGGTTATGCTGTAAAGCTGTTAAGCAACCTATTCATTGAGCAAGAAAGTCACGACTTAGGGGCGGCTATCTTGCAATGAGATAGTTTGTCATAACATTTACCATTATATCGATATTCTTATCACATCTTGAATACAGTTGTGAATGATTCATGCTGCTTGCTTGGACTCCCCTAAACTTGGGAGAAGCCAATGTGGTTACACGCTTCAATTTTAAAATTCTATAGCATTCAATGTATGTGCATCTGGATCTGCATTTTGTGTTCTCAATTTGCTAAAGCCAGCCCATTGCTCAATACTGATGATACAGAAATTACATCTTACGGACATTGTCAGCTTGAAAGCGCAATTGTACCTAGCAAGAATGCGGGGACAAGCTATCAGCTCAATCCTGCGTGTCAACTCGTTAAGGGGGTTGAGTCTGGAGTCGGTTATACCCAAAATAATTTAGATTCTAATAGCTATGGGGTGTCCGCACAGTTAAAAACAGTCATTAAAGCACTGGACACTTGGGGTGTTGCAGGTAGTCTTTCGGTGTCACAGAATAAAACTGCGATAGGAGATTCTGTTGACTGGTTTTTGAATATGCCATTTGCTTGGGTCTTGGCCGATACACCGATTCACTTATATACCAATGTGGGGTATCAATACTCAAAACAGCATGCAGACTTAGTAAAATGGAGTGCTGCGGCCAGTTATCAATTGAATAGTAAAGCGAGCATTACATTAGAGGCATTTAATCAGGATCAAAAATCTCCATTTTTTCAAAGCGTATTTCAGTATTCTATTATTCCAGATCTTCTCACATTTGAAGCTTCTTTTGGTCAGCGTATGGAAGCTTTCCGACAGCGATGGTTTGGCTTCGGTTTAAGTTTCACACCTTAGGTTTATTCCTGCCTTAAATTTCAAAACATCTATTTTTTAGTCAACTTTATTTTACCCAATAAGGTATGGACTTCGTATGCCTGAAAAAGGAGATCTCCCATGAAATATGATCTATGGCAACGTCTATTTACTCGATTCTTAGAAACATTTCATCTCAAACGTTTTTTTGAGCGTCATCGTTCTTTTAAAGAAATGCATCAATCTAGCTATGCCAAAGAGATTGGTCAGACTTTATCTCAACAGCTTAAAGTCCATGCTCAAATGGAAACTGGTGAGCTTTTAGAAAAATTACACACTGAACAAGATGGTTTAACAGAAGCGCAAGCCTACCTGCAACAACAAACATGTGGTTTAAATGAGGTTGCTCAGGAAAAACCGCTCACGTGGTGGCAGCATTTATGGTATTGCTATCGTAACCCGTTTAATGTGCTGCTGAGCCTTCTAGCACTTGTTGCATTTCTGACAGATGATTTGACAGGTGGAATGATCATCACGGTCATGGTTTTACTGTCAACTTTGCTTCGTTATTGGCAGGAGTCTAAATCGAATAAGGCTGCTGAGGCACTCAAAGCCATGGTCACCAATACGGCCATGGTGTTACGCCAAAAGGTCAGCACTCAAGATCAGATTTTATTCAAGCAACGCTATGGCGTCGAAGTTAAGCAGTTAAAGAGTACACAATTTGAAATGCCAATTCAGTATCTTGTGCCTGGCGATATCATCTTGCTTTCAGCTGGCGACATGATTCCAGCAGATTGTCGTATTTTAACTGCAAAAGATTTATTCGTTTCGCAGGCAGCAATGACAGGAGAGTCCATGCCTGTTGAGAAATTTGCGATTCCAAACACATCAGATATCGATTCGCCTTTAGAACTTGATAATTTACTGTTTATGGGAACTAACATTGTTTCTGGAACAGCACGTGCAGTTGTGATTAGTACCGGCATTCAAACCTATTTTGGTGCGCTGGCTCATCGCGTGACTGCAACAGATCATGCAGTCACTTCTTTCCAGTTGGGTGTCAATAAAGTCAGTTGGTTATTGATTCGCTTTATGTTGGTCATGGCACCAGTCGTCTTGTTGATCAATGGTTTTACCAAAGGTGATTGGGGTGAGGCGGTATTATTTGCTTTATCTGTTGCTGTAGGTTTAACGCCCGAAATGCTGCCAATGATTGTGACTTCAACACTGGCAAAAGGAGCAGTTTTTTTATCGCGTAAAAAAGTCATTGTGAAACGACTGGATGCAATCCAAAACTTTGGTGCGATGGATGTACTTTGTACAGATAAAACTGGAACATTGACGCAGGATAAAATTTTTCTATCACATCATGTCGATGTGTTAGGAAAAAAATCGCATGCAGTCTTGATGCAAGCCTTCTTAAACAGTTATTACCAGACAGGGCTTAAAAACTTGCTGGATGTTGCTGTGCTTGAAGCGGTTGATCAGGACATGAAGTTTGAAAAGCTACGCTTTAAAAAGCTGGATGAAGTGCCTTTTGATTTTGAACGCCGCAGGATGTCTGTCGTGGTACGCACTCCACAGTGCCAAGTACGCATGGTGACCAAAGGAGCAGTCGAAGAAATTTTAAAAGTATGTACTCGTGTCGAGTTGCAAGGCGAGATCAAAGCACTCACTGCTGATTTGCGCCGTGATATAGAAGCGATTACGCAGAATTATAACCGTGAAGGGTTGCGCGTTGTTGCGGTCGCATATGGTGACTTTAATACTGTACAAGAAAATTTTTCTGTGGCAGATGAAAATGATCTGATTCTCATTGGTTATCTTACTTTCTTAGATCCACCAAAAGAATCAGCTCGACCTGCCATCCAGCAACTGCATGCACATGGTGTATCTGTCAAAGTATTGACTGGCGATAATGAGTTCGTTACACAAAAAATATGTTATGAAATTGGTATTGCGCATGACAAGGTGTTGCTTGGTGGAGAAATCGAAAATTTGTCTGATGAACAACTTAAAGATGCGGTTGAACAGCACACTATTTTTGCAAAGCTGAGCCCTATTCATAAAGAACGTATTGTCGATCAGCTCAAAGCCAATGGTCATGTTGTCGGCTTTTTGGGTGATGGAATTAACGATGCTGCCGCAATACGTTCTGCAGATATTGGTATCTCTGTCGATTCGGCAGTTGATATTGCCAAAGAGTCTGCCGATCTGATTTTACTTGAAAAGAGTTTGATGGTACTTGAAAACGGTGTGCTTGAAGGACGTCGGACATTTGCCAATATGCTCAAATATATCAAAATGACCGCCAGTTCAAATTTTGGTAATGTTTTTTCAGTATTGGTAGCCAGTGCATTTATTCCATTTTTACCGATGCTCCCGATTCATCTACTGGTGCAAAACTTACTTTATGATGTATCTCAAATTGCAATTCCGTTCGATCATGTCGATGAAGAACAACTTGAAAAACCGCAACGCTGGCAGCCTTCCGAGGTAGGGCGGTTTATGGTGGTGTTTGGTCCAATCAGCTCTATTTTTGATATTTTGACGTTTTGTTTAATGTGGTTTGTGTTTCACGCCAATACGCCAGAACATCAAACCTTGTTTCAATCTGGCTGGTTTGTGGTTGGGCTGCTCACTCAAACGATGGTTGTACATATGATTCGGACGAAGAAAATTCCATTTATTCAAAGTTGTGCAGCTACACCATTATTGGTGATGACTGTGGTGATTTGTGCAATTGGGATATTTTTACCTATGGGGCCGTTTGCAAATTACTTTAAACTTGAAGCGTTATCTTGGACTTACTTCTTATATCTACCTTTTATTTTGTTTGCCTATATGTGTTTGACTCAATGGGTTAAGCGTATGTATATCCGTCGTTACGGATGGCAATAAGAGCAATATGATGACTTTACAAGTTTTACAAAATACCAGTTTGTCCAATATGGCTGATACCTTGATTAGCTTGGCAGTTGCATTTATTTTAGGCGGATTGATTGGCTTTGAGCGACAATATCGGCAGCGTACAGCTGGATTACGTACCAATGTGCTGGTTGCCCTTGGTGCAGCAATTTTTGTTGATATTGCGAATAACCTTTCAGGTGCGGATGGGGCTGTTCGTGTTATCGCTTATGTCGTATCTGGCATTGGTTTTCTTGGCGCAGGTGTGATTATGCGCCAAGAAGGCAACATCCATGGTTTAAATACAGCAGCAACACTTTGGTGTTCTGCTGCTATTGGTGCTGCGGCGGGCTCAGATCAAATTGTAGAAGCGGTAGTTGCAACAGCATTTATTCTGGCTGCCAATACATTGCTTCGGCCTTTGGTCAATATGATTGATCGCCAACCGCTTGATGCAGAATCTGAAGTGACGCATATCATTTATTTAGTTGCCAATAAGGCTCATCGTAAACTGGTGATGTATAAATTGACTGAGATCCTGCAGCATTTTAATTATCCATTAAAGGATTTGGATGTGGAGCCATTTGGTGACAATGATATTGAAATTGAAGCAACACTCATTGCGACCTCGATTGATCCAGTTGAAATGAATGAAATCATTACACAGATCAATCAGGTACCCCAAGTACAGCAAGCTTATTGGGATAAAAATACGATGGCTTAGGCATCGTATTTTTGATGACAAGTAGGAATTAAGATTTTTTAAATTTTGTTTTGAGAACCATTGAAACAATCACACCGACGATCAGCCCCCAGAAGGCCGATCCAATTCCAAAGAATTGAATACCTGATGCACTACATAAAAATGTAAGTAAAGCAGCTTCTCGATCAGTTGGTTCTTGAAAGGCAATTGCAATGTTATGGCTGATCGTGCCGAAAAGAGCGATTCCTGCAAGCGCCACGATAAATAAAGAAGGAAACGACATCAGTAAACTGGTCAGGGTGGCAGCAAATAATCCCATTAATATATAAAAGAAACCACAACTGATCCCTGCGATATAACGCTTGGCAGGATCGGGGTGCACCTGATCATCCAGACTTACGGCGGCGCTAATCGCTGCGATATTAACTGTATAACAGCCAAAAGGTGCCAAAAGAGTCTGGGTGGCACCCGTCCATCCTATAAGCTGATTAACATTTGGGTTATAACCATAGCTTTTGATCATGGCAATACCAGGTAAATACTGAGATGCCATATTAATGACAAAAAGAGGTAAAGCCAGCCCTAGAATTGCAGATCCTGTAAAGTGAGGCGTAATCCACTCAGGTTTCGCCAATTCCCAATGTAACGTAGGTAGATGAAACTCCATAAAAAATGGACAAATCATCACGCCAGCAATTACGGTAATCACAATGCAATAACGTGGCCATAAGCGTTTAGATACGATATAAACTGCCAATAGGCTAATAATAAATTGCCAATGATCTTGCATGTTGCCAAAAATAGCGATTCCAAACTTGAGCAAAACACCAGCAAGCATGGCACTGGTAAGACTCTGGGGAATATAAGCAAGCGCTTTTTGAAACACACCGAAAAAACCCAATAGCGCCGTGAGTAGCCCACAGAGCAAAAAAGCCCCAATGGCTTCATGTAAACTATAGCCACTTCCCGTTGCAATAATTAAAGCCAAACCTGCTGTAGACCAAGATGTTGCAACAGGATATTTGAATTTCCATGACAAAATCAGACCCGATAATCCTATTCCGATTCCTAGTGCCCAAAACCATGATGTAATCTGTGGAGTATTGGCCCCTAAAATCTGTGCTGCCTGAATGACCAGAACTGATGAAACACTTATTCCTATCAGGAAGGTGACAAATCCAGCAAATGCAGCAGGAAGGGTGAAATCACGAATAAATTTTTGCATGATTTGGCTTTTTCGTTATGAAGGTTAAAGAAAATGAAAGAATAAATGAGATATTTAAGCGTTCAAAATTGTATTCCAATCTGATAATGTTTTAAACAAATAGTCAAAAAATTATAAGCTGGAAGTGGCGAGTTTTAAGCCAAACCCAAAAAATAGAAATCCAACCAAGCAAATACTCATTGCGGAAATCTTATGTCTGGTTTTAAAAAAACTCGAAAGTTTTACGCCAGAGAAAATAAGTGTAGTTAAATAACCAAAACTAATACATTGCAATATCAGCGCAAGTGAAACAAAGCTCAGCGCAGGATATGGATATACAGGATCAACGAATTGCACAAAAAAAGATAAAAAAAACAGGATTGCTTTAGGGTTTAGTAAGCTAATGCCTAAAGCAGTTCGATAAGGATGAATTTGATCAAGTTGTGGTAGGTCTGCCATTTCGATATCTTGGGCTGGTGCATTGTTCCAGCGAATATAACTCGCATATAAAAGTTTAAATCCAAGATAGGAAAGATAAAGTGCCCCCACAATTTTTAAGGTTGTAAAGATCCAGGGGAAGGTATTCATCAGCGATGCAGCACCTAAAACTGTGGCAATTATTAAAATGCTATCGCCTGTAAAAACCCCGAACGCGCCACGATAACCTGTTCTAATACCGTAGCGAGAGGCAATCGACATCACATAAATCGAATTTGGGCCTGGTAACAACACAATTAACAAAGTACCAACGATGTAAGTTGTTAGATCTGTTATGCCAAACACAAGAATTTACTCAAGAAAAAACCGATTTCTGTACTATAACAAAAATCGGTTTATATATGTGAACATTCAAATATTACGGTTGGATTTCTGCATCAATTCCGTAAGATTGCCTAAGCAATGTACTCAACTGTTCGCGAGCTTTAATAAAACCGTCGATGCCACTCTGTAATAGCTGAAAAGCCATGAGGTCATGTTCCAGCTCGTCTTTAAAGCTTTGCTCAGTTTGAGCAGCTCTATGAATAATCTCGGCTTGTTTGGCTTCTTCGATGGTCAAGGTTGCTTCAACAGTGCGGTGATCTTGTTCAAGCTCAGACAGCAGTGCAGGTGAGATGGTCAATAAATCGCTTCCTGCCAAACCAAGAACCTGATCGATACTACGGAAACTTGCACCCATGACTTGTGTTGGGGTACCTTGTTGTTTGTAGTAAGTAAAGATTTTCTTGACCGATACCACACCTGGGTCTTTCTCGATAGGATAATGATCAACATTTTCTGCTTTTTTGTACCAGTCGAGGATACGCCCTACAAATGGTGAGATCAGGGTAACTTTGGCATCTGCACACGCCTGAGCTTGATGTAAGCCGAACAGCAAAGTCAAGTTACATGGAATACCTTCAGCTTCAAGTACTTTTGCAGCCTGAATCCCTTGCCATGTTGACGCAATTTTAATCAAAATTCGAGATTGATCAATACCATATTCTTTGTATAGTTTCGATAGTTCGCGTGCTTTTTCAATTGTTGCCTCTGTATTGTAAGATAAAGAAGCATCAACTTCTGTTGAAACCCGTCCCTGAATAAGCTTTAAAATTTCAACCCCAAATTTGACGGTTAAAATATCAATTGTGCGTTCGATCAGTAGGTCATTTTCATAACCTTCCTGATGTGCCTGATTAAAAGCATCTTCAATGAGCGCTTTATTTTCAGGAATGCTGGCAGCTGCCGTAATTAATGAAGGATTTGTGGTTGCATCTAATGGGAGAAATTTACGAATAGCTTCAATATCACTACTGTCAGCAACTACAGTCGTCAATTTTTTTAGTTGATCAAGCGCAGATTGAGTCATTTTTTTAACGTCTTTATATAAAATAAGGATGTCATTAGTTATAGCATAATCTAGCTGGAACCCAAGCGTAATTTAAGTGTTTGGTTGTTTTCTCTGCATCTGTAAGTGATTGATAAGAAATAGTGCCGCTGCTCCAAGATTACTCTCACGACTCCATACCAAATCAATAAAGTATTCAAGTTTTGGAGTGAAATCCAATACATTTAAAACTTTCAATTGTTTAGATAGTTTTGGATTTTGATTAAACATTTCAGCGGGTAACACGCCCCAACCTAGACCACCCAAGATCATCATGCATGCTGAATGATGGTTATCGGTACGCCAATAATGTCTGGAAAATAGTAACTCTGGTTTTATATTGTTGTCACGACTCGCAACAACAATTTGTCTGGCTTGAAGCAAATGCTTGAAATTGACCTGATCAAGCTGTGCTAAAAAATGGTCATTTGCAGCAACGGTAAGTAAAGCTTCCTTCTTAATTTCAACAAACTGCTCGCGATGATCGAGTTGCTCACGCTCAAACATCCATGCGAGTTGTGCACTTTGGTCTAACAACATGCTTAAAGCATCTTCTTGAGGGGCCGACATAATATTGATGTGTAGGCTAGGAAATTTTTGCTCCACCAAACGAATATAATCTACCCAGTTTGTATGTAATAACTCCGAAACAATAACAATATTTAAAGAAGATTCTAGCCCCGTACTCAAGGCGTAGGCTTGTTGTTTCCATTGATTCATCTCGATAAGCAATTGGGCTGTTTTTTCGTGGAGTACCGTGGCTTGAGCAGTGGGTACTGGTTCACGGCCTTTACGTTCAAAAAGCTTGAGATCGAGATCAATTTCAAGATTGGCAATAGACATGCTAACAGCCGAAGGGACTTTTCCCAGCTTTCGTGCTGCAGCGGAGAAAGAGCCTGTTTCCATAACAGTCTGAAAAATTATGAGTTGTTCTTGATTAATATTCATCTATCAAAAATTTTGAAAGAACCTAATTAGATTTATCAGTATTATAAAAATAAAATGCATCTTATCCAAATAAAAGAGTGTTTTAAAATGTTGATTTCCAAAAGGCGGATGATTCATGCGCTTAGCTATGAAGTGATCCTGTTGGTTATCATAGCAATTGCGTTAAGTTTTATTTTTGATGTTCCTTTGGAAGTCACAGGTACGCTAGGTATCGTTATGGCTGTGACTTCTGTATTCTGGAACATGATCTTTAATCATTTTTTTGAAAAATTCGAGCGTAAGCATCAGCTTGAAAGGACAGTGAAAATTCGTATCTTGCATGCGATTGGATTTGAAGGCGGGCTTATGCTTGTCACTATTCCTATGGTTGCTTATGCAATGAACATGAGTCTTTGGCAAGCGATCGTTCTAGATTTTGGTCTAACCATGTGTATTTTGGTGTACACCTTTATTTTCCAGTGGTGTTATGACACGATTGAAAAACGTTTAGGTTATACGCCGCGTCATTCATAAAAAACAGCGCTTTGAAAGCGCTGTTTTTTATTTTCAGAACTGAATAACTTATTTTTCTACAATCGCGACAACGCCTTGACCACCAGCGGCACAGATCGAAACCAGAATACGACCTGAACCTTTTGCATTCAGGATTTTGGCAGCAGTGGCAAGAATACGACCGCCAGTTGCAGCAAAAGGATGACCCGCAGCAAGAGATGAGCCATAAATATTAAGTTTTGAGCGATCAATCGCACCTAAAGGTGCATCTAAACCTAGGCGCTCTTTACAGAATTTAGGATCTTCCCAGGCCTTAAGTGTAGCAAGCACTTGCGATGCAAAAGCTTCATGGATTTCATAATAATCAAAATCCTGTAATTTAAGGCCAGCGCGCTCAAGCATACGAGGAACCGCATACGCTGGAGCCATGAGTAAGCCTTCTTTTTTACCAACAAAGTCGACAGCCGCGGTTTCAGAGAAACTTAAATAAGCCAGAACCTCATGACCATTCGCTTTTGCCCATTCTTCAGATGCAAGGAGTACAACTGATGCACCATCAGTGAGTGGAGTCGAGTTGCCAGCAGTCATTGTTGCATTTTCGCCTTTACCAAATACAGGCTTAAGCTTGGCAAGTTTTTCGACTGAAGAATCAGGACGTAAATTGTTATCCCGTTCTAGTCCCATAAAAGGTGTAATCAAATCATTGAAGAAACCTTCTTCGTAGGCTTTTGCCATTTTGTGGTGAGAAGAAGCAGCCAGTTCATCTTGTTCTTTACGACCAATATTCCACTCAAGTGCGGTAATTGCAGCATGATCACCCATTGAAAGCCCAGTACGTGGTTCGCCATTTTTAGGCGCATCCATCAGGTCTTTAAGATTAATTTTTGTTAATGCTTTTAAACGGTCTTTACCTGTTTTGGCAATATTCAACTCAAGTAATGCTTTACGCAGACCGTCACCAAAAGCAATCGGGGCATCAGATGTGGTATCTACACCACCTGCTATACCTACATCAATTTGACCTAGTGCAATTTTATTCGCAACGGCAAACGCTGCTTGTAAACCTGTTCCACAAGCCTGTTGTAAGTCATAAGCTGGGGTTTCAGGAGCAAGTTTGGTGTTTAAAACACACTCGCGAGTCATATTAAAATCACGGCTGTGTTTAAGCACAGCGCCAGCAACAACTTCGCCAAGACGTTTGTCTTGTAAATTATAACGCTCAACCAGTCCATTCAGTGCTGCGGTGAGCATATCCATGTTTGAGGCTTTAAAATACGCACCATTAGAACGGGCAAACGGAATACGATTACCACCAATGATGGCGACACGACGAGTAGTATTTTGACTCATGTTTTTATCCTGTTGAACAGAAGGTTGAGTTTTGGCTGGAGTATTGGCTTTGACAGTTGAAGTTTTACTGGCTGCTGTCGTTTTTGTACGTGTAGTGGTACTACGGGTACGTGGTGATTTTGCGGCAGTTGTAGCTGTAGATTTGGGGGTACCTGAAGCTGTACTTTTTGTAGTACGGGGTGTACGCTTTGATGTATTTGACACTTTATCCTCAGTGTTATTGTCAACTGAAGGATTATCTTGAGTTGGTTTACTCATAAGGCTTTTCCAAGCATGTTTATGATGTTATTAACGGTACATTAACATAATTAAAATAGACCTGTATTGACTAGAATGACATTCTAGATTGTATTCAGGTCAACACATATCCAGATTAACTCAAGTATTATTTTATTCAATCCACATGACTATCGAGCTAACACCTTTACAACATAAATCTGTTGAATGCGTGGCTTGACAACATGTTCAAAACATTAATTTGCATTAAGAGATGATTAAGATGATTGATCAATACCAAGCATTTACACAATCCCCAATCGGAAAGTTTGTTGTTAAAAATTTGGGCTTACCATCACCAGTGGTATTAGATCGTTTTGAAAGTGGTCAGCCAGTAATTAAAGGCGCTGTACTGATGGGTGCAGCACCATCAAGTTCACTTACATCTGGGATTGCACAGGTGTTAAGTAATATTCATGCAGATAGCTATGCGGGTAATAATGCTGAGATTCAACAAGCGGCTGCTCAGGTGGGCTTGAATTTACGTGCATTTAACTCTGGCGATAAAGAATCCAAATTCAAGGCAGTTGTTTTTGATGCTTCTGGTATTCAAAACTCAGAACAACTTGATGAGCTATATAAATTTTTTAATCCGATTGTTCGTCAGATTGAAAGCTCTGGTCGTGTCATTGTTTTAGGAACCAGTCCTGAATCTGCTAAAACAGTCAAACAGGCAATTGCCCAGCGTGCGCTTGAAGGTTTTATCAAGTCTGTAGGTAAAGAGTTTAAAAAAGGGATTACAGCGCAAGTCGTTTATGTTGATGAAGGGGCAGTCAATAATATTGAGTCGACATTAAGATTTTTATTATCACCTCGTTCGGCTTATGTCTCTGGGCAGGTGATTCGTGTATCCAAAGCAGAAGTCGTTCAAGTGGATTGGGATAAGCCTCTTGCGGGTAAAACGGCATTGGTCACTGGTGCAAGTCGTGGTATTGGAGAAGCGATTGCACATGTTTTGGCACGTGATGGCGCGCATGTAATTTGTCTGGATGTACCTCAACAACAGGTAGATCTTGACCGTGTTGCATCAGAGATTGGTGGTTCGGCTTTAGGTCTTGATATTACGGCTGCCGATGCAGGTGAGAAGATTAAAGCTGCTGCAGCAAAACAAGGTGGTCTGGATATCATTGTGCATAATGCAGGTATTACCCGTGACAAAACTTTGGCAAATATGAAGTCTGAGCTTTGGGATCTTGTCATCAATATTAACTTGAGCGCTGCTGAACGCATTAATGATTACTTGCTTGCCAATGATGGTTTAAATACCAATGGTCGAATTGTTTGTGTATCTTCAATTAGTGGTATTGCAGGCAATCTTGGTCAAACCAATTACGCCGTGTCGAAAGCAGGTGTAATTGGTCTGGTTAAATTTACTGCGCCAATCCTTAAAAATGGTATTACGATTAATGCTGTTGCGCCAGGTTTCATTGAAACGCAAATGACAGCCGCGATTCCTTTTGCAATTCGTGAAGCGGGGCGTCGTATGAATTCAATGAATCAGGGTGGCTTGCCTGTAGATGTTGCTGAAACGATTTCTTGGTTTGCTGCAACAGGATCTACGGGTATCAATGGAAATGTAGTGCGAGTTTGTGGACAAAGTCTACTTGGTGCATGATACTGATCAACAAAGGGATGTGATAAGACATCCCTTTTGTTTTTAAATGAAACAACAATAGATTTTAATTAGAAGGTTCGTTATGAATACTCGTCATTTTAGTCAACTTCCAAAACCTTATCTGGCTTATCCAAAAGTCATTCAAGGTTTGGTTTTTAAAAAGCCAAAAGGTTCAAAAATATTACCTCAAGTTGAATATGTAGTAGATTCATTTCAGATCGATCAGCAACATTTACGTGATTATAATGAAGTGTGTGGTTTTCAGAATGATGGTTTTATTCCTGCAATCTATCTGGCTGTACTTTCTCAAAGTCTGCAAATGCATATGATGACCACAGAGGCCTTTCCGTTTCCTGTACTAGGGTTGGTCCATATCCGTAATCAGATTAAGCAGATTCGTAAAATTGCTGTCAATGAAACATTGACACTTTCATGTCAATTTGGTGAGCTAAAACCTCATGATAAAGGGCTACAATTTGATTTCATCACAACAGCGAAAGTTGGCAATGATATCGTGATGGAGGGAATAACCACTTATTTATCACGCCAGAAAACTGAACAAGTTTCAGCAGAGAAGCCAAAGGAAAATAAAACACCAGATTATCAGGTTCAACAAGTTTGGGATGTCGCTGAAAATACTGGACGCCGTTATGCCAAAACTTCAGGCGACTATAACTTGATTCACATTCATGCGATTACAGCCAAAGCATTTGGTTTTAAGCAAGCGATTGCACACGGGATGTGGAGTAAGGCGAAAGCATTGGCAAATATTGTATTGCCAGATGCATATGAAGCGGATGTATGGTTTAAATTGCCAATGTACTTGCCATCTAAAGTAGAATTTTTGACTGCTGAACAATCTAAAGAAACAGATTTTCTGATTCGTAATGCAAAATCACAGAAACCACACGTTTCTGGCGTGGTAAAAGCACTATAAATAAAAATCTTTAAAGCCCGATTCGTTGGGCTTTTTTACATAAAACAAAAAAGGAACGCATATGAACGCTTTAACGGAAGTCTTATTTGGTGATACGCGTAACTATCATGGCTCCGTAGATGAGCGATTTATAGATTTGGCCGAGCAATTCAGTCGTTTGCAGGATGCAAGAACTGAGCAGGGTGGCGCTGTACTTGTGGTTTATTTTCAAGGGCAAAAAGTGCTTGATATTTTTACAGGAAAAAAATCAGAAACAGAACAATGGAATGATCAAACCCTGTCAGTTTGTTATTCTACAGGCAAAGGTGTATTGGCGACACTGGCCCATATTTTGGTGAGTGACGGCTTGATTGAATATGATGTGCCTATTGCACATTACTGGCCCGAATTTGCACAACATCAAAAACAAAAGATGACGCTAAGACATATTTTAAGTCATCAAAGCGGTTTATATGATATTCGAAATATTATTAAAGATGCGCGTGAAATGCTGGACTGGCAGCATATGTTAGAAGTATTTGAAACGACCTCACCTCGATTTGATATTGGTCAGAGCAATGCTTATCAGGCACTGACATTCGGTTGGCTGGTTGGAGGAGTGTTAGAGAAAGCGACGGGTCGCCATTTATCCGAGCTGATGCAGACGTATTTAGTACAACCTTTACAATTGGATGGTGCTTATTTTGGTGTACCAAGTTCGGAGTTGTCTCGAGTAGCAAGGCTTATTACGACAAGGAATGAAGCCAAAGCAGATCAGCAACAACCCAAAGCTAAAAAGACCCATCAACCTTCATTCAAAGACAAATTGATTGCTTGGACAGGGCAGGATCCTCAAGATTTTCAAGATGCGATGATTCCCAAAGGAATGCGTAATTTTAGTTTTTTTAGTGATGAAGGCTTGCAGGCCGTGATTCCTGCTGCAAATGGCGTTTTTACTGCAAATAGCCTAAGCAAAATCTATGCGATGCTGGCAAAGCAAGGACAATGGAACGGAAAGGTCATCATTAAACCTGAAATATTTCAGGAGCTTTCCAAGATTCAAAGTTTTTCCCGAGACAAAGTCATGCCCATCCCGATGCATTGGCGTCTAGGTTATCATCGTATTATTACTCTGGGAAAACGTGCCAAACATGGCTTTGGGCATATTGGCTATAACGGCTCTGGTGCATGGTGCGATCCTGAACGCGATTTGAGCTTTGCATATACACATAATTTTCAAATTGGGTCGATCACAGGCGATTATCGGCTTTGGGGGTTAACTCAAGAGACTTTGCGATGTGCAGACCAGATTATAAAAGGAGGTAAAGGTTGGTTCTAACGCGTTTTAGGTCTCAACTCCATATCTAGCATGATCTCGACATGATGTTTGAAAGAATGCGCGTCGAGACCATTTAAACCGAGTTGATAAATACCTTCCATGCCGCACACAAAAGCGATGAGTCGCCATGCGATGTCTTTAATTGGACTGTGTAAAGGAAGCGAAAACTCGTGATTTTCCATTCCTTGCTCAATTGCATTCACCAACGTGCTATGCCAACGTTCCATCGTGATATTGTAAGCTCTTTTAATCTCGATATCCTGATCAATCAATACTTCAGCTTCATTCCATAATCGAAGATAAGGTTGTGTCTGCTCCAGATTTTCAAAACCGAGTAGTAACGATAATCTTTCAAAACTGTTAGATGTTTGCATTTGTTTTTCAACTTCAGTGAGTTGATCCATCAGTTCGATAAATACTTCTGCTTTTAAATGAGAGCTGGATTGAAAATGATGATGCACTTGTCCTGTAGAGACTTGCGCCTCTGTAGCAATACGCCTTACCGTCAAACCATTCAATCCGTCTTGTAAAGCAACTTCTTTAGCTGCATCAATAATCATGGCACGACGCTGTTCACGATTTAGATAGTTCATTATCAGTCTACCTCAATTACAGAAGACATATTAAACAAAGTTGGACATCTGTTCAAGTTTGAATATAATGTCCTCAACTTGAACAAGTGTCCAACTTTAATTTGGGTGTGTTATGTACCGTAAATGGATGGTCTTGGCGATCATCGTTTTAATCTATTTACCAGTTTCAATTGATGCGACTGTTTTGCATGTCGCTATTCCGACATTGAGTGCTTCACTTTCTTTAAGTGCAAACCAAATGTTGTGGGTGATTGATATTTATTCATTGGTCATGGCTGGTTTAATATTGCCCATGGGAGCACTTGGTGACCGAATAGGATTTAAGCGTTTAATGCTGGTTGGAGCCAGTATTTTTGGAGGCGCTTCATTCATGGCGGCATTTGCAAATTCAGCCTTGCTCTTGATTATTGCCCGAGCATTTTTAGGATTGGGTGCAGCCATGATATTGCCCGCAACACTAGCAGGGCTACGTCATACTTTTCTGGATGAAAAACAACGTAATTATGCACTTGGAATATGGGGAACTGTGGGCGGTGGTGGTGCAGCTTTTGGTCCGTTACTGGGTGGATTTATTCTTGAACATTTTTCATGGGGAACCGTGTTTTTGATTAATGTTCCCATTATTTTAGTGGTGATTGTTTTAACTGCTTGGATTGTGCCTCAACAAAAATCTGATCGTCAGCAAGCATTGAATTTAACGCAAGCTTTGGTATTGGTCACTGCAATTCTATTGGTGACTTATGCAATTAAAACCGCCATGCATGATTTTAGTATCATGATGATTTTGTTATTTATTGTTGGATTGGGAATGTTGATTGGATTTGTACGACATCAACTGACAAGCACAAGTCCTATGATTGATTTTAATTTATTTAAGCATCCTGTGATTTCCACCAGTATCATTATGGCGATGGTCGCAATGATTGCACTTGTCGGTTTTGAGTTATTGCTGTCACAGGAATTGCAGTTTGTTTATGGATATACGCCTTTAGAAGCAGGCTTGTTTATTTTACCGTTTATGATTGCAATCAGTATTGGTGGGCCATTTGCCAGTTTTTTGATGAACCGTTTTGGATTAAAACCCGTTGCAACTTTGGGTATGCTGATGTGTGCTGTAAGCTTTTTTGGGTTGGCAACCACCCATTTTGATACACAGCATTTACAGGCATGGTCGTGGATGGCAATCATGGGGGTAAGTGTTGAAATTGCGTTGTTATCTTCAACAGCAGCCATTATGTCTGCGGTTCCTCCACACAAAGCGACAGCAGCGGGAGCAATTGAAGGAATGGCTTATGAGCTCGGCGCAGGATTGGGAATTGCTATATTTGGATTACTGTTGTCATTTTTCTATGCAAGATCAATACTGGTTCCAACTCATTTACCCTCAGATTTGATTGGAACAGCAAGTTCTTCGGTAGGAGAGGCGGTTCAGCTCAGTCGCCAATTAGATCCCTCACTGGCGCATCATCTGCTAGATGCAGCATCCATCGCCTTTACACAGTCTCATAGTGTTGTGCTGGGTATTGCGGGATCAATGTTTCTGATTCTATCTGTATTTGTCTGGTGGGCATTGTCAAATCAAACAGATGGGAATAGACGTAAATCGGTATAGCTGGTAATGCAAAAGCAATAAAAACTGTTTTGGATGTAGCTAAAATGGTTGTGTTTAAGACAACCTGAAAATGATCATGTGCTTATTCATTCACTAATCATCAAAAAGACAGTATGCTTATGCGGGTAACAAGGAGCATTCATGTATCAAGTATTGGCAAGAAAATATCGACCACGAAATTTTATTGAGCTGGTTGGGCAAAATCATGTATCAAGAGCACTGACCAGTGCATTGGAACGTGGTCGTTTGCATCATGCCTATTTGTTTACAGGAACACGCGGTGTTGGTAAAACGACCATTGCCCGTATTTTGGCGAAATGTCTAAATTGTGAGACAGGAATTACCTCAACGCCGTGTGAAGTTTGTGCAACCTGTAAAGCTGTGAATGAAGGTCGCTTTATTGATTTAATTGAGATTGATGCAGCTTCACGAACCAAAGTCGAAGATACACGCGAGTTATTAGACAATGTACCTTATGCACCCACCCAAGGTCGCTTTAAAGTCTATCTGATCGATGAAGTACATATGCTTTCGACGCACTCATTCAATGCGTTACTCAAAACGCTTGAAGAGCCGCCTGAGCATGTTAAGTTTTTGTTTGCCACCACCGATCCGCAAAAGCTTCCGATCACGGTAATATCTCGTTGTTTACAATTTACCTTGCGCCCACTTGCTGTAGATGAAATCACTTCTCATCTAACGACTATTTTAGCTAAAGAGCAAATAGAAGCGGATAAAGACGCGATTTGGCAGATTGCTGAATCGGCTCAAGGTTCTTTGCGTGATGCTTTGTCTTTGACAGATCAGGCGATTGCCTATGGACAAGGGGCAGTCCATCATCAAGATGTTAAAGAAATGCTAGGTCTGATTGATCGAACCATTATTTATGATTTGATTTTAGCGATTCATCAAAATCAGACTGCCAGAGTCAGTCAATTGTTGATGCAATTTCGTCAGCAGGCCTTAGATGTATCTCTGGTACTTGATCAATTGATTTCAACCTTGCATGAGCTGGCACTATTACAATATCTGCCTGAACTCAGCTTAAAATATAGCGAAGAAATCAATCAAAAAATTCTTAAGTTAGCAAAGATCGTTTCTGCTCAGGATTTACAGCTTTATTATCAGATCGCCTGTAAAGGTCGTTCTGAATTACAGCTGTCAGTGACTCAAGAGCAAGGTTTTGAAATGTGCGTGCTTAGATTGTTGGCATTTCGACCTCTTTCAATTGATGAGGTAACAGTACATGCATCTTCTCAACCGTCAGAATTACAAATCAATCAACTTCCGCCTGCTGCTGATTCAGAAACGGACTCATCCTCTCGTTCAGAACTTCAACACACAAACAATCGTATTGAACCCGATTTGGAGGGAAGTGTCGTTATTTCTGTCATTTCTCAAGAGGCCGAATCTTTTGAAGCAGAACAGGTTGTAAATCATACTACAGATGATTGCCAGACTGCTAAGACTCGTCAGAATAAAGATGTTTCCTCAGCAGTAGTTGAAGCCGAGCAAGAAAATATCCTGGTTTTTAATGCCAATTCAGATGATATTGTCGGAATTGAACAAAACAAGACTGCTGTTGTTTTAGCGGCTCAAGATATGCCATTTTTTCCTGTCGAGGAAGAAAGACAAATTGCTAATCATCAACATATCGCTTTGCCTGCGGAGCGAGTTGAGCAAGCTGACACTTACCAGCCTGAACCTCATCAAGTTACTCAACCTATATCTGACAGCTCTTCAGAAGAGAGTTCTTTGGACGCATTAGCTGATGATGAAAGTACACCATTAATTGATCTTTCTATTGATACCAATGAACATAAAGTTCAAGTTACATCTGCCGCAAATGATCTTGAAGTCATGCCTCAGGATATTCTTAAGCTTGCAGAGCAAGAGCTAGAAGGTGAGTGGACACTAGAAAAATGGGAATACTGGTTTAGAACGAGTCAACTTTCACCTGCCGTTCAGGAGTTGGCTCAATATGGATTAATGTCTGGAAATATTGATGGCATATGTACTTTTAATATTCCTCAACAATATGAGGGAATGTTGTCACAGCTCCAACATGCACTTGAATCTGAGGTTAAATCGCGCTGGCCGAATACACAATTTACGGTGAAATATGGAAAAGTAAATGAAATTACGCCTTATATCAAACAAATAGAGCGTAAAGAAAAGGCTTTCCAGCGTGCGATTGATTTGCTTCAGCAAAATCCTGTGGTCAAAGACTTATTAAATACTTTTGATGGTCAATTACAGAATATTCAATTGAAGTAAATACTATTATTTTTAGAATAGGCTTACGGGCCTATTTTTGTAAATATTTAATTAAAATCTGTGTTTAATATAGGGGTATTCCAATCAATTAACAGCTAGGGTGTGTTCATAAACATTAGCGATTGTATCGACATCGACCAAGCATGAAAAATCATCTAAAAAACTGACCATAAACAAGATTTATATTTATACAAGAGTTTAAAGTGAGTATTGGACATCATACAAATTTTTCTAGATGGGTTTTTGTTTAAGCTACTGATTTTAAATATTTTTAAAGGTTTATGTATCTCTTTAGAGTACCTATAGGCTTGTATGTTTCTCGCTCCAAAGAATAGTTATAAATTAATTCATATTTGGATTTGGTATATTTTTATTTATAAGATGAAAAATAAATTATTTTTTTAAAAAATTAAATTGAAATTTGATGTCAAAAAAACTATACAGTTCGGTCTATTTTAATATGGTTCAGTAAAGAAAAATATGGTAAAAATGATACGACTATTAATAATATAAATTATGGAAAAAAATAATGCGTCGCTTACCAGTTTATTTATTACTTGATACCTCAGGCTCTATGCATGGTGAACCTATAGAAGCTGTAAAAAATGGGGTACAAATTTTACTTTCGACTTTACGTCAAGATCCTTATGCGCTGGAAACGGCTTATTTATCTTTAATTAGTTTTGATAGCCAAGCCAAACAGTTAGTCCCTTTAACTGAGTTGGCTGTTTTCCAGGCGCCAGATTTGCAGGTCACAGGGACTACTGCATTGGGTGGTGCTTTGGCACTGTTAGCCGATAAAATTGAACAGGAAGTAGCAAAAACCACAGTTGATGTCAAAGGCGATTGGAAACCATTAATTTTCATTATGACTGATGGGGTACCCACAGATGATTGGCGAAAGGGTTTGCAGCGTTTACAACAAGTGAAGACAGGAGTAATCGTGGCCTGTGCAGCGGGACATGGCGCCGATACTTCAATTTTAAAACAAATCACTGAAGTAGTTGTTGAGTTGGCAACGGCAGATTCAAATACAATTAAAGCATTCTTTAAGTGGGTCTCTGCAAGTATTTCAACAGGCAGCCAGAAAGTGGATGCAGGACAAAAAGAAGTCTCGGGTTTAGGCGATTTACCACCACCACCGCCTGAAGTTAACATCGTACTATAAAAGTAAAACAAAGATTAAATAAGAGGATAAAACCATGGCAGTGAGTTTAAATAAAGGTCAAGGAATTAGTTTAAGTAAAACTGAAAATAATTTATCTCAAGTAACGATTGGTTTAGGCTGGGATATTCAGGAACAGAAAAAAGGTTTTCTGGGTGGATTATTTGGTGGTAATAGCGCTGAATATGATCTGGATGTGATTGCATTCCTTGTGGGGAGTAATGGCAAGGTTAATAATCTGGGGCGGGATGCGCACGGTAATGCCACTTTAGAAAATAGTGATGTTATCTTTTTTAATAATCAAAAGCATTCTTCTGGACATATCTGGTTAACGGGTGATAATCGTACTGGGGCGGGTGATGGCGATGATGAACAAATTATCGTGAAGCTCAATGACCTAGGGCAACAATACCAAAAAGTCGTTTTTGTAGTACAAATTTATAAGGCTACTGAAAATAATCAACATTTTGGTCAAGTCAAAAATGCATTTATTCGTGCAGTCGATGCAACTGGTAAAGAAATGGTGCGTTTCGATTTGTCGGGCACTGGACAATATGATCAACAGCGCTCATTACTCTTTGCTGAACTTGTTCGTGAATCGACAGGATGGAAATTTAATGCCGTAGGACAGGCATCCCAATCTGATTCATTTGTAGAATGGTTAAAACAATACGCTTAAAAATTTAATTTTCGGCTAAAAACAGGTTTAGAACAACATGCGCCGTTTACCCGTTTATATTTTATTAGATACTTCAGGATCGATGCGAGGTGAGCCAATTCATTCTGTGAATGTTGGCTTGCAGTCTATGTTGAGTGCATTGCGCCAAGACCCTTATGCATTGGAGAGTGTGCATTTAAGCATTATTACCTTTGATCTAGAGGCGAAGGTTTATTTGCCTTTAACACCTTTGGATCAAGTACAGCTTGCCAATATCGATGTGCCGAGTGCAGGCGCAACTTTTATGGGCGCTGCACTTGAGTTGCTGGCTGAGCAAGTTGCTCAGCATTTACAAAAAAGTACGGATGAAGTTAAAGGCGATTGGCGTCCATTATTATTTGTAATGACCGATGGTTCTCCTTCAGATGTCTATGCTTACCAGCAGGCGATTCCTGTCATACAGCAGTTAAATTTTGCCAGTATTGTTGCTTGTGCCGCTGGGCCCAAAGCCAAACAGGAACATCTCCTGCAACTTACCGATAAAGTGGTGGTATTGGATACCATGGATGCGGCCTCTTTTGCAGGATTCTTTAAGTGGGTGTCTGCCAGTGTCGTGGTGGGAAGTAGTAGTGCGGGGATTTCAGGCTCTGTTTCATTGCCGCCGCCGCCGCCAGAAGTGCAATTGGTGTTGTAAATAAAATAAAGACACATTAAGGATAATTAGAAGATGCGCCGTTTACCTGTTTTTTTCGTATTGGATTGTTCTGAGTCGATGGCGGGACAAAATATTCAACAGATGCAACAAGGCATCCAGTTGATTATGCAAAAATTACGTCAAGATCCATATGCCCTGGAAACCGTCTATGTTTCTGTTATTGCCTTTGCAGGGATTGTTCGAACCTTAGTTCCGTTGGTTGAAGTGTTTGCTTATTATTCCACGAAATTACCTTTGGGTGGTGGAACACATTTAGGTAAAGCTTTAGAACATTTGATGAATGAATTTGATCGTCATTTGATGAAAACAACGGAAGAAACCAAAGGGGATTGGAAGCCAATCGCATATTTATTTACAGATGGTCGTCCGACCGATGAATGTAAAGATGCGATTTACCGTTGGCAAAAGAAATATGCACGACGCTGTACGTTGATTGCATTAGGAATGGGTAAAAACGTTGATTATGCAACGCTCAAGCAATTAACAGAGCACTGTATTGCTTTTGATGAGTTGAATGAAAAAGACTTTAAAAAGTTTTTCCAATGGATTAGTGCTTCTGTGGTTGCACAAAGTAAAAGTATTGGGGATGGGCAGCAGCAAGATCATTTACCGCCAATCGATGAGCGTTATATGCGTCTGGTCAAGGATTTACCTGCCAAGAAAACCTTGGTGGATGAAAACTGTGTCACTTTTGTGGGGCGCTGTGGCAAACTGAATCGACCTTATTTAATGAAATTTGAACGTGAAATTCAGTATCAAGCACCTCAAGATTTAAATATCAACCTGAATTTATATCATTTTCAATTAACCGAATGCTGCAAAATTGATGAGGATTATTTTACCTGGTCTGATCAAACCCAACATCAGCAGCAGGTCAATACCACGCTATTACAAGGTACTCCAGAATGTCCACACTGTTTGGCTGAAACGGCTTTTGCCATGTGTGGTTGTGGCCAATTGATGTGTTATGACGGTTTTAGCGAGGACGTGACTTGCCCATGGTGTCGTCGCCAAGTCAGTTTTGATTATGGTGGAATGGACGGCTTCAATGTGCAACGAGGACGTGGTTAACAATTGGATCTAGGAAAAGCTATGTCGCAAACTTTGACTCCTGACGTTCAGACCGCTTTTTTAAATACATTAAAGCAACTGTTACAAGATCAAACTCAACAGAACGCTCTTTTACTGGATAGTGATTCTTTTGATCACTTACTGAAAAATAAAAAAATTTATAATGCCTATCATGATTTGGCTGAACAGATTTATGAGCTCATGGGCTTTCAATTAGAACAGTCATCAGCGTTTCAGCATTCTTTATTACAGCACATCTTGGAGCAGGGTCGCTTGCCAATTTATGCTTCTATCAGCGCTGGGCTTGATCGTACTGAACCTAATCAACAGCGATTCGATCAAATCCAAATGACACTTATTTCAAGCACGGAGGCTGATGGATTGGAGTCGGTGGATCAGCTTGATTTTCTAGATGAGCTTTATTCTTCTCCTATTGAAGCAGCAACTGAACCATCTTTTATAAATGATGGCTTTACTGCTGGGCCACTCTCGACAACGTCTTTGGTATTAATGAGTTCTACCGCAAATATCGACTCCAATAATACCGACCACAATCAGAATAATCCCTCAGGAAAGCAAAATCATGAGGTGAAAATGGTGAAAAAAATGCCTCATTTTCAGATACCCAATGCGCGTGTTGGGCAAGACTATCAAGCACGTATCCAAATGCAATATCCAGTCAAAGAGGACGTGCTGATTTGCTCTGAATCGATCAAAATTCCAGAAGACTTAGGCATCGTATTTGATGATCAAGCACAACAATTACAGGGCATACCGCTACAAGCAGGTGAATTTAAACTGGCATTCCAGTATAAAAACAACGAAGCCACACAAGCATGGTCTTCGGGTGAGGTGACCTTTATTATTACCGCTGATCCGCGTAGTTTGTGGCAGGTCAATGAACCTGATATCAATGCACCTTATCAGAAAGCACATAGTGACCATCAACTTATTGAAACTGAGTATTTTAACCTCGCGGCCTGTAGCCAGCGTGGACGCTCACATGAACACGCAGGCACTTTTCGTGACGATGACTTTCTGATTGCTCGTGTTGCAGAGACCGATTGGTCAATATTGATTGTTGCAGACGGCGCTGGCAGTGCCAGTTATTCTCGACAAGGTTCTTTACTTGCGGTGCAAAGCGCAGCCAAAACGCTGACGGATTACCTCGAACAGCATCATCCGCATCTGGATCGCTTATTGCAGCAATGGCAAGTTGGCAGTGACGATGAAATGACCAAGTCTGTTGCACAGCAAATCTATAAAGATTTTCACGATACTTTCTATAAAACAGCTCAAGCGGCCATTGAAGCTATTGAACAGGAAGCCGAGTTAAAGCAGGTTGCAGCCAAGGCGTATGCCACGACCTTATTGGTGGCTGTGGTTAAACAGTGTGAGCAAAAAACCTTTATTAGTACTTTCTGGGTGGGTGATGGCGCCATTGCTGTATATGCCAAAGATAAAGTGCGTTTAATGGGTAAGCCTGATGGTGGCGAGTTTGCTGGACAAACCCGTTTCTTAGATCGCAGTTTTGCACAGCAGTTTGCTAGTCGCGTCAATATTGGCTATTACGATGATTGTGAAGCTGTGATTTTAATGACAGATGGTATTTCCGATCCACGCTTTGAAACGGATGCGGGACTCGCGAACCATGAAAAATGGCAAGCATTATGGCAAGAAATTGAACCACAGTTGCAACAGCCACGCCCAGATCAGGCTTTATTGGAATGGTCAAAGTTCTTTAGTGCAGGTCATCATGATGATCGTACTTTGGCGATTTTATGGAATAAGCCTGTGAGTGTGAATGTAGAGGGTCTTGCCCATGACTAAGATTATCCAATGCCAAACTTTAGATGGTCGGCCAGTTGCATTCGTTGATGAAGTTATTGGCTCAGGAGCAATGAAAGATGTCTATTTTTCGCCTGATAAATCTTATGTGGTGTGCTTTTTTAGTAAAGAAAAAAACCATTTCTATCAGTCACATGCTGAGCTGGAAAGACAGAAGGATCGCTTAAAGGAAATTGTTGGCAATAAATGGCAGGGTATTTTCAACAGTGCAGGGGGTGATTACTGGAAAAATGTGTTTTGCTGGCCTGATGGTTTAATTGAATATAATGGTTTATTGGGGATTACCGCGCCCACTTACCAAAAACAGTTTTTCTTTGAACATGGGTCTAAAAATAATGACTTTTTAGGTATCAAGGGTAAGGAAAAAGAAGGGAAATGGTTTGCCAGTGCCAATAACCAAAATCGGTTTTTAGATGAAAAAGAAAAAGGTAATTTCGCGAATTATCTAAAAATTTGTATTTTGATTGCCCGTGCTGTGCGTCGTATGCACGCAGCAGGTTTGGCGCATTCAGATTTATCCTATAAGAATATTTTGATTGATCCTGTAACTGGCAGTGCCTGTGTAATTGATGTGGATGGTTTGGTCGTACCTGGCAAATATCCGCCTGATGTGGTCGGAACGCCTGATTTTATTGCACCTGAAGTGGTAAAAACCAATCATTTAAAAAAAGATGACCCACAGCGAAATCTCCCCAATATCATGACCGATCGCCACGCTTTGGCTGTATTGATCTACATGTATTTGCTATATCGGCATCCGTTGCGTGGTGGCAAAGTTCATGATGTGAATGATCCGCAGCGCGATGAAAACCTGGCAATGGGTGAGAATGCCCTATTTATTGAGCATCCAACAGACACAAGTAATCGGGTAAAAGTCAGTCAGGTACGTCCAAGTGCTTTACCGTGGGCCGATCCAGAAAAAATTCCATTCACCGTGACAGGTCCTTATTTAAAGGAACTATTTTTACAAAGCTTTGTGGCAGGTTTGCACCAACCGCAGCAGCGGCCTTCAGCCAATGATTGGGAAACCGCTTTGGTTAAAACGGTGGATTTGATTCAGCCATGCTTAAATAGTGATTGCGGTCAAAAATGGTATGTATTTGATAATACAATAAAACCCGTATGTCCATTTTGTGGCACAGCCTTTAAAGGCAAGCTACCTGTACTGAACCTCTATTCGGCACGCCGAGAAGGCAGTTTTAGACCCGATAATCACCGTTTAATGGTGTGGACAGGGCAGTCACTTTACCCGTGGCATGTCAATAATCTGATTGCACCGAACGAGCGTCTAACAGCAGAACAAACCAAACGTGTTGGCTATTTTGTTTTTCACCAAAATCAGTGGTGGCTGGTGAACGAAAATCTGCCTGATCTCATGGATGTGGCAACTAAAACAACCATTCCAATTGGCGAAAAAATCGAATTGCTGGATGGAAAACAAATTTTACTTTCACGTCAAGATGGAGGTCGCTTAGTGGTGGTGCAAATAGTGGAATGTATATGACGCAAATAGTGAATGATCTTGCTCAGATGGACATCGCAGAAAACTCGATCGGGATTTGGTTTACCCAAGCGCATTCTTGTCAACGTGATTTAATTTTGGCAGCAAAAAATGCGCCTTTTAATCTCCCAATTCATGTGGTGGCATCACATGCAGACGATCGTCCTGAAATTACCTCTGTTGCCGATATTGCTTTACAAGAACCGCCTTTCTCAGAGCGAGTGGAATGGGTTTTACAGCAGGCGCAGCGCTTAAATGTCAAATTGATTATTGCTGGACATCATGCTGCAATTTATCTAGCCGAAAAACATCGCTTTGAACAATTGGGCATTCGCCTCATGGCGGGTTGTGATACGCTTGATCAAATCGAGCAACTAAATGATAAATCCCTGTTTACTCAAATCTGTTTGAATCACAGCTTAGCGGTTGCACCAGCAACCATTGTTGAAAATGCCGAGCAATTACAAGATGCATATCATGACTGGCGACAAAAAGGTGAGGTGTGTGTCAAGCCTGCCAAAGGAGTTTTTGCTTCAGGGTTTTGGCATTTAGATCCTAGCGCAAACTCATTTGATGTATTTGCAAATAGCATGAGATTCAAGGCACATCCTGAAAGTTTTATTGAGAGTTATCGACAGTTAGAAAAGCCGCCTGTGTATTTGGTCATGCCATTTCTATCTGGATTGGAGTGCTCAGTCGATATGTTGTGCATACATGGCCAGGTACATGGTGCGATTGCACGCTATAAGCAAAAAAATGGTTGTCAAAACTTAACTTTTGAAGATCCTGCGATTGAACTGGCGTATCAGGTCGCTGCATTATTTGGTTGTGACGGGCTAGTGAATATGCAGGCTCGATATAATGATCAACAGCAATTGTATATCTTGGAGGTAAACTCTCGACCATCGGGGGGCATTGCACATACTTTCATGAGTGGTGTGAATTTAGTTCATTTGGCAATTGCGCACACACTACAGCTTCATTATCAGCCCAAAAAGACCGAAGGTTCACTCATTGTCCGCAGCATAAGTCAGAGTATTTGTGTAATATAAACACCATTATGTATATTATTTTAAATTAGATTTAAGAATTATATGATTGAAATTGAATTACAACGAGGCAAACTGGATTTACAGCCTGATGAAAATAGCCATTGGAAATGGCAAGATTTACTCGGTTTTGCCGAACGGATAAATCCCAAAAGAGCTTTTTTATTTGTCTCAAAAGTTTTGGGGAGACATATTCCTGTAAGTCCTAAAGTGATGCGTCATGCATTTACAGATTTGGCCCAACTGATTCCAAGTAATTTACCTGAGCCCATCTTGGTGATTGGAATGGCTGAAACGGCTGTGGGGCTAGGTGCAGGTGTACATCAAGTCTTGCAGGAACGCTATCCTGATGCATTGTATGTGACTACTACTCGTCATCCTGTTGAGGGCGCACCATTATTGGCTCGTTTTTTAGAGGAACACAGCCATGCGCAAGATCAATTGCTGTATGGATCGCCTGATGCTGATATTCAAAAGAAAATTTTAGCCAGCAAAAGTATTGTATTGGTCGATGATGAAGCTTCTACAGGAAAAACTTTTATCAATCTAGTTTCAGCACTACAAGCGGCTGGTCTTGATCAAATGTCTCATGTCGTAACTGCAACTTTGGCGGATTGGTCATCAGGTATTCATATGGCTGGATTAAATTGTCAGTCCGTCGCATTGATGACAGGTAAATGGCAGTGGCAAGATGCCAAAGAACCGTTACAGATTAATATGCCCAAAGTAGATACCGTGGCTTTTGGTGCGTATGCGACCTTATCTGAGCCGACATGGGGGCGATTACCCATTCAAGATACTTCCGCCTATATTCGTTTGAAGGTTAAACCTCAACAACGAATTTTAGTGTTGGGAAGTGGTGAATATGTCTGGTCGTCTTTTTTATTGGCAGAAGATTTACAGCGACAGGGTGCAGAGGTGAAATTTAGTGCAATTACCCGCTCACCTATAGCTATAGGGCATGCCATTCAGTCTGCTTTGGCTTTTTCAGATAACTATGGCTTGGGTATTCAGAACTTTGTCTACAACATTAATCCATCAGAATATGACCGAATTTTTATTACCGTGGAAACCTGTGCTGAGTCCGTTGCCAGTAGTCTATTAGACGCGATTCCAAATGCTGAAGTGATCAGTGCCGTAGAATTTCCACATCAAAATCTTAATCTATGTGGTACAAATGAATAATTTCTTATTTGATGCGCAAAATATTGCAACGCCGCTCATGTTGGTTGATCTGGATGATACTTTATTCCAGACCCATCGCCGTATTGTTCCTCAGACAGACTTTAAAATGGTCACTACGGATAAACAAGGACAAGCATTGGCGTATATGAACCCAATTCAGCAGCACTTCGTGCAGTGGTTATTACATAGTACTCATTTGATTCCTGTCACGGCAAGAAGTGCAGAAGCATTGTCTCGGGTGCATTTACCTTTTCAGTATGGGGCAGTTTGCTCTCATGGCGGTACGGTACTAAATCCAGATTTCAGTGTAAATGTGGATTGGCATGTGCAGATGCAACAAGCGTTGACTTCTTATCAAGAACGTCAACAAATATTGATTGATGCTTTACAACAACAGGCGATCAATTTTGGCTCTATTCGTACTTGGGTGGTCGAAGAGCAAGGTTTAGGGCTGTATATAGTTGCCAAACAAAATACTGAAAATGACAATCCTTATGCACCAAATTTCTTACCAGAATTATTAAATAGCTTGAGCTCAGAAGTTTTGGAAGGGTTCTATTTTCATTTAAATGGCAATAACTTGGCCCTGATTCCACAACCTGTGAGTAAAGCCAATGCTGCCCGCTTTGTATTGCAACAGTTTGCATCTCAACAACGTCCAATTCTTGGTTTTGGTGATAGTTTATCTGATGTAGAGTTTTTGAATTTATGTCACTGGTGGGGGATGCCAAACCATAGTCAATTAAATCGTTGGGTAAAGCATAATTTGACCCAGCAATACAAACAAGAAGGATTTTATGGCGATTATCAATAAAGATAAAGCAACTGAATTAATTTTAAAACAAGGGTTTAGCGGTAGTTACCAATCAGAACAAGTCACTTTTTTGCTTAAACGCACCCATATTGAACCTACCGATACCGCAGAAAAAGAACGCCTGATTCAATCAGGAGAGAAGCATTATTCACAAATGATCAGTTTAGAGAATGCGCCAACAGCACGTCACTTGGAGTTATTTGAACAGGCCATGCAGCAAGGCCAACAACGTTTAGCTCAAGAAGTTCAGCAATTGGCACAAACTTTGGTTGTAGAATTTAACGAGCCGATTGTATTGGTGAGCTTTGTACGTGCGGGCGTACCCTTAGGTGTATTGCTTTATCATGCAATACAAGATTTAGGCCGTGACTGTGTACATTATGGCATCAGCATTATTCGAGATCGTGGCATTGATTTTGCTGCGTTGGAAACCATTATTGCTAGACATGGGCATGCATCGATTGTATTTGTGGATGGTTGGACGGGTAAAGGCGCGATTCGTCAAGAATTACAGCGTAGCTTAGGCAATGATACTCGTTTTATAGGGAAACCTTTACCTTTGGTGGTCTTGTCTGATATTGCAGGCTGTGCATGGTTGGCGGCCAGTGGTGATGACTGGTTGATTCCATCCGGTATTTTGGGGTCGACCATTTCTGGTCTTATCTCTCGCAGTATTTGTGAAGGCGAAACCCTGAGTGCCGATGAAATCACTGCCGAGAATATTGATCAATGGCATCGCTGTATTGAATATCACCATTTAAAAGAATTTGATATTTCGCAGCAGTTTATCCAGCGAATAAATCAGATCCGTTTAAAGCTCAATCCACAGTCCAATGCAGTTTGGGCAGAAACACAACAACAGGCACAACAAGATCAAAGCCAGCAGGTTGTACATAAACTGGCTCAAGAATACGACATTCAAAATATTAATCGAATAAAACCCAGTATCGCGGAGGCAACCCGAGCAATTTTAAGACGTGTTCCTGATTTAGTTTTACTTCGGGATGCAGATGATGAGGATACTCGTTTATTACGCCATTTAACCCAAATCACAAAAACACCTGTACAAGTGGTTGGTGATCAGATTGCGCCCTATCGAGCGATTACATTAATTCAAAAATTGGGGAAAGGATAATTTTATGTTATCTGCATTATCTTTAGGGGCAACTTTATATATCCCCGCGACTCGACCCGATTTATGGCCAATAGTAACGGGTGAAAAATATCCAGAATTACGTTCTTTGGTAATCTGTCTTGAAGATGCGATTACTGAACAAGACGTTGAGCTTGCCAAACAAAATCTCAAACAGTTATTGCAGAAAATTCAACAGCAACAGTGGCATGAGCAACACCCGAAAGTCTTTATTCGTCCTCGTCATATTGCGATGGCCGCTGAGTTAGCGGAATGGCAGGAAATCACAGCTTTGGATGGCATGGTATTGCCTAAATTTGGTTTGGCTAATTTTAAGCAATGGTTAGATGTTCTTCCTGCAACACTGCACTATATGCCGACACTTGAAACAGCCGATAGTTTTGATATGGAGCAAATGAAAGAGCTGAGACAGGCTTTACCAGAGTTTCATAAAGTATTGGTGCTTCGGATCGGGGGCAATGATTTACTCAATTGTCTGGCTTTGCGCCGCCCTAGTGATGTGACTTTATATCAAACGCCAATTGGCACATTAATTGCCAATCTCGCAGGCCAGTTTTTGCCTTATGGTTTTGCGCTGAGTGCACCTGTCTGTGAGCATTTTAGTCAAGTAAAACTATTGCAAGATGAATTGTATCTGGATTTACAGTATGGATTATCAGGTAAAACCGTGATTCATCCTGCGCAGATCTCGATTGTACATCAGGCTTATCAGGTCAATGAAATCGAATTAAAACAAGCACAAGATATTTTGCAAGATGGTTGTAAGGCAGTATTTGCCTGTCATGGCAGTATGCTTGAACCCGCAACCCATCGCCGCTGGGCAGAACGAATTTTAGAACGGGCAAAAGTGTTTGGGCTAAAAGTATAAAATCAAAAAAATATAGGAATAATCAATGCAACAACTTGTTACAGGCGCCAATTTGGCATTGAACCAGTCACAGTGCCAAGTGAAAATTAAAACCACATTGGCGGCCCATATCGGTTTAGATCTGACCGCTTATGTCTTGAATGCGCAGGCGAAGGTTCGTGGTGATGCGGACATGATCTTTTATGGGCAAAAGCAGACACCGAACTGCAGTGTAGAATTAGTCGAGGCAACAACAAAAGCACCGTATATTGCGCAATTTAATTTGAACACTCAATTATTCGATGCGGATATCAGCAAGCTTGCGATGTGTGCAACCCTTGATGGGCAAGGTGCAATCAATGCGATTCAAGATATTCAGATTGAATTATGGGAAAACGGACAGCTCACGGCAACAGCAACGGTAAAAAGTGCCGAAAAGACTGAAAAAGCCCTGATTTTGGCAGAAATTTATCGTTATAAAGATCAGTGGAAATTCCGCTTCGTCAATCAGGGTTTTAATGGTGGCTTACAACCGCTAGCTGAACATTTTGGTGTGGAAATTAGCGATCAAGCTGCCACACCTGAGCCAATGCCTCAACCTGTACCTGCGCCAACACCTCAGCCTAAAATTAATTTAAGCAAAATTACCTTAGACAAACGCAATAGCCAGATTAATTTACAGAAACAGGCTCACGGTTTTGGTGAAATTAAAATTAATCTGAATTGGAATCAGCGGAGTCAGCAGGCGCAATCAGGAGGCTTCTTTAAAAAGCTGCTTAACCAAAATCAAGGTATTGATCTGGATCTGGGTTGTCTGTTCGAGATGCAAGATGGTAGCAAATCGGTGATTCAGGCTTTAGGTAATCGATTTGGTGATTTTAACGCTTTCCCATTTGTTCAACTTTCTGCGGATGACCGTACTGGTGCATTAACAGAGGGTGAGTGGCTTAGGATTAATGGACAGCACTGGTCGCAGATTCGCCGTGTGGTGTTGTTTGCATTTATTTATGAAGGTGTGCCGAACTGGGCCGAAACAGATGCTGTGGTCACGATTTATGTGCCAGATCAACCACCAATTGAAATCCGTTTAACCGAAGGACAGCCTTTAGGAATGTGTGGAATTGTTGAATTAGTGAATCAAGGTGGTAGCATTCAAGTACAACGTCATGTGCGCTATGTACCTGGACATCGCGAGTTGGACCAAGCCTTTGGTTTTGGTCTACGTTGGGTTGCAGGCAGCAAATAAAGTTGATATTTAATGGTGTATTCGATCACAACACTTTCGATATCTATACAGACATCATTAAAACCATTGAATTTTAAGTGTTCAAACGAGGAGAAAAAACAAAATGGCGATTAGTTTAAATAAAGGTGGAAATTTATCCCTGAGTAAAACAGATCCAAATTTAGTTCGAATTTTAATTGGATTAGGTTGGGATGAGCGTGCGACGGATGGTGCCGCATTTGACTTGGATGCCAGTGCATTTTTATTAACTGCAACAGGTAAAGTACGTGGCGATCACGATTTTATTTTTTATAACCAACTTAAATCTCAAGACAACTCAGTAGAGCATACGGGTGACAACCGTTCAGGTCAAGGTGATGGCGATGATGAAACATTGTTGGTTGATCTATCAAAAGTCTCGCCTGAAATTGAAAAAGTTGCAATTACTGTGACCATTCACGACGCGCAAGCACGCGGTCAAAATTTCGGTCAAATTGCAAATGCCTTTATTCGTGTTGTGAACCAGGATACCAATGTAGAAGTGGTTCGTTTCGATTTGGCAGAAGACTATTCAACTGAAACAGCAATGGTATTTGGTGAGGTTTATCGCCATAACGGCGAGTGGAAGTTTAAAGCCGTAGGTCAGGGTTATTCGGGTGGGCTTGCTGCCATGTGCCAACAATACGGTATTCAGATTGGCTAAGATATTCATTTAAAAAATATAAATAATGAATAACTTAAAGTTATTTAGAAAAGGAAAAAAATGAAACATTTTCGTTTCTCAATTATTTTTACCATAATTTGTCTGGCATTATCAGCATGGTGGGGCCTCACGCATGGCCCCAATGCTGGCTTGTCTATGATGCTTAAAGTTTTGCTCATTACGACTGTACTGGCTGTGATGGAAGTTTCGCTGTCTTTTGATAATGCCGTTGTCAATGCTTCGGTATTACGAAACTGGGATGAATTCTGGAAAAAACTGTTCCTGACTGTAGGTATTTTAGTTGCCGTATTTGGTATGCGTTTAATCTTTCCACTTTTGATTGTTGGCGTTACTGCTGACATGGGAATGATTGAGGTTGCGAAACTGGCACTGAATGATCCAAAAACTTATTCAGAGAAGCTACTTGCACACCATGCTGAAATTGCAGCCTTTGGTGGCATGTTCCTAATGTTGGTGTTCTTAAACTTCTTGTTTGATGATGGTAAGGATACGCACTGGTTCCATTGGCTGGAAACACATTTATCAAATCTAGCAAACATTCCAGCGATGTCAGTATTCGTGTCATTGATTGCCTTGCTGATTATGGCTGCATTTGTTCCAGAGCAACAAAAGCTGATTGTGATTATGGCGGGAATTTGGGGCATCGTGGTTTATATCGGTGTACAGGTACTGGGTCATTTGCTTGAAGGCAGCAGTGAAGATGATGAAACAGATGAAAAACAGGTTTCTGGTACTTCTACTAATATCGTCAAAGCAGGTATTGGCGGTTTTCTTTATCTTGAAGTGTTAGATGCCTCTTTTAGTTTCGATGGCGTGATTGGCGCATTTGCGATCACAAGTGATGTGGTTGTGATTATGCTCGGTTTGGCAATTGGCGCCATGTTTGTCCGTTCAATGACCATTTATTTAGTTGAGAAAGGGACCTTGGAAGCCTTCATCTACCTGGAGCATGGTGCACATTATGCCATTGGTGCCTTAGCTGCAATCATGCTTTACACTGGAACAGGTGGTCATGTACCTGAAGTTGTTACGGGCTTAATTGGTGTTGCATTCATTATTTGGGCTGTACTATCTTCTATTGCTTACAGTAAAAAACAAACACAAGCTTGATAAAAATGGGTAGATACATCATTTATATGATGTACAAGATCTAAATGAAATTAAAGAAAGAATTGAAATTTAATAAGGAGAAATCCAAATGGCAATTAGTTTAACCAAAGGCGGCAACGTTAGCTTAACCAAAGAAGCGCCAGGCATTACGAAAACAACTGTAGGCTTGGGTTGGAACCCGCGTGTAACCGATGGTGCAGCCTTTGACCTTGATGCAATTGCATTTTTGGTGAATGAAAGTGGTAAGGTACGTGCTGACAATGACTTTATTTTCTTTAATAACTTAAAGTCATCTGATGGTTCAGTGGTTCACAATGGTGATAACCGTACAGGTGAAGGCGATGGGGATGATGAGACGTTAAGCATTGACTTAAGCAAAGTACCTACCGATGTGGCTAAAGTCATTTTTGCGGTTACTATTTATGACGGGCAAGCCCGTAATCAAAACTTTGGTCAAGTGGCGAATGCCTATATTCGTGTCATTAACGATACGGGCGGTAGTGAAATCGCACGTTATGACTTGTCTGAAGACAGTAGTACTGAAACGGCAATGATCTTTGGTGAACTTTATAAACATGGTAGTGAGTGGAAATTCCGCGCAATAGGTCAAGGTTTTGCTGGTGGCTTAGGGCCTTTAGCAGCGTCTTATGGTGTTTCTGTTTAAGATGTATGTGGAAGATAGTGTTTAGGCACTATCTTCTTTTTTTATATTTATAAATGATAAAAATAGGTTGTTTCTTGATATGTTGAGTTTAATTCGTGGACAAAAAATAAAATTAAATGATGCTTTACAGAGGCAATCTTCTTTTTATATCCAGATTCACTATCAAGCAGCTTTTGATTTGGATATTGCAAGTTTCGGACTTGATTCACAGTATCGTTTAAGCGATGAACGATACATGACCTTTTACAATCAACCTGAAACACCATGCCAAGCGGTACGTCTCATTGAAAACCAAAATAAGTGCAGTCGCTTTTTAGTTGATTTAGCAAAGCTGCCAGCGACTATCCAACATCTGGTTTTGACTGCTGCAATTGATGGACAGAATATCATGTCGCAACTACAGCAGGTTACAGTTCAAATTCTTAACTTGCAGTTACAGCCGATTGCTGAACTGAAGCTAGATGCCAGCATATTTGATCAAGAACGTGCCACCATGCTGATCGAGATTTATCGAAAAGAAGGTATTTGGCGTTTAGCCGCAATTGGACAAGGCTTTAATGCAGGTCTTGCTGCCTTAATTCAACATTTTGGTGGAGAAGTTGCCGAAGAGCCGACAGCACAACAGACGACACCTGTCGCACCACAATCGAATATCGATTTAAAGAAAAAATTATCTTTGCAAAAGGCCGAAAAAACGGGTAATGCATCCATTATCGATCTGACCAAAAAATCATTGGTTCAGTTGGAAAAGAAAAAATTATTGGGTGTTACTGCACGGGTTGCCTTGGTTTTAGATGCATCTGGATCAATGGATGGACAATATCGCCGTGGGGATGTGCAAAAAGTGGTGAATCGCTTGATGCCACTTGCAATCCATTTTGATGACGATGGTAGCTTTGAATGCTGGGCTTTTGCAGCTGAAACTACGCAGTTGGATGATGTGACTCTAAGTAATGTTAACGATTTTATTAATAGTACTCAGCGAGGCTGGAAGAACTGGCAAGTGGGAGCGCGTTACAACGAAGAAATTCCAGCCATTGAAGCGGTGATTAACTATTTCCAAAAATTTCAGGATCAAATCCCCACCTATGTTTTATTCATTTCGGATGGTGGTGTAGGCAGCCGCCGACAAATGCAGAAAATATTATCTCAAGCAGCCAAACTACCTATTTTCTGGCAATTTGTCGGGATTGGTGGGCGAAACTACGGTGCATTAGAAAAGTTAGATGAAATGTCTGGTCGAATTGTCGATAACTGTAACTTTTTTAGTTTGGACCGCATTGATGGCGTTTCAGATGAGCGCCTCTATGAGTTGTTGTTACAAGAATTTCCTGATTGGTTAATTGCTGCGCGGCAACATCAGATTGTTAGAAATTAGAAGGAATAAACAATGGCACAGTTCAGTTTAGTTGGTTCGCCAGAACCTTTTCTGCATGTATCCATGCGCCGTGGTGACAAAATCTATTGCGAAAGTAATGCCATGGTAATGATGGAGTCACCTCTGGAATTAAAAGGGCGTTTGCAAGGTGGTTTAATGCAATCCCTGTTACGTCGTTTCGCCAATGATGAGTCGTTGTTTCAGCAACATATTGAAGCAGTCCGTGGTGATGGCGATTGTCTATTATCTGCTGCTTTGGATGGCGATATGCAGATTCTGGATGTTGGTGCAACTCAGTATCTACTGAGCGATGGTGCTTTCGTGGCAGCGCATGATTCGGTTCAGGTCAAAGCACGTTTAAATAGCAGCCTTGGTGGTGCATTTTTTGGTAATACAGGTGGTTTTCTGGTGATGGAAACCAGCGGGCAAGGCCAAGTTGTGGTGTCAGGTTGTGGGACTTTATTTGAACTTGAAGTCGAACCTAATAAAGACGTGACTATTGATAATGGGCATGTGGTCTGCTGGGATTCACGCTTAAACTATAATTTATCTATATCTACTTCACAAAATAGCGGTTTTCTTGGCAATTTGGTCAATAGCGTAACCAGTGGAGAAGGCATGGTGTTACGTTTTTCGGGTCAAGGTAAGGTGGTGATTTGTTCTCGGAACCGCAACAATTTTCTGCAGTGGTTGACCTCGAAATTAAACCTAAATCGTAATCAATCAAATTAAAACAATCATTTTTATCCAGAGGAGAAAAACACATGGCAATTAATTTAGAAAAAGGCCAAAAAATTAGTTTGCAAAAAGCAGATGGCAGCAGCTTACAACAGATCTTTTTGGGTGTGGGCTGGGATGTTGCAAAAAGTAAAGGCTTTTTTGGCTTTGGTGGTGGCGGGAATATCGATCTAGATGCTTCTGTAATTTTATTTGATGATAATAAACAGGTATTAGATGTCGTTTATTTTGGTCAGCTTCGAAGTAAAGATGGCAGTATTCAACATTCAGGTGATAATTTAACAGGTGCGGGCGATGGTGATGATGAAGTCATTCGTGTGAATTTGAACCAGATTCCAGCACAAGTGAAATCTTTAGTGTTTACTGTAAGTAGCTTTCGCGGACAAACGTTTGAGAAAGTTGAAAATGCATTCTGTCGTTTGGTTGATCAATCCAATAATCAAGAAATTGCAAGTTATAAACTGTCATCACAAGGCGCACACACTGGTTTGATTATTGCAAAAATTTATCGCCATAATGATGCCTGGAAAATGCACGCGATTGGTGAAAATGTACATGGCCGTACTTTTCAGGATATCGTGCCTTACGTCTTGCCGCACATCTAACGGCTTAGAATGACCGTGTCATGCTGCTGCATGGTTTCAACGCAATGTTTTGCAGCATGATGATTGAAATAGATCAGAAATTACAACATATATTTGTTGAGAATCTCACGCATATTTTCTGGAATAGTTGTACTTTTGCGCGTTGTACGATCTACAAATACATGAACAAAATGCCCTTGTGCAGAAGGTTGGTGATGCTTCTCTTTGAATATTGCAAGTTCGTATGTTAAAGAGGAATTCCCAATTTTAGAAATGGCAACACCTACTTCAATTATTTCTGGAAAAGACAATTCCTGAAAAAAACAACATGCTGAATCGACAACAAGACCAATGATAGGTGAGTGATGAATATCAAAGCCAACATGCTGGATCAGAAAAGAATTGGCTGCCGTATCAAAATAGCTATAGTAAGTGACATTATTGACGTGGCCGTATAAATCGTTATCTGCCCAACGCGTTTGTATTTTTAAAAAGAAAGAAAACTGATCTCTAGTTTTATGAGTGGCTTTAATTGATTTTTTATTCATGTGTAAATCGCCTCATAAATTTCTAAAGCAGATTGTTCTGTCATTTCTCTAGGATTGTTTTGTAGCAACCGTGTTTGTAACATTGCATCTTTGGCCAGCATTTTTAAACTGTTTTGTGGAACATTTAAGTCCTGTAATTTGAGGATCAAGCCACTATGATCCAGATGATTTTGCATATGGTCGATAAACAAATCGCACAAACCGTCTGCACAGCCATTACTTTTAGGGTCAAGCCATTGCATAAGTTCGGCATAGAGATGTTTGCTTTGTGGTGCATTAAACTTTAAGACTTCAATCAGCACCAATGCATTGGTATGACCATGAGAAAAATGAAAATGTCCACCAAGTGGATACGCAAGCGCATGTACAGCAGCGACTGGAGCATTAGCAAACGCCTGACCTGCCAACATTGAGCCAACTAACATGTTTTGGCGTGCTTGCGCATCCTGAGCATTTTTTAAAACTTTTGGAAGATTGTCATTGAGTAAACGTAGGGCATTTTTGGCAAACATATCGGCATAAAAATTTTTCTTATTTTTTGAGGTATAAGCTTCAATCGCATGAACCATCGCATCAATACCCGTTGCAGCCGTAATGTGCGCTGGTAATTGTAGCGTGAAATTCGCATCCAAAATAACCATATCGGCATAAAGCTGAGGTGAGACAATGCCCGTTTTTGTGGTTTCTCCTGTTGTTACAATTGAAATAGGTGTGACTTCTGAACCTGTTCCTGCTGTAGTTGGAATCAAGATGAGAGGAAGTTTTGGGCCTTTGGCATTATTTACACCGTACATTTCTGCAAGACTTTGAGTTTGTTGTGGGTGAGTAAGGAGTGCAATTACTTTGGCAACATCCATAGAGCTACCACCACCAAAACCAATAATAGCGTCAATTTTTTGTGTTTTAGCAAATTTAGCGGCGTCGAGCACAATACATTCAGGAGGATCCGCTTGTATGTCGGAAAAAATCGAATAATTTATCTGGAGTTCTTCTAAGATTTCAATGATAGGTAAATGAAGTTGATGCTGAATCATGCCTGCATCAGTCACAATAAGCAGTTTTTTATATTGGGTTTCTAAAAGAATAGACTGAAGTTGCTGGATTGAGCCAAGACCTGAGATGATATTAGATACTGTCTGAAACTGAAATTGGCTCATGAGAATATCCTTATTGAATTGATAGCATGATTTACATTTACTTGATTATTTTGGTGAGTTCAAGCGAGCTTTAGTTTAAAAAGATGTTTTGTACTGGAACATAATCTTCATCTAAAATTCCTTTTAGATATTGTTTTATGACATAAAATTTCTTTAACAAAGGACTCCTGTTGAATCGCTTTATTTGTAGCATTTGGCACACGATGAGTCTAGCTCTTTGATATGACGACGGATGAATGCATTCAATAATTCACATTTATAAATAAAATTTATATTTTATATAAAAAGCTTGAATGTTCTCTAATTTACTGTATGCTTGAGTTAACTAGAAAAAAGACACATTAGTTAAATCTTCTTAAAGTATCGCAGTTTTAGTCATAATCCTCCGTTTTTTTAGATTCTTCAGCTCAATTTGTTAAAATTTTCCAAGTTACAATCGTCATTAAAAGATGACTCTAAATTATTAAAAATCAATAGGATATATTATGTCTAACTCAGTTAATGGTACAGTTAAGTGGTTTAATGAAGTTAAAGGTTTTGGCTTTATTCAACAAGATTCAGGTCCAGATGTTTTTGCTCATTTTAAAGAAATTGCAAGCTCAGGCTTCAAAACTTTATATGAAGGTCAACGTGTATCATTTGGTATCGTAGACGGTCAAAAAGGCCCAAGTGCGGTAAATATCATTGCTCTATAAGCAATAGATCTAAAAAAAGAGCACCTTAGGGTGCTTTTTTTTGGCGAATCGAAAAATTTGTTTTAAGGATTCTAATTATTCACTGGAAGTAATTTCTAATACGCTTTTTGAGTCATAAAAGATCTTGGTTAATTCAGTTATTACATTAAGCCATGGTCAATATCAATAAGTTCAATTTCTCGCAAAGCTGCAATACGTTTATATTTTGAAGATCAATAGCATTTTATTAATGTTAAGAATGTTAAAGCTGAATTGTGATGATTTATTGCTTTTTTTGCTTGATAAGTAATGAGATAATAATTTAAAAATTTTATATGTAATTGATTTAATTTCATAAAAATAAAAAAATGTAGATGTCTTCATGCGATGATCCTAAAAATAACTTATTAATGTGATAAGTATTTTTCGCTGTAAAATCTAGGTGGGTAAAACAGATAATATCTATAGCATTTTGATATGATTAAAATTTAAAATATCATCGGATATACGAATATTTTATCAACGCTTAATCTCTTGATAAATACGATTATCCTTTTCAATCTACACAAGTTTTGACAAAATGCCATAGATGATCATGATGAATTCAAGCATGATAAAACTTAATAATTTTGTCAGAATTTTTCACTATGTTTATTTATATATTTCAAATGGTTGTTGAGGGTTTGTAATGAAAACGCCTTATAAGGTGTTGTGTGTATGTTTGGGAAACATTTGTCGTTCTCCTACGGCAGAGGTTGTCTTGAGACATTACTGTGATGCGCAAAATGTGAATGTTTGGGTAGATTCGGCAGGTACGAGTAATTATCATCCAAATAAAGCCCCAGATGCGCGCAGTCAACAATATGCAGAAAAGCGTGGTTATAACTTGTCTGATTTGCGTGCCAGACAAATCAAACTTGAAGACTTTATTGAGTTTGATCTAATTTTAGCTATGGATCACGATAATTTTACAGATATCCAAGCTTTAATGAGAAAAGCGGTTAAACGTTATGGAGCATCTTATATTCGCTCAAAGGTTGCATTAATGAGCGAGCATGATCCATATTACAAACACCAAGCTATACCAGACCCTTATTATGGTGGTGCCGACGGATTTGAACGCGTACTCAATCAATGCGAATCAAGTGCTCAAGCGTGGGTTGCGATCTTTAAACGTGATCAGTCTGAATAAATCGTTCAAATACAGGTTTCTATTGTGATACACATTCAACATCAGGTTCAGCTCAAACCGTTCAATACACTTAATTTGGATGTGGTCGCTTCACATTATATTAAAGTTCAGTCTGTGAATGAGCTCATTGAAGCGCTTGATTATGCAGAGCAGCAACAGCTCAATGCCTTGATTTTATCTGGTGGTAGTAACATGCTGCTGCCACAAAGCCTGGATGCTTTGGTCTTACATATAGATATTCAGGGTCTGGAAATGATCGACGAGGATTCTGAATCTGTAAAAATTAAAGTCGGTGGTGGTCAGATATGGCATGATTTTGTTTTAATGACCACGCAAAAGGGCTGGTATGGTTTACAAAATCTTGCGTTAATTCCAGGATTGGTTGGAGCGTCACCTGTACAAAATATTGGAGCTTACGGCGTTGAAGTTGGTGAGTTTATTGAGTTGGTCCATGTCTATGATCGTAGTGAAAAAAGTGTAAAAACGATTTCATGTGCCGATTGTAAGTTTGCATATCGCCATAGTATTTTTAAAGACGAACCTTATCGTTATATAATTACTCATGTCACTTTTAAATTGTTTAAAACGCCAAATTTAAAATTAAGTTATGGCGATTTACTCAAAGCTGTGGGAAATGAGCAAACACCTGAAAATTTGCAAAAACAGGTCATACAGATTCGTGAAAGCAAACTTCCAAATCCTAAAGAGTATCCAAATGTGGGCAGTTTTTTTAAAAATCCTGTGATTTCTCGACAAGATTTTAACCAGTTGCTTACAGAATTCCCGCTCATTCCACATTATCCTCAACCCCATGATCGTGTAAAAATTGCGGCAGGTTGGTTGATTGATCAGGCGGGTTGGAAGGGAAAGCGACTTGGTGCTGTTGGAATGTTTGAAAAACAAGCTTTAGTTCTGGTGAATTATGCCAATGCAACCTTGATAGATGTGCAGCACACTTATCGTCATGTTCAGTCTGATATACAACAGAAATTTAAACTTCGACTTGAGCCTGAACCCGTTCTTTTTGGTTCTAATGGGTTAATTCTTTCGCATATGGAATAACGATATATGTCACAAACACATTGGATGATTCGCTTGGTCCGAATAGTAACGATACTATTTGTTCTGATCGCTTGTCTGATGATTTTTATTTATACGCCTTTTTACTCGAAATTAATTGTAAAAGGGCTCAATTATTTTGTACCCGTTGAGGTCAATCAAGTTGCAGCGAAAAGTCAGCAGAATGCATCTTTAAGCGAGCACGAGAATCTGGAGCCAGGCTCAAATTTATGGATTGCTAGGCAAGCATATCTCAGCTTAATGGAGCAAGCATTACGCTCTGAAAATTCGCAAGATTTAATTATGTTACAAACCAGATATAGGGCATTACAACAACGCATCGAAGAAGAACAGCTTAAAGAACAGGAAGATGATGAGGAAGAACCAGCCGTTAATATTCCAATGTTGTCTACTGACCATCCAAGCAAACAGTCGATTGAGGAGCAAGAGCGTGAAAATGCAGCCTCAGATGCAATGAGCCAGCTATTTGATTTAAATCGCTCTGAAAATAAGGCGATTATGGAAAAATATATCATTTTTCTTAAAACTCACCCCATAGAGAAACAAGAAAGTGAAAATGTTCAAGGCGAAATCTCTAAAGATATTGCTTACATTAGACAAAATCAAAATGACTTTAAGGCTTTGGGATATCGCTCAAAGCCATATGCGATTGTTGTTTTAGGTGGTGGATTAACATTAGCAGACAATAAAAAAGATATTGTGGTGAATAATTACACCCGCCTTCGGCTAGAAAAAACATTAGAGCTTGAAAAGAAATATAATTTACCTATTGTATTGAGTGGTGTTGAAGCCCCTTATATGCAAACATGGTTAAAAGAGCGAGGCGTTGAAGCAAAGTTGCTGGAAAATCGTAGTATGAATACGTGTGAAAATTCAAGATTTAGCTCTTTGCTTCTTCAGAAAAAAGGTGGAGCACCGACAGTGATGTTGGTTACCGATGTCTATCATATGCCGCGTACTCGCCGTTTATTTGCGCTGAATGGAATAGAAACTATTCCCGTAGAAGCACCGATGCCTACTCAATTAACAACATGGCAACCGAGCCAGCAAAATTATGATCATAGTCGACGTGCAAATTATGAATTGCTGGCGACCATTCGTGATATGCTTTTTGGTTCAAGTGGATGTCGTGAGGTACCTTAAATGTCAGATATCCCGTTTCTGAATCCGACAATACTACAACAGCTTGATTTACCTGTACCTAGTCGTGATCAAACCCCTTTAGTGTTGCCTCAGTTAAATCTCAATCATTCTTTTGAGCCTTCACGTGATTTATTGGCCTATCGAAAGTTATATGGTTTAGATCTACTGGCTGGTGATTACTGGCAAGGCTATATTCAGATGCCCTTGTTTCGTTTACATGTACAAGTTTTTACGCCAGAAAGAGAAATTCCATTAGGAACGGTGTGCTTATTACATGGCTATCTTGAACATAGTGGTATTTATCAACCGATCATCCGTGAAATACTGGATCAAGGTTTTAGTGTGGTCACTTATGATCTGCCTGGACATGGATTAAGTGATGGATCACCCGCTAATATTCAGAATTTTGATCATTATCAACAGGTTTTAATGGCGGTTTACCAGTATGTTAAAAATGCAGATCAGTTGCCTAAACCTTGGTTAGGAATTGGTCAAAGTACAGGTGGCGCAATCTGGATGCATCATTTGTTGGAATATGCAGAGAAACGACAAGATCCGATTGTTGATCGGGTATTACTATTGTCACCACTCATACGCCCAGCAAAAACGGCATGGTGGCATAATTCTGTGGGTTTAGGCATTATTCGAAGAATTCGTCGTCAAGTTCCAAGACATTTTAGACGTAATAATCATAATCCTGAGTTTTTACGTTTTATCCGTCTTAAAGATCCGTTACAACCACGCATGATGGGAATGGACTGGATACTTGCGATGTCAAAATGGATGTTTGAAATGGAACAGCGACCAGCCTGTCGTATACCAGTATGGCTTGCACAAGGGGCATTAGATCAGACTGTAGATTGGCGTTATAACATTGAATTTATTCGACGTAAATTTCGCTTACAAACCTTGTTGATGTTAGAAGAAGGATCTCATCAACTCATCAATGAGCGCGCTGATATTCGTGCTGCTTTGACAGGACTTATTCCAGCATTTTTACATGCTCGTCCAAAACATCATTATTATTAACTGATTCAAGCATATTTTTTAAAGCCAGCAATTCAATGCTGGCTTTTTTATTGAGATTTAAAAGAAGTTGAAATTTCAGCATTGTGGTGAAATTTAATCACACATCGTGTTGATATATGATTTAAATAATTATAAATAATTGAAAATAATAAAATATTATTTTGGCATGTAATTTGATTTAAATAAACTCAATTAAATTTTGAATGCATCTAATGATCAGATGTCGAACAAAATAATTATTTTGGGAAAAACAGATTATATGTCGTCTATTCAGATTAAAAATTTATCAGATGCGCTGCTTTATCATGCGAGGCAGCATCCATCATTAATTGCACTGCGTCATAAACAGTTTGGTTTATGGAAAGAATGGTCTTGGTCAGAATTATTGCAAAGAACTGAAGAATACTTAACTGCTTTGCAGCAGTATCAACTTCAAAAAGAACAAACCTTGCTGATATTAAGTTTACCGTCCATAGATGTAATTTCTTTAAGTTTGGCAATTCATGCATTGGGTGGAAAGGTACAACTGATTGAAAATATAAATGAAATCTCAGAACAAGATATGATTGAAATTTTAAATCAGTTAAAACCCAGTTATGTACTTGTAGATGAAATTGAGCAAATTAAAAATCTGAAGCTTTTGGAAAAATTTCCCACTTTTGTTTTTCACTCAGATTCATATTTTCATTCCTATTCATATAGTCAAAAAATCATATCACTTGATGAGTTAAGGCAAGATGCTGCAACTTTGAGTTCGTCATCTCTGGCAGATATTCAACTTTTTGAAAATAAGATAGCTTTTATTGTGTATCAGTTAGATCAAAAACAAATTGTGCAAGTCAGCTTGGATCATGCTTCCCTAATAAATGAAGCAAACCATTTAATCCACCATCATCAATTGAATCAAAACGAACAAGCCTTTATCAGTCGAGCATTTTCAAGTGTTGGACATATTCGTTATTTATGGTCAACGTGGCTGATTGCGGGTTTTACGCTGAATATTCCAGAAAACCTCGAAACACGTGATTTAGATCGTAAAGTGATTGCACCTACGCTGGTATTAGGGACACCGCAAACTTATCAACGTGTTGAAGAGATTATCTTAAATCGATTAACACCAAGTCTAAAAAAACATATTTTGTCATTACAAAGTAATGATAATGTATTTATAAATGCATATCAAAAAACGGTTAAATTCTTTTTGAAACATGTGGTACTCGAAGAAATCGGGTTTGGAAGACTAAAAACAGCACTTATCGTAGGTGAAAAACTATCGAAACAAACCCAGGCATTTTATCAGTACTTCGGAATTGAGCTTCATCATTGGGAGAATATATCTGAATGCCCTGTTGAAAACGTTCAAACTTTAAAAGCTGGCTGGTCATCCACTCAACTTTCATCCTCTGCATTACATTAGGAGAAATTGATGAGTAATCCCCAAGAAACGATTCCTTTACTTGCGTTAAAAGACATCAATTTATCTTTTTCTACAAGTCAGATATTGCATCGACTCAGCTTTGATGTGCAACAAGGTGAAATCTGTGCATTGATTGGTCCAAATGGTGCAGGTAAAAGTAGTGTCATTAATATTATCAATGGATTATATCAGCCAGATCAGGGGCAGCTCTTTTTTGAGGGCCATCTACTCAAAGGCTATCGGGCAAAAGATGCGCCTCATCTCGCGATCGCTAGAACCTTTCAAAACCTGGCTTTATTCAAAAAAATGTCTGTACTTGACAATGTATTGGCAGGCCGGATTTTAAAGAGTCACCAGTCTTTATGGGGTGTACTTCTTCAATTACCTTCTATACAACAAGATGAAATTGAGCAACGAAGCAAAGTTGAACACATTTTAAAATTACTCGATTTAATCCAATGGCGGAATAGTGTGGTTGGTACGCTTTCTTATGGATTACAAAAAAGGGTTGAGCTTGCACGTGCATTAGCTTCAGAACCTAAATTATTGCTGCTTGATGAACCTATGGCTGGTATGAACGCGCAAGAAAAGCGCGAGATTACTGCTTTTATTTTAAAAATTAATAAGCGCTTGGGCACGACCATTTTGATGATTGAACATGATCTCCCAGTGGTAATGCAAATTTCAGATCATGTGGTTGTGTTGGATTATGGCAAAAAAATTGCTGATGGCACTCCGCAGAGTATTCAGGCGCAGCCAGAAGTGTTGCAAGTTTATTTAGGGATTGATGTAGGCCAAGTTGCGGTCTAGTTCATTGATTTAAAATAAGAGAAATATATGAATTTTTTTCTAGAAGTGCTGCTCGGTGGAACACTGGCAGGTGTGATGTATTCACTTGTGGCGATAGGCTTTGTTCTTATTTATAGAGCCTCGGGAGTTTTTAACTTTGCGCAAGGTGCATTGGTGCTATTTTCAGCATTAACCTTTGTAAATTTAACTGAACACGGTGTGCCTTTTATCGTTGCCTTTGCAGTCACCTTATTTATTATTTTTATTGTGGTGTTACTCATTGATGCATTGGTGTTAAAGCATCTAGTGAATCGTTCAGTGATTACGCTTTTTATGGCGACATTAGGCTTAAGTTATGTGCTTGAGGGGACTGCACAAGCAGTATGGGGAACACAGGTACATGGGCTCGACTTGGGAATTAGTGATGTTCCTATCGACTTTTATGGAATCCATCTAAGTAAATTTGATCTTGTTGCAACTTTGATTGCAGGCAGTCTTGTCATTATTTTATCGTTTTTATTTACCAAGACTCGATTTGGTATATCGCTTAGAGCAGTTGCTGATGATCCTTTGGCTTCACAATCTGTCGGAATTCGATTGAATTACATCTGGATTTTGGTGTGGAGTGTCGCTGGATTAGTTGCACTGGTCGCTGGATTACTCTGGGGCGCACGTTTAGGTGTGCAATTTTCACTGTCACTCGTGGTTTTAAAAGCATTACCTGTATTGATCATTGGTGGATTTACGTCCATTACGGGTGCCATTGTAGGTGGTTTGATTATTGGTGCGAGTGAAAAGCTTGCCGAGATTTATCTAGGAAGTTTGATCGGGAGTGGCATAGAAAACTGGTTTCCATACCTCATCGCAATTTTATTTTTACTGATACGTCCGACAGGGCTATTTGGTGAACAACAAGTTGCGAGGGTATAACGATGTTTTTATTTTCTCAAGCTGAACAGTTTATTCGTCGTTATCAGGATGAAAAAAGAATTTTTGCGCTCAAACAACATCGCATATTGTTCTGGTTTTTTGTTGCTATTGCTTTTTTATTTATCCCTTTTGTTGGGTCTGATTATTTATTTAATGCGATTCTGGTTCCTTACCTTGTACTGGCACTGGCTGGATTGGGTCTCAATATTTTAACTGGTTTTACAGGTCAGTTATCTCTGGGATCAGCAGCATTTATGGCTGTTGGTGCATTTGCAACATATAACTTTGAGCTCCGTATTCCTCAATTACCTTTACTCCTCAGTTTGTTTCTTGGGGGAACGATAGCGGCAGTTTTTGGTGTGATTGTGGGATTGCCAAGCCTGCGGATTAAAGGGTTTTACCTGATTGTCTCAACTCTGGCAGCACAGTTTTTTATTCCTTGGTTATTTACACAATATGGTTGGTTTACCAACTATAGCGCGTCAGGAGTGATTACCGCGCCCAAGTTGGTGATTCTTGGATATTCATTAGATTCTCCAGTTGGACATTATCTTTTAACAATCAGCATCGTTCTTGGGTTGACTTTGATTGCACGTAATCTCCTGAATAGTCAGTATGGTCGTAATTTCCAAGCGATTCGTGATATGGAAACAGCCGCGGTGACCTTAGGTATTTCTGCTGCCAAGACCAAGTTGCTCGCATTTGCAATCAGTTCATTTTATTTAGGTGTTGCGGGTGCTCTTTGGGCCTTTGCTTATCTGGGAACAATTGAAGCCAATGGGCTTGATCTCGATCGCTCATTTCAGATTCTGTTCATCATCATTATTGGTGGATTGAGTAGTCTGGCAGGAAGCTTTTTTGGAGCCGCCTTTATTGTGCTGCTTCCGATCATTTTAAGTTTTTTGAGTAACTTGTTTTTTGGTCAAGGTTTTGATCAGGCATTACTACAAAATATCCAGAAAATTATTTTTGGTATTTTAATTATTTATTTTCTTATTCGCGAACCTGAAGGGCTTGTACGTCTTTATCAGCGTTTTTATACACGTGTTAGAAAGTGGCCTTTGCGCTATTAATTATTCACAAAAAATAGGGGTAAACATGAAATTTTTTAAGTCATTGTGGTTTTGGTTGGTGCTGATTGGACTCGTACTGGCTGCTATCGTGTATTGGACAACGCAAAAAAAACAAGCGCTATCTACAACTGAGCAACATACGTCTCAAGATCAAACAAACACAGATAAATCGAACGCTGAAAAAGTTTTGTCTGATAAAAATGCTCAATATTTTCCATTACAAAGTTATCGTGTAGGGCCTTATGCTGCAGGTGGAACGGGCTTTTTTGGTGGATTTATCGATTATATGAAAGCTGTAAATGCTCAGGGAGGCGTCAATGGTGTAAAGCTGGTCTGGTCTGAATGTGAGACAGAGTATGTGGTAGAAAAAGGTGTAGAGTGCTATGAGCGTTTAAAAAATGGTTTAAACGGTGCACCTGCTGCGGCCACCAATCCTTTATCCGTCGGAATCGCTTATGCGACGCTTGAAAGATCTACAAAAGATAAGCTACCGCTTATTACCATCAATCATGGGCGCACAGATTCGACAGATGGAAGTGTCTTTCCTTATGTCTTTCCGCTTCAGTTAAACCCGTATAGTGAAGTATCAGCAATTGTTAATTATCTTGGTCAACAAAGTGGTGGGTTAGATCATCTGAAAGGCAAAAAAATTGTGGTGCTGTATCATGGGTCACCTTATGGTAAAGAAACCATTCCCGTAATTGATCAATTATCCAAGAAATATCATTTTGAAGTCACACATATTGAAGTGCCTCATCCTGGTAATGAGCAGCAATCACAGTGGCTTAAAATTAGACAAATTCAACCAGACTGGGTGATTTTACGTGGATGGGGGGTCATGAATCCTGTTGCACTTAAGACTGCTCAAAAAGTTGGATATCCAGTGAATAAGATTATTGGCAATATTTGGAGTAATTCTGAAGAAGATGCGGCACCTGCAGGCGATGCAGCAAAAGGGTTTATCTCAATTACGACTCATCCATCAGGTACAAACTTTCCTGTATTACAGCAAATCAAGCAATTGGTGGTCGACAAGGGGCAATCTGACCTCACCGATTTAAAACGATTTGGTACGGTGTATTACAATCTGGGTGTAGTCAATGGAATTTTAAATGTAGAAGCTGTCCGTGTTGCGCAAGAAAAATATGGTCATCGTCCATTAACTGGTGAAGAGGTTCGTTGGGGATTTGAACATTTAAATCTAAGTGACGAGCGCCTTAAACAGCTAGGGGCTTATGGATTGGTTCAACCTTTAAAACTTTCTTGTTCAGATCATGAAGGCGGTGGGGCTGTACGATTCCAGCAATGGGATGGAACGAAATGGAATGTGATTAGCAATTGGATACAAGCAGATCGAGGTTTTCTACGCCCAATCATTGAAGAATCTTCTCATAAATATGCCAAAGAGCAAGGTATAAAAATTCGTGATTGCGCAACTGAAGGTTAGAGGAGTAATAGAAAATGACATCTATACTTAAGCTCGATCATATTCAGGTGATCTATGATCAGAGTATTCTGGCAGTAAAAGATGTTAGCCTTTCGGTTCAACAAGGTGAAATCGTGGCACTTTTAGGCGCAAATGGGGCAGGAAAAAGTACAACACTGAAAGCCATTTCTCAGCTCATTTCGAGTGAGAATGGAGAAGTAAAAAGTGGCAACATTTACTTTGAAGGGCAATCTATTTTACATCAAAATCCAAGTGATATTGTTCGGCAAGGTATCGTACAGGTTTTAGAAGGACGTCATTGTTTTAAACAGCTTACTGTAGAAGAAAACTTACGTGCTGGTGCGTTTTTAAGAAAACCTTCTGGCAAACGTTTAAAACAGAGTCTTGAGAAAGTGTACGAATATTTTCCTCGTTTGGCAGAAAAGAGATCTACTCAAGCAGGCTATACCTCGGGTGGAGAACAGCAAATGCTGGCGATTGGACGAGCATTAATGACCGAACCTAAGCTTATCTTACTGGATGAGCCGTCGATGGGTTTGGCACCTTCAATCACACAAGAAATATTTAAATTGATTCGATATTTACAACATAAAGAGCAGTTGAGTTTTCTGATAGCAGAGCAGAATATTGGATTGGCTTTAGAATATACCCACCAAGCTTATGTTATTGAAAATGGAGTAGTAACTCTCTCTGGTAATACTCAAAAGCTTTATCAAAGTGGTGATATTCAGCGAGCTTATATTGGACAGGCTGTATAACGTTATAAATATAAAAAAGGGGATTTATTCTTTGAGAATAAATCCCTTTTTTTTAGAAAAATAATAGTATTGAACAATGATGATTATTCAACAATATGTTATTTTTTAAACTTTAATATGATTTAAAAATCAGTAAATTTAAAATTTTTTTTAAAAAATCATTAAATAACAATGTTTTAATATTTGGTATGGATGTTGCAAATAACTCAATGATTTTAAATCAAATAATCATGTAATACATTGAGGATATCAAATAGATATGAGTATTTTAACAAAAACAGCGGGTGCTTTTTTATTGTCTATGATTGCTTTTCAAGTTTATGCAGTGGATCTGGACGCTGGGGATTACGATGCTGCACCAGTAGGGACAAATTTGGCTTTACTTTATTTACAACATGCCACACGCGATTCGCAATATCTGGGTAGCAACAAAGTGAATAATCATATTGGATTAACCAGTGATATTGGAATTGCACGTTACGTGCACTATACCGATGTTGCGGGTTACCGAATAGCACCACAAATATTGGTGCCATTTGGTCGATTAAAAGGGGAAGATGATTTATCTGCCTTAGGATCGACAAGCGGTATTGGCGACGTTATTTTAGCCACTTCTATCTGGTTTGTGAATGATCAGGCCAATAAAACTTATTTTGGCGTTACGCCGTACTTATTTTTACCTACAGGAAAATATTCAAATAACGACGCGCTAAATATTGGAGAAAATCGTTACAAACTGAATGTTCAAGCTGCTTTTTCAACGCGATTGGCACCCAAGATTGCATGGGATGCGGCAGCTGATTTTACAGTTTACGGTAAAAATGATGATGCACTTGGCGGTGGAACACTGAAACAGGATATTGGTTATCAATTACAGAGTAGTGTGCGCTATTTTTTAAATGAACGTATAGACTTACGCAGCGGGATATCCTATGCAGATGCTGGAGATACAAAGCTAAATGGTATTTCAAGTGCAAGTAATAAGCAGACTAAATTTTGGTTAGGAACGGGTTTTTCACCAACAGCTACGACTAATGTCATTTTAACTTATGGTCGTGATATCGATGTTGAAAATGGATTTAAGGAAGACAATCGGATTAATGTTCGCTTGCTGAAAGTATTTTAATCTAAACAAGATATCATGCATTTGAGATATACTTCTTTATAGAATTTAAACATCTAAATTATTTAATTTTTTTTATAATAAATTAATCTCATATTCTCGGTGAAAATTGATATAAACCCTTTCACCGAGTTCGCTTAATATCGACTCAATCGTATTTTATCCCATTTGGTTATTATTATGAGTCGGTATTCGGCACCTCAAATTTTTTCTCTTGAAGGAGAGCAGGCCCAACCTTTAAGTATTCGCGCGAAAGCGTTGGTTTATCACGATCCTGTATCGAAAAATTTACTTCAACTGATTGAACGCTTGGCACCCAATGATATTCCTATTCTGATTCAGGGTGAAACGGGAACGGGAAAAGAGCTAGTTGCACGACATATCCACCATTTGAGTGGACGCAAAGGTCCATTCCTGGCTGTTAATTGTGGTGCTATTAATGATCAATTGGCCGAGAGTGAGTTATTTGGACACGAAGCGGGTTCCTTTACTGGAGCAACTGGACAACGTAAAGGTTGGTTTGAATCTGCTGATGGCGGAACCTTATTTTTAGATGAGATTGGTGACCTACCTTTACATCTACAGGTAAAGCTATTGCGCGTATTGCAAGAGCGTGAAGTGACACGGGTTGGGGCAAGAAAAGCCATACCTGTGGATATACGTCTGGTCACAGCCACCAACGTCGATTTAGAGCAGGCCGTTCAAGCAGAACAATTCAGACAAGATTTACTGTTTAGAATTAATATTGCTCAATTAGAGCTGAAGCCTTTAAGAGAGCGCAAAGGTGATATTCTGCCACTCTTTCAGCATTTTCTACAAAAATATGGCGAAAAAATTAAGAAAGAAGCCAACTTAATCCTTTCTCCTACAGTGGTTACAGCATTATATGATTATCCTTGGCCAGGAAATATTCGTGAACTTGAGAATATTGCACATTACGCTGTACTGGTTGCAGAAGGGCATTTAATTAAGAAAGAGCATCTTAAGTTTAACAAACTATTTCAAAATTTTAATATTGAACAACCAACCTCTGAAACTGCAAAGAGCTGGGAGAATCCGTTTGATGAGATTGAATATCAACTCAAGCGAATTTTTGCTGCACCCACGCTTCCTTCTAATTTATGGGATAGGCTAGAACAGCTAATCATTGCGACATCTTTTGAGTATTGTCAGAGAAATCAGGTTCAAACCTCTGTGTTATTAGGAATTACACGAAATGTAATGCGAACTTATTTAAAGCGACATAATTTAGTCAATGATGCTTTAAACTTTAAAATTGTGAATGAATAAAAACAATAAGGCGTATTCAAGTCGAATCATTGGAATACGCCCCATATGGCTTATTTTTGCTTAAAAACGATCAGCCATCGCCATGTTCCACATTCGGTAGTAAAAGTTCTCATCATCCTTTTGCTGGCAATCGAGTAATTCACCACCTTTAAAGAAAAAATGTAATTGAGCATAATTTTTAATTTCTCGGTCGTTGACCCGTTGTGCCAAATGATGCGCTTTAATTTCCGAGGGATGTTGTAACCCAGCAGCGGCAATAATTTCTGCTAATGCATGTAGGGTATTTTTCTGAAAATTAAATACACGTTCAGCTTTTGTGGGCACATGTAAGGCTTTTTGACGGTCTGGGTCTTGTGTCGCAACACCGACTGGGCACTGATTGGTATGGCAGCTTTGTGCCTGAATACAGCCCACCGCAAACATAAAGCCACGTGCGGAATTTACCCAGTCTGCGCCGAGCGCAAGTGTACTGGCAATATCAAAACCACTAATGATTTTCCCGCTGGCTCCAATTTTAATTTGATCTCTTAAACCTGCGCCGACTAAGGTGTTATGAACGAATAAAAGACCTTCTCTCAGCGGCGTACCGATATAATCACTAAATTCGATGGGTGCTGCACCAGTACCACCTTCTGAACCATCGACGACAATAAAGTCAGGTACAATCTGAGTTTCAAGCATGGCTTTGACAATTCCCATAAATTGCCAAGGTTGACCAATACATAACTTAAAACCAATGGGTTTGCCTCCAGATAATTCGCGTAACTGTTGTATAAAGTGCATCATTTCAATCGGTGTATTAAACGCTGAATGCTTGGGAGGTGAAATACAATCACGATCACGTGGCACACCTCGAATTTCTGCAATTTCTTCGGTAATTTTATGTTGCGGTAAAATGCCGCCGTGTCCAGGTTTTGCACCTTGAGACAGCTTGATTTCAATCATTTTAATTTGAGGAAGTTGAGCTTGTTTTTGGAATTTTTCAGGGTCAAATTTACCTTCTTCGGTTCTGCAACCAAAATAACCACTGGCGATTTCCCAGACAATATCTCCACCATATTCTAAATGATAAGGACTCAAGCTACCTTCACCCGTATCATGATAAAAGTGACCCATGTGCGCACCTTTATTCAGCGCCCGGATTGCATTGGCACTCAGACTGCCAAAACTCATGGCAGAAATATTCATAATGGACGAGCTATAAGGCTGAGCACATTGCGTATTACCAATCTGAATACGAAAAGTTTTAGGATCTGACGGTGGGCATGGAACCAGTGAATGGACCATGAAACGGTAATCTTTTTGGTAGACATCAATAATTGAGCCAAATGGCTTGTCTGCATTTTCATTTTTTGCACGTTGATACACCAAGCTGCGCTGCATACGCGAAAAAGGTAGTGCATCTTGATCAGATTCAATAAAATATTGACGTATTTCAGGTCGGAAATCTTCAAATAAAAAGCGAAAGTGACCCATAATTGGGTAATTACGCAAAATTGAATGTTTGCTTTGTAAGAGGTCGTGAATACCAACTACGCTTAAAACTGCTGCCAATAGCCAGATAACATTGAGAAATGTATCGGAAATAAAATAGTAAAGATAATGAGGCGTTGAGGTGAAATGGAACCAGGCAATACTGATCGTGACAAACATGCATAAAAACCAGATGGAATGTCGTGAAAAAAACGTATTGAGAAGTTTGTGACGAATAATTTGTGCTGGACTAGCCATTTAACGCAGTTTCCTTCATTTTTGTTCTGCAATTAAGTTGCCAAGAACATGAAAGAACCTCAAGTAACGAATTGTTAGTACTGAGAATTATTTTAATCCTCAGTACTGGTGCTGATTATTCTTCGTCAGATGGGAGTAACATTAAAACTGACTCATTGAGTAATTGTGCAATATCCTCAAGTATCTCTGCATCATTGAATGATTGATCAAATACCAGGCTTTCTCCATCTGCGAGCTGCTTTAAGAGCGATTCAAATTGCTCGGAAATGCAGCACTCTTCACCATTGGCCCAAAATAATAACTGCCCATCATCTAATGTATAGAGCAATCTTGAAGCAGGTTCTAAGCGTAACTCATATCCAGTATCGATAATTTCAAGCAAATCATCTGCTTCTATTTCATCTGCTTCTGGTAAATTATCTGGATATTTGGGTTCAGACATCAATGACATCAATGCATGTTCAAAATCATTGGAATGCTGTAACTGTTCCAGTACTTTTGCTTTTAGATAGGCCAATTCATTGCTTGTAATTTCACCAATTTTAGCGACCTCATCACGAACGACGTCCAATAACGGATTTTTAAGCAGACTATTATCGGCAAATTTGTCACTGACTCGATCCATCATCGTCGCAATGTTTGGCATGCGAAAGCCGAAAGAGAACGTTAAACAGTCATCTTCGGCAACACCGTAATGCGATAAGCCTGGTGGTACATAAAGCAGATCACCTGGTGCGAGCACTTCATCAAAATGAATATCCATTTCTGGGAGTAATTTTAAGGGCTGTTCAGGCACAAATTCGGTAGATTCGTCACACATTTGTCCAAGTTGCCAACGGCGATGCCCGTAACCTTGTACTAAAAAAACATCGTAAAAATCAAAATGTTTTCCTACTGAGCCACCTTTGGGTGCGTAAGACACCATGATGTCATCTCGTCGCCACTGGGGAATAAACGGAAATTCTTTCCAAAGTTCTGCCAGATCAAAAGAGTAGTGATCTACTGCTTGAACTAAAAGTGTCCAAAGCTTCGGTAATTTCTGAAAATCACCTTTAATTAACGGAGAGGATTTGACACTCCACTGGTTTGGATCTTTATCTTTTTGCTTAATGAGACGAGCACTGACTGTTTCTTCTAAGGCCAGTTCTTTCACATCATCAGGTTCAAGAATATTGATAATTTCAGGCATGGCATTGCGAACCAGCAATGGTTTCTTTTGCCAATACTCATTTAAAAATTGTTCTGCGGTGATTCCGCCTAAGACCTGAAGTGGATTAGACATGAATTGCCTCGATAAAAATGATCATAGATCGCAATCTGAAGGGATATGTAATGGTGATAGATATTTTACATGAACTAGAATTTTCAGTAGCACAAACTTTGTGCACTAACCCAAGGTGTTTACATTTTTTTTAACAAATAGGTGGTTTTTGCTTATCACAATAACCATTCATATATTAGTATTTGATGGCTTTACTCTATTTTAAGCATATTTTAAGTTTTATGTGTTTTTGGAATTTTGATTTTATAGGATGTAAATATGCTAACGCTGATCGGACTACTGATAATTATTACAATTGTTGCCTTATTGATGACGGGTAAATCGAATCCTATTTTGGCAATGTCAATTATTCCATTGATTGGAGCTTTAATTGCAGGATTTTCCATAAGTGAAATTTCTAGTTTTTTTGAAGCGGGAATGATGAAGGTGACAAAAGTCGCTGTCATGTTTTTATTTGCAATTTTATTTTTTAGCATTTTAAAAGAATTGCATATTTTTGATCCAATGATTCGGCATTTGGTTAAGCTGACGCGTGGAAATGTGGTTTTAGTTGCTATGATGACTGCTCTCATCGCTGCAATTGTTCATCTTGATGGTTCAGGTGCTGCTACATTTTTGATCATTATCCCGGCTTTATTACCTTTATATAAAAAGTTAGGTATGAGTCCTTATCTGATGCTACTGCTTATGGCGGGAAGTATGGGAATTATGAATATGGTGCCATGGGGCGGGCCTTTAGGACGGGCTTCTGCGGTTACAGGGATTGAAGCCTCTTTACTTTGGCAAAACATTATTCCAGTACAAATAGTTGGGATTGTGGGAATGATGGCTTTTGCCGCAATAATGGGGCTACGTGAGAAAAAGCGTATTCAAGTAGCCGCGATACACGGAACCACTCCATTTCAGCAAGATTGTACGTTAACTGATTTAGCGGAAGATACAGATGATGGGCAGGTCCGCAAACCTAAAAATTTTTGGTTTAATATTGCACTGATCTTGATTTCAATTGTTTGTTTGGCATTTGGTTTATTTTCAGCGCCCTATGTATTTATGCTTGCATTATCATTAGTACTGCTGGTGAATTTCCCAAAACCAAGACAACAAATAGAAGTGATATCACGTCATGCACCCCAAGCCTTAAATATGGTTGCCATTATTTTTGCTGCAGGCGCATTTCTTGGAATCCTTTCAGAATCGGGAATGCTCAAAGCAATTGCATTGGATTTAATTCATATATTACCACCGACCTGGGTTGGAAGTTTGCATATCGCTGTCGGTCTTTTGGGTGTACCACTGGATATTTTTACCAGTACAGATGCTTATTATTTTGCATTATTGCCAGTTATTGGTGAAGTAACTGCGACTGCTGGTGTATCTATCGACTCAGTTGTTTATGCCATGGCGATTGGTAATAATGCGGGGACATTCGTAAGTCCATTCTCACCAGCAACATGGCTAGCGATGGGACTTGCGGGGACAGATATGGGTAAGCATCTTAAATACTCATTTGGCTGGATCTGGCTTGTCGGATTATTTGTCGTTGCTGTGGGTTATTTTCTCGGGCTTTATTAAGCGCTTATTTAAGCTTTGGCTCAAATAACCTATGAAAAAAAAGCATTCAGAAACCATGATTCCTGAATGCTTTTTTTAAGGTTTTAAGATTGATTTAGGGTAGTTGAATATTCAATTGACGCAAGTATTTACAAAGCGTTATTAGTGGTAATCCCATCAGTGTAGTCTGGTCTGATCCTTGCATCGATTCAAATAAGCTGATGCCTAGTCCTTCACATCGAAAACTCCCTGCACATTGTAAGGGCTGCTCGGTGGTGACATAGCGCTCGATTTCAGCATCGGTCAATACTCTAAATTTTACCTGATAATGCTCGATAAGTGTGTGTTCAAAACCTGATGCTAAATGTTGTATGCTCAAACCTGTACTAAAACATAACGTTTGACCCGAATTTTGCTTGAGCTGTGCCATTGCGTTTTCAATGGTCAGCGGTTTGCCTATAAACTGTTTAGGTAGATCTATACGCCATGCAACCTGATCTGAACCAATTACAATTGAGTTTGGATATTGCGCTGAAACAACGCGCGCTTTTTCAAATGCTAAACGTTGTGCCAGATCATCCGCATGCGTTTCACCTTGGGGGGATTCATCAATATCTGGCGAAATAATGCGATAGGTCAGACCTAAACGATCCATTAATGCTTTACGGGTCTGACTGCTCGAAGCCAAAATAATGTCTGAAATATTGCTCATTAAATTGCATATTCCATTAAAACATCAAGAGGCACATAACTGAGAACAGACTGATGGCAAGCATGGATTTTAACATTAGGTGCTTGACCAGCCTGATAAGCTTCAACCCAACGTGTCACACAGATGCACCAGTAATCGCCTGGTTTTAATCCTGGAAAACCCATCTCAGGCAATGGGGTGGTGAGATCATTACCAATTTTTTGCGAAAAGCTTAAAAATTCGGATGTCATTTCTGCACATACAGTATGTTGACCCAAGTCATTGGTTGCAGTATGACAAAATCCATTTCTAAAATAACCTGTAATTGGATCAAAGCAACAACTGGCTAATGGTTCACCAAGGACATTTAATTTATTGATCTTCGGATCTGGATGAATAGACATAATATTTTTAAATCGTAAAACCACTCAACCTATCATAATGAAAACTAAATCTTTCGGCAGCTTTTCTACAAAAAAACTCTCTTTTTTTATCATAATCATTTAAAATATCGCCATTTATAATTTTCATAAGAGTAAAAGAGAGCACTCAATGAACTTTAAGCGTATGACGGACCTCGACTTAAGCGAAAAACGTGTATTAATTCGTGAAGATTTAAATGTACCAGTAAAAAATGGCCAGATTACCAGTGATGCTCGTTTGCGTGCAGCATTACCAACCATTCAGGCTGCACTTGCTCAAGGTGCTGCTGTGATGGTTTGCTCTCACTTAGGGCGTCCTGTTGAAGGTGAACCAAAACCTGAACAGTCACTTGCACCTGTTGCAGCTTACCTTTCAGATGCATTAGGGCAGGAAGTTAAACTTTTGACTGACTACCTTGAAGGGGTTGAGATAGCACCAGGTCAAGTTGTTCTTCTTGAAAATGTACGTTTTAACCTCGGCGAAAAGAAAAATAATGCTGAACTTGCACAAAAATATGCAGCACTCTGTGATGTATTCGTGATGGATGCATTTGGCACTGCACATCGTGCAGAAGCATCAACCGAAGGTGCTGCTCGTTATGCCAAAGTTGCAGCGGCAGGCCCATTGCTTGCGACTGAGCTAGATGCATTAGGTCGTGCACTTCAAACCCCTGAAAAGCCAATGGTGGCGATTGTTGCAGGTTCTAAAGTTTCAACAAAACTTGATGTTTTAACCTCACTTTCTGACATTTGCGGTCAATTGATTGTGGGTGGTGGAATTGCCAATACCTTCTTGGCAGCAGCTGGTTTCAATGTAGGCAAATCGCTTTGTGAAAATGATTTGATTGATACCGCTAAAGCAATTGCCGCTAAAGTATCTGTTCCACTTCCTACGGATGTGGTGGTAGCTGATGCCACAGAGATTGACTTTGCTGACTTCTTGGGTTCATTAGCAAAAGCACAAGCAATTGTGAAAAAAGTGGAAGATATTGCTGACAATGACATGATTCTGGATGTGGGTCCTGACACGGCGAAAGCATTTGCTGAGATCTTAAAAACAGCTAAAACGATACTTTGGAACGGCCCAGTTGGTGTATTTGAAGTAGATCAGTTTGGTGAAGGAACCAAAACGCTTTCATTGGCAATTGCTGAATCTAAAGGATTTTCTATTGCAGGTGGTGGTGATACTTTGGCTGCAATTGATAAATATAAAGTTGCTGACAAAATTGGTTATATCTCAACAGGTGGCGGCGCATTCCTTGAGTTTGTAGAAGGAAAAACCTTACCAGCCGTTGCTGTATTACTCGAACGTGCCTAATCGCTGACGTGTTTTTAAAAGAACCGGCCTTATGGTCGGTTCTTTCATAAGAGATTCATCGAACTGTCACATATCTGCAATAAAATATTTTTCAGTTAAATACCAGTCATGGGACTATCTGATGAATTTTAAGCTTCTACTTGCAGCCTTGATTATTGCACCTCTCGCGCTTACTGCTTGTTCAAAGAAAAACGATGCACCAGCATCTGAGCAAGGACAAACTGCACCAGCTGATGAAAAAATTACACCAGAGCAACAAGCTGCGATTGATGCACTTGATAAACCAGTCATGAACGAAAAAAATACCGATGTTCCAGAGTCGGTAGCCAATGTAGCAGCAGATCCAGCAACACCAGCGAGTGAAAATGAAGCGCCTGCTGGTCAGAATCAAGACAAAGCTCACTAACTGCCGAGCAAAATGTCAAAAGTCCCTGCAAATGCAGGGATTTTTTTGTGAAATTCTTTGATTTGTTGCTGAATTGAAATACATCACACTGTAGAATAGGCGCACTACCTGGGAGGATATTATGGCACTTATCTCATTGCGCCAGCTCTTGGATCACGCCGCAGAACATAACTACGGCGTACCAGCGTTTAATGTAAACAATCTTGAGCAAATGCGCGCGATCATGTTGGCAGCGGATGAAACCAACTCACCTGTTATTGTTCAAGCTTCGGCGGGTGCGCGTAAATATGCAGGCGCTCCATTTTTACGTCACTTGATTTTGGCAGCAGTTGAAGAATGGCCACATATTCCTGTGGTAATGCATCAAGACCATGGAACCAGCCCTGATGTATGTCAACGCTCTATCCAGTTAGGCTTTAGCTCGGTGATGATGGACGGATCACTTGGTTCTGATGGCAAAACACCAACTTCTTATGATTACAACGTTGATGTAACTCGTCGTGTAGTGGCTATGGCACATGCATGTGGTGTATCCGTAGAAGGTGAAATTGGTTGTTTGGGCAGCCTTGAAACTGGTTTGGCGGGTGAAGAAGATGGCGTGGGTGCAGAAGGTGTACTTGACCATTCACAACTTTTAACTTCTGTTGAAGAAGCGACTCAGTTTGTTGCAGATACCAATGTCGATGCGCTTGCAATTGCAGTGGGTACCTCACACGGTGCTTATAAGTTTACTCGTCCACCTACAGGCGATATTCTAGCAATTGACCGCATTAAAGAAATTCACGCAGCTTTACCAAATACGCATCTTGTGATGCATGGTTCAAGCTCTGTACCTCAAGACTGGTTGAAAATTATCAATGAGCATGGTGGTCAAATTGGTGAAACTTACGGTGTGCCACTTGAGCAGCTTGTCGAAGCAATCAAGCATGGTGTTCGTAAAATCAATATTGATACCGATTTACGTTTGGCATCAACGGGTGCAATTCGTAGCTTTATGTCTGAAAATCCAGCCGAATTTGATCCACGTAAATACTTGGCAAAAACTGTTGATGCAATGAAGCAGATTTGTATTGAACGTTATCAAGCGTTTGGTACAGCGGGCAATGCAGATAAAATTCGTCCTATTTCTTTAGAAGCGATGGTTGATCGTTATAAATAATTAGTCCGAAATTCAGAAAAGCCCATTTGATGGGCTTTTCTTGTTTTTGATGAGGTAGAAATAGTGGAATTCATTGTTTTAGCTGCACTATGTAGTGTGTTGGTTTCCATCTTAATAAAAGCATTAAAGTCTAAAGGCTTTGAACCACTTCAGATGATTGTCTGGAATTATAGCAGTGCCAGTCTGCTATGTTTTCTATGGTTCAAACCTGATCTGGCACATCTTTCAGTCCAGCATACGCCGTGGTGGTTAATTGTACTATTGGGCATTGCACTGCCAAGTGTATTTTTATTACTGGCCAAATCTTTGCAGTATGCAGGTATCGTTAAAACTGAACTCGCACAGCGATTGTCTGTTGTGCTGTCTTTACTTGCTGCTTTCTTTATCTTTCAAGAGCATTTTAACGCTTTTAAACTTTTAGGCATTATTTTGGGTTCGTTTGCTATTGGTTTAATCATGCTCAGTAAAACACAGCAGAACCAGAGTGTTCATCAGAAAAGTCTTGTGAGTCTGGTGGGTGTGTGGAGTGGCTATGCTCTGATTGATATTTTACTAAAGTACACCAGTAGTTTAGGTCTTAAATTACCCATGACCTTAAATCTGGTATTTATCGCTGCATTTGTATTTTCATTTATCTATACTTATATTTTTAAGAAAGAAACTGCACGTTTCAAAAACATGTTAGCTGGATTGGTTTTGGGTGGGTTGAACTTTGCCAATATTGCCTTATATGTGCAGGCGCATATTCTCTTAAAAAATAGTCCTGCCATCGTGTTTGTGGGGATGAATCTTTTCGTTGTCATCTTTGGAATTTTAAGTGGTCTTCTACTCTTTAAAGAAAAAGCAGAGCCTAAAGTTATCATGGGTTTAGTATTGGGAATGGTCGGAATTATTTGTCTTGCTCAAGCGATGTGAACAAGGTCATCGGGTTATTAATAGACCAGATGACCTTTTTCTAGGTTAAATTTTAGTAAAAATGATGTCATCGCTTAAACGTGATTTCGGTAATTTTGCATTAAAGTCAGCTTCACTGCGATAACCTAATGCAACTACAACAGACGCACGAAACCCTTTTTCTGTTAATCCAAATTCTTGATTTAAGATATCTTCATCGAAACCACCCATTGGTGTTGCATCAACATCTTCTAACCCCGCTGCCAATAAAAGCTGCCCGAGCGCGATAAAGGTTTGGTTTTCCATCCATCCATACAGGTTTTGTTGCTCATTGCGATAATATTCGACATAGCCTGCACGGGTCTGACGTTGGCCTTCTTTTGCACTTTCATCTTTAAAACGTCCGCTTAAATCATCTTGCTCAAGAAGTTGTTCAAGATGTTCATGTGTGACATCAGTGCGGGTGCAAAAAACAATGGTATGTGAAGACTCTAGCACTTTGGGTGCATTATAGGCATAACGTCCAGTCATGGCTTTGGCAACACGCGCTTTAGCTTGCTCACTTTCTGCGATTAAGAAATGCCACGGCTGAATATTGACAGAAGAGGGAGTTAAACGCAAAACCTTGAGTAAACGCTCAAATTGATCTAAGGGAATTATTTTACTGCGATCATAAGCTTTGGTGGTATAACGACTTTTTGCGGTCTCTAGTAAGTTCATGATCATGTCCCTCATATTTAAAGGTTAGATAAAACATGATCATAAATCGAAAAATTATCAGATGAAATGCTTTCAAATAAAAATTGAGGTAACAAAATAGATTTTTAGCGTGATGAACTAATATTCCATTGAATAAAATTTTGGTGACCTTGTTCATCGATTTCTAAAATCATGGCTTGATTTGTTTTTTCTCGCCAATCCCCTAAAACGATTCGGGTTTTTTGTCCCAAAGGATGTATTGCAGGGCGGTGAGTATGACCATGAATTAAAATATCGACATCAAATAGCGCAGTTTCGACAGCTTTGGGATGTACATCCATAATGGCATAAGTTTTTTGTTGCTTGTCATCATGACTTTTTTTACGAAAGCCATTGGCCAGTTTCTGTCTAAAACTTAACGGCGTACGTTTTAATAATGCAATAAGATAAGGATTTCGAATGATCTTTTTGAAGCGTTGATAAGCGACATCATCTGTACATAGTGCATCGCCATGCTCGAGCCTATACGTGACACCAGAGATATTAAGCGTATAGATATCAGGAAGTAAAATGCCATGAAATTGCTTTAAAAAATCATATCCCAATGCAAAGTCACGATTACCCACCTGAAAATAGACTTGATTGCCGTGTCGATGAAAATCCTGAAGTTTTTCTACGATTTCATCCAGCCAGGGGGCAGTATAATCATCGCCAATCCAGGCATTAAACCAGTCGCCCAAGATATAAAGCTGAGTATGTCGGTCTTGATAAGATTGTAATAAATCTAAAAACCCTCGAATGAGTCGAGGGTGTTCAGGTGACAAATGTAAATCTGAAATAAACAAATAAGTCACAAAATAATCCGTTTAAAAATTATTCAGCGATAATTTTAGCAGATTCAATGACAACATTTTCTAAAGGTACATCAGCGTGATAGCCACGGTTGCCAGTACGAACGTTTTTAATTGCAGTTACAACGTCCAGACCTTCAACAACTTTACCAAACACCGCATAACCCCAACCTTGCGCAGTTTTACCTGTGTGGTTAAGGAAAGAGTTGTTTTTCACATTAATAAAGAATTGAGCAGAAGCAGAGTGAGGTGCTTGAGTACGTGCCATAGCAATCGTACCTTCATCATTGCTCAAACCATTGTCAGCTTCGTTTTCAATTGCATCACGAGTGGCTTTTTCTTTGAAGTTTTCGTCCATGCCGCCGCCTTGGATCATAAAACCATCAATGACGCGGTGAAAAATCACGCCGTCATAGAAACCATCACGAACATATTCCAAGAAGTTAGCAACTGTTTTAGGCGCTTTTTCAGGGTTAAGCTCAAGAACAATACGACCTTTATTGGTGTTTAATTCGACTTGAGGAAAACTCATTACATAATCTCCTAATCATGGACACGAAAGCCATGGGTTTTTTGGTTGAGAGAAGCATAAGCAAACTGTAAACTACATAGCAAGTAAAAAACGTAAATTTCTTTGATAAAAACAAAGATTACGTTTCATTCAGTCAAATTTTAACTGTAAAGAAGTGAAATATTTATATGAAGCCAAATGATGTTGTTTCAACTCTGCCCAATTCTCCGACAACGAATACTCATACATCTGTCGATTCTGCGCAGCAAGAACAACAGGCAGGCTTAGATTTTGTCAGACAAGTCATCACAGAAGATTTGAACGAAGGTCGTACCCAAACTGTGGTCACTCGTTTTCCACCTGAACCAAACGGTTATTTGCATATTGGTCATGTTAAGGCCATTTGTCTTAATTTTGGCGTTGCTGAAGAATTTGGTGGTTATTGTAATCTCAGATTTGATGATACCAACCCAGATGCAGAAGAGCAGGAATATGTCGATGGGATTGCCAACGACGTAAAATGGCTTGGTTTTGAATGGAAAGATGAACCACGTTATGCATCGAGCTACTTCGACCAGCTTTATACGTGGGCGGTACAACTGATTAAACAAGGTGATGCCTATGTCGACTTGCAAACACCCGAAGAAATTAAGCTGAACCGTGGTAACTTTGTAGAGCCAGGTAAAAACTCTCCTTACCGTGATGCGAGTGTAGAAGAAAACCTTCAACATTTTGAAAAAATGAAAGATGGGACTTATCAGGAAGGTCAAGCTGTTTTACGTGCCAAAATTGATATGGCAAGCCCGAATGTACATATGCGTGATCCAATTTTGTATCGTATTCTGCATTCAGAGCACCATCAAACAGGTGATACATGGAAAATCTATCCAATGTATGACTATGCGCATCCGTTATCTGATGCGATTGAAGGTGTTACGCATTCGTTATGTACGCTTGAGTTCCAAGATCATCGTCCATTTTATGACTGGGTGATTGAAAAAGTTCATTCAGAAGCAGTACCACGCCAGTATGAATCATCTCGTTTAAACATCGATTACACCATTACCTCTAAGCGTAAGTTACGCCGTCTGGTCGAAGGTGGTTTTGTAAATGGTTGGGATGATCCGCGTATGCCAACAGTCGTCGGTATGCGCCGTCGTGGATTTACCTCTGAAGGCTTGCGTGATTTTTGTAAGCGTGTAGGTGTATCTAAAACGGATGGTATTGTGGATGTTGCAATGCTCGAATTCTGTATTCGTCAGTCGCTCGAAAATACTGCAAGCCGTGGCATGGCTGTACTCAATCCGTTGAAAGTCACCTTAACCAATTTGCCAGAAACACTTGATCTTGTGCATGCACGCCATCCGAATGTCGATATGGGCGAACGTGTTATTCCACTAACATCTGAGCTTTATATTGACCGCAAAGACTTTGAAGAAGTGCCACCAAAAGGCTTTAAACGTTTGATTCCAGGTGGTGAAGTACGTTTGCGTCATGCTTACGTGATCAAATGCGATGAAGTGGTCAAAGATGAACAGGGTGAAGTCATTGAGCTTAAATGTTCAATTGATCCAGACACTTTAGGTAAAAACCCCGAAGGTCGTAAGGTAAAAGGGGTGATTCATTGGGTATCTGCAACCAAAGGACTTCCTGCGGAAGTGCGTATTTATGATCGCCTATTTACAGAAGCTGCACCTGATGCAGATGATGACTTTCTTGCCAATTTGAATCCTGACTCATTACAAGTCGTTCAGGCCTATATTGAGCCAGCATTGGCACAAGCATCACCTGAACAACGCTTTCAGTTTGAGCGCGAAGGTTATTTTGTAGCAGATCAGCATGATCACACTTCAGAAAAACCAGTGTTTAACCGTATTTTAGACCTAAAAGATAGCTTCAAACCTGAGAAAAAATAAGGCGACAGCCTTATTTTTTCGCAAGGCCCCGCAGGGTAAAGCGCGACAGTCTTATTTTTTAGCAAGGTCCCGCAGGGAAATGTAGCAACGCTTTACCTCAGCACAAGGGTCTTATAAAACAGGATAAAAGTCTTTTTAAAATAAGCTGTCGAATAACGCAGCTTATTTTTTATGTTCTTCATGATAAAAAATAGAATCAGGTACTTTCATTTTGGCCTTATCTCTTAATTTTTTCTTGATATAAAGTACGAGTGCAAAACAAGTGGTGGCAATCGTGAGGAATAAGCTGTTCATATAACTCATGATTGAGCTGAGATAGCCAATTGTAGTCAGGCGGTTCATCATTTTAACCACTTGATGGCTATTCTCAACGCCTGTAATTGCCCATGAGCATAAATGTTCACAGTTATTGATAATGAGATGATAGTGATTTTCATGTATGCGTGAGCGCATTCGGCGTACAACAGTTCGGCCCTTATATTTGGGTTGATCATAGATACGGATATGGATTTTTTTTCCGTGAGAAAATTTCTGCAGTGTCGTGATTTCAATTGGCTTTTTTTTAAAAAGATGGGCAAATCCAGAATAATGGATTACACGACCACGACCCGCATAAATACCATGGTGGCTATATCCTAGATGATAGATGACCAGATGTGCACCTATGGGATAACGTTTAATGTGCTGTTGCATGTGCTCCAAAACCAAAAAAGTGTACCAGCAGTAACTTGATTGCGATGAATGTTGAAAGTATAACGAATATTTATGACAGTAACTTCAAAATTTGTATCTTTAAGATGAATTGGAATAAAAATCCAGCATAACCACAAAAAATAAGTTGTATTGTTAATTGAGCAGTGCGCATGCTTTAATATTACAAGATTGATATAGACTAGATCTGGTATAAATAATCATGTAATAGGGAAATCGACCTCAAAACATTGATATAGCCATGGAGATTAGGCACATGCAGCAGGTTAAAATATTTGAAACTAACGTATTTAGCAAACTTGAGACAGACATTAATCACTGGATTGATTACGAACATCGCAACAAACGCTGTATTGAAATAAAGTCAATTAGCCATGCTTATGTCGGATCTGAAAACGATTTTTACAAGTATACTGCGATTGTGGCATATGATCTCAAACATGAATAACGTAAATCGAGTCCTATTAACGTGGTGTTATGAGTAAACCACATAACGAGACTGACGGCAAAAACTAGCCAGTTTTAGGCCACTACGCTTCGCAAGCTCTATCGCTAAGCTTGTAGGCGCAGAAATGGTAGCCAAAAGTGAAATGTTAAGTTGCGCACATTTTTTAACAAGCTCATAACTTGCCCGACTTGTCATTAAGACAAACCCTTGTGAGCGATCGATATCATGCTTGACCAAATGGCCGAGAAGTTTATCGAGAGCATTATGACGTCCCACATCTTCAAACACAGTTAGAATGTTACCATTCACGACCCAAGCTGCCGCATGTGCACCTCCCGTGACAGCAGAAATTGGTTGCTGCTGCTGTAATTGAACCATGGCATCTGGTATTTGATCTAGCCAGTGTACAAAAAAATCATGAGTCACTGGGGGAAAGGTATGTTGAATCTGTTGCAAACTCTCGATGCCACATATACCACAACCCGTTTGACCTGCAAGTGTACGTCTATGTGTTTTTAACTTTATAAATGCCTCAGACGCGATTGTTATTTCTACCTGTATGCCCAAATCGCTTTTTATAATTTCAATATCATAAATCTGTCGTGGATGATCAATAATGGCTTCTGTCAGACTAAATCCAATTGCAAACACTTCAAGATCGAGCGGCGTTGTCATCATGACTGCATGAGAGATCCCGTTATAGATTAAAGCAACAGGGAATTCCTCTACTACACAGTCATACACAACCTCACGTATGTGACCGACATGCCGAGTAGTGGAAACGCTTTGATAGCCTTGAGCATGAGTATCATTACTCAAGGCATTTGTCGTTTCGGTTAAACTATCCATTTGCATGTTCAGGATCGACGGGCGCAGCGAGATTAAAATGTTCTGGCGCTTGACCAGGATGTAAGATTACAGGAATACTTTTGGATGCAGGTATTTTTGCGTATTTGTCATGACTGCTTAAAGCCACCAAGGGGTTTGTTTCTGGATAATAGGCCGCCATACTTCCCCTTGGAATATTGTACGGTACGATTTTAAAGCTACGGACAATACGTTTGAGTCCATCGGAATAGATACTTTCAATATCGACCCATTGGTCTGCCTGAAAGCCTGCTTCTTGAATATCCTGTTCATTCATAAAGAGTACACGGCGCTGACCGAATACCCCACGATAACGGTCATCTAGACCATATAGCGTTGTATTATACTGATCATGTGAGCGTGTAGTCATGAGTGTATAAACTTTAGCTTTTGAGTAAGTATCTGCAAATTGATGTTCTTTATCTGCATACACTTCTGAAATCGGTGTAATTAAAAATTGGGCTTTGCCTTTAGGGGTATTCCACACATGCTGATTGGCAGGGTGCTCAAGGTGAAATCCTCCAGGTTGATAGACGCGTTGATTAAAGTCATGGAATTCATCAAACACTTCAGATATTGCATCACGAATACGGTCATAGCTTTCAACATACCAGCGCCATTTGATCTGACTATCAGGTAATGTTGCTTCTGCAATTCTGGCGACAATGTCGGGTTCTGATAGTAAATCTGAAGAAATTGGTTCGTTACGTCCTGCTGAAAGATGCACATTGCTCATCGAATCTTCAACAGAAATCGCTTGTGGGCCGTGTTTTTGCGTATCAATTTCAGTTCGACCCAGGCAAGGGAGCATTAGGGCGTCTTCACCACACACCAAGTGGCTACGGTTCATTTTTGTGGTGATATGTACGGTTAATTTACATGCACGTAATGCTTGTTGTGTATAGTCGCTATCAGGTGTAGCTACGGCAAAATTTCCACCTAGACCGATAAATACTTTTACTTGACCTTCAGCCATCGCTTTGATGGTTTCTACAACACCCAGCCCATCTTCACGTGGAGACTGAATGCCAAAAACGCGATCAATACTATCCAGCATTTTGGCGCCTGGACGCTCATTGATTCCCATTGTGCGATCACCCTGTACATTGCTATGACCACGAATAGGCGCTAAACCTGCGCCAGGACGTCCAATGTGGCCACGGGCAAGCATCAGATTAGCAAGCATGTGCACATTAACCGTGCCATGACGATGTTGGGTGATTCCCATACCCCAGCAGAAAATGGCACGCTGTGATTCGAGATAGAGTTTTGACAGTGCTTCAAGATGTTCGGGTGTAAGCCCAGTATGTGGATGGATCTCCGACCAAGAAGTATTACGAATTTCGGTTAGCATGTCTTCAAAACCTACGGTATTGAGCGCGATAAAATCACGATCAAACACACTTGGTTTACCTTTAGACAGATTGATTTGATCCCATTCATCCAGATGTTTGAGCATGCCAAACATAATGGCATAGTCGCCGCCTACTTTAGGTTGAAAATAATAACGGCTGATCGGTGTACTACCATTGGTCATCATTTCAAGTGGGGCTTGAGGATCTTGAAATCTTTCTAAACCACGCTCTTTAAGCGGGTTAATTGCAATAATGGTTCCACCACGTTTCGATACTTCACGTAAGGTTGCCAGCATACGCGGATGATTGGTTCCAGGGTTATGACCGAAGCTAAAAATTGCGTCAGCTTGATCAAAGTCATCCAGTGTAACCGTACCTTTTCCAAGACCAATAGCGTCTTTCAAACCAACACTGGTCGCTTCGTGACACATGTTCGAGCAATCTGGAAAATTATTTGTTCCAAAATTTCTGACAAAAAGCTGATATAAAAATGCAGCTTCGTTACTGGTACGACCAGAGGTATAAAACGCGGCTTCGTTTGGATGATCGAGTGCCTGCAAATGCTTGGCAATTAACTGAAACGCATCATCCTATGAAATAGGAACATATTTGTCGGTTGCTGCATCGTAACGCATAGGGTCGGTGATACGCCCAGCATCTTCTAGAAAAAAGTCACTTTGTTCTTTGAGCCAGCTTACGGTATGCGTTGCAAAAAACTCTGGTGTGACACGTTTACTGGTGGCTTCAAATGCAACGGCTTTGGCGCCGTTTTCGCAGAAATTAAAGGTATGGGTGTCTTTTTTTTCAGGCCAAGCGCAACCAGGACAATCAAAACCTGTGGGTTGATTAATATTAAGTAATGAAATGGATCCTTTTTTAAATGTTTCTTGACGTTTTAAATTTCTTGCAACACTGAGTAAAGCACCCCAACCGCCTGCGGGTTGATCATAGGGTTCGATACGTGCATAACTCGCATTATTATCTTCTGTTGTGGTTTCTCGGCTGTCCATATGTGCATCTCGATAGCTTTTAAATAGATATTAAAATGATTAATTAAGATGTGATGATAAAAATTGTAAAGATTGAATAAATAGTTTTGACTGTAGATTAAATATTTAATCTACATTCAAAACTGCTTACAAGTAATTAAATGGCTGAGATTGATTCAACTACCCAGTATCAAAATTAACCCGTGTTACTTTGAACATGCTGCATGGCTTTCTCAAAACTATTTTGATCAATACAACGTTGACTCAATTCGTTAAGCGCTGTTGTCTCAATTGTTAAATCATGCCATTTTTGCATTTGTCCAAATAACCAGAGCATATCTTCACTACAGGGAGCAGCTTGTCCAACAACCAAATGTCGAATGATCTGTTCGAGTGCATGGTAAGACTTAACATGAACCGATTTGGAACATTGGAAGCGAACAATATTAAAATTAATGAGTATCTGCCAAACGGGCTCAAGGTTAGATAAGGTTTCAAGTTCTTGTTGCGCTTTTAATATGGCTGCAGTTAAAGCAATCACAGTATTCGGATGATGTGCTGCCCATTCTTCTGTAACAGCTAAAACTTTATCGGCCACTTCAGGAATAATATCTCGACTAGAGGCAACAATCTGGCTATATCCTTCAATTTCACCTTGAGTATTCCACGGTTCTCCTACACAAAAACCATCAATTGAAGCAGATGCCAGTGCATCAAGCATATACGGTGGGGGTAAGGTTTTTAATTGAATGGCTTTAGCTAGGTCTAGATGGCTTAATGCCAGCCATTCACGTAAACAGTAGTGATGAATTGAATGATGAAATACATGTGCAAGCGCTATGCTTTGTTCTTGCTCAAGATACTTTACAAGTTTTGCCGAATTTTCTTGGGCATTATCAGCGTTTTGGATAGATAGCTCATAGCATAATTTCTGGCTCAAGCTGATATAGGCACGGTTTTTACTGAGTACCAACGGTGTTTTGAGTGGGATTCCAATTTGATCTTCACCAATGGCGGCTGCAGGAAGCATTGCAGAGAGACAGTGAGCAGCATCTAAAATACCAAAAGCCAGGCGATCCCTTAAACTTGCCCAAGATGCTTCTTTGACTAATGTGACATCTAATCCCATTTCTTCAAAGTAGCCACGTTCTTTGGCCCAAAGGAGTGCAATGCAGTCTAAAAGAGGAATATATCCGAGCTGCAATTGTTTTTTTTCAATCTGACTCATGAGAATCCTCTTTTAACGGGTTAAGAAGTAACTGTTGTGCATCAATTAAACGCCGTGCCATTTCTCCCATAGTGATACGATGACTCATGGCATTTTTACGCAACAATTGAAATGCAGTATCTTCACTCAAGTGATGTAACTGCATTAATAAAACTTTGGCTTTTTCGATATCTTTACGGTCTGCCAGTTTTATTTTGGTTTCTTTGAGATCACTCTCAAGCTGCTTATGCTTTTTATACTGCTCAATTGATATTTCTAGAATGGTATCTAAACGTGATGGGTCAATTCCATCGACAATATAGGCTGTTACACCAGCAGCAATGGCTTGCTTAATCGTATCTTTATGCGTGTTTTTGGTAAAAAGTACCGTAGGTAAATCGAAACGGCTGACACAGCTTTCTATAATATCTCGGTGAGGATGATCCATATCCAGCAAAATAACATCGGCCTGAAGTTTTTCAAGTTTGAGTACATTCAAATGATCCAGTGTCATGCAAGCAACGACATCAAAATCATGTGCACGTAAATCCTGCCGAATAAATTCGGCTCGTTCGAGGTCATCATCAATGAGTGCAATTTTTAATTTAGACATAAGAAATAGAGCAAATTTTTTCGCATTTGCGAAATAGTGTAAGCGAAATCAATGACAAAATTGCATTGCAAAATCGATGCCATGAAAAAAACAATGCAATTGGCATTTGAAACATTAAAGTACAGCCTGAACTGAAATAGTGCGAATAGCTGACTTTGTAATATATTTTTATCCTCAATGCTGCGTTTTTTAAGAAAAAAAGTTCAATTTTAAAATATCTCTTAAATATTGAATTTAATTTTATTATAAAAATCAAATTCATAATTGGTATAGTGCTTGGTTTTATATTTTCTGGCACACTCATTGCTTAATTAAATATGAGTCAAAGACGACTCAAAGTTGAAAAATTTGTAAGACGGCCAACGACGTCCGTTCTGATCGATTGCTCATACAGCATTTGCTGTAAAGCCCATATTACGTTCAGTTCAGGAGAAGGCGATGTCTTCAAATTTAGATTTAACAGCAAAAAAAGCGACTAAAATAAATTTATTTAATTTTAGTGTTCCAGCGATGCGAGCCTTCCATATGAGTTGGCTCGCTTTTTTTGTTTGTTTTTTTGCATGGTTTGCCTGTGCACCTTTAATGCCAGTGATTGCAGGTGAGTTTCATCTGACTAAAGACCAAATTGCCAATATTAATATTGCTGCTGTTGCGATTACCATTGTGGTCCGTCTGATTGTGGGGCCGCTGTGCGATAAATATGGCCCACGTAAAACTTATACTGCCTTGTTACTCATTGGTAGTTTGCCAGTGTTTGGGGTCGCCGCTGCCAATAGCTATGAATCTTTTTTGTTCTTTCGCCTATTGATTGGCGCAATTGGTGCAAGTTTTGTTATTACTCAATACCATACCAGTATTATGTTTGCACCCAATGTGGTCGGAACAGCCAATGCGGCTTCCGCAGGTTGGGGAAATGCAGGTGGTGGTGCAACCCAAGCTTTAATGCCGTTATTACTCTCTGCTCTAGTGATGTTTGGTGTCGAGCAAGCAATGGGCTGGCGTGTTGCTTTACTGGTTCCTGGTGCAATGATGGTGATTGTTGGGCTACTTTACTGGAAATATACGCAGGATTGCCCGCAAGGAAACTTTAAAGAACTCCGTGCCCAAGGGATTCAAGTGGGTAGTGATAAAAAAGGCGGTATGGCAATTCTGATGCATGCTGCACGTAATTATCGTGTCTGGATTTTATTTGGTGCTTATGCTGCATGTTTTGGAATCGAAATCTTTATTCATAACATTGTGGCGATGTATTACGTCAATCATTTCAACTTTGGATTAAAAGAAGCAGGTTTAGCAGCAGGTATTTTTGGTTTGCTGGCACTATTTGCGCGCGCTTTGGGTGGCATCATTTCAGATAAAGTTGCAATCAAAAAAGGATTAGATGGCCGTACCAAAGTGTTGTTTGCCATGATTGTGGGTGAGGGTTTGTTTCTGATTATCTTCTCTCAAATGAACAGTGCGATGCTCGCAATTATGATCATGACGTTATTTGCTTTATTTACTCATATGGCGTGTGGAGCAACCTATGCGTTGGTGCCATTTATTGATCGTGATGCGTTGGGCGGTGTTGCGGGTATTATTGGCGCTGGAGGTAATGTCGGTGCAGTTGCAGCAGGTTTTTTACTCAAGGGAATGATGGATATTCAAACCTGTTTGATGGTACTTGGTGGTCTGGTGATTATTGCAGGTGGTTTTGTCATGCTGATTCGTTTCTCGGCTGAACATAAAGTCAAAGAGCAGCGCTTATTTGAACAAGCGGTACTTGAAAGAAATAATCTGGCTTAAGTCAACCTATTGCATGATCTGAGGAGAAACCCAATGAAACTAGTCATGATTGGCCATGGTATGGTTGGCCACAAATTTATCGAAAGCCTGTTAGAAAAAGCAGATGATGAACTTGAAGTTACAATTATTGCTGAAGAACCCCGTATTGCATATGACCGCGTACATTTGACGGAGTATTTTTCTGGTAAAACCGCTAAAGATTTGTCATTAGCACGCGCAGATTTTGCAGATGCTTACGGGATTGATCTACGTTTAAATACCAAAGCCATCGCAATTGATCCGATTCTAAAAACAGTCACTACCAGTGCAGGTGATGTTATTGGCTACGATAAATTGGTACTTGCAACAGGCTCTTATGCCTTTGTACCCCCAATTTCAGGTAATGACCGCAACAACTGTTTTGTTTATCGTACCCTTGAAGATTTAGATGCGATTCGTGCCGCAAGTAAAAATGCTAAATCTGGCGTAGTGATTGGCGGTGGCCTGCTTGGACTTGAAGCGGCAAAAGCACTACGCGATTTAAATCTGGAAACACATGTGGTGGAGTTCGCGCCACGTCTAATGGCGGTTCAGATTGATGATTTAGGCGGTAAGGTTTTACGCCGTAAAATTGAAGATTTAGGGGTTAAGGTTCATACCCAAAAAGCAACACAATGTATTGAAGATGGTTCGACCCATCATCACATCATGAAGTTTGCAGATGGTTCAGTGCTTGAAACGGATATTGTGCTGTTCTCTGCGGGAATTCGTCCACGTGATGAATTGGCAAAAATATCGGGTTTGGCGACAGGTGAGCGTGGCGGTATTGTTATTAATGATTATTGCCAGACTTCTCAGCCTGATGTTTATGCGATTGGTGAATGTGCACTCTGGAATAATAAAATTTATGGTTTGGTGGCACCAGGCTATGATATGGCACGAATTGCAGCCAAGCATATTTTAGAGGAAGAAACCCATTGCTTTACTGGTGCGGACATGAGTACCAAGCTTAAACTAATGGGGGTGGATGTTGCATCGATTGGTGATGCGCATGCGATGACTCCGAATGCGCTTAGCTATTTTTATGCTGATGAAGATGCATTGATTTATAAAAAAATTGTGGTGAATGCAGAGAAAACACAATTGCTTGGTGCTGTTTTGGTGGGTGATGCGAAAGAGTATAGCGATCTGTTACAAATGATGCTCAATGGTATGGCACTTCCAGAGCAACCAGAAAGTCTGATCATGCCAGGTTTTTCTGAGGCAGGCGCTGCAAAATCTGGTGGTAGTGGTGTCGATCTACTTCCAGACAGCGCAACAATTTGCTCATGTAATAATGTTTCCAAAGCGGATATTTGCCAAGCGATTGAAGACGGCTCAACTTCTTTAGGTGCATTAAAAAAATGCACCAAAGCGGCTACCGCTTGTGGAGGTTGTGCTCCGTTAGTGACTCAGGTGTTAAAGTCTGAGCTACAGCGTCAAGGTGTCACCGTAAATAATCATCTCTGTGAACATTTCGCTTATTCTCGCCAAGAGCTATATCACCTCGTCCGTGTTAATGAGATTAAAACATTTGATGATTTGATTGAGCAGCATGGCCATGGTTTGGGTTGTGATATCTGTAAGCCAACTGTTGCTAATATTTTAGCCTCTTGCTGGAATGATTTTGTACTCAAGCCAAGTCATGCTGGTCTTCAAGATAGTAATGACTACTACTTGGGTAATATTCAAAAAGATGGTTCTTACTCTGTTGTACCACGAATGGCAGGCGGTGAAGTCACACCTGATGGGCTAATCGCCGTCGGCCAGATTGCCAAAAAATATAACCTGTATACCAAAATTACAGGTGGTCAGCGTGTTGACATGTTTGGTGCGCAGTTACATGAATTGCCACTGATCTGGGAAGAATTGATTGCTGCTGGTTTTGAATCGGGGCATGCCTATGGTAAGTCATTGCGTACAGTAAAATCCTGTGTAGGCAGCACATGGTGCCGTTATGGTGTGGATGACTCTGTGGGTTTAGCGATCTTTTTAGAAAATCGCTATAAAGGCTTACGTTCACCGCACAAGCTTAAAATGGCAGTTTCGGGTTGTACACGTGAGTGTGCAGAAGCCCAAGGCAAAGATGTTGGGGTGATTGCCACTGAAAAAGGCTGGAATCTTTATGTTTGTGGTAATGGTGGCATGAAACCACGTCATGCTGAACTGTTGGCCTCAGATTTGGATACCAATACCTTAATTCGTTACATTGATCGTTTCTTTATGTTTTATATCCAAACTGCCGATCGTTTGCAGCGTACCAGTGTTTGGCGTGACAACATGGAAGGTGGTTTAGATTATTTAAAAGCTGTGATTGTTGAAGATTCATTAGGTTTAGCTCACGAGCTTGAACGCCGTATGTCGCATGTCGTGAATACTTATCAGGATGAATGGCGTACTGCGGTTGAAGATCCTGACGTGCGTAAACGTTTCCAGACGTTTATCAACCAAAAAGAGCAGCGTGACCCACATATCCAGTTTACAGAGGAGCGTGGTCAAATTCGTCCACTTAAAGCCAGTGAACGAGATGAGTCACGTATTCCATTGGTTGAAGCATAAGGAGAACAAATATGAGCAACTTAAAACAGTTAAATCAGATTGCAGAAAATGAATGGATTGATGTCTGTGCCTTGAGCGACATTACTCCAAATACGGGTGTCACAGCTTTAATTGATGATCAGCAAATTGCTTTATTTCGTGTCGGGCACGAACAGCGAATCTACGCGCTCAGCAATCAAGATCCATTCAGTGGGGCAAATGTGATGTCACGTGGAATTATGGGTGATTTGCAAGGAGAACGAGTGATTGCTTCGCCTATTTATAAACAGCACTTCAGTTTGGCAACGGGGCGTTGTCTGGAAGATAAAGAACAAAAGTTACTGGTTTTCCCTTGTAAAGTACAATCAGGACGTGTTTGGGTGAGTCCTGTACCTCAAAAAACCTATATTACCAATAACGGATTGGCACAGGATAAATTAAAGCTGGTACTGGTAGGAAATGGACTAGCAGGCATGCGCTGTCTAGAAGATTTACTGGATATGAATCCCGAACGTTATGAAATCACAGTGATTGGTGAAGAACCGTGGGGGAATTATAACCGTATTATGCTGTCACCTGTTTTATCTGGTGAAAAAACCATTGAAGATATTATGTTACATCCTCATCAATGGTATCAGGATAAAGCCATTCGCTTTGTGGCGGGCGATCCAGCGATCAAGATTGATCGTAACCGTAAGCAAGTGCATACCCAAAATGGTGAGTGTGTTGAATATGACCGGCTTATTTTGGCTACTGGGTCTAAACCGTTTATTCCACCTATTCAAGGAGCAGACTTAAAAGGTGTCATTAGCTTTCGGGATATCTATGATGTCAATACCATGGTGGATTACGCATCTCAGAAAAAGCATGCTGTGGTGATTGGTGGTGGCTTATTAGGTCTGGAAGCCGCCTATGGTTTAAAACAGCGCGGTATGAATGTGACGGTATTGCATTTGATGGATCGGATTATGGACCGTCAGTTAGATGCTCAAGCCAGTGTGATGCTACGTCATAGTATTGAGCAAAAAGGTATTGAAATTATAACTGAAGCAAATACCGAGGCTTTGCTGGGTAATGATCAAGGCCATGTAACGCATTTGCGTTTAAAAGATGGGCGTGTTCTGGATGCCGATTTGGTGGTATTTGCAGTGGGAATTCGCCCGAATATTCGTCTGGCACAAAGTGCAGGCTTAAGATGTAATCGCGGAGTATTGGTGAATGATACGATGCAAACCTTCGACCCAAGTATTTATGCGGTGGGTGAGTGTATAGAACACCGTGGACAAACTTTTGGTTTGGTTGAACCTTTATGGGGACAAGCATTTATTTGTGCCAGCCATCTGGCCGAACATGGTAGTTTGACTTTTAAAGCCCCAACGGTGCCTACACAGCTTAAAGTGAGTGGTGTGGATGTGTTTTCGGCAGGTCAAATTGATATTGATGTTCGCCAATCGGAAGATGGTTATGAAGACATTATTATGAATGATGAGAAACGTCAGATTTATAAGCGAATTATTATTCAGCATGATCGTGTCATTGGTGCTGTTTTATTTGGTGATACCGAAGATGGTACATGGTACGCCGAATTGATCGCAGATCAGACCCCTATTTCTTCAATTCGTAGCAAGCTGCTGTTTGGTCGAGATTTTGCTTTAAGAAAAGCAGGTTAAGTTAAGATAAAACCGGGTGATCAAGGAGCTTCAATGAATACGATTCCTGCTGTGCAACTCCAAAGTACCACCGATAATCAGCTTGAATATTCTGTTCAGACCACAAATACGACGTGTCCTTATTGTGGTGTGGGATGTGGTGTTTCTGCCACAGTTGAGAAAACTGTATCTGGTCAACGTATATCTGTGACTGGGGATCAAGAGCATCCTTCTAATTTTGGTCGCTTGTGTATTAAAGGTAGCCGTCTGGCCGATACGCTTGGACTGGAAACTAGACTGTTACAGCCTATGATAGGTCGCGGTGATTTACGTAAAGTGACTACATGGGATGATGTGACAGAACAAATAGCAACACGTTTTCAGCAATGCATTGACACTTATGGAGCCGAGAGTATTGCTTTTTATGTGTCTGGGCAGTTGCTGACCGAAGACTATTATGTCGTGAATAAATTCGTTAAGGGCTATCTTGGGACTGCTAATATTGATACCAATTCACGGCTATGTATGTCCTCTGCGGTCGCTGCACATAAACGTAGTTTTGGCGAAGACCTTGTCCCTGCAAGCTATAAAGACTTTGAGCATACCGACATGGTGGTTTTGGTGGGCTCAAATACGGCTTGGTGTCATCCCGTGTTATATCAACGCATCATGCAAGCCAAAACGGAACGGGATTTAACGGTCGTGGTCATTGATCCGCGTTTTACTGCCACTTGTGAACAGGCCGATTTACATCTGCCAATTTTACCAGGACAAGATGTCACGCTGTTTAATGGGTTACTTCAGTACCTATATCAGCAAGGATATACAGACCATTCATTTGTAACCGCTTATACCGAAAATCTGGATAGTGCACTGTTGGCCAGTGATGCTGAAGCAGATATCAAAGTGGTTTCAGAAAAAACAGGCATTGCATTGGAAAAACTCCAGCAGTTTTATCAGATGTTTGCCCAGACAGATAAAGTCATGAGTTTGTTTTCAATGGGAGTGAATCAATCCTCTCAAGGGGTAAATAAGGCCAATGCAATTATTAATTGCCATTTACTCACAGGAAAAATAGGTCAATTAGGTGCTGCACCGTTTTCTATGACAGGTCAACCCAATGCGATGGGTGGACGCGAAGTAGGAGGGCTTGCCAATATGTTGGCAGCACATATGGAGCTCGACCAGCCATTACATCAAGAGATTGTGCAAAGCTTTTGGCACAGTCCACGTATTGCATCAAAAGCTGGTTTAAAAGCAGTTGATCTATTTCAGGCCGTAGAAACTGGGAAAATCAAAGCCGTCTGGATTATGGCTACCAATCCTTTGGTGAGTTTGCCCGATGCAGATCAGGTTAAACGTGCCTTAAATAAATGTGAGTTTGTCGTGGTGTCTGATATTTGCCAGGATACAGATACCACTGCTTTTGCGGATGTATTATTGCCTGCACTGGGTTGGGGGGAGAAAGATGGCACAGTCACCAATTCCGAACGCCGTATATCGAGACAGCGTGCTTTTTTGGATACACCAGAACACACCAAAGCAGATTGGTGGGCAGTTTGTCAGGTTGCCAAGAAAATGGGCTTCTCTGGTTTTGAATTTGAACATGCACATCAAATTTTTCAGGAACATGCAGAACTCTCTAGCTATCAAAATGCGGCAATGAGCCATCGTGATGAGGCAAAAGCATTTCGTTACTTTAACTTGTCTGGACTAACGCAAATCTCACAATCTGACTATGATCAATTGAAACCCATTCAGTGGCCTGTGCTTAAATCGATAGATGAGTTAAATGATACTGACAGTGAACGTTTGTTTGTTCAGGGACAATATAGCCATAGCTCAAAAAAGGCCAAATTTATTGCTACAGATGCCATTGCTCCTGTACATGCCACAACGCACCAATATCCGTTGATTTTAAATACAGGACGGATTCGGGATCAGTGGCACACCATGACCCGCACAGGACTATCATCAAATTTAACCACGCATCGAGCCGAACCTTATTGTGAGATTCATCCACAGGATGCTTTAAAATACGGTGTAAGAGAACATGGTTTAGTCGAAGTAACATCAAACTGGGGCAAGTGTGTATTAAGGGTTCATCTTTCAGAGGGCATTCGCCGTGGACAGGTCTTTGCGCCTATTCACTGGAATGATCAGTTTGCATCGGATGCGCGTATCGGCAAGGTGGTAAATCCTGTTGTAGATTCAATTTCAGGTGAACCTGAGTTTAAGCATACCCCAGTGATGCTCAATCCCTTTTATGTACATTGGCAAGGCGTGTTATACATTCGCGAGGGAATGGAGCAACTGATTCAGACATGCTTAAAAAATGTAGTGTGGTGGACCAAAGTTAAAATGACCAAAGTGAATCGTTTTGAAATTGCTGGCCGTAATAAACTTGATGAGGTTCAATATGCACTTAAAGATTTTCTTCCTTTTGATGATGCCTCTTTTGAATGGATGAATTTGAGTGACACATCGATGCAAATGTCACACAGTATTATATTAAAAGATGGCATTTTAATTGCTAGTTTATATATAGCACCTGCCGAGATGTTGCCTGATCGGGATTGGGTTGCCACGCTATTTAAGCGAGAGCGTTTAAGTGCACTGCATCGTAAGGCATTGCTTGCGGGTATGCCAATGAGTATGAGCAGTCATGACGGCCCATTGGTTTGTAGTTGCTTCAAGGTAGGAAAAAACAAGATTATTGAAACCATTAAAACTCAAAACATCACACATGAAAAACAAGTGACAGCCTGTTTAAAAGCAGGTGGAAATTGTGGTTCATGTTTACCCGAGATTCGGGGACTGATTAAAGCATGTCAGCAGGAGATCGATGCATGAAAGACCATAAAAAAAATGAAGAACTCAAAAATAAATATCCTAAAACTGATTTGGTTATTTTGGCGGGTGGACAAGCCAGACGCATGAATGGTGTGAATAAACTGCTACAAACTTTTGATGATCAGATGCAGCTATTAAAAATTTATGAAAAACTTAAGGATCAAGTAGAGCAAATTTGGGTAAACAGTCATCGTGATGCTGCACTTTATCGTCAGATTGTTCCTCATGTCAGATGCTATCCAGATGATGATGCTGGTTTTTTGGGGCCGATTATGGGGATGAAAAGTGCATGGTCACATGTCGAGTCGGACTATGTACTGTTTGTTCCTTGTGATGTGACCTATATTCCCTCAAAAGTGATATCTACATTGCATGAAAGTTTATGCCGAGATCCTCAGGCGATGATGTCTTATGTGTCGATAAATGGGACTTCGTTGTATCCTTTTTGCTTAATGAAAAGAGAAGGTTGTTCAGTTTTAGAACAACACTTGGCTCAAAATCAGCTGAGTCTCAAAAAAACACTCAAAGAACTGCATGCTCAGGTTGCTTATTTCCGTAAACATCGATTATTTTTCCATAGTATTAATTCACTGGATGAACTGCAACAATACAAACAGTTGAATTACCTTACATAAAACTGGAACAGTTTTTGCTATTTAAATCCCCCGAAATAATTTTGATATTGATTTTTATCCCATTTCAATGCGATAACGGGATAATAGGAAGTGAAATAGAGTGCATAGCATGGAAGACAGCGCAAGCATGAGTCCTGCGATATTCAGTGATCAATATGGTCGATACAAACGGAAACTTAGAATTTCTGTAACAGATCGCTGTAACTTCAAATGCATGTATTGTATGCCTGAACATCCAGAATGGATTAAAAAGAAAGATTTGCTGGATTTTGAAGCACTTTACTTGTTTTGCGAGTTTATGGTGCAAAATGGAATACAGAAAATCCGCATTACTGGTGGCGAGCCATTAATGCGACAAGGCGTGGTGCATTTTGTACGAGATTTGCAAAAGTTACGTTCAATTGGTCTGAAACGTATTTCGATGACCACCAATGCACATTATCTTGCCAAATATGCTTATGATCTTAAGCAGGCTGGACTGGATGACCTGAATATTAGTCTGGATAGTCTGGATGCTCAACAGTTTCTTAAACTCACAAAGAAATCAATCGAACCAGTTTTGCAAGGCATACAAGCAGCCCAGTTGGTTGGTCTACCCTTTAAAATTAATACCGTACTGATGAAAGGCAAGAACGATGACCAGATTTTACCTTTGGTCAATTGGGCCAAGGCGCATTCTATTCCTTTAAGATTTATTGAGTTTATGCCACTAGATGGTGATGCACTTTGGCATAATCACGATGTGGTGACAGAGCAGGAAATTCTTTCTGTTTTGGCGACACAGTTCGATCTACGTGAATTAAAACAAGAGCATGAACCAGCCAGATTGTATCGTTTAAATGATGAATATGATATTGGGATTATTTCAACCATTAGCCACTCTTTTTGTGGAGAATGTGACCGAATCCGTCTAACTGCTCAGGGTGAACTTTACAACTGTTTGTTTGCTCCCCAAGGTTTAATGCTTAAACCATTACTTGATCAAATTGTCGCTGAAAAAAATACGGATCTTCGCCAAACTTTACAACGTACCATTCATGAAAAAATTTCGGCTTATATCTGGCATAAAGCCAAAGGATTTCATAGCTTGAACAAACAACCCCGAAAAATTAGCATGCATACATTAGGAGGCTAAATGAGCGCAGTACAGGTCACGATTGAAGGCTATGGTGCCATTCAACGTCAGCTTCCTTCCAAACTCATCTTGGACTATCCATCAGAGGTTTTGGTCAGTGACGTATTGGCCAAGATTGTAAATCAGTATCCAGAAGTACAAAAAGCACTTGATCGTTGTGCTTGTGCGATTGGTGAGGATATTATAGCGCGTCAGACCATATTAAAAACTGATTGTACGCTTGTACTTTTATCGCCAGTTGCTGGAGGCTAATATGAAAGAGTTTCAGCGGGTACAGTCAGAAGATTTAAGTTTAGATTGTTTTGATTCAATTGCAGAGTTTCCAGAATGTGGGGGAATTGGAATCTTTCAGGGAACTGTTAGAAATCATCATGAAGGTCGAGCGGTTCAAGCTTTAAAATACACCTCTTATACACCTGTAGCGGAAAAAATGATTCGCCAGATTGAGCAGGATATTACCCAGAAATATGGCGTATCTTATGTGCGAGTCATTCATCGCATTGGGGCTTTAGATATTGGTGGTACAGCAATCATTGCCGTGGCTTATGCACCACATCGCCGTGAGGCTTTTCAGGCATGTGAAGAAGCTGTTGAGCGTGTGAAGCACGAAGTACCCATCTGGAAAGAAGAATTTTATATCGATGGGAGCAGTCAATTTGTAGAAGGCTGTTGTATCCGTAAAGATCATAGTCATCCGCATGAGGATACGCCTCATCACCATCATTCAGAACATCATCACAATCACCATAATCATCAGCATTAAATCTATTTGCGGGACTCTCCATGAAAAATGTAGGCATGAAACCTGAAAGTTATCGTATTGCCGAAGCTCAAGCCATTTTATATGCACCGCCGCATTGTATTGAATTATTACGTACTGGAAATACCGAAAAAGGCGATGCGCTTAAAACAGGTCGTATCGCTGGTATTCTTGCAGCAAAGCGTACCGATGAACTGATTCCACTGTGTCATCCACTACCGATTTATCGTGCCGAAGTTGAATATGAATTGCATGAAAATTTTGTAGAAATTCTAACTACGGTTGAAACCATTGGGCCTACAGGGGTCGAAATGGAGGCGTTGACTGCTGCTAGTATTGCGGGGCTTACTTTATATGACATGCTCAAGCCACATTGTGAACCAGAAGATTTAGTACTAGATCAATGCAAGTTACTGAAGAAAAAAGGTGGTAAGTCTCACTTTAAACGGACATTACGACAAGCTGTTTCTGCTGCAGTGATTGTTCTTTCAGATACTGTAGCGTCTGGTAAAAAACCTGATACAGCAGGAAAATCTGTTGTAGATACACTGAATGAAGCTGGATTCACTCCAATCCATTATCAGATTTTGCCAGATGAATCAGATCAGTTAAAAGATTTGGTACTTGAGCTTACCCAATCTTATGCTTGTATTATCACCGTTGGGGGCACAGGCATAGGCAAGCGAGATATTACTGTCGATACGCTAGAACCATTGCTTGAACGAAAACTGGACGGTTTGATGGAAGCTGCAAGAGCATTTGGTCAACGCCGTACGCCTTATGCTGCCATGTCGCGCGGTGTTGCAGGCTTTATAGATCGCTCATTAATCATGACTTTACCTGGTAGCCGTGGTGGTGCTTCAGAATCCATGGCAGCACTCTTACCCGCAATTGTTCATATTTTTGATGTTTGTCGTGATTTACCACATCCAGGAGGTTATGAGTAATGTCGGCATGTGGTCATGAAAAAGACTTGATCAGCATTGATGAAGCGATTCAGTCTATTCTAAATACGGCAAAAAAATTATCAACAGAAACAATTTTTGTAAAAAATAGCCTAAGTAGATATTTGTCTGCACCTGTTTATTCGCCTGTAAATTTACCTGGTTTTGATCAAAGTGCAGTTGATGGTTATGCACTGTGTACTTCTCATGCAGATGCTCAACATCAATCTTATGTGTTAATGGGTGAGATACGTGCAGGTGTCGCAAGTGATTTGGCTTTACAAGAAGGACAGGCGATACGAATTTTTACAGGCGGTAAGTTACCTCAAGGTACGACCACAATCGCACGACAGGAAATTGTAGAAGTCGTTTCAGATACACAGATCCGCATTACGGATCCGTTAATGGCACATACCGATATTCGCAGACGAGGAGAAGAACTTGCTGAAGGTCAATCACTTGCTGAAGCAGGTCAATTTATTAATATCGGTAGTCTTGCTGCACTGAGTATGGCAGGCGTTCAAACAATAAGTGTATTTCGCCAACCAAAAGTTGCTGTCGTCATTACAGGCGATGAAATTGCACTTGATCAAAATAGCCTAAGCGAAGCTCAAGTTTTTGATGCAAATGGACCTCTTTTAAAGGCATGGTTCCAACAAAATGCAATTCAGGCCGAAATTATTCATGTATCAGATCAGTCTCAGGCCGTTACAGCATGTTTTGAACAACTAAAATCGAAATATGATTTAATCATTACGACAGGTGGTGTTTCAGTCGGCGACTATGATTTTGTTCGTCCAAGTTCATTCGATGCAGGGTTTGAACAAATTTTTTGGAAGGTGAAGCAAAAGCCTGGAAAACCCCTGTATTTTGCTCAATACCAAAATCCAGAACATCACTGTTATCTGTTGGGGCTACCAGGTAATCCTGCGGCTGTTTATGTGTGTATGCAGGTGTACGGCAAGTTGCTCATAGATGCCTTACAAGGACAACAACCTAAAACTGATACGTGGTTTACTGCAAAATTAACACATGGCATGAAAGAAGATAAAAGGGAACGTTTTATTCGAATGCAAGCAAGTATAGTAAAAGGGGAGCTCAAGGTTTCAAGCCTTGCAAAGCAACAGTCCCATATGTTAAGTAATTTAATGCAGGCCAATTGCCTCGTTCGTATTCCGGCAGAGGTAAAACCCGAAGCTGAAATGTTGGTTTCAGGCTTATTTATTTAAGGAAGCAAAAATGTTAAAGAAAGTTGGGTTGCTTTCATTGATGTGCCTATGCACATTTCAGGCTTCTGCAGGAGAAGTGAGAGTCTATGCTGCTGCTAGCCTTACAAATGCAGTATCAGATATTGCCAAGATTTATCAGCAACAAAATCCTGCTACTAAGGTCGTGACAGTGTTTGGTGCATCTTCAGCGCTTGCTAAACAGGTCGAAAGTGGTGCGAAAGCAGACCTCTACTTTTCTGCAGATGAAGACTGGATGAAGTATCTGGTTCAAAAACAATTGATCAATCAAAGACAAGTCAAAAAAGCGCTAGGCAATCAATTAGTTGCCATCACTCCCATGAACATGGATATACCATTTGGACCTACACGACAGTTTAACTTTGCAAATGCTTTTAAAGGGCATTTGTGTACAGGTCAAATGGAGTCTGTTCCTGTCGGTAAATATGCCAAACAAAGCCTGACTGCACTTGGATGGATGACCCCATTACAAGGACGTATTGTGGGAACAGATGATGTCCGTTCGGCATTGGCATTTGTTGAGCGAGGCGAATGTGATGTGGGGATCGTTTATCAGACAGACGCACTGATTAGCAAAAAAGTGAAAATCATTGGCATATTCCCAGCTAAAACACATGATCCAATTGTTTATCCAGCGGCTTTAACAAAAGTAGGTGAAAAAAATAAAGAAGCTGTGCAATTTGAGCGTTTTATGCTTAAAAATGCACGTGCAAAAGCTATTTTTACAGGGTATGGCTTTAGTGATGTAAATTAGGTTGATTGATGCTTAGTCCTGAAGAGATCTCAGCCTTATATTTGTCTGCCAAAGTGGGATTATTTGCCACTTTGGTTAATTTGCCATTCGCAATAGCAGTGGCATGGATTCTGGCACGCTATGAATTTCGATTTAAAGTTTTCCTAGAATCACTCTTACAACTTCCTATGATATTACCGCCAGTCGTATTGGGCTATTTTTTGCTCATCTTATTTGGTAATCGTGGCGTAATTGGTCAGTTTTTAACTGAATGGGGAATCCAGTTTGCATTTAACTGGAAAGGCGCAGTGATTGCTTCTATGGTGGTTGCCTTTCCATTAATGGTTCAACCTATTCGTCTATCATTTCAACTAATTAATCGTCAGCTAGAACAAGTGGCACAGACCTTAGGTGCAAGTCCGATTCAGGCCTTTTGGTCAATTAGTTTACCTTTGGCTGTTCCTGGAATTTTGATCGGCAGTATTTTGTGTTTTAGTCGAAGTCTTGGAGAGTTTGGTGCAACAATTACCTTTGTGGGTAATATTCCAGATGAAACACGGACAGTTCCTATCGCAATTTATTCTTTGTTACAGCAACCAGATGGGGAAAGTATGGCGATGCGTCTGGTGATGTTGTCGGTACTTTTAGCATTCGCTGCATTGGTTGCAAACCATATTATTTTACAGCGTTACCAGCAAAGGTTAACGTCATGAATCTGAATTGTCAGTTTGAATATCGGCATGATGATTTTAATCTGAAAGTTGATCTCGACTTAAATCAAAATTTATTAGGTATTTTAGGACGCTCTGGCGCAGGTAAAAGTACTTTTCTAAAAAACCTGGTCGGTGTATTGAAGCCAACAGTGGGAAAAATTGATTTCAATCATCGGCTTTTGGTCGATACCTCACTCCAAATGTTTATGCCTACCCATCAAAGGCATATCGCCTTGATTTTTCAGCAAGCTCAACTCTTTCCACATTTTGATGTCAGGCAGAATCTAGAATATGGCATGAGATTTCATCGAAATCGTGTACAAAAATTCAGTTTTGATCAAATCGTAGATTTATTGGCTTTAGATCAGTTGCTTAATCGTAAATCTCTGCAATTATCAGGAGGCGAGTCGCAACGTGTCTCAATTGGACGGGCTTTACTTGCTTCACCCGATCTTGTGTTGTTAGATGAGCCTTTAACGGGGTTAGATCGTAATTTAAAAAATCAATTATTGCCTTTTTTAAATGAGCTCAAGCAACAACTCAATATTCCTATGATTTATGTCACCCATCATCCAGAAGAGCTTGAGTATCTGCATGCACCAATCGTGACAATGACAGATGGAATACTACAGTATTCCGATTAATGGTGTTACTCGTCATGTCTCATCAGACCGGTTAAAACGCTTAGTTGAAAATGAGATTTTGGTGAAAACACCATATAAATCCCGCATATACAAATTTTACGCCCCACATTCTGCAGCAGAAAGCTAAAGAGAATTGAGAGGACGATTCATACTTGCATATTGCATGGCATCTTCTAAGATATTAAAAAAATCTGGATGCATACATTGTGCAATATTAAATCTTAAAAAATTTTGAAATGTATGTGCTTCACCAAATGAATTACCCAAAGCTAAAATTACTCCCTTTTCAGTGCAATATGACATTAATTTTTGGATATTAATATCTGTGGGCAATTCGCACCATAGAAAAATACCTGCTTTAGGCCTTATCCACGGCTGAATTCGTATTTTTTCTAATCTGTGAATTGAAATGATCATGGCATCGGCCAATCGAATTTTAAGTTGCTCAATATGTTTACGGTATCCACCATGAGTTAATATTTTATAAAGTACATGCGCCGAAAAATTATTATGACTAAAACTAGTTGCGACTTTTAAATCAATTAAATAATCAATCCATTCTGATTTTGTCACGATGTAGCCACAACGTAGTGATGCAGATAAAGTCTTTGAGAAACTACCAATGTAAATACTATTTTTAAGTCCATCCAATGCACTGAGGCGGGGAGAAGCAGAGGTTTCAAAATCCGAGAAAATATCGTCTTCTACAACCACCATATTGGCATGTTCAATCAACGATACAAGCTGATGTGCTTTGGATTGGGAAAGTGTTGCGCCCGTTGGGTTATGAATACCAGAATTTGTGATATATAAGCGAGGATGATGTTCAATGATCGCCTGTTTAAAAGCCTCAATATCTGGTCCGTCAGGAGTATAACGGACACTAATCACTTTAACCTGATGTACTTTGAGTAAGGCTCGAAAGTTAAAATAGCAGGGATCATCAAGCAATACTGTATCGCCAGGTTTAAGTAAGAAACGACAAATCAGATCAATTGAGTAAGAGCCTGAGTCAGTCAGTAAAATCTGCTCAGGAGTCACGTTAATGTCTTTGGTATGTAAGCGTCGTGCTAATAATTCACGTAGCGAACTTAGCCCCAATGGAGATGAATAATTCATTAATTCAAAAACTGAATCTTTTGACGTATCACGAATTGCTTTACGCAAGGCTTCATGCGGCATCCAGTCATCAGGTAACCAGCCACACCCAGCCTTGATTAAAAAAGAGGAGGCCTCTAAAAGCTGACGGGAAATTTTTAGAGGATCTAGATTTTGATCTTGAATTGGTTCGATATGTGAAAGTATAAGAGGTTCAAGAGGTGCGCATACAAAAAATCCTGAACCAGCACGAGACTCAATGAGTCCCATAGATAACATGCGTTCATACGCATTTACGACCGTTGATACCGAAAAATTAAGCTGTTTCGCTAAACTTCTGACAGAGGGCAATCGCATGCCAGGCGTTAAGCGACGACTTTTAAGTTGTTGGTCGACATAATGAATAACTTGTTCAATTTTGGTCATGTAAATCGATCTATAACTGTATGGAAATTATGAGCAGTACAGTTTTTTAAAATTGTACTGCATTGTCTCTGTCGTAAAGCACAATATAAGCCTATAAAAATAAACATCAAGTAAGATGTTATATGATTATGAATTCTAAATCTTTAGCGTGGATAAGCGGGTTTATTGGTGTTGTAATTTTTTCGGGTTCACTTCCAGCCACTCGTATTGCAGTAATGGATTTAGATCCGTGGTTTCTTACGGGTGCACGTGCCGTCATCGCTGGGATAATTGCCATAATTTTGCTTAAATTATTTAATATTCAAATACCTAAAAGAGAAGACAGATTGAGTTTAGTGTATGTATCTATAGGTGTGGTCATAGGATTTCCATTATTTACAGCTTTAGCACTGCAATATATGAATGCTGCTTCATCAATTGTGTTTATTGGATTATTACCATTAAGTACAGCCATATTTGCAGTTATCTGTGGTGGGGAGCATCCGCAAAAAAACTTTTGGATTTTTGTTTTAATAGGTGCTGGTCTTGTCATTCTGTATATTTTTCTAGAGGCTTCGCCAAATACAAATCATATTTTAGGCATCTTTTATATGCTGATATCGGTTCTTGTATGTGGACTCGGTTATGCAGAAGGCGGGAAATTGGCACGTAAGATGGGAGGCTGGCAAGTGATTTGTTGGGCACTAGTGCTTTCTCTACCTATTATGCTGGGGATTATGGTTTGGAATTATTCTAACGACGTAATCACTAAACTTTCATTATCAGGTTTGATCGCACTCGTATACGTTTCACTATTTAGTATGCTGATCGGATTTTTCTTTTGGTACTATGGTTTATCAAAGGGGGGAATTGCTACAGTAGGGCAGTTACAATTACTGCAACCATTATTTGGTCTCTCACTTGCAGCAATCCTGTTGCATGAACCGATCAGCTCAACGATGCTGATGATCACAGTGGGTGTGATGATCTGTGTCGCATATGCAAAAAAATTTGCTTAATGTATTACAAGCAATTTGCAGGTTTGGGAACACCAGCCAATCGACTTAAATGTCTGGCCACCAGACCTGTATTAAATCGCTGCTGCAATATCGCATTATTAATATCTGGGCTTACAGTCTTCATTAAGAATTTAATGAGCGGACGTGTGGCAGGCGAATGACCAAACTGCTGATAAAATTGCCTGACAGCTTGCAAGATTTGAAAATGCCATTCGGTCAATTCTAAATCCAGTGATTGCGCCAATTTTTTAGCAACCTCTTCGTTCCAGATGGTGTAATCGAGTAAATGTCCGTCTTGATCCAGTTGTAACTGCATAAAATAGCCTAAGCAAAATTAAATTATTTAAAAGAAACACAACGTTCAAATTGTAAAACCAGATCAGAAAATTCATCATAATCCAAATACTTAATAAAATTCTTCAATTCTGGATTTAAAAAACTCATCTCACTTTTTAATATATAGCAGTGAGTTAACTCTTTCACGAGTTCTTCTGACAACGCTAAAATGGATTCACCTAAAAAAACAACTTGATCGTGCTCTTGATAAATGCTTTTGAGCTTTTCAATCGTTGCTAGAGAAGCGATAGCACTAGATTGAATTAAAAATAAAGTAGCTTGCATGATCGTATTACCAATATAAAACATGATCAAATGATTGAATGAAATCAGAGTTAAATTCGATAAACTCAATCTCTTGATCTGAGTTTTTTACGAAATAATTTTCTTTATTTAACGACTCAACTAAAAGAGGTGTAAGATCGTAAAATTCAAAGCTTTCAAGCATATTCGATGCTGGTTTGAAAGCATGAATTTTCTCATCAAACACTAAATTATTTTCAAGTAAACTTAATGCTGCATCTTGCAGTAAAACTTTTACATGAGATCCAAAAGTGGCAAGTACCATGGTAGCCGATAAACTTTCATTTACTTGTAAACTACTTAAGTTAGCCTGAGTTAATATAACGAGTACAGATTTCACACAATTTACCTTTTTAAAGCAACACTATAGATATAAAAAGCTGCTTAAAATTGAACTAGACGTGTAGAAGATTCTACGGCATCTGCAAGCTCGCCTAAACCAACCAGCTCGAAGCCTTGAGCAAGATTATGGTGAGAAATCTGATGGCGTTTGGCATTTTCTTCATCTGTTATTCCGCGATTGAGTGCAGCACTAACACAAACAGGTAATCGAATCGAAAGTTTCTGCCATTCTCTCATCAAGTTACGCTGGTCATCGGGTACCCATTGCAAATTATTTGCAACATGAACAGCATCTTGATAAAAGAAAACTCTAAACACTTCATTTTTACGCTGGAGTGCTTGAGCTAAACCAAGTGCATGCCACGCATGAATGGACGTAGGTGCTGAGGTAACTAATACTAAAGTGCTCATGGAAATTTCACTATGGACATGTCTCTGATAACAGATGGGTCATTTACACATTATAAAAAGGTAAGTATACAATGATTTTAGTGACAGGTGGTTTAGGCTTTCTTGGGTCACATATTGCTTTGAGCTTACTTGCTCAAGGTCAAGAAGTTATTTTGGTTGATAATTTAGCAAATGCTTCACTACAGACACTGGAACGGCTTGAATACATATCTGGAATGTACATTCCCTTTGTGAAAGTAGATGTACGAAACACGCCCGCCTTAAACAAGGTATTCGAGCAATATTCTATCGATGCTGTGATTCACACTGCCAGCTTTAAAGCACTTGAAGAATCAAAACTAAAACCACTTGAATATTACAATGATAATGTCAGTTGTATTATGAGCTTGCTACGTTCAATGCAACGAACTGGTGTACGTAAACTTGTTCATTTATCAAGTTTAATGGTGTATGGAAAATCGAGTTCAAAACTTACCGAAGATGAGCCATTTGATACAGTTTATCCAAATCCCTATATCAAGTCTCAGCAAATGATCGAAGAAATTATCAGAGATACTTTTAAGACAGATCATGAATGGAAAATTGCCATTCTAAGACTCTCTAACATTGCGGGTGCATTTGAGCATGGTGTTTTAGGAGAAATGATCACGCAGTTACCTAAAAATATTATTCCGCTTGCAATGCAGGTTGCAGCAATGCAACGAGATTATCTTGAATTACAGCGTCAAGCTGACACAACAGATCAAACCGTTGAACGTAGTTTTTTGCATGTGTTGGATGTATGTGAGGCGGTGTTTGCAAGTTTGTATTGGTTAAATCAACAAGATCATTGTTGTGAATCATTTAATATTGCACACAATGAGGTAACCTCTATACAACAGCTATTGGAAGTCATCAGTCAGGTGACGCAAACTCAGATTAATACTCATGATGCGATGTATCCAACCGAAGAGCTGGCTCAGGTTGGTGCAAATATCGATAAGGCGAAACAAGTACTTAACTGGCAGCCAAAACGTACATTACAACAAATGATCGAACATCAATGGCAATTTTATCAAAATACCTTAAAAGGATAATAGGAATATTAAAAGGATAATAGGAATATTAAAATGATTCTTATTTACAAAATTGTTGTGCTTGATTAGTATCATCTCACTAGCCAAGTAATGATTACAATTGCTCAGCCCGTAATGTCTTAAATTATGATGAATATTAGAGGTTTATATGCAAACTCGAATTGAACACGACACCATGGGTGAGGTTGAGGTCCCAAACGATGCACTTTGGGGAGCTCAGACGCAACGCAGTTTGCAAAATTTTAAGATCGGTCAGGAAAGACTCCCACGAGCGATGATTCGTGCAATGGGACTTGTCAAGAAGGCAGCAGCGATTACCAATGCAGAACTCGGGCAGTTGCCAGAGGATCTGAGCCAATATATCGTTGGTGCGGCAGAAGAAGTAATTGCAGGTGACTGGGACTCGCAATTTCCTTTGGTGGTCTGGCAAACGGGTTCAGGCACACAAAGTAATATGAATTGTAATGAAGTGATTGCCAATATTGCGAACCAAAAATTAGGAAATGCTTTAGGTTCTCAATCACCTGTGCATCCGAACGATCATGTCAATCGTGCTCAGTCGACAAACGATTCTTTCCCAACTGCCATACATGTTGCTGCATCATTACAAATCAACGAATTGCTTATTCCCGCTGTAAAAAGCCTAAAAGAGACCTTGAAGAAAAAATCAGATGAATTTTCTGATATTGTCAAAATTGGTCGCACGCATTTACAGGATGCAACACCGTTAACATTAGGGCAAGAGTTTAGTGGGTATGTATCGCAGCTCGATCATGGGTTAAAGCGATTACAGCAAGCGCTTGAGGGTTTATACGAGCTTCCGTTAGGTGGAACGGCTGTGGGTACAGGTTTAAATGCACATCCTGATTATGCAGTGAATGCAGCTCAACAACTTGCTAAACTGACAAGTCTGCCATTCGTTACGGCACCTAATAAATTTGAAGCTTTAGCTGGACGTGATGCTGCGGTATTTGCATCTGGTGCACTGAAAACTCTCGCTGTAAGCTTAAACAAAATTGCAAATGATATTCGTTGGCTGGCAAGTGGTCCGCGTTGCGGATTTGGTGAAATTCGTATTCCAGAAAACGAACCAGGCTCAAGCATTATGCCAGGCAAAGTAAATCCAACGCAAAGTGAAGCTATGACGATGGTGGTTGCGCAGGTGTTAGGCAATGATACAACGATCAATGTTGCAGGTGCTTCTGGTAACTTTGAACTGAATGTCTTCATGCCTGTAATCGCATTTAATCTTCTTCAGTCAATTCAGCTTCTAGGTGATGCTTGTAATAGTTTTAACGAACATTGTGCAGTAGGTATCGAGCCAAATAGAGAAAAGATTGATTATTTTCTGCATAATTCATTAATGTTGGTGACGGCATTGAATCCTGTTATTGGTTATGAAAACGCTGCAAAAGTAGCAAAAACGGCTTACAAAGAAAATAAAACGTTAAAACAGGTTGCTGTAGAACTAAATTTAGTCACAGAACAGCAGTTTGATGAAATCGTTCGTCCTGAAAAGATGGTATCTCCAAATACCAAGTAATCATGATTTGAACTGAATTCTGCTATCAGCAGTTTTTATCTGGATGAGTTATGCGTACAATAGCCAATCCAGATTAAGACTGCTGATGAAAACCTATGCTTGATGTTTTTTTGACAGATATTCAAAAACAAGTTCAATTCCGTGATTATCCTAGTGATCAGCCTGTTAAATTTTTAATTAATCTAAAAAAAATCTTTCCAAGCACTGCTGATTTATTGTTACCTGTATTACCTGAAGATAATAATCTTGAAAATGTAACATGGGAATCGACATCTAAAGATTTTGAAACATTTAAGAAGCTCATCGAAGCGTGGGGAATTATTGAACTACGTTTAAATGCACTAACCACTTATAAAGATAAAGAATTTACAAATCAGGTGCTGAAACTAGCACAAGCGAAGCGTAAGCACATTGCGACAAACCAAAAACAATTATCGTTAGTTGATCTGGATTATGTATTCATTCATGAAGTTCATACATTGATTGATGCCGAGCTTTCTGAAATTGGCGAAAAATTTTATTTACCAACATTACGAGAAATCTGGAAAGATGAGGTCAAACAGGAAGTGCTTGTTGTAAAATTCTAGTTTTGAACAAATAGTCAATAATATATCTTATAAATTCAAATACCTTATACGACTGGCTGGCATAAAATGTGCTATAAAATTGAAAGGATTTTTCCAATTTTAGTCGTCTAGTCGTATACAGGAATTTTGTTATGTCCAATCAATTTCTTCCTTTTTTGCAAAATCGTCGTACCATTTATGCCATTGGTAAAAATCTATCCCAGACACCAGAACAATTGACAAAAGTTATTCAAGAAGCGATTCGCCAAAGTCCTTCGTCTTTTAATTCACAATCTTCACGTGCAGTTATACTGTTTAATGCCGAACACGAGAAATTTTGGGGCTTTGTAAAAGATAAATTACGTGAATATGCAACGGATGACGCTGCTGCAGTCAAGACCAGTGCAAAAATGGATAGCTTTGCTGCTGGGGTAGGGACTATATTATTTTTTGAAGATCAGGATGTGATTAATGAACTTCAGGAAAAATTTGCGCTTTATGCAGAGAACTTCCCAATTTGGTCAGAACATTCAACTGCTATGGCTCAACTTGCTGTATGGACAGCATTAGCAGCAGAGAATGTAGGTGCATCTTTACAGCATTACAATCCAGTTGTAGATGACAAAGTACATGCAGAATGGGAGATTCCTTCGAGTTGGAAGTTACGCGCTCAACTTGTATTTGGTTCTATTGAGGCGCCTGCAAGTGAAAAATCATATATTGATGACTCATCAAGATTCAAAGTATTTAAATAATTTCTGAAACATGAACAACCGAGCATAATCTGATCGATCGTTCGGTTGTTCAAATAGCCTAAGCAAATAAAGCAATAATTTCTTTTTTCAAAAAATCATATCTTAAATTTCTGGATAAATGAGCAAAAGAAAAGATACCAATATTAATTTCCGGGAAATCAAACGGCAGTTGATATACATTTAAGGCATTCGAATAAGATAAATGTGACAAGATACTGTTTGGTATAGTTAGCATTGCTGTAGGATTTTGTTCAAGTATTTGCAATGCGGTCGAATAATTTTGACATCTTAAAAAAACGTGCCTGGATATATTATTTTTATTTAAATATATGTCTTCAAAAAGCACTCCTGCACGGCGTGATGACACGCCAATATGAGAAGCCGCAAGATACGATTCTTGTGAAAGATCAGTTTGTTGTGTACAAACAACATAATGATCACAAACCAGAAAATCAAAGCCAATCGCTTTATTTAAATCATGCTTAATATCAATAACAAAATCCAATTGTTGAGTAGCAAGATCATGCTCAATTTTTTTTCGATCTAGTTTAATACTCGCAAACTGAATATCTGGCGCTATTTCCTGAAAATGACGAATAATTTTAGGAAAAATGATGGGTTCAATTTCATCATGAATTGCGATTTTCAAGCTTTGAATCAGGCTTGGATCAAACGTATATTTCTGTAAATTAATATTTTGAATAGACAACAATGCACTTTTAATAGCTGGATAAATTCTTTGTGCAAAGGGTGTGGGTAACATCTTATTGCCATGTCGTACAAATATTTCATCGTCCAATTGTAGCCTGAGCCGTTGCAAAGCATGGCTTGCAGCTGACTGGCTAATCGAAAGGCTTATAGCTGTTTTTGAAATACTTTTTTGTTCAAAAATTGCAACAAACAGTGGATATAAATTGATATCAATGCGATGAAATAAGCCAAGGTCAAGATGATTGTCTTGGTTGTTTGAATTATGAATATTATTCATAGTGATGTATTGGATAAAATCATTTCATGCATAATAAATTTGAGCGTATGTTCAAGTAAAGCAAAATGATAAACGAATTAAAGGAATCATCATGTTTGAACTTTCTGAGCGCGCGCAAGGCTTTATTTCAAAAACAAAAGCATTTATAGAAAACGAAATTGAGCCAATTGAAGCTGATTTTTGGCATGAGGTTCATACGCTCAACCCTGATAGTCATTGGAAGAGCTGGACTTGGCCATCACAACTTGAAATATTAAAAAATAAGGCAAAGCAAGCTGGTCTTTGGAATATGTTTTTGCCAGATCCCACATTGGGTGCGGGTTTATCTGTGCAGGAATATGCGCATATTGCTGAACTTTCTGGAAAAAGTTTGATCGCACCAATGGTATTTAATTGTAACGCGCCAGACAGTGGCAATATGGAAGTTCTCTGGCGTTATGGTTCTGAGCAACAAAAGCAGCAATGGCTAAAACCTTTATTAGATGGAAAAATCCGTTCAGTTTTCTGTATGACAGAACCTGATGTTGCATCCAGTGACGCAACCAATATGCAAGCAACAGCAATTATTGAAAATGACCAAATTGTACTCAATGGACGTAAATGGTGGTCATCTGGGCTTGGAGATCCAAATGCCAAAATCATTATTTTTATGGCACACACTCCAGATGCAACTAAAGATCGCCATCATCAACATTCAATGGTACTCATTCCTATTGATACAAAAGGCGTAACGATTGAACGTATGTTACCCGTATTTGGGGATTACGATGCACCTCATGGTCACGGCGAAATTAGTTTTGATCATGTTCGTGTTCCTGTCGAAAATTTCATTGGTGGGGCGGGACAAGGCTTTGAAATTGCACAAGGACGTTTAGGGCCTGGGCGTATTCATCATTGTATGCGTTGTATCGGTGCAGCCGAAAAAGCACTCGAATTAATGATTAATCGTGGCATGTCTCGTAAAGCTTTTGGAAAGGAAATACTTCAACTGGGTGGAAATTTGGAACGTGTTGCGGAAGCTCGTGTCGCGATTGATCAGGCTAGACTCTTAACCTTATATGCAGCTTATAAAATGGATACGCTTGGCAATATGGCAGCATTAACTGAAATTTCTGCCATTAAAGTTGTAGCACCTCGTGTTTTGGAACAAGTGGTCGATATGGCGATACAAATACACGGCGGTGCTGGTGTATCGCAAGATACGCCATTGACCGCATTTTTTGCTCAAGCTCGTAGTTTACGTTTGGCAGATGGCCCAGATGAAGTACATAAAGGCATGATTGCAAAAATTGAACTGGCCAAACATGGCTATAGTACAAGAAGACAAGCATAAACAATTCAATATATTATCAGGAAAACATATGTCGATGATTGATACAGGTGGCCAAGTTAGAAAAGGTGAGGAACTGAATGTTTTAGCAGTAGAAAACTGGTTAAAACAGCAAGGGATTGATTTAGAAGGTTCAGCCCAAGTCACGCAATACACAGGTGGAGCATCGAATTGGACTTATCGTTTACAATACCACAATGTCGACCTGATTTTACGTCGTCCACCAACGGGTACAAAAGCAAAATCTGCACATGATATGGCCAGAGAATATCTGGTGCAGAAGAATTTACTCGCTTATTATCCCGTCGTTCCAGAAATGATTGCATTGTGTCAGGATCAATCCGTGATTGGTTGTGACTTTTACGTAATGAAACGCATTGAAGGAATTATTCCTCGTGCAAAACTTCCTATTGAACTTAACCTCACCGAGCACGATATACACCTACTGTGTATCAATGTAATCAATAAACTCATTGAATTACACCAAGTTCCTTATCGTGATACAGCTCTAGCGGCAATTGGAAAGGGAGAAGGTTATTGTCGTCGTCAGGTAGAAGGATGGAATCAACGCTACATCAAAGCAAAAACCATAAATGTGCCATCTTTTCGATATATCAGAAAGTGGTTACTTGAAAATATTCCAGAAGATTCTACAACCTGTATTATTCATAATGACTGGCGTTTTGATAATGTGATTTTAGATCCCAAAGACCCCACACAGGTCATTGGTGTGCTCGATTGGGAGATGGCCACACTAGGAGATCCGTTGATGGATTTGGGAAGTGCTTTGGCTTATTGGGTTGAAGATACCGACAATATGATTTTTAAATCAACGCGTCGTCAACCTACCAATCTAAAAGGCATGTTTACCCGTCAGCAGGTGGTGGATTATTATTTAGCAAAAACAGGGCTAACAACAAATAACTGGACGTTTTATGAAGTGTTTGGAGTATTTCGTTTAGCTGTAATTGCCCAACAAATTTATTATCGTTATTTCCATAAACAAACAACAAATCCAGCTTTTAAAGATTTCTGGATTGTCATTCATGCCTTGCATATAAGTGCATTAAAGCGAATTGCTCAGAAAAAATTACACGAATCAAAAATTGCGCGAAAGTACATCAATAAAACTTAGGAGTTAATCAAAAAATGACCACGATTTATCTGGTTCGGCATGGTCAGGCTTCGTTCGGTAAAGCCAATTATGATGAACTCTCTGAAAATGGCCAAGCTCAGGCAACCATATTAGGTCAATATTTAAAAGAAATTTTAAAGGAACAACCTTATGTAATCGCTGGAACCATGAAACGCCATCTACAAACTGCTCAAGGTGCTTTGAAAGAATGTTTTCCTGATACACATATTTATACACATGCTGGGTGGAATGAGTTTAATCATCAACAAGTGTTTGCAAATTATGAGCCACGCTTTAAACAGCCTGAATTACTTAAACAAGATGTCGCTAAAGAACAAAATCCACGGGCATACCTTGCCAAAATCTTTGAAAGTGCAATTTCACGTTGGACTGATGGCGAATTTCATCACGAATATGAAGAATCTTGGCCTAAGTTTAAACAACGTGTAGAAATAGCTTTAAAGATGTTATGTGATGAACTGGCACAAACTAAACCACGTTATGCCGTGGTATTTACATCTGGCGGTGTGATTTCAGTGATTGCTGGAAAAATACTTGAGCTGAATCCTAATCGAACCTTTGCTTTGAATTGGGCCATTACCAATACCAGTCTGACGACTTTAAGACTGGTAGGGAATGAGCCACAACTTTTAAGCTTGAATGAACATCATTTTATAAAAGTAGTAAATCCAGCATTACTGACATGGATATAAAGGAACAATGACCATGACGAAAACAATTTTAATTACTGGGGCAAGCTCAGGCCTAGGCGCAGGTATGGCAAAAGAATTTGCCAAGAAAGGCTATAATTTAGCAATTTGTGCGAGGCGATTAGAACGCTTAGAGACATTAAAAACCGAATTAGAACGTCACTACGATGTTAAAATTATCGCTAAATCACTGGATGTCACAAATTACGACCAAGTCTTTGAGGTTTTTAACGCATTTGAACAAGAGTTTGGGCAATTAGATCGTATCATTGTCAATGCTGGTATTGGTGAAGGTAGACGAGTCGGTAAAGGGCATTTTGATATAAATCGTAAAACGGCCGAAACCAATTTTATTTCTGCTTTAGCACAGTGTGAAGCAGCTGTTGAAATATTCCGTAAACAAAATTCGGGACATTTAGTAGTAATCTCGTCCATGAGTGCGATGCGTGGTTTACCTAAACATTTATCCACTTATGCTGCGAGCAAGGCAGGTGTAGCACATCTGGCTGAGAGAATTCGTGCCGAACTGATTGACACGCCCATCAAGGTTTCTACAATTTTTCCAGGCTATATTCGTACCGAGCTGAACCAAGGTGCCAAGCAGCTTCCTTTTGAAATCGATGAACAGACAGGGGCACGGTTACTGGTTAAAGCAATTGAAAAGGAACCTGTAAAAGCTTATGTACCACAATGGCCATGGTTACCGATTGGAATTGCCATGAAAGTCTTACCTTTAAAATTAGTCAATAAATTGAGTTAAAATGATTGACATAGAATCTCATCCTTTAGAACCGTTTTTACCATCAAATGCGCGTTTGCTCATGCTAGGGAGTTTTCCACCGCCTAAAGAGCGTTGGAAAATGCAATTTTATTATCCAAATTACCAAAATGATATGTGGCGGATTTTTGGTTATCTGTTCTTTGATGATAAGAATTATTTTCTGGATTTATCAAATAAAAATTTTAATGAAGCTCTCATTCATGAGTTTTTACTGGAAAAAGGCATTGCCATTTTTGATACTGCTGTCCAAGTCAAACGGTTGAAAGGAAATGCCTCGGATAAGTTTCTAGAAATTGTGACCGCTACCGATTTAAAACAACTGCTGTGTAAGATCCCCCAGTGTCATACCATCATGACAACTGGAGATAAAGCTACAGATACATTGATGCTTTCATTCTCACCAGAAACACAAAAACCGCAAATTGGACAGATTGCACATACCAATTTTGCAGGAAGAGCATTGGATTTGTACCGTATGCCATCTTCTTCACGAGCGTATCCACTTGCACTTGAGAAAAAAGCCGAAGCTTATGCAGTGTTATTTAAAAATCTGGGATTTTTATGAGTTCACTACATCATCCATTCAATGGGTAAATATGACACAGCTTTCATCATAAAACGCTGAAATCTGGTGGTTTCTGGATCATGATGATATTCGATGGTTTGGCCATCTGCATTGTGATCTAACCATACGAGATTGCCATTTTTGTCGAGTTTTAATTGGTATGCAATCGTAGGCAAGTATTCATCAAGAACTTTGGTAATTTCGTTTTGAAGATCTTCAGATTCAACCACCAATCCCACTTCGGTATTCAGATATGCAGAACGTGGATCGAAATTAAAAGAACCAATAAAGACTTTTCCATCTACATCAAAAAACTTTGCATGCAGGCTCGAGCTTTTCTTACCTTTGGCAGGAATCACACGACCTGTCATTTTTTCATACCAAGTAGGTTCTTTTCGATCAATGATAGGTTTGAATTCGTAGAGTTGAATGCCGTTCTTGATAAGCTCTTTTCGATATTGACTATAAAAGGCATGCACAATAGCGACATCATTTGCAGCAAAAGAATTGGTTAAAACCCTTATCTTAACGTCTTGTTGGCTTAAATTGCTTAAGTATTGTGTACCAGCCTGAGTGGGAACAAAGTAAGCTGATACAAGTTCCAGATGTTTTTGGGGATGTCCCATAATACTAAACATCTGATTATAGATAAGTTCATTGCCTATAGCATGCCCGTGTATTTTTTTAGGAGAATCTGCCACAAAATGCGCCTTAGCCCATTTTACCGAATAACGTTGTTTTAAAGCTTCATTCAGTTCAATTTGAGCTTCATTGATTTTATCTTCCGTAGGCGTATCAACACGTTCGATTTCCTTATATTTAGATCGCAATTGAAGTAGATCATTTGGCTGACCTTTCGTGATGAGTTTTTGTGTAGTGACACTGAGTGGACTATCCCAGAAAGTTTGAAAGACTTTCTCTGCCTGAGATGCGGCTGTACCATAAAACAAAATATCGAGATCTGTAAACTGGAATTGATAGCTGGCATCAAAGTATTCACTGCTGATATTGCGTCCTCCAGTCACCGCAATTGTGTTGTCCGCAATAATCAATTTGTTATGCATGCGGTGATTGATTTGATTGGGACGAAATAAAAAATCTACAAATCTAAGCTTACGAAATTTATAAGGGTTAAATACCTTAATTTCAAAAAGAGGATGTTGTAACAGTGCTTGGAAGGTAGAATCGAGTCGCGTTCCGTTCTGATCGTCAATTAATAGGCGAATTTTGACGCCACGATCAGCTGCTTTCAATAATTCGTTTAATATTAACTGACCAACGAAATCGTTATGCCAAATATAGTATTGTAAATCAATTTGATGTTTTGCATGCCTAATCAGATAAATACGAGAAGCAATACTAATAAATGCATCATCAAGAGGAATGTAGGCAGTCAAACCCTTTTGAAGATTTTCGTCAGTGTGTGGATCATTTAACCATTGGCTATTTATCAAAATTTTCTCACCCTGAGATGCAAAAGTTTTTAAAGGTGTCCAACATATGAGACAAAAGACGATAAAGCTAAAATATATTTTTAATGTATGAGATAAATTATTTTTTAAGTTCATCTGATGTTCGGGAATCCTTTCATTCTTTTTAATCACTATAAGACATAATCTATTCCTGTGCCAAATTTGAAACAATTTTAACAGTCAAATATTTAACTATGATGAGAAAAGTTGAGTATTTGGGATGAGAATCGTCTTAATCAGATTATTCCAATCATTTAAATATCATACAAATTTAATTCCGTTCACTTTATTAATTTACTATACTGGGGTATAGTATAAAAATCTCAAAAAAGATATAGATATGCCAAAGCAAATTGAAGACAAGAAAAAGATCACGCTTCGAGTAAAAAAAATTCAAGGGCAGGTTCAGGCAATTGAACGTGCGCTTAATGATGACACTTCATGTGCTGCAATTCTTCAACAGATTTGTGCAGTGCGTGGCGCGATCAATGGTCTGATGAATCAGGTATTAGAGGTTCATTTAAAGGACACATTGGTCGATGGAGATTCAACAGAGCTTCAGCGCAGTGAAGAACTGATTGAAATTAGTAAAATTCTGAAATCCTATCTCAAGTAAACCTTACAAGGAGAAACATCCATGAAATCACGTGCAGCAGTTGCATTTGGCCCAGGTCAACCTTTACAGATTGTTGAAGTGGATGTCGAACCACCTAAAGCTGGTGAAGTTCTGATTAAAGTCACCCATTCAGGTGTATGCCATACAGATGCTTTTACCTTATCTGGTGATGATCCTGAAGGTGTTTTTCCCGCAATTTTAGGACATGAAGGCGCTGGTATTGTTATTGAAGTCGGTGAAGGTGTCACCAGTGTACAACCTGGCGATCATGTCATTCCGCTTTATACTGCCGAATGTGGTGAATGTTTATTCTGTAAGTCGAATAAAACCAACTTGTGTGTTTCCGTTCGAGCGACACAGGGGAAAGGTGTGATGCCAGATGGAACGACTCGTTTTTCTTATAACGGCGAACCTATTTATCACTATATGGGATGTTCAACTTTTAGCGAATATACCGTTGTGGCAGAAGTATCACTTGCCAAGATTAATCCTGAAGCAAATCACGAACAGGTTTGCTTACTTGGCTGTGGTGTAACCACAGGAATTGGTGCTGTGCATAACACTGCTAAAGTTCAGGAAGGTGATAGTGTTGCCGTCTTTGGTTTAGGTGGTATTGGTTTAGCCGTGGTACAAGGCGCGCGTCAAGCAAAAGCAGGACGCATCATTGTTGTAGACATGAACCCAGAAAAATTCGAACTCGCAAAAGAATTTGGTGCGACAGATTTTCTTAATCCAAAAGATTATGACAAGCCGATTCAGCAAGTCATTGTTGAAATGACAGGCTGGGGAGTCGATCATTCATTTGAATGTATTGGTAATGTGAATGTTATGCGTTCGGCATTAGAGTGTGCACATCGTGGTTGGGGTCAATCAGTCATCATTGGGGTTGCTGGTGCGGGACAGGAAATTTCAACTCGACCTTTTCAGCTCGTTACAGGACGTAAATGGTTGGGGACTGCTTTTGGTGGTGTCAAAGGGCGTAGTCAGCTTCCGAAAATGGTTGAAGATGCAATGAAAGGCGACATCCAGCTTGAGCCATTTGTTACGCATACCATGCCGCTGGATGAAATTAACCATGCATTTGATTTAATGCATGAAGGTAAGTCTATTCGTAGCGTAATTCATTTTTAGAATGGATATATATTCATCCTGATTTTTATTTATGAACATCTCAGGGACGAGTGGTCACTGAGATGTTCAATCTTATGAAAGAGCATCATTAGATGAAGTCTTCAGCAAGATGACTGCTTATGATGCTGGTTAAAGTATTAATCAGTTCAATAAAAACGCTAAAAATCGTCGATAAACGCTTGTCAAATACTCAAACAACGCGTATGTTAGTTAACAAGATACGTTTTATCTGATTGAAACAGACATGTTAAAACAACCAATGATCAACAACGCTTACTTTTATTTTTGGCAATTTAGTTAGTTGCCTGACTGCATTCGGGCAACAAAAAGGTTGCCCATCAAGTTAATACCTGATCGGCAACCCCGATCAGGTTTTTTTATGTCTGTTTATTATTACTTTAATTGGAGAATGACCATGTTTAACCTAGCAACTTCATATTTTAGCAACGTGGATTACTTTTACTTTAATCAACATCTTCAACTGAATAGATCCTCATTGCTCAAATAAATGATCGGGCTGATTGAGACAGCCCAAAGGAATATGAAATGAACGCGCTTAATACATTGATCCAGAAAAATACGACAAAAGAAATTACACTTAGCTTGCCACAGCAATTAAAAGCAAAATATTCGCTTGCTCCCATTTTTTTAGAGCAGATCGCAGAGCATCGTCAAACCATTCAAAATATCCTTGCTGGCAAAGATTCACGGCTTTTGGTCGTAACTGGTCCATGTTCGATTCATGATCCTGTTTCTGCGCTGCAATACGCACAAAGGCTTGTCAAATTACAAGATCAAGTTAAAGATCAGATTTTTTTAGTGATGCGTGCTTATCTCGAAAAACCACGTACAACAATTGGCTGGAAGGGTTTTTTATACGATCCAAATCTTGATGGTTCATCAGATTTACAGCTGGGTTTAGAAAAATCTCGCGCATTATATTTGCAAATTATTGAAATGGGGCTTCCAATTGCCAGTGAAATTTTAAGCCCAATGGCGACTGGCTATTTTGATGATTTACTGGCTTGGGGAGCTATTGGGGCACGTACCAGTGAATCTCAGATTCATCGTGAAATTTCAAGTCATATGCCGTTTCCAATTGGTTTTAAAAATGGTACTGATGGTTCGATTCAGATCGCATTGGATGCCATTCAATCTGCACAAAATGAACATCAGTTTTTAGGGATGAGTCAGCTTGGCCAGCCTGCAATTTTACAAAGTTCTGGGAATCCACTGCCGCATTTGATCTTGCGTGGAGCAAATGATGGACCAAATTATGATATTCAGTCCATTTCGAATATTAGAGCAAAACATAAGGGCGAATTACCTGCGCTTGTAATTGACTGTAGTCATGGCAATAGTTCAAAAGATCCGATGAAACAACCGCAAGTACTTCGACAAATCATTGCAGAAAGAATTGAAAGTGATGTTCGAGGTGTGATGTTGGAAAGCCATTTGGTCGATGGAAATCAGAAGATTTCATGCGACATAACCTATGGCCAATCTGTGACTGATGGTTGCCTTGGGTGGGAGAAGACAGAGAATTTACTTTTAGAAATGGCTGATCAACTCGCACAATGTCCTTTACGCCAATCAGCTTAAAGCGCTAAAACTCTCCCTCAAATCATAAGGGAGAGTACATCTTTTATAAACCAGCTTCGTAATCGGTATTGGAGAGAAGTTGATCTACGTCTGCGATGTTGTCTGGTTTCATTTTATAAATCCAGCCTTTGCCATAAGGTTCGTCATTGATAAAGTCTGGATCATCTTCCAGTGCAGTATTGACTTCAACCACTGTACCCGATACTGGTGCATGAATGTCTGAAGCTGTTTTTACAGACTCAACCACGCCAGCTTGTGTGCCAGCAGTCATATGGCTCCCTACTTCAGGAACTTCTACATAGACAAGATCGCCTAAGGCATCTTGTGCATGATCACTAATTCCAGTGACGATAAGATCACCTTCAATTCGTACCCATTCATGGGTAGTTGCATACTTCAATTCTGAAGGATGATTCATGGCAGCTCCTCAACATTCAATTTTATTGATTTTGATAGGTTTATACAGGTTTTTGATTCAAAATAAAAGTTTATAGGTAAGGGTCTTTACGCCAATTACTTGGACTTCGACCACTCCAGCGTTTAAAGGCACGACTAAAGTTGGCTACATCAGAATAACCTAATTCATCTGCGATCTGTTCCAGACTATAATCTGTCCGGGACAATAACGATGTAGCATGTCGATAACGAACTTCATCAACCAATGTCGAAAATGATGTACCTTCAGCCGCAAGCTGGCGTTTTAGGGTACGATCAGACATATGCAGCAAATCTGCTACATTTTCGATACTTAGATAGTGCTGTTCAGAATGAGTTAAGATATCACGCACCCGCATAGCCAAACGACGGCGTTCACCCAAAGCAGAAAGTTCTGTTTCGCATTGATTGATTGCAATCTGACTGGCAATTGGGTCAGCATTCACCATTTTTAACCCTAAATAATGCTTATCAAAACTTGAAATGAGATGGGGTTGATCAAAACGCATATTTAGATTCATTTTCTCTAAATACTTGTTAAAACCTTCTGGTTTTTCAAAATCAAGATCAACTTCACCTGTTAATTCATCACAACCCGTTAATGCTTTTGCCATGCTCATAATGCCAATAGTAAGACTTAAAATAATTTCGGTGCGTAAAGGTTCAAGATCGAAGTCGCACTGTAGCTGCAAAGTTGCTTTAGGGCCAAAGGTTGAAAAATAAAGCTGTAAAAAGGGCATACGCAACTGTATAAAACGAGTCGCTAAGGCCAATGCATCGGTAATATCATGAGCAGTCATAATGGCGTACCCAATAAATCCATGAATGGAAATACGCATCTGATTGCCAAGGTGATAGCCAAGCGTACTTTCACCAGTCAGTTTTAAGGCATGTTTAACCAGTTCGTTAGCAATATGAATTGGAATACGATATTCGGGATCAGCCAATTGTTCGCTACTTAAATGGAAAGGCGCAAATAAAGTTTCATCGTTATAACCCCAGCGAGATACAACATCTAATAATAATAATCCATAAACACCTGGTATTCCTTGTTCTTGACGGGCTGAGTTTATTTTCATTCGCGATCCGTTGCTTTGACCAATATATTGCAGTTATCTATGAAATATCTTGGCATGAATTTGAATTAAAAAAAATAAAAATTGTTAGACAAAGCGATATCTCTACATTTCAGGATGTCTTTTAAATACAACAATCTTGGTTGTGGAGATCAATAAAACATCTCCATATTGGTTTAACGCTTGTGTGATATAGCTCACAATTCCACGATCAGGCTTGGTTTTTGATAAAGTAATGGATGCTATTTCTACTTCGACATGAATTTTATCGCCTGGTCGAGTCGGGCGTGGCCATCGTAAATTAGAGTCAGAGCCAATCAGCCCTCCAGCGACAGGAAAGCATTCTGTCCAAAGTCGCATGGTAACGGCTGAAGTATGCCAGCCACTTGCTGCGATACCTTTGAAAATAGGATGTTTACTGGCTTTTTCTTCATCTAGATGAAAAGGTTGTGGATCATACAGGCTGGCAAATTGCTTAATTTCTTCTAGGGTCATTTCATAATCACGACTTATAAAACGATCGCCAATTTTAAGATCTTCAAGATACAACATTATTGTTTTTCCTCAATTTCAAACTCATCGACTAAAAAGCCACCCGTCTGTCTTTTCCATAAATGAGCATACAAACCATCTTTTTCAATGAGTTCATCATGCGTACCTTGCTCGACAATATTTCCCTGATCGAGCACGATCAATCGATCCATCTGAGCAATAGTAGATAAACGATGTGCGATCGCAATAACTGTTTTTCCATCCATCAATGCATCTAGACTAGATTGAATTGCGGCTTCTACCTCTGAATCCAGAGCACTGGTTGCTTCATCCAATATCAGGATTGGTGCATCTTTTAAAAATACACGTGCGATTGCAATACGTTGACGCTGACCACCAGAGAGTTTTACACCACGCTCTCCTACATAGGCTTCATAACCCTTGCGCCCACGTAGGTCGCTCAGCTGTGGAATAAATTCGCTGGCCTGAGCTTTGTCTACAGCAATTCTCATTTCATCGTCTGTGGCATCTGGCTTACCATATTTGATATTTTCTGCAACTGTGCGATGCAATAAAGAAGTGTCTTGAGTTACCAGAGCAATATTAGCGCGTAAACTATCCTGAGTTACATCATTAATATTTTGTCCATCAATCAAAATCTTACCTTCATTTAAATCATAAAAGTGCAGTAGTAATTGAATCAGAGTAGATTTACCGGCACCTGAACGACCAACGACACCAATTTTTTCTCCTGGGCGAATGGTGAGATTGAAATGATTAATCACATTTTTTTCATTATAGGCAAAACTGACATTTTCAAAACGAATTTCACCAGATTGAACATTTAAAGGTTTCGCTTCGGGCTTATCCTGAATGGTGACTGGGCGACCAAGTGTGCGCATACCATCCTGAATGGTTCCGACATTTTCAAAAAGCATGGACATTTGCCACATCATGAATTCGGCCATGCTATTAAGTTTTAAAATCATGGCTGTTGTTGCTGCAATTACACCAAGTGCTGCTTGCCCGTTCATCCATAACCACACAGCCGTACCAATTACGCCAATAAATAAAACAGCGCTTAAAATTGTAGTACTAATTTCAAACAATGTTCCCAAACGCATTTGTCTGAATACAGTATCCATAAATTCAATCATAGATTGCTTGGCATATTTACTTTCACGACCCGCATGTGCAAATAGTTTGACTGTCTGGATATTGGTGTAGGCATCCGTTACACGACCTGTCATGATTGAACGTGCATCTGCCTGTTCTTGAGAAACTTTAGAAAGACGCGGAATAAAAAACCAGGCACTTAAGATAAATAAACTCAACCAGATGCCTAAAGGAATGAGTAGCAATGCGGAGATATTACCCAATACGACGCTAATCGTAATGAAATAGATGGTGACATAGACCAGCATGTCACCTAGAATCATCCAAAATTCTCGGATAGCAAGAGCAGTTTGCATGACTTTTGCAGAGAGTCGCCCTGCAAAATCATTATGAAAAAAATCGAGACTTTGTTGCAATAAGAGGTTATGAAACTGCCAACGCAATCTCATTGGGAAGCTACTATACAAAATCTGATGTTTAACGATGGATTGAAGACAAACAAAGAAAATATTGGCAAATAGTACACTCGCCAAAAGAATAAGATTGTGTTTATGATGATCTAAAAATGTACTCGGCTGGCTTGTACTTAACCAGTCTACAAGATGTCCAATTTTTGAAAACAATAGTGCTTCAAAAGTTGCTGCACCCGCAGTACAGGCAATCAAAACCAACAGATATGGTCGAACGCCACGTGTTGAATTCCATATAAAAGAAAAAAAACTGGTTGGTAAAGGTTGTTTTAATCCATGATTTGGATAGGGATCGACTAATTTTTCAAACCAACGCAGCAGCATACTTTTTCCTAAATGACAAAATAAAATCTTTTTATATAATTGATTAAATTACAAAAATATAAGTCTAGAAATGAGTTGACCCTATACTCAGCATCAACCGAATATAGATATGGCCTATACCAAAGTGTACGCCAAAACGTATAAAAAAAGAATGTCATTCAGTTTGAACATCTGTAAATCAGACCTTACATCTTAGATTTTTTAAAATACATAAATAAGAATAATTAATTCATGCCTAAATTATTCTAATCTATTAAAGATGAGCTATCTGAAAAATTCGTATTGGATGTAGAGCTGATCTGGCATAATCCACGTGAGATTTTATAAACCAATTTTTGGGCATATATTCATCCAAAGTATTTGTGCTCAACGAAAAGTTTATAAAAGTATAGGTTGCACAATTCTAATGATCTATATGAATGACAATTCTTTAATTGCTGAAAATTAAGCAAGGACAAATGTAAGTGTTACAGCTTCCAATTACGACTAAACTTGGCGGATTTTACTTCTTTTACTATGCCATTGTCGGAACCTTCATGCCATATTGGAGCCTTTATTTAGAAAATCAGGGATTCAACTATAAAGAGATTGGTTTACTTTCTTCGATTGCCATCATTACACGATTTTTTGCGCCATTTATATGGGGCTGGGTGGCAGATAAGACTGGCAAAAGGATGCTGCTAGTGCGTATTGCGACATGGATGGAAGCGTGCATCTGGTTGGCAATTTTCGTAATTTCAAAGAGTTTACAATCGATTGCATTATTAATGCTGATTTTCAGTTTTTTTCAAAATGCCATTCTTGCCCAGTTTGAAGGTGTAACATTATTTTGGTTAGCAGATAAACGCAATGAATTATATGGAAAAGTTCGAAAATGGGGTTCTGTGGGTTTTATCACAAGTGTATTTGGTATTGGAGCTTTGTTAGAAATTATTCCCGTATCGATGCTGCCCATTCTACTACTATGTATTTCCTTTTTGGCCTTCATCTGGTCATTTCAAATTAAAGAACCACAACGTGCACCCGCAGCACAACGCGCTTTAGAACCATTATTACCTATTTTAAAACGACCCATTGTATTTGGCTTTTTTATTATTGAATTTATTTTGTTGTTTTCCCATGCGCCATTTTATAGTTTTTATAGTAATTTTCTAAAAGAATCAGGTTTTTCAACTATCCAAATTGGCGGTTTATGGGCGGTAGGTGTAATTGGCGAAATTATTATGTTCGCCTATGCACATATTTTGTTTAAGCGATATTCATTACGCACACTGGTAAGTATTTGTCTTGTTATAACCAGTCTGCGATGGTGGATTTCTGGCTATTTTGCGACTGATTTTTGGGGACAGTTTTCGGCACAAACCATGCATTCATTCAGTTTTGGTTTATTTCATTTGATTGCAATGCGAGTAATCTTTAAAAACTTTTCGGCACAGCAGCAAGGACGGGGGCAGGCGTTATATAGCACCATGTGGGGCTTAGGCGTAGCATCTGGGAGTATTCTGGCAGGGCAATTCTGGCAAATGTATACAGGCCCAGTTATTTTTATGATTGTTGCAGTTATTGTCTTAAGTGGTTTAATCTTTGTAAGATGGCTGCCAAATAACGATGTGCAGCCATCTTCCTAACGATTTACTGTAGCGGATTTTATCTTATAAATTTGTATTTTCTTCTGAGACAATCGAACTAGATAATAATTTAAAATCTGCCCCAGAGGGTGCTTGGTAAATTTTTAGTCCAAACTCTGGAATAATTGCCAATAAATGATCAAAAATATCAGATTGAATAGCCTCATAGGCGACCCATGCTGTGGTATTGGTAAATGCGTAGATTTCTAAGGGTAAACCTTCGCTTGTAGGCTGCAACTGACGAACCATAAGCGATTGATTTTGTGCAATTCCACTATGTTGTCTCAAATAAAACTCAATGTAAGCACGAAACGTTCCTAAATTAGTCAGACGGCGCTGATTGTATAAAGATTGATTACTTAATTGATGATTAAACGAGGTGATTTCTGATTTTTTAAGATCAAGATACTGATTCAAAAGAATGAAATTTTTCAACTTTTCCTGCTCAGTTTCAGACATAAAATGAACACTGCTTTGATCAATAAATAAAGAGCGTTTAATACGTCTGCAACCCGCTTGACTCATGCCACGCCAATTTTTAAAGGTATCGGTAATGAGCTTATTGGTTGGGATAGTGGTAAAAGTCTTATCGAAATTTTGTACAGTGACGGTATGTAATGACATATCAATGACATCGCCATCTGCATTCAGTGAAGGCATTTCAATCCAATCACCTATACGTACCATGTCATAGGATGAAATTTGTACGCTGGCCACCAACGATAATATGGTATTTTGAAACACCAACATTAGAACTGTGGCCATCGCACCAAAACCTGCCAGTAAGGTAAAGACATCCTTTTTCAGGAAAGTACCCAATACCATTAAAGCGCAGACAATAAAAATCATCAGCTTAACAAGCTGTAAATAGCCCTTAATCGGTTTGTTTTTAGAATTTGGATTTCGTTGGTAAACCAGATTAAAAATATTGAGAAATTCACTAATTGCTAGGGCAATGGTTAAGAAGATAAATGCCTGAGCACCCATTTGGGTAAAAATAATAAATTTTTCAGATAAATGTGGAACGGTAGTAATACCATTCATAATGACAATCGCAGGAACAATATTTGCGATTCGTTTGATGACACTATGTTGAGCAAAAATAGACTGGTTTAAGAACTTAATCTTACTAATTGCTTTTCGTATTCCCCGTACAACGATTTGCTTTGCTATGAAATTAGCTAAAATCGCCAATAAAATTAAAATAGATAGGGAAGTGAGCATCTCAAGCCATGGATATTGGTCAATCCATCTTTCCACATCATGAATGAATTTTAAAAAATCCAAAACCTCTACACCTTTCATATTTAAAATTGTGATAAGTGTAAAGGCTTAAGAATCAATATATTATTTTATAAAACCTTTTTTTACGTTTTGACAATAAAACTGTACAACATCCATTGTAAATTCATTGACAAAGTTAGACTTACCACATCAGATCATCTGGAATCACGTAATCTGCATACGGATCTTCCTCTTCGGTGGTTTCATTATTTTTTTCTGAGTTATTTACTAAAATAAAACCTTCCATTTTTTGATTGATTTTATCTGCAAGTGGTTTAGGTAAATACGCATAACTGTCCTGATCTTTTGCAATAACCAAAGAGCCAGAAACAAGCGCATTATAGACTTGTTGAGAAATATAGATCTTTTTGATCTTATTATTATCAATAAACTGATAAGCAATTTCGCCTTCAATTTCTTTAATTCTGTGTTGTTTAATCATTTGGATAATTGATGCAACTAAGGCTTTTTGCTCCAGAACTTTTTGCTTTTCCTGATTTAAATTCTGATCTTTTTGTAATTTATCTTGCTGAGCCTTCTCAATATTTGCTTTGAGTTCCGCTTCATTACTTTGTCCAGTACGATGCTCATGTTGGGCTTGCTTGGTGAGTTTCTTTGCCTTTTTATTGTCGACCAAACCTGCTTTTAATAGCTGAGCCTGAAGTGCATTTTTAACCATAATTTCAATCCAGATTTATTGATAACTTGAAGAATGACGAAAATAAATAATCCAATATGCAATACTCAGGATCAAACTAAGTAAGGTTGGAATCAGAAAAGCTTCTAAGTGTAGATGAGGATATATAACAGCAACAATTATTCCACCAAGAAAAAAACCGAGCAAAATCAAAACGTGTAAGGTAATACGACGTTTATCTAATGGTAAACCTCGTGCTTTGTACCCGAGTGATAAACCAATATCTGTGAGAACACCTGACAAATGTGTCGTACGAATAATAGTGCCTTTATAATGACTGACCATTGCATTTTGTATGCCCATTGCGACACATGCCCATAGTAAGCCATAACGAGGGAAATACGGCAAAAGCAACCACGATATAAAAATAAAAAGCGATACAAGACTAAGTGGGATGCCATAACGACGGCCTAGTTTAAACTGGCTATTGCCCAGAATAAAACCACTATAAAACGAACCGACCACAAAGCAAATAATGACCAATAATAAATAAAGAATATGATTGGGTTGCCACTTCGCCAGATCCATAGCGAGCATGCTTACATTTCCAGTCATATGGGATATTGACTGATGTAATACCGTAATTAATGCTAAAACATTAATCATGCCCGCGTTCATCGCAAGTAAAAATACAGCAAACTGAACCCAATTTGGTAAGCTTTGCAGTGGCATTTTAAAACCGTAGATTGAAAATAACTGAGCTAAATGTATTACGTCTTAGATGCCTGATCAACCGCAATCACAAATAATACATCTGTAGAAGAGTTAAGTGCTGTCTCAGTCGAATCCTGTAAAACACTAATGACCATCCCAATCGCCACCACCTGCATGGCAATATCAGAAGAAATTCCAAATAAGCTACATGCTACAGGCACTAAGAGTAATGATCCCCCAGCAACACCAGAAGCACCACATGCAGAAATACTTGCAACTACGCATAGAATCAACATAGTCCAGATATCAACTGAAATTCCTAAGGTATTGACTGTCGCCAATGTTAATACAGTGATTGTAATGGCTGCACCACACATATTAACGGTAGAACCTAACGGGATAATTACATTACTTGTAGATTCATCTACGCCACATCTGCGAGCTAAGTCCAGATTGACAGGTATATTGGCAGCAGAACTACGTGTAAAGAATGCAGTGATCCCACTTTCTCTTAAACATTTAAAGACCAGTGGATAAGGATTTTTCTTAATGACACACGCCACCATAATCGGATTGACTATAAGCGCCATAAAGAACATTGTACCTAACAAAACAAGTAACAAATGAGAATAACTTTTTAAAGTTTCGATCCCAGAATGAGCAAATGTTACGGCCACTAATCCAAAAATACCAATAGGGGCAAAACTGATCACCAAATGAATCACTTTTCCGATAGCATCAGCACAATCTTGTAATACAGTTTTTGTAGCCTGAGTGCTATGTCTAAAAGCTGTACCCAAAATGATTGCCCAAGCAAGAATACCAATAAAGTTAGCCTCACTAAGGGCAACAACAGGATTGGACACAAAGCTTAGTATCAGATTTTTAAGGACATCATTTAAACTACCAGGCGGTTGAAATGCCTGATCTGCAGATGAAGCAAGTACAAGTGTAGTGGGGAATAATAAATCTGCAATTACTGCACTAAATGCTGCAAAAAGCATACTGACAATATAAAGAAAAAGAATAGGCTTAAAATTCTTGGCACTTTGCTCAACATTAAAATTGGCAATCGATGAGATAACGAGTACAAATACCAAAATGGGGGCTACAGCCTTTAACGCTTTGATGAAAATTTCACCAAAAATACTAAAGTATGGCGTCATATTTGGAAAAAGAAAAGCTACAACAAAGCCCAAAATAATCGCAATAAAAATCTTGGTTACTAGGCTTAAGCGCAATAATATTGAAAACATAAAGTGTAGCCTACAAGCTTAATCGGCCAAAAGAAAATAAGGTCGCTATTTTATACATAACTTCAGAAAAGCATAATTTTTTTTTGCAAAGTTGCTTGTTTTTAGATCAATTTACACTGGTTTTAAGGCTAAGTATTTACTTTTCTCGGCTTAAGATGGCTATCTAGCGCAATATCCATACTTTAAAATAAGAAATATTTATTGAGGGCAATATAGTTCATATAAAGTTGATAGAACAATAATTAATTTTTCATCTTTAATTGAATAAAAAATTTGCTTGCCGTCACGGCGAGTATGAACCACGTCACTTTTTCTAAGCATCATTAATTGTTGTGATAGAGTAGGTTGAGTAATATTGGTCTTTTCCTCAATTTGAGAAACATTTAATTCTTGTTTTGCCAAATAACACAAAATAAGTAGCCGATCTGTATTAGCTAGAGATTTTAATATAGTAACCACTGCATCAGCAGATTGACGAATTAAATCTATTTCAAGCTCTTTACTCATTTACAGATCTCTAAACATTTGAAAGTCTGAATTATAAGTCTAAAACTTATGAGGAGTGTATATATTTTAAATATCTAAATAAGCTAAGCTGACATCAATTTTATATAGAGATGAATTCTATTCATGGTTAACACAAGTAAAATTCATCTTAAATATTTTAAAATAGGATATAATGCAACAGACAGGTCTGTATTAGATCTGATAATAAGTGTAAAGTTCATTTACATGTAATTACTGACCATCAAAAGTAATTTTAATGGTCAGTAAAGAGGACTTCAGACGCAAGCGTGAAGATAAAAATAATAGCAGTCACGCTTATTTTTTTAGTCTTTTGGTAGCTCAAATTTAATTAATCTTTCGACGCGTGACCAATATTCATTAATATTAACCGAGTGTTTGTCAATTTGGGCATGCATGGTCATACCATCTAAAATACTGACCAGCAATGTAGCAAGATGTTCAGGATTTTTAATTTTCATTTGATCAAGTAATTCAAGAATGCGTTCAGTTAGCCATTCTTTATACTCAATTGCAGGTTTGATAGTAGAAGGATAAATTTTAAAAATCTCTTCAACCGCTTTCTGAAACATACAGCCGTTAAAGTCATCCGTATGAAACCATGCCGAGTACCACATATAAATTGCTTTAATTCGATCTAATGGAGAATTTGGATCACACGCCTCTAGAGAAGCGGTCAAGGATTCTTGTAAATTCATATTACGTTGATTTAAGCATTCTTCAATCAATTTCGCTTTTGATGGAAAATATTTATAAAATGTCATCTTGGCAACACCTGATTCTAGGATGATCCGATCAATTCCAACAGAGTTGTAACTGTTAGAGTTGAAAAGACGCAAGGCGGTATTGATAATGTCATCTTTTTTCGACATGTTTAAAAGTTCCTGCCAAAGACATTTGTGTATACATGGTCATTTTAGTGAAAGATTTCATATGAGATGAAACTTGAGCAAATTCATTATAGCATTGAAGTTTATAGTTCAATGAAAAATAGGAAAAAAAATTAGATTTTAGTCTAGCAGAACAGAATAATCTTTTTAATTACAGTTTTGGTTGTACTTATATTAAAATTAATACTTTCAGATGAAGCAATTTAGTTGAAAATTTGATATAAGGTTTTGATAATTAAAATTTTATTAAATGTTATATTTTTGTGGATTAACCGTATATTATTCATTAATATACAAGCTATTCTGTATGCAAAATAGAAACCTGACGATGAATAATTTCTCATTTACTCAATCAGAGGACGCTCGTCATGAAGCGTTAAATTTCGTCAAAAATTCACTCGAGAAGGGCAGTTGGGAAAAAAATCAAGTATGTATACACAATATTAAGACACACATTGAAAACCATTCGTTATTTAAGCATCCTATTTTAGCCAAACTTAAGAATAAAGAGCTTAATCTTATTCAATTAAAAGAGATACATAGTCATTACTTCATTGCGATTGTAAAAATTTTTACAGATGCTCTTAGTATTCTGATTTATAACTGTCATGTTCTTGAAAGAAATAAGAATATTCAAGATGAAAAAAGAATATTGGCTAAAGTGCATGCTAGATATCTTTTATCTTTAAACCTGATCGATGAGTTGGGATTTAATACTCACAATTTGGCTTTAAGCTCACCAAACAAATCGCATTTGGCTTATTTTATAAATTTGCTAGAGCAACTAAGAATTGCTCCAATTGATGAAGAACAAGCAGATATTGAAGCAAAAAACATTCAAAATTTCATCAAGCATTATTTATTTGATTATCAAGAATTATTGCTGATTCTTGCAATTACAGAACAGCAAGTTATTGCTTATAGTGAGGCGCTTTCTGTAAATATAGCAAACTATGGTTCTGAGCTTACAGAAGGATATTATGCATGTCATGGTTTGGTGGGTAATGGAGAAAATTTAGCTAATGATGATAATCACCAGGATGATATATGGACTTTACTTACACAAGCTTTAGATGTTGAAAATTTTAATCATTTATATTTACTTGCTGAGGACTATGCAAATCATTGGTTAAGATTCTGGACAAAGATGTCTGAAAAGCTAGAGATTTAGATAATGTTGATTATTAAAATGATTAATAATCAATTTCTTGTGGCACATAAC
>NZ_KB849628.1:0-194000 GCF_000368685.1 Acinetobacter baylyi DSM 14961 = CIP 107474 | reverse complement strand
CTACTTCATCTTGCCGTAACTCTGGGCTTAACTTTTATCAGCAAAGTTATGTACTTGGTGAAGATTTCGGCTTCATCTGTATAGGTGGCCAAAGAAATACGGTCTTGATCATGATCAATGGTCGTGGCTGTAATTTTGCCAAATCTGGTTGGGAATTAAGGCTTTACAATTTCTTGGTGACTAAAGCTAAACGTCCTAAATTGACGCGTGTCGATATAGCTCACGATGATTTCGAAGGTAAACATATCAGTGTGGACTGGGGAAATATGCAAGATGGGTTAGGGGGTTTTCAACTTGGAAACCGTGCCCCAAACATTGAGCATAAAGGCAACTGGCGTCGACCAAATGGTAAAGGTAGAACGCTATGCATTGGTAGCCGTGACTCAGGCAAGTATTTGAGATTATACGAAAAGGGACGCGCTGAGGGTGATCCTAACGACAATTGGCAACGTGCTGAGGTCGAATTTAAGTCCATTGATCGTGTATTACCGTTCGATATGTTGCTAGCTCCAAGCGAGTTTTTTATAGCTGCATATCCATGTTTCCGTGATTTAGCTCAACATCTTCAACCAGAACGTATTGAGACAATTTCTAAAACTGCTCAAATCAATTTCCAGACTGCCATTGAGAATCTAAAACATCAATATGGCAAATATATCAACATCTTCAAAGAAGTATTCGAACCTGAAGAACTCATCAATTTAATTTCATGCTCTGATCCGCTTGCATATCCAAAACGGCTGGATCATGTGCTTATAACTGCTCGGAGAATGTAATGCATACATCTAAAGTAAAAATTCTAGGTGCTAAGGCTGTCGACTTTAAACCGTCTGACGGTTCAAACCGTCACTATGACCATGTTGCTTTGTATTGTGAAATCCCAATGGATTTATCTCAAGGTAATGCAATCGGCAATGGTTGTGAGACTTTCAATTGGCAGGATTCATCAAATATAGCTTTGCTTCGCCAGTTCAAACAGTCTGATTTTCCAATTGAAGCGGATATCACGTTTGACATGGTAACTACTGGTAAATCAATCAAATATGTTGTTGTATCTGTTGAATTACCACAACCAAAAAAGATAATTTAAAACAATAAGTCATTGTATATCAATGACTTACAATACATAGATTCGTATAATGTATAATATGTAAATAAATCAATAACTTACGGTAATAATGATAATGACACAAGCTCTATATAAATGCAAGAAATGCGGTCAAACATTCAGCGTTCATGCTGAGTATTGTGTTCATTATTACCAGTGCAAGGGGTAGATCATGACATCAGCAGACTGGCTACTTGTACTCATCATTTGCGCTGCAATGATCGCGTTCATTATTGGCTTATTTATACATCGGGACAAATAACAATGACGTACATAGTCTGGTTTTATTTTCTGCTTGGTATAGCAGCACAGTTTTACATGCTGTTCAAAGCTTATCAGCGAATGAAATTCCGCTATTACGTAAGGATTCAAAGAAATGGCAAAGGTATGTGATTTAGTTGATCAAGCCACAAACCAATGCTTGCAATGGTCAATTTTGCAAGTCTCATGGCTTGACGAGTTGAACCAACTTTCAAGGTCAGACATCAACCAGATCATAACTGAGGTGGTTGTTTTCTGGCTAACCTGTTGGGGCTATAGAGCCCTACTTAAGTTCATCGAAGATAGAGCATAACGCTCTGGGAGTAACACTATGGAAAATCAAAACAACGAACAACAAGTTCAATATGCACCAAAAACCAAAACCCAACATCGCATTGACCAGTTAACCAACATTGCAGCAGTGACATCAGTTGCCGTGTTGGGTGCTACTGCTGCCAAAGCTGCTGACGGTGATGTTGATATTGGCACATTAGCCATCGGCGGTCTTGGTGCTGCTGCTGCTGGTGTCTTTGCAATTAAAGCGACACCGTCATTGATGATGTGGGGTTATCGCAAGATTCTCGGATTCATCGGTCGCTGATTCCAATTACCTACTCATATTCGTATGGGTAGGTTTTCTATATGAGGTTAATTAAATGAACCTACTCTACCTAATTGCAGCATTGATCGGATTCCTCATCATCATTGCTTAATCTGAGGGCTAAGCGATGAGATTAATCAAATATCTGTTTTTTATAATAATAAGTACTTTTGCTTCTCATGTATTCGCTGACTACGTTGCAACAAATTCAAGTGGCTCTGTAACTGGTTCAACAGCAATTCAAGCTTGTGTAAATCTGTGGAATACACAGAACAGCAAATATCCTGACTCTGCTTCTCCCAGCGGAAATATCACTGCTAATAATTCGGCTTGTCAACGAGCTGGAGGTGGTTTCGGAACAGTAACCTTATCAACTTCTTGCCCATCTACAGTTACATCGACCCCTATTTCTGTCCCTGGCTGGCATTCTTGGACATATGAACAAACTGTATCTTATTCTCAAGCAATCTCATCACAAACAGCATGTTATCAAGGTTGTAGATACAAAGGGCCTGCTATGGCTGGTGATGACCCATCGATGCATCTAGTCTTTGGTGACCCTGTCAAAGATTCTTCATGTCCAAATACAGATACTAAACCATCAACACCTGTTCCCAATTTTCAAGGCGGTGATGGTGGTTCGGGTGGTGACTCTGGTTCGGGTGGTGACTCTGGTTCGGGTACAGGTGGTTCAAGCGGTGGTACGGGTAACTGTACAGTTTCAGGCAATACTATTAACTGTGTCGGTGCTAATGGCGGTTCTGGCGGTGATGGTGGTTCGGGTGCCAATGGCGGTGCTGGCGCTGGTGGTGGTGCAGGCGGTTCTGGTGGTTCTGGGTCAGGCGGTGGTAATGGCGGTGCAGGTGGATCTGGTGGTGCTGGAGGCTCAGGTGGTGCAGGTGGATCTGGTGGTGCTGGAGGTTCAGCATCAGTCACAGTCAATTTTGATGCAGCGGGAATTATTAGCGCAGTTAATGCGTTAGGTACATCACTTAAAACATCAATTACAGATTTAAAGACATCACTGACAAGTGCAATCAATGATGTTAAATCATCATTGAATGACATGAAATCACAGATTGCAGATGGCTTTAAATCAGTCACTGATATGCTTGGTATAACTAATTCCAAGCTTGATGAAATTAATCAAAACGGCAAAGACACCAATAAAAAACTGGATGATTTAAATAAAAAAGCTCAGCAAACAAATGACAAATTAGACGAACTCAATGATAAAGCGAAAGAGCTAAATGACTTTGTCAAAGAAGAACCAAATTTACCGAACAACGATAATAAAGTTTCTATCGATGAAACTGTTCCAGATATTCCAAATACCCAATATTTATCTTGGTCTGGTTACTGTCCATTCTCTGCTAATGCAAATACCGTTTCCATCAATGGCCAGACAACTGCCATTGGCTCGGATTTCACATCTTGGTGCACGATGGCTGAAAACGTAAAACCTTTTGTTCTCGCTGCTGGCGCCATCATGGCATTCCTGATCGCATCAGGTGTTTGGATGGGACGAGGAGAGTAAAAATGTGGCGTATCTTAACTTTGGTGGGTGAATACCTTCTTAAACAATCAGTTAAAACAATGCTCTTAGGTGCGGGTCTTGGTCTTGCATCAACTGCGGGTATTTTGACTGCACTCAACGTCTATATATCAAGACTTCAACAGCAAGCTAATTCTATGGCATCTGACGCAATCGCACTGCTTGCACTTTCAGGATTTCATATCGCATTTTCAATGATCATTGGTGCTGTTGTATTTCGTCTCACGCTCAATGCTTCGGTTAAATTGGTGAAACTAAAATGAGTACATTTAGATTAATTACAGGCGGTATTGGTACTGGTAAAACACTCTGGACAGTTGAGCAATTGTTCAAGCTCAAGAATTTAACACCAGATCGACTCGTCTATACCGACATTACGGGCATTAAACATACAGGTGTAACTGTCGTTCCCCCGGATTTTGACTGGCGAAATGTAGAAGATAACTCACTGATTATCTTTGATGAAGTTCAATATAAAGAACTGTTTAGCCGTCATAATTCTAAACGTGATAAACAGATTCTAGACCTAACAACAATGCGAAAGCGGGGTATTGAGATTTGGTGTATTACTCAACGTGCACGTTTTCTTAATCAGGATGTATTGGGTCTGGTCAATGAGCACATTCACCTGGAGAAAACTGGTGATAAAACAGCTCGCGTTTACATCTGGCATGAAGCAGAAACGAATATTACAAAGACTAAAAAGATGTTTCCGTTCGAAAAATATGTTTGGCAACATCCGACAGACTTATATGGTTTTTATGAATCAATCAAACCAGATGCCGTGCATCACAAACGCAGTTATTTCAACAAAGGTATTGTAGCTGTAGTTATCACGCTCTTACTTGCATTGATACCTGCAATCTATCTAATCAAACAAGGCTCTGACCCAAACAAGATACAAGCGACATCAAGCAATCAAAAACAATCTTCTAATGAACAACCGAACAAGACTGCTCCAGATCCGACGCTCACTCCCGATGTTCAAGCAAAAATGAAACAATGTGTCGATCAATTCAAGTGGACGCCTGAACAATGCCGTGAAGCTTATGACCCGACTTATCTTAAAAAGAACAATGATGACATGCTTGCTAAAACTCAAAATGATATGAATTCAATCGTTGTTAAATACAATCCAAATAAGCCTTTCGACAATGACGACATTCAGAACTCAATACAGTATCAAGTCACTGCTAAACCAGTCTTGGCGGGCTGTATGACAACTAAGAATGGCAAGCTGCAAGGCTATTCACAACAGGGAACCAAGTTAGATGTTTCTCAAGATGATTGTAAAAAGATTATAGCTGGTGACAGACCGTTTAATTACTTCGTACAAGGACAGCAAAATGCATTCGATAATCAGGCAAATACTACGGCAAATACTACGGCAAATAGTACGGTTTCTGGTCAACAAAATACTTCGCAAACTGTTCCCAAGATGACCGCAGAACAATATGCAAAATACATTCAGTATCTTGAAGATCAGAACCTTGCAGCCAATTCTGTACAACATGGGCTAGAACGTAACTTTCTCGTTGCAGAACCTTATCGACATTCAAACTAGGTGATCTCATGATGCATACATTTAATGTTTCATTGCTGTATTTTCTGTTTGATCTACAGCTAAATTGGTTGCTTACAACGATCTTATTTACGCTTTGGTTTGTACCATCATTTTGTTTCTACAAAGCATTTGAACCTTTTTTCACTGATCACTAAAACCGACTCTATGTTCTACCGTAGCAGTAACAAAGAAAACTCAGTCAGGGGAATTGCGAGGGTCTCCGAGCAAGGCGTAGTCTCTGAGTTTTTGCATGATTACACTAAGAAATGGGTAACATGTCAGTATTGTGGACGTACTCTCCAGTACGGCCAATTGATCACCCACTTTAGAAAGTTTCATGATTATGACAGTAATTTGATTTTAGATTTTAATTAGCATTTTCTTCCATGAGATCTTTGTCCTGGATAGATCCTGAAGAAAATTAAGTTATTGATTATTCGTAAACGTAAAAAATAAGGATTGGCAAAATATGACATTTTTTGTTTATCTTCTTTCTATTCTTCTCGGTGTTTTTTTCATGCTGCTTTATACTTTTTTTCGTTCAAGATTTAAGGACTGAGATTTCGCATAATGTGTGCGTGATTATGTTACATAGGCGATTTGCAACAATCTTCTTGTGCAAATCGGCGTTATTTAACATCAATCTGCATTATGCGAAGCAAGCGCGGAGAGGGAGGAGGAGCTTGCCGACGACCGACCCGACTCCGCGCGTAGCGTATCGATTAGTCTTCACATATAAAATAGAACACTGCATATTTTTCATTGCTATGCTCATATTTCTTTTTAAACAGTTCTCTAGCTTCTTTACTCATAACTAGTTCTTCACATTTTTGTCTTTTAATTTCATCTTTGGAATTAACTATTATTGATAAAATTCTATTGTCTTTAATTGTATATGTGATCTTAGCTTTTACTTCTTCCGCTTGTAGATTGTAACTTATTGCTATTAATAGACTGAATAATATAGTTTTTTTCATATGATTACCTAAATTTTAATATCGAGTAGGGTTGCTACTCGATTTATTCTTTAATTATTTTTTATTCGTCTTTCCCTAGAAATTTCTTTCTATATTCAAGTACTTCTTCTTCGGTTAAGTCTTTTAGGTGATGGTAAATAAGGGCATTCAGTACATCAGTATTTTGTATTTCAAGTCTTAGCTTGTATTTGATTTCCCATTTAGCATTTTCGATCTTATCAGCAAGATCTTCTTGAACTCGAATTTGAACTGAAGCCATTTCTTTCCTACTGTCGTTGTGTCAATGATGCATTATTATATAACCTGTTGCATTGACACAGTGTTTCATGGTAACTTTCGTTCAATTATGTTTCTCTGTGTCAGGGTGTCAAATAATGATTAATGATAAAGAACAAGCATTCGAGTTTGTTGCAAAGATCATATTTGATCGGGCAGTCCAGCTAATCATTGGGGGCAATCCTGCTTATGAGTCCGAGCTTGTCCTTTCCCATATCGAAATGACAATGGCGGAGTGGGGCTACCGTAGTCCTAAAGTTGCGGTTTATTGCGATTCAATCAAATCTGAAAACGATAAATTTAGAGAAATGGGGATTTGCTAATGGATAAGTATAAAAAACAACCAAACCCCACTGTATTATCGGGGGGATTGAAAAATAAAGCAGTTTCAACCCCCATTAATAAGATGGGGGTAACGAAATTCGATACGCAACCTCAAGACGCCGATCTCCCGATTTTCCAGCATTCGTTATATACCATTCCTCGAACTCACATGATCTTAACCAATGATGGTGTTAAGCATGTTGAATACCGTATGCCTGCTGAGAATGAAATTGCTGTCATTGACTGGGTGAATTTCACATTCGGCATAGAGACTATGGGCGATAAGTATTGGCAGGAAGATGAATATATTCTTGATACTCATCGCTATACTGCTGCAATTGATTCTCTTGAAGCTGACCTGGAACATATATTTGGTTTTACTACTTCATCTTGCCGTAACTCTGGGCTTAACTTTTATCAGCAAAGTTATGTACTTGGTGAAGATTTCGGCTTCATCTGTATAGGTGGCCAAAGAAATACGGTCTTGATCATGATCAATGGTCGTGGCTGTAATTTTGCCAAATCTGGTTGGGAATTAAGGCTTTACAATTTCTTGGTGACTAAAGCTAAACGTCCTAAATTGACGCGTGTCGATATAGCTCACGATGATTTCGAAGGTAAACATATCAGTGTGGACTGGGGAAATATGCAAGATGGGTTAGGGGGTTTTCAACTTGGAAACCGTGCCCCAAACATTGAGCATAAAGGCAACTGGCGTCGACCAAATGGTAAAGGTAGAACGCTATGCATTGGTAGCCGTGACTCAGGCAAGTATTTGAGATTATACGAAAAGGGACGCGCTGAGGGTGATCCTAACGACAATTGGCAACGTGCTGAGGTCGAATTTAAGTCCATTGATCGTGTATTACCGTTCGATATGTTGCTAGCTCCAAGCGAGTTTTTTATAGCTGCATATCCATGTTTCCGTGATTTAGCTCAACATCTTCAACCAGAACGTATTGAGACAATTTCTAAAACTGCTCAAATCAATTTCCAGACTGCCATTGAGAATCTAAAACATCAATATGGCAAATATATCAACATCTTCAAAGAAGTATTCGAACCTGAAGAACTCATCAATTTAATTTCATGCTCTGATCCGCTTGCATATCCAAAACGGCTGGATCATGTGCTTATAACTGCTCGGAGAATGTAATGCATACATCTAAAGTAAAAATTCTAGGTGCTAAGGCTGTCGACTTTAAACCGTCTGACGGTTCAAACCGTCACTATGACCATGTTGCTTTGTATTGTGAAATCCCAATGGATTTATCTCAAGGTAATGCAATCGGCAATGGTTGTGAGACTTTCAATTGGCAGGATTCATCAAATATAGCTTTGCTTCGCCAGTTCAAACAGTCTGATTTTCCAATTGAAGCGGATATCACGTTTGACATGGTAACTACTGGTAAATCAATCAAATATGTTGTTGTATCTGTTGAATTACCACAACCAAAAAAGATAATTTAAAACAATAAGTCATTGTATATCAATGACTTACAATACATAGATTCGTATAATGTATATTATGTTAAATAGAATATCTGAGACTGTAGCCTACGCAATACTGTTTGCAGCTACAGCTCAGTAACGTGATGATCTACGATTATACATCACGTTACTGAGTATCCTAATGAACATAATATAAGTTATGCAGAAATCAGACCGCTACTCGACTTGCGTATTAGTCCAAGCCTACGCAAGTCTGCGTGGCTATGACTTCAATGTCTGGGTACATGATGCAGATTTGGTCAATCGTTTCCCGCATATTATAAACTGGGGTTTGAGAACCTTGCTGAGTTGGATGTACCGTATTTTTTAGTACATTGGCTATTTTATGCTCAAATGTTGGAATGACTGAATTTTCTTTAGGCTGCTTCTGTTTTTTTGTAATTAATTCTTGGCTGTGCTTTAACTTGTTTTGAACAACACCATTTAGGAAGTCTTTAAGGTTTTGGCAAACACCAAAATTAATTTCTGAATCTGCCGTAGCTAAGACAATTTCATCCATCATGATGAATTGTGATTGTTTATAGACCTCTGTTAATTGATGGATATTTTTATCGAAGTCTTGGATTTTATTTATCAGTTCACATGCCTTGTCCATCACCCTACTCTCCTAAATATTCACGAATTTCAGCATTGGCTTTTTTATAGGTTTCTAAGTGGGCATCAATCAGTGAATAGTCATACGACCAGTCATTTGCAACCACTGCTAAATGTTCAAGACATTGTTCTGTAGATTCCGCAGGACAACATACGTCTAAGCATGGATGACCATGTTCAGCAACGATCTTGGCAACTTGATTGAAAGCAGCCTGAATGAAATCGAGATGATTTTTGAAGGCTATAGCAGTCATAGTTACCTTATTTAAAAGTTACCAATTTATAGTTGGGATTAAATCATTTTAAAAGTAACTTTAAATTAAGTTTAAAATAAACCAAGTTACTTTTTAACGTGGAATCAAAGTTATGGCTAAGGTTTATAAAATTCGAGATGACGAAGTTGACAGCATCAAAGAAGCTTTGATGAAGTTTGTCATTGAGAAAAAAGTTTTAATGAAAGAATCTGATGTAATTCATGCTCTTATCAAGTATCACCTTAAGAATCTAAAGGCGGAGGAAGTTATAAAATATCGCGAAGAAGTACTTGACAAGATAGATTAATCTAGATTCAAACCACCAATGAACCTATGCCCCGTTTGAGAGTATTCATTAATGTTTAAAGGGTGGCAAATTGAGATAAATCTTTAAAAACGAATATGATATATATTGGATATACAAGATATATAGTCTTGCAATGCAAGATATATAATTTTGTTTTTTGAAATCTTTAAAAAATAATGACTTAAGTTTTTTTGTTATCGAAATGTAAAAATGATAAGAGTCCACCATTAAAAAGTGGACTCTTTTTTGAGTGTCAAAAATTAAGCTTTACCATCAACATTAAATTTTAAAAACTGGCTCTGCATTACTTGTAAAAATTCAGCTTCAGTTAATGGCTGCCCTGTTACATTTATCTTGGCAGGAAGAAAAGAAACTTGGTCATTAAAGTAAGGTTGTAATTCACTTTTCTGAACAACAATATTTGTTAAAGCATCAAGAAATTCAGCATCATTATGAGTATAAGTCGTTTTTACAACAAACCCTGCTGTAATTTTTCTATTTGCATGAGAGTTATCAGAAATACATACAGCATACAAGTGCGGTAATGCTTGATATAGTTCAGAATCAACATCACTTGAAAAGTGTGTAATCGAATCACTATCGTTGAACAAACAATAATGGGTTAATAAAGTTACACCACCTAAATCAGCATCAGAAGAAGAAAGTATTTTCATAATTTAATAACCTATAACTTGTCTAATAGATGTGAAAAATAACTTACCAGTAATGAAAAATAATAAAAAACTAAAAATAAAGTAAATAATAATATTAAGTTTTAGTTTGGCTAAAATTAAAATTGCTTGTACTAGATTAAGGGTGTTTAGCAAAAAACCTATAAATATTAACAATATTGCCCAGAAAATATCAAAACTTGGAATAAGTGTCATAGAAGTTTCAGGATGTCTTGCTAAATAGATACCTACAAGCATTACAGTAGCTGCTATACCATAATTTCTTACATGATCGAAAATAAATTTTAAATCAACTTTTTGTGGATCAACTTCTAATATATGACGTATAAATCTTTCAGAAGTTTTTTGTGGTTTTTGATCATTATTAGACATATTTTCTCTATAATCATTCTGAAGTCGCATAACTTCATTTTATGTTAAATTGAGTACATGATACTTCAAGTTCAATCTCTTTTCGTCACGCGACATATACGTTGTCATTTGCGACAGATGTTATGTCATTCAAATGTCTATGTTGCATAAGCATTCGGAAACTAAATTTCCTTCGTTCAATTTTAATTTTGATGAACTTATTTAATATCACTACACGTAACATACATAAATTTATTGGTCTGACTCTTAGGCTCAATTTTTCTCCTATTTGTCATAACGTCCTGCCTAAGGCTCCTAGCAAGTCTTTTAGCTCTAAAAATTAGCCCCTTGAAATCTAAATTGAAGTAAAATCGCTGATAACAATCTTTTATGTGTTCTGCTTAATTCGTTGAATATCCCGCTGCGGAGACTCTCCAAACAAGCGAGAATATTCACGGCTAAATTGCGATGCACTTTCATATCCTACGGAAATCGCAGCTCTCCCCGCATCTAAATTATGATTGAGCATTAAATGACGTGCTTCTTGTAAACGCAGTTGTTTTTGATATTGTAATGGACTCATTCCTGTTACTTCACGAAAATGCTGTCGGAAAGTTGATGGACTCATAAAGACTCTTTCTGCTAACTCATCCATACGGATGGGTTGTGCGAAATTGCTTTTTAGCCAATTCACGATTTGATGAATCTTTTGATTTACCGAACCAGACTTTACCAGTTGGCGTAAATGAAATACCTTGTGAACTATTTAAAAGCCTAATAATAATTTCTTTTTTAACTAAATCAGCTAAATGAGGAATCATTTTGGGTTCGTCTAGCATTTTCACCAGTCTCATTACAGCATCTATAAGTGATATATCGACGAATTCGACTGAGAAGGATTCATGCGAATCATTTGAAATAATCGTTTTAGCCTCTACAGGCAAATTTGCGACAAGCTCATTCACTACTTGAATATCTAATAATAGTAAAACCGCCAAAAAAGGCTTTTGCGAAGAAGCATTAATAATCCGTGATGTCACTGGTAAATCCATCATGGTCAACATACTGTGACCTTCATGACACTGATAAACATTATCTCCGATAATGACTTCTTTTTGTCCTTGTAAAACAAGACTAAGCCCCATGCTGTAAATACAATGTGTACTGTCAGTTGGACTCATGCGGTTATGAAAAGAAAGCCCTGAAATAATAGAATCATGATCCCCCTCAGTTTCAGCGAGATGTGAGACCTTTTGAATAAGTCGATCTAGATTTTTGCTTCTTTCAGTAAGCGAGACAGGTATCAAGATATTTAAATCCGCATAGTAACTAAAATAATTTTTATCATTGGGATTGAATGCAGTAAATAACTGTTTAGTTAAAAATAATATGGTTCTAATCCCCCAAATTTAAAGAGACCAAGTATCTTCCTGTGTCCCTTGAGAGATAAATAATTAAGATAACTGGGCAGCTTGTTTATCTTTCAGTGGAGTTGCTCCAAATAAACGAGCGTATTCTCGACTAAACTGTGAAACACTTTCATAACCGACCAAATCAGCAGTATGTCCAACTTCTAAATTTTGATTAAACAAAAGGTGTCGTGCTTGTTGAAGGCGAAGGTGCTTTTGATATTGTAATGGACTCATTCCTGTCACTTCTCGGAAGTGCTGACGTAAGGTTGCTGAACTCATATAAAATCTATCCGCTAACTCATCTAGGCGGATAGTTTCAACAAAATTTTGCTTTAGCCAGTTCACAACTTTTGCCACTCTCTCACTCACTGAACCAACTCTAATTAACTGTCGTAAATATACGCCGTTCACCCCCGCCAACAGACGAATCATAATTTCCTGCTGTATGATTGGAGATAGTTGTGACAGTAAAATTGGTTCATCTAATAAAGTGACCAATCGTTGAACCGCTTCAATCAACACATAATCAATAGGCTGTACCGCAAATGATGGCTGTACTTTTTCTTTGATATTCAGTTGCTCCATTTGAGTTACAACTTTTGAAATCATCGATAAATCAAGTAGTAACATCAAACCTAAAAACGGTTTATGATTTTTTGCATTATGGGTATGACTCACAACAGGAACATCAATCGTGGTCAGCATGGTTTGTCCAGCACAATACGTGAGAATCTGATCACCAATTACAACTTGCTTTTCTCCCTGTAACACGATTCCTAAACCCAAGTTATAAATATAATGCGTACACTTGGCTCAGAACGACGATGCAGAGATAATAAAGGGATGGCTGTTTCATGATCCCCATCGACCTGAATTAACCGATCAACAGTATGAGCAAGTGACGTAATGATATCTTGCGTATTTTCATCACCAATCATAATAGTACCTCTATTATTTAAAGCAGGATTAGACCTGCTCTATTTGTCGCATAGGAAACCATCCCTTTCTTATCTTGATTTCATCCCATAAATGATCTGGAATGTGTAATTCAGCATCTTTTTCAAGCTCTAATTCTGTGGAAATCTGATCGGCCTGATGATTTGCTACCAATATAACCCAGTCTGGATTGATGACCAGTGCTTTACCAATTGCGACTAAAGGCAGTCCAAGTGCTAATGCTTGTAACGCTTGATGCGGTGTCCGAATTTTTCCAGCCGAGATTAAGGAAATTCTATAATTCACATGGTCTATAACACGTTGAATAGTCAGTTTTTCATCAGTGCTATCGACAGGTTTACTATTCAAAATATCAGTTAATGAAACATGCAAATAATCGATACCTGAGTCTATTAAACGATCAATAAGCTGCAAACTGTCGCCAATTCGCAATCCATTTTCATCATATTCTTCAACAGAGATCCGATAACCTAAAGCAAATGGCTTTTTAGCATATTGTTTAATTACACTTTTTACTTCTTTTACGATTTCCAACGAAAAACGCATACGCTTCTCTAAAGAACCGCCCCACTCATCTTCACGTTGATTAAACAACGGCGAGAAGAAATTTTGAATGAGAAAACCATGTGCTCCATGCAGTTCAATGCCATCAAACCCAGCTTCTATCGCTCTACGCGTCGTTTCACCAAAAGCATGAATAACCTCTAAAATTTCTTCATGTGATAAAGCACGGGTCATCATCTGACTATCGACAAAGGAACCTGTAGGTGTTTTTATTAATGCACTCGCGCTAACCAAATCTGCATTTGGAATTAAATCAGGTATCGCTTTATTGCCCGCATGGAAAATTTGCAATATTGCTGGTGCCCCGCCACTTTTGGCAGCTTGAGCTAATTCTTTTAGACTAGCTATAAAGCGATCATCAAATGCTGCAAACTCATTGGTAAAGCCAATCCCATTTTCTTGTACATGGGTGCAACCCGTAATGACCAGACCAACACAATTTACCCGCTGGCGGATGTAATTCAACTCTTGTTCTGATACAGTTCCATCAGGATTGGCTGACCATGTTGTCATAGGCGCCATAATGATTCGGTTACGCAATTCAATGTCTGGCGTTAAAGCAAAAGACTCAAATAATTTAGAATATTCAATTGTCATGAATTCATCTCATAAAAATATTTTCTAAGAAAAAGTATAAATTGAGAGGATTGATGCAAATTGCCTAAACTGAAAAGTTATTTGCCTATTCTGCTGAGATACATCTTGATTAAGAGATGTTTAATTAATTAACGGCGTAAAAAAATCGGGACTATTGCCCCGATTTTTTTAATTCAATTAAAGATTGTTTTGATAAAAAGGAATGAGCTTATCTAAAGCAACTTTTACTGGTTCAGGTTTGTCATATAAGTCGTAATGTGACCAACCATCGACAACAACTAATTCTTTATTTTTAGATGCTGCACGGTTAATAATTTCAAAACCATCACGGTAAGCACCGAAACCACCCGGTTTACTGCCAACAATAATCATTAAAGGTTGAGTTAATAACAGTTCAGCTAAATGGAATGCATCCCAACCCACAGCAACAGCGTTTCGAGAAAATAAAGTTTTATTTACACCATTTGGTTTCTCACCACGCGCTGTACGGTAGTATTCAGTCGCTTCTAGTGGATCAATATCAGCATTGTCTGCTTTTGCAGCTTCGACAGTAGGATATAAACCTTGATCTACTCGAAGCTCCGCACCACGAGCTTCTGCTGTTCTTTGAGCTGCAATGGCTTCTAAAAACGCAATTGGATTGCCTGCGCTGGCTTCACGCATAACGCGACCGTAGTTTGCACCGGTAATTGTACCAACCGCTTTAATACGTCTTTCGGTCATTGCGGCATTAATTGAATAGCCACCACCACCACAAATACCAAGTACGCCAATGCGATTTTCATCAACATAATTCAAAGTCACCAGATAATCGACTACCACACTAAAGTCTGCAACACGTAATGTTGGATCTTCAATATAGCGAGGTTCGCCACCGCTCTCACCTTGGAAACTTGCATCAAAAGCAATGACTACAAAGCCAGCTTTTGCCAAAGCTTCACCATATACGTTACCAGAAGTTTGTTCTTTACAGCTCCCAATAGGATGTGCGCTAATAATTGCAGGATATTTTTTTGTTGAATCAAAATTTTCAGGGAAATACAAATCGGCAGCAATATCCCAATAGGTATTTTTTATTTTTACTGATTCCATCTTTTCACCTCATCAATATCGGTAATAAATAAGTACACTTGCTTGATGAATTCAGTCTATGGTGAAGTCGTTTCTTCAATTTGCCTAATTTTAAATATTGTTTGCCTATTTCGAGCTTTCATTATCAAAACATATCTGTTTTAGAGTCTACTCATTACTTGGCTGTATTTTCTTTTAGATCTTTTTGAGGAGTAATCCCGAATAGACGTACATATTCCCTTGTAAATTGAGACTGACTTTCATAACCGACTGATTCAGCCACTCTTCTTATTTCAATAGATTGCATAAGCATCAACTTTCGAGCCTCCTGCAATCTTAATTGCTTCTGATATTGTAACGGCGTCATTCTCGTAATTTCGCGAAAATGGTTTCTAAACGTTGCCGATGTCATGTTTGCTTGTTCAGCTATCTCATCAACACGAACATCATTTAGAAAATTATTTCTTAACCATGAAATGACCTTAAAAATATTTTTCTCACTCACGCTTATTTTTATTAAGTTTCTTAGGTAGTCACCATGTTTACCTAATAATAGTCGGACAATAATCTCATGTTGTATAAGTGGTGCTATTTGAGAAATCAATGAGGGATCTTCAACTAAATCCACTAAACGATCCAAGGCTTCGATAAGTCCTAAATCCATTTGCTCAATTGAAAAAGATGGGATATTTGAAGTAACGTTAATATTCTCCATGCTGCCAGCTATTTCTGTAATCATTCCGATATCTAATTTAAGCATCATTCCAAGAAAAGGCTCTGAGTATGAGACTTGAGTTAATCGACTTACTGCTGGCAAATCAATGGTCGTGAGCATCGTTTGTCCACACCCATAACTAAAAATCTCATTACCAATCAGAACTTGCTTTTCTCCTTGCAAAATGACGCCAAGACCTAAATCATAAATACAATGTATTGACTGTTTGTTGACACGTCTATGTAAAGAAAAACCTGAGATTTCTGTTTGAAAATCTTCATTTTTAACAAGACCATCAACTTTACGTGCTAAGGATTTGGTCTTTTCTATAACTGGGTTCAGATCATTCATTAAAGTCATGCTATTTCAAACCCTATTATCTCAATTGCTTCTTTAAGACTATAAATCTCTCTAATAACTAGTCAATGCAAAAATGTTTATGACTAGCGCCCATCTTTATTTTTAGGGGGGATTACCCTATATCATGTGCCTGTGCCTTTATCGCAGATCCTTATCTTTACCATAACTTATATGATTCAAGTTTGATTACCCAATTTCCAGTATTGCAATAAATGTATTGCGCGTTTAGGAGGAATGACGGTGGATTAATATGAACTAGAAATGTCAAAAAAACATCAGACCATGCTAGACACAGATATTCTTTTTTAAAGTATGAATCTTTTAGTTCATGAACTTAGCTTTTAATTTTTTTAGTGTTATTGCTATAAGTGGTTTAATTTAAAGAATATAAATAGATAGATTCTTATGAATCAAACTTTAGGTAAACATAAGACAATTAAGATATAGCCACCTAATTATTAGAATTTGACTAATTTATATTTGAAAAAAGTTACCTAGAAAATAAGCTGTAATTTTCTATGTTAATCACATTTAAATTCCAACTCTCTCATTTTCTAACTAGCTCAGGTTATAATGATAGTCTCCAAAAATATGGTTGATCTATCATGAACACCTCCAATGACCCTTTACACGGCAAAAAACTTGCTGAAATTTTGGATGAATTATTGGATTACTACGGTGGATTTGAAGGCTTAAGTCGTAAAATTGAAATTAGGTGTTTTTGCATAGATCCAAGTGTTAAATCATCATTACGATTCTTACGTACCACACCATGGGCACGTGAAAAAGTAGAAAACTTATATTTGTATGTCTTACGCCAAAAAGCCAAACAGGCATCGTAGTTATCAAAATCCTAGCTTCAGTAGTTTAATTAGTGGTGGACTGGTACCACTCTCTTTCCATATATAAAAAATTAGTTTTAAAAATTTTTAGCAATACAAGATAAATAAGAATGAGAATACTTATTAATTGTCGGTGTATTTAATAGACTATATTGACAGACATATCTGTACAAACTAATTTAGAGTAAATACTCTAAATTGAAAAAAAAGAATGTCTATAAAAAAAATTGGTAGCTTTGAATGGATGCAATCAACAGATGGTCATCTCAACACTAAAGAAAAAATTAAACTCCTAAATGAAATTCTTTTACCTAGCGTGCTGGGTGTTATGAAGTCTCAACTTCATATTGGAAGTTCAAAAAGCAATATAAATTTAAAAGATATAAAAGTTCCTGATACTAAAATTATTGTAGAAGCGATAAATGAGCTGAATGAAAAAGCCCCAGGTACTCTTATTAATCACTCATGGAGAACTTATTTTTGGGGTGCTGCGATAGGCCTTCAGGATCAAAGAAAATACGACCCTGAAGTTTTATTGGTAGCTTCTTTGTATCATGACATCGGTCTGACAGATACTCATAAAGAATCAAAAGGCTGTAAATGTTTTACATATGAGAGTTCAATGCAATTTGAAAAGAAAGCAAAGCACTTAAATTATGATGAAAACAAAATCAAAACTGTCAAAGATGCTATATGCATGCATATGAATGGTCATATTGCTGAAGACAATGAATCTGAAGTAATTCTTCTTCAACAAGGTGCATCCTGTGATGTAGTCGGGGATAAATTATTTACCTTATCAAAGGATTATAGATCGGAAGTTCTAGAGAAATATCCACGTCTGAGATTTAACTCAGAATTCAAAAAATTATTAGCAGAAGAACGAAAAGCTGTTAAAAGCTCGCGAACGAGATTCTTGTCACAGTTAGGTCTTCCAGTGATGATTTCCATGAATCCATTTGGAGAATGAAGTCATGAATGAAACTTTTATTTTATAGCTGAACTAAAGCTATTGGGCAAAAACTTAGTGGCCTTGGCTTCATTGGCTTATCTAAAGCTATCCGAGAACGATATATACTCCTTACGTTGCTCTAAAGTTTGATACATAACTACCATTCGAAAAAAATGCCGATGGGAGTATCGGCACAAGAGGAACAGTCTCTATTATTGATTAACCACTTTGGCGACATCACGCCCTAGTGCTTTATTTACTGCTGGAATAATTGTACTCCCCCAAAGTTCGATCTGACGCAACATGGTTTTTTCATCAAAATCACCCAGTTGAGTTTGGATGGCAATCTGGTCAGGCTGTAAAATTTCGATTTCTTGCAGGAGCTTGTCAATCACATAGTTCACGCTACCAATTGGAAGATTTTTTCGCATTTGTTCAAAAGACAAATCTTGTTCGGTTGGCATTTCCTTGATTAAGTAACCATCCTCACTCTGTTCTTTACGCTTTTGCAAAGCCTCAGATAAACGTCTCTGAAAACGTGCATTATCCAAGTAACTGTTAATTTCAGCATCATTGTCACTGGCATAACAACAACGTAAAAAAGCAATTTTGGAATCTGTCACAGACTTACCAACACTCTCGGATGCAGCCGTGAGATTGTCTCGAACACGGCGAATCGTATCGTTACCATCATGAAATGCCGTCACAAAAATATTGTGGCCTTCTTTGTAGGCACGGGCCATACTGCGCTCGGAACCCGCAGCGACCCAAATCGGTGGTGTTGGCTGCTGAACTGTTCGAACTGAAATCGCTGTTGGCTGAATCTTGATATGCTCACCATCGTATTCAAAAGTCTTCTGTTTCATCCCCTTCATCAGCACGTCTAAGTATTCTGAAAACACCGCAGGTGCATCACTCACATTTGTGCCAAAACGTTCAAATTCAAACTGTTGATAACCAGAGCCAACACCTAACTCCAAACGCCCATTGGTCACAGTATCGGTAAAGCCAATTTCTGAAAGTAGGCGTTGCGGTTGATACAGCGGTAAGACACACACCGCGGTTCCCAAACGAATATGTTCGGTTAAACCGGCACACGCACTGACCATCATGAGTGGGGATGGTACCAAGCTGTAATTATTAAAATGATGCTCGGCAAACCATGCAGCATCAAAGCCTGCTTTTTCGGCCGCAACCGTTTGTGCAATCGAATGGCGAATAACTTGTGCCGAACTTTGATGATAGCCACGTTGGGCAGCTAAAATAAATGTACCAAATTCCATGTCAATGATCCTTTTTTGCAGTTGAATTGTAAAACGAATCTACAACTCTTGTTGTTTTTTAAGGCTGAATAATCCTTGGAGACACAGACTAGAGGTGTCTATTTTGAAACTCAGCCTTGAGTTTAATTTGCGTTGATCTTGAAGTTTAAGTCTAGGCAGATTGGAAATAATATTCTATATATTTCATTTATTTAGACTTGAAATTCAGATATATGAATTTGTCGTTATTGACCAGTAAATTGCGCAGTAGTGCCATCAAAAAAAGCTTGTACTCCGCGTTTATAATCCTCACTCCATCCTACCTTTTGTTGTAGGGTGGCTTCTAGATCGAGCTGCTGCTGTAACGTATTGATTGCTGTACTTCGATGCGCCTGTTTAATCGCTGCAAAGGATAACGTTGGGCGTTGGCTCAATTGTTTGACCAGTGCCTCCGCTTCACTGTGTAGCTTTTCACTGGGCAAAGTCGCCCAGATCATGCCCCATTCTTGCGCCTGAACAGCGCTAATTGGCTCAGCCAAAATGGTTAATGCTTTCGTTCGTGCAGAGCCAATCAAGCGAGGTAAATGCCAACTGATTCCAGCATCAGGTGCCAAACCAATTTTGGAAAAAGATTGAATAAATCGAGCATCATCTGCTGCTAATACAATATCGCATGCCAGTGCAAGTCCTACGCCTGCTCCGGCAGCGACACCATTGACAGCACACACCACGGGTTTATTTGCTTGGTCAATTGCAGTGATAATCGGATTATAAAATTGAATTAAAGACTCACCCAAGTCGACGGCCTGCTCAAGATCACGTCGCTCATTTAGATCCTGTCCAGTGCAGAATCCACGCCCATTTCCAGTGATTAAAATTGCTCGACAGGCGTGGTCTTGCGTTGCAGCCAAAACTGCATCTTTGAGGGCCTGTAACATCGGGCGTGTCAAGGCATTGAGCTTTTCAGGACGATTAAGTGTGATTACGGTATAGCCATGCTCTTGACGAACAACAACCAAAGACTGTTCGGGCACCTGATTCAGCTCTGGCAGATTGCTTGCTGATTGCCATTGGATATGTGCCTTGATGGCTTGCGTATCAGGATGAATCCAGCCATATTTTTCGGCACCTTCAATCATTTTATGAAATTGCGAGCGCCATGCATCCGACTTAGCAAACTGTAATACTTGTGAAGGTGGTATCCAAACATGATCGTTATTGTCATAATCCAAATCAGCAATAGCGGGTCGCTCGCCAAGTTCAAATCCTTCGAGCACCAGTTTAAATGCCTTAAAATTTTCAGGTTCGTCTAGACGCATACCTGCGTGTTTTGAATACACCAATTCCATGATGTCGTGCTCCTTAATTATAAATAGCGCTTGGCGATGATGCATCACCTGCATTTCCGAAGGCAGTCCAGCCACCATCGACATAGACGGCTGCACCATTGATATATGAGGCTTGAGGCGAAGCAAGAAAATAGGCAGCTTCAGCGATATCTTCAGGCTGGCCAAGTCGTCCGAGTGGAATACGACGTCGAATATTTTCAACGTTAATCCGACCCGATTGTTCTAGCTGAACAACACCCGGTGTTTGAATGTAGCCTGGGCACAATGTCAGCACCCGAATACCTTGAGGGGCGAGTTCAGCAGTTAAACAACGGCTCAACATTTCTATAGCAGCTTTAGATGCACCATAAGCATGACGTGGTGAAAATGCTAAATGCGAGTTAATTGAACCCATGTTAATAACTACACCCGCTTTGTGCTGCATGGCATTTAAACATTCACGGATACAGCAAAAAGCACCGTTCAGGTTAATATCGAAAAGCTTTTCAATGGCTTCAACCGACTGTTGCTCCAGAGGCAAAAATTGCTCGGCTATTCCCGCGTTGTTAACCAACACATCGATCTCTGAATACAACTTTTGAATAGAATGAAATACCTGCTTGACTTGCTGCTCATCACTAATGTCTACACAAAAGCTCAAGTGTTCACCCGCGAGTGTTTCACGCAGCTTCTCTAATGGCTCCTGATTTAGATCGAGTAAAATCAAGCGATCGCCCTGTGCAGCAAATTTTTCTGCAATTGCTCGTCCTATTCCTTGTGCTGCACCCGTTATAACCACAACACGTGAGCGACCTAAAGGAGAATCTACGTTGAGTTCAGATTGAGGAATATCTTGCTGTGCGGGATGAGCATTACCCGCCTGATTAAAACAGGCCCAGCCACCATCAACAGGAACGATACTCCCCGTGATATAACGCGCTTGTTCAGATCCTAAAAACGTGACCACATGCGCAATTTCTTCTGGTCGAGCCAGACGTCCCATCGGAATACGCTGACGCACTAAGTGCAGATCCACTTTGCCTGAGGTTTCAAGCTCGGCCACCATGTTTGTACGTACATAGCCCGGTGCGATCGCATTGACTCGAATCTGCTTATGAGCCAACTCGCATGCCAGTGATCGGGTCAGGCTAATCATTGCTGCTTTAGAAGCAGAATATGCATTACGTTTTGGGTTAGACACCACACCTGCCAATGATGCAATATTGACAATTGCTGCACCGTGTATTGGCATCCATGGCAGTGCCTGTCGGATCAATTGCAAAGGTCCCATCCAGTTGACGGACATCGCCTGTTTGAATTCATCTAAAGATGTATCGATGGTTGCTGACATGGTTGGACCAATGGCTGCATTATTCACAATCAGATCGATGTGTCCGTAATGCGCTGCAATTTCCTTTACAACACGCTGGATCTGCTGATCATCGGCCAAATCACAAACATACGCTCGGTGTTCGGTACCCAGTTGGCTCATATTTCTTTCAAGATCAATTCCTTCTCGATCTAGACCAGCAATCAGATAATGAGCACTGGCCAACGATTGACAAATTACTCGTCCAATACCGCCGTTTGCCCCAGTCACGATCGCAACTTTTCTTTGAGTGTTCATATTGATCACCATCGTGTCTGATCAAATGATACGTTCAAGCTTACGAAACAGGCCATCTCGGTACAGTAGAATATTTTGATCCAGATATTCTGCAGCCAGCACTCGACCAATATAGAGATGATGTGTTCCCGACTGAATACATTCCTCAACCACGCAATCAAATGCTGCAACAGCACCTTTTAAAATTGGAGAACCAGTTACCAACGTATGCCACTCGCCTTCAGTATAGCGTTGCTCTGGTGTTGTACCCGGTGTAGAAAATAAGCGTGCTATTCCATGTTGTTCATCGGTAAGCATATTGATCGCAAAACTTCCGCTTCGGGCAATAATTTGCTCTGCGCTGGCATTGCGGTTTACGCATACCAACATACTGGGTGGTTCCATCGAGACTGAACAAATGGCTGTGGCCGTTAAACCATGGCGTAAGTCACCTTGATGTGTAGTCACCACGCCAACCGGCGAGGCAATATGGCGCATAGATTGTTTAAATCTAGCGATATCAATACTTTGGTAGGTATCGATCAAGTCTGTAGTATGACTTAGACGGGACTGCAATTGTGCTTCAACAGACATGGTGTAATCCTCATAGTTCCCTGGACTAAATTGTTCGCTTTTTATTACATTGGCTTGTTTATAAGGCATGTGCAACGCATTTCGTGAGTTGCACATGAGTTTCACATTTATGAATTATGGCTGAGCTGATCGCGGCACAATCAGCGCATCTAGGGCGATTACGCCTTGGTCTTGATCGAGTACCAGCACTGGGTTTAAATCAATACTGTCAAATTGATCGGCATGTACGGCAGCGAATTCTGATAATGTCGAGAGTAGTTTGGCCAAGGCATCAATATCGGCAGGTTGTTCACCGCGTACGCCTTGCAGTAATGCATATCCCTTAATTTCGGCAATCATGGCCTTGGCCTGATCGATTCCAAAGGGTGCAATGCGGAATGTCACATCTTTAAGCACCTCTACAAAAATTCCGCCCAATCCAAACATCACCACTGGCCCGAAGCTTTGATCATTGAACACGCCAACAATCGTTTCTCTGCCCCCCTTTAACATTGGGGTTAAGATCACACCATCGAGTTGGGCTGACGGTGCCAGCTGCTGTACATGACGCAGCATATTGGCCTTAGCATCAGATACCTCTTGTGCCGATTTGAGATTTAATCGAATGCCACCCACCTCGGTTTTATGGGGCAAATCGGCTGATGCAATTTTCATGACCAATGGATAGCCGAGTTCGTTGGCGGCGAGTGTTGGATCATCATCAGGTGCAATCAAAATTTCAGGCAAACATGGAATTCCAGCCTGCTTTAATATTTGCTTGGCTGCAAACTCATTCATCTCACGCTGCGGAATTTCAATACGCTCTGGTAACTTAAAGTCAGAAGATGATCGCGTTGCTGTTCGTGCTTGTTGTAATTTCACCAGCGCACCGAGTGCATTAATGAGCGCTGCGCCATCCTCATATACCAAAAAGCCTTTTTCTTCATATTGCCGAACAATTTCTGGTGGCGCGGTCATGGTCAGGCATTTCAAGCAAGATGGTGCATCCTTCGTAGCCTCTTCAAACGTTTGTCTTAGCGCTGTGGCAAAAGTTGGGCTGGTAGGGCCACTCCCTAAAATTCCGGCAAAAAACTGATAATCACCTTTTTTCAACATCGTTTGAATAAAACTGGTCATCATAGGCAGATCGGTCAGCGCTTGAGCTGTGGCATCTACCGGATTGACAGGGGAAGCATAAGGCAGAAGCTGCTTAAGCTCATCTTGCGCAGCTTCTGGCATTGGCGCTACATCAAGTCCAGCGGCTTCTGCGTCATCGGCCATTTGAATACCGAAGCCTCCAGAAAAGGTGAAAACCCCTAGCCGATTGTGCTCTATATGACCTGCACGGGTTACTGCATACGCAATATCAATCTGCTCGGTGGTGGTTTTGGCCCGAATCACACCATATTGACGCAATACTGCATCAAATACGGCATTCGAGCCAGCCAGTGCAGCCGTGTGTGAGCTGGCAGCTTTGGCACCGACTTCTGATCGCCCGACTTTCATGAAAATAATTGCGACATTATTTCGCTGCGCCTTTTCAAGCGCCTGAATAAATCGATCACGATGTCGGATACCCTCTGCATAAGCCAGTACCACTTTCACTTCAGGTTGATCAACTACCCAATTTAATGCATCCGACAAATCGATATCGCATTCATTTCCAGTGGTCACCCAATAGCCAATACCAAGTCCGCGTTGACGGCACAAATGTGCAATGTGAGAGCCGTAAGCGCCACTTTGTGACACAATCGAGACAGCACCTGGCTCAATAAAGTCACCATCCAAAACCGTCGAAAAAGTCCCGTAAAACTTTTTATAGGCATTAAACACACCCAAACAATTTGGCCCCAAAAGACGCAGATTACTTTCTTTGGCTGCATTTAACATCTCTTGTTGCATCTGATGTCCATCTTCCCCCGCTTCTGCAAAACCTGCTGAAAAGACAATCGCAGTTTGTATGCCCTTTTGGGCACACTCGCGAACCGCTTGAACAGTGGCAGATGCAGGCACAGCCAGTAATGCCACGTCGGCAGCTTTTGGCAAACTGGCCAGATCGGCATAAGCAAGCATCCCTTGCACCCGATCTCGGTTTGGATTGACCGGAAAAATCTCGCCCTCAAAGCCACTTTCCTTTAGATAACGCAGTGGGCGGCCGCCAATGCGTGCAGGATTATCCGATGCACCAATCAAGGCCACCGACGCTGGATTTAATAATGCATCAAGTAAGGACTGACTCATGATAATTTCCTATGTTGCTGAAACGATTGATTGTTGATAACGAGGTTCAGCAATGCCTTGCACCCCAAGCCCTTCAATTGCAAATAAGTAACCACCATCTGGATGGCGCGAAATGATGCGACCAGTTCCCGAATTTTTAATCGATGTGACATACAACGTTCCGAGTGCCTCTCCGCCAAATGCCAAGCAAGATGGCATATCTACGGGCGATTTTATTAAGCGATCCAGCACACCATTTGGCGCAAACCGGGCAATTTTTCCGGCCTGTACCAGCGCAACCCATAAATAACCTTCTGCATCCACTGTGGCGCCATCTGGTGCTGAACCTAAAATGGCGGTTTCAGCAAAAATGCGTGCTGAAGTTAAAGGCTGGTTACCATCGCCATATTCGTAGGCACGAATTTTTTGATCGAGACTGTCTGCAAAATAAAAAATTTTGCCGTCTGGACTAAACGCGATACTGTTCGAAATACGAATTCCATTGGCCAGTTTTTCTGCTTCGCCCTGTCGATTCAATCGGTATAATTCGCCCACGGGTTGAATATGAATGCCCATCGAACCACAAACAAAATTACCGTAACGATCGATACGCCCATCGTTAAAGCGAATTTCAGGATTAGGTGGAACGGGCAACATAATTTCTGAGAATTGTCCAGTAGCGAGATCGAGCTGATAAAAGCCATCGGAAAGTCCTGCAATTAAAGTATTGTTCTGACCCAGTGCCACACAACCGATGACTGAGGGTGTTTTCCATTGATCAAAACGTTGTGTCGCTGGTGTATACCTGCGAATGCTGCAACCGACACTATCTACCCAATAGAGACAGCCATGCTGTGCATCCCAGACTGGACTTTCGCCCAACAAATCGGGATATTCACCGATGCGCGTATATGTAATTGTCATCCTGAATCACCTTGTTACGACCATCAGTTGTTTAAATTCAACATACTGTGGCGTGTTGTCCTGTTTTTTTGTTATGCCTGAAATTGATCTTTCAGTATCTTTTCAGCGTTATTTTTAAATCGACTTGAACGCATTTTTTGCGGTTAATTGACCAACAAAAAACTTAAGAAAACGCGTAGGTACTGGCACCATCCACAAACAGGACATCGCCCGAAATGAAGCTGGAGTCATCACTAGCTAAAAAAACGGCGGCTTTTGCGACATCATCTGCTGCACACAACCGGCCTAACGGAATACGTTGTCGACGGCGCTCCCATGCTTCTTCGGAAACGACCAGTTTGGCACCTTCAGTCGGTGTTGAACTGGGTGCAATCGCATTGACGCGAATATTGAACTCACCAAATTCTGCAGCCCCAGAGCGTGTTAAACCTGAAACTGCACTTTTAATGGCGCTATACATAACGCCATGACGCATGGCCAATACAGAGGACGGCGACCCAATATTGATGATGCTGCCACCCCCTTGTTTAATCATGTCGTTTAAAACCGCCTGATATCCCCAAACCACACCTTTTAGTCCGACATCAATCATGCGATCAATCATGCTTTCATTTTGATCCATGAGTGGACCATAACGGTTCCACATGGCGTTATTGACCAAAATATCTGGGGCACCAAATTGCTGTTTTAATGTGGTTACGGCATTGATCAGGTCTTCACGCTGCGCCACATTGCCAACCAAAGCGATAGCTTCACCGCCTTGCGCCTGAATGGCATTGACCGACTCAAGTGCAACCTCATGCTTAAGATCTAAAACACCGACTCGTGCGCCCTCTTTGGCCATGGCTTCACATATTGCACGTCCAATACCACGACCACCTCCGGTCACCAATGCCACTTTTCCTTTGAGTTTTTGCATGTGTTATATCCTTATTCTGCTGATCCTTGCTTAGGTTGATGCGGGAAGTTTCGCTTCGACCTGCTTGACAAATATATCGTGTCACGTGATGCTAACCAGAGACAATAAAAATATGGATATGCAAATAAATTTCACAGATGTGATATTTACAGCTAAAAAGGAGTTAAAGCGATGCAATCTTCGCAAGTCAAATCTGCTATGCGAGCACTTGAAATTATGGAATTTTTTCGCGCCGTCAAACAGCCGCGATCGATGAGTGAAATCTCGATTGCGCTGGGTTATCCACAGTCGAGTACCACTGTGCTTTTAAAAACGTTAATTTCGTTGGGATATCTGAATTTCAATCGCAAAGAGCGTTTGTATTTTCCTACACTCAAGGTCTCAGCGCTCGGCGACTGGATCGCCAACAGCTTATTTTCTTCACGGGATATTCTGGAAGTTTTGCAGGATATTCACATGGAAACGGGTGAGACTGTAGCGATTGCCACCAAAAATGATATTTATCTGCAATATATTCAGATCATAGAATCTGTTCATGCACTGCGTTTTCATGTAGATGAAAATGCTATACGACCGCTGACAATGTCATCAAATGGTTGGATGCTGATGTCGACCATGAACGACAAAGCCATCGACAATACCGTACGGCGAGCCAATACAATCACGCAAAAAGATGGTATTCGTTTTGAGGTAGACGATATGATGGCACGGATTCGCCAAGTCCGTGAACAAGGCTACGCCAGTGCCGAACACATTCCTTTTGTCGGTGGTGGTACCATTTGTGTCTTGCTTCCAATGACCATTCAGGGACAGCCTGTAACGATGGGGCTTGGTGGTGCACTTGACAGAATTAAGCAAAATTACGACCGCTATTTAGAACTATTACTCAATGGCGTGCAGCAACTCAAAAAGAGCGACAGCTTTCATCAACCAATCGAACTGGCTCACTAAAGTACATCAGCATTTCATGCCCATACGCTGATGCGAATGGGCATGAATGAATGGTTAAGGCAATTGCAGTACGGCTTTGGCCAAAATATTACGCTGGATTTCGTTGGATCCACCAAAAATGGCAGGTGCACGTGAGTCTAGAAACAGATTCATCGCATCGACAGCACCTAAGCTGGTTTGAATATCATCGTTATAACGTGCTTCTTCACCTGCGAGGGCAAGCATTTCCTCTGTGATGCGCTGATAAAGCTCTGTCGCCACAATCTTGAGCACCGAAACATCTGCGCCTAACTCTCCACCATTTCGCAGTACCTTGGCATAACGTTCGTAACTTGAGCCGAGATCATAAACCTCAAGACGAAGCTGTGCATAGCGTGACAAAAAGGCTGAATCTTCAAAGGCGTTTTTACTTGCCGCCAACTTATCTAAACGCCCTAATGCAATTTCAGCGCGTGTAGGCGCCCCCAAGAAAATTCGCTCATGACCCAAAACTGATTTGGCAATCGTCCACCCCTGATTAAGCTCACCCACCAAATTTGCTTTAGGAACACGGACATTGTCAAAGAACACCTCACAAAAGTCTTCTTCTCCACGTAAATTGGCGATTGGTCGCACATCTACGCCAGGACTTGTCATATCGACCAGCAAGACCGAAATGCCACGCTGGGGTTTGGCTTCTCGATCGGTTCGAACCAGCAAAAATATCCAATTGGCACAGGTGGCCAATGTGGTCCAGATTTTTTGTCCATTGACGACAAACTCATCGCCCTCTAAAACCGCATGTGTGCGTAAGCTCGCCAGATCAGATCCAGCATTGGGTTCTGAATACCCCTGACACCACATATCCTCACCCGACAAAATACGTGGTAAAAAGTATTGCTTTTGCGCATCTGTTCCGTACTGCAACAGCAATGGGCCGGTTAATCCGATTCCATGGTCTGGGATACGAGGGCAACCAAGACGTCCCCATTCTTCGACATAAATCATGTGTTTGGCAGGATTTAAACCCATTCCACCGTATTCGACAGGCCATACTGGCGCAAGCCAACCTTTATTGGCCAAAGCCTGATACCATTCCTTTACCTCTTCATAAAGTGGACGCTGCTTGCGCATATACCGTAGCGATTCTGGGCAATTTTCAAGTACCCAATCTCTAAAAATCTGACGAAACTCGTCGTCTGATAATGCATTCCAGTTTGTCATTACACGCTATCCTTAAATACAGGTTGACGTTTTTCTAAAAACGCACGCATCGCCTCTTTAGAATCTTCGTGACGAGTCATTTCAACCGTGAGATTTTGCTCAAATCGATACCCCTCCTTGAGCCCCATGGTTTCGACCGTATTGATGGCACGTTTGGCCAGCTTCAATGCTGCTGGACTCTTACTGGCAATACTGTGCGCGATTGCCAATGCTTCTTCCATGAGTTGATCAGGCGTGGTACACGCCTCGATAATGCCGCGACGGTATAATTCTGCTGCTGTTACTCGATAGCCTGAAAGTACCATTCGACGTGTTAATGAATGTGGAAATAAGCGCATGGTATGACGCACCCCACCCATTAGCCCAATATCAATTTCAGGCAAACCAAATACAGCATTTTCTGAGGCCAGAATAATGTCTGAACACAGTACCAAGCCCAATCCAGCACCTAAAGCAGGACCATTGACAGCGGCAATGACGGGCTTGTTCGATTCCATAATACAAAAGCCGACTTCACGGGTACGGCGCAAATGTCGATAGGTTTCTCCTGGAATCTCTCCGACATTGCCGCGTGATTTGATATCTGCACCGGCAGAAAAAACTTTGCCCTGCCCCGTTAGTACAATCACACGCACTTCGGGCGTATCATTTAACTCATCAAATACGCTGATGAGCTCTTCAACAAACTCGCGAGACTGGGCATTGACGGGTGGATTATTGAGCGTAACCACCGCCACATGCTGAGAGATTTCGGTTTTAATTAATTGATTTAGCATATTGTATTCCTTTATTGCAGCGCCTAGGCGGCACGTTCCATTTCGATAAACTGAAGTCTTAAGCTTTCTGCATCGCCCAGCGAGGCCGCCAGATTGACTGCACGTTTGAGATATAAACCAATGTCGCATTCGTCGGTAAATCCCATAGCACCAAATAAATGGACGGCTTGGCGAGCAATTATGGTGGCTGCATCACTACAACGAATTTTGGCGGCCAGAATCGCCATATGGGCTTTGGTCTTGTCTTCTAAATTTAAGCATTCAATCGCGTTGTCAATGCTTGCACATGCAAATTCAGCCTTGGTCCACATATCGACTAAACGATGTTGAATCGCTTGAAAGCTGGCAATCGGTTTGCCAAATTGAACTCGTTGTTGGGTATATTCACTGGTCATTGAAAATGCACCGCTGGCCAATCCAGCCAGTTCTGCTGACACTGCTAACCGTGCAGCATTGAGCGCATTCTGAGCAATTAGATTCAGATCTCCTGCCGCTAAAATCTGTTCAGCGACAATATTGAAGTGTTCAAAATGTAGCGCAGATAAACAAGTACCATCTACAGCAGGGCGATCACGTTTCATTTGAGCAACACGCTCTGCGGGAATACTGAGCAGATACTGCTGCGTATGATCATGCGCCAAAAGCAGATAGTCAGTCACTAAGCCTGCTGCCTCTAGGTGTTCACATACACCATTTAAAACCAGCGCATTCGCCTGAGTCGTCAGCTTCAGTATGCTGTTCACACTCGAGACGACACACACCGTGCCATCGATTAATCCTGACACCAACCGATCACGCTCTTGACTCGGTACGAGCTGTGCCAAGATTGAACTGCTTTGAACCGATGCAGTGACCATAGGCGAAACGATCAAGGCCTCGCCTAATGCATGACTGATCACGACCTGTTCACGCAAACTTAAACCAGCACCGCCCATCGCTTCAGGTAATAACAACCCAATCCATCCAGCATCTACCATGGCTTGCCACTGTCGACGATTCGCAGCCCCATTCGCCTCTCGAATTTGTCTTAAACCTTTAGGGCCGGGAAATTGCTGTGCGAAGCTATGGACACTCTCTTGCAACATACCCAATACGCCGTCGCTATCTTCAATCATTAACTTTGACATTATTCGCTTCCTTTAATACGTCTTCATGATCGGTCTGAACTGAAGACAAAATCCTTAAACTGTTCGCGTAACACATTTTTTTGTAATTTTCCGGTCGCCGTGTGTGGCAGTGATTGAACAAACACCACATCATCTGGAAGCCACCATTTAGCTACCCGTTTTGACAGAAAATGAATCAATTCCTGTTCATCGATTTGCATATCTGGGCGTTTAATTGCCACCAGTAAAGGCCGTTCTTGCCATTTACTGTGGTTTAACCCGATCACCGCAGCTTCCTGAATGGCAGGGTGCGCCACAGCTGTATTTTCTAAATCGATCGAACTGATCCACTCGCCCCCTGACTTAATGACATCTTTAGATCGGTCGGTAATTTGTAAATATCCCTCTGCCGAAATACAAGCAATATCTCCCGTACTGAACCAGCCATGGGCATCGAGTATGTTTTGTTCATCCGCCTTAAAATAGGCACTCACAATCCAAGGCCCACGTACTTGTAAATGTCCAGCACTCACGCCATCACGTGCTAAAACTTGCCCGTGATCATCGATCACCCGAATCTCAACTCCGTAAATGGCACGTCCCTGTTTGGACTGTATGTCAAAACGTTCACTTTGCTCTAATGCCATATGTTCGGGTAGCAGATTTCCAATAGTCCCCATAGGGCTGGTCTCGGTCATGCCCCATGCCTGAATGGTGGTGGCATTTAAATTGTTTTGAATCCGGTCAATCAATGCACGTGGTGTGGCTGATCCGCCCATTACAATCCGATTGATATTGAGCTGTTTTGTTTTTTCAGGATGATGCTCAAGATAATCCATGACACTGAGCCATACCGTTGGTACACCAATCGACATGGTGCATTGTTCTTGTGCGGCCAATTCGCACAAACTGGCTGCATCAATTTGCGCAGCAGGGAAACAGACCTTAGCTCCACACATTGCCGCCGCATAAGGAAAGCCCCATGCATTTACATGAAACATAGGAACTGCGAGCAATACACAATCTTTTCTCGATAGCTGTAATCCATCGACGGTACATACAGTAAAAGCATGCAATAAAGTTGATCGATGACTGTATAACACCCCTTTAGGATTACCCGTCGTTCCAGAGGTATAACACAAGGAGGCTGCCTGAGTTTCTGCAAATTCAGGCCACTCGAATTCATCATTTTGCTCACGAAGCAACTGCTCGTAACTTAAACAGTTTGGAATGTTTTGTGGTAGCTGATCGATATCGCATAAGGCAATAAAAGCTCGTACATGTTTGAGCTTAGGCAATAACGGCTCAAGTAAAGTACTAAAGGTAATATCGAAAAACAGTACTGTATCTTCGGCATGTTGAATAATGTATTCAATTTGATCTGCAAACAGACGTGGATTAATGGTGTGTAAAACAGCTCCCATTCCTGGTACAGCAAAATATAATTCTTGATGTCGATAGGTATTCCACGCCAAAGTTCCAACCCGATCTCCAGACTCAATACCCAGTGCAAGCAATGCCTTCGCCAATTGCTTAGCGCGTTTACGTAGCGTAGCGTAATTGGTGCGATGTATCGTGCCCTCACAAGTTCTAGACACAATCTGTACTTCAGGATGATTTAATCCCGCATGTTCGATTAAAGTCGAGATTAAAAGTTGTTTATTTTGCATTAATCCTTGCATTTCTGAGACTCCATGTACACTTCAACCTCTTATTTAAAACCCAATAAAGTTTCATTAATTTTTAAGATTTTCTTATTTACAGCATGCAATCCAAGGTATTTTATGTCAATTTTTTATTAAATTTCACAATCAATATCACGTATATGATTTTAACTAAAAATCAAATGTATACAACCCTCAATGCTTAAATATATTATAAAAATTTATTATTTTTAGATAATAAAAAACCTCACGATTCTTGATTTAAAATCGTGAGTTATATTTAAACATTAATTTAAAAATTTTCTTATTCTTTAAAATAACAACGTAGTGTTGTTGAAGGTAATTCTCTGAATTTTTGTTTATATAAGCGAATAAAAGTACCCAGATTTAAATACCCAGAAGCATACGCAATTTCAGCTATACTTTTGCCTCCCCCCGCGTTAAGTAATTCCTCGCGTACCATTTCTAGGCGTAAGTCACGAATGAATAAACTGGGTGAGATATTTCGATACTTGCGAAATCCACTACTGAGTGTACGAATACTGACATTGGCATAAGCAGCAATTTCTTCAATTTTAAGCGGTGACTGCCGAATATTGTTGCGAATATATTGCTCGGCTAGCTTGATGTATTTGGGTGTAATACACATAGACTGACGGAGTTTATCTTCTTCGAGTTTGATCCATGTACTTAAAATATAGCTTGAAATCTCTTGTTGAGTTTGCTCCTCTACTGTTGTATCTAAAGGCGATTGTAGCAAAGGAGTTGATGAGGTATTTGCTTCTATAATACTCAGCGCACGCTGCGTATCGATTTGCAAACGATAGTAATGTGAGGTTTGAACAGCATATTCTTTGGTATTAGAAGAGCATTCATGCTGACGAAGATGTACTTGTTGCTGTTCATCGACCAATGGTCGATTGGCGGAAATTTCCAGATTGATCTGATTCATTTCTGTCATCCTTGATACTCAATTTGTCCGATTAGACGTATAGCATTTGGTCCATCTTTCCCGATGGCCGTTTAATCTAACAAAATAGTGTTTTTATCGTTTTGACTGGATGTATTGACGACTTCATCCATCCGACAACAGTAATAACTGTGTCTGAAAATCATATTACGTTCAGGAATTTTTAAGTAAAAGAGCTTGTGCTCAAATCGTCCGATATTCACATATGTGAAAATTCAGTGCATTTATTGCACAATTTATCCATTTGATTAAATTAAAGAAAATAACTTCAAAGGACATGTGTTATATGGACATTCAACCTGAAAAAATTCAGGAATTACTCGATAAAATCGCAATTCAAGACTGTCTTTATCTTTACTGTAAAGGGATCGATAATGCCGACGAGGCAGCATTGCGTGCATCTTACTGGCCCGATGCCACAGACTGCCACGGTGCTTATACAGGTAGTGCGACCGGGTTTATCACCTATGCCATGCAGGCACTCCCGCATTTTGAAGTGAGCATCCATCAGATTACCAATATTCTGATTGATTATCATGTCGATTTTGCTCATGTAGAGTCTAAATTTAGTGCTGTACAACGATCACCCAATGCCAATGGAGAAATGCAAGAAGTGATGCTTTGGGGACGTTATGCCGATTATTTTGAAAAAAGAGACGGTGAATGGCGCGTGTCAAAGCGTACCGTAATTTATGATTGGGTAAGTGAACAATCCACAATGCGGATTGATAAAGCGAAACATTTTGGAAGTAGAACACCAATTGGTGGGCAGTGGCCAGATGATCCGATTTATCATGTATTTTAATTCAAAATAAAAAAGCTGAAGTCGTCTTCAGCTTTTTTATTTAAACGTTTTTGTATTATTCAAGCGATTGCTGAGTAACGAGAGCAACAGGCTGCTCCACTTTTTTCTTGCTTGTCGTCAAAAAGCCGATTGAGATTGCAGCAATCAAAGCGGGAACGCTAATCAGTACAAAGTTCATCAAATGCGGTAGATTCAATACCAGCAGCATACCAGCCAGAATTGGCCCCATGATGGCACCTGTACGACCAATTGCAGAGGCCCAGCCAATGCCTGTTGAATTTGCCACCAGTGGATAAAACTGTGCCACATAACTATAAAGTAAAATCGAAGCGCCTTGAATGGATGCACCTGCCACCGCAACCAAGGTATACAGAATAATGGCTGATGTGTTAAAACCCAGCGCAATCAGTGACAGAGCCGCAATACAGAACAAACTAATCACCACTGGTTTGATCTTAAATTTATCTGCCAACATACCGCTGGTTGTTCCGCCAATAATTCCACCCACATTCATCGCTAACAAAAACAGAATGCTTTTGCCCAATGGATAGCCAGCATTGTACATCAGCTTTGGTAACCAACTGCTGAGCGCATAAACCACCAATAAGCACATAAAAAATGCGATCCAGAATTTAAGTGTTCCTGCGGCGCGTCCCTCTTGAAATAAAACTCGACGTGATCCATAGGCTTTTTCTAAAGATTCATTTAAAACCAGCTTGGTGTGCTGGCTTACAAGAACCGTTGGATCGACTTTTGCAATTAATGCGTGTGCCTTTTCGGTATTGTTCTTTTTGACATTAAACACCAGTGACTCGGGCAAATACTTCCATATGATCGGAATAAACAACAAGGGAATACCCGCCAATATAAACATAATTTGCCAGCCAAAGCGCTCAACCAGAATTGAACCGACCAATGCTGAAATTATGGCGCCCACCGCATATCCACACGACATGATACTGACCATCGTGACACGCGATTTTTTGGGAGAATATTCAGAAGTCAGTGCCACTACATTCGGCATGGCGCCGCCAATTCCCAGTCCAGCCAGAAATCTTAAAATGGCAAATTCGGTTGGGGTGGATGCAAAACTACCCAATAATGTAAACGTGCTGAGAAAAAATACACACAGCAGCAGCACACGCTTTCGACCAAACTTGTCTGCCAAAATACCACAACTTAATGCACCCACCAGCATGCCACACATGGCGGTACTGGCCAGCATACCAGCTTGAACTGAAGTGAGTGACCATTGCTCCATAAGCCGAGGTAAAACCACGCCATAGATCACCAGATCGTAACCATCACAGATATTAATGAGAGTGCACCAAAACACCACACTCAAATGAAATTTTGAAAATTTTGCCTGATTGAGCAGATCGTTAATATTTAAACTCATTGTTGACATTTTTCACCTCCAATGTGAAAACATTTGGGACGCTTTATCATGTGCAAATAGGGTTTTGTCTTGTTTTTCATCAATTTTTATATGCTAGATTTTGATGCTACATTCCCCTATACGCAGTTCATATTTAAAATAATTTTACAAATCTAAAGTTCACACGCAGATTTTCTTTAAAGCCGTTTTCGACTTCAATGTCACGGCCTGTATAGACAATAAAATTAGTGGTTTTGGTTGGCGAATAACTGGTGCCTACCCAAAATTTTGATTGTTTGGTTCCATCGGTTTTTAAACCATTTTTTTCGATATTGCCAAAATCTGCGTAAGACAGCGCTGCACGCAAATCCCAATTGTCCTTGAGAAAGTAACGAGCATTGGTCTGAATTTGAAAGCCATTATCTTGCTCAAGTTTGCCACCTGATGCTAAATCGTTGTTGGTGCTGTAGAAAGTGGTATCACCAATGATTTCCCATGCGACTTTGGGTAGAATTCTGCGCGTAAAACTCAGTTGGGCAATGTATTTATAACGGTTTTCACCGACATTCAGACTCTTATTTCGATCATAATCCCCTGTAGGGACAGTCAAATATTGAGTAAACATGGCCGAACCTTTTATCGCATCATTACGATAAAAATATAATCCTTGTGCAAAACACAAATCGCCCAAGCCCTGGTCAGAGCCTAAACTTGCAATATCTTCTTTGGCTTCTATTTTTGAGAAAGGAACAATCAACTGTGTGGTCATTGGAATATTGAGGAAGTTATAATAATGACCAAATCGAAACAACATCACATCACTGACGAGTTTTTGATCTCCCGCAACTTCCTTATCTCCTACATACAACTTATCCCGTTCTGCATGTTGATAATAATAAGCAAAGAAATTTGTACCTGCTGGCACGGGACCAATCCCACCAGCATCAGCATCTAAGGCATGGCTGCTTCCAATCGAATTAAAAAATAAAAACGCGAAACACGAATACTTAAACATTGTTTTCATTAAATCATCCCTAAAAAATTAAACTGACATCACTCCATGGCTGTGAATCGCTGAAAAACCAAAAGGTATTTTTCACGCAGATTTTGTCTGATTTAACTCTATCGGGCTTGTTACTTTTTTTCTTATCAAAAATGGCACCGAATTTTTAAATTCGGCAATTATTTTAAAGGTATATCGTATTATTCGGTTTCATTTTCTAAGTTTAAGGCATCCACAAAATTGGTCACTATTTAGACATCAATACCAATATTGTTGACACATCAACAATATTGGTATTTAATAAGTTTTCGGATGAATTTTAAACGCATAGGAGATGCTCATGATTGGTGAAAACTCAAAAATCTAAACTTAAGTCACTAAATTAAATAATTTTTTATTTTCATCTTTTAAAAGATGGATAAGGATTTTTATTGCTCTAGAAAAGCTAGATAACAGGATTATCTCCAAACATCGGATGGTTTGGATTGTACAAGGAATAAACAATGCATATTCATTTAAAACGCTCTGCATCAATGGCTATAGCTAGCCTTTCATTACTGATAGTATCAGGTAATACTTTGGCAGCACCAAATGGCAACCCTACCTTACCTGGCGGTACCACACAATTTTTTATTGCAGAATTTCCTCCAGTTACTGGAAATTATCTACAAATCATTTCTAGTTATTCTACCGCAGATCAATTTAATGATCAGAGTGGCAATAAAAAATATGATCAAGATCTCAAAGTGGCTGCACAAACTTTAAGGCTTACAACCACTTGGGACAAAAAAATCTTAGGGTCTGATATTACGATATCTGAGATTATTGGAACTTATGTTGACTTAAAAAATCAAATTGATACCCCATATGGAGATGTCAAACTTAATGATGATGGACTCTCCGATGTTTTGTTTGAGCCATTAATTCTTCAATGGAATAGAGGTCAACAAAAACAATGGCAAATGGTTGCTGGTTTAGGTTTTGTTTTACCCATCGGCACGTATAGTAAAAGCCACGATGTTAATGTTTCAGGGCATTATTTCTCAATCGCTCCGCGTCTAGCACTTAAATACAAATTTGATAATGGAATTGAGGCTGCGATCAGTCCCATGTTTAATTTTAACTGGAAAAATTCTGATTCTCATTATAAGACAGGTAATGAACTCACTGTCGATTACTTGCTTGTTTACCATAGCAATAACTGGCGTTTTGGAGCCACAGGATATTACTACACTCAATTTGAAAATGATGAATTAGATGGGCAAGAAATTAAGGATTCAAAAACACAATCATTTTCTATTGGGCCTGCTATCCAATATCAATTTATGAATGGAAAAGGTCCATTAGTCAGTGCGAGCTGGATTAAAGATGTAGAAGCAAAAAATAAATCTGAAGGGCAAACTTTCTGGTTAAGTGCAGCGATCAAATTTTAAAGAAATCAATATCTTCACAGGTGATAAATTATGGAAAATTTTCTTAAAGATCGAAAATATATTGACCTCTCTGTTACTTTAGAAAATAACCCCTATACCGACCCGCCTCCTTTACTCCCTAAAATTGAATATATGGATCATCAAGAAGGTTGGCCCGAAATGGAGGCCATGTTTCCTGGACTAGCATTAAAAGATTTACCAGGTGAAGAAGCCTGGGCAGCAGAACGATTAGTGATTACCACACATAGTGGGACACATATGGATGCGCCCTGGCATTATAGTTCTACAACCGATGGTGGAAAACCAGCTTATGGAATAGACGAGTTACCTTTAGACTGGTGTTTTCGACCCGGTGTCAAACTGGATTTCCGGAATAAACCAGATGGGCATGTAGTTTCGGCAACTGAGATACAGCAAGAATTAAATAGAATTGGATATACGCTGAATCCTTTAGATATTGTACTTATTAATACCTCAGCTGGGGCTTATTTTGGTCAACCCGAATATTTAGCTAAGGGCTGCGGAATTGGTCGTGAAGCGACTTTATGGATGCTAGAACAAGGTGTTCGTGTTGTTGGTACAGATGCATGGAGTTGGGATGCACCTTTTAAATATACCAAGGAAAGATTTGCTGAAACAAAAGATGCCTCTATTATTTGGGAGGGACATAAAGCTGGTCGAGATATTGGCTATGGACAGATGGAAAAATTGGCAAATCTTGAAAGCCTACCCGACTACGGATTTTTAGTATCATGTTTTCCTTATAAAATTAAACATGCATCTGCTGGTTTTGTGCGCGCAGTTGCAATTTTATAAAGCTTATAAAAAAGATAAATGTTAAGGATATATTTTTCTACAAAGTTAAATATATCCTTAATTTGTTGATTCTGTATAATTTCATACTCTCCTCTATATCAACGATCATCGAATGCAAAAAATTAATATTGACCGTCATGCCACTGCACAAATCAACATGTTGGCAAACAAGCTTATGTTGAAATCAAGTACTGCTTATACACAAAAATTTGGTATTGGAATGACCGAATGGCGAATCATTTCAGTGCTATCCAGTGCTTCTGATTGTTCCGTACAAAAAATTAGTGATATTTTGGGATTAGATAAAGCAGCAGTGAGTCGCACAGTTAAGAAACTTGAAGAGAAAAAATATATTGAAGTTAACGGACATTCTGAAGATAAACGAACCTATGCTATTAATTTAACTGAAATGGGTCAAGAGCTTTATGAGGTTGCTTCAGATTTTGCAATTGAGAGAGAAAAACAACTTCTTGAAGAGTTTGAAGAAGCTGAAAAAGATCAGCTATTCATTTTATTAAAAAAACTGCGTAACAAAGTTGATCAAATGTAAAATAAATTGCCTTAGCCATTTTATTTGCAATAATGATGAATTCTGATCACAGAATTATCGATATTTGATCTCAGCTAAATTTTTTTCAGTTTAAATATGTTTCCCATCAAGTCATGTTTATAATGGGTTTGGCTAATATTATAAAACGCTTCCGATTCAGGTATTATTAACGAAATCGATAGAGTGAGCTTGATTCTATTTTTTGTAGTTTTTAATGCCTTTATACTGCTTACAGCATCACTAACAATTAAAAAATTTATGCATTCTGGAAAATAAGGACTAAAGCGGTACATTTTATGCATTAACTCTAGTGATCGCTTTAGTCCTTTTTTATCAGGTATTAACTACAATTTAGATTAATTTATATATTGTTTTATTTCCAAGATGTTTAGAAACCTTAAAAATAAAAGTATCTCCACAATAACTAATTTTATTATTTATTGATTTTACTTAAACTCGTCATTATAAAAAATGAGCCAGTGTTAACAAGGAATAAACTTTGTTTTAATAGCCCCAAATATTGATTTTTTACTTTTATCGAAGACATTAATCTCAACAGTTTCACCATATTGAATAAACTCACTCTTCGCCGCACCGTGCTCAATGACGTCCAAGGCAATTTTTTCGGCCAGACAAGCGGAACCAGTATGTTGTGCATCCTTATTTGATACAGTACCTGACCCAATAATAGTCCCAGCCTTAATATTGCGGTTATAAATTAGATGGGAAATAAGATCACTAAAGGAGTAATTCATCTCGTTTCCGTTTGGTGCTCCAAACCACTGATCATTTCGCTTGACTTCAATATTCAGCGCTATTTTTTCATTTTTCCAAGCTTTCCCAAGCTCATCAGGTGTTACTGCAACTGGCGCAAAAATCGTGGCGGTTTTTGCTTGAATAAAACCAAATCCCATTTTTATTTCACGATTTAAAATTGCCCGCATGCTCACATCATTTAAAATCATGACTAATTTGATACTAGATTTAATTTTATCTTTGGAACTTCCCATTGGAATATCTGTTACAGCCACTGCAAATTCTGCTTCGAAATCGCATAAATCTTTTGTAGAAGGAAAAGCATAATTCTCAAGGCCTGAACGAAAGTCATCACTTTGGCGTTGTATTAAAATCGGAATCCCTTCAGGTTCTTCATTTTTAATTTTGTAGGCTTCTTTCATAATTTTGCCATGATTTAAAAAAGCTGAGCCATCTACAAACTGAAAACAGCGCGGTAACGGTGCTAAAGTATTTTGAAGATCAAATACAAATCCATCTTTATCAGGATTATCATTGAATAATTCATAAGCTTCATAGAGCTTATTTTCTAGCTCGTTCCATTGTTCTAATAATTGCAACATATTTTGTGCAAATTCTGGAATAGATCTGGCAAATCTTAAATCGCGGCTTACAAAAACTAATTGGCCGTCACGAGTCCCATTTTTTATTGTGGCAAACTTCATATTTCACCTCTATATTATTGCAAAAATTTAGCCCAAAGCTCTCGACTCTTCTTTGGGCTAGTTTTAAGTATTAGGCCTTAAGTGGCTGTGTCAAAATTTCAAATGCTTTAGAGGCAAGTTCTTTATGTTCGACAGATGAACCATTACTCATTTCAATTTCACCTAGACGAGTCGAGACATCGATCACCATTTTTGCTCGATCAAAATGTCGTGCTTGATAGTGAGTCAAAGCATGTTCTAAGGGTTGATCTTTTGCTAATTCTTCACTTAAAAGTATCGCCCCCTCAATTGCGAGGCCTGCACCTGAAGCAAGATGTGGCGTCGTTGCATGTACTGCATCACCCAATAAAACAACACGACCTTTATGCCAAGATTCTTTGACCAGTAAGGTATGTAATGGACGGTAAAGAATATCTTCCGCTTTAATTTTTCCTTGATCGATATCAGCTTTTACTTCTTGAACAACGCTACCAAATTCGGCTAATAAATTGGAGAGTTTTGCAGGCCATAAATGCGGTTCAATAAAATCATCATTCTCACGATGATCTAGTACGCACATATAACTTTGTGAATCACTAATTGGACTAAAGGAAGCTTTAAGCGTTTTACCAATCAGCATTGAAAAGTTATCAAAATATTTTGGTGCAATAATTCGCCATGCCCCTTGGTGGGTAAAGGTACTTTCAGCAAGTTCGGGAAAGACAAGATGGCGTATTTTTGAATGTATACCATCTGCTCCGATCACTAAGTCAAATTGTTGTTCATGGCCATTGGTGAATAGGATCTTGATGGAATCTTGGTTATTTTCCAATTTATCGACAGTAGTACCTAAAATAACGTTTACACCTAACTCACGTAATTTATTTTCCAGCACTTCTGCAAATTTGGTACGTATCACACCAATACTATTTGCAACCAGATCTTCCGCACCAACTGCTGGCTTAATTGGTGTTTCCGCAACCTTATGTCCATCTGACGTGTACATATCAAATTGTGAAAACTGTCCAGACACTTCAAATAACTGTTGCACTACCCCAATTTCTTTAAGTGCGCGAAGTGTTGCTGCACTTAAGGTAATACCAGCGCCTATTGGCTTGAGCGTATCTTTAATTTCAATTAAAGATACGTTTTTTCCAAGCTTCTTGAGTTGGATGGCTGCACACATGCCACCTATGCCACCACCAACAATGGCAATATCTACGATCCCTGTCATCTTGTTTCTCCAGTTTACTTTGAAGTTTTTCCGTTTAAATGTTCTGCCAACCAATCTGCAATATACGCTCCAGCATTCAGTGGATTATCAATTGAACTGTGTTCAACCCCTCCCATTTCATCATCAATCACTAATAACTCTTTGTCTGGCGAGTTAATTAGTTGATCATAGGTTTCATAAGCATACTTCAATGGAATCTGACGATCTTTTTCACCATGCGTCACTAAAAAAGGCACCTTAATGCGGTCAAGCACTCCATTGAGGTGCATATTCTCTGCAATTTCAAAAAACTCTTTCTGATCTTGAGCGCCAAATACCCATTCCACATGTTTCCAATAATGTGGAACTGGATTTTCGCCTTCTCGTTTTAGACGCGCGTGTTGAACTGCTCGCCAATCATGGTTTGCACCCCAAATTGCTGCACAACAAAAACGTGGCTCAAAAGCAACCGCTCGCGGGCAATAATATCCACCTAAAGAAATACCAAAAGCAGCAATACGATGTTGATCAATTTCTGGTTGTTCACATAACCAGTCTACAATTGGAGAAGCCCAAATTTCAGAGTTATAGACAGCACGCAGATCTTGTAAGCGAATCGCCTCTCCTGTACCCGGTTGGTCAACCATGAGGACCGATATACCCCGTTCTACGAGTTCATCCGCTAAGGGGCAGTAAGACATCAGCTCTTTAGTAGAATCAAGCCCATTCATCATGACAACAATAGCTTGCTTTTCGTCTGTCGTTTTCCCTTTTGCATAAATCGCACTGAGATGGCTATTTTGATAAGGAATTTCTACTCGCTTAACATCATCTTTTTTATATTTTCGGTATAGCTCAGCTAACTCTAAATAGCGTTTATATACTTTTAAACGTTCAGGATGCCCCTGTTCTTGCATGCGCTCTGCAATTAAATAATATAGGGCAGCACGATAATATTTCTTTGCGGCAGACAATTCTCTGTTTTTCTCAAGATCCTGTTCAGCCATCTTAATGAGCTTATCAGCGCCGCCAATCCATGCATGCAAAAATTCAACCGTTCCAACGTCTGCATCATCAGAGGACTTGTCTAATAATGGACGACAAAACTCATCAATTTCACCGATACTTCCACCATGCGTTGCTGCAATAACGGTGGACATACTCCACACATAGTTTTTTGGAAAATAAATAAACATAACAAGCCTCTTAATCCTTTAAATTAGTTAAATATTTTGATTCAACATAAATCTCACCATTTATTTCATCATGTTGAATCTTCCTTAATTTTTTGCCTTTACATGGGCCTGCAAAACATTCTCCAGAAACTTTGTCAAAATGTGCAGAATGTGCATAACAAACAATATGTTTTCCATCAGCTGATAAAAACTTATCTTTTTGATATTCCAGTGCACGATGGTTATGCGGGCAATCATTTACCCATAACACCACTTCTGTTTCTGTCATGACCAAAAAAAGCTGATCATTTACGCCGTCCAATGAAATTCCTTTTGCACTGTTCAGACTAAGTTCCGAAGTTTTTGCGATAAAAATCTTTTGATTTGACATTATTCTCCTGGTGACCATTTTTTACGTTGATCAAATAAGAATACTTGTGAGGTATCACTTCCCATTGGCATCGCGCGTGGTGTCCAATTGTCATCATGCAAGTCCATATCCGCGTCAAACTCCATTGTTCCGCCAAATGGACTATTGAAATACCAAAAGAAGTTACTGCCCATGATATGACGGCCAGGTCCCCAGAAACTCTTATATCCTTTCTGAGCAAATTCCCATCCATTTCTTAAAACCTCGTAACCTGATCCAAAGTGGAAAGTAAAATGATTGACTCCAACCATATGTGGGTTAAAGCTTTGGATTAGAAATAAAGAATGGTGTTCATTTAAACCGGCTGGACGCATAAAGGGGCCAATATTGATAAAACGGTCAGTCGTGATAAATCCGAGTCGATCTGCATAAAAAGCTTCAGCCTTTTTATGATCTGGAACGAAATAAACCACATGAGAAAGAGATCGTGGTGTTTTGCTATGACCTTCCAGTAATACGCCACATTCATTCATGGCTCGTCCAGGTTCTTGACCTGGTACATTTATCCCAACATGTGGGGCAACTATTTTACGTTTACGTGTAATGCGAAATGCGATTGCAAACCCACTATCATCAAAAGAATGAATGGTTCCTTCTTGATCAACATTCACCTCTCTATCTTTGGAAAGTTCTGCTGCAATGCGGTCTAATTCAGTTTGATCAGCTACGCCGTACACTGTTTCACGGATATTCGGTGCTGGTGCATTCGCTTTAGGGAGTGATGGATCGGTATCTAATTTGAAAACGACAGTACCTCCATCTAAAGCTTGGTAAGTTCCTCCACGTTCATTTTTTTCAACAAGATTTAAACCGTAATCAAGCAAGTATTGATGACAGGCATCTAAGTCTAATACTCCAAAGACCAGACTTTCTAAGCCAAGAATGTTCATGCATTCAACTCCATTTGAGAAACTTCAAACTAAAAACTCAAAGGCTTCTAATTCATCTGAAATTATTAAAATACAGATTTAGTTGATGTGTCAACAATTATTGTTGACACATCAACATATTTTATTTTATCTTTTATTCAGCGTATTTTTTATCCACTCATACAAAGATGAATGAATAAAAAATCTAGTCTTTAAAGGGATGATTTAAAGGAAAAAGGATGATGCATAAAATCGAAAGTAAGCGAGGAATGCTTGCGCTCATGACCTCTCACTGTGCAGGTATGGTTGACTTGGTTGCCTTACCAGTCTGGATAGGCACACTCATAGCAAATTATCATTTTGGTTTTCAACAAGCTGGTGGCTTAGTCACCCTATTTTTAGTGGGGGCCATGCTAGCAAGCTTAATATTTGCCCCTATTTTTAACCGTTTTAATCCTAAGTGGCCTGTTATTATTGGATTTCTTTCTGCCTGTTTTGCTTTTTACCTAGCCTCTAAAAATACTCAGTTCTCAGTATTGGCAATATTACATCTGATCGGTGGTTTCTCTGCTGGCCTCGCTTTGAGCTTTACTCATGGCACCATGGGCAGAAGTCTAAATCCGCATAGATTATTTGGATTTGCTGGTCTGGCGCTTGGTATTTTCGCGATTTTATTTTTAGCAGGTTCTTTGAATTTAATCAGAAATTTTGGCGGTGCCACACTATTTCTGATACTGGCCTCAATTATGGCGATTGCTGCTTGTGTTGCGTTTTTATTCTATCCTCAAGTCAATAAAAAGCAGGAAAATATTCAATTCGAAACGTACCATCGCCCTAAATTCTCAAAATACATTTGGTGTTGTATTTTTGGGATATCTTTATTGGCCATGACCAACTCTATGAATGTCAGCTTTTATGAACGAATTGGAATTGCACGTGGTTTTGGAGAAAGTTCTGTCGCACTCACATTAATCATTTATGGCATTGTTTCAATTTTTCCAGCGCCGATCGCGGCTTTCACTCAAAAGTATTTTAATCCACTTATCGTTATTTGTATTGGCCCTGTCTTTCAAGCCATATTCTCATTGGTCCTTACCCATAGCCACAATTATGTTCTTTATACATTGGCAGGCTCGTGTATGGTTTTCACTATTTTATTTACACATACTTATGCTTTTGGTTTACTCGCAAGACTTGAACCAACAGGACGAGCAGTTGCTGGAACGCCGGCAATGTTAATGTTTGGTGCAGCCCTAGGGCCAATTGTGGCGGGTACTTTAGTTCAATATATTAACTTTGAAGCGATTGGGATCATGGGGTGTATTTTGGTTCTTGGTCAATTGATTTTATTTAATATTGTTAGATCCAATTACACTCATAAAGGCTTACCCCAAAATGCATAACTTTTAAAAGATTAATGTAAATCTTGTTGAAGCGATAAAAAGCCTTCTTTATAGAGGGCTTTATTAATAAATTATTATTAACTTTCAATGATTTATATAAAATATTAACTTCGTTTCTTTCATTCACCAATTATGATTCAATACTTAACTTAGGGGTCGACCGCGTTGATATGTCTTATAAAAATAATAAAATCCTATCGATCTCAATAAAATAAATAGAAAATCATTTCAAAGCCCCATAATCAAATCATGTTAAATTAGGCACTTGAAAAGAACGGCACATGATACACGATACACGACTAATGATGACGAATATGTTTTCTGATAACCCTCAAATTAGAGTGGTCTCTACATTTTCTGAACTGGTAGATACAAATTTTCAAGGAGACATGAATGCTCTTTGTTGGTATAGACGTCTAGTTGGAGATTTTAAAGAAATTGTGACGAAACTTCATTTAAAAGAAAATGTTACAGAAGTATCCGTTGAAGATCTTTTGGCACTACAACTTTTGCAAAAAGGATGTTTCGCAAGAGATATTATCCTTAAAGACATCCAGTTACTGAACGAGTTTGGTGCATTGCCCTCTCTTAATTTACTTAAAAACTACGAGCGAGATGATTTATTAGATTTTATTTCAACAGATGTATACTCCTATCATGTTGATCGCTCACCTATCGAAACAGATACTTTTTTATGTACTTATTATGGGCCTGCAAGTGATATTTTGCCCAATAATCAGGTTGAACAGAAAATTCTGATCCCCGAAATTAGAGAAAAACTCAAAGAACTACATGATGATTCAGAAGATGACTTTGAAAAGTTTCTAGAAGAGAATTTTTTTGATCTGCATTATCAGCCTAAACTTGATGCACAACCTGTAAACTTGGGCTTAGGACATCTCTGGCGCTTGGCAGTAGACCATCCCACGCAACAAGTTTTACCATGTGTACATCGAGCACCTGTTGAACATAAAGATGAATATAGATTGCTATTGATTTGTTAGTCCTTATGCTTTGTCATCTACTGATTTAATGATTTTTCTTACAATATGCTGATGTGTTGGCACAAGACCTGCTTTTAATCCAAGTGGCTTAAAAACTTTATCTAGCACAGACTGCGTCAGTTTTCCTTTATCTTGTTCGATATCTGTGAGTGTTCGGCGGCTGATACCCACCAAAGTTGCATACTGTTCTTGGGACAAGCCCAGAATATTTTTTCTTAAATGTGTTAATAATTGCCCAAGCGTTATTTCACTCAATAAATATTGTTGATAGAGATCAATAAGAACTTGCTGACGATCTTGGTTCTGAGTTCCTTTATTCATAGAAGTTCCCATCGTTTTAATTTATCTTCAATATAGTCGAATGACAGTACTGGCATTTCTATAATCTGTTGAGGAATTCCTCTGTCAATTAATCGCTGTTTTAATCCAATCAGTTTATTTGCTAATTTTCTTAATGTGGCCAAAGAAAGTTGGGGATCACACCAATGCTCAAGTTGTTCTGTAATTTTAACCCAACGATATTCTCCTCCTTCTTCGTATGGACTTCCCCAAGTAGTTGATCGAATAATCTGCTCTGGATCAGCTTTCATCGGTGCAAAATCATATATAGGTGCAAGTACAATTTTCCCCGATTTCTTTAAAAATGATGTATTTCGGCCATGATTATCTGAATTCCCGAAAATAATATTGAGTAAATCTCTTTGTAACCATTCACAAATAAAATCACTCGAATTAAATGTAGGATCAAAAGAACCTAAAATATGACAAAGATTTTCAATTACATCAAAATGATTGAGATGACTACCTGATGGTTGATCTAATATAGAATAGACGGACTCTAGTCCGTAGCGATGCCATTGTTGCCCATGCCATTTTGTATCGAATCTGGGTAGCCATAAGGATGGATATTTCTTACCTTCAATAAGCTTCATATCTTTCGTGTCAATTGTATTAAAACCAAGTTGATGAAGCTCATGGTAATAGTAATATTCAGCTCTTAGGATATTACAGTCAATTTCACTACGATTATTTCTAGGAAATTTAACCAGATAATGTTGATCTGGCTGATTAAAACTTTGTTGATAGGTATCAATCCAAACATTTTGATCTTGTGAATAACGAATGAGGAGCTTTGGTGCTTCCCCACCTGCACCCGTTGCACCGCCACTAATTGCACCCATTTGCTGTGCATATTCAAGAAAATCAATATGACGATCTGTGACGTCTACTGTACTAAAATAACGTAGATGTAAGGTTGATTCAGGATTGATTGGCGGTATAGCTTCTTTGATTCGTAAATTCCCTACAGGCGCAATCCCTCCCTTTTCCAGTAAGATACTGTCTTGTTCTGCATTTGATAGGCGCTGTAAGCCTAGGTAATTCACCCAATAACGTCGTGCAGCACCTGAAGGGATGATGTCATCTAGAAAACCAAACCATGTATTTGATTCGTGCTTAATGAGTATTTGTACAGGAAGTGAGATGCTGCATGCATATTCATCTCTTTTATCCATATTCTGAATAGCATAGTCTAAGTTATATTCAAGCTCACTTGCACTCGCGGCACCAAGCTCAGGCTTGAGTAATGTAATGTCTGCAATATCCTGCCAATTTGCATTAAGTAATGCTTGTATGGTTAATTTTTTCATTCATCATGATGAGCAATTATTTTCTCAAAAATATCATAGATCTTAATAAATGTGAATATTTTTGCTCATAATATTGTTTTAATAGTTTTTTTGCGCAAATATTTTCTCAATAGCAATATTATTCAATCAGAATTAATCAAAATATCTATTTTTATAAATAAGCTACGAGCCGTTTGGAAAAAGTAAGAGAATTCAGTCGCTAATGATGTTGGATACGATGACTCAATCTAAAATCAAAAACATTACATTTTGCATCTAAAAGTAGCTATAAAACTATTTGCTGACTCTGCATTATTTTATTTGATAAAACAAATAACGATTAAAAAATCAAGGAAGAAGACGATGAGTAAAACAGAGCGAGATAAAATTAAGGTCGAAATGGAGATAGATCCGCATTTAAGCTGGCAGGAAAAACTTGCTGTTGAAGAACAGGAAAAACTTTCGCCACGTTTGGTCTATGAGATTATCCGCCGTGATGGTGTAGAAGAATTGAGTCGCCCAACCTCAACCCTTATATTTTCAGGGATCACGGCTGGTCTTGTGATGAGTTTTAGCTTTGTATTTAAAGCCGTGATTGCATCTTACCTGCCTATAGATGCAGTCTGGACAGATCTTATTACCAACATTGGTTATACCATTGGATTCCTCATCGCTATTTTGGGGCATTTACAGCTTTTTACCGAAAATACCATCACCACAGTGATTCCCCTGTTTAAACCTTTCAGTTTAGATAAACTCAAAGCTGTGGCTAGACTCTGGAGCATTGTAATCCTGACTAATATTTTTGGTACTGCATTATCTAGTCTCTTCTTTCTTACAACTGATTTGTTTAGTCCTGAAGTCGATCATGCTTTAGATGAAATAGCTCATCATGTTGCCTCTTTTACGGCTTGGGAAAATTTCTTAAAAGGCGTGCTTTCTGGGCTGTTGATCGCTGCTTTAGTTTGGATGCTGCCTTCAGTCAACAATAAAATTTTGTTGATCTTTATGATCACCTATTTGATTGGTTTAGGTGATTTTACGCATGTTGTCGTGGGCTCTGTAGAAGTTGCTTATCTGGTTTGGCAAGGACAAACCTCTCTAAGCGAGTATTTTTTCCAATTTTTAGTACCAACAACACTAGGCAATATTATAGGCGGTACAGGCATATTTACTTTACTTATATATGGGCAGGTCAATCAGGAGCTTGAAGAATAACCATGCCAGATTATCCCAAAGGATCATTTAACACCAATTACAAAAGTATGTTATATGATTTTTCAGATTCTTGATGAAATAAAGTCCAATCATCAATTGGACTTTTTAGGATTAACAACGAAAATTTATTCCTCTTCTAGCTCAATAGGATCACCATCTTCAGGGCGAATATGACGTTCACCATCATCTGCTGGATCTACACTTGAACCATCTTTGGTAATCGGATTATATAATTCATCCTCTTTTTTATCATCGATAAACTCTTCATCGCCAAAATCCATCGGCTCATTATCATCATCAAAATCTAAAGGTTTTTCTTCATCAATCATGGCAAATTATCACTTCTAATCATATAGAAATATCATGCTCAAATATTTACATGTTTTATTCAACAGCAAGCATTGACTATTTATGTAACCAGGCACAATGTACCTTTCGCATTTTTAGATATGAGCTGAGCATCGCTTAGCCTAATTTTTTAAAAAGCCTTTTTCAATGATTGGTTTCATTAATTGACTGCCAGTAAGTGTAAGATGATCATCATCAAAATAATATGGACGCTTGTCCGCTGAACTGATCTGACACACAGGTGTACAAAAAGTTTGAACGACCGATAAAGTCTGAAAATTAGGATATTTAGCTTCGAGTTGCTTCGTCTGCTGTATCAATGCCTGATTACGTTTAAGGTAATCTTGGTCGGAGATATGAGAACTGCGTCCATAATAAAGTGTGGCTGGGATTGATTTGTAATAATAATTGCCATGTTCATAGACTGGAACAGGCATGATTAGACTTAAGCGAATCTGGTGTTGATTAGCCAATTCAGCTAGTCGGTCTAGTTTTTTAGGATTTAAGGTATCCACTTTATAATGAATAAAAATCCACTTCGCTTTACGCTTTAAGGCTTCTTGAATGATCTGTTCTGGCGGTAAAATATCACGTGTCATGGGATCATTGACTGCAAATAAATAGGTATTGAATCCATGCTTTACTGCAATATCGGAAAAGACATTTTTAATTGAATCTGAATGGCTGTTTCCCAGTAATATAATGGATCGTTTTTGCTCCACCGCATTAATACGACAGGTTAATGTTTTAGGATGAATAATAGGAAAAAATAGCCCGCATCGATACACAGAGCGATCCGTTAAACCAGAAAATATGTTCTTTTCGATTTGAGAATACTGGGTTTGATAAATGACTTTCGAGCAACCGATCAACCCAAGTACAGAAATACACCCAATCATATAAACTTTGAATATGTGATGATATTTTCGCGTTTCGACCAATTTGTACAACGCAAAGGATAAGATCATGATCAATATCAAGAGTGTAATTTGCTCCTGAATATTTGCTGGATGCATGATGGTCCCTGAGAAAGGCTTGTATAAGTACAAAACAATCACAGGAAAATGCACCAAATAAATAGAATAAGAGTATTTGCCAAGATTGACAAAAAGCTTACCTAGCATTGAATCCGCTAAAAACTTGGGTAAGCCAAACACCAGAATGATAGCGGTGGCCAAGCAAACTAATAGTGCAAAAAAACTTGGATGTGCTTCGATACGGTTAAAACTGTTACCGTTGACATGCATAAAGGGAATTGCAACCAGCAAACATAGAGCAATTAATCCGATCCAGGATTTTTTGTATTTTAGATTACCTTGCTCTGTAAAGTACTTGGCAACCATAAAACCAATCAAGAATTCCCAAAGCCGAAGCGGCATCATAAAAAAAGAAGTTTTTGGTGAGATGCCCACTTCATAAATACATAAACCCAATGAGATAAGCGTTGTTATTAGAAGCAAAGCGCGATTTTTATTAAAAAACCAAACCAATAAAGGCACAAACAGATAAAACTGTATTTCGACACCCAGCGACCAAAGATGCAGTAACGGTTTAAAATTGCTTTTGTCGAAATAGGTGTTGAGCGTCCAAAAACTTAGATTATTGGCAAAAAATAGACTAAAAAAAGCCTGCTTTTCGACTTGCATCATTTCTGATGGAAGCAACAGCACTATTGATGCCAACAGCGTACCAATCACCACAGCAAAATAGCTTGGCAGCAAGCGCTTTGCACGACGTTTAAAAAAGTCGTGTACATTGCCTGTTTTATACAACACGGCCATTAAAAAACCGCTAATCACAAAAAAGATATCGACACCAAGAAAACCACTGGCCAATTGAGAAAACTCAAGATGAAACAGCACCACGAGGCTAACAGCGATGCCCCTCAAAATCTGGATATCATTTCTAAATTGCATAGCGGGAGATACAGGAAAATGTGCGCTATATAGTATTGAATCGAAATAATTTTGGCTATGCTTTTTCCCATCTTTGCAGCACTATTTACAATGGACTCATGGCAATCAAAGGCCTCATTTCAGCTTTAAATCACACAATTATTATTACTTTTTTTCATTGATAAATTTGACCAGCAGAGCCTTCTAAGTTTTTCAGTTTAGGTTCTCTTAGACGTAAGCGTCCATTTTTATTCGGAATTCCAACCTCAAAGGGTTGATTGAGTGTGCTAAATTTTGTTTCATAATCTTCTCTTAACATTTGATCTTGTTCTTATCTATAATTCCAACTTAAATAAGCCAATCCTGCCAGAAATGCGATAAAGATACTTGTTCCTAGGAACCAACCTAGAAACAAAATAAGTTTTTCAGCCGAAGTAAACACTAATGGTGAAAGATGGCGTTGTTTCCCTGTTGAGTCATAAGGGTCATTACTATCAATCTGACATTCTTTTTCAATATGGGTAGGCCATTGAGGTATTTTTGAAAAATATACTCCCAAGCGTCTTAATAAAATGAGTGAGAATAAAGGAAAAGCAACTGTTGCTATTCCATTATCTCGTTCAGCAGGGCGGGTTTGCTGGATGATTTCTTCACCATCAAACTGCATATAAACTCGTTCAAAGCTCTCTTTAAAAGTTTCTTTCCTGTTATAAACATCAAAAAACTCTGGAATAGCCGCATCTATACTTTTTAGATCATCGCCTTGCATATAAGCTTTAAAGAATGCCAAATGGTGATCGACCAATTCTTTTCCATATATTTTTGTAATAAAAGGAAAAATTATTTCTTCTTCTACAATATTATCCTCATTTACTAAACTTGCTCTTAACTCGATATCAAACCGTCCTTCTTGTACAGCAGAAAAACGTAAATCCTGCCAGTTTAGCTCAATGATTTTTTGTTGTTGAGGTGAAAAAGCATATACTTTCTGGGTCTTACGGTTAAAACGGATTGGGTAATGCGTATAACCAAACAAGTCATACTTCGCCATTTTATAATTCGAGTAAACTAAATAAACCAAACCAATCGTTAGGCACGAAATTATGGCAATACTCCAATAAACTTGTTTAAAATACAGGCTATATATAGCAAATAAAAACATAGAAATCGCAAAAAATAATGCGGCCCACATTGGAAGTGCTAATGCTGTTGCGCGTCCACGAATAAACTCCCAGCTATCCATGACCTCCACAAAAGTAGAATTAAAACGAATAACCTGACGATGGGGATAAAGCTGATCCGTTTTCAGGTTTTTTATATCAATCTCCCTTAAACGTAAACGTCCGTTTTTATTGGGAGTCCCAATTTCAAAGGGTTGATTGAGTGTCGTAAACTTGTTTTCGTAGTCTTCTCTTAACATCTGATCTTATTCTTATCTATAGTTCCAACTTAGATATGCAAGCCCTATAAAAAATACAATAGCCAGACTAAATAGAATTAATCCACTTAAAAATATAACTAAAATCTGTGCCCAACTAAACTTTAAAGGTGCAAGATGACGCTGCTTATTTGTCGAGTCGTAGGTATCATTTCTTTCAATACGACATTCTTTTTCAATATGGGTAGGCCATTCAGGTATTTTTGAAAATAACAATCCTAAACGTCTTAAAAATAATGTTGGCAGCCAAAATATAATATTTAATGATACGGACAACATATACCTTTCCTTTGGTCTCTTTTGTTGTACCCTTTCTACGATATCATTAACCATATAAACTCGTTCAAAGCTCTCTTTAAAAGTTTCTTTTCTATTATAAATATCAAAGAACTCTGGAATAGCTGCATCAATTCTTTTTAGATCACCACCTTGCATATAAGCTTTAAAAAAAGCTAAATGCTGATCAACTAATTCAGGTTGATATCTTGGTGCTAAAAAAGGAAAAATAATTTCTTCCTCTACAATATTATCCGCATTTACTAAACTTGCCCTTAATTCTATATCATCACCCTCTTTAACTGCTGAGAAGCGTAAATCTCGCCAATTTAACTCAATCATTTTTTGTTGTTGAGGAGAAAAAGCATATACTTTCTGGGTTTTCTGATTAAAACGAATTGGATAATGGGTATAGCCAAATAAATCATACTTTGCCATCTTATAATTCGAATAGACTAAATAAACCAAACCAATCGTTAGGCACGAAATTATAGCGATACTCCAATAAACCTGTTTAAAATACAGGCTATATATAGCAAATAAAAACATAGAAATCGCAAAAAATAATGCGGCCCACATTGGAAGTGCTAATGCTGTTGCGCGTCCACGGATAAACTCCCAACTATCCATGACCTCAACAAAAGTAGAATTAAATCGAATAACCTGACGATGGGGATAAAGCTGATCCGTTTTCAGGCTTTTTATATCAATCTCCCTTAAACGTAAACGTCCGTTTTTATTGGGAGTCCCAATTTCAAAGGGTTGATTGAGTGTCGTAAACTTGGTTTCGTAGTCTTCTCTTAACATGTATGCTTACTCGTAAATCTTTTCAAATTCAGTTTTTTCGAGGGCTTGGGTCCAATTTTCACTCTTTGTTCCCCATCCTGATGCTTCCAGAAAATTACGTATTTCTCTTTCTTTCAACAGGTCAATGCCATAACTAATAACAATCGAAACACCAATTAAAATTAACCCCCAATAACCGCCACGTAAACCCAGAAGCATGGTACTACTATTAATAAAAGCACGAGTTGTGAAAAAAATCACAACAGCATTTACATAATATGACGCCATAATGAAGTATTGATCTTTCTTTAATGCATCATTTCCTTTCAGTACCTCAACAGCAGCTAAAAGTATTGCCCCTCCATACAAACCACCTATAGCAATTCTCTTAGCCCAACCTTTTAAAAAAGTTAATTTAGCCGTTTCCCCAATCTGCGCTATCTTCATGTGTAATTGTCGATCCATCACATCAGCAACATTACCTAGAGTAGCCGCAATTACCCCAACAAAGTTCATCCCTGTTTGTACATTAACACCCGTTGCCACCCCTTGCGTTGCACTAATTAATGCCAACGACTGTAAACCAAACGCAAATACACCAAAACCAAAACCCGTACCTTGCCGAGCAAAAACTTTTTGGCTTTGCCCCTCTAACTGGTTTAATTGTCTACTTTGCTCCAAAGCACCAGCAACTTTATTATCTGCTACAACTTGTCCAGAACCTCGCACTGCTCCATGCATGGCTTCACTGATTTGAGCCTGAGTCATATTGGGATTAATCTTGGCTAACTGTTGAGTATCCAGATGCAAGACCATATAAACTTTGGTCCGCATTTTTCCTAAACGGTGAAAATCTATGTCTGTATTAAAATTTTCCAGTAATGCTTTTTTTAAATTAACTTTAAAGGCATTTTTAGCGTTTTTCTTGGCTTGTCGAGATTCAGCCTCATCAAAGTTAATAGGCGAATCGCGCATAATTTGCTGAATAATATCGGTTAACTTTCCGGCATATGCTTTTGTTGTTAATGTTTTCCCAGAAAACACCTCAAAGCTTTTCATTGCCACTGTTTTGGCGGCATCTGGGGTTTGATTAGCACGCCCATGAAATACACGTGCCACTGTGCCACCGATTTGTTCGGAAAAAATATCAATTTTTACTTTAATGCTTTCTTTAATCGTTTTAACTTGTTCTTTATAATTGTCATGCTGCGTAATACTACTCTCATCAAAAAATTGTGTTCCGGCAAATGCTAAAGTCGTGATCTGATTTTTACCTAAAAAATCATTCACCGAGTTCACGGTATCCTGCAAAGATTTAGAATCAAAGATAAAAGTTCTCAGCAGATAATTCTTCCGATTGCTATAATTCGCCTCCTGTAACAACTCTGCAAAATATTTCGAACATAGTTCTAGGGTATCCGCATTACCAACAATTCGGGAGTTAATCGTTATAAAATTACTCGCAGAAAATGGACTTTTATGATCAAAAGCATTCTCCATGTAGTTCAATAAAGTATCTGACTTAAGCCACTCAATATAAAATTTGATGATTGGCTCAATTTCTGTTTTACCATAGCTGAGTATCTTTTGTGCTTGCGCCTCTAGCCAATCCTCCATGGCCTTTTGTTTGATCCTAGCCAAAATAATGGACAGTACTTCCCTCTAAAGATAACGTAACGTTAACTTTGGAGATCCAAGAAATGGCCAAACGTTTTAGTCCTGAATTTAAACAGCAAGCAATTGATTATGCACTTTCAAACTCACACGAGCCTATAGCTACAATCGCCCAGAAATTAGGTGTGGGTTATTCAACTTTAGACAAATGGATTCGTGAAGCCAATCCAGTGGGTTCAAGCAAACGTCAACTTTCACCAGAACAACAGCGGATCTTGGAATTAGAGAAAGAAGTCAAACAGCTCAGGGAAGCCAATGACATCTTAAAAAAAGCGCATGTGTACTTTCTGACAGATCATGCCAAGAAAAGTACACGGTAATTCAAGATCTGGATGTGAATGAAGTCACTGTATCTTCTGCCTGTAAATGCCTGGGTGTCAGCACTTCAGGCTATTATGCCTGGCGAAAACGCCAGACCAATCTAGCGCAGAAATATAATGATTTAAAAGCCGTGTATTGGCAGCATCATGCACGATTGGGTGCACCTTCATTGGTACATGACATGCATGATTTAGGTTACAGCATGAGCGAACGAACCGTTGGAAGAATGCTTAAAAAACTTGGTTTACGGAGCAAAATTGCACGTAAATACAAGCATACGACTGATTCAAACCATCGTTTGCCTACAGCGCCTAACTTGTTGGATCGTCAATTTACGGTCAATGAACCCAATAAGATCTGGACAACGGATATTACCTATATCCGTACTAAGCAAGGTTGGCTGTATTTATGTGTGATGCTGGATCTATTCAGCCGTCGTATTGTCGGTTGGCAAACCAGCCATCGAATAGACCGTCAATTGGTGTGTGATGCGTTTCATTATGCAATGGCTCGTCAGGGGTATCCAATGGGTGTCATGGTACATTCGGACCAAGGCTCACAGTACTGTAGTCGTGATTTTAGGGCGCTATTATTGACGAATAACTGCGTTCAAAGTATGTCACGCAGGGGAAACTGTTGGGATAATGCAGTGACCGAAAGCTTCTTTCATACATTGAAAGGTCATATGGTCCATGGCAGTGTGTTTGCCACTCGAAAAGAAGCGAATGCTGTCTTGTTTGACTATATTGAGATTTATTACAATCGAATCAGACGACATTCTACAAACGGCTGGTTAAGCCCAGAAGCCTTTGAACAGAAATATTTCAAGAATTTAGAGGGATTTGTTGTCCACGATACTGTCTAGGATCAGTTTGAGTTTATCGGAAAAACTATCTACCATTCCCAGAAAGCTTTTTTTATTCCATTCGTTTGCAAACTCCTCATTCACATCTTTGGTGAGTTGAATAATATCTTTTTCTTCAAAATCAAAGAAGTTTTCCATGTAATGTTGTCTTTTCAACATCATATTATCATGGATTTTCTCAAAACTCTTCTGAGCTTGCTCTGCTTGATCCTGAGTAGGAAACATAGGCACATGAATATTGGCTTTATCCTGTTCAGGAACACCATCCAGCATATGTTCAGCGCCATAGCGGAAACCGTATAGATTCCAGAGATCTGAATATTTTTCGCTGTGAATTTTTGCTTTAATCAAACCTTTGAGTTTGATAATTTGTAGCGCACTTTGATAAAGCCGTTCTTCCTCAGGCGTTCTAATCTTTTCTGCCAAATAATTAATAATAGACAGCGTATCTTCTAAAATTCCTACAGGATCATTAAAGACAATAACGCGCTCCTTTGATGTTACATACGGAACAGCAGGAGCTGACTCATCAAATACTGGCTCTTTGGTTTTAGGATCTAATACAGGTTTATTATTTTTATCGGTCTTGATTGCTTGAAAATTAAAAGTGTTTTCCCCAGTTTCATCGCTAAATTCATCTGTTTCATGAAATGGGTATTTAGCAATATCTTTGATTAAATCAGTTTCCCAAGGAACTAATTTTTTGACCACTTCAATTTGATCTTGTGTGCTATTTTCAAGACAAGACATATAGTCAATATATGGGAGTTGATAATCTGTTGGCTTACTAACGTTAATCTGACTACATATCTTCTTACGTAAATTTTCATCAGTTTCAAATTGATTACAACTTTCAATGCTGAGTTGATGTCTTGAATAAAATAAATCTACGACTGGTGAAACATCTTTGTTTGGAAACAAATCAAGTAACATTGCATTAGAACTTGTTTTTTGTTTATTGGTAACAGGATTTATAAAACAAACATAATCTTTAGCTTTAGGCTGAACACCCATCCTATCTTTATCCATGGCACTAATAAAACCATTGGCATTGACATTGTAGGCATGTAAATTCATATCATTGTAATGTCCTACACGCCATTCTTTGGCATAGGCGTACAAATACCCTTCATTTAGTCTTCTATAGACATATTTTAAACCTTTAGGTAAAGCAGGTAATTTTTTCGCAAAAATATCTTTAACTTTAAATTCATCAGAATTTTCAGTATCTAAGGCGACTGCTATCCGAACTGGGTAAAATGAACCTAAACGCTCGCAAGTTTCACAACGATCATATCTATATTTTTCTGCGACGTTATTATCTGTCATCTTTCACCTCAAAAGCTAAATATTGTTTTTCCATGAAGTCTATTAAGGCTTGGAAATCGACATTTTTTCTGGAAAATTCTTTTGTCCTGGAATTAATTTGATCAAAATTTTCGAGCTGTATTTTAGACTTTTGAGTAGATTTTTCAGAGATAAAATCTACGGCATTTATTTCAAAAGAATGCTCCATTAAATCAAATGACCATGTTTCAAAAATTGAAAAATATCGTTTGAGCCAACGATCAATATCAGTATTTAAAATCTGAAGACCTTTTGACATATACAAATGTATAAGTACTCGAGGGTCATAAAATCTAAACAAAGTATTTTTATTTATGAGCATCAATTTTGTTAACTGTTCTGCCAAATTATCTAGATTTAAATCAGTCTTAATCAGATTTTGCACCAAACCCATCTGATCAAATTTGTTGAGATATTCAGTTTGTTCTATTAAATAAATATTTTCATAATAATCTTGCAATAAAGCTGAACTCATCGAATCTATATGTATCACTATTGGAGCAACCCGTTTTTCTTTAAAAACATTAATTGCTAAAATTTTATACTTTACTTTTTCATTTTCATAAATACTCAGTAAATTTCTAAATAAATACTGGTCATACAATATATAATTAAATTTCTGAAAATCCTCAAAATTTAACTTACCCTTAATCATTTTATTCTCACGCTTGATTTACCAGTTGAGGCAGCATCTTTCATTTTATATTCACAATCTTTTAATTCAGGTAAGTCCAAAATTGTTTCATTTATATTTTGTCCCCCCATAAACACATGCTGCCCCGCTTTAAATTCGGCTTTACCACCTGTTCTAAGAATGATTCCTTGCTCATTAATTTCAACCTGAGACGTTTTTGCGGTAATCAAAATTCTTTTTTGAGCTGATATATTAATTACATCCTCCGTAGAAATAATCTGAATATCCTTCCGTGCAATCAGATCCGCGCCATCTCCCTGTGCCTGTAACTCGATCTTGCCCTTGCCGGCATACAGGCGGGCACCCTGCTGTGCTGCAAATAAACTAATCTTGTCACTGGCATGGGCAATTAAACTTTTTTGTGTGCTGAAGCTCAGGCTTTCTCCTGCGTGCTGGCTCAGTTGTCCGTCTGCACTCAGATGGATGTCTTGGTTGCTACTCATGGCGATGCTGCTAGGTGCACTTAAGATCATCAGCGCTTGTTTAAAGGCAGCTGCCTTGTTCTGGTCTTGTTGTTCGATTTGTTTCAGGAATTGTTTGAGGTTGTCCAGTACTTCAAGCGGGTCGGTCTGCTGATTCTTGGCCACTTCACTTAAGGCTTTGGCATTGTTCAGGCTGCTTTCGAGCTGCTGGCTGGCCTCTTTGGCATCTAGGTGCTGGCCCTGTGCCTGTTCTTGTTTGTGGGTGGTGAGGTGTAGTCCCTCGCCTGCCCGGACGGCCCCCCACTGGTCGGTGCGTAGTTCGAAGCCTTCGCCTCGGCCCTCGCTTTCCAGTTGTTCTTTGGGATGGCTCAGATTGCCCAGATTAAGCTGGGTTGCGCCATGGCTGCTGTGGAGCTGGCTGCTGATCTGTCCTGTGGTGTCATCAAAGCGGAGTTGGTTGTAGCCACTGCCCTGAATTTCTTCGGAGCGAATGCCACTTAAGTGTCGGGTATGCGGTAACTGGCCTTTGATGTCGAATTTGGTCGGACTACGTTCGGCTTCATGAATGCGTCCAAGCACAAAGGGCCGGTCGATATCACCATCAAAGTAGTCGATCACCACGATCTCGCCGATGCGCGGCAAAAAGCGGGCGCCATAGCCTTCGCCTGCCCATGGGGTCAGTACATCGACCCAGGCCGAATCGGTATCGTTGTCATTACTGCCTGCGCCACCATCGTGGCTATGGTCTTCACTGCGGGTAAACAGAAAACGGACTTTGATGCGTCCCCATTCATCGACATGCACTTGTTCACCTTCGGGTCCCACCACTTTGGCGCGTTGGGGATGGGTCTGGGGCTGGTGCTGTTGTGGATGGTATTCAGGTACGGTTTTGATGTTGCGTCGTACCAGCGTGAGTTCAGTGCTATGCCGTTGTTCTTTTGAGTTGGGCTGTTGTGGTAACAGATGCTGTATTTGTTGTGCCAGTTCTTTGGGCAGGTTGTTCTGGTTATGGTAGTACTTGCTGATAATCAGCAGTTGTCGTTCTTCGTTGCTGTGTTGATCCAGTTCTGGATGTCCATCTAGCTGGAACCAGTAACCGACTTGTGCATCACGGACACTGCCAGTTGCGGTAAATTGTTTGCTTTGCAGGTGGTGGTAGGCGTTAATCTGCTGGTTGAGCTGTTCAATTTGGGTATTGCTTGAGGCAGTGACCTGATCTTCACCATTTAAATCCTGTGTCCATGCTGGACTGATCTGCCAGGCATCTTCCAGATTGAGGCTGGCATTGTCATAGTGCTGACTGTGGTGTTGGGTACTTTGCACGCTGCCACTGCCTTCTTGTTGTTGTAAGGCATCGGCTTGCCAGCGTTGCAGGTAGACTGAGGTTGGCTGCAAGCTGCGTGTTGCAGTGAATTGGGTAATGCTATCGAAAGGTTCGGTGGCACTGCTACGCTGGTAGCGCAGTGATGTGCGTGGTAAGGGTTGATAGGCAGTATTGTCATCAATCAGGCGAAGGATTTGGGGCTGGATCGGGCTGGTTATACTGGGCACTATCAGTTGTGCTTCGTCAATCAACCAGTTGATACCTTCGCTACGCCACAGTCGGGTCAGGTAGTCGTAATCGGTTTCGTTGGCCTGCATGCTAAATGGACGGATGTCGTAGTCTCGGCTGAGGCCTGATGTGTCGAGGGTCAGGCTGGCGGCAAACAGCGGGCTTTTATTCTGCCATTCTTTAAACAGGATTTCGCTGATGTCGCGTACACTTTTGTTCATAAAGACACGACTGTTACGGCGTTTATGCCACAGTGCAGTTGGGTCTTGTAAGGTCAGGGTGTAAAGGGTTAGTGCTCCATCGCTCTGGCCCTGGGTTGCGGCGGTAATGATGCCACTGCTACGGAATAATTGTCCTGTATCGGTGACCTGATCGACTGCGGCCTGACAGCCGATAAATTGTTTAAGCGGCAAATGTGCATAACTGGAAAAACAGATGAGTTCGGCGCTACTGCCCTGATTAAGATGCTGCTGCCCTTGTATGCGTTGTAAGTAGACCTGACTATTCAGGGAAACATCTGAGAGGGTAAGATGCAAGGCACGCTGTTGTGCACTCAACCCTAAGCGTTCTAATGCGCCAAATAGATGAAATGACATTGTTCTTATCAATAAAACTCATACTTGCAACGAATTTTACTAAACAGTTCGACTTTTTTCTATACAGATTTGTATATCTATTTTTAAAATTTAATTTATTCAATAAAAACATTAATATAAAATTATTTTCATAAAAAAAGCCTTATATTTTAAAATATAAGGCTTTAAAACTTTTTAAAGTTTTACTTATTTTACAATGCTGATATTGCTTGCTTGTAAACCTTTTTTACCGTTTACAACTAAGAATTCAACACGTTGACCTTCTAGAAGTGTTTTGAAGCCACTATTTGAAATTTCGCTATAGTGTGCAAAAACGTCTTCACCTGAATCTGAACTAATGAAACCAAAACCTTTAGTTTCGTTAAACCATTTTACTGTACCTTGAATAGTATTACTCATTTAATCATCCTCGTTAAAAAAATCATAAAAAATATACGATGAAACTGATAAATATCTTTTACAAACGAAGGATTAAAAATAAAACTACGAAATAAAGCAGAAATTTATGGAAACACGAATATCTTTTTTAGTGTCGCTCCACTATACAGGGTTCTTCGCCCTTTTCAACCTATTTTATAAATTAATTTAATCTATAGAGTTGGTTGTAAGATGCATAGAAACTTTTGCCGTCTAGATTTAGCCCAACTTCTTCTCCAGACTTTAATTGGATCGCTTTTCCAACTTCAACCCAAGTCTTACCCGTTAAAGCATTTTGAATACGTTTAAGAGGGATAACTTTAACTTGTATTTCATGGCCATTTGTTGAAGTAGCAATACGCCATTCATTTAATTTATTCACAATCATATTGACTCAAACTAAGAGCTCTTGTGCTTTTTCTTTACTTACTTGACTAGATTGAATATAAAGTTTTCAGAAAATAAATAATTATTGGCTTTTTTAGGATTATTGAAGCCAATCGCTTTTCTCACATATTAGAAAAGTTAAAATATCACAGAGCATAAAAATATGGATGCGGGGGCCGGATTTGAACCAACGACCTTCGGGTTATGAGCCCGACGAGCTACCAGACTGCTCCACCCCGCAAAGGAGAGGCATTTATACGCGCTTAATTTTTATAAGTCAAATACAATTTTCTTTAAAAATTTCTTATTTGGACCCAATATAGCCAAATTTTAGAAAAAATGAACAAACATAGGGTGGCTTTGATCGCTGGTATCCAATCAAAATATAGGCAAAATGTGATGGTTAATTTATGGGTGATGAGACTAAGCGGAACAACTTTATATTAATTTTAGGATAGTAATTTTTAGAGTTTTACAGAGTGCAATAAATTATTGCCTATTTTATAAATCAAAAAACTAAGTTTTCAGGAAGATAGAATGCATATTTTGAGTCTTGCAACACAATGGGCCATCGTATTTAGCGGTATTTTTTTATGGGTAGGTATGCTGACTGGTGTATGGAAGTATTATCAAATTCGGCATAGCGAACACGCGAGAGCACATTATTACGTTGATATTGCACATCGTAGTAGCTTGCTTTATGCGACCGCAAGTTTAATTCTGGCTGTACTTAGTTATTTTACAGTGCTTAGTAACCACTTAACTTTTTTGTGTGTCGTGGCAAATTTATTCTTTTTTGCATTTTCTATACTCGCTTACATCTTGCACGGCCTACTTAAAGATACAAGTAACCAATTTAAACAACCCCACCAGTTAGGAAACTATGTAATACCAAGCTGGTGTATGAGTTTGATGATGTTATCTCTCATTATTGTTGAGCTCGGAGCAACAACAATTCTGGTTATGGGAACAATTCTAAAATTTACCACTTCATGAGGGTTATGTTATCGCTTTACTAGCATTGCTATCGTTAGTAGCTCAGACCAATATTAAAAGGATTAAAATTTAAAACTAACTTTATTTGCGTCATTTTGTGTCTGTAAACCAGCTTTTCCATGAGCTGGTGTGACGTGTAGTTATAGAAATAGCGGGTATCAGTTTAGTTTTTAGAATTTCTGTTTGATGAATTTTTTTCGCTAAGCGTGCTTTCACTGAATGGATACATTCACGGTCTTCAAACTCACAACGGTCTAAAGAGGTTCCGCCACATGGGCCATTTGCCAAACCTTTAGGACAAGTTTCTGGGCAGATGTAGAGCGTATCGCCCAATCGACATTCCCCACAACTCTCACAGCCCACTAAACGATGTTTGCTTGAGTGCTCAATTTTAAGCAAAATATTTTGAGCATTCGATCTATTCCAAAATGATGGTTTGAACACGAAATGACCAATAGTTCGCGCCATTTTTGACTCAAAAAACATACGATGCATCGTATGCATCTTTTTGTATTTCAAAATTTGAGTTTGAGTAACTGGCTTTGAAGATATTTTCACATTGGGTTTAAAGTCGCCTTGGGCATCAGCTTGCCATAAATCTTTCCATGCTTGCTGGCATTCGTTTAAAGAAAAATTTTCAAATACTTTTAATGCTTGCTCAAGTTTTTTTTGTTCATCTTCTTTATGGCAAGCAGACAAATGAACACCTGCATAGCCAAAATGTTTACAAATTAATATTTGTAATGCGCAGCGGGCATAAACATTGATCTCTGCCTGAATTGGATCAGACTGGTATTCCTTCTCCAATGTTTGCAAGACATGATCCGATATCACAATTCCAGCGACCCGATTTTTCACCATAAACTGTGCGCGTTTTAATGTGAGTGGCATAACACATGCAAGCGCTGAAAAGTTCGGATAGTTTTTTTGTAGAAATACTTGAGTCTGTTGTAAACACTCTACATCAAACCCAAGTTGTGTAATGAGAAAATCTGCACCTGCTTTTATTTTTTTGTGCAGCTTTAGGTACTGAGCATCTGATTCTGCTTCTGTGTATTTAAATGGATTAAATGCTACACCTATTTTAAAAATCTGACGTTGTTTCGCGGCCATGATGGCACTTACAGATTCTAAATAACGAGTACGCTGTGCTGCAACTTCATATCCAAAATCATGACTTTTGAGCTTATCACCTGTCACCAAAAGCAGGTTACGTATTGTTGTATTTTCCAGGTCATTTAAAAATCTCTCAAGGTCTTTGATATCTCGTGCTTTGCCCGAAAAATGTATAAGCTTATCAACCGTATCAGGATATTTTGTCGCTAAGTCTAAAGGGGCTGGATCATTATCTGCATGTACGCGATCAGCCAAAGTCATCATGGCTGGAAAATTAGCCAAGGTTTTTCTTACAGCTAAGGGGCTTTTTACAGAACATAAATATTCAACCAAAATACAAAACTGTTTTTGGTCTAGGCATTCAGACAATGAAGACATCATTAAGGAGAAATAAACTTAAACATGAAAAAATTTAAGTGTTTATTATAAGTTATCCTTCCTCAAAGTAAAACCCGCCATACTTGAGTATGGGTATGATCCTTTTAATGACAAGGCAACACGCAAATCAAAATCTTTAAAAATGAAACTCATATTATAAAATTTTAATTATTAGAAAAAACCATGAAAATCTTACAAGTATGTGTTCGGTGTTCTGTTACCTCACCACTTTTGAGTCCATGAGATGTTGCTGAGCAATATGAATGACTTCATTGTCTAGGGGTGTGATTTTTGTCCAGTTCGCTTCTGAATCCAATTCCCAGGCAAGACGATTATCTTTTAAGTAATTCATGAGACCAAGTTCAATAATTTGACTTTTTAAAAATTTATTTTCGATGGGGAAACAGGTTTCAATTCTTGAGAATAAATTACGCCCCATCCAATCAGCACTTGCACAATATAAAAGCTCTTCACCATCATTATAAAAGTAATATACACGCGTGTGCTCTAAATAACGCCCAACAATTGAACGCACTCGAATATTCTCGGATAAGCCTTTGACTTGTGGTCTTAGGCAGCAGATTGAACGAATAATTAGATCAATTTTTACGCCAGCTTGTGAGGCATCGTATAACTTCTGAATTAACTGTGGCTCGGTCAATGCATTGACCTTAATTATTATCGATGCCTTTTTATTTGCTTTAGCGTTTTTGATTTCCTGATCAATTAAATTGATTAGATGCAAGTGAAGTGTAAATGGCGCATGAAATAATTTTTTCAGTTTTGCCATTTTCCCCATACCTGTAAGCTCCATAAAGATTTTATGTACGTCCTCACAAATAGCATCATCTGCTGTAATAAGCCCATAATCTGTATAGATTTTAGCATTGGTGGCGTGGTAATTGCCTGTTCCAAGATGAACATACCGTTTAATGACATCTGCCTCACGTCGGACGATAAGAATCATTTTGGCATGCGTTTTATAACCAACAATACCATAAACCACTAACGCACCCGCTTCTTGTAAGATATTGGCAACTTCAATATTAGATTCTTCATCGAATCTAGCGCGAAGTTCGATAACAGCCGTCACCTCTTTGCCATTTCGGGCAGCTTCTGCAAGGATTTGCACAATTTCAGAATCTGCGCCACTACGATACAATGTTTGTTTGATCGCTAACACATGAGGATCACTTGCTGCTTCTTTAAGAAGTTTAATGATGGGTGCAAATGAGTCAAAAGGATGATGTAGTAACACATCTTCTTTTTTTAATATCTCAAAAAATGGTTTTTTACTATACAAAGGTTTTGGCAGGTTTTGAATATAAGGTAAAAATCGTAACGCCGGAATTGAAAAGTTTGAGATAAACCGTGCAAGATTGACTGGACCTTGAATGTAATATAAATCTTCAGCTTTAAGATCAAATTGACTCATCAAATATTCAGCAATTTTTGAAGGGCATTTATGACTCACTTCAAGTCTCACAGCTTTACCAAAACGACGAGAAGATAATTCATCTTTTAACGCAGTTGCCAAGTCTTCAACATCTTCAGAAACAGATAAATCTGCATTTCGGGTAAGTCTAAATTGATAGCAACCTGTTGCTTTCATACCAGTAAATAAGTCACTGATATGCTCTTGTATAATCGCCGAGAGTAAAATGTAATGCTCTTCAAGCCCTGAAATATCCTTTGGTAATTTGACTAATCTTGGCAATGATCTTGGTGCAGGCACCACGGCAAGATCAATTTGTCGACCAAAGGCATCCTTCCCCTCTAAAGTCACAATAAAATTTAAACTTTTATTAACTAATCTTGGAAATGGATGTGATGGATCCAGACTAATTGGTGTAACTACTGGTTGAACTTCATTTATAAAATATTCTTTAATCCATGCCTTATGCTTTTCAAGGATTGCTTCGTGTTGGACGAAATGAACGCCATTTTCTTTAAGTTGAGGCAGCATTTGATTATTCAGTATTTCATATTGTTTTGTTACAGCCTCATGCGCCACTTTTGAAACTTGGTTTAGAACTTCTTGAAGCGGCATCCCATCTGGCCCAGTTCTATGTTCCGCAATTTCTAGCTGTTGTTTTAAACCCGCTACTCGTATTTCAAAGAATTCATCTAAATTTCTTGAAAAAATAATGAGAAAATTTAATCGTTCTAATAAAGGGAAATCAGGGTCTTGCGATTGAGCCAATACTCTTCTGTGAAATTCAAGTAATGAAAGCTCACGATTGATATAAGTTTTCAGATTATGGTTAGAGGGCTTAACTGATTTTGATAATAAACTCATACGCTTCTCATGACCTAATTTTGTATTTCAAATTTTTAAATCTCAGATTTAATCGCTTGTTAATAAGTCTAAGATTTATTTATGAATTATATTTTTACGCAGAATTGTTACAAACGAGTTACAATACTGAAAAGACTAATTTAAATGCTATAAATGTAAGCAAAACAATTTCAAGTATGATTGTTATCTGATTAATTGATATGTATCTGAGACAATCTAAATTTTAAATTGGCACATCTAATAACGTTAACGATGTTTTATCGCTATCAATTTTAATTAGTTTCTTGAGTTCTGTATTTAGACAGACACCTGATCATTGTGTCAGATGTCTAAAACAAGTGTTATTCATTGTTTAAAGTTGGCATATCAGGTATGAAATCAGATTTAATTAGATCTTTTGTTTCATTTAATTCCAAACTGACAGGACCAGCGGCGTAAGGCGCAAGCTCATAAAGCTGGTATTCAAAAGTCACACCACCATTCTGATTGATATAAAAATTATTGCTTATATTGAAATCTTCTTTAGCAATAAAAGGTTGCATCTGATTGTCATTGCACCAGTATTCATATTGTTTCCATAATGCGTTTTTAAGTTTATCCGTTTTTCCTGTAATCACAATATCATGAAGTGTTACACGTTTTTTACTTTTTAGATCAAAGACATAGTCTTCAAAAAAAGAGATTCCATGTGCTCCGCCTGTATATTCAGAAGCAACCTTTGAAATTTGAACATAACGGCCAAACTGTCCATTAAATCGATAGACCACGCTATTTGACCAATGATTAGAGCCTTCTACTTTTGTTTGATTCAGTTGTTTTTGCTCTTCAGAGGGTACAACAAAAACATCTGCATAATAATCATGAATTTCTTTATTAATTATTCGATCTATCCAGTCTATGTTACTTTTTAGCCCTATAACTTCTGTAGTTGTACATACCATCCCCTCTGTATCTTTATCATCGTGACAGATTTTTGGTTGTTCAAGCTTTACTGCAAAACTATGGGCAAGCATGGCAGGAATTTCATTGTCCTTGGGTCCATGATACTCAGGTGTTTGTTCTGTCTTGGATGCTGTTTGGGGCGGCTTATCGTCTTTTTTTGCACAACCGTTCAGCAAAAATAAAGCGACAGTCAGACTTAATATTGTTTTCTTCATCTTGATGTCTCATAAGATTATTTTGGTTAAATTGAATGATCAAATTCTACGCGTGTAAAAAATCTTATTAAATCACAAACTAAATATCAATAAATATAGCAAGACATTAAAATATCTTGCCATATTATCCATTTTACCAATTCACTTTAATAGAAATTGAGCCATTCCTTTCTTCACCAATAGTACCAGCATTATAGCCGCCACCTGCCCAATATTTCTTATTGAACACATTATTAAGATTTGTATTTAAAGTTGCATCGTAACCATTTAACCTAAATTTATATGATGTTCCCAAATTCATAATCGTATAAGCAGGAACTTTAATTAAGTTATTATTGGTAATAAAAGAAGAACCATTGTAACGAATATTGCCATGTATAGATAAACCCTCTATTCTTTCAAATGAGTATTCTGAATTAATGACACCCTGCCACTTTGCAGTAAATGCTGGAGAGTTTCCTTTAATTGATTGATTGTCTTCGGATACATGTTTAATTTCACTATCTAGATGAATAAAACCTAAACCCACTTTCAGACGGTCAGTCAATTTATATTTACTATCAAACTCTAAGCCTTGATAATTGGTTAATCCATCTTGTGTTAGATATCTTAAACCATTACGAAAGCTGTCCATTAACTCAGCGCGTTCAACACGAAAAAGCGCTGAGGTTAGACTTAATTTATCGATCTCATATTTGAAACCTAATTCATATTGCTTGCTAATAGTCGCATTCAAGATTGTGCCAATATTTTGATAAGGTGCCTCCACTCTTTTTCCGGGTTCAAGTGCTTCTACATAACTTGCATAGACTGTAGACTCAGGAATTGGCTTATAAAGTAATGCTATTGTTGGCGTGGCTTTGTTGGCCCTGTAATTATTAGATGTATTATCCTGAGATTCCAGTTCATATTTTGTATAGCGTGTTCCCAAGATAGCTTGCCACTTCGGTCCAAAACTTAGCGTGTCACTCATAAACGCATATTTCTGAGTTTCAGGACTCCCTTTAGAAATCAAATCAAAATTTTTAGGATGGGTAATCTGATAATCTGGTTTAGTATAGAGATTGCCTTGGAAAAAATCCCCCCAGAAAAAATCTGAATATGTGTCATAGTTTTTAATATAGCCAGCGCCCATTACAAGATCATGATCAATCCAACTGGTTTTAAATTTTCCATTCATCATTATTTGATTAAAGAAATATTGGGAGAGACCAGCGAAATTATAAAGATTACCTATATAGTCACCTTGACTATTGTCTAACGTTGCAAATATTTTATTTGAAAAATGTTTTTTCCGTGAATAGCCAAACTGGTATTTAGTATTCCATTGTTCATTAAGTTTCCACTTGAGACTACTTGAACTGACCAAAGTTTCTGTTTTGTAATATGAATCATCAATATTTAAATTACTATAATTATAGTTAACCCGAGGTAGTTTTACATTGGTATTCCCAATTTCATATTGATCCAGATAAAACTGAATAGGCTCTTGTTTGCGATCATTATATTCATAGATTACATTGGCATCCCAACTCAATTGATCATTAAATTGCTTGTCTAGTGCAAATGAACTGACGACTCTTTTATTCTTGGTATCATTGTAAGCTTGACCAGTATCACCGCCTAGGGTAAATCGATAGCCGAGATCAATCGAAGATAGATAGTCACTTTTATCTAGATATGCTGAAAACAAGTTTTTATTGCGATAATCAACTTGTAAGCTGGTTTGAGGAGATGACGTTGGACGTTTAGTTTGATAACTAATCGCTCCACCTGGTGAGCCGAATCCATACATAAATCCTGTCAGGCCTTTTAGAGCAATGACTTGATCTGCAGCCTCTACAGGAAAGTCTCCACCCCAAGCTAAAGAAAGTGGAATATCATCGACATAATAGTTTCTTACACCCAAACCCCGAATTTGCGTTCCCCACCAATCAGTTGTCATAGATGTAGTCGGGGTATATACCGAAGGATCATTTGCAAAGATTTGTCCAAGAGATTTTGCACCACGCTTTTCTATCTCTTCGCTTGTAACCACAGCAATAGAAAATGGAGTATCCAGTATTGATTTATTTCCTAAGGCCGAAATTCCAGATTTTTGTTGTAGAGATGCCCTTCTATCTTCTGCCTTTAAACTAATTGTAGGAAGTAACGCATCAGATGAAGCACCTGAAGAATGTAAGTCCTGATTGGCTTTAGATAGAAGTGGTGTCAACTTAACTGACTCAACACGTTTATTATTTTGAGGTTTTTCTTCCAGAGCATATCCGCTAGATGTTTGTTTTATCTGATATTTGGTATTTTTTAATAATTCCTGAAATCCCTCATCTACACGGTATTGTCCATTTAAACCAGAACTATTTATACCCTTTAAAAGTAAAGGATCAAAAGACAGTGCAACACCAGACTGTAAAGCAAAATTCGATAGAGCCTTACCTAAAGTACTAGGAGCAATATGATACTCCTGTATTGTTGATACCTGATTGTATTGTTCTGCGTAAGCATTTAACCCAACAGAAATTGCGCAAAATCCAAATATAGTGATACGGATTGCCACTGCCAAATACGTATTTGAGAATGATTGCTCTTTTCCCTGCACTTTCATATAAGCCCCACCAATAGTAAGAATAAAAATGTTCCATACTTATTGACAGTTCAAATACAGAAAAGTGTCATGTTATTTAAATTATTTTTTTTGACGAATACGAATGATGTGGTTCATTGCATAGCGATCTACATCAATAGCATATGTATTTTCAAGCATTTCATAAAGCTGTGCCATATTTGCGATTGGAAAGGTTCCCGAAATTTTAATGTTTGAAACTTCTGGATCTAGATAAATCAATGCGCTTTGATATGGCCTTAGCTTTTGTACAAACTCAGATAATGGTATTTCATTGACCATAATCAAACCTTTTGTCCATCCAATTTCACTATGATCAAAGTATTCAACAGAATGTAGATTGTATTGATTAATAGATATTTTTTGTCCCTTCGTAATAATGACATATTGATTATTGGTTTTTGGTTGAACTTTTACGGCACCTTTAAGCACAGCAATTTGTGAGCTTTTTTGGTCTATTTTGACCAGATACTTTGTCCCTAAAGCCTGAGCTTGGCCTTGCTGAGTATAAACTGTAAATGGTCTATTTTTTACATCGTGCTGTGTTTCAATCCAGATTTCGCCTTTACGTAAAATAATATCCCGCTTTTTGGCTGTATATTTAACATCAATTGCAGTATTGCTATTTAGAATAATTTTACCGCCATCAGGGAGTTTGACGGTCTGAGGTGCATGAAAACCGTTACGATAATCGGCAGTCCACTGTTGTTGTTGATTCATTACATACAATAAACCCAATAAGGGTAAACAGCTTAAGACCATCAACCATATATCTGGATGAGATTTTTGTTTTTGTATAATCGGAATGGCGATATGAGAAGGAAGCGATTGGAATTTTTCTTCAAGTTGATAGGCCTGTTGCCAAATACTTTGATGTAACTGGCTTCTATTTTTCCATTGTTCAAATTCTAAGAGCTCAATCTCATTAAGTGGTTTTTGCTTCATTTGCATTAGCCACTCTACAGCTTCTTCTAATATTTGATGTCTTTCATTCTGGTTTAACATGAAAAATCTGTATCCAGCATCGCTGTTAAACAATGTATATATGCCTTTTTAATATGACGCTTTACAGTACTTAAGGAAAGATTAAACTGGTCTGCGATCTGTTGATAATTCATATTTTCAAGTTGGGCATGCAGAAAAACATCACGAATTTGATCTGGTAAAGTATCCAATAATTGAATCACTTCAATTAATGTTTCCACAATTAAATAACGTTGTTCTGGTGAAGGATGTTCAAATTCTGGTTGGTTTGCAAGTACTTCCAAGTACGCCTGCTCTATATTTCTCCGATTGAACCAGTTCAACATCAGACTTTTTGCGACGGTGGTTAAATATGCACGAGGTTGTTCTATCTCCAGAAGTGATTTTCTGGTAATCACACGTATAAAAGTATCCTGAGCCAGATCAGCCGCATCAGCAGAATTACCTAACCTTCTATAGAGCCATGTATATATCCAGGAATGATGTTCCCGATAGAGCATCTCCAAGTTCTGAGAAGATAACACAGTCATAACATGACTCAAGTCAAAACAAATGATAATTATTATCATATTATTTTAGATTTGCATCAATACGCTTTACGAAGATATTTGCTGAACAATTGCTTTATCAGTTTTGATATCCACTATGGGATTATCCAGTTGCTCATGACACTTCTTGAGTCCTAAATTTTTCTTATCTTTTATAATTAGTGCATTATTGCAGAATATGTTGAAATTTTTCTTTTATGGATTATACATAATTTTCAAACATCAGATTGCGTGTCCCATTACATACATAAATTTCATTGTTGTTAATTTTCAATGCCCTTAACCGCTATTACAGCTTACCTAATTTAATCCAGATTTTGTTTATGCTTTATAACAAGATGACTTACTTTAAAATTACCTCAGAATTTACAACATAGAGCTTGAGTTAAAATATCAATACACAACTGAATCATTCTATACAAGTGCTACACATCCAAAAAATGTGTAGCACTTAAACATCTGGAGTAAAAATCTTTAAACTTATAAAGTTGTTGTATTCGATGTACCTAGCTTTTCAGTTTCTCCTGAAATCGCAGCTTTGGTGAGTTTAAATAATGTCACAATCGTTCCATCCCCTTCCCAATATTGAGCACCATGTGCTGTAATGCGAATTAATTGAACATCTGGATCTTCTTTTCCACCTTCAAAAAAAGCGTTGTATGCTGGCGACCAAAGTTCATCAAGTAAAGCTGGATCATTCACTAATTCTCCAGTGCCATGCATTGAAACATAATCATTGGATGATGTGGCATAGGCCACATTCACTTGATTATTTTGTGGCAAGTTTTGTACCAATTCTGATTTTTTAGAAGCAATAAACCATACTTGACCATTAAATTCTTTATTTTGTGTTGTCATGGGTACAGCATGCAAATGTCCTTCTTGTGTAGTGAAGGTAACCATCGCAATTCTTATATTTTTAATTAAATCATGAATTTTGGCATAGTCTGACATTTTAATTTTCTCTAAAATTTATTTGAATCACTACCATTACAGTTTGTGACCATGAAAAAAACATATGTCGTGTTTCAATTGTTGAATTTTCACCTGAATCATGAACTATTCATGTAAAATAAGTAGACTTATGTATTTAAATTTTTTTTGAGTTCGCTAGAGATATTTGAATAAAATTATTATAAGATTATGATAAATATAATATTTTATAAAAAATTCTGCAAATTTTACGTGTGCATTTTAGCTGTAACAAATCTTGTAATCGTATCAGACCTTTTATTTACGTAAGTAAAAGCATACTTGTATACAGGTTTAAGTAATTCTGCTTTATTTTTGATCATTTTTCATCCATGTTAATTTATAAGTATTAACTAATGTGAATAAAATGAACAATAATATCCTTAAAAAAAATGATCTTTCATCACAAGAAGAGTCTACTCATGAGATTCAAGATGTGTTGGATCAGTTGGATTTTTATACCTATAAAATTGCTTTATTTTTAGATATCGACGGTACACTCGCAGATTTTAAAATAGATCCTCTCGCATGTTTTATATCGAAAAAAATATTAAAATCAATTCAAGATATTCAGAGCAAAGGTTGCTTGGTCAGTGTAATTACTGGACGCGATTATAATTCAGCTCAGAAATTATTAGCGGATGTCAGTCTGCCTATAGCAGCATTACATGGGTTAGACATTCATATTAATGAAAAAACTCAATTAAATGCTATAAATCAAAATAATCAAATATTTATTCAAAATTTTTTATGCCGTCTGAAAGAAGAAATTAAATACCAACCCGATCTAAGTATCGAAAATAAGCATCATTCTATTGCTTTACATTATCGTAAAAATCCTGATCTTTATGATATTGCTAAACATATTATGAATACAGTCAAAAAGGATAATGATGAGTTCAAGGTTATCGAAGGTAAATATGTTTTCGAGTTAATACCAAAAAATTCAAATAAAGGAAGTGCGATTAAAACTCTATTATCTTATTTTGATGCAGAACATTATCTTAGTATTTTTATTGGTGATGATATTACCGATGAAGATGGCTTCAACATGGTTAATCAGCTTGAAGGAATAAGTATTAAGGTTGGATCTGGCAAAACAGTTGCCAGATTTAGATTGAAAAATATTGAGCACGTCGAAGAATTTTTAAACTTGCTCTCTCATCATTTTCCAGATTCATCTACTCAAATTACTAAAAAATATGGAGAACAACATGTCTAGACTTATTATTTTATCCAATCGTGTGAGTTTACCTCAGACTGAATGTGTAGCAGGTGGATTAGCTGTTGCCATGCAAGATGCGTTAAGTCAGCTTGGTGGTGTTTGGGTTGGTTGGAATGGCAAAAAAATTGAACAACCATTTGAACAGCATTTTGATATTTTATACAAATCCAAAATTACTTATATGACCTGTGCACTGACACAGCAACAGTATCAGGATTATTACTGTGGTTTTTCAAATAATACATTATGGCCAGCAATGCATGACCGTGAAGACCTGATCGAGTATAACCCTAAAGAATTCAAAACTTATCAAGATGTGAACCGTTTATTTGCCACCAAAATTGCAGAATTTGCCCAACCAGATGATCTAATCTGGGTACAGGATTATCATTTTCTAAGTGTTGCTCGCCATTGTCGTGAGCTGGGAATGCAAAATAAAATCGGATTCTTTCTTCATATTCCTTTTGCCTCACTGGAAATATGGAGAAAGATTCCTTGTGCAGAGCAGCTTATGGATGATCTATGTCATTATAATTTAATAGGTTTGCAAACTGCTCAAGATCAGGAAAACTGTATTTCAGTATGTAGTGTACTTTTAAAAGCTCAGAAAATTCAAAACAATATGATTTCATTGAATCAAAGAGTGACGCAAATTCAAGACTATCCAATTGGTGTTGATGTTAAAGGTATTCAAAAAACACTCTCAAATTTATCTGATCAAGATCAATATTTGACAAACCCCTCTGCTATCAAAACAATTATTGGGGTCGATCGAATCGATTATTCAAAAGGTTTATTCGAAAGATTTAATGCCTTTGCCGAGTTTTTAGATCGCAACACAGCGTTTCATCAAAAAGTTCAACATGTGCAAATAGCTTCACCTTGCCGTCTGGAAGTTGCTACATATAAGCGACTATTTGAACGGTTTAAGTTGAAAGTAGAATTAATCAATAGTGAATTTTCCCAAGATAACTGGCTTCCAATTGTTTGTCATTATGATTCAAAACCACATCACGAACTTATGCAATTTTATCGTAATGCGGATATCTGCTGGGTTACTTCACTTAAAGATGGTATGAATTTAGTTGCTAAAGAATATATTGCTGCACAAAATCCTGATAACCCTGGCGTACTCATCTTATCTGAATTTGCAGGGGCGGCAGAACAAATGCAAGATGCTCTAATCGTTAATCCCAAGAACCGTGATGCAATGATTAAAGCCTTGAAGCTTGCGTTAAATATGTCTTTGGAGGAGCGTCAATATCGTTATCATAAACTTATAAAACAACTTATAGAATATGATATTAATCAGTGGCGAGATGATTTTCTGAAAGACTTGAATTCCTCACAATACATTCAAAACTTCGACTATAATCATCGTTTATCAACTGTATTGTTTTATCCAAATTATTCTTCCAGAATCTAATTGTTATTATGCTTCATCGCTCATATTTTTCATAAGCGATGAAGCTATTCATATAAAGATATCTATTATTTTACTTGTAACTGACTAAAATAATTGAGCATTAATATGGAGATAATCATAATTGCCAGACCCGTGAATACAAGACTTAACCCAATATACTCTCCAATCACTCCAACTAATGCTGGGCCTGTGAGTGAACCTGTATATGCCATTGTAGAAACGCAAGATAAGGCCGCTGCTTTTTGCATTGTGCTCTGCTTACCTAACCTTGAAAACATGATTGGAACAATATTTGCTGAGCCCAATCCCAGCAGTGCATAGCCGATTAATACAAAGATCCAGTGAGGTGCGACTACAATAGTGGCTAATCCAATAAATGCACAGATTACACTACTATTAATGAGTTTATTCTCACCCAAAAGATGTAATGCTTTTTGACCGAATAATCGACCTGAGGTCATTGCAATTGCAAAAAAGGTATAGCCCAATCCTGCATAGGCAGCATTCATACTGTATTGAGTCGTCAGATAAATTCCACTCCAGTCCATCGCTGCGCCTTCAGATAAAAAGCTGATAAAGCAAATCAGACCAATTAGAATTACCAATAAAGTGGGACGTTTTTTAGCTGTATCAATACTCTGATGACTATCATCCTGCGATGTATTTTTTTGTTGATGAGCTGACAAAGCGTACGGAACAGTTAACAAGCCAATGAGCACTAAAATCATACTAATTGATATGATGCTCACGAATGGAGTTACACCGAATGCCAATAATGCAGTAACCGACATGACGCCTATTAAACCACCCAAACTACACATACCGTGAAAACCAGACATCATTGGTTTTTCCGAATTTTTTTCTACAATGACTGCTTGAAAATTAACGGCAACCCCTAAACTTCCTGCTGCAGTGCCAAAGAAAAATAGAATCACCGCCATGGTCAGTGCAGTTGTTCCTAATGCTAAAACTGGGAGCAAAGTGAGCAATAGTATTAAAGCAAACGCGATTAAGGTTTTGCATCCAAGACGATAGATCAATAGTCCAGTCGTTGGCATTGCCAGAATTGCACCAAGCCCTGTACATAAAAGTAACAAGCCAAAATCCGCATGATTCAAATGTAAACGTTGCTGTGCAAAAGGAATAAGTGGTGCCCAAGCAGCAGTAGCAAAACCAAGTGAGAAAAATGCGAGACGTGTTGAAAGACGTTGTGAAGCAAGTTGAACCTGAGTGTCAGCCCGTACTGCTCTGGAGTAAAAGATCATACGCGTACTACCAAATATAAGATCTGATGTTATCCATTCCAGAAAAGCATTCCATGCAAAAGCCCCCACCGGATCTTTAGAATGTGCTAAAGATGGTGAGGGCTATTTTGGCTAAATTATACACAATTTTATAAAAAAAACATCCTACAATTAAAAATTAAATAAATATAAATATCAGTCACTTAATTCAATTAAATTTAAGAAATTGAAAAATAACAATATTCAGTAAATTATATTCATTAAGTAATTTCCCATGGATTCTGTTAAGAAAAAATAGTGTTGTTATAGGGTTTAGTATCATTTCTGATTTATTATCCTAATATTGTACTTAAACAGTAATATTATGAATTTAAATGATATTTTCATCCTATAATTAGTGTTCAAGCTTTATTACTCTATAAACAACGCTTAATTTGAACAAAGCAATAAAATTAAATTGGAGAAAAATATGTTTAAAAACTTAATTTTGACAACTGGTGTTGTATCTGCTTTAACGCTTGCGGGTTGTGCAACCATGACCAACCCTTCTACAGATCGAAACTTGACAATGCTACAGAACAAAAACTGGTTAGTGACTGAAATTAACGGCGTAGAATACAAAGTTAACCCAGCGCAAACAGTGAATATTGCATCTTTAATGTTTAATAACAGTGCATTAAGCGGCTCTGATGGTTGTAACCGAATCATGGGGGGTTATACAGTTAAAGGCACTCAAATTGCTCTTACGCAATTGGCAAAAACACAAATGGCATGTTTGAATGCAACTGATACGCCAGAGAAATTTACGCAAGCCTTGGAACAGGTCACCAATTATAAAGTTTCAGAAAAAACGCTAAAACTTTTAAATAATGATGGCAAGGTTTTGGTTGAACTTAAAAGTAAATAATCTGAAAAGCTCTCAATCATAGTGATTGAGAGCTCTACTATTTGAATCATTTAATTTCAGATCATTTTGTTATTTATTAAATGACAAAAACACTATTCTTTATATTTCATCTTAGTAATCTATATAATAACTCAGATAAAATATTATGAGATCAGGTTAAGCCCACTGAGACTTAGCCCAAGATCTTCTTGGCCGGTAAATCGATTTCAAAAGAGTGATGAATAAATACACACGTTTCAACTGCCCAACGTAAAAACTTTTCTTGATAAAAGAAATCGGGGGCTTCTTTCAAATCAATCAATAGTTCATGACTATTGCAAGGTGAATGAATACAGATATATTCTCCAATAGATTTCATCACCAGATTACCAAATAGAGAACTGGCACGGCTTATTTCTAATTCCTCAATAAAACGATGTATATTTCGAATATTGTCTTGATAATGCTCTTGGCTCACAATGTTATATGCCTGTGAGATTTGATAATCGAGCGCCATAAAATGCCCTCCTTTCTCGTCACATTACAATTAAGAATTTTTCCAAAATATAATATTCAATTTAAACTCTAGCTTAATTAAGAAAGCACAGAAAAATAAAATGAAACTAATTACCATTAATAAAAAGTCCGAATGAATGACGCCTGTTGCCAGTACCCAGCCCCCTAAAACCACAACAAAATAAAAAAATATCATTCCAACTACTTCGTTCATCTCTACATCCAGTAAGATTTTTATTTGATAAATTTATGATTTTAATAAATAAAAAACAATAGATTACAGCATTGTATTTTACGAACAAAGTTCTCAAATTAAGCTAACATTTAACTAAGCAATGTAATGTCCAGCATATTAATGTGTAAATTTGTGACTAAAGTTGCAGTATTTTTATAGTTTTACAGATTGTTTAGAAATATTAATAAATATTTATTTTTATTCAAAAAAACTGCCATTAAGAAATGGCAGTTTTCATTTGAATTATTAAAATAATTGAAATGTATTATTTCTAATTTCTCGTTCTGAGACTTTTTAAATAGCTACGAGTTCTTTAATCCCTTTTTCTGGCATTTCATCTCCGACTCCCTGAGCAATAACTTGACCACGCGACATAACGGCGTAAGTATCTGCAAGTTCCTCTGCAAAATCGTAAAACTGCTCAACCAGAATAATGCCCATATCACCTTGAGCAGTAAGTTTTTTAATTACTTTTCCAATATCTTTAATAATTGAAGGTTGAATACCTTCTGTAGGTTCATCAAGTATCAAAATACGAGGTTTAGATGCTAAAGCACGCGCAATAGCGAGTTGTTGTTGTTGTCCACCCGACAAATCTCCGCCTCGTCGATGCTTCATTTCGTCCAACACTGGAAAAATTTCATAAAGTTCTTCAGGTACTTTTTTGGCTTTAGAACCTGAGAATTTTGCCATACCAATTAAAATATTTTCTTCTACAGTTAATGTTGAAAAAATATCTCGACCTTGTGGTACGTATGCCAAACCAGCACGTACACGCTGTTCAGGCGACATTTTAGAAATGTTCTGACCATCCAACAGGATTTCTCCTGATTTAATGGGCAAAATTCCCATGAGGCATTTTAGCAAGGTGGTTTTACCAACGCCGTTTCTACCCAAAATAACGCTACATTTACCGATTGATGCACTTAAGGAAACATCACGTAAAATATGGCTACCACCATAAAACTGATTAATCTGCTTTATTTCTAGCATATGTTTTTCCTAACGGCCCAAATATTTTTCAATAACATCTTCGTTAGCTTGTACTTCAGCGAGCGTACCTTCTGCCAATATTGCACCTTGAGCCAACACAGTCACTTTTTCACTAATTGTGTCGATAAAACTCATATCGTGCTCTACCACCACTAGGGTGTGATTTTTTTTAAGTTCGAGGCAAAGCTCTGCCGTACGTTCGGTCTCTGCATCCGTCATACCTGCTACAGGTTCGTCTAGTAAAATTAATTTGGGCTGTTGCATCAGCAACATACCAATTTCAAGCCATTGTTTCTGACCGTGTGAAAGTAAGCCTGCTGGTTTTTTTACAAATTCAGTCAAACGAATTTGCTCAAGTGTCTGCTGTAAAGCCATTTTAATTTCTGGTGCCAGTCGGTTAAACAGGCTTTTTTTGACACTTTTATCCTTTGGTGCAGCCAGCAACAGATTTTCCATCACTGTAAAATTTTCAAACACAGTCGGTTTTTGAAATTTTCGGCCAATTCCAGATTCTGCGATTTGCTCTGTGGTCATCTTCGCCAAATTATAGTTTTGTCCAAAAAAGGCTGTGCCTTCTGTCGGGCGTGTCTTTCCTGTAATCACATCCATCAGCGTGGTTTTGCCCGCACCATTTGGCCCAATGATGCAACGTAACTCGCCTTCTTGTATGTATAAAGACAAATCATTGAGTGCACGGAAGGAATCAAACCAGACACTCACTTTCTCTAGATACAATGCAACCCCATGACTAAAATCTGCACCTTCCGACTTTGCTCTGCCATAGCCTTCACCAAATTGACCACCATGCTGATGTATATTTGCAACATGTTCGCTCATTTAATTTTTCTCCTTTTTAAAGCGATCAAACAGACCAATTACACCTTTCGGTAAGAACAGTGTCACCACAATAAACAATGCACCCAAAATAATTAACCAGAACTCTGGTGCTGCGACCGTAAAATAGGTTTTAAGTCCGTTAATTAAACCAGCGCCAAGAATCGGGCCGATCAAGGTACCTCGTCCTCCTGCTGCTACCCAAACCGCCATTTCAATAGAATTCACGGGATTCATTTCACTTGGATTGATAATGCCAGCCTGCGGTACATACAAAGCGCCTGCGATTCCAGCAATAACCGCTGACAGTACCCATGCAGAAAGCTTGTACCAAAGCGTACGATAGCCAAGATACTGCAATCTATTTTCACTATCACGGATTGCGCCAAGTACTCTGCCATAAGGCTGATTCATCAAGATACGTAATCCGATAAAGCACAGCATTAATATCAATGCTGTCACAAAACATAAAACTGCTCGGGTCATTGAAGACGTAATGTCAAATCCCAGAATGGTTTTAAATCCCGTAAATCCGTTATTGCCACCAAATCCTGTTTCGTTTCTAAAAAATAATAATGCAGCAGCAAAAGTCATGGCCTGCGTAATAATTGAAAAATAAACGCCCTTAATTTTTGATCTAAATGCAAAGAATCCGAAAATAAAAGCAATAACACCTGGTACTAAAACAACCAAGAGGACGGCCCAAATAAAGTGCTCTGTACCCACCCAAAACCAAGGTAGCTCATTCCAGCTTAAAAACCGCATAAAGTCTGGCAAGCCATCACCTGCAGATTGTCGCATCAGATACATCCCAAAGGCATATCCACCTAAGGCAAAATAAAGACCATGCCCTAAACTCAATATGCCAGCGTAGCCCCAAACTAGATCAAGCGATAAAGCAACCAGTGCCAGACACATAATTTTGCCAATCAAAGTAACCCAGTAGGCAGACAGATAAAATGGTGAATCTGATGGAACCAGATGTAGCCATGGCAAAATCATAACAACCAGAAAACATAGCGCTATGAGTACAGCACTATAGGGTTTATCAGAAAACAAAGTGGCGATCTTCATTGTTATTTACTCCACAAAACGGCCTTTGATTGCAAATAAACCTTGTGGACGTTTTTGAATAAACAAAATCACAAGAACCAACAGAATAATTTTGGCCAATACTGCACCTAAACCAATTTCTAGAATTGTTCCACTTACGCCCAAACCCAATGCTGCCAATACAGCACCCCAGACTTGACCTACACCACCCACGACCACCACCAGAAAAGCATCGATAATATAGTTTTGACCTAGATCTGGCCCAACATTACCCACTTGCGCCAAAGCACAGCCTGCCAGTCCAGCAAGGCCTGATCCCAGACCAAAAGCCATCATATCGATACGTGCCGAACGAATTCCAACCGCTCTTGCCATTTGACGATTTTGGGTAACGGCGCGAATGAATAAACCAAAACGTGTTTTATTGAGTAAAAATACCAATAGCAGCAAAATAGTGACTGTAAACACGATAATCGCAATACGGTTATAAGGCAGCATAAGGCTTGGCGTCAGTGCTATACCGCCGCTTAACCATGTGATATTTGATACTTCCACGTTTTGAGCACCAAAAACCATACGTACGGCTTGCATCAAAATTAGACTTACACCAAAAGTTGCAAGTAACGTTTCTAATTGACGACCATACAGCGGCCGTATAATCGTGCGTTCGATCAGCATGCCAATGAGTGCACTCACGATAAATGCGGCTGGAATGGCAATCAGCAAATACCAATCTACCCAGTGAGCAAGATGAGCTTTAAACAGGCTTTGCACGACATATGTGGTATAGGCACCAATCATAATCAGCTCACCATGCGCCATATTAATTACGCCTAATAACCCATAAGTAATTGCAAGTCCAAGTGCTGCTAGCAGCAAAATACTGGCTGTACTTAACCCTGAAAAGACATGACCAGACCACTCACTGATTTGTATGCGTGTTTTGATTTTATTTTTTGCATCAAGTAAGGTTGCTTTAAGCTCTGGGTTTAATTGTGGTTGTTGTAATTCTTGTTCCATTAACGCAAGTACATCAGGACGATTCGATTCCGATAACACTTTTACAGCATCGATTTTGACTAAAATATCAGAACTATCAAAATCGAGTCGTGCTTTAAGCTGTGCAAGACGTGCTTTTACTGTGTTATTGGTTTCTTTTAAGTAAAGCTGTCGGATAAATTGAGTATCTAGCTCAGAAATATTATTTTCTAAAATATCGACTGCACGTAATCGTTGGGTCGCATCTTCAGAGTTCAGCTTGGCTTTTGCTTGACCAAAAGTTAAGGCTTTACGCAATGTATTGACTAAAGTGACTTGTGATAAATCTGCGGGCCAGTCTTTTATAATTTTTTCATCTGGATAACTCAGTAAAGTCTCATCATTTTTTAATAGATAGGTATGTCCTGCGCTATCTGTATATAACTCATTTTCATCAATATAAGTCACAAGTTTATCAAGTATTTCAATACTTGCAGGCCATTGATTGAGCATCATTCGACGAGTATTAAAATCAGATTTTACAAACTGTTGAATCGCATCTTCTTGCTGTAGGCTATGAATGGCAGGTGTATTATCAGCTACAGGATGGGTTTCTTCTGCTGCCCACGCAGAAATGCACCCTAATTGTAGTACTAAACACAACACCACCCAGATCCGATAATCTTTGATCATCATATTGGAACCTTAATCAGTTGAATATTTTCATCAAAATATGGGGAATCACCCATTCCGTTTGAAATGGGTGAGATTCATTCATTATTTTGGAATGTAAGGACTCCAAGGCTCCGCACGAATGGTATTTGGTGTTTTGTAAACCACATCAAATTGACCATCAGCACGAATCTGACCAATCATGACGGGTTTATGTAAGTGATGATTGGTATCATCCATTTTCAGGGTGTAACCAGACGGTGCAGCGAAGGTTTGACCTGCCATCGCAGTACGCACTTTATCAACATCGGTGCTACCTGCTTTCTCAACAGCTTGCTTCCACATATTGATGCCGACATAGGTCGCTTCCATCGGATCGTTGGTCACAACCTTATTGGCATTTGGTAATTTGTACTCGACCGCATATTGCTTAAATTTATTAATGAAATCAGTATTTTTAGGATTTTTGACTGACATAAAATAATTCCATGCTGCCAAATGTCCAACCAGTGGTTTGGTATCAATACCACGTAACTCTTCTTCGCCTACCGAAAATGCCATCACTGGAATATCGGATGCTTTAATGCCCTGATTGCCCAGTTCACGATAGAACGGAACGTTCGAATCACCATTAATAGTCGAGATTACTGCGGTTTTTTTACCAGCCGAGAATTTTTTAATGTTTGCCACAATGGTCTGATAATTATTATGTCCAAATGGCGTATATTCTTCCATGATGTCGGCATCGGCTACGCCTTTAGATTTCAAGAAAGCGCGTAAGATTTTGTTGGTGGTGCGTGGATAAACATAATCTGTTCCCAGTAATACAAAGCGTTGAGCTTTACCTCCTTCGTCACTCATTAAATACTCGACAGCAGGAATCGCTTGCTGGTTTGGTGCAGCACCCGTATAGAAAATATTTTTGGATTGTTCCTGGCCTTCATACTGTACTGGATAAAACAACAAACCGTTTAATTCTTCAACCACAGGCAGTACAGATTTACGCGAAACGGATGTCCAGCATCCAAAAATCACAGCCACTTTATCTTGTGTGATGAGCTGACGTGCTTTTTCAGCAAAAAGTGGCCAATCTGAAGCAGGATCTACAATCACAGGTTCAAGCTTTTTGCCTAAGACACCGCCTTTCGCGTTAATCTCATTAATCGTCATTAATGCAGTATCTTTTAACGATGTTTCAGAAATGGCCATCGTTCCTGAAAGTGAATGCAAAATTCCGACTTTAATTGTATCTCCACTTTGGGCGACAGGAGCTGAAGCAGCTTTAGCTTGCTCTGCTGGTTTGTCGGAAGATTTAGAACACCCCACAAGGCCTGCACTTCCCATGATTGCAGCTACACATAATGAAATTGACATCATTTTTTGTTGAAACATGATTTTTCTCCAACTAATCCTGTTGATTACACACAATAAAACCAATTACTTTTTAGTATTATTCAAAATTTATGCCATATTATTTTTTTAATAATAAGATTAATATAAAAAAACTTTATAATATTAATTTTTATATTTAAATTTTTTAAAAAACATATACTTAATATTTTATAATTTTTTTAATAATTAATTAAAAATAATAATAAAATATTTTTTTTAAAATGAAAATTATAATTAATCCCATTTTAAAATATATTTATTTAAATAAAAAATGTCTGTACGTCAATTGACGTATTGACGCTAAATTTAGAATATTTGGGTAATGGAAATAAATATTTTTACTTAATTACAAACTTACAAGATGCTTAAAAAGACACCAAAATGAAACATTTTTCACATACATGCACCAAAATGTTTTTAAATAAATAAGGCATTGTTTTGATCAATCCTCCAATGCCTTATCAATTTAGCTTTAAAATTTAAAATTTATAGAGAATTGTGCAGTTCGCGGTGCTCCTAAGAATAAGTAATCGTCTCCCATGAAACCGCCAACATCACGCCAGTATTTTTTATTGAATAAATTATCTACGCTTAATCGCATGGTCGTGTCATAGCCATATAGGTTAAAGCGATAAGCAGCGCCAAGATCAAATACCCAATAACCAGCAACTTTTACAGTCCCTTCTTTGTTGGCATATTTACTTGCGCTGTATTGCATGCCACCAAGTATGCGTAATCCTTCTATTTGAGCAACTTGATAGGATGCATGTGTTGCAAAGCGAAGTTTTGGCACATTTTGAGTTTGATGATTTTCATAAATATCAACACCGCTATCTTCCCACTGTGATTTGATCAATGCCAGGCTTGAAATAAGATCTAGATGGGGCGTGATACGTCCTTGCACATTCAGTTCAATGCCTTGATTGTGTTGTTTTCCACCTGAAACAAAAGTTGATGTTCCATCATCATTGGGTCTGACGTATTGATTATCCTGTTTGAGATCAAACAAAGCCAAAGTAAATAAAGCATTTTTATATTGTTGCTTTACCCCAATTTCATATTGTGTTGAATTTACTGGTGCCAGTACTTCATTTGAATTAGAGGTATACCACGGCGCTGTTGCTCCATCCGCTAAACCTTTAGCATAAGAAACGTAAACGTTGGTGCTTTCAAATGGGCTATACATTAGCGCGAGCTGAGGCAAAAACTTATCGATTTGAGTGTGGCGGTTTTCTATACTTTCGGCATCGTACGCTCTTTCATTCAAGTGAATCCACTTGCCACCCAGTAAGGTCGACCATTGGGGATTAAATTCTATACGATCGGACAAGGCAAAAGAAACCTGATCGCTTTCTAGAGGCTTATAGCGATTGCCCAAATCTTCGGCAGCAGGATCAAAATCATTGGTTTCCTGATCAATATTGCCTGTCCCTATAGGTATATTTACTTCAACATAACGTTTTTGGGATTTAAGAGTTTTTGCAAGTTCAAAATTAAGGTGATGAACTAACTCACCTGTTTGCAGTTGTCCTACTAGAGTCGATTTAAACTGTGTGGTTATACGGATATCATCAGGATTTCGATAATCATAAATGTCGTAATTACCATTTTCGTCAAAAGTATTTTCAATAGGCTTTAAACCTTTATATGATCCGTATGGAAATGCAATGTAATCATCTATTTTAACGTGACTATAGGCAGCCCCCAAACTTGCTTTCCAGTCAGAATTAATTTGATAATTATATTTTAAACTGCTGTTTAGCGAGGTGTTGGTGACTGGCTTACTCCAGCTTTGATAGCCTAAAAGCCGATCCCATGTCACATCTGTCGGTACAGTTGTGCCATCCAATAGTTGATATCCTGGCACTGAACGTTGCTTCTGACGTTGCGACTCTATATCAAACTGAATTTGTGATTTTTCATCTAATTGTAGATCAAGCGCAACCGATCCAAATAATCGTTTTCCATTTGCATGTTCGACATAAGGGTGTATTTGTTCCTGCGCCAGATTTACCCGATAACCCAGCCTTTGATCTGATCCAGCAAAGCCTCCCATATCTAGCCCAATAGATGCTCCCCCCTCACTATTGACTCCCATACTTACAGCATGTATGTCTTCTGGACGCTTGGTGACATAGTTCACCACACCACCGGGTGTAGACATACCACTTTGAATAGCAGAAATTCCCTTTAAAATTTCGACTCGATCTTTATTTTCTAAAGCAACGTTTTGTTCACCACGAATCACAAAGCCATTCATCAAATAACTTGAACCGAGAGCAAGTCCAAAGCCACGTGACATAAAATTCGGGTAATAGCCTATTGCAGCATAACCATCACCGAGTGAAGCATCATTTTTAATGACATCGGTCAGAACTTTGGCTTGCTGGTCTGCAATTCGTTCGGTACTAATGACCGAAATCGAAGCTGGAATTTTGGCAATATCTTGAACCCCAAAACCATCAAGATTGGCATTTTTTCTATTGTATAGGCTATCAACATGTTCAGCTTCGAGCGTGATTGTACTCAATTGTTGCGTTTGTTGTTCCGTCGCATGAGCTACGACAGCAAATGTCGTTACTCCTGTACCCAGAATCAATTGAACACATCGATAAAGACGAGTAGTACAGAACATATTTAATTTCATATACAGCAGCCCCAAGCCAGAATAACCCAATAAATAATGTGAATTAAAAATTTGGGGAATTATATAGGACAAAAGGTTGGATCATGAGAATCATTTAAAGTAATCCTAAAATTCATGGTTTTTACACAGGTCTTAAATTGAAAAAAAACTGAAATTGATTTAAAAAATAGAATCTTATTAAATATTTCTCATGTATTGATATATCAGGATAGTCAAATGACACAATGGAACATCCAGTCAGTTGTTGATGGCTTGCAAAAAGCACGTCATGATTGGCGAGAAAGTCAGCATCGAACCAAAGAAATGGGTGATCGCGAATTACCGTCGAAAGAAATCTTAAAATCCATTATTGATGACCTGTGTGGTATTTTGTTTCCAATGCGGCTTGGCCCATCAGAATTACGACAACAAACCGAAAACTATTATATTGCTTATACGCTCGACCGGGTTTTAAATGAACTTCTCATTCAAACTCGAATGGCATTAAATTATGAAGCCAAACTTCATCCAGAAAGTTCACATCCTGACCTTGATGCATATGCCAAGCAAATCGTACACGAATTTGCAGATGCTTTACCTCAAATTCGTCGTCTACTTGATGAAGATGTTATTGCAGCCTATGAAGGTGATCCTGCTGCACATAGTGTCGATGAAGTCCTGATTTGCTATCCTGGCTTACTCGCAATTATATATCATCGTTTGTCACATCAACTTTATCCACATGTTCCACTGGTCTCTAGAATCATTTCTGAGCTTGCACACTCAGAAACAGGAATCGATATTCATCCTGGAGCCAAAATTGGTAAAGGCTTCTTTATTGACCATGGAACTGGTGTGGTGATTGGTGAAACCTGCATTATTGGTGAACGAGTCAGAATTTATCAAGCAGTGACTCTTGGGGCAAAACGTTTTGAAACAGATGATCAAGGTGGTTTGAAAAAAGATTATGCTCGTCATCCTATTGTTGAAGATGACGTGGTGATTTACGCAGGTGCGACTATTTTAGGCCGTATCATCATTGGTAAAGGATCAACCATTGGGGGAAATGTCTGGCTGACCCATACCGTGCCTGCTGGTAGTCAGATTTTACAATCTCCCTCTGAAACCTGTAAAAATATTGGCTAGTAATCTGGATAAATAAATAATCAGGGATGATTTTTAAATGGAAATTGATGAAGAATTAACCTTAAAAAAACTCCAGATTTTTTTGGCCTTTATGCGTAATGGAAATCTTTCCAAAACTGCTTCCGAAATGGAAATTAGTAATGTCAGTGTTCATAAAGCACTACACTCATTGGAAAGTGCCCTACGCTGTCCACTATTTAAGCATGAAGGCCGCAACTTAATTCCGCTTAAAAGTGCTTATGTATTACAGGAACATTCGCATAAACTTGTTCAAGATATTGTGGTGACTATCAATAAAACCAGAGAGGCAGCAGGTTTTGCTGCCAAAGTATTGCATTTAGGTTCATTATATTCACTAACTGTCAATACGATTCCGAATGTGATCAGTCGCTTAAAGCTCAGACGCGGTGAACTAGATATTCAGTTATTGTTAAGTTCAAATCTGGATCTGGTTAAAAAATTAAAATCGACAGAATTGGATGCGATTATTGTGGCACTCAATGAGACCACTCGGGATCCAGATTTTGAGAGTCTACCTATGTTTGAAGATAATATTTATCTTGCGGTTAACAAACATTCGCCCCTTGCTAGCTTAGATGAAATTGATTTAAGCACACTTAAGGATGAAACTTTTTTAACACTCTCTAAAGGTTTTGCGACTCGTAACGACAGTGACCTAGTGTTTGAGAAAGCAGGAATAGACCCTAAAGTCTTTCTTCAGGTGAGTGATATTTTCACTTTAGTGAGTATGGTGAGTACTGGAGTTGGTTTGGCACTGTTGCCTGGACGTATCTCGACCATTTATGAAAGTTCGGTCAAACTAATTCCGTTACAAGGGTCCTATCAAATCAAACAGGAAATCGGTCTGGTTTTTTTGAAAAGTAAGGAAAGAGATCCTAATTTACTGGCATTAGTCGCAGAATGTCGAATGTTTGCCAAGCAATATATTGCAATATAAATTTGGGCAGCAGATTTAGCCCGCTGCCCATGAGTGAAAATTAAGCACCAATCAATGCTTTCACTGCAAAAAATAATACAGTTGGCCCCATTAAGCAGCCTAAACCTGTATGGAATGTTGCAGTTAAAGCACCATAAGGTACTAAACGTCGATCCGTAGCAGCTAATCCAGCAGAAACACCACTTACAGTACCTGCAAGCCCACCAAAAATCATCGCAGATCGAGGATTATCCAACCCCATAAACTTGGCTGTCATAGGCGTAGAAACCATTACACATATGGCTTTTACAAGTCCTGTAGCAATGGATAAAGCCATAACATCTGAGCTGGCACCAATGGCAGCACCAGTAACTGGCCCAACAATATAAGTTACTGCACCTGCACCAATGGTAGTAATACTCACAGCATCACGGTAACCAAATATCCATGCAAAAATACATCCAACAATAAACGGTAAAATTGTTCCAAGTAGTAAAGAAAATGCGCCAATAAACCCTGCTTTTTTCGCCTCAGTTGCTTGTACCTCAAAGGCTGTAGCTACAATGGTAAAGTCGCGTAGCATTGCACCACCCATTAATCCTATACCTGAAAAAAGTGCAATATCTGTAATGCCCTTTTGTCCACCTGTATAAGTTCCACCTACCCAAGCCAAAATAAGTCCAATAATAATTGCGATAGCTGAAGCATGTACTCGCCCTCGAGTCAAATATTTAGATAATTTTGTCGATAGCCACATGATAAGTGCAATTAAAGCAAATGCTGTAATTAAACCTAAATGAGTTAAATCTTTTAATAGCATCTCAACCATGAGCTTTTTCTCCAATGCCAGTCATTGTTATTTCTTCTTTTGGTAATGGTGTACCTTTCTTATAGCGACTCAATCCAGCAATGGTTAAAGTACATACCACAACAGTACAGATCGCAGCCAAAACAGCCATATGTCCACTGGTAATAGCTGAAACAACATTTTGCTGAGCAGCCATTGCTACGACTACAGGGATATACATCATTCCCCAGAAAACAACACCTTTTTCAGTTTCAACATGCAATAGACCACGCTTTTCAAGCGATAAACGAATGAAAATAAGTAATATCATTGCAATACCCACCCCGCCAACATTGGAAGGAACTCCGAGTAATACTCCAAGCGCATCACCAATAATTACACCCACTAAAGTGCAAAGTGCCAGTAAACCTACTCCATAGATAATCATGTCAAATTTCCTCTATCCTTTGAGTTTCATTATTTTCTGATTATGCTTTATACAAAATCTTGTTGTTTTTGCATGGCAATGATCAGAGTTTCAATTGATGTGTTTTGGAACGACAATAACGTTCCTTCTTTAAATATTTTTCGAGCCAAACTAGTAAGTACCGTGCCAGGCAAGGCTTCTATTTGTAAACGAGCACCGCGTTCCCAAGCAGCCTGAACTGTATTGTGCCAGTCAATCATACGACTCATATTGAATGCGAGATCATTCATAATCTGTGTATTCGTTCTGAGTAAACGTGCCGATGTACCACTTAAATATTGAATCGTAGGTTGTTGCGTAGGTATTTCCTCCATAAAACCCGCCAGTTGGTGTGCCTGTTTTTCCAATAGTACGCAATGTGAGGGCACACTGATTTCAACCTTTTTTGCAATTGCTCCATTTTGCTGTGCATGATGAATTACATACTGCATGGCTTGCTCTGAACCAGAAATGACCACTTGATTTTCAGTATTCAGATTTGCAATGAATACTTGCTGATTTTGTTGAGTTTGCTCAATCCATTGCTCAATTTGAGAGCAATCTGCTCCCAGAATGGCGGTCATTCCGTAACCTTTAGGGTAAGCCTGCTGCATCAGTTGTGCTCTTTTGGCGACCAATTTCAAACCATCTTCAAAACGAATCACATGTGCAACTGTCGCAGCAGCCCACGCCCCAATCGATAAACCAGCCACAAATTTGGGTTTTACACCATGCAATCGCAACAATTCAGAGCTAATGACACCTGCCACATATAAACATAATTGCACCGAGTAAGTTGATTTGAGTGAATCGGCCTGATCAAGCAGCATAATATTTTCATTTAATACATCAGATGCTTGTTCAAGATAGCGATCAACCAATGGATGCTTTGGAAGATCATGTAGCATATTAATCTTCTGAGCACCCTGTCCTGGATATACCCAAATCGAACTCATATTGTTACTCCTTTAACGCCACGGATTTTCCACCAGAAACGCACCCTCATTACGCTTAAGTAACACCTTCCCTGTAACGCTCGCCCATTCCTGAAGTGCCACCCCACCATTTGGTGTCTGAAGCTGTATATCTATTCTCAAATTCAGAGCATCCAGTCGTTTTAAAATATCTTGAGCATCCAATTTCGACATCGGTTGCTCTGTACGAATTAGCAGGTCGATATCACTACTTTGAGTGACTGTTTTGAGGCCTGTAACTAGCTCAAATCCAACACTGCCTGTATATCCCCAAACAAAATGTTGATGATTCATTACAGAAGCCACAGCGTTTAAGCTCTGCTCAAGATGTGGATACAATCGTAAATCTTGATGAACTAAAGATTCTGGTTGTACACACTTTGTAATGACATTATCATTCATATATGTCGCAAAACGCTGGTTTCTTTGCATACCCCGTATTCCTACAGGGACTATTCCGCTATCAGATTTAGCCCGTCTTACAACCACTGGTCTATCATCACCTACAGCATCTTTCACCCAATGTGGTGCATCTTCTGGCAACATTTCGCAGGTCATTCCCCATAGCAAATCATGGGGGCGAAAGCGTGTGCTCATGACCATTGCTCACGCAAAAGCTCACGTACATGTACAGATGCCTCACGATTTTTCGCACTCAAACGATGCTTCAAATCAGAAGTTCCTTGATTTCGGATCTCTTGAAAGGTCTGGCTTAAAGTTTGTTGTATATAATCAATATCAGACGTTGTAGGATGATCTGCATGACTGACATTTAATAGGCCTGATAACAATCCTAAAGAATTATAACTTTCGATGTCATAAGCCATGGGTGGAATATTCGCAGCCAAGTTTTCAAGTTCATCTACGGTTCTCAAGGTAACACGTGCCGCAGATTCCTTGCCCATTGCATGTACCATCACTCCTTGATCCTTCAACGCTAGAATGCGATTTGCCTGATAGCCATGCGCCAAGAATGCACCAGACATTGATTTGCCTACGAGTAGACTCACAACAGGATGTCCTGCAAGACGAGCTCTTACGTAGCTATCTGCTGCTGCTGCTAAAGCTTGATGAATACCCAGTAATTCTTCACGGCGGCCATATGCCTGACTGGGTACATCCACAATACATAAAATACCGCGTTTGTGAGTTAGGTTTTGATCTGACTCAATGATTTGATCAATCGCTTGAGCAAGTGACCAACCTTCTAATAAGCCCACCTCTCCCTGACGTGCACGTGGAAAGTGATTATGAGAATCTGGTACTACACAAAATACACTGATTTTATTTTCGCCAAGCTGCCCCTCAGCAATCAGTAGTGAATCGATACCACTCGCAATCAAATTAAAGCCCTGTGTTAGCAAGTTGAACCAGTGTTTACCTCTGGTCGAATTTTTTACTGCATTGACATCCATGTTCATGCCTGTTCTCCTTGATATAATTTTCTAACATCTACAGGCAAAATTTGATCTGACGTATCGAGCTGAAAGAGTTTAGACAAATAAAATGTAGACTGCGTACTACGCTGAACCTGAGGAATACCTTGTTGAATATACGCAATCACCTTTTGTTTTATGAGTTCACGGTCATCTTCAACATAAGCATCGATCAATCCACTAGCAAAACGCTGCTCTCCGCCCGTAATACTCCAGATGAAAGGACGATCTTTGGCATTATATTCATCAATACCAGCTTCCTGTTCAATCACTTGAGGGCCATTTAGTCCTAAACGACCTTCTTGGGTCATGATGAGATAACTACATAATCCCGCAGCGATCGACATTCCGCCAAAGCATCCTACGCTTCCCGCTATAACACCAATGACAGGTTGATAATGACGAAGTTCAACGATTGCAGAATGGATTTCAGCAATTGCTGCGAGTCCCAAATTGGCTTCCTGCAAGCGTACCCCACCAGTTTCAAGTAACAGAATTGCTCGGGTTGGAATATGATTACAGTTATCTTCAATTGCAAGCTCAAGTGCACCTGCAATTTTGGCACCGCCTACCTCGCCCAAACTGCCTCCTTGAAAACTGCCTTCAACAGAAATAACCACAGCGGGTTGCTGTTCGATGAATCCTTTCATGACCACAACGCCATCGTCCGCTTGAGGTACGATATTTTGTCTAAGTAACCAAGGAGACATTACACCTGCAAAAGGATCGAGTAATTCCTTACAGCTATTCAGATCAAATAGAGATTTGGCGCGCTCACGTGCATCCATCTCGATAAAACTTTGTTTATTGAGTAAGTAATCAATATCAGCCATGTAACACCTCCTCAAATGCCTGTTCAAGTCGTAATCTGACAACGCCAGGTGTGGCACCAAAATCATGAATATCCATATGCACCGCAGGCATGTCCTGTTCTAAAAAAATACGCTCAAACAGGTTTTTCCAGCGTTGCTCACTGCCATCGACTGAAGTAATGACATGAATTGTTGTTTTTCCAGTCGTCGCAGGTTGCATCAAAATTTCTAAATCACCAGATCCCACACATCCCACTCGTGTCTTTTTTAAAGGTGGATGCTTTGCAGTAAATTCAAAGTTTAATATTTCCATTGATTTCTTCTTCCTTGCGGTGCACTGCTGTTATGTTGTTCAGCCTGATCCAAAAATAATAGTGTAGCGAGCAAGTCTGCAGCGCCACCTGCCGAAGCGCGTATTCGCAATAAATTTTGTTCTAACTGTTCAAGCCGTTGTTGCCCTTCATTGGTAGAACAACCTCCCAATTGCAGAACTTCTCTGGCTCCGCTTTGCATCATATTTAATCCATCAAGTCCAGCCCGATGAACAACACAGGTATCTGAGAGCTCTGCCATCATGGCAAGTAATGCATTTAATCTTGCTTCAGTTTCTGTTGTATTTAGCGCACGACTACACTGTAACTGAACCAGACCAAACTCAAGAATGATAGGAAAGCCTTGCTGTGCTTGCTGCTTGGCACCATTTATTCCAAATTTTTGTCGTACCATCTGACCATGACTGAATTGTTGCTTTGGAATAAAACGGTCTTCAAGCAATGCAATTTCAGCCGCTGTCTTACAAATCTCTGTTATCAGACAAGGCTCCTGCTTATATAAAGTCAGTGCAGTTGCTGTCAGCACTAAACCAATAGACCAGATTGCACCACGATGTGTATTGATACCGTGTGTTACCTGCAACATACGTTGCTCGCCTTGTCTCCCAAGCTGACCAATATCTTCTCGAAGTGCCTGATTGACTTCACCATGTATTTCTGCAGCCTCTGCCATGGCCTTAAACATTGGAAATAAGCTATATGCAGATTTTTCCATTAACTCAAGATTTAAATCATCGTGAGCACCACCCCCACGCCGATCAACCAATGCGGGCTTTGGTGTTAAATTTACTTCGTCTATCAGCGCTTGAACGGCCAAATCAGCTAAATATTCGGCTGTAGAAAAGTGAGTCTTTTTTAAAATCGCATTCATTACCAGCTCCTGAATTTTGCTGGTGGTTGATATAAGCCGTCAGACCATGTCACCAAATCTGCGATATTTTTTGCAGCCAAAAGTTCTCGGGTTGCATCTGTACGACGAATTCCTAAATCTTCTGGAAATACCACCAATCCTTCCTGACGCAATTTTTGTGTCTTCTTCGGATCATGGTTCAGACCGATATCGGTTACGCCTGCCACAGCAGCAATCATATCGCGACGTTCTTCTAAACTTCTGGCTTTATAAAGATAGGCAATTCCTTCTTCCGTTAATAAATGTGTGACATCATCGCCATAGACCATAATGGGTGCCAAAGCCATGCCAGCTTTTTTGGCCACATCCACAGCATCTAAAGTCTTGACAAATGTTGGCTTGCCACCTTCCTGATAGGTTTCTACCATTTGAACAACCAGTTTTTTGCCCCTTGCCAAGTAGGTATCTGTTTCAGTATTGCCTGCAATACGCATATCCATCCAAGCAGGTGTCGCATGACGGCGGCCACGCGGGTCATGTCCCATATTTGGTGCACCGCCAAAGCCAGCCAAACGGCCCTTGGTTACCGTAGAAGAATGTCCATCACCATCCACCTGTAAAGTTGCACCAATAAATAAATCAACCGCATACTGACCTGCAAGCTGACACATCATACGGTTGGAGCGTAAAGAACCATCTCGTCCAGTAAAAAATACATCAGGGCGTGCAGCAATGTACTTTTCCATTCCGAGCTCTGTACCAAAACAATGCACACTTTCGACCCAACCCGTTTCGATCGCCGGAATTAAAGTAGGATGTGGGTTTAAGGTCCAGTTCCGACAGATTTTTCCTTTTAAACCTAATGATTCACCATAGATCGGTAAAATAAGCTCTATGGCAGCCGTATTAAAACCAATACCATGATTAAGCGATTGCACCTGATGCTTTTCATAAATACCGCGAATCGCCATCATGGCCATAAGTACATGCACAGGTTTAATATGTTTGGGATCTCGGGTAAATAACGGCTCAATATAAAATGGTTGATCTGCGACAACCACAAAATCGACCCAAGATGATGGTATATCTACACGAGGTAAATCTGTTACATCATCGACCAGTTCATTCACTTGAACGATCACGATTCCATCACTAAATGCTGCTGGTTCGATCAGTGCAGGTGAATCTTCTGTACTTGGTCCGGTGTAAATATTGCCTTGGCGATCTGCCATAAATCCCGCTGATAACACCACGTTCGGGATCAGATCGACCAGTAAACGAGAATATAATTCGATATAAGTATGGATTGCGCCTATTTCAAGCAAGCCATCTTCTAAGAGTTGACTAATCCTTAAGCTTTGTGTACCTGCAAATGAAAAATCGAGTTTGCGTGCAATACCATGTTCAAATAAATCCAAATGCTCTGGACGTCCAACACTTGGCATAATCATATGTAGATCATGAAGGATTTCTGGATTAGTTTTTGCCAATGAGCGCGATAAAAAATCAGCCTGTTTTTGATTATTCCCTTCGAGTACTACCCGATCACCTGGGGTAATTAAAATTTCTAAAACTTTAATAATATCTTGAGTTGGAATGACTACACCATCGCTATACTTTTGTGCCATTTCCAGCTTAAGTTGTTTGCTTTGTCGACGTGTTGTCCATAGTCGTTCTTTGTGTTGAACAGAACCTTCCATGTACGTTTCCTTGTGAATATTTTGGTCTGTGTCTTATCAAATACCCTTTTAAAAGTTAGATCAATCAACCAAAACCCACTTTCATTAACTTAAAGTTAATGGTTAAGAGCAAAACTGAAGCATCAAAAATGGAAATAACAAAATTTCAGAATTCATGATAAATATAAAAAAATTATTTATGATACGGTTTGGAAAAATAACTTCTGCCAAGCGTAATAACGTTTTATGATTTTTTTAAATAAAATCATATAAAAACATAAGGTTATTGAAAATATCGCAAGTAATCTAGGAAAAATCCCGATCTCAATATAATTTTATTTATGATTAAAACTACACAAATACTCACCTAAAATTTAAATCATAATTTTGTCTTATAGATTTTTTATATTTAAAACTAACCAACTAAACCAAAAATTGAATTAAAACTTTGAGGAAATACATTTTTTGCTATAGTCTTAGCCGAATATTGATTTCCACAAGAGATCTCTTAGGTGTTGATGAGTTTGGGAAGATTGCTGGGTTGTTATGCAGTCTTATTGCAAATCGCTGTATTTTTACAGCCTTTACTGCCAGAGAAATATCAAATTTCTCCTGTATGTGAGACTATTGCCCAAGCTTTGCAATTGGGTGATTATTCATCCAGTATGCATATGGTTCAACACCATGATATGCAATCTCTACCAGAGCATTCAGCTCATAGCCAACTTCAGCATCAAAATCAAAACGCACATCATCATGATATAAATCATCAGTGTCAGTATTGTGTGGTATACAGCCATGTTATACCGTTACTTGATTTTGATTTAAAAGAAGTGTTGGTTAGAATTCAAATTCGTTTTCTGGCTTTTCAAGAAAACTTCTTTCATGTTTTCTTTGTATTACAACAATTATTCTTAATCCCTCAAGGCCGTGCCCCTCCTTTTTCTTTCACTATTTAATTTTTACAGTTTAAAAAATTTAATTTGTTGAAGAGACTAAGCATGCCTTATTGTTTAAAAAATACCCTATACTGGATAGAAATAGCCATATCTAAAGATTGGCTAAATTTCACGAATATAAAATGTGAGGTGCAGTCATGACCTTAGGACTGACAGCTTTAGAACTAGCACGAATCCAGTTTGCATTTACGGTTTCATTTCATATTATCTTTCCAGCAATTTCAATTGGTCTGGCCAGTTTTCTCGCAGTTCTGGAATGGCGCTGGTTACATACTGGCAATCCTGTTTATCAGGATTTATTCAAATTTTGGGTCAAAATCTTTGCAGTCGCCTTCGGGATGGGTGTGGTTTCCGGTGTGGTCATGAGCTACCAGTTTGGAACCAACTGGAGTGAGTTTTCTCGATTTGCAGGCGGCGTAACAGGGCCATTACTCAGCTATGAAGTACTCAGTGCTTTTTTCCTTGAGGCAGGTTTCTTAGGCATCATGCTTTTTGGATGGGGCCGTGTTGGGAAAAAAGCCCATTTCTTTGCGACTTTAATGGTTGCAGTTGGAACATGTATTTCGATGTTCTGGATCTTATCATCCAATAGCTGGATGCAAACCCCTCAAGGATTTACGATTGAAAATGGCATTATCGTTCCACAAGACTGGTTTGCCATTGTATTTAATCCATCTTTTCCTTATCGATTGGCACATATGGCAATTGCTGCATTTATGGTGTCATCGTTATTGGTGGCTGCAACTGCCGCTTGGCACTTACTCAAAGGCCGCCGTGATGACTTGGTAAAAAAATCTTTTTCAATGGCACTTTGGCTAATTTTGATTTTAGCCCCGTTGCAAGTTTTTGTGGGCGATGCACATGGTTTAAACACTTTAGAGCATCAACCAGCAAAACTCGCGGCTATGGAAGGTCATTGGGAAACCAACCATGATCATGCTATGCCTCTTTATTTATTCGGTATTCCAGACATGCAGGAAGAACGAACCAAATATGCGATTGCTATTCCTCATCTAGGGAGCTTGATCTTAACTCACTCTATGAATGGTACCGTCAAAGGTTTGAAAGACTTTGCACCTGAAGATCGTCCAAACTCCACTATCGTCTTTTGGAGCTTCCGAGTCATGGTAGGTTTAGGGATGTTAATGGTTTTACTTGCATTGGCAGGACTTTTACTTAGAAAATCTGGAAAGCTTTACGAAAATAAATGGTTTCAACGCTTTGCACTATTTATGGGGCCTTCAGGTTTTATTGCACTATTAGCAGGCTGGTTTACTACTGAGGTTGGTCGTCAGCCGTGGGTGGTTTATGGTGTGATGCGTACCAAAGATGCACTTTCGCCCGTATCTGCCGAACAAGTCGGTTTAACTTTAATCATTTTTGTACTGGTTTATTTTGTTGTTTTTGGCATTGGTATTTACTACATGCTTAAACTGATCAACAAAGGTCCTGAATTTATTCATAGCCAACCTGAACAAGTCGGTGGTGTTGGACATTTTAAAACCCCAATGCGCCCACTCAGTGCCGCTGATGAGCAAATTGATGATCAGAATAAAGGAGCTTGATCATGATTGATTTATCTTTAATCTGGATTGTCATCATTGCTGTAGGTGTATTTATTTATATTGTTCTGGATGGCTTTGACTTAGGAATTGGTATTTTATTCCCATTTATCAAAGACCAACATGAACGTGATGTCATGATGAATACGGTCGCACCCGTCTGGGATGGTAATGAAACCTGGATGGTTTTGGGTGGAGCGGGACTGTTTGCAGCTTTTCCCATGGTTTATTCCGCCGTGTTATCAGCACTTTATTTGCCAATAATTCTTATGGTAATCGCACTGATCTTCCGCGGCGTGGCTTTTGAATTTCGTTTTAAGGCCAATCGTACCAAACATTTATGGGATGCTGCTTTTATTGGTGGTTCTATAATCTCAAGCTTCTTACAAGGGGTAATTTTAGGTGCTTATATTCAGGGTATCCATATCGTAGATGGCCGTTATGCAGGCGGTGGTTTAGACTGGCTCACTCCATTTTCATTATTTACGGGTGTTGGTGTTGTAGTAGTCTATGCTGCTCTGGGCTGTGGTTGGTTGATTATGAAAACAGATCATCGATTACAACTTAATATGTATAGCTTAATGCCTAAACTCATGTATGCATTATTAATCATTTTTGTCTGTGTCAGTATTTATACGCCGTTATCACAGCCTCAAATTGCTGCACGCTGGTTTACTCAGCCTCAATTGACCTATTTTAGCCCTGTTCCAATTTTAGTGGTTATATTTACTTTTCTTACAGTTCGGGCATGTAGCAAACGTCAGGAATCTATGCCCTTTCTTTATACATTGGCATTGGTGTTCCTTGCATATACAGGCTTCTTGATTAGTATTTTCCCCTACATTATTCCACCGTCAGTGACTATTTGGGATGCAGCAGCTCCCGCCAATAGTCAGCTTTTTGCATTAATTGGCGCGCTAATTCTGATTCCAATTATCATTATGTATACCATCATGGCATATTGGGTATTTAGAGATAAAGTTCGTGTGGGTGATGAAGGTTATCACTAGGAGCAATTTCAAATGAAGTTATCTAAATTTCAGTGGTTTGTTGTACTCTGGCTTGCTGGTTTCTTCGGGCTTTTGATCATTGCGATGGCTTTTAGATTGCTGTTACAGCTGGCTTACTAGCAAGGGAATACAGCACTATGAATTTCATTCAACATAGCGATAAACGCCTAAATAATACTCTTGCTAACATTCAGGATGATTTTTTATCACACCACATGGTTCGAATCCGTAGAGCTCTCAATATTTCACAGGCTCAACTGGCTTCAAAACTCGGAATTTCTGCCAGAACACTCGAAAGTTGGGAAAGAGGTGTACGCCATCCCTCAAGTTCTGCTCAGGCATTAATTCGGCTGTTTATTCAATCACTGCATTTTGTATTAAAAAATCTAGGCTAATGCAAAAACCAGACTTTGTAATATACAAAGTCTGGTTTCATCAGAATGATTTTAATGGCGTGTACAAGCTTTAGGCTAAGTTATTTTTAATCACTCGAAGTGATTCATTTAATCGCTTAATATCTGAAGGCTTCAAGCCAGAGAAGCTGTCATTAAACAATAATGAAGTAATTTCATTAATTTTAATGACCATTTCATGCCCGAGTTTAGTCAATGCCACTCGGGTTACGCGGTTATCGTTCTCACACAATGAGGTTTCGACATATCCCTCATCCTTTAAACGATAAATTATTTTTGTTGTTGTTGGAATTTTAATCAGCGCCATTTCCGCCAAATCTGAAATGCTTGCATCCTGTCTTGTAGATGCAGCCAATAAAATACGTCGTCTCGAATTATCTAAACCATGCTTTTTAAGAGAATTATCAATTTTATTTATATAAAGTGCATGGACTTGAGAAATGAGATAGTAAGGAAATTCTTCTAGATCAAAATCATCGTGTGTAGGAAAATATTTAGCATATTTATTGGTCATACGTATCTAAGAGCAAATTGATTCATTGATTTTAAGTTAGCATATATTTGAAAGTTTGAATAAACAAATATTGTCTTTCCGATCAATTAATATTTAAAAATCATATTTTTATACCATTTGGTATCAATCGACAAAATACGATTCTTAAAAAAACAATCGTAAATCATTGGCTTCCGAGCAAATCATAAAAAGTATTAAATTTTTACTTTCACTCTTGCATTTTTTCGAATCATTGCATCAAAAAACTTAGTTGCAAAACTACTTTCACGAATCAGTATTGCAGGTAAATTTGTACACTTTTCCTTAATTTGATCTGGCACTGGCATATCTTCGCCAGACATTGAATCTAAGTGATATTGAACTTGTGCAGTACATTGTACTGCTAGAAATAACATAAATGCTTTTTTAACGCAGATTTTTTATCCAGAAAGCTTAAACTCACCATTGTAAATGAATTGGGCTTTTTCAAAAATTTGCTATTATTTTAGTATTCGATATTTCTAAGAGAATCCCAAAATATTTTCAAATAATCATCTTTTCTTAACTTATTTTTAAATATAAAAATTTGCTGCTTAATAATAAATTCACGCGCATTAATAATTTTTAACCTTTTTCTTAACAAATCTTCTTCAATCGTAATTTTAGGCAACCAAGCAATTCCTGCACCTTGCAATACGAAATCCTTAAGATTATTTGCATGATCTGTTTCATATAAAATTCGATAATCTAATCTATTTACAATAACCTGATCAACCAGATTTCTTAAGTACGCATTTTTACTGTAAGATAACAATGGAAATCTTTGATTTAAATCATATTTTGCATTTCCATCTTCATCAATAAGTGTAACAGGAATAATTTCTGTTTCACCAAGCTTTAAATAACTAAGTACTTCATGATTAATTAATTTCAATTTGGATTCATCTGAATAACAAATCAAGAAATCACAAGCCCCTTCTTTTAAAAGTTTAAACCCCTCACCCACGTTGGCAGCAACCAATTCTATTTTAAAATCTTTAATATATTCGGGGAATAATTTTAAAAACTTTGAAAAAAAAGTAGAACTTAATGAATGAACGACTGCAAATTTGATGGTCACTTCATTTGCACGATTTAAATTATTTAATAAAGCCAAAGTTGCATTCAATTGTTGTTCAATACTTTTGGCTGTCGTCAATAATATCTGACCCGCATCGGTAAACTCCATATAACGCGAGTTTCGCTCCAAAATGGGATAACCCAAAGATTGCTCTAGCTGTTGAATGCGTCTTGTAAAAGCGGACTGACTGACAAAGCGTCGCTCTGCAGCTTTTGAAAATGAACGTTCTTGTTCGAGTGTGAGTAGATCTTCAATCCAGCGAATTTCAAGACTCATTGCTTCATGTCATATAGTGTTTTGGCGCATTATAAACACGGTATGCAAAAAATGCATACTAAAATTAATCTATGCATTAGAAATCATGCAAACCCAATTCTATGATGAATCATCTTGTCTAGATAGCGATATAAGAATGAACGCTGAAATTCAAACTCGTACAGAAAAGGATTTACTGGGTCTACGTGAAGTACCAAATCAATTTTACTTCGGTATCCAAACTTTACGAGCAATTGAAAACTTCAATCTAAGCTCTAATAAAATCAATCAATATCCAAATTTGATCAAATCATTAGCGATGGTGAAGCATGCATGTGCAGAAGCAAACCATACTTTGGGTAAATTAAGTGATTTAAAATTTAATGCAATCAAATATAGCTGTGATCAGTTAATTCAAGGTTTTTACCACGAACAGTTCCCCATTGACCTCATTCAGGGTGGTGCGGGTACCTCTACCAACATGAATGCCAATGAAGTAATTGCAAATATTGCATTAGAGCATTTGGGTCATAAAAAAGGTGAATACAACTTTTTACATCCAAACAATGATGTGAATATGTCTCAATCGACCAATGACGTTTATCCAACTGCAATTCGCTTAGGTTTATTATTCAGCTTAGATGATTTAAATACGCCTTTTGAAAATTTGATTGCTAGCCTACGCCGTAAGGGTGATGAATTTGCACATATTTTGAAAATGGGCCGTACTCAGCTTCAAGACGCCGTTCCAATGACTTTGGGTCAAGAATTTAATGCTTTTGCTTCTACACTTGAAAAAGATTTGATCAAGATTAGAGAAATCGCGCCTCAAACTCTAAATTATATGAATCTTGGCGGTACTGCGATTGGTACAGGAATCAATACAGAACAAAAATATACCCAACTTGCCATTGATGCACTTGCGACAATTAGCCAGAAAGATATCAAGTCTGCTCCCGATTTAATCGAAGCGACTTCAGATATGGGTGATTTTGTATTGTTGTCAGGATTACTTAAACGTACAGCAACTAAACTCTCAAAAATCGCCAATGATCTACGTTTACTTTCAAGTGGTCCACGTACTGGGATCAATGAAATTAATCTAGAGCCGCGCCAACCTGGCAGCTCAATCATGCCAGGTAAAGTAAACCCAGTTATTCCAGAGGCAATGAATCTTGTATGTTTCCAGATTATTGCGAATGATTTGGCTGTAACTTTATCTGCTGAAGCGGGTCAATTACAATTAAATGCAATGGAACCCCTGATTGCATTCAAACTGTTTGAATCAATTGAGTTACTTGGTAATGCGCTCGTCATGTTCCAAACCAAGTGTATCGATACCGTGACTGCAAACGAACAACATTGTAAAGCACTTGTCGATAATTCCATTGGAATTGTGACTGCTCTGAATCCTTATCTTGGATATGAAACCACAACACGTATTGCTAAAACTGCAAATGAAAGTGGTTTAAGCGTATTGAGTCTGATCAAATCTGAAAACCTGTTGTCTGATGATCAACTTTCAGAAATTTTAGCGGTTGACAATATGGTGCAACCGAAAGCTGAAATGGTTTAAGAAATCCCATTTAAAAAGGAACTCCTATGAGTTCCTTTCTTTATTTCTTAGATTGGTTCTAAAATCAACATAAAATTTGAATATAAAAAATACAGTTCAAAATTTTAAACTTTTATCTATATAAATAACTCAAACCATCAGATAAGCTTGGAGATGTCTAAAATATCGTATAAATACGATATATCATTTATGAAGATATAGAAACTCAGGAAAAAACTCTATGACGGATTTGCCCACAACAATGCGACATATCGAAATTTCTCAATCTGGCGATCCAGATGTTTTACATATTGTAGAAACCTCTTTACCAAAAATAAAAATTGATGAAATCCTCATTGAAGTAAAAGCATTTGGTATCAACCGACCAGATGTTCTACAACGCAAAGGACTTTATCCAATGCCTAAGGATGTGACTCCAATTCCTGGTCTTGAAGTTGCTGGAATTGTCACTGCTATAGGCGAGAATGTTAGCCAGTTTAAAGTTGGTGATCGAGTTTGTGCATTGACCAATGGTGGTGGTTATGCAGAGTATTGTGCTGTACCAGAAACTCAAACCCTTCCTATTCCCTCCAATCTTTCTTATATAGAAGCAGCCGCTATACCTGAAACCTATTTCACGGTATGGGCCAACCTGTTTGATATTGGTCAATTATCTGTTGGTGAAACCGCGCTTATTCATGGCGGAGCGAGCGGTATTGGCACAACAGCACTCACACTTTGCCACGCGATGGGCATCAAAACATTCTGCACAGTAGGCAGTGATGACAAAGTTGATGCTTTAAATAAAATCACTACCGCAATCAATTATAAAAAACATAATTTTGAAGAAGTGATTTTAGAGCAGACCCAAAATAAAGGCGTAGATGTGATTCTTGATATTGTTGGAGGTAAATATTTCCAACAAAACATGAACACATTAAAGCGAGATGGTCGACTTGTAATCCTTGGATTTATGGGTGGACGCTATGCGAAAGAGTTTGATCTACAACAGTTAATTTTGAAGCGAGCGAAAGTGACTGGTTCTACCATGCGTGCGCGGACTGATCAGGAAAAATCTGAAATTACTCAATCACTAAGACAGCATGTTTGGCCATTACTCTCTGAAGGCAAAAGTTTACCCCTCATTTATAAATCCTTTAGCTTTGAAGATATTTCCAAAGCTCATACATGTATGGAAGAAAGTGAGCATATTGGCAAAATAGTAATTACATTAACTGAATAATCAAAATGTGAAGTACAGGACTTTTCCAATTCATTAGAAAAGTCTCGTACATCTTCATTGTTACATCACTATAATTAGGTCAACTTACAATAAATCATAGTCATGAGAATGCCTTTTCGCTTAGGCCAATGTTATAATGTAACAGTTAAATTAAGTCACGTTTGCTAAAATGAAAAAATCAAATGTAACTCTGGGACTGATCGTAATTAGTCTGGGTATTTGTTCATGTACAACCCCTACACATCAACAACCTGTTCAAAAAAAGCCTCAACCTCCTCGATTTAATGTCTTACATCCCATTAAAATTAAAAAAATCACACCTGTATCTTATTATGTGTGGCTTGAAAAACAAAATAATCACCAACGTGTAAAAGCTTACAAAGATTTTCTGAGTAGCCAAGGTGTGACTATGGTTGCGCCAGATTTTGAGCTTTTTCGTTCTGCCCGTGGTTGGGAAGAATGCCATTATGACCAGTACGATATTCCTGATCAGTCCGTCTGGGTCAATGCCGTCCCGACACTTAAGTTATTACAGAAATTAGTTAATATAGGTATTTTGACTGATTTTGAGTTGACCTCTGCCTATCGTTCACCATTACTTAACGCGTGTGTTGGTGGAGCCAAGGAATCATCGCATATGCAAAATGCTGCGGTAGATTTTCGTATTGGTCCAGAGTTTCCAACCAGTTTTGAAGAAACGGATATTGCCGATACCAAAATTAAATTATGTAAATTCTGGCAAACAGAAGGAGCTAAATACAACATGGGACTGGGTGTTTACAGTACGGGACAAATCCATATCGATACCAAAGGTTTTCGCACATGGGGACCAGATCATACATGGCATAGCTCAATATGTGGTGAAAAAATTCCTTAATATTTTTATAAATCATATACATAAATAATTATAGATGACCAATTCAATAAAATAGTTGATTATATGTTACATTATAACATAACATTTATTTCGTGACGTTATCAGTTCAGCACAACTGCATATTTCAGCTTTGCTAAATAAATTGTCATCGAATTCATGATTTTTCTCTTTTGCATAGGACATCGCCAATGGTCAGTTCCGTAGCCAATCCTTCATACAAACTTCCTGTTACTGTCTTATCAGGATTTTTAGGTGCAGGAAAAACAACCTTGCTTAATCATATTTTAAACAATCGCGAAGGTCGCCGTGTAGCAGTGATTGTAAATGATATGTCAGAAGTCAATATTGATGCTGCTCTGGTTCAAAATGGTGGCGCAGAACTCTCACGTACAGATGAAAAACTCGTCGAAATGAGCAATGGTTGTATATGTTGTACGTTACGTGAAGATTTATTGATTGAAGTTAAACGCTTGGCAGAAGAAAACAAATTTGACCAACTGGTGATTGAATCGACTGGAATATCGGAACCTCTTCCTGTCGCAGAAACCTTTACTTTTGCAGATGAAGCAGGTCAATCTTTAAATGAATTTGCTCAACTCGATACAATGGTGACTGTGGTTGACGCATTTAATTTTCTACAAGACTATAGCTCTTATGATCAATTAAATGATCGTGGTGAGTCTCTTGGCGAGCACGATCAACGCAGCGTTGTAGATTTGCTTATCGATCAGATTGAGTTTTGCGATGTAATCATCCTGAATAAAGTGGACTTGATTGATGATATTAAAAAAGAACGTTTAATGGCTATTCTGAATAAACTTAATCCACGGGCAAGAATTCAAATTTCAGAATTTGGAAAAGTAGATTTAGATTCAGTCTTGAATACAGGTTTATTTGATTTCGATCAAGCTGCACAAGCCCCAGGCTGGCTAAAAGAACTTCGTGGTGAACATGTGCCAGAAACAGAAGAATACGGCATTACAAGTTTTGTATATCGCGCTCGTCGCCCTTTTCATCCACAACGGTTTTTTAATTTTATTAATTCTGAATGGCCAGGTGTTATTCGTTCAAAAGGTTTTTTCTGGCTAGCCTGCGAACCAACGCTCGCATGCTCTTGGTCACAAGCTGGTGGTATGGCAAGACACGGTATGGCAGGCACATGGTGGGCTGCAACAGAACCAGAGAACTGGCCAAGAGATGATCAGTCACTTGCCGAAATTGAAAAACATTGGGATGAAAAAGTTGGTGATGCTCGTCAAGAGATTGTCATGATTGGAATGGATATGAATCAAGATACACTTATTCAAGGTTTCAATGAATGTCTACTCAGCGATGATGAAATGGCGCTTGGCCCTGACGGCTGGACTCAAATGTCAAATCCGTTTGATTGGTCTTAATCACTAAATTTTAATTCTATTTAATCACTTATATTGTATAACCTAATATGAATGCTCAACTTCCCGATGTATCAGTCTCACAGCTTCCTTGCAATTTATCCCCTTTAAATTGGGTGGGCATGCAACATATAGACTTACCTACTGTGATTGATACGGCAAATCAAACTGTTAATACCAAAGTTGATGTATATGTAAATTTACCCAAAAGTAGTGTAAAAGGCATTCATATGTCTAGGTTATATCATTTGATTAATCATCTATCCGTATTGAATACGATGTCTATAAAATCAGTTCTCAAGCAAATGATAGATAGCCATCAAGATTGTGGAACTACTGCGGCCAAAATTGTATTTAAATTTGATCTGCTGTTAAAAAGAGATGCTATCGTCAGTACAGCGCTTTCAGGATGGAAAAGTTATCCCGTTATCATTGAGGCCAGTATTATTAATGAATTGTTTAATATTGAATACAAACTCGATATAAGTTATTCCTCGACCTGCCCTTGCTCTGCTGCCTTATCAAGGCAAATCATTAAGAATGGATTCAAAGCAGATTTTAGTTCTCAAAATTTAATACCCAGTGCAGATATTGAAGCTTGGCTCGAACAATACGCGACATTGGCTACACCTCACAGCCAGCGTAGTATTGCAACGGTTGTGGTACAGCCTTTTGATTATGCTCATGATATTAATTTTGTCGATTTAATCGATTCAATAGAAAATACACTAAAGACACCAACACAGACTGCGGTTAAACGTGCAGATGAACAAGCTTTTGCCAAGTTAAATGGTGAAAATCTTATGTTTGTAGAAGATGCTGCACGCCGCCTTAAAATGCTACTAGATCAAAAATATAAGTTTTGGTCCGCACAAGTGGTACATCAAGAAAGTCTTCATCCTCATGATGCGATTGCAGTTGCAATATCATCTTAATAATAAGTTTATGTCTTCTTATAGCGTTAAGTTTGAGCCTTAACGCTATATTGTTAATTTTAAATTTATGGTTTTTTGTTTGCTTTTAAAATTATATTTATTTTACTTAGGCTATTTTATTTTTTAATTTGCTTAGGCTATTTAAGGCTACAAAGTAAATGAATCGATTTGCCCAAAAGTCAAAGTAAACTTGCAAAAAAGACGCAGATAATCAAACAACGGATGTCTCCTAACCAAATTAATGAATTTTTATCCTTTATCGGGCGATGAATAAGATGATTAGGTCTAGTTTAATAATGTCTTGAATTATCTAAATTTAACTTTTGCCAATTGTCCTACAATGTATTGGTTTATTTATATACGATAAAATTTTAAATTAATGATCAAATTGGTCAGTCCATCACGGAAATTTGTTCTAAGTAAAAATTGATAAAATGCTGTTAAGTTTTTTTGAATAGAAAGGCATATCGTGAACTACATGTGCCTTTTTTTAAACTGATGACTTTAGTTTTTGCTGTGTATCGCCCTGCTGTCGAATAAAGTTTAAGGATAATTAAATTGATGATATAACGAAATCCAACAACTAATACAAATCATTGTTTTTAATAACATAGTTTAAATAATAGTTGATAAAAACTGCTTTTATTTTCGTAGAGAAAAGTGGTTTACAACCTACAAATAAGATGATTTTCTTACTGATTTCATTTCACGGGTAAGCCCATTTCTATTTCAATCATATGCAAATTTGAAAGAAACTAAACTTATTCATATTGTTTCGCTATAAATAATCGCTACGCTGGCAGGTAGTGAGCGATATAATTTATGGCTGTTACACAAAACAAATGAACTGATTTGGTCAATTCAGTTTAAAATACGTTACCAACATTCTTAATCAAATTTTGTCATTTTTTAACATTGCCTATTTCTTGCAAAGTTTACAATATATGCTTTGAAATTTGGCAAATACATTCTGTTCAATTACAAGCAATTTGCACAAGAAATGTAGAAATATATGCCATAATAAGCAAACTTTGCAGGTAATTTGCAAAGAAATTTGCATTTAAGAAATTGGAGCACGTTGAATGAGTTCAACCATTTTGGTGATTCACGGACCGAATTTGAATCTTTTAGGAAAAAGAGAACCAGAGGTATATGGTTATCTCAGTCTTGATGATATCAATCAACAGCTCAAAACCCAAGCTCAAGCATCAAATATCTCATTAGAAACTTTCCAAAGTAATTGGGAAGGCGCGATCGTTGATCGTATCCATCAGGCACAAATTGATGGTATTCAATTTATTCTCATCAATCCAGCAGCATTAACCCATACATCTGTTGCGGTTAGGGATGCATTGCTTGGCGTTGCTATTCCCTTTATTGAAGTTCATTTATCGAACGTTCACGCTCGTGAAGCTTTTAGACATCACTCATATTTGTCCGATAAAGCGGTTGGCGTAATTTGCGGTTTCGGTGCAAAGGGTTATCACTTTGCACTGGATTATGCCATCCAAAAAATTCAACCATCTACTTAATTCAACATGATTTAGGAACATTCACCTATGGATATTCGCAAAATTAAGAAACTCATCGACTTGATGATTGAATCTGACTTACAAGCGATTGAGGTTAAAGAAGGTGATCAATCTATCGCTCTAACTCGCCCTACTCCAGTTATTGCGGCTGGTGCGATTGCAGCAGCTCCTGCATCAGCAGCGCCTGCTGCACCTGCAGTGAAAACTCCACGTGGTGCTGTTGAAACGTCTCCAATGGTTGGCGTATTTTATGCAGCTCCAAGTCCAGGTGAAGGTCCTTTTGTTAAGGTAGGCCAAACAGTTTCTGCTGGTGAAACATTGGGTATTATCGAAGCAATGAAAATCATGAACCCAATCGAAGCAACTCAAAGTGGCGTTGTTGAAGAAATTTTAGTTAAAAATGGTGATGTAATCCAATTTGGTCAACCATTATTCCGCTTCCGCGCATAATCTCACGGGGATACTTATGTTGCAAAAAGTTTTAATTGCAAACCGTGGTGAAATCGCGTTACGAATTACCCGGGCTTGCAAAACATTAGGAATCAAGACCGTTGGTATCTATTCAGATGCTGACAAAGACTTAATGCATTTACGTTTTGTTGATGAAGCGGTATGTATTGGACCGGGTGCAAGTAGTGATAGCTATTTAAATATCCCCGCAATTATTACTGCAGCAGAAATCACAGGCGCAGATGCCATCCATCCAGGTTACGGTTTCCTTTCTGAAAATGCTGAGTTTGCAGAAATTGTCGAAACTTCTGGTTTTATTTTCATTGGTCCACGTCCAGAACATATCCGCCTCATGGGTAATAAAGTATCTGCGATTATTGCCATGAAAAAAGCTGGTGTTCCAACAGTTCCAGGTTGTGATCACGCTGTAACCATTCACAACGCGCTTGCAGAAGCAAAAGAGATTGGCTTTCCATTGATTGTCAAAGCTGCTTCTGGTGGTGGTGGTCGTGGTATGCGTATTGTTGAACGCGTTGATACACTTCTTGAATCTGTTCAGGCAGCACAACGTGACGCAGAAATGTGGTTTGGTGATGATACGGTCTATATGGAACGTTTCTTACAAAAGCCACGTCATATTGAAGTTCAGGTATTGGGCGATGGAAATGGTCATGCTGTGCATCTTTACGACCGTGACTGTTCTTTGCAACGCCGCCACCAAAAAGTACTAGAAGAAGCTCCTGCACCAAATCTTCCAGAGCAAGCACGTGCCGATATTCTAGAAGCATGTGTGAATGCGTGTAAGTTAATGCAATACCGCGGCGCTGGTACTTTTGAGTTTCTATTTGAAGATGGTGAATTCTTCTTTATTGAAATGAATACACGTGTTCAGGTAGAGCATCCTGTTACTGAAATGGTGACAGGAATTGACATTATCGAGCAACAATTGCGTATTGCTGCTGGTCTTGGTTTAGAGCTTCAACAAGAAGATATTGAAGTTCGTGGTCATGCCATCGAATGCCGTATCAATGCTGAAGATCCAACCACATTTTTGCCATCACCAGGTAAAATTGAGACGTTCTATGCGCCAGGTGGAGCGGGTATCCGTTTAGATTCGCATATCTATTCAGGCTATAGCATTCCACCTTACTATGATTCAATGATTGCAAAACTCATTTCACATGGTAAAGATCGTGAAACGTCAATGGCACGTATGCGTCAAGCACTGGATGAAACTATTCTCACTGGTGTTAAAACCAATATTCCATTACATAAAGATCTGATCTTACAAGATAAAAACTTCTTAAAAGAAGCGATGGACATCCATTATCTTGAAAAGCATCTTTTAAAACAATTGGAAGCTGAAAAAGCAGCTCCAGCAGCTGAAACCACAGAAAAAGCCTAATTCTCTTTGTGGTTTATAAAAAACCCTTATCTATACGATAAGGGTTTTTTTTATTCTGTAGAGATTATGGTAAAACCCTACGCAAGGTTGCAAAACACTGTTGACCTTTTTCATTTGCACAAAAATCGATGGTATTTGCATTTTTCCAATGCACAAAATACTGAGATACTTCCCCAGATTGATCCACTTTTTGTCCAGAACAATCTACTTCATTATTATCATATTTGATTTGCATGATTAATGCCGATAGTTGCTCATTTTTGTCTGGCGAAGGTTGGTAGTCATAAACGCCATAGGACCATTCTTGTCCACTTTTCACAAATACTTCATTGGCATTTCTAAAATTATAATACTCAACACACTTTTTATTGTTGGGAATTTCCATACCCCATAGCCCCATGATCTCTGGTCGAGATACAATTTTAATTGTATTAGGACTAAGATCCAGACTTGGCGCCTCATCAGATGTTGCTGGGGTTGAAACTGTTTCAGCCATGGCAAATGAAGAACACAAGCACAATAAACCAACAATATAGATATTTTTCATAGATTTATTAACGACTAAATGCATGCAGTTAACTTAGCATATTTTTGATCGCTTTCATCTGATCATAACGATATATGAACAATATTATTTAGATAATTTTTTGTATGGCTCATAAAATTTTATGGCAGCTTTTTGTTTAAACATGCTGTTTAAATATATATTTAGGTCAGACCATTAAGCTTTAAGTGCAGCATATGGGTTGCAGTAGTATGCTTCATTTGATCTGCACGCATATGAAAATATCGCTGAGTTAATGCTTCACCTGATAAATCTTCCAAGACGCGAAAACCTATTTTTTCAACCTGATGATGTAAATCCAATGGTTTAAATTGACCTTGTAAAGGCTCTCCCAATACCTGAGTAAATATTGCAACGAATTGAGTACCTATTTTTTCAATGCCTTTAAGCTCATTAAAATCAATCGAATAATCCAGAACCACTTCACTATCAACTCCAGCAATGTGAGCAATACTCGCCAAAGTAGCTAAAGTCGTTGGATTTTCAAGGTAATGTGTTGTTCCTAACCATGAGAAAAAAGCCGCTTGATTGCTATCGAAAGAACTTCGGGTCAATGCATCAGCAATAGATTCTTTTTTAAAATCAATACTCACAAATTCAATTTGATCAGAAATGTCACCTAACTGTTCAAGTTTTTGTTTTTTAAGATATTGGGTGTCTGGATGATCCACTTCAAAAATTCTTAACTTTGGATAATAGTGTAGTTGGCGCAAAACAAATGAATCTAAACCAGCGCCAACCAGTACATATTGGTTAATTCCCTTATTGATCGCCTGTTTTAATTGATCTTCTGCATAACGTGAACGTCCAACAACCTGAGCAGTGAGTCGCCCCATTGTTCGATTAACTAGCTGTGAGTTAAACAACTTACTCATCAAAGGTTGTTTTAATAATAACTGCCATAATTTACTGGTCATTGCGTAAGCATAAGCATCATTAAAAATTGGCTCTTTGCTAAATAAAGAATGATTGGCACGTAATGCCGCAGCGGCTTCTGCAGTACGGCTATATTGTCCTTTCTTCATACACATCTCTACATTAAATAAGATCAAAATCAAGATGGTTATAAAAAGCCATCTTGAGCAATCCATCTTCTATTCAATCATGCATCTATTTTATTTGTTGTGGTTTGATAAGTTACATCGTAGTCACGAATATTCAAGCTTTTCAGACGTTGTCTTAATTTTTTCAATGACCATGGCCATGCTGCAAAGTTACGACCATTGGCATCCAGATAATAGCTCTTACAACCGCCTGCATTAAATACTGTGGTTTTTAAATGCTTTTGTACCCGTTCATTATGTGCATGGATTACTTGTGGTTTAATAGTTAATTTTGAAATATTGTGCTTTTTAATTTTTTGCAAACCATCCACAATATAGTCCAATTGTGCTTCTGCCAAACCAATAAATGAGTCATACACCAAGACATTTGGCCCCAGCACCAAAAAGGCATTCGGCACATTTTCAATATTGGTGCCCAAATATGCTTCTGGAGAGCTCTGTTTCCACAAATCGTTTAGGCATTCACCTTTATCATTATAAACACGGCGTCCAATAGGTGGATGTGATACTTCAAAGCCTGTTCCCCAGATAATCACATCGACTTCATGACGCTCGCCATTGGCTGCAATCACGGTATTCCCTTCGACCTTAACCAAACCGTGTGGAATAAGCTTAGTATTACTGGCTTGCAATGCAGGATAGTAATTATTGGCAAACAATAAACGCTTACAACCGATAGTGAAATCAGGTATCACAGCTTTCAATAATTCAGGATCTTTCACCTGTGATTTAAGTACTTGTTTAAATAACTCCCCAACTGGCTTTAAAACTGCTGGATTACGTAGACCAAAATTGATCGCATTTAAGGACTGTGCAACGGCTTTTCGCCAAGTGGATTGAATAATAGGTAACTTTGCAATCACCGATTTACTAAAGTCGCCCAGCTCCATATCTGGTTTTGGAACTACCCATGGTGCAGTACGCTGAAAAACAAAAAGTTCTTTTGCTAAAGGCTGGATTTGTGGCACAAACTGAATCGCTGAGGCACCTGTACCAATCACCGCAATACGTTTACCACTCAAATCATAGTCATGATTCCATCTGGCCGAGTGAAACATCTCTCCTTTAAAACTGTCAAGGCCATCAAGTTTTGGAATTTGGGCTTCTGTAATTGGGCCTGTTGCAAATACGACAGTACGAGATAAAAACTGTCCCTTGTTGGTATCTAATACCCACAAATTACGCTCATTATCCCATGCAGCTTTATTAAGCTCAGTTTCAAATTCAATTTTTTCGTTAATGTTAAATTTATGACTGACATCTTCCAAATAATTTAGTATTTCTGGCTGACGTGCAAATAAATGACTCCATTGAGCACTCGGAGCAAATGAATATGAATATAAAGCTGATGGTACATCACAACCACAACCAGGATACGTATTTTCACGCCATGTACCGCCTACACGGCTTGCTTTTTCAATGATTTTGTAGTTTGCATAGCCAACCTGATCTAGTCGTATTGCTGCTGCAATACCCGAGATACCTGCACCCACAATAAAACTATCATAGATGTGTGAAGGCAATGCTTTACGATCAGCCGAATCTAATTTTTTTGCTTGAGCTGTCATTCAGAATATCCTTTTACTTAAAAATATTTTTAAACCAATCTTTGATTGAGTGTTCATCTCAATTTGATCATAAGTCACCAAAATTTTGGGCTCATTTGATCAATCGATATGAAGTACCTAAAAATTTTGCATATAAGTTTGGTGCTGCTCGCTTCATTAACCAGAATAATTTGGCATCAATTTGTGGAATGGTATAAAGCTTATCTTTATCCAGACGATCCAATGTGAGTTTTGCTACTTTATCACTGGTGGTAAAAGCTAAATTGTTTAATGCATAATCTAAAATTCCTTTATGAGGTACTTTGCCATTTTTGATAATATTGGTAGGCACCAATGTCGGGCATAACACATTGACCTTAATATCAAACTTTTTTAGCTCGGCTGATAAGGTCTCAGATAATGCACGGACCCCTGCTTTGCTGACGTTATATACCGTCATTTCAGGTGCTGCGGTAAATGAAGCCGCTGATGCAACATTGATAATCGCACCATGTCCTAATTGTTTAAATTTGGGAACAAATGCACGACAACCATGAATAACACCCCACAGATTAATATCCAGACACCACTGCCAGTCTTCAGTGGTCATTTCATCAAACTTACCCCCCAAACCAATACCTGCATTATTGATCACCAATGTGACTGGATTTTGCATCAGTTTTTCTGCATGCTCTGCCAGTTGCGACACCTGTTCAGCTTTAGCCACATCACATTGCACTGGAAAAGCTTGTGCACCCAATTCTTGAATTAAACTCACCGTTTCTTTGGCTGCATCTAGATTGATATCCGAACACACTACTGTACCGCCGCGACGTGCCAATTCGAGTGCAAAACTACGCCCAATGCCACTACCTGCACCAGTCACTACAGCATAGGCCTGTTGACTTGGCTTTTTATGTTGAGAGCTGAATAGTTTCATAGCATATCCTTATTGTTTTCAGCCAATTGACTGAACTTCATTGCTGAAACGACAAAAAATTAGTGACGTACTGGTGGCGTAAATGTTTTTACCAGATAAGGCGCTATCGCACCGCCTTCCGATAAAAGCTTATCTTTGTAATATTCTAGATATGCCGATGTGTCATGATCATTTGGATGAAAATCGCGACGTAAATAGTCAAAGATTTGCCCCATGGTGCTACCAAAAACACCATCATTTGGACTAAAGATCAGTGCTACACCTCGTTTGGCATCTTTCCAGAATTTGCGTGTCACAAGGTCTTTTGGTTGGCGTAAAACTGGTACAAACAATGTTGAAAACGGAATCAATCCCAAAATAGTTCCAAAGGCAATAAAGAAGCCTGCTGCACGTAATGCATAGTTTCCATTGAGTAATTGATAGACATCATACGCAATATCTTTATGCTCCGACTCTTCAAGCATATGCCACATCCACATCGCACGTGTTTTGGCATCATTTGAATAGTAGAAATTTTTCTCGTGCTTCATCATGTATTCTGCAAGCACGGCGGTAAAATGCTCGATTCCGGCCATCATGGAGAGCTTAAGTGGTTGTGGAAATTTTAAGAAAATATTGTCAAAAAACTTCTCTCCCAAAAAGCGATATAGTTTTACCGGAAAATTAACGGCTTCATGCGCAATCGCGTCATTAAATTCATTATGAAGTTTAGAGTGAATCGCCTCTTGTCCAATCAGTGATGTCACACGCTGTTTCAATAGCGGATCTTTCACGAAATCACGATGATACCGTGCGGTTTCAATGACCAGATCTTCACCATACGTCAAAAACACAGAGAGCGTTGCAAAAAAAGTACTGGCAAATTGATTGTTCATGTAAAACGCAAAATCAATCTCTTTTCCATCAAATCCAACTGCAATATGACGAATTGGAATTGCAGGTTTTTGGGTATAATCTGGTAACTCAAATTTAGGCATGGGCTTGAAAGCTTGGACTGATTTTTTTACTGCGGTCGAGATCATGGCGACACCTTCTTAAAGCATTCAATGGATTAAGCTGAAAGATTGTTCAGACTTCTTACATATCTTCATGCTAATCCGATGTGTTATTCGGATTCAATTCGGGTCTAGATCATCTGATAAACTTTAATGTAGCTTAGGCTATTTATTTGTACTCAAACTTTCATCGATGTTAAATTATTAATTTTTAATAAATTTATTTAACATATTGACTAAAAGTACCATTAAATTTGATGCTTTGCGCAACTGACAATCTTCGATTTTTGATGTGCTCATTGGCTTAAGTTTGTTGTGTTTTTTGCTGTTCGGATTTATGTTTTTTAAATTGTTGTATTTGGCCTAACATGATAATTTGAATTATTGTTCGGATTTAAGGAATATCCATTGAGCACTCGAAAGCCACGCCAAACACGAGCAAAAGTCACGGTAGATACCATTATTGAAGCTGGATTTATATCTGTAGCATTGCATGGTATGAGTGGAACTACAACTCGGCATATTGCAGATATCGCAGGTGTCAGTGTTGGGTCATTATATGAATACTTTAAAAATAAAGAAGAAATTTACGATGCGATGGCGGCATCATTTGTACAAGAAATTTTAAAAATGATTAAAGATCTTACGCCTGTCATTATGGATATGGAGCTAGAATCTGTCATTGAAATTATTTTTTATAATTTTCGAGATTTGCTCACCCGAAACAATGAACGCTATCTGATTTGTTTACGACATGCCAATGAGCTGCGTTATGACAAGTATATTAATCAGATTGAGCGCGAACTGATGAATATTGTCATGAAATACATGATGCATAATCCAAAGTACTTAAAGGTGAATAATCTTGCAGTTACAGCCTATGTCAGTATTAACAGCGGCATTTTTAATATTGCACGGCATTTGATTTTGCCCAATCCTTACATCAGTTTTGACGAGTTGGTAGATGGACTGAAAACCATGATTATGAGCTATATTAATGCCGAGCTTAAGAAAGCTGAACAATAATTAAAGCTACTCTTTTGATTGGTCTAAACTAGAAAATGTACTTAAATTCTTCACCATTAATTCAAGGTTATTACGAATCAGAAAAGCCAGATTAATATCGACCCCTTGCAACATTTGCGCTTCGAGCTGCTGAACCACTTGGTTACATTGGTTTAGTTTGTCTAGTCCACTCGGTGTAACCGTAACTAGAATGCGTCGACCATGAGTTGGATCTGGTGCTTTTTCAATCCAGCCATTTGCGAGTAGATCTTGCAAAATTTTATTGGCCGATTGCGGTTTTATAAATGAACGTTCGGCAAGCTTGGCATTAGATAAATTCGGTTTGGCCGCCAGCACCGAAAGCGCAGTAAATTGCGGCAAACTAATCTCAAGCGCACTTAGGTGTTCAGTCAAATATTTGCTAATGATGCGGTCAACCCGAGCAATCATATAACTTAAGCGTGGCTCTTCTTCTCTTTTTCTATCAACTGAACTTGAACGTAGCATAATTTATCTTCATAAAAAATTAAAAAGTATGAGGCCAATCAGCCCCATACTTTTAAAAGAATGTTACTGAGCGCTTGAGCCATGCGCCAAATGTACAGGGTGTTTGGGCTTTCTGACAAGCATTAGTGCAGATATTGCAGCAATCAGGATAATCGGAATACTTGAACCAATGACGATGGTCGAGCTCTGACCTAACGAAAGTAGGAAACCTGCAACCAACGGCCCGGCAAAAGAACCTATGCGTCCAATTGCAACTGCTGCGCCCACCCCCGTGCCACGCATTTCGGTTGGATAATACATTGCCGCCAGACCATATAAAGCAGATTGTCCACCCACAATAAACAAGCCACAACCCACGGCAGAAAGTGCCAGCAATGCAACTGTTGGTGAAATCGACAGACAACACAAAGCGACCAGAATACCCGCATAGATAAACTTAATGACACTGCTCATACGCATCTTGTCGAGCAGCATACCCATCAAAATAGAACCAAAAATTCCGCCTACGTTGTATCCCATCTGTACATAATTGGCTTCAAGTTTAGACAATCCTTGTGAACCCATAAGCAGTGGTAACCAGTTCAGCAAGAAATAGAGCACCACCAGCGTACAAAAGAAACTGATCCATAATTGAATGGTCGACATCCGTCTTTCTTTTGCAAACAGCACTTCCCAAAATGGTGTTGTACTTTGCAGGTGTGTTTTTTTCTGCAGATAGCTGTTGGATTCAGGTAAGAACTTCATTAAGAGTGGAATGAGTAATATCGGTGCAATACCACCCACATAAAAAATATGCCGCCACTCTGCATCGCCTGCCATAAGCATAGCCACAACAGAGGTCAGTAGCCCTCCAAATGGAATGCCACTGTACATAATACTGACTGCGGTGGCCTTGCGGTTTTCAGCCACAGCTTCTGATGCGACCGTAATCATCATGGGTAATGCACCGCCCATACCTAAACCAGTAAGAAAACGAATCACCAGCAATAAGTTATAGTTAGCGGCAAAAGCTGTCAGTAATGACATGATCCCGAACAGCATAATACTCAAAATTAAAATCTTTTTACGGCCTACAATATCTGCCAAACGACCACCGATAATCGCGCCTGGCAGGGTTCCAATAATTGCAGCACTAAATGCCCAAGCCATTTGGGCATTATCTAACATAAATTCGGCACGCATTCGCGGTGCTGCTACACCCATCGATTGAAGATCAAAGCCTTCAAATATCGCTATAGCAAAGCACAGCAGTAACGTAAGTTTCGCCCTTCCCGACGCCTTCGATACGGTATCCATAGTCTCTTCCTTATTTTGACTAAACATCCTTTACGTTTTTATTGTCAATGTTCAAAGAACACACATAAAATATCAGTTAAGCTTATAAAAAAATCAATATGTTTTTTTATTAAATTTTCTAAAAAATATTTTTAACATTAAAAATCATAAGATTATAAAAAAATTATAAAATTCTTCAAAAAACACTTGAATGTAAGTTTAACTGATATTAAATTAAATCCAAGACAGCACAATTTGTCATTCAAGGAGAAAACAAATGACATACGATAAACGTTGGGAAACCGTTGATGTACAAGTAGAACATGGAATTGCATGGGTCACACTTAATCGTCCTCACAAAAAAAATGCAATGAGCCCAACACTCAACCGTGAAATGATCGATGTGCTTGAAACACTCGAGCTAGATTCAGAGGCAAAAGTGCTGGTGTTAACTGGTGCCGGTGATTCTTGGACTGCTGGCATGGATTTAAAAGAATATTTCCGTGAAGTAGATGCTCAACCTGAAATTTTCCAAGAACGTATTCGACGTGATTCGTGTCGCTGGCAGTGGCAATTACTTCGTATGTACTCTAAACCAACAATTGCCATGGTTAACGGCTGGTGTTTTGGTGGTGGTTTCTCGCCACTGGTGGCCTGTGATTTAGCCATTGCAGCCGATGAAGCCACTTTCGGACTGTCAGAAATTAACTGGGGCATTCCACCGGGCAACCTCGTCAGCAAAGCGATGGCAGATACGGTTGGGCATCGTGCATCACTGTATTACATTATGACCGGTAAAACTTTTACCGGTAAAGAAGCTGAAGCAATGGGTCTGATTAATAAAAGCGTTCCGCTTGCACAGCTAAAGGCAGAAGTGACAGAACTGGCACAGTGTCTGGTCGAGAAAAACCCTGTCGTTTTACGTACAGCTAAAAATGGCTTTAAGCGCTGTCGTGAGCTGACATGGGATCAGAATGAAGATTATTTATATGCCAAACTGGATCAATGTAATCATCGAGATACTGAGGGCGGCCGCCAAGAGGGTTTAAAACAGTTCTTAGATGAAAAATCGATTAAACCAGGTTTGCAAAGCTATAAGCGTACAGGTTAAGTTCGCAACATCAATGCTCAAGTAAGGATACACTCGATGCAACATGTACAGTTACTTATTGATGGTCAGTCTGTCGATGCTGCCAATCAAGCCACCTTTGAACGCATTAGCCCAATAGACGGTCATGTTGCAAGTGTTGCTGCTGCTGCAACACTTGAGGATGTCGATCGTGCACTTGAATCGGCTAGCCGTGCATTTCAAATCTGGTCAAAAGTTTCGCCGACTGAACGTCGTTTACGCTTGCTCAAAGCGGCAGATCTGATGGATCAAAATACCGAAAAGTTTATCGAAATCGGTATGCGTGAAACAGGTTCAACAGCCACATGGTATGGCTTTAATGTACATCTGGCAGCCAACATGCTACGCGAAGCCGCCGCGATGACCACTCAAATTGACGGAAGCTTAATTCCGTCTGATGTACCGGGCAATCTGGCAATGGGAATTCGGGTGCCATGTGGTGTTGTAGTCGGGATCGCGCCTTGGAATGCACCTGTTATTTTGCCAACCCGAGCACTTGCAATGCCTTTAGCTTGTGGCAATACGGTAGTACTCAAAGCCTCGGAAGCTTGCCCGGCAACCCATCGCTTGATAGGTGCAATTTTAAATGAAGCTGGTTTGGGTGAAGGTGTGGTTAATGTCATTACACATGCACCTCAAGATGCACCACAAGTCGTTGAGCGTCTGATTGAACACCCTGCAGTTAAACGCATTAATTTCACCGGTTCGACCAAAGTGGGTAAAATTATTGCCGAAACAGCAGCAAAGCATCTTAAACCTGTTTTATTAGAACTTGGTGGTAAGGCGCCTGTGGTGATTTTAAATGATGCCGATCTGGATGAAGCTGTGAATGCGGTTGCATTTGGTGCATTTTTCAATCAAGGCCAGATCTGTATGTCGACAGAACGTGTTTTGGTTCAAGACGGCATTGCAGATCGCTTTATTGAAAAGCTCATTCAAAAAACAGCCTCACTTAAAGCAGGTAATCCAACGCAGCAAGGCAGTATGTTGGGTGTACTTGAAAGCCGACGCGCAGCAGAGCGAATTCAGCACTTACTTGAAGATGCACAGCAAAAAGGTGCCAACCTTCCGTTGGGTATCCAGATTCAAGATACCCTCATGCAACCGACACTCGTACTGGATATTCAACCCGAAATGTTGTTGTATCGCGAAGAATCATTTGGGCCAGTTTGTACAGTACAACGTTTTGCTAGCATTGAAGACGGTGTTCGCTTGGCAAATGACAGTGAGTTTGGTTTATCTTCGGCTGTATTTAGTCAAAACTTTGGTTTGGCGATGGATGTTGCCAAACAGATTGACTCCGGGATTTGCCATATCAATGGTGCAACCGTACACGATGAAGCACAGATGCCCTTCGGTGGCACTAAATCGAGTGGTTATGGTCGCTTTGGCAGTAAAGCATCCATTGCTGAATTTACCGAGCTTCGCTGGATTACCGTACAAACACAGCCACGCCATTACCCAATTTAACCATTGGGTATGGTTTTAAAAAATAACGATATAAAAATTGCATGATGCAAAAAAGTACAGCGATGTACAACATGGAGTGAACGAAATGCAAATGAATGCCACTCAATCACAAGACAGAGAGCGCTTTGTAAAACTTGGACAACATGCAATTGACTATTTTTATAAAGGTCCGGTTTTACATATTCAACCCAAAGAACAACTCAAGGCTTATCCGCAAAAACTGACCGATCGTTTGATTCATTTTGCTAAAGTTAAGCCCTACCATACCTTTGCCGCTAAACGCAATACACAAGACGAATGGATCAGGCTCAGTTATGCAGAAACCTTGCAACGTGCTTGGCATATTGCACAAGCTTTGCATCAGCGCAACTTAAGCCAAGAACGACCTTTGGTAATTTTATCGGGAAATGATCTTGAACACTTAACGCTTTCGATGGGCGCGATGTTGGCAGGTGTACCATTTTCTGCTATTTCGCCAGCCTACTCACTGGTATCTCAAGATTTTGGCAAATTAAAACATGTGTTTGATGTGCTCACCCCAGGCATGGTGTATGCAAATGATGGACAAGCTTTTGCTAAAGCCATTCAAAGCTGTACGCAAGATCATATTGAAATTGTGACCAATAAAGGCATTATAGGTGATCAAGTCTGTACATCGTTTCAGTCTTTATTAGATACCCCTGTGACCGATGTTCAAGAACATTATGAAACGCTAGATGAGCATCAGATTGCCAAGTTTTTATTTACATCCGGTTCGACCAAGCTTCCAAAGGCTGTTCCGACCACACATTTGATGCTGTGTATCAATCAACAAATGCTACTTCAAACATTTCCAGAATTTGAAGACACACCGCCTGTCTTACTGGACTGGTTGTCTTGGCATCATACATTCGGTGGAAGCCACAATGTTGGGATTGCGCTTTATAACGGCGGAACCATTTACATCGATGACGGTAAGCCCGTTCCGGGAAAATTTGATGAAACGATTCGAAATTTAAAAGAAATTTCACCGACGGTTTATCTAAATGTACCCAAAGGCTGGGAAGAACTCACCGATGCACTTGAAAAAGATGCCGAACTCAGAGATCGCTTCTTTGCCAACGTTAAAATTTTGTTTTTTGCTGGTGCTGCATTATCTGAAGCAGGCTGGAACCGACTCGATAAAATTGCACAGGCACATTGCGGTGAAAAAATCCGCATCATGAGTGGCTTGGGCATGACCGAAACGGCACCATCGTGCGCCTTTACCACAGGCCCACGGGTAATGGCTGGTTTTATTGGCTACCCTGCTCCGGGCTGTGAAATCAAATTAGTTCCCTATGGTGACAAACTTGAATTTTGTGTTCGTGGCAAGCACGTCATGAAAGGTTACTGGCGCCTTAAGGCCGACCAGCAAAGCACAATTTTTGATGAAGACGGCTTTTTCCATACTGGCGATGCGGTACGTCTGGTCGATCCAAACGACCCTGCACAGGGCCTGATGTACGACGGCCGTATTGCAGAAGATTTCAAACTCAACACGGGTACCTTTGTGAATGTGGGCACTTTACGCAACAAGGCACTCATTCAAGGTAATTTGTTGATTCAAGATGTTTGTATTACCGGTTCAAATCTAAATGCGATTGGCTTCTTGGTTTTTCCTAAGCTTGATGCCTGTGCAGATTTTGCTGGTCTGAATATGAAAAATCATAGCGCAATAGATATCTTGCAACACCCTAAAGTACAGCAGTGGTTTCGACAGTTTTTAATTCAGTACAACAAAGATGCCACGGGCAGTTCAAATCGGGTATCAATGTTGTATTTAATGACTGAAGCACCACAGCTCGATGCAGGTGAAGTAACCGATAAAGGCAATTTAAATCAGAGTAACATCTTAAAACGTCGTGCTGCACTGGTCGAAGAACTGTATAACAAACAAACAGATAATCCATTGATTGTACGTATACCCGTTTTAAATCACTCCTAAGTTTATTTCTTGTTCTCAAGCTCATTTCGTATGGGGTTAGGCCTTGATCATGCTAAAAAAAGGTGAAATATGCAGCAAGATACTGATTTTGAATTGTTCCGCGATACTTACAAACGTTTTTTAAACGATCATGTTGCGCCCTATTACGAGCAATGGGAGCACGATGGTCTGATTCCTCGACATATCTGGAACTTACTCGGTGAAAATGGGTTCTTGTGTGTCGATGTTCCAGAAGAATACGGTGGATATGGCGCACCAGTTCACTACTCGCTCATGCTGGTGCAAGAAACTGCACGCGCAGGATTTGGCTCACTTGCGGTTGCCATTGGTGGACAAAATGAACTGGTCTCTCCTTATATCCAAAATATGGGTAGTGAGGCGCAAAAGAAATACTGGTTACCCAAAATGGTATCGGGCGAAGTGGTAACAGCAATTGCCATGACCGAAGCCAATGCCGGATCAGACCTTCAAGCTATTCGCACTCAAGCGATTTTAAAAAACGAGCATTACGTCATTGATGGTTCAAAAACCTTTATCTCCAACGGACTACATGCCGATTTAATTGTTCTGGTTGCCAAAACAGACCCACAGGCACGCGCAAAAGGTATTTCTCTGTTTTTGGTCGATGCGCAACTTGAAGGTGTTGAAAAAGGACGTTCGCTTAAAAAAATTGGACTGCATGCACAAGACACTGCCGAACTCTTTTTCGATGGCGTTCATGTACCAGTAACTCAGCGCCTTGGTCAAGAAGGCCAAGGCTTTGCATATCTGATGCAAGAGCTCCCTCGTGAACGTTTAAGTATCGCGATGATGGGTATGGGGTCGATTTGGGGCGCGATTGACCTGACCACCAGTTATGTACGAGAGCGCAAAGCATTTGGCCAAACACTGGCGCAGCTTCAAAACACGCGCTTTGTGATTGCCAATGCACAAATCAAAGCCAAAGCAGCGCAAGCGTTTATTCATGAATGTGCCCAAATGTACCATCAGGGGGCGCTGACTGTGGGCCATGTTGCTGCATTGAAATGCTTTATTACCGATACCCAGTGCGACGTGATCGATCAACTGCTGCAATTATTTGGGGGATACGGCTATATGCAGGAATATCCGATTTCTCGTTTTTTTGTCGATTCACGTGTGCAAAAAATTTACGGTGGCACCAACGAAATCATGAAGGAAATCGTGGCGCGAGACGTACTCGGAAAATAATTAATATTTTTTAAACCTCATGGTTGGTACGACCAACCCTGTCAAAACAACAAAGATGTTTCAGGAAGAAATACAATGTCAAAATTATGGATGTACTCTGCTGTGATGCTCTCGGGTTCTGTATTTGCTTCAGACTTTATTGATAAAAGTACAGTCGAACTCACCACACGAAATTTCTATTTCGATCGCGATTATCAAGAAGTTTCTAAATATCCCGCTGCAAAAGACTGGACACAAGGCTTTATTTTTAAAGCAAATTCTGGTTATACCGAAGGAACCATTGGTTTTGGGCTCGATGTTTTGGCTACAGCAGGATTTAAGCTCGATGCCAGTGCCAAATATGCGGGTACAGGCAATTTACCTCGCGACACGGTCACCAATGAACCCGCCAGCAGCTACGGCGAAATTGGCCTGACCGGTAAAGCAAAAGTCAGTCAGACCGAATTAAAAGTAGGAACACTCAGACCCATGAATCCCGTGCTGGTGGCCTCTCCTGCACGCCTACTACCGCAAACCTACCGTGGTATTTCACTGGAATCGAAAGATATTAAGAATTTTGAGCTGCAAGGAGCATTTATAGACAAGGTGAATCAGCGCGACTCGACCAATTATGAAAATATCAGGATTTCAGCGGTGAATGGGCGTTTCAAAAGTGCTGAAACAAATGGTCTTTACTACGCAGGTGGCTATTACAATGTAAGTCCGGCTTTACGTTTAGGATTATTTTATCTGGATGTTAATAATTTATACGATCAGATGACAACTGGCTTTTTATACAAATGGGACATAAATCCGCAAACTCGTTTAAGCAGCTATCTACATTACTATCGTAGCCGCGATGAAGGCCAAGCAAAGGCAGGTTTGGTCGACAACGATTTATATCATGCGCATTTTGAGCTTAAACGCCAAAATCATAAATTTATTTTTGGTACCTTTCAGCATTTTGGTGAAACCGCTTTTCCATATTTAACGGGTGGTGAAACAGGACTGCTCATCGATACATGGCCGGGCGAATTTTTAAATCCGAAAGAAAAAGCATACAGCTTTCGTTATGAGTATGACTTTAAAGATTATGTGCCGGGTTTACGTTTTATGACACGTTATACAATGGGTAGAAACATTTACGCGCCAAATCTGGGGGGTACCAATCTTAAGGAACGTGAAACTGATTTTGATATTGGCTATACCATACAAACAGGTTGGTTAAAAAATCTGGCTCTTCGAGCTCGCTACGCTATTTATGACAACAACATGCTAGCCACAGCCAACATCAAGCCAGTCAATGAAACCCGTATTAATATCGATTACACATGGAAGTTTAAATAATAACAATAAGCTCCAGATCTTCTGGAGCTTTTTCAATGATGGATCATATCTATGCAAATTTCTCAGACATTACCCCCCATTCACCGTTTATTGGGAGGACATAATATTCAGTGGAATGATGATCAACATGAGCTTGAAATTCATTATATTGCACTAGAAAGCTTTACCAACCCAAGAGGTACAGTGGAAGGTGGCATGATTTGCGCCATGCTGGACGATATCATGGGCTTATTTGCGTATCATGCAAATCAACAACAACCAGCCACGACGATTAATCTGACCACAGATTTTCTAAGGCCGTGTTTGGTTGGGCTTGTGGTGACGAAATGTCGATTTATCAAACAAGGAAAATCCATTTTAAACATCGAAAGTGAAGCGTGGCAAAACCATAAACTTGTGGCGCGTAGTACCGCAAATTTCATGGTCTTGGCACATGCATAAATTCAGGCATAAGGATATTGCAATGAAAAAACCTCAACATTTTTTTAAACATGCTGCATTGCTCGGCGTCTGCATCAGTGTAGCTGCATGTAATGACAATAACGATCATGATACGGCACAGTCGAGCCAAAGTATTCCACAATTAAGCCCAGCAGTAGGTGCTCAGCTCAAAGGCAGTTGTACAGATTTAAGCGGTTTCAAATTTGATACCACCGTAGTTGAAAGTGCAACTTTACAAAATGCAGGCGCTCTGACCGTCGTGGGGAAAAATATTCCGGCGCATTGTTTGGTCAAAGGTTATATGGAGCAACGTATTAGCCCAATCGATGGTCAAACCTATCAGATTGGCTTTGAAATGCGACTTCCGGTGAGCTGGAACGGACGTTTTCTATATCAAGGAAATGGCGGTACCGACGGCAACATCGCCACAGCGACCGGACAAGTGGGCAGCGGCGGGATGTTAAGCAATGCTTTAAAAGACGGATTCGCGGTAATTTCATCCGATGCCGGACATTCATCTGCACAAAATCCTCTTTTTGGTTTAGATCCGCAAGCTCGCATCAACTATGGTTATGGTGCTATTACAAAGTTAACGCCTATGGCCAAAGATCTGATTAAAACAGCTTACGGTAAATTGCCAGATCGATCTTATGCAGGAGGTACGTCTAACGGCGGTCGACATGCCATGATGGCTGCAACACGCCTAGGCGATCAGTACGATGGCATCTTGGCAAGCACACCCGGATTTCATCTACCACGTGCAGCAGCGGCACAGCTATACACGGCGCAGCAATTACGTCGTGTTGCCACCGATGAAAATGATTTAAGCACTGCACTCACCTATGCAGAACGTAACGTACTTGCCAATGCGATTTTAACACGCTGTGATGCACTCGATGGTGTAGCAGATGGTATGGTACAAGACGTTGAAGCCTGTCGAACCGCCTTTGATATTCATAAAGATGTGCCTGTCTGCTCGGGTTCACGTGATGGAAGCTGTTTGAGTAAAGACCAGATCGATGTCGTGGCTAATATTTACCGCGGCCCTGTCAATTCATCTGGCGAAGCATTGTATGCGACCCAGCCTTACGATCCGGGATTACTTGGCAGCAATTGGGCAAGCTGGAAATTTGTTTCTTCTGTGGGTACGGCACGCGACCCGGTAGCGGTAGGCATTATATTTCAGGTACCACCAGATCCAACAATTGTGCAAAATTCACGAAAATTTGCCTTTAACTATAATTTTGATACAGATTACCCAAAACTTTCTGCAACCAATTCGACCTATTCAGAAAGCGCGATGTCATTTATGATCCCGCCAGATGAGCTCAATCTGGATAAATTACGCTTGCATGGCGGTAAAATGATTGTGGTGCAAGGCACAGCAGATGGCGTATTTTCGGTAGATGACACACAAAACTGGTACGATAAACTGATGGCAAAATACAAGAGCAGCAGTTTGGGTGACGCACAAAGTTTTGCTCGTTTTTATCGCGTTCCGGGAATGAATCATTCGCGGGGTGGGCTTGCGACCGACCAGTTTGATGCACTTACTGCTTTGGTGAACTGGGTAGAATATGGTCAAGCACCAGATCAAATTCTCGCTTCTGCACGCGGTGTCGGTAATGCAAGTGGCGAAATCAATAGCGAGTTACCATCGAGCTGGTCGGCCAATCGAACTCGACCACTATGTCCATATCCAAAAATCGCACGTTATAACGGTACAGGTGACAGTGAAAAAGCCGAGAATTTCACTTGTAAATAAACACAGCCGAGATAAAAAAGAGAGCGACTAATCGCTCTCTTTTTGTTTTAGCTGGCATGTTTTAAATAGTCAAGGGATTTGATTTCATAGGGTAAACCCACATAGTTTTCAGCGAGTGTGGTCTGACCTGCCGTAGAACCTAAGATATAGCTCAATTCTGCTTGTTTAATTTTATGATCAAACTCGCTTTCGGTTTCAAAGCGATGTAACAAATGGGTCATCCACCATGAAAAACGCTCTGCTTTCCATACACGTTGCAAGCATTTTTCTGAGTATTGATCTATACCTTGCTCAGATCCTTGCGTGTAAAATTCAATGAGCGCACTCGACAAATATGCAATATCTGAAGCTGCAAGATTCAATCCTTTGGCACCCGTTGGTGGAACAATATGTGCGGCATCACCAGCTAAGAATAATTTTCCAAATCGCATCGGTTCTGTGACAAAGCTCCGCAAAGGTGCAATACTTTTCTCAATTGAAGGGCCTGTAACGAGTTTTTCGCAGCTTTCAGGGTCGAGGCGATTCTTAAGCTCTTCCCAAAATTGATCATCCGACCAGTTTTCTACGTGATCGGTTAAAGGAACTTGAATGTAATATCGGCTTCGCGTTTCTGAGCGCATGCTACACAGTGCAAAACCACGCTCTGATTGAACATAAATTAACTCGTCTGCCACAGGCGGCACATCGGCAAGTACACCTAACCAACCAAATGGATAGACCTTTTCAAAGGTTTTAATTTTATCTTGAGGCACACTAGCACGGCACACGCCATGATAACCATCACATCCTGCAATGAAATCACATTCGATTTGATAGTGAGTTCCGTTGGATTCAAAAGTCACTTTTGGCGCATTATAAAAATCATGAATTTGAACATCATTCGATTCATAAAATGAGCAAAGACCAGCCTGCTCACGTGCTTGCATTAAATCTTTAGTAACTTCGGTCTGCCCATATACCGTGACTTGTTTACCTTGAGTCAATGCCGATAAATCGACACGGAATTTTTGGCCATTGGTCAGAATTTCAATGCCCGAATGTGGCAATCCTTTTTCTTTGAGGTTCTGATCAACTCCAGCTTGCTCGAGTAAATCGACCGATACTTGCTCTAAAATTCCTGCACGAATGCGTGATGCAACGTAATCGGCACTTCGCTGTTCCACAATAACGTGTTCAATTCCAGCTTTGTAAAGCAGTTGACCGAGTAGTAATCCCGCTGGGCCAGAACCAATAATTGCAACTTTGGTTTTCATAGTTTGCATAACATCATCCTTGCTATTTTCTATTTTTAAAGTACCGCCTCATTAAAAAGACATCTATAATCAAGGCTCAAAATTATCCGATTAGCATTACAACTGTCCGATGATCGGACAAAACCATTTTGGATTTGAATGTTATGGAACAACATCACCAATACCTTGCACATCCCCATTCAAGTGAAGAAATACGTACGGAAGATTACATTGCAGGCTTGGCCAAAGGCTTAGCGCTTTTAGAAGCATTTGGAATTGACAGACAACGACTGAACGTGACACAGGTTGCAGAGCGTACTGGTATAAGCAGAACAGCTGCACGGCGTTATTTAAAGACACTTAAATTTTTGGGTTATTTAGATACCGATGAGCACTATTTTTGGCTTACACATCGTGTTTTACGTTTTTCTAGTTCTTATTTAAGCTCGGCACATTTACCCAAAGTGGCACAGTCATTTTTAAATCTACTGTGTGCTCAAACCAGCCTCACCTTTTCAATTGTGGTGCTCGATGAGCATGAAGTTGTACCTGTTGCGCGTAGTTATTTACCCCAGCAAGATAATCTTCGCGTGAGCCCCTATGGGATGCATTTGGGTAATCGTTTGCCTGCCCACGCCACCTCTACCGGTAAAGTATTACTTTCTGTTCTGGATCGTGAAGTACAAATTGAATGGATTGAAAAATATGGTCTGAAGCGCCTCACGCCTTATACCATTACCGATGAACATACTTTTTTAGAAACATTAGATGCTGTTCGGCAATCGGACTACTGTTTGTCTACTGAGGAACATGAACTGGGTCTGATTGCGATTGCGGTACCCGTTTTAAACGCACAGGGGCTTACCATTGCAGCACTTAATTGTATGTCACAAACCAATCGGGTGCAGCCACAGTATCTTATCGATCAAGTTTTACCTTTATTACGCAATACTGCGAATGAGCTGCGTAATTTGGTATAATTTTAATCATAGATATTTGTTATCTTATTAAAAAACTTTAAAAGAGTTGAGATTCAATATTAGATTTTTAATAAGAAAGAAAATATTTAGATATATAATCAATCAACTTGTAAAAAATAAAGCAACTTATTAGTAAATTATTTTATAGAAATTTTAAGAGAAATATATGGGTACCAATATATCTGGAATGATTTTTAAATGTTCTAGCGACCAAGATGATATTGAAAATTTAGTTCATAAATGGATAAAAGATGAAGATTCATTTTTTGATCAACAATCAACTATACATATTGAATTTTTAAATAATAATTTAATTCTTATTCATAATCATGAGATTTTTGAGTCTGCAAAAAATAATCCTAAATTATGGGAAAAACTACTACTCAATTTAAAGGAATCGGAGTGGACAGTTTTCTTTAAATGTGTCGATAGCTTTGAATCATTTAGTTATATCATATATCAAAATCGTAAAGAAATACGTAAAGTAATCCAATATCAGGGATCAAATCTTTATCAAACTGGCCAACCTTTGAATTGCGAAAAATCTTGGCTGAATTTTACTATTTTTTATGAACGAGAAAGTTACACTGATGGTTCTTATAAAATTGAAAGATATGAGATTCCAGATCTAAATGATGAGAGCAATCCAGATATTCAATATCACAAGTACTATTATATTATAGAAAAAAGCTTATCTTTTTATCATCATTACCTTGCTCGTGCACTTTTAGTAGAAGTGCTTCAATATCACTTAGGTTTTGATATTATTGATAGCGACTACAATACATCTCAATCTTTAATTATCAACTGTGAAGATATTCCAAACTTTAAACGAACATTAAAACAAGCTCAAGAAGGATGTATCAAGGCTCAAAATCAATTAGCATCTATGTATCTAAATGGTTTAGATGTTACTCAAAATATGTCTTTAGCGCTTTTTTGGTATGAAAAAACGGCGTCTCAAAATGATCCTGAAGGAGAACTAAATCTAGGTAAACTCTATTTGAACGGCCTAGGGATAGAAAAAAATTATGAGTTAGGATTAACTTGGATTAAAAAATCAGTAAAGCAGAATTATCCAGATGCCTATTTTACCTTGGCGGAGTTGTATGAAAAAGGTCATATTGTTCAAAAAGATATTCAACAAGCTTTAATATTTTATAAAAAGGCTGCAAATCTTAGACATGCAACTTCCGCTTATAGATTAGGCCAAATATTTGAATTAGGTCAAGGAGTTACCCTAGATTTAAAATTAGCTAAAAGGTTTTATCATCAAGCAGCAAGTAACTTTAGCTCAGAGGCCAAAAATCGTTTAGATATTTTAGATCAGTTGATAAATAAGTAGAAAAATTATTTAGAAAATATATAGTAAGAATAAAAGGGACTCCTGAGAGTCCCTTTTTTTTAAGCGATTGAATTATTTTTCAAGGGCATATGCAATCACGTAGTCACCATGATCTGGAGACTGACGTGCACCACCTGCTGAAACAACAACGTATTGTTTTCCAGTTTTTGGTGACATATAACTCATAGGCGTACCTTGACTACCCACAGGAAGACGTGCTTTCCACAACTCTTTACCATTAGATGAGTTAAACGCACGTAAGTAGTAGTCTTGCGTTGCAGCAAAGAATACTAACCCGCCTTGAGTCGCCATAGGACCACCAATGGTTGGCATACCAATTGGTGCTTTCAAGCCCATTTTAATACCCATTGGACCCGTGTCTTGAATCGTACCCAATGGTACTTGCCAAGCCACTTGACGTGTTTTCATATCAATTGCAGTCATGGTACCAAAAGGTGGTTTTTGACATGGAATGCCCAACGCTGACATAAAGCGGTTTTTATTCACTTTATATGGCGTACCTTTCATTGGAACTGCACCCATACCTGTATTAACTTTCTCGCCACCATTTGCCTGAATTTTGATATCTTCAGGAGTCTGCTTGATCAATTGAATCCAAAGCCCTAAACGCATGTCATTCACAAACATATAACGGTGCGTTGGATCAAATGCGATAGAACCCCAGTTCATACCACCCAGAGAACCCGGGAAGCTCAGTGATACATCAGTACCTGGTGCGGTGTAAAGCCCGTCATAACGCATTGATTTAAAGTTGATACGACACATCAACTGATCAAATGGCGTCGCGCCCCACATATCAGACTCTTTAAGTGTCTGATTACCAATTTGCGGCATTTCAACTGAACGCGGCTGAGTTTTACTGTATTGTTCGCCAGGAATATCAGCCACTTTAATTGGCTGCTCGATCACTTTAGTCAGTGGTTTACCTGTCACACGATCAAGTACATAAAACTGACCTGATTTAGTGCCAATAACAACCGCAGGTTTAGTTGTACCATCTTTCATTGGGAAGTCTACCAAACTTGGTTGCATTGGTAAGTCAAAATCCCAAAGGTCATTATGAACAGTATTATAAACCCATTTTTCTTTACCTGTCGTCGCATCAAGTGCAAGTACAGAGGTATTATATTTATGGTCGGCTGCAGTACGATTACCACCCCAAACGTCTACAGATGAACTTCCCATTGGCAAGAACACGGTATTCATTTGCGGGTCATAAGACATGGCTGCCCATGAGTTCGTAGAACTGCGTTTGTAAATCTCACCTGGTTTTAAAACGTAGTTTGGATCTGGATTACGTGGATCAAATGCCCAACGTAATTTACCTGTAATCACATCATAGGCACGAATGACTCCACCAGGCATATCGGCTGCCACGTTATCTGCAATACGGCTTCCCACGACAATCGTTGTACCTGCAATGGTAGGTGCCGAAGTGACTTCAAAGCGAGGTGCCTTAGTATTTTCACCAAGTCCTTCATGTAAATTCACTGTACCATTAACACCAAAGTCTTTACAACGAGCGCCTGTATCTGCATTTACTGCAATCAAACGGCCATCTACAGTATTGGTATATACACGTCGCGGACACTCAGTATTTGCTGCTAAAGCAGCTACAGGTGTTGCACCAGCCAATGTAGGTTGTACCAATGGTTGTGTCGAATCAAAATAAGCGACGCCACGACAACGTTCCCATGCATCCGCAGTAGAGTTAACTTCTGCTTTCCAAAGCTGCTTTCCAGAGTCTGCATCAATTGCAAATATATTATTATGTGGTGTACACAAGAATACTTTATTGCCAACTTGCAATGGTGTCATTTGATCTTCTGCACCGTTACCTGTACCAGTCGTAAAATCACCTGTACGGAAACGCCAAGCTTCTTTTAATTTAGATACGTTGTTACGGTTAATCTGATCAAGCGCTACAAAACGACTGCCGCCAGCATCATTACCATAATGATCCCAATTTACCTGTTTTTTGGCAGGGTCAACTGGAACAAGTGGTAGTTCTTCGCCAGATGCTTTCACAGTTTCATGTGGAATAAACATTCCATACAGACCACCGAGCATTCCTAAAACGGTCAAACCACCAATGACATATGCTGGAGCGCTCATTGGGGTTTGATATTGGTATTTACGAATAGATGGCAAGGTTAACATGACCGCAGCAAATAAACCTGCTGGGAACATCAAACGTGAATGCAATGGCCAAAATTCGAAACCAGCATCAATTAACGCCCAAATAACAGTACCAATGAAGGCCAAAGCATATAACCAGACCCCGGTTGCTTTTTTCTTGAACATAAAAAAAGCTGAGGTAGTAATCATTAAACCAGCAATCAGGAAGTACCATGAACCACCCAAGCTAATCAGTTTTCCACCACCGATAACATAAAATGCACCAGTAATAAGTAACGCCAGCCCAAGTATAAAACACCATACTTTCAATATGATGTGAGACTTTTCTTGAGGGTCAGACATACATCTTTCTCCACGTATCGTGATCATGAGTACAGAGAGTCATTCTCATCATCACGTATAAAACACATTCAGCTAAAGTCATGTTAATGACTTTAGCTGTTCGAATTAAGTTTAAAATCAACAATATCTTTGCTTGTATTTTAATCAATATTTTTTATTGAAATGATGATACTGTTAGAAATTTAAACGCATACTTAAACCCGCAACCCATGCATCATCAACCTCTTTCACACCAGCAGGTTGATGAATATATTGAATATTTGGGCGCAACATCACGGCTGGAGACCATTGATAGGTATAATTCAATTCAACATTCAGTTCATCGTGCTGAATTGGAACATAATTTGACGCCAAATCATCATATTCATAATAACCACGGCTTTCATTGGTTGCAATTTGACGATCACGTACTCGTTTATTTACGACATAGTTTGCCAAACCAAAACCAATTGAATCATTTGGGCGACTATCAAAAGGGCCTTTATACCAAAGTGCCAATTGCTGGGTACTTTCTACCATTGTAGTCGCTTTATCATTCACCACACCATTAAAGCTGACGAATAAACCACGTTTGGCGTTATCATTATGCTGAGTCAATTGTTGTTGAGTATTAATCCAGAAGCTATGCTTGCTATCATGGACTTTACTCACTGTCCCCACATCATTAGCATCTGCTGTAGAGTATAAAGCACCTACTTTATATTCACCTGGCAAACCATTAAACATTGCAAGTTTAGGTTTCCATGCTAACTCTACAGGAATGGTTGCCCCTTTGACATTATTCATATCCAGATTAAAACCATCACTATTTGATTGGGTTTTGACGTTATCTGGATTGACTTCATAAACGCCCAAACCTAAAGTCCACTCAGGCGCAAATTGGTATTTTACATTGGTACCCCATAGCCCTACTGGCCAGTTGTACCAGATCGAACCAATGGATTTTCCAAGCTGTCCACCACAGAGTAATAAATTCTGGAATTCACATTGTGAGCTATTAAAATCATCTGACATCCCCATACGACCAATTTTAAATTGAACCGTATTGTCATTGAATCCTTTTTTCACCCAAGCTTGTGTTAAACGCCAGATTTTTCCACGTCCATAAATTTCCTGGGTATTGCCAAGCGTAGTCGAGCGTGGATCTTTAATACGTTCCAGAGTCAAAGAGTTACCATCACGTTTGGTGATCATGATGGCTGCTGTCGTATCTTCCCAACCTGCGATTTTGCTTAAATCAAAATTTGCACCCAGCGTCAGTTGTCCAGCATTTTCAAGCGTATTGCTGTCGTTATACCCACCATCAAGATTAGTGGCGGCCTGACTCATAATCGACGCTGTAAATTTATAGCCCTGCTTTTCTAGCTGCTGACGTTCGCCGCCCCAGTCACCGAGTAACCATTGACGATCTTGTGACCAAAAGTCATTGGCTAGTGTCATTTGACTGCCCAAAACTGCCGCTGACACTAAACCTAGTTTAAAAAAATGACGCATATCGTATTCCTTATTGTTTCACCAGAATGTATTGATAAAATTGCAAACATCCTGGTGAATATTTTTATTATCTCATTTTCACTGCAGAACTTAACTCTGAAGTGGCGCCCAAGTGATCAGTTACATTCGCAGTAACAGATGGCATGCTGACTTTTGGTGCCCAGTTTGCTTTTGCAAGACCTTGATGATCTGTCACTACAACAATTGAACCTAAATATTGCTCAGCTTCGGAAGAAGATGCATTACGATTTCCAAAAAATTCTACGTTGTAACGCTGGTTTGGTGTTCCTTTAACTTCAACTGTAAGTTGTTTTTTACTGACAGTCAGTTTAGGTGCCTGAATACCTTGGTTCGGAATGGCATTACAGTTTTGTTGATTTGGCTGTGTACATGTTTTTTGTAATTTTGCAGGTTCAATGACTACACCGCCACCACGAGAGCCTACAAAACCTTCATGCTCAAGCGCAGGAACACCAAATACAATTGCACCTAAACGTTGGTTTGGAACACATGAACCACCAGCCTCACAGCGTTTGATATCTTTACCATTATCCCAAATCTGATTTTTGGTAAGTGTGATACGTGCATTTGCATCTTTTTCAGAACGAATTGCGATACCAATACGATTGCCATGCACTTTGTTACTATCGAAGATGTTTCCATCACCTGTAAGATTGAAACCCAAAGAGTTATTGGTCAATTCGTTATAAGCGATGTAATTACGTTTACCCCAGTTGATTTGTAGACCATCTGAATAGTTTTCAAATTTGTTACCCACCACTGCATTGTCATTCCCCCAAAGAATTTCAATGCCTTGAGACGGCTCTGGATTGGCTTTGGTCGATGTAAACAGATTGTTAGCAATCAGGTTGAATGCTGCTCCACGCGTCAGTTCAAGACCATCGCCATTGTCAATAAACACATTATCCAATACTTTGTTGTTATTGGTGGTGGTAGACGTTGGGTTACCTTTACCATCATCACCCGTGATCATGACACCAGCGCCACCGTAATTATTTGAAATACGGTTATGCTGAATCAAATTATTGCTTGAACGATTTACCAGTACACCAATACAGAAGCGATGAACATCAAGACCTTTCAGGGTCACACCATTGACATCTTGTAGAACCAAACCTGGTAAAGTCATGGTACGAACATTGGTACCATATTGTCCTGGATTTGCACCTGGACATGCTTTTTCGCCTTCGCCCTTGATATAGTTTGAACCATCAATCGCAATAAATTCGCCCGTTTTATCCCATTCTGTACCAATAATTTTTACAGATGATTTAATCGGTGGTAACGGTTTATCCACCTTGATCACATAAGGTGCCTTACCAACAGCCTGAATCAGAATCTGATTCTCTTGTGCGCTATTTGCATTAGATTGTTCAATTGCCCAACGCAAAGAGCCTTTTTCACTATCATCCTGATAACGATCTACAGTATAAGTTTCTGCCGCAGCAAAACCTGATGTTACCAAGCCCAGCGCCAATAAAGATACGCGTAAAGAAGTTAATTTCATGACATGTTCCCTGTCTTATTTAAGGTGTAGGTTGAACTGTTTTAAGGAATTGTTTAAGTGCAGTAACATCAATTTGACCTGGTGCAGAAGCCTCCCCAATCATACCGAAGCTTAAGCTACCGCCCATATTTGCAGTTGCAATACGCGAAATCGTACCTAAACGCCCCATTGACATGGTAAGTAGTGGCTTTGTACTTTGCTCACTGACTTTTAATGTCGCATTCATCAATGTAAATACATCTTGTTTAGATTTTGGCATGACTGCAATTTTTAGAATATCTGCACCCATTTGATCTTGCTTCAATAGACGGCTTACAATTTCCTGCTCACTTGGTGTTTTATCAAAATCATGGTTTGACATGACAACCAATACTTTTTTCTGGTGCGCAAGTTTGGTCAATTTGGCAACTGCAGCCTGATCACGAAACATTTCAATATCTAGCAATTGCATGAACGGTTTTTTAAGATATTCACTGTAGATTTTTTCATATTCTTGATCTGTTACTTTCAACTTTCCACCTTCGTTAGACGTACGAATTGTTGCAAGTAACGGTTTATCTTTTAAAATCTGATTAAGTTCTTGTCCTAAAGCAATGACTTTTTTGGTATCGCTGGCAAACTCAAGTAAATCGATACGAAATTCGGCAATATCTGCATCTTTATTTTCCGCGATTACTTTTGCCTGTGCCAAAGCTTGCTCTCTTGTTTTAGCAGTGATTGGCACGAGGGTTTTAACAGGTAAATCACCAATGTTTAAATTTTTTACAACATAAGTTGATTTAGATGCTGGTACAGTATTTTCAGCCGCATAGGTCGTTGACAATATAGGCAATGACATCAACAACGCACCACTTAGACAAAGTTGTTTAACCAGTTTGTTTGTATTGAACATTTACGTTTCCTTGTAAAATTATGGAGGCTGTATACCGAAAGATATACGGCCCGTTCCATAGTCAAAAATTTAGATATCGAAAAATACCGTTTCGTTTTCACCTTGAATACGAATATCAAAACGATAAACCACTTCACCATCACGCTCTTCACGTTTGGCAACCAGTGTTTGACGACGTGTCGCCCACTCGATACTGTTTAAAACAGGATCTTTTGCATTTGCTTCTGCTTCGTCATCAAAATAGACACGAGTGTGAAGACCAATGTTGATACCACGCGCAAAAATAATCAGTGAAATATGTGGTGCTTGAGTTGAACCTTTACGGCCTGGAACAGCACCTGGCTTAATGGTATTAAAACTCCAGAAGCCTGTACCAAAATCTGCACCTGTACGGCCCCAACCCAAAAAGTTCGGATCGACTTGTTTACCTTGAGTATCAGCTTGACTTGGGTAAACGCCATTGGTATCTGCTTGCCAGATTTCAATCAGTACGTCACGTAGAGGTAAACCAAGCCCATCAAACACTTGACCTTCTAATCGGATGCGTTGACCTTGCGTATTGTCCTGTACAAGGTTGTTATCCAAATTGTGTTCAAATACTTCGATATTGGCTTGTTTTGGCAAAAGACCAATATGGACATATGGACCACCTGTTTGAGATGGGGTTTCTTTGAGTTCCTGAAAATTCCAACCATTCATGTTTTTTACTCCATCCATTAAGTTAAGTCATTTTCGAAGTAAGTCGCGCGGCGACCACGAAGCGTAATGTCAAAGCGATAACAACGGCTGTCAGCTTCAATGAAATTGCTCTTGTCTTCTAATGCAATTAGCGCACGACGTTGTTGCTCAGAAGGAATGGTTTTCAGGATTGGGCAAGAATCAATCAATGTATCGCCTTCAAAATAGAACTGCGAAATTAAACGTTGTGCCCAACCATCTGCAATTAAAGAGAAGTGAATGTGAGCAGGACGCCATTCATTGATACGGTTACGCCATGGGTATGGACCTGGTTTAATCGTACGGAATACATAATAACCATTATCATCAGTCAACATACGGCCACAACCACCGAAATTAGGATCCATGGCACCGATATATTGATCATTTGGATGACGATAACGACCAGATGCATTGGCTTGCCATACTTCAACAAGTGCATTTTTTACAGGTCGACCAAACTGGTCACGTACATAACCATGCACAATGACACGTTCACCAATCGGCAAACCATCTTTGGCATAGTTCAAGATTAAGTCATTGTCTTTTGGACCAAATTTATCAGCACTAAAATGTGGTGCAGTGACTTCACTTAAAGTTTCTGCAATAGAAATGAGTGCATTCTTAGGCGAGCGTAACACACTGGTTTTATAACCTGGTGCATAAGCTGGCGGATGATCTTCGGTATTACGCTGAGCGTAAGCTCCCCAAATAATTTGAGACATTTTCTACTCCCTCTAAATCCATTAATCCTTGTTTACTTTTTCAGGTGCAATTCCCAAGTCCTTAAAGACCTCTTCTGCCATATGCATCGCAGCATTTGAAGCGGGTAAGCCTGCATAAAGTGAACAATGTAGAATCAACTCTTTTAATTCATCTTTGGTCACACCATTGTTGAAACAGGCACGTAAATGCATACGCAGCTCATCTTCACGCCCAAGCGCCAACAACACTGCAATTGTGACCAAACTACGCGTATGACGAGGAAGTCCAGGACGAGACCAAACCTCTCCCCATGCAAAACGGCTAATAAAGTTTTGAAAATCCTGATTGAAGTCGTTTAGGTTCTCAAGTGAACGGTTAACATGCTTTTCACCCAGAACTTCTGTACGGACTTCCAGCCCTTGTTTATAACGTTGTTCATCATTCATAAGAGAAACCTCACATCAAGTTGCATCTGTATGTGCAACAAGGGATTTAACAAAAATTGCAATTGCAGCGGCAGCAGCAGGAATAATCAACATGCTCAGGATCATGGTAAATGACCAGTTATTTCCTAATAAAACTGCACCAATCCATGCACCAAATACGGCACCAAAACGGCCAATTCCAGACATCCATGCCACACCTGTTGCACGACATTGCGTTGGATAGAAACGCGCACTCAATACTGGCATTGAAGATTGAGCACCATTGACGGCAATACCTGCACATAAAATAAACAGAGCAAGTAACGTTGGGTTTGATAAGCTTTGTCCCACAATCACCGCAAAGATACCTGCTGCCAAGTAAAAGCCAGCAATAATTCGGTTTGGATTGAAACGATCCATTGCCCAACCGATAAATAACGCACTAAGCACACCACCGAACTGGAATAAACCACCCAAGAATGCTGCACGCTCTAAAGATGCACCTGTTTCACGCATCAAAGTTGGCAACCAACTGGTCAACAGATAAATCATGACCAATCCCATAAAATAGGTGACCCAAAGCAAAACCGTACCTTTGACGTATTTCGCTGAAAACAGCATGCCAAATACACCTTTCTTGGTTCCTGCTTCAACTTTTTCTTCTGGAACATGAAACTCGGTCACGCCTTGAACTTTTTGTGGTGCAATACGCGATAAAATTTGACGAACTTTTTTGGTATTTTTTCCTTTTACGATCAAGAAACGATACGATTCTGGAAGGAAGAAAATGACCAATAGCATCAAGATTAATGGTGCCCAACCGCCTAAAAGAAACAGACTGTGCCAACCAAAAGCTGGAATAAGCCAGCTACTGATAAAACCACCAATAGCCATACCCAAGTTATAACCACAAAACATACACGTCACGAGTAGTGAACGAATACGTGCTGGACAATATTCAGAAAATAATGTCGTCGCATTTGGCATGGCTGCGCCCAATCCGATACCTGTTAGAAATCGGAAAATGACCAAACTATCTAAATTTGTAGAATAAGCACATGCCAGTGTAAAACCACCAAAAACGAGCATGGACATAGATAAAACGATTTTACGTCCGAAACGGTCTGCTGTTGGCCCTGAAACCAATGCACCAATAATCATACCGCCGAGTGCTGCACTCATCACTGGACCAAGTTGAGAGCGATCTACACCCCAATCCTGTGCCAATGCTGGCGCGATAAATCCCATTGCAGCAGTATCAATACCATCAACAAAAACAATGAGAAAACAAACAATCGCAATGAGCCATTGATATCGACTCAATGGAGCATCATTAATTAATGCCTGTGCATCTAAACTTGATCTTTGAGTAGCGTAATCCTGAGACGCCATATTTGCCTCCTTAGGCATAAAGTCCTTTTAAATCTCTAAGCTATTGAATAGATTTAACAAATCCACTGAAAATTTGAATAAATTTTTCAGGTTGTTCAATATTTGAAAGATGCGATGCATCAATGACTTCAAACTGATTGCATTGAATATGCTGTTGCATAAATTCACCATCAGTTATCGTCGTCACTGGATCAGCACTACCCGCGATAATCAATGTCGGAATTGAGATTGATGCCAATTTTTCACGTACATCCGCTTTAGCCAAAGCACGGCAAGCATTGGCATAGCCTTGAGCAGGCGTATCTGCCAGACTTTGAATGGTTTTTTGCGCCAAATTATCATTTTTATAATCAAATTTGTCACTAAACCAACGTGTATGAGTCGATGCAACCAAATCGGCTAAGCCATTCGCTTCAACTGCCTCTGCACGTGCATTCCATCCATCTTCAGTCCAGATTTTAGCTGCTGAGTTAGCGACAGTAATGCTATAAAAACGTGCTGCCTGATAAATACCCAACCAAAGCGCAGTCAGACCCCCCATTGAAATTCCACAAAAATGTGCCTTTTCAATATTAAGTGCGTCCAAGATATCGAGGACATCTTCACCTAAATTTTGTAAAGTTGTATTTTCAATCACATCGCTTTGACCATGACCTCGTGTGTCATAGGTGACAACTCGATACTGGCTTTTTAATGCAGCAACTTGTGGTTGCCACATGCCATGATCTGTACCTAATGAGTTTGAAAATACGATTGCAGGCGCATTTTCAGGGCCATTGATCTGTACAGATAATGTCTTGCCTTGACGATTGGTAATCATGATGCTGTGAATTTCGCTCACTTTGCCTCTCCTTTTGCTTCCTGCAATACTGCATCAATCTGGTCTTGAATATTGCCCAGATATGATTCAGGTTTAAAAATCTCATCAAGCTGTGAAGGATTAAAATACTGTTTCACTTCATCCACTTGAGAAATGATATCTTTTAAATGCTTTTGCTCTGCTACCGCAGTTTTACATGCAGCCTCAACCACATGATGCGCATTCAGTCTCCCCATATGAGGTGCTAATGCCATCATGACTGCTTCTGCCATAATCAGACCATGGGTACATTCAATGTTTTGATGCATATTTTCAGCATTCACTTCCATGCCTTTGAGCACGTCTAAAGTGCGTTCTAAAGCACCAGCCGTAAGCTGAAAAATTTCTGGAAGCGATAGCCATTCTGCATGCCAAGCGCCTAAACTACGCTCATGCTCTTGCACCATACTTTGATAAATGCTCGACATAAGAGCTGGCACACGATTCGCAGCTGCAAGCACAGATGCAGCAGCCACAGGGTTACGTTTATGCGGCATGGTTGATGAACCACCACGACCTTTGGCAGTTGGCTCAAATACTTCTGCAATTTCGGTTTGCATCATAAGTGACCAGTCACGTGCCATTTTGCCAACGTTACCTGTAATGATGCCTAAAACACTTGCAATCTCTACAATACGATCACGCTCGCCATGCCATGTACATGCTGTCTGACCAAGTTTTAATTGCTTTGCATAAGCCTCAACAACAATTGAGCCTTGATCTTGTAATGATGCCAAAGAACCTACAGCACCCCCAAGCTGAGCCACCAATACACGTGCTTTGATGGCATTAATACGATCTAAATCACGCTTAAAAGCAGATGCCCAACGTGCAAGCTTATGCCCTAAAGTAATCGGCAAAGCTTGTTGCAACCATGTACGCCCCATCATGACTTGATGGCGATAAGTTTGTGCTTGAGATAACGCGGTCTCGTAACATTGCTGCACTTGGTTTTGTACAATGGCCAGCGCATCACGACATTGTAAAATACATGCAGTATCTAAAATATCCTGGCTGGTTGCACCCCAATGCACATAACGCGCAGCATCTTCATCAGCATCTTTTACAATAGCAGTAAGCTGCTTCACAAATGGAATGGCAATATTCCCTGCCAGACCTGTTGCAGTCGCCAAAGCATCAAAGTCGATTTTATCGATTGCTGTTTTTGCGGCACGTTCGATCACAGTTGCAGCAGATTGAGGAATTACCCCAACCTGTGCCTGTGCTTGCGCCAGTGCAACTTCAGCTTCAACCATATATGACACTAAAGCGCGATCACTGAAGATTTCAGTCACATCTCTTTGGTAAAACAAGCTGGCATATAACTGGCTCATGATGACGCCCCTCAAACCCGCTCAATAATGAGCGCAATCCCCTGACCCACGCCGATACACATCGAACACAGCGCATACTTACCGCCCGACTGTTCAAGCTGGTTTAAAGCCGTCGTCACTAAACGTGCACCAGATGCACCCAATGGATGGCCCAGTGCAATCGCACCCCCATTCGGATTCACCCGTGCATCGTCATCCGCCAGACCTAAGTCTCGGGTACAGGCCAGTGCCTGTGCAGCAAAGGCTTCGTTCAGCTCAATCACATCCATCTGATCAAGCGTCAGATTGGCCTGCTTGAGTAGCTTTTTGATCGCTGGTGCCGGTGCAAAGCCCATGATGCGTGGCTCGATGCCTACCGTGGTGGAGGCAATGATCTTGGCACGTGCTTTGAGCTGGTATTGTGCAACCGCTTCGTCTGATGCAATCAGAACTGCCGCTGCACCGTCGTTGATGCCTGACGCATTGCCCGCTGTCACGCTGCCTTCTGGCTTGACCACGCCTTTTAGCTTGGCCAGTCCCTCTAGTGTGGTTGAGGCACGTGGATGCTCATCGGTGTCGATCACCACCGGCTCTCCTTTGCGCTGTGGAATCGTGACAGGCACGATTTCTTTTGCAAAGTAGCCTTTGGCCTGTGCCGCCGCGGTGCGTTGCTGGCTGGTGTAGGCAAACTGGTCTTGGTCTTCACGCTGGATGCCAAACTGCTCGGCCACATTTTCTGCGGTTTGCGGCATGGTATCCACACCATACATGGCTTTAAGCTTCGGATTGATGAAGCGCCAGCCCATGGTGGTGTCTTCTATCTTCTGGGTGCGTCCAAACGCCCCTTCTGATTTCCCCATCACATACGGTGCGCGGCTCATGCTTTCGACACCCCCTGCAATGATCAGATGGGCTTCGCCTGCTTTGATCGCACGTGCTGCCATGGCGATTGCATCCAGAGATGAGCCACACAGGCGGTTGACCGTCGTTGCCGGCACTTCGACCGGTAGACCTGCCAGCAGTGCCGACATACGGCCAACGTTACGGTTGTCTTCTCCTGCCTGATTGGCACAGCCGTAGATCACGTCATCGACCTGTGCCCAGTTCACGCTTGGGTTGCGTTCGATCAGGGCAGCAATCGGGATTGCGCCGAGATCATCCGCACGTACTGCTGCCAATCCGCCTGCATAGCGGCCAAATGGGGTACGGATCGCATCGACGATGTATGCATGTTTCATATTCGGTTATCCTTAGCCTTGTGTCGCATCGATCAGTGTTGCACCGGTCAGGCGTTGTAGTTCTTCAAAGCTTAAGCCTTCGACTTTCTCGATCACTTTCAGTCCTTCTGGCACCACATCGATGATGCACAGGTCGGTGTAGATCCGGTCGACACATTTCTGGCCCGTGGCTGGGTACGTGAGTTCAGCTACAATCTTCGGCTCACCTTTTTTGGTGACATGATCGGTGGTTACAAAGACTTTTTTTGCCCCAACCGCAAGATCCATGGCTCCACCGACCGACGGTATGGCATCCGGTGCACCGGTGTGCCAGTTGGCCAGGTCTCCATTGGCGGCGATCTGGAATGCGCCTAATACGCAGATATCCAGATGTCCACCGCGCATCATGGCGAAGGAGTCGCCATGGTGAAAGAAGCAACCGCCTTCGAGCATGGTTACGTATTCTTTGCCTGCGTTGATCAGTTCCGGATCTTCTTCGCCGGCCGCTGGTGGTGGGCCAAAGGCCAGCAGTCCGTTTTCTGAATGTAGAAATACGTCTTTGTCGGCAGGCAGATAGCTGGCAATCTTGGTCGGCAGGCCAATGCCAAGATTGACATAGGAGCCTTCCGGAATGTCTTGGGCAACGCGCTGGGCGATCTGGTCACGGGTCAGTTTGTGATAACTCATCTCGATCTCCTTATGGTGCAGCGCTTGCTGGGGTAGATTGGACTGGTACAACGTGTTGAACAAAGATGCCTGGGGTCACCACGTTTTCCGGGTCGAGTTCTCCTAGTGCCACCACTTCGCTCACTTGTGCGATGGTCACGTTGGCGGCCATGGCCATGATCGGGCCGAAGTTTCGTGCTGATTTGCGATAGACCAGATTGCCCCAGCGGTCGCCCTTGTAGGCTTTGATCAGGGCAAAGTCGGCCTTGATCGGGTTTTCCAGTACGTAGTCTTTGCCATCAAAGTTCAGGGTAGGTTTACCTTCTGCGAGTAAAGTGCCAAAACCGGTTGGGGTGTAGATCGGCCCCAGCCCCATGCCGGCGGCCTGTATACGACAGGCCAGATTGCCCTGCGGCACGATTTCAAGTTCAATTTTGCCCGCACGGTATAGCTCGTCAAATACGTAGGAGTCGGCCTGACGTGGGAAGGAACAGATGATCTTTTTGACGGCGCCAGTTTTTAGCAGCTTGGCCAGTCCATAGTCTCCATTGCCGGCGTTGTTGCTGACGATGGTTAGGTTCTTGCGACCTAGTTCAATCAGTCCGTCAATCAGCTCGGCGGGTTGGCCGGCTGTTCCAAAACCACCAATCAGGATGGTGGCACCGTCGTGGATCTGGGAGAGCGCTTCCGTTAGGGTCGCTGCACTTTTATCTATCATCAGATAACTCCAATGTGCATCTAGCAAATTTGATAGGAAGGAAAATTAAGCATGTTTAAGGAAGTGAATTTATATGGATGAAATACTATTTCCTTTGTCATTCAGTAGAATTCCCTTGTCTGATCATTTTTTATAATTTTTTGATTCAGTTCCAGAGTAGTTTAGTAGGTTTTGTTCGATATTTAAATAATTTGTTCGATAATCGAACAAAACATGATTTAGTTATAGTCATTCCGCGTTATATTATACATGTCAATATGACAATCGTATGTAGTAGCTGGAATGTGGTCAAATATGGACGATAAAAAAGTGAAAGAAGAAAAAATTCTTCACAACTCAACCAACAAAAAAATCATTCGCCATGAAGATTTTGTTGCTGGAATTAGTAAAGGCATGGCCATACTGGATAGCTTTGGTACAGATCGTCATCGTCTCAATATTACCATGGCCGCAGAAAAAACAGGAATGACTCGAGCCGCTGCACGTCGTCATTTACTTACTCTTGAGTATCTGGGCTATCTAGAATCAGATGGTCACTACTTTTATCTTACGCCAAAAATTCTAAAATTTTCAGGATCTTATCTTGGTGGCGCCCAGCTCCCTAAAATTTCACAGCCTTTACTTAATTTACTGACTACCCAAACATCACTGATCTATTCAGTCATGGTACTGGATGGTTATGAAGCGATTACCATTGCTCGAAGTGCTGCTCATCAACAAACAGATCGTGTAAATCCTTACGGATTACATTTGGGAAATCGTTTGCCTGCACATGCCACATCAGCTGGCAAAATTCTTTTAGCTTATCTAGATGATCACGCACAGCAAGAATGGCTCAATCAGTATCCTTTACAACGTTTGACTAAATACACCTATACCAACAACATTGATTTCTTAAGACTTTTATCAGAAATAAAAGAACAAGGCTGGTGTTATTCATCAGAAGAACATGAGTTGGGGGTACATGCACTTGCTGTTCCAATTTATGGGCAACAATCACGCGTGGTTGCAGCATTAAATATCGTCTCTCCAACAATGAGAACGACTAAGGAATATTTGATTCAGCATATTTTGCCATTACTACAAGAAACAGCACGTGAATTGCGCAACATTCTTTGATTCGAATTTCAAACATAATGTTCGATGATCGCACACAAGTATTTTATTAGAAAATACTCAATCTAGACTTAGATTGAGTATTATTGACCATAATATATTCAGAAAAATAATTCCAATCACTAAAGAAATGTTCGAATTATTTTTTGAACAGTAAAGATCGAATGAAATACATCACAATTTTTATCAAATAAGAGAGAGTATACAAAGTCATCAAATTGATCTTAATGTCAGCTATAAGCAGAATCTTCAAATCAGTTAAAAATTATTTTGCACCAACAAAGTGCAATTAATTATAAAAATACGTAATATCTAATCACTTTTTGCCATATCGATCTGATTCATCAAAGCATTTTTCTCATCACCTCCTTTCTATTTATGGTTTGTCTTGAACATTGTTTGAAAATTTAATCGAAGTTTGGTTGCCGTTTTTGTATAAATGCTTGTATTCCTTCTTTATAATTTAATGACCTGCCTGCTTCTCGTTGTAAATCTCGCTCAAGATCCAACTGTTGTCCAAGCGAATTTTGACTAGAAAGATTAAATGCTTTTCTAATTAATCTAAGCGATGAGGATGGCTGTAAACTAAGTGTTTCTGCCAATACCCTGACTTGATTTTGAAAGTCATTATCCGCAAAAACATCCCAAATCATCTCCCACTGTAAAGCCGTTTCAGCAGTCAGCCCTGATGCATCTGCTCATTAAAGCTATTTAAAACATCAGTCCGACTACTGATGTTCAATATCTCCATGTTTATCATCGATTAAAAGGCAAAATCTTCTGCATCCAGAGCCATCACTGATTCAGCACCTGTTTTAATCGACGCTAAATGCTGCTGAGTACGATTTAATATTTTGTCATAGAAAAATTGTGCTGTTTTGAGTTTAGCTTGATAAAACTTTTCTTCAGTTGTTCCTTTATCCAGTTTGTGTTGCGCAATTTTTGCCATACGCGCCCACAAATAAGCAAAAACGATATAACTGGAGTAATATAAATAATCGACAGAAGCCGCACCAATTTCTTCAGGATTCTGTTTTGCATTCTTTGTAATGTATTGAGTTATTTCTAGCCATTCCATGTTTAAATTAGATAGTCGATCTAGATATGACTTTAAATGGATATTTGATTGATTTTCAAAAATGAATTGATCGATGAGATCAGTCATATTCTTAAGCAACTTGCCTTCTGATTTGAGCACTTTACGCGCTAGTAAATCGAGTGACTGAATTTCAGTTGTGCCTTCATATAAAGTTGAAATACGGGCATCACGAACAATTTGCTCCATACCATGTTCAATAATAAAACCATGCCCGCCAAAGATTTGTACGCCATGCTTGGCAGATTCATTGCCCGATTCTGTAAGAAATGCCTTGGCAATTGGAGTGAGAAAAGCCAAAAGTTCATCTGAAGCTTGTTTTTGTTGTGGGTCTTTTGTTTTTTCAACAATATCTGCATGTTGCGCTAAAAAATACGCCAGTGCCCGCCCACCTTCAGCAAAGGCTTTTTGGGTCATCAACATACTGCGTACCGCAGGATGGACAATAATTGGATCTGCATTCTTCTCTGGATACTGTATGCCACTTAAAGCTCGCATAGCCAAACGATCCCTGGCATATTCAAGTGCGCCCTGAAAAGCGATTTGTGAAGCCGCCAGTCCCTGAACGGCTGTACCAATCCGTGCTGTATTCATAAAGGTAAACATGCAATTCAGTCCACGGTTTTCTGGGCCAATCAGAAAGCCTTGAGCTGCATCGAAATTCATCACACAAGTTGCATTACCATGAATTCCCATTTTATGTTCAATGGCACTACAAACTACGTGATTACGTTCTAGAAGATGGCCAAATTCATCAACATTAAATTTTGGTACGATAAATAACGAAATCCCTTTGGTACCTGCGGGTGCATTGGGTAAACGAGCCAATACAATATGGATAATATTTTCAGCCAAATCATGCTCACCAGCAGAGATAAAAATTTTCTCACCTGTAATCGCGTAGCTGCCATCAGCCTGAGGTTCGGCTCTGGTACGAATCAAACCCAGATCGGAGCCTGCATGTGATTCAGTCAAACACATGGTTCCTGTCCAGATGCCTGCAACAAGTTTTGTCAAAAATGTTTGCTTTTGTTGTTCGGTACCATGGTGTTCCAGTGTACGCATTGCTCCGTGTGAAAGCCCTTGATACATTGCCCAAGACCAGTTTGAGCCACACAACATTTCTGAAATCGCTATACGCAATAAAGTTGGCATACCTTGACCACCATATTTAGGATCGGCAGTTAAAGAGGTAAAACCAAGTTCTGCATATTTTTGATGGGCCTCTTTAAAGCCTCTTGGTGTCGTAACTTTGCCTTGTTCAAAATGACATCCTTCTTGATCACCATTTTGATTAAGCGGTGCAATTTCATTTTCACAAAAATCCGCGGCCACTTCCAGATACTGATTAACGACATCCATATTCATTTGATCTGCATACTCTGGAAACTGCTGATAACGCTGTTCAATATTTAACAACTCATACAACACAAATTGCATATCACGAAGTGGCGCTTTATAGAGTGGCATATCCTATTCCTTGTACTTATTTTGCCTCAGTCATTCTGAGAGTTGATGTATCCTACACACTTAAAATATCAAAAAAATTTCATATTGCAAAATTAATTTCCGAAAAAAATAAAGCAATAATTATAACAAAATCCAATCACTTTATTATTTATATTTAATTTTCATACATATAGTATAATTTTTTATTCATTACATTCTTATAATACTAAAAAAATTAGTTTTATATTTTGTTATGCAGAATTTTATTTTGATAAATAAGATTTTATAGTAAAGTATCTACAGTTTTAGATCTAAAGGATATCTCATGCAAACTGGACTGGAATTTTTAACGTCACTCATGAATGGTGAAGTGTCTTCATCTCCCATGGCACAAACTCTTCCTATGCAACTCATTGAGGTCTCCAAGGGAAAAGTCATTTATAAAGTCACGCCTAACCAGACGCATCTGAATGTTCAAGGTGGTGTACATGGTGGATTTTGTGCAACCGCACTTGATACATCTACTGGTGGGGCGGCGCATTCCATACTTGAAGCAAATGCAGGTTATGGAACAATAGATTTAAATGTCAAAATGATTCGTCCAATGCAGGTCGATACAACTTATTATGCTTCAGGTGAACTCATTAACGCAGGTCGCAATATTATTACTACTGAAGGCAAAATTTTAGATGAGCAAGGCAAAATTTATGCTTTTGCATCTGCTACATTTATGATTATACGGCGCTAAATTTTATTATTGATTAAGTCGTTATGGCTTAATCAATTCATTTAAGCTGTCTCATTTTATAAAAATCATAACGATCAATGATAAAACAGATCACCGCCATCATTGAGCCAATGACCACGCATGCACTCCATCCCCAGTGTTTCCAAGCATACACAGCCACAAAAGACCCTATTGCTGCTCCGCCAAAATATAATGTCATATAAATTGAATTAATACGTGAGCGTGCTTGAGGTGAAATACGATACACCAGATTCTGGTTCAATACGTGTAATGCAGATAAACCAAAATAAGCGAGAATCACACCAATTGCATATAAAACTAAAAACTTTTGGGCAAAAAACAATGGAACCCACGCCAAAACTAATAAAGCAAGACTCACGAGCGAAGTGATATTTTCTCTTTGCCCTGCAATATTTTTACCTGCCCAAGGAGTTGCAAATACACCAGCCAATCCTACAATGCCAAATAAGCCTATTTGAAAATCATTAAAATAATAAGGTGCATTGGCCAGCAAAAATGTCATCGTGGTAAAAATCAGAGCCAATATACCAAAACCAATTCCACCCACTAAGCCACGTCTAATCAGGTGAGGTTCATGCGTAGCCAAGGAAAACAGCGAAGTATAAATCTGCCAGACTTTGAGTTGTCCTGAATTTCGACTTACAGGTAACTTATTCCAGACAATTCCTGCGAAACATAGAATTAAACAACCACTAATCAAATACACCGCATGCCACGACCAGATTGTAGATAATAGTCCTGCTATTGAACGCGCCAGTAGAATCCCCATAAACAGCCCACTCATCAAAGTACCTACAACTTGCGGGCTTTTTTGAGGTGAAGCCAAACCTGCTGCAAATGGTACTAAAACTTGTGTAGATACAGAGAAAAAAGTGGATAGAAACGTGAGACTATATAAAGTTGCCAGATTAGGACTCAGTGATAGTCCGATTTGAGCAAATCCTGTACAGGACATTAAAATGGCGATATATGATCTTTTCTCAAAAAAATCCCCCATAGGCACGAGTAAAAACAGCCCAACTGCATAAGATAACTGACCAATTACAATCACCAGAGCCGCTTGTTCTGGATTTACCCCTAACGCATGCGCAATTGAATAGATTAACGGTTGATTATAATAATTCGATCCAGCACAAATACCACAGGTCATCGCCAGTATAAACACCAAACCTTTAGAGAGCTGCATATGATCTGCACTGGATGGAATTATTCTATTCATTTCGTATCAATCTCCTTTTTAAAACTTGTACATTGACACGAAGTTGATACGCGATACATCTGCTTTACGGCCATCAAATACTTTTCGCTCTCCTTGATGATACTCTACGCCAAAGTCCATTTGTGCTGTTGGGCTATAAAACAGATTGGCAGCATAATCAATCAAACGCTCGTTAGCATCTGGATTAATTTCGGCATAAGCACTGTTATCATCGTATTTAAAGATCGATGCAGACCAGTTTGTTCGCCAATACTCATTAAATTTATATGTATAGCCGATATTGGCAACATCCAGTGTATTCATCACCAAATCTGTTTTTTCTCTATTCAAAGAAAAGTCACCTGCCGCATTTAAACTTGATGCATTTGCCAAGCCACTTTGAGTCGTATACGGCATAAATTTCTGGTCACCGACAATGTGCTGGTAGTTGGCTTGAATCGAATGTTGCGGTGTAATTTGATATTTGACTCCACCACCTGCGCCCCAACTTAGTTTTTTGACATTATCTGTTGTTACATCTACAGATTTTTCATTGATAAAACCTTGAGCCAGTAGCAAAAGTGGGCCATTTTTGTAGCTATACCGGCTGGTGAGTGACGGAAGTGCAGAAACACGTGACCCTGTATATTCGACAGCCACTTTGAGATCATGATTTTGATCAATTTTCCAATCATAGCGAATCTGTGGCAGTCGAGTATAAGACGTTCCAAGAAATTGCGTATAATCGACAGATTCAGTACGTGTTTCCATATTAGACATCAACGACCATGTCTGACCAAATGTCCAGTTCTTGTAGGTAAAAAAGGCGTGACGGATACGAAATTTACCATCACCAGTTCCCATGGTGGAGCTATCAAAAAAATCGGCTTCAATATTTCCCGTTATTTTTTTATCTGGACTATTAAAATAAACACCTAAGCGACTTGCATTAATACTGGCATCTGAACGGGCATGATTAGACCGAGTTGAACTTTCAAACGGCGCTCGATATAAGCTACTGGTTGTACGTCCACCGCTATCAGGTGAAGATTTAAAATCAACGGCTGCATCTAGTCGCGCAATTCCATAGATCTTGACGTTGTCCGTCCATGTTACCCAAGAAGGCGCTATTACTTTTTCTTTGGTTTGTATTTCATTTGCGTTTTGAGTCTTAACTTTTGATTCTGCTAACATGTTCTGCTGATTGGTCTTTTGCAATTCAAGTTCAGCTTTTAAACGCTGCAATTCTGCTTCCAGAGCATTAATTCTTTGTTCGGTGCTTTTATTTTCTGTAGAATTTGCCAAAAGTGTCCCTGAGGCCGTAGCACAAGCCACAGCCAAAATAAGTTTTTTCATCTTTATTCCTTTAAAATATGTCTTAAATTTTTAGCGCATAAATATTGAAAACTCTAAAAAATAAGTTTTTTTGATTCATATCATTTATCTAAGCTGAATCAACGATGAATAAGTACAGTGATCAATTAATGGGCATTCAGTTAAGGCTTGCAAAGTATCAAAATCTAATCCGTCGACCATTTCAATCACATATGCCTGTCCATCTTTCAGCTCAATCGTACATAAATCTGTATAAATACGATCAACACACTGCTCACCAGTGATTGGATAAGTCAGATGTTTAACAATTTTAGGTTCGCCTTTTTTGGTGGTATGTTCCATATACACAAAAATACGCTTGGCCCCAACCGCCAAATCCATTGCTCCCCCAACAGCAGGCACATCATCGTCTTTACCTGTATGCCAGTTAGCCAAATCACCATTGAGCGCGACTTGAAATGCCCCAATAACGCAAATATCCAGATGTCCACCACGCATAATGTCAAATGAATCTCCATGATGCATAAAACATCCACCTGATAGTAAAGTCACCAGCTCTTTACCTGCATTGACTAAGTCCTGATCTTCTTCACCTTCAGCAGGAGGTGGACCAAATGCCAGTACACCATTCTCTGAGTGCAGAAAAATTTCCTTATCTTTTGGCAAGTATTTTGCGACATGGGTTGGTAATCCAATTCCAAGATTGACATACGAACCATCAGGAATATCCTTTGCTATCATGATTGCGATATCTTCTCGACTTCTTTTCTGAATCGTCATTTTATATCTCCTAATCGCACCACATGCTGTACAAATATCCCGGGTGTAATAATGCATTCGGGATCAAGATCACCCAATTCAACAGTTTGATTGACTTGAGCAATTGTTGTTTTTGCAGCTTTGGCCATAATCGGACCAAAATTTCTGGCGGCTTTACGATAAGTTAAATTCCCCCAGCGATCTGCCTTATCTGCATAAATGAATGCATAATCGGCTTCAAGTGGATATTCAAGTACATAATTTTTACCGTTAATAATGCGCGTTTCTTTGCCTTCAGCAATTTTGGTCCCGTAGCCTGTGGGGGTAAATACCGCTCCCAGACCAGCACCTGCTGCTTGAATACGACATGCAAGATTTCCCTGAGGAACCAGTTCAAGTTCAATTTTTCCCGCACGATATAAATCTGGAAAAACAGTCGAACTGATTGATTTTGGATACGAGCAAATGAGCTTTTTGACCAATCCAGCAGTGAAAAGCTGAGTCAAACCATTCGGGCCAGATGAAGCATTATTATTGATAATAGTTAACTCTTTTGGAGCGAAATCAATTAATGCTTCAAGTAGTGCCTCAGGTTGACCTGTCGTACCAAAACCACTTGTCATAATCGTTGAACCATCTGGAATCGATTTTAAAATGGGCTCAATATCATTAATGATTTTATTAATCATAAGCATTCATTCCTTTTGCATTTATACACTTCTTAAACATTTGAATTCATCTGCTTTCTAGAGGCGTATAACCTGTCTTTAATAAACAATGTTGGGCTCAATTCACATAGCAAAATGCAACCGCTATTAATAAAAATCCTGTCCTTCTGGACGATTCTGACTTTTGCAATGTGCAAACCTTTCATGTTCATCCTGTCACCGATCATTGAGAATTAAATTTGTTGTACTTTCTAAAATCTAATAATTTTGAGATGTGAAGACTGATCATGTGTATCAGAATGACTCGTTATTAATCCGCTTTTTGGGGGTTATAAAGTCGATCCTTGATAAATAAAAGCGGGATCACACCACAAATAAAGTAAGCAGCAGCCATAACCAGCAAACCTAGACCAATAGAGCCACTTTGTGATAAATACCCAATGGTAAGTGGAGAAAAAATAGAAAGAACTTTACCCACGTTGTAAGCTCCACCAACAGCGGAACCACGAATTGATGTTGGAAAACTTTCTGTCATATAGGTCGCATTAATGGCATATGGAATACCGTAAAGGAAGCCAAAAAATAGCATCATCCATAAAATATTGGCAGGAGTATTCAGGTACACAATCACGGGAATAAATAATGCAGTCCCGATGGTACCAAAGGCAAATACAGCCCGACGACCAAGTTTGTCTGCAATCATACCTGCAATGATTTTGGCAAAAATCATAATGATGAATGTTCCCACCATATACATTGCCATTTCTTTGAATTTAATCCCAAGCTCAGATTCTAAATAAGCAGGTAACCAGTTACTTACACCGTAGTAACCAAATTGTAATGCTCCAGTACTCACTACCCAAAGCAGAAACATAATGCCATGTTTCTTTTCTTTAAAGATTTCACGATACGGATTTTCGCGTTTAACCTCTTTCATACCGCCTGTTGCTTGCTGCGCACGAATTTGACGAGATTTTTTCCATGATTCTGGTTCTGGAACCATATAGTGCATAAAAAATGAAAGGACGACTGGTACAATGGCTAACCAGTACAAATAACGCCAGCCATGCTCGGGAATGATATGTCCAGCCAGCAAGGTCGCCAGCAACGAACCCAAGGTATATCCTGTCATCAAGGTAGCAAGTACTGTCGTACGATGCTTGGTCGGAACCATCTCCGACATCAACACGTTACACGCAATGTAAAGCGCACCAAGCCCCATCGAACCAAAGACCCGCACAATCGCAAATTGTTCAAATGAGTGAGTAAAACCCAAGGCACAAGTGAGAATTGATGAATACGCAATAAAAAACACAATAATCCGCACGCGACCAAAACGATCACACGCCCACCCACCAAATAGGCCACCAATAGCAGACCCAAAAAGAGTTAAACTTCCTAAAGTACCTGCTTGTAATCCAGTGAGATGAAATTCACTTTTCAAACTGGTCAAGCTCAATGCCAAAAATCCCAAATCGGCACCGTCACATAGCAAAGCTAAAAATGCAAATATAAAAGCAGTAATCCAAATCTTTTTAGGCGTTTGTATGGCTTGATTAGGCTGGCTTGTTGTAATTGAATCTGTTGTCATGTCTATATCCTCAGACAATATATGCATGAGGCATCCTCTGCCTCATGTTAAGTAAAATAAGGCTTTAGGACGTCACTTCCTTAATCATATTTTTGGCAATAATAATTTGCTGAACTTGGGTCGTACCCTCATAAAGACGGAATAAACGCACGTCACGATAAAAACGCTCAATCGAATATTCACTGATGTAACCTGCCCCACCATGAATTTGCACACAGCGATCTGCGACTCGACCACACATTTCTGTTGCAAACATCTTGGCACATGAGGCTTCTGTACTAATATTTTGGCCTTCATCACGGCGACGTGCTGCATCCAAAACCATACATTTAGCCGCATAAATTTCGGCTTTAGAGTCTGCCAGCATGGCTTGAATCAATTGAAAATTTGCAATGGGTTGACCAAACTGCTTACGCTCGACAGCATAATGTAGTGCATCATTCAACATACGCTCTGCAACACCTACACTATATGCACCAATATGTAGACGGCCTTTATCCAGCACTTTCATTGCTGTTTTAAAACCAACGCCTTCAACGCCACCAATTAATGCAGATGCAGGTACTCGACAATTTTCAAAAATCACATCACAGGTATGAGAGCCTTTTTGTCCCATTTTCTGATCTATTTTGCCTAGTGTGATACCTGGTGTATTGGCTTCTACCAAAAAAGCAGAAATTCCACCTGCCCCTTTAATTGCTGGATTGGTGCGTGCCATTACGGTAAATGTTGCTGCATGCGGTGCATTGGTAATAAAACGCTTGGTTCCATTTAATATGTAGAAATCACCATCTTTTACCGCTGTCGTTTTTAAAGAGGCAGCATCTGAACCCGCTTCTGGTTCAGTTAAGCAAAATGAACCAATAATTTCTCCACTGGCATAACGTGGCAAATATTTCTGTTTTTGCTCCTCAGTTCCATCAATGATTAAACCACTTGAACCAATGCCATTATTTGTGCCAATCAATGAACGAAATGCTGGGGATGTCTGACCAAGTTCAAACGCGACATTCACCTCTTCTTCCATTGTGATTCCAAGTCCACCGTATTCTTCGGGAATGGTTAAACCAAATAGGCCTAGTTCTCGCATTTGCTGAATAATATCTTCAGGAATACAATCCTTTTCTGCAACTTCATGCTCTCGAGGAATCAATTCATTTTTTACAAAATCTCGTATTGTCGAAAGTAATTGTTGCAACATCCCTTCATCGCGAATCATGCGTGATCTCCCATCTCTATATTTCGCTATAGCAATCTACTATTTTAGAAAATAGCCAGACTGCAAGATTTCACAAAATCTTGTTCTGCTTCATTTTGATTTCATATTACGAGAAATAAAACCATATTTTCAATACTTTTTAAAAATAAATTTCGTTAAACGAAATTAAAAACCATACAGCCTTTAAATTTCAGGGGTTTATTGAATTTGTTGAAAATTCATCATTGTGAATCTATAAAAAACACTTGAAAAAAAATCTAGTTTAAGCATCATATGAGGAATATAGTTTTGTTATGCGAAACAAAGGATGTAAAAATAATGATTCCAGATCAGGATAATTTCGTTGAAATTGATTTTTCAATTGAACAAATTGCAATCGTCAAGATTAACCGACCAGCCTCAAAGAATGCTTTAAATACAGAAGTTCGTAAGCAACTTGCACAAGCATTTACAGAGCTGAGCTTTAATGACCAAATCAATGCAATTGTTCTAACGGGTGGTGAGGATGTCTTTGCAGCAGGTGCAGACCTCAAAGAAATGGCAACAGCAAGCTCGACCGATATGTTGTTACGTCATACCGAACGTTACTGGAATGCTATTGCACAATGTCCCAAGCCCGTAATTGCAGCCGTAAACGGTTATGCTTTGGGAGGTGGTTGTGAGCTGGCCATGCATACCGACATTATTATTGCAGGAAAAAGCGCTACTTTCGGGCAGCCTGAAATTAAGGTTGGTTTGATGCCAGGTGCAGGCGGTACGCAACGTTTATTTCGTGCCGTTGGAAAATTTCATGCGATGCGTATGATCATGACAGGTGTCATGGTTCCAGCAGAAGAAGCCTATCTGATTGGTCTAGTGTCTCAAGTCACTGAAGATAGTCAAACAATTCCTACCGCAATCAAAATGGCTCAAAGTCTTGCAAAAATGCCACCTATTGCTTTACAGCAAATTAAAGAAGTCGCTTTGATGAGTGAAGATGTCCCCTTAAATGCCGGCTTAACTCTGGAACGCAAATCGTTTCAATTGCTGTTTTCTACCGAAGATAAAAATGAAGGTATCAATGCGTTTATCGAAAAACGTAAACCCTCCTATCACGGTAAATAAAAACATTAAGAACACATATCTAGGAAGAAATGATGGCACGTAAAGTACTGATTACTGCTGGTGGCTCAGGGATTGGCCGATGTATTGCAGAAGCTTTTTTAAAGCAAGGTGATCAAGTTTTTGTCTGCGACATTAACGATAGTCATTTGCAGCAATTTAGACAAGATTACCCGCAATTACATACTTTTTGCTGTGATCTAGGTCAGCCTAAATATGTTCAAGCCATGTTTGATACTGCCGTACAACAATTGGGTGGATTAGATATTTTAATTAATAATACTGGAGTTTCAGGACCAACGGTTGCTGCCGAAGAGTTGAGCTTTGAAGAATGGACTCAGGTATTGAATCTTAATTTGAATAGTACTTTTTTAGTGACCAAACTGGCTATTCCCTATCTAAAACAATCTGATGCTGGTGTGATCATCAATCTTTCCTCTATTGCAGGACGCATGGGCTATCCATTTAGACTGGCCTATTCCACTTCAAAATGGGGAATTGTTGGTTTTACAAAAACCCTTTCAATGGAACTAGGCGCTTTTGATATTCGTGTTAATGCAATACTGCCTGGCGCGGTAGATGGCGAAAGAGTACAACGCGTGTTACAGGCACGTGCAGACAGCATGAATATTTCAATTGAAGACGTGACTGAAAATGCATTAGCCAACCAGTCGATCAAACACTTCGTTAACCCAAAACATATTGCAGACTTATGTATCTTTCTTGCATCAGATAGTGGTCGCTCAATTTCAGGACAAATTTTACCAATTGATGGTGATAAGCAGCGACTGACCTAATTCTTCATCATCAATATCAACGGAATCAAATCTCTAAGGACAGTCAGCATGACACATCCAATTAAGAAAATTGCCATTATTGGCGTTGGTGTAATGGGTAGTGGTATCGCCCAAATTGCCGCACAATCAGGACATATAACTTATTTATATGACGCTAAAGCAGGTGCAGCACAACAGGCCAAACAACAATTAGCAATTACGTTTCAAAAACTGCTTGATAAAAACAAAATAACGACTGAATACGCAGATGCAGCCAATGCCAATCTTCTGATTGCCAACGAACTGCATGATTTAAAAGACTGTGACTTAATCGTTGAAGCAATTGTTGAACGTCTGGACATTAAACAGTCATTGATGAGTCAGCTTGAGGCAATTGTACCCGAAACCACAATTTTGGCTTCAAACACTTCCTCACTTTCAATTACAGCGATTGCCTCCAACTGCAAGCATCCTGAGCGTGTCGCTGGCTATCATTTCTTTAATCCTGTACCACTCATGAAGGTGGTAGAAGTGATTCAGGGTTTAAAGACTGATCCCAAACACATTGAAACCTTGAATCAATTATCGCGGGTATTGGGTCATCGCCCAGTTGTCGCAAAAGATACCCCAGGATTTATTATTAACCATGCGGGTCGTGCTTATGGCACAGAAGCCTTAAAAATCCTGAATGAAAATGTCACAGATATTAGTGAAATTGACCGTATTTTACGTGATGGCGTCGGCTTTAGAATGGGACCATTCGAGCTTATGGATCTCACTGGACTTGATGTTTCACATCCAGTGATGGAATCAATTTATCATCAATATTATGAAGAAGCACGTTATCGTCCAAATTCATTGACCAAACAAATGCTCGAAGCGAAACAATTAGGTCGTAAAGTGGGTCAAGGTTTTTATGATTATCGTACAGGGAGCAAAACTGGTGAGACTTCTGCCAAAGTGGCTGAACGCTTAACACTGTACCCAAAAGTATGGATTGCTGCTGATTTTGAAGATGATAAACAATTACTTATAAATTATCTCACCACACACAATATTCAACTTGATGTAGGTGCCAAGCCGCAGGCGGACAGTTTATGTTTGTTGGCTTGTTATGGGGAAGATACAACGCATGCAGCGCTACGTCTCAATGTTAATCCAGCACATAGTGTTGCAATTGATATGCTCTACGGCATTGAAAAACACCGTACTTTAATGCCATCACTCATAACCGAAGTGACGTATAGTCATGCAGCTCATTCGATCTTCAATTTAGATGGTGCAATGGTTAGCACTATTGGTGAAAGTATCGGCTTTGTGGCACAGCGCATATTGGCTATGGTCATCAACTTAGGCTGTGATATAGCTCAACAAGCAATTGCCTCTGTGGATGATATTAATGCAGCCGTAAGGTTGGGCTTGGGCTATCCATTTGGGCCAATTGAATGGGGTGATGAAATTGGTTCGAATAAGATCTTACTTATTCTAAACCGCATTACTGCATTGACCTCTGACCCACGTTACCGCCCTAGTCCATGGTTACAACGCCGTGTTGCGCTTAATCTTCCACTTACATTTACTACTTAATTTAAAAGGGAATTTAATTCATGTTAAATGCATATATTTATGATGGTTTACGTACGCCATTTGGTCGCCATGCAGGTGAACTTGCTTCAATCCGTCCCGATGACCTTGCAGGATTAGTGATTCAACGCTTGATTGAAAAAACAGGTGTAGCAGGTGCAGACATTGAAGATGTGATTTTTGGTGATACCAATCAGGCAGGTGAAGACAGTCGAAATATAGCCCGTCATGCTGCATTATTGGCAGGTTTGCCTGTGACTGTACCGGGCCAGACTGTAAACCGATTATGTGCCAGTGGCTTAGCTGCAATTATTGATTCTGCTCGTGCAATCACATGCGGTGAGGGTGATTTATATATTGCGGGTGGTGTTGAGAGTATGTCACGCGCACCATTTGTCATGGGTAAAGCTGAAAGTGCCTATAGCCGAGATGCAAAAATTTATGATACCACCATTGGTACACGTTTTCCTAATAAGAAAATTGTAGCCCAATACGGCGGTCATTCAATGCCTGAAACAGGTGATAATGTCGCGGTTGAATATGGCATTAGCCGTGAACAAGCCGATTTATTTGCTGCGCAATCACAGGCAAAATATCAGAAAGCACTCGAAGAAGGTTTTTTTGCTGGCGAAATTACAGCAGTAGAAGTGTCTCAAGGAAAAAAATTACCCCCTAAGCAAGTGACTGAAGATGAACATCCGCGTCCGAGCTCCACGCTTGAGGCTTTAAGCAAATTAAAGCCATTATTTGAAGGTGGTGTGGTGACTGCTGGCAATGCTTCGGGTATCAATGACGGTGCAGCTGCGTTATTAATTGGTTCAGAAGTTGCTGGTCAAAAATATGGTTTAACCCCCATGGCAAAAATATTGTCTGCGGCAGCGGCTGGTGTTGAACCACGCATTATGGGTGCAGGGCCAATCGAAGCAATTAAAAAAGCTGTTGCGCGTGCAGGTTTGACACTAGATGATTTAGACATTATTGAAATTAATGAAGCTTTTGCCTCACAAGTTTTGTCTTGCCTAAAAGGTTTAGGTATCGATTTTAACGACCCACGTGTTAATCCAAATGGTGGTGCTATTGCAGTGGGTCACCCTCTAGGTGCATCGGGTGCGCGTTTGGCACTGACAGTAGCGCGTGAATTACAACGTCGCAATAAAAAATATGCAGTTGTCAGCTTGTGTATTGGTGTTGGTCAAGGTTTAGCAATGGTCATTGAAAACGTTTCATAACCTTTCTTGAAAATATCCATTCATCACAACAGCATTGTGATGAATGGATTCAATTTACAAAGCAAAATAAAATACCTTATCATCTGGGCTTATTCATTCATTTGAGAAGTCAATGTCCCCAAGCGCTGAAACAAAAAACAATGATAAAACGCTTAATTTTGATGAAATTCGTTTAGATCCTATTTCCCATATTCATCGTGAAAACAATCCTCAATTCATTGCTTCTTTAGCACGCGGTTTAGAGTTATTGCGCTGTTTCTCATTACAACATCAAGTATTGGGTAATCAGGAACTTGCTAAAATGACAGGTTTACCCAAACCAACAATTGCTCGTATTACCAATACTTTGGTCAGCTTAGGCTATTTAAAACAAATGCCAAATTCTCCTAAATATATGCTTGATTTGGGAGTTTTATCATTGGGCTATGCAGCCTTGTCTAATCTGAGTATTCGCACTACAGCGCACCGTTTTATGGAAGAAATGAGTATGTATGCACAGGCACCAGTTGCATTGGCTGCACGTGATCGTTTAAATATGCTCTATTTGGATGTAGTGCAAACCAATAGTACGATGCGCCGTCCAATCGGTTCAACATTACCCTTGCATAACAGCTCTATGGGACGTGCCTGCCTAGCCGCAACGCCAAAACAGGAACGTTATTTCTTACTCGAAGCCATTCAAAAACGTGAACCAGAAAACTGGATCGAGATTAAGGAAAAACTCGATATTGCATTCGATCAATATGCCGAATATGGCTATTGCCTATCTTTAGGAGAATGGCAGCAGGGAATCAACTCTGTTGCGGTGCCTTTAATGAGCACAAAACATGGTCTGTATGTTTTTAACTGTGGAGCACCTTCTTACGCCTTGAGTACCGAAAAATTAATTGAAGATATTGGGCCGCGATTAAAATATATGGTAAACAGTATTCAGGATGCTTTGACAGAAAGTCTTTAAATTAAAAAGGAGCAGCCCGCCTGCTCCAAGAGAATCAACCTTGTTGAATCACTTTTCTATCTTTTAAATCATGTAATTCTTTATCAGATAAAAATCGATTTAAAATCTGATCAGTATCTTCACCCAAATAAGGGGGTGCTTTTAGATACTCGACAGGTGTTTTGGATAGTTTGATCGGCGATCCAATCGAAATATAATCAGAACGCAACGGATGCTGCATATGAATTACCATCTCACGGAAAACCACCTGCTCTTCCTCCAAGGTCTGCTGTAAATTATTAATCATACCCACAGGCACCTTAACTTTATGAATACGATCAACCCATAGCTGGGCAATCTCTGTCATAAAGTGTTGTTGTAAGATATGACTGATCTCTTCTCGATGCGTGACCCGATCTTTATTTTTAGTAAATTTGGAGTTTTTGCACAGTTCAGGCAATCCTATACTTTCACATAAGGCCTGAAACTGCTGATCGTTACCACAAGCAATAATAAATTCCCCTTCTTTTGCCTTGAAGACTTGATAAGGCACGATATTGGCATGCGCATTTCCAAACCGACCTGGTACTTTGGTCGATGTTAAATAATTCATAGCCAGAACTGAGAGTGATGCAACCTGTGTATCCAACAAGGCCATATCTATATGCTGGCCTTCGCCAGTGGTTACTCGTGACAACAATGCAGCCTGAATGGCAATGGCTGCATATAAACCTGTCGTCAAATCTGCAAAAGCCAAACCTGCTTTTTGAGGCCCTCCGCCAGGTAAATCATCTCGCTCACCTGTTACACTCATCATACCGCCCATCCCCTGAATAATAAAATCATAGCCAAGTTCAGCCGCACGTGGGCCTTTCTGTCCAAAACCAGTAATCGAGCAATACACCAGTTTGGGGTTGATCTGACTTAAACTTTCATAGTCCAGACCATATTTCTTGAGTGAGCCCGCTTTATAGTTTTCGATCACAACATCACTTTCTAACACCATTTTTCTGATTAGTGCCTGACCTTCTTCTGTTGCCATATCAATTGCAACCGAATGTTTACCACGATTTGCTGATAAATAATAAGCAGATTCAGTCGTCTCCTTACCATCATCATTTTTAAGAAATGGAGGCCCCCAAATGCGTGTATCATCACCATAAAATGGCTTTTCTATCTTAATTACTTCTGCGCCCAAGTCTGCCAATACCTGACTACACCAAGGTCCAGCTAAAATCCTGCTTAAATCCAGAACCCTAAATCCTGTTAAGGCACCCATATTTCCCTCTTTTGCGTTTAGTTGTGGTCTTAATTAAAATAAATTTAATTAATAATAGACTAAAATATCGCATTGCAAAATAAAATTTTATTATTGTAAATATGTTTATTTTTGATTAAGCTTATTTCACCGCTTTCTTTGTGCAACAAAAATTGCACTGCAAAACTCAAGTGAAATTCCATGGCTTCTTCGAGTATCTATACCCCAACCGTTGTTCTCATGGCAGTTGCTGCGGGTATTTGCTCAGGGAGTAATTATTTTAGCCAGCCTCTGGTACATTCAATGGCTTTGGAACTTCATCTTTCTGAAACCACAATTGCATGGATTCCGACACTTGCCCAAATTGCTTATGCCTGTGGTTTATTATTTTTAATGCCATTGGGTGATATTCTTGAAAAAAGACGATTACTGTTTATTTTAATGTTATTGGCATCTTTGGGTTTACTGATTAGTGGTTTTTCTGGTCATATTGCCTTCATTATGTTGGGAACTGTAATTACAGGTTTGTTTTCAGTATCTGCACAGTTATTGCTCCCTCTTGCTGCAAGTTTGGTTCCAATTCAGCATAGTGGTCGTGTAGTCGGTTTTTTAATTAGTGGACTCATGGTCGGGATTCTTCTAGCACGATCTTTGTCTGGTCTCATGTCTACTTTATTTGCCTGGAATATTATTTATTTGGTCAGTGGCTTTTTATTATTAGCTATTGCGATAGTTTTATATTTAAAAATTAATTCTTTCCCAGCAACACAATCGGAAAATTATTTAAAAACAATTCGGTCTATTCCTATTATTTTTAAGGAAAATCAACGTTTACGTCGCCGTACTTATCTTGGCTTTTTCATATTTGCTGGAATTAGCATGATATTTACAACGATGTCACTTTTACTTGCCCCTGCACCCTATCACTTTAGCGATTTTACAATTGGGTTATTTGGATTTGTGGGGATTATAGGAACCTTTATTGCCAACTTTTCAGGTAAATATATGGATCAGGGATATGTTCATAAAATCTCGATCTGGGGTGGCTTTGGTTTCATTTTGAGCTGGCTATTATTCAGTTTACTACCATTTTCATTTATTTTTTATGTAATCGGAACAATTTTGATTTATTCGTGCCTGTCGGCAATACATGTGACTAATCAAAGTATTGTATTTAAATTGAATCAAAAACTTAGATCCCGCTTTAATGCCATTTACATGACAGGTTATTTTACTGGTGGTGCTGTAGGTACAACATTGGCAAGTTACACATGGCGCCATTTTGGGTGGAACGGAGTTTGTGTGTTAGGCCTAATTTTTGCTACTTTGACACTTTACTATTGTTTTCGTGATGCAAGGCTTGCACCAATATCTCATGTTCCATTAAATAAAAACCAGTAATATTGAATGGAATATTACTGGCGTACGCATTTTGCGATATTTTTTAACTAATTTCGGTTTTAATGTTGTTGACCATGTGCAATAGACGTGGTGCGATATCTTCTTCCAGTTTTTCACGTTTCATTATGAAGCTTGGCCCACCACAGTTAAAGACTAATAAGCCATGTTGTTCGTGTAATAAAGGTACCGCAACTGAATTGACATCTTTATGCCAATCACCAATCGAAAAACAGTAGCCAAAATCTTGATAATCTTTAAACGCTTTATCTAGATCACGGTTAATTTTAATCCAGTCTTCTTTATGCTTATGACGAATTGCATTTAATAAAAAATCACGCTCATCCTCAGGCATAGCGGCTAAACAGGCACGCCCCATTGAACTTAAATGAATGGGCAAATAAGTTCCCACCTGACGACGCATAGTGACATTGCCTTTGCCCTGTACGACATCCAGATAGATCATATTTAGTCGGTCACGAGTAGACATCGCTACCGCAGCGCCTGCATAATCTGCCAGCTCTTTCATATAGGGCTGTGCTATCGAACGAATCGAGACATTGGATAACATCGAGTAGCCAAATGCCAAGACCCCCACTGATAATTGAAATTTAGTAGAATTAGGAACTTGACGAATATAACCCAGACGCGACAAAGTATGTGTCAGGCGTGTAATGGTCGGCTTTGGCAAACCCGTCATTTGCGATAATTCCTGATTTCCCAAATGCGGTTGCTTGGCAGAAAAACAGCGTAAAAGCTCCAGACCGCGCGCAAGCGCAGTAATAAACTGACGATCATCTTCATCCTGCATGTCTTCAATTGGATGGAGCAATTCATGTCGTGAAGGCACTAATAATTTTTCGGTTTGCTCTGTTTCATTTAAATCTGTCATAGGAAAGAGTATACTCAACTCAATTAATATTTCGCATTGCGAAAATTATAATCTATTTGTTGTTGTCATAGCAAAACAAGCACGTAATAAAACGTATAATTATTTTACTATGAACGTTGAAGAATTTATCCTATTATTCCTTTTGATTTCAGCTCACTAAACCTTTCTCTAGAAAGTATATTTGATAATATCTCTTCGGTATGCTGTCCAAGCATTGGAGGTGCATTTTTATACTCAACGGGTGTACGCGACATTTTAATAGGCGAACCAATGACTTTAAGATGCTCACGTTGTGGATGTGACATATCTACCAACATTTTTCTTTCTATGACTTGTGGTTCTTCAAAGGCTTGTTCAAGATTATTAATACATCCAACTGGGACTTTAGCTGCTTGAATGATTCCAACCCATTCATCGGCTGTTTTAGTTAAAAAATGCGTTGAAAGTAGATGGATGATTTCTTCACGATACTTGATACGATCTGCATTTCTGGTAAATTTAGGATCATTAGGAAGCTCTGGCAATCCAATTGCCTGACACAACTGAATAAATTGCGTGTCATTGCCACAGGCAATAATGAAATCTCGGTCTGATGCCTTAAACACCTGATAAGGCACAATATTGGCATGAGCATTACCATATCGGCCAGGTACTTTACCTGAAGCCAGATAATTCATTCCTTGATTTGCCAGCGTTGCAATCTGTACATCTAATAAGGCCATATCGATATATTGACCCAAACCCGTGATATTACGATTAAGTAAGGCCGCTTGAATCGCGATGGTCGAATATAACCCTGTTGCGATATCAGAAAATGCGATTCCTAATTTTTGTGGGCCACCGCCAGGTAAATCATCTTTTTCACCAGTGACAGACATTAATCCCCCCATACCCTGAATAATAAAATCATAGCCTGGCTCTTGTGCACGTGGTCCAGTTTGCCCAAATCCAGTAATTGAACAATAAACAAGTTTTGGGTTGAGCTTTGACAGTGTTTCATAATCGAGACCATATTTTTTTAATGAACCTGATTTATAATTTTCAATTAAAACATCTGATTCAAGTGCGAGTGCCCGTACGATTTCCTGACCTTCTGGAGTTGAAATATCAATCGCAACTGAAAGCTTATTACGGTTAGTCGACTGATAGTATGCAGCTTCATGAGTATCACGACCTTCATCATCCTTCATCCATGGTGGGCCCCAAGCACGGGTATCATCTCCATGTTTGGGGCGCTCGACTTTAATTACTTCTGCGCCTAAATCGGCCAAAACCTGACCACACCAAGGGCCTGCAAGCACTCGACTTAAATCAAGCACACGAAATCCTTCTAGAGCACCCATACCATTTCCTATTATTGCTTTCAACCAAATTTAATCTTACTCGCCAAAGCACTTATTTTATTTCGCATAGCGATATAAAAAACCAATATACATGCTTTTTATCGCTGAGAAAATATGTCGTCCCATTATAATTTTAAGTTTTAATTCTATTTAAATGATTTTCTATTGAAAAACAAAAATTTAATAACACAAAATAAATATCGCTATGCGATATTTATTTTTACAATTATTGATTTAATTAAATCTTTATTTTACTATCCGAAAAATTTTTAGAATTTGTTCTGTGATTTCAATTCATACAATTCAACTTCTTTGCTAAAGGAATATAGCTATGTACAGCAACAATCAGAGATCCAGAATTGGATCACACACATGGAAAATTGCTTTTTTATTTGCATTTTTAGCGTTGCTTGTGGATGGAGCAGACCTGATGTTGCTCTCTTATAGTTTAAACAGTATTAAAGCTGAGTTTAATTTAAGTACAGTTGAAGCTGGAATGTTGGGAAGTTTTACTTTAGCTGGCATGGCGATAGGTGGAATCTTTGGTGGGTGGGCGTGTGACCGATTTGGTCGTGTACGCATTGTTGTGATTTCAATTCTCACGTTCTCAATCCTAACGTGTGGCCTTGGATTGACTCAGAGCTTTATACAATTTGGTGTTTTACGTTTCTTCGCTTCACTCGGTTTAGGTTCTTTATATATTGCCTGCAATACCCTCATGGCCGAATATGTTCCAACAAAATACCGTACTACTGTTTTAGGTACATTACAGGCTGGCTGGACTGTTGGCTATATTGTTGCCACCTTACTGGCTGGTTGGTTAATACCCGATCATGGTTGGCGTGTGCTGTTTTATGTTGCGATTATTCCTGTACTTATGGCTGTACTTATGCATTTTTTTGTACCAGAACCAGCAGCATGGCAACAATCACGCTTAGCACCATCCAAACAAACTGAAACAGTCAAAACTTCTGCCTTTAAATTAATCTTTCAAGATAAACGTAACCGTAACATGTTCATTCTGTGGGCACTCACCGCAGGCTTTCTACAATTTGGTTACTATGGCGTAAACAATTGGATGCCATCTTATCTTGAAAGTGAATTGGGAATGAAGTTTAAGGAAATGACAGCCTATATGGTCGGAACATACACTGCCATGATTTTAGGAAAAATCTTGGCTGGCTTTATGGCTGATAAACTCGGCCGTCGTTTTACTTATGCATTTGGTGCTATCGGAACCGCAATTTTTTTACCTCTAATCGTGTTTTATAACTCACCAGATAATATTTTATATCTATTGGTTATTTTTGGTTTCTTGTACGGTATTCCATACGGTGTCAATGCAACTTACATGACAGAAAGCTTCCCAACAGCAATACGTGGTACAGCCATTGGTGGAGCTTATAATGTAGGAAGATTAGGCGCAGCGATTGCCCCAGCAACTATTGGTTTTCTAGCTTCTGGCGGTTCAATTGGTTTGGGCTTTGTTGTAATGGGAGCTGCATATTTTATTTGTGGTGTAATTCCAGCACTGTTTATCAAAGAAAAACAATATGATCCACAACAGTCTTAACTTATAAATGCTTATACACTTCAATATATAGCCAGTAATATACACACTGGCTTTTTAACATTAAATAATGGTTGTTTTAATATTTTTTTCAAATTAAAATATCGACAAGCGAAACTAAATTTCTTTTATTATGATAACGATTGAACGCGAAGCGATGGAGTTTGACGTAGTGATCGTTGGTGCTGGACCTGCCGGTCTATCTGCTGCGATTAAAATTCGCCAACTCGCGATTGAAAACAATTTACCTGATCTGTCCGTCTGCGTCGTCGAAAAAGGTTCCGAAGTAGGTGCTCACATCCTCTCTGGTGCAGTGCTTGAACCTCGTGCCATCAATGAACTTTTCCCCAACTGGAAAGAAGAAGGTGCACCGCTCAATGTCCCAGTGACTGAGGATAAAACCTATTTCCTGATGTCGGATGAGAAGTCTCAGGAAGCACCGCACTGGATGGTGCCTAAAACCATGCACAATGATGGCAATTATGTCATCTCGCTGGGCAATGTGGTGCGCTGGTTAGGCCAGAAGGCGGAAGAGCTTGAAGTCTCTATTTTTCCAGGCTTTGCTGCTGCCGAGATTCTGTATCATGCTGATGGTACGGTTAAGGGTATTCAGACGGGTGATATGGGTATTGGCAAGGATGGCGAACCAACGCATAACTTTGCGCCGGGTTATGAACTGCATGCCAAATATACGCTATTTGCCGAAGGTTGCCGTGGTCATTTAGGCAAGCGCCTGATCAATAAGTTTAATCTGGATCAGGATGCTGACCCGCAGCATTACGGTATCGGGATTAAAGAGCTTTGGGAAATCGATCCTGCCAAGCATAAACCAGGTCTGGTGATGCATGGTTCTGGCTGGCCATTGTCTGAAACGGGTTCTTCTGGTGGCTGGTGGTTATATCATGCCGAGAATAATCAGGTGACTCTGGGCATGATCGTGGATTTATCGTATGAAAATCCGCATATGTTCCCGTTTATGGAAATGCAGCGCTGGAAAACCCACCCACTGATCAAACAGTATCTGGAAGGTGGTAAGCGTATTTCTTACGGTGCACGTGCTGTGGTCAAAGGTGGCTTAAACTCACTGCCCAAGTTGACTTTCCCAGGTGGTTGTCTGATTGGTGATGATGCAGGCTTTTTGAACTTTGCGAAAATCAAAGGCTCACATACGGCCATGAAATCTGGCATGCTTTGCGGTGAAGCCGTATTTGAAGCGATTGCACGTGGTGTCGACAAAGGCGGTGATCTAGCCATTGCCCGTGTCGTTGAAGGTGAAGATTTGTTTGATAAGGAGCTCACCACCTACACGCAGAAATTTGATAAGAGCTGGCTTAAAGAAGAGTTACACCGCAGTCGTAATTTTGGTCCAGCCATGCACAAGTTTGGTTTATGGATTGGTGGTGCATTTAACTTTGTGGATCAGAACATTTTTAAAGTTCCATTCACTCTGCACGATCTTCAGCCTGACTACAGCGCACTGAAAACTCAGGATCAAGCCACCTTTAAACCAAACTATCCAAAGCCAGATGGCAAGCTGACGTTTGACCGTTTGTCTTCGGTATTTGTATCCAATACGGTACATGAAGAAAATCAGCCATCACACTTGAAACTGACCGATGCCAGTATTCCTGTGGCGGTGAATCTACCAAGATGGGATGAGCCAGCTCAGCGCTACTGCCCTGCGGGTGTGTACGAAATTGTGGATGAAGGTGAAGGCAACAAGCGTTTCCAGATCAATGCAGCCAACTGTGTACACTGCAAAACCTGTGATATCAAGGATCCATCTCAGAATATCACATGGGTGACGCCTGAAGGCGGCGGCGGGCCGAATTACCCTAACATGTAATTCGTATCCGAATATATGATTTTGTATGTTATCTCAAAGTGCTGCCTTGCCATATCTTATATTTCAATGTGTAATTTTTAAAAATGGCTATCAATTAAAAAAATGAGCCAGAAAAGATATATAAACTTGTTTTATTTCAGGTTTATATATAATCACTAGTGTATTAGTGCTTTATTTTATTTTTTAGGTAAGCATAGTCCTTAAGGGGGCTATGCTTAAAAATCAGATCCAAAATGAAATAATCAGCATGATTGCGCTTAAAATCGTGAAATATCCGAGAACAATGGCTAAGTTGGTTCGATATCCTTCAATCATTTCTAACGGCGTAAGTGACTTAAGCGCAGTTCGATACTGAATCACTGATAAAATACTAACGATTAAGCCCAATACCATGACTAAAACACCGAGCCAGCGATTAAATACAATTTTATCGTGATAACGCACAGGATCAATCAAGTGAATTAATAAAGTTGATTTTTCAATCAGAAAACCAAAAGCAATCAAAGCGAGACTACTTCTATTCCAGGCAAGTAAAGTACGCTCAAGTGCAAGTAGTACTCTTGGATCTTCTAAATTTGACATATTCTTAAGCTTTAAAGTAATTCAGCGGTAATTTTAAATAGCTTTGCCCATTCGATTCTGGTTCAGGAAATTTTCCAGCATCCATATTAATCTGAATGGCTGGTAATATTAGTTTTGGCATAGTAAGCGTTGCATCTCTGGCCTGACGCATTTCAACAAATTCCAGTTTAGACATTCCTTCATGGATATGAATATTGCAAGACTTTTGAGTATAGATATCTGTTTCACATACATAATCATCACGCGTACTGGGTAAATAGTCATGACATAAAAACATTCGTGTAGTGTCTGGTAAATTATATAAGCGTTGTACCGAATCAAATAAGATGGATGCACTTCCTTTTGGAAAATCACAACGTGCTGTACCATAATCTGGCATAAAAAGTGTGTCTCCAACAAACACAGCATCACCCACCACATAGCTTAAACAAGCTGGGGTATGACCTGGCGTTGGAATGTTATAAGCATCAAGATCACCTATTTTAAAATGTTCATTGTCTTCAAATAAATAATCAAAACTCTGATGTAAATTAAAGTATTTCATATCCAGATTATAAATTTGACTAAAGGTTTCTTGAACAATAGCGATTTTACGACTCATGGCAATTTTGCCACCTAATTGTTTTTTTAAATATTGTGAAGCTGTGAGGTGATCGGCATGCACATGTGTTTCTAATATCCATGCAACGCTTAGGCTATTTTGGCGTATATAAGCAATGATTTTATCAGCCTGATCTGTAGAAGTAGTCGCTGAAGCTACATCATAATCTAGCACACTATCGATGATGGCACATTTTTGTGTTTGAATATCTGTAACCACATAACTAAAGGTATTGGTCTCCAAGTCAAAAAATTCTTGAACATTGGGTTGTTGTTGAGACATGATTTTATGCTCCTGACCATTTGCGATAGATCAACATACCAATCAACATGGCAAAAATAAAATAAAATGCCTGATAACTGCCTAGCCCGATTAAAGTCAATGCAGGCGCAGGACAAATCCCTGCAATCCCCCATCCTGTTCCAAATATAAACGCACCAGCGAGCAGTTTTTTATCAATCTGGTTATTTTGAGGCAGTTCAATTTTTTCATTAAATAATGTTACTGGATGCCGCATCGCTTTTTGAAAAGGAACAAAAGCCACCAGTATGGCACCAAGCATGACAAAGGCCAAACTCGCGTCCCACATACCAAAGATATCTAAAAACGAGAGAACTTTCTCGGGATTCGACATGCCAGAGATCATCAGTCCTAGCGAAAAAATAGACCCCGATATAAAAGCCAATATATTCTTCATAGCAGGACTCCCAGTAAATGACGCATAACATAAACCGTTATAAAGCCAGCGATCATAAAGGTTATGGTCGCAACAATTGAGCGTTTTGATAATCGACTCATTCCGCAGATACCATGCCCACTGGTACATCCAGATCCCATTCGCGTCCCAATTCCGACGAGCAATCCCGCGATGATCAGCATATAAGGATTTGCTGTAATCTTAATTTCTGTTTCAATAAACATGCTATAGATAAATGGTGTAATGAAGAGACCCGACAAAAACCAGATTGCAGGCGTTTTGAATACAGTTTTAGGATCAAGAATTTGTGCCATTAAACCACTGATTCCCGCTATACGACCATTGATATATAAATAGCCCACAACAGCAGTTCCCAAGAGCAAGCCACCTAAGAACGCCAATAAGAAGTCATGCATATGTTCGCCCATAAACATTATATATTTTTATAATATATAAATTTGTATTTTATTCAATTTTTTATTTGTTAAAATTTAATTTCATGCCGATACTGTTCTACGATGGCCAGCCATGCTCGTGTTGCGGCTGTCATCGGAACAGAAGTATTCCATGCCATACTTAAAGTCCATCGTAACGGCGTATTGATCAGAGGGGTAATCGAAAATTTATCTTGATCGAGCTGTTCACAATAAATCTGTGGTAATAAAGCAATACCCATAGCAGACTCGACGAGCTTGGCAATAAAGTCCCATTGACTGCTTTTACACACAATATGAGGTTCAAAGCCCTCCAGATTGGCCGCCTGTATAATCAAATGATTAAGTGTAAAACTATCATCATAAAGTAAAAATTGTTCATCTTTTAAATCGTTCAGCGTTATGCCTTTGGCATGCTTCCAGCGCGAATGTCTGGGTGATAATAAACATAACGGCGAATCAATAATTGGAATGACAGCCAAAAGCGGATGTATATGATTGAGTAATATTCCAACATCAATGGTTTTCGCCAGAATCGCTTGCTCAATCGTATTTGAACCGACCTCAAGAAACTTGAGTTCAATATTCGGATGTTGCTTATGAAAAATTGCTATAAGTGATGTTAATAAAACTGAACCAAGCGGCGGCAAACCTAAGGTCAACTTCCCTCTTTTCAGATGTTTAATATCATCCAGTACTTCATAAATTTTCTTTTGTTCATCAAGTATGTTTAGCGCATGCTGATAAACTTGTTGACCTGTGTAAGTCAGTTCGACTTCACGTTTTCGGCCAGCTTCCCCTTTTTTAAATAATGTTGTTCCCAATTCTTCTTCTAAACCCGCAATGGCTTTACTCACTGTTGGCTGTGTCACAAAAAGCTGTTCTGCTGCCAAAGTAAAACTTTGACTCTGAATAATTTGTACAAAAATTTTAAGCGATTTAATATCCATAAAATATTCCATAAAAGAATAATTATAATTTTATTATTCATAATATGACATAAAAGTCGATCTAAAATACATTTATTCCCTATAAAATCACTCAGCTTAAAGGTGCTACCGTGTATCAGTCACGTGGTTTATATCTTGTCCAAATTGTTATTCAGATCGCATTACTTATGCTGTTTTGGTGGGTTGGCTCTTTATTGCAACGCTGGCTAAACTTACCTATCTCAGCAGGTGTAGTCGGCTTATTTCTGGTCTTGATTGGCTTACTCAGTGGTGTATTCAAGCTTCAATGGATCAAGACAGGATCTGATTTCATTTTGGGCGAACTGGTATTGTTCTTTATTCCGTGTGTCGTCGGTCTTATGAATTACAAAACATTATTCATCACAGAAGGCTGGCAATTATTGAGTGCTGTCGTACTTGGGACAATCTGTGTGATGGTGTTTACTGCCTATAGTGTTCATATATGTTTTAAGCTAGAAGCATGGCTTAAACGACATCATAGATCTGGCCATCAACAACGATCTGGAGTGAAATCATGAATATTGCATTATTGTGGTTATTCGGAACGCTTATGGGTTATGTTATCGCCAAACCTATTTACCGTCGTTTACCGTATTTACCTTTTTCACCCGCTATTTTAGTTCCTGTCATTATTATTGCAATTCTTCTCACTTTTAATATTCCTTATGACGTTTATATGCAGGATAACCAGTGGATTGTATGGATGCTCGGTCCAACCACTGTAGCATTTGCAATCCCAATTTATGAATATCGCAATATTATTAAAGCGCATGCTATTACCATTTCTGTTGGTATTTTAGTTGGAATGACTGCAGGAATGATCAGTGCATTTTATCTAGCTCGTTTATTTCATTTTGACCAACCAACCACACTAAGCCTCATGGCGCGTTCAATTTCTACCCCTTTTGCAATCGCCTTAACCGAACATATCGATGGATCAGTGCAATTGGTGATTTTATTCACCATGATCACAGGCATTGTCGGAATGATGTTTGGTGATTTAGTACTCGCAGGCTTAAAGCTTAAATCTTATTTGGCCAATGGTGCATCTTTGGGGAGTGCAGCACACGGGTTTGGAACAAGCAAAGCCTATCAACGAGGCAAAGATGAAGGTGTTATTGCCAGCTTAACAATGGTTCTTGCAGGCATCTTTATGGTGATTGTAGGTCCCTTTTTGGTACACATTATTTTTAAGCTTCTTGCTTAATTTATGATGAGTTTGCTTAGTCAAGATAAATCTCCTCAAATAAAATTGAGAAGATAGCTTAAATAAGCCAGACTCATCGTAGTGAAATCAACAAACTTAAAAGAAACACCAAAAATCTAGCTACTTTTATAAAGTAAGATTTTTGGTGTAAATCAATTAAATGAATCAGTTTTATAGATAATGTTCAGTCATTAGCCACAGTTCAAATGTGCTTGTTGATCCAAATCAAATAAATTTATACTTTTCAAAAGATCAGGCTGAGCTATCAACTGATCTAAATGCTGTTGTATCGTACGCTGGATTATTTTTTTATCTTCGATATCCAACTCAATTTGCGCAAGGTTTGATTCAAAGTGTTCAAAGATGTCATCTGGCTTCATATCAAACTTTTTAATTGCATAAAAATACCCTAAGCTGGCTCCCCATAATAATTGATCTACGGTTTGATGATATCGAAGGTTATTCACAATAGAACCTAATACACGCTCATTCGGGTTCAACTTACGCAATGGATCACGAGCCACTCGCTGGCAAGGATCTTTATAGGCATTTTGGCATGACACAATAAAACTCTTGGCAAGCCGATCCAGATCTTTGGCACGATGTGGTAATTGGGTAGCTAATCCAGCTTTAATCTCATCAACCAGATTATTTACCATTTTCTGTATACGAATATCCCCCATAGCAACACCAATGGTTTCATGACCCAATAACGAGGCATACCATGCCAGCATGGCATGTGTTCCATTCCACAGTCGATTCTTGATGAGTTGAATATCCGCAATATTATCTACCACAATCATCTGGCGCATTTTTTCAAGCAATGGACTATTATTTTCTACATAAATTGGCATATCGATTTCGCTATTAAATAAAATCAAATCCATACTTTGCAAAATGTGACTCGGCTGAAAATTACGGCGCATATCATCAATATATAGCGAGGCTTGATGTTCTTGTGCAGTTGAAAGTTTGGCCGTATCTTCAATTTCAACATTTTCATCGTCAACATCTGACTGATACTGTTTAAAAAAGTTGTATTTAATTTGCAGTTGTCGATAAAGATTTTGTTCGGAAAGCTTGGACACCATACGGTTGACCACAGTATCACAAAAATAATGCTGAGCCATAATCTGGTCTGCAACTTCAAGGTTTGCTAGATTTTCCAGCGCTTTACGAATGTGTTCAAGCACCATTTTTTTGGCACCCACTTTATTTAAGATAATTAGAAATGTCAGTGGATTGTTATTCTGCATCGTTTGTGATGCATAGCGTGCATATAGCCCTTTGGCAATAATTTTAGCCTCAGATGCAACGGCGTGCTCAGGTATACATAACGCGATTAATGATGATTCCAAATACATATCCAGCATGTGCTGCTCGTTATCGGCATCAATGATGGACATATATTCGATTCGTTCATCGTATGAAACTTGACCGTAGCGAATAGAATAAGTACCGAAGGCATTCACAGCTTCGCGGTACAAACTATTGCGTGTCGATGCAATAATCCGCTGTGGGCGTGTATAACCATCCCAATGTGATAGAATCTGTGCGATATAACCACCACCAATTGCACCAAAGCCATGAATCCCCACGGTAAGTTGATTCAGGGTTTGAGGAAATGTTTCCTGTAGTAGTGGCATGTCCATAATGGGAACATAATCATCAAGATTGAGCAAACAGTCGTACATCGTCTCAAAATAAAAGTTTGCCTTACTTAACATATGTTCATTTGGCGATTTAATATCTTTGAGTAAAATGGTAATTCCACCTGCCGCATGCGCAGAACTTATGCCATTTTCTGAATCTTCAAACATTAAGCACTGTGCAGGATCCAGATTGAGTTTTTGCGCGGCTTTTTCAAAAATTTCAGGATGTGGCTTGCCTTGTTGTACTTCATCGCCGCAGACCAGCACATCAAAAAACTTATATACATTGGCATTAATCAAATATTCTTCTGCTATTGCACGGCGGCTTGATGTCGCTACTGCCATACGCAGGCCAGATTTTCTCAAGCGCTCAAGCACCTGTACCAAGCCTTTTTTGATTGGAACACCATCTCTACGCACCCACTCAAGCTCAAGGTCATCGGCACACTTTCGAATTGCTTTGTAAGGTACATCGTCGCCATATTGTGATTTTGCCAACTGCTCTGCTGTAGTCGCGCTTAAGCCCAGACATTGCATTAAATAATCATCAGAAAATGTCTGCCCAAGTAGTTCTTGAGATGCCTGTTTCAATGTTTGAAACCGTAACCGCTCAGTATCAAACATTGTTCCATCCATATCAAAAAGCGCGCCCTGAACAGAATAATTGTGAAAAATCAGCATATATTTTCCCCTTTGTTTATAATTTGTTAATTTTTAGGTTAACGAATAATGTGCTATTTAGGGACAAATTTTAATAAATGAAACATTTTTGCTTTTTTTTTGATCAAAAACATTATGATTGTGCAACTCAAACTTAATTAACAACTCAAATAGTTGATTTTTATTTTGAATTATGAATTTTATCTAATAAGGATATCACCCACTTTTTTAGTGATATCCCGAATAAAAATTTCAGTGATTAGATAGTTTTAGTTAATGCCATAGCACTGCTTAAGCTTTTGATAATCATAATAAAAGCTGCTTGAATTATAACGGGCATAATCGCAACTTGACTTAAATAAAGTTTCTTTTTCGTTATACAGCATTTTTACCAAGGTATACCCTTGTGCATTTTGATATATATCCCATTGCATATTGGCTGCCATAGGAGAAATATCTTCGCCACGCCAAGTACTTGTACTATAGCTATAAGTTTGATTCAGCGCTAAAGGTGTCATCATCCCTTTGAGTTCAAATGCTGTTGCAAGCGGTATAATGATCTCAGCATGGGCAAATCGTAAAACAGCCTTGTGCTGCTGTTGTTTATTGATCACCTGATCTACTTGAGCAAAGAAATCCTGTTTGAGTCCATTTGCAATATTGCTGGTTACTTGATTGGACTCAGTAAAGCTTGGGCCTTTTTCGTAGAAATCCTGCGCATCATTATATTCTGCATAAAATTTGGCGGCGTCTATTGGCATATATTTTGTGAAATCTGTATTGCCTAATTCTTTTTTCATCCCAGGTGCAATTGAGTACAATTCATATAGGTATGCTGCTGCGTCTACTGTACTTGCTATGGTATTTTTGCCTTTGCCTTTTTCAGTGATTTGGGTGCCATTTGAAGCTGTCGTCGTAAATGATCCCGTATTGCTAAAGGTATAGCCCTGACTACCTAATTTCTGAATAAACTCATCTTTAAACAACGGTGTCAGTACTTTCAACGCGATTTGTTGAGCATTGTTATTGCTTGATAATTCTTTTAATTTTTGCTTTAGATCCGCATCATTTTCTTCAAAATCCTGATACTTCAGGCTGGCATCATAGATATTTTGTCTAAGCGTTGAATTAATTTGGCTCAAATCTGTTGTTTTATTTAAACTATGAAAATAAAGCAAAAAGCGATCAACTCCTTGATCGTCAATCGATGGGTAGGTATCGCTACTTAAACTCGCATAGCTCACTGGACGAATTTTTTCTTGAAGATCAGGTCGTTTCACGATCAATTCATTGGTAAAAAATTTGGCACTATCTACTGCACGATCTACTCCAGAACTTTGTACAGCAATATCCATTTGTCCTAGAGTAGAGGTATTGAACAATTGAGGTAAACGCTGTAATAAACGATCTGCAATCCCTCGATGTTCCTCAATACCCAATTGGCTTTCATTACCATAACCAAACTGACGGATTCCTGCCACACCATACCCCAGCAAGATGTTGGCTTTCATTATTGCTTCAATATCAGCGCCAAGCTGTTCACCCAGTGGCGTTAATGCATTTTCAGTTTTGGCTTGTTTCCAGAGATTATAAAGTGCCAAATCATATTTCATACTAGATAAACCACGCGAACCATGACGCGCAACCAGCTCAGTGAAAACAGGCTGGAATCCTGTTGGTGCAGCCTGATAGGTGTTTAAATCTTGCTGAGGTTTATAGGGAGTTTTGGTTTGAACATACGCTGAAGTTTCTACTGTTGCAGAACGATCAGAGGTGCTATTGTTATCATGATTATCGTTGCAAGCACTTAAAACAAGCATTCCGCCAGTTGCCATTAAAAACTTCAGTATGTTGCTAGTCTTCATTGTCTTCAGTCATTCAAAAATTTTGACTTAAAATATCTGGCTTGAATGACGATTGGATGACAACTATCCTAAAATTTAAGCTAAACCATCTTAATGATTTATCTTCATCTTTCTGCAAAGATCACTGATCAAGAATATCAACGAACTGCGCACCTAATATTTTTGCAATCGCTTGTGGTGCTACGCCAATATCGAGTCCACGTTTTCCACCACTGACATATATTTTATGTTTGCTTTCAGCCGAAGCATCAATGACGGTTTTAAGACGCTTTTTCTGACCAAGTGGACTAATTCCTCCCACCAGATAGCCAGTAAGTCGTTCTGCATCCTTTGGATCAGCCATATGCAGCTTTTTACAACCGAATGCTCCCGCCACTTTTTTTAGATTAAGCTGATGATTGACAGGTAAAATTGCAACATAGTGATTTTTATCATCGGTTACCAGCAAAGTTTTAAAGACTTCTTCTACATCAAGATTCAACTTTTCGGCAGCTTCAAGACCAAAACTTTTTGCATTTGGATCATGTTCATATTCATGAATACTGTATTCAATCTTATTGGTTTTAAGTAATTTGCAAGCTGGTGTCATTGTCTATCTAAAGCCAAAATAAATTTAATTATAAGTTCTTTCAAAGCATAATCAAATTTGCTTAGGCTATTTAAAATCACTTCTTTCTTGTAACTTATTTATAGACATGATTAAAATACGATTTAAATCACTATTTTAAAAATAACAATGCCATCTATTTATCAATTAAAACCAGCGTTTCAAAACCTATTACGCCCTTTAGTAAAATACTTGTATGCACGTGGAATCACGGCAAATCAGGTCACTATTCTTGCGATGATAATTTCACTGGTGCTTGGATGTGCTTTATTTTATGTCTATAGACAAGATACGCATCACTATATCGGATTTTTACTTATTCCTTTTTGGATGTTAATTCGCATGGCTTTTAATGCCATTGATGGCATGTTGGCACGAGAGTTTAACCAGCAAACACAGTTAGGTGCTTATCTGAATGAGCTTTGCGATGTGATTTCAGATACAGCACTCTATGCTTGCTTTATGGTCATCAGTTTTATTTCTACACCACTGCTTTTATTCGTCATTTTTCTAGCAATTCTGAGTGAATACACAGGTGTAATGGCACCTTTAATTGGTCAAATGCGTCGTTACGATGGACCTATGGGCAAAAGTGATCGTGCTTTTTGGTTTAGTTTATTGGCTATCTGGAGCATCATGGCATCTTATCTTGATTCTATCATTTCCTATCAAACCATCAGCTATGTCACAAATGGTCTTTTAGCTATGATGACCATTCTGTTATTTATCACAATTTATAACCGCGTAAAGAATGCAATTACGGTAACCTAATTTTTATTTTGAGATCATAATGATGCATAACAATACACAACATCAATTTATAAGTCACGATGGAACCAGTTTATTTTATCAACGTTGGGCTGCTTCTGATAATCCTGAGCAAAAAGCGATTGTATTATTTCATCGGGGACATGAACATTCGCAACGAATGGCACATCTGGTTGATGAATTGAAACTTCCAGATTTTGACTTTTTTGCATGGGATGCCCGTGGTCATGGTCACTCACCAGGCGAGCGTGGTGATGCACCCAGTTTTTCTGCCTGTGTAAAAGATATTCAGTCTTTCGTTCAACATCTCACAGATACTTATCAGATTCAGCCATCCAATATGGTCGTGATTGGACAAAGCGTGGGTGCTGTTCTGGCTGCAACATGGGTACATGATTACGCACCCAAAATACGTGCCTTATGTCTTGCCTCACCCGCTTTCGATATCAAACTGTATGTACCGTTCGCCAAGCCAGGATTAACACTGCTGAGTAAATTGCGTGGTAATTTCTTTATCACCAGTTATGTCAAAGCAAAAATGCTGACTCATGATGAACAACGTGCTGCCGAATATGACACCGACACACAAATTGCCAAAGCTATTTCAGTACGCATGTTACTTGGTTTATATGATGCGTCTAAACGTATTGTAGAGGATGCACAAAATATTTTTGTACCCACCCAGGTGCTTTGCTCTGGTTCAGATTATGTTGTTCATCAAAAACCACAACGTTTATTTTACGAGCGCTTACCTCATCCACAAAAAGAGTTTCATATCTTAGAAGGTTTTTACCATGATACTTTGGGTGAAAAACACCGAAGTATTGCATTTGATAAGATTCGTCGTTTTGTGCAGCAAAGTTTTGCAGAAAATCATCAGCCCATCGAGATCGTTCATGCGGATAAAATTGGACCAAGCTGTGCAATCGCCGAACAACTGAGTGCGCCTTTACCTAAAAATTCATGGAAATACTGGTTCTGGAATTTAACCAAAAAAAATCTAAAAATTGGTAGTCGTTTTTCACAAGGCCTCAAAATTGGTGAAGATACAGGCTATGATTCTGGGAGCACACTCGACTTTGTATACCGTGACCAACCTGAAAGCACAAATATTCTTGGCAAAATGATTGACCGACAATACTTAAATGCGATTGGCTGGCGTGGAATTCGAATTCGTAAACAACATATCGAGCAATTACTTCCAGTCTATGCAGAAAAATTGATCGCGGCAGATCAACCACTTAAAATTCTGGATATCGCAGCAGGACACGGTCGCTATATTCTCGACGCAGTGGCAAAAATCTCTAAACGTCCGCAATCAATTTTACTGAGAGATTATAGTGAGCTTAACGTAGCATCTGGCAATAGACTCATCCATTCCAAAGGTTTAGAGGATATTGCTACGTTTCAGCTTGGAGATGCATTTGATCAAGCTTCACTGGCTAGTATTGAGCCACAAGTCAACTTAGCAGTGGTATCTGGACTGTATGAGCTATTTAGTGACAATGATCTGTTGCGTCAATCTCTGTCTGGTCTTTCCCAAGCGATTGAAACAGGTGGCTATCTAATTTATACCGGACAAATCTGGCATCCTCAGCAGGAGTTTATTGCACGTGCCCTTACCTCTCATCGAAAGGGTGAAGCATGGGTCATGCGTTTAAGATCACAGGCCGAAATGGATGCACTGGTTGAACAGGCTGGATTTAAAAAGATTGATCAATATATTGATCAATTCGGAATCTTTACTGTTTCAATTGCACAAAAAATATAATTTAAGGTTGATTGCATGCAGCAACAATTACAAAAACAGTCAGGGACATGGAAATGGGGGATATTGTGCCTCGTTATACTTGCGCCCTTTTTCTTTCTCAGTTATGGCTTTTCCAATCAGTATGCTGCGGGTTTAACACAGGTTCGCAGTATTGTTTTTGAATGGGAACAGTTGATTCCTCTTTGGCCTTGGACAATTATTCCCTACTGGTCAATCGATCTTTTTTATGGTCTGTCTTTATTACTTTGCTGGAATAAGTTTGAACTCAAACAGCATGCTTTAAGACTATTCACGGCACAACTCATTTCAATCAGTTGCTTCTTACTATTTCCTCTCAAATTCAGCTTTGAACGCCCAGAACTACATGGTTTTTTTGGTCTCTGGTTTAATATTCTGATGGGTTTTGATAAACCCTTTAATCAGGCGCCTTCCCTGCATATTGTGTTACTCATCATTTTATGGGATTTTTATCGTCGTCATGTTGCTTCATCATGTCGATGGGTCGTTGATATTTGGTCATGCTTGATTGGACTATCAGTTTTAACAACTTGGCAGCATCATTTTATTGATATCCCAACAGGGATAATTGTAGGTGCTTTATGTCTATGGTTTTTTCCACTTTACGTTAAAGCCCCCTATCAAACCCAGATTCATCAAGTGAGAACAATCAAGCATTTTAAGCTCGCTAGTTATTATCTGCTAGGTGCAATTGTGCTATGTATCATCGCTTGGCAAATCCGAAATTGGGCGCTCTGGTTATTTTATCCTGCTTTAAGTTTATTTCTGGTGAGTCTGGCCTATATTTTGGTTCGACCTCATTTTTTCCAAAAGCAAGCTAACGGAAAAATGACCATAGCAGCACTTATTTTATTTGGACCATATCTAGTGTTTGCTTGGCTTAACAGTCGGCTATGGACAAAGAAACATCCTGAAGATTCATTGATATTTGAGCATAAGCATAGTCAGCTAAAAATTTTTCTTGGTCGTATTCCTTCACAAGCGCACACGACAAAATATACTGCAATTTTTGATTGTTGTGCTGAACTGCCCGTTGCTACACAAAGTACCTATCAGCAATATTTGACCCTTGATCTGATTGCTGTACAAGCAGATCAACTCCAGTACGCAGTTGAAGCATTTGAAAAACTGATTCAACAGTCACAACAACATGCACACCCTTCAATTCTTATTTATTGCGCTTTGGGATATTCCCGTAGTACAGCAGTTTTATGCGCTTGGCTGATTAAGAACCAACAGGCAGTAAATATCAAAAATGCCCTACAATTCATTCGTGTTGCACGCCCATGGGTTAAGCTTAGCGAACAGCAAATTGAACAGATTAACCTTTATCAGCTCAGACTTATGGAGTCTGTACCATGAATATGCATTGGATTGTGCTATCACGTTTACTGGGTCAGACAAATTACCTTTTACTTTCTGGCTATGTTGCATTTATTGTATCTACCACCTTGTTATTGTTTTATGGCGCATCATCACTACAATACTGGCTGCTTCTCACGCTGAATTTTCTTGCTTTATTTATCCATCATTATATTTCACTAAGAGTAAAATTTGATGGCGATCTACTACAATCTTTATTACAGTATCAATTGTCTCAAAAGGTTTCATCTGATCAACTCACGCAACAATTCGATCAAACAATGCTTGATTTGAAACTGATGCCTGTAAGTAAAACAGGACGTTCTTGGGATAATCGTTTTAAAGGCTGCTTAAAATTATTCAAAATCCAGATATTGCTGCTAATTATTCAATATATATTGCTCATTGTATTAATTGGCCTATTCTCTGAATATTAATTTGAGAAAAATAATGAAATCATCTCCATCGAATTCAATTGATTCTTTAAAACAAAAGTCTTTAGTCAGTCAATTATTTGCCAGATTTATTGCATTTTTGACTCGTCGTAGCGCAAGATTATTGACGGGTGCACGGAGCCTATGGGTTGGATGTGAACCAGGACTGAAACAGCGGATTTATTACGCCAACCATAATAGTCACATCGATTTTATATTACTTTGGTCATCCTTACCTAAACCGATAAGACGACAAACTCGTCCTATTGCTGCTTCGGATTACTGGTTAAAAGATGGCTTTCGTCGCTTTTTGATCCAAGATACTTTTTCTGGTGTGACGATTCAACGTCAACGTGAAAATCATGAAGACCCATTGCAACCTGTAAAAGAAGTACTTGCTCAGGGATATTCAATTATTTTTTTCCCTGAAGGAACACGGAATCTCAATGATGATGTAGAACTTTTAGATTTTAAAAGTGGTTTGTATTATCTAAGTCAGGAATTTCCACAGGTTGAAATTGTTCCTGTATGGATCTCCAATTTGAAAAGAGTCATGCCCAAAGGCGCATTTATTCCACTGCCTTTACTTTCCACCGTTATTTTTGGATGTCCATTAAAAGATATTAAAACATTAGATAAGCAAACATTTCTCCAATATGCAAAGGAAGAACTTGTAAAACTTAAACAGGCTGAATATCAATGATCAATAATCTACAACAGACTTATCTAATTTTTGGTATTTTTGCTGCAATTCTAGTTTTCGCATCAGCTGTTGGATTTATTTTAAAACTCCGCTCAGGCGATACCCTATCTCCAGTTATCGATAATTTAAATGCCAGAATCAACGCTTGGTGGGTCATGCTAATTGTACTTGCCGCTGCAATCCTTTTGGGGAAAATGGCTTTTATTGTGTTATTTGGTTTGATTTCGCTATTTGCTTTACGTGAATTCATTAGTCTCTTACCCACACGCCGCGGAGATTATTTCCCTTTATTAATCGCCTTTTATTTTGTTATTCCTTACCAATATTACTTGGTCTATATCAATTGGTACGGTCTTTACTCAATTTTTATTCCGCTTTATGTATTTTTACTGATTCCAATCGCCAGTTTAAAGCAGGAAGATACTACCCATTTCTTAGAGCGCAGTGCAAAAATCCAATGGGGCCTCATGGTGAGTGTGTTCTGCATTTCACACGTGCCTGCATTACTTAATCTAAAATTGCCAGAGTTTTATGGTGATAAAATATGGCTCGCAATCTGGTTGATTATCGTGGTACAGACATCTGATGTATTACAATATGTATGTGGAAAATTATTTGGTAAACATAAAGTTGCGCCTGTATTATCGCCATCTAAAACCGTAGAAGGATTATTGGGGGGTATCATATTAGCAACATTACTAGGTATCACACTCAAATGGCTTACTCCTTTTAATTATTGGCAAGCCGCACTTATTGGACTGATTGTCTGTATTTTTGGCTTCTTCGGTGGCCTGGTAATGTCCGCCATTAAACGCGACCGTGGTGTTAAAGATTGGGGACAACTGATACAAGGTCATGGTGGAATGCTAGACCGCATCGATTCCATTTGTTTCTCCGCACCAATTTTCTTTCATATTTTAAGATATTGGTGGAGCTAAATTGGAAAATTTGACTTCAATTTCGAGATTCGATTCATTGATTAGGAGTGAGTAATCGTAAAATAATATTTAAAACAATGTATGATTTTTCTCTTGTTATTGAAAAGTTATCAAATATTGACGTATGAATAACAGCAAACTACCATCCAAGAATCAAATTTTTGGATGGGTTGTTTATCTTGATCTCTTATTTTCAACCTCACTTGAAACTAAAAAATTATAGAAATTTTTATTCGAAGAAAGTACTGTTTAGCTTATCTACGTGTATTCTATTTACAGGTTGTACCGCACTTGGGCCACATAGTGGAACTTTAGCACAACGCTCTTCCAAACTATCTAATGGACTTCAAAAAGCTTATGCTGTTTCGCCATCTACAGCAAATCGCTTATCTCCGATGATTATCCAAAGTGCAGATCGTTATGAAGTACCTCCTCTACTCATTGCAGCGACTATTCGTCAGGAATCGAATTATAATTCTTATGCTCGTTCCTCTGGTGGAGCAATTGGTTTAGCACAAATTATTCCAAGCTACTGGCAACAATCATGTCCAGGAAATCTCTCAGATGAATATACCAATATCCAATGCAGTGCTTACATTTTAGGTCATTACAATCAAATTGCTGGAAGTTGGTTTAAAGCTAGTGCTTATTATAATGTTGGTCCAACAGGTTATAAATCTAGTTTCTGGACACGCCACAAAGCAAAAAAATATGCACGTTCAGTAAAACGTTTTGAGAAATCTCTTAAAAAAGAGCTTTGATTAGCTTAGGCTATTTTAATACTTGCTCAGATGTATTGCAGCATACCTATAAAAGATTTTAGACTAGGCATGCTGTTACATGAGTGAATATATTTTTTCTATTCCTCAAACATACCTTCAAATAATACAGAAGATAAGTAGCGTTCACCGCTATCTGGTAAAATCACAACAATAGTTTTACCTTCATTTTCAGGTCGTTCTGCAATTTTTGCAGCAGCAGCTAAGGCTGCACCACATGAAATACCCCCCAAAATTCCTTCTTGAGTCGCACATTTACGAGCCCATTCCAATGCTTCATCACTAGTGATGGGCATGACTTCATCTACAATATCTAAGTCCAGATTCTTTGGAATAAAATTGGCGCCAATACCTTGGATTTTATGAGGTGCAGGTGTAATCTCCTCACCACGCTTGGTCTGAGTGATAATCGGAGATTCTGCAGGTTCAACTGCAACTGAATAAATGGGTTTATTCTGAACTTTTTCAAAATAATGCGAAATACCTGAAATTGTGCCGCCTGTACCAACTCCAGCGACTAAAATATCAACTTGCCCATTGGTTGCATCCCAAATTTCTGGCCCTGTGGTTTGTTCGTGAATTTTAGGGTTAGCTGGATTTTCGAACTGTTGTGGCAGGAAATATATATCTGGCTGTTCTGTCGCCAATCGTACTGCTTCCTCCACTGCACCTTTCATTCCTTTTGCTGGTTCTGTCAAAACCAAGTTTGCACCGAAAGCTTTAAGCACTTTTCGGCGCTCAAGACTCATACTTGCTGGCATGGTTAAGGTAATCGGGTAACCTTTTGCAGCTGCAACAAAAGCTAAAGCAATCCCTGTATTGCCACTAGTCGGTTCAACAATATGCATACCAGATTTTAATACACCACGTTTCTCTGCATCTGCAATTAAAGCAGCACCAATGCGGCATTTTACTGAGAATGCAGGGTTTCGACTCTCAACTTTACCTAAAACCGTTGCACCAGTTTTAATAATACGATTAATGCGTACTAAAGGCGTATTTCCAATTGCTTCTGCATTATTTGAATATACTGCTATGCCCAAATTTGCTGGTGCTTTAAACTCTTGATCGGTAGACATCTTAATCCTTATTAGATTTGGAATGATTCCAAATCATTATTCTGAATCATAATAATCTTGTCAAATAAACTACCAAAGTTCTCCTTCTCTCCAATCTGTACAGATCTTATCATTTTTTAAACTACAAACTATCTGATCTTTTAGCCCACCACTCAATGGATAAAGCATGACTTCAATTCCATCTGTTTTATAAATAGAAATATTATGTTTGATATATAAATTTCCTCCCCAAGAAACCCAACCTAGCTTTCTGTAGAATGCCTCAACTTCTGGTTGTAAGGCGGCAAGTTCATATTTCTTAGTTGTTAAAATATTAATTAAATACATTAATAATTTTGATGCTAAACCTCTTCCACGCATGGTGGAATCAGTAGTCACATATTCTATATATGCAGTTTTTAAAGTGACATGATTATTTAATGTGAAAACTCTATCAGTCCATAAAGCATGTGACACAATATCCTCACCTAACAAACCTATAATATGAAAAGCATTTTGCATAAATGCATATTGGCTCCAAGGATCTTCCTCAAAAGCAGCAAAACATAACTCAGCAATTTTTTCTCGCTGCTGCTTCTCTAACTCTTGGGCTTTGATAATTTTAAATTGCACGAATTACTGCTCAATTTTAACTTCATTTATCTTAAGTAAAGATTGGAATAGGATGAAGTGTTTTTTAGTTAAGTTGTTTAAAATGAGTTAAGTCATATATCTTTCTGGATCAGGAATTGCGCAACGCAATGCAGCGAAGTTAACCATGGCATTTATTGATCAGTGGAAGGGTCAATAATCATTATTTAACCGTACTAAAAAAGGGCTTGAGCCCTTTTTTACTGTTTAGTTCTATGTGTGATTGATTTCTTTTTCTATTTCTTTCTACTTAATTTATTTCTTTGCATAAAAAAAGCCCCCTGATTTTGATTCAGGGGGCTTTTATATTTAAAAGCTGGCGATGACTTACTCTCACATGGCTAACGCCACACTACCATCAGCGCGAAGAGGTTTCACTTCTGAGTTCGGGAAGGGATCAGGTGGTTCACTCTTGCTATTGTCGCCAGCAAACTGTTTATGGACATTTTCGGGTCTTATTTTGACTGTGGATTGTATTTCACAGTGTGTGCCGTACTTTGTACCAAATGAGTTTAACGGATTGGACTATTGAGTCGGTATTGTAACTAGTTCATTAACTAAATCAAGTTTGAATTGATCATTTGTATGAATTTATCTTGCATACAACAACTGTTTGGGTGTTGTATAGTCAAGCCTCACGAGCAATTAGTATTGGTCAGCTTCACATATCACTATGCTTCCACATCCAACCTATCAACGTCCTAGTCTTGAACGGCTCTTTAGAGGAATAAATTCCTAGGGAAATCTTATCTTGAGGTAGGCTTCCCGCTTAGATGCTTTCAGCGGTTATCCCTTCCGAACATAGCTACCCGGCGATGCGACTGGCGTCACAACCGGTACACCAGAGGTTCGTCCACTCTGGTCCTCTCGTACTAGGAGCAGATCCTCTCAAATTTCCAGCGCCCACGGTAGATAGGGACCGAACTGTCTCACGACGTTCTAAACCCAGCTCGCGTACCTCTTTAAATGGCGAACAGCCATACCCTTGGGACCTGCTTCAGCCCCAGGATGAGATGAGCCGACATCGAGGTGCCAAACACCGCCGTCGATATGAACTCTTGGGCGGTATCAGCCTGTTATCCCCAGAGTACCTTTTATCCGTTGAGCGATGGCCCTTCCATACAGAACCACCGGATCACTAAGACCTACTTTCGTACCTGCTCGACTTGTGGGTCTCGCAGTTAAGCGCGCTTTTGCCTTTATACTCTACGCGTGATTTCCGACCACGCTGAGCGCACCTTCGTACTCCTCCGTTACTCTTTAGGAGGAGACCGCCCCAGTCAAACTACCCACCAGACATGGTCCTCGCCCCGGATTACGGGGCAGAGTTAGAACCTCAACATTACCAGGGTGGTATTTCAAGGATGGCTCCAATGGAACTGGCGTCCCATCTTCAAAGCCTCCCACCTATCCTACACAAGTAAGGTCAAAGTTCAATGTCAAGCTGCAGTAAAGGTTCACGGGGTCTTTCCGTCTAGCCGCGGGTACACCGCATCTTCACGGCGAATTCGATTTCACTGAGCCTCTGCTGGAGACAGCGCCGCCATCATTATGCCATTCGTGCAGGTCGGAACTTACCCGACAAGGAATTTCGCTACCTTAGGACCGTTATAGTTACGGCCGCCGTTTACTGGGGCTTCGATCAAGAGCTTCGCTTACGCTAACCCCATCAATTAACCTTCCAGCACCGGGCAGGCATCACACCCTATACGTCCACTTTCGTGTTTGCAGAGTGCTATGTTTTTAATACACAGTTGCAGCGGCCTGGTTTCTGCGGCTGTCAATCGCTCAGGGAGCAAGTCCCATCACCATCAACAGCGTACCTTCTCCCGAAGTTACGGTACCATTTTGCCTAGTTCCTTCAGCAGAGTTCTCTCAAGCGCCTTGGTCTACTCGACCTGACCACCTGTGTCGGTTTCGGGTACGATTCCTGTGTAACTGTAGCTTAGAGACTTTTCTTGGAAGTATGGTATCAGCCACTTCGCTAGTAAACTAGCTTGCTATCGACTCTCAGCATAGAGCACCCCGGATTTGCCTAAGATGCATGCCTACTGTCTTCCACCTGGACAACCAACGCCAGGCTGACCTAACCTTCTCCGTCCTCTCATCGCATTACACAGAAGTATTGGAATATTAACCAATTTCCCATCGACTACGCCTTTCGGCCTCGCCTTAGGGGTCGACTCACCCAGCCCCGATTAACGTTGGACTGGAACCCTTGGTCTTTCGGCGAACGGGTTTTTCACCCGTTTTGTCGTTACTCACGTCAGCATTCGCACTTCTGATACCTCCAGCAGACTTCTCAATCCACCTTCATCGGCTTACAGAACGCTCCCCTACCACGTAACTTAAAGTTACATCCGCAGCTTCGGCACATAGTTTTAGCCCCGTTACATCTTCCGCGCAGGCCGACTCGACTAGTGAGCTATTACGCTTTCTTTAAAGGGTGGCTGCTTCTAAGCCAACCTCCTAGCTGTCTATGCCTTCCCACATCGTTTCCCACTTAACTATGATTTTGGGGCCTTAGCTGGCGGTCTGGATTGTTTTCCTCTTGACTACGGACGTTAGCACCCGCAGTCTGTCTCCCGGATAGTACTCATAGGTATTCGGAGTTTGCATCGGTTTGGTAAGTCGGGATGACCCCCTAGCCGAAACAGTGCTCTACCCCCTATGGTATTCGTCCGAGGCGCTACCTAAATAGCTTTCGGGGAGAACCAGCTATCACCAGGCTTGATTAGCCTTTCACCCCTATCCACAAGTCATCCCCTGGCTTTTCAACGACAGTGGGTTCGGTCCTCCAGTTAGTGTTACCCAACCTTCAACCTGCTCATGGATAGATCGCCTGGTTTCGGGTCTATACCCAGCAACTATACGCCCTATTAAGACTCGGTTTCCCTACGGCTCCCCTATGCGGTTAACCTTGCTACTGAATATAAGTCGCTGACCCATTATACAAAAGGTACGCAGTCACCGAACAAGTCGGCTCCCACTGCTTGTATGCATGCGGTTTCAGGATCTATTTCACTCCCCTCACAGGGGTTCTTTTCGCCTTTCCCTCACGGTACTGGTTCACTATCGGTCAGTCAGGAGTATTTAGCCTTGGAGGATGGTCCCCCCATATTCAGACAAGGTTTCACGTGCCTCGCCCTACTCGTCATCATTGTGTGTGCCCTTTCGTGTACGGGAATATCACCCTCTACGTTCGCACTTCCCAGAGCGTTCCACTAGAACACACACAACTTAATGGGCTGTTCCCCTTTCGCTCGCCGCTACTAAGGGAATCTCAATTGATTTCTTTTCCTAAGGGTACTGAGATGTTTCACTTCCCCTCGTTCGCCTTGCATGACTATGTATTCATCATGCAATACCTATCTTATGATAAGTGGGTTTCCCCATTCAGACATCTCCGGATCA
>NZ_KB849627.1:24962-511189 GCF_000368685.1 Acinetobacter baylyi DSM 14961 = CIP 107474 | reverse complement strand
CTACTGTTAGACGGACACCGCTTCCGCCAAATATCTAAAAAAGCCCTTGTTTTTACAAGGGCTTTTTTTTTGTCTGTGCTTTTATCCCTCAACATACCCCATATAAAATTTTGGCTTGAGAATGATTTAATATATTTGCATCACCTAAGACAATAGCGATTACAAGCTTAAAATCACAAATTAAACTCAGGTATCTACTGTTGGTATTTGCTATGTTCTTTTAAATGCTCTGATTCCAATTATTTTGTAATTTAAACAGAGGTGATGACAAATGATCTGATTTTGCTTTTTGAGCACAATAATTTTTACAATTACATAAGTATCCTGACATCTTTTTTATGCTCTATCTTAGTCAAAAAAATCCAAGATTAGATTAAAAATTCCACTATAATGATAACGAGAATCGTTTATAAAAATAATATACAATTCTTTACATGAAGATTGATCCTTTTTTGCTGATTGAAACGTCTTAGTTAATACAAATGCAATTTTCGTCCAATTAAACATGCTTTTAAGGGGAAGCAGGATGAGGATGATTTGGCCTATATTGATAGCGATTTAAGTGAATGTAATGATAGAACAACCGTTAAATATTGAAAAAAAATCTCGAACTCTCCCAAAAAATACAAAATCGTTTGTGCTATGGGCAATTGTCATTATGGTGATTGCATTCGCAATTTACTGGTGGAAATTGAGCCAAGTTCCGACACAGGAATACAGCCAGTGGAGCAAGCCTGTACCTGTCAGGGTGATATCTGTACAACGAAATGATTTACAGTTTGAAATTAAAGCGATTGGGACAGTGCTTCCCACGCATTTGGTAAAAGTGCAAAGTCAGGTAGCAGGTGTTTTACAAAAGATTTATTTTAAAGAAGGTCAATACGTCAGCAAAGGTCAACTTCTGGTGCAAATTGACCCAGCGCCATTTCAGGTGGCTTTAGCTCAAGCACAAGGGACACAGCAACAAAATCTTGCACAATTGCGTAATGCTGAGAGTGAACTGGCGCGCTATCAATTGTTGTTTAAACAGGACTCTATTGCCAGACAACAGGTTGAACAGCAACAAGCGCTAGTCAATCAGCTCAAAGGTCAAGTTCAGGCCAATCAAGCGCAGGTTGATGCAGCGAAATTACAACTTTCCTATACCAAGATTTATGCGCCAATTGAAGGTCGAGTTGGTTTTAAACAAAAAGATACAGGCAATTTAATACAAGCCAATGAAGACGCAGGGTTGGTCAGCATTACACAGGTACATCCGATCTATGTCCAATTTGCAATCGCTGAAAACTATTTGGATATGTTACGCGCAAGTCTGCAAAAGGGAGAACAAGTCAAAGTCAGTGCTTGGGATCGTGCAGAGAAAAAACAACTTGCGACTGGATATGTGGAGGCATTTGATAATCAGATCGATACCAATACAGGCACTTTAAAAATAAAAGCCACGTTTAAAAATCGTGATGATGCGTTATTTCCAAATCAGTTTGTCAATGTTCGTTTAAACGCTAAAACCATTCAAAATGCAATCAACATTCCGACCGATGCGATTCAAAACGGCGCGAAAGGTACCTATGTGTATATCATTAATAAAGACAATAAGGCTGAAATTCGAATGCTTAAACTGGGTATGAGTTCGAATGGCCAGACCGAGATTTTAGAGGGATTACAAGGTAATGAACGTGTCGTTTTAGAGGGAATTGATCGTCTTTCGGAGGGTAAAGAAGCTCAAGTGGTACAGGACGCCACCGTTTCATTGGCATCCACACAAACAGCACGTGGATAAGTTCAATGAATATGTCGAGATTTTTTATTTTACGACCCGTTGCAACCACATTATTGATGCTGGCACTTTTGTTTAGTGGCTTGATGATTTGGCGGTTCCTTCCTGTTTCTGCTTTACCACAAGTCGATTATCCGATTATTCAGATCTATACCTTTCAACCTGGTGCAAATCCAGATACGGTTCAGCGAACCATTACTGCGCCGCTTGAGCGTGAAATGGGCAAAATTGCTGGACTTAAACAGATGTCTTCCAATAGCGCTGTCGGTGCATCAGTCATCACCTTACAGTTTGAACTCAGTGCCGAGTTAGGAGTGGTTGAGCAAGAAGTACAATCTGCGCTGAGTACCGCAAGCAGTAAATTGCCCAATGATTTGCCCACATCGCCTGTCTATCGAAAAGTAAATCCTGCGGATGTGCCTGTAATTACCTTGGCGGTAAGTTCAGAAACTTTGCCACTCACGACCGTTTACGACATGGTTGATACTCGTATTGCACAGAAGTTATCGCAGTTATCGGGTGTGGGAATGGTGAGTTTGGTGGGTGGGCAACGTCCTGCGATACGTGTGCAAATGAATCCAACTGCCTTGGCGGCCTATAAAATAAGTGCTGAAGATGTTCGTTCAGTGATTAATTCTGCTAATGCCAATCAGCCGAAAGGTAGTTTTGATGGGCCATATCGCACCACCATGCTGGATGCCAATGATCAGATGGGTTCTATTGCAGAATATGAAAATTTGATTTTACGCTGGAATAATGGCGCACCGATTCGCCTTAAAGACGTCTCACAGGTGAAACAAGGAAGTGAAGACCGCTATATGGCAGCGTGGGCAGATCGTGAGTCTGCTATTTTAATTAATGTACAACGTCAACCTAATGCCAATGTAATTCAGGTTGTTGACCAGATCAAAAATATTTTGCCTGAACTGCAAAAAAATCTGCCTGAAAATGTCAAGATTCGGGTTCTGACAGATCGTACCGAAAGTATTCGTAGTTCGATTGGTGATGTACAAAAGGAATTGGTTTTTGCCGTGTGTTTGGTGGTAATGGTAACTTTTCTGTTTTTACGGAATTTGTCAGCGACCATTATTCCAAGTATTGCAGTGCCCTTATCGATTATTGGTACATTTGTACTGATGTATTTTCTAGGTTTTTCTATCAACAATCTCACGTTGATGGCGCTGACCATTGCCACGGGTTTTGTGGTTGATGATGCGATTGTCATGCTAGAAAATATTACACGGCACCGTGAAGCAGGAGCAAGCCTGCTAGATGCTGCACTCAAAGGATCAAAAGAAATTGGTTTTACTCTAATTTCATTAACGATTTCCTTAATTGCAGTTTTGATTCCATTACTGTTTATGGGCGATGTGGTCGGACGTTTATTCCATGAATTTGCCGTGACCTTAGCGGCAGCCATTGCACTTTCTCTAGTGGTGTCTTTAACCCTTACGCCAATGATGTGCGCTTACTTACTTAAAAATAAAAAACATAATCAAAAGCATAGCCGCTGGAGTCTAGATAAAATTATTGATCGTTACGCAAAGGCATTACAGTGGGTGTTTAAACATCAGCCGTTAATGCTCGGGATCATGCTCAGCACTATAGTTTTAGCCGGCGTTTTGTACTGGATGATTCCCAAAGGATTCTTTCCTGTACAGGATAGTGGTGTGATTCAGGTCGTCACTGAAGCGCCCGATGATATTTCTTTTCAGACAATGAGCGAACGTCAGCAAAACGTAGCTGCACAAATTTTAAAAGATCCATCGGTTGCCAGTTTGTCATCTTTTACTGGTATAGACGCCAATAATCCTAAACTCAGCAATGGCCGTATTTTAATTAATTTAAAACCTCATGCAGAGCGTGATTCGGCACAGCAGGTGATCAATCGTTTACGAGATCAGCTCAAAGATGTACCAGGGATTCACGCTTGGATGCAGCCTGTTCAGGAATTGAGTATTGAAGACAAAATCAGTCGTACTCAATATCAAGTCAGTTTGAGCGCAGCGAAAGCTGAGGATTTAAAACAATGGACACCTATTGTTGGGGACGCTTTAAAGCACCAACCCGAATTTTCAGATGTGACCAGTGAAGATGGTGGACAAGCATTGCAGGCCTATATCGATGTGAATCGAGATGCCGCAGCGCGTTTAGGACTTTCTATTGAGGATATCAGTTTGGCATTGCAGAATTTATTTGCGCAACGCCAAATCGCAACTTTATATACGCAGTCTAATCAGTATCGAATTGTACTGGAACTTGATCCTGATCAAGTGCAAGGACTGGATGCCTTAAATCAAACATATATTCACAATGCCAATGGTGAAGCGATACAACTCGGTACGGTAGCAAGTATTGAGCAAAAAAGAGTGGCAAGTGTCTTGCAACAACAAGCGCAACTTCCTGCTGATAGCTTGTCATTTAATTTGGCACAAGGTATTTCACTTGGTGAAGCAATCCAGGCGATTGATCGAGTCAAACAGCAGCTCAAACTACCTGCTGAAATCAATCTGAGTTTACAAGGTGCAGCAGCAGCATTTGAAAATTCACAACAGCACACCTTTTGGCTGGTTATTGCTGCAATTGTGACCATGTATATCGTATTGGGTATTTTGTATGAAAGTTTCATTCATCCCATTACCATTCTTTCTACTTTACCTTCCGCCGCGATTGGTGCGTTATTGGCGCTGTTTATGCTCAATCAGCCACTCGATATGATTGCACTGATCGGGATTATTTTGCTAATTGGTCTGGTGAAAAAGAACGGCATTATGATGGTCGATTTTGCACTGGCAGCACAACGCAATGAGGGATTATCTCCTCAGCAAGCGATTTATCAAGCTGCCTTAATGCGCTTTCGCCCCATTTTGATGACCACACTGGCGGCTTTGGTTGGGGCAATTCCGTTAATGCTGGCTTCTGGTTCGGGTGCTGAATTACGTCAGCCCCTTGGTATTGTGATGGTCGGTGGGCTGATTCTGAGTCAAATTCTCACGTTGTTTACTACGCCTGTGGTTTATCTCTTTTTTGATCGCTTACAAGGAATCACGCATCAGCACAACAAAACAATTCCACCGATGGATGAGTCTGAGGCAATCACGTGAATATCTTTGCTCTATTTGTACATCGTCCAGTTGCTAATATTTTACTGGGAATTGCCATGACTTTGCTTGGGATATTGGCCTTTTTTCGCTTACCCGTAGCGGCCTTACCACAGGTGGATATTCCAACGATTGTGGTACGGGCAAATTTACCAGGAGCAAGTCCTGAAAGTATGTCGGCTACAGTGGCCACGCCATTGGAACGTGCGATGATGGGCGTATCTGGGATCAAAGCGATTAATTCATCTAGTAGTCAAAATTCAACACAGGTCATTTTACATTTTGATCTGGATACAGATATTAATGAAGCGGCGCGTGAAGTACAGGCTGCTATCAATGTGGCGATGTCTCAATTGCCATCAGGGATGCCAAGCCCACCTGAATATTTTAAGGTCAATCCCAGTCAAAGTCCGATCTTTTATCTGGCACTAAGCTCCAGGTATTTATCTGCTGGCAAATTGTATGAGTTGGCAAGCAATCAATTAAAGCCCAATCTTGCTCAAACTAGCGGTGTAGGAGAAGTCGAAATTGATGGTGCTTCAATGCCTGCTGTGCGGATTATCCTTAATCCAAATGCGTTAATCTCACAAGGGATTTCGTTGGAACAAGTACGAGATGCAGTTAAAAAAAGTAATGTAGTTCAGTCCTTGGGTGTAATTGAACATCAAAACAATCGCTGGCAAGTCGCACTTTCAACACATATAAAAGATGCAGCAGATTTTTCAAATTTAATTGTGCATCAAACAGCGCAAGGGATTGTTCGGCTTAAAGATGTGGCTGAGGTAGAAGATTCAGTTGAGAATCGTTATGTCGCTGGTTTTCATAATGGCGAACCTGCGGTAATGATTAAAATCAGTCGACAGCCTAATGCCAATACCATTGCAACGATTGAAAAAATTAAAGCAAAATTGCCTGAATTAAATTCGATGATTCCTGCCGATGCCAAATTGACTACGGTCATGGACGGTTCAGAGGTGATTCATACGGGTTTACAGGAAGCGCGTGAGACCTTACTTTTTTCAATTTTTTTGGTGGTCGTTGTGGTTGTGCTGATGTTAGGGCGACTACGAAGTGCGATTGTACCAAGCATCGCGATGTTGGTGACTTTGGTGGGTGCAATCAGTCTAATCTATCTGGCAGGATTTTCATTCAACAATTTATCCATCATGGCAGTGATTGTTGCGATTGGATTGGTGGTGGATGATGCTATTGTCGTACTTGAAAATATTGAACGGCACATCGAACAGGGTGAACATCCATTTAGTGCAGCGATACAAGGCGTTCGAGAAGTTGGTTTTACTCTGGTTGCCATGAATCTGGCACTCATAATAATTTTTATTTCCGTACTATTTATGGGGGGCGTAATTGAGCGACTGTTCCGTGAATTTTCATTGACACTGGTGTTTATTGTTGTTGTTTCTGTTTTTGTGTCTTTGATCTTGACACCAAGTTTATCAGCACGGTGTTTACAATCTATCAATGTGCAGAATAGGCAACCATTATACGATTATAGCCAACGTATGATGCATGGTTTAACCCGTCATTATATCCATTCATTACAATGGATTATACGGCATACCTATCTAGTGATACTGCTTTGGCTAGGGGCTATCATAGGTTCAGTTTATGTGTATCAGAGTTTACCTAAACGGATTTTGCCTGAACAGGATACAGGACGAATTGAATCTTTTATTCGTGGTGATGATGGCTTTTCTTTTCAAATTATGCAGCCCAAAATTGCAACATTTAGCCAAAGTTTGCTCAAAGATCCAGCAATTAAAGATGTGATTGGAACATCGGGTGGTGCAGGTGGCACAACCAATTCCTTTTTTATGGTGAGTTTGAAACCTAAAGCAGAACGAGAAGGTAAAACGACGCGTGAAATTGCTGAAAGGATTCGTCAAAATGCGCCATGGATCGCAGGTGCTATTTTTTCAGCACGAGTACAGCAAGACTTGGAACTGGATGATCCATTTTCTGGAAATAGTGGGCAGGATTATTTACTTTTATTACAATCAGATGATGTGGCTTTACTTAGAAAATGGGCACCCAAAGTCGCAGAGGCTATACAAAAACTACCTGAGCTTGAAGAAGTTGAAACTTTAGGTGATGAGGGCGCACAGCATGTCACGCTTGACATTAACCGAGAAGCAGCACGGCGTTTGGGCGTTGATGTCGAAAGTATTTCCAGTGTACTGAATAATTCATTTTCACAGCGACAAATTTCAACGATCTATGATCAAACCAATCAGTTTCACGTGGTGATGGAAATTGATAAACGCTTTACTGAAAACCCCGAAGCACTTGCGGATATCAAAGTTCCAAATCAAAACGGTGAATATGTGCCACTGACCAACTTTGCCACGTGGTCCTATGGAATCACTAATGATCGGGTACATCGACGCAATCAGTATGCTGCAATGGGCATTGGCTATGTCCTCAAACAAGGTTATACAGCAGAACAAGCAGAGTATGCGATCCGTAGTGTTCTGCCACAAGTGATGCTTCCGAATCAGATTTTTGTGGCTACGGATAAAGATGTAGAAGCTGAAAGTTTACAAGCAGGTTTAAGTACACCGATGTTGTTGGTGACGGTCATTGCACTGATTTATATCGTATTAGGTATAACTTATGAAAGCATGGTTCACCCCTTAACTATATTATCGACAATTCCTGCGATTGCTTTGGGTGGATTACTCACGCTTTGGTTATTTAATTTCGAATTTACTCTCATTGCATTGCTTGGCATGTTTTTATTGATCGGGATTGTGGTGAAAAATGCCATTTTACTGATTGATTTTACCTTACAGCAACGCCGTTTGGGAAAAACAGCCCTTGAGTCGGTTGTATCTGCGGCGACATTACGTTTTCGGCCTATTTTAATGACTAATACTGCGGCTTTATTAGGGGCCATCCCTTTGGCACTCAGTACAACCGAAGGATCCGAATTACGACAACCGTTGGGACTTGTGATTGTTGGCGGTTTGGCATTAGGTCAACTTTTAACACTTTATACCACACCTGTGATGTATCTCGTTTTAGAAAAATTGGCTCAAATATTTAAAAAATTCAAGATGAGCAATGCCATCGGTTATAGAAATAGATAGGAAAATATAAAAGTGATTAGTTTGGATTTATCAAAATATCTGGCAGTTTGGGGCTGTGTTGTACTATTTACTGGATGTAATTCAAATATGCTGATGTATCCCCCCATTTATCAACAACCTATAATCAAAGCAGATCCACAATATAAATATGCTTCTTCATTCAAATGGGTGCAAACACAGAGTTTGATCAGTCAAAGCTCCCAGTGGTGGGAACTTTATCAAGATGACAAGCTTAATTTTTTGATTCAACAACTTAATGCAGAAAACCTAACCTTAAAACAGGCCGAAGCACGTTATCGTCATGCCAGTGCGCTATTCAATGTACAACGTACAGCACGTTTGCCTACACTCGGCGTAGAAGCAGCGGCAAATCGTAATGGTCGTAAAAATAATGAATCAAATCATCAATCCAGTGCTCAATTTAGTACGGGATTACAAGCCAGTTGGATACCTGATTTATGGGGTAGGGTTACTAAAGCAATACAAGGACAACAAGCCAGTGTAGATGCTTCGCAGGCAGATTTAGCCGCGATTAAACTTAACCAACAACTTATGGCCGCACAAAGTTATTGGAATATTCGACTACTGGATTTACAACTTAATGTGCTAAAACAAACTAAGCAAAGTTATGTGCGTTCGCTACAGATTTTAAAAAATCAATATCAGGCGGGGATGATTGCTCGTGCAGATGTTATTCAAGCCGAAACTCAACTCAAACAAGTTGAAATCCAGCATATCGAACAACAACGTGAGCGAAATTTGCAAGAGAATATTCTTGCTGTATTACTTGGTCAAACAGTGACTCAGTTTCAATTAAGTAAACAAACAGCTCAATTTCATCTGCCTGAAATTCCTGTTCAGCTTCCAAGTCATTTATTAATTCAACGACCTGATGTAATTCGTGCTGAACGAGAACTTGCAGCAACTCATGCACAACTTGGTCTGGCACAAACGGCATGGCTACCTGATGTCAGTATTGGCGTAAATGGAAGTTTAAACAACAATATATTTTTAGAGCTTTTTCAGTCACCCAACTATTTATGGTCAATCGGTTTAGGCACCGTAGCGACGGTATTTGATGGTGGAAAACGTAAGGCTGAAATAAATCAGGCGCAAGCGAACTATGAAGAAAAATTGGCGACATATAAACAAGCCATACTCACTGGTTGGAAAGAGGTGGAGGATGGCTTAATGCAATCGACGAGTTTGAAGCAACAAGCTACTGAACAGGCTCAATTGTTAAATCTGGCCAATGAAAATGAACGTGTAGTGACGCAACGCTATAACGCTGGACTAATCAGTTATTTAGAAGTAGTAACTGCTCAGAACTTACGTTTACAGGCAGAACAAGATCGATTGAAGTTACAACAACGTCAGATGATCAATTCAATGCAATTAATAGCAGCCTTAGGCACAGGATGGAATCAAGATGAATATTGGGAAAATAATTTAAATAAAATTGATAATAGTTCTCATTACTGATAAATTAACCGCATTTATGATGGCGTGGCGTTAATTCTCATGACGGCAAATCAACAAATTATCACACACTACATAGCAGAGTTATATAAAGCTCACTATGGTTGGTTATATGGCTGGCTGTATAAAAAATTGGGTTCGGCTGAAAATGCAGAAGATGTATTGCAAGATACATTTACTAAATTGATTCGTAGTCAGGGATTACTTGATATTCAGCAACCCAAGGCTTATTTGACTACAACGGCAAAACGGATTTTGATTGATCGGGCGCGCCATCAAAAGATCGAACAATCGTATCTGGAATATTTGGCTCAGCAAAATTTAACTTATGATATCAGCCCAGAGCAAACTGTATTGGCGATAGATATACTTAATCAATTGGCTTGGGTATTGGATGGTTTAGCTGAACGACAACAGCTTGCATTTCTGATGCATTATATCGATGGTTTGAGTTTAGTGGATATCGCAACACGCTTAAAAGTCACCAGCAGAACGATCCACTACGATTTAGTTAAAACATTAAGTCATTGTTATTGTGTGCTAAAATCAGACTCATAAATTTATCATTATAATAGCCAATTTCATGCCAAATCCTGATCAAAAAATTATTATAGAGGAAGCAGCTAAATGGCTGGTAATATTAAGTTCAGGTGATTATTCTCAGAATGATTTAGATCGACTGGAACAATGGAAACAGCAAAGTCATGAGCATTTAAAAACTTTTGAAGAATTACAACAATTTCTAGGTCAAATGGATGTCCTGAAGTCCCAGAATCTACAATCGCAACATCCACTTGTTCAAAACAATATTTTAAGAAAAACAAAAACTAAAGCAAGAACAGCACCAGTATTATGGAGTGGTAGTTTAATCATCGCAGTGATTGCTATATGGGCTGTTTCACAATTACCTTATCAACGATGGAATGCTGATCATTCAATTGAAGCACAGCAATGGCAGCAAAATATTTTATCAGATCAGAGCTCAGTCCAAATGGCAGGACAAACCGCCTATAATCTGCGGTACAGTTCGAATCAGAGAAAAATAGATTTAGTTGAAGGTAATATTTTGGTCGATGTTACAAAAGATCATGCACGTCCTTTTGTGATTGATTTAGGTGATATTCAAGTACAAGCATTGGGAACAAAATTTATTGTCAATTATAATCATGATCAAATTAGGGTCAGCATGATTGAATCAAAAACCAGAATTTATTCTGTACATCATCGTTTTGAACCGATTGTACTTCAAGCAGGTCAAAGCTTTAACTTCAATGGCCATGATGTGCAAGTAGAAAAGATTAATCCAGATATTTTACAAAAAGCATGGCAAAGAAAAAAACTGGTGGTCAATGACATGTCACTCGATCAGGTACTGGATCTGCTTGAGAGTTATCAATCCAGTAAATTTATTTACAATCGAAAATCCCTAACCAAATATCGTGTTAATGCTGTATTGCCACTCGATGATCCTGATTCGGCGATACAATTATTGAAGGATCAACTTGATCTCAATGTCTATACTGTTGGTCAATTATTGACTGTCATTCAAAAAAATTAAAAATAGATAGAAAAAAATTTCCTGTTTTCATTTTTAAAGCGTCTTAGTTAATAGGCAAATATAAATGATGTAAGGAAATTATCATGGGGTCTTTTCGTCATCCATTCTTTAATCCAAAACCTTTGGTTTTAGCGATTCATATGGCAACTTTCTCAATTGCAACATTACCACTGGTCGCTCATGCAGCTGCTACGCAAGTTAATATTCCAGCAGGTCATCTAGCGCAGGTGCTCAATCGTTATGCCTTGGAACAGGGCGTTAACTTTATCTTTGATAGCACATTATTTTTAGACATTAAAAGTCAGGGTATACAAGGTGCTTATGAAATAGATGATGGCTTTGCGGAATTATTAAAAAACACCAATTATCAAATTAAGCAAACATCCAATGGTTATCGCTTAGAAGAAAAGCCAGTAAATAGTAAAAAAGAACAAATCGTTAAACTTACGCCGCTGCAATCAAAAGCAAACCAAAGTGGATATTCAGGTTTAGGAACATCTTCGGGTTCTATTCTACCTACCATTACTTTAGAAGCTGAAAATCATGATACTCCATTGAAGCGTATAAATACGGTCGGAGTATTAGGCAATAAAAGCGTGATTGATACGCCATATTCAATTACCACAAAAACTGCCGAAGAAATTGAAACCAGACAAACCAATTCATTAGGCAAAATTTTTGTTGGCGATCCGAGTATTGTCACAGAAGTTAATTCTTATAGTAGTGGATGGAGTACACCAGTTTCGATTCGTGGTTTGAAGCTTGATGAAACCAATGGCTACAAGGTTAACGGTTATTCAGTCAGCGCGTGGGGCGGTGAATTTCCTGTAGAACTTGCCCAAAATGTAATGGCTTTAAAAGGTTTATCTGGCTTAATGTATGGTTTTGCTACACCTGGTGGGGTGATTAATTATCAAACCAAACAACCTACTGAAGAAAACCTTCTAAGTACAAAAATAGGTTATCGCAGTGCAGGTATTTTATCTGCTCAACTGGATACAGGCGGGCGTATTGGTGAAGATAAACAATTTGGCTATCGTTTTAATATCGTTAAGGAAAAAGGGGAAACCTATAATGGTTCTGATGCTGATAATTTAGCAACAGCATTAGCACTAGATTATCGCATTTTGCCAAATTTGGTCTGGAAAGGTGAAATTATTTATCAGGATCGCCATTTAGATAATGAAGCATCGATGTTTTCATGGTGGGGATTTCAAGGTAATAAACTTCCAAAACCGATTGATGGTAGTGATAAACATATCGTAAAAGGTGCCTTTTATACAATCCATACAGCACTTGCTCAAACAGGACTATATTGGGAAGTTAATGATAACTGGAAAGCTGAAATCACTCAGGCTCGTATTCGCAATCGTAATACAGTGAATAAAGCTTTTGCCTATATTTTAAATCAACAAGGCGATTATTCAATAAACATGTATCAGCTCGGTGGAGAAAGCATTCGAGATATTAGCCAATTCATGGTAACTGGTTTATTTGATACAGGTTTTGTGAATCATGAATTAATTCTCGGTAGTTCTTTTGAGAAAAAACAAGCCCATGATGCCAATTCTAATTGGGATGCTAATACTGATGTAGGAAATATTTATCAATCACAAACTACTTATTATAATAACTCAATGAGTTTTACTTCAGCTTTTTCAAGCAATATCTATCAAAAGCAAGTTTTTCTGAGTGACACTTTGAGTTTTAATGATCATTGGCAGGCAATTATCGCTGGGCGTTATATCAACTATAATAATCAGGCGAATATCTATCAAAAAGAAGTTGTTACACCAACTTATGCTTTAATTTATAAACCAATTGAAGATTGGTCGTTATATGCAAGTTATTCAGAAGCATTGGAAGAAGGTCAAAAAGTCACGAGTAGTACTGGTAAGGAATATGCTAATGCTGAGCAATATTTAGACCCAACCATTAGTAAGCAATATGAGATTGGAACCAAATATCAACAAGATCGTTGGCATGTGTCTGCTGCTTTATATCGGTTAGAACGTATGGCTATTATTGATGAAATGATCAATGGTCAACTCAATCTTACCCAAAATGGTGAAACGATATATCAAGGCTTCGAGTTGATGGGGGGGTATAAATTTACCCCAGATTTAACTATAAATGCAGGGATCAACTTAAATGATCCAAGTATTGAAAAAGTCAGTGAGGTAAATGCATCTATTAAGGGGAATCGTCCAGCTGGAGCTTCCAAGATCCAAGCCGTAGTTCAGGCAGATTGGAACATACCATATATAGACGGTTTAAGTGTACATGGCGATGTACGTCATTATGGTGATACTTGGTATGATGATGAAAATACCATTAAATTTGATGATTACACCTTGGTTAATATTGGTGGTGGCTACCAGACCCGTATTTCAAAGAAACCAGTAACTTTTAGAGCTGATATTAATAATTTACTTAATAAAAAATACTGGATGAACTCAGGGGCAGGTGAACCGGTTACCTTTGTTTTAAGTGCGAAAGTGGATTGGTAGAGAGTATATTATTATCACTCTACAAAATTAATATTTAAGTTTAATATGATTTAGTTAGGTTGAATATGGAAATTAAAACTTCTGCTGAGATTCTAATAAATTTTATCAAATGTTGCAGAAGTTTTAATTTTAAAAAATAAATAATATAAAAATACCAAGCCATTAAAATGGTTTTTATAAGTGGTATGATGATGATTTTAGGTAAAAATAATTATATTGTCCATCACGATAATAAAATAACCAAACTTATAGTATTTTGATTAATATTAATAAATTAAATAGGCTTTAAATATGGGTTTATAACGTCATTAAACAATGACCTAAATAAATAAGAAGATGTCCTATAGAAATTACGGAATCGAATTGAGGTTATTTTATCATTCATTATAAAGAATTGAAATAAGGTACAAAATTAATTGTAAAGGAGCGAGTAAAAGCCTCTATAGCTTCACTTATCTGATTTTTATAAGTCTTGATGGTTGTTATAGGTTTGTACAAGTAAGGGATTTCCCTTATATAAATGCTTTGGTGAAGCTGACTATACTGTGGCTACCTATCAATTCCTTGATAAATGTTATTATGGAGCATAACCATGAGTGAATTAAGTAAAACACCTACTCCAGACCAAGCTGAAGATAATGCTTTTTTCCCATCACCTTATTCATTAAGCCAATATACTTCTTCTAAAACGGACTATGACGGAAGCACATACGACAAACCCTATCAAGGCGATAAAAAAATTCTGATGATTGCAACGGATGAACGTTACATTCTGATGCAAAATGAAAAATTTTTCTCTACAGGAAACCATCCAGTCGAAATGTTACTTCCAATGTTTCATCTAGACAATGCTGGTTTTAAATTTGATGTTGCAACTTTATCTGGTAACCCTGTCAAACTCGAAATGTGGGCTATGCCAAGTGAAGAAAAAGTTGTATTAGATACTTATAACAAATATCTTGAACAGTTGAAGCAACCGTTAAAACTTGCAGATATTCTTAAAGAAGCCATTGGTGAAAACTCTCCATATGCGGGTGTGTTTATTCCTGGTGGGCATGGCGTATTAGCAAAAATCCCTGAGAGTTCAGAAGTAAAACAAGTTCTGAAATGGGCAATGGATCATAATAAATATGTAATTACATTGTGTCATGGGCCTGCTTCTCTACTTGCAGCGGCTGTTGATGAATCATCAGAAAACTACATCTTCAAGGGTTATGAAATTTGTGTATTCCCAGATTCATTAGATAAGGGTGCAAATATTGATATTGGTTATATGCCTGGTAAATTGCAGTGGTTAGTTGGTGAAAATCTGGAGAAATTAGGTGTCAAAGTTTTAAATAAAGGCATTACGGGTCAAGTTCATAAAGATCGAAAATTGTTGACTGGTGATAGTCCTTTGGCATCAAATAATTTAGGTAAATTGGCTGCAGAAACATTATTGGCAGATCCTGAATTTGCATAATCCATGATATCTTTAGAAAAATAGTCTCAGAACGAGGCTATTTTTTATTAAAAATTGATTTTTAAAAATTTTCATCAATTATATAGGTGGCATTATGTATCATAAAAAATGTCTGCAAATTTTTATTGATTAATAAAATATTTGAAATTTAATCCGAACATAAATTATGGTGGAGACAATTATCTGATTCAAAGCGACTTTCATCGACATTAATGTTCATAAAATAGACGAATTTCCTATCTTAATTCAGTAAAAATAAAGGGATGATAGAGGTTATGAAAACTTTTGAAGATCAGCCTGCTGAATTGCTTTTTCAGACGCTTAGACAAATTAGACAAGCATCTAAAATCGAGGATATTTTTGATGTGGTCGTTGAATTTGCTCAGAATATTGATTTTGATCGTCTGATTATTTGTAGTATTGCGCCGCATGGCAAAGAAGAATTGATTGACGAAGTATTTTTTGTTTATGGAAATTGGACAGATCGTACTAATATTGAAGAACGTAATAAATATTTGCGTAATTGTCCAATTACACGCCATATTTTTGATTATGACGAACCCTTTTTTTGGACGAAAACCTTTAACAAAAACAATTCAAAAGAGACTTATCGAGTAATTAAAAATATTTCTGAACGAGGTGAGGAGAGTGGTGTACAAGTACCAATTTTTGGACGGACGGGTTTAGAAGGTGCTATCTCATTTGCAGGGAAACTATCAGACCTTGGCGCAGATTTTAGATTTATACTTCAATCTGTATGCGTTACCGCTTTTCGTGAAATTCAGAGCAAAAGGAGTTTAAATCTTCTACGTGAGAATTCTGTATTAACTCAACGTGAAAAAGAAATTTTAAAGTGGACGGCAGTGGGGCGCAAACAATCCGAGATTGCTGAAATTTTAAAGATATCTGAACGAACAGTTGAAAATCATCTACGTAGTATAAGAAAAAAGTTAGAAGTTAAATCTACTGGGCAAGCAATAGCTTCTGCTTTATTAAAGGGCGAGATAGATTTATAATTAAGTGAGAATTATTTTAAGAAAAATACAAAAAAATTAAGTACTTCTAATTTTTTAAAATATGCTTTTTAATGAATAGAAGATTTGATGATAGAAATTATATTCTTATTTTTAGTTATACAGTATCTCAATTTAATGAGGCTCGAAACTTCCGATGAGACACGATATGAATTGAGTTGCTTAAATTAAAAGAAAAAATCAAGGATGATAAAACGCTTTAATAAAATATCTAGAATAAAAGCACGACGTAAGTATTAGTAATCATAAAAGGTATTGGACTTAGCATTTAATGAAATGGTACGTAATAGAGAATTATCAGATCCAATCTTGATTGGTCGTGATCATTTGGATTTCGGATTGGTGACAAGTCTGAACCGTGAAATCGAATCTATGCAAGCTGATGCAGATACAGCATCGAATTTGACATTATTCAATACCTTATTAAGTGTTACAGGCGGTGCGGCTTGTATTTCTGTGCATCATGGTGGTGGAGTTGGAATGAAGTTCTCTCAATGTTTTGAAGTAGTCACAATTTGTGATGGTACAGAGGAAGCAGTATCACACAGATGTGGATTATGAGATTGAAATAGAATGTGCATAAGAGCAAGATTTGAACTTGCCAATGATCACACAAAAAATATATTTGAATACTTAGTGAAATTTGTTCTTCGCCTGAAGATTACAGCAAAGTTCAATATCCTTATTCTTTACACTGTCAACCAAGTCATGGACGCGTGTTTGACATAAATTAGACAAGCTGCCGAAGTTTTGAAGATAGAAGCCAATACATTATCGGATAACCTATTGGTTTTTGCTACAGAAGATGATGTAATCTCCGGCGGAAATTTTCATGCTGAACCTGTTGCCATTGTTGAGGATAATCTGGCATTGGCGATTGCAGAAATTGATTCATTATCAGAACGTCGTATTTCCATGATGATGGATCGTCCCATGTCATAGCTTTCACCATTTTTAGTGGCCAATGGCAGTCGAATGGCTAGGTGCATGTTATGGCCTTAATTTCCTTAAAGCTATTACCGAGTTTATCTGAAGTGTGATCTATAAAATGGTCACATACAGTGGTCGAATCTAACTAAATTTCCTCAAAGATTGGAGATTAAAATGTCACAACACTCCACTTTACAGCGGGGATTAAATACCCGTCATATCCGTTTTTTGGCATTAGGTTCAGCTATTGGAACAGGACTGTTTTATGGCTCGGCAACGGCAATAAAAATGGCGGGGCCTTCGGTATTATTAGCCTATATGGTAGCTGGGATTGCGATTTATATCGTGATGCGTGCACTCGGTGAAATGGCTGTTCATAATCCTGTATCTGGTTCGTTTAGTCATTATGCTTCCCAATACATCGGTCTTCTTGCGGGCTTCACAACAGGATGGACTTACGTCTTTGAAATGATCATTGTGGCACTTGCAGACGTGACGGCATTTGGTATCTATATGGGGTTTTGGTATCCCGATGTACCGCGCTGGATCTGGATATTATCACTCATCATGTTTTTGGGCGCGATCAATCTGATTCATGTCAAAGTCTTTGGTGAATTAGAGTTTTGGTTATCGATGGTCAAAGTGACTGCAATTGTTGCCATGATTCTGGGTGGCTTAGGTCTGATGTTCTATGGTTTTCATACAGATCATGCCTCCTTTACGCCAGGTATTCAAAATTTGTGGATCCATGATGGCTTCATGCCAAACGGCATTGCAGGATTAGTTGCATGTTTGTCTGTAGTTGTGTTTGCATTTGGTGGCATTGAAATTATTGGAATCACTGCGGGTGAGTCACAAGATCCAAAGACAACATTACCGAAGGCAATCAATGCGGTACCTGTACGTATCTTACTATTTTATGTATTAACCATTTTTGTCCTTATGTCGATTTTTCCATGGAACCAGATTGGAAGTCAGGGTAGTCCGTTTGTACAAATTTTCGAAAATCTGGGCATTGGTTCTGCTGCAACGGTATTAAATATTGTGGTCATTACCGCTGCAATTTCGGCAATTAACAGTGACGTATTTGGTGCAGGTCGTATGCTGTATGGCATGTCGAATCGTGGTCAGGCACCACAAATTTTTCAGAAACTTTCTAAAAATGGCGTGCCATGGATGACCATTGTAGTCATGGCTGGTGTGTTACTGGTTGGGGTCGTGCTTAATTACCTGATTCCAGAAAACGTATTCATCATCATTGCATCTATCGCGACATTTGCAACCGTTTGGGTCTGGTTAATGATCTTGGTTTCTCAAGTTGCCATGCGTCGAAAGTTGTCAAAAGCAGAAATTAAGGCGCTTGATTTTCCTGTGGTTGGTTGGCCCTATGCACCTGCGTTTGCCATTGTATTTATGTTGTTTATTTTAGCGATGATGGGGTATTTCCCAGATTCAAGACCTGCCATATATGTAGGCGCTATCTGGTTAATCCTACTCTGGATTGCTTACATGGTTTGGGTAAAGCCAAATACAATTAAGACAGACATGGAGCTTTAATATAATACTAAAATAGAAAGCTGATTTTATCCAATTTAAAACTGCTCAAGCCTAAACAAGCCTTGAGCAGATCAAGGATATAATAATGAAAATTTTATGGAAAAACTGTCATATTATGACCCTGTAAGTTGGGCTGTAATCAATGATTAAACATTCTTGGAAAATTCAAGTCTTTGATTTGGCCAAATACAATCCACGTTTTGATATCGATCATCGCACTGCAAAACTGGCTGCTTATATTATTTACCAGTACATCAATTACTAATATTGAATTTAAATTTTGAATAAAAACTAGACGCTATTGATTACATTTAATACGACATCTTATGTCGTCAAGTAACCGCTTAAAAACGCAACTTCGGTTGCGTTTTTTTTATAATGAACGCTTAAGTAAGGGCAGATCAGGTAAATACCTATGACAGATCGTATTCGTGAAAAATTGCAAATTCTTGCGGATGCAGCCAAATATGATGTTTCATGTTCATCGAGTGGCAGTGATCGTAAAAACAAGAATAAGGGGCTGGGTAATACAGGATCAGGAATTTGTCATAGCTATACCGAAGATGGTCGCTGTGTATCATTGCTCAAAATCCTGTTTAGTAATGTCTGCATATATGACTGTGCTTATTGTGTTTCCAGACGCTCCAATGATGTAAAGCGTGCTGCTTTTACAGTTCAGGAAGTCGTAGATTTGACTATAAATTTTTATCGTCGGAATTACATTGAGGGACTATTTTTAAGTTCTGGAATTTTTAAATCGGCAGATTACACCATGGAGCGTATGCTACAGGTGGTAAAGAAGCTACGTTTAGAAGAAAATTTTAATGGGTATATTCATTTAAAAACTATTCCTGGCGCATCGCCAGAACTCATTACAGAAGCGGGTCTTTATGCAGACCGAATGAGCATTAATCTGGAGATGCCAACAGAAGCAGGTTTAAAGCGTTTTGCGCCTGAAAAAAACCACGCCGAAGTTCAAAAAGATTTAGGTATTGTTCGAGATCGACTTATTCAGTTTAAAGATGAACGTAAGCTGATTCGATCTGTGCCCAAATTTGTTCCTGCAGGTCAAACGACGCAAATGGTGGTGGGTGCAGCGAGTGAAAGCGACTATGATGTGATGATGATGGCCGATCAACATTATAAAGAGTTTAAGCTCAAACGTGTTTATTATTCAGGCTATATCCCTATTAATCATGAAGATCATGCCTTACCTGCAGTTGGTTCTGCACCGCCGTTATTGCGTGAAAACCGTTTATATCAATCTGATTGGCTGATGCGTTTTTACGGCTTTGCTGCGGACGAGATTGTAAACCCGCAACATCCCAATCTTGATCTGGATGTCGATCCTAAATTGGGATGGGCATTACGTCATCCAGAACAGTTTCCCGTAGATATTAATCGCGCTGACTATCGTATGATTCTACGTGTGCCAGGCATTGGTGTGAGATCTGCAAAGAAAATTATGCATGCCCGTCGTTTCGGTGCATTAAGAATTGATCAGTTGAAACGGATGGGAGTGGCTTATAGCCGTGCGCAACATTTTATTTATTGTATAGACACACCACAATTTCAAAAAGAGATACAGCCAGCTCAGATTCGTCATCAAATTTTACAATCTGGACAATCCAAATATACCAAGCAGCTTTCACCTCAATTGGGTTTTGGTTTTTAAACATGGTGATTTATCAATTTGATGGCAGCCTGACTGGATTATTGAGTTGTATCTTTCGCGCTTTTCAATTTAAAGAGTTTGAGGTCGAGCTGGCATTAGTGCATCAGCTTCAAGATTCATTATTTGCGCAAAGCATCTGGGTGGCAAGCCATGAAGAACATGCCAAGCGCGTTTGGTCGGGTTTAAATCAGAAACTATCCAATGAAGCATTAAAACGGTTTTATTACTGTTTTTTATCTGAACAGCTTGGCGCATTTCAGCATCTTTTTAATTTTGCAATTTATGTATTTCAAAGCCCATTTTCAATTGAAAAAAATTATGGGCATGCAGATGTCTTAGGCGTATCACAGTGGACGAAACAGGTCGGGCGGGAAAAACATCGAATGGAGGCATTTGTTCGATTTAAAAAAACTACAGAAGGCTTATTTATTAGTCTGGTTCGTCCAGATTTTAATGTACTTCCATTGATTGAGCGACATTTTAAAGCACGTTATCAAGATCAACAATGGCTCATTTATGATGAAAAACGCCAGTATGGAATATACTATGATCTTAAAAAAATCCATCAAGTTCATTTAGATGCGACTACGGTCGATAAAAATGTTGAAAATGGATTTAGCCAAAACTTTGATCTTGAGTTGGATGATCAAGAAGCGCTATATGATCAACTCTGGAAGGATTATTTTAAAAGTGTAAATATTGAAGCGCGGCGCAATATCAAATTACATATTCAATATGTACCTAAGCGCTACTGGCGTTATATGAATGAAAAAATTATTTGAATATTTATCGTTGCGACCAGTCTATGGCATCCTGTAAACGATCCTGTCCCCAAAATAATTCATTCTCGACAACGAATGAAGGCGCTCCAAAAATATGTAAACTTTCTGCGATCATGCCATTTTGTTTGAGGGTTTGCTTCGCGGTATCTGTGGTGGATGTCATGATAATATCATTACAGTCGAGCTGCATATTTTGTAAAATTTGGCTGATGGTTTCGGGCTGACCAATATCAAGATTCTGTACGAAATTAGCTTGATAAACACTACAGATAAAATCGAAGATCCACGGCGCTGAAGCATACTGGCAAGCGATACGTGCTGCCAGCAAACCATTTTGTGGAAAAAGCACGGGACGATGAAATTTCAGGTCTAATTTTTGACAAATACGCTCTAAATCGCGCCACATATATTGGCCTTTCACTGGGTAAGCATTAAAAGGTGAATCATTTAATCCTTGTTTTTGAAAAATACCCCCAAGCAGAAAGGGATGCAGACTAAAGCGATATTCATCTTTAAGCTGCCTAATTTGCATTGCAGCAGGATATGAATAGGTACTTGCAAAATCAAACCAGAACTGAATCATTTTCATTATTTAAATCCTTGTTTTAATTTTATAAATAGTCAAGAAAAACCGTTCATTTAAAGTGGCGTTACATTAAAAAAAGAACCGATCCAGCTTGAAAACAGCATAGCGATGATTCCCCAAACTGTGATACGCAAACTGCCTTTCCAGAGTGATGTCCCTGCAAAGTAACTTGATAAGGCCCCCATGCATGCTAAAGAAATAATCCCAACCGTTAAAACGACCGTGGAAACCGAAGATTCAGGGCTAAATAATATAGCCAACATTGGACATAGCGCACCTAAAGAAAATGAAAGTGCTGAAGATAGTGCTGCTTGTATAGGGCGGGCAGCAGTTTGTTCCAAAATTCCGATTTCATCGCGTGCATGTGCTTCAAGTGCGTCTTTTTCTGTCAGTTGAATCGCAACTTCTCTTGCAAGTTCTGGTGCAAGTCCACGACGAATATAGATAATAGTGAGTTCGTCCAGTTCAAGGTGAGGGTTTTTTTCAAGTTCTCTGGCTTCGAATTTGAGATCTGCATGTTCGATATCTTTTTGAGATTGTACTGATACATATTCACCCGCCGCCATCGATGTTGCACCAGAAATCAAGCCAGCCAGACAGGCGATAAACAGTGTGTGAGAACTCGCACCACTTGCAGCCATCCCCATAACCAAACTGGTAACTGAAATAATACCGTCATTGGCGCCTAAAACAGACGCCCGTAACCACCCAGTACGGTGAATATAGTGATCTTCAGCATGATGAGAGTAGGTCATATTTTTTCCTGTATTATTTTTTCTACAGCATTGATTAAAGCCTAGAATACTTAGAAAAACCTTATTTTTTTAAATTTGTAGATCTAATTTACTATTTATGTGATTGAATCCACATGATAGATGGCTTAACTCAAATAGCAATAATAATAAAAAAACATAATGTTAATTTATTTTAAGAGATGTAAAAAAATTGTTGTTATAGTGAATGATAACTAGAGTTTTTTTAAATTAAAACTAAACTGAAACCAAGAAAAATAGGAAATTAAAACTCATGACGAATAAAAATAATTTTAAGCGAAGTAACAGATACATTATATATATGAGCTTGATCGTACCTTTCTCTTTTTTATCGTGTAATTTAATACATGCAGCAGCTATTGAACAATCAGATTATCGGCCTGGTAATCCAATTTATGATAAATGGGATCAGTTTTATAAAATTGAAAAGACCAATCCTCAACAGGCTGAAAAGCTACTTTTAGATTTGTCTAAGCTTACTCCACAAGACCCAAAAGTGTGGAAAAGTCTGACCTATTTGCAAATTAGAATCAATAAACCAAAAGCCGCTTTAACCAGTGTAACTAAAGCTGTAGAACTAGAACCGACAAATGATGCGCTTAAGTTACAGCAAGCTTATTTATATAACCAGTTAAAACAAGATCATCAAGCACTCAAAATTTTCAAGCAACTAACCCTGTCTTCAGATGCAGATATCGCTACCAAATCCAAACAGGCGGTGGAAAATTTAAGTAGCGGTGGTGTAAAACCTGTTTTTGCTGATATTTATTTTGCACCTTCTTATGAGTCAAGGTTTGATGACGGAATATTTCCTCTCAAAATTCGTTATGGAAAAAATCTGGATCAGGGCCGTACACAAGTGTATGGTTTTTTAAGCCTAAATCGTGATACGCAATCTACAGGAATCAGTAATCAGAATACAGATACAAAAATATTTGACGAGAATGCTATTGTTGCTGGCCTGGGGGTCAATTATCAGCCTTGGGTTAACCTGCCAATACGGTTGTATGCGGAAGTTGGAGGAAGCTACGATCTGATTGACCGGCCTAAGAAAAATAACCCGACCGAAATCAGATCAAAATTTAGAGAAAGTGTTACTGCTGGTGTGACAGGTTATCAGGAATGGTATGCAAATCCTGATCTGCACAATAGAACGGTATTCAATGATTACTTTACAGATTTATACGGAAATGTTGCTACTTATTCACGCGAAGATTATGACGTTATTGGCGATTTTAGAGTGCGTAGTGGCTTCAATGTTTATCGAGGAGAAGCTGGAACAGTCCAAGCTTATATGAAGATCAGATCAATATTGGATACAGCAGGAGAAAACTATAATAATTTAGTAGAAGCTGGCCCTGGCATTGCATGGCAACCTTTTAATTACATGCCCATCAAATTCAGAGCAGAACGGTTATATGGTTTTTATTTTAAAGATTATAACGATAAGAATCGTTACAACAATACTCGTTTCGAAATGGTTTTTTATAAGGATTTCTAATAATGACAAAACAACTTATTTCTATTGTTTTTGGTACACGGCCAGAGCTGATAAAGCTCGCTCCTGTTATTTTAATGGCCCAGCAGGATTCTCGATTTGAGGTAGAAGTTTTATTTACAGGTCAGCACGATGAACTCGTTCGTGATGCCATAGAATTTTTTAACATCAAAATTGATCGGCGATTAAGTATGATGCATGCTGGGCAATCATTAAATCAGCTATTAATTCAGGGATTAACACAGATAGAACAAGTATTTAAGGATGGACGCACGCGACACGCAATTATTATACAAGGTGATACAACTACAGTTTTGGCAGCTGGTCTGGTTGCATTTTCGATGAAAATTCCTGTTGCTCATGTGGAGGCTGGGTTACGCTCTTATGATATGGATCAACCGTTTCCAGAAGAGGGAAACCGCCAGCTTGTTTCCAGAGTAGCTAAATGGCATTTTGCACCAACAGAAAAATCAAAAGATAATTTATTAAATGAACATATTGAAGCTGACGCAATTAGCGTAACAGGTAATACCATTGTAGACGCGGTCTATCTTGGACGTGAGTTAATCAAGAGCAAACAGGCTGGTCAGGATCTGCTTAAGCAATTGGGTATTCATCTTGATCCAACAGATAAAGTTATTTTAATTACGGCGCATCGTCGTGAAAATTTTGGCCAAGGAATTCAAAATATTTGTGATGCAGTCAGTGCGCTGATCGAACAATATCCTGAGTTACATTTTATCTGGCCAGTTCATCTTAACCCAGCCGTACATGATGTTATTCATAATCGTTTTGATGACCACAAGCGAGTTCATTTAGTGAAGCCTTTGGATTATCCAAACCTTTTGGCCGTTATTGAAAGATCATATTTTATTATGACTGATTCGGGCGGGATTCAAGAAGAAAGTCCATCATTTCATAAACCAGTTTTGATTTTAAGAGAGACTACAGAACGGCCTGAGGTCATTTCAGTGGGTGCAGGGGTGTTGGTTGGAACAGACACACCATTAATTGTTAAAGAAGCCCAACATTTACTCAATGATGTAAGTCATTATCATAAAATGTCGAATGTAGAAAATCCATTTGGAGATGGGCATGCATCTCAACGAATTTTAGATAAAATTGCCACATCATATTGAAAAATTAGGCTTTATTTGGATGCGAATTTGCATAATAGACTTTATACCAGAGTGAAATAATTAAAACAGAGGTGCGATTTAAATAATGAGGACCATCAAAAATATAGACAGTTTTACCTTCATATGCTTTTAATTGTTGAATAATTTCCCATGGATAGGCGGATCGAAATCCGCCTTTGTGATCTGGACGAAATGCTTCAAGAACGATTGCAGTACGATTTTTACCTAAATCTTTTTCCAAATCATTATAGATATTGAGTGCTTGTTGGGGGGTTCTAACACCAGTTCCAACGCCGTCTTGAAAAAAAACTTTATCTTTTTCTGGAAGCCAGCTTTTAACCCATAAAGAATAATGGGATGGATTGGCTTCACCGCTATAAATACTGACCCAGAAAGGGATTGGAAGTTTCTCGAGAACTTTGCCAAGTAAATGAACCTGTTGCCAACTTGGATCTGCTTCTACAGGAAAGTAATAGCCTTGTACATCTAAGTGTTGATGGATTAATTTTTCGGCTTGAGCACCTAAAGCAATCACATTTTGACGTGCTTTGGGTTCATTGTATTCACCAGCCGTTCCCAAAATAATATTTTTTGCCCAAAGTTTTTTTCTGAGTTGAGAAAGACTAATCGACTTGTTCCATCGTTCAGTGTGATCTATTTCAGAAATCCAGCTTTTTGAATCGACAATAGACCACTGGGGAACAAAGGTATTGACACCTAAAAGATGCCAATTTCCCTTGGGTGGAGTCGTATCAAGATCGGGTTGCCAGAAAATACCCTTTATCTGCGCGGGATCATGGACTTTCATTTTGATCCCGCACGCTGCAATATTGAGTAGTGCTAAAACGATTAAAATATATTTAATATAACGTGTTTTAATCATTTTCATTGGATTTCGCATGTTTACGGTTTCGCCAGAACCAGAATATTATGGCAATAAGCATCAATAATGAAATTGCCAAGATGACAATAATAAATGATGATTGTTGCACTAAAGGTGTTTTTTGAGTTCCAACGATCAGTTTTTGTAGCGTGTATAAATTACCATTTTCAGAGACAAGAAGCTTTGTCACATTATTTGGAATATTGTGTTGGATCTTGCCCCAACTATTTATGAAGTTTTGAGCGCCTTCAGTTGAATCTGTAAGAATACTAAAACGTTTCTTATCATAACTGACAATGTAACCATAACCTGCCGTAGGCTGATAAATAATATCCTGATGTAAGCTAAGCTGCTGGTCATACATTTTCTTATTGACTTGGATATCAAGGACTCGATCTTTATTGGATGAGTAGTCAACGATATTGAGAGGAACTGCTCCATTGCTCAGCAGCATCTTTTTCGCCACTTGGGTAGCAATAATTGCCATACCAAGTGAGCCATCTTGATGATCAATTGCAATATTAGGCGCAGTCGCAAGCGCCATAGACAGTGCAGCGACACCATTTTTAAGTTTATGAGGAAGATTGACGGTAGATCGTTGGGTATCAATCCAGATTGAACCATTCGCTGTTGGAAGACATTGAGAATTGGCAATAATTGAGCTTTCGATTCTGAAATCGAATGTATTTGAGTTTGAGATTGATTTGGCGAAAAAGTTAAACTGACGATTAACGGGGTCAGAAGCCAAATCTGCAAGCTTCATACTACCTGCAAGACCATCATCAATCCACGTCGTAATATTTGAGCCTTCAATTAATCCGCTTTGAACGCGTAAAGCGAGTTGACCTTGAAGAATATCTGTAGGTTGCCATACTGATGGAAAATCTAGAAATAATGATTTACTTCCTTGACCAAGCCTAAAATCAGAAAAACCAAGGTCTGCAAGCGTATTGATTTGCTTTAATTGAGCCCATTGAGGAGGAGATAAATTCACTGGAAATGAAGCATCAGAGGTTGCGATCTGACGTAAATAGACTGGATTCGTCAATCCATTAATGGCCGCCAGTAATTCCTCATTTCTATGGTAACGAATGGTTAATGTACGAATTTCTTGCGCATTATCTGTGCCCAGATGTGCGGTCGCACCATTCGGTAATGGAGTAGCCGAGTGAATAATTTTTAATATAAAGTTAGGTAATTGATTTTTTTGCTCAGGAACATTCATTTCATACCAGGCTATTGGCGTCACTGAGCTTGCTGATGTTGCAAGACGGGCAAGCATAGCAGCCTCAAATTTATTATTTTGATCGTATTCTAATAGTCCTATAAATGGCTGAGCACGAACAAGTTGTGGATTGACTAAAGCGTCAGGTAAATCCTGTATGCGAAATATTGAGCGTTCAGAGCTATATTCAATTTGTGAATTGGTTACGTAGGTAACCTGATCTATTTCTTCATTACAAAAGTTATTGGTATTGGTATCGCGTTTAATGGGAGGAGAATACTGTTGCAGGATGAAGTCTAAACGATGAAAACCACTCTGACTTGCGGGGATATCAAATGACAATATGCCAGAGCCGTTTAAAGTGGTGTTATAAATTAATTTATCGTCATATTTGACGACAAGAGTGGTGTAGTATTCGGTCGAATAATTTGCGGTAAACTTTGCGCTACGCCATTGTGCTCCTTTGCCTACGTAAAAGAAGTGCGGTTCAGTTGTGTATTGAGAAGAAGTACTAATATCTGGAAGTTGCCAGATTTCGGCATGCGATGCATGAGACAAATACATGCATCCTGCCATGACTAATATTTTTAAGGAATGATTTAAGGGATTAAGTATTTTCATTTTTTCTTCTCTTTACTCCGTTCTGTTTTATACCATTGCAGTGAGTTGCCTTGTATCTTATTTTTGATCATTTCATAGGCAGCTTTAAAAACAATAAAAAGAAATATTTGTGAATAGCTGATATATGAAATCACAGAATAGAAATAGAGCGGTCTGGGGGCTTTCTCTAAAGAGAGCGTAAACCACATTTGTGCAACATATAAGCAAAATGATAAGAGCCACAGGAGTGTGAATGGGCCAGGGACACTTACACCTGCGATATCTAGTAGACCAAGCGTTAAGGTAATATGACTCCACAATAATGCAGGGACAAACAGGATATAGCACATGATGTTATTAAAAATTTCAATCCCGATGGGATAAGGGTTTTTTAATGCGACAGGAAGATATTTGTGAGTGACATAGAAATTGCCTTGAGTCCAACGTGAACGTTGTTTAACAAAGACTTGCAAAGAGGGGGGATCTTGTTGCCAGCCAATAGCATAAGGAACCCATTTAATTCGCTTTGTGCCAAGAAAAATCCGAAAACTCATTTCTGTATCATCAACTAATGATTTTTCATCAAAACCTCCAAGTGTTTCTAATGCTTCACGCCAAATAACATAATTGGTTCCCATCAGGGTGGATAATTCAAAACGTTGCCAGCGTCCTCCCTGAAATATCCACTGAAAGAAAATGAATTCAATGGCAATAAAATGGGTCAGTATGCTGTCTTGCCAATTGCGTGTACGTACTTTGCCATTCACTGCAACAAGTTTAGCGTCGGCAAGAAGCGTTTGTGCCAGTAGCCGCACACAATTAGGTTCTGGTGTACTATCTGCATCATATACGACTATCAGTTCACCTTTTGCATGGGGCAATCCATTATTGAGTGTTCGGGATTTACCTTTGCCTCCCATGCCTTTTGGCACATTGACAATTTTGATACATGGGTAGATCTTTGCCATTCGCTCAGCAATTTCAAGCGTATTGTCTTTAGAACCATCATTAATTAATAGCACTTCGTAGGCATGATCAGGATAGTCTTGTCCAGCAATTGCATGAAGCGTATCTTCAATGACCACACCCTCATTGTAGGCAGGAATCAGAACACTTAGAAATGGCCATCTCTCGGGAACAGGAAGGTTTTGGAGTTCTTTTTCTGCTGTTTTAGAATATTTCCATGCCTGAAAACTGAGCCACGCCCAGAAGGTTTGCGGAATCCAGATACCTAAAAAGCCAAACAGAAAGAGAATATCAATTGGTTCCATTTTTTCTTATCCTGCGAATAATTGAAATAACCAGTATCAGAAGCAGGACACCGCCGAGTAGTAATGAAATCCAGGAGATTGAGCTACCGAAGGTACTCAATAAGTCAGGATAATGGCTGCCTAAAATAATATCTAAAGGAATGACGACAATACTGCCAAATATAAAAAGGTAACCTAAAAGGCTGGTTTGAATTTCAATGGGAGTGCTGGTATATAAAATATGGTTAAAATTCCATGAAACACCCAGATGAGGATAGCGAATATTATTTAAATCGATGTCGGCTGATGGATTAATAATGACCTGATAACCGTTACCTTGTTCAGATTTTTCTTGAGCATGATAAAAATAATGCTGATTAGATTGTATCTCTCGGGTGGGTAAAGGAAGCGTATCATTATTCTGGCTTTGAATAATATAAGTACCAGCAGGAAGTGTATTTAAATTTGGATCCCATCCAGTTTTGAGTAATGCTGCTAACGGGCGTAAGCCGATTGCTGTAGAGAATGTTGCTTTTGCGCCAAAGTAATAGGGATGATCCGATTCAAATAAGGCGACAGGGATAGCACCTTCATAGACAGCATTTTTGATTTTCCAGTATGTTTTGAATCTGAAATATTCATTAGGTAAAAGAATGCCAGGCTTAATCCCTTGTTTGATGATGCGTTTATAGCCTGGTGAGTTTAGTTGGTCTACAGTAAAAATTGGCCACCATTCTCTCGGTTCTGGAAAGAACATGGATATGTCCTGAGAGGACGGCCAGGGTTTCTGATTGGGTTGTACATTAGTATCAATATGGCACTGATAATATTTTTGATAAAACTGCTGTAACGTCACATCAGGTGCCGTTTGCGTCATAAGAATCAAACCGCATACATTTAAAAGTATAGCCATTAGACATTCTCCTGATCTGGGAGTGTCGTCTCTTTAAAAAACTGTGTGGAATGGGTAATTTCTAATCGTAGCGTAGTAATATCTTTTAACTTTTGAATAAATTCTGGTGAATTGGTTTGATCATTACGAATCACAATACTTTGAATAGACTCAAGTTCTTGATCTGCGAAGTGGAAGGTTGATTCATTATTTTCAAAAGCAAGAGCTTCAAGAATTTTATTCTGAGTATTTTTCCAGATATCTTTACCTAACATTTCCTGAATGAGCGTTTTATTCTGAATTTTGATATGAAATATTTCATAAGAATTTTGCGTATCGATATTATCTTGTATTTTCCACAGTTCTCTTTCAAATGTAGAAAGACTGGATAAAGGAAAAATATCATTATGTGTATTTCTTTGGTAAGACTCCAATTCTTGAAGATGATCAGAATGTGAAAGCAGGTTGTATCTAATAGCACTTAAAAAAATAGGGGTCAAAGGAATAAGAAACAATAATAATAACTGGCGTTCGATATAGGTCTGATTTGCAAGATCAAGTAAAAAATAAATAGAAATACAGATGAATGCAAATAAACCTAAAATGAGTGACCAGCCTACACTTAAGAAGCTGCCTGCAATTAATAAAATCAGAAGAAGAATCCAACTCCCCCGAAAAGATGCAGGAAGCCATTCATAAGCAATAATAGCCATGAAAATATGGGCAATGATCACCCAAAGTAGGATGCTTTGATTGGTTTTTGTCATCTTGATCGGTATTGTTGTTATAGATTAATATTTTTGATTCTGACATAAAAAATAATGAATACTTAAATAAACATGTAAAATTAACATTTCTATTCAATAATCATAAATTTTATACAATTAATATTCTCAAGTAAGTTGATTATAATGAGCTACTTTTTTTAAACACTTCAATCGCATTTTTTCGAGTGGCTTTTAGGTCAATAATCGGCTTAGGGTAATTCAATTCAGTTTTATGCTGATATGCATATGGATCATGAATATGTTTACTATCTAAATGTTTGAGTTCAGGAATCCATTTCTTTAAAAATACGCCTTCTGGATCAAACTTTTGTGATTGAGTGACTGGATTAAAAATTCTAAAATAAGGCGAAGCATCAGTGCCTGTTGAAGCGCTCCATTGCCATCCACCGTTATTTGCAGCGAGATCGCCATCGATTAAATGTTGCATAAACCATTTTTCGCCTTTTCTCCAATCGATAAGCAAATTTTTGCTGAGGAACATTGCACAAATCATTCGAACCCGATTATGCATCCAACCCGTTGCTTTTAATTGACGCATGCCTGCATCAACGATAGGAATACCTGTTTTGCCTTGTATCCATGCTTCAAAATGCTCATCGTTTTCATTCCATGGAATATTCTTGGTATGATCCTGAAAAGGCTGATGACGTGACAATTTAGGGAAGTCGAATAGAAGCTGTTGATAAAATTCGCGCCAGAGTAATTCATTTAACCAAATCTCTTGACCCTTATTGTTAAGAAAGAACTGACCATGCTGCTTCTGAAAAATAGCTTGAATACATTGACGAATCGATAATATCCCAATGGTTAAGTACGCAGAGATATGGCTAGTTCCATCCTGTGCAGGATAATCACGTGATTCGTGATAACGATTGATCTTGTCTTGCGTAAAGTCTTCAAGCAAATTTAAAGCAAAAGTTTCACCAATTGGCCATTCATTCTGAATGTGTTGATCTATTTGGGAATATCCAAGTTGTTTGAGAGAAGGAATAGCCGCTTCTTTTTTTGCAATTTCTGGTTGTTGCTTTTGTTTGTGTGGATAAGGGAAACACTTGGGGATGTCTATATTCAATCGTTCATAGCATGTTTTTTTAAATGGTGTAAACACCTGATAAGGTGCCTGACTTTTGTTTCTAATACTGCCCAATGGAAATAATGTTTTGTCATGAAATAAAATCAGATTTTTTCCAATTTTACTCAGTGCTTCCTGAACAGCATGATCACGTTCAATTTCATTGATGCCAGTTTCAATATTGGCATAGACATCTTGTATATGATAACGATCTGAGATAGAGATAATTTCAGTCGCTATATCTTTCCATAAGGGAATGATCTGTACAATTAAAGGAATATTGATTGTATTTAACTCTTGTTTGAGCTGTGTAAGCTGGCGCATATAAAAGTCAATTTTAATGATTGCATCATCATGCTGTTGCCATTGTAAAGGCGATAAAGCAACAAAGGCAATCGTGCTGCCTGCTTGAGTTGCATGCCATAAAGCAGCATGGTCATTTAAACGTAGATCATTTCGAAACCAGATCAATTGATTCATTGGTAAGACCTTTAAATACTCTTAGATTTATAAAGTTTTAAATAAGCGATATCACAATAAAATAATTTTAGAAGGTATAAAGTGAGGGTTTTGTGAAGGGATGAGTACTTTTTATTATGTTGAGTTTTTAAATAAAAAATAGAGCCTGTTGGTAATTGGGACGATTTTTATTTTTAGGTCAGAAAAAATCTTCAAAAACAAGCAAGGCAAAGTAAAAACTTTGCCTTGACTGGAAAAACCTTCCAGATTAGTGGTGATGACCACCTACACCGTGTACATGACCGTGATCTAGCTCTTCTTGAGATGCATCACGGATTTCAACGATTTCAACTTCAAACGTTAAATCTTGGCCAGCAAGTGGGAAGTTAGCGTCAACAACGATGTTGTCACCTTCTACAGCTTTCACAGTAACGATCTGAACGCCGTCATCAGTTTGAGCTTGGAATTGCATGCCAGGCTGGATGTTTTCAACACCCTGAAACATTTGTGCTGGAACTTCCTGTACTAGGTCTGGGTTGTATTCGCCATAACCTTCAGCAGCAGGAACGTTGACAGTAAATTTGTCACCAACAGCTTTACCTGTTAATGCATTTTCCAAACCAGGAATAATGTTGCCTGCACCGTGCAAATATGCAAGTGGTTCGCCTTGAGACTGGTCAAGAGTTTCACCTTCAGCATTTGTCAATTTGTAGTGGAATGAAACCACGTGGTTATTTGCAATAGCAGTCATGTTTGTTGATCCATTCAATCAATTTAAGGTCACATCATAAAGTGAAAAAAGAATTTTGTAGATTAAAAATCGTAAAAACTCACAAATTTCACATTTAAGCGCTCATTTTTTCTTAAATAAGGGCATTTTTTATGTTTTCAATGCGATTTTCTAATTTTTTAATGATCATTTGATGAAATTGATCTATCAAAGACAAAATTTTTTGATGATAAAAAAGGTAGCTCATGAGCTACCTTTAAAAGTCTGTTTAGATACCATTAATGTAAAGGGTAAAGCTTTGCTGTCTGCTGGTCGTGACCAAAAAAGCTAAAGATTCCTTTGACCCACATAAAAAAGCGTTGAAAGAAATTAGCTTCTTCAATATGTACATTATCTGCAATTTGTACACTGTGAATGAGCTGATTATTTTGGTAGATTTGTATTGTCGCCAGATTAATCGCTTTCATTAGAGGTGCAGTTAATTGCTGTTCGTTTAATTCTACATTAATACGTGTATTTGTCGTTTCAAGTGGTTCAAGAAGCTGCTTTTGACCATTTCCAAGTGGCAAATATAAACGTTGGGTAACATTATCAAAATTGTTTAGGTCAATGGCTTGTGGCTGATTGTAAAGTGACGTGGTCACAACAGTCGGTTGGTGTGTTTCGACCTTAAACATTTTTAAAGTCGATTTAATCACAGGGAGTTCTGCAATCGTTTGATTATTTTTAATGACTTCTTCATCGCGCGTGTATGCATAAGCAAGGTTCATGAGTTTATTGGCCACTTCTGCACGCTTATGTGCATTTTTGGTACCTAATACTACAACAATCATACGGCGGTCTGGTATATCGACATTCATGGTCGGGCGCTTTGCTGTTAGTGCCAGATTATAACCCGCCGCTTTGGTATAGCCTGTTTTTAAGCCATCGGCAGTCGGGTCAATTTTCAGTGCGAGATTGGTCGCACGATGAAAGCGTTGTTGATAAGAAAAGCTTGGTAGTTTGGAGTAGCTCAGGTAATCAGGAGTTTGTTTCACAATAGCTTGCGCAAGCAGTGCCAAATCATGTGATGTTGAATAATGATCGGGCATGGTCACACCAGCAGGATTTGAAAAATAAGTATCTTTCATTCCCAATGCCTGAGCTTCCTGATTCATACGCTTCAAAAAGTCTGGAACATTACCAGAAATACGTTCTGCTAAGGTCACCGCCGCATCATTGGCTGACATAACAATAAGGCCTGCCAAGAGTTGGTCTATTGAAATTTGTTCGCCTGGTTTTAAATACATTTGCGATTCATCCCACATCACCATATTCACCACAGGTGTCGCGGTCAGGATATCGGTTTTATGCAGTTTTCCGGCCTTTAATTCTTTTAATGTAATGTAGGCGACCATCATTTTGGTGAGTGATGCGGGTGCACGTTGAATGTGACTATTATGTTCTGAAATAATTTGTCCAGACTGCGCATCAACAATACTCCATGCCTCTGCTTCGACGCTTTCTGGCGCGATATTAAGCAGATTGGCATGCGCAACAGAAGCACATAGCAGACTGAATAAAGATAAGATAGAAAAAAAGAGTCTCACGTGGTCACCTTGGGTCGCCATGCTCTAGCGAGAAATGCAAAAACACACGCATGCTATGCCTTTTTTACGGCTATAGCTAGTGACTTTTGCAGACAAATACGACAACTACGCAAGACTTTGTAAAAAAATGCTAAGCTAGGAATTATCTTGCTTATTCCGATACAGAATCATGTTGCATTATCAAATCGAATTCGACGATTATCGTCAGCACCTTGTTCATGTCACTTTACGCTTTCTTGCTGATCCGAATCAGGAACTTTGGTTACCCACTTGGATTCCAGGAAGCTACCTGATTCGTGAATTTTCCAAACATATCGAGTCGGTTCAGGCGTATGATGAAGCAGGCCGGATATTAGAAATTAAAAAACAACAAAAAAATCGTTGGAGATTATTCAATACCGATCATGAGCTGATTACCGTTGAATATGATGCCTATGCCTATGATCTTTCTGTTCGTGGTGCATATGTCGATCAGACTCGTCTATATATTAATCCTGCCTGTGTTTGTCTTGCTTTAGGTGGTCAGGAAGAAAAAGCGTGTGAAGTTGAATTATTTTTACCACAAGAGTTAAAGCATTTTCAGCTTGCGACTGGTTTGCCATCAAAAAGTTTGGTGAAAGGTCGTTTTACACTGAAGGCTGAAAATTATGATCAACTGATTGACAGTCCATTTGAGCTTGCTGAGCAAACTCGTTTTTCATTTGAAGCGGGTAACATCGCGCACGAGATGGTGATTTCTGGAATACATGCAACCAATACCGAACGTTTAAAAAATGATTTAGAAAAAATTTGTGCGACAGAAGTAGCATTATTTGGTTCAGCACCTTTCCAAAATTATACTTTTATGACCATGGCGACAGGGAATAGTTATGGTGGGCTTGAGCACTGCAATAGCACAAGTTTGATTATTCCACGAACAGATTTGCCAAAGTTAAATGAACCTGAAGAGCCATCTGAAGATTATCAACGCTTTTTAGGATTGTGTAGTCATGAATATTTTCATTCATGGTTGGTCAAGTTTATTCGTCCAGAAAATTTTGCGCGATATAATTTGAATCAGGAGAGCTATACCTCGCTGTTGTGGATTTTTGAAGGCTTTACCTCATATTATGACGACTTGATTTTGCTTCGTAGTGGTGTCATCTCGCAAGAGTCTTATTTGAAATTGCTTAAAGCACAGATTGATCGTTATTTGCAAAATCCTGGACGCCAAATTCAATCAGTTGCAGAGTCAAGTTTTGATGCATGGATCAAGTTTTATCGTCAGGATGAAAACTCAAATAATGCAGGAACAAGTTACTATAATAAAGGCTGTCTAGTTGCACTCTGCCTTGACTTAGGCCTGAGATTACGTGGATCAAGCCTTGATGCTTTATTACGCTTACTGTATCAAAATACTGAGAAAGGTGTGCAGGTCAATGAGCGAACCATCTTTGAGTTATGTCAACAGCTTACTGGCGATAGCTGGATTGAGCAAATTAATCATTTAATTAATACGACAGATGAGCTACCACTGGATCAATTATTTCCTGAATTCGGCCTGAGCTATGCTTTAAAGCATGATAAAAAAATGCCGTTTGGCATGAAATTGCAGGATAAGCCTGAAGGTGTAATGGTTCAGCAAGTGAATCGTTATGGTGCTGCTGCAACAGCAGGTTTGTCTGCACAAGATGTTATTATTGCGATTGATGGTTTAAAAGCATCAGAAAAATTACTGGCGACTTATGCAAAACAGCAAGGGATAATCACAATACTTGCGTTCCGTCGAGATGAGCTGATGTCATTTGAGGTAGAGCGTTCAACAATAAATTTGGCAGAAGTTGAACTGGTCGTGCAGGATCAATCCAAAGCCGATCATTGGTTAAAAGTCTAAAGCTGATTTAAACCGAAAGAGAAAACGACGCTGTAAAGCGTCTTTTTTTTGTGAGGTATCTTTTTTGAAAATCTGATTATCGAACATTATTTATTTTCGAAATGTTGGTATCACTGGATATTACGTTGACTGAAATGCGATGAGGGCGGATACTCTCTGGGTTTTAAATAAGCTAATCGGTTCCAAGGAGTGAATCTTGATTCTCGCTCCTAAAAAAACTCAATCCAAAGCAGGAGAAATATATGGCTGGTGGAAAGTCAACAATCATTTACACACTGACCGATGAGGCGCCGCTATTAGCGACTTACTCACTGCTGCCGATCATTGAGACTTTTACTAAGCCTGCTGGCATAGAAATTGAGAAAAGTGATATTTCTGTTGCGACACGTGTGCTTGCAGAATTTCCTGAGTACTTGAGCGATGAGCAGAAAGTACCGAATAATTTGGCTGAACTTGGTCGTCTCACACAAGATCCAGATACAAACATTATCAAGCTACCAAATATCAGTGCTTCAGTTGCACAGCTTACTGCTTGTATCAAAGAGCTTCAATCGAAAGGTTTTGCGATTCCAGATTATCCAGAAAATCCTTCAACAGAAGAAGAAAAAGAGCTGAAAGCACGTTATGGTAAATGCTTGGGCTCAGCAGTAAATCCTGTATTACGTGAAGGTAACTCTGATCGCCGTGCCCCAGCGGCAGTGAAAAACTATGCAAAAAAACACCCGCATTCAATGAGCGAGTGGAAGCAATGGTCACAAACGCATGTATCACATATGGAAGAAGGTGACTTCTATCATGGTGAAAAATCAATGACACTTGATCGTGCACGTAACGTCAAAATGGAGTTGGTTACAAAAAGCGGTGAAACCATCGTGCTTAAACCAAAAGTAGCTTTGCTTGATGGTGAAATCATTGACTCAATGTTTATGAGCAAAAAAGCGCTTTGCGATTTTTATGAAAAGCAGCTCGATGATTGCCGTGAAGCAGGCATTTTATTTTCGTTGCACGTGAAAGCAACTATGATGAAAGTGTCACATCCAATTGTATTTGGTCACTGTGTCAAAATTTACTATAAAGAAGCTTTTGAGAAACATGCCAAATTATTTGATGAGCTAGGCATCAATGTAAACAATGGTATGGCGGGTCTTTACGAGAAAATCGAAACTTTGCCAACTTCATTACGTGAAGAAATCATTGAAGACTTGCATGCTTGTCAAGAGCATCGTCCTGCACTTGCCATGGTCGATTCTGCAAAAGGAATCACCAACTTCCATTCTCCAAATGACATTATTGTTGATGCATCCATGCCAGCGATGATCCGTGCAGGCGGTAAAATGTGGGGTGCTGATGGCAAGCAATATGATGCTAAAGCCGTGATGCCAGAATCAACTTTCGCTCGTATTTACCAAGAAATGATTAATTTCTGTAAATGGCATGGTAATTTCGACCCGAAAACCATGGGTACTGTACCAAACGTAGGTTTGATGGCACAAAAAGCTGAAGAATACGGTTCTCACGATAAGACGTTTGAAATTCCACAAGCAGGTGTTGCCAATATTACTGACCTTGAAACAGGTGAAGTGTTGCTTTCTCAAAATGTTGAGGAAGGTGATATCTGGCGTATGTGTCAGGTGAAAGACGCACCGATTCGTGACTGGGTAAAACTTGCTGTAACTCGTGCACGTAACTCTGGTATGCCAGCCATTTTCTGGCTTGACCCGTACCGTCCACATGAAAATGAATTGATCAAGAAAGTACAAACTTACTTGAAAGAGCATGACACAACAGGTCTTGATATTGAAATCATGTCACAGGTTCGTGCAATGCGTTACACACTTGAACGTGTGGTACGTGGCTTAGATACGATTTCTGTCACAGGTAACATCTTGCGTGATTACCTCACAGATTTGTTCCCAATTATGGAATTGGGTACTTCAGCCAAGATGCTATCTATTGTGCCACTCATGGCAGGTGGTGGAATGTACGAAACTGGTGCAGGCGGTTCAGCACCAAAACACGTACAACAACTGGTAGAAGAAAACCACTTGCGTTGGGATTCTTTGGGTGAGTTCCTTGCGCTTGCTGTATCTTTGGAAGAGTTAGGCATCAAAGAAGACAATGCACGTGCCAAGTTACTTGCAAAAACCTTAGATCAGGCAACAGGCAAGCTACTTGACAATGATAAGTCTCCTTCACGTCGTACTGGCGAGCTGGATAACCGTGGTAGCCATTTCTATCTATCATTGTATTGGGCTGAAGCACTTGCAGCGCAAGATGAAGATGCAGAGTTGAAAGCCAAATTTGCACCACTTGCACAAGCTTTAGCGGATAATGAAGAAAAAATTATTGCAGAGCTATCTCAAGTACAGGGTAGTGCGGCAGATATCGGTGGTTACTATGCAATTGATCCTGCAAAAGCAAATGCAGTGATGCGTCCAAGTGCAACATTTAATTCAACACTTGAAACTGTATAAGTAAAGCTGATTGATTTTGAATAAAAAACGATGCCTAGGCATCGTTTTTTATTTGATTTTGCATCGTAATTGGGAACGTAAAAAGCGCTCAAATTTAATTACCACGATAAGTTGAATAGCCATAAGGACTAATTAATAGTGGAATATGGTAGTGTTCGAGCGATCCATCAATCACGAAAACCACAGGAACTTCTGGAAAAAATGAACGTTGGTTTTTCTGCCGAAACCACTCACCCGTTTTAAACGTCACCCGATAAATGCCTTTATCTAGGGGTTTATCTTCGGGATACAATGCTGCAATACGGCCATTATCATCTGTTGTACCGTGATTAATCTCGACCCATTTATCTTTTTGCTGAGCTTCTAGGGTAACGTTTACATTGGCAGAGGGTAAGCCCGTTTCGAGGCTAAGTACATGCACACTTAATGGATTCTGAGCAAGGCAAAATGTGGAGAAACCTAGTCCAACCAGTGGAAGTAATATTTTAAGCATTAAATGGTCTCCAGAATTTAGAAACCATTATGTTAACCAATTGATTAAAAATCATAGGTTTAAAAAATGTAATCTATCAATTGATTAGCGGGCTCTGCGTCCACGGCTTTTGGTGTTTGGACGAGTTGTACCATTGGTCTTACGACGTGGCTTTTCATCTTCATCCATTTGCCAGATACGTTTGGTACCAGATTTTTTCTTATCTGACGCTTTCTTGTCACCATCTTTATTTTTATGATGGATTGGCTTACCGCCAGTTCCACCTGGTTTTTTTACATATGAACGTGAGCGATAAGGTTTGTCTTCAGGCACATCTTTAAAATCTGGATATAGTAAAGGTTCAATTTCTTTTTGCTCTCCAGGTTGTAAGCCTAATTTTACCAAATTAATTGAACCGATTTGTGTACGGATTAAACGCAATGTTGGAAATCCTACCGTGGCAGTCATGCGGCGAACCTGACGATTGCGGCCTTCACAGATTGAAATTTCAACCCATGAGGTGGGAATGCTGGCACGAAAGCGGACTGGTGGATTTCGCTCCCATAGCCATTCTGGTTCTTCAACTTTTGTTGCCTGGGCGGGTAGGGTAAGGCCATCAGCAAGCTCAACACCTTTACGCAATTTTTCCAAGGCATCTTCGGTGATGTCACCATCGACCTGAACCAGATAGGTCTTATATTTTTTATTACTTGGGTGGGTAATGTATTGATTCAGACCACCATGGTCTGTCAAAAACATTAAGCCTTCAGAATCCAAGTCTAAACGTCCTGCAATACGAAGTTCAGGATCTGCAATAAAACTAGAAACAGTCAAATGCGCGCTATCTTCACGAAATTGAGATAGGACATCATAAGGTTTGTTGAATACAACGATTTTCATAAAAAAATTCTGCTTTGGTTTTCAGTGTATTTGAAAACAGAGATGTTTTTATTTAAATGAGAAATGTTGCTATTTTAGCTCAAAATCTCACCAACAACGATTTTTCAATTACACTGGTTTGGCGTTAATAAAGTAGAAGGTATGTCCTTTGTGGCATACATTTATTCGCCAGTTACAAAAGGGAGTACCTGTACAATGGGTTATCAGAAGATCGTGGTGCCTGTCGATGGTGACAGAATAAAAGTCAATGCAGACCTGTCACTTAACGTTCCAAACCATCCGATCATTCCTTTCATTGAGGGTGACGGTATTGGTGTGGATATTACACCAGCTATGAAGGCAGTGGTAGATGCTGCGATTGTCAAAGCTTATGGCGGCAAACGTTCGATCGAATGGATGGAAGTATACTGCGGTGAAAAAGCAAATACTATCTATGGCAGCTATATGCCTGAAGAAACTTTTGAAGCATTACGTGAATTTGTCATTTCAATTAAAGGGCCGCTTACCACGCCAGTGGGTGGAGGTATTCGTTCACTCAACGTGGCTTTACGTCAAGAACTAGATTTATATGTTTGTGTCAGACCTGTACGCTGGTTTGAAGGTGTACCAAGTCCTGTACAACACCCTGAACTCACCGATATGGTGATTTTTCGTGAAAATTCAGAAGATATTTATGCTGGCATTGAGTGGAAAGCAGATTCTCCAGAGGCAAAAAAAGTCATTCAGTTTTTACAAGAAGAAATGGGTGTTCAAAAAATCCGTTTTCTCGAACACTGTGGGATTGGAATTAAACCGGTCTCTAAAGAAGGAACCCAGCGTCTGGTACGAAAAGCGATTCAGTTCGCCATCGATAATGATAAGCCAAGTGTTACTTTGGTACACAAAGGCAATATTATGAAATATACCGAAGGTGCTTTCAAAGAATGGGGTTATGAGCTTGCAATCGAGCGTTTTGGAGGAGAGTTGATCGATGGTGGGCCATGGGTTCAAATTAAAAACCCCAAAACAGGCAAGGATATTGTGATTAAAGATGTCATTGCAGACGCTTTCTTGCAGCAAATTTTAATGCGTCCAGCCGATTATTCAGTCATTGCAACCCTCAATCTAAATGGTGATTATATTTCAGATGCACTTGCTGCTGAGGTGGGTGGAATTGGGATTGCACCAGGTGCCAATATTGGTGGTGCAATTGCTGTTTATGAAGCAACCCATGGAACAGCACCGAAATATGCTGGGCAAGATAAAGTAAATCCAGGCTCTATTATTTTATCGGCAGAAATGATGCTACGCGATATGGGATGGACAGAAGCAGCTGATCTGATCATCAAAGGTATATCTGGTGCGATTGAAGCCAAAACAGTGACTTACGATTTTGAGCGTTTAATGCCAGGCGCAACTCTATTAACCTGTTCAGAGTTTGGGCAAGCCATCATTAAGCATATGGATGATTAACTGACATAATATGATCAAACCTCTCATATCGGGAGGTTTTTATCATTTTTTAAATATAAGTAATTGAATTAAAATTATATAAATAAAATAGTCACTTATAGTTAAATGACGCCAAGCTGCTACATCATATTAAATCGTGCAACTTCATAAAAAACTAGCTTGAACTATTCTAGCTGTGATCAAATAGTTGAAGTTTCAAAAAAATCGTAAATTTAAAATTAGGAGTGGAGGGATGAATTGGCCTCTAATCATAAACATTGTTCTGTTTATTGCCATGCTATTTTTGCTAGCCCAAACCAGAAAAACACAATGGAGTCTGGCGAAAAAAGTATTAGCTGGTTTAATACTGGGTGTGGTATTTGGTTTGGGTCTTCATCTTGTTTATGGGGGCGACAGCCCAATTCTCAACGAGTCGATCAGTTGGTTTAATATCGTAGGTAATGGTTATGTAAAACTGCTCCAGATGGTGGTGATGCCTTTAGTGTTTGTCTCTATTTTAGGGGCTGTGACCAGATTGCATGAAGCATCGGCGTTAGGGAAAATCAGTTTTTATAGTATCGGCACACTATTATTGACCACCTTAATTGCTGCACTTGTTGGTGTATTCATGACCAATTTATTTGGTTTGACTGCCCAAGGTCTCATACAAGGTGCTGCTGAAACAGCCAGACTGAATGCAATTCAGTCAGATTATGTCGGTAAATTGACTGACCTTACTGTCCCACAAATGGTTTTATCTTTTATTCCGAGTAATCCTTTTGCTGAACTCACAGGCGCAAATCCTACCTCCATTATTAGTGTGGTGATTTTTGCGATATTTTTGGGTATTTCAGCAATTCATCTTATTCGAGATGACCAAGCCAAAGGACAACGAATCTTAACCGCGATTCAGACTTTGCAGTCGTGGGTGATGAAGCTGGTACGTTTAGTGATGACATTGACGCCATATGGTGTATTTGCACTGATCACTAAAGTGGTCGCAAGCTCAAATGTCGCTGATATCCTAAATCTAGGTAGTTTTTTAGTCGCTTCATATCTGGGGCTTGGCATTATGTTTGTTGTACATGCACTTATTTTGATCTTTGTTGGGGTTTCACCCATCAAGTTCTTTAAAAAAGTAGCGCCTGTACTCACCTTTGCATTTACCAGTCGTTCGAGTGCTGCCAGTATTCCTTTAAATATCGAAGCGCAAACCCGCCGTTTGGGTGTACCTGAGTCTATTGCTACGTTTTCAGCCTCTTTTGGTGCCACAATTGGTCAAAATGGCTGTGCAGGATTATATCCAGCCATGTTGGCAGTAATGGTTGCACCTACTGTAGGAATTAATACCCTGGATCCTATCTGGATTGCGACTTTGGTGGGTATTGTTACGCTCAGCTCCATAGGGGTGGCTGGCGTAGGGGGCGGTGCAACATTTGCAGCTTTGATTGTTTTGCCTGCGATGGGTTTACCTGTCACACTGGTAGCGCTTCTGGTTTCGATTGAGCCACTCATTGATATGGGACGTACCGCGTTAAATGTCAATGGTTCAATGACTGCCGGGATGGTGACCAGTCAAATTTTAAAACAGACGGATAAATCAGTTTTTGACCGTGATGATGTCACACTGGATCACTCTTAGATTTAATTCAAAAAGCTCTAGATCGTTCTAGAGCTTTTTTCTGTGCTGGTTTTTTTAAAAATATTGTATCTGTTATTTTACTTCATAATTGCGAAAATAAACTAAAACAAACAAGAGATCATATTCATGAAAATGTATCAGGTTGATGCCTTCACTCAGCACTTATTTAAAGGCAATCCAGCAGCAGTAATTATTGTGCAGGATTGGCTGGATAATGCATTGATGCAGTCGATTGCACTCGAAAATAATCTATCAGAAACTGCTTTTGTTAAAGTTCGAGATCATGAAAATTATGAAATCCGCTGGTTTTCACCAACGAATGAAGTCGCGTTTTGTGGACATGCGACCTTGGCTAGTGCATTCGTATTGTTTAAGGATTTTACATCTGCCAAAACCATTCAGTTTCATGTAAAAAATCTGGGTGTATTTATTGTGACTCAGGCACAAGACGGAAAAATCCTGATGAATTTTCCTGTGCGTCGTGCCCAGCGTTTAGATGAATATCCTACAATTCTAGATGAAGCACTGCATAAACCAATTAAAGCGGTATATTTAAACCCTCAGGCTTATATTGTTGAATACGAATCTGTTCAGGATGTACTTGATGAGCAACCAGATTTGGTTAAATTAAAATCTTTAGGGCAATTGCGTACCGCCGTTACAGCCTCAGATGCGATGCTGGACGTTGCGATTACCGCAACTAATCTGGGGTCTTATGATTGTGTATCACGGTATTTCGCCCCAGCAATTGGAATCAATGAAGATCCTGTGACAGGTTCTATTCACACCGCGATTGTCCCTTTGTGGGCAGAAAAGCTGAATAAAACCGAATTAATTGCTTATCAGGCATCAAGCCGTGGTGGAGAGTTGTATTGCCGTATGCTCGATAATGAGCGGATTGAAATTTCAGGCTATGCTGTTTTATACATGCAGAGTGAGGTTTATTTGAATATTTAAAAATCAGATAAAATATAAGTGAACTTAAACATACAGTTTGGCCATGTATTTAAGTTCTACTTAAGTGTTACTATGCGGTTCAGTGTTAAAATTAATAAGACAAAATAACTTGAGATCTTGCCTGTACAGGCCGATTGTGTAACTGAGAGATATGAAAATATTCCCATCGTCAGAATACCGTGAAATTATTCAATATACTGGCTATTGGATTGTTGTGTCGATACTGATCGGATTGATCTCAGGTGTTTCGTCCAGTCTTATATTTGCCTGTTTTGATCTCGCCAATAAATTACGTATGGCTTATCCATGGCTGATCTATTTCTTGCCATTCATTGGCTTAATGATGGGTTATCTTTTTTATTATTATGGTACGCCGATCGAGAAAGGCACTCATTTACTGATTGATGAGATTCATCAGCCCAAGGCATTTATTCCCAAGCGTATGAGCCCACTGATTTTTATTAGTGCAATTTTGACTCAGATTTTTGGTGGATCGGCAGGGCGAGAAGCCCCTGCGGTACAGTTATCGGGTGCATTAACAGATCATCTGACTCAAGTATTTAAAGTTCCTCACGATAATCGCAAGATATTTCTGATTGCGAGTATTGGCTCTGGCTTTGCTGCCATATTTGGTTTACCGCTGGCAGGTGCCATATATGGGCTGGAAATTACCTCGTTAGGTAAACTACGTTATTCGGCGGTTTTCCCATGTTTTGTATCTGCAGTAATTGCCTCACAAGTTCCTGAATTTTTTCATATTGTACATCCACATCATTATTATGTGGTTTCAAGCTTTCCAGAGCTGACCAGTGTTGTCATTATTAGCCTGATGGTTGCAGGTTTGATTTTTGGGATTGTTGCCAGGATTTTTATTGCCTCGATTCATTTCGTGAGCAAACAACTGAATCGTTACATTCGCTTCATGCCATTTCGCCCTATGGTGGGTGGTATTTTGATTATGTTAATGACCTTGATCGTTGGTGCGCAAACATTTAATGGTTTGGGGGTGCACAGCATGATCGCATCTTTTTATCATGATTTACCCATTACCGATTTCATCGGAAAAATGATTTTTACTGCGACCACATTGGGTTCTGGCTTTAAAGGTGGGGAGATTACGCCGTTATTTTTTGTAGGAACTACACTAGGCAATGCATTGGGACAATGGTTGCCATTACCTATTTCATTGCTGGCAGGGTTAGGCTTGGTCAGCCTATTTGCAGGTGCTAGTAAAGCCCCTCTAACTTCAATTATTTTGGCTATTGAGCTTTTTGGTGTTTCAATTGCTGAATATGCAGTAATTACGTGTTTGCTGGCTTATCTTTTTTCGGGTAACTGCGGCCTTTATCGGAATCAAAACTTAAAATTGCATGATGATTAGCTGTTATAAATCATATCGTTTCAAAAAATCACTATAAAAAATGGATAAGATTTTCTAGTATGCAGAATCATTTGAAATGATTGTTATTATTTTATGTTTTTGGGAAATTTATGATTACGCGCTTTAAACAGCTCAGCTTATCTTTGTGTCTAATCGGTTTAACAACACTTTCTTGGTCACAGGCGGTCTTAATAAAAACACAGCAGGATATAGAAGAATATAAATTAGATAATGGTTTTCGGGTGGTACTTGCACCTAATCAGAAAGAAAGTAAGGTCTTTGTAAATACCATTTATTTCACTGGATCACTCAACGATCCTAAAGGTAAGGGCGGTTTGGCGCATCTTTTGGAACATCTTGCCTTTAAAGGAACACAAGATGTAAAAGGCGAGGCATTTCAGCGCCGTCTGGATCAATATACGCTGATGACCAATGCCAGCACCGAATATTACTCGACACGTTATACCAATATTGTACGTCCAGAGCAGCAAGCCTTAAATGAAGTGCTCTATCTGGAATCACAACGTATGGACAAATTGGTACTTCAGGAAAAGTTTGTTCCTTCCGAAATTGAAATTGTTAAACGAGAGCGTGAAATCCGTTTAGATCAGCCATTTGCTGTATTGATGGATCAGATGTTTAAAGCGGCTTATGGGAATCAGTATCTTGGACGTTTACCTATAGGCGATTTGGCAGAGCTCAAGTCGATTAAAATGAATGAGCTTGAGCAGTTCTATCGAACTTGGTATGCGCCTAATAATGCTGTGATGGTGATCACTGGAAAATTTGATAAACAACAGGTTTTAAAAGCAGTTGATGAATATTTTAGTCCAATCTCGGCTAGACAAATTCCTGCAAGTGTAAAAGTACCAGCGCTAGACTCAAGTAAAATTCAACCACGTAACTTTACCGTGGAAAAGGGCAGCGATCTGGCAAAATTTCATATGTATATAAATCATGCGGATCGGAAAGTTCAACCAGCACTAGCATTGGCACCGCTTTTATATACGATGCAACCCAGTGGAAGTTTGTATAAGGATATCGTTGAGACAGGGATTGCCACAAGTGTTCAAGGAGCAACTTGGTTAGATCAGGACTTTAATCTGGTATTTTTAGGTGCAATGTATTCACCTAGCCAAGATACGCAAAAAGTCGAGACAATATTAACTTCTAAAGTTGAGTCACATCAGCCATTTAGTGAGGCAGAAGTGAATCGAGTGAAACAGCTGATGCAAACACAAGCTGAACTGATCATGAAAGATCCTGTTGCATTGGGTTCAAGATTAACCGATTACATCGTATCTACTCATGGAAATTGGGATCAATATTTTTATGATATTGATCAGCTTAAGCAATTAAAGCCTGAAGACATTAATCAGCTTTATCATAACTTGTTTAATGCAGAACATCGGATTTCAGGTGATATCAAACCTACCCCTGAAAGTCAGAAAAAAGCACTACAACAACAGGCGGCATCCAGCACATTAAAAACACTCGATCAGCAAGTCACCCCTGTCGAACCAGTCAAAGATATCAAAACCTATAAACAGGAGATTCAACAATTCAGCCAACGTGCCAAACAAGAAGCACAAATGAATGAAAAGAAAATACAACGCGGTCAACTGAAAAATGGAATGCAATATGCATTGTTTCCAACAGAAACCCGTGATGATCGGATCTATGCGACATTAACAACTGATTTTGGTAATGAAAAATCACTATTCAAAAAGGGAACAGTTTTAGATATTACCTCTTATCTATTGCTTCGTGGTTCAAAATCTGCCAGCTTGCAACAAGTGACAGATAAGGCGATTGAAGCAGGAGGCGCTGCGACAGCAACTGTTTCAGATAATGGTTTTGTCATTAATATTCAGGCAAAGAAAGAAAAATTTCCTGAGTTTTTTAGCTATATGGTTGATGTGATGAAGCATCCATCTTTTGAACAGTCACAATTTGATTTGATCAAGTCACAGAGTCTGGCAAGTCTGGACCGTCCTTATACCGAACCTGAAACCGTTGCTGCACTCACGATGGCCAGATTAGTCGAAACTTATCAACCTGGTGATTTGCGTTATCATTTCGAACCTGTACTTGCAAAAGATGAATTAAATACGGTGACTCAGGAACAGGTGAAAGCCTTATATGATCAATTTTTTGCAATGAATCATGCACGTATTGCCATAACAGGTGATTTTGATCCTACCAAGATGAAACAGTACTTAGATCAAAATTTTGCTGGCTGGAATACACAGCAGCCGTATCAGAGACTATCGTCTACTTTTACAGCTTATCCTGCACAAAAAGTTCATGCATTGTCTGAACAGCGTGATTTTGGAAATTATCAAAGTTTATTGACCTTGCCTGTAGGCATTGAACATCCTGATGCTCCAGCTTTACTGGTGCTTGAGCATATCTTGGGAAGTTCGCAAATCTCGTCTCGTCTAGCTGTAGCATTACGTGAGAAAAATGCGCTGGTTTATGGGTTTGGCAGTGATATTAATCTGGATGCAGACGATAACATTGGGGCTTTAACTATTGAGGCGAATTATACTGCAGGCCGTGGCGAACAGGTTTCAGCGTCGATTCACCAAGTTTTGAAAGATCTTCTGAAAAATGGAGTCACTGAGCAAGAGGTGGAAGCGGCGAAAGCAGATATCATGAAGAAAAGAGTGACTTCACTTGAAGATGAACGCAATATTCATTATATGTTGAACCATCAGTTAGAGCACAATAAAACTTTGCTGGATCGTATTAGACGGGACCAACAATTTATGGTACTCCATAAAAATGATGTTGATCAGGTCATCAAAAAATATATCAATTTGAATCATTTCGTTGAAGTCATGGCTGATCAATTCGGTCAGGCCCAAAAGAATCCAGATTTCAAATAAATATTTGAATCATTAAAAAAAGCCCTGTAGGGCTTTTTTTAATGATCATGTTTATGTGTATGAAAATCTTCATTTTTACGAAAGCGTAAATAGTTTTCAAATTGCTCACAATATTCTTCAAAATTATCTTCGAGCATCATCTGGAATTGTTGCATCAAATAAGACATGACCTGATCTTTGGCATCACGCATTTCATTGCCATCTTTAAAATTATTGGCAGCAACCCACGTATTAAAACGTGCAGTTGCAAACAGCATTGCTGCACTGACTTGACCACGTAATTCTGCTGGATCTGGTTTTTCTCCCTGTTTTGGGCGACAAAAATCATTAGCCAGTTTGATAAAATCATCCGCACGCTCAAAAAAAACAGCATTTAAAGCTTCTTCTTCGGTGATATCTGTGGCATCAATCTTTTGAGACATGGTTCTTTCCAACACAAATGAGAGCAATATTATACGTGAAAGCCTTGTAGAAACTAAACCTTTGTCATAGTCTTTAAATAGCCTAAGCAAATGATCGAGAATAGCATGCAAGATGCCATCGCAATACAAAATCTAAAAAATGACATTGCCTTGCTTCGCCAGCATATATGGCCACCCCAAATGCTTGAATCGGTAGAGGGGCTGCCCATCTATTATGGTTTAGTGTCAGAGGTAGAGCGTTATTATCAACAATGGCAGCCGCTTATAGAGCGTGCTCAAATTTTATTCCAACCTTTTATGGAAGATGAGATATTAGATGCCATTCATTTACCCAGCCATCTGAACTTGCCATTATTCTTTTTTCATGTAGATCGAATTCGGATCAATAAAACCCGAGCCAAAGAATCCAAAACGTTTCGTGGAGTCGCCAGCTTGCAAGAAAAATGTGGGCATTTTGAGATGGATCAGGTGCTTGCTATGCAAGCGTGGCTAAACAGTGATGACACTGCTGCATTGGTGGCACATCGAGAATTCATCGATTTGAGAACTTACGTATTTCAACACCGACAAAGTGAATATACGCGCACCCGATTTTATATGAATGGCATCATACTGAGTGTCGAACCAGATTTTAAACTGGTAGATGCTAGAGATAAACCGAGGAAACAGCGTAATGACAGTTATAGTGACCCCATTGCGAACAATGGAGTCTGGAAAGTATTTGGAAAATATTGCTAGTAGATGATTCGAGATACTCAATTTATTTTTTTAGCTCCAATATCGTGATCACCAGAAGGGTTTTACTTGCGCAAATTGCTGTAAAGCCTGTGCAGATTGTTCAATAAGATGGCTTTGTTTGGCTTTACTCCATCCCACTGCAAACCAGTATTCTGGATGTTGGGCACTATTTTTTTCAAAAAATTGCTCGGCAATATGCAGATCGTTATATTGCCCAAGCATTTCTTGCACATGCTGTAACTCATTTAAATAAGAAGTAATCAGGTCTGTATCATATAAGCTCGAAATAAATTCGACGCTATAACGCAGACGTTTAGCTTTTTTCCGCGTACGATGACGTTCTTCAATACTGAGTTTTTCAAAATCATTTGCGTTTTTGATCAGTTTTTTATGCATTTGATTTAATGTTCTTGATATGGTCTTTTTAAGTTTCGTTTTCTTGTGATCTATATTTTCACGGTCATGATAGGTAAACGCAAGGAGTTGCAGTAGCAGGCAAGTTTGCTCTGGTTGAACAAATAAGCTCTGTTTTTTCGCTGTTGACGTTTGTTTAGACACTAACTCTGAAAAAGGAGCGCCATCAGCGACAAGTTGCGGTAAAACATCGTCCCGAATCGCATCAATATCTCTCGAATCTCCAAGTATTTGGAAAATTTCAGCCAACTGTGCTTCCCAGCGATCATCTGTTTCTAAAGACCATGAACCAAAAATTTTCAGCGCACTTCTTAAACGTCGAATTGCAACGCGTGCTTGATGAATATGCTCAGGCTCAGCAACACCTTCAGCAATAAAAGCCGCATTCGGAAGTAAATGTTGTAAAGCATTGGCAATCATTTGGCGTAAAGCAGAATCAGCACTGGACTTTTTATGGAGGAATAAGGTGCTGGCTTTGGTTGCAGGTGAGGTTTTTTGTTGGGTCGCCAGTAAGTTTCCACGCTGGGCTTTACTACGCACATCCAACCAGAGTTGATATTTTTTAACCCATTCCTGAGTAAATAATATGAGCTGTTCGGCAGAACCAGATTTAAGTTCAAACTCGACTTCACAAATTTTCTCAGATTGATCGGAGGTAGAAACGATACCGTCATCAAGACAAACTTCAATGGCTGTATCTTCTATCTGAAAAATTCGGAAAGTGCGCTCCACATCTGTTTTAAATTGAAATTTAAGTTCATCTTGATGATCACCTAGAACTTCTTCCAAACGATCCTTAACAGTTTTATTATTTTCAAACAGGCTTAAATCTAGTTCAGGTTCAAGCTCGCATTTACCCAGATGAATCTCACTTTCAATACGTTCTAGGTGATTCTTTCCCGCTGCTTTAAATGTTTGAACCCAATGATCGCCTTCAAGACGTAATCTTAATGCCACATGATTCTTTGCGAGAAGTCGGTCTGGCGTATCGTAATACTTGGCTTGAAGTCGAATTTTTTCTGCTGTTTTAGGCTTCAATGCCTGTAATAGACTCTTTTTTTTGCTTTCTGGAAGCTGAAACTTAAGCTCGATTTCGACCATCTTGATACTCCTAAACTTCTTTATTTCTAATAGTTTGTCAATGTAAATAAGAATATCACCATGCCTATAATTATGTCTTGATATTTGCTGCATGAAAATGCAGGTAGTGTATTGTTTTGTTTTTAAATAGACCATCTAAAACATGGACAGCGCGTCAATTAAAAAACTTTTTTTCTCAATTTTTTTGGAGTAAGGTGATAAAAAATGATCATAGGACGATGAGAATGAACGCGCCAGCGAAGTTAGCTCAAGATAGCAGCCAGAATAACGTTAATTCACCTATTAAAAACTACCATGAGTTTTATCGTTTCTATTTGACAGAACATCGAAATATCATGAGCCGACGCTTACATGTTGCAGGAAGCAGTATCGGACTTTATTTTTTTACTCAAGCGATTCGTCGTCGTAAAGCAAAATATGTAGTTTATGGACTTATTTCTGGTTATGCCTGTGCCTGGGTCGGACATTTTATCTTTGAAAAAAATAAACCAGCCAGCTTTAAGCAACCACTATATAGTTTTATCTCTGATTGGAAGATGTTTTCAGATGTATTGAGAGGTAATATCAGTCTTAAAAATCGTGATTTAGATAAAATTTCAAGTTAAAAGAGGATAAGAAAGTTAAATTGGATCATAAAGCGACTACTCAGTTACGAAATATTGAGTTTTCCAGTTGATCTTTCATTTAATTATTCTAATATCTGTGTATCTATAAAGGCTAGGATGCCTTGGCCTTTGGATGAAATAATATGGGACGTATTCTGATGAAAAAATTAACAACAGCACTTTTACCACTTGCATTACTCGTAACCAGCTTTGGCGCACAGGCAGCGACTTCGGATGGCAATAACTTTGCTGTTTCTGCGGGTTGGGCTCATATCATGCCACAAGGCACCAAGCAGGGTGTAAATTCTACATCATCAATTCCTTATTTTAATACCTTCAATTCAGCTGCAGGCTTTGAATTGGACAATGCTGATACTGCAGAATTTAAGTTAGATTATTTGGTCAATGATAATGTGACAGTTGGTTTGATCTTGGGTGTTCCACCTAAGGTCGACATTCAAGGTAAGGGACAATTGTTAGCTGGCGCATTAAATCTTGATAGCTTTAGCAAAGTTGGGGATGTAAAAGTTTATAGCCCAGTGCTGACTGGTAAATATACATTTGGAAGTGTAAACAATAAGTTCCGTCCATATGTAGGTGCCGGTTTTATGTATGCAAGTTTCCGTGATTTTAAACTTAATCCAGAAGTAAATGCTAAAATTGCTCCTCTTGGTGGAACCATCAGTAATGTCGATATTGATGATGCGGTAGCGCCAGTTGCGTTTATTGGTGCAGACTACAATATTACGCCTAACTGGTTTGCAACGGCTTCAGTGAGCTATGTACACCTAAGTACCCATGCAAATCTCAATGTTGTGAATCCTGCTAATGTCACATTTGTACAAGGTTCAAGCAAAATTGAAATTAATCCAATCGTGACTTATTTAGGTGTGGGCTACCGCTTCTAAGTTCGGCTCAGATTCAAAAAAACCCCGATTTATTCGGGTTTTTTTTATGATTAAAATACAATTGCTATAAAAATCAGTTGTGTCGAATTTGTTATACTGTACTTATCAGAAATGTCGAGAATTGAGTGAATGCGCGGTCTATATCTCATTACCAATGATGATCCACTTGAGCTGTTATTAGACAAATTAGAAATCGCATTATCCACTGGACATATCGCGATTTTGCAGTATCGGCGTAAAAAAGTGCCTAAGACCGATCAAGCTTTTGAAGTCGAACAAATCAAGGTGCTATGTGAAGCCTATCAGGTTCCTTTTGTCATTAACGATGATCTGGTATTGGCTGCTCAATTTGATTTAGGTGTCCATCTTGGGCAGTCTGATGGAGAAATCAGTGATGCTGTAAACAGATTAACTTCTGGTGCTGTCATTGGTCGTACCTGTTTAAATTCGCTCGTGTTGGCAGAGAAAGCCATTGCTGATGGTGCAACCTATATTGCTTTCGGAGCAGTCTATGCAACAGCGACTAAACCAGAGGCGGGGAATGTAGGAATTGAAGTGATTAAGCAGGCTCGACAAAAATTTAATACACCCATCTGTGCGATTGGTGGTTTAACCGTTGAAAACTCGAAGGTCGTCATTGAAAGTGGTGCTGACCTTTGCGCAGTAATTAGTGATATATTAGGTCGTTCAGTTCAGGATATTCCTACGCGAATCAATGCGTGGGCTGCTTTATTTGCAGAGACTTCATCTGCTGTAAATGTATAGTTAAAGTTATATAGATATCGAGAGTATTCATGAGTTTATCTCCAAAACAAGTGCAATTATTTGAGCAAGCCAGCAAACATATTCCAGGGGGTGTGAACTCACCTGTACGTGCATTTAATGGTGTAGGCGGAACTCCGGTATTTATCAAAAAGGCGCAAGGCGCTTATCTTTGGGACGAAGACGATAAACGCTATGTCGATTATGTTGGTTCCTGGGGGCCAATGATCTTGGGGCATGCTCATCCAGATATTATTCAAGCCGTGCAAACTGCTGCTGTAGATGGTTTGAGCTTTGGTGCGCCCACTGTGCACGAAACCACGCTAGCCGACATCATTTGCGACATCATGCCATCTATCGAGATGGTGCGTATGACCAATTCTGGTACAGAAGCCACGATGACTGCAATTCGTCTGGCACGTGGTTATACGGGACGAGACAAGATTGTTAAGTTTGAAGGGTGTTATCACGGACATTCAGATTCGCTATTAGTCAAAGCAGGTTCGGGGCTTTTAACTTTGGGTGAAGGTGAACCAACTTCGAAAGGTGTACCTGTCGACTTTGCCAAACATACATTGACACTGCCTTACAATAATATTGAAGCACTTAAAGAATGTTTCGCAAAGTTTGGTCATGAAATTGCAGGTGTGATTGTAGAACCTGTTGCAGGCAACATGAATTTGGTCACACCAATTGATGGATTCTTGCAAGCAATCCGCGATGTATGTGACGAATATGGTTCAGTCTTTATCATTGATGAAGTGATGACAGGTTTTCGTGTGGCATTGGGCGGAGCGCAGTCTGTTTACCAAGTAAAACCAGATTTGACCACCTTAGGTAAAATTATTGGTGCAGGACTTCCAGTGGGTGCATTTGGTGGTAAGCGCGAGATTATGGAATGTATTGCACCTTTAGGCGGTGTTTATCAGGCGGGTACTTTATCTGGTAATCCACTGGCGATGCGTGCAGGTATTACCATGTTCAAGCATTTACGCGAACCCGATTTCTATAGCAAGCTTGAGGCCAAACTCCAAAAATTGCTTACAGGTTTACAGGCTGCTGCGAATGAAGCAGGGATTGCATTTAAAACTCAGCAAGTAGGTGGTATGTTTGGTCTTTACTTTACAGATCAGGAAGATATCACCAGTTTTGATTCCATGCTGGCTTGTGATACAGACGCATTTAAGAAATTTTTCCATGGTATGTTAGAGCGTGGAGTCAATCTTGCACCTTCTGCATTTGAGGCAGGTTTCATCTCATCCGCTCATAGCGATGAAGATATTGAGTTGACCATTCAAGCTGCAAAAGAAACATTTGCAGAAATGAAATAGCAGATCATCTGAAGAAGCCCGATTTCGGGCTTTTTTTATTGGAGTTAGGCTTATGAAAACCAAACATTATTTAACACTAGCAGATGCTGAAATTCTTATGAATCGTGCTGTTGAGCTTTCTGCGCAGCGTAGTTTCAATATGAGTATTTCGATTGTAGATGAAGCAGGCGCTTTGTTGTTAATGAAGCGTATGGATGGTGCAACGCCATTAACAGCACACCTCAGTCTTGAAAAAGCCAAATGTTCTGCAATGAGCCGCCGACCCTCTAAATTTTATGAAGATATTATTCGTAATGGTCAAATGGGTTTTCTTACCCTTGAAAGTGTTACAGGAATGCTTGAAGGTGGAGAGCCAATCATGTATGAAGGTCAGTTAATTGGAGCGATGGGCGTTTCAGGTGCCAAAGCATTTGAAGATGCGGAGATTGCGCAAAAAGCCATTCATGATTTTTTTCAGCAAATATCATAAATGCTAAATAGAACACGATGAATTATGGTTGAATCTGATCTTTATTAAAAGATACGACTAAAACTTGATGAAAAATGCTGTTTTTGCATTGTATTTCTGATCGAAGCTTTTTATCATTGCCGGCTGATTTTTATATCGCCTTTGGAAGAAAACATTGAGTAATTTTCTCACCGATTATCTGATTCATCGTGATAATGACTTTATGGTTATTCATAAACCAGCAGGTATACTCAGTGTTCCAGGCAAGGGTGATGCATTATTTGATAGCCTGCTTGTACGCCTTGTCGAGATTGAACCTAAAACGTTATTAATTCATCGTCTAGATCGCGATACCTCGGGTATTTTGGTATTTGGTCTAAATAAAATGGCTCAAAGTGCAATTTCGCGGCAGTTTCAGGAACGTCAAACCGACAAAATTTATCAGGCATTGGTGGTGGGTGAGGTGTATGGCGAAGGACTAATTGATGTGCCTGTCGTATACGATGCAGCACGACCTCCATTGCATATCGCAGATCCAGCACATCATAAACCTGCACAAACGGAATGGCAGGCGCTAGAGCAGTTCGAGCTCAATGGAAAAATGGTTACACGAATGCGTTTAACGCCCATTACTGGACGTTCGCATCAACTCAGAGTACATATGCAATACATCGGACATCCTATTGTTGGCGATACATTGTATGCTTCGTTAGCAGATCAACAATTGGTTTCTCGTTTGTGTTTACACGCAGAACAGCTTAGTTTTTATCATCCCAAAACAGGTGAGTTGGTAACCTTTCATTGTCCTGTCCCATTTTAATGTTAAAACCGAGTAACAATTTTTAAAAGCTCATTTTTTTTAATGAGCTTTATGTCAAAATATATAGCGTAAAGACTACACAAAACGACTGACACTGAATCTAGTGAGCAGCGTAAAATGTGGTCATCATTTGAGATAAAGGTGGAAAAATTGCAGCAGTTTGCTATTGGTCAACGTTGGTTATCAGACACGGAAACTGAACTCGGTTTAGGCGTTTTAATTGATGTTGATGAACGGTCTATCAGCATACTTTTTCCTAAAAGTGATGAAACGCGTGTTTATGCACGGAATAATGCACCTTTATCTCGAATTGTTTTCAATGTAAATGATGAAGTTCAAGACCAAGAAGGCCATAAGTGGCTGGTCGAGTCTATTGAAGACCGTCACGGCGTTTTGCGTTATAACGTATTGCGTACTTCATCAGATGGTGAAACAGAACGTAAAGCACTCAATGAAACTCGTATTGGGGCACACATCCAGCTTTCAAAACCACTCGATCGGTTACTTGCCAGCCAAGTAGATTATAAAGAGTGGTACGATTTGCGTATTGAAGCATTGCAAATGCAGGCTCAGATGCATCGCAGTCCTTTACGTGGTCTGATTGGAGCACGTGTGGGGTTGATCCCGCATCAGCTCTATATTGCACATGAAGTTGGTCAGCGCTTTGCACCGCGTGTATTACTGGCCGATGAAGTTGGTTTGGGTAAAACCATTGAAGCTGGTCTAATCATCCATCAACAGCTTAAAACAGGACGTGCTGAGCGTATCCTGATTTTGGTACCAGACTCATTACAGTATCAGTGGATGATTGAAATGCGCCGCCGTTTCAATCTGCAATTTTCTCTGTTTGATTTGACCCGTACCGCCTCAATCAAAGAGCATGATCCTGATTTAAATCCGTTCCTGACAGAACAATGTATCATTGCCAGTGTCGATTTGATGGTTGACCACGATGATTTACGTGAGCAGGCACTTGAAGCTGGCTTTGATTTATTGGTGGTTGATGAAGCCCATCACTTGATGTGGAACGAAGAAGAAGGTGGTAATGACCGCTATGATCTAGTTGAGGAACTGGCACAGCAAACGCCAGGTGTCTTGCTTTTGACTGCGACACCAGAACAGTTAGGGGTGGAAAGTCACTTTGCACGTCTGCGTTTGCTCGATCCACAGCGTTTTAGCAGTCTAGAACGCTTCTTGGATGAAGAAGAACAGTATCTACAAACCGCCAAGATTGCAGAAGTGTTGATGTCTGATGAACCTTTGGCGGCAGAACATTTAACTGCATTACAGACTTTACTTGGGCATTCGATTGAAGATGTGCCTGAGCAACGTTATCGTGCTATTCATGAGTTGCTGGACCGTCATGGTACAGGTCGTATTTTATTCCGTAATACCCGTGAAGCAATTCAGGGCTTTCCAGGCCGTGATTGCCAACCTGCAGCGCTGATTGCGCCAGAAAACTGGTCAATGGATGGCAAGCTTCGTGAGCAAATGTGGCCAGAAGAAGGTCAGCTTGATGGATCATGGATGGAAAACGATCCGCGTGTGCCTTGGCTCATGGAAATCTTGAGAAAAGAGTTAAAACATAACAAAGTATTACTGATTGCACGTAGTGGTCCAGTGGTTGAAGCTTTGGAAAATGTACTGCGTCTGCATGCAGGTATTCGTACGGCCATGTTCCATGAAGGCATGAGTTTACTGGAGCGAGATCAGGCAGCAGCTTACTTTGCAGAGGAAAGCTATGGCGCACAGATTTTGTTATGTTCTGAAATTGGTTCCGAAGGTCGAAACTTCCAGTTTGCCAGTGATTTAATTCTATTTGATTTGCCAGCGAATCCTGATGTACTCGAACAGCGTATTGGTCGTTTGGATCGTATTGGTCAAGAAAATCGTATTCAGATTCATGTACCTTACTTGATAGGAACAGCTCAGGAGCGTATGTTCCGCTGGTACAATGAAGCACTTAATATTTTTAGTAGTATTTCACCAACGGCACAAACATTACAAGAAAATTTCATCGTCGATTTAAAAGACTGTTTACTGGCAGATCTTGGGCAAAAATTTGAAGATTTACTCGAAGAAGTAAATGTTCAGCGTCAGGCACTTGAAGCAGAATTACAAGCAGGTCGTGATCGCTTGCTTGAATATAATTCATGTCGTCCTGTTGTCGCTCAAAAAATTGTGCAAGCGCTTGAAGATTACGATGATAACACCATGCTGCCTATGTTCATGAAGCGCTTTATGTCATCGACCAATATTGATTTTGATGAGCAAAGCAATGGTACGGTGATCATTAAACCAACCGATCAAATGCAGGTTCAGGGTTTAACCTTGGATGAAGATGGCATGACGGCAACGTTCTATCGTGATCAGGCTCAAATTCGTGAAGATGCACAATATTTGACGCTTGAACATCCGTTCATTGAAAGTGTCATGGAGATGATTAATACCCAGTCATTCGGAAGTACCAATGTTGCGCTATTAAAATCTAATGCACTCAAGCAAGGTTCAATTTTGATTGAAGTTTGGTTTAAAGTGGATGTGGTTGGCCCAAGATCTTTGAATCTACCATCAAGTTTGCCAAGACAGCTCGTCCGAGTATTGTTAAGCGAAACAGGGCAAGATTTATCTGAGAAAATTGATCCAGTAATTCTTCGTCCTTATTTACATCATTTGGATGGAAATAGTTGTCGTCAGGTCGTTAAGGCACGTCGTGACGTGATTGAGCAGCGTTATTCTCAAGCATTGGAATCGGCTAAAGAAGGTTTACCTGTATTAAAAGAGCAGGCGAAAAAGTACTATAGTCAAAAATGGCAATATGAGATTGATCGCTTAAGTTACCTAAAACAATTTAATCCAAGTATTCGTCAGGATGAAATTGATCGTTTGACTAAACTTCAAAAAGAAGGTGTCGATTTACTCGAAGATATTTCTTTAACACCTTCGGCTATTCAAGTGATGGTGGTGGTTAAGCCTTAATTTGAAGTAACAGAAATAATATAAAAACAAGGGAGGCTAAATGCCTCCCTTGTTTCTTATGTATGAATGAAGCCAATAATTTAAGCTGTGGTTTTGTCTTGTTCAATATTGGCTTCCAGGAACCATAAATATTGATCAAGATCTTCCAATGCGGCATGAATAATATCTTCAGAGATTGGGTCTTGAATTTCTTCAATCGTGTCACGCAAATGATTGGCAACGATACCATAACGATCTGCTAACTCTTTAAGATGATCCTGCACATTGTGAATCTCGACAGGATATGCACTTAATTGAGAGGTGGTCGATACAGTTTGAGTTGTACCCAATGCAGTTCCACCAATCTGCACAGCGCGCTCAGCAACATTATCCAAATGGGTAATCAATGATGTTCTAAATGTATCTAGCATTTCATGAACTGCGATGAAGTTACTGCCTCGCATATTCCAGTGGGCCTGCTTAGTGAGAAGGGAGAGGTCAATCAAATTGGCCAAAATCTGATTTAAAATTTTAACTGTAGATTCTTTTACCGCTGGATCAAGGTTATTTCGGGTATAGACTTTTAATAGTTTAGATGAAGATTTCGACATAAGAACCTCTAGTTGTTATAAAGAAAACCGGAATTGGTCTTAAACTAAAACAATAGAGTAAATTAAGAAGCACACGTTGCCTGTTTAGGTTGTTAAAGTTTTTGTATAGGTTCGATATACACAACGTCACAACATGTGATAGAAGGACTAACGAATTTTAGATTCATCCAGATGGCGAGCGCCCTCAAGTATCATACGAATCATAATCATGGTTTGTTCGGCAACAGCAGTACGTTGATTGATTGGTAAATCCAGAACTTTGGCACCCATGGTAAACACCAATTGGGTAATGGCGCGCGCGACTAAATCTGGATGTGACAAGCGACTATGGTTCAAACGTTCTAAACGGATTAAATCTTCTTGAAGCTCTTGTTGAAAAAAGTTAAGTTGGCGCTCTACAGCTTCTTTATATGATTTAGAGCCTGTATAAGCTTCTCTAAGTAACAAACTTAAGTTACCTTCATCTGCATCAAGTTGTTGAATAAATACTTCAACCGAGCTTCGAATAATACTGTTTTGTTTTGAAGCTTGCAGACGAGATTCACGAATAATATGGCGTAACACTAAACCTGCACGATTAATCAAATCAATTGCAAGCTCATCGATATCTCTAAAGTGGCGATAAAAACTATTTGGAGCAATTCCAGCTTCACGAGCAACTTCTCTTAAACTTAATGAAGAAATGCTTTTTTCTGGGCCAATCAGATTAAGTGCTGCCTGAAACAGTTCTTCTTTGGTAATGGTTGCTTTTCTACCCACAGTACGGCTAGGCACTTTCTCAAAAATCTCAGGAGTCTGGGCAGCGTGATCGAATGATTGAGAAAGAGAAGATGGCGCCATATTTTTCAAATGATTGTTAGATATGTCTCATTATAACCATAGCTGCTTACGATTTGAAACGTAAATAAAAGTACAGGTGTATATACAAATTTATATACATGTGTATAATAATTAAAAAAGCAGCACAGAGTAGTAGCATCATGCAAGCAATTCAAAAGAGAACAACACGCTTACGTTCATTGACCAAGTCAGTGTTCGAACCGCATGCAACTGATTTCTGGTTACAAAAAATTAATCCTATTTGGTCGACTCATTTAGCTCTTGCTAAAATTGTAGACAAAAAACAAGTTGCAAATGACACTGTATCTTTAACACTGCAACCCAATCGCCATGTCAATTTAGGTCGAGCTGGTCAGCATCATCCTGTTAAAGTTAAAATTGCTGGTCGTATTTATGAGCGTAGTTACAGCTTGACAGAACGTCATGGTCAACTCATTTTAACTGTTAAAAAAGTCGCTGAAGGTAAGGTGAGTGCTTGGTTGGTCGATCACAGCCAAATTGGCGATATTATTGAACTTGGACAACCTTTTGGGGAAATGCAATTACAAGATCAGCAACGTTTGGTTTTGCTTGCAGCAGGTAGTGGTATCACGCCAATGCTCAGTTTGGTTGAAGCACTTAAGCATCAACAGGCTTTAAATACAACGCAAGTTCAGCTTTTATACTGGGTGAAGCATCATGAAGATGCAGCCTATGCCCAATGGTTCGAAGCTCTGGCAAAGCAATTTCCTTTATTCCAGTTTCAAATTTTTTATACTCAAGATCAGGAGCATGATGGACGTCTTAACGTGACCCATCTTGCCGCTATTGATGATCTGGATCAAAGCACAGTATATGCCTGTGGGCCTTCTGGTTTTGTGGCAAAAGCTGAAGAACTTTTTGCTCAGGCACAAGTATTCATGAGCGAAGCCTTTAGTTTAAGTACCGTAAGTGAAGACGAGACTGGTTTTGTTAATGTCACCTTGAGTAAATCTAATAAAACGGTGGCAATTCCTAAAGGTCAATCTATATTGGCAGGTTTAGAGCAAGCCAATGTAAAACTAACGTACGGTTGTCGTATGGGGATCTGTAATAAATGTGCGTGTCAGAAAGCACAAGGTTCTACCAGGAATCTGCTGAATGCAAGTGAAAACTCAGAACCCAACAATCTTTTAAAAATCTGTGTGAACTCGGCTAAATCTGATCTTGTTATTGATCTTTAATTGTGAGAACTCCCATGAACGCACCTGTAAAATTTGAATATTTTAAAAATCCCAAAAATAGAGAATTAACTGCGGTTGAACTTGAAGCATTTGCAAAAGAGCTGGATCAAATCAAGCAAGAAGTCTTGGATGATATCGGTGAGAAAGATGCAAAATATATCCGCCGTGTTTACTCGGCTGTTCGCTACAGCAGTATGTTGGGACGTGCCTGCCTGTTTGCTGGCTGGTTTCCACCAGCGTGGATTTTAGGCACTGGATTGCTCGGATTTTCTAAAATTATGGAAAATATGGAGCTTGGACACAATGTCATGCATGGTCAATATGACTGGATGAATGATCCTAAGTTTAATGGTCAAACCTACGAATGGGATACTGTAGGTACAGCGGATAACTGGCGCCAAACGCATAACTACAAGCATCATACCTATACCAATATTAAGGGCATAGATGATGATATCGGTTATGGATTACTGCGTTTATTCCCAGAGCAACGTTGGAAGCCTGGATTTTTGTTACAGCCGATCTATAGTATTCCATTTTGTATGCTATTTCAGTGGGGCGTTGCGATTCAGAACCTTGAGATTGGTAAACTGATTTATAAACGCAAAACATGGAAGCAGTTTAAACAAGAGTGTAAACCGACTCAGAAAAAAATTGGAAAACAATTGTTTAAAGATTATGTTTTCTTCCCGTTAATTGCAGGCCCAGCTGCTTTACCTGTGTTTACGGGTAACTTGGTTGCTAATGGTATCCGTAATGCGTGGACATTTAGTATTATTTTCTGTGGTCACTTCACCAAAGATGTCGAAGTATTTCCGAAAACAGTACTGCAAAATGAAACGCGTGGTCACTGGTATATGCGTCAGATTCGTGGCTCGTCTAACTTGACGGGTTCAGAAGCATTTCACATTCTGACAGGTCACTTGAGTCATCAGATTGAACATCATTTATTTCCTGATGTACCCGCACGCCGCTACCGTCAAATGGCACCAAAGGTAGAGGCAGTTTGTAAAAAATACGGTCTCAACTACAATAATGCCAGCTTGTTCAAGCAGTATGGTCAAGTATTAGGACGTATTGTGAAATACGCTTTTCCATTTAAAAAGTAAGTACTTGATCGTACAAAAAACACATGCCAGATTTATCTGGCATGTGTTTTTATGTGTTGATTCAGGGTTTTTGTAAATGTTATTTCAATTGAATCGAGCCGTTGGCATTCACGGTAATTTTTGATTCACCTGCAGCTACATCCTGTGCAGGCGCTGCTTCAGCATTTGAAAATTTGGCTAAACTTGCGCGCATCATTATCGGTTGTGGTACGTAATTGCTGGTGTTCAGATTGAGATTCACCAGATTATATCCTGATTTATTCCATGCCTGACTCACCATTTGTGCACGTTGTTGAAAACCTTTAGATGCTTCTATCATCAGTTCATTTTCGACTTTTTTACGTTGTTCATCAGAGACGGTAAAATTGATCGATTCGGTTTGGAAGTTTTGTTGGAGTTCAGAAATGAGCTGACTGGTTGCTTTAAAGTCTTTACTTTCTAAACGAATTTCAGCACGACCACGCCATTCCTTAAATTTAGTTGTGTCATTGTCATAAACTGGATAAGTGCTCTGAGCGCCAGTTTCAACTTTAACCTGCGGATATTTTTTTGCGATTGCCATACCTTGATTCATAAGTTGTGTAATCTGACTTGAAAGAGCAGCAGGTTGCTTATTACTCTTTTCAATATAAAGTACAGCGTGCATTTCATCATTTGAAACTTGGCGTGACGCATCTGCCTGAATATTGATCAAATTATAGTTGAGTGTCTCATTTTCAGCAGCAGATGCATAGGAGGTTAAAGCGCCAGTCAAAACCAAAACAGAAAGTGCTAAAGATCGCATAAATTTTCCTTAAATATTTGTTTGTAAAAATTGTGTTTTACTCAAAATTATCTTAGTGATTACTTTGATATTTTTTGAGAAGCTTTTGTGGTTTGTTTGTAATGCTTTGCATTGTTTTGATAATTTAAATTTAATGTAAAATATTTAAAATCATGGCTTTAGCTTTTTAAGTTCAGACAAGATGCAAAAAAATACCATAAAAAACAAATGATCATAAAAAAAGCAGGTTTTCTTTAGGATGTCACATAGTATGATGATAATTTAAACAAGGAACTAGTTGATTGTTTTTTTTAACGTAGTTAGATGAAATTAAAGGCCAAAAGGTCTTTATTTTTATATAAAAAAGGGTATCATCGCCCTCCTAGTGATAAGAAAGCAATTGCTATTTTACTAGAATCCTACAAGCACCGAGTCAAAGGACCGCAAGTCACCAGACTTATTTCTTTCAACCCTTATCAGAGATGGTAATCCGATATGAGCGTTAATTCCGTAAATCCTGCCACCAATTCCACCAACGAATATTACCTGACTCGCCAAAGTCAGATGGAATCAAATGTTCGTAGCTATCCGCGCAAGTTACCTCTTGCCATAGCTCGTGCACAAGGTTGCTGGGTTACAGATGTTGAAGGTACACAATACCTCGATTGTTTAGCGGGGGCAGGGACCTTGGCTCTAGGCCATAATCATCCTGCTGTTATTCAAAGTATTCAAGACACCCTTGCAAGTGGTTTGCCGTTGCATACTTTGGATCTTACAACTCCTTTGAAAGATGCATTTACTGAAGCATTACTGTCTTTCCTGCCAGGCGGGAAAGAAGAATATTGCTTACAGTTCTGTGGTCCATCTGGTGCAGATGCGACTGAAGCAGCAATCAAACTTGCGAAAACCTATACAGGTCGCAGCTCAGTCATCAGTTTTTCTGGTGGTTACCATGGTATGACCCATGGTTCACTGGCGATGACAGGCAACTTGAGCGCGAAAAATTCTGTCAATAATTTAATGCCAGGTGTTCAGTTCATGCCGTATCCGCATGAATACCGTTGTCCGCTTGGCTTGGGTGGTGAAGCGGGTGTCGATGCACTCACTTACTACTTTGAAAACTTTATCGAAGATGTTGAAAGCGGTGTAACCAAACCAGCAGCAGTCATTCTTGAAGCAATTCAAGGTGAAGGTGGTGTAGTGACTGCACCTGTAAAATGGTTGCAAAAAATCCGTGAAGTGACTGAGCGTCATAACATCGTTTTGATTTTGGATGAAGTACAGGCTGGTTTTGGTCGTTCAGGCAAAATGTTTGCATTTGAACACGCCGATATCGAGCCTGACGTTGTGGTGATGTCTAAAGCTGTGGGTGGGGGTTTACCGCTTGCAGTATTGGGTATCAAGCGTAAGTTTGATGCATGGCAACCAGCAGGTCATACAGGTACATTCCGTGGCAACCAGTTGGCTATGGGCACAGGTTTAGTTGTTCTTGACACGATCAAAAATGAAAATCTTGCTCAAAATGCCCAAGAGCGCGGTGAATTCTTACAAGCTGAATTGAAGAAGCTGGCCAATGAATTTCCATGCATTGGAAACGTACGTGGTCGTGGCTTGATGATTGGTGTTGAGATTGTCGATGAACGTCAATCTGCTGATCGTATTGGCTCGTTACCTGCAGATGCACAATTGGCTGCCGCAATTCAAACAGCATGTTTCAATAACAAGCTTTTACTTGAGAAAGGTGGTCGTAACGGTAGTGTTATCCGTTTACTTTGCCCATTGATTATTACTCAAGATGAATGTGTTCAAGTGATTGAACGTTTCAAGAAATCAGTTGCAGAAGCACTCAAAGCGGTTCGAGGCTAAAAACATATGGTTGATTTTGCAGAACATCGTAAAGCTTTGCTCTGTAATGATGCTGCATCCATTGCTGAATATCAGTCAGCAATGGATGAGGCAGTGAAAGCTGTCGCAGCATGGTTGCAAAATGACAAAATGTATACGGGTGGTAGCATTAAAGAGTTGCGTTCAGCAATTGCTTTTAACCCATCTAAAGAAGGCTTGGGTTTACATCAGTCGCTCGGCCGTATGGTTGAATTGTTTCTGAATAAAAGCCTGAAAGTTCATCATCCGTACTCGCTTGCTCACTTACATTGTCCAACGATGGTCACCAGCCAAATTGCTGAGGTGTTGATTAACGCAACCAATCAGTCAATGGATTCTTGGGATCAGAGCCCTGCAGGTTCATTGATGGAAGTTCAGTTGATCGACTGGCTTCGTCAAAAAGTAGGGTACGGCGTAGGTCAGGCTGGTGTATTCACCTCAGGTGGAACGCAATCAAACCTGATGGGCGTGTTACTTGCACGTGACTGGGCAATTGCCAAAAATTTTACAGATGAAAATGGTCAGCCGTGGTCTGTACAGCGTGATGGTATTCCTGCCGAAGCGATGCGTAACATCAAAGTCATTTGTTCTGAAAATGCACATTTTTCTGTGCAAAAGAACATGGCAATGATGGGCATGGGCTTCCAGTCCGTTGTGACTGTTCCTGTAAATGAAAATGCACAGATGGATGTTGATGCGCTTGAAAAAACCATGTCACATCTGCAATCTGAAGGTAAGATTGTAGCGTGTGTAGTGGCGACTGCAGGCACAACCGATGCAGGCGCGATTGATCCATTGAAGAAAATTCGTGAAATCACCACAAAATACGGCGCGTGGATGCATATCGACGCAGCGTGGGGTGGTGCACTGATTCTGTCAAATGATTATCGTGATATGCTAGATGGTATTGAGCTATCTGACTCAATCACGCTTGATTTCCACAAGCATTATTTCCAAAGCATTAGCTGTGGTGCATTCTTGCTCAAAGATGAAGCGAATTATCGTTTCATGCATTATGAAGCAGAATATCTGAACTCGGCTTATGATGAAGAACACGGTGTACCAAACCTGGTCTCTAAATCATTACAAACAACACGTCGCTTTGATGCGCTTAAGTTGTGGATGACTGTAGAAGCACTGGGTGAAGAGCTATACGGTTCAATGATTGATCATGGTGTGAAGTTGACACGTGAAGTGGCTGACTACATTAAGGCAACCGAAGGACTCGAATTGTTGGTTGAACCACAATTTGCATCGGTATTGTTCCGTGTAGTACCAGACGGTTATCCCGTTGAATTGATTGATACCTTGAATCAAAACGTTGCAGATGAACTTTTTGCACGTGGTGATGCCAATATTGGTGTAACTAAGGTAGGTGCAGTACAGTCATTGAAAATGACGACTTTAAGCCCTGTTGCGACATTGGAAAATGTCAAAGGTCTATTGGCGATGGTACTGGCTGAAAGTGATCGAATCAAAGATTCAATTGCTGCTGGAACTTACGTGCCAGCGATTGATTAAATTGCATGTTTTGAAAAAAGATCACTTCGGTGATCTTTTTTTTATGACAAAAAAATGAAAAATAACATTTTCTCGAACAAAAAATAAGAATACTAGACGTTGATAATTGCAGTTACATTTTGAAAAATAAAGAATTTTATAAAAATCAAAGTGAACTGACGAAATATCATGAAAGCGTCATTAATTTGTCACTGAATTGTCATATTTTAAAATCAAAATGCACATATCCAAAGTACAAACACGAATAAAACGTGGTGTACAACACCGCACCTAATTGAGAGAAAAAAGCATGCGCTTAAATCCACGTCATCTCGCTATCGCATTCGCAGTTTCTGGGGCAGCAATCGCAACGACTGCAAACGCAGCTCGTGATACTATCCAAATCGCTGGTTCTTCAACCGTATTGCCTTACGCAAGTATTGTTGCAGAAGAATTTGGTAATACATTTCCACAGTTTAAAACACCTGTTGTGGGTTCTGGTGGTACATCTGGTGGTTTAAAACAGTTCTGTCAAGGTGTTGGCGACAACACGATTGATATCGCAAATGCTTCTCGTAAAGTTAAAGATACAGAGCTTGCTGCATGTAAAAAGGCTGGTGTAAACCAAGTACAAGAAATTAAAATTGGTTATGACGGTATTGTTTTTGCGTCAAATTTATCAAAACCAGTTTATAAATTAAAACCAGCTTTTGTTTTTGCAGCGCTTGCTGAAAAATTACCATCAAACGGTCAGTTGGTTGCAAACCCATATACACGTTGGAACCAAATTGACAAGTCACTTCCAAATGAACCCATTACTTTGGTGATTCCTGCATCAAACCATGGTACACGTGAAGTGTTTCAGGAAAAAATGGTTGAAGCAGGCTGTGAAGCGTACGATTACTTCAAGAAAATGGACAAAGAAGAACAGAAAAAAGCATGTTCTGCTTTCCGTAAAGATGGTCGTGTGATTGAAATTTCTGGTGATTACACAGAAACATTAGCACGTTTAAAAACTTCACCAAGCGCAGTGGGTGTATTTGGTTTAGGTTTCTATGATCAAAACCGTGACAAACTTCGCGTTGCTACAGTAAATAACGTTGCGCCATCTGAGAAAACTATTCTAAATGGTAGTTACCCTGTATCTCGTCCTTTGTTCTTCTACGTAAAAGGCGAGCATGTGAAGTCAATCAAAGGGTTGCCACAATACGTAGAATTCTTCTTGAATAAGAAGACATCGGGTAAAGGCTCTAAGCTAGAAAAAGCAGGTCTGATTTCAATGTCTGATTCTGAACGTGCAAAAGTCTTAGCAGACTTTAAAGCAGGTAAATCAGTTAAATAAGTAGTTTTTAAATGAGAGCTGATGGTGGTTTAAGTGCCCCATCAGCTTTTTGTCTAACAAAGTTTTTTCAAAGAATGAGAATTGAAAAAACGGTGGAGATTACATGAATCTGCTATTGATTGGCGTGCTATTAGCTCTTATCGCAATAGCTTATCAAATCGGGTTATCCAAAAGCCGTAGCCTAGCAGGTAAGGGAAATAATTCTGCATTATTACACTCACGCCCAGGTTATTATGGTGCTTTGGTTGCACTTTGGTGCGGTATCCCTGCTTTTTTAATTTTGATTGTTTGGAATATCGTTGAACCTAATATTTTAAAGCATATTGTACTCAATCAGGTTCCTGCATCGGTTGCGGCCAGTATGGATCAGGCGAGTATTGAAGTGCTACTCAATCGTGTTAAAGCGATTGCTTCTGGTTTTGGGGTAACAGATCAGCCTGCGGCATATGAGCTTGCAGCAGCACAACAACTTGCCAAAGTACAAACGATTGGTTCTTATGCCAAGTTTGCTGTGGTGCTATGTGCTGCTATTTTTGGCTTACTTTGGGCCAAAAAAAGAATTGGTCAAAATTACCGTGCACGTAACAAAGTTGAAAAGACCATCAATATTGCTTTAGCACTTTGTTCAGGTATTGCCATTTTGACAACGCTCGGCATTGTGATGTCGATGTTTAGTGAAGCTTTAAGATTTTTTAGCTTTGTGAGTCCATTTGATTTCTTTTTTGGTACAGAGTGGAATCCAGGATTTAGTACCTCAGGAAGTGCAGAAGGAAGTTATGGTTTACTTCCATTGCTTTGGGGCACGCTCATGGTCAGTGGGATTGCCTTACTGGTTTCGGTTCCTGTGGGCTTGATGATCGCGATTTATCTGGCTGAGTATGCTTCATCTACCTTACGTGCATGGGTTAAACCAGCCATCGAAATTTTGGCAGGTATTCCAACAATTGTTTACGGTGTATTTGCCCTGATGATTATTGGGCCATTTTTCAAAATGTTGGGTGAAATGGTTGGTATCAGTATCAATGCGACCAGTGCACTTACTGCTGGTTTTGTTATGGGTATCATGATTATTCCATTTGTTTCTTCATTATCGGATGACATCATTACTCAAGTACCACGTGCACTTCGTGACGGATCATTAGGTTTGGGTGCAACTAAATCAGAGACAATCCGACAAGTAGTCATACCTGCTGCACTACCAGGAATTATCGGAGCTTTCTTATTGGCAGCATCCCGTGCGATTGGCGAAACGATGATTGTGGTATTGGCTGCAGGTAATAGTCCATTACTGCATGTGAATCCGCTTGAAGCTGTTTCTACCGTGACGGTGACGATTGTCAATCAGCTTACAGGTGATACCGATTTTGCCAGTCCACAAGCATTGGTGGCCTTTGCCTTAGGTCTGACCCTGTTTGTGATTACTTTGGGTCTAAACATTGTGGCACTTTACATCGTGCGTAAATATCGTGAGCAATACGAATGAGTCTATCCAATACTTCTACACCTATGGATCAGAATCAGTTTGATCCACAAGTTGCTGCCGAATTACGTGCTAAACGTAAAATTAAGATCGAAAAATCTTTGGCATCACGTCACCGTAAAGAAAAAACCTTCCGCATATTTGGATTTTCCGCAGTTGTTCTAGGCTTGTTCTTTGTTGCCTTACTGTTTGGTAGTATCTTGGTTAAAGGTCTACCTGCATTCTGGCAAACCAGCCTGACTGTTCCTGTGTATTTTGATCCGACCATTATCAATGCTGGACCAAAACCAACACAAGCTGCTGGTGAAAGCCCTGCACATTTTCAAGAGCGTTATGTTGACTGGCAAACCAAAATGGGGATGGTGGACTGGGATTCATTAATCGTAAATGGCATGATTAAAAAAGATCCCGCATTAGCCTCAAAGCGTGACGATCTTAGTAGCTTATATACTAGCTCTGAAGCTTATCGTTTACGTGATATGGTATTTAAAGATCCATCATTGGTGGGTAAACGAGAAGATATCAAATTTTTGGCTGATGCTAATGTAGATGTCTGGTTAACTGGAAAAATTGATCGTAGTCTTCCTGATGACCAACAGCAGCTAAGCCCAGAAGTACGTAAGCTAGCAGACCAGCTTGAAGCAAAAGGTATGTTGACACATTCGTTTAATACCAACTTATTTACCAATCCCGATTCGCGTAGTTCGCCAGCCACAAGTGGTTTAGCGGGCGCGTTTATGGGATCGTTATTTATGATGCTTATTGTGATCTTTATCTCGATTCCGATTGGTGTGGCAAGTGCAATTTATCTGGAAGAGTTCGCCAAACAAAATATTTTGACCGATGTCATTGAAGTCAATATTAATAACCTTGCAGCCGTTCCATCGATTGTATTTGGTCTGCTAGGTGCAGCAATCTTTATCAACTGGATGCAATTGCCGTTATCTGCACCTTTGGTGGGTGGTTTGGTCTTAAGTTTGATGACGCTTCCTACCGTGATTATTACCACGCGTGCGTCATTAAAAGCTGTTCCACCTTCTATCCGTCAGGCAGCTCTAGGCTTGGGTGCATCTAAAGTTCAAACGGTCTTTCATCACGTACTTCCACTAGCGTTACCAGGTATTTTAACAGGTGCAATTATTGGGGTTGCACAAGCATTGGGAGAGACTGCGCCATTGCTTCTAATTGGTATGAGTGCTTTCGTAGCAAGTATCCCTACATCTCCGCTTGATCAATCTACCGCATTGCCTGTTCAGATTTTCTTGTGGCAAGGCAATGAATTACGTAATTTTTTTGAGGCACGTACCTCGGCTGCAATTATTGTGCTACTTGCCATGATGATCGGTTTAAATAGTCTTGCCATTTGGTTACGTAAAAAGTTTGAAGTGCGTTGGTAATCGAGGAACAGATGATGAATACTATTAATACAACTAACTCCTTAGAAAAGGATAACACAGTGACCTCAGAACAATTGCAGTTTACTGGTGCAGAAACACAATCCAAGCGTCAAGGTTCGTTCGTATCATTTGATACACAAACTGCACCGAAAAAAGATGTGAAAAATACCATTAAACTGAGCACTTCTGATGTGCATGTCTATTATGGTGAAAGTGAAGCAATTAAAGGCATTGATCTTGAGATTTATGAAAATGAAGTCATTGCCTTTATTGGTCCGTCTGGATGCGGTAAATCAACGTTCCTTCGTACTTTAAACCGTATGAATGACACAATTGATAGCTGCCGTGTTACGGGTAAAGTACTGCTGGATAATCAGGATATTTACGATCCAAATCTGGACGTTGTATTATTACGCGCACAAGTTGGTATGGTATTCCAAAAGCCAAACCCATTTCCAAAGTCGATTTTTGAAAATGTGGCTTATGGTCCAAAACTGCATGGTTTGGCGCGTGATAAATATGATCTTGAAGAAATTGTAGAAAACAGTTTGCACAAAGCAGGTCTGTGGGATGAAGTTAAAGATCGTTTAAACCAGCCAGGTACAGGGCTTTCAGGTGGTCAGCAGCAACGTTTATGTATTGCGCGTACTATTGCAGTAAGTCCAGAAGTGATCTTGATGGATGAGCCATGTTCGGCACTTGATCCAATTGCGACAGCGAAAGTTGAAGAATTGATCTCTGAGCTTTCAACACAGTATACCATTGCAATTGTGACTCACTCTATGCAACAGGCTGCACGTGTTTCTGATCGTACTGCCTATTTCCATTTAGGTGACTTGATTGAAGTGAATTCGACAGAAAAAGTATTTACTCAGCCTGATCATCAGCTTACCGAAGCGTATATTACTGGACGTTTTGGTTAAGACTTCGGTTTTTTAGAAAGAGCCCATTTGGGCTCTTTTTTATGATTAAACCAAGATCATGATCACATCATTTTCAAAATAGATATTGAATTCTGGATTAAATGACCTCATCTTAGTTTAAATACAGCGAAATTAGAGAATAGCCAAACTATGTTATTTCATTTACCCAAACTTCCTGCCGAATTACGTGTAAGTCATTTAAATGCGCGTGTAAATGAACAACGAAAAAAGATCGCACAAACAACAGCATCTAAGCTCGAATTTTTACAATTAACTCAACAGCTTGTAAAAGAAGCGAAGATTCGCAAAAAAAATAATCAGAAAATTTTTGTGCTTGATTTTAAGGGGGACATTCAAGCCTCTGCTGTAGACCAGTTGCGTGAAGAAATCACATTAATCCTTGCCACAGCAAAATCTGGTAAAGATCGCGTGGTGTTGCGTCTTGAAAGCCCTGGCGGAATGGTACATGGTTATGGTCTAGCTGCTGCACAGCTTGTGCGATTACGTGATGCTGGTTTTCATTTGACCATTGTAGTCGATAAAGTCGCTGCCAGTGGTGGTTACATGATGGCTTGTATCGCTAATGAAATCGTGTCAGCCCCATTTGCAATTTTAGGTTCAATTGGTGTGGTTGCTCAAGTTCCAAATTTCAATCGTTTGCTTAAAGAGCATAATGTTGATTTCGAATTGTATACGGCAGGAGAGTACAAACGTACTGTAACCATGTTTGGTGAAAATACACCAGAAGGTAAAGCCAAGTTTGAAGAAGAGTTAAAGCAAACACATGCATTGTTTAAACATTTTGTTGAAAAGTATCGCCCTCAGTTAAATGTAGAAAAAGTTGCGACGGGTGAGCATTGGTACGGGCAGGATGCATTGGATCTGAATCTGGTCGATAAGTTGCAAACGTCGGACGAATATTTGCTAAGTCTGCTTCCTCAACATGACGTGTATGTGATTACAACGCGTAAAAAGCCAACGCTTGGCGAAAGATTAGGGCTTCAAGCTGCTCAGCTTGCAGATAGCTTTATTCCAGCAGTCATGAATAAAGTGGTTGAAAGTCTGGTGAACGCAAATAGTCATTTGGTTCAGATGCGCGATCCTAAAATTTAATTTTTCTCATCTAAATACTAAAGCACTCGATTAAGAGTGCTTTTTATTGCCTAGTAATTGCAACAAACCGAACATAAGAGTGCCAATCGTCGCCATAAGCATATCTTTATGTGCATCCCATAGATCACCTTGCTGACCATTATATTTTTCAGCAGCGTCTGGTGACATGCCAATGGCAATTACCCATTCGATTAATTCATAAACCATGCTGGAAGCCATAACGAACTGTAGAACCAATAAGAAAATGGTTTTTGGTCGAGAGTCTGGAAAGCAGACTTGAAAGCATCGATAAAAAAATGGATAGAGTAAAAAACCATATGCAAAATGTACTAAGCGATCATACATATTGCGTTGCCAGCCAAAGAATTGATTTAAATCAAAATGACCTAAGGTTTTTATCCATTCATTATAAGGTACATAGGAATATAAATAATGCGCGGCGATGATATGGATAAATAAAAAACCCAAATACAAGCTAAAACTGGAAAAATCTAAACCGATCCGTTTGAACGTTATAAACAGGACGATCAGCATAAACACTGTACCCACTTGGTGCAGTAGATACGATTCGTATTCTAAAGGCTGGATACTGGCTATGACGATTGTGATAAAAATAAGCAAAAGAGCTAGCCAGTGTTTAAGTGTAAATTTTTTCTCAATCATTGAGATTCTTCGTTATGTATGAAATGAGTATAAAAAAGCGGAACCATTTAAAATGATTCCGCTCTAGTTTAACTGATTCAGATTAAATTTTATTGATCAAATCATTGATCTGTTTTGCTTGATCTGCAGCGTTACCTGTATAGCTGGCTGGTGTCATTTCTGCTAAGCGTGCACGTTCTTCGGCAGGTACCTGACTAAGTTCATCACCGTTTACAAAGTTAACCATCATGTCGCGCGTCATTGCTTGACCACGTGTTAATGCTTTTAACTTTTCATAAGGTTTTTCAACATTGTAACGACGCATAACAGTTTGAATTGGTTCAGCCAAGACTTCTTGTGCTTGATTGAGATCTTCTGCAAGACGAGCTGCATTGAGCTCTAGTTTACCAATTCCTTTTAGGCAAGCATCAAAAGCAATCAGGCTTTGTGCAAAGCCAACACCCATATTACGCAGTACAGTCGAGTCTGTTAAATCGCGCTGCCAGCGAGAAACTGGAAGTTTTTCACCCAAATGGCCTAATACAGCATTTGCAATGCCTAAGTTACCTTCAGAGTTTTCAAAATCAATCGGGTTAACTTTATGTGGCATCGTTGAAGAACCCACTTCACCATCTTTCAGTTTTTGTTTGAAGTAACCTAAAGAAATATAACCCCATACATCGCGGTTAAAATCGATCAGAATTGTGTTGTAACGACGCAATGCATCGAACAATTCCGCCATATAGTCGTGTGGTTCAATTTGAGTGGTATATGGGTTAAAGGTTAAACCTAAAGATTCCACAAATGCTTGTGAATGCGCAGCCCAATCAATATCTGGATAAGCAGAAAGGTGCGCATTGTAGTTACCGACAGCACCATTGATTTTGCCAAGCAATTCGACATTTTCAAATTGTTTAATCTGACGTGCCAAACGATAGGCGACGTTTGCCATTTCTTTGCCCAGTGTTGTCGGGCTTGCAGTTTGACCATGTGTACGTGACAACATTGGTTGTTCAGCATGTGTAGTGGCTAAGGCTGCAATTGCATTTAGAATCTGTTTCATGCTTGAAACCAGAACTTCACGACCATTTTTAAGCATCAAAGCATGAGACAAGTTATTGATGTCTTCAGAGGTACATGCAAAGTGAATGAATTCACCTGCATTTTTTAATTCATCCAGACCTGCGATTTTCTCTTTAAGAAAATACTCAACGGCTTTTACATCATGATTGGTGGTGCGTTCGATTTCTTTAATACGATTTGCATCATCTTCAGAAAAATTTGCCACAATTGAATCTAAAGCAGCATTGGTTTCTGTAGAAAAAGGAGCGACTTCAATGATCCCTGCATGGTTAGAGAGCGCTTGTAACCAGCGTACTTCAACAGTCACACGAGCATGGATTAAACCAAACTCAGAAAGAAAAGGGCGTAAAGCATCACATTTGCTGGCATAACGTCCATCTAATGGAGAGAGGGCAGTTAAAGCGTTCATAGAGATTCCTTAAACAGGGAATTGATGTAAAACGAAAAGCGCTGCAGCATCAGATTTAAACCATCTGATACTGTAAGCGAGCGAGAGTTTGAATATCTTGTAGCAACTTACGTTTGCTAAAAATCATATTCCATGAACTGCCACCCAACTGACGCCATAAATGCGCCAACTGTAGTCCAGTAAATAGCGATGCACGGATACGATTGGTATGATTTGGATCTTTAAATGATTCCGCGTTACCACGCACTAGAATACGTGGATTAATCTGTCCAGCAGTATCTACATAAGCTTGAGCAAGATTTGCAATAATACTTGGGTGCATATAGTTGTTATCAAAAAACGACAGTTGCTTTAATATTTTTTGCTGTGATTTTTCAATAACTGCGACATATTCTGGATTGCTATAGACTTTTTTTTCTAGTTGAAGAAGTGCCATGGCATAAGACATGGGAAGTTTGGCACTGGGCAATTTGGGAATCTTTGACTTTGGTGTTGTGCTAAAAGGTTGGTTAATACTGCTTTCTAATGTTTTTAATCCAAGTGCAATATCACCAAGCTGATTGAAGAAATCCAGGGTTTGAGTAGAGGTATTTAAGGCAGGTCTGATATTAAGGCTGGCTTTGATAAGTTGTTCAAAGTAGAAATTCCCAGTTTCCCCAATGCTTTGCTGTCCTGTCATTGCCGTCATGTGGGTCAGCTGGGTGGCTTGAAACACACCCGCTAACGCTAACGCACGGTTCTGACGAACATTCAACGATTGAGGCTGTTGAAAAGGGGTATCAACCATGCCTTTAAATCCCTTAAATAAAATCAGGTGTTGGAGCATCGGTATGTAGAATCACACCACCACCCAAACATATCTCATTTGTATAAAAAACAACACTTTGACCTGGTGTTACTGCGCGTTGAGGTTCATCAAATTCGACACGTACACCATTATTGCGGTCTTCATCACGGTAAATTGTACACGCTTGATCTGGTTGGCGATAGCGTGTTTTTGCTGTGCATCGGAATCCTGAAGCAGGAATATCCTGTTCACCAGCAACCCAGTCGATATCCTGGCTCCACAGAGTAGTGCTCTGCATCAATGGATGTTCATGACCTTGGCCAATAACCAGACGGTTATTTTCTAGATCTTTGTGTAGCACAAACCATGCACCTTCGGCCGCACCTTTTAATCCGCCTAAGCCAATACCACCGCGCTGACCCAATGTATAGTACATCAAGCCATGATGTTCACCAACTTCTTTACCATTATCCAGTACAATTTTTCCTGGTTGCGCTGGTAAATATTGTTTTAGAAAGTCATTGAAGCGACGTTCACCAATAAAACAGATTCCGGTTGAATCTTTCTTCTTCGCTGTTGCCAGATCAAGCTTCTCGGCAATTTTTCGTACTTCTGGTTTTTCGATTTCACCAACAGGAAACAGGGTCTTGTTGATCTCACGGCCATGAACAGCGTGTAAAAAATAGCTTTGATCTTTATTATTATCTACACCACGCAATAAGGGAGCATAACTTTCACCACGAGAGTTCTGCATACTTTCACCACGGCGTGTGTAGTGGCCAGTAGCAATAAAATCTGCACCTAAAGTCATTGCATGATCGATAAAGGCACGAAATTTAATCTCTTTGTTACATAAAATATCTGGGTTAGGTGTACGACCTGCCGCATATTCAGCAAGAAAGTGCTCAAATACCCGATCCCAATATTCCATTGCAAAATTTGCAGTATGTAGTTTGATGCCAATCTTATCTGCAACGGCTTGAGCATCTGCCAAGTCTTCGAGTGCTGTACAATATTCAGTTCCATCATCTTCTTCCCAGTTTTTCATGAAAAGACCTTCAACCTGATATCCTTGTTGAAGTAAGAGCGCAGCAGAAACAGAAGAATCTACACCACCAGACATACCGACGATGACACGTTGTTGCATAGGACTAGGCATCCAATTGAGAAGTAATAGAGGGAGAGAACGGGTGCTCGTAAATTAGCGATAAAGGATATTTTTTGCCAGAGAGGGCATCTTGAACTGCTTTTAAAACCAATGGGCTACGGGCGCGTGCTGATTCTTGTAGCTCATCCATGGTCATCCAGACTGCATCTACAATACCTGAATCTAATTGGGCATTTTCTTCAACTGATATGACCTGAGCCAAAAAGCAGAAACGATAGTAAGTGCGATCTGGAAACATCGGTGGTGTGTAACTGTAAATTCCAAGCAAATGATCAATCTCAACATGATGACCAGTTTCTTCGAGTGTTTCACGTATTGCAGCAGCCACAAGGGTTTCATCAGCTTCTACATGACCAGCAGGTTGATTAAACACGGTATGTACAAAGCCTTCACTGTGTTCTTCTACAAATAGAAAACGTCCATTTTGTTGAACTACAGTCGCGACTGTGACATGAGGTGTCCACGCGGTCATAAAAAGCACCATAATTTTAAAAGATGTATTCTACAAAATTTGACGCGCGGTGGCTAGGTTATTCTGGTATTGCTTATTCTGTGTTGTAGTCTGTAATTCCAATAATATTGCCTGATGGGTCATAAAGCTCAACTACCCATCCAGTTGGTATTTTAAAGGGTTTAGACCGAAATTTTACGTTTTTCTTGAGAAGTTTTTCATAGGTAGTCTGCACATTTTCTACCTCAATCCAAACGCTTGGTTGTATATCAGGAAATTTCTGCTTATCTTTGATTATGATTGCGGCTTCTTCATTCCCAACGTTAAATGCAATCATACCTTTCTGGCTAAAATCAAATTTTATCGGAAGTTCTAAAACTTCATTATAAAATTTTTTACTTTCGTCTAAATCTTCTGCTGGATAAAAAAAGTTATCATAATTCATATTAAACTCCTGACTATTATTAAATTTAAATATATAAATTTTTAAAAATCATTATTTATATTGAGTAACATTCACTCATATTTATCGTTAAATCCTCACTCATAATATTGAAAGAGCTATCATTTTTCGGCCAAATAATGATTTTTTACTTTGACATAATGGCGTGCCGAATATGGTAAAAATGACATTTCTTTTTCAGTAAGAGCTCGAACTTGCTGGACTGGGCTGCCCACATACAAATAACCGCTTTCAAGTCGTTTACGTGGTGGAACCAAGCTTCCCGCACCAATCATGACATCATCTTCAATGATAGCATCATCTAAAATCACGGTATTGATGCCGACCAAAACACGATTTCCGATGGTGCAGCCATGTAAGGTCACATGATGACCGATAGTGACATCTTCACCAATCGTGAGTGGTGAGCCGTCAGGTTTTGCATCATTTTTATGACTGACATGTAGCATGCAGTGATCTTGCACATTGCTATTGCGTCCAATACGAATCTGATTCACATCACCACGAATGACCGCAAATGGCCAGACCGATGCATGTTCGGCCAGTTGAACATCGCCAATTACAACCGACATGTCATCGATGTAACAGGTCGAGTCAATTTTAGGTTGATGTTCGAGATAAGGGCGTATATTTTTTTTCATGAGCTATCAATGTCGTTGAGTTTTATGCAGTATAAAAGAAAAAAGGCATTCATGTTTGAAACAGGAATGCCTTCATTTTTATAGCGATCAATTAGAACAGGTTGCTAAAGAATTGTTTGATATGATCAATCATACGCGCAAAGAAACTTGCCTCTTCAACTGGTTTTAAAGCCACCAAAGGTTTTTCTGCAATTACTTTACCATCAAGCGTCGCGACCAATTTGCCAACAACCTGACCCTTTTGTAATGGCGCATTCAATTTTGGCTGTACTACAAGCTGAGTCTTGATTTTGTCTGCTTGGCCTTTTGGCATGGTGACATTAAAGTTCTCTGCTAAACCAATCTGAACTTCATTTTCCTTACCAAACCATACTTTGGCTTTAGCAAGTACTTGATTTGCAGGTTGTACATTTACAGTTTCAAAGTTTGAAAAGCCCCAAGCCAGTAAAGTACGGGTTTGATTGGCGCGTTCATTGACACTAGTGGTCCCAAAAATAACCGAGATTAAACGCATTGGACCACGTTTACTGGATGTGGTCAGGCAATAACCTGCTTCAGAGGTATGACCTGTTTTTAATCCATCTACGCTTGGGTCGGTATAAAGTAATGCGTTACGGTTGCCTTGCTTAATACCATTAAAGGTAAATTCTTTTTCTGAATAAATTGGATAGTATTTTGAACTGTCTTTGATAATATGCTGTGCAAGAATCGCCATGTCTTTGGCAGATGAGTAATGACCTTCTGCTGGTAAGCCAGTCGAGTTCATAAAGTGCGTATTCACCATACCCAAACGTTTGGCTTCTTGGTTCATCATGTGCGCAAATGTACCCTCATTGCCAGCCACATGTTCTGCCATGGCTTTAGATGCATCATTACCTGATTGCACGATAATCCCGCGTAGCATTTCAAGAACTGTCGCGGTGCCATTTAACGGTACGTACATACATGATTCAGAACTGCTACCACGGCACCAAGCCGATTCATTCATACGAACCTGTTCACCTTCTGTAAGCTCGCCCTTTAGCAATTTCTGCTCAATGATGTAACTGGTCATCATTTTAGTCATAGAGGCAGGAGCAAGATGTTCATTTTCATTTTTTGAGGCGAGAATTTGCCCTGTCTCATAATCCATCAACACATAGGATTTGTTATTTAATTCTGGCGGTGTTGTTAAGACAGTTGCTGCATAGGAAAATGTTGGTAAAAGAACTAATGCAGCAAGGGCGCTTTTTAGAGTCATTCTAGGTGGTTCCAATATCTTGAATAAAGCAGAAGAGCCTAGCATTTTAGGATAAAGCAAAGCCGACTTCTACGGGAAAGTCGGCTTATTTCATACAGTATTGTAAATACGTCTAATTTATGACTTATAAGACTTTACATCAGCACATACTTCACGATTTTGTTCGTCACCCGCATTTTTGGCGTCATCGCGTGCTTGTTTTAAAAATTTCTGAAAATCTTTCTGCTTGCTTAGCCTGTTTAATGCATCCTCAGGATTTTTTTCATTTGGCATATAGTCCTTAACTAAGCGTGCATAGCCAGCATCAAATTCACTTTTCTCTTTACCAACGAATTTAGGGCAAATTTCTTGTAATACACGAATAGCAGCTAATTCTTCTTGAGTAATACCTTCTTGTGGAGTGACTTCAATATTTTCAGAAAGATCTTTAGCTTCAGCAGCATGAGTAACAGAAATAAATGAGCAAGAGGCTGCCAGTAAAACGGCAGAAATTGATTTTAAAAAGGTATTTTTCATGAGCAACCTAATATCACATACACAATAAATTATTGAGATAGATTAAACTGATCTAGATAGAATAAAAGTAAAAAATGTATATTTGATGTTGGTTTATCGCAATAAGGGATGGATGAAAAATACCGAATGTCACTCTAAATGAGGTTGGAGATTTTATTTTAATTGGTTGTTGTATGTATGATAAATCTTGATTGTGCTACCAAAGATAAAGATATAATCAGGCCCTCATTTTACTCTTAGATGAATCGAGTCAACTGCTGTGAATATTTTAATTGCGAATGATGACGGTGTATTTGCACCCGGGATACAAGCACTTGCACACGCACTAAAACCATTAGGTCGTGTCGTAATTGTGGCACCAGAAAGTGAAAGAAGTGGTTATTCAAGCGCATTAACACTTGATCGCCCTTTGCGCCCAATCCAAATCTCGGAAGATGTTTGGGCTGTAAATGGAACACCAGCAGATTGCGTCTATCTATCCATGAATGGATTGTTTGACTTTGAGTTTGATCTGGTGGTCAGCGGGATTAATAGTGGAGCTAATCTCGGAGATGATGTGCTTTATTCGGGGACGGTTGGGGCCGCATTTGAAGGTCGCTTGATGAAACAGCCAGCTATTGCTGTATCGCTAGCAGGAAGTAATGTGCGTTCTTATGAGCATGCTCATGATTATGCAGTAGCAGCAAAATGGGTACATGATTTTATTCAGAAAGGCCTGCCCAATTTACCACCACGTCATATTCTTAATATTAATATCCCAGATGTTGCAGCATTAAAAGGCGAGAGAGTGACTTATCAGGGATTACGTGCTCAATCCAAGCCGATTACCAGTCATGTCGATCCGCGTGGTCGCCAGGTATACTGGATTGGTCTGGCTGGTGAAGCAGTGACAGACCCGAAAAAAACGTCATCTCATATTCAGTCTGATTTTTTTGCAGTTGCAAATGGTTACGTGAGTATTACACCTATTCAGATGGACGCGACCAATTACGATATCTTGGAAGACTTACAAACATATATAGGCTAGAGCTATAACTGTACGTCATTTAAGTGTTGTAACTTTGTGAAAAAAAGAATGAGAAACTCGTTTATTCATTCTTTTTTGGTAATCTTAGTGCAAATATTTGTTCGATTTTCTTGATCCGAGAGGGAGATAAATGCAATTGCTTCGACAACATCAGGAATTTACTGTTTTCCCCTTTACATTCATCAAAACAATAATGTTGTCTGCTGCGGTTGTTGGTACGCTTGCAATCACAGGATGTGCTTCAAAACCCCAGATCAATCAACCTGTCCGTTATACAAATGCACCTGATTATTATACGGTTCGGGCTGGAGATACCTTAAGCGGGATTGCTGCACGTTATGGGCTAAATTATCTCAATGTTGCAGAACTCAATGACATTGCGCCGCCGTATCGTATTTATGTCAACCAATCATTGCGTTTAAAAGGTTCCAGTAATCGTCGAACTGTAGCGACTCAACCTATGGCACAAACGGCACCAATTCAACGCCAAACCATTAATTTACCTACAACAACTGCTCAGACATCTCCATCACGATCAGTACAAAATTTACCGCCAGCTACAACGACAGTACCTGTTGTACCTAAAGCAGCTTCAAACTTACGTTGGGTGAAGCCATCAACGGGCCCTGTAATTCAGAATTTTAATTTGGCAAGTAATGTCAAAGGAATTCGTTATGGTGGCAATGTGGGTGATCCTGTTTTAGCTGCTGCAAATGGTCAGGTGGTTTATGCCGCAGATGGTTTAAAAGAATACGGCAATTTAGTTTTAATTAAGCATGTCGATGGCTATATCACAGCTTATGCACACAACAGTAAAATGCTGGTGAAGAGCGGAGATAACGTCACTGCAGGCCAAAAAATTGCCGAAATGGGCTCATCAGGTGCTGACCGTATCATGCTTGAATTCCAGGTTCGTTTAGATGGTAAACCGATTAATCCTGCCAATATTATCCCAATTAACTAATAGGAAATATGAATTAAATAATGCAAAACATAGATTTCTCCGTATAATACAACGAGTTGCTTTTATCATATTTTGATAGGGAGCATCTCATAAGTTCAGAGGGAAATTTATGTTAGATCAACTTCGAGCAATGGGAGTATTTGCTTGTGTTGTAGAGAAAAGCTCGTTCAGCGGCGCTGCGCGTAATCTGGGGATTACCACTAGTGCTGTCAGCCAGCAAATTCGGTCACTAGAACAAGAGATGGATGTCACGCTTTTACATCGTTCTACCCGTAAGTTAAGCTTAACTGAAGCTGGACAAGCCTTTTTCCATAGCTGTCAAGAAATGCTCGCTGCTGCAGAGCGTGGAAAAATTCGTATTAATGAATTAAGAGATGATTTAATCGGGGATCTTCGTATTGCGACGACACCTGAATTAGGGGCTCTCCACGTTGTTCCTGCATTATCACATTGGATGTCTGCGCATCGTGGATTATCTGTTCATTTTGAAGCTGATCATCGTTATATAGATCTTATCGAAGGGCGTATTGATATTGCAATTCGAATGAGCCCACGTATTGACGATCAAAGTTTAAATGCCATTCCGATGGTCCGTGTAGACCAGATTTTAGTGGCTTCACCCAGTTATCTTAATCAATCGGCGCCTATTTCTCGTCCTGAAGATTTGATGAATCATGATCTGATTCCAGTCAATCTTATGAGCGGTTATCAACATCTTTCATTCCAGCATCTATCCACTGGAGAAAGCATTGATATTGAAATGAAAAATCGTTTACAAACAAATAATGTGTTTATAGCGAAATCGCTTTGTCAGCATGGTCATGGCGTTGCCAGAATTTTATATCTGGATGTACAGAAAGAACTCATTAATGGTTCACTGGTCGAAGTGTTACCTGAGTGGAATCTGCCTGCATTTACGTTATATGCGCTTACGCAAAAACGTGAACAACAGCCAATGAAGATTCATCGCTGTCTGGATGCACTTAAGCAATATTTTAGTCAGTTGCCAGGTGGTCGTAATTTACAGGAAGTTTCTTAATGCAATAAAAAAGCCGCTTAAGCGGCTTTTTTATTGCATTAAAGATATTCAGATTAAGCAGCAAGAAAGTTCTGAATTGCTGGAACCAAACGATTGATCAAGTCATCGGCTTGATCTTTGGACATGTTAAGTGGTGGAAGTAAACGCACAACATTGCCCGCAGTTACATTGACAATCAGTTTATATTCATCGCGAGTAATGTTGACTAGTTCTGCACACGGCTTAGGTAATTCAATACCAATCATCATGCCAAATCCACGTACTTGTATATCAAGTTCATTAAATGCCTGACGTAATTGCTCGACAATATATCGACCCATTTTATCGGCGTTTTCAACCACGTTTTCTTTCTGAATCGTATCAATTACAGTGTATACCACACGAGAACCCAATACAGTGCCACCATACGTCGAACCATGACTACCAGGCCCTAGTAAACCTACGGCTTTTCCTTGAGTCATGACTGCTCCGACAGGGAAGCCGTTACCTAAGCCTTTGGCAGTTGTGAGTACATCTGGTGTAATATTGGTGTGTTGATAAGCAAAAAATTTACCTGTACGTCCATTACCTGTTTGAATTTCATCAAGCATCATTAGCCAATTGTGTTGGTTACATAACGCTCGAATTTCTTCTAAATAGCTAAAGCCTTGTGGCGCAGTATTGATTCCGCCTTCACCTTGAATTGGTTCAACTAAAATTGCAACAATATCAGGGTGATGGAGAGCAGCTTCCTGAATAGCTTCAATATCACCAAATGGTACACGGATAAAACCTTCAACTAGGGGGAAAAAACCTTCCTGCACTTTGGCATTTCCTGTAGCGGATAAGGTCGCTAAGGTACGGCCATGAAAGGATTTTTCGGCAACAATAATCTTTGGATGCTGGATACCTTGTTGCGAACCATATTTGCGTGCAATTTTGATTGCACCTTCATTTGATTCTGCACCACTATTTGAAAAGAAAATTTCTTGCATGCCTGAAACTTCGGCTAGCTTTTGTGCTGCTGCTGTTTGCCAAGGAATTTCAAAAATATTACTGGTGTGTACGAGCGTCGCAGCTTGCTCTGCAATGGCTTCTGCAATGACAGAATGGGCGTGGCCTAAACCACATACTGCAATTCCTGTTAGCGCATCAAGATACTCAGTTCCATCTTCTGTATATAGATAAGATCCACGGCCTCGAACAAAACTGATCGCTTGGCGGCCATAGGTTGCCATCAAATGTGTAGGTTGATCAGATTGTACAGGGGCGAGGGTGATGTGATTCATGACGTGCTCTTATCTGTGAATGAAATGAATAGGAGGGTTTATATAAGCAAAAACCATCACGGAATGAAAGAGTAAAACCAAAATTAAAATAGAAATCTCATGATCGGTCACACTGTTTGAATACTTTTAGGTATAATGTGATGAGATTAGTTGAGGATTTATCTATGACTGAACAAGCGCGTGATACAGAAGCGTTAATTCGTGATCAAATTGCTAAACATGCGGTATTGCTTTATATGAAAGGCACGCCACAATTTCCACAGTGCGGTTTTTCTGCACGTGCAGTTGAAGCACTCAGTCAAATTGGGCGCCCATTTGCGTATGTGAATATTCTGGAGAATCCAGATATTCGCGCAACACTTCCTGCGATTGCAAACTGGCCAACGTTCCCTCAATTATGGGTTAATGGCGAACTCATCGGTGGTAGCGATATCATGTTGGAAATGTTCCAAAATGGTGAGTTAAAACCATTGGTTGAACAATATAGTGCTGCGCCAGACGCTTAATTTTCTAATCCGTCTGACATAAAAAATCCCACATTATGTGGGATTTTTTATGTGGTGATACTTAGTTCTTAGCATCTTCTTTCACATTTTTAGCAGTCTTTTCTACAGAAGCAGCAGCGTCGTGAGCAGCATCACGAGTAGCAACTTCTGCTTTATCAGCAGCATGTTCTGTTGATGCAGCAGCATGATCGGCAGCAGCATCAATCTTGGTAACTGCAGTATTTGTTGCAGCATCAATTTTTGCGGCAGCATCAGAAGTAGCATGCTCAACGTCATGGCCTGCTTGAGTCGCAGCATTTTCTAAATGCTGGCCAGTCGTTGCACCAGTTTCTGGTGCTTTTTCTTTACTACATCCAACTAATGTTACGGCAGCAGCAATACCCATGATCATCATTAATTTTTTCATTGTTTATTCCTTCTATTTTGGCATCCAATAAACATGGAAGACTAAATGTTAAGCTTAAATGGGAGAGGGAAGTGCTTTATATTTGTAAATAAAATGTTAAAAAATGCAATAAAAAAAAAGGCTTATCTATCGAGGGAGATAAGCCTTATAAAAAGTGAGCTTATAAATAGAGATTAATCAGCCATGACGAATAATATAATCAAAAGCAGACAGAGACGCTTTGGCACCTTCACCTGTGGCAATGATGATCTGCTTGTACGGCACTGTGGTACAGTCACCTGCTGCAAACACACCCTTCACATTGGTTTCATTGCGCTCATTGATGATGATCTCACCTCGTGGGCTTAACTCTACCGAACCTTTAAGAAAGTCAGTGTTTGGTAACAAGCCAATCTGTACAAAAATCCCTGCCAGCTCAATCGTGTGTTCTGTATCTGTCGCACGGTCTTTATACTTCAAACCCGTCACTTGAGCACCATCACCGATCACCTCTGTAGAAAGTGCATTGGTAATAATGGTCGCATTTGGCAAACTATTTAGCTTGTCCTGCAATACCTGGTCTGCACGAAGTTTGGTATCAAATTCCACCAGCGTTACATGCTCAACAATTCCTGCTAAATCAATTGCAGCTTCGACACCCGAGTTACCTCCACCAATCACCGCAACTTTCTTGCCTTTAAACAATGGACCATCACAGTGTGGGCAATATGCGACACCACGAGTGGCATATTCCTGCTCACCAGGAACCCCCATTTTTCTCCAGCGCGCACCCGTCGATAAAATCACGGTTTTTGATTCAACCTTAGCCCCATTTTCCAGTTCAACTTCAACCAGACCTGAAGCAGTTTGATCTGCACCCACGATCTTACTGACACGTTGCAAATTCATGATATCAACATCATATTCACGGACATGTGCTTCCATATCCGCAGCAAACTTTGGCCCCACCGTTTTTTGTACAGAGGTGAAATTTTCAATGTCCATGGTGTCCATCACCTGACCACCAAAGCGCTCGGCAATCATACCAGTACGAATACCTTTACGTGCTGCATAGATCGCGGCAGTACCACCAGCAGGACCAGCACCTACGACCAATACATCAAAGGCATCTTTTGCATTAATGGCAGCGGCATCTTTCTCAGCAGCATTGCTGTCCAGTTTCGCGACAATTTCCTCTAGCGTCATACGACCCTGACCGATGTGATTGCCATTCTGGAACACCATTGGTACGGCCATGATTTTGCGTTCTTCGACTTCATCCTGAAAGAAAGCACCATCAATCATGGTCGCAGTACTGTTTGGATTATAGATCGCAATCAAGTTTAACGCCTGGACCACGTCTGGACAGTTATGACAGCTTAAAGAAACAAACACATCAAAATCAGCTTTTAAGTTAAGGCCTTTAATCTGGTTTAAGATTTCATCAGACACTTTAGGTGCATAACCTGAGGTTTGTAACAATGCCAGAATGAGTGAGGTAAACTCATGCCCCATCGGCAAGCCTGCAAAGAACACACGAGGTTGTTCACCGGCTTTGGCAATACCGAAACTTGGACGGCGTGTATTCTGACCATCAAAACGTGCTGTCACCTGGTTGGAGAGTTCTGCAATTTCAGTGACCAGTTCTTTGATTTTGGCAGCTTTGTCTGAGTCATCGAGTGCAGCGACCAATTCAATTGGGCTTTCCAAACGTTCTAAATAAGCTTTAAGTTGAGTTTTGATATTTTGGTCTAACATGTTGAAGCTCCAAAGGAGTAAATTCTTTAACTTGATGAGGATCATACGATAAAAGTTAGAATAGGTGAAACAGTATGTTTTTATTGTTTTAATCGGTTTTTTGAATTTTAGAACTTAAATAACATATAAAGTAATTGGACTTTAAGGTTTACAAATTTTCTCTTTGTATCATATATCGTTTCAAGTAATGTCAAACAATACAGCACAATTTAAACTTGATTCATTTCTTGATTTCAACACAGGAGCTTATATGCATAAACTTGTGAGTGTAAAGTCTTGGAAATATGATGCCAATACACGCCATTTGAAGATTTTTTATGAAAATGGCACAGGAGATTTATATCATCCTGTACCACTTTTTATATATGACAATTTATTAAGGGCACACGATAAGGCCGCTTTTGTTCATAAATATATCGAATTTGATTTGCACTTTAACAGGGTTTCAATTTTATAAAATTTCTACTTATTGTGAAACGACCATAAATAGTCCCGCACCCAGTGCGATGGTTGTACTCATAAATCGTGAGTCATGACGAATGATTTCAAGAAATGGCTTCACTTCTGTCGCATGAGAAATGACGTTATCAACAATTAATATACCACCATGTGGTTTTATCAAACGCTTTAAATCTTCCCAGTAACCTGAATAAAAGCTTCTCTCGGCATCAAGAAGAATCAAATCAAAAACTTCAATGGACTCACTTAAATAATCTGCTGCATCACCTATCCAAAAATCAACGTATTGATTTACGCCGAGTTCTTGTGCAAACATTGCAGCCTGTTGGCTTCGTGCAGGCTCTATTTCAAGTGTAGTTACTTTTCCTTGAGTTTGTTGTGCAGCTTCTGCTAGCCACAGTGTGGAATGACCTGTAGACGTTCCAATTTCAAGAATATTTTTTGAGTGTTGTATTCGAATCAACATAGATAAAAATTGAGCCGAATCGGGTTCAATATTGCGATAACGCAGTAAACGATCTGTCTGCTTTGCATCATGTTTTTGAAACTGATCATATAAATCAGAAACACGTTGTATAAAAGGTAATTTTGGCATTTTCAAATTCTCATAAGTTATTCATTATTTAAAAGATTATTATTATTCTACTGGGTGGAGAAATTGGAAACGTGGAATAATATGCTGGTCCACTTCTACGGTTTCAGTAAACATGCTTAGGGGGCGAGCCCAGATTGAGTAATCACCATACAAACATTGATAAATGACGAGTTGCTCTTCAGTTTCGCTATGCTTTGCAACATGTAATACTTGATAAAGTTGCCCTTTGTAGTGTTTATAAATTCCTTTACGAAGAGACATTGGAAATGACCTTAAAACCTTGGAGTTTAAGATTTTATCTCATTGATGTGTGACAGATATATAACAATAGACAACTTTGAACATAAAATCACAAATTTTCTAAAAAGTGCTTATTTCATTCAAATATATTAAGATTAAAATTATTGAGCAGAAACATATAGATCAAAATGTCTGATAGAAAATATTTCTACCAGACATGCTTAAAAGACTATTTTTTAACAATTAATACCGGAAGTTCAGTATTTCCTAATACATCTTGGGCAAAACTTCCTAGGAAGAATTTTTGGATGCCCTTACGGCCATGAGAACCCATAACAATCAAGTCAATCTTGAGTTCTTCTGCTGTATTAATAATGCCTTCAGCAGATACCTCACCTTTCACAATTTGTGTCTCAACGGCAACGCCATATTCTGCGCCTATAGCACTCAAGTGATTGAGCGTTTCTTCTGCTTTGGCTTGTGCTTCAATGAAATAATCTTTCATGATTGGTGATACATAGTAGAAATCAACACCACTAAACGGATCAACAGCCAATAGACTGATTGCAGTTAATCTGCTCCCAAAAGCTTTGGCAATGGATGCAGCTTGTCGGAATGCTGCCAAAGAGATATCAGAGCCGTCAACTGGAACTAAAATATGTTGGTAACTCATAATGTTATATTCCTATGTTATCAATAATTCTTATAAAACGTTCAAAAGCAAGATCAAGCTAGAGTTGAAAGAGTCATTGGTTCAATCGTCTTTCAATTTCATAATAAAATCAAATACAAATAACTACAAGGCGAATTACAATATGAAATAATCCAGCATTTTGCTCAGGTATCTTGTTAACATTTTAGAAATGGGTATATGAAAACTTTTATTCAAATCTAAGTGGTTAATTGTATAAAATGCAAACGATGTAAACATGATTAAAAACTATAAATACATACATTGTTTAAATAATTTAATCACACTTATAATTAACCAGAAGCCTGCTTAACGAAACACAATCCGATATTTTAAGAGAGATCCATCATTTTGAGAAAAATAAAGTCAATAACTTGAGTATAGAATTTTAAACAATAAGCACAAAACTGCTTTTATTGTATGATTTTAAAGAAGAATTCTTATCCGTGATTTGAGGTGGTTAATATAAAAAATTAACTTTGTTAAATACCATTTTGATTAGTATGATAGATAGGTTGAAATTCAAACTATCCATCATGCTAAAACAGGGATAATATCAATTAAAACATTGATCCCATTGCTCTAAGCTAAAGCTTTGTCCTGCTTGAAACCGTTGTTTAAGAAGATCGGGAAGTTGCCCTAAGTATCGAATGTATACTTCTGGGGTATTATCTGTACGATGAACGATGGTTAAAATTTCATAGATTGCAGATGTCTTTTCATGATTAAGCTCAATCCATTCACCCACTTTAGGTGCGAGACCAATTGTTTTGATCCCTAAGTTTTTTGAGATGGATTGACTTAAATCAATTAAAATAATATTCATCTATATCTGTCCTTACATTAAACTGTATTTTAACTTTTGAATTAATTATCAAGTTATAAGATTTTAAGCCCGAATATATATAATAAATTAATTACTTTAGGGAATTGCAAAATCGATCTTTTTAATTTCAAAATAATTATTTGCATAAAAGTTATACAACAAGAAGATGGCATTTTTTAACTATTATTATGTAAATCAAGAGAATAAATAATTATACTGAATTATGGATAAATTTTGTGGATAAAAAATAAATAATTTCATGCGATTAAATAACTATTTAATAGAATTTACTTGTTTTAAAAGAAGTAATTAAAGACCTTTGGTATGAACATATGGTCGAAAGACCTATCTGAATCTTAATTTTTTATGAAGTAATTGTATGAAAAATGTAATGCAAATGAGAACTTTTTGCATTAAAATTCTATTTTTCATCTCCCTTCATTTTGGGTAAATTTTAATGTTTCAACATTTTTTATTTTTTCATCCAGGTCAAGCAGCATTTAAGTACAGTGTATTGAGTTTGATGATTTTGCAAACACAACATGTCATGGCAACAGATACTTCAGAAGCAAGCAAGATTACAGCTGTTTTACCTACTTTAAAGATTGAGGCCATGAGTGAGCTAGATCCAATCAAAAGTTACATTGATTACGATCAAGCGAATGTAACGCGTAGTGGCTTAAAAAAGAAGGATGTTCCGCAGACCATTGATACGATTGATGTTCAGAAATACAAGATATATGGAGCAAATGATCTAAGTGTCATGTTGCAAGGTACACCAGGCATCTCCACGAATTATGATACTCGTGGAGATGGTATAGTTTTACGTGGTTTTAATGCGGATACCAGTGATATCTATCGTGATGGTATTCGTGACAGCGGGCAGATTCGTCGCAGTACTGCCAATATCGAACGAATCGAGATATTAAAAGGGCCAGCCTCTGTTTTATATGGCCGTAGTGGTGGTGGCGGTGTAATCAATATGGTGAGTAAGTATGCCAACTTTGACTCAAAAAGCTCGATCGGGGTATATGCTGGTTCATGGAATAATCATGGCACGACTCTAGATTTGAATCAGGCGATTAACGAGAACTGGGCAGTGCGCTTAACCAGTGAGTATGCAGAGGCCGATAGCTTTAGACGTGGCATAGAACAACGCCAAGTAATGGTATCACCGAGTATAACTTATCGAAATGATGATCAAACATTACTCTGGACGACACAATATACCTACGATAAATTGCACCGTGTGCCAGATCGTGGGCCATCTTATTTTGATTTGGCAAAAAATAACGTGTTTCCTTCAATCAGGCAGGGTTTTGCTCATCAAGGTGATTTTATTGATGATGAATCTCAAGTTATTCGTACAGATCTTAAATATGAGTATGTGCCTAACTGGAATTTTCATTGGGCCTTAAGTTATCGTCAAGCTTATCAAAACTTTGATAATTACTTTGGTGGAACCTATTGTACAGTTCAATCTGCGACCTGTTTATATCAAGGTTTTATTCGTCAGAGTTATGCTTGGCAGCAAACCATGAATAAAACCATCACCAATACTTTTGATATTACAGGGGAGTTGAATACAGGTCCCATTCAGCATAATGTGATGCTGGGAACAGATGTCACAAAAGAAATACGCGAACCAAAGTTAGGAAATTACTCAAGTGGTAGTATTTCCTTATATGGTTATTTCAACCCTTACACAGGGCAAGTCATAGAGACATTTGATCGAAATAATGCGCAAATGACCACTCATAATCTGAGTGAAGGTCTGAATCTTGGGTTCTTTGCCCAAGATTTGATTAGTTTTAATGATCAGATTAAATTGTTACTGGGTGGCAGGTATGACGTTTATGATTCATCTACTCAGGTAAAAGTAAAAAATAAACTGGATGTTGATGAATATTACGCTAAACAGGAAGGTACGTTTAGTCCAAACGTTGGATTGATTTGGCAGCCCGTATCTGCACATAGCTTTTATACTTCCTATAGTCGTAGTTTTGCTCCTTTTGGTGGATCTGTAGCGGTAAACTCCGTTTCTTCTAACGTGGTGAATGCCGAGCCACAATTTAATGATCAGTTTGAGATTGGAGTTAAAAGTGACTGGTTAGATCAGCGACTCAATACACAATTTTCAGTCTTTGATATTCGTAAACATAACATACGTTATCAGCCTGACCGTGATAATCAGCCTGATCTTTGGGCTGTTGCAGGTGAGCATCAATCGAAAGGTTTAGAGTTTGGTTTTATTGGACGAATGCTGGATAACGTATTTGTTCGTGGAGGCTATGGCTACACAGATGCAAAGGTTAAAGACAATGTTCAATATCCAAACACGGTAAATGCGCCACTTGATAAGGTATCGAAAAATACAGGAAACCTGTTTATTCGTTATTTACCAATCGAAAGTGTATATGTTGAATCAGGTGTGACCTATCAAGGATCGTTCTATTCTTACCAAAATGGCAATCTAAACTCTACACCTGTGCATATTGATGGTTTTTCGCGTGTAGATGCTGCGATAGGCTATAGTGCAGATCCATGGAATGTTACTTTGGCTATTAATAATTTGACAGATAAAAAATATTGGCGATCTGCTGACCTACCTGGAACGCCACGTAATGTATTGGTTCGTTTAAATTATCAGTTCTAAAGTTAAGCAGCCTGGTTAATAAGCCTCCTAGTATCTTATATAGGAGGCTTTTCAAAATTAAAAATCAGATTTTAGAGTGTGTGCCATATTGCTCAATCATGATTGAACTGGCTTCATTCAGTCCTTTTACAGTCACTTGAATACCATTTTTTTGAAATTTATCGACAATATGATCGAGGCTAGCCACTGTAGTAACATCCCAGATATGAGAATGGGTAAGATCAATAATCACATGCGCTACATTCTCTTGAAAATCGAAAGCTTTTGCGAAGCGTTCAGATGAGCTAAAAAAGAGTTGCCCACGCACATCATAAATACGAGTGTTTTGATGTAATGTGGTTTCGACACGAACATCATTTTCAAGCTTCTGAGCTAAAAATAGGGCAGAGAGTAATACGCCGACCAATACGCCAATCGCCAGATTATGTGTCGCGACCACCACCACAACTGTAGTGAGCATCACGATATTACTGCTCTTTGGATTACGTCTAAAGTTTTTGATTGAGCCCCAGTCAAAAGTACTTATCGATACCATGATCATGACTGCAACCAAAGCTGCCATCGGGATGACTTTTAACCAATCGCTGATAAATACCACTAGAATCAGTAAAAACACCCCAGCCACGAAGGTTGAAAGACGAGCACGTGCCCCTGATTTAACATTAATCATAGACTGCCCAATCATAGCGCATCCGGCCATCCCCCCCATAAACCCAGTAACAATATTGGCGATTCCTTGTCCCTTGCATTCACGATGTTTATTGCTTGATGTATTGGTCAGCTCATCGACAATAGTCGCGGTCATCATAGATTCCAGCAAGCCAACTGCTGCTAATGCACTAGAATATGGCAGGATGATCCATAATGTTTCAAGATTCCATGGAATATCTGGTACAAAAAAGTGCGGTAAAGTATTGGGTAAATGTCCCATATCACCAACAGTACGGACATTAGCGCTAAAAATAAGAGCTAAAAATGTAATCGTGATAATACAAACCATTGGGGAGGGGATTAATTTTCCAATTCTTGGAATATAGGGAAACAAATAAATGATCGCTAAACCTAATGCAACAAATAGATAAACTTGACCAGATACATGGATCAGTTCTGGAAGCTGAGCCATAAAGATCAAAATTGCAAGTGCATTGACAAAACCAATAACAACCGATTTTGAGACGAATCTCATCAGTTTGGCAAGTTTGAGCTGTCCAGCAATAATCTGGATAATGCCAGTAAGAATGGTGGCTGCAAACAGATAATTCAGACCATGCTCTTTGACCAAGCTCACCATAACCAAGGCCATTGCACCTGTTGCTGCTGAGATCATCGCAGGGCGACCACCCATAAAGGCAATCACGACTGCCATAGAAAAAGACGCATATAGTCCAACTTGTGGATCTACACCAGCAATAATTGAAAATGCAATAGCTTCAGGGATAAGTGCTAATCCGACCACTAATCCGGCAAGTACATCTGCACGAATATTGGAGAACCATTCCTGATAAATTTGTTGAAACATAAGTAGCCTATAGATAAGGATGTCTTAAACAGGCTAGTGATGTGATATTTACACACGCGACTACACCACATCACTAAGCAGTGATGAATTTAATTGATGGGGAAGTTGTTATGTCAATTAAGGTGGCGTAGATGTCATGTTGAATATAAATAGAAAAGGAGGAAATATGATATAAAGTCTAGCATGAATTGGTATCATTACCTAGATTAGAAAAAATGCTAAATCTAATTTTTGACTGAATTTTATAAAATAAAAATTAAATCAAATAAATATATTTAATCATTAACAAAAAAAGAAGAAATCGATGTTCTAATGATTGAATAAGTGTTAAAAACATACACATGTATAGGATATATTAAACCTTCAAAATTATAGCAAAATGACCAATGAGTACAGAATGAAAATGAATCACTTAAGCAGCTTAAAAATCAAATCATTAGCTTAAATTTTATTTTATAAAGTTGAGCTATATTCAATTCAGTGAGTAAATATTTTGTGATGTATGTCACAAAATGTGGTGAAAGTTTAATTTTTTATTTAGAATGGCATGTGCAAATGTACACTCTGCCAGTGATTTGATGATCAAGTATTAAGATATGGCGAGTTGATGGGCAGATTGAATCTTATGATTAAGAATTGGGATGTATGAAAAAAATTGTGGTTATCTCGTTTGTTGGAGTTGTACTCGTTCTAGGGTATAGCATTTATGCGGAATCTCGGGCAAAAAAGCGGGAAGAAATCCTGAATATTATTCACGACGCAGAGAAAGGGATTAATACAATTGAAACCAATCCAAATCATTTGAGTCACAAACTGATTTATCAGTCATTAAAAAAAGAAAATTTTTAAATTATTTGACCATTGGGAAAAATAAGTAGTTGATTTGTTGTGTAATTAATCTTGAAAAGATGCATTTTTAAAAAAATAAACAAAACAAAATCAATGTGTTATAATTTGTAAAAGTCATTAAGTACTTGCGGTGTGTGACTATGAAGACAAGTACTTAATCGTTGGGTTGGAGAAGCCGCATATTTATGCGGCTTCTTTCTGTTTATGATGACTATGCGGTTTTACTTATAATAGTTTGATCAATCGGTTATACCGACCGTTTGTCAGATTGTTGGCATAAGCATTGCTTAGTCTATAAAGGATTCATATGTTTAAAATTTAGGATGCCTAAAAAAAATTTCATCCTGAAGCATATGCACACGAAATTACGAAATGCTCAATTTTCTCATAGGGCGATGTTATGACAACTCCTAACCCTTCAGCTAGTTTGTTGGAACGCTTATTTAAGCTCAGCGAAAATAAAACAAACTTTAGAACTGAAGTTCTTGCGGGTGTAACTACATTTTTAACCATGTGTTACATCATCATTGTAAACCCATTGATTCTGTCTGAAACAGGTATGGATCATGGCGCTGTATTTGTTGCCACTTGTTTAGCTGCTGCAATTGGTTGCCTTGTCATGGGTTTGATTGCAAATTATCCAATTGCACTTGCCCCAGGTATGGGACTTAATGCGTACTTTACCTATTCTGTTTGTTTAGGGATGGGTGTGCCTTGGCAAACAGCATTGGCTGCAGTTTTTCTATCGGGTATTGTTTTTTTAGCCATTAGCTTTTTTAAAATTCGTGAAGCAATTGTTAATGCTATTCCCATGTCTCTCAAATTTGCGATTGGTGGTGGAATTGGATTGTTCCTTGCACTCATTGCATTAAAAAATGCAGGTATTATTGTTGCAAATCAAGCCACACTGGTAGGCTTGGGCGATTTAAAATCACCAACAGTATTACTGGCTTTTCTGGGTTTCCTGATTATTGTGGTATTACATCAGTTTAAGGTGCGTGGTGCGATTATTATCAGTATCCTCGCCATTACTGCAATATCAACATTGATGGGTTTGAACCAGTTTAAAGGGGTCGTTGGCGCGATTCCTTCACTTGCACCGACTTTCTTGCAAATGGATTTTGAAGGTCTATTTACTGCAACCATGGTCGGTGTCATCTTTGTTTTCTTTCTGGTCGATCTTTTTGACAGTACAGGAACATTGGTGGGAGTATCACATCGTGCAGGTTTACTACAAGACGGTAAATTACCTCGCTTGAAAAAAGCATTATTTGCTGACTCTACCGCGATTGTCGCAGGTGCTGCCTTAGGAACCTCTTCGACTACGCCATATATCGAATCTGCCTCTGGCGTGGCTGCTGGTGGCCGTACTGGGCTGACTGCGGTGGTTGTCGCTGCACTATTTATTGCTTGTTTGTTTTTGTCGCCTTTAGCCCAATCTGTTCCTGGTTTTGCAACTGCGCCTGCGTTGCTGTTTGTGGGTGTGTTGATGATCCACGGCATTACCAATATTGACTGGGATGATATTACCGAAGCTGTTCCTGCGTTTCTAACCATTGTATTTATGCCATTTACCTATTCAATTGCAGATGGTATTGCGATGGGCTTTATTAGCTATGCCTTGATCAAACTGCTGACTGGTAAAGCTAAATCTGTTCCTTATATGGTCTGGATTATTGCCGTACTTTGGGCTTTTAAATTTGCAGCATTTGGCGGTTAATTTTTCTTATTCAACTAAAGGGTGTAGAGTAATACACCCTTTTTCTTTTTTCTGGAGTCTGGATGAATCAATCAGAACTTATTCGTGCCTTGCCTAAAGCTGAATTGCACGTACATATCGAAGGTACATTTGAGCCTGAACTTATGTTTGAGATTGCGCAGCGTAATCATATCGATATTCCTTATAAATCTGTAGAGGAAATTAAAAAAGCTTATAATTTTCATAATTTACAGTCATTTTTAGATATCTATTATGCAGGGGCTAATGTTCTGATCAATGAGCAGGATTTTTATGATCTTGCGTGGGCTTACTTTAAAAAATGTGCCGAAGATCGTGTGGTACATACAGAGATGTTCTTTGATCCACAAACCCATACCGAGCGCGGTGTTTCATTTGAAATTGTGCTTAATGGTTTGAAGCGAGCATGTAAAGATGCAAAGGAGCATTTAGGCATTAGCTCACATTTGATCATGTGCTTTTTGCGTCATTTAAGCGAAGAAGATGCATTTAAAACGCTTGAACAGGCGTTACCTTACAAAGCTGATATTATTGCAGTTGGACTTGATTCCAGCGAAGTTGGTCATCCGCCTTCAAAGTTTGCTCGGGTATTTGAAAAAGCACGTGAAGAAGGCTTTTTGGTTGTGGCACACGCTGGTGAAGAAGGGCCGCCTGAATACGTATGGGAAGCATTAGATTTACTGAAGGTGAATCGTATTGATCATGGGGTACGTTCAGAAGAAGATCCTGCTTTAATGCAAAGATTGATTCAGGAAAAAATGCCTCTAACCGTGTGTCCTTTAAGCAATTTGAAACTTTGTGTTGTAAACGATATGAAAGAACACAATATTCGTCGTTTGCTTAATCAGGGGGTACATGTGACAGTAAATTCTGATGATCCTTCTTACTTTGGGGGATATATGAACGATAACTTTGTGGCAATTCAAGCTGCTTTAGATTTATCAAATGAAGAGTTGAAAAAACTGGCCATTAATTCTTTTGAAGCTTCATTTATTGATGAAGAAGAGAAACAAAACTGGATTGAAGAAATCAACCAGATTTAAATAAAAAAATGCATCTTAAAAGATGCATTTTTTATGTCTATAAATACCCGATGTTCAACGAGATTGTTTGATCATGCTCTTAAGAACATTATCTTTATCAATAAAATGATGTTTGAGTGCAGCAAGAATATGACCTGCAACCATCAAACCTGCAAACCATGATAGATAAACATGGACTGGTTTTGCAATAGCCATGATTTCAGGATTCTCACCAATTAATTGAGGAATATTGAATAAATAAAGTACGGGTGCTGGATGGCCTGCGCTCCAACTGTAAAAGCATCCACTAATGGGTAATGCAATTAATATTACATATAATGCAAGATGACCTAAATGTGCCAATTTTTTCATAAGCGGTGACATTGTCGCTGGTAACTCTGGCGTAGGATGTGTGTAACGCCAGAAAATACGTATCATTACCAAGAAGATAATCGTAGTCGCAATGTTCTTATGTAAAGTAATCACATCCCCTTTAAAACTCCCATCCGTCTCATAATTTAGAAAATTACCGCTATAAAATCCAATAATCCATGCGCTAATAAAAATAATTGCCATGATCCAGTGTAAAAACTGCGCAGTGCGGGTGTAATACTGGCTAGAGTTAGACATGAATTTTATGTCCTGTTCAATTGCTAAATATTTAGCGAGAATAAACGGAAAAAATGCTGTTTAAAACGAAGGAGTTGTAACGAAGCGTATTTTAAATAGAACAATTAGCAGCAGGATGGTATGAGGATAATCATGATTGAATAAATTAAAGCTTAATACAAAATATTTATTTCATATCATATAGTCTTTAGGCAAAATAGCTAAAATTTTTTCTGGAAACATCGATGAAAAGCTCTATTTTTCTTATTTCTGCTTGTATGTTAGCGCTCGGTGGCTGTGCGACAACGGCTTCCGTGAATGAGAATACGACTGCCAATACCACGCAACAACTGGGTATGACCGCTTTAAAAATTGCGGTAAATGCAGAATGTATCAATAAAATTAATAGCATTCCTGCATGGCAAGTAGCATCTAAATTGATGACTGAAAATCAACGACAAAATACACAAACTGAAATCTGTGGTTGTGTAAGTGAAAAAGCTCCTTACAGTGTGACTGCAGTAGATTTGGCAACAGCGACTTTTGATCCAAATGCACGCGCTTCTGTGGTACAGCAAGTCGTATCAAATACAGTTACGTCATGTATTAATGAAACATTTGGTAAAAAATAAGTCAGATATCATGATAATGATTGCAGGTGTTGATGAAGCTGGTCGTGGTCCGCTGGTTGGGTCGGTTGTTGCTGCCGCGGTAATTTTGGATCCTCATAACCCAATCGATGGACTAAATGATTCAAAAAAACTGACTGAGAAAAAACGAGAGAAGCTTTTCGTAGAGATACAGGAGAAGGCTTTGGCATGGTCAATTGCTGAAGCAAACCATATTGAAATTGATGAGTTGAATATTCTACAGGCAACGTTTCTGGCAATGCGTAGGGCAGTGGATGGATTGCAAATACAGCCTGATAAAGTGCTTGTTGATGGTAATCAGATTCCTAAGGGCATATCCATCCACTGTGAAGCAATTGTAGGTGGAGATGCGAGCCATGCTGAAATCAGTGCTGCAAGTATTCTTGCCAAAGTATATCGAGATCAGCAAATGAAACTGCTTGATGAGAAATATCCATTATTCGGATTTGCTAAACATAAAGGCTATCCGACTAAAGCACACTTTCAAGCAATTGCTATACATGGTGTAGTCGATGAGCATCGTAGAAGCTATGCACCTGTAAGACGGGCATTGAATATCGATTGTTAATCTTAGAATTTTAGCAATTCAGAAATGTTTAAAGCGGCTAGATTAGCCGCTTTAATTTGGGAGAAAAATTAAAAAATAACTTTAACGGTTAAAATTATTTTGTGAGTAGTTATCATCTTCAAAAGAAGGCTGATAATCTTGATCTAAATGTTGAAGATGTTCATGCATTGCACGTTCGTGTTGAATACGTTGATAAATCTCTTCACGATGAACAGAGACTTCTTTCGGAGCATTCACACCAATACGAACCTGATTACCTTTAACACCAAGCACAGTAACACTGACTTGATCCCCAATCATTAATGTTTCCCCGACACGACGGGTCAGAATCAGCATGTTTATCTCCTTGCAAAATGCTAAACCTGCGATAGTTTTTCAAAAATGAAAACACAACCTCGGAATTGAGAGAATTTTAACAGAATTATTAGAAAATGAGAATTTCTTATAAATTCTGTTGAAATTTTCTAAAAAAGCTACAAACGCTAATATAACAGAGCCACTATAAAAAACACTATAGTGGCTCTGTTTTTTTGTCACGATTCTTTGAAAAGTAAACTAAGTCAAGGTTGATTGATCAATCCTTAAGCACGTGCACTGCTTTCGCCATGTTCACGATCCAAACCAAACGCAGTATGGAGTGTACGAACAGCAAGCTCTAGATAATTTTCTTCGATGAGTACTGAAACCTTAATTTCAGAAGTCGAAATCATCAAAATGTTGATGCTTTCTTCGGCCAAAGCCATAAACATTTTACTCGCAACACCTGCATGTGAGCGCATACCTACACCCACAATTGAAACTTTGACAATATCATCACGTGTTGAAACTTCACGAGCACCGATATTTGAAGCAGTTTCTTCAAGGATTTTCTTTGCTTTTGCCAAGTCGCCACGGTTTACCGTAAATGTAAAATCCGTTGTTCCATCTTCTTCGACATTTTGTACGATCATGTCAACTTCGATGTTGGCAGCACTAATTGGAACCAAAATTTTAGCGGCAATACCTGGCTCATCTGGAACACCCAGGATGGTTAATTTTGCTTCGTCACGATTAAATGCGATACCAGAGATAATCGGTTGTTCCATTGTATCTTCCGCCTCAGTTGTAATTAACGTACCTACGTTTTGTTTAAATTCTTCATCAAATGCACCATCATTGTCATTATCAAAGCTTGATAATACGCGCAGTGGCACTTGATATTTGCCAGCAAACTCAACAGAGCGAATTTGAAGAACTTTAGAACCTAAAGAAGCCATTTCTAACATTTCTTCAAATGAAATACGATCAACTTTTTTGGCTTTAGGTGCAACGCGTGGATCGGTAGTATATACGCCATCAACGTCAGTGTAGATCTGGCATTCATCTGCTTTGAGCGCTGCTGCAAGTGCAACACCTGTAGTGTCTGATCCACCACGACCTAGGGTGGTTGTATTACCTTCTTCATCTACACCTTGAAAGCCTGCAACAACCAGTACACGCCCAGCATCCAGATCTTTGGTCATGACATCGGTATCAATCGCTTCAATACGTGCTTTGTTATATGCGCTGTCTGTTTTAATACCAACTTGACGACCTGTATATGATTTAGCTTCTACACCAATCGAATTGAGTGCCATTGCTAACATTGAAATCGTCACCTGTTCGCCTGTAGAGACCATCTGGTCGAGTTCACGCGGATCAGGGGTATCGGTAATGGCTTTCGCGAGAGCAAGTAGGCGATTGGTTTCGCCACTCATCGCTGATACAACCACAACCACTTTGTGGCCGTGATCATGCCAGCGCTTCACACGACGAGCAACATTTAAAATGCGCTCGGGAGTACCCATAGAAGTACCGCCATATTTTTGAACGATTAATGCCATAGTTGTTCCATATAAGCCATGACCCTGAGAGGCTTATTCAGGGTCAGTTACACAAAAGTGAAGTCTTAGTGCTGTTCAAGCCATGCAGGTAGTGCTGCAATGACGTGTTCAAACTTCTCGTTTAGTGGCGCGCCACCTTGTGCTAAGTCAGGTTTACCACCACCTTTACCACCGAGTTCGGTTGCAAGATGCTTGATAATGTCACCTGCTTTTAGATGTGCTGTGTATTGTTTGGCAACTGAGGCAATCAGGCTAATTTTATCGCCTTCAAGTCCAGCCAGTACAATCACAGCATCCTCTAATTTGGATTTCACACTGTCATGTAGGTTGCGAAGTGATTTCGCATCTATATTTTGAACAGTAGTGATCAGGGTAGAACGACCTGCAATATTTTGAACTTGGCTTAAAAGTTCGGCCGCCTGAAAGTTTGCTAACTTTTGGTTCAGTTGTTCAATTTGCTTGTGCAATGCTGAGGTTTGTTCAACAGCAGCTTGAACACGTTCTACAGTCTGATCTTTTTGTGCTTTTAATAAACTATTGATGTGTTGAATATCGGCATCAGCTTTTTGCACAACTTCAAGTGCTTTAGTACCTGTAACCGCTTCAATACGACGGATACCTGCTGCAACACCACCTTCAGAGATAATCTTGAACAGACCAATATCACCAGTACGTTGTACATGAATACCACCGCATAATTCGATTGAGAAATTATGCTCATCTATGACGGAACCCATTGAAAGTACGCGTACTTCATCACCATACTTTTCGCCAAATAGCATCATTGCACCTTTGGCCTTGGCAGATTCGATATCGAGAAGTTCAGTGGTGACAGCACTGTTTGCAATCACTTCAGCATTTACTAAACGTTCAATTTCTTGAAGTTGTTCAAATGAAACTGGCTGATCATTGGCAAAGTCAAAGCGCAGAATGTCGCTGGCAACCAGTGAGCCTTTTTGCTGTACATGCGTACCTAAAATTTGACGCAATGCAGCATGCAAAAGGTGAGTGGCTGAGTGGTTACGTGCAGTTGCAGCACGAATATCAGCTTTTACGATCGCGTCAACATGTTGTGCTGCTTTTAGACTACCCATGGTCACGATACCTTGATGCACAAATGCGCCACCAGACTTTTTGGTATCTTGAACTTCAAAAATACCAGTATCGTTTTTGAATAGACCTGTATCGCCAATTTGACCGCCACTTTCTGCATAGAAAGGAGTCTGGTTAAGTACGATTAATGCTTCATCGCCTTCAACGACTTCATCAACCTGCTCGCCATCTTTATAAATGGCAACGATTTCGCCTTGACCTGCAGTGGCATGATAGCCATCAAATTGTGTTTCGCCTTCAACTTTGACAATGCTGTTATAGTCGACAGCAAACTTACCTGCATCACGAGCACGACGACGTTGGGCTTCCATTTCACGTTCAAAACCGACTTCATCGATTTCTAAATCACGTTCACGAGCAATATCAGCAGTTAAATCGGTTGGGAAACCATAGGTGTCGTAAAGTTTGAATACTGTCTCACCTGGAATGACTTTTCCAGAAAGTTGAGTAAGTTCACCCTCAAGCAATTTCAAACCTTGCTCAAGTGTTTTAGCAAACTGTTCTTCTTCTCTTATTAAGGTTGCTTCAATGCGTGCCTGATCATTTTTAAGTTCAGGATAAGCATCGCCCATCACATCAATGAGTGGCTGTAGCATTTTATAGAAAAATGTACCAGTTGCACCAAGCTTATTGCCATGACGAACTGCACGACGGATGATACGGCGTAGCACGTAACCACGACCTTCATTAGAAGGATTGACACCATCGGCAATCAAGAAGCAGCAAGAGCGCGCATGATCTGCAACCACACGTAATGAAGGTTGTCCTTCATCTTTAACGTTAATAATTTCACATGCAGATTTGATTAAGTGTTGAAATAAATCGATGTCATAGTTTGAGTTGACATGTTGCAATACTGCACTAATACGCTCCAAGCCCATGCCCGTATCGACAGAAGGTGCTGGAAGTGGATGTAATACGCCATCAGCAGTACGATTAAACTGCATGAAAACGTTATTCCAGATTTCGATAAAACGATCGCCATCTTCTTCAGGTGTGCCAGGTAAACCACCCCAGATATGATCACCATGGTCAAAGAAAATTTCAGAACATGGACCACATGGACCAGTATCACCCATGGCCCAGAAATTATCTGATGCGTATTTTTCGCCTTTGTTGTCACCAATACGGATAATGCGGTCGGCTGCTAAGCCAATTTCTTTATTCCAGATATCATAAGCTTCGTCATCGGTGTGATAAACCGTGACATAGAGTTTGTCTTTAGGTAAGCCTAACCATTGTTCACTGGTTAAAAAATCCCATGCAAATGTCAACGCATCACGCTTGAAATAGTCACCAAATGAAAAGTTGCCGAGCATTTCAAAGAAAGTATGGTGACGGGCAGTATAGCCAACATTGTCAAGATCGTTATGTTTACCACCAGCACGCACACATTTTTGTGATGTTGTTGCGCGTACGTAATCACGTTTTTCTAAGCCCAAAAAACAGTCTTTAAACTGGTTCATTCCGGCATTGGTAAACAGTAATGTTGGGTCGTTGGCAGGTACAAGTGAACTCGACGCGACACGTGTGTGGCCTTGCGATTCAAAATAACGCAAAAAAGCTTCACGAATTTCAGCTGATGTCATAAAACGAGTACTCACAACCAAGTCACTCCATAGATTCAAAATAGGCTATATGCACACAACTTGGTATTTATCTTGAATATCACCAAAATTGTGGCGTGGCATAAATATTAAAAAGCGCTAAATTATAACGGAAAATACCTATTCGACCAATGATTTTAAAGAGGAATGATGACAATTCTATGGAATTTGTAGAGTAAGGGTTTAATCAGGAAAATAAAAAATAAGCATATAAAAGTTATTTTTCAAACAATTGATTATCTTGAGACACATAGACCAAGAAAACTGTTTGCTTGAAAAGTATACGAATGAAGACGCTAAAAAGAAAAAATTATCTGTGAATTTAATACAAACAGCCTGTTTGAAAGATCCATGACCAGAGTTGAGGTGTGGTTTACTCTATCTTCGATAGAATCAATCCTTTACCATAGTGATTTTATTTTGGGTACATGAAGGATTCACCATGCAACGTATCGCCATTAATGGTTTTGGTCGGATTGGTCGGAATGTTTTACGTGCATGGTTTGAAAGCCCGAAATCATTTAACTTTGATATCGTCGCGATCAATGATATTGCGGATGTAAAAACACTGGTTCATCTTTTTAAATACGACACTACGCATGGCCCATTTCATGGGGAAGTTCAGGTTGAGTTGGAAAATGAACAAGTTATCTTGCATATTAAAGCAAATAATCGCGTACTCAAGGTTCAGGTATATCGTGAAGAAGCGCCAGAAAACCTGCCTTGGCGTGCGCTTGAAATTGATGTCGTACTTGAATGTACTGGATTATTCCGATCACATTCAGATGCGATTCGACATCTGGGGGCAGGGGCAAATCGTGTGATTATCGGCGCTGCACCTTTTGATAAGGTAGATGCAGCGATTGTGTATGGTGTTAATCATGCCGATGTAAAACCGACTGATCGGATTATTTCCAGCGTGTCATGTACCACACAGGCACTCGTTCCTTTGGTCAAAATTATTGATGATGCATTTGGAATTGAAACAGCATTGATGACTGAGATTCATGCCGTGACTGCAGACCAGTCTGTGCTAGATCATGCACATCGTGATTTACGTCGTGCACGAGCATCTGGTCAAAATATTATTCCGACCACATCAAGTGCACTAGGCGCATTAAAACGGGTCTTGCCAAAAATGGAAAATCGTATAGAAGGTTATTCTATTCGGGTTCCAACCATTAATGTTGCTGCAATTGATTTAACTTTTGTGGCGCAATCTGCAATGACGATACATCGTCTCAATGAAGTACTCGTTCAAGCCGCACGACTGGATTATAGTGAAATTATGTCAGTCACAGATGAGCCGCTGGTTTCTAGTGATTTTAATCATTCACCCTATTCATTGATTGTCGATTTAACACAAACATTGGTTGTGGGACACCAAGCAAAAGTCTTTGCTTGGTATGATAATGAGTGGGGATATGCAAATCGGTTGCTGGACTTGTGTGAGTCGTTTGAATAAATATTTTTCTAAATTTTAGAATATGATAGCGAAATGAGAGTAATTAATTTGATGTTTCAGTCAAGATATCTGATAAATCATAAAATTCTCAGGTGCATGGTAATAACTATCGTGCTAGACTAGGAGAAATCGGGTGTGCTCCCGATTTTTTTATGCGGATTGAATACCGCTTTGACCAGATTTTAGGTTTGAAACATGCCGATTTCAGAGACATGGTTGCTCCCTGACGGGGTAGCAGATGTATTGCCCGAACAAGCGCAAGTAGTAGAAACGCTTCGCCGACAAGCTTTAGATTTCCTCGCATCTCGTGGTTATCAACTGGTATATACACCATTCATCGAATATATCGAATCTTTATCTTTATTGTCAGAATCCAATCACGATCTTGATCTGGTTACATTCAAGGTGATTGACCAACTTTCTGGACGTTTGCTCGGTGTTCGTGCAGACATGACCCCGCAGGTCGCGCGAATCGATGCGCATGTGCGCTCAATTGAAGGTGTGGCACGCTATTGTTACGCTGGCACTGTGTTACACACAAAACCTCAAAACTTTAATTCATCTCGTGCACCTCTACAGTTAGGTGCGGAGCTTTATGGTCATCAAAGCCTTGAAGCGGATATTGAAATGGTTGATGTGATGCTGGGGTTGATTCAGCAGGCTCATAACCTTGAAGGTTTGCATCTGGATCTGGGGCATGTGGGACTATTTCGTAGCTTGGTCAAACGTGCGGGTCTCAGTAAACAGGTAGAGCAGGATTTATCTGATTTATATCAACGTAAAGCACTCCCAGAATTAGAAGAAGTGACGAAAACACTCGCGTTTGGTTCTGATTTTTATGCCCTGGGACGTTATGCAAGTGATTTAAATGCGCTTGAGCAGCATTTGAGTCAGGATGTTTTGAATGATGCATCCTTTAAAACGTCGCTTGATGATTTAAAAACAACGCTTTCACAAATACAAACACGTTGGCCAAATCTACGCATTGGTATTGATGTGGTTGAACTACGCAGTTATCACTATCATACGGGCTTGATGTACGCTGTGTATGCACCAAACCGTGCTGCTCCACTTGCACAAGGTGGACGCTATGATGGTATTGGTGAACATTTTGGTCGTGCGCGTCCTGCTACAGGCTTCAGTTGTGACTTATATGCATTGTGTGTAGGACAATTTAAAGAGATTGAAACGATTGTCGCACCTGCTGGACAAGACCAGCAGCTTCTTGGCGCAATTGCTCAGGCACGTCAAAATGGCTTACGTGTGATTCAGTTATTGGGTAATGATGATTTAAGCTCTGTTCCTTATGCAACCCATAAAATGGAATTAGCACAAGATCAGTGGCAAATTAACAAGATTTAATGGTTTGTTTGTTCAATAAAGCAAACAAATGTTCACTTTTAACAGCATGATGTAATGAGGCTATTATGGGCAAAAATGTTGTGGTACTTGGTACCCAATGGGGCGACGAAGGTAAAGGTAAGATCGTCGACCTGCTCACAGATCAGGCGGCTGCCGTTGTACGTTATCAAGGCGGGCACAATGCAGGGCATACTCTTGTCGTAGGTGGAAAAAAGACTGTTTTACACCTCATTCCATCAGGCATTTTACGTGAAAACGTGTTGTGCTTAATTGGAAATGGCGTTGTACTTTCACCTGCTGCATTAATTAAAGAAATGGGTATTTTGGAAGAAGAAGGCGTGCCTGTGAAGGAACGTTTACGTATCTCTCCAAACTGTCCACTTATTTTGCCAAACCACATTGCACTTGACCAAGCGCGTGAGAAAAAACGTGGCAATGCGAAAATTGGTACAACAGGTCGTGGTATTGGCCCAGCGTACGAAGATAAAGTTGCTCGTCGTGCAGTACGTGTAGCCGATTTGGTTCGTGGCGGTGCTGCTTTAGAAGAAAAACTTCAAGAGATGCTTGAACTACACAACTTCCAGCTCACTCAATTCTACGGTGTAGAAGCAGTGAAGTTTGAAGATGTACTTGCTCTATGTAATGAGTGGCGCGAAGTATTGGCACCATTGGTGATTGATGTGACCAAAGTTCTACATGATTACCGTAAAGAAGGTAAAGCAATCATGTTTGAAGGTGCGCAAGGTTCATTACTTGACATCGATCATGGTACTTATCCGTATGTGACCAGTTCAAATACTACAGCGGGTGGCGTAAGCTCTGGCTCGGGTATGGGACCATTGCATTTAGATTATGTTTTGGGGATTACTAAAGCCTATACCACACGTGTTGGTGCGGGTCCATTCCCAACTGAATTGCATTATGATGCTGCCACTGATACAGGTGATGCGATTGGCCGTCATTTGGGTACAGTCGGCCATGAGTTTGGTGCATCTACGGGTCGTCAACGTCGTTGTGGCTGGTTCGATGCAGAGATCTTGCGTCGTTCAGTTGAAGTGAATTCGTTATCTGGTATCTGCCTAACCAAACTTGATGTTCTGGATGGTTTGGACGAGATTAAGATTTGTGTAGGCTATGAAGATGTTGATTCAGGCTGTGCAGGTTCTTCTGATGCGGTTTCATTTGAAAGCTTAAAACCAATTTATGAAACTATGCCAGGCTGGAGTGAATCAACGGTTGGTTTGACCAGCATTGATCAGCTTCCTGCAAATGCTTTGGCTTATGTGAAACGCATTGAACAATTGATCGAATGCCCAATTGATATTATTTCAACGGGTCCAGATCGTGCTGAAACAATGATATTGCGTCATCCATTTTCTGCTTAAGATCTTGTATTGAAATACGACTAAAGAGAAGCTCCTGATCAGGAGCTTTTCTTTTTTAGATAGGTACAATAAAAAATAATCAATATTTCATAATGAGAAAGAGTATTTTAACCTGATGAAAATTTTGCCAAATATCGCACAAACAATTTTTTATTCACTCCTTTTTGCGATGGGCGGAGCACCAACGATGGGCATGTGGATTGCCAGCCTGCAAACCAAAAATCCAGATATTTTGTTTACGGCATTTATGGGGTTAACTGTCATTATTGCCTGTATTATGGTGCCGATTTTATTAATCCAGAATGCTTACTTATTATATAAGCGTCAAGATCCTATTCTTGATGAGAAAATTCATGGACTTTCTAAATTTTACTTTATGCTGGATTTGGCGTGTTTGGCATCATGGGTATACTTTGTTATTCGATAGATCATTAAAGTTACATAAATGCTATGATGTTTTCTCAATTATCCGATATGTTTTACTTATAATGCACTGCAAAACAGAGACATAGATTAGTTATGTCGGATCGTGGAGTAATTGAATGAATAAAAAAATTGTGATGAGTTTTTTGGCTGCTACGGTAGTTACTATTTCAGGTTGTGCTTCTTTTGCTGATATGGCAGGTGCCGATTCCGCCACCTTAAATGCTTCAGCAGCACAAGGCTTTAGTAAAATGACCACGGAAGCAAGACAAAAAGGACAGTTGGATACTTCATCTAATACTTATCGTCGTATTAATACCGTGATGCAGCGTATGATCCCATACGCAAATCAGATGAACCAGACGGGTCAGCCGTTCCAGTGGCAGCTTGCAGTGATTAAATCTGATACGGTCAATGCCTATGTTGCTCCAGGTGGTAAGGTCGTCTTCTATACAGGTATTGTAAACAAATTAAACCTGAGTGATGCTGAGATTGCTGCTGTTATGGGGCATGAGATGACCCATGCGCTTGAAGAACATGCTAAGAGTAAAATCGGAGCAGAAGCGCTTACAGGTTTAGCTTTAAATATTGGTAAAGCTTACGCTGGTGATAGTATTGGACAGGCTGGATCGGCTGCACTGGATTTAGGTAGTCAGGTAGGTGTAGGCTTACCTTATTCTCGTAATCTGGAAAGCCGTGCCGATTATGGTGGTTTAATGTTGATGGCTAAAGCAGGGTACAACCCGCAAGCAGCGATTACACTTTGGGAAAAAATGAATCGAATGGATGGAGCTGGTGGGCCATCATTCCTTTCAACACACCCATCGAATAACCAGCGTATTCAAGATATGAGAAAAAATTTACCAGCAGCAATGGCTGTTTATAATAATCGCCGTTAAGTTTGGTGCTTTAGTAAGAAACACAGGATGTCTTATGACATCCTGTATTCATTTTAAGGTGCTGGATTTGGTTGTTGTTTATGTATATCTTCAATACCCTTTAATACAGCATCATCCAAGATGATATCAAATGCCTGTATATCTTCTTTGAGTTGTTGAACACTAGTTGCTCCAATAATGGTACTGGTCACAAAGAACTGCTGTTTGATAAAGGCCAGTGCCAGTTGAGTGAGAGTCAAGCCATGTTGTTCTGCCAATTGGGCATATTGTTCAGTGGCCCATTCACTTTGTGGATTACTATAACGCGTAAAGCGTGAAAATAAAGTAACACGAGCATTCGCAGGTCGGGCGCCATGACGGAACTTCCCTGTTAGATAACCAAAAGCGAGTGGTGAGTAAGCCAGTAATCCAATGCCTTCATATTTGGCAATTTCAGACATCCCCATTTCATAGGTACGATTAAGTAGATTGTATGGGTTTTGAATACTAACGAATTTATCGATACCAAGCTTTTCTGCCAATTGCAGAAATTTCATGGTGCCCCAAGGCGTTTCGTTAGATAGGCCAATATAGCGGATACGTCCTCGATCAATCTCCTTTTGTAACGCAAGAAGTGTTTGTTGCATCGCTTCAACTTCATAATCGCTTGCTGCTTCGGCGTTACCATAGCCTAAAGTACCAAAAAAATTGGTATGGCGTTCTGGCCAATGTAATTGATACAGATCAATATAGTCGGTTTGTAAACGTTTAAGGGAGCCATCTAAGGCTTGTGCAATGTGTTGTCCAAATTGGGTATTCCCTTCACGTATGTGACTTCCACCAAAACCAGGGCCTGCAATTTTGGATGCCAGAAAAACTTGGTCTCTTTGTCCATGTTGTGCAAACCAGTTTCCAATAATTGTTTCGGTGGCTCCATATGTTTCAGGCTTGGGCGGAACTGAATACATTTCGGCCGTATCCCAAAAATACAAACCATTTGTAAGCGCATAATTGAGTTGTTCAAATGCTTCGGGCTGTGAATTCTGTTCGCCAAAAGTCATGGTTCCCAGACAAATTTCGGGAAGCTGAATATCCGTGTGACCAAGAGGGTTAAACCGCATAATGAAAAATCCTGATAGATCTGGTAGATGAGATATCTGTCCAATTTAAAACAAGGTGATATATGTTCGTATAAGTTTTTCGTATCTTTGGAAAGCTTCTATTCATAAAAAAAGCAAACCTATAGGTTTGCTCTCTTAAGATTACGACATACCGATTAAGTTATTCGTCATCTTCATCGTCTTCATGGAATGATTGCTCTTCCAGTGAAGCATCAAAAATCAGGATCGCTTTACCATCAGTTTGAATCATGCCTTGCTCTTCGAGTGTTTTTAATACACGACCGACCATTTCACGTGAGCAACCGACAATACGGCCAATCTCTTGGCGCGTAATACGAATCTGACGGCCATTTGGCAGGATCATCGCTTCTGGCTGGCTGGCGAGGTCAATTAAGCAACGTGCGATACGACCTGAAACATCGATAAAAGCCAAATCGGTGACTTTACGGGTGGTGTTTTTCAAACGGCGCACCAGTTGAGCAAAAACGGCGTAACTTAAGTCTGGAAACTGTTTGCTCAGTTCGTGGAAATTGTCGTAAGAGATTTCAGCAATTTCACAGACATCACGGGTTCTCACTTCTGCTGTACGTTGTGGGTTAGACTCAAATAAACCCATCTCGCCAAAGAAATCGCCTGGATTTAAGTAAGCAACAACAATTTCGCGTTCATCATCTTCGCGCAAAATAATAGAAACTGAACCTTTTAAAATAAGATAAAGTGATTTCGACTCAGAGCCTGCATCGACAATCGTTGTACGTTTAGGGTAGCGATTAATATTCGCTTTTTTCAATAATGCCTTGACCGACTCGGGAAGCTGGCCTGGTGATAGAGCATCTGTACTAAGTTGTGAGAAATTTGATGTCATTACTTAATGTTTCTGAAGAGGATAATAAGATCGCATAAGACTTAAATGAGCATATTCATACACGGGAGATGAAATTCCTTATCAACCCATTTTATGCTAGTGTACAGCTAAAGTGTAAATTTATAATTTTTTTTAGGGAGTTGCAATGCAAACAAGTATACATTGGATAGAGAATGTTGCTTTTGAAGCGAAATCAGAAAGTGGTCACTCTATAACCATGGATGGCTCTGCCGCATATGGTGGTGAAAACCGTGGTCCACGTCCTATGGAATTGATTTTAATGGGACTTGGTGGGTGTGCTTCGTTTGATATTGTGACTATTTTAAAGAAAGCGCGTCAAGATGTGACGGATGTTGTATGTCAGCTTCAGGCAGAGCGAGCAGATACGATTCCTGCTGTATTTACCAAAATCCATTTACACTTTGTCGTGACTGGCAAACAAATTAAAGAAAAACAAGTGGCGAAAGCTATTGAACTTTCTGCAGAGAAATATTGTTCCGCTAGTAAAATGCTGACCGATGGTGGCGTTGTCATTACCCATGATTTTGAAATTATAGAAGTAGACGCTTAACCTATGTGGTTTGAAAAAATGAAGCTGACGTTAATGTCAGCTTTTTCTTTTTATAGAATGTGCGAAATATAATTATAATTTGAAGTTATAAAAAGGAAAAGAAGCATGATCGAAATTCGTAAAGCAAGTACCCATGATGCTACGGCAATACAAACTTTATTAACACAGTTGGGCTATCCACAATCACTCGAATTTATTGAAAAGAAAATTCGATTATTTGAAAGTGATGAGCGCCAGTTTATTTTCGTTGCAGATATCGATCATAAGCTTGCGGGATTTTTATCACTTACCATGATTCCTCAGATTGCGCTAGAAGGTGATTTTGCACGTATTGCTTATGTCTGTGTCGATCAACAATTTAGAGGAAAGCGTATAGGTCAAACTCTGGTGGCTTATGCAGAACAAATTGCGAAAAGCTGGGGGTGTAATCGTATGGAACTGCATTCTGGCGATCATCGTAAACAGGCACATGAATTTTATCTAGGACAAAACTATGAAGATGCACCTAAATACTTTCGTAAATTCCTATAATCATTTTGCGAGTCTAGTAAAATTTTATCTTGAATTAGATTGTGTCCCAAACCATGCGATGAACCTAAGTCGTAAATCATTTATGCTTAGCAGCGATTGTTGTCAGCTTGAGGAAATAAAGTATCTATGATCTATGTATACGCTTTAACAAAAAATGCATCGTGCTTCACTTGAAAAATAAGATCAAAACACCCATATTAATACCAAACTATAATTTAATTTTTATAGTAATAACTTTATGAAAAATATAAAAATTTATTTGAAATTTCAGAAAATGATCCCATGTAATAGTCAAGTAGAAAATTGATGATGAGGCATAACAATAATGCGTTTTGAAAAATTTACAAATCGGTTGCAACAGGTGCTATCTGATGCACAATCACTTGCAACAGGCAAAGATCATACTGCGATTGATGGTCTACATATTCTTGCAACCATGCTCGAAGAGCCATCTAACTTAAGTTTATTGCAACAAGCTGGTGCACGTTTACCAGAGTTGAAACAGAAGCTTGAACAAGCGCTCAAAGATGCACCGACTATTACTAATCCGACAGGTGATGTCAATCTAAATCCTGAAGCGGTAAAAGTATTAAATCTGGCGGATCGCCATGCTCAAAAGGCAGGGGATGAATTTTTGTCTACAGATTGGGTACTGTTGGCATTAACCGAAACAGGTAGTACCAAAAGTTTATTAAATAGCGTAGGTGTAACTACAGATACCTTGCGCAAAGTCATTGAATCTATTCGAGGCAACGATAAAGTTATGAGTAATAATCACGAAGATCAACGTGACTCATTAAACAAATATACCATCGATCTGACTGAGCGAGCTTTGGCAGGTAAACTTGATCCTGTGATTGGGCGTGATGATGAGATTCGCCGTACCATTCAGGTACTTTCACGTCGTACCAAGAATAACCCTGTTCTGATAGGTGAGCCTGGGGTTGGTAAAACCGCGATTGTAGAAGGCTTGGCACAGCGTATTGTGAATGGTGAGGTGCCAGAAAGCTTAAAAAATAAACGCGTATTGTCACTCGATTTAGGTTCACTACTTGCAGGTGCAAAATATCGCGGTGAGTTTGAAGAGCGTTTAAAAGCAGTACTCAATGATTTGGCCAAACAAGATGGTCAGGTAATTTTATTTATTGATGAGTTACATACTTTAGTTGGTGCAGGTAAATCCGATGGTGCCATGGATGCAGGTAACATGCTCAAACCTGCTTTGGCACGTGGTGAGTTGCGTTGTGTCGGGGCGACAACTTTAGATGAGTATCGCCAATATATTGAAAAAGATGCTGCGTTAGAACGTCGTTTCCAGAAAGTATTGGTTGATGAGCCAAGTGTAGAAGATACCATCGCTATTTTGCGTGGTTTGAAAGAACGTTACGAAGTGCATCATGGTGTAAAAATTCTCGACTCTGCGATTATTGCTGCTGCGAAAATGTCGCACCGCTATATTACAGATCGTCAGTTGCCAGATAAAGCCATTGATTTGATTGATGAGGCGGCTTCACGTATCAAGATGGAGCTAGATTCAAAACCAGAAGCACTGGATCGTTTGGAGCGAAGAATCATTCAGCTCAAAATGCAGCTTGAAGCAGTTAAAAAAGATGAAGATCTAGGAAGTAAAGCCGAGGTTAAACATCTGGAAGAGCAGATTTCTATCGTTCAAAAAGAATATAACGATATGGAAGAGGTCTGGCGTGCAGAAAAGGCCTTGGTTGAAGGCACGAAAGACGCACAGGTCAAGCTCGATCAAGCCCGTATTGCATTTGAAAAAGCGCAACGTGAAGGTGATTTGGCAGAGGCTGCACGTTTACAATATGGTGTGATTCCTGAGTTACAAAAGCAGCTTGAGCAAGATGAAGTGGCTGAAGAAAATGAAGAGCCAAAACTATTGCGAAATAAAGTCACAGATAATGAAATTGCTGAAGTGGTGAGTGCTGCGACAGGGATTCCAGTGGCTAAAATGTTGCAGGGTGAACGTGAAAAACTTTTACAAATGGAAAGCTTTTTGCATAACCGTGTAGTTGGACAAGATGAGGCTGTCATTGCGGTTTCGAATGCTGTGCGTCGTTCTCGTGCGGGCTTGTCGGATCCAAATCGTCCAAGTGGTTCATTCTTATTCCTTGGGCCAACAGGTGTCGGTAAAACTGAATTAACCAAAGCACTGGCAAACTTCTTGTTTGATAGTGACGATGCCATGATTCGGATTGACATGAGTGAATTTATGGAAAAACACTCGGTGAGTCGCTTGGTGGGTGCACCTCCAGGTTATGTGGGCTATGAAGAAGGTGGTGTGTTAACCGAAGCGGTACGCCGTAAACCATATAGCGTGGTACTATTTGATGAGGTTGAAAAAGCGCATCCCGATGTTTTTAACATTTTACTACAGGTGCTCGATGATGGTCGTCTGACTGATTCACAAGGTCGGGTCATTGACTTTAAAAATACTGTGATTGTGATGACCTCAAACCTCGGATCACAAGATGTACGTGAGCTGGGTGAAGGTGCGACTGATGATGAGGTACGTGCAGTGGTGATGTCTGCGGTGAGTCAACATTTCCGTCCAGAGTTTATCAATCGAATTGATGAACTGGTAGTATTCCACTCGTTACAAAAATCGCAAATTCGTGGTATCGCCGATATTCAATTGGATCGTTTACGTTCACGTTTGGCCGAGCGTGACATTGGTTTGAATATTGATGATAGTGCCTTTGATATTCTGATTGATGCTGGTTTCGATCCTGTCTATGGTGCACGTCCTTTGAAACGCGCAATCCAGCAACAGGTTGAAAATACATTAGCCCAGAAAATTCTGGCAGGTGATTTCCAGCCAGGAGATAACATCATCATCAAAGGTGATCATGGTGACTTGGTGTTTGATAAATTAAAACTGAGTTAAGACGCAACATTGTTTAAAATCTCAAAAAAGAGAATGTGTACGCATATTCTCTTTTTTTATTATTCATCTTTTCTTGTTTGCTTCATGAGCAAAACTCATAAAAAAAAGATCGCATAGAGTGTCCTCAGTTAAATTCAACTTGTAGTATGATGTGTCATATTTCGGCTGATCATCTCTTGTGTATCAGTCTCTTTCAGCCAGAGTGAATGTTTATTCATCTCAAGCACAACTTGTTGGAAACACCTACATGCCTGATTATCGTTCTAAAACATCGACACACGGAAGAAACATGGCTGGTGCACGTGGATTATGGCGTGCAACAGGAATGAAAGATGAAGATTTTGGAAAACCGATTATTGCTGTCGTCAACTCATTTACTCAGTTTGTACCAGGCCATGTTCATTTAAAAGATCTTGGGCAAATGGTTGCAGAACAAATTCAGGCGGCTGGTGGTGTAGCAAAAGAGTTTAATACCATTGCTGTAGATGACGGAATTGCCATGGGACATGATGGCATGTTGTATTCATTGCCGTCACGTGATCTGATTGCAGATTCTGTTGAATACATGGTCAATGCGCATTGTGCAGATGCAATGGTATGTATCTCTAACTGTGACAAAATTACACCAGGCATGCTCATGGCTGCAATGCGCTTGAATATTCCAGTGGTTTTCGTTTCTGGCGGACCAATGGAAGCGGGTAAAGTCAAATTCCGTGGTAATGAAAAAGCGATTGATTTAGTCGATGCCATGGTTGTTGCTGCGGATGACAGTTATACCGATGAAGAAGTTCAGGCATTTGAACGCTCGGCTTGCCCAACATGTGGTTCATGCTCGGGAATGTTTACTGCAAACTCAATGAACTGTTTAACCGAAGCACTTGGATTGTCTTTGCCAGGAAATGGTTCAATTGTTGCGACACATGCCAACCGTAAAAAGTTATTCTTAAAAGCGGGTGAGTTGATTGTTAGCTTGGCAAAACGCTACTACGAACAAGATGATAGCAGTATTTTGCCACGTTCAATTGCGACCAAAGCTGCCTATGAAAATGCCATGACTTTAGATATCGCGATGGGTGGTTCAACCAATACGGTATTACATTTGCTTGCTGCTGCAAGTGAAGCCGAAGTGGACTTCACCATGGACGATATTGATCGTTTATCACGTAATGTTCCTGTTCTTTGTAAGGTTGCACCAGCAAAACAAGATGTTCACATGGAAGACGTACACCGTGCAGGTGGGATCATGTCAATTCTGGGTGAGCTGGATCGTGCTAAATTGCTGAATACAACAGTGAGCACTGTGCATGAAAAGACCTTGCAAGATGCGCTCAATAAATGGGATATTATTCGTACCGAAGACGCAGATGTCTATGAATTTTTCCGCTCTTCACCAGGTGGTGTGCCAACTCAAGTGGCATTCTCACAAAACCGTTATTATTCGACACTTGATGGTGACCGTGAAAATGGTGTGATTCGTAATGCCGAACATGCTTTTTCTAAAGACGGTGGTTTGGCTGTACTTTATGGCAACATCGCGCTAGAGGGTTGTATTGTAAAAACGGCTGGTGTAGACGAATCGATTTTAAAATTTAATGGTACTGCACGCGTTTTTGAAAGTCAGGATGCTGCGGTAGAAGCAATCTTGGGTAATGAGATTAAAGCGGGCGATGTTGTCGTGATTCGTTACGAAGGTCCACGTGGTGGCCCAGGTATGCAAGAAATGTTATACCCAACCAGCTATCTAAAATCTAAAGGTTTAGGTAAGGATTGCGCCCTTATTACAGATGGTCGTTTCTCTGGTGGTTCATCGGGCTTATCAATTGGGCATATTTCGCCAGAAGCAGCAGAAGGCGGTGCTATTGGTTTGGTAGAAGATGGTGATTTGATTGAAATCGATATTCCAAACCGTAGCATGAATCTAAAAGTAGATGATGAAACGCTGGCTGCTCGCCGTAAAGCTCAAGATGAGAAAGGCTGGAAACCAGTGGAAGAGCGTAAACGTAAGGTTTCTAAAGCCCTGAAAGTTTATGCTATGCATACAACAAGCGCAGCGAAAGGTGCGGTACGCATATTATAAATGATCATGAATAGATAAAATTAATTTCAATTTTTTCTATTTAACCTGTAATTTCTTTGTAGATATGCATTGAGATTACAGGTTTTTTTATGACTGATGAGATGAATCACTTGTTATCTGAGAGATCAGTTTGAATATTGCGGTTTAATCTAAATATTGTTAATTTAAATGTAAATGATAATAAACATAAATATGGACAATTAAAAGGATGTTACCCATGAAGAAAGGTCAGAACAACGTCTTGCTATATATCAATGTTGTTATGTTTTCGGGGAATCTATACGCAGCTTCTCCTTTAAATGATGAGAAACTTGCTGAACAGTCAAGTCAATCCATGACTGTGACAGCTGAGATGGTTGATGCAGTAAAAAAAGATGTTCAGTTACCTGTAGAGGTACAGAAAAGGCAAAATCAAAAACTTGCAGAGGAGTATAGCCAGGAACGTAAACAACAAAACATTCGAAGTGTGGCATTGTCTGCATATGAAGAACAGAAAAAAACAGCAGATGTCAGTCAGACAGGTAAATTTGTTTATCATCCAGTACCTGTAGTTCGTGGTACTTCAACAGATACTTCTTTTAATGAGTTTTTATTTCGCGGTATAGATGCATCTGGAGCAAGGGGAGATGTCAGTATTACAGTGAAATAACTGACATCTCTATAATGATTAGTTCATATGTGGATGCTGAATTTTCCACGCACGATGAATTTTCTGATTACGTTTGAAATCTGGCCCAATGGTATCATTGGTAATTTCTTGCGCGTAGAAAATTGCATCAATTTCCTCATCTAACTCAAAACCACGATAGTTATTTGAGAAGTATAGCGTGCCTTCGGCGCTTAGACGGTTCATGGCACGTTTAAGTAGCGATACGTGGTCGCGCTGAATATCGAAAGTTCCATAAAATTTCTTTGAATTCGAAAAGGTGGGTGGGTCAATAAAGATCAAATCATATTGCTCATGACCTTCTTTTAACCACTCAAAGCAGTCACTGGCAAAGAACATATGTTGTTCATCGGCATGATCTACAGTTAAACCATTTAAGACAAAGTTCTCTTTGGACCAGTTGATGTAGGTGTTTGACAGATCTACACTGGTGGTACTTGCAGCTCCACCCAGTGCCGCATGCAGACTGGCTGTGGAGGTATAACTAAACAGGTTTAGAAAATGCTTGCCGCGTGCTTCTTGAGCAATACGTAAACGTATCTGGCGATGATCTAGAAATAGCCCTGTATCCAGATAGTCAGTCAGATTGACTAAAATTTTAGCTTGACCTTCCTGCACGATAAAGCGCTTTGACGCTGTACTCTGTTTGGTGTACTGGTTTTTTCCTTCCTGGCGCGCACGTGTTTTAATAAAAATCGCCTCACGAGGCAAACCTGTGACGGCGCGAATTGCAGCCAAAGCCAAATTAAAACGTTTCTTGGCTTTTTCTGGATCAATGGTTTTGGGTGGTGCATATTCCTGAACATGCAAACGGTCACCATATAGGTCGACTGCAACATTAAAATCTGGCAAATCTGCATCGTATAAACGCAAGCAGAATACTTGATCTTTGACCGCCCATTTTTTCAAAGCTGACATATTTTTTTGTAAACGGTTGGCAAAATCCTGTGCACCTTCAATTTCGACAGGATCGGCATGCCAGTTTGCTAAAAATGGTTGGCTATTTGCGACAGGCTTAACTTGACCCAGACGAATATAAATTGGCAATTTACCGTTCATCAAACGCAAAGTTTCAGGCTCACTGAATGCCAATACATCCGCTTGTTCAATTTGCGCTGCAATCACTGCTGCATGTTGTTTCGGAAAATACTGTTGTAAGAGTGCTGATAATCCTAGATAAAGTGCACGGTTGGATGCCTTATCACCTAAACGCTCACCATAAGGTGGATTGGTTACAACAAATGCAGTGTTATAAGTATTTTCAAATGATGGCCAATCTGCCAGTGTACGCTCTTCAATCTGAATCTGGTCTAGAAGTTTTTCGAATCCAGCAGCAATAATATTTTGACGAGTTGCTTTAACTGCTTCCCAGTCTGCATCAAATGCATAAAATTTTGGTAAGGTGTTTTGCAAAGCGATTTCATGGCGCTCGGCAGCTTCTGCTTTTAATTCAAGCCAGAGCTCGCGGTCATGACCATGCCAGCCGTTAAAGCCAAAGCGACGAACTAATCCTGGTGCACGATCTGTAAAAATCATCAGTGATTCAATGATAAATGTACCAGAGCCACACATTGGATCGAGAATAAGATCAGGCTTTAATTCTGTGAGTTTCGCTTTTTGCAAAATTGCTGCTGCTAGGTTTTCTTTGATCGGAGCATCTGTCATATAATGACGATAGCCACGTTTATGCAATGAATCACCCGATAAATCAAGGCAATAGGTATGTTCGGTTTTGCCTGCCAACACAAATAGGGTAATTTCAGGTTGTTTCGTATCAATGCTAGGACGACGGCCAACGGCTTCCATAAAGGAATCGACCACACCATCTTTTACACGCAAAGTAGCAAATTGTGAGTTGACCTTAATTTCGCGTTCGACATGCAAACGAATCGCAAAGGTACTTTGTGGTGCAAAAATCAGAGACCAGTCAAAACTTAACGCACCTTCATACAGTTCTTCTGCAACATCTCGTGCATCGTGTGTGCGTTCAAGCTCAAAAGTATGAATCGGTTTCAGCACACGAGATGCCAAACGCGACCACATGCAGACACGATAGGCTTGTTCAAGCGACCCTTGGAAAATCAGACGACCAGCAAAACGTTCGGTCTGCTCAATGCCTAAACCTTGTAGTTCTTGTTGCAGTAAGGTTTCCAGTCCATCCGCACAGGTTACCCAGTATGTAGAAAGACGTTGTGGTGAGTTCATTCAATTTTCCAAAAAGCAGCAAAAGCAATCGACTATTTTAGCGTATTTTAGAGATGAAAACTTAGCGATTAAAATTGAAATGGTCTTTTTTATGCAATTGTTGATTTTAGTCTGGAAGATAGATTGTGGAAAAACAAAATTTAAAAAAATTATTAAGATTTTAATATGAATTATTAACAACTTAATTTTATTATTTTTATTCCCATCTTTGACTGAGAAAACAGCAATTAACCAAAACTTCAACTGCCTGATCCAGAAAAATATCTGTATAATGCGTTAACTTAACGTATAAGGAATCTCTCATGCACTTGGCTGCATTGCATACTCCGAGTCAGATTCAGCTCAACCAACAGGGCAATTTAAAACACTTTTTGACCATCGAAGGTCTTTCTAAAGAAACACTTACAAAAATTCTCGATACTGCACAATCCTTCATTAATGATCAAAACCAGCTCATCACCACGCCATTACTCGAAGGGCGCACGGTGATGAATCTGTTTTTTGAAAACTCAACTCGTACCCGAACAACCTTTGAAGCTGCGGCAAAACGTTTGTCTGCCAATGTTTTAAATATTGATATTGCTCGTTCAAGTACCTCTAAGGGTGAAACCCTCCGTGACACGCTTTGGAATCTAGAAGCGATGGCTGCCGATATTTTTGTGGTACGTCATTCTTCTTCGGGTGCTGCACATTTTATAGCGAAAGATGTATGCCCGCACGTGGCAATTATCAATGCTGGAGATGGACGTCATGCCCATCCAACGCAAGCGATGTTAGATATGCTCACTATTCGTCGTGAGACCAAAAAGCCATTTGAAGAATTGAGTGTTGCAATTATTGGTGATATTAAACATTCGCGTGTGGCACGTTCAAACATTGCCGCCTTGCAGACCTTGGGCTGTAACGATATTCGTGTGATTGCACCCAATACTTTATTGCCTGTGGGTTTTAAAGAGTATGGTGACCATGTACGTCTATTTAATAAAATGGATGATGGTGTCAAAGATTGCGATGTGATTATCGCGCTACGTATTCAAAATGAGCGTATTGATTCTCCTGCATTGTCTTCGCAGGCAGAATTTTATCGTATGTATGGTTTGAATCAGGAACGTTTGGCATTGGCGAAACCCGATTGTATCGTGATGCATCCAGGACCCATGAACCGTGGTGTTGAAATTGATTCAAGCATTGCCGATGGTCCTCAGTCTGTTATTTTGCATCAGGTGACCAATGGGATCGCGGTACGAATGGCAGTATTGGCGCTTTCAATGCAGGGTCAGTTACAAGAACAGGGTTTAATTGAAGCAATTGCAGTATAAGGGATCGAAATCATGAGCAATATCAAACTTGAAAATGTCCGCTTACTCGATCCAGTTGCAAAAATTGATCAGGTCACGACGATTTATTTAAAAGATGGTAAGCTGGTTGAATCTCTTGATCAGGTTGATGAAACCATCAATGCAGATGGTCAATGGCTAATGCCAACGATGGTTGATTTATGCGCGCGTGTACGCGAGCCAGGGCAGCAACAGCACGGTACATTGAAATCTGAAGGTAAAGCCGCTCGCGAAAATGGTATCTTGCATGTCATTACGCCACCAGACTCAAAACCGATTGTTCAAGATAATGGTGCGTTGATTCATGGTTTAATTGAAAAAGCATGGACGGACGGCCAGTTTCACTTGCATATTATTGGCGCACAAACTCAGGGATTATTGGGCAGACAGCCTGCCAATATGGCTGCGCTCAAAAAAGGTGGTTGTACCGCAGTTTCTAATGCCAATGCCTCATTTGAAGATGATGATGTCGTCATTCGTACCCTAGAATATGCAGCAGGTTTGGGTTTAACCGTGGTGTTTTATCCTGAAGAAGCGCAAATTGCCAAAGATGGCTGTGTACATGAAGGGTTTATTGCTTCGCGTCAAGGTTTACCGATGATTCCTGCAATTGCAGAAACCATTGCGATTGCTAAATATCTGATCATGATTGAAGCCACAGGCGTGCGTGCGCACTTTGGTCTCATCTCTTCTGGAAAATCCATTGAGCTGATACAGGCTGCCAAAGCCAAGGGGCTACCTGTAACGGCAGATGTGGCAATGCATCAGCTACATTTGACAGAATCATTGATTGACGGTTTTAACTCATTGGCACATGTGCGTCCACCATTGCGATCTGAGCAAGACAAAGAGCAATTACGTCAGGCACTCAAGTCGGGTGTGATTGATGCAATTTGTACGCATCATGAACCTCTAAGTAGCTCTGCGAAAATGATGCCGTTTGCAGAAACGCTCCCAGGAATTAGTGCCTTCGATACCTATGTTGCATTGGGCATTCAACTGGTGAGGGAAGCGCTATTTACACCACTTGAATGGGTTGAAAAAGTAACGTTGATACCTGCACAAGTTGCCAATATGCAAGAGCGCTGGCTCGATGAAAAAGGCTGGGTATTGGTCGATCCAGATTTAGAATGGAGCGTAGATAAGAAAAGTATTTTGTCTAGTGGCAAAAATACACCACTTTTAAATCAGACCTTAACGGGTAAAGTCATCAAAACATTTTTGATTTAAATTTTAAATCAGTTAAAAACTCGGCAAAATCATTGTCGAGTTTTTTTATTAAACTCATGTGTAAATATAAAATAAAAACTCGATTTTTAATGATAAAGATGATTAGAATATGATCGCTATAAAAAATGACAAACAATAGTGGAACGTTATGAAAAAATTTATCATTTTAATGACATTATCAAGTGCAATTTTATTCAGTGGCTGTGACAACGTTAAAAATAAAAAAGTTGATAATCAGGCTCAAGATGTTTCCGACTTTAGTTGTACCCATCAAGATAATCTCAATCAAATTCAGGACTATTTAAAGTCGGAATATATAAAGACCATTGAAAAGCATCTTCGTCAGTCTTCTGGATATTATGAAGCTGATCGTGGCCTTTTAGAAAAAATAAATAAAGGGCTTCGATTTGAAGTTAAAACCATTCGAACTTTGACAGAGAATCCTGAAACTGCAAAAGAGCTTAATTGTGAAAGCCAATTGGTGGTGCACTTTCCGAAAGGTTTGATGCAACGTGCAGAAAATGCGTATCAGGCTTATCTGGAAAATAGCGAGGAAGAGGGCTATGCAACTGTCAAAGACTATCTGGATAATAATGATTCTGGGTTGTCAGTCACTGATGATGAGTTACGTGGTCATTTATTATATGACATCACGAAGACCGATAAAGAAGGTGTAAGCTTAAGTGTACAAAACCAGAAAGAAATACTAGAAGGGGTGGCTTTTATCACTGAGCAAGCAGTTTTGTTTGAAAGTTATATTAAGAAAAATAAAGAATATCAATCTATGATTCAGGACAGTGACCAAAAAGAAGCGGCCCAATATAATTTGGCAAAACAGGCAATGGATATTCGTAAAAAAGAATTGGACGCTGAGAAACAGAAACAGGTCGAGCGTTTAAATCAAACATGGGATAATTTTACAGAGGAACAGCGCCTACAACTCAAACAGGATCAAGCAGACTGGTTTGAAAAGCGCGATATAGATTGTAAAGTGCTTGCACAAAAACCTATCCATGAAATTCCTGAGAAGGAAAGAGAAACCTATCAAAAACAATCTGATTATTGGGATCAGAGATTAACGAATCAAAATATCGAGATGCAATATATCAAATGCTTTAATCAACGCACGGTTGAACGCATCATATATTTAAATAATGTCTTTAATTAAGTGCTTGAGTAAGACTGATATTTGCAAAGGACGATTGATTCGTCCTTTTTTTATTGGCATGCTTAAGCCATTTTGCTAGCAATCGGATAAGTGATGCGAATTAGTTTTGTAGGTTCGGGAAAAGTTGCAACACATTTAGCTAAAGCATTTGCACAACAGCATCAAATTATACAAATCATGAGTCGTAACCTGCCCCATGCAGAAAAGCTTGCCCATCAGGTTGGAGCATGTGCTATTGATAACTATAGTCAAATTGAGCAAGAGATTGATTTGTTGGTGATTGCTGTGAGTGATCAATCGATATCAAGCGTTATTCAAGCGGTTCATGTATTTGTTCCAGAACAGTTGATTGTACATACCTCAGGAAGTACAGATGTTAAAATTCTGTCAGATATACATTCCAATGCTGGGGTATTTTATCCACTACAAACATTTAGTTTTGAGCGTGATATTCATTGGTCAGATACGCCCTTATTGATTGAAGCTGAGCAAGCGAATAGCTTATCCATATTGAATGCTTTAGCCAACAGTCTCACTAAACGCGTCTATCATTATTCTTCAACCCAGCGATTAAGTTTACATTTGGCTGCGGTATTTGCCTGTAATTTTAGTAATTATTGTTATGATATGGCTAAACAAACTGTAGATCAGGCACAGGTTGATTTTTCATTGCTTTATCCGCTAATCTTAGAAACAGCAAAAAAAGCAACGCAACATGATCCTGTACAAGTACAAACAGGGCCAGCGGTGCGGCACGACCATAATATTGTCGAACTGCATCAAAATTTACTTTTAAAAGCCAATCGTCCAGATTTAAAAGACATTTATCAACGTTTAAGTCAAGCCATTATAGCCAGACATCATACTCAACCATAGTTTGAGCAATAGAGAAAAGGCAAATATAAGATGGCAAAAGATTTTACTTCACAGCGCGTGGTGGATGGCTACGATCAACATATTCGTCAGTTGATTCCTGGTTACGAAGTTGTACACCAGCAAATTAAAGCGTTATTGAAAACGTATATGCCGTATAAAGCGCATCTGTTAATTGTGGGATGTGGTACAGGTTATGAGCTTGGATATTTATTACAAGCCTTTCCAAATTGGCAGTTTACTGCAATTGATGTGTCTTCTACCATGCTTGATAAGGCAAAAACTTTTATCCATGCTTTAGGCGAGGATCAGCGCGTTAATTTTGTATTGGGCGATATAAGCCATCTAAATGATGATGTTTATTTTGATGCAGTTCTTTCAATACTGGTCACTCATTTTATTCCATTTGAACAAAAATATAATTTTCTACTGGCTACACAGAAAAAATTAAAACAAGACGGGATTTTTATAACCTTTGATCTGACTCAAATCATAACGCAAAACGAAAAAGAAACTTTGAAGCATCTATGTGAGATAAATGGATTAACACCAGAGCAAACAGCGGTCATGCTGAAAAGATTAGATCATGATTTTTTTCCATTGTCAGAAGAACGAACTTACCAGCTTTTGAGAAATGTAGGTTTTAAAGACATTAACCGTTTTACCCAAATCTTATGCTACCAAGGTTTTATTGCTCAATAGAGAAAACAATCAAAATAACAATATGTTTGAATTAATAATCGCGGATTCATCCGCATAAGTCAGCGTACTTAGCTATTTTGGATCGCTATTGTGCAATTCTATCTAATCTGCACTGAAACAAAGCATTTTAAAATGCTCATTGATATGCACCTGTTTGTGATGATTGATAATCAACCTTCCAGCTTTTTGATCACAAATATCTCAAAATTATGGGTTGAAATTTCATTTTGATTAAATGATTAATCATTTTGATAAAAAATGAAATATTTTGATCTTTTTTTCTACTTATTTAGATCAAACTGATTATTGATAATACTCCTTCTTACTCAAGCCTTTAAAAGGCATATTGAGTTCAATAAACATTTGATAAGCAAAGTGGCTGTCTTTTGATCAAAATACTGTGGTGACTTAAAGATGTTTAGACGTTAAATACTAATCATTAGAAATATATGAAGTCTATATCAATTATATTGATTTAGACTCGGTTATGTTGATATTCTGATTTTTTATAATCTGCTTATAAGAATTTTAATATCTAGACTTAATGAAATCTAGCTTTTAAAAGACATTTTAAAGGTGTGTGTTTTTCTGCTTAAGTATTTGATTTTTATTTTATTTTTTATAAATGTTGGCCTAAAAATTGCTATTTGATTTATGGAAGAATCCAAGTTTTCGATATCTATTCAGATGTGTTGAAACTTGGGTAAGCGAATATGGATCCTGGGGGAAGTATGAAAAATCCCGTGACGTTTAGCCAACGTCTATTACGTAGAAAGCCGATTAATTTTTTAGTACAAGAAACTCAACAAGGTGGAAAAACTTTAAAAAGATCGCTGACTTTATTTCAACTCACTATGTTTGGTGTCGGCGCGACAATTGGTACAGGTATTTTTTTCGTACTAAGTGAACAGGTCCCTGTAGCAGGACCAGCAGTTTTAATTTCATTTATTCTTGCTGGAATTACAGCAGGCTTAACGGCCTTATGTTATGCCGAATTAAGTTCAATGATTCCTGCATCAGGTTCTTCTTATTCATATGCTTATGCAACGCTTGGTGAAGGTGTCGCATTTTTGGTCGCAGCGTGTCTTATTTTAGAATATGGGGTCTCGGCTGCTGCGGTTGCTATCGGTTGGAGTGAATATCTTAATAATCTTATTCATAACGTTTTTGGCGTACATTTACCCAACTGGTTGCTTTCAGCTCCTTTTGTTGCTGATGGATACAAATTACATTTAGGTGGCACCGGACTTATCAATTTACCTGCTGCAATTTTAGTCTTTTTATGCTGTATGTTGTTGATGCGTGGAGTAACAGAATCAGCGCGAATCAATGCAGTCATGGTTTTGATTAAACTATGTGTATTGATTTTATTTATTTCCATTGCTGCAACAGCATTTAACGCCGAGCATTTGACACCATTTTCTCCACATGGCTTTGCTGGAATTAGTGCAGCGGCAGGTTCGATTTTTTTTACGTTTATTGGTCTGGATGCTGTATCTACCGCAGGTGAAGAAGTTGAAAATCCGCGTCGGAATTTACCCTTAGCAATTATTAGTGCCTTATTTGTTGTCATTATTTTTTATATTCTGGTCGCATTAACAGCTTTAGGGGCTCAAGAACAGGGTTTATTTAAAGGCCAGCAAGCTGGACTTGCGGTAATTTTGCAAGAAATAACAGGCTCTACTTGGCCTGCAATTATTTTAGCAGCCGGTGCAGTTATTTCGGTATTTTCGATTACCCTTGTCGTTCTTTATGGTCAAACTCGTATTTTATTTGCAATGTCGCGTGATGGCCTTGCACCTAAAATCTTTCATCGTGTCAGTACCCAAACCTTAACTCCTAATGCGAATACACTCATTGTGGCAGTGATTGTATCAATCATCGCTGGGTTTGTTCCTGCTGATGTATTGTGGGATTTGACCAGTATGGGAACACTTATTGCTTTTACTGTAGTGTCCATTGGTGTTTTGGTATTGCGTTATCGCATGCCCGATGCACCACGGGGTTTTAAGGTTCCTTTTTTTCCTGCACTGCCTGTTTTGAGTATCTGTGCATGTCTATATTTAATATCCAGTCTTTCTGCCATTGTTTACGTGATCGCGGCGATCTGGGCAGTTATTGCAGCAACTTATTATTTTTCATGTGCATCCAAAAACTCAGTGCTTGAAGCAGGATCTGAAGCTTATTCGCATCAGAATGGAGACGATCACCAATGAAATTTCTAGTCGGATATTCTAATGATTCAAGTGGTAAAGATGCCCTAAAGTTGGGTGTTGCACTCGCAGAAATGACTCAAGGAAAGCTGATCGTTTGTCATATTGTTGCAAAAACTTGGCATAACATTGCGTTAGCAAAATTTGACGAAGATTATGACCAGTTTTTATGTGATGAAGCACAAAAAGCACTGGATGATGCCAAGCTTGCCGTTCCTTCACATATTGAAGCGCGTTATATCGCACGTACGGCTTTGTCGATTAGCGAAGGTTTGAAACAAACCGCCAAAGAGCTTTCTGTAGATTGTATGGTGATTAGTGGTGCACGTATTGCAATAAAAGGTCAGTTTTTTTCAGGGACAGTGGCCGATGAATTACTTAATCAACTCAGTTTGCCAGTTGCATTGGCACCCAAGGGGTTTGCTAAAAATCAGGGCTTTACCTCTCCACTTACCCGTCTAAGCTGTGCCGTGTCGGGTTCAGATCAATCCTGTAACTTAGCGATAAGTGCTGGCGAGTGGGCAGAAATTTTCAATGTGCCTTTACGGTTTGTCACTTTTGCAGTACGTGATCGGGATATTACCCCCACTGCGGCAGGTTTTGATGCCGAAAACATGGTGATTAATGAGTGGCGTGAACAAATTGAAGCCGAGTATGCACAAGCAACACAGCATTGGGAAAGTGATGTGCCTATCAGTTTGGAAATTGGTGATGGCCCAACATGGAAGGAATCTATTCAATCCATTGATTGGCAGGCATCAGAATTATTAATTGTTGGAACAACGACTTCAGGTATTTTTAAGCAGGTCTTGGTTGGTAAGAATGCTGAAAAAATTATTCGTTATGCTTCCGTTCCAAGGCTGGTTCTTCCTAGATCGACAGATTAAAGCAGATAGCACGACATATCAGAAAGAATACGAAATACTAGAGTGAGGTAAAATCAAGTGAATATCATATCAACATCGGTCTACGTCGGTCCTAATGTCTATGCAAGCATTCCTTTGATTCGTTTGGTGATTGATTTAAATCCGCATTATATAACTCAATTGGCCTCTATGGGATCAGAGGTGTTAGAAAATCTGGAAAAAGTGATCCCCACATTAAAAACAGAGCAAGATGCAAAGCTTCAGCATAAATTAGAGGAATTAAGACAAGCTCCTCAGCAACAGATTGGAGAGCTTGTGGCTATTCTGGCGTTGCATTTACAGCGCCTTGCTGGTCAGAAAGGAGGAGCTGCATTTAGTGCTTACTGTCATGAGGATGAAACTGAGATTTTATACAGTTATGAATCAGAAGAAATTGGTATTGAAGCGGGCGAAGTAGTGTGTGACATGCTGGTTGCATTGGCAAAAGCACACGAAGCAGGTGATCAAATTGATTTAAATCGGGATGTCAAAGGTTTCTTACGCTATGCAGATCGGTTTGCTTTAGGGCCATCAGCATTGGCATTGGTTCAAGCAGCCGAAGAACGTAATATTCCGTGGTATCGTTTAAATGATGCAAGCTTGATTCAGGTCGGCCAAGGGAAGTATCAAAAACGTATTGAAGCGGCTCTCACCAGTGGTACTTCTCATATTGCTGTAGAAATAGCAGGTGATAAGAATGTTTGTAATCAGTTGTTGCAGGATCTAGGTTTACCTGTGCCTAAACAACGTGTGGTTTATGACATTGATGATGCTGTTCGTGCGGCAAGACGCGTTGGGTTTCCTGTGGTACTTAAACCACTGGATGGTAATCATGGACGAGGTGTGAGTGTCAACCTGACCACAGATGAGGCGGTTGAAGCTGCGTTTGATATTGCGATGAGTGAAGGCAGTGCTGTCATTGTCGAAAGCATGTTATATGGGGATGACCATCGTTTACTGGTGGTAAATGGTGAACTGGTTGCGGCCGCACGCCGTGTACCAGGTCATATTGTTGGTGATGGAAAACACAACGTCGAAGCACTGATTGAAATTGTCAATCAGGATCCTCGTCGTGGCGTTGGACACGAAAACATGCTGACTAAAATTGAACTTGATGAGCAAGCGCTTAAATTATTAGCCGAAAAAGGGTACGACAAAGACAGTATTCCAGCGAAAGATGAAGTGGTTTATTTACGTCGTACAGCAAACATTTCAACTGGCGGCACCGCAATTGATGTCACGGATACCATCCATCCAGAAAACAAACTGATGGCTGAACGAGCGATCCGTGCAGTTGGCTTGGACATTGGTGCCGTAGATTTTCTGACCACGGATATTACCAAAAGCTATCGTGATATTGGTGGCGGGATTTGTGAGGTGAATGCAGGTCCAGGTTTGCGCATGCATATTTCACCATCTGAAGGGCCTTCGCGTGATGTCGGTGGCAAGATTATGGATATGTTGTTCCCACAAGGTAGCCAAAGCCGTGTGCCTATTGCAGCAATTACTGGAACCAATGGTAAAACCACCTGTTCGCGCATGTTGGCTCATATTTTGAAAATGGCAGGTCATGTGGTCGGGCAAACCTCGACTGATGCGGTGTATATTGATGGGAATGTAACGGTTAAAGGCGATATGACAGGCCCAGTGTCTGCAAAAATGGTGTTACGTGATCCATCGGTAGATATTGCAGTGCTTGAAACAGCTCGTGGTGGTATTGTTCGTTCAGGACTTGGTTATCAGTTCTGTGATGTTGGTGCGGTGTTGAATGTTTCGTCCGATCATTTGGGCTTGGGTGGCGTTGATACGCTAGATGGTTTGGCCGAAGTTAAACGTGTTATTGCGGAAGTGACAAAAGACACTGTGGTCTTGAATGCAGACAATGCCTATACCCTGAAAATGGCAGGTCATTCACCTGCTAAACATATTATGTATGTGACACGCGATGCTGAAAATAAATTGGTGCGTGAGCATATTCGATTAGGCAAACGTGCTGTTGTATTAGAAAAAGGTTTGAATGGCGATCAGATTGTTATTTATGAAAATGGAACCCAAATTCCACTCATCTGGACTCATTTAATTCCTGCTACTCTGGAAGGCAAGGCAATTCATAATGTTGAAAATGCGATGTTTGCCGCAGGTATGGCGTACGCATTAGGTAAAAATTTAGATCAGATTCGTATTGGTTTACGTACTTTTGATAATACTTTCTTTCAGTCTCCAGGGCGTATGAATGTATTTGATAAACATGGTTTCCGTGTGATTTTAGATTACGGACACAATGAAGCCGCAGTCGGTGCAATGACAGAACTTGTTGATCGTTTAAACCCGAGAGGTCGTCGTTTACTGGGGGTCACCTGTCCAGGGGATCGTCGTGATGAAGATGTTGTTGCGATTGCTGCTAAAGTTGCGGGGCATTTTGATGAATATTATTGCCACCGTGATGATGACTTACGTGGTCGTGCGCCTGATGAAACACCAAAAATTATGCGTGATGCCTTAATTCAGTTAGGTGTTCCCGAATCCAGGATTCATATTGTTGAGCAAGAAGAAGATTCACTGGCGGCTGTGTTAACAGAAGCTCAAGTAGATGATTTAGTATTGTTCTTCTGTGAAAACATTACGCGTTCATGGAAACAGATTGTTCATTTCACACCAGAATTTAATATTGAAAATGATCATGAAACATTAGAGTTAAAAATCGCGGAACAGGGTTTTGATATTCCTGAGGGATATCATGCAGTGAGCAACGATCGTGGTGTAATGATCTTACCAAGAGGTTAATGCTTAGATGTCTATCACACAGGAACGACTAAGCACCATGAACCATGAGCCCAAGCTGGCGATTATCGGTGGGCGTTTAGAAGATAATAATGCAGACATTTATCAGATGATGCATCAATTATCAAAAGGTAAAATATTAGTTTTTCCAACTGCTTCTGCTGAGCCAGAAGTGGTTGGGCCTGAAACTGTTGAAATATTTCGACAATGGGGTTTTGACGTGACTTTAGTGCCTCTATCTGTTGAGAACTGTGCAACAGTTGCTTATGACCCGCATATCCTACAATTACTTGAAGAATATGGCAGCGTATTCTTCACAGGTGGCAACCAGATTTTCATTGCAGATGCACTGGCACCTCAAGGAAAGGCGACACCACTGTTAGAAAAACTCAGATCGCTGCATCAGCAAGGTGGTTTGATTGCAGGATCAAGTGCAGGTGCCGCCATGATGTCGTCACTGATGATCGTGGGAGGTACATCGCTGGAGGCAACGTCATTTGGATTGGTTACAGATCCAGATCAAGCTGGTCTGTTATTGGATCAGGGGCTAGACTTTTTCAAACAGGGTATTGTTGATCAGCATTTTATTAAGCGTGGGCGTTTTGGCCGTTTACTGATTGCGCTATTAAATAGCAAAACACGTTATGGATTTGGCATTGACGAAAATACTGCCTTGTTTGTTATGGGTGATCATGCATGGGTCACGGGTGAATATGGTGTCTTTATTATTGATACTGATGGCATCCGCATAGATGATCATCAGAATATTAGAAACATTCAGTTTAGCTATTTGGATGATGGCGATTCGATTGATCTTGATACAGGCATGGTTCATGTTGCACAAGACAAAGTCGAAGTCGCTGAAAAAGACATTGTTTACCGTGCGCCTTCATGCTCTGTGCGTAATGTTTTTGGAGCTTATACTTTATATGACTTGCTTTCTAGATTAGTGCTTGGTGATCCAGCCTTTTACTGTTTCGACAGTGCACGTGCAGTTGAACCTATTCATCAAATGATGACCATTGTTGAGTTACAAAGACAAATCAGCTCTCAATCGTTGATTGCAGTACGTAATAATGCAACACGTATTACTGCATTGGGCTTTACTGCTTCTTTGAAAAAAGAGCAGATGGTCGATCAAAAAAATATCGACACGTGGCAGGGCGCAACATTATCACGCAATTATGGATTATCGGTAGGCCGTGAAGCACGGATGATTTTACTGGGTGCGAATCCTGTGCGCAGTAGTGCCAGTTCTTTAATGCGAACTATGGCAGAGATTTGTCAGGGTTCGGTGGGTATTATTGCATGTGCTTCAGCTTCACCACGTAGCGATGCATATGAGTATATACGTGCGCTAGAAAGCTATGGCGTGAATGCCGAATATTTTGATATCACCATCGACAATATTGATCAGGTCAATCGTGATCAAGACGTACTCGATCGATTACAACGCATGCAGACCATCCTGATTACGGGCGGAAATCAGATTCGTTTGATTGAGGCATTGTTAATGCGTAGTGAAGTCACACCCGTATTGCAGGTGATCACAGCAGCATGGGCAGTAGGTAAACCTATTATTGCAATCGGTGGCGCAGCATCTGCCATGTCGGGTTTCATGGTGGCTGGTGGGAGCTCTTGGGAGGCATTGAAATATGGCATCGCTTCTGACTTAGGACGTAGAGGGCTGGTGTTACAAGAAGGTCTTGGTTTATTTGGAACAGCGATTATTGATCAAAATCTGGCAAACTCACGCCGTTTAGGACGGTTAGTGGTCGCTTGTGCTGAAGAAGGTGTCAAATATGGTCTTGGCATTTGTGAAGATAGTGGCTTGATTGCAACCAATGACAATAAAACCTTGGAGGTTATTGGTGATAAAGGCGTCGTTCTGATTGAAACTAATCCTAGATTAGTGAGATCGAGTAGTGATGAGTTTATATCACCAGAAATGAAAATCCATTATGCACAGCCAGGTGATGTGATTGATTTAGAAAAAGGAATGATTCATCGAAAACAGACGATTAACTTGGCGAATAATTTACTCCGCGAATTAATTATTGATCTCATTTATGAATGTCGTAATGACGAAAGAAATGAAACATGGGGCGAAACTTACTTACGCGGTTCAATCACGATTGAATTTACTGCGCATGAAGATGGCTCTGGAACTTTAACTCTGGCAAGTACCATGGATCGTCGTGGCTAATGTTTTCAACGATCTCATCCATTATCATGATTTAATAAGGTCGTAAAATATGTATTTAAATGCAAAAACAATCGCTGACTTAGTCAATAACGAAACTGCTACTGGTAAATTGATACAAGCACAGAAAGCAGGTGGGAAGTGGGTCACTTCTAATTTTGCAGTGATTGAGGCAATTGCTCAATTGGCGGCTGTAGACACTGAAGCAGATTCAGAACAATTAGAGCAGCAAGTTTCCGATTATTTATACACTTATTATGTCGATGTGCGTGATTTACCTTCAGTGGGTAAACTGGCACCTGGCGTGATTCAGAGCACACAGCAGGGTTTAAGCTTAAGTGAAAGTTTGCATCAGGCATGTGCCGAATATTATGAGGTCGCGCTTTTTGATCTGGATACTGCGCCCGAGCTTGAAGAAGACCCAATTATTGAGACTGAAGATACAATAGATGTAGACGCAGAAACAGTTGCAACTGAAGATGCGATGCCAGAATCTGCACAGGTTGAACAAGTGCCAGAGTCTGATCAAGATAAATCAATATGAAAAAATGGTGAAAGCATATGGTTAAAGAAAGTGCTCAGGCTCAGACAAGTGCTTGTGAGAATTTTCTGTTACCTGCGGACCAAGATGGTATTCAAAGGCAAGTGACCATATTTCGTTATGGTCAAGAAAATTCGGCGCCAAAGGCTTATTTGCAGGCAGGTCTGCATGCGGATGAATTTCCAGGTATGTTGGCATTAAAGTATCTGAGAGATTTACTGGATGAGGCAGCCAGACGTAATCGGATTAAAGGCGAAATTGTGATTATTCCCCAAGCCAATCCAATTGGTTTAAGCCAATGGAAAGATGGCTTCTTGCTTGGGCGCTTTGATCATCAAACTGGTACTAATTTTAATCGCGACTATCCAGACTTGTGTCAATTAACAGTTGAAAAGCTTGATGGACAACTGACCGAGAATGCCGAACACAATATCGATGTCATTCGAAAAACAATGCGCAGCGCATTGTCTGAGTTAAAGCCAGAACAAGCGGTAGATGTGTTAAGGCACAAGCTAATCAGTGAATCCTGTGATGCAGATTTAGTACTGGATTTACATGCAGATAACCAAGCGCAATGTCATATGTATACGCTGACACCGCTCTGGCCAGCAATGCATGATGTGGCGGCTGAAATTGATGCACGTGCGGTATTGCTTGCCGAAGAATCTGGAGGTCATCCATTTGATGAAGCATGTAGTGCACCGTGGATGAACCTGTCTAGAGCATTTCCAGATTATCCAATCCCACTGGCCTGTCAGTCTGCCACATTTGAACTCGGCAGCAATGATGAAGTCGATTTACGTCTTGCTCAGGATCAAGCTGAAGCTTTATTTAGAATTCTGATACGGCGTGGTTTTATTGAAGATGTTCATGTGGGCGAGCTTCCTCAACTCGCTTGTGAGGGAACATTACTCGAAGCCATGCAGCAACTCAAAGCGCCGTGTCAAGGATTAATCGTGTATCACAATCGATTGGGTGATTTTGTACGGTCTGGTGATAAAGTGGTCAGTATTGTTGATCCGATTGGAGAAACCGTTGATATTCTGGCACACACAGATGGCGTACTTTTTGCGCGCCATAGTCAGACCTATGCTTATCCGAATAAAGTGATTGGGAAAATTGCAGGTAAAGAACCTTTGCCTGAACGGAAAGGATTTTTATTGACTGAATAAATCTACCGCTGGGATCACGATCAGATCAAATTCTGGTCGTGATCTTTTAACATTTCAGTTGCGTAACCAAGTATGCTATTTAAATTCAATTGATTGATACTTCATCAATTTCTGAAAGTCATATAGACCAAATCACGCCTTATAGGTCGATAGTAAAATACTTGTTTCAGTATTATAAATTCCGTTAATGGTTCGGATTCTCTCTAATATCTTGTCAAAACTCGCCAAATTTTCAGATTTTAATTCAACCAGAAGATCCCATTTGCCATTGGTGGTATGCAGCGTATGCACAGCAGGGTCAATTCTCAATTCTCGAATCACCGCACTGGCTTTATTTCCCTCTACCATAATATTCATCCAGGCACGAATCATGTTTTGTTCAGAATTCGGTTTTATTCTGACGGTATAGCCAGTAATAATGCCTTGATTCTCCATGTATTCGATTCGCTTCTGAATCGTTGCCCGTGATACTTTGACCTTGGCTGCCAGATCAGTCACCGACATGCGTGCATTATCTCGTAGTAAACCCAAAATTTGGCTATCTGTATCATTCATTTTGATTTAATCGCTATTCAATGTGTCTAATATTGTATCAATTTAATCATAATAACAACTTTTTTAAATCAAATTGATTTTTCATACTAGTCAATATCAAAGAACACGTAACAGACCAAATTGGATTACGAGGGCATCATGAGCATACATCATCTGAATCGTCAGGACTTTAATCAATTTATGGTGCCAGTATTTGCACCAGCTCAATTCATTCCTGTACGTGGCCAAGGTTCTCGTCTTTGGGATCAGGACGACAAAGAATATATCGATTTTGCGGGGGGGATTGCAGTCAATGCTTTAGGTCATGCACATCCTATTGCGGTCAATGCTTTAATCGAACAAGGTCAAAAACTTTGGCACATTGGTAACGGTTATACCAATGAACCTGTGTTGGCTTTGGCGAAACAATTGGTCGATCACACTTTTGCCGATAAGGTATTTTTCTGTAATTCAGGCGCCGAGGCAAATGAGGCTGCGCTTAAGTTAGCGCGCAAGATTGGGCTATCTAAAAATAAAAGTAAAATCGTGGCTTTTAATAATGCCTTTCATGGCCGTACGTTATTTACCGTAACCGCAGGCGGACAGCCAAAATATTCTCAAGATTTTGCCCCTTTACCCGCAGGGATTGAACATGTGGCATTCAATGATTTAAATGCAGCGGCGGCAGTGATTGATGATCAAACCTGCGCTGTGATTGTGGAACCGATTCAGGGCGAGGGTGGTGTCCTTCCAGCCGATCTTGAGTTTTTAAAAGGTTTGCGTCGTTTGTGTGATGAAACAGGTGCGGTATTAATTTTTGATGAAGTTCAAACTGGCGTAGGACGTACAGGTGCATTGTATGCCTATATGAATACGGGTGTTGTCCCCGATATTTTGACGACTGCCAAAGCATTGGGTGGTGGTTTTCCTATTGGCGCCATGATCACGACAGATCAATATGCCAATGTGTTTGTGGTGGGTGACCATGGTACAACCTATGGAGGTAATCCTCTGGCCTGTGCGGTTGCTGGGGCTGTCTTCAATTTTATTAACACGGCCGATGTTTTAGATGGTGTCAAACAACGTTCACAGCAGTTTATTGATGAACTTGAGCAACTCAATCATACCTATGCTGTATTTCAGGAAATTCGTGGGCAAGGTCTATTGCTAGGCTGTGTACTCAGACCTGAATATGCAGGTAAAGCAAAAGACATTGTCACATTAGCAGGTGCCGAAGGGCTTCTTGCCTTGATTGCTGGGCCAAATGTAGTGCGTTTTACACCTTCTTTAGTGATTTCTGAACAAGAAATTTCAGAAGGTTTACAACGCTTTGGTCGAGCTCTGTCTCAATTTGTGGCTGTACATCAATAAAAGGTCGCTCATTATGTTGATCGTTAGACATGCAGAGTTCCGCGATCTGGATGATATCTTCATCTTGGCAGAGAAATCTGGCGTCGGCTTAACCTCTTTGCCAGCCAATCGTGAAATCTTATTTTCCAGAATTGAACGCACACGAAAAACCTTGCTGGGTGAATGCCCTCGAAGTGAACAAGGATATCTATTTGTTCTTGAAGATATTGAAGATAAGCGTGTAGTGGGGGTGAGCGCCATTGAGGTTGCTGTTGGTCTGAGCGAACCATTTTATAATTATCATGTCGGCAAGCAGGTGCATGCGTGTAAAAATTTGAATGTTTATAAAACACTCAATACGCTTTTTTTAAGCAATGATCTGACAGGGAGCAGTGAATTATGTACTTTGTTTTTAGATGAGGCTTATCGCAAAAACCTGAATGGAAAACTTTTATCAAAAATCCGTTTTTTATTCATTGCTGCTTTCCATGAATTTTTTCAGCCCAAAATCATCGCTGAAATGCGCGGTTATTCAGATGAATCGGGGCGTTCTCCATTTTGGGATGCCATTGGTTATCAGTTTTTCAATATGGATTTTGCCACTGCAGATTATTTGAGCGGTGTTGGTCAAAAAGCTTTTATTGCAGAGTTAATGCCACGATTTCCAATCTATGTGGATTTACTTTCAGCAGATGTGCAAGGTGTCATTGGGGCGGTGCATCCACATTCTAAACCTGCCAGCCATGTACTAGAAAGTGAAGGCCTACGATACCAAGGATACGTCGATATTTTTGATGCTGGCCCTACGCTTGAAGCTGAAATCTGTTATCTCAGAGCGGTAAAGGAAAGTCAACTTTTACCTATTAAACTGACGAATTCAACCCAGCAAGATGAAGCACCTTATCTGGTTGCCAATGATACTTATCAAGAGTATCGGGCAATTCTGATCCATTCTTCACTTGATGCCGAATACATTGAGTTGAGTCATCAACAGGCCAGCTTATTGAATGTAGAAGAAGGACAAAAAATTCGTATTTTGCCATTAAATACGACGGAGCAATAATCATGTCACACGCAAATTTATGGATTGATGGAAACTGGGTGCAGGGACAGGGCAAATCTTGGAATACGTGCAACCCTGTTTCACAACAGGTGGTATGGCAGGGAAATGAAGCTACAGCGCAACAAGTTGAGCAGGCATGCGAGGCCGCAAGACAAGCCTTTCCTCAATGGGCTACAACGTCACTAACAAATCGTATTGCAATTATTGAACGTTTTGCGCTGTTACTCGAACAAAATAAAGAAGCTTTAGCAAAGATTATTAGTCAGGAAACCAGTAAACCACTTTGGGAAACATTGACAGAAGTCCAGTCAATGGTGGCGAAGGTGGCCATTTCCATTCGTGCGTATCATCAGCGTACAGGTAAAAGCATAACTGAAATGGCAGATGGTGCAGCATCATTAAGGCATCGTCCACATGGGGTGATGGCGGTATTTGGTCCTTATAATTTTCCAGGACATTTACCCAATGGTCATATCGTTCCTGCATTAATTGCAGGGAATGTTGTTGTGTTTAAACCCAGTGAACTGACGCCGTGGACTGCTGAAGCAACCGTTAAACTTTGGCAACAGGCAGGATTACCAAATGCTGTGTTGAATTTGCTACAAGGTAGCCGAGAGACAGGGATTGCTCTGGCACAATCGGAGCACATTGATGGCGTATTATTTACTGGAAGTGCATCTACGGGTTATCAGTTACATCGTCAGCTTGCTGGCGCACCTGAAAAAATTCTGGCCTTGGAAATGGGCGGAAACAACGCACTGATTATTGAGGATATAGATGATATCGATGCTGTGGTTCATCTTGCAATCCAGTCTGCGTTTATCTCGGCAGGTCAGCGTTGTACCTGTGCAAGGCGTTTAATCATTAAAAATGGTCAAGCTGGCGATGCATTTATTCAGCGTTTTATTGAGGTGGCTCGTGATCTTGTGATTGGTGATTGGGATGCAGAACCGCAACCTTTCATGGGCGGTGTGATTTCAGTCAAAGCTGCCGAAGCATTATTAAAAGCTCAACAAAATCTGATTGATTTAGGGGCGCGTAGTCTCTTGGAAATGAAACAACTACGTGAAAATAGCGCATTAGTTTCGCCTGCCATTTTAGATGTAACGGCTGTGCCAGATATCCCAGATGAAGAATATTTTGGACCATTGACCTGTATTTATCGTTATGACGATTTTGATGAAGCATTGAAACTGGCCAATAGCACACGTTTTGGCTTATCTGTTGGTTTGGTTTCACCAAAACGAGCATTATTTGAGCGTATGTTGATCGAGGCACGTGCAGGAATTGTCAATTGGAACAAGCCTTTAACAGGTGCGTCTAGTGCCGCACCTTTTGGTGGTGTCGGAGCATCTGGAAACCATCGTGCGAATGCTTTTTATGCTGCGGATTATTGTGCGTGGCCGATGGCTTCTTTAGAGAGTGAGCAGTTGAGTCTGCCAGAAAAATTATCACCAGGCATTGTGCTGTAGTGAGTCAACAGAAATGGAGTTAAAAATGTCTGGTTATGAAATTAATTTTGATGGTTTAGTTGGCCCGACACATCACTATGCAGGTTTGTCGTTTGGCAATGAAGCATCGACCAAAAACCGTAATCATCTTTCTAATCCTAAGCTTGCAGCCAAACAAGGACTGCTAAAGATGAAAGCATTGGCAGATATGGGCATGAAGCAGGGCGTTCTAGCGCCACAGGAGCGTCCGCATGTACCCAGCTTACGTAAGCTGGGCTTTGGTGGAGATGATCACGCTGTCATTACTCAAGCCATGCGCACTTCGCCAGAGTTACTATCGGCTTTGAGTTCAGCTTCATGTATGTGGACTGCAAATGCTGCAACCGTTTCACCTTCGGCAGATAGTGCTGATGGTCGTGTTCATTTTACTGCCGCAAATTTGAATAACAAATTTCATCGTTCAATCGAACATGAAACAACGAGTCAAATTCTGGCTGCGATTTTTCGTGATGAGCGCTATTTTGCGCATCACTTAGCGTTACCGCCAGTCGCTTTATTCGGTGATGAAGGCGCTGCCAATCATAATCGTTTAGGTGGTCCTTACGATTCTGCTGCTGTTCAGGTGTTTGTATATGGTCAACAATTTCTAGGTGGTCAAGTTGCACCCAAGCGTTATCCAGCGCGTCAGTCTCTAGAAGCCTGTCAGGCCGTTGCACGATTACACCAACTTGACTCAAATCGCACTGTATTTGTTCAGCAAAATCCTGATGTGATTGATGAAGGTGTATTTCATAACGATGTGATTGCAGTAAGTAACCAGCAAGTTTTATTTCATCATCAAAAAGCTTTTTTCAATCAAGCTCAGGCGCTTAATGAAATTCGTGAAAAAATGGCACTGTTAGAACAAGACTTGATTGCCATTGAAGTGCCAGATCAACGGGTCAGTGTCGGAGATGCGGTATCGACTTATTTATTTAATAGTCAATTGATTACGCGTCCTGATGGTGGTATGACTATTGTTGTACCAGAAGAATCTCGTCAAAACCTTGCGGTATGGTCATATCTGAATGACATGATTCAGATGGGAACACCTGTCGATCAGATCAAAGTTTTTGATTTGCGTGAAAGTATGCGTAATGGTGGTGGACCTGCATGTTTACGTTTACGTGTCGCAGTGAATGACGCAGAGTTCAATGCGATTAATCACAATGTACTGATGAACGATGCATTGTTTGCACGTCTAAATACTTGGGTTGATCGGCGTTATCGTGATCAGCTCTCACATCAAGATTTGGCAGATCCTGCATTATTGATCGAAAGTCGTAGTGCATTGGATGAATTGACCCAAATTTTAAATCTGGGCTCGGTCTATCATTTTCAACAATAGAATGGGAAGCATGAGCCAATGACACATTTTCTTCATTCAGTATTGAGCCAGCAATTTCCTCACGCATTACAAGGTGAAAACCATAATTTTTCATGGCAATGGCAAGATGAGGGCGTTATTTGTTTAACGCCCCATCATGGCTATGAAAAAAGCATCGTTCTATCAGCAGGAATACACGGTAATGAAACTGCGCCCATTGAGCTGCTTGAACACATCTATCAGGATGTATTTCAAGCAAGCCTCACCCTAAATGTTCGCTTGCTTTTGGTACTGGGCAATCCTAACGCGATACGCACGGGTCAACGCTATATCGAATATGATATGAATCGGATGTTTTGTGGTGGATATCAGCAGCTAGAGCCATCTGTGGAGACCCAGCGTGCTGAGAGGCTAGAACAGCACGTTCAGATTTTTTTTGAACAAGGTTGTTCTACTGCCAAGCGCTATCACTATGACTTACATACAGCTATAAGAGCATCGTTGTTACCTACTTTTGCGCTATTGCCTCATCTTGAACATGTCCATGATCCGCTACTTTTAAATAGCTTAAATGCAGCCGATTTAGACGCTGTGGTTTTTCATAATACTGCTGGAAAAACCTTTAGCCATTTTAGTGGGGCGTATTGTCAGGCAGCCAGTGCTACTTTGGAATTGGGACAGGCAAAGCCCTTCGGTCAAAATGACTTAAGTCAGTTTGTGGCAATTGATCGTGTATTACGGGTTCTAATTGCAGATGAAGCTTTGCCCTCAAGACACAAAACCCCAATTCGTCGATTTAAAGTCATAGAATCAATTTTGAAAAAAGATGATGATTTTCAATTAAATCTAAAGTCTTCTGCGCCCAATTTTTCTCTTTTTCATCAAGGGGATGTTATTGCTACACAACAAAGTCAAAATTACATTGCACATGAGCATGAAGTAAGAATTCTATTTCCTAATGTCAATGTAGCAAAAGGGTTAAGAGCTGGGCTGATTTTGCAAGAAATGAGCAAATAAACGCTATATTGGTATTTTGGGAATGAATGGTTCGCTCTATTAAGAGCACTCGATTCGGTGATACCTCATTCTTTAGATCAGAATTGAATAAAAAAAGGGATTCCAGTTACAACATCGATTTATCGTTTTATTTTATATAAAATTGGTATTTGATGTTGAAACAAGCCGATGTCCATATGTGGCAACATCGGCTTGAACAGGATTTGAATGAGTTAATAAAGATTTAGTTTTTATTAAAACAAATCAATCATGTTTAATTTATCAGTATGGATGATAATTAATAGTGCGGATTAAACTCTAAAATATTAAAAGAAATAAGCAGCAGTCATTTTCAATAAATGCTGGGTTTTATTATCATTACCTTGCACCAAAGAGTACTCATCTCCACCAATTAATAGGTCATTTTTACCCATAATGTATTCAGCCGTAAATCCAAGATTTTTGTGGTCGACTGATACTCCAATAATATTACGTGTTGAGGTTTTATAGCTGCCTGTTTTGTCATAAGCACTATACATTGCATAAGGTGTAATTTTTCCAATTTTTCCGACATCCTTAAATGTATAGCTGATATCGGCTGTATAGAAATGACCTTCATTTGCCAAGTAATTATAATAATCAAATGAACCTGCTACGGATACATTCGGATTTAATGGATCTTTGTTGTCAATTTTATGATGACCACCTGTTAAGGTAACTTGAAAATCCTGATAACCTAACTGGCTAAATAACGCCCAAGCTTTGTGACGACCCGTGTCATTATAGGTTTTATTTTTAATGTCTGAAAACCAATATGAACCCCCTAATGAAGCAGAGAAAGCTGGATCATCAAATTTAAATTTATGATTGACCCGCGCTATCCACATGTTTTCTTCTTTGAGATAAGTTTGAATTTCACTGTTTGGATCAGGTTTGACAAAGTTAGACGAATAACGTGCTGAATCTACACTTTTTCCATGATAGTGACCGCCATCAATTGGGAAGAAACCTAGATCTACATCTGTATTTGAAAAAAGATTGGTACGATAATTAATCCCGACATTATGCACATCTTCAAGTCCGACTTGAGTAACAATGCCTCCATAATTATTGCTTTCCCAGAAGCGACCTGGGCCAAATGGCATGTTTTGTAAACCAACCGTAACTTTGTCAGTTTCATTGATCTTATAGCCTAAGTAACCATCTACAAGTGCAGAGAAATCACAAAGTTTATCGTATTGATAACAACGATATTCGATATGTCCAAACATTAAAGATGATTGATAGTCGATATTGATTTTTGCGGCATCAAAAGTCAGTTTTTGATCGTTTTTAGACCAGCTTTTGTCCTCATATTTTGCTCTTAGAAAACCAGAAAGCTTGAGCTCACCTTCAACTGATTTTGCATCTCCAATACTCAGATCGGCAGAATAGCCAGCTTGAGCAAAACTCCAAAAAGCCAAAAATGTTAGTGAACATTTAAATGTACGATATTGCATAATTTTAGTCCCCTATTGCTTAAAAAATAAAATCTCAATCTCGTTTTGCACATCAATTAAACGAGGTACTTGTGAAAAAACTGACGTATAAACCGTTGGTAAATTAATAAACTGAATATGGTTTTCTTGTGAAAATTCTTTCAATCATGGGGGTGAAGTCTTCCAATGACATAGTTTCATAGTCTGGGTCAAATGAGGGACGATCCCATTCTCGACAAAAGTAATCACACTCATCAAAATAAGGATGACTTTTGAATTTATCTCGAGAATTTTTATCTAAACCTAAAACATCCCAGTAATAATATCCTTGAAAAATGTCATGGTGCTTTACGATCCAATAAGTCTTCTCAGTGACATAAGGTTGTATTAGGGCTGCTGCAAAGCTTGCATGATTATAAGCCGCCAAATTATCACCAATATCATGAATTAAGGCTGCGATAACCATCTCTTCAGAGGCATTATCCTTGTAAGCACGAGTGGCTGTTTGCAAAGAATGTTGTAATCGATCAATTAAATATGGCTGATGATGTCCTTTGCCTAATAACTTTAATTGTTCGATAATCATTTCAGGTAATTTCTTAATTTCCTGCATTTCAAATGCTTCAATTATTTGCCACTCATCTGTAGTCATTTGATCGATACTGGTGAATTTAGCTTTTTTCATTTACATTTGCCTAAAATCTTTTAAAAACCCAAATGATTTTTTGAAAATTTATAAGTAACGAATAGTGGTAGCTCTCTTGGCAAAATAATTTATTAAACGCTTTAATATTTGATAAAATTAAAACATCAAAACTCAGCGCTGTTCAATTTTTAACTTTCGCAAGTGCTTTAACATCTTATACATAATATTTTTTATAAATTAAATTCTGAATTTTTGAATGAGATTCAGTAAATACGAATCAGCAGAAGTAAAAAATCAACGATGATAAGTATGAGATCGGGTTTTTAAAAATCGAGTACTAAATATTTTGAGTAAGAGAGCATTGAATGAATCAACATTTCGCCATTAATCCAGTTGAATGGGAGGCACGCTGTCAACTGGCAGCCCTTTATCGCTTAATCGCATATTATAAAATGACCGATTTGATTGACACGCATATCAGCTTACGCGTGCCAGATGAACCTCATCATTTTTTGATTAATCGTTATGGCGTTTTGTTTGATCATATGTGCGCATCAGATTTGGTCAAGATTGATCATGATGGAAAAATTGTCGAAAACTATGATCAAGGCAAGAAAGTGAATGTCGCGGGTTTTGTCATTCATTCTGCTATTCATCATGCTAAACCGCATTTAGATTGTGTCATTCATACGCATACCGCAGACGGTATTGCTGTATCTGCGCAGCAAGATGGGTTATTACCTATATCACAACATGCGCTCAAATTTTATCGCCGTTTGTCTTATCACAGCTATGAAGGAATTGCGTTATCACTCGAAGAGCGAGAACGACTGGTCAATGACTTAGGTAATAACAAAGCCATGATACTCAGGAACCATGGTTTATTAGCAGCAGGGCCGTCTGTCGCACATGCATTTCATGAAATCTATTTTTTGGAGCGCGCTTGTCAGATTCAGGTAAAAGCTTTATCAGCACACAACTTAATTTATCCTTCCGAAGCTCTATGTGAATTTACAGCTTCTCAGTTTGAGCAGGATGATGCTGAGGGAATTATTTGGGATGCGTGGCATGCTGCTTTATCATTGATTGAAAAAGATAAAGCAGATTTTTGTCGTTAGCTGCTAAATATATTTCGACATAATATTGCGGAATTTCTGAATGATTGGATCTTTGCTGCGACCGCGTCGCATAATGAGAGAAAATGGCGCTTGATAACCGAAGGTAGATGGCAATAACACTTTGAGCCGTTTTTGGTCTACCCATGATTGAGCAAAATGTTCAGGTAAATAACCAATATATTGTCCAGATAAAATCAAAATTAATTGTGCTTCCATGGATTCTACAGATGCAGATGAGTTATTGAATCCATGTTTAGCCAATTCACTATGACTCCAGTAACCCCTACGAACCATTTTCTCCTGCGTAATCATGTTTTCAGTCAAATGACGTTGTTCAAATAAATGATGTTTGTCACTACAAAATAACCAATGTTGCTCTTTGTGCAGAGGGTGATAAGTAATACCATTCATTTTTAAAAAGAAAGCACCCACCGCCAAATCATAACAATTTTCTAAAACCCCCATTTGGAGTTCATATGGACTGTGAACCTGAAGCTGTATATAAATATAAGGATTTTCCTGAGAAAATTGCCCAATAATCTGATCAATTGGAAAATGCTTTTCAGTCACAATTGAGTCTAAAATGCCAATTTTGAGTATCCCGTTTAACTCACCTTTGACTTGAGCACTGTATAACGCAAACTTATCAATTTCCTGAAGGAGTTTCACCGTCTCCTGATAATAAAGTTCGCCTTTATAGGTGAGTGAAAACCCCCCACGACCACGTTCACATAGCTTCATCCCAACATTGGACTCAAGCTGACTCATGTAGGTACTGATGGCGGATGTTGATAAATTAAGTTCCTGTTGTGAGTTTGCAAAACCTTGATTTTTAACAACAGTTTCAAAAATACGCAGGAGCTTAAGGTCAGGAAAATGTTGAAGATCCATAACATAACTGCCCATAGAAGTTATCTTTAAAATAGATTATTTAGTTTAGAAATGTCAAAACTAAATATGAATTGAATAAAACGATTTGGCATATACGTATGATTTCTTCGCCACACCTATATCATGCTTACAGGTACAAATATAAATAATAATTATTTTAATTTCAGATGCTTTGCTTTTCTAACGCCTAATATTTTTTGAGATTAAGGTGATGTCTATATACATCTATTTAATCACAAGAATCAAGTTCGAATAAGCTAAGAGTAGTTGATCTCAATTTTCCATATTTAAGCAGGTATAGAGCAATCAAATAATCTAAAGCTCATTTATTTAGTTTAGAAAATTCAAAACTAATTATTTAGAAATTGCTATTTAACACACTGTAGCTTTAAGAGATAACATCAATAAAACAGCTAGATACAGATCTAAAAATGAATCAGCATCTTGATCCATCTCGGCATAGAAATGAAATCGTACCTATTGAAGATGTCACATCTCAGGGACGTGGCATGCAACTTAAAACATTTCGTACCTTATGGGGGGTTAACTCCTCTTGGCAACAGACACTTTGTGAATTAAAGACAGCGGGTTGTTCTGGAATTGAAGCACGTGTGCCGTTAACTTTAGATGAACAGCAAGCGTTGGCATCAGATATTCGAGCGGCAGAACTTGAATATATTGCGATTGTATTCAGTGGTGGCGATGTCATACCCAAGCAGAAAGAAACACCAGAACAGCATCTTGAACGTTTAAAACAACGCTTCGATGCAGCCAAGCAATTGCAGCCATTATTTGTCAATTTACTTGCAGGAAATGATCGTTGGCCTCTGGCACAGCAAGTTGATTTTCTAGGAAAAGCACATGAGCTGGCAAAGTGTTTTGAGCTGAATTGTAGTTTTGAAACGCATCGAGCAACGTCGCTTTATAGTCCTTGGCTGACATTAGAAATTATACAGCAGCTTCCACAACTACAATTTACTGCTGATATTAGCCACTGGATTGTTGTTAGTGAACGTCTGTTAAATGATCCGTGTGATGATTTCACTGCATTTATTGATCGTGTTCATCATATTCAGGCTCGGGTTGGATACGACCAAGGACCTCAGGTTCCGCATCCAGCCGCTCCAGAATACCAAACTGCTCTCAAGTTTCAGCAAGATTTCTGGCAGAAAATCTGGCAGTCGCAGCATCGTCGTGGTTATCAGCAAACTACACTTACGCCTGAATTTGGTGCTGATGGTTATTTACACCACTTACCATTTACCAATGTACCTGTGGCTGATTTGTGGTCGCTTAATGCATGGATGTTGCATGAGGAACAACAGCATTTTAACGAATTTTTATCTTCAATGAAAAAGGAGGGCAACTAAATGACCAAGGTTAAAGGCGCTTTTACTGAACTACCCGTGATTAATATACAGGGCTTAAATAGCGAAAATCTTGCCGAGCGACAAGCCGTTGCAGATGCCATTGGACAGGCATCGCGAAAGGTTGGATTTTTCTATATCACTGGTCATGGTATTGCACCAGAGTTGATCGCAGGTGTGCGGGCAGCAGCAAAAAAATTCTTCGCTTTGCCAATGCAAGAAAAAATGAATTACTACATTGGCCAATCGAAAAGTCATAAGGGTTATGTTCCCGAAGGTGAAGAGATTTATGGTTCTGGAAAACCAGATTTAAAAGAGGCATTTGATGTCGGCTTTCAGGCTCCAGAGGATCATCCTTTTGTCGTGTCCAAAACCCCTCTGATTGGTGCAAATGAATGGCCAGAACTTGCAGAATTTAAGTCACAAGTTTTGGATTATTATCAGGCAGTTTTTGCTTTAGGACATCGTTTATTTGATGCTTTTGCACTGGCACTTGGTTTGCCAGAAGGTTATTTCAAGTCAATGGTGACTTGCCCGCCATCAAAACTACGTCTGATTCACTATCCTTTTGACGCAACAGCGGAAGATAAACCAGGCATTGGTGCACATACTGATTATGAATGTTTCACACTATTGCTTGCAGACCAGCCAGGTTTAGAAGTGCTCAATGAAGATAGAGTCTGGATTGATGCGCCGCCATCTAAAGATATCAATGGTGAAGAAGCTTTTGTCATTAATATTGGTGACATGCTGGAGGTCTTGAGTGCTGGCACCTTTATTGCTACTGCACACCGCGTTCGCAAAGTACCCCAAGAGCGTTATTCATTTCCACTGTTCTTTGCTTGTGATTATCACACGCTAATTCGCCCATTACCGCATTTCTTAAAAGCAAACGAGGCAGATCAATATAAAGAGCTAAGTATTGGTGAACATATGTGGAGTCAGGCATTACAAACCTATCGTTACTTACGTGAAAAAGTTGCCAAGGGTGAGTTGCAATTATCAGAAAGGGCGAGAGCAACCCATACTTTTGGTCACCTGAAACAACAAGCAAAGCAAAAAACCACTAGCAATTTGTGAGGATTGATTTATGAAACAGACCTTTAAAAATTTTTCATGTCGGATGGCTTTATCTGTCGCCGCAGTCACATGCTTTTCATCAATGAGCCATGCTGCACCATTACTCACCAATGGCGTGTTTAAAGTCGGTTTAGAGGCAACTTATCCACCGTTTGAATCTTATGACAGCAATAAAAATATCGTTGGTCTTGATCCAGATTTTGCTGCGTTGATTGCCAAAGATTTAAATGCTAAACCTCAACTGATTGATACCAAGTTTACCAGCCTGATTTTGGGTCTGGGTAAAAAGTATGATGCGGTTATTTCAGGGTTATATGTCACTCCAGAGCGTCTAAAACAAGCAGATGCCATTCCTTATGCCATGACGGGTGCTTCAATTATTGCGCTTAAAAATAGCAACATTTTACCAAAGACTGAAAATGATTTGTGCGGTGTAAAAGTAGGTTTGCAGCAAGGAACTGCATGGGTGGCCAGTCTTAAGAAACATTCAGAGGCTTATTGTATTAAAAATGGAAAACCCGCCATTCAGGTGATGGAGTTTCCAACAGCTCCTGAAGTCTCTCAGGCATTGATGTCAAGAAACGTAAGTGCACAACTGGAAATTGCGCCAGCGGCAAAAATTCTCGTTGAGAAAAGTCGTGGTCGTCTTGTAGTGAGTTCTTCACGTCTGGTCTATCCATTGCCACTCGGGATCTATGTCACCAAAGGAAATACCGCACTTGTCTCAGCCATTAAATCATCGCTCGCGAAAGCCAAGGCCAATGGTCAATATAGCGCGCTGATCAAAAAATATAATTTAGAGCCTGTTCATTAATTGTTTGAGATTGGGAGTCAGTATGGAATTCGATTGGGAATATTTCTTCTCTTTATTTGGCTTTGCAGAGTTTTGGAAGGCCTGCGTAACTGTCATTGTAATCAGTTCGTTATCTTGGTTTATTGGGATGGTATTGGGATTTGTTTTGGCGTGTGCAAAGGTATCCGCCCCACGCTGGATTAAAATTCCCGTCGAACTCTATATCTGGTTTTTCCGTAGTATCCCTTTAATGGTACTGCTGGTTTTTGTATATAATTTGCCACAGATGTTTCCAATCACTCAGCCTTTATTGGGTGTGCCATTTATTGCAGGTCTGATCTCAATGACAGTTACTGAAGCAGCATATATGGCAGAGATTCATCGGGGTGGTTTATTGTCTGTGACCAAAGGACAAAATGAAGCTGGACATGCGTTAAGCTTTGGTTTTTTTGGCATTCAGCGTTTGATTGTGATTCCGCAGGCATTTCGAATTGCATTACCTACATTAATTAATGAATTTATTACTGTCATTAAATTGAGTTCGATCTTATCGGTTATTTCACTACCTGAATTATTACTGACAGGTCAGCGTTTATATGCAGATAATTTTCTTGTCATGGAAACGCTGCTTGCTGTAGCGGTTTATTATGTGACGATTGTGACATTATTTACCTGGTTATTTAAATGGCTTGAGAATTTCCTTAATCTACAACGTAGATCACCGCAAACACTTAAAGAGAGTGAATGCATGGCATTAAGACAAAGTTTGAATGCTCCTGCATCTAACCTGAATACCAAAGAATTAATTGCTGGAAGCCCTGTTGCATTAGATTTGCGAGATATTTATAAATCATGGGGGCAGCATCAGGTTTTAAAGGGAATTAATCTAAAGGTAAAAAATGGTGAAGTGTTAAGTATTATTGGGCCATCAGGTTCTGGTAAAACCACACTTATTCGAACCATCAATGCACTTGAAAGTGTCGATGATGGCGAAATTGTATTGTATGGTGAGAGTTATATCAAAGGCGGTGCAGTAATCGATAAACAGAAGATGCGTGCTGGAGTTCGTCGTATCGGCATGGTATTTCAAGGGTTCAATTTATTTCCACACCGCACTGTTTTAGATAATGTGATGCTTGCCCCGATGTATCACAAGCTATTTGATCATACTGTGGTTAAAGAACAGGCACTGTATTTACTCGATCGGGTTGGCTTACTTGCACATATTGATAAATATCCACATCAGCTTTCTGGTGGGCAGCAGCAACGTGTTGCAATTGCAAGAGCATTGGCGCTCAAGCCCGATATCATGCTGTTTGATGAACCGACCTCTGCACTTGATCCAGAACTGGTTGGCGAAGTTCTCAAGGTGATTCAATCTCTTGCCAGTGAAGGCATGACCATGCTGATTGTGACACATGAGATGGATTTCGCATTATCTATTTCAGATCGGGTGATTATGATGGAACATGGTGTGGTGCAGTGTGATGCATCACCTGATGATATTCGTTGTTCTTCATCTGCTTCGTTCAGTCGGGTACATGAGTTTATGCAAGTCAAATCAGAGGGCTGAGCCTTACATATCTAAAGATTGAAGATATCATTTCACTCTATGTGGGGGTAAAACAAGAATAAATCCCTAAACAAATATATGACTATATTAGGATTTAGTTATTCAAACCTATCAAATTAAGTCACGCTCTTCTTATCAAACCAGACTACTTCAGATCTACATTATCCTGATCTGAAGCAGTTTGACTTTTAATCTCAGCTAAATTTCAAACCTCCCTAATCCTATGGTCATTTAAAAGAACGTATTCATAGATCACATTCTAGAGTGAGATCTTCAAATGTAGCGTTAGGTCATATCCTGCTTTTAATTAGTTTATAAATATCAAAACTAATTATTTAATAAATACTATTTAAGCTAAGGTGTTTTTATTAGATAAATAATGAAAACAAACAGATATAGGTATACAAATGGCCAAAAATTTACATCAACCTCTTGGTGGAAACGAAATGCCGCGTTTTGGTGGTATCGCATCCATGATGCGTTTACCCGTTATTGAAACGCCTGAGGAGTTGGCTAAATTGGATGCTGCATTTGTGGGTATTCCTTTGGATATTGGAACGTCCCTTAGATCTGGAACACGCTTTGGACCGCGTCAGATTCGCGCAGAATCCGTCATGATCAGACCGTATAACATGGCAACCGGCGCGGCACCGTTTGATTGTATTAATGTGGCGGATATTGGTGATATTGCAATCAATACATTTAACTTACTGCATGCTGTTGAAATTATTGAACAAGAATATGACCGCATTTTGTCATATGGAATTATTCCCTTAACACTGGGTGGCGACCATACTTTAACATTACCGATTCTACGGGCACTTAAGAAAAAACATGGCAAAGTCGGTTTGGTACATATCGATGCCCATGCAGACGTCAATGACCACATGTTTGGTGAAAAAATTGCGCATGGAACCACCTTTCGCCGCGCAGTAGAAGAAGATCTTCTGGATTGTGATCGTGTCGTACAGATTGGCCTAAGAGCACAGGGTTATAGTGCCGATGACTTTAACTGGAGTCGTCGTCAGGGATTTAGGGTGGTACAGGCGGAAGAATGCTGGCATCAATCTTTAGCGCCACTCATGGCTGAAGTCAGAGAAAAAGTAGGTGGCGGGCCTGTTTATTTATCTTTCGATATCGATGGGATCGATCCTGCTTGGGCACCAGGCACAGGAACGCCAGAGATTGGTGGGCTGACTACTATTCAAGCGCTGGAAATTATTCGTGGATGTGAGGGGCTGGATATTATAGGTGGCGATTTGGTCGAGATTTCTCCACCTTATGACACTACAGGAAATACCTCCTTGCTCGGTGCCAATCTCTTGTTTGAAATGTTATGTATTTTGCCAAATGTCATGAAGAAATAAAGTTTTTAGCGAGTTACATAGGTAAATATCAATGACCTTACTTTAAAAGCATGGTAGAGGAAGACATATTTTCTATGATGAAAATTGATTGTAGTTAAGGTCAATCATCTTGGCGTTTTAAATGAAGCATAAATAGTAGATTACTTTATTTTCTTATGAGTTGAATTTTCTATTTATGTTTGCTCTTAAAAATATGGAGAAAACAACAGTGTTGAATCGCATATCTTTCAGACAAATGGAATATTTTGTTTCAACTGCACAGCATGGCAGTATTATTGTGGCATCGGAGAAAATACATGTTTCTCCACCTTCAATTTCTGCTGCAATTTCCCATATTGAATCAGAATTAAAAGTGAAATTATTTATTCGTCAACACGCGCGTGGCTTATCCTTGACCAATATCGGTGAAAAAATTCTTAAAGAATGTTTGTTTATTTTGGGGCAAACCTATGCACTTTATGCACTTGCTTCTGAATATCGCGGTTTGACACAACGAGCCTTACAAGTGGGTTGTCATCATGTTTTAACGCCGTTGATTTATTCAGATATTGTGCATGATTTTAATCTTTTACATCAACAAGATGATATTCGCTTAGTGGATGGTAGCCATGACGAACTCATGAATGCTTTACTCTCAAATAAAGTAGACATGGCAATCACCACAAATTTACAGATTGATCATAACCTTATTTGTTTTGAGCCGATAGTGAGTTTGCCTCCTCATGTGTTGGTGAGTGAACATCATCCATTGGCAAAAATGAAAAGTGTTCGCTTAGAAGATTTAACTCAGTTTCCGATGATTTTGCACGACTCTCCCTATTATAAAGATTATTGCACTGATTTATTTACACAGCATAACTTGGTGCCACATATCAAAGATACCTACAAAAACTATGATCTAGTACGAACCATGGTGGCTGATGGATGGGGTTACAGCATGACCAATTTACGACATAAGCTTGAGCATACATTAAATGGTAAAAAACTCATTCGCATAATGTTAGAAGGAGATCATGCACCAGTAAGTATAGGAATTGCCACAATCTCCAGTGTCAATTCGAATGAAGTTACAGAAAAATTTATGAGCTACTGTAAAGATTTTATTTGTGAGTATTATCATGATCATGCTTCATGCAGTTTCACTTTAACTTCTTCAATTAAAAAAACGCGATCTATACCAAGCGTGGCTTAAAAAAATCATCCGTTAGCGATCAGTATTGATCATTTAACTGATGTTTTAAATTATTAAAATTGAGATGAGTGATATGCAGCACGTCAGAATAACATGTACTGAAAAACAGTATTTGGGGAATCAAACGTTCAGATTTAATTTTCCTGTGAACTACACCGAATTTGAAAAGTTAACCCAACAGCAATTTTATGATCAAGTGAAGGATCAGCATGTTTTAATCGTAAATGATTTAAAAGTTGATCAGCAAGTGATGGATAACAATCCAGAGCTTCAATTGATTGCACTCTGTTCGACTGGTTTTGATCATGTCGATATTGGGTTAGCAAAACAGAGAAATATAAAAGTGTGTAATATTAAGGGATATGCAGGCGATACCGTCGCCGAACATGCTTTTTTACTCATGCTGAATTTGGTTAAAAATTTGCAGTTTTATCAGAATTCAGTTGTTTCAGGATTATGGAGTGACAGCAATTGTTTTTGCTATCAAGATCATCACTTTCCAATTTATGATCTTAAAGACAAAACATTGGTGATTGTAGGTCGAGGTGAAATAGGACAATCCTTGGCATTAAAAGCACAAGCGTTTGGAATGCAGGTATTTTTTTCTGAACGCCCGAATCAAGAAGGCTGTAGAGAGGGATATATTCCATTTCAGACAGCACTTCAAATTGCAGATGTGCTGTCATTGCATTGTTCACTAAACGCTGACAATCGGCATATGCTTAATCAAGAAACACTAAATTTAATGAAACCGAATAGTTTTATTATAAACGTCAGTCGAGGTGGGTTAGTAAATGAGCACGATTTACTCATTGCACTTCGTACAGGCCGCATTGCGGGCTATGGAGCAGATGCCATGACCCAAGAACCTCCTCCTAGAGATAATCCACTTTTAAAGAGTGGATTACCCAATATATTGCTTACACCGCATATCGCATGGGCAAGCGAAGAGGCGAAACAGCGTATGATTGAGATACTGGTTCAGAATATTCATTTAAATTTAGATGGAATAGATCACAATAGAATCGTTTAGCAGTGTTGGACATCTTGATCAGCGAGTTGCAAATCTGCATGTAGATGAGGAAAGTTGATTAAGCGTAGAAAATCACCACGCTGTAAAAAAATAAAAATCGCATTAAACAGTTAATATTTAATGCGATTAAATATGGTATCAGCTAGGTGTTAATCAGCTTATGATCCAATTTTCTTAAAAATAAAATCATTGATCTTGTGACCAGATTCGATACCACGACGTTCGAATTTAGTTTGTGGACGCCATTCTGGGCGAGGGTAACTATTGCCTTTACCTGCCAGGTTTTCTAAAGCAGGGCGATTATCTAGGACATCAAGCATCCATTCTGCATAAGGTTCCCAGTCGGTCGCTGCGTGAAAAGTTCCGCCAAGTTCTAATTTTTGCTCGACCAGTTGCATACGTTCATGAATAACGAAACGGCGTTTAAAATGACGTTTTTTCTGCCACGGATCTGGAAAATAAAGTTGTACGCAGTTGATGCTGTTGTCTGGCATTTCACGAAGTACCTGAATAGCGTCGGCATCCAGTACACGTAAATTTTTTAGGCCAGCCATGCCTGCTTCATAAACACATTGTGCAATTCCAGGAACATGTACTTCAATTCCTACAAAATTACGTTCAGGATGAGCTTTGGCCATCAAAACTAAAGAACGGCCCATACCAAAACCGATTTCAACCGTTAATGGGTGTTCAGGGTGTTCAAAGTGCTGGCGTAAATCACCAACGGGATATTCCAAAATTAAATCTTGATATTGCTCTAAAGCGGAACGCTGCGAGGTATTAAGCGGCGCAGAGCGACGCATAAATGTCACAATTTCGCGGTGTTCAGGCAAATTATCCAGTTCAGTAATCTGCGTTTCTAACTGATCAGTCGACATAATTTTGGTATGACTCAAAAATCCAGATGCCGTATTGTAAATACTTGAGAAATGATGTCAAACCTATTCTGAATAATCATTTAGACCATCTTTTCTGATGCAGTCATATAGATCAACTTTCATTTTTTCTTCATGTGCTTGTCATTTTGATTATCTACTCTAGATAAAAATTAAATAAAAGGCTAAAAACTATGAAGGTTTCTAAACTGAATTTATTAAGTCTATCCCTGTTATGTGTTGGGGCATTGTCTACGTCATCTTCTATTTATGCGCAGTTGATGTTTAGCCAATATATTGATGGCAGCAGTAATCGAAAAGGTCTTGAGATTTATAATCCTGACAATAGTTCTGTTAATTTGTCAGATTATGAAGTACAGCAATTTAATAATGGAGGTACAGCCAAATCTTTAACTGTGAGTTTGCAGGGAAATCTGGCAAGTAAACAAAAATTTGTGATTGGCCGTTCAGAATTACAGGCAGAGCTTGGGGCAAAGGTAAATCAGGTTGCAGGATTATCTTTTAATGGTGATGATGCGATTGTACTGTTGTATCGAGGTGTTGCGGTCGACCGTTTTGGTCGGATTGGAGAACGTCCTGAAAAAGGGTGGGGTAATGCAGTTTCAAGTATCGGTAATAGTTTTAAACGAATTCAGACTGAAAATTCTGCGTTAAGTATTGATGCTACCGCCGCTTTTGATCTAGACCAGTCATGGGCAGCTTGGTCAAATCGTAATGATTTTTCTAATATTCAAACCACCGCAACGCCACCTGCCACTGAAGCTGTGAGTTGTTCTAGCCAAGACACTCCTATTGCAGATCTTCAAAGCGCGGCACAAAATCAGTATTACACTGTTCGAGGTATTATCACAGCCGATTATCGTTACAGTAACGGTTTTTCTGGCTTTTATATTCAAACACCAGATAGTCAAGCCAAAGCTGGTTTAAGTAATGCGATCTTTGTCTATATTCCTGCAAGTAGTCAGATCAAAGGTGGTGAGGTTGGTCAGGAGGTGATTCTTCGAGGACGTTTAACGACGTATCAAAATCAAAAACAGATTGATCAGCTCTCGCAAGATATCAAGACCTGTAATACTGCTGCCCAAAACCAAATCCAGCCACAGATCATTCAGTTGCCTTTTACAGCTTTAACAGGAAACGAAGGTCATGTTCCTCAGCGTTATCAGGGGATGCTCGTCAAGTTTGCACAGAATTTGACAGTGAGTGAAAATTATAATTATGGTCGATTTGGAGAATTATCTCTAAGCTTGGGCCGCTTATATATTCCAACCAATTTATACCCTGCAAACTCAAGTGATGCAAAAGCATTAGCACAGAAAAACCTGCTCTCCAGGATTATTCTGGACGATGGCTATAATAATCAAAATAGAACGCCTTGGTTGCCTCAAAATTTTAGTGCTGCACATACACTTAGATCGGGTTATCAACTGAAAAATGTAGAAGGGATTCTGGAATACCGATTTAACAGTTGGCGCATTCAGCCCATTCCAAACCAACATAATATTCAAATTGTTGAAGATACAAACCCTCGTCAAACTATAGCAGCAAAAAATGGCCAGAATATTCGTGTTGCGGCATTTAATGTACTCAATTATGACAATGGAGCAGAAAAGGGTTTTCCAACGGATCGTGGTGCAACAACAGCAACAGAATTTAGTCGTCAACATCAGAAAATTGTCACTGCATTAAAAGCAATTAATGCTGATGTATACGGATTAATGGAAATAGCAAACAATGGTTATGATGAAAAAAGTGCAATTGCTTATCTGACCAAATCTCTTGGCCCAGACTGGAAATATATTACTCCACCTAATATGAATCGACTGGGTTCAGATGTCATCGCTGTTGGAATATTATATAACGCCAAACGTGTCAAACCCGTTAATGCGGCGGTTGTTTTTGATGATCAGAGTCAAAAAAATCGTGTGACCATGGCACAGACATTTCAACCGATTCATGGTGGTAAGTTCTTTACCGTCATTCCAAACCATTTGAAATCTAAAGGGAGCTGTCCTGAGGATACAGCCTCAACTGATGCAGATCAGTTGGATGGCCAAGGATGCTGGAACCCAACACGGGTTAAAGCAGTTGAACAATTGATTCAGTGGGCAGCAAAAAATCCAACACGCGTTCAGCAGCCAAATATTCTATTTCTGGGTGATATGAATAGTTATGCCAAAGAAGATCCAATTTTAGCTTTTGAAAAAGCCAATTATAAAGTTTTATTAAACGATGAAAAAATCGGTCAGGGTAAACAGGCATATAGCTACGTATTTGGTGTTTCCAGTAATGCGTTAGGCTATGGTGGTGCAGGCAATATTGATCATGCAATTGCAGATTCAAATCTGTATCGTTTTGTAAAACGTGCATTTGTGTGGCATATCAATGCAGATGAGCCTACCGCACTTGATTATAATGAAGAATATAAAACGGACGAGCAAAAAACATTATTTTATGCAGATGATGCTTATCGCTCATCTGACCATGACCCAGTAATCGTCGATCTGGACTTGAAAGAAAGTGCGCAGCAAGGCGGCGTACTGAATTTTATTCAGCAACTGTTAGACTGGATTGCTCAACTTTTTACCCGTACTTGAGTTTTTAACAAATTTTGAGTGTGTTCATTCATATTTTGAACAAATACACAGGAATATCACTTGCAAGGGAAATTCTTTTTTATTAATAGTAGAGTGATAAAGATTATCTTGGCTTTACTTTTGTAAGGAAGTTTATATAATCCTTGCATGTTACCTAGAAGCGTTTTAGAACATAAAATAGTTTGATAACAAGGATCCAATATGAAGTTGTATTACTCACCAGGCGCATGTTCATTGGCAGCACATATCATTCTCAATGAAATTAATGTCGATTTTGATCTAGAAAAAGTTGATCTTAAAACACATAAAACAGAAAAAGGCGCAGATTACTATGAAGTCAATCCGAAAGGCTATGTACCAGCACTTGAAATTAATCCAGGGTTGATCCTCACTGAAAATGTTGCGATTCTGCCTTTTCTGGCACAGCATGATCCAAAACAGGATTTGATTCCACCATCGGGCATGGGGCGTGCCAAAGTTTTAGAATGGTTGGGATATCTTAATTCTGAGTTGCATGATGCTTATGCTGTTTTCTTTGGTGCGCCGTTAGAAGGTGAAGCAAAAGAAAAAGCCTATAAAGAAGTAGACCGCTTGCTGAACTATATCAATCGGGCGATTGGTGAGTCTGAAAATGAATATCTTGTAGACGATAATTTTGGTCCAGCAGATGCTTATCTGTTTGTGCTTACCAATTGGTCAAAAAGTATTGGGCATGATTTGAGTCCTTATCAAAATATCAATGCGATCCGTGATAAGGTTGCAGCACGTCAATCTGTCCAAATTGCAATGCGCGATGAAGGCTTGATTGCATAACTTCACGCAGAAAAAATGCCTCAAGTAATTGAGGTATTTTTCTATTCAAATTCTGGTGGTTCTTTAAAATTGATAGATTGCAATTTTAAATCATATTGTTTTTTTAGATTTTTCCATTCAGTTTTTGCAGGTTGAGTACTCTCCTCAAACTCATTTTTACCTGTGATTTCTTTCACTTTTCCAGTTGAAAAATTAATGCTCAATGAACTTTTCTCACCAGAAGCCCGATGAAAACTCATTTGATCAAAACCAATTAATTTGAAACTTTGATTTTGGTAGCGAAAGCTAAACGTATTGTTGGTCACATACCACGAGCCGCAACTGAGCCAATAATGTAGATTGATTTTTAAAATACCTTTTGCAATCGTCACAGCACCATCTTCGAGTGGGTCGGCAAGACAACGCGAGTCTGCATCATTTTCACTAGGAAGTTTTTCGTTTTTGCTGATCAATTGATAACCCTGAGCTGTTTTGAATAACACCAACAAAGCTCTGGGATTGGTATTGAGTTTAGGGTTTCCAAGTCCATCATTGGTAATTACATTTTTGCGATTATTTTCCTCAATCACCAAGACGAGATCTTGCATGCCATCATGATTTAAATCACCGTGAGCTGTTTCGATGATTTTCCAGTTTTTAGGTACAAATTGTTGATAGTTTTTTTGATCAGAATTAGCAAAAGCAACTGTTGTAAAACTTACACCTAAAAGACCAATCATTATTTTTCGCATTTGCGCTTGCTCTCATTGTTTTTATGAAAAAGGATTCCGAAGAATCCTTTGAAACTTTTCAATATAATAATAGTATGCGTTATTTAAAGAAATAGCCTGTTTCTGGAGAGCTGGCATTCGCCATTCGTTTGCGTGGCATACGACCCGCTAAAAAGGCTTCTCGGCCTGCTTCAATCGCTTTTTTCATGGCAGATGCCATCAAAACTGGATGTTGAGCTGCTGCAATTGCTGTATTCATCAGCACGCCATCGCAGCCGAGTTCCATTGCGATTGCAGCATCGCTAGCAGTTCCTACGCCTGCATCAACTAACACGGGAACTTTGGCATTTTCCTTAATAATCGAAATGGTATGTGGATTTAAAATACCTAAACCAGAACCAATCAGACTGCCCAAAGGCATGATGGCAACACATCCCATACTTTCGAGCTCTTTGGCAACAATTGGGTCATCTGATGTATATACCATGATCTCAAAACCATCATCAATCAGTGTACGTGCTGCTTTTAATGTTTCCGTGATATTCGGATAAAGCGTGTCTTGATCACCCAATACTTCAAGCTTGACTAAATTATGGCCATCGAGTAGTTCACGTGCCAGCATACAAGTTCGGATTGCACTATCTGCATCAAAACAACCTGCAGTATTTGGCAAAATCGTATATTTTTCTGGTGGAATTACAGAAAGAAGATTAGGTTGATCTGCATGTTGTCCAATATTGACGCGACGTATGGCGACAGTCACGATTTCAGCACCACTCGCCTGAATTGCAAGATCAGTTTCATTAAGGTCTTTATATTTGCCTGTACCGACTAAAAGGCGAGATTGAAACTGACGTGAACCGATAATTAAAGGTGAATCTTGCATGAAAAACTCCGTTTTAGCCGCCACCGACAGCATGAATAATTTCGATACGATCTTGATCGGAAATAGGGGTGAGTGCTAACCGACTTTTGGGAATAATTTGTTCATTTTGCTCTACCGCAAAACGTTTTCCCTCAAGTGTAAGGTTTTGAGTAAGTTCCAAAAGATTTTGACAAGCTGTTTCGATCAGCTCGCCGTTCAAATAAATCTGCATTCCTGTTCCTGATTATTTTGCGTATTTTACCGCGTTCCAAGCCAAGACGATCCATCCTAGAATCATGAATGCACCACCAATCGGTGTAATTGCACCAAATCCACGAGGCAAACCCAGCGCCATCAAATATAAAGAACCACAGAAAAACAGAATTCCAATTTGAATGAGGATAAAAGAGCTTTTGATTGGAAGTACAGTATAGGTTTTAGAAATTACTCCAAGAACGAGTAATCCTAATGCATGATAGAAAAAATAATCTGTAGCTGTTTGCCACCAGGCCAGTTTTGCAGGCGAAGCATATGCTTTTAAACCATGAGCACCAAATGCACCCAATATAACGGCCAGGGCCAGATTAACGGCTGAAACTGCGATCCACATAAGCGCAATGATCGTTAAAAAAGACGCTAGAACATTAGCACAAATCAGGTTGGCTAAAAATAGTTAAACAAAACAAAAGGGCATGATGCCCTTAAGTTTCTATATGACTTAAACGAAATAATTTAGCCTGCGGACATCGCAACTTTGATTTTTTCCATGGCATTTTTTTCAAGCTGTCGAATACGTTCGGCAGAAACGTTATATTCCGCAGCGAGCTCATGTAATGTTGATTTGTCATCATCTAGCCAGCGACGCTGTAAAATATTTCTCGAACGATCATCAAGTTGATTCATAGCCTCATGCAGAGCTGTTGAACTTTGCTCTTCATAATCGTCATTTTCAGCCAAACGCGCTGGATCATAACGATTATCTTCAAGATACAATGCTGGTGCAACATGTGTTGATGAGTCATCGTCGTCATCACCTTGCGTTTCAAAGGCTGCATCATAAGCGGTTAAGCGGCCTTCCATTTCCAGAACTTGTTCAGGGGTTACGTTTAAATCATTTGCAATCGATTGTGCTTCTTCTAAAGTCAGCTTTTTACTTGATTTCTTTAGACTACGCAAATTGAAAAACAATTTACGTTGAGCTTTGGTGGTCGCAATTTTGACAATACGCCAGTTGCGAATCACGTATTCGTGAATTTCAGCCTTAATCCAGTGAACTGCGAAGGAAACCAGACGCACGCCCATATTTGGATCGAAACGTTTTACGGCTTTCATCAAGCCGAGATTGCCTTCCTGAATCAGGTCGCCTTGAGGTAAACCATAACCTGCATAACTACGCGCAATGTGCACTACAAATCGAAGATGAGACATGACCAGCATTTTGGCTGCATCAAGATCCTGATCATAATAATAACGCTCAGCAAGCTCTTTCTCTTGCTCAGCCGTTAAAATCGGAATTTGATTAACGGTGCTGATATAGGCACCAAGATTTACACCGGGCGCAGATAAGGACAGGGGCATCAACTGATTGCTGCTGTCACTCATGAGTTCTCCTTGTAGGATGGTATAACCAATATAAACATCTTAATGTGAAGCATCTTCATAATTAAGAAAAATTGGGTAGAGAAATGTAAAGTTTTATAAGCGATCCAATCTTTAATTTTAGCAATAAATAATTAAGATTCAATCAAATAATGAAATTCATGTTCAGATAATTTGCTGAATGTACACTTTAAATCGTGAATTTGACAATAGCGTGTGACATCAATCTCGCTATGCGGATCTGATGACTTAAGACAAAACATCTGAGCACTGGTTGATTTTTTTAGTTGACGTTTCAACATAAGAAGCGGCATAGGGCAGGGTTGACCCATTGCGTCGATTTCAACGACATCTGTTGAAGTTGAGTAAGGTTGCTCATTCATTCAATTCAAGGACTACGTTGCATATAAAAAAGATATCCTACCAAAAAAAAATTAAACGCAAAACATAAACTCGCTAAGAAAGATTTTTAAGTCAAACTAAACAGCAAAAAATAGTCGAAAAACCAAGTAAATTAGCAAAAATAATTCTATTAATTGTCATCAACCCATGTTAATCTCGAATGGTTTTAGGATTTATTGCGTTATCAAAAATAATTGTTATTAACCCTATAACAAATGGATGTAACCGGGAAATTGTTGATAGTTTTACAGAATGATTACAAGCTTTGAAATAACAAAGAATTTCGAATCTTGTTTGCTATGCTGTTTGCAACACCGGAAGGTCCTTTAATTTAACTTCTGAGGATTGACTTATGACAGCTCGTGAACAAGGTGTAGTAAAGTGGTTTAACGATACCAAGGGCTTTGGCTTTATTCAACGTAACGGTGGTGATGACGTATTTGTTCATTTCCGTGCAATCATGGGTGACGGTCACCGTTCACTTCGTGACGGTCAACGCGTTGAATTCAGTGTTGTTCAAGGTCAAAAAGGTTTTCAGGCTGAAAACGTTCAGCCTTTAGACTAATCAATCTTTTAGATTGAGAAACGCTCCAATTTTTTAAATTGGAGCGTTTTTGTTTTATACTATAGTCCACATCTGAGTGGTTAACGTTAGAGCAACAGTTTATGGCATCTGGTTTTGGAACCTTGAATTTACATCCGCAACTTAAACAAGCGATTGATGCATTAGGGTTTACACAAATGACCCCAATTCAGCAAAAGGTTTTAAAATATACACTCGCAGGACATGACGCGATTGGGCGAGCACAAACCGGAACAGGTAAAACAGCAGCCTTCCTCATTAGCGTAATCAATGATTTACTCAATAATCCTATTCAAGAACAACGCTATCGTGGTGAAGTGCGTGCGCTGATTTTAGCACCTACAAGAGAGTTGGCTCTACAAATTGAGAGTGATGCACGAGAGTTAACTCGATTTACAGATCTTAATGTGTTAACACTTGTGGGTGGAGTAGATTTTGATAAACAGAAAAAACCGCTGAATGAAAAGTTTATCGACATTTTGGTTGCAACACCTGGACGTCTGATTGATTTTGTTGAGCAGAAAGAAGTCTGGTTAGATCAAATTGAGTTTCTGGTCATTGACGAAGCAGACCGTTTGCTCGATATGGGATTTATTCCCTCAGTAAAACGAATTGTTCGGTTTTCACCGCGCAAAGAACAACGTCAGACGCTCATGTTTTCTGCTACATTTAGTTATGATGTGCTTAACTTGGCAAGACAATGGTTGTTTGAGCCAGTAACGGTTGAAATCGAACCAGAGCAAAAAACCAACAATGACGTTGAGCAGCGTGTGTACATGGTTGCAAAACAAGACAAATATCGTCTTTTACAAGACATTCTTAGAGATGAACCGATTGATAAGGTGATGATTTTTGCGAATCGTCGCGATCAGGTTCGTCGTCTTTATGATCATTTGAAAAAAGATGGTTATAAAGTAGGAATGTTATCTGGTGAAATTGCACAAGATAAACGACTTAAAATGCTTGAGCAGTTTAAGCAGGGTAAAAACAACATCATGATCGCGACCGATGTTGCTGGTCGTGGCATTCATGTAGACGGCGTTTCGCATGTTGTGAATTTTACTTTGCCAGAACAGTCAGATGATTATGTGCATCGGATTGGTCGTACTGGGCGTGCAGGTACACAAGGCGTTAGTATTAGCTTTTTGTCTGAAGATGATGCGTTTTACTTGCCTGAAATTGAAAAAGCGATTGGGAAAAAACTTCCTTTAACGCGTTTGGAAGGTTACTGTTAATCTTCGTTAATTATGAAAAAGATCCCATTTTAGGGATCTTTTTTGTATCTGGGTAATTAGTCAATTTACTTGCAGTAGAAGGTGAGAGTCGTGTGGTAGTCATCATCTTTCGCTAAAGATGCATTCTTACCTGTAAATGTGCCAATCACCCCCGCAGCAGCTTCGACCATTCTTCCTGTTTGTTCATCTACCACACCTTTTAATACACCGTTGTAGTCTGTCTTTTCATTAGTTACGACAGGTGTATTGCGACCACAGGTTTTATTAGCAGCAGTAATTGCATTATTTTTTGAAATTACATTAGTTTTACCTAAGCCAGTGACCTCAAATTGATTATTTTCGAGCTGGATTGCATTAGTCGAAGTAGGGTTTGAGGCACATCCAGCCAAAGTCAACATCATTATACCCATTACACTTGCTGATAATTTATAGTTCATTATCCACCTGTTTGTTTTAAGATAGATTTTTATTTGATCATAGTTACTCAGGTGCAGATAGGCTAAGTTGTATAGATTTTGATGGGGTTATGCATCTGTAAGTCAGTGTCATTTTAAAACTTATGAAAACCTGTAATTGGATGTGTTGGAAATAAACAGGAATATGCTAATCTAACTTGAGTGAGTTTTTGATTTAGATTAATAATGCCAATGCCAGAATTAGATGCAAGTCTTGTCCATCAAGTGATTTATCAACGTCAATCGATAGGGCAGCTCATTGAGCCAGCACCTTCTATACAACAACTAGATCAGGCTTTTTCTGCTGCATTGACCGCGCCCGATCATCATCGTTTAAAACCGACTCGTTTCTTTGTAATAGGCGCCGATCAACGCGCTGCGTTTGGAGAAGTGTTGACTGGGGCATTGAAAGATTTGGGAGAAACAGATCCTGTACAGCTTGATCGAGTCAAGCATCATCCATTTCGTGCTCCACTTTTAGTGGTTGCGGCAACTCAGTTACAAGATCATCCTAAAGTTCCATTTTTTGAGCAGATTTTAAGTACTGGTGCAGCGATACAGAATTTTTTATTGTCTTTACAGGCTCAGGGTTTTGCGACCATGTGGCGCTCAGGTGCAGTCATTGAATCTTCATGGTTTAAGCAGCACTTCGGTCTCAATGAAAGGGATATTATTTCTGGAATTATTTATGTTGGTACGGCTGCCAAAGCAATTGCACCCCGTACAGAAATTGATCTACATAATTTTGTAAAACAATGGTCAGCACAATAAAATAAATTGCCAGAACACTTAGGAACAAGAATGACCGATTTAAAATTTACTGATCTCGTTGAACCTGTCGTAATTGATAAAAAGACAGCATTGCGTGTTACTGTGCTGGGCGGTGGTAGTTTTGGCACTGCTATGGCTAATCTGGCAACACGTAATGGTTGTAATACCATGATCTGGATACGTGATCAGAAAATGGCAGACGAAATTAATCAAACGCATTTTAATCAGCGCTATTTACCCGATTTTAATTTAGAGCCAGAATTAAAGGCGGTGAGTGATCTCGAATTGGCTGTACGTGATCGCGATATTATTTTTGTGGCTATTCCGAGTCATTCATTTCGTGAGGTGGTGAAACAGATTTCACCTTATATCACGGCACAGACTATTGTTTCACTGACTAAAGGTATTGAGGCAAATACGTTTAGTTTTATGAGCGATATTATTCGCGAAGAATTGCCTGAAGTGCCTTACGGTGTGCTGTCTGGCCCAAATTTGGCTAAGGAAATTGTGGCAGGTATGCCTTCGGGTACGGTTATTGCAAGTGATTCTGAGCTGGTTCGTTATGCTGTTCAGCATGCGCTACACAGTGCTTTATTCCGTGTATTTGGCAGTGATGATGTACATGGTGTTGAGCTGGGTGGAGCGCTTAAAAATATCTACGCGATCGCGATGGGCATGGCAGCCGCTTATAATATTGGTGAAAATACCAAAAGTATGATTATTACACGGGCTTTGGCAGAAATGAGCCGTTTCGCAGTTAAGTTGGGTGCTAACCCATTGACCTTTTTAGGTTTGTCAGGTGTCGGTGATCTGTTTGCAACCTGTAATAGTCCTTTGAGTCGTAACTATCAAATTGGATATGCATTGGGTTCTGGCAAAACACTTGATCAGGCCATTAAAGCTTTAGGTCAAACGGCTGAGGGGATTAATACCATTGTTCAAGTACGGACGAGAGCAATCGAACTAGATGTGTATATGCCAATTACCAATGCATTGTATGAAGTTATTTTTGAGGGCGCACCACCGCTCAATATTGCACTGGCATTGATGAAAAATGGGCATCGCAGTGATGTGGAATTTGTATTGCCACATCATCAAGTTTGACGGATAAATGTAACAAACTATCGTTATAATCAATCGATATTAAACAAGGAAATTTTATGCAACTTACGCTTGTTCGTCATGGTGAGGCTTCACCAGCGATTGATGGAAATGATACCAAAAGACCATTAACAGCAAGAGGTCATGCTCAGGCAAAACAAACGGCCGAGTATCTAAAAGAATTGATTGTGCCAGATGTATTTGTGGTGAGTCCATTGTTACGTGCACAAGAGACGCTCGGACATATCCAGAAGTTTTTCCCTGACGTTCCTGTATTACTCTGTGACAAAATTAAACCAGAGGATGATGCAAAAGAAGCCATTGATTGGTTATCACAGCTTCCTTTTGACTCTGTAGTAGTGGTGTGTCATATGAATGTGGTTGGTCATATCGCAGAACAACTCACGCATGAAAATTTTAATCCGTTTGCTTTGGCTGAGGCGCGTATTTATACACAATCTGTTATTGCAAATGGCTTGTCAACTCAAGAAAAAAGTTTTATACCCACCATATAAATAAAATCAAAACGGTAGTGTCAGATTTATGCTGTATTTATGGATGCCTGAGACAGACGGAGTCTGGTATTGGTCAGCAGGTGAAAACTGGGTGGCTGCGGTTAGTATCGAACAGTTAATACACGATATTCAACCATATCAAGGCCATGAAACCACTGTTTATTTTTCAAGTCGTTATATACAGTTGATACAACAAAAAATCTCCAAAGCGCATTATAAACAGCTTGGGCAAGAGGGTATTCGGTATTTGCTCGAAGAATACATGACATTACCTATTGATCAAGTGCATGTCATGCATCATTTTCATTCGCCAGATCGGCTTACAGTATTGGGCGTGTCACAGTCGACAATTACGATGTGGCAGCAGTCGCTTAGCTTACTTCCAATTAAATTGATTGCATTATTACCAGACTTTTTGTTGTTGCCTGTCCCTGTTAAAAATCAGACCGTGATTGCTCATATTCAGCATCAGACCTTAATTCGATTTGATGAATGGGGAGGCACAAGTACGGATGATCTTGCTGTATATTTAGAGTTGAATCCAGTCGCTGAATTTTATCGCTACAGTAACCTGACGTCACTTCAACTGGATGCGCTGAAGTTGATCACGACAGAAGAGCAGTGTGAAAATTATGATTATCAGTTTCAGCCGACAGTAAAAGCCAAGCAGCATCCCTTTAATGTTTTACCAAAACCTAAGAAAGATTTGGCTGTTTCTAGTTACTGGAAAGTTTGTGCTGTAGTTTTTGTATTGTTATTAATGGTTCAGTTTAGTTATGATCTTTTAAGATGGATCCAACTCAAGAAAGTGGCAGACCAAACGGTGGCTCAATCAATTAGTCAATATAAAGACTGGTTTGGGGAAAACAGCCGAGTGACTGAGCAAAATATTAAAAGTATGTTTCAAAGCCAATTAAGAATGAATCAGGCTGGAGACACAAATGCTCTAAATCTGTTAAGCCGGATTGGGCCGATTTTGATGCAGCGACAAGTCACAGCGCAGCAAGTCAATTATGAAGCCAATATTTTAACCATGCAATTAAAAGCAAATTCGTCAGACAGTTTACAAAGTTTGACGCAGCAACTTAATCAGCAAGGATTTAAAGCAGAGTTGGGGCAAGTTCAGGCCAATGGAGCAGGCTCGATTGGGATGGTGAAAGTACAATAATGAATAATAGATTAAATCGTTTTCAGCTCACACTGGACCAGAAACTTGAGCGTTTGAATGAAGCACTAGAAAGAATGTCGGTGCGTGAGCGGTATATGGTGGTATTTACCACAGTTTTTGTGGTTGTCGTTGGGGTTGGGTGGGCATTATGGAGTATGCATCGACTCGCCGATGAACAGCAAAAAAGATTAACTGATTTAAAAGATCAAATGGTCTGGATGCAGAGCAATGCAGTCACCATGAAGCCGCAAGGAGAGGGGCAATTGAGTGTGGCTGAAAAAGTTCAGCGCATATCACAGCAGCAAGGATTGAGTGTTTCTTCTCAACAGGTTGGAGAACAGTTACAAATCGTTGCTGAACATCAGAGCTATGCAGTCTTGGCAAATTTTTTAATGCAGCTCAGCCAAATGGGGTTAAGTGTTGAAAAGATGGAATTAGTTTCTGCAAATAATCAGATTAAATTAACGGCGACAGTACATTAAGTCTTTAAAATAAAGCGTTCACAAGCATGGTGTTTTATGAGACCTGTGCCTATAATAGGTGCACCTCAAAAGCTAAAGACTTTGATCGACTATGTTATATTCGCTTGCTCGCCCTATGTTGTTTTCTTTGGCACCCGAGCGTGCACATGAATTAACTTTGTCTATGTTAAAAACAGCCCATAAAATGGGAATGTTACGCCAGACTATTCAACCAAAGCCTGTCACTTGTATGGGGATTGAATTCCCAAATCCAGTAGGTTTAGCAGCGGGTCTAGATAAAAATGGCGCATATATTGACGCTCTAGCTGGATTAGGCTTTGGTTTTATTGAAATAGGCACGATTACTCCTCGTCCTCAATCGGGTAATCCAAAACCAAGATTATTTAGAATCCCAGAAGCAAAAGCAATCATCAACCGCATGGGGTTTAATAATGAGGGGGTTGATCAGCTGGTTGAAAATGTCAAAGCTGCAAAATTCAGAGGTATTTTAGGGATCAATATTGGTAAAAATGCCGATACACCTGTCGAAAATGCAGTTGATGATTATCTGATTTGTCTGGAAAAAGTATATAACTACGCTTCCTATATCACTGTTAATATTTCATCTCCAAATACCAAAAACCTCCGTAGCTTACAAAGTGGTGATGCTCTAACGGAGTTACTTGAAACGCTGAAGAAACGTCAGTTAGAACTTGCCGAGCAATATCATCATTATGTGCCTTTAGTTCTCAAGGTTGCACCAGATTTAACCCATGAAGATATTCAGTTTATCTCTGAGCAGTTACTGACTTTTAAAATTGATGGTCTGATTGTGACCAATACGACTTTGTCTCGTGAAGGTGTAGAAAATTTGCCTTTTGGTAATGAAGCGGGTGGTTTGTCAGGCGCTCCTGTTTTTGAAAAAAGTACCGAATGTTTACGTAGCTTTGCAAAAGTTTTAAATGATCAGATTCCATTAATTGGTGTTGGCGGTATTACTCAAGGTGAGCATGCTGTAGCTAAAAAAGATGCAGGAGCCAGCCTTGTACAAATCTATAGTGGCCTCATATATACTGGACCAGATTTAATCAAAGAATGCGTGAGTGCTATTACTTAAACGATGAATACGCTTGATATCATCATTCTGATATTTTTGCTCATTGGAGGGCTCAACGGTTTGCGACAAGGATTTATTAAAGCCTTTGCGAACTTGATTGGCTGGATATTTGCTCTCATTGTAGCCGCAAAATACGCCAATGTGTTGGCACCAAGTATGATGATGTTGAGTCATGATCCTGTTGTGCAAAAAATTGCTGCATTTGCATTTATCGTTTTATTAATTATTGTTCTGACTTGGATTGTGACTGCCCTGTTGGACATGTTACTTAGAAGTATCAAGCTAGGTCCAGTTAATCGTTTGGCTGGTGGGGCATTTGGTACTTTAAAAGGTCTGATGATCGTTTTGATCACCATGCAAGGCGTGGGTCCCTGGGTTGAAAGCTCTCCTCACTGGAAACAATCTAAATTTATTCAAATTTTATTGCCTTATGCACCATTGGCTACAGAATTATCGAAAGACGTCGCCAATGAAGCCATACGAGAAGTAACATCCGAAGGTCGTTTTTTTCATCGATCCTCAAATGAAGTGGCCGAATCTGATCATGAAAAAGATCATTCGGATCACTCGACGCAAAACCCTTTTTATTAATCCTAGCTTGTCTGCGAGGTTGCTATGTGTGGAGTAGTTGGTATAGCCGGTAAAGCGCCAGTTAACCAAATGTTGTTTGATGCATTAACGATGTTGCAGCATCGGGGGCAAGATGCAGCTGGGATTGTAACCTGCCATGATGGCCGTTTATTTCTCAGAAAAGACAATGGAATGGTGCGTGATGTATTCCATACTCGTCATATGCGTGCTTTGATCGGTAATTACGGTATTGGTCATGTGCGCTATCCAACTGCGGGTTCCTCAAGTAGTGCTGAGGCACAACCTTTTTATGTGAATTCACCCTATGGAATTACGCTTGCACACAATGGTAATCTGACCAACGCTGAAGAAATTCACGATGATCTGTTTAAAACAGATTTGCGTCATATGAATACAGATTCCGATTCCGAAGTTTTGCTTAACGTGTTTGCGCACGAATTGCAAAAGAGCGGCAAGTTATCGCCTACATCAGAAGATGTATTCCATGCGGTTTCTCGTGTGCATGAGCGCTGCAAGGGTGCTTATGGCGTAGTTGCGATGATCACTGGACATGGTCTTGTTGGTTTCCGTGATCCAAATGGGATTCGACCATTAATTTATGGTTCGCGTGAAACTGAAAAGGGCGTTGAATATATTATTGCCTCTGAGTCTGTTGCAATTACAGCACTCGGATTCAAAATTGAACGCGATATTCAGCCAGGCGAAGCAATTTTCATCAATGATCAGGGTGAATTGTTTACAAAGCAATGTGCTACAAATCCACAGCATCGCCCATGTATCTTTGAATATGTTTATTTTGCGCGTCCAGATGCCATTATTGATGGTATTTCTGTGTATAAAGCCCGTTTAAAGATGGGTGAGAAGCTGGCAAATAAAATCTTGCGCGAGTGGGGTGAAGATCACGGAATTGATGTCGTAATTCCAATTCCAGATACAAGTCGTACATCAGCACTTGAACTGGCGAATATTCTAGGTGTGAAATTCCGTGAAGGTTTTATGAAAAACCGTTATATCGGACGTACCTTTATTATGCCAGGGCAGCAACAACGTAAAAAATCGGTACGTCAAAAGCTGAACCCAGTTGAGCTTGAATTTAAAGGTAAAAATGTATTGCTTGTAGACGATTCAATCGTTCGCGGTACCACCTGTAATGAAATTATTCAAATGGCGCGTGATTCTGGTGCTAAAAAGGTATATTTTGCCTCTGCTGCACCTATGGTGAAGTATCCAAATGTCTATGGTATTGATATGCCTGCCAAGACAGAACTGATTGCTTCGCAACGTAGTGTTGAAGAGATTCGTGAAATTATCGGTGCAGACCGTTTGGTTTTCCAAGACCTGGATGATCTAAAAAGTGCTGTACGTACCACCAAAGTACCTGATCTGACAGAGTTTGATAGTTCTGTTTTTGATGGAGTGTATGTGGCAGGTGGGATTGATAAGGCTTATCTTGAAAACCTTGAGAAGAAGCGCAACGATACTGCCAAAAATGCAGCGGATAGTTATATTGATGTGAATATCGATGCTGCTTCTGTGGATTTGACTGGAATTCGAGAGCTATAAGATTTGTTGATGAAAAAGCGGGTTTTTCCCGCTTTTTTATTTTATGATTGGACAAAACAATATCACTAGGATTGTTTGACTTTGAGAGAAGTTCGTCATTATTTGATTGAAAATAAAAATATGATGTGGTCAATCAGCATGTGCTTATTGGCTATGACACTAACCATTTTTATTCTCAATGTTACGCTAGGTTTGGCTGTTCATTTTTTTGATTATACTCAATCAATTCTTTGGCATGTTTTAAGTCCATATTTATTGATATTGTTGTTACTCATTATTGGTGGATCTGCGGCTTACGAGTTTTATGTATTTCGTGAGGGTGGGCATTCATTGGCAAAACAGCTCAATGCTCGTAAACTGTTGCTATTGGAAAGTACACCAGAAGAAAGTGCTGCTTTAAAAATTACAGATCAATTGGCAGAAAAATTTGCTTTGCAAACACCATCGCTTTATGTATTACCTGATGAAGTGGGTGTAAATGCTTTAACCGCAGGGTTTCACTCCAAAGATATTGTGATTATTTTGACATGGGGAGCTTTGCAGAATCTGGATGAGTTGGAGCTACATGGTTTAATGGCACATGAGTTTAACCAGATACTCTCGGGTGAAGCTATCGAAAATACTAAACTCAAGATTCTATATAGTGGGTTAACTACATTTAGCCAATGGGGAAGTAAAATTGCCAAACTAGGTTTTAAGCCGTATCAAAAAAATAAACGGCATAAATTTGAAACAATTTTGGTGGCAATTGGTGGTGTGATCTGGCTCACAGGAAGTATGGGCATTTTGATCACCCGCTTTATAAAATATCTCACCTTAAGCCGTCGCACATTTCGTAATGACTTAAAAACGATGCAACTGATTGATAGTCATGCCAATCTCCAGACATTATTGCGCATCTATGTACACCATGCGGGGTCACAAATTCATAGTGTTTACTCAGAAGCAATTGCGCATATGTGCTTTGCCAATTCTTTGAGCCCTCAAAGCTGGATGAATATTCATCCAAATATTGAAGATCGTATTCATCGCTTGAATCCTTTAATTTTACAGGACTCACAGCTTGAAAATTTAAAGAAATTGCAAAGTCGTGACTTATTTAATTTGTTTATGCCAATGGATGAGTATGAAGATGAATTTCATGTAAGTTGGACTTCACCACAACCTCTACCATTATTGAGATTGTCTCCAATTAGTTTTGCGCTCAATGATGCAATTAAGCCGTTAAATCCAGAAATTCGGCATAATATTTCTCGTCCAGAATTAGTACAAAGAGCATTGCAGACCGCTACGGGTTCTCGTGAAGTGATGGTTGCGATTCTAATGATTCGCCAGTACCGAGAGTTTATCCCGCCAGATGCAGCAGTGAGTCAGGCAATTATAGATGCTTTACTGAATATGGATGGTCGTGTTCACGTGCAAATTTTCCATGAGGCATGTGGCAATATTGGTAATATGCCAGCCAGCATTGCACGCCAATTTTTAACAAGATTGGCTTTAATTATTCAAGAGGATGGTGAAATTGGTTTGCTCGATGCGTTGTTGTTAGAGCGGGTTAAATACGAGCTGAATCTGATGCCAATGCATACGCCTTCTGCTTTGGAGGATGTTAAGCCGCAAATTGTACGTTTGATTGATGCTTTATTACATGTCCAACAAATTAATAGTCCGAATCAGCTTGAAGTTCGGGAGCGAATTTTACAAAGTATTTTAACCATGCAGGAAATCCAGCAATATAGCGAAATTTCAGATGAGCCAATTGATCTGGCTGAAATACTTAATGATATTGCTGGCTTACTATTACGTGATCGTTTAAGTATTTTGGGCGTAGCAGAAATGTGTTTATGGGGTGATCGTATTATTACTCAGGATGAAATGGATGTGCTTGAACTGCTTTACTGGCGTTTTGGCTTCGAAAGTGACAATATTGTGGAGCAAATGCAAAAGAAAAACAGTCTTATGATTATTTAAAATGCAGTCGCTGTTGTGAGCATATAAAAGACTGCAAAATGTGAACAGACAGGCTAAAATGGCTTGGAATTTAAGTGGTAGACAAGTAAATCATGATTGGACAGCGGAGAAATATTTTAGCAACCATGGGTGTGGATGTATGGATCCCACGTCATGTTGCTGTCCAGAAAAATACAAAGAGTTCATTATGGCGAGATCAGAGCGTAGAGCAGTATGATCAGCCTTTAATTCCTATTTCAGCTAAAGAGAGTGTTGAACATACTCCAAAAGATTCTTCTTCTGAACCTATTTTAGTGCAACCAGATGTTATTGAAATTGTTCAACAACCCATACAGAATCCAGTAACTAAACAACATAAGACGATTGATTTAGAGATATCTATCACTTTAAGCCAATTTCGTCTGGAAGCTTTTGTGTTAAGACAGAGTGTTTTACTGGTCGAAACCACTACATTGAGTGATGCCGAGCGTAAGTTATGGACGAATATTCAATCTGCACTTTCTGGCACCTATGCGGAATTAAACTGGCCATTTCCATTATTAAATTTTAGAGATAATCGTGGCGTTGGTGCTTATGTGCAAGGGTTTTTAGATGCATTAACATTAGATAAAAAAATACTATGTTTAGGGCAAATAGAATTTGTTAGACATGCGCAATTGATGCCGCTTGCAAGCTTGGCAGAAATGCTCGAGCAGCCAAGACTGAAAAAACGGTTATGGACATTGATGCAGTCCGCTTAAAGGGAAGATGATGAAAAAAAAGGTTGTTGTATTTAGTCAGATAGATCCGCGTATTTTAGAGCAATTAAAGCAGCAATATCAGGTTGTTGTTCTGGATCCTAAAAAAGGTGATATCAATGAACAGATCTGTCAAGAAGTAGTTGATGCAGATGGCATGATTGGTGCAGGGCGTTTACTCAATGAAAACAACCTTGCTCCTGCACAGCATCTTAAAATTGTTTCTACAGTCAGCGTTGGCTATGACAACTACGATGTGCAGTATCTTAATCAGAAAAAAATCTGGTTGGCACATACTCCTCATGTATTAACTGAGACTACAGCAGACCTTGCTTTTACTTTGCTCGTGAGTGCTGCAAGAAAAGTTCCGCAACTTGATGCATGGACCAAAGCTGGCGAATGGAAAAGAACGGTAGGTGCAGCTCAATTTGGGCAGGATATTTTTGGTAAAACACTTGGTATCATTGGTCTGGGTAATATTGGTGCGGCAATTGCTCGACGTGGTTTGTATGGCTTCAATATGAATATTTTATATCATAACCGTCATGAAAAACTGGTGCTGGCTCAGCCTTTAAACGCTGAATACTGTTCAATGCAAGATTTACTTCAACGTTCAGATTTTATCGTGGTTGCGGTAGATTTAAATACTGAATCTCAAGCACTGATTGGTACTCAAGAATTTGAGCAGATGCAGTCACATGCTGTATTTGTAAATATTTCAAGAGGCTCTGTGGTTGATGAAAGCGCATTGATTGAGGCGCTTAAGCAAAAGCAAATTTTTGCTGCTGGTTTGGATGTATATCAAAAAGAGCCGTTGCAAGCATCTGAATTGTTTGATCTGGATAATGTGGTGACATTGCCACATGTAGGCTCCGCTACAGCAGAGACACGATTGAAGATGTCACAACTGGCCTATAAAAATCTGGTTGATGCCTTAGAAGGTAAAACGCCTCGTTATTTAGTTAATCCAGATTTTTAATCATCTTTAAGCGCTAAGGTTTTTATTTTTAGAAAGTATTGGGATACTTTAAAATTTCATAACACTTTATTTCGAATTTGAAAATTCTGGAATGTTATAGTATTTGAAATTCAGCTAGATAGAGTGCGATATTGAAACGAAGCCTTTTGGCATGTGCTATGAGCTGTATGATGTTAACTGTATCAGCTCACTCTGATTTTGATGTTCGCAATGTGGATAGCCAGTTTCATGTACCTGAAATTGGAGGTGGTGTTGGTCTGATTGATCAGCAAAAAGAACGACAAATCGGCGAAAAAGTATTTCGAGAAATACAAAAGCAGATGCCTGTTGTGCATGATCCGTGGCTTCAAGAGCAATATTCCCAGATATTTTTAAGAGTTTTAGCTCAAACTTCAATTACTCAGCCAGTAGGATTGGTCATTATTAAAGATCCTCAAATTAATGCATTTGCTGTTCCAGGTGGGTTATTTGCCTTAAATACAGGTTTAATCGCAAATGCACGAAATATTGATGAGGTGGCTGGGGTAATGGCGCATGAAGTAGCTCATGTTACACAACGTCATTACAGTCGTTCACAAGAAGCCTTTAAGGGACAAGGTTTACTCGCTTTAGCCGGTATACTGGTGGGCGCTGCTGTTGCGACAACATCAAATGCTGATGTTGGTTCTGCGGTGATGTTAGGCACTCAGGCTGCACTTATGGATCGACAACTGACCTACAGCCGTAATCAGGAACGTGAAGCTGATCGTATTGGTATGCAATATATGTATGCGGCGGGTTACAACCCTCAAAGTATGGCAGACTTTTTTGAAACAATGCAGCGGTCACGTGTAGGCTCAAGCTTCATGCCTGATTTCTGGATGACTCATCCTCTCACAACTGAACGTATGAGCGAGGCCCGTTTACGCGCCAATCAGCTTCCAAAAGTTGAAACTAAGCTTTATGACCCGAATTTCCAATTATTAAAATGGTATACGCTGGCAGTCTCAGATCCATCTTCAGAAAAAATATTAGAAAATGTAGTTAAACAAGGCAATAAAGAGGCGCAGTTGGCGCTAGGTGCTTATTATGTTGGGCAAGGTGATTTCGTAAAAGCGCAGAAGCAATTAGATGATATAAAATCTCAGTTTAATGAGAATACTCTTTATTGTTTAATACAGACCAATATTTATTTGGGACAAAATGAATTGGATCAGGCATATTCGTCTATTGTTAACATTCAACGTGCAATGCCAGAAAGTCGAGCATTGGCCTATAAACTTGCAGAGGTCATGATTTTACAAGGTAAAGCAGGAGATACTTTGCAGTTAATACAACCCTTTGTTAATCGAAATCCGAGAGATTTAGAAGGGTGGCAATTAATGCAACAGGCTTCTTCAATTGATCGGATATCTCCTGTACAGACAGTTAATACACTTAGATACCGTGCGGAAGTGCAGTTTTGGTCGGGCAATGAGGAAAATGCAATTAAATCATTATTGCATGCGCAGCGCCTTGCTAAAGGAAATGAGTCCTTATCTGCCAGAATTGATAGTCGCTTAAAGCAGATGCAATCAGATTACACGATGAAAATCTAGGCCTGTATACATATAAAGATTGAGAAAAATAGAATAGCGTTGTATAAATGACAGAGATTAAAATTTTAACCTATATGAAATGAATAAAAAGATGATTGTGCTGCTGATACTTTGCGGTTTGTTTGTATCATTATTGCATGCGGCTGTACCTGAGCGGTATGTGCGTTCGGTAGAAAAAATATCTGAAAATTATAATTCCCAAATGCGTAATTTTTTAAGTACATTAAACCCAAGACAAACGCAATTTTCTTTACAACAGCAGCAACAATACTGTTCAATCGTAAATCGTTATGTACAGGATTTATATGAGGTAACGAATCAATATCGCTCAGAGTTACCATTGTCATATGCAAATATGACAAAAGAATCACTCGTACAACAAGTCATGATGTCTAAAGAAATGCAGATCTTAAAGAAATATAATATTCAATGTAACTTTTAGTTCATTTAATATGAATTAAAATCTGAAAAGAACTGATTATCAATAAAATCAGCTAAGCTTGGCTTTAATTTTCGAAGATACTTGAGCAGGATCGGCACGCCCGGCTATGATCGGACGTAGAGAATTCATCACCTTACCCATATCTTTCATGCTAGTAGCACCTTGAGCAGAAATCGTTTGCTCAATGAGAGAGTCAAGCGCTTCCTCAGTCATAGCTTCTGGTAGAAATTGAGAAATAACCTCAATCTCGGCTTGCTCTTTACTAGCTAAATCATCACGACCAGCGCCTTCAAAGGCTTTGATCGATTCTTTACGCTGTTTAATTTGCTTTTCGATGACCGCAAGAACTTGCGCGTCGTCAAGCTCTTTGCGCTCATCGACTTCGATTTGCTTAATTGCTGCCTGAAGACCACGAATCACCGTTACTACAGCCATTTCTTTGGCACGCATTGAAGTTTTTAATACGTCAGTAATCTGGTTTTTTAAAGTCATCGTCGTCATCTTTTTTAGGCAGTCAATCACAAATTAATTAGTAAAGGCGAGTAGTGCGTACAGATTCGCGAGCCAATTTCTTTTGGTAGCGTTTAACAGCAGCAGCTTTTTTGCGTTTACGTTCTTGAGTCGGTTTTTCGTAGAACTCGCGCTTACGAACGTCAGCTAAAACGCCTGCTTTTTCGCATGAACGCTTGAAACGACGGATAGCTACGTCAACTGGTTCGCCTTCTTTCAACTTAACTTGTGGCATGTAAAATCCTCTAGATTATGGATAACATCTAACGCACCATTGCGCTAGATGACAAGTGAAGGTCAGTATTTTACTCATTTACAACTGATATCACAAGTCTATAATAGCGTTGACACAATTTTAGTAGCATCAAATAGGCGGTTGAATGATTGTTTTGGGTCTTGAAACATCGTGTGATGAAACAGGTCTGGCGCTTTATGACAGTGAAAAGGGCTTGCTCGGACAAGTACTCTACAGTCAGATTAAACTGCATGCTGAATATGGTGGTGTAGTTCCCGAGCTTGCGTCTCGTGATCATGTCAGAAAAATGATTCCACTTCTTGATCAGCTTTTAAACGACAGCCAAGTAAAAAAATCTCAGATTGATGCAGTGGCGTACACGCGCGGGCCTGGTCTGATGGGCGCCCTCATGACAGGTGCTTTATTTGGCCGAACTCTGGCATTTGCACTCAATAAACCTGCCATTGGTGTTCATCATATGGAAGGTCACATGCTTGCACCGCTACTTTCTGCAACGCCACCAGAATTTCCATTTGTTGCCTTATTGGTATCGGGTGGTCACACTCAACTCATGGCTGCTTATGGTATCGGTCAATATGAGTTGCTTGGTGAGTCTATTGATGATGCTGCGGGTGAGGCATTCGATAAAGTCGCTAAAATGATGGGATTACCTTATCCGGGTGGACCAAATATTGCAAAATTAGCTTTGCAGGGGAACCCAGAAACATTTGAATTTCCTCGCCCCATGCTTCATCAAGGCTTAGACTTTTCTTTTAGCGGCCTAAAAACGTCAGTTTCTGTTCAGCTCAAAAAATTGGGTGAAGAAAATCGTGATGCTGATATTGCGGCTTCTTTCCAAGAGGCGATTGTCGATACATTGGTGAAGAAATCTGTGAAGGCTTTAAAGCAGACAGGTTTAAAACGTCTAGTGATTGCGGGTGGTGTGAGTGCCAATCAGCGATTACGTGAGCGCCTTGAGCATTCATTATCAAAAATCAAGTCACAAGTTTATTATGCTGAACCTGCATTATGTACAGATAATGGTGCAATGATTGCATTTGCAGGCTATCAACGTTTAAAGGCTGGGCAATGTGATGATTTGGTGGTCACTACCACACCGCGCTGGCCAATGACTGAATTGAGTCGTCCAGCAGAGATAATCGAATAAATCAAAACATGTTTGACGAAGTTGATCCACAGCTTCGTCAGGATTGATTTAATGTATGATTGTCGATGATGTCTGTGTGCTTGGTGGAGTTAGAAGGCCTTGTGATGACTCTATACAAAATTTTTCCAGAATCTCGTTCTGATCTACGACATCAACATATTCAAGATAGCCTTTTCCCGAAATCAATGTGCCTGCATATTCTCCTTGATAGCTAAATCCAGCGCTATAGCCTAATCCATGTCCAAATTTAGGATTTTCATGTATTTCGGCCATGAGTTTGAGATGTACATCACCATTATTGTCATAGATTAACCATTCGAATTGTTCGGGAAGTAGCGTATATTGTCCAAAAGGCGACAGCGTGGGGTGCTGTTGATATTTGATTATGTTGAATGCGACATCTGAATATGTTTCACAAAATCCGCCTGAATGTCGAATATGAGCACAATAAAGTAAAGGTTTTCCTGCCAGGTCGACACGATCTAACAGCAATTGTGTTTGATCGTCTAAATTGATCACCTGATGCGTGGCAAAGTGAATCGGCAGTTTATCCAGAATTTCTAAATGCTGGCTGTATAAAGAATGTGGGGTGGCACTGCGAGCAAATTCAAAAGATCCTAATCCTGAAATAGACCGTACTTCTCCATCAGTACTGATTTGTCCTTCATATTGCATCAATAAACTCAGATGATCATAGACCATTGTCTTTGCATACCAAGACGCTTGTTTACTTATATGAAGCTTGAGCTCGAATTGCATGTTTGGAAATTCACCCTTAACTACAAAATAGGGATAACTCCCTTGAATTAAAAGTTCTTGTCCCATTAGTATTTTGTCATGAGTTAAAATGACTTGTTGATGATCGAGAAGGTAAGCTTTTAAATGATGATGTTCAGACAAACCTGAGCTACAGCATAGCGTTGCATTTTTGCGTGGTTCGTTGCCAGATAAATCATTCTGATCAAAACATAAAAAACCTGCAGTTCCTAGAACCACATTAATGTTTAGGTAGTCAAGCGGTTCTGGCAAATCTGGAAAACAAAATCGATAGTGTGTGTAGGAGTAAAATTCGTCTTCTGTATGAAAACGAAGTATATGATCATGTTGAAAAGATTGAGGTGTGAGCGTAGAGGCCTGATTCAATAACGGTGCCAAATGATGAATAGTTTTTGCTAACCATTCTGCCTTGGATGAAAACTTGGGAGGAGGAAAAATATTCATAGCTTAAAGCCTATCTTGTTATAAATTATACTTCTCAGTGTAATGAGTTTTATAAGATAGGCTACAGGGTGAATTGAGTCAGTTTTTGGTCAAAACAGGACGTATTTTAACTTTGATTGTCTGACAATTCTTTGTTTAAAAGCTGTGATCCAATCCAGTGTTTTGAAAATTGATAGGCTGCACGTCCAGAACGTTGGCCACGTCCTAGGCTCCAGCGCAAACTTTCTGCGCGTACTTCGTCATTAAAAATCAGATTGGCTTGTGTAATATAGTGCTCCACAATTTCAAGATAAAGTGCCTGATCCATTGGATAAAAAGACAGCCACATACCAAATCGGTCTGAAAGAGAAATTTTTTCTTCAATCGCTTCTTGTGGATGTAATTCTTTATATTGAGGGACATCTACCTTGGTAACTGGGGTATTTTCGTGCATAAATTCTGGCAAAAGATGACGACGGTTACTTGTTGCATAAATAATAAAATTACTGGAACCAGATTGTAGTGAGCCATCCAGTACGCTTTTTAAACTACGATAGTTTTCATCTTCGGCATTGAATGCCAAGTCATCACAATACACAATAAATTTTTCAGCGCGATCTGCAATAATGTTCTGAATGAGGGGGAGGTCACGTAAATCATCACGCTCAATTTCAATCAGCCTTAATCCCTGATGTTGGTACGTGTTCAAAAGTGCTCGAACAATGGTTGATTTGCCTGTTCCGCGTGATCCAGTAAGTAAAATATCGTTAGCTGGCAGACCCTGTAAAAACTGTAAGGTATTCTGAATAATTTTTTTCTTTTGTGTTTCGATCCCTTTTAAATCATCCAAATCAAATTTTTTGGGGTCAAAAATGGGCTTAAGTTGTTTATCTTGCCATTTAAATGCAGGTGCTGAGAAATCAGGTTCTTGACGAATCTTTGGTAGAACCTCATGTAGCTGATTTAAAACTTGTGATAAGGTGTGGATTAAATGATCAGGTAAATCTAAGCTAGCCATGTGTCTTCACATTCACAACAATACAAAAGATAAGCTATAGAGTATATGTACTCATCATTTGTTGGAAGGGCTATCTTAAATCAGAGAAGATCAGAACATTTTCGCAATTGATCTCGGTCTTTAAGCATTGCATAGTTTCTACAACGGAAACCAACATAGGACAACGTATGTTAGGCATAAAAAAGTCAGATATGAATCCTTATCAAGCTCATCGCATAAAAAAATTAAAATACCAGCTTGAAAATGCCGAAAGCTATGAAGAGTGGAAATCTACCGCATTGCAACTCGATGAAGAAACGGGTTTGCAAGAATGGAAATATGATAACTGTTCTGCCTATTTTGATGCTGAGCTGATCTCATACCGACTCAATTTATTACGTAAATATCGCCTGCAACAGCGCGTCATGGATTCTGTATATCTGTTACAGGAGGGATTAACGCATGATATTGCCAACATTGGACATCCAATGCTTTTTGCAGCCACTTATGTTGGAACCAAGCAAATTATCGAGGACTATATTGAGGAAGTATCTTTATCACTCGCATTTATTGCGGCAAGTCAATGTCAGACCTTAACGGTGGCAGAGAAACTCAAATTCTTTAAAAATTGTCAAAAGACCTATGGACAGCCAGCACTCATGTTTTCAGGTGGTGCTACTTTGGGTTTGTTTCATAGTGGAGTATGTAAAACTCTGATCCAGCAAGATTTGATGCCGAGAGTGTTATCAGGCTCAAGTGCTGGTGCGATTATGGCTGGTATGCTTGGTACTTCAACTGCATCAGAATTTCAGAAAATTTTATTAGGCGAAAACTTTTTTAGTGAGGCTTTTCATTTTCGTGGTGTCAGAGACCTGCTTAAAGGAAATGGCGGTTTTGCGGATGTGAAATATCTGAAAAAGTTTTTGATTGAAAATCTGGGCGACTTAACCTTTTCAGAAGCGTATGAAAGATCTGGATTGCATATTAATGTTGCTGTTGCTCCTTATGATGGCTCGCAAAATGCAAGAATCTTAAATGCGTACACTGCACCTAATCTTTTGGTCTGGAGTGCTGTGTTGGCTTCATGTGCAGTGCCTGTTTTATTTCCGCCTGTACGTCTGACCAGTAAAAAACGTGACGGTAGCCATACGCCTTATATGGCCAATACTAAATGGGTAGATGGCAGCGTTAGAAGTGATTTTCCACAGGAAAAAATGGCGCGTTTATATAATTTGAATTATACGATTGCCAGTCAAGTCAATCCGCATGTGGTTCCTTTTATGCAGAGCGATGCATCACGCTATCGAAAGGATATTCTGAGTTGGCCGCAACGTATTTTACGTCGTCAAGGTAAAGTGATTTCATTAGGCATCATGGATTTTACCCGTGAACGATTAGGCAATGTTCCGCCAGTCAGACGCTTGCTTGATCATGGTTATGGCATAGTGGGGCAGAGGTATTATGGTGACGTCAATATCATTGCGCCGTTCAATCTGCGGCAGTATGCATATATGCTGCAAAACCCTCGACCACACTTATTTAAGTTACTTCAACAGCAGGGAGAGCGTGCCACATGGCCAAAAATTTCTGCCATTGAAACACATGCTCGGATTGGTAAAACGATTCAGCACTGTATCGAGGTACTGGATTATCAAAAAAATCGATATATACAAGCTGAAAAAGCCAGTGCTTAATTTATGTTTGTATTACAAAATTTGACTTTAACAACAAAAGCTCGGCGTTATGCACTTGGGCGCCGCTTATATACATTCGAACGTCAGAATCAACTATATTGGTTAAAGTTGCAATGTAGTCGGGGAGAGAGTTCGACTCAACGCTCGTTTTATAACGAACTGTCTTTTTATCAATGGGCAGAGCAATACCTCACGCATATTTTACCTGTTCAAATCATTGATAAGACCCAGATCGAACATAGCGAGCCTATAGAACCTTACGCCATTGTTTTACCACATGCAGAACCCGTATTTCATCTACCTGCTTCTGAACTAAGTTTAAAAGAAATTTATACAACTATAGATAAGATGTTAGGCGCTCTGGCTGAATTTGAAGGTATAAATTGTATTCATGGTGATCTTAAAGCAGAGCATTTCGTTAAATTTAATGGAAGCGTATGTTTAATTGATTTTGAACAGGCAATTTATCCGTCATGTCATATTGCATTGCAAGAAATGACGGCAACGCCTCGTTTGATGGCTCCAGAATTATTTCATGGAAGTTATAAGACGATACAGAGTGATCTTTATGCATTTGGCATTATTTTGTATGAATGGCTCAGCGAAACACGTCTTTATGCAAAAGGTTATCGGGATTGGGCATATTTGCATTGTCAGAAATTTTATCCCGTGTTACCTGAGCGATATCAGCATCTTCTTCCATTATTTAAAATCTTGCTTGCAAAGCAAAAAGAGCAACGTTGCGCGACAGTCAAACAGGCAAAAATAAGCTTTGAACAGCTTAAATTGTCGATATAATAAACATAAACCCTTGATTTGTTTTTTATTTAAACAACCAAATGTTTTTTTCAAAAAAAGACTTGTCATGAGGAAGCTTTATCAATAATATACACAGCCATCGGGGGCGTGGCGAAATTGGTAGACGCACTGGATTTAGGTTCCAGCGCCGCAAGGTGTAAGAGTTCGAGTCTCTTCGCCCCCACCAATTTTAAAGCAAAATATATGCTTTAAAGATCTGAATAAGATCAAAGTGATAGAGGATTGGTGTAATGGTAGCATGACGGTCTCCAAAACCGTTCGTCAAGGTTCGAGTCCTTGATCCTCTGCCAGATATTGTTGTAAAACCCAGTTTTGGGGGCGTGGCGAAATTGGTAGACGCACTGGATTTAGGTTCCAGCGCCGCAAGGTGTAAGAGTTCGAGTCTCTTCGCCCCCACCATATAAAGGTAAAGTAAATCTTAACTTTATCTACTCTAGCCAGAGTTAAATGGCATAAAAACCCACCATAATTATGGTGGGTTTTTTTATGTCGTTCAATAAAAAATGGTAAGCCCATTATGTATTGAGTTTTTAGAAAATTGTTGAAAAGTTGTGTGATAAATCAATGTGTTTGTTTAGATAGTGTTTGGACTTAAAAAACACTGCTTTAGTATTTCAGTTTGTTTTTAAATGCTTTACTAAAAACCTATAAAAAATATAATTCTATTTTTATAAGACTACCAAGCTCAAAATTTAAAAATTTGTCATTCATATAGCATTTTAAATATACATTTAATAATCAACTATGCATTTTTTGCATAGATAAATTGTTTTTTGCATTTTTCTTTTAATTCAAAAGAGGTAAAACTTGCGAAAAATAGGTGATATCGAATATTTCGTAAGCAATTTAAAAGTGATTACGTGGTTTGATAAACATGGAATGTTCATCGAAGAAAGTTATGCAATATCTTTAGATTCTTCGATGAAAAGTGATTGCTAAAAGGAAATAATGTATGAATCAGAAAAAATTGCTCAAATATATTTTGATTGCAATGGTCTCAGGGATTCTTGTTGGGTGGGCATGTCACAGTGCATTAAATGAAACTCAAACTGCAGAAATCGCATCGTACTTTAAAATTGTGACAGATGTATTTTTAAGATTAATTAAAATGATCATCGGTCCATTGGTTTTTGCAACCATTGTATCTGGTCTGATTTCAATGGGTAAATCTTCATCTTTAGGCTCAGTGACATTAAAAGCCATGAGCTGGTTCATCGGTGCTTCTCTTATTTCCTTGTTACTGGGTATGGGCTTGGCAAACTTCTTTCAGCCAGGCGCAGGGATGAATCTTGCCATTCCTGTTGAGCATGTGGATATTGGTGTAACCACAGCCAATTTGACATTACAGAATTTCATTACGCATATTTTCCCGCGTAGTTTTGCAGAAGCTATGGCAAACAATGAAATTTTGCAGATTCTCGTATTTTCTATTTTCTTTGGTGCAGCATTGGCTTATGTCAACCATCAAACCAAAGAAGGTACGGTGATTGCGCGCCTGATTGATGAGCTCGCCAGAATTATGTTCAAGATTACTGACTATGTCATGGCTTTTGCTCCAGTGGCTGTGTTTGCTGCAATTGCTGCTGCAATCGCGGTTAAAGGTCCAATGTTAATTATTGATTACAGTGTATTTATTGGTCAGTTTTATACGGGTCTGGCATTGTTGTGGTTGGTTTTGATTTCAGTGGGTTATATTTTCCTGAAAAAAGATGTATTTCGTTTATTGGGAATTATGCGTGAACCCGCTGCTCTTGCTTTTGCGACATCAAGCAGCGAATCTGCTTATCCAAAAATAATTGCAGGTTTAAACAAGTTTGGTGTACCTAAACGAATCTCGAGCTTTGTGCTTCCTTTAGGATATTCGTTCAATCTTGATGGGTCGATGATGTATATGTCCTTTGCAGTATTATTTATTGCACAGGCCTACAATATTGATTTGAGTTTTACACAGCAAATTATGATCCTACTGACTTTAATGATTACCAGTAAAGGAATTGCAGGTGTATCTCGTGCTTCGATTGTTGTCATCGCAGCGACCTTGACTATGTTTAAGCTACCAGAAGCTGGTATTTTATTGATCTTGGCAATTGATCAGTTCTTGGATATGGGCCGCTCTGCAACCAATGTGATTGGAAACAGTATTGCGACAGCAGTAGTTGCTAAAACTGAAGCACATGAGCATGATGAAGTGATTGAAGATGCGCATATCGTAGATGACATCGTGCCTGTGAGTACGACAGGTCATTCATAAATTGAAATTATCGTTGTGTGATTAAGTCACGATAATAGAGAGCCTGCATAAGCAGGCTTTTTTGTATTTGATATCAGCCTTTTTTGGGCAGGATAGCTTCTATTGAAGAAAGAGTTTGTTATATTGGTTGGGTTTATATTGAGTAATAGGGCGATACAGGCTTGATGAATACAAATCAAACCATTTCTAAAAAAAAGCAAGTGCCATGGCTATTAATGGGACTGGGGTTATTGATTCCTATTGCGATCATTGCTCTGGCATTTTTGGCTGCAAAAAGTGATGCAGAAAACCAGAAACGTTACAAGCAGCAACATGAAGAAATTGCTCAGCGACATGCACAGAAAAAGCAATCTGACTCACAATAACCCAGCCATGAGGTTATTTTGAGAGGTCTTTAGATAATTGGCGTATCGATGGGATCTCTGTATAGCGGAGTACACGATAGCCTGCTTCATTCAGCATCTGGTCACGTAATCGGTCTTGTTCTACCTTATCTAGATGACTCGGATCATCTAACTCAATAATAGCGATAACAATCAGTTTTTCGTTGAGGATCACAAAATCAGTGACCTTGCGATTGAATTGCTGCCTGACTTTGTATTGATCGCTGGTGATAAGTGCGCTAAATGCGACTTGTGCTAAAACATGATGTTGAGGAAAAGCTTGTTTGAGCTGGAAAAACATTTTAGATTCAAATGTTGTAATTACGGGACGAGCAAAAAATTGTTTTTTTCTAAAAAGAACAGACTTTAGAACAAGTAAAACAAGCGCAAGCGTGGTTAGACAACCAACAATAATAAAGAATATTTGAACCAGACCAAACACCGTATTGATATCACCCAAAAGAAAAACCCACTCGCAAATGAGTGGGTTTTCAAAATCTTGGCTCTCCCACCTGGGCTCGAACCAGGGACCTGCGGATTAACAGTCCGTCGCTCTACCGACTGAGCTATGGGAGAATCTGGAACGCATTCTAGGGGGCTAGCTAACATTGGTCAACCCATAATAATGAAATAATTCAAAAAAACATTTGAATGCCTTAAAAATAAGCAAAATTATTCGCAAACCTTAATTTGCATGTGATTGGGTATATTGGGTGCAGGATAGAAATACGGATGCGTTATTTTGATGCACGAATTTTGTAATTGTTAATGTTTTTGCAAAATTATTGCTAATATGTATTTTTAATGAGTATACATCCTGATATGGCACATAAATTGCAAATTTATTGCATTGCTATAATTAGGGTAAATTTGAATGACAGATCAGCATGCGCATGAATTAAAGAAAGGACTATCAAATAGACATGTCCAGTTGATTGCACTTGGTGGTGCTATAGGTACAGGATTATTTTTAGGTATTTCACATACGATTCAGTTGGCTGGACCTGCTGTTCTGTTGGGGTATGCGATTGCGGGGATGATTGCATTTTTAATTATGCGACAGTTAGGGGAGATGGTGGTAGAAGAGCCTGTAAGTGGATCATTTAGTTATTTTGCACATAAATATTGGAGCTCTATGGCAGGCTTCATGTCTGGTTGGAATTATTGGGTGCTGTATGTATTGGTAAGTATGGCGGAGCTGAGCGCAATTGGTATTTTTGTGCAATTTTGGTGGCCGCAAATTCCGACTTGGCTGACAGCATTGGTCTTCTTTGTCTTAATCAATGCTATCAATCTTATTAATGTTCGATTTTTTGGTGAGCTTGAGTTCTGGTTTTCGTGCATTAAGATTATTGCGATTATTAGCATGATTGGATTTGGTGCGTATTTACTACTGAGTGGAACAGCAGGGGCTCATGCTGGAATTGCAAACTTGTGGCAACATGGTGGATTTATGCCCAATGGTTGGACAGGGCTAATCATTGCTATGGCATTCATCATGTTTGCTTTTGGTGGCCTGGAATTGGTGGGTATAGCAGCAGCAGAAACGAAAAATCCAACGCAAACTATTCCGAAAGCAACCAATCAAATTGTTTATCGGATTCTGATCTTTTATATCGGTGCAATTGCTATATTGTTGAGTCTTTATCCTTGGAATCAAGTGGCACAAGGGGGAAGTCCTTTTGTGATGATTTTCCAGTCTTTAAATAATACGGGCGTGGCACATGTCTTGAATATGGTTGTACTGATTGCCGCAATATCGGTGTATAACAGTTGTGTATATAGTAATAGTCGTATGCTTTTGGGGTTGGCCGAACAGGGCAATGCACCTAAGCTGTTAAAGCGCGTGAATGCGCGAGGTATTCCAGTGTATGCAGTGTATGCATCAGTAATGGTAACGGCGCTTTGCGTATTGTTGAATTATGTAATGCCTGAGAAAGCTTTTAATCTTCTCATGATGCTGGTAGTTGCTGCTCTGGTGATTAATTGGCTCATGATTTCGATTACTCATCTTAAATTTCGTCAATACATGCTAGAAGCAGGCCGTAAACCAATTTTTAGAAGTTTGGGTGCACCATTTACCAATTATATTACAATTGCATTTGTATTTTTTATTCTACTGATCATGAGCTACACCTCAGAGATGCGTATCGCTGTATTTTTGGTTCCTGTGTGGCTAGGAATTCTTTATATTTTTTATCGTTTTAAGGCACCAGCCAGTAAGATGACTGAGTCTGTATTGGATCAATAAATCACTGATCAGTTAATTTGAGGTAGTTTAAATGAGTCAAGGTTTGGATGATTACGATTATAAAATCTTACGGCATTTGCAAAGCAATGGGCGTTTGAGTAATCAGGAACTTTCAGAGATTATTGGTTTATCAACATCACAATGTTCGCGTCGTCGGATTGCACTTGAGCAAAAGGGCATGATTATTGGTTATTTTGCGCAGGTTCATCCACAAGCAGAGAAACAACCCATTATGGGGATGATCGAGATTAAATTACAGCATTATAGTTTGGAAACTTTAGAAAAATTTTTGGATTTTGTGAAAAATGAATCAATGATTCGTGAGGTGTATAAGCTGACGGGAAGTTATGACTATGTACTCAAAGTGACGGTAGAAGATTTGAATCAGATGAGTCAGTTAATCAATCAGTTAATGTCACTCAATATTAGTATTGGGAACTTTAATACCTCTATTGTATTAGAGCGTATTAAAGAAAATCATCAGATGATGAATACAGGAAAGTCAAATGACACACATGGCTAAACCCAATGATTTTCTAGTGACTATTCCTAAAAAATCGCATTCATCGATTGAAGATATGCTGGCGATGGTCATTGCGACCTTTATTATTTCATTTGGCATGATGTTGATGCAAAAAGCAGGAGCCATGACAGGGGGAACTGCTGGATTATCACTTTTGATTCATTACATGACTGGAATAAAATTTGGATTGGTCTTTTTTACGATCAATATTCCATTTTATTATCTTGCTTTCAAGCGACTTGGTACACCGATGGTCATTAAAACCTTTTTGGCTGTTGGATTGTTATCCATTTTAACTGAAGTGCATCCTCTATTTATTCATCTTGATGCATTATCTCCTCTATATGCCACTATTTTGGCAAATGTTTTTATGGGCTTGGGTTTCTTGATTTTGTTTCGGCATCGTTCTAGCTTGGGTGGTTTTAATTTATTGGTTTTATTTCTTCAAGAACGCTACAAAATTCCTGCTGGAAAAATTCAGATGGGGTTAGATATTTGTATTCTAGTGGCTTCGATGGCATTCATTAGTTTTCCGTTATTATTGATTTCAATATTGGGAGCTGTGATTTTAAATCTGATTTTAACGCTAAATCATCGCCCAGATCGTTATGTCGTTTAATCCTAAACGAGAGACAAGGAAGCAGTGTCTAACGCGCTGCTTTTTTATGTAGGAAAAAGAGCATTAAAAAACCCTCATATTGAATCAATATGAGGGTTTTGAATCTGGCTCTCCCACCTGGGCTCGAACCAGGGACCTGCGGATTAACAGTCCGTCGCTCTACCGACTGAGCTATGGGAGATTAGCAGTGGCTCTCCAACCTGGGCTCGAACCAGGGACCTGCGGATTAACAGTCCGTCGCTCTACCGACTGAGCTATTGGAGAATCTGATGCGCATTTTATGCAGAAGCTTTTACTTGGTCAAGCAAATGTTTTAATTTATGTTGTTGATTGACTTAATTATAAACAAAACAGTGGGTTGTGGTGTTTTATTATCCATCTTTTGTTTTTCTGATGTAAAAAAACCACTCAATAAAGAGTGGTCTTTTTGAAAAATAATAAAATTATTTTTCTACACCAGCAGGTTGGCCTGCAAGTTTAGCATTCGCATAATCCCAGTTGACTAGGCTTTCAAGGAAAGTCGAAATGTATTTAGGACGTGCATTACGGTAATCGATATAGTAAGCATGTTCCCATACATCAATCGTTAATACAGCAACTTGACCATGTGCAAGTGGAGTATCTGCGTTAGACGTTTTAGTAATTGAAAGTTTACCATTGATTTCGTCAGCGACTAACCAAGCCCAGCCTGAACCAAATTGAGTGGTTGCAGCAGTGGTGAATTCTTCTGCAAATTTTTCATATGAACCAAACGCTTCATCAATTTTTGCAGCAAGTGCGCCAGTTGGTTTACCACCACCGTTTGGAGCAATCGAGTTCCAGTAGAACGTGTGGTTCCATACTTGTGCAGCATTGTTGAAAATACCTGCTTTAGATGAATCACCTGCACTTGCTTTAATGATGTCTTCAAGTTCCTGACCTTCAAGCTCTGTACCTTTGATCAGGTTGTTGAGGTTAGTCACATAAGTTTGATGATGCTTATCGTGATGATATTCTAAAGTTTCTTTAGAAATGTGTGGCTCAAGCGCATCGTAAGCATAAGGTAATGCAGGTAAAGTAATGGTTGTCATGTCTAATTTCCTTGCGTTAGCTGGGTATTTAAGGAACTGCTGATACTTTTCTTAATAAAGTATTTTTTGAGCAAAAAGCTCACAGTCCCTTGATTTAGTGGCTCTATTGTAAATGATTATTTATGCAATAGGGCATCGATTTAAATAACAATACACAATAAAGCTCGAATTAATACGTATAAAGCTTTACCTGTAATAAATACGTCTTAAATGGGATTATTCAACTCAAAATAAGTGTATTCGAGTGAAAAGTGTTCGCTTAAAGCTTTTCCAAGGCGTTGCACGCCGTAACGTTCAGTTGCGTGATGGCCACAGGCATAGTAATGAACATTTAATTCTTGCGCTTCATAGAAAGTACGCTCACTGACTTCACCAGAAATATAGGCATCGCAACCTTGCACGGCTGCCTGATGAATAAAATCCTGAGCGCCACCCGTACAAAAACCCACTTTCTGTATCGATTCAACTTGTGCAGGTAAGTGGATGATATTGAAATCAAATACGTCTTGTAATTTTGCTTTGAATGCTTCTGGGGAAAGTGCTTGTTTTAGATCACCAATATTGCCAATTGGAAATTTTTCGTTTGGATCTAGTGCCTCAATATGTTTAAGTTCGAGTAAGTCTGCAATGGCTGCATTATTGCCTAAAGATGGATGGGCATCTAAGGGCAAATGATAGGCGAGTAGGGAAATATTATGTTGAATCAGTTTTTTGATGCGTCGACCACGCATGCCAGTAATGGGGTAAGGTTCGCCTTTCCAGAAATAACCATGATGGACAAGCAATACATTGGCACCTGCTTCAATTGCCGCGTCAATAGCAGCATCTGATGCAGTCACAGCACATAAGATATGATTGACCTCACTGGCACCTTCAATTTGAAGACCATTTGGAGCATAGTCTTTAAACTGATTTGAACTGAGTGTCTGATCGCACCATTGTACGATTTCATTAAGATGGGCCATGAAACTAACCTTAATCTGATATTTAACCTAAACCAAATCTTATAACAGCATATTTTCAAATGTAACTAAAGCTAGACAAATCTTTTTTAGGTGTTTAAACCATCCTAGATGATATGCTTTAAAATAACGAAAAATATATTTCCTTCAACACATTAAAATATTTAGAGGATGTATACGTGCGTCGTACTTTTATATGGTTACCTTGGGTGTTGCTCATCATTGTGATTTTGAGCTTCATTGCATGGCAAAAATCACAGCAGCCAAAACCTACCATTGCGGCTGATGGCGTAAAGATGCCAGCCGAAAAGGTTGAATCGCTGGTGGATACTTCAAGGTCGGGAGGAGTGGTGTCTTACAGTGCGGCTGTAAAAGTTGCTGCACCTGCTGTCGTGAATATTTTTACCACACAGAAAGTGAAGAAGCTCGATCATCCTTTATTGAACGATCCAACGTTTCGTGAGTTCTTTGGCAATCAAGTTCCAAATCAGCTTGACCAAAAAAATGAAAATAGTTTGGGTTCTGGTGTGATTGTGCGTGCAGATGGTTATATCCTAACAAATAATCACGTGATTGCTCAGGCCGATCAAATTGTTGTGGCGCTTTATGATGGTAGACGTGCCGAAGCAAAAGTGATTGGTACAGACCCAGATACAGACTTGGCTGTCATCAAGATTGACTTGGACAAGCTACCAGTCTTGCCATTCAAATTGAGCGGAAATGAAGTTGGGGATGTAGTACTTGCGATTGGGAATCCTTTTGGTGTCGGACAAACTGTCACACAAGGTATCATTTCGGCAACAGGGCGATCAGATCTGGGCATTAATACGTATGAAGACTTTATCCAGACTGATGCTGCAATTAATCCAGGCAACTCTGGTGGCGCTTTGATTGATGTTGCCGGAAATTTGGTAGGGATCAATACGGCGATTTTCTCACAATCTGGTGGTTCACTGGGTATCGGATTTGCTATTCCAGCTCGTGTTTGCCAACAGGTATTAAATTCAATTTTGAAAGATGGTCGTGTGATACGTGGCTGGCTAGGAATTAGTCTGGTTGCACCTACACAAGACGACGTTTTAGCACCGAAACAGGCGGGTGTGGTGGTAGCTGATGTTCTACAAAATGGACCAGCGGCACAAGGTGGCGTGAAAATTGGTGATAAGATTCTTAAAGTGAATGATGAGCAAATCACGTCAGTTTCTCATCTTATTAATTATGTTGCTCTACAGCAGCCAGCAAGTATGATTACACTTGAAGTCGAGCGTAATAGTAAACGTGAAAATCTGCGTGTAAAAGTAGGTGAGCGCAAGACGCAAAATCAGGATTCACAGTATATTCCTTTGCCCAAACGCTAAATAAAACAGATTAATAAAAAAGGAATACTTTGGTATTCCTTTTTTATTATGAATATTTCTTAATTCAAACAGAGAGTTGACAATTTTAAAGATATGAATGGATTGCTGTTTCTTCACATCATATCTGAAATTATTATTCTGGAGTAAACAGGTGATTAGAAGCAGAGATTCTTTTGGCAATATAGTGCGTCTGTCTAAAACGAATCAGAATCACCTGAGACTGTAATTCTAGCTCTCCAAACTCAGGTTCTACCTGTACATAATGTAATTGTCCAAACTCATCGCGTACACGGGCTTGTGCCGAAAAACCAGGACGAGCACTGCCACTTGAGATCGTAGCCAAACGACCAAGCAAGCTGCTGTATTGATGCTCAACCTGAGGCTTGATCACTTGATCCAGACAGTGAATCATAAATACAGTAAAAAAAATTCCAATAATGAGCGCAGGAATAATCAGGTAAAAAGGTGAAATAAAAAACTGCTGTTGAGCGAATACACACAGTTGTAAAAAGTAACCTGCAAAACTAAAGTTGATGAGAAAAAAAACCAGAATGAGAACTTTTGAAAATTTAACATTGACTAAAGGCGAGTTAGATAGCCATCGGGGTAAAAATTTTTTAAGAAAAGTACTGGGTCTTAATCCAATATAAATTCCAATCGTCTCGGCCATGCTGAGGATGAGAAGAGCAATCACACTCAAATTAAAAGGCATGAAATAATAATTCAGCAAAAACTCAATCATGACCGAAAATCCTTTTATTCTGCCAGATATATACCGCCGTCAGAATGTACCTTAATATTGACTTTGGTTAAAGCTTCTCCCAAACATGGGCCTGAAATACATTGACCCGTTTCAACATCAAATAATGCACCATGAGTCGAACATTGAATAAATTCTTGATCTTGATCTAAAAACTGATTTTCAAGGAATTCAAGTTCGACATGAAGATGTGGGCATACATTCTGATAGGCATAAAACATGCCATCACGCTGAGTAATAAAAAAGGTTTCTCCGTGTACATGATCAAATGCACGCGCTTCACGTTCTGGAATGTCTTCCGTCATGCAAATCTTTTCCATTTTAAGCACATTCAGTTAGAAAGTTTCTGAGCAGTGTAGCATAACTTTCAACTGCCAAACGTGGACCATACTGCGAAACAACTTCACTTGAAATCAGAATAGAAAGCTGAGTAGCATCTTCAAGAGACATGCCATGATTCAAGGCAAACAAGAACGCACCCGCAAACGCATCGCCTGCTCCATTGGCATCGATTGCAGTAACACGGCGACCACTCAAATGAAAATGTGTATGTGGATTTGAAACAGATGCACCTTTTGCACTTTGTGTAACAACCACAGTATGATTTTTTTGTTTTAAACGACTAAAAGCTTCATCGAGTGTTTGAGTTTCGGTGTACATCAAGGCTTCTTGCTCATTACAGAATAATACATCGACACCATCATCGATCATTTCATCCAAACCCTCGCGTGCGTATTGAACCATAGCTGGATCTGAGAGTGAAAGTGCGATTTTTACACCATGTTCACGCGCGATTTTACGCGCTTGTTTCACAGCTTGACGGGCCGTAGGACTGGTTGAAAGATAACCTTCGATATAAAGCCATTGAGCAGTTTTTAGTGATGTATAGTCGATTTGCTGTTCTGATAATTCAGTGGTAATACCAAGATAGGTATGCATGGTTCGTTCGGTATCAGGACTGATCAGCACCATACACGTTCCAGTGGTGCCTGTAGTTAGTGATTTTTCAGACGTTACGATATCTGCATCATTCAAACCATTGAGATAAATTGCGCCAAGTTCATCATTTCCAACACGACATCCATAAAATGCTGAGCCACCGAGTGAGCTGAAGGCGACCGTGGTATTTGCAGCCGAACCGCCGCTTGCCTGACCCTTATAGTCTTGTGTGGCTTGTAATTTTTCGTACAGCGCTGCCTGTGTTTCACCATCTGTCAATTGCATGGTGCCTTTTTGCAAACCTGCTTCACCAAGAAATTGATCAGTCACTTTAAATTCTTGGTCAATAAGCGCATTACCAATTGCAAAAAGATCAACAGTTGCCATGTTATATTCACATCTAAATTTAAAAACGCGAATTTTACACTATTGCTCACAATAGCAGTATATTGATGAATTAAATTCATCTCAGAGTTTGATGTACAGTTTGATTCAAAAATAGGATATCAGGCGTTATTCAATGAATACAGTCATTATAAAAAGCCGCTAATCGCGATCTATTTGTATAGTCTTTATTAAATTTGCACAAAAAAAATCAAAACAAAGCAATTGAGTCGGATTAAAAATAGCAATTCGTATAAAGACTAAGGCTATAATGGCATCAAGTTAAAATTTAGAAAATTGTAGGAGATCACATGACTGTCGATGTCACTGAAACCATTAATCAAACTGTCCATCCTGCGTTTCAGTTGGTACGTCAACACCATGTTGAGGCCTTAGATATTTTGGTCTCTGAATATGCTCACAAAGTGACGGGTGCTGTGCATTATCACTTGGCTACATCTCACGATGAAAATGTCTTTTTGGTTGCATTTCGTACACAACCTATGGACTCAAAAGGCACGGCCCATATTCTTGAGCACACTGCGCTGTGTGGCTCAGAAAAGTTTCCAGTGCGTGATCCATTCTTTTTGATGATCCGCCGCTCACTCAATACCTTCATGAATGCGTTCACATCGGCAGACTGGACTGCTTATCCATTTGCAACACAAAATAAAAAAGATTTTCAGAATCTATTGTCTGTTTATTTGGATGCTGCTTTTGCTGCCAATTTGAATCCGCTTGATTTCGCTCAAGAAGGAATTCGCATTGAGCTTGAAAATGGCGAGCCTGTATATAAAGGTGTGGTATTTAATGAGATGAAAGGTGCCATGAGTGCACCTTCAGATCAGCTGTATCATCAGTTGGCGTATCATTTATTTCCAGAAACGACTTATCACTATAACTCTGGTGGTGATCCGAAAGATATTCCAGACCTAAGTTATGAACAATTGGTTGATTTTTATAAGTCGCATTATCATCCCAGTAATGCTGTGTTTATGACTTTTGGCAATCAAAATGCTTATGATTTGCAGGAGCAATTTGAAAAGCTGGCACTGTCCAAATTTGAAAAAGGCACAACTTTATATTCTAAGCCTGAAAAACGCCTTGCTACACCTATTCAGGTGACTGAAACCTATGCAGTTGACAGTGAAGATTTAGACGACAAAACCTATCATGTACTGGCATGGTTGTTACCGCAGGCAAGTGATATTAAGTTACGTTTAGGCTTGCGTCTGGTTGAGGGTATTTTACTTGAAAATTCGGCCTCACCACTGCGTCATTATTTGGAAACCTGTGGTTATGCCCAATCGACTGGCCCATTGATGGGTGTCGATGATTCAAACTTTGAAATGACTTTTTACTGTGGTGTTCAAGGTTCAAATGCGGCCCATGCAGATGAATTTAGAGAAGGTGTGCTTAATATTCTTCAGCAAGTTGCATCTCAACCAGTTGATCAGGCATTGGTAGATGCCATTTTGCACCAGATTGAACTCCATCAGCGTGAAATCAATGGCGATGGTATGCCTTATGGTTTAAGTCTGATTCTAAATGGTTTAAGCAGTGCGATCCACCATAATGATCCAGTTCATGTTTGGGATGTGGATACAGCCATTGAACAAGTGAAAGAAGAACTGAAAGATCCAATGTGGTTGTCAAATTTGATTCAGACGCATTTGCTGGATAATCCGCATCGTGTTCAAATGACATTAGTACCAGATGCTGAAAAATCAATGAAAGATCAGGCTGAGGAAAAAGCACGTTTGGCAGAAATCGGCGCACATTTAACAGAAGAAGATCGCGCTCAAATCAATGCCAATACAGAAGCTTTAAATCAGCGTCAGGATACGCCTGATGATCTAGATTTATTACCTAAAGTTGGCTTGGAAGATGTACCTGCAGACTTACATATTGTACAAGGGCAGCTTCGAGAAATTATTTCAAATCGACACGATTATCCGTTAAATCTATATCATGCTGGTACTAACGGCATTTACTATCAGCAAGTATTGATTGAGATTCCAGATGAGGTTGTGCATTCACCTTATTTTAATCTACTCTCCATTTTAATGGGAGAAGTGGGTGCAGGCGAATATGATTATCTCACTTTACAGCAATTGCAAACTGCGGTAAGTGGTGGTCTGGGAATGGGGGCTTCATTACGCAGCAAGGTTGATGACAAAAATAAGATTAGCGCATGGTTAACTTTAACCACCAAATCGCTCAATGAAAAGCGCGATGCGATTCAGCTGCTTAAACTCGCATTTGAAAAATTGCGCTTTGATGAAAAAGACCGAATTATCGAGCTATTGCAACAACGTAAAACACGCTGGATATCACGTTTATCGGGTTCAGGTCATAGCTATGCGATGCAGATTGCTTCTCGTAATATGAGTGCATTGGCACAACGTGACTACCATAATACTGGGCTTGGGGCATTAAACTGGCTGAGTAATCTAGTAGATCAAATCGAGCAGGACGAATCTGCGTATGATGCGCTGATCCATGAATTAAAAGCCATTCATTTAAAATTACTACAGGCACCAAAACAGTTCTTATTGGTTTGTGAAGAACAGTTTGCAGATGCATTGGTCGAAGATATTCAAACTGTTTGGGATCATCTTGAAATTGAAAGTGATGTAATAGAGATTCAGCATCTGGCACAGCAAAATCATAATCAGGATGAAGCGTGGTTGATTCAGACCAATGTCCAGTTCTGTGCATCCGCATATCCAGCGGTTGAGGTCACTCATCCAGATGCTGCTCCACTGATGGTGCTGGCTGCCTACTTGCGTAATGGGTATTTACACAGTGCCATTCGTGAGAAAGGCGGTGCTTATGGTGGAGGTGCAAGTTATGATGGTAATGCTTGTTCATTCCGTTTTTATAGCTACCGTGATCCGCGTTTGGCAGAAACATTTCAGGATTTCGAAGCAAGTATTGATTGGTTGTTACATACATCTCAGCAGCCACATCAGCTTGAAGAAGCGATTTTAGGTTTGGTCTCAAGTATGGATAAACCAGGATCTCCTGCTGGGGAAGCGATTACAGCATGTTATGCATTATTGCATGCACGCACGCCTGCATTTAGAAAGACATTACGCACACGTCTTCTTAATGTAACTCTTGATGATTTAAAACGCGTTGCACAGCATTACCTGCAAGAGCAACAGGTGACCCGAGCGGTCGTTGCACCATTCGCAAAGCGTCAGGAACTTGAACAATTGGGTTTTAGTATTCAACAAGTGAAGTAAAAAAATAATGCCACTGGAGATTGTTTATGGCGTTTAGATTTATTGAGGGGATTCCCACAAGTTTGGGCGTGTTCGGTGTGGTAGGTTCATTGTGTATGTCGCATGCACATGCAATTGAAGCTGTACAGACTTCTGCAACAATTACGCCCACCAGTCCTGCGGCTTGCATTGGTTTGGAGTCGAATTCAGATCGTCTGGCTTGTTATGATGCTCTGTTTAAAGTAGCAGATACGGCAAAAACAACTCCAGTTATTGAACAAAAAGCTGCTTTGAACCCTTCGCCGTCGGTAGAGCAGTCTGAGCTCAATCCTCAATCTATTAAGGAAAAAATTGGTAATCTTTTTGCGATTGAAGGTCCAAGAATTGATCCGAATACATCCTTACTGGATAGGCGCTGGGAGCTCTCCGAAAAATCAAAATTAGGTACATGGAATATTCGTGGTTATAAACCTGTCTATTTATTACCTATTTTTTGGACATCTAAAAAGAATGAATTTCCTTCGAGTCCAAATCCTGAAAATACAGTGCATGAAAATCAGAATTTAACTTCGGCTGAATCCAAGTTTCAATTATCTTTAAAAACCAAAGCCTGGGAAAATATTTTTGGCAATAACGGAGATTTATGGCTAGGGTATACCCAGTCTTCTCGTTGGCAGGTTTACAATGCAGACGAGTCACGTCCGTTTCGTGAAACCAATTATGAACCTGAGGCAAGCCTAATTTTCCGAACCAATTATGAGTTCTTGGGATTAAACGGCCGACTTTTGGGGGTAACTTTAAATCACCAGTCAAATGGTCGTTCTGATCCATTATCAAGAAGCTGGAATCGTGTCATCTTTAATATAGGATTAGAGCGAGATAATTTTGCGCTGGTACTCAGACCATGGATTCGTATTCAAGAAGAAGCCAAGAACGACAATAATCCCGATATCGAGGATTATGTAGGACGTGGTGATTTAACTGCTTTTTATCGCTGGAAAGATAATGATTTTTCTTTAATGCTGCGTCATTCATTAAAAGATGGTGATAAATCGCATGGTGCGGTGCAGTTTGATTGGGCTTTCCCAATTTCAGGTAAGCTTCGTGGAAATTTTCAGTTATTTAATGGTTACGGTGAAAGCCTGATTGATTATAACCATCGTGCAACTTATGTTGGTTTGGGCGTTTCACTGATGAACTGGTATTGATCTGAACGGTCAGATGGATATCTTTGAGGAGTGTAGAACACTCCTCAACCATTAACCAATTTGAATATCAGCCGACGGATGTTTAAGTCGGCTTTTCTTTGGTGTTGCAATCAGATAAGCCAGCGTTAAAGGCCCAAGTCGTCCCGCATACATCAATAATGACAGCACAAAAAGACTACTATTATTTAACTGAGGGGTAATACCTCTTGATAATCCGACAGTACATGCCGCCGATACTATTTCAAAAAACAGATCCAGAAAATTTTTGTGTGGCTCAAGAATCAGAATGCTAAAAAAGCCGATAAAGATCAAAATCAGGGTAATCACGACAACGGCTAAGGCTTTAAATGTATTTTCATAGGAGATAGAGTGATTGAAGATCCGAACTTCATCATGACGCTTTAAAAAAGCAATCACACTAAATACTAGAATTACAAAGGTTCCTACTTTTATCCCGCCAGCGGTACTGAGTGAACCTCCGCCAATAAACATAAGAAACATGGTCAAAAGGGTGGAACTATTGTTCATAGATGCAATATCAATGGTATTGAATCCAGATGACCTTGGAACAGTCGCTTGAAACCATGCATTGAGTGCTTGCTCGCTAAAGCTCATCGAGTATAAGGTGAGGGGATTATTGACTTCTAATAACCAGATAATAAGAAAAGCAGAGGTGTTCAAAATAGCGATACTAATGATCACAATTTTGCTATTAGGACTGAGTTTTTTCCAGCGTTTACGCTCTTTAATATCCATGATCACCAGAAAGCCAAGACCGCCTAAGATATAGAGAAAGCTGATGGTTAAACAGGCAATATAGTGCGTCTGAAAATTCATTAGATTATTTGGAAATAATGAAAATCCTGCATTATTGAAAGCTGAAATACTATAAAAAAAAGCATAATACAATGCATGAAAAAATCCGAATTGATTCATCCATGCAAACGTTAAGATACAAGTCCCCATTAATTCAAAGATTAGGGTATAAATGAATACGGCCTGTGCAATAAAAGTGACTTTAGATAGACTGGTTTGACCCATAGAATCTTGAGCCATGAGCTGCTGTTTTAAGCCAAGTTGGGGAGCTAAACTAAGCGCAGCCAGTATGGCAAAGGTCATAAAACCTAGCCCCCCACATTGAATCAAAAACAATAAAATGATTTGACCGACATGGGTAAGGGATTGTCCAATATTTATGACAGAAAGTCCTGTAATGGTCACCGCGGATGTCGCGGTAAAAAAGGCATCCATCCAGCTTAAGTGACCATTATTCGAAATAGGAAGTTTGAGCAGTAACGTACCTGCGACAATGAAGCTTAAAAAACCCAGCGCCAGCATTGACGGTGGGCTTAAATTAAATGTTTTTTGATTAATTTTTTGTTTTTTCATGAGGTAAAAAACGCCGAGATAGTTTCTTTAACTGATCAATGTGGCCTTCAAGAATCAGAATATCTTTTGACTGAACAGGACAAGTAGGATCTGGTTCATAAATGATGTCTTTGCCACGTTTAAGTAATATGGTTTTTACGTCACTCATTTCGTTAATTAAACCAAGTAGATGTACACCATTTAAATGCTTTGGAATTTCTACTTTAACAATGAAATGGTCATTATCTAGGGCCATATAACGACTCACCATCGGATAGTTTAAAGCCTGAGCGATTCGAACCCCCATATCTTCTTCAGGATGAATGATTTTATCAACATGTAAATGCGAAAGAATCATGTGATGTGCTTTTGTTTTGGCTTTTACCCAAATCTGTGGAACTCCCATATTTTTTAAATGAAGTACACATAAGATGCTGGCCTCGATGTCTTCACCAATAGCGACCACTACCGTTTCACAATTCTGGATATTCAATTCTTCGAGTACATGCTCATCACTAGCATCAGCTATGACAGCATGGGTAAGTTGGTCACTTAAGTCTTCGACATTGCGTTTAACAGAATCAATTCCAATCACATCATGATTTAATTTAGTCAGTTCGGTCGCAACAGTGGCTCCAAAGCTGCCTAATCCAATAACTGCAAATTGCGCCATAAATTAGCCTAAGTAAATGATATTGTTTTAGAGATGTTTTGATTAAAGTGAGTGTAGTATTTTCTGTCTATGCCTAGCGCAAAGAAATGTTAAAAAGATATAAAAAAACCGACAGTTCGCAAGAATGTCGGTTGGTGAGAACAATCGATTTTTACTGCAAAAAGCGTTTATAACCCACATTGTGTGTAATTTCTTCATATGGATAAGTAATATTTTCCAATGTTTCAATTAGTACATCTGGGTTTTCTTGCGTATCGGTAGCCTGTAAACCTACCAATACACGTCCTTCGGCAGCACCGTGATTACGATAATGGAACAGGCTAATATTATGACTAGGTCCAAGGCGTTCAAGGAAGGTTAGAAGTGCACCGGGTCGCTCTGGAAATTCAACACGAAACAAGCGTTCATTTTCGATATTGGCATGACCACCGATAAGATAGCGAATATGCAGCTTAGCAACTTCGTCATCGGATAAATCATCAACATTATATTGGCTTTTAAGTAACTCGTGAATGTCATGACGTTCTTTTTCGCCAGATTTTAAACTGATTCCGACGAAAACTTGAGCATCATCGCTATCGCTTGCACGATAGTTAAATTCTGTAATATTGCGTCCATGTAATGCACGGCAGAAATTTAAAAAGGCGCCTTTTTGTTCAGGAATGGTGACAGCAAAAATGGCCTCTTTACGTTCGCCAAGTTCTGTACGTTCAGCAATATAACGCAATCGGTCAAAATTCATGTTTGCACCGCAAACAATCGAAACGATATTTTTATCTGTAATTTGATGTTGTTCGATATATTTTTTGATACCTGCCAGCGCCATTGCACCAGATGGTTCTACAATGCTACGGCATTCATCAAAAGTGTCTTTGATGGCAGCACAAATTTCATCGGTATTGACCAAGATCACATCGCGTTCAACAATTGGACCAGAGTTATCTGATTTTTGAAGCTGAATTACTTCAAAGGGTTTTTCACCAATTTGTGCAACCGCAGTACCATCTGCAAATAAACCGACTTGTGGCAAAATAACACGTTCATTGTGTTCGAATGCGGCTTTCAGGCAAGCAGATTCATCATATTCGACTGGAATGATTTTTACGTGAGGAGCAACATCACCCAAATACGCTGCAACGCCTGCAATGAGTCCACCACCACCTACGGCAACAAATACATATTCAACATCACGCCACTGACGCAGAATTTCATTGGCAATCGTGCCCTGACCTGCCATCACCAATTCATCATCATATGGCGGAATAAAAGTCATACCTTCATCTTGCGCACGCTGAATCGCGTATTTATTGGCAACATCAAAAGAATCACCATGCAAAACCACTTCGCCACCCAAACGTTTAACTGCTTGTACCTTAATATCTGGCGTTGTTTTTGGCATCACGATAATGGCGCGAATCCCCAGCTTTTGACCAGATAAAGCCACACCTTGAGCATGGTTACCTGCTGAAGCAGTAATAACGCCACGTTCCAACTGAGATTTCGGTAATTGACTAATACGGTTATAAGCACCGCGTAGTTTGAAAGAGAAAACGGGTTGAAGGTCTTCGCGTTTAAAGCGAATATTGTTGTTTAGTTTTTCACTAATTCGTGGCGCTGCTTCGAGTGGAGTTTCGATTGCAACGTCATATACCGTTGCTTGTAAAATTTGTCGAACCAAACGAGACAGCATGTTAATTTTCCATGTAACAGTTTAAAATAGCCACTTATTGTAACAAACCCCTGCACCTTTGCGTTTTAAAATTGCGCAAAATGTGAAAAAAAGTTGAGTGATGTCATGAGTCTATATGCTACCCAAGATGAGAAAAAACAAGCAGCGGCAAAAGCTGCTTTAAAACACTTACCAAAAGGGGGGATTTTGGGGGTAGGAACAGGAAGTACCGTCAATTTTCTGATTGAACTTTTACCTGAATTACAGCTTGAAGCGGCGGTTGCTAGCTCGGAAGCAACAGCTAAACGCCTAAAAGAATTGGGTATCGAAGTGGTTGATATGAACCATGTGGGTGGATTGGATGCTTATGTCGATGGTGCAGATGAAATTGACCGTCATATGCATATGATTAAAGGGGGGGGGGCGGCACTCACACGTGAAAAAATTGTGGCATCGATTGCAAAGAAATTTGTGTGTATTGTTGATGATTCAAAATGGGTAGAGCAGTTAGGTCGCGATTTTCCATTGCCAGTTGAAGTGATTCCAATGGCGCGTTCTGCTGTTGCACGCAAACTTGTGAGTTTAGGTGGAGATCCCGTATATCGCGAAGGCGTGGTTACAGACAACGGAAACGTAATTTTAGACGTTTATAACCTGAATATTTTAAACGCACTTGAGCTTGAAAAAACCATTAATGATATTCCTGGTGTAGTGACCAATGGTATTTTTGCATTAAACGCAGCATCCATTGCCATTGTTGCGACCAATAATGGTATTGAAGAGCGTACAGCAGTTTAATGATCTCAGAATTACCTGAAATCAAAATTGTTAGACACGTAAATGCAAAATGCTTGCGTTTACGTGTTGAACCTCATGCTATTAGATTAACTGTACCTACATTTTGTACATCAAAACAAATTCAGACATTTTTAGCTCAGTCACAAGACTGGCTTGAAAAAACTTGGCAACAGCAATCTGCGATGCAGTCGAGTCATGAAGAACAGCAGATTAATGATTTGATTTTTTTTAATCAGAAAAAATATTTGGTGTCCATACGTCAACAACAAAAAAATTATGTATTTAATCATTTACAGCAGCAATTAATTTTAAATGAAAATTTGGGAAGTGCTGCGTTAAAAGAAGCAGTATTTTCCTATGCGAAAAAGTTTTTACCATACTATTTGCATGAAGTGAGTCAAGAGATTGCTTTACCTTATCGGGCATGCGCAATTCGAAGGCCTAAAACCCGTTGGGGAAGCTGTACCAGTCAGCATGATATTATGTTGCATGCGGGTTTAGTGTTGATGCCTTTAAATATTGTAAGGTACGTATGCATTCATGAGTTGGCGCATACTCGTCACTTTAATCACAGTGCTGAGTTCTGGAATGAAGTACAAAAACATGATCCAGATTATCTGATGCATAGAAAGACGCTGAAATCTTTTCAATTGCCGCGATGGTGGTATATCTAAGAGTGAAAATCAGGTGTAGGGTAATGAAAAAGCATGTTTTTCTGGTAAGCCTATATACAAGAATATATAAAAAAATACTTTTAAGCCGAGAGAAATAGTTTTGAAAATTAGTACATCCTGTCATACTAGGCGCCATTCTGTTGAACTTTGAGGTAAGACACGTGATTTCTGTCGGAATTGTTGGTGGAACTGGTTATACAGGCGTTGAGTTATTGCGCTTATTGCTTCGACATCCGCAAGTTACGGTTCGTGTATTAACTTCTCGTACTGAAGCAGGAAAGCGCGTTGCAGATATGTTCCCGAGTTTAAGAGGGCATACTGACCTTGAGTTTTCAGATCTTAATGAAGATGTATTAAAGCAATGTGATGTTGTATTTTTTGCGACACCGCATGGTGTTGCGATGAAATATGCAAAAGGATTAGTCGCTGCCGGAGTGAAAGTGATTGATCTGGCGGCCGATTTTCGTCTTCAAAACTTAGAGCAGTTTGAAAAATGGTATGGACTGGAGCATGAGTGTCCAGAGATACTTAAAGATTCAGTATATGGGTTGTCTGAACTTAATCGTGAAAAAATCAAGACAGCCAAAGTTGTTGGCAACCCAGGCTGTTACCCAACAACTGTCCAATTAGGTTTAGCACCTTTACTACAAGCAGATGTGGCTTTAATCAAACCTGAAAATATTATTATTGATGCTAAGTCTGGAGTTTCTGGTGCGGGGCGCAAAGCAAGTCTGGGTATGATTTACTCAGAAAATGCCGATAACTTTAAAGCTTATGGTGTGGCTGGTCATCGTCATCACCCTGAAATTGTAGAAGCGCTTGAACATATTTCTGGACAAAAAGGTGTCTTTGATCAAATTATTTTTGTGCCTCATTTGGTGCCTATGATTCGCGGCATGCTCAGTACAATTTATATCGATTTGACTGAAGAAGGTGCAAATAGTGATCTTCAATCTTTATATGAGATATATTACGCCAATGAAAAATTTGTAGATGTTATGCCTGCAAATAGCTCGCCAGAAACACGCAGTGTTCGTGGCGCTAACGAGTTACGTATTGCGCTGTATAAACCACAACCAAATAAATTAGTTATCTTGTCTGTGCAAGATAATCTGGTGAAAGGTGCAGCAGGTCAGGCCGTACAAAATATGAATCTCATGTTTAATCTTGATGAAGATACAGGATTAACGGGAATTGGTTTATTACCATAATGACGTTTTAAGACTTCACACACATTTCAATTTCGATTTAAATGTGTGTTGAGTTCTATCTTTAAATCGAGACGACGATGCAAGACAATGAACACATGGCAACATTGCCAGATCAATCTTCGCCGAAGAAGCCTTTTTTGAAGACTAATTTGCCTTTGGTGATTGCTTCGGTTGTATTAATTGCGGGAAGTTTTACCGTCGGTTATACGGTAGGTAATCGTCAAGGTTTGACTGTGGTGGGGTATGATGCCGATGCTGCCCAGTTGGTTGAAGTTGTGCAGAAACAAAAAACATCATTAGATTCTGTCAATAAAAGCCTAAATGCGGCGGTTCAAGAGCGAGATGTTGCTGTTGATAATGCCAATAATTTGTATCAGGCGCTGACGCAAGCCAAAAACGACAATGCCCAGATGATGAATATGAGTGCATTTTATCGTGAAGTACTGCGCTTAAGAGGTGGTATGGCCCTTACCATCCAGAATATTGCAGTCAAACCATTGCCTGAAAATGCCTATGAATATCAGCTTGATCTGGTTCAGGTCAGTCCAGGCAAGCAACGTGCAATCGGCTCAGTTGAATTGCGTCTGATTCAAGGAACTGAAGTTCTCGTCATCCCGATGACAGATAAAAGCTTTAATTTCTATGATTATGAGCGTTTAACAGGACGCTGGACCATGCCAAAAGGATTTACACCACAGTTTATAGAGGTGCGTTTAACTCAAAATGGTACACCTGTGGTCAAGCGCTTTAGCTGGCAAAGGGGTAAGCCTGTGGAAACATCTTCTGCGTTTGTAGGAGAAATTCCACAAGCTGAATCAAATGCAAATTAATCGTGAACATAAGAGTCTATGCGAACATACAAGCGTCAAATTAGTTTAAGTGAAGTCAAAGCATCCTTTTATCAGACAGGGTATGTTGATTGGCATATCAATCCACGCTTGGGTGATTCGCAATCTGATGAGCCAGAGGGCGATATTGCGGTTCAAACAGCCCCTCCAGAATTAAAGCGTCCTCCACTTTATGCAGTAGTATTACTGAATGACGATTACACCCCAATGGACTTTGTAATTGAAATTTTACAACAATACTTTGCATTAAATCTTGACCAAGCTACTCAAGTAATGCTAACAGTACATTATGAGGGAAAAGGTGTAGCTGGCGTCTATCCACGAGACATTGCGGAAACAAAAGCGAACCAAGTAAACAACTATGCTCGGTCTCAAGGTCATCCATTACTTTGTCAGATTGAGCCCAAAGATTAAGGGGGTCGTATGCTCAGTCGTCAATTAGAAGTGTCCTTACGTTTGGCTGTAAGCATGGCTCGTCAAAAAAGGCACGAATTTCTTACTGTAGAACATTTGTTGCTGGCTTTGCTCGATAATGATTCGGCTGTCAATGCGCTTAAAGCGTGTGGTGCTGATATTGTTTCATTACGTAAAGAATTAGAAGAATACGTCGAACAACATACACCAAAACTTGGAGAGAATAGCGAACAAGCGCCGCATCCTACCGAAAGTTTTGACCGTATCTTGCAAAGAGCCATTTTCCATGTGCAATCAAGCGGTGGTGATCGTACCGTAGAAGGTGCAGATGTTTTAGTTGCAATGTACTCTGAGCGTGACTCGTTTGCTGTATATCTACTTAAACGCCATCAGATCAATCGTCTTACACTGACACAGTATCTTTCCCATGGCACACGTAAAGAAGATGTGCAGTCAGAAGAAGAAGTTGAAGACATTGAAGGTGAGTCTTCATCCTCATCGAATGCTGGGCCTTTGGAGCAGTTCACCCTAAATCTGAATAATGAAGCGCTAAAAGGTAAAACTGATCCTTTGATCGGGCGTGAAAAAGAAATTGAGCGCACAGCGCAAATTCTATGCCGTCGTCGCAAAAACAATCCATTGCTCGTGGGAGATCCAGGCGTTGGTAAAACTTCTATTGCAGAAGGTTTGGCATGGCTAATTGTAAATGGCAAGGCACCTAAGCCTCTTGCCCATGCAGAAGTCTATAGCCTTGATATTGGTGCACTGGTTGCAGGTACAAAATATCGTGGTGATTTTGAAAAACGTTTAAAGCAGCTTCTTAACGCATTGAAGAAAAATCCAAATGCGATCTTATTTATCGATGAGATTCACATGATTATTGGTGCAGGCTCAAGTATGGGCAGTACCATGGATGCTTCGAACTTGATTAAACCTGCGCTAGCGAATGGTACGTTGCGTTGCATTGGTTCTACCACATTTCAAGAATATCGTCAGGTATTTGAAAAAGACCATGCTTTGTCACGCCGTTTTCAAAAGATCGATGTGAATGAGCCAAGTATTACCGAGACAATCGAAATTTTACGTGGACTCAAAACCAAATTTGAAGATTTTCACCATGTGGAATATGACGATAAAGCGCTAGTTGCCGCAGTGGAATTGTCTTCCAAATTTATCAATGATCGTTTCTTGCCCGATAAGGCGATTGATGTGATTGATGAAGCAGGTGCTCAGCGTCGTTTGAAAGCTGAAAAAGATGGTAGTTTGATTACGACTGAAAATATTGAAGATATCGTGTCTAAAATTGCGCGCATCCCACCAAAAACAGTATCTAAAGATGACAAGGCGGTGCTTGAATATCTTGAACGTGATCTCAAGCGCGTTGTATTTGGTCAGGATGAAGCGATTACAGCCTTGGCTTCGGCGATCAAGTTATCTCGGGCTGGTTTGAAAGCTCCAGATAAGCCTGTAGGTAATTTTGTTTTTGCTGGGCCAACAGGCGTAGGTAAAACAGAGGTGACCAAGCAGCTTGCCAAGTTGTTGGGCGTAGAATTGGTACGTTTTGACATGTCTGAATACATGGAGCGCCATGCAGTATCTCGTTTGATTGGTGCGCCTCCTGGTTATGTTGGATATGATCAAGGTGGCTTATTGACGGATGCGATTCATAAGAATCCACATTGTGTCTTATTGCTTGATGAGATTGAAAAGGCGCATCCAGATGTATTTAACTTGTTATTGCAGGTGATGGATCATGGTGCCTTGACCGATAATAACGGTCGTAAGTCTGATTTTAGGAATGTTATTATTGTATTGACAACCAATATTGGTGCTGAAAGCATTTCAAGAACCAGCATTGGTTTTACCGAGCAAGACAATAGTAACGACAATCAGGAAGCAATGAAACGCGCATTCTCGCCAGAGTTTCGCAACCGTCTGGATGGCGTGATTCAATTCAAATCGCTTCCAAATGCTGTCATTGAGTCAGTGGTTGATAAATTCCTGACAGAGTTACAAGCACAATTGGATGATAAAAAGGTGGTGCTTGAAGTCGATCAATCTGCACGTGATTGGTTGTCTGCCAATGGTTATGATCGCCTCATGGGGGCACGTCCAATGCAGCGTCTGATTCAAGAGCATTTGAAAAAGCCTTTGGCCGAAATGATTTTATTCGGTGAGCTTGCAGATCATGGTGGCAATGTGGCTGTCTCTGTGAAGAAAGAAGATGGTAAAGAGGTGGGGCTACAGCTTTCCGTCTTTGAGGATCAAACAGCTGAGCCTGCTTAATTTATGTTAGATGACATTTCAATAACCCGAATACTGAGTGTATTCGGGTTATTTATATTGACTGCGCTTGCTGAAATTCTGGGCTGTTATTTTCCTTATCTAATATTAAAAGAAGGCAAAACCCATTGGTTGTGGTTGCCAGCCATTATTAGTTTGGCAGTTTTTGTGTGGTTATTGACTTTGCATCCAGCTGCATCTGGACGAATTTATGCTGCCTACGGTGGTATTTATATCTTTACTGCATTGATGTGGCTGCGTTTTATTGATCAAGTGACATTAACACGTTGGGATATTTGGGGTGGGACTGTTGTATTGCTAGGAGCTGCCTTGATTATTTTGCAACCTCAAGGGCTGTTAAAATAAGCTCAAATAATCTTGGTTTCTTTAAGCCATTGCATCATTAAAGCCGGCCACTGTGTGGTAGTTGTTCCTTTCTTACCTAATCCCCAGCCGTGCCCACCATCAGGGAATAAAATCATTTGATTGATCACATGATTCTTATCTAGAGCCTGATGTAGCAGAATGCTATTTTTAACTGATGAGACTGGATCATCTTTGGCATGAGCAATAAAAGTGGGTGGTGTTTCGGGGGTGACAAGAAGTTGAACTGAAAGGGCTTGTTGATCTGCCAGCGAAGAGTGTATACCGAGTAAGCTTTTATAGGCATGTGTATGGTTAAGTGGAGGTATCATGCTAATCACTGGGTAAATTAAAATGCTAAAATTTGGACGTGAGGATATGGTATCGATTGCATCAGTAGGCGGATAATATGGAGTTTTCCATGTCGTTGAAAGTATTCCAGCCAAATGTCCACCAGCAGAAAACCCAATGATGCCTATTTTATCTGAATCGTAGCCGTAAAATTTTGATTGTGAGCGGATAATACACATCGCTCGTTGACCATCTTGAAATGGCACTAAAGGACTTGTCCATCCTTCTTGGGGGAGTCGATAAACGAGCTCAAACACAGTAAATCCTTGTTTTTGTAGATATTTTGAAGTGGGTGTTCCTTCATGTCCAAGTTCTTCATGTGCATAACCGCCGCCACTAATCACTAAAATTGCAGCGTGATTCTGTTGATATGTAGGGCGGTATATATGCAGGCGTGGTGTTGAAACTCTCGTAATTGATCCTGTTTTTGAGAGTTGTTCGTTTTGAATAATATCAGCAGAATTAGGAACGACGTGGTGATCCCATAAAATAATATCGGATGGGTGGCCATAACAAGGATGTAAACAGGTCAATATGAAAAGTGATATAAACATTTTTATTTTCATATTTTCTCATTTTATAAAATGATCTATTTAGACTTAATGTATCAGTAAACTTCGTATGAATATATTGATTTTGGATTATTATAAAGACGTTATGAAATAAAAAAGCCCATAGTGCTTGGCTAGGGGCTTTTTAAAATGTTTAAAAAGATTTTAGGCTCTTTTGGCATTTTCATTTAATAAAAATTCCATCAATGCTTTCTGTGCATGGAGCCGATTTTCTGCTTCATCCCAAACCACGGAGTTCTTGTGATCTAGCATATTTTCAGAGATTTCTTCACCGCGATGTGCAGGAAGGCAATGCATGAATAAGCATTCAGGATGTGCAAGCGCCATTAATGCTTCATTTACTTGAAAGGTTAAAAATGCTTTTTCACGTAACTTTTGCTCTTCTTCCTGTCCCATACTTGCCCATACGTCAGTGACAATTAGGTCAGCATTTACAGCTGCATCTTCAGCGCTATTGAAGACTTCCACGCAATGCGCAAACTCTGCAAGAAATTCAGGCTTTGGTTCATAGCCTTTTGGAGAGCCAACTTTAAGCTTGAAACCCATCATGTGTGCAGCTTCCATATAGGAGTTGCACATATTATTCCCATCGCCAATCCATGCCACAGTTTTACCTTTAATGCTACCACGATGCTCTTGATAGGTTTGCAGGTCGGCAAGAAGCTGACAGGGGTGATGATCATCGGTTAAACCATTAATCACTGGAACTTTAGAGAATGAAGCAAAACGTTCAACAATATTATGTCCAAAAGTGCGGATCATGACAATATCAAGCATACTGGAGATTACACGAGCAGAATCTTCAATCGGTTCGCCACGGCCAAGTTGAGTATCACGAGGAGAAAGAAAAATGGCACTTCCTCCAAATTGGCATATTCCAGCTTCGAATGAAATACGAGTACGTGTGCTCGATTTTTCAAAAATCATTCCTAATACTTTGCCTTTAAATGGCTGGTATACTTGATTAGCATGTTGCTGACGTTTAAGTTCGCTTGCTCGATCAAGGATGGAATTGAGTTCCAAAGAAGAGAGGTCTCGTAAAGTGAGAAAATGCCGTAGAGCCATGGTTACTCCACAATAATTGTTTTACAACAATTAGTTGTTGGTTGATGAACGAAAAAAACAATCGATTAATATACTATATGTCAAAGAAAATGCAAAAAAATCAGCTTACTTTGTGTGCGTTTAAAAAAAGATCAACACAATATTCGATATGTTCAACCACTTCATCATTATCTATAGTAGTTGGCACCCCCATAAGAATTTTCCATTCAATATTTCTAAGGATGCCAAAAAACATCATGGCTGAATTATAAGGTTTCTGGCATTGGATTTTACCTAAAAGTGTGGCCTGTTCTAATGCATGAGCAATCGTTTTTTGTACATGCTCTGGACCTTTTTGGTGTAAATATAAGGCTAAATCAGGATTTCGTTGGGATTGTTCAATGATGAGGCGCATAAAAGCTGCATTTTCATCACAAGTAATTTTTTGGTAAAAGCCAATTAAAGTGTGAATTAAGAAGTTTCGAAGATCATCGCGTTCGCTATCAAATGAGACGCAAATATTTTTGAAAAAGAGTTCGCGTCTATAATCACAGATTGAGGTAAATAAACCTTCTTTACTACCAAAATATTTGTAAATTGATGCCTTAGAGCCACCAGCATAGTTGACAACATCATCTAGTGAAACGGCATCGTAGCCTTTTTCTAGAAACAGTTCAGTCGCACTATTTAGAAGTGCTAACCATCTCTCATGCCCTCGTCGTGTAAGAGGCAATTCGCAACCGGTTGGGCAAAGTGAAGATAAAACTGTTTTAGACATGGAATCAACGAGAACTTGTAACGCTGTCTCGGATTATAACAAATTATAAGGTTTCATGCTTTGCCAGAAAATTTAAGCTGTTTAATATTTTTTTATTGTTGTTAAGTAGAGCATTCTGATGATGAATACTCTACTCATCACGATTACTTAAATTTCACTTTCTTCTTCAGTATCATCTTCTGCGCTGATACCAAGTTCTTTTAATTTCCGAGTAAGTGTATTGCGTCCCCAACCGAGAAGTTCGGCTGCATGACGTTTGCGTCCACGCGTTTGTTGAAGCGCAGCATTGATCAAAGTACGCTCAAACATAGGAGTGGCGATATCCAAAATTTTCATTTCACCATTTTTAAGTTTTTGAATAGCCCATTGTCCAAGTAGCTCATCCCAATGATGCAATGAAATACGATCAAAGCTTGGCGGTGTACCTGTCTGATCCACAGATTTCTGAATTGGAATCTGTTTGAGTTCTGAAGGGAGATCTTCAGGATAGACTTCTCGTCCCGTAATCATTACCGTTAGCCATCGACATGTATTTTCTAGTTGGCGTACATTCCCTGGCCAAGGGAGCTGTTGCATATAATCAGTGGTTTCTGTCCGCAAAATTTTAGGACTTACACCCAGTTCTTTGCCCGCGCGTGCTAGAAAGTGTTGTGCTAGCATTGGGATGTCTTCGCTACGGTGAGCGAGCTTCGGAATATGGATTCGGATCACGTTTAGACGATGGTACAAGTCTTCACGGAATCGGCCTTCATTCACCAGTTTTTCGAGATCTTGATGCGTTGCAGCCACAATTCGAACATCAACCTTAACAGGAATATGTCCACCTACACGATAAAACTCACCATCTGCCAATACACGTAATAAACGTGTTTGTGTTTCAAAAGGCATATCGCCAATTTCATCTAAAAATAATGTGCCGCCATTGGCTTGCTCAAAACGACCCTGACGTTGAGTATTTGCACCAGTAAAAGCACCTTTCTCGTGACCGAACAGTTCAGTTTCAATCAGGTCTTTTGGAATTGCTGCCATGTTGAGCGCGATAAACGGCTTACTGCTGCGCGGAGAATGCTTATGTAAGGCATGCGCAACCAGTTCTTTACCTGTACCTGATTCACCATTAATAAGTACGGTGATATGAGATTGTGATAAACGCCCAATCGCTCTGAATACTTCCTGCATGGCAGGAGATTCACCAATAATTTCAGTTGATTGTGCCGCAGAAGCTGCTTTGGTGGCTTCTTGCTGTTGAAGTTTATTAATATGCAGGATCGCACGATTAACTAAAGCCAGCGCTTCATCAATGTCAAATGGTTTAGGTAAATACTCAAAAGCACCTGTCTGATAGCTAGAGACCGCGGATTCAAGATCTGAGTGAGCAGTCATGATGATGACAGGCAAATCAGGATAGTTATTTTTAACTTTTCCTAGAAAAGTTAAACCATCGATACCTGGCATACGAATATCAGTTAAGATTACGTCTGGTGCATCGTCCAAAAGCTGATCAAGCGCGGATTGTGCCTCTTCGAAACTTGTAACATCAAAGCCTTCTTCTTTAAAGGTTTTTTCCAAGACCCAGCGCATGGCGCGATCATCATCAATTACCCATATTTTATTTCGCGACATGGTCGGACTCCCAAGGTAGATATAAGCTAAAAACTGTTTTTCCTGGAATAGATTGGCACTCAATCATCCCGTTGTGTTGATGCATAATGTTTTGTGCAATACTTAAGCCCAGCCCTGTGCCTTTTGCTCGGCCCGTAACCAATGGATAAAAGACGGATTCTAAAATATCCTCTGGAATACCTGGGCCGTTATCTTCAATATCAATTCGTACAGCTGAGCGGTTAAGTACACCATTGATGGTGACTAGACGCTGGATACGGGTACGGAGCATAAGTTGAGGTTCATGTTCAACAAAAAACTCTTTATTTTCGGTAATGGCTTGGATTGCATTGACACTAATGTTGAGCATGACTTGTATGAGCTGATCTCGATCAGCTTTTACATCGGGTAGAGATAAGTCGTAATCACGAATAATCTTAATTTTCTTCTTGGTCTGATTAACAATCAGTGAACGAACACGTTCCAGAGGTTCATGAATATTCACGTCTTCGCAGCTTGGCAACTGTCTTGAACCGAGCATCGTGTCTGCCAGATTCCTTAGACGATCTACCTCATTGATAATAATGTCTGTGAATTCTGCATATTTCGGATCATTTAGACTACGGGCAAGCAATTGTGTTGCACCACGTATACCACCAAGTGGATTTTTAATCTCGTGTGCTACACCACGGATGAGCTGTCTGGCGACTTGGTGCTGCTGAATAAAATTTTCTTCTTTAGAAATTTTAAGCATTCGATCAATTGGATTGAGTTCGATCAATAACAGCGGGTGGTAAGGTTTGCCTGTGTTGAGTTGAGAAACGGTATAATCTACATGAATGTCTTTGAAGTTCACATTAATAGTGGCTTCACGACGTGTATAATGCTGACTGGACTTAAGTGTATTAAGTAAGGCTTCGTGGGTGTTAAAGGTATCGTTTGGAGCATGCAGTAGATTGATTACAGGCTGTCCAGATGCACGAAGTAAACTGATGTCAAATAATGCTTCACAGGATGAATTAAGATAAAAAATGTTCAAGTTACTATCGACCAGTAAAATGGCAGTAGTCATGTTATCTACGAGTAGTCGATAGTCGATAGTCGGTTGTTGATCCATTAGCGGAAGGTTCCTGTTTTAAAATAGCGCAATGGCATCTGATTTAACAAAATCTATCCCTGTTATGGGACATATGAGAAGCAAAATACACGCCAACTTTGAGAAATAGCGCAGTGCTGTATTTTTTTGAATTAAAAATGTGCTAAATAATGAGGGCTTGAATTTTTTTTAATCATAATAGTGCTTAAATAAATATATTAAGTATTATTTTGGTGCATTGAAACCAATATGTAAAATATTTGGCTGTATTTTGGTGCATTATGCAATCCTTATGGAATCCACCTGTTTTTCTTTCCAGAAACATCATACAATACGCGGATTCTAGTGGAGTGCAGATTCATGAAGTCCCCCAAAGTCGGTTTTGTATCTTTAGGTTGTCCTAAGGCATTGGTCGATTCTGAACGAATTTTAACTCAGTTGCGTACTGAAGGTTATCAAGTTGCATCAGATTACGATGGTGCTGATCTAGTTGTGGTTAATACCTGTGGTTTTATTGAATCTGCGGTACAAGAATCATTAGATGCAATCGGCGAAGCCATGAGTGAAAATGGCCGTGTGATTGTGACAGGATGTTTAGGTAAAGATGAAGATAAAATTCGTCAGATGCATCCGAATGTTTTAAAAGTGACGGGTGCCGCAGCGTACCAAGATGTTATGGAAGCTGTTCATGAATATGTACCAGCGCCGCCTAGACATAATCCTTTTGTTGATCTGGTTCCTGAACAGGGTATTCGATTGACACCGAAGCATTATGCTTATTTGAAGATTTCGGAAGGGTGTAACCATCGCTGTACATTTTGTATTATTCCAAGCATGCGCGGTGATTTAGTATCACGTCCAGTTGGCTCGGTACTCGAAGAAGCAGCAGCGCTGAAGCGAGCGGGCGTTAAAGAAGTATTGGTGATTTCTCAGGATACTTCTGCGTATGGGGTGGATACCAAATACAAGCTTGATTTCTGGAATGGTCAGCCAGTAAAAACCAAATTCTATGATATGTGTGAGGCATTAGGTCAGCTCGGTATCTGGGTGCGGTTGCATTATGTGTATCCTTATCCGCATGTAGATGCTGTGATCGATTTAATGGCTCAAGGCAAAATTCTTCCATACCTTGATATTCCTTTTCAGCATGCCAGTCCGCGCATCTTAAAATTGATGAAGCGACCAGCCCATAGTGAAAATACATTAGATCGCATTAAGGTTTGGCGTGAAAAATGTCCAAATCTTGTGATTCGCTCAACTTTTGTGGTTGGCTTCCCTGGTGAAACAGAAGAAGATTTTCAGATTTTGCTTGAATGGCTCAAAGAAGCTCAGCTTGATCGTGTAGGTTGCTTTACTTATTCACCTGTAGAGGGTGCAACAGCAAATGACTTGCCAGATCATGTGTCTGAAGAGGTTAAGCAAGAACGTTATGAACGTTTTATGCAGGTTCAGCAGGAAATTTCGGCAGCCAGGTTACAAAAACGTATTGGTCAAACCATGACTGTTCTGGTGGATAGCCTCGAAGATGAGTATCCTGTTGCAGTTGCACGTTCTTATGCAGATGCGCCAGAAATCGATGGTAATGTATTTGTAGAGGATATAGATAAATCACTTGTACAGCCAGGTCAGTTGCTCGAAGTAGAAATTACTGATGCTGACGAATATGATTTGTTTGCCAAACTGATTCAGATCAAGACCGCCTAGGCAGTCGTTTTAAACAGAATTCAATTTAAACATCGCATTTTGGAGCGTAATTATGGCTGAAACTAACAGTCCTCGTTATTCACGAATTTTGTTAAAGCTGTCTGGTGAAGCTTTGTCTGGTAACAAAGACATGGGAATCGATGCTCAAGTACTGGACCAGATGTCTTTATCGATTGCTCATCTTGTTGGTTTGGGTGTGCAGGTCGGTATTGTTGTGGGTGGCGGTAACTTGTACCGTGGTAGCCAATTGCAAAAAGATGGTCTGGTTGGTCGTGTAACAGGCGACCAAATGGGTATGCTTGCAACAGTCATGAATGGTTTGGCGATGCGTGATGCATTGGTGCGTCGTAATATTAAAACACGTCTCATGTCTGCATTATCGATTGGAACTGTAGTTGAGCCTTACTCAAGTCGTGATGCGATTCGTTATTTGAGCCAGGGTGAAGTATGTGTGTTTGTGGCTGGGACAGGTAATCCGTTCTTTACCACAGATACAGCAGCATGCTTGCGCGGAATTGAAATTGAAGCAAACCTCATTCTTAAGGCAACAAAAGTAGATGGTGTTTACAATAAGGATCCAAGCAAATACGATGATGCTGTTAAGTATGACAACTTAACCTTTGATCAGGTACTTGATGAAAAGTTAGGTGTAATGGATTTGACTGCAATTTGCTTGTGTCGTGACCATAATGTGCCATTGCAAGTGTTTGATATGAATAAACCTGGCGCATTGTTATCTGTCATTATGGGCGAAAAAGAGGGTACACACGTCACTAAATAATGACGTGTAACTCAAAGCTCTTTATACTACCCCACTAATTTAGTTTTACACCTTTGAATGAATAAGTAAGGAAGATCATATGATTAACGATCTCAAGAAAGACAGCGAACAGCGTATGCAAAAGACTCTAGAGTCTCTAGAGCAGGGTTTTGCGAAAGTTCGTACAGGCCGTGCACACCCATCTATATTAAATGGTGTTATGGTTCCTTACTATGGTTCAGATGTGCCGTTGAATCAGGTTGCAAACGTAGGTATAGAAGATTCGCGTACCTTGGTGGTGCAGCCATTTGAGCGCACAATGGTTTCGGCAATTGATAAAGCGATTCGTGAAAGTGACTTGGGATTAAACCCTATTACGGCTGATTCTATTCGTGTGCCATTACCTGCACTTACTGAAGAAACACGTCGTGATATGCAAAAAGTTGCACGTTCTGAAGCTGAAAATGCAAAAGTTGCGATTCGTAATATTCGTCGTGATGTTTTAGGTGATCTTAAAAGCTTGTTGAAAGATAAAGAAATCTCTGAAGATGATGAGCGTCGTGCAGGTGATGATATTCAAAAAATTACCGATAAATATGTTGCTGAAGTAGACAAGCGCTTAGCAGCAAAAGAAGCAGAACTGATGAAGGTCTAATTTGATGACCCTGTCTGAAGAAAGTCATCTTCCAAAACATGTTGCCATCATTATGGATGGCAACAATCGTTTTGCTAAAAAAAATCAGATGCAAAAAGGAGATGGGCACCGTGAAGGGAAAAACAGCTTAGATCCGATTGTTGAACATTGTTGTACTCGAGGTGTTCAGGCGCTTACAGTTTTTGCTTTTTCCAGTGAAAATTGGAATCGTCCAGCTTTTGAGGTTGATCTATTAATGAAATTGCTTGAAGAGGCAATTCATGAACAATTACCTCGAATGAGAAAGTTCAATATTGCCCTGCGTTTCATTGGTGATCGTTCAAAATTGTCAGAACATCTAACAGATTTGATGACTCACGCCGAAAATGAAACTGCTCATTTCACAAGTATGACTTTAACTATCGCAATCAGTTATGGTGGCATGTGGGATATCACTGATGCTGCGAAGCAAATCGCGAAAGATGTCAGTGATGGAATTGTAGATATAGAGCAAATCGATACACATTTATTTGGCCGATATGTAAGTTTGAATCAACTTCCTCCCGTCGATCTGTTAATTCGTACAGGTGGTGATTATCGCTTATCTAACTTTTTGCTTTGGCAAGCAGCTTATGCTGAGCTGTATTTTACTGAAACTTTGTGGCCTGAGTTTTCAATAGATGAGTTTGACCATGCTTTAGCAGTGTTTGCTGGACGCGAACGCCGTTTTGGAAAAACTTCAGAGCAAATCCAACAAGATAAAATTGAGAATTAATAATGTTAGAGCGGATTGTAACCGCGTTGGTGTTAGTAGCAGTTGTTTTAATTTGTATGTTTGCTACCCAATCGCATTATCCAATGTTTGGATTAATGATTTTAGCAGCGGGAGTTGCTGGGTATGAGTGGTTTAAGCTTATGCCAAGGGAAACAAAAACAATTTTTAAGCCTAAAGCGTGGGCTTATGGCATTCTGGTTGCGATTGTTGCCGCGCTAGCATTATTCTATAGTGATGTTGCATTGTTGCTATGGTCTGCATCTATACTCACTTGGCTGGTCAGTGGTTTCTGGGTTAAGTCTTATCCTGAACATGATAATTGGTATAATTCTACGTTATATATTGTAGGACTGATTTTAGTTAGTGCTGCGGTTACCGCGATATTTGAGGTTTGGCAGACATCTCCATGGTGGCTAATGTATCTGTTCTTATTGGTATGGGGAGCAGATAGCGGGGCTTATTTCGTCGGGCGTAAATTTGGCAAGAACAAGCTCGCACCTACAGTGAGCCCTAACAAATCTGTAGAGGGTTTAATTGGTGGAGTGGTCGTTACTACAATCTTGATCATCGTGGTAGAAACGATCTATCTTGATTTAACAATCTCACAGCATATTTTATTTCTCCTGTTATCTCTGCTTACTGTATTTTCTTCTGTATTAGGTGATCTGTTTGAGTCAATGGTCAAGCGTCGCGCTGGCATTAAAGATTCTGGGCGCATTTTACCAGGTCATGGTGGTGTGCTGGATCGTATTGACTCATTATTGGCTGCGGCTCCTGTATTTGCGGCAGGAATCTACTTATTGAAACTCATTGGTGTAGATTTATAAATGACACAATCTGTTTGTATATTGGGTGTAACGGGTTCAATCGGACAAAGCACTTTAAAAGTTTTAGCGCAGCATCCAGATAAGTATTCGATTTACGCCATTACTGCGCATAGTCGGATTCAAGAACTCGTTGAAATATGCAAACAATTTAAGCCTAAGCGGGTGGTTGTACCTGATGAGCATATAGATCAATTGAGACAGTTGCTTTTACAAGCTGGGCTAGCTGATATTGATATTTTATCTGGTACTACAGGTCTTGTTTCTGTTGCTCAGGATGAGGCTGTTGATGTGGTTATGGCTGCTATTGTGGGGGCAGCTGGGTTATTGCCTACATTGGCCGCTGTAAAAGCGGGTAAGCGAGTATTATTGGCAAATAAAGAAGCTTTGGTAATGTCTGGTAATATCATGATGCAGGCTGCACGTGATCATCAAGCATTATTATTGCCTGTAGATTCGGAACACAATGCAATATTTCAATCATTGCCAAGTAATTATTTGACACTCGAAAATACTGGTCAACCACAGCTAGGTGTATCAAGGATTTTACTCACCGCATCTGGGGGCCCATTTTTGGATTATCCTCTAGAACAGCTAAGCGAAGTGACGCCCCAACAAGCATGTAAGCATCCAAATTGGTCTATGGGGCAAAAAATCTCAGTTGATTCTGCAACTTTAATGAATAAGGGGCTGGAGTTAATAGAAGCGTGTCATTTGTTTTCAATTTCAGAACATTTTGTTACAGTTGTGGTGCATCCACAAAGTATCATTCATTCAATGGTTCAATATATTGATGGTTCTACATTGGCACAAATGGGAAATCCAGACATGTGTACACCGATTGCACATGCATTAGCATGGCCTGATCGTTTACAAACACATGTTCCTGCTTTAGATTTATTTACACATACACATCTTGATTTTAGAGAACCTGATACAAATAAATTTCCAGCATTAAATCTTGCAAGACAAGCAATGCGCGCAGGCGGCTTAAGTCCGTGTATACTTAATGCGGCCAATGAAATTGCGGTGGATGCATTTTTGAAGCTACAAATAAAATTTACCGTAATCCCAGAAGTGATTGAGCATGTGTTGAATCACGTGCAAAATGATACAGCAGTAAATATAGAGCAAGTTTTAGAAACCGATATGATTGCAAGACAGATTGCGCATCAATATGTAAATCAGATACGAGGCTAATGAGATGAATGTTTTATATATCGTCATCGCTGCAATTTTGCTGCTCGGACCTCTGATTGCAATTCATGAATTCGGTCATTATTGGGTTGCCAGAAAACTAGGCGTAAAAGTCTTGGTTTATTCAATTGGTTTCGGTCCTACTTTACTGAAATGGACATCGAAAAAATCAGGCATACAATATCAATTATCTGCTCTACCTTTGGGTGGTTATGTCAAGATGCTGGATGAGCGTGAGGGAAATGTAGCCGAGGCTGATCTTCCTTATGCATTTAATCGACAGTCTCCCTGGAAACGTATTGCAATCGTGGCTGCGGGCCCATTGATTAATCTTTTTTTTGCAGTGTTTTTATTTTGGATACTTTTTTTGCCCACACAAGAGCAATTAAATACGCGTATAGGGAAAGTTTTACCTGATACGGTAGCTGCGCAAGCAGGTTTGCAGGTGGGAGACAAAGTTACCTCGATTGATGGCAAAGAAACGCCAACATGGGAGCGTTTAAATTTTGCTTTAGTTGGTCGAGCTGGTGAGACTGGGAGTATTCAAGTTACTGTCGATCATCAGGGGCAAGATAAAGCTGTTCAACTGCCAATTCATGATTTTTTAAAGAATCAGAGCCAATCGGCTCTTGATGTATTGGGATTTCTACCGTATCGTCCTGCTATGCCAGCCGTCATTCATCAATTAAGTGAAGATGGTGCAGCAATTCGCCAGGGTATGAAAGTAGGTGATCATATTTTGGCTGTAGATGGCGTAAAGATGAACGATTGGTTCGATGTCGTCGATATAGTGCAAAAATCACCTGAGAAATTGCTTAATATAGATGTGTTGCGTAATGGTCAACTTGTTCATTTACAGGTTATGCCTCAAGGTAAACGGGATAATATGGGGAATGTGACAGGAATGCTTGGAGTACAAAGTAATCCAGGTAAAATGACTGTTCCAGCTGAATACAAGCAGCTAATCCAATATAATCCGATTCAAGCTTTAGGAATGGCCACTGACAAGACAGTTCAAATTTCTGGTATGATATTGAATTCCATTGTAAAAATGGTTCGTGGTTTGATTGGTTTGGAAAATTTATCTGGACCTATTACCATTGCGAAAGTCGCAGGTCAAAGTGCAGAGATGGGGTGGCAAACATTTATTTCATTTATGGCTTTAATGAGTGTAAGCCTTGGGATTCTTAATTTGCTACCGATCCCGATGCTGGATGGAGGGCATTTGGTTTATTACTTTATCGAGGCCATTCGCGGTAAACCTGTTTCCGAACAAATACAGATGTTCGGCTTAAAAATTGGTATGGTACTGCTCGGTAGCATGATGCTTTTAGCGCTTTTTAATGATTTTATGCGTCTATAAACGCTGATATGGAAAAATTAACTTACTGGAAAAAACTGGCATGCGGCACACACATTTATTAATGCCTTTGGCACTTGTTAGTGCTATGGCAGCGGTACAACAAGCATATGCAGCAAATGGTTTCATTGCACGCGAAGTAAAAATAGAAGGCTTAGTCCGACTTACTCCTTCAAATGTTTACAATATGTTGCCGATTAACAGTGGGGATCGTGTTGATGATCCAACGATTGCCGATGCCATTCGTACATTGTATGCAACGGGTCTTTTCGACGACATCAAAACGTATAAGCAAAATGATGTTCTAATTTTTAGAGTTGTCGAACGTCCTGTTATTTCGAAAATTGAATTTAAAGGAAATAAACTCATTCCCAAAGAAGCCTTGACTGAAGGCTTAAAGAAAATGGGTGTGGTTGAAGGTGATGTGCTAAAAAGCTCAGCACTTCAAACAATTGAAACTGAGCTTGAGCAGCAGTATGCACAGCAAGGCCGTTACGATGCAGACATTAAAGTTGAAACCGTTGCTCAGCCAAATAACCGCGTTGAATTAAAGCTCAACTTTTATGAAGGAAAACCTGCAAAAGTTGTTGAGATTAATTTAATTGGCAACACAGTATTTAGTGACGATGATATTAAGCAAGCTTTCGCAATTAAAGAAAGTGGTTGGTCATCTATTGTTACACGCAACGATCGCTATGCTCGTGAAAAGATGGCGGCAAGTCTTGAGTCATTACGTGCACTTTATTTAAACAAAGGTTATATCAATTTTAATATTAACAACTCTCAGTTGAACATTAGCGAAGACAAAAAACATATTTTTGTTGAAGTTTCTGTGGATGAAGGTAGTCAGTTTAAATTTGGTCAAACCAAGTTCTTGGGAGACGCGCTTTATAAGCCTCAAGAGCTCGAAGCATTAAAAATTTATAAAGACGGTGATACTTATTCACAAGAAAAAGTAAATGCAGTCAAGCAATTGCTTCTTCGTAAATATGGAAATGCTGGTTATTACTTTGCTGAAGTTAATGTTGTTCCGCAAATCAATAATGAAACTGGATTAGTAGACTTAAACTACTACATTAATCCAGGTCAGCAAGTCAAAGTGCGTCGTATTAACATTGTTGGTAATACAAAAACTGCTGATGATGTATTACGTCGTGAAATGCGCCAGATGGAAGGTGCATTGGCAAGTAATGAAAAAATTGACTTGTCAAAAATTCGCCTTGAACGTACAGGTTTCTTTAAAACAGTTGATATTAAGCCAGTTCGTGTACCTAACTCGACTGATGAAGTTGACTTAAACGTAAATGTTGAAGAACAGCATTCTGGATCAACGACCTTAGCCGTAGGTTATTCTGAAAGTGGTGGTATCACTTTTCAGGCTGGTTTGAGTCAAACCAACTTGCTTGGAACAGGTAATCGTTTCTCTCTTGATTTAACTCGTTCTGAAACTCAAGATTATTACAATCTGAGTGTAACTGACCCTTACTTTACTATTGACGGCGTAAGTCGTGGATATAATGTCTATTATCGTAAAACTAAACTGAGTAGCAGCTATACAGTTAATAACTACGTAACTGACAGTTTTGGTGGCAATTTATCATTTGGCTATCCAATTGATGAAAATCAAAGTTTAAGTGCTTCACTTGGTATTGATTCCACAAAAGTGAAAACAGGTCCATATGTATCTACCTATGTTCGTGACTATTTATTAGCGAATGGCGGCAAAGCAACAGGTACATCAACCTACTGTAGTACAAATACTTTAGATACAGATGGGAACTGTACGGGTACTCTAATACCGTATAATTCACAATTCGAAGGTGACTACTTAACGTATATCCTGAACCTAGGATGGTCTTATAATACGCTAAACAGACCTTTACTTCCGACGTCGGGTACTTCTCATCGTGTTAATCTCGAAGTTGGATTACCTGGCAGTGATGTTGAATATCAAAAACTGTCGTATGATGCTCAGGCTTATTTCCCGTTAGGTAAAGACTTTGTATTGAGAGGATATGGTAAGTTAGGTTATGGCAATGATTTACCTTTCTATAAAAACTTCTTCGCAGGTGGTTATGGTTCGGTCCGTGGTTACGAAAGTAGCACATTGGGGCCACGTTACCCTGGTGTAACTTACCAAGAATCTGGCACGACAGATTATTCATGGGAATCTGTTGGTGGTAATGCTTTAGTACAATTTGGTACAGAGTTGGCATTACCAGTGCCATTTAAAGGTGATTGGGCACGCCAATTTAGACCTGTATTATTTGCTGAAGGTGGTCAAGTTTTTGACACAAAATGTGACCTTCCAACGACTTACAATATTAATGGTGTAAATGCTAAAAAATATTGTGAAGATAATTATGGTTTTGATTTAGGTAATCTACGTTACAGTGTTGGTGTAGGTTTTACTTGGATTACGATGATTGGACCTCTTTCTTTAAGTTATGCATATCCGCTTAACAAGAAAGATGGCGATGAAACTCAATCTATTCAATTTGAAATTGGCCGTACTTTCTAAGTACGGTCTATTTTTATTGTATAAAGTTTCCTGATTTAAGGAATGAATATGAAAAAAATGACTAAATTAATCATGGTATTAGGTATTACTGCATCTGGCCTAAGTCATGCTGCTGGTATTGGCGTAGTGGATTTGGCGCGTGTAGTAGATAACAGTACTTATCTTAAACAGCAAAATGCGTCTTTAAACCAATCGGTTAAACCGACCACTACGCGCCTAGAGCAATTAGGTAAAGAACTTGATGCTCTCAGACAAAAAGCGGAAACCGATGGTCGTAACATGAAAGAAGCTGATATCCAAAAATTAAATCAACAGTATCAGTCTAAATTAAATGAGTTCAACTCGACTCAGCAAGGCTTGCAAACTAAAGTACAAGGTGGTTTGCAAAACATGAATAATACTTTCGAAGCTCGGGTGAAGCAGGCTGCTGAACAATTGCGCAAAGAAAGTAATCTAGATTATGTTTTGAATAAAAATGCAGTGATTGCATCTGATATAAAAGATGATTTAACTGATAAAATGATTCAAAAGGTTAATGCAATTAAATAATTCATGAACATACCCCATTATTCATTGGAAACTTTAGCTCATCTTGTTCAAGGTGAGCTTTTTGGTGATGAGCACTTTAATTTATCTGGATTGGCCAGTCTTGAGCAGGCACAATCTCATCATATTTCATTTGTAAATGGTGAGAAGTATGTTGAGGCTGCGAAACAGAGTAAAGCTGGAGCTTTGATTGTTACATCTGCATTTAAAGATCAATTGCCCGCGAGTCAAAATTACATTGTTGTAAAAAACCCTTATCTTGCTTTCGCACAGCTGACCCATGTTTTTGAAAAAAAAATGACTCAGAGAGGGATTGAGAGTACGGCGAAAATCCATCCATCTGCCATGATAGCAGACAATGCATATATTGGTCATTACGTGATCATAGGTGCGGAATGTGTTGTAGGGGAAAATACAGTCATACTTGCACATAGTTTTTTAGGCGACAACGTAGAAATTGGTCGAGATGGATTTGTCGAGTCAAATGTTAGCTTATTGCAAGGCACAAAAATAAAGGATCGAGTTCGAATTCATGCCAATACAGTGATTGGCAGTGAGGGGTTTGGTTTCGCACCTTATCAAGGTAAGTGGCATAGGATTGTGCAACTGGGTACGGTTCAAATTGGTCACGATGTTCGAATTGGGTCAAATTGTAGTATTGACCGGGGTGCTTTGGATGACACGATTATTGAAGATGATGTAATTATTGATAACCTTGTGCAAATCGCGCATAACGTTCGAATTGGTTCAAATACGGCTATTGCGGCTAAATGTGGAATTGCAGGAAGCACGGTAATTGGCAAAAACTGTATCCTTGCAGGGGCCTGTGGTGTGGTGGGTCATATTACTATCACCGATAATGTGACACTCACAGGAATGTCAATGGTCACAAAAAGTATTTCTGAAGCAGGAACCTATTCTTCAGGAACAGCACTTATGGAAAATAATCAATGGAAACGAACCATTGTTCGCTTTAGACAATTAGCAGATGTGCCATTGACCCAAATCATGAAACGACTCGATCATATACAGACTCAAATTGAGTCTCTTGAATCAACTTTTAAATTGCGTAAATAGAATATGATGACTGAGTCAAACACTCCTGCGTTTACGATCCCTGAATTGCCAATGGACATTCAAAAAATTCGTGAATATTTGCCACATCGCTATCCATTCCTATTGGTTGATCGTGTAGTTGAAGTTGGTGAAAATAATATTGTTGGCTATAAAAACGTTTCGATTAACGAAGAGTTTTTTCAGGGCCATTTTCCTGATTATCCGATTATGCCAGGTGTCTTGATTGTAGAGGCTTTGGCACAAATTTCTGGTATTTTGGGTTTTATTATGAATAATGAAACTCCTAAACCAGGTTCTTTGTTTCTGTTCGCAGGGGCTGAGAAAGTTCGTTTCAAAAAACAAGTGGTTGCTGGTGATCAGCTCGTTTTAAAAGCTGAACTTGTCATGCAAAAACGTGGTATCTACAAATACAATTGTACTGCTACGGTTGATGGTAAAGTCGCTACAACCGCTGAAATTATAGTTTCGCATTTAAGAACAGAGCAGGCATGAGCAATAACGACCTAATTCATTCTACCGCTATTATTGATACATCTGCAGTGATTGCTGCAGATGTTCAGATTGGGCCGTATTGTGTAATTGGTCCCAACGTGACAATTGGGGCTGGCACTAAACTACATTCACATGTTGTTGTTGGTGGTTATACTCGAATTGGTGAGCATAACGAGATTTTTCAGTTTGCTAGTGTTGGGGAGATTTGTCAGGATCTCAAATACAAAGGTGAAGAGACCTGGTTAGAGATTGGAGACTATAATCTTATTCGTGAACATTGCAGTTTGCATCGTGGGACGATACAAGATAACAGTTTAACCAAAATCGGTAGCCATAACTTACTGATGGTCAATACTCATATTGCACATGATTGTGTAATTGGTGATCATAATGTTTTTGCAAATAACGTTGGTATTGCAGGACATGTTCACATTGGTAGCCATGTTGTTGTTGGTGGTAACTCTGGAATTCATCAATTTTGTAAAATAGACTCCTATAGTATGGTTGGTGGCGCTTCTTTAATTTTAAAAGACGTACCAGCCTATGTCATGGTGTCTGGTAATCCTGCACACGCATTTGGTATGAATGTTGAGGGTATGCGTCGTAAAGGCTGGTCGAAAAATGTGATTCAGGCATTACGTGAGGCATATAAGTTAATTTATAAGTCTGGACTTACGACTGAACAGTCGATTCAAAAGATACGTAATGAGATTTTACCGGATATACCTGAAGTTCAATTGTTAATTGATTCTGTTGAACAGTCACAACGTGGAATTGTGCGTTAAATACCTCATAATTAATAAAAAAAGACACCATTTAGGTGTCTTTTTTTGTAGATTAAAATTTATTTAAAGTATTTTACTTCTTCAGATTGAGGATAGGTTTTCAATAATTTCGCTTTTAACTGATTGGCAACTGCGGAATTGTGTTCTACATCTTTGGCAATGCTATATAGCTGGTATAAAGATCGGGGAGCTTTACTTGAGGTAGGGTAGCGCTTAACAACGATATCATAGTTCTTCTTTGCTTCTGTGTAATTCACTGGATCGGTGGCTAAGTTAAATTCAGCTAACCAGAAATAAGCATTTCCAGTGTAAATGCTGTTGGGATGATTTTTAATAAAATTTTGCATCGGTGCAATTGCTTTTTTCGCACCACCTTGTTTATAAGCATCTAATGCAACTGTGTACGCTGCTTTTTCAAGTTCGACTGGATCCTGATGTGTCACATTATCTGTTGAAGCTGGCTGTGAATTGTCTTGAGCTGGTGTAGAGCTTGTGGTTGATGTTACGGTATTTTGAGCCGAAGTAGGATTTGCTTGATCTTGTTGGGTGCTATCCTGAGTTTGGCTGGTGTCTGGATCTAGCTTTTGATTTAAAATCTCTAAACGTTGATCAAGATCTGTATATCGATTTTGTAAATCGTTTTTTAATTTGTCAATTTCATTGTCTTGCTCTTCCAGCTTGCCACGAAGATTACGAATTTCATTTTCAAGTTGCTGATTCTTTTGCATAATTTCCCAATTAATATTTAGTGGGGCAGCAGGCGATGTACCAGGTAAAGATGTTCCTGTATTTTGACTGAGGCCACGGGATTCAATTGGAACATTTGCGTAACTTTGAAAACTAACCAAAAGTAAAATTGTTGCGAAGGGCAAATGCTTTTTTAGCATAAGAGAATTCCATTTAAAAATCGAGAAAGATGCTTTAATTAACTCAGTTTGAAGTATCACTGAGTTTTAATCATCTAATGTTGCCATTAAAGCATTAGAGTACAGAATTGCAATATCCGATTACAATCTTGCAGCATTTTAAAAACGAAATTATTTTAGCAATCATATGTCTTGAGCGAAATGTAGATATGCACAATGATTTGTTGATGAATTAGCCATTTAACATGGAATGGAGAGGAAAATTGGGAATATTACTTGCAAGACATTCAAAAATCTCTATACTCTGTTCTTGCAATGGTAGCCCTGCTGGTGGCTTCGCAATTGTACTCTGTGAACCCCGCCAGGACCGGAAGGTAGCAACGGTAGCAGATCTATAATGTGCCGAGGTTTTGCTAGTAGGGTTACCACCATTTATTCCTCTTCTATTCGATGAATAGCTTTCATAATAATATCCATATCAAATCCACGATATTGTAAGAAGCGTATCTGTTTGGCTTTTAGCTTTGCATCAGTTTCTACATCAGTTCCAAATTTTTTTACTTTAAGTTGATAAGCTTGTTCTAGCCAATCAATATCTTGTATTTCGTCATTAATCAATGCCGTATCTAATTCTTTGTTTTTAAGTGCCTGTTTAATACGATTTGGACCTTTACCTTTACGTAATTGGCTTGATAAAACCAGTTCAGCAACACGTTGATCACTTTGATAGTGTTGATCTGAGAGTTCATCTACCAATTGAATCACTTCGTTTTCATCAACTGCATAAAGCTTAAGTTTTTCGATCAGTTCCGATTTACTATATTCTTTGCGTGTTAGTAATGCGAATGCTAAAGAGCGTAATTTCGTCCCAGATAGCTCCGCACGCGATGTCTGAGTATGCTTAAATATCATCTAGATAGCCTTTCAAATGAAAAAACGCCCATTTGGGCGTTTAATTGGATGCTTAGATTAACTTTCCAGTAAATCTGGTTCTTCTTCAGTTTCATCGTGAGCAGCGGTCTGATCTGATGCCTTAGTCAATAATTGTTCACGGATAACCGCTTCAATTTCTGTAGAAATCTGAGGGTTCTCTTCAAGATAACGAATCACGTTATTCTTACCCTGACCAATTTTATTGCCTTGGTATGAATACCAAGCACCAGCTTTTTGTACAATATTTTGTTGAACTGCAAGATCAACCAATTCGCCAAGTTGATTGACACCCTTGCCATATAAAATTTGGAAGATTGCTTCACGGAAAGGAGGGGCCATTTTATTTTTAACGACTTTGACTTTGGTTTCAGAACCAATGATTTCATCACCTTCTTTAACTTGACCAATACGGCGTATATCTAGACGTACAGATGCATAGAATTTTAGTGCATTACCACCAGTTGTGGTTTCTGGGCTGCCAAACATTACGCCAATTTTCATACGAATCTGGTTAATGAAGATTACCATGCAATTCGAACGTTTAGCATTACCCGTGATTTTACGTAAGGCTTGACTCATTAAGCGGGCTTGTAAACCCATGTGGGAGTCGCCCATTTCACCTTCAATTTCGGCTTTTGGGGTTAATGCTGCTACAGAGTCGACTACAATCAGATCAATCGCACCAGAGCGTACAAGCATATCTGCAATTTCCAGAGCTTGTTCACCATGATCAGGCTGCGATACCAAAAGATTGTCTATGTCTACACCCAGCTTACGGGCATACTGAGGGTCTAATGCATGTTCTGCATCAATAAAAGCACAGGTACCACCTGCTTTCTGACATTGTGCAATTGCTTGCAAAGTCATGGTTGTTTTACCAGAAGATTCAGGACCGTAAATCTCTACAATACGCCCTTTAGGTAAGCCACCAATACCTAATGCAATATCTAGAGTAAGAGAGCCTGTCGAAACGGCTTCAACAGCTTGAACGGTATTATCACCTAAACGCATTACTGTATTTTTGCCAAATTGTTTTTCAATCTGACTTAAAGCAGCTTGTAATGCCTTGCTTTTATTATCATCCATCTTACAACCTCAAAACTGTAATATCACTTTTTCATTCAAAGTGGATGTATTGAATTTCAACCTTGTTCCACCGAAGTATAGTGACAGATTTATTTTCACTATTCTATGTCAATATTATGTCACTACGACATAACATGACGCGCATAATTCAAAAAATTTAATCATCATTATATGACCACGACTGCTCAAAATTCTGATCATTTTCTTGTTTAAACCGATGAATCTGTCGTCGATCTTTTTTAGAAGGACGATGATCTGGTCGGGCTAAATTATGCAATTTTCTTTGCGAAGCAATCAACTCTCTTTTTGCAATACTAACTTCAGTTTCATCATAGAGCTGTTGTGCTATAGGTGCAGGTCCCCGCATATTAGATAATGCTTTTACAACAACAGTTTTTCTTTCAAAGCCTTGCTGAATGGTCAATTCCATTCCTACCCGAATTTCTTTGGAAACTTTAACACGTTCACTATTGTGGTGAACTTTTCCGCCTTCGATGGCTGCTTTAGCTATAGAACGTGTTTTAAAGAAACGAGCAGCCCATAGCCATTTATCAACTCGCATAGAATCAATACTATGTTCTTCATGTTGCTGTCTAGACATCAAAATCCTTATAAATTGAAAAAGTGCAAACAGAATCTATTTTGATAGTATCAAGATAGAAGATGCAATATAGCTATTAATATAGGGACTCTTTGCTAGGTTTCAACTCTTATTATGATGCTGATTTTAGCCAATATCATTCATTTTTTGGTGCTTAAAAAGAGGAGTGAATTAAGAAATGTAAGTATAAAAAGTTAAATTAATCTGACTCAAAAAATTAAAAAGCCACGTGAGTGGCTTTACTTAGGGCTTATAACATAGAAATAAATGACCAAGCTCATTAATGATAGTGAAGTAACAAGTAAATATGTATTGACTGTATTGAAACTTTTTAAAAATTTGATCAAATCCATACCAGTGCGATCCAACCTCTTATTGCTAATGATTTAATATGTATGAATATTAATGTAAAAATGTGATTCTTGTCACAAGATTTTGTTTAATTGTTGTTTGGATATGTATTTTTTTAATAGATTTTTTGTATAAAAGCTTGATTTCTACTCTTGATTTATATTATTGGATCCAATCGAAAAATAGATAAGATAATCTTCATTCAACAATGTTTAAAAATTTGAATATAATGATCTCTTGGAAATAGGGCTTGTATTAACCATGTTTATTCAGACTGATCAATCAATAACAGGTAATTTAATTAATCAATTATTGCCGATTTTAGAGCAAGCTTCTAATTTGTTAAATAACGAGTATGAAAATTATATTTCAGGAAATCAGTTAGATATCCAAAAAAAAACAGATGAATCTCCTGTAACGCAAGCTGATCTTAAAATAAATCATTTTCTAGTAACAGAGTTGGCCAGAATAACACCTGATTACCCTGTATTATCTGAGGAAGGTGACAATACTCAGCGATGTTCATGGAATATTTGCTGGATGTTGGATCCTTTAGATGGGACAAAAGAGTTTATTCAGCAAAGAGATGAGTTCACTATCAATCTGAGTTTAATCGAAGATTCATATACTTCATTTTCTGTGATTGTTGTTCCGCGTGAGCAACAGATGTATATAGGATATACACATGAATTGCCGTATAAATATCAGTTTAATTCTAAACAATGGTGGCGATATCATCATTCAATTGAGAGCCTGAATAATACGATTCAAGTTGGACTAAGCCATCGAAGTAAGAGTAGTAAATATCAAAAATTTATAGAGTACTTAGAGAGTGACTATAAGATTGTTTGTCGTGAGGCTGGGAGTGCTTATAAATTTTGTATGATGCTAGAAGGTAAAATTGATTTCTATCCGAGATTTCATCCAACATCTGAATGGGATACAAGTGCTGGACAGGCATTGCTGGAAAGTATTGGGGGAGGCTTAGTCTCTTTAAACGGTATTCCATTTAAATATAATGTACGTACCACCGTTTTAAACCAAGGCTTCATTGCGTATTCAAAATCTGAGTATAGGCATTTGGTATTGGAGCTATTACAACAAATAGATTTTTCAAATTGAGAGTTGTGCGCTGTATGATATAGTGAACTAACCAATAAAAATGATTTATAAATATCATGAGTTTAAAACTACTCCCGCCAAGTATGTTGCAAGCAATTGATTTGCTACCAGATAGGCACATACCTGTTACTTTGTTTACACGCCACTCTTTGCGTGAGTTGGTGAATGGTCAGGGATTGGCAGGATATGATTTACAGCTTACAGCTCCAGGCCGTGAACTGGCACAGGAATGGGGCTCTTACTTGATTGCCAATACAGATCGTATGATCCAACACTGTATATCTAGCCCTATTCAGCGGTGTATCGATACCGCTGCCTTGATGATAGAAGGCGCTGATCAGATCAAAACTCATTCCAATACACATACGATTGAAATTGTTGAACAGGGTTTATTGGTCGAGCCTGGAAGTTTCGTTTTGGATATTAAACAGGCTGCACCTTATTTTCGTCAGCAAGGTGCTTTGGGTTTTATAAATAGCTTTGTAAATAATGCATTGCCAGGTATGAAGCATCCAATTACTGGAGTATTCGACGTATTGGAGCTAATTTATGAAACACATCCTACATCTTCTGGTGGCTTAAGTCTGGCTGTGAGTCATGATACGATTATTGCTGCAATTCTGGCTGTAATTGCTGGGCGAACCCAAATTGATCAGGATGACTGGCCTGCCATGATGGAAGGGTTATTCGTATGGTTTGAAGGGGATGATTTTATTGGTAGTCGGCTTAAATGGATATGGCGCGGTGAAGTGAATCAGCTAAATGTCAGTGACTTTATTAATGAAAGTTAAAATAAAAAATACTTAGCAATAAAAAAAGCCCTGAAGGGCTTTTTTTACTTTGCTAACTTAGTTAGAAGCTAATGCTTTAACTTGAGCATTTAAGCGGCTCTTATGACGAGCAGCTTTATTTTTGTGGATGATGCCTTTATCAGCCATACGGTCAATTACAGGAACAGCTTTTTTATAAGCTTCTGTAGCAACAGTATAATCACCAGCAGCAATTGCATTTACAGTACGTTTGATGTAAGTACGAACCATAGAACGCAAACTTGCGTTATGTTTGCGCGCTTTAACGTTTTGACGCGCACGTTTTTTTGCCTGAGCAGAGTTTGCCACTCTTGCACTCCTTGAAATTTGGTTGGTCTGGGCGGGCTGAAGTTTTACTGTAAATAAATAAAACAATCACCAGCCCGTAAACAAGTGGCATATTTTGATGAATTGGGGCGGGTAAGTCAAGTCTTGAGATGTTTTTGCAACGTTTTTGATGCTGATAAATTGATAAGAACGCGGTAAATTAACATCAAAATACTTAGGATGCATAAAATATGACATTTACAAAAAATAAAGCACTGGTTATTGGTGCAACTGGACTGGTTGGAAAATCTTTAGTGGAGCAATTGCAGGAAGCTTCAGAGTTCGATGCTATCACCGTTATTGTTCGTCAGGAACTTGATGAATTTAAGTCTTTTTCAAAAGTGCAGCAATTTGTGCTGGAAGATTTTCTATTACTCAATGATCAGGATGTAAATGGTTATACCCACGCATTTAGTTGTTTAGGTTCTACCATAAAAAAAGCGGGATCAAAGCAAAAATTTTATGCAATTGACTATGAAATCAATGCGCATTTTGCTGATCTGATACAGGATAAGCAAACACATTTGTTACTGGTGAGTGCTTTAGGCGCGAATTCTTCCTCTATCATCTTTTACAACAGGGTGAAAGGACAACTTGAAGATTATTTGCAAACACTCGCATTAAGCAAACTCTCGATATTTCATCCATCTTTGCTGATTGGTGAGCGTCGTGAGCAGCGTATCTTAGAAAATGTAGCTCAAAAAATATTTTTAGTCGTCAAAGATGTGATTAAGAAACCATTTCGCTATAAACCTGTCACGGCACAACAATTGGCTCATACCATGGTTGTCGCTGCAAATACGCAAATGGAAACATTTAAGGTTTATGATAATTTAGCGATACAAACAACATAATTGGAAATGAAAAACATGACAACGACTGTACCTTTTGTGACTTGTGATTTACTTGATGATCATACTGATAAAGATATTCAAGTGCTTACGCCATCACTAGATGGACGTTTTTTTAAAAGTTATGGCGCTCGAAAAATATTTTCAGGCCAAATCGTAACAGTAAAGTGTTTTGAGGATAATTCACGCGTTAAAGAGCTATTGGCAACAGATGGCACAGGTAAGGTCTTGGTAGTGGATGGTGGTGCATCCATGCGCTGTGCGCTCATGGGAGATATGATCGCCGAGTCTGCTGTTAAGTATCATTGGGATGGTGTTGTAATCTATGGCTGCATACGAGATGTGGACGCTTTGGCTGAGCTAGATCTGGGTATACATGCATTGGCAGCCATTCCACAAAAAAGTAATCGTCAGGGCATAGGAGAAGTGGGTGTAAATCTGTATTTTGGTGGTGTTACATTCCAGGCAGGTTGTTATATTTACGCTGATAACAACGGGATAATCGTATCAAAACAAAAATTGATTGATTAAATAACTTTTAAAATGCAGGAAATAAAATATGGTGATTCATCAAATTAAGATATTACAATCAGTTGCCACAAGTATCGTTGAAGGTGGGCGCGGGGTGACTGGAACACCTTTTCCAAATCAGCCTGACAAACCACTAAAATTATATGAATTTGAAGGGTCACCATTTTCTCGTCGTGTTCGGGAGGTACTTACTTTACTCAATCTGGATGTAGAAATTTATCCATGTCCTAAAGGGGGGCAGAAATACCGTGCTATCGTCAAAGAAAAAGGTGGAAAACTTCAATTTCCTTTCTTGATTGACGAAAACACAGGAGATCAGCTCTATGAATCTCAGAAAATTATTCATCATTTATTTAAGCATTATGGTAAGACGGGTCATACACCAGAAAAATATCAGCATTATCCTAAAATACCAGTCATTGGATTGATTGCAACTTTACTCAACGCTGCCCGTGGAGTATGGGTGAATAAAAAAATTATTCATCGTGCCGCACCAGAGCAGCTATTAGAGCTATGGAGTTTTGAAGCAAGCCCTTATTCTCGTGTTGTACGTGATATTCTAACTGAGCTTGAAATTCCTTATGTTTTGCATAATGTCTCGAAAGAGCGTTGGCAAGATATGGGGCCTGCAATCCTACGTTTGAAACCTGGCCCTTACATTCCTCTAGCTGGTGGGAAGCGCGACAAAATGTTGCCTATGATGCAGGGTAAAATGCAAGTACCTTATTTAGTTGACCCGAACACAGGTATTCATTTATTTGAGTCTGCCCAAATTGTCGCTTATCTTAAAAAACAATATGGTGAGGTTTAGCAGCCATCTCTATATTTGGAAGCATATTGTCATCAGGAGGCATTCATATTCAAAGTGAATGCTTTTTTTATATATTAAAAAATTTAATCTTTCAAAAGCAATATGTTAAATTAAGATAGCAATATATTTTTCATAGGTTAATTCCATGACAATTACTCGTATTCAACCAGTCACTAGTCATCCTGGTGAAAATGCCTTGTTTATCGTATTAGGATTGTCTTTAACTGAAAATGTAAAAGAAAAAATAATTGATTTTTCAGCTAATTTTTCAGCATTGACGCGTAGTTTACGTAATCGATTTCCTAAAGATAATTTCAATGCAGTCATGGGGTTCAGTTCAAATGCATGGGATATGTTATTTGAGGGGCAACCTAAGCCACATGAGTTGGTGACTTTTAAAGAGATCAAAGGCCCCAAATATACGGCTGTCTCGACACCTGGTGATTTATTTTTCCATATCCGTGCAGAACGGCAAGCATTGTGTTACGAATTAGCCAGTATTATTTATGAACAATTAAAAGATTTGACACATCCTGTCGATGAGGTTCATGGTTTTCGTTATTTTGATGGAAGGGCCATTTTAGGATTTGTAGATGGTACTGAAAATCCTGAGCCTGAAATTGCAGCAGAATATGCTTTAGTCGGCTCTGAAGATCCTCTTTTTGCTGGGGGGAGCTATGCATTTGTACAAAAATATATGCATGATATGGATAAATGGCGCAGCTTGAGTGATGAAGAACAGGAAAAAATTATTGGGCGCAAAAAATTTGATGATGTTGAGCTGGCTGATGATGTTAAACCAGGTACAGCACACAATAATGTCAGTAAAGCTTATGATGACCAAGGGAATGAGCTTAAAATCATGCGTGCCAATATGCCATTCTCTAATCCAAGCAAAGGTGAGTTTGGAACATATTTTATTGGTTATGCCAATAAGTTTAGTACAACGCGCCAAATGCTCGAACATATGTTTTTAGGTAATGCAGATGGTCATTTAGACCGCTTATTAGATTTTAGTACTGCATTGACAGGAACCTTGTTTTTTGTACCAACAGTCGATTTTCTAGATGATTTGGGTGATGATTAATCATCTCAATATGATGATAGTTTTAGAGAAAATGATGTATGTTTAACAAGTTGAAAGGTTGGTTTGACCGTTCAAACCCCGATGCAGAATCATTATATATGCAGGAGCAGAATATTTATCTGGATGCGGACAAAGGCTATGTTGTAGATGGAATTGTGCTCAACCAAGAGCTTTCTGAACGACTAGATTATTTTTCTAATCGTAAATTAAACCGTTTTGATAATTTAGAGCAACTTTATCTGAAATCGATACTGATCAATGAAAAAATTGATCTTGAAATTGCAACAGGTAATTATCTGAAGCGTTTAAATAATAATGAAGAAAATTTAAAGCAGTTTAAACATTTGATTGAAAAATTAAACCAATATTATCGAATGTTTAAACGAGATAAGTAAGGAATTGAGGGGTATGTGCATGTTAAGATAATTGACATGTCTTTCATCTTCTATACAAGCTCAATGTTCCAACAACAAATCTCAGAACTCAAATTAAAGCAGTTAAAAGCAGGTGAAAAACGCTGGATAGGTTCATTATTTGGATCTTCTGGTGCGCTTCTATTTAAGGAAATCGTTCAACAGCATACGACTTTATTGGTAATCGTTACACAAAATAGTCAACATCTTGCTCAACTCGAAAGTGAACTAGAATTTTATGGGGTAAAGCCCACGATCTTCCCAGACTGGGAAATTCTCCCTTATGATCGATTGTCGCCTCATCAGGATATTGTTTCTGAACGTTTAGCGATTCTTTCAAATATGCCTCAAACCGGCGTGTTGCTTATTTCGGCGTCTACACTGGCACAGCGTGTTGCTCCTATAGGTTGGGTGTTGGGTGAGCATTTTGATATTCAGGTTGGACAAAAGCTTGATCTAGAAAAAGAAAAATTACGTTTGATTCAGGCAGGTTATCATTTGGTTGATACTGTCTATGACCATGGAGAATTTGCTGTACGTGGCAGTATTATGGATATATATGCTTCGGGACAGGAACAACCTATCCGTATAGATTTATTTGATGATGAGATCGATACGCTCAAGTTCTTCGACCCTGAAACGCAGCGAACGACTGAAAATTTAAAGCAGTTTAGGATATTACCTGCCAAAGAATTTCCGCTTAAAGAAGGTCGCTCTATATTTCGAGAACGATATGCAGAAGCCTTTCCTACTGCAAACCCGAAGAAAAATCCAATTTATCAAGATGTACTGGATGGAATTGCCTCACCAGGTGTTGAGTTTTATTTGCCTTTATTTTTTGAAAAAGGGCAGATGGAAAGTCAAAGTTATTTTACAGCATACTTACCTAGAAATTGCATTGTCATTACAAATGATGCGCTAGATGAAAGTCTAACTTCTTGTTGGAAGGATGTTGTTCAGCGTTATGAAAGTCGCAGACATAATATTGACCAGCCCATATTGTCGCCTGAGCATCTATTTTTGATGCCGAATATGGTGTTGGAGCAGCTTAAACAATTTCCACGTATACATGTATCTTCAGAAATTATTGCAGAACGTGTAGGTGGAATTAATTTACCAGTATCACAACCTGTAAAGTTGGCCGTTGATCCTAAAAAAGAACACCCTTTTGAAGTTGTTACAAAGTACATTAATGAGGTCAATCATCCTGTTCTTTTGGTCGCAGAAAGTGCAGGACGTCGTGAAAGCTTAAAAGATGCTTTAAGGCCAAGTTTGGGAGACATCCCAAATGTGGAAGGCTTTGATGCTTTTGTAAAGCAACAATATGCGATTGCCATTACCAATGCGCCATTGGACCGAGGTCTGGTGTTGAGCAGCCAGCTTGCGGTGATTTCAGAAAACCAGTTATATGAACATCGAGTTGTACAACGCCGTCGTAAGCGTCAGCAAGAAGTCTCAGAAGAGTTTCTGATTCGTAGTTTAACGGAACTTAGTATTGGTGCCCCTGTTGTACATATCGATTATGGTGTTGGTCGCTATGCAGGGCTCATTACACTTGAGATTGATGATCAGGATCACGAATTTTTGCAATTAGACTATGCTGATGCGGCTAAAGTTTATGTGCCAGTCACTAATTTACACCTAATTAGTCGTTATAGTGGCGGCGACCCAGATTTGGCACCATTACATAAGCTTGGAACAGATGCGTGGAGCAAAGCCAAAAGAAAAGCACTGGAGCAAATTCACGATGTTGCAGCTGAATTATTGCATATTCAGGCACGCCGTCAGTCGAAACCAGGTTTTGCTTTTGAGCTCGATCAAAGCCCATATATGCAATTTTCAAGTGGTTTTGCTTATGAAGAGACACTTGATCAAGCCAATGCAATTGAAGCGACATTGCACGATATGCAACTTGCAAAACCGATGGATCGTCTGGTATGTGGTGATGTTGGTTTTGGTAAAACAGAAGTTGCGATGCGTGCTGCATTTTTGGCAGTACAGAATAACAAACAAGTTGCAGTATTGGTTCCAACTACCTTGCTGGCGCAGCAGCATTACGAGTCATTTAAAGACCGTTTTGCAGACTGGCCTATTCGGATAGAAGTACTATCCCGATTTGGTTCAAATAAAACCCATCAAAAAAATATTGAAGATTTGCAGACAGGGAAAGTGGATATTGTGGTAGGAACTCATAAACTGTTACAGGAAACAGTACAGTTTCATGATTTGGGATTGATGATCGTGGATGAAGAGCATCGTTTTGGTGTACGCGATAAAGAGCGAATCAAAGCCATGCGTGCTGATGTTGATATGCTAACCTTAACTGCAACGCCAATCCCAAGAACGTTAAATATGGCATTCTCAGGTATGCGGGATTTATCCATTATTGCAACGCCGCCAGCACGTCGCCTGGCGGTTAAAACATTTGTACAAGAGCATACAGATGATTCGGTAAGAGAGGCGATTTTGCGCGAGCTGTTACGTGGTGGACAAGTTTATTTCCTGCATAATGAAGTAGATAGCATAGAACGTACAGCAGAAAATATTCGTAATTTAGTTCCAGAAGCGCGTGTCGCTGTTGCGCATGGACAGATGCGTGAGCGTGAATTAGAACAAGTGATGCAACAGTTTTATCATAAAGAATATAATGTTCTGGTCTGTTCAACCATTATCGAAACTGGGATTGACGTTCCAAATGCCAATACGATTATTATGGAACGTGCAGATAAGTTAGGACTGGCACAATTACATCAATTGCGCGGACGTGTAGGGCGCTCGCATCATCAAGCTTACGCATATTTGTTGGTGCCTTCAATCAAACATCTTAAAGGCGATGCTGAAAAACGTCTGGATGCCATTCAGCGCGCATCAACACTGGGGGCTGGCTTTATGCTGGCGACTGAAGATTTAGAAATTCGTGGAGCAGGTGAATTACTGGGTGAACAGCAGAGTGGTTCGATGCAGGCAATTGGTTATAGTTTGTATATGGAGATGCTTGAAAAAGCGACTAAGGCTATTCAAAAGGGCAAAACGCCAAACTTTGATGCGCCATTGTCTTTAACCGCCGAAATCAATTTGCATATGCCTGCTTTAATTCCAGATGAATATTTAGGCGATGTACATCAGCGTTTGCTGTTTTATAAACGAATTAGTAACACAGATACGCAGGAAAAACTGGATAACATTCGAATGGAGCTAATAGACCGTTTTGGAACGCTTCCAGTATCAGTAAAACAATTGTTCCATGTACATCAGTTAAGGTTACAAGCAGAAGAGTTGGGAATCACTAAAATTGATTTGAACAGTCAGGGGGGATATATCGAGTTTTCTCAAGATACTCCTGTTCAGGCGATTAGTATTATTCAGCTCATGCAAAAACAACCCACATACTATCGTATGGAGGGTGGTCAGCGTCTAAAGGTTACAGTGCAGTTGCAAGAATACGATAAACGAATTCAGTTTGCGCACGCGTTATTATCAAAACTAATTCAGGAGCTACATTCTTATTCCTGAATAAGTTTAAAAGTGTAAATGATTGTTTTTATGACATCTGGGTTAGGCTTATAAAGAATGACATGACTTGATATAGAGCTTTTCATTCTTGAGCGAAACAGACAATAATTGAATAAAATCATTGTTATTTGTAAGTAAAGACAAGGCTAATAATATTCACATCATGACTGATGTGGTAGTATTAGCCATCACTATCATTGCGTCATTTATAAAGATATGTTTAGTTTGCATCCACAACTTGCTCAAGATACTTTTTTTGTAGGCGATTTCCCGCTTTCAACATGTCGTTTAATGAATGATATGCAATTTCCTTGGCTCATTTTGATTCCGCGTGTACCTGGGGTATCTGAGTTATATGAATTAAGCCAAGCCGATCAAGAGCAGTTTCTAAGAGAGTCAAGCTGGTTATCAAGCCAATTAGCGCGAGTGTTTCGTGCAGATAAAATGAATGTTGCAGCTTTAGGTAACATTGTTCCTCAATTGCACTTTCATCATGTTGTTCGTTATCAAAATGATGTTGCTTGGCCTAAGCCAGTATGGGGGACGCCTGCAATTCCATATTCCAATGATGTATTGGCACATATGCGTCAGACTTTAATGCTTGCTTTGCGTGGACAAGGTGATATGCCATTCGATTGGCGTATGGACTAAGTTCATCTGTGCTGCATATGGAATTATGCAGCTTAAAACTGTGTTGCGGAGGATAGGGTGCTCACGAGATTTATTGAAAGAGGGCCTCAGCAGTTTATTTATTTCCATCGAATGATGGGATATTTTATTCTGTCCTTGCTTATTGTGATTTATTCCTTTACTTCTGCACATAGTCAATATCAAATTTATGTTCCAATTTTCATTGTTATACTTGTTCTTTTAATACCCAGATTAAATCGTGTATTCGAAGCAAAATTTGATAAAAAGATAACACGTAGTATTTTTTTCTTAATCGATACCTTTGTGGTATCAATTGTTCTTGCGGGTGTCCACCTCAGTCTGGTACTTACATTTATTATTCTTTTTGCATGGATTTATAGTGCAATTAATAGTCGGATTCCATTTGTTGTTATGTCACTGGCTGTATTATCAGGCATAGCATGCTTTTATTTTCATACTTTTTTCGTATTTGGTTTTCAAGGTTATTTAGCCAATACCAGCCAAGAATTAACCGTAATTAGCTTAATTTGTCTGATTATTTTTATTAGTATGGGTAATTACTATCAACATATTTATATAGAAAGAATAAAACAGTTGCGTCAAGATTATTATAATCAGATGACACGTTATATGACTTTTGCTAATCAATTGAGCCGCTATGCACCATTGCAGTTATGGCAGTCGATCATGCGTGGTGAAGCAGAAGCAAAAATTGAATACAAACGTAAAAAACTCACGGTATTTTTTTCTGATATACAAGGCTTTACAGAGCTTTCGGAGTCTTTAATTCCCGATGATTTAGCGTTCTTGTTAAATGATTATTTAAGTCATATGACTGAAATTGCAAATCAATATGAAGCAACCATTGATAAATTCATGGGCGATGCGATTCTAATTTTCTTTGGTGATCCAAATTCTCAGGGTGTACAGCAGGATGCTGCATCATGTGTAGAAATGGCAATAGCTATGCGCCAACAAATGAAGTTATTACGCGAACGATGGAAAAAAATGGGTTATCCTGCATTAAATATTCGTATGGGCGTAAGTACAGGATATTGTCACGTTGGAAACTATGGTGCGACTTATCGTATGGCTTATACCATTGTTGGGCGTGATGTAAATTTGGCTGCCAGATTACAATATGCAGCAGAGGTCGATGAGATTCTTATTTCTGATGAAACGTATCAATTGATTAAAGATCAATTTCTGTGTGCACCCAAAGCACCTATTTATCTTAAGGGGATTCAAGGTGCTGTAAAAACATGGCAGGTTTTGGAAAAATATACAGGAAATCAGGAAGATTTACAGCAGTGGTTTGACTACGAATATAAAGGTTTCCACCTTTTACTTAATCTTGAAGAAGTACAGCGTTTTGAATACTCGGAATTGGTTGAAGTCATGGAAAAGATGATACATCGTATTCAGGCGCAACAAGCAATGACCAATGATAAAGGAATTGTAAAATTATCTATGAAAGATGAAGTCAAGCTTGCACAGGGTAATTTAAAATCATAAAAAAGCCTTCTATAAATAGAAGGCCTGATAAGATGAGACAATTAAAAGTTAATGATTTTCAGATGCATGATTAATCGTATACTTTGGAATCTCAACTTCAAGATCTTCATCTACAATTTTGACCTGACAAGATAAACGTGAATCAGGCTCAAGTCCCCAAGCACGATCAAGTAAATCTGCTTCGACATCATTCATTTCTTGAAGACTGTCAAAACCTTTACGAACGATGACATGGCATGTGGTACATGCACACGACATATCGCAAGCATGTTCAATTTTAATACCATTGGCGAGAAGGCTTTGGCATAAGTTTGCATTTTCTTCTACTTCAAACTCAGCACCATTTGGGCAAATTTGTGTATGCGGAAGAACTTTAATACGTGGCATAGGAATTCACCTGTTTATTTCTGTGAGTCTGACCAATCTTCGAGTTTTGTACCTTTTAAAGCATGATCAATATGTTGATTCATACGCAAAGCGGCAAATTCATCGCTATGGATTTTTAACTGTGCTACAGCGCGTTCAATCTGATCGATATCATTTGATTGAAGTTGCTGTTGTAATTGATCTTTGGCAGTATGAAGTGCTTGTAACTGCTGGATATCAAGCAAACCTGCATCATTTTTCAAAGCTTGTTCAAGGGCTTCGAGTTCCCGTTGAGCTTCAACTTTGGTTTCTTGTAAATGACGTAAGTTCTTATCTTCTTCGGCGTGCTGAAAACCTTCCAGTAGTAAACGCTCTGTGTCAGTAGCAGATAAACCATAAGATGGTTTGATATCAATTTGAGCTTTGACACCAGATGTGGTTTCCTGAGCAGATACTGTCAATAAACCATCCGCATCGACCTGAAATGTGACTTCTATTCGAGCTTGGCCTGCTGTCATGGGTGGAATGCCATGCAAAACGAAACGACCTAATGAACGACAATGTTCAACCAGATCACGTTCGCCTTGGACAACATGAATCAGCATGGCCGACTGACCATCTTGATAGGTCGTAAATTCCTGACGACGAGCAACAGGGATTGCTGTATTACGTGAAATCAATCGCTCTACCAGCCCGCCCATAGTTTCTAGACCGAGAGAAAGGGGTGTTACATCCAACAATAAAGAACCGTCTTGTGAATTACCAATTAATTGATTAGCCGTAATAGATGCACCAATGGCTACTACTTCATCTGGATTGATTGTGCAAAGAGGCTCTTGATTAAAAACTTGGCGTACAACATTTTGAACAGCATAAGAACGTGTTGAACCACCTACCAAAACGACTTTTTCAATTTCATCAAGGCTAAGTTTTGCATCACGAAGTACACGTTTGCATACACTAATAGTTTTGTCTAAAGCAATTTGGATAATGCTTTCAAAAGTGTCACGATTCAATTCTAATTTGTGATCAAGTGCTTTGAAATAAACAGACTGCTGTTCTGAGAGTTGTTCTTTGGCTGTACGCGCTGCAACTAAAAAGGCAGCATATTCATGATCATCTAGTGACTCAATATGAAGTTGCTTTTTAGCCCATTTCACTATCAGACGGTCAAGATCATCACCACCGAGTGCTGTATGACCACCAGTGGCTAGAACTTCAAAAACTCCTTGAGAAAATCTCAAGATTGAAACGTCAAATGTTCCACCGCCCAAGTCATAGATGACATAATTACGATCTGAACTGAGTTGGTTTTCTTGATCTAGACCATAAGCAATTGCAGCAGCTGTGGGTTCATTGAGCAAGCGTAGAACATTCAAGCCAGCAAGCTGTGCGGCATCACGGGTTGCCTGACGTTGTGCTTCATCAAAATATGCAGGTACAGTAATCACTGCACCATTAATCGGATTTTTTAAACTTTCTTCGGCTCTAATTTTGAGCTGATTTAAGATAGCAGCCGAAATTTCAACAGGGGTCTTGCGACCTTGTGCAGTTTCAAAAGCTGGCATTTCATTGTCATTGCCAACCAGAACATAAGGATGTTGGAATTTGATGTCTGCTTTAGAGCGTCCCATAAAACGTTTGACAGAAATAATGCTATTTTTCGGATCTGTCGTAATAAATGGTTTGGCATCATCTCCATATTCGATAGACTGTTCAGCATAATGAACAATCGAAGGAAATAACACACGACCTTTCTCATCCTGTAATACTTTAGATTGCCCAGAAAGTACGGTAGCAACTAAAGAATGTGTTGTCCCGAGATCAATACCGATCGCAATGCGATGTTCGTGAGGGGCACTTGATTGACCAGGTTCAGCAATTTGCAAGAGTGCCATGTTTAATCCCTTGAATAAATCTATACAGCAAAATTAAAAGTCGTCATCTAGATCAAAACTATCTTCATCAAGTAACTGATCTTCGGCTTTATCGATATCATTAAGCACACGTTGAAAGAATCGTAATTTTCGAACGGTATCACGTGCTTCTGACCAATCTTCATCTGAATAATCTATTTTAAATTCACGAATTAGACCATCAACCCACTGTTTGACTTCATTTTTCAGAGTAATCAACTGTTCTTGAGAGTCGGCTTCGTCCAGTTGTTCTCTTATTTCTAATGCTGATTGTAAAAATTCAAAATCATGAATAGATTGGTCTAAATGATGATCCTGTTTTTTTAAAGACAGTAAATAGGCAGCGCGACTGTCCACCTGCGAAAGGATTTTATAGGCTTGATTAATATCACTTGACATTATAAGCGCTTGATCTTTATCCAATGCTTTATCTGGGTGGTGTAGCTGTTGCAATTTAAGAAAATTTGCTTTTAACGCGACCAAATCAATGTCGAGTGCTACGGGTAAGTCGAACAACTCAAAATGATTCATGGGAGACGAATTCCATCGTAAATTAATAAATTAAAAACAGTGAAGATCACTGTTTTTAATTCAGAAGAAGGGAGGATAATTTGATTAAACGGTAAATGATTCACCGCAACCACATTCACCTTTTTTATTTGGATTATTAAACTCAAAGCCTTCATTTAATCCATTTTTGACATAATCCATCTCTAAACCATCGAGATACACTATACTTTTAGGATCGACAAATACTTTTACACCATGCTGTTCAAAAACTTGATCGTACTCATTAATGTCATCAACAAATTCCAGTACATAAGCTAAACCAGAACAGCCTGAAGTTTTCACACCTACACGAATGCCTTCGCCTTTACCACGGTTAAGTAGATAATTGCGTACATGATTTGCAGCAGTTTCAGTTAAGTGAATCATGAAAACTCCATCTGGTCAGTATTAGTTAAGCTTTTGATCGTTTGTTACGATAGTCTTCAATCGCCGCTTTAATGGCATCTTCTGCAAGTACAGAACAGTGCACTTTCACAGGTGGCAAAGCAAGTTCATTTGCAATGTCGATATTTTTGATCGCTTGCGCTTGATCAAGTGTTTTACCTTTAAGCCATTCTGTCACTAATGAACTTGAAGCAATCGCAGAGCCACAACCATAAGTTTTGAAACGTGCTTCTTCGATCACACCATCATTATTTACTTGGATTTGTAAACGCATGACATCACCACACGCTGGCGCGCCTACCATACCTGTACCAACATTTTCAGCATTTTTATCTAAAATACCGACATTACGTGGATTTTCGTAATGGTCAATTACCTTTTCGCTATAAGCCATGTTGCTTCTCCAAACCTCGGGGTCAGCCTAATATTAAATATGAGGTTAAAAACACCGATTTCAAATAAAAATTAGTGTTCAGCCCATTCAACTGTAGAAAGGTCGATACCTTCTTTATACATATCCCAAAGCGGAGAAAGTTCGCGTAATTTCTCTACAGCAGCTTTGGTTACTTCAAGTACATGATCAATATCTTCTTCAGTGGTGTATTTACCAAAACTGAAGCGGATAGAACTGTGTGCCAGTTCATCAGATAATCCTAATGCGCGGAGCACATAAGAGGGTTCAAGGGTCGCAGATGTACATGCAGAACCACTTGATACTGCTGCATCTTTAAGTGCCATCATCAAAGATTCACCTTCAACAAAGTTGAAGCTAACATTTAAATAATTGGCAACGTTCTGAGTTGGATGACCATTTAAAAATACTTGCTCTAAGCCTTGCAGACCGTTCCAAAGCTTGTCACGCAATTTACGTAAACGCTGTTGTTCAGAATGCAATGTTTTACCTGCAATCTCGAATGCTTCACCCATACCCACGATTTGATGCGTTGCTAATGTACCTGAGCGCATACCACGTTCATGGCCACCGCCATGTATTTGAGCTTTCAAACGAACACGGGGAGTACGACGGACATACAAGGCACCAATACCTTTTGGACCATAAGCTTTATGAGCTGAGAAACTCATCAAGTCAATTTTCATGGTTGAAAGATCAATTTCAACTTTACCCGCTGCCTGTGCGGCATCGACATGGAAAAAGGTTTTATTGGCACGAGTTAATTCACCAATTGCAGCAACATCAGTGATCGTCCCAATTTCATTATTAACCATCATGAGAGAAACCAAAATGGTATCTGGACGTAATGCAGCAGCAACCATCTCTGGTGTAATCAGGCCTGTGCGTGGTTCTGGTTCTAAATAAGTAATTTCAAAGCCAGCTTCTTCAAGTTCACGGCATGGATCTAGAACAGCTTTATGTTCAATTTTACTGGTAATGATATGTTTACCTTTTGAACCATAAAACTGTGCAATACCTTTAAGTGCTAAATTATCAGATTCAGTTGCGCCTGAAGTCCACACAATCTCACGAGGGTCTGCTTTAATAAGATTGGCAACTTGTTCGCGTGCATATTCAACTTTTTCTTCAGCTTGCCAGCCATATGCATGTGAACGTGATGCAGGATTACCAAATGTCCCTTCAAAAGTTAGACATTCCATCATGCGTTCTGCAACTTCTGGTAGAACGGGAGTAGTTGCTGCATAATCAAGATAAATCGGACGTTTCATGTCAAATACCTGTAACCGAAAGAAGAGCTGAATCGTAATTTACTGTATTTTGGCGTAGTGCCACTGTTTGCACATTATCGCGAGCAATCAGGTCAGCAAGTGTGATTTTTGCTAAGTAATCGGCAATGTGGTGAGAAAGTTCTTGCCATAAGTCATGAGTTAAACACATTGCACCGTTTTGGCAATTGCCTTTATGGTCACAACGGGTGGCATCAACAGTTTCGTTGACTGCTTCAATAATCTCCAGAACCGTGATTTCAGTTGCATGTCGTGCTAAATGATAACCACCGTTTGCACCACGTACACTCGAAACTAAACCATGACGCTTCAATTTTGCGAAAAGTTGTTCGAGATAAGCGACTGAAATGGATTGGCGAGCTGCAATTTCTGCTAGCGTGATCGTTTGTTCAGTTGGCTGCAAAGCTAAATCAAGGAGAGCAGTCACTGCGTAGCGACCGCGAGTTGTTAGACGCATGATTCGGTACACATGTTTAGACTAGATATGAGAATTTTATGAATCCTGACTAAAATAGTCAAGTTTTTTAATGATAATTAAATCGTATCATTTCCAGTGTCGATTTTTATCATCCATAAAGTCGAAACATAGTATACACCAATAACAAAATCAAAACGATGCTGGTTACACTAAAGGCGATATTAATCAAGCGTTGACGGCGTTCAATGCGACGTATTCTGTTTTGGTATTGTTTCACTTCCACGGTAAGATAATTGATCTGTGAGCGTTGTTGATCAATTTTTTCAAGTAGGGGAGCAATGCGTCTTTTTGAAGCTACGGCTTCTTCTGGTGTTTCTGGTTTTGCTAACCATTGCTTCCAGTCGGCAAATAATTTCGGTGCACTAAAATGTAGCATAAGATCTTTAAATTGTTCTTTTAAATCTGGATCTCCTTCAATGCGCATTTTTTTAATGCTACGTCGATTTCCAACACTTAGTATTTTAAAAAGATCTAAGAATGTCGTATTTACGGTTAGATCTACAGCATGCTCTGGCGCCTTATAATCAAAAAGAATACCTTTTTCACAAAACTGAATATAAAAGTCAAAATAAGGAAGATAACTATTGATGCGAATAGAGGTTTTGTTTTGAACAAATTGCTTCGCCTGCAAACCAATGACACCATCATTTTTTAAAATGAAGGAAAATACAGTTTCCAGAATAATCAAAACAATATTGAGCAACAAATAACTTTGTTCTTTTCTTTGTTGCGTATCGCTCATAGAAAAATAATCCTTAAGTGACCCCAAATTAATGTAAAGTTGAGTTCCATACTCAAAACTAAAATAAAAACAGAATTAATTTGCTTTGTAGAACACTTTTACAAAACGATCAAGACTTGACTTGTTATTATAAAAATATTTTGAACACAAATCCGATAAAGTGGCTGGAAAGTAAGCAGGAGTTTAAGCAAATGGAAAAAAAATTAACAAATTCAAAAAATACAGAACATGATTTAGAAAAAAATGATGAAAAATCCAAGTGTTCGCGTAAATCTGGATTAGATTTTAGAAAGTATACCAAGCAAATCTGGTTGGCAGGATTGGGCGCATTTTCGCGTGCAGAAGAGGAAGGTAACAAGTTATTTGACTCATTAGTCAAAGTTGGTGAAGAACTTGAATCCAAGACAATCGATGCGGCAGATCAAACTGTTACAAAAGTAACTGAAAAAGCAAAAGAATCTGTTACAGATACCAAGGATAAGGTCGAGAAGATGATTGACCATAGTGTTCATCATTCATTGAATCGTATTGGTTTAGTGACCATCAAAGATATACAGAATATTGAGCAGCTCTTGATTCAGCTTAATGCCAAGGTAGATTCATTGGTACAAGAAAACGAAAAATTGCAGCAGAAATTAGATGAAAAGTCATAAATCAGAAAATTTAGTCACTTTATGCTTAAATTCGTCGTTATTTTAGCTAAAACAGCTTTGGTAGTATTGCTTTACCCCCTAAAGCATTGCTATAAAGGCGTCATGGCCTTTTTAAACTTCAGCCTTGGATCTCAAATAAACGAATTAAGAGGACGTTATCTTCATGAATAAATCAGAATTAATTGATGCGATTGCAGAGAAAGGGGGATTGTCTAAAACTGATGCTGGTAAGGCATTGGATGCGACTATTGCTTCAGTTACAGAAGCGCTAAAAAAAGGTGATACTGTAACTTTAGTTGGTTTTGGTACTTTCAGCGTAAAAGATCGTGCTGCACGTACTGGCCGTAACCCTAAAACTGGCGAAGAGCTTCAAATTAAAGCAACTAAAGTACCAAGCTTTAAAGCTGGTAAAGGTTTGAAAGATTCAGTTGCTTAATCTTTTAAAATAAGTAGACGCGCCATTTTCGGCGCGTTTTTTATTAAAAAGATGGATTACTGAGTGTTTCATACATTCATTCGATAGTGTTTTTCAGTTAAAATCCCTCCGAAATAAAATATTGGAATACTTATGGAATCGTTTCGTAAAGTCATTAAGGGTTGGCTTGGAAAAGTCCTGCTAATTTTGTTTTTGACCCCTTTGGCACTAGTAGGTATTGAAGGATATTTTGGCGGTGGTAATAAAGCAGATGTTGCAAAAACAGTAAATGGTCAAGATATTTCCAAAAAGGATCTAGAGAATCTAACTAAAACTTATAAAGACCAGTATCTCTCGTTAGCCAAAGGCGATGAAACCTTACTCAACCAGTCTTATATTGAAGAAAATGCGCTCAATACATTAATTGCACGTAGTTTATTGCTACAGCAAGCTGAAAAATTAGGTATTTCTTTAAGCGATGCGCAAATTGAAAAGATGCTGGCTCAGCAGCCAAGTTTCCAAGAAAATGGAAAATTTTCTGAAACTTTGTATAGCAACTATCTGCGTTCAGTTGGAATGACAAGTCAGGCACTTATTGCAAGCTTGAGACAAGATCACGCTTTAAAAATGCTTACTTCGAGTGTGACTGACACGGCCTTGGTCAGTAAATTTGATCTTCATCAAATTGCGGTCTTGCAGACAGAGCAACGCACTATTCATCTTGCCAGTATCAAGCTTGATGATTATAAAAAAAATATCAATGTGACAAATCAAGAAATTGCTGACTATTACAATAAGCACAAAAATAAATTTAAACAGGTTGCAAGTGTAGATGTAGATTATATTGTAGTTTCTCCTGCGCAAGTGTCTAGTGCTCCAGCCGCTGTGACAGAAGCCGAACTCCAACAGGCATATAATGCTTTTGTAGAGACTCAGAAGAAAGATGCAAAACGATTGGTCAAGCATATCTTGATTACTGCAGATGGTCGTTCAGATGCAGAAGCGCAAAAAATTGCGAATGACGTATATGCAAAAATTCAGGCAGGCACTCACTTTTCTGAGGCTGCAAAACAATACTCTGATGACACGAGTTCAAAGAACAATGGTGGTGTGGTAGATGCATACCAACCAGGGATCTTCTCTAAAGATTTCGATCAAGCTGTTGAGTCATTAAAGAATGGTCAGGTTTCCAAACCAGTCAAAACACAATATGGTTATCACATTATTGAAGTTGAAACTGCTCAGGTAAAACTACCATCACTGGAAGCAGAAAAAGCACGACTCACAGCAGAGATTCAAAAGTCTAAATCTGCAAATGCTTATACTGATACAATTAACCGTTTAAATGAAATGGTCGTGAGTACTGATGCTTTGGATTCAGTGGCGCAGGAGCTCAAAGGTTTACGTGTTGAATCATTAAATGGCGTGACGCTGTCAACACAGCATCCGTTACTCAGTGATCCAAATGTAAAAGCTAAATTGTTTAATGATGATGTTAAAAATGGTGATCGTAACGCATCAAGTAATATTCAGCTTGCTAATGGTGACACAATTTGGGTAAAAGTACGTAACTATCATGCTGCTGGTGTAAAGCCTTTAGCGACTGCAACTGCACAGGTACGCGCCAAATTGATTGAAGACAAAGCATTTAATGCAGCCCAAGCTAAAATTCAAGCTGTATTAAACGACTTTAAAACTCAGCCAGCAGATCAGGTTGTTGCCAAGAGTGGTCTTAAATTTGAAAGTGCAGGTACCTTTACTCGTTCACAAGGTTTAAAGCGTGAAATTGAACGTGCAGCGTTCAGTTTAACTGCACCAAAAGCAGGAATGTGGTCAGTAGCCACCGCAAAATTACCTGATGAACTTGTGGTTGTAGGTGTATCTGATATCAATTCTAAGGCAGCAGATGCGCTTAACCCTGAACAATTGCAAGAACTAGGTAATTTATATCAGCGTTTCCGTGGTCAGCAGGAACTTGATGATTATACTCAGTATTTAAAATCACACGCCAAAATTAAATAATCTTTGACTTTGAAATAAAAAAGCGCCATATTCGGCGCTTTTTTTATCATGATTGCTGGCGATAGTGTTTAGGAGATTGTTCAAATTGACGTTTAAATGCCTGACTAAAAGCTGTTTCTGAGGAGTATCCGACTTTATTGGCAATTTGCTGAATATTTAACTGACTGGTTTTTAATAACTGTACGGCCAGACGAAGGCGATGTTGTTGAAGATAAGCGAGAGGGGTCTCATGAACAATACTTTGAAAAAGTGTGGCAAATTTAGACCGTGACATGCAACATTGATCTGCCAAACTCTCTACAGTCCAAGGTTTTTCGGGGTAAGCATGAATAGCTGCGAGCGCATTAGATAATTCGGGATGCATGAGTGCAGTTAACCAGCTTTTGGGGTCATCAAGCTGGGCAATATGATCGCGGACACATTCTATAAATAGGATGCTCATCAAGTGGTCAAATATTTTATCTCGTCCTGGTTGAATACGCTGGGTTTCAAGTGCCACAAAATATAAACCGACGCGTAACCACTCTGGGCCAGTTGAGCTCATTGCGTGATGAATATGTATCAGTGATGGTAAAGCATTGAGTAAAGGGCTACCCATATGCATATCGATATGGCTCCGCACAGTAAAAATTAAACCATGATCCGAAGATGTTGTGCCTAACTCAATGGCATCATTGCGGTGTCCATCAAAAAAAGACTGAATGTTGGAACAATCAATTAGTTTGTTCTGAGCATCATTTGAGACAAAATGAGCTTGCCCAGAAGGAATAAGCACAATATCTCCCGAATAAGCGGTTTGTGTCGTACCATCCTGTAATGTGAAATGAGCAGAACCCATTAAAATAATGTGAGCAATCAAAGCATCTTGGGCAAGCATATGAAATGCCCATTCTCCTTGAGTTTTTACATAGAGATATTCAGATTTATTTAAATGAATATCATCAAAAATTTTACTAAGTGCATCCATAGCGCGTTAAAAATTCTTATTTGAGCAAGAGTATAGAATGAGATTGTAGCTTATACATGTGATTTTAGGACATTGACATGGTTGAAAATGCCAAAGACTTTGACATAGGTTTTTTGGACGATCACAACTGTTTTTAATATATAAGATGGATGATTATGAGCAGTATGAATAGAGGATAACAAGAAAGGATTCACTATGAATGCACCTGTACATGTCGATCAAAACTTTGAAGAAGTGATCAATGCTGCAAGATCAATGCGTGAAATTGATCGTAAACGTTACTTATGGATGATTAGTCCTGCATTACCAGTCATTGGGATCGGGATTTTGGCAGGTTATCAGTTTTCACCCCGTCCAATCAAAAAAATATTTGCGCTAGGTGGCCCTATTGTTCTACACATTATTATTCCGGTGATTGATACGATTATTGGAAAAGATGCCAGCAATCCAACGTCTGAAGAAATCAAGCAGCTTGAAAATGATCCTTATTACGCACGTTTGGTGAAAAGCTTCATTCCATTACAGTATATTGCCAATGTTTATGCCTGTTATTTGGTGAGCCGTAAAAAGACATCTTTTATTGATAAAATTCTTTTAGGCATTTCGATGGGTGCAATCAATGGTATTGCAGTGAATACCGCGCATGAATTGAGCCATAAAGCAGATCGACTCGATCATATCCTGTCTCATTTGGCGCTCGTTCCTACAGGATACAATCACTTTCGTATAGAACATCCTTACGGACATCACAAGCGTGCAGCGACTCCTGAAGATCCAGCTTCGTCGCAAATGGGTGAAACATTTTATGAGTTTTGGCCAAGAACGGTCTTTGGTTCATTAAAATCTGCAATCGAAATTGAGACACATCGTCTGAAACGTAAAGGCAAAAAGTTTTGGTCAAAAGATAATGAACTATTACAGGGCTGGGGGATGAGTGCTGCTTTTCATAGTTCGATAATTGCGATATTTGGTAAAGGAACGATTCCTTATCTGGTTACGCAAGCTTTTTACGGGATTAGTTTATTTGAGATCATTAATTATATCGAGCATTATGGTCTAAAACGCCAGAAAAGAGCGGATGGCAATTACGAACGTACCATGCCAGAGCATAGCTGGAATAATAACAATATCGTGACGAATCTGTTTTTATACCAGTTACAACGACATTCAGATCATCACGCTTATCCGACGCGTCCATTTCAGGCATTGCGTCATTTTGATGAAGCACCTGAGTTACCAAGTGGTTATGCCAGTATGTTGTTGCCTGCTATGATTCCGCCACTTTGGTTTAAAATGATGGATAAACGAGTATTTGAGCATTATAAAGAGGATTTGACCAAAGCCAATATCTATCCAAAACGTCGTGCCAAGATATTGGCCAAGTTTGGTTTGACTGACCCGAATATAGAAAACGGCAAGTAATCAGACCTTATTTTAAAAGAGAGTCTAAGTGACTCTCTTTTTATTAGATTAAGCCATTATTTCAGTTCGCTAGATGACTTTCCGAGTTCACGACGTGCAATAATCAAAAGTTGAATTTGCTGTGTACCTTCAAAAATATCCAGAATTTTTGAATCACGTGCCCATTTTTCTAGTAATTCATCTTCGTTGTATCCAACACTGGCAGCAAGTTCGACACATTTGAGCGTAATTTCATTACAGATACGGCCTGCTTTGGCTTTGGCAATCGATGCTTCTTTGGAATTTGGTTTTTTATTATCTGCCATCCAGGTTGCTTTAAGTGTCAGTAGCCGTGCTGCTTCCCATTCTGCTTCCATCCGATAGATTTGAGCCGCGATAAAAGAAGTTTGTAAATACGGTGTTGCATAGTCTGTGTCGAGTTCATCTTTAAATATTTCTTTAATGCGCTCTAAAGATGCTTTAGCACAACCCACCGCCATTGCGGCAACTAATGGGCGCGTATTGTCAAAAGTTTCCATCACACCTGCAAAACCTTTGGCAACATCGATCTCGGCATTGCCTAATAAGTTGGCAGCAGGAACTCGACAGTCGATAAAACTAATGGCTGCGGTATCGGAGGCCTTAATTCCAAGTTTATGCTCAAGGCGCTCGACTTTCATGCCAGGCGTACCTTTTGGGACTACAAAGGACTTGATGGCAGCGCGGCCTAGTTTCCGATCAAGTGTTGCCCAAACCACGACTGAGTCAGCTCTTTCTCCTGAGGTTACATAGATCTTCTCACCATTTAAAATATATTCATCACCAGCTTTGACGGCCGTGGTTCGGATCGCGGCTGAGTCTGAACCACATCCAGGCTCGGTAATTGCCATGGCTGCCCATGTGCCTTTAAATCGTTCTAACTGTTCATCATTCGCTACGGCTGCTATTGCAGAGTTTCCTAGTCCTTGGCGAGGCATACTCAGTAATAGGCCTGTATCTCCATAACACATTTCGATAATGCCGAGCGCTGTAGACATATTGGTTCCATTACGGATGCCTTGTTGTTCATTCTCGCCTCGTTTACCTGCACCCGTGGCTCCTGCATTTATACCATCGCCACCTTCATTCATTCCGTCAATGAGTGAAGCGAGCATGTCTAATTCTTTAGGATAGGCATGTTCTGCTTTGTCATATTTACGTGAGATGGGACGTAAAACATTGAGTGCGACATCATGGGCTTGGTTGACCATCATTTTAAATTTTTTAGGGTCTTGTAAATTCATGGCTAATCCTTGGAGTTATTTTAATCAATACTTAAGCATGTAAACCTGAATGCAAAATAGCAGTTGCACGTAAATCCCGATACCAACGCTCGACAGGATGCTCTTTGGTAAATCCGTGTCCACCAAGTAGCTGTACGCCATCGGTTCCGATTCGCATGGATTTCTCAGCACAGAGTAAGCGAGCCAAATAAGCTTCCCGATGAAACGCTTGACCAGCTTCTGCAAGGCTCGCTGCATTCCAGATCAGCATTCGCATAGCATCGATTTCGATCGCCATATCTGCAATCATAAAAGCAACACTTTGACGATGTGAGATTGGTTCACCAAACGCTGTTCGGTCATTTGCATAGGCAATACAATAACTTTTAACCGCTTCACAGGTACCTACAGCCATTGCACACCACATCAATGAGCCTAAATCGATAAACGCACTGTAATCAAAATCGTTGTCACCTAATAACACCGCTGGGGTATGATCAAAATAAAGACTCATGGTTTGCGCTGCTTTTAATCCCATGGCAGGAGCGGATTTTATAGAAATGGTTGGATCGCGCTCTACGATAAATACTTCTGGTTGTCCATCCAACATGGCGGTAACCAAAATTAGATCTGCACTCTCGCCTAAAATGACCAGAGTTTTTTCACCAGATAAGAAATAGTGATTATTTTGTAATGTAGCTTGTGTCTTAAGTTTAAACGGATTAAACGCAGGTGTGTTTTCCTGTGTTGCAAAAGTTGCTTTAAGATTTGGATCTTCCGAAAAAGCGGTTAAATATTTCGATTGTGTACTTTCGGATCCCCAACGAGTTAATGCATTAATCACACTAAATGTGCTAAGTAATCCAGCGCTCAGACTAAAATCTCCTTGAGCTAAATCTTCTGCAATTAATATATTGCTTACTATATTTTGTTCACTGGCTACACCACCTAATGATTCAGGCAAAGCATAATAATTTAATCCTAAGTCTTCAAGATATTGCCACAGTTCTTCTGGAAATCGAGCATGATGATCTGCATCATGTGCTATTTGCATGAGAACATCCTGGGCAAATCTGGACATTGCTTCGCGTGTCATGGTCTGTTCTTCAGTCAGACTGAGATCAAAAATTGATTTATTCTGCTTTGGTAGACGCTGATGATCAATGGAACTGGTTTTAAAGGTTTTTTGTGCTGTTGAAATGGCTTTAAAGCCACTTTTGGAACCCTGATAAAGTGATTTTTCTAAAAACTTTCTTAATTTAAGCTGATCAAGCACATCGCTTCCAGCTATTTTTGTGATCAAGGAGAGTCCAAATCCCTGAGCCTTATTGATCATATCTGACATTGCAAACTCCATTGATTGTCGGGTAATGCAATGTATGCTGACATGAGGAATTTGGAAAAACTATGTCAAGATTGACAAGACGAGAAAAAGCGATAAGTGGTGATAGACTTTAAAAAATGATTTTAGAGTTATGTTTTTTATATGAAAATACAAACAAGGAAAAAATAAGATTTGGATGAATTGACCAGAATGACAGATGGCATTCTGGTCAAACAATTTATTTTACAAAATGGCTAATCATGCGGCGAACATTGGTTTTGGCTTCAATGACAGTCATAAAGGTATAAGCACCAATGAACTTACGACTAATAAACATAAATTCTTTAGGTGGAACCGAGAAATAACGAGAGGCCATCGATTTGCTGGCCTGTTGCATGACACGACTATGTAACTGACTCTTTTTCCAATCATAACGATTATCTTCATCCATCAAGCCTGTTGGCATATCAGGATTATTTTCTGGGCAGCTAAATGCTTCAGTCGCCAGTAAAAAGACTTTCGCCATGTCTGGTTTAATGCTTTCTGGAATCGAATCAAAGAAGCTATAACCAGTCATGGCACGAACCATTTCTTCATTACTATGGTTATAGCCTGCACGGATCAGGTTACGTGCAACGCTAAGCAGATGTTCATCAAACTGGCGAATTGCGCCAAAGTCCAGTAACACAATTTTATCTTGAATATCAGTACCATTGCCAAGGCGGACTAGGTAATTCCCGAAATTTGGGTCAGTTTGCATCTCGCCCCATTCGAAAATTTCACGTACAGCAATTTCAAGTGATGCTTCACCGAGTTTATTGCGTCTTTCTTGCGGCAAAGACAGCATGACAGGGCTATTAATCGGCACGCCACGTTCAAAAGTCATGCACAGAATTTTAGTCGTGCAATATGCATCTATAATTTGTGGCACGGCATAACGCGGATCTGTTTTCAGACGTTCAGCAAAGCGCCGTGTTGTTGCTGCTTCAATATCATAACTGACCTCACGGTGCATCATTTCACGTACTTCATCAAACCACTGATCAAATTCACGGGTTTGGGGTACCATACGTGTTAATTTGAGCATATTTTTAAATAGGCTCATATCCGAGTCGATTGCTTCTGCGACGCCTGGATATTGAATTTTTAGAACCAGTTCCAAACCATCAGATTTACGTGTCGCACGGTGGACTTGTGCCAATGATGCGGTACCAATAGGTTCATGATCAATAATCAGATCATCCAGCTTGCTGCCAAGCTGCTCTTGTAAGTGAGCCTTGATTGCTGGCCATGCCAAAGCCACGGTTTGATTGTTAAGTGTATTGAGAGCCTGCGTGATCTCTTCTGGTAAGAAATGCTCGCCATAAAGCGCCATCATTTGGCCAATCTTAACAATTGAACCTTTCAGCTTCCCAATCTCGGAAACGAGGTAGTTAGCCTGTTCAGTCATGGCTTTCTTACGCTTTTTCTCTTTTTCTGCTTCACTGGAAAACATCGAGGTTGCACTGGCAGTCGCCCAGCGAGTACCAGCAAGTAATGAGGCCTTGGCGATCGATAAGCGTCGGTCCATCGAAGAAGTTTTTAAATTCTTAAGCTTATCGTTCTGATCTGACATATATAATCCTTTGCAGTGAAACACGCAGAAGAGTGGAGAGAATAATTGTAACGAATATTACATGGTCTGATCGTATTAAAACAGTCATATGCTGTTTAAAAGATGAAATGTAAAGGTAGCATCAAATGATCAATAATGTCTTATTTTAAAATACTTTAGTTGAGGAGAAAAACTTTATTGTAATCAAAAAGTAGATGATTGGTATAAGTTCTTAGTTTTTATTCCTTTCTTTTAGGTGAGTCACTGAATTTCTTGCTTCCAGAAAAACCAAGAAATTTAAATGGAAGGTTTTTCTAGGACATTCGATACTGAATTTTAAGCTGACTGCGTTGTTGTAAATAAGTTTTGTTTTGAGCAATATATTTAAAGATCATTTGTTTAACTTGATCATGCATGAAGCCCAGTGCATATCCTTTTACAATGATAATGCTGGGTAAGGCAAAGAAAAAGTATTTGGCATCTTCGAGTGTTGCTTCATGAAAAATACCGTGTTCTTCAAGGACATTGCAAAAGAAATGTTTTTCAGTTTGTACATGGTGGGAATGTTCATCTTTCCAGTAATTTTCACGTATTGCCATCAAATTATTGTGTTTATAGCTCATCGAACTTAGGCTCCTCTCGTTGCTCAAAATTTTGATATCAAAAATACTAACGCATTTAACAGATATGGATGAATACTTTTTTGTGTCTGCTGGTTTCATGAAAATCAGTAAAGTATATTTTGTTTGATCTATATTATGAGTCTAAATTAAAAAAAGGATAAGTCATAATGATTGCACATATTATAGTTGCCCTAATTGGATCGTTACATATTTACATTCTGGTGCTTGAGATGTTTTTATGGGATCAGCCAAGAGGATTAAAAGCCTTCGGCAATAGTGTTGAAAAAGCAAGAATGACCAAAACTCTTGCACAGAATCAGGGTTTATATAATGGATTTCTGGCGGCGGGTTTATTTTGGTCACTTTGGGTCGATGCGCCGTTATTTGCTATGCTGGCAAATTTCTTTCTGGGGTGTGTACTGATCGCAGGCATCTTCGGTGCATATACTGCAAGTCGAAAAATTTTGTTTATTCAGGCGATACCTGCACTAATTGCTTTAATTTTTGTGAATATGGGATGGTAATTTTTTACATCACATCAACAAGTCATTTACTGTTGGTCGCTGCTTAAATAAATGACTTGTATCTTGTGATAATGCTCATAAATCTATCAGGAAGCAGAATTTTCTTTGTTTAATCCTGAACCTCTCACCGAGAAGCGGCTGTAGAAAAAAATCAATAATCCTAAAGCATAAAAAATACCAGATAGCAGAAGTAATGAAAGTCCTGCGGCGTACAGTAACCAGATTGCATATACAGTTGCAATACTTGCGATCACGATATGTTTTGTACGTTTATGGCGAGTAGACTCTTTTAAGTAAAATGCAGACACCAGAAAATATGGCAATAAAATCATAACTGAAGAGATTAACAATAACTGAGTATAGTTTTTATTGAAAAAACATACCGCAATGAGTGAAATCTGCACCACGATAGAAGTCAGCCATAGCGATGAAATTGGCACATTATTCTGGTTGGTTTTCAGAAAAATTTTAGGAAAAGCCCCATTTTTTGCAGCCAGATAAGGAATCTCTGTGGCAAAGAGCGTCCAGCTTAAATATGACGATGAAACCGAAATAATCAAACCCAGTGTAATCACAATAGTGCCAGGAATACCAATCAGTTGCCCTAAAATAGTTGCCATTGACGGATTATGCATACCTGCGATTTCACTACGAGTATTGATACCATAAGCCAGTACTGTCACCATTACATAAAAAGCCAGTGCCAGTAATACGCCAAGCAGCGTTGCTTTTCCAATGTCATTTCGCTTTTTAGCACGAGAGGAAAGTACAACCGCACCTTCAATTCCTGTAAATACCCAGAGTGTAATCAGCATGACATCACGTACTTGTTGCCATACGGGCATTTGAAGGGAAGTATCCAGGAAATTCAGTTTGAATAATTCGAGTTTGAATGCGACAAATGAAAAAACAATAAAAACGACCAATGGAACAATCTTGGCAATGGTTGCCATAAGATTGACCAGTGCAGCTTCTTTGATACCTCGACTGACCAGCCAGTGTATCAGCCAGACAAATATAGATGACCCAATTAGAGCGTAAAGTGTATTGCCTTCGCCAAAGTAGATGTGTTCAGGTGTATCTGTAAACATACCTACGGCTGAAAATGCGATGACCACATAGCCGACAATACCGATTGTGGTACATAACCAGTAACCCCAGGCGGAACAAAAACCAATCAGATCACCAAATCCTTCACGGGCGTAGTTATAAATTCCACCGTCAAGATCTGGTCGCTGTCGTGTTAAATAAAGCAGGGATAAGGCCAGAAAAATAATACCAATGCCTGTAATCAGCCATGCAAAAAGCAAGGCTGACCCGTTGGCTACAGCAGCCATATTTTGTGGCAAACTAAACACACCAGAACCGACCATCGAGCTAAACACGAGTGCGGTTAAGGATAGCAAGCCAATTTTAGAAGTTGACATAAAAATTATTCTTGAAAAAACTGAGAAAGTTTCTGAATGTGCTCAGGACCTATGCCACAGCAGCCACCAATCATGGATGCACCAGCGTGTTGCCACTGTTTTGCAAATGTTAGATAAGCATCCGGATCTAGATCTTTACGAACTTCATCCAGACCATCATTGGCTGTTGCATCACTGTTTTGTGGTGGGAAGGCATTTGCATAAGCACCAATCTTGACACCAGACGGGAGTAGACTACGGATTTCTTCAATGGCTTGTAAAATGACTTCTGGCTGGCAGCAATTAAATAAAATTGCATTTGCACCGAGTTCGTGTACAAGCTGAGCAGCTTGTTGGATATTTTCACCAGAACGTAATTTTGCTTCAGTCAGAGCTTGTTCGTCTTGTAAGGTAAATGATACCCAAAATTCACGGCCGTCTTTGGGTAATAACTGATGAATCGTTCTTACTTCTGCAAGACAAGATTGTGTTTCTGCAAGCCAAAAGTCTACGTCTGGAGAGAGTGCTTCAATAATGGGTTTTGCTAAAGCTTCTGCCTTAGATTGATCAAACAAATCTGCACGATAAGAGCCAAATAAAGGCGGTAGACAGCCTGCAATTTGAACAGGTTGACCACTTTCCTGAACGGCAAGTCTGGCTTGACTGGTGGCAACTTTTACAAGTTGCGTGACTTCACGATCAAAACGTTCCTGACCAATATGAAAGGGTACAACAGCATAATTATTGGTGGTAATGACTTGTGCACCAGCACGAATAAAGTCCAGATGTACTTCTTTTACAATTTCTGGTGCCTCTGTGAGTGCTAGAGCAGACCATTCTGGTTGTCTAAAGGGTGCACCTCTGCGTGCAAGCTCGCGTCCAAATCCACCATCTAAAATTTTCATAAGAAGTCTGTAAAAAATGTCGATTATAGAGGATCTATCATCAAATGCCTGTGCAAAAAACTTTCAGTTAGCTTGCCAGTTATAAATAAATATGTGTTTATTTTCATCAAAACAGATAAGGAAATAACAGCATAAATCTGTATTTCCTGATCTAAATATACATGATGAAGATAATTTACCGATCAATTTCGAGAGCATGACCTTTACAATTTAAAAATAACTGCTGGTTATGCCACGCGATTTGTCCTGAAACAATCGTGGTTGCCACTTGATGTCGAAAGGTTTGATGGATAAATGGTGTCCATCCACAACGCATAAAATTTGGTTGTTGTGCAACGATGAGAGGATTTTTATCAATTAATACCAGATCTGCCCAATAGCCTTCACGGATATAACCACGCTCTTTGATTCTAAAAAGATCAGCAACCTGATGAGATGTTTTTTTTACAACATTTTCAATCGTCATTTTCTGATCTGCAACTAGCTCCAGTAAGGCTGGCAAAGCATGTTGTACCAGTGGTAAACCTGCTGGAGCTTGAAAATAAGATCTTTGCTTTTCATCCAATGTATGGGGTGCATGATCTGTTCCAATAATATCCAGTAAATTAGTATTTGCGATTGCCTGAATCAATGCTTCTTTATCACTGACAGCTTTAATAGACGGATTACATTTAATCAGATGATTCAGCTGTTTATAATCTCGATCATCAAAATGTAAATGATGAATACAGACCTCAGCAGTAATCCTTTTCTCATGTAAAGGTTTATCTTCAAATAGTGCTAGCTCACGTGCTGTGGTCAAATGCAGTACATGCAATTGGGTATTAAATTTCTTTGCTAACTCAACAGCCATTTTTGAGCTTTGATAACAACATTCTTCATTGCGAATAATAGGATGACAGGACGCATCAATATCTTCACCAAATTTTTCCCTAAACAATTTTTCATTCTGAGAAATAATCGGACTTGACTCGCAATGGCTCAATAAAATGGTGGGTACGTTGGCAAATAAGAGTCCAAGTGTTTTGGGATCATCAACCAGCATATTACCAGTTGACGCACCCATAAAGACCTTAACGCCACTGACCAATGTCGGGTCAAGTTGTTTAATGATTTCTAGATTGTCTGCGCTCACACCAAAATGAAAAGCATAGTTGGCAATACTGGTTTGTGAAGCAATAGTCTTTTTGGCTTGTAAAGCATCAAGATCAAGGGTTGGCGGTTGAGTATTTGGCATATCCATATAACTGGTAATTCCACCAATGGTTGCCGCAGCAGATTCTGAGGCAATACAGCCTTTGTGAGGAGAGCCAGGATCTCGAAAATGAACTTGATCATCAATCATCCCAGGCAGTAGCCAGCGCCCATTTGCCTCAATTTCCTTGGCATTGTTAATACTCGAAATTGAAGATTGTATTTTGGCGATCCTGCCATTTTTAATCAGCACATCGCAAAATTTAGACTGGCCTTCATTAATCATATTTGCATTACGAATCATGATATCAGGCAAGGTATTAAAATTCATTGGACAGCGCCTTGTACCCCTGAACCAGTTCAATGTTGGTTGTAATTACACTTTCTGAAAATTCTGTAATGGAGATATCAATGGGAGGATAAGCTGACAAATCTGTTTTAGGATGAATATAACTCATAGCTGGTACATAAAAGTTTGCAGGTAAGTCGCGGCCATCTACCACAGCATTGTGGCGAATTGCGCTATTTGGGCCAATTTTGCAATTGAACAAAACACTATTAAAACCCACGAACACATGATGACCAATTTCACATGGCCCATGAATAATCGAACGATGTGCAATTGATGAATTTTCACCGATGATGACAGATGCGCCAGCTTTGGAATGAATGACCACGCCGTCTTGAATATTAGAATTTGCACCAATGATAATCGGTTGCATATCGCCAGTTTCATCAGTTTCATCTGCTCGGATCACGGCATATGGGCCTACAAAGACATTGGCATGAATAATAACTTTTCCACAAATAATGGCGGTTTGATCGATATAGGCAGATTGATCAATTTGGGGAAGATGGCCTGAAGGGTTTTTACGGATCATGATTGAATAGTTTCGAGTCTGAGTTTTGAATGAAAAGTCACTAGCAAAAATTTAGAATTAAAAATTAATACTATATTTGTTATGTTATAACATAACAAATATGCTAAACAAGTATTAAAACCTTCATTTTTTTCATCATTCAATAATGTTTTGAAAACATGGCTTGAATTAATCTTAAAGACTATGTTTAAAGGTTAAATGCACACAAAGCCCGCCCAATAGCTGTGAGGGCTTAAATTGCATCTTGGCATCAACTGAATCTAAGGCAGATTGTACAATCGATAAACCGAGGCCACTTCCAATGGCCTGTTGTTGAGTATGTTCGAGTCGAACAAAACGCTCTAATACATGATCGTACTCTTGTTCAGAAATACCTGGCCCGTTATCGTGAATATCAACATAAACAGCATTTGTATCTTGCGACAGCAGAATGATGACTTGACCTTGTTGAGGGCTGTATTTGATTGCATTATCAATCAAATTAATAAGGATGCTGTGTAAAGAATTGGTTGTTGCCAGAATTGATATTTCTTCCAGATCATCTTCAATATTGACTTGTAGTTCAATATCTTTTTTGCGAGCATTGGCTAAAAGTTGTCCTACGCAAAGTCTGATATGAGCCACCAGATTTAATAATCGGAGAGGTTCATCTTGATGGACTTCTTGATGAGCTAGACTCATTAACTGATCGACTAAATGAGTCATACGTTTTAAACTTAAACTCAGATCACTCAAATTTTCATCATAAATTTGACTGTCTTGTGGTGTTTTCAAAAGCAATGAAGTTTGTAATTTAAGTGCTGTTAAAGGTGTTCTAAGTTCATGCGCTGCATTTGCGATAAATACTTGTTGTTGAATTTTAGCCTGTTCAATTCGTTTAAATAGATAATTTAATTCATCTATAGCTGGTCGAATCTCGATGGGTAGGTTTTCAATCTGAATTTCAGATAAGTCATTGTAATCACGTTCTGAAAATGTAGTACGCAGCTCTGTTAATTTCCGTAAATGATGACGAATTAATAAATACATGCTATAAATGGCAAATGGCATAAAAAAGATATAAGGAATCAGCATGTTAAATGCCAGTTCTTTAGCGAGATGTCTACGGACTTTAATCAACTGGCTAATTTGAATCTGTTTATCATTGGCGGGATAGATATAGATTCTTAGTTCGCCACGCGTCGTTTTTTTCTTGGTGAAATAAGGTGTAGATGAATACGGCAAAATATAATTATAGTGTTGACTGAGTGGATTAAGCTGATCATGTTTAATGATATCGATAAACACATCTGTTTCATCATAATGTGCATTTGGATCGTAGGTCGACAAACGTAAAGAAAGCGAGTTCTTATCCAGAAACTCGGCCATTTCCTGCATTTGTCGATCAATCACTTCCTGGGATTCTTCCAGTGCAATACGGTAGGCCGCTACACCAATAAAAATCAATAAAAAAATACTAAATATTGAAATGCTCCAAGACATGCGCAGACTTAGAGGTTTCTCTTGATAAAATTGCTTAATCCGTTTTAAGTCATGTCTGAAACGAATGAACTTATTTTTCTTGAGTTTCAACACAATAGCCTAAGCCTCGTACATTTCGGATAAAATCTTTTCCAAGCTTTTGTCGTAAATTATGAATATGTACTTCAATGGTATTGCTATTGATCTCATCATCACAATCGTACAGTTTTTCTTCAAGCATCTGTTTGGAGAAAATCTGGTTGGGATACATCATCATTGGTTCTAAAATTGACCATTCTTTTGTAGACAGGTTAATCGGCTGCCCATCTTTCAATATACGATGCGTATTTGGAAAGAGCTGAACTTGTCCTACATTAAAGTTCAATTCATTGAGTGAGGCGTAATTACCACGCCTTAACACAGATTCGATACGCGCGACCAATTCGTCAAAATCATACGGTTTGACAATATAATCGTCTGCACCAAGTTTTAGCCCTTGAATCTTGTCGCGGCTTTGATCTCGCGCACTGATAATAATAACTGCAATCTTATTGAGCTCGATTTTTTTTCGGATGTGTTTGAGGACATCCAAGCCTTCAAGCTCGGGCAGTCCAAGATCAAGTAAAACGAGGTGATAGGTTTGTCTAAATAGAAAATCCAGTGCTTCAAGTCCGGTTTTAGCCCAGTCGACTTCAAATTTTTCATGGCGCAATAACTGATAAGTGGTCTTGCCAATCATGACATCATCTTCAATGTATAAAATTTTAATCATGTTATAAGTTACCTTTACATTGAGCCAGCAGATCAAATTGCGGGTTAAGTGCCTTGGTCTGTATGTCCAATAAACTCAAAACCGTTGGAAATAAATTATCCTGACTGACTGGCTGATTTTTTTGTTGGTTTAAACAATGCATAATCTGTTGTTGTTTAGGCCATTGTGATGAGAACCAGAATAACATAGGGATATGGGTTTGTTCTTTCGGTGCCATAAAATAAGGCGTACCGTGGAGATATAACCCATTTTCACCAGTCGATTCACCATGATCCGACAAATACATCAAACCTGTTGAGATAGGCAAACTATCAAGTGTATGGATCAATGTACTTAGCACATGATCGGTATATAAAATGGTGTTGTCGTAACTATTGATCAAGCTTTCGCGTGAGCAGTTTTGGATATTGTTGGTATCACAAGTGGGTGTAAATTTTTTAAAAGCAGCAGGATAACGTTTGAAATATGCAGGGCCATGACTTCCAACTTGATGTAAAACGATTAACTGACTTTTCTTAAGCTTCTTTAGATCAAGTGTTTTTAAATAATCATTTAAGGCTTCAATCAATACTTCATCGTAGCACTCGCCATCTTTGCACTGGGCTTGATAACGCGGGTCATCTTTAGGTGAGATGTAGTTTTTAATACGATCACAGGCGCCTTTACATCCAGAATTATTGTCAATCCAAGTGACGTCATAGCCTGCACGTTGTGTAATATCAAGTAAACCTTCACGATGAGTTGCTAAAGATTCATCGTAATTCTGACGTGGCATACCAGAAAACATACACGGCACAGATACCGAAGTTTGTGTACCACAAGATGATGCCTGACTAAAATTGATAATATCAAGTTTGCTGAGTGCAGGTGTTGTTTGTCTTGCATACCCATTTAAACCAAAGCTTTGAGCACGGCCAGTTTCACCAATCACTAAAACCATGACCTGAGGTGAATTAAAACTGGTCATATTGATCTGATGTGCATCTTCACCATATTTGATTAAAGCTAAGTGGCGCGTTTTAAATTGTCTATGTGTATAACTCCAGCTACTCGATAAAATATTGAGTGGCGAAATTTGTGCTTTTAAGGCACGATTTTCACGGAAAATTGGAGCGTATTGACCATAAAATGAAAACAAACCTATTCCGATAAGAAAAAGTGCAACGATAATACTGGCACTTTTTGATATGAATAGATTTTTTAAGCTTTTGGAAGCTCTAATATCAATAAAACATAAAACAATTAGGGGTATAAGCGTTGTAAAAACGAACCATACAACAAGTGGTAAAGATAATAGATCTAGTGCTTCACTCGCATCCGTTTGCATGACATTCTGCATCTGTGCAGTATTAACATCTATACCAAGCTGATTTACAAAATAAGACGTAAAGCCTGTGAGTATAAGTAAAATAGCTGCAATGAGTTTGGCTGATAGTCGCCAGCTGATCAGTTGTAGAATGAAAAAATAAGTGCCTGCCAGAATCAAAAAAGTTCCAGCCAAAAATAGATATTGCATCAAACCTTGGAATGAGCTCAATTCAATCAGTCGTTCATAAAAACGAGCATTTGTAAAACTTGCTAACCAACAAGCTAGAAGCCCATTAAATGTATTTATAGATAAACTTACTTTTTTGAATTGTAGCAATTTAAACATCTCAATATCGTTCAGTTATTTGAGGGGTATAGCTACATTAAAGAGTATGAAAATTAAGAGAAAATTAGTTTTCGCTTCAATGATTCAATTTAAATCTAAATATCAATGTTTTAAGATCATAATGATGGATATGAAAACTTAAACCTATACCGGATAGGCAATTAAGAAAGAAATATGATATAATTGTTTTAAGATATTGATTTTAATAAATTATTTAAAAAATTAATAACTGCTTTAAAAAACTTTAAATTGGATTTAATTGAGTTTGCAGACTAAAAATAAAACAATAAATCAAGTTCTCAAAGGAAATGAGTCGTGGGTAAAAAAATTAGTATAGCCATTATTGGTGGTGGTATTGCAGGGGTCGCGCTTGCAGCCAACTTATTTAAGCAACCACATTTAGAGGTTTGCTTGTATGAAGCAGCACCTCAATTTTCTGAAATTGGTGCCGGAATTTCATTTGGCGCGAATGCGGTTCGTGCCATTGAGCTACTTGGTTTGGCTTCGCAATATACCGCGATTGCAGATCAAGTATCTGCGCCATTTCAGGATGTGTGGTTTCAATGGCGAAATGGTTATAACGATGATTATTTGTCGAGTTCAATTTCTCCTCAGGTTGGTCAGTCTTCGGTGCATCGTGCCGATTTCTTAGATGCTATTTTAGGGAATATTCCACAGCACCAGTGTAAGTTTAATAAAAAACTCAAATCGATTCAGGAGTACGACACACATATTGAATTGAGTTTTGAAGATGGTACATGCGCCGAAGCCGATTATGTGATTGGTGCAGATGGCATACACTCAGCCACGCGTGATTATGTGCTGCAAACCCATCAGTTTGCTCCAGTGCGTCCTAATTTTACTGGAACATGGGCTTACCGAGGCATTATTAAAGCAGCAGAATTTAGGCAAGCCATTGTCGCAGCCGGCCTAGATGTAGAAATTGCCGACGTACCACAAATGTTTTTAGGCCAAAACAAGCACATTTTAACCTTTCCGATTCGTCAAGGTGAAGACATTAACATTGTGGCGTTTAAGACAAACCCTGAGCAGCGTACGCTTCCAGAACATACCCCATGGACACGTGCGGTAGACAAACAGGAAATGTTGGACGATTTTCAGGACTGGAGCGAAAGCTGCCGAATTTTACTCGGTTTGATTGAGCGTCCGACCTTGTGGGCACTGCACGAACTGGCCGAATTGCCGACTTATCAAAGCCACTCTGGCCGCGTCATATTAATGGGAGATGCTGCGCACGCCATGCTTCCACATCAGGGTGCCGGAGCAGGACAAGGGCTTGAAGATGCACTCACGCTCAAAGTATTGTTTGAGCACACTGAGCTGACTGTTGAAGATTTACCGCGAGTTTCTGCAATTTATGAACAGATCCGAAAAGAACGCGCCTGCAAGGTTCAGCGTACTTCGCGTGAGTCTGGGCAAATATATGAACTTAACTCAGCACTGTATCCAAGCTTTGAAGCAGTGGGTGCACATTTGCAAAACCGTTTTGACTGGTTATGGCAGCATGATTTAGCACAAGACATGTTAGCCGCGCGAGCAGCAATACAACCTGTTGCAACGATTTAAACGCTAAGAATTTGGCACAAGAGTGTTTTGAACGACTTGTGCCTTTAAAACAATTCTATTTTGAAAGAGTTGAATAAAAGTGTTTATGATAGGATTAAATTAAAATCATGGAAGATTCTAAAACGTGGACTTAAGCCTGATCCGTATTTTTATTTGTGTTTATGAAAATAAAAATATCAGTAAAGCCGCTGAGATTTTAAATCTGAGTCAACCTTCTGTTACCTATAATTTAAATCGATTACGTAAGCATTTAAATAATCCTTTATTTGAACGCACGCAATATGGTGTGGAAGCAACTAAATTATCGCATGAATTATATCCTGTATTTAAAGAGTCGATTTTAAAAATTGAAATAGCAGTCGATGAGGCATTAAATTTTAATCCACTCACTTCAAATAAAACCTTTCGAATTGGTTTATCAGATATTGGTGAAATTTGCTTGTTACCGACATTAATCGAATACTTACGAGCACATGCACCAAAAATAAAAATAGAAGTAGAAGAGATTAAAATTGATCAAGTCGAAAAATGGTTAATCGAAGGATTTATTGATGTGGCTGTTTTTAATAGTACACATTTGGAGTTTAAGCATCTTGAATATGAAACTCTTTTTTTAGAGCGATATGTTGCACTGGTCAACATGAATCATCCGCGAATAAGAAGTACGCTCAGTTTTGATGCGTATTTGAATGAATCTCATGTGGCGATAAAGTCATCTACCGGGCATACTCAGGTCGATCATGTATTAAAACTAATGGGGCATCAGCGTAAAATTGCCTTGGAAGTGCCACATTTTGGAGTTTTACAAGGTGTGCTGGATAAAACAGATTTGATGGTGACGCTGCCCAGTCGTGCTGCACAGCAATATTTAAATCAATCCCATGTCCGTGTTTTGGAGTTGCCGTTTCAAATGTCTGAATTTTATGTGGGCTTACATTGGTTTGCCCAAACCAATGAGCCCCTTGCTCGGATATGGTTGATTCAAACCTGTAAAAAGGTTATTTCAGTTTTGTAAGACCGCGGGCTAAGCCCGGCAGTCTAAACAATTAATCATGACTGGCTTCAATAATTTTAGTCGCCAATTCCTGAGGGCGGGTAAACATTGCTTCATGGCTTCCACCCATTTCAACCAACTTAAATTCTCCGAGTCTGTTCGACATTTTAGGGTGCCAAAAGCCAGCAGGTAAAGCCTGATCTTCGGTGCAGTTCAGGTAGCTTTTTGGAATATTCAGCGTATAGAATTTTTTTAGATCCAGTCGATCATGAAAGGGCTGACAAGGCTCAGGCGTAAGCATCTTGTAAGTTTCCTCGGCCATTTGATCATCTGCATCATTGATGAAAGCATGACGCCATACTTCATAAGGCAGTAAAACAGTATTATCACCCGATGCTGCGGCCAAACTCGTAAACAGCTCGTAGTAGGCTTCTGGCATGTTATCAAACATATTTTCGCCGTCTTGTAAAACAAAAGCATTCCAGTAAATCAGCCTTTGAATGCGCTCAGGAATGGCCTCGGCGACTTTGGAAATAATGGTGCCACCATAGCTGTGCCCAAGCAGTACAATCTCGCTGAGATCATGCTTTACGATATAATCCGCAATCGATTGACTGCACTGCGCGTGAGTCACATTCCGGTCGGCATTTGGGCCATGGCCTGCCACGGTCGGACAGTGCACGGTATGGCCTTGAGCACGTAAATGAGTGGCTACAGGTTCCCAGAGAGAGCCATCGTGCCATGAGCCATGAACAAGTACATATGTTATCATTTTGATCGTCCTTTAATGTGTTGATCGGGTTTAAAAGTCTTTTGAAATTCCGAGGGTAATCACATGGTTTTGATTACTTAAATTGGTGCCTGTACTGTTTCCAGTACCGTTTAAGGTTTTGTTCACCGCATATTCATAGCTAAGATTGAGGGTTGCAAAACCAAGATCATGGCCGTAGCCAATAGTCCATGATTGATTGGCGACGGCATTGGCATAAAAATTCACCAATGTGTCTTGAGCATCTACAACTGAGTCTGCATGGCTATAGCCAAAACGCAAATGATCATGAGGTGTGAGCTGATAATCCACGCCAGCTCGATAAACCGTTTGATTTTGCCAGTTAAAAGAACCTTTTTTTCCTAATCCATCAGCATCTTGCCAATTAAAACGTACGATATCGGCTGCTAGAGTAAGCTTTTGATTTATTTTGTGTTTAATTCCGATTCCATAACGTTCTGGCAAATTAATTCTGCCTTCACTGCGTGCCAATAAATCATTTTTATAGTCATCAAGCTTCGAAAATTTCATTTCAGTGCTATAGCTCGCGCCAAGCCACCAATTGGGCTGAAATTCCCAAGTACTACCTATGCTTGCACCAACACCATAAGCCCACTGATTACCATGACTTTCTAGAAAAATGGGCGTACCTTGTCCATCGACTCCTGCAAGCACACCTTTTGCCCTGAATTGCTGAATACCTAAATCTAAACTGGCACCCAAACTGAGATTGGGTAAAACCTTGTACGATACAGTCGGGCTTGCCTTTACAATTGCCAGATTATCTTTGGCTTTATCGGATGGAAATCCATGGATTGCAGGCTCATCATAGTCTACCGCTGCACCAGCACCCGTGAGACTTAGTCCCCAACTTAAGCGGTCGTTATAATGCTGGACTAAAGCCAGACTTGGGATCGGAATGACTTTGTCGGAATGAAAGCCTTCTGGCTGATTCAGTAAGGTCGCTTTAGCACGAATATTTAATAAAGAAAGTTGGGCGTCTGCACCACTGTTTTGAAAAGATAGATTGGCAGGATTATCTTGAATCGAAGTTCGATCCATACCCTGAGCAAGACTTACTCCGCCCATACCGCTAGAGACTTGTCCTGATCCAGTATTATAAACGCCATTAAATGCATAGCTTGATAATGGCATGCAGGCAATCAGAACCAGAGATAACTTATGAGGAAACATACTCAAAATCCTTGTATTGAATAAGTCAAACCATTTGACTTTTATTTATCTAAAATTATTTAGAGTATTTTAAATTTTAAATGATTGGTTTTATATTTTTAGTCATGTGAGAGTATATATTTATACATTATTGATATAATAATTTTACAGGTAAATTAAAAAGGTTCTTATTAAGAACCTTTTTAATTAAAACTGATTATTTGGATTTTGTATTGTTTTTTAACCACGCTCTTATTATATTGATTGTCTCTTTTGTTTTATTGAGTACGCCATACATTTCAAAAAAACCATGTACCACACCTTTTATTTCATGATATTCAGTATTTACTAAACTGCTTTTTAATTTTTCAAAATAAACACAACCCTGATCATGTAAAGGATCAAATTCGGCTGTTATAATTAATGTAGATGGAAGATGTTGGTGACTTTGAGCGAGTAGTGGCGAGGCAAGCCATTGATAAGCAAAATCTTCATTTTTCAAATAGATTTGTATCATCTTTGACATTTGTTCGGCAGATAGAGGAGGAGTGAGCTTCTGTTTTTCAAAGGATGGATATTTGTTGTCATGTATTACGGTAAGATCAATACATGGGTAGATTAAAATTTGCCCTGCTAAAGAAGTTCTATACGTTTGTTCTTTAAAAGTGAGAGCAGTGATTGCTGCCAGATTGCCCCCTGCGCTGTCTCCTGCAACATATAAATGGTCTGGATGAATGCCAAGAGCAGATGCATGTTCAAAAATCCACTGTGTGGCATGAATCGCATCATGAGCAGCTTGAGGGTATGGGTATTCAGGCGCAAGACGATAATCGACACTAATGACATTAACATCTAGATCATTCACTAAATGCCGACAAAGTAAATCATGCGTTTCGATACTCCCTATACACCAACCTCCGCCATGGAAGTAAATCAGTGTTTCACATGATTCACTATGCTGGCGTTGAGTTTTATACAATCTTAAGCGTAAGCTACCATCGTCTACTTGTATCCATAAATCTTCTACGTCTTGAAGTTCAATGAATTGCCCCGCTACATGAGGACCAAAATTGAGATACCAGTTTCTCATTTCATTGATATTTGGGTCATTTAGAGTACCAATATCAAATGCAGGTGCACCTTGATTTTCAAGCATTGCAAAAAAACTTGCCAGTTGAGGATCTAAACTCTGTAACATGTATTAAAAATCCTTTTTAAATCTTTTTGATTTATTTACGATTTGAGAAGTTATGTATTGTTCAAGACATAACTTCTCAATGCTTAACCAATTTTTAAAATGGGTTTGAGCGTGATGCCTTTATGGCTATCAATTGCAGCCTGATTAATATCTTTAAAATCATAGAACTTAACCAGTTTGTCGAACGGAAACTTACCTTGCTGATACAGCGAAACCAAAGCCGGAATAAACTTTTTCGGTACGCCGCTGCCTTCTACAACGCCGATAATCGATTTGCCGCCAAGCAATAAATCATTCACGTCAAATGCTGCGGTCGTTCCTAAAGGCGGAGCACCTACCACTGCAATGCTGCCAAGAATACCGAGCGCATCGATCCCTTGTTTCAAAATTTCTGGGCGTCCAGTCGATTCAAGAGCAAACTTTACACCACCGCCTGTGATTTCCTTGATGGCTTCGACGGGATCTTGCGTTTTACTGTTGATAACATGGGTCGCACCAAGTTCTTTGGCTAACGCCAAACGAGACTCGACAATATCCACTGCAATAATAGTGGTCGCACCACATACTTTTGCAGCAAGAAGTGCACTGAGTCCGACTGCGCCTGCACCCCAAGTGACAAAGCTACTGGCAGGCGCGACTTTCAGCGCATTGATTGCAGCACCTGCACCAGTTTGTATGCCGCAGCCGAGTGGCCCCAAAAGTTCAAGCGGTACATCTTTACTCACTTTTACGGCATTATTTTCACGGCTGATGGCGTAGGTTGCAAACGAAGATTGCGCAAAGAAATGATCATGAATTTTATGATGATCGTGCGAGCATACGGCAGAATGCCCATCTGGATCTCCACCACTGAAGTTTCGTCCAAAAAAATCCTGACAGTAGGCTGGTTGTCCGCTGCTACACTGCTCACAGCTTCCACAAAAGCCATAGCTGAGCACCACGTGATCACCTACAGCCAAATCTTTGACATTCGGGCCAATGGCTTCAATGATGCCTGAACCCTCGTGACCAAGTACCGCTGGTAATGGAACAGGATAATACTGATCACGCACAATCAGATCGGTATGGCACATTCCCGTTGCCACAATTTTAACCAATACTTCATCGTTTTGAGGTTCACGAATTTTGAGCTGTTTGAGCTCAAAGTCTGCGCCTTTGCATTCGGTCACTGCTGCTGTGATTTCGGTAAACTTTGTCATTTCTATACATCCTGTATGAGAAAAAAATTAAAATGGATAGTGTGGGGCCTCAGCCTGAATGGTCATCCATTGCCACTGAGTAAATTCATCTGGATTTGCTGGCCCACCAATTCGTGTTGCATTACCAGACGCGCCAAATCCGCCAAATGGATTAATCGTTTCATCATTTACGGTCTGATCATTGATATGTAACAAACCAACATTTAGCTGTGCACCGAGTTGCATGGCACGCCCCACGTTGGATGAAATAATGCCAGCCGAAAGCCCATAATCTCCCATATTGGCCAGTTCAATCGCTTGTTCATCGCTTGCAAAAGGAATCAGTACGGCCACTGGCCCAAAGATCTCTTCACTGAAAATTGGATTGTCTGCTTGCACCTGTGAAAGTACGCTTGGCTCAAAGAACGGGCCATTCGCTTTACCTCCAATTTCAAGGGTCGCGCCGTGTTCAACCGCGGCTTGAACCAATGCTTCTACGCGCTTGCTTTGCTTTTCATTGATCAAAGGGCCAATGGTCACGTTTTGCTCTAAAGGATTACCCACCACAAAGCGTTTGACCTTTTCGATTACACGCGCTTTGAGGGCATCGTAAATTTTTTCATGAATTAAGATTTTGCCAGATGTCATGCAAATCTGCCCAGAATGCAAAAATGCACCCCATGCAATATTCTCGGCTGCTAAATCGAGATCGGCATCGTCGAGAATAATCAGTGAGTTTTTGCCGCCAAGTTCTAACGAGACTTTTTTCAAAGTTTTGCCTGCATTGGCACCAATGATACGGCCCACCTGTGTTGAACCCGTAAACTGAATGCTGGCAATATGTGGATCGAGTGTGAGTGCTTCACCTGTATCGGCGCCACCTGGTAATACATGCAGTAATCCCTTTGGTAAGCCAGCCAGTTCAAAAATGCGGGCAATTGCGTAACCACTACACACCGCCGTTCGTTCATCTGGCTTAAGTACCACCGCATTACCAAATGCCAAAGCTGGCCCAACCGCACGAAGCGCCAAATAAAGCGGAAAATTAAAAGGTGAAATCACGCCGACCACACCCAACGGTAAGCGTTTGGCCAAGCTTAATTTACCGTTGCGACTCGGTAATATGTTCCCCTGATCTAGCTGCGGAAATGCAATACAGTTTTTAAGCATTTGAATGCTTACTTTCACTTCAAACTGAGCTTTGAGTGCCAGTGAGCCACTTTCACGAATCAGCCAATTGACCAGTTCATCTTGATGCTCTGTGGCAATCTGTACGGCTTTTTCAAATACGGCTTGGCGTTCTAAATAATCGAGCGCCCACCACTGCCGCTGTGCCGTTTGCGCTTCTTTCGCTGCTTGAGCAACATCTGTAGGCGATGCAGAGCCTGTCTGGCCGAGCTGCTCACCTGTGGCAACTTCTACCACACCATAGGGTTGTCCGCTTTCAAACCAACCGCCATTAAATAATTTTTTGTTCCAAATTGAAGCATCAAGTAATGTCATATAGACCTCGTAACGTCCTGTTCGTGCTTTTTCGATAATTTCGTTCTTACGATTGTTTAAAACCACACAGACTAAAATCGTATGTGTAGTATCGATATCTCACCTATTGCAGGGAATGTGCCACTATTTAAATTATTGTTTTTATTAAATTAATTTTTTTAAATTTTCGGGTAATTGTTCAGGGGCTGGACACTATTGAATTGTACATTGTCCAGAATCTGAACAATGTACAATACTGTCCTTGAGCTTATTACTGTAAATACTTATACAGTGTTGTTCTTGAGATATTGAGTCGCTTAGCGGCTTGAGAGATGTTGCCTTTTTCTTGTTGCAAAATGTCTAAAACGAGCTGTTTAGTCATCTGATTCAGTGAAGTTTGAGGTTTATTTGCTAGGTAGGATTGGGGCGTAACTTTTCGTTGCTGTGGTACATGTAAATGTTCAAGATGCGCATGTTCAAGAGAATCATGCGCTATAAGCGCCGCAGAAAGTTGAATCACATGAGTCAATTCTCGAATGTTTCCTGGCCAATCATAGTGCTCGAACTGTTCTTGAACATTGACCGACCAACTGTAAATTTTGGCGTTGGCCAGCAGTGTCTTAAAAATATCAATTTTATCTGGACGGTCTTTGAGTTGCGGTAACTCGATCTGATAGCCACATATTCTGTAATACAAATCACTTCTGAAGTCATGATTGTCAATCATTGCCAATAGATCTTGATGGGTGGCAGAAATTAATTTGAACTGACTTTGAATCGGCTTATGACCGCCTACACGATAAAAAACCTGATCTTGTAAAACGCGTAATAATTTTGCCTGTAAATGTTTGGGTAAATCACCAATTTCATCTAAAAACAAAATGCCCTGATGAGCAAGTTCGATCAAACCACGTTTGCCTTTGGCACTTGCTCCTGTAAAAGCACCTGCTTCATAGCCGAAAAGTTCAGATTCAAGTAAGTGTTCAGGAATAGCTGCACAGTTAATCGAAATAAATGCCTGATCTTTTGTCGCAAATTCGTGAATTTGACGTGCCAAATGATCTTTACCTGAGCCTGTGGCACCCGTAATTAAAATGGGTACATCGGAATGCAAGATTTTGCTTAATTTGGCAATATCTTTGAAATCGGGTGTAGATGTGCTGAATAGGTGGCTTGTTTTTTTAGTCATTTGGGGCGTGTATAAACGTGCATAAAACAGCGCTTCGTCTTGACTACGTATAAATTGCGTCTGCTGCTCAAGTGAGGCGAGGGTACTTATCGAACTGAAATAGTTCGAAATGGGCTTATACAATAATTGATCGATAGACGTGTTGAGTAGAGTTAGTGCCATTTGATTGGCTTTTTGAATCTGCCCCGTGGCATCAATTTCAATCATGCCAGTATAGGCTGTTTTTAATAAATCTTCTGAATGCTGAAAATAAAGCAGCTTATGCTGTGCTGGCATATTCTTTTTTATAATTTCATTTTCAACCACATACCCCTGATAAAGCAGGTGTCTTAGCCAGTTACTGGCCAGTTGTTCACGATACGAGGTGATGTCTAGCGCGCCCAGTATTTTGCCCTGACCATTGAACACAGGTACCGATGCACAGTAAAAGTCAGAAAATTCATTTAAATAATGCTGGTGGCCCATCATAATGATCGGCATCTGACTCAAAATACTACACGAGGGCGCAATACTGCCAAACTGTGCAATATCCAGAACTTGACCTTGCTTTAAAAAATGATAGGGCGAATGAGGGTCAGGATTTTGATATTCGGCAATAATTTTAAATTGGGTATTAAGGAAAAATGTACAAATATTCTGATGTTTAAACAGCGCCCAAATATCTTTCAAAATAGGAAAAACCGTTTCAGATAGACGAATATCGTCTGTGGTTAGGGGCTGCTGTGTCGAAGCTGGAACTGGCGTGAACGGGCTCAAGCCCGCTGCTTTGGCTTTATGCCACATCTGTAAAATGGTTGGATCAAGCTCGGTTTGTTCTGGAACTTGACCCGTTTTATAAAAATAATCTTTAACTTGGCACCAGTCACGACTTGATGAAATTTGCATAGTTTGAATCCTTCAAAAACAAAGAAACGTTGCTCGCGACTACATCCGAAACAACATCATCTTTTCATCGTCCATTGAATCTTTTTTGACTATAGCAAAGATACTTTTTGAGTTGTGTATAAAAGTTGATTTTATAGATTTTAGGCGTTTTATACGCATTAACATATCCTAAAGGTATGAATATATGTATTTTTGAATATCGACACACGTGATTAAAAAAAATAAATTAGCGATCAATAATTATTTTTATTACATGATCAGGATGATCTTTTGGGAAGGACCTATGCAATATTCAACAACGCGTCTTTATCAGTTTATGCTACGAATGGGGGTTACTTTTGGCATGGTAGGCTGTATCGGTGTGATACCGACAGTGGTCAATGCTCAAGATAACTGGACACTTAGCCTCAAAAACGCTTATATCGATCGTGATTATGACGGCAATGCTGTCAAGGACACCGGTAGCTGGTCGCAAGGCGCTTCTTTATTTTATAAATCTGACTATTACAAAACACCCATCGATGGACTTGAAATTGGTGTGGATGGTTCAGTGCAATATGCGGTTCGTTTGAGTCATGACAAGGGGGTGGCGGATACCATTTTACCTTTTGATCCGGTAAGCCAAAAGCAGGCGCGTGATTATTTGAAATATGGTGGAACACTTAAACTTAAATATGATCAAACCGAACTTCGTGTGGGTGAGCTTTGGCCAGATTTACCTGTCACTGCGGTAGACCGTAGCCGTCAGTTACTGACTTCGTATCAGGGCGTTAGCCTCAATTCGAAACTGACCAGTAAACTTACCGGTGAAATCGGGATAATTTCTAAAGTATCACCACGTAACGAAGAAGATTTTCGTAAACTGACCTTCACCAAAAATGGCATCAAATACGTTTCGGACGGTTTAAATTACATCGATTTAAAGTATCAGGTTTTACCGAATTTAAAGCTTGAATATTATTTTGGTAATTTAGAAAATCTTTATAACAAACATTATCTTGGCGCAGATTATAGCTACAAGCTTTCGCCTGAGGCCTCGTTGCATACCAAGCTTAAATATTTTAATGCCAGTGAAGACAATAAAAATTACAACATTGATAGCCAAAACTTCGGAATTTTAGAAACTTTGAAATACCGAAATCATACTGTCGGATTGGGTTATCAGCAAATTGTGGGAGATGCTTACCCACTGCCAGATGGTTTTTTACCTGAAACCTATTTCATCAACTGGAACACCACAGGCTTCTTTAAATCTGATGAAAAATCAGTTCACTTTATCTATGGCTACGACTTTAAAGATTATGTACCGGGTTTAAATTTTACCTTTAAGCATGTGTATGGGTACGACTTTAAGACCGCAACAGGTCTGAAAAACAAAGAGCAAGAAAGCAACTTTATTTTGAATTATGCCTTTCAAAATCCAAAGCTAAAAGGCGTCGGATTCCAGTGGTTGTATATCCCGTATAAAGTCCGTTATGGAACGGATTTTAACGAAAATCGTTTATTTCTAACTTACACCAAAAAATTCTGAGTGCTTGGTGCTAAATCCTTATGGATGGAGGAATGTTATGTCTAGAGAAATTAATGTCAATCAGATGATTGACGACTCAAAGCTCACGCCGTTTCATTGGCGAGTGATTATACTCAGTACCCTCATTATTATTTTTGATGGCTACGATCTGGTAATTTACGGGGTGGCGCTACCGCTTCTGATGAAAGAGTGGGCCATTGATCCGGTTACCGCAGGCTTTATTGGCAGTATTGCATTGTTTGGTATGATGTTTGGTGCCCTGATTTTTGGCACCATCGCCGACAAGCTTGAACATTTGGGTGTGAGCCGTAAAAAAGTCATTGCGGTCTGTATTATTTTATTTAGCTTGTGCACGGTATTGTGCGGTTTTTCTGAAACCACCACGCAATTTTCCATATTTCGCTTTTTGGCAGGTGTAGGCATTGGTGGTGTAATGCCAAACGTAATTGCACTGGTCAGTGAGTACGCACCGAAAAAATTTAAAAGTTTTTTTGTAACCTTGATGTTTAGTGGTTATGCCATTGGCGGCATGACGGCAGCTTTTCTGGGGTCGATTTTAGTGCCGCTTTATGGCTGGAAAATCATGTTTATGATTGCCGGAATTCCATTGGTGTTGTTATTGCCTCTCATGAAAGTTTTGCCTGAATCGATTGACTATTTGGTTCGCAAAAAGAAAGATGAAACGGTTCGTTTTATTATGACCAAAATGGTGCCGTCGTATCAGTATCAGCCCGATCATGTTTTTGTACTGAACTCATCGAATCAAAATCAGGCACAAGCGCCAGTCAAAATGATTTTTCAGGAACAGCGTGCGTTTAGTACGATGATGTTCTGGTGCTCAATTTTTATGACACTGATTATGGTTTATGCACTGGGGAACTGGTTGCCAAAACTGATGATTGAAGCAGGTTATAACCTCTCGAAGAGTCTCATTTTCTTGTTCTCTTTAAACGTGGGGGGAATGATCGGCTCTATTTTGGGTGGATATCTGGCGGACCGCTATAACGTCAAATTTGTGACCATGGGCTTGTTATTGCTGGGTGCGATTTCACTGAGTCTGTTGTCTTTCCAGTTTAGCAGTGTGATTTTGTATATCTTAATTGCATGTGCGGGCGCAGCCTCAATTGGTGCTCAAATTATGCTGCTGGCCTATATGGCAAAATTTTATGCGCCAAATGTTCGCTCTACTGGAATTGGTTGGGGGCTTGGCATGGGACGTGTCGGCGCAATTTTAGGGCCAATCTTGACTGGGTGGTTATTGTCTTTGCAACTGCCGCACTTCTATAACTTTCTGGCACTGAGTATTCCTGCGGTTCTTGGTATTGTCACGGTATTTTTAATCAATGACAGACGTATGTATCAACCTGAACCGATCAGCCCGATTGCCAATCAAAACGACACCACTACGGTGAAAGTGAACGAAGCAGTCTCGCATTAATCTAAAAAATTATAAAAACCCATCAGCACCTCACAGTCTGATGGGTTTTTTGTTACCAGTTTGGCGGCTCAGTAAAACCTTCATAGGCATATATCTGGCGAATCGTTTCGTACAACGAATAAATATAAGTGCTTTCCTCCATATTGCGCACGGCAATATAGATGGGCGTGATGGCATCGGGATCTAGAAGCGGCACATAGCTCAGATTAAAAAGCTGGATACTTTGCGTACTGGCCGGTACCAATGAAATTCCTTCACCCGCTGCCACCAATCCAAGCGCCAGTTGAACTTCACGGACTTCATTAATTTTGGTGGGTTCTAAGCCATGATCAGAAAAGATATTCATTACATGGGTAGAAAAATTAGGCTTAGGCGAGCTTGGATAAAGCAAAATTTTTTCATCAATTAAATCATTTAAGTGCACGCCTTTATCTTTCATTTGATTAAGCGGATGGCTGGCATGTACGGCTACCATCAAACGTTCATTACGCAATAAGGTACGTTTAATGGCGGGATCACTGATTTTAAGTCGACCAAATCCGGCATCGATACGGCCTTCTTTTAATGCTTCGGTTTGTGCCTTGGTGCCCATTTCGTAAAGTTCAATGCGTAAATTGGGGTGTGCCTGACGATACAAATGAATAATCCGTGGCAGTAAACCAAATAGGAGCGAACCCACAAATCCGATACGAATGGTTTTTTCAACCGAGGCAATGCGCTTGGTCATGGAAACCATTTGATCGACATTCGACAATAGTTTGATGGCGTACTGATAAAAAAAGTGACCCTCAGGTGTTGTCTTGACCGGTCTGCTGCCGCGCTCTAAAAGCTGAATCCCCAATTCTTCTTCAAGATTTTGAATTTGTCGGCTTAAGGGCGGCTGTGCAATGCATAATTTGTCTGCGGCTTTGGTGAAGCTTTGCTCCTCAACCACAGCCACAAAATAGCGGAGATGTCTAAGTTCCATTTAAAAATACTCCATAGGTATTTTATTATACAAATAATGTGTTTGAACTTATTAAAACATTCTTTTAAGGTATAAACAAGCAAGAAAGACAAGAAGAAGGCAGGGGCTTGACCCATTAAATGCTTTCTTCAATTTGGAAAATTGAAAGCTGAAATGGATATTCGTTTTATTTGTCGGTTCTGCCGTTAAGTAAACATTTTATGCGTTGCGTTGTTTAATTGAATGTTTGACTAAGCACAGCGTTTTGCTCTGGCCTAGACAAGTTTCTTATTTTGGAATGTTGGAGAAAGGATATGCCACGTATTCCCGTCATTAATACTAGCCATCTTGACCGAATTGATGAACTGCTTGTAGACAATACCGAAACAGGTGAATTTAAGTTACATCGTTCTGTATTTACAGATCAGGCACTTTTTGATCTTGAAATGAAATACATTTTCGAAGGAAATTGGGTTTATTTGGCTCATGAAAGCCAGATTCCCAACAACAACGACTATTACACCACCTATATTGGCAGACAACCGATTTTGATTGCGCGTAATCGCAACGGTGAACTCAACGCCATGATTAACGCATGTTCACATCGTGGTGCACAGCTGTGCCGTCATAAGCGTGGTAATAAGACCACATATACTTGCCCATTTCATGGCTGGACCTTCAATAACTCAGGAAAATTGTTGAAGGTGAAAGATCCAAGCGATGCTGGTTATTCAGATTGTTTTAATCAGGACGGTTCCCACGACTTAAAAAAGGTGGCGCGTTTTGAAAGTTATAAAGGTTTTTTATTTGGCAGTCTGAATCCTGATGTACCGTCACTGCAAGAGTTTTTGGGGGAAACCACCAAAATTATCGACATGATTGTCGGGCAATCCGATCAGGGCCTTGAAGTACTGCGTGGTGTTTCGACCTACACCTATGAAGGAAACTGGAAGTTGACCGCAGAAAACGGAGCAGATGGCTATCATGTTTCGGCGGTGCACTGGAACTATGCAGCCACCACGCAGCATCGTAAAGAAAAACAGGCAGGTGATACCATTCGCGCGATGAGCGCGGGCTCGTGGGGGAAACATGGTGGCGGTTCATATGGATTTGAACATGGTCATATGTTGCTCTGGACACAATGGGGTAATCCGGAAGACCGACCAAACTTTCCTAAAGCAGCGGAATATACCGAAAAATTCGGTGCTGCAATGTCGAAATGGATGATCGAACGCTCACGTAACTTGTGTTTATATCCAAACGTGTACCTGATGGATCAGTTTGGTTCGCAAATTCGTGTTTTACGTCCAATTTCGGTCAATAAAACCGAAGTCACCATTTACTGTATTGCGCCTGTAGGTGAAGCACCCGAAGCGCGTGCACGCCGTATTCGCCAGTATGAAGATTTCTTTAATGCATCTGGAATGGCGACGCCAGACGATCTTGAGGAGTTCCGTGCCTGTCAGGCTGGTTATGCAGGTATCGAACTGGAATGGAACGACATGTGCCGCGGATCAAAACATTGGATTTATGGACCAGATGATGCCGCTAATGAAATCGGATTAAAACCGGCTATTAGTGGTATTAAAACTGAAGACGAAGGCTTGTATTTGGCACAGCATCAATACTGGCTCAAAAGTATGAAGCAAGCGATTGCTGCGGAAAAAGAATTTGCATCGCGTCAGGGAGAGAACGCATGAATGCTACAGCACTTTTAGACACCATCAGCATCGAACAGATTAGCCAGTTTTTGTATAGCGAGGCCCGTTTTTTAGATGATGAGCAATGGGATGACTGGCTTGAATGTTATGCACCTCAAGCCTCATTTTGGATGCCCGCGTGGGACGATAACGACCAGCTCACTGAAAACCCCCAAACTGAGATTTCGCTGATTTATTATCCAGATCGCCAAGGTCTTGAAGATCGAGTATTTCGGATTAAAACCGAGCGTTCATCGGCGACCATGCCAGATACGCGTACGGCACACAATATTAGCAATATCGAAGTTGAATCACGTGATGGCCTTCAAATCACAGTACGTTTTAACTGGAATACGCTCAGTTTCCGCTATAAAAACAGTTACAGCTATTTTGGCATGTCACGCTATGTAATCGATTTCTCAGGTGAACAACCAAAAATCTTGAGCAAGTATGTGATGCTTAAGAATGACTATATTAATCAAGTCATTGATATTTATCATATTTAAATCAGTTATACCTCAGTCAAACGGACACTTGACTGAGGGTTTATGAGTTTATATTTGAATAGGATTCCTGCCATGTCAAACCATCAAGTAGCACTTCAATTTGAAGATGGCGTTACCCGTTTTATTCGCATCGCTCAAGGTGAAACCTTATCCGATGCCGCATACCGTCAGCAAATCAATATTCCAATGGACTGCCGTGAAGGCGCGTGTGGTACCTGCCGTGCTTTTTGTGAATCGGGCAACTATGACATGCCTGAAGACAATTACATTGAAGATGCACTCACCCCAGAAGAAGCGCAGCAGGGCTACGTTTTGGCATGTCAATGCCGTCCAACTTCAGATGCTGTATTTCAAATTCAGGCGTCTTCTGAGGTATGTAAAACCAAGATTCATCACTTTGAAGGCACGTTGGCGCGGGTTGAAAATCTATCGGATTCGACCATCACCTTTGATATTCAGCTCGATGACGGTCAGCCCGATATTCATTTTCTGGCAGGGCAGTATGTCAACGTGACGCTGCCGGGCACCACGGAAACACGCTCGTATTCGTTTAGCTCACAACCAGGCAATCGCTTAACCGGGTTCGTGGTTCGTAATGTGCCGCAAGGTAAAATGAGCGAATATTTAAGTGTGCAGGCCAAAGCAGGCGACAAAATGAGCTTTACTGGACCATTTGGTAGTTTTTATCTGCGTGATGTCAAGCGTCCTGTGCTCATGCTGGCTGGCGGTACGGGAATCGCACCGTTTTTATCGATGTTGCAAGTACTTGAGCAAAAAGGCAGTGAGCATCCAGTACGACTGGTGTTTGGCGTAACCCAAGATTGTGATCTGGTGGCGCTTGAACAACTCGATGCACTTCAGCAGAAACTACCATGGTTTGAATATCGTACCGTGGTGGCACATGCAGAAAGTCAACATGAACGTAAAGGTTACGTGACGGGTCATATCGAATATGACTGGCTAAATGGCGGTGAAGTTGATGTGTATCTGTGCGGACCGGTTCCTATGGTGGAAGCGGTGCGGAGCTGGCTGGATACGCAAGGTATTCAACCGGCGAACTTTTTATTTGAAAAATTCTCTGCCAACTAACTCAAAACGGAGACCGATATGAATTCGACACAACGTTTTGAACATAAAGTTGTCATTGTAACAGGTGCAGCTCAAGGCATTGGTCGTGGTGTTGCACTACGGATTGCCCAAGAGGGAGGGTGTCTGATATTGGCCGACCGTTCTGATCTGATTCAGGCGGTATTGGCTGAGATCAAAGCCTTGGGCGCATTGGCAATTGCTGTTGAGACAGATTTGGAAACTTATGCTGGCGCAGAGTTGGTGGTATCACATGCAATTGCCGAATACGGACGCATCGACGTGCTGATCAATAATGTCGGTGGTGCAATCTGGATGAAACCCTTTCAGGAGTTTTCAGAAGAGGAAATTATTCAGGAGGTTCATCGCTCCCTATTTCCAGCGCTCTGGTGCTGCCGTGCAGTACTTCCAGAAATGCTAAAACATCAACAGGGCACTATTGTAAATGTGTCGTCAATTGCGACACGAGGTATTCACCGAATTCCATATTCGGCTTCTAAAGGCGGTGTAAATGCCTTAACGGCTTCACTTGCCTTTGAGCATGCCCAGCATGGTATTCGTGTGAATGCGGTTGCAACGGGAGGAACTAAAGCACCGCCGCGTAAGATTCCACGTAATGCCCAGCCTTTATCGAAAAGTGAACAAGTCTGGATGCAACAAGTGGTTGACCAAACCATTGATCGAAGCTTTTTAGGGCGTTATGGCAGTATTGATGAACAAGTCAATGCGATTACCTTTTTAGCCTCAGATGAATCTTCTTACATCACGGGCAGCGTGCTTCCGGTGGGTGGAGGCGATCAGGGATGATCTGATGGTCATTATTTAAAGGGAGACTGCAAGGAGGCATCATGACAACCCTGTTAAAAACATTGAAGCAAGATTGGTCGTTATCGGCCACGATTGCAGGCTTTTTAGCGGTCCTGATTTCATACTCGGGCCCGTTAATTATCTTCTTTCAGGCGGCACAAAAAGCACATGTCTCGACAGAGATGATGATCTCTTGGATTTGGGCTATTTCGATCGGTGCCGCCGTGACAGGTATTTTTTTATCTATTCGGTTTAAAACACCTGTAGTGACCGCGTGGTCGGCACCCGGGACAGCATTGTTGGTTACTTTGTTTCCCAACATTAGTTTAAATGAAGCCGTTGCCGCTTATATTACCGCGGCAATTGTGATTTTTCTGGTCGGCATTACCGGCTATTTTGACAAACTACTCAAATGGATACCGCAGGGAATTGCTGCTGGCATGATGGCCGGCATTTTATTCCAGTTTGGTCTTGGGCTATTTCTTGCCACCGATACTTTACCGCTGATCGTGTTTAGCATGTTGCTGTGTTATCTGATCAGTCGACGCTTTTCACCACGTTACTGCATGCTTTGGGTACTTATTTGTGGTGTAGCGTTTAGTTTTTTTCTTGGAAAAATGAATCCGGTGCCGCTAGATTTTCAAATTGCACGCCCGCAGTTTATTGCACCAGAGTGGTCATGGTTTTCAACCTTAAATTTGGCGCTGCCGCTAATTTTGGTGAGCTTAACAGGGCAGTTTCTGCCTGGTATGGCCATTTTAAAACTCAGTGGGTATAACACACCCGCCAAACCAATTATTGCCGCCGCAAGCTTGGCCTCGTTGTTTGCTGCCTTTGCAGGTGGAATTACCATTGTACTGGCCTCCATTACAGCCACCTTATGTATGGGTAAAGATGCACATGAACTCAAAGACAAACGCTATATTGCTGGAATAGCAAATGGTTTGTTTTATGTTTTAGGAGGTGTGTTTGCAGGCAGTATTGTAGCGTTGTTTAGCTTATTGCCCAAAGAGCTGGTTGCTGCACTGGCCGGACTTGCGCTTTTGGGTGCAATAGCAAGCAATATTAAAATTGCCATGCAAGAAGATCAGCAACGAGATCCTGCACTGATTACCTTTTTGGCAACCGTTTCGGGAATGCATTTCTTGGGCTTGAGTTCAGTGTTTTGGGGGATGTGTATTGGCATGCTGGCCTATTTTATTTTACTTAAACCCAAAGCCAGCTAAACTAAATTTGTCATTTAGACCATTCGATTATTTCTATCATATTCGCTTTATTCTAAGGCGAATTTTGTTTTTTAAGAGATGACATATCACTCAGCTTAATTTGTTTCTATTTCATTCCTGTTGAAACCACGATAGGTTTGAGTAGTTCAATGCATGACAATTTTTTAACTCCTGAATATTCCTTTTATGAAGGTATTTAGCGATATCTGCTCGACCATAGTAATGATCACATTATGAGCTAAATTTACTTTTTAAAATTTAAATATATTATATATATTTGAATTTTATTGTTTTATTTTAATTTTTAGCTTAGAAGTTTTTATTAAGATTTATTTTTAAATTAGATGTCGAAAAAATTAGTATACCAAAAAAGCATGAAAACATACTCTCTTAGGAATTGGAGTCGCCATGAGTTTCAGATACAGTTGATCAGTATGGAAGGTATAGAAACGACTATCGAAATAAATAAGTTTGTGGTGTGTGAAGCAAGGTAAAGCTCAAGGCTGAGGCAAACCAAGCAAAGGTTAATTGAACCGATATGCACAACACATTCAACGATAGCGTCGACAGATAAGTTTATCAAATGATGTTTTGGCGATTTCAAGGAGAAAGCCATGGAAGTTAAAATATTCAATACTCAGGATGTGCAAGATTTTTTACGTGTTGCAAGCGGACTTGAGCAAGAAGGTGGCAATCCGCGTGTAAAGCAGATCATCCATCGTGTGCTTTCAGATTTATATAAAGCCATTGAAGATTTGAATATCACTTCAGATGAATACTGGGCAGGTGTGGCATATTTAAATCAGCTAGGTGCCAATCAAGAAGCTGGTTTACTCTCGCCAGGCTTGGGTTTTGACCATTACCTCGATATGCGTATGGATGCCGAAGATGCCGCACTAGGTATTGAAAATGCGACACCACGTACCATTGAAGGCCCGCTATACGTGGCAGGTGCGCCTGAATCGGTAGGTTATGCGCGCATGGATGACGGAAGTGATCCAAATGGTCATACCCTGATTCTACATGGCACGATCTTTGATGCAGATGGAAAACCTTTACCCAATGCCAAAGTTGAAATCTGGCATGCCAATACCAAAGGCTTTTATTCACACTTCGACCCAACAGGCGAGCAGCAGGCGTTCAATATGCGCCGTAGTATTATTACCGATGAAAACGGTCAGTATCGCGTTCGTACCATTTTGCCTGCGGGTTATGGTTGCCCACCAGAAGGTCCAACGCAACAGTTGCTGAATCAGTTGGGCCGTCATGGTAACCGCCCTGCGCACATTCACTATTTTGTTTCTGCCGATGGACACCGCAAACTAACTACGCAAATTAATGTGGCTGGCGATCCGTACACCTATGACGACTTTGCTTATGCAACCCGTGAAGGCTTGGTGGTTGATGCAGTGGAACACACCGATCCTGAAGCCATTAAGGCCAATGATGTTGAAGGCCCATTCGCTGAAATGGTTTTCGATCTAAAATTGACGCGTTTGGTTGATGGTGTAGATAACCAAGTTGTTGATCGTCCACGTCTAGCGGTGTAATACACCAAAATGGTTCAAAATTATCAGGCGAGTGATCATGATCACTGGCCTGTTTTTATTTCAGGGAAGGGTGGAGACAATTACGTGGACAATCAAATCATTCAGGAAACCGTAGATAAAATTTTAAGCGTATTGCCGAATCAGGCTGGGCAATTGGCACGCTTGGTTCGTCTGATGCAGTTTGCTTGTGACCCCACCATTACCGTCATTGGTAAATATAATCATGGTAAAAGCCGACTACTCAATGAGCTGATCGGGACAGATATTTTTTCTGTTGCCGATAAACGAGAGACGATTCAACTGGCCGAACATAAACAAGATCAGGTGCGTTGGTTGGATGCACCCGGACTCGATGCAGATGTTGCGGCAGTGGATGATCGTCATGCTTTTGAAGCAGTCTGGACACAGGCAGATATTCGCCTTTTTGTGCATTCAGTCCGAGAAGGCGAACTCGATGCAACTGAGCATCATCTTTTACAACAACTTATTGAAGATGCAGACCATAGCCGGCGCCAAACCATACTGGTCTTGACCCAGATAGATCAGATACCGGATCAGACAATTTTAACCCAGATTAAAACCTCAATTGCACAGCAGGTACCCAAACTCGATATTTGGGCTGTTTCGGCCACTCGCCACCGTCAGGGTATTGAAAATGGAAAAACCTTGCTGATCGAAAAAAGTGGAATCGGCGCGTTACGACATACACTTGAGCAGGCACTTGCTCAGGTTCCATCTGCACGAACGTATGAAAAGAATAGATTGCTGTCTGACTTGCATCATCAACTTAAGCAGTTATTACTCGATCAAAAACATGTACTTCAGCAACTACAACAGACACAGCAGCAGCAATTGCATGACTTTGATACAGGACTCATCAACATACTCGATAAGATTCGAGTAGATCTTGAGCCCATTGTAAATATAGATGGTCAAGACCAAGCACTCAATCCAGATTCATTTGCCACGATGTTTAAAAATACAGCAGCCAAGCAGCAACGTGCCAAAGTGCAGATTGCTTACTCACGTGCCTGTATCGAGATCAATAGCCATCTCATACGTCACGGTGTGGTGGGTTTACCCGCAGAGCAACAAACCACGATAAAAAGTATTGATACGGTCATTGTTGCGGTTTTTGGAATTTCAGTGAAATTTCGCGATCAGCTACGTGCATTGTTTTATACCGATACCGAACGACAACGCTTGCAAAGAGAGTTTCGATTTTATTTTGAAAAGTCAGCAGGCCGAATGATTTTAGCTGCCAAGATTGAGCAGACAATGCGGCAGCAAGGGTGTATTCAAAATGCAATGATGGCGTTGCAACAGATGGAGAGTGCAGCATGACCAGCGGCGGACACATTCAATTGTTTATCGAACACACCCGGCAGATTGCGACTGCCCAAGGGGATATACAGTTGGCATTGCAATCGATGCAGCAATGGCGCGAAGCATTTGCTACAGCATTAAAACAAAATACCTTTGATTTAACGGGCTGGTCACCGCAGACAAAGATCGCCAATCAACTCAAGCAATTTAACCATAAGCTTACAACGCATGTATCGAATTGGGATACCGAATGGCATACTTTTAGTGCTGCTCAATCGGTTGCAGAAGTATTTCATGATCGGGTGATGTTGCTTGTATTCGGTAAGTTTAATGCCGGAAAGAGTTCATTGTGTAACTTACTGGCCGAATGCTTTCGTTCTCACGAACAAACCGTGCAATATTTTCATGTTCAAAATGAACAGATATTTTATACCGAATCTCACTTACGCGAAGGTGCAACCGAGACGACAGCGCAACTACAGGGCGTATGTCTGGGTGAAAAACTTATTTTGCTAGATACACCAGGTTTGCATTCTGGTACTCAGAAAAATGCAGCGCTCACACAAAAATTTATCGACAGTGCAGATGGTGTGCTGTGGCTCAGTAGCGCAACTTCACCGGGTCAGGTGCAAGAGCTAGATGCACTGGGGCGCGAGTTAAAGCGTCATAAACCTTTATTTCCTGTTATTACCCGAAGCGATTTTGTCGAAGAAGATGAAATTGATGGTGAGCTATGTACAGTGCTTTGCAATAAAAATTCAGAACAACGTGCGTTGCAAGAGTCTGATGTATTGATGCGTGCGAAAGAAAAACTGCACAGTATGCAAGTGGATGTGAGTTTATTAAAGCCGCCCGTGTCCGTTTCAACTCAAATGGCGCGTGAAGCAGATATGAACCCACAAGCCATGAACGAGGCTGGTTTTGAGCGATTATTTGCAGCACTTTTGGCTCTTATTGAGCCTGCTTTGCGCTATAAGCAGCGTAAACCTGCCGAAGTATTGTTGCATTTTTTGCAAGAACATATCATTGAAGGTTTAAGGTTTTACCTGCAACCCGATCTAGAGCAAATACAACAGGACCTCAAACAGGCTCAAGATGATTTACGACAGCTACACACCGATTTAGCCGAGGCAGTCTGGCGTAGCGTATTGCCTGAGCTACCACAACTTCTTGAGCAACATGCAAGTACACAAAATATTGATGCCGTAGTGAACAGTTTGAACGAGTGGATAAACGTCGCATTCGAACAACAGCTTGCAATTCAGCTTGATGCTTATGGTTTAAATTTGGATTCGCTTAGCAAGATCGAAAAAACCGAAAAAATGCAGTATGAACGCATTGCGGGAATGGTGGTGCATGATGGCTTGTACACGACTCTCACGCAGCAGATTCAACAAGCTGTCAAAGCTTCTACGAGTGAATTGATTGATCAGTGTCAGGCTCAACTTGAGCAGTCAATCAAACATGTTCAAACACTCGATGAAACCTTCATCGATTACAGCGCAGCACTCGATCAACTCAGCCAAGCGCTACGCATTGAATAAAGAGCAGTAAATTTTTCAGACATATTTTATTCGATGAGTGGCCTGATATGGTGCGTTGCAAACACCTCCTGTACACAGGCGAGAATTTTAGGAATGTAATTACTGTGGTCCATATTTCGCACCGCGAGTGAAATTGGGCTATAGGCATCATCATCTAAAATTGGAATATAAAGTAGATTCTTCACCCCAATATCCATGGCAGACGCCGGTACGATGCAGACGCCTTCACCTGCTGCCACCAAGCCGAGTGCCAGTTGAATTTCTCGAATTTCGGTGAGTTTGGATGGTACTAGGCCTAGTTCGGTAAAGAGTGACTGAATAAAGGTCGCAAAATTGGGCTTTTGAGAGACTGGGTACAGCAGCATCGGTTCATCAATAATTTGAGAGAGATGAACCCCTGTTGCTGCAAACTGATTGAGGTGATGATGCTTATGGATTGCAAGTTTGAGCTGTTCTTTATGCAACACGATACGTCGAATTGCAGGATCGGTAATTTTGAGCCGACCAAAACCCAGATCGATTTTTCCCTGCTTAAGGGCATTAATTTGATCTTTGGTGCCGCATTCGATGAGTTCGATGTGAATTTCAGGATTTTGTTGACGAAACAGATAAATAATTTCAGGTAACAAACCATACAGTAAGGAGCTGACGTAACCAATTCTCAAGGTTTGACTGACCGTTGCAATCCGTTTTGCCATTGAGGACGCTTGTGCAGTATGAGTCAAAATCTGCACAGCATGCTGATAAAAAAACATGCCTGCTTCAGTCACTTTAGCCGGTCTGAAGCCGCGTTCAAATAGCTGAATTCCCAATTCTTCTTCGAGTTTTTGAATTTGTCGGCTGAGGGGCGGCTGGGCAATACACAACTTTTCAGCAGCTTTGGAAATGCTTTGCTCTTCAACCACGGTCACAAAATATCTGAGGTGTCTTAGTTCCATTTATACGCCCTAATTGGTTTTATATACCTTTTTAGTATGCAAAAATACCAAATTGTTTATCGTTTTTATTATTACATTAATTTAAGGTATGTAAATAGTATTTATTGAAAAGAAGATGGACCGATGTATAAATCAGTGGAAACTATTTTAGTCGATATTCCAACTATTCGTCCGCACAAGCTTTCGGTCACCACGATGCAGACGCAGACATTAGTTTTGATCAAAATCATCACGGAAGATGGCATTGTAGGCTGGGGCGAAGCAACCACGATTGGTGGATTAAACTATGGCGAAGAAAGTCCAGAGAGTGTTAAAGCCAATATCGACACCTATTTCAAGCCATTGCTGTTGTCCATCAAGGCGCCTTTAAATGTGGCTCAGACCCTAAAATTAATTCGTAAAAGTATCAATGGCAACCGCTTTGCCAAATGCGCAATTCAAACTGCGCTTTTAGAGATACAGGCTAAACGACTGAATGTACCTGTGAGCGAATTGCTGGGTGGACGTATCCGTGATCGATTACCTGTGCTGTGGACACTGGCTTCAGGTGATACCGATAAAGATATTGCCGAAGCCAAAAAAATGATCGAATTAAAGCGCCACAATACCTTTAAATTAAAAATTGGTTCAAATCCGCTACAGCATGATGTCGATCATGTAATTGCCATTAAAAAAGCACTTGGCCCGGAAATCAGTGTGCGTGTAGATGTGAACCGTGCATGGTCTGAGCTTGAATGTGTTAAAGGGATTCAACAGCTTCAAGATGGTGGGATCGATCTGATTGAGCAGCCCTGTGCGATTGAAAATACAGATGCTTTAGCACGTCTGACCGCACGTTTTGATGTGGACATTATGGCAGATGAGGTCTTGACTGGCCCAGACAGTGCCTATCGAATTGCCAAAAAATCGGGTGCCGATGTGTTTGCAGTAAAAGTCGAACAATCGGGTGGTCTGATTGAAGCCTGTGAAGTGGCAAAAATTGCGCGTCTTGCTGGAATCAGTCTATATGGTGGCACCATGCTTGAAGGGCCTGTCGGCAGTATTGCATCGGCACATGCCTTTAGTACCTTTGAAACACTGGAGTTTGGAACTGAACTGTTCGGGCCTTTATTACTAACACAAAGCATTTTGAAAACACCTTTGCAATATGAAAACTTCGAGCTGGTGGTTCCCAATACGCCAGGTCTGGGAATTGAGGTCGACGAAGACAAACTCGAACAGTTACGCCGTCATTAAGGAAGAGGAAATTTACTATGTTGTTTCAAGTTCGTATGGATGTGCATTTACCTGTTAGCATGCCTACTGATCAGGCCAATCAGATTAAATCGGTCGAGAAGGCTTATTCACAAGAGTTGCAACGCCAAGGCAAATGGCGTCATATCTGGCGTATTACCGGACAATATTCCAATATCAGTATTTTTGATGTCGAAAGTAATGAAGAGCTACATACGATTTTACAAGGCTTACCGCTATATCCGTATATGAAAATCGAAGTCATGGCGCTCAATCGTCATCCGTCTTCTGTGCGTGATGACGATAGCTAATATGTAAATAGAGATGACACTTCATCAGTGTTCATCTCTTACGTTTATGGTATTTCTTTATTTTCCGTTTTCATCCAAAGGTTGATGACATGATAGATAAAAGTGCAGCGACCCTAACGGAAGCGCTCTCCCAGATCCACGACGGTGCCACCATCCTGATTGGTGGTTTTGGAACAGCCGGCCAACCCGCCGAGCTGATTGACGGACTGATTGAACTAGGTCGCAAGAACCTGACCATCGTCAGCAACAACGCCGGCAATGGAGACTATGGACTGGCCAAGCTGCTAAAAACTGGCGCAGTTAAAAAGATCATCTGTTCCTTCCCACGTCAGGCCGACTCCTACGTATTTGACGAGCTATACCGTGCGGGCAAAATTGAACTTGAAATCGTGCCGCAGGGCAATCTGGCCTGTCGTATACAGGCCGCCGGCATGGGGCTGGGGCCGATCTACACCCCAACCGGTTTTGGCACTTTACTCGCAGAAGGTAAACCTACCCTGAACTTTGATGGCAAAGACTACGTACTGGAAAACCCGATCAAGGCCGACTTTGCCCTGATCAAAGCCTACAAGGGCGACCGCTGGGGCAATCTGGTCTATCGCAAATCAGCACGAAACTTCGGCCCGATCATGGCCATGGCCGCCAACGTGACCATCGCACAAGTGAGCGAAGTGGTGGCACTAGGAGAACTCGACCCGGAAAACGTGGTGACCCCAGGCATCTTTGTTCAACACGTTGTACCAGTCCAATCTACCCCAGCAAGCGCTGCACCATAAGGAGATCGAGATGAGTTATCACAAACTGACCCGTGACCAGATCGCCCAGCGCGTTGCCCAAGACATTCCGGAAGGCTCCTATGTCAATCTTGGCATTGGCCTGCCGACCAAGATTGCCAGCTATCTGCCTGCCGACAAAGACGTATTTCTACATTCAGAAAACGGACTGCTGGCCTTTGGCCCACCACCAGCGGCCGGCGAAGAAGATCCGGAACTGATCAACGCAGGCAAAGAATACGTAACCATGCTCGAAGGCGGTTGCTTCTTTCACCATGGCGACTCCTTCGCCATGATGCGCGGTGGACATCTGGATATCTGCGTATTAGGCGCATTCCAGATCGCCGCCAATGGAGACCTGGCCAACTGGCACACCGGTGCACCGGATGCCATACCGTCGGTCGGTGGAGCCATGGATCTTGCGGTTGGGGCAAAAAAAGTTTTTGTAACCACCGATCATGTCACCAAAAAAGGTGAGCCGAAGATTGTAGCTGAACTGACGTATCCAGCCACGGGTCAGAAATGTGTCGACCGGATCTACACCGACCTGTGCATCATCGATGTGGTGCCAGAAGGACTGAAAGTGATCGAGAAAGTCGAAGGCTTAAGCTTTGAAGAACTACAACGCCTGACCGGTGCAACACTGATCGATGCGACACAAGGCTAAGGATAACCGAATATGAAACATGCATACATCGTCGATGCGATCCGTACCCCATTTGGCCGCTATGCAGGCGGATTGGCAGCAGTACGTGCGGATGATCTCGGCGCAATCCCGATTGCTGCCCTGATCGAACGCAACCCAAGCGTGAACTGGGCACAGGTCGATGACGTGATCTACGGCTGTGCCAATCAGGCAGGAGAAGACAACCGTAACGTTGGCCGTATGTCGGCACTGCTGGCAGGTCTACCGGTCGAAGTGCCGGCAACGACGGTCAACCGCCTGTGTGGCTCATCTCTGGATGCAATCGCCATGGCAGCACGTGCGATCAAAGCAGGCGAAGCCCATCTGATCATTGCAGGGGGTGTCGAAAGCATGAGCCGCGCACCGTATGTGATGGGGAAATCAGAAGGGGCGTTTGGACGCACCCAGAAGATAGAAGACACCACCATGGGCTGGCGCTTCATCAATCCGAAGCTTAAAGCCATGTATGGTGTGGATACCATGCCGCAAACCGCAGAAAATGTGGCCGAGCAGTTTGGCATCCAGCGTGAAGACCAAGATCAGTTTGCCTACACCAGCCAGCAACGCACCGCGGCGGCACAGGCCAAAGGCTACTTTGCAAAAGAAATCGTGCCTGTCACGATTCCACAGCGCAAAGGAGAGCCGGTGGTGATCGCCACCGATGAGCATCCACGTGCCTCAACTACACTAGAGGGACTGGCCAAGCTAAAAGGCGTGGTCAAGCCGGAAGGTAGCGTGACAGCGGGCAATGCGTCAGGCATCAACGACGGTGCAGCAGCAGTTCTGATTGCATCAGACGAAGCGGTTGCACAATACCAGCTTAAAGCACGTGCCAAGATCATTGCGTCCACCACGGTGGGCATCGAGCCGCGCATCATGGGCTTTGCACCGGCACCGGCGATTAAGAAGCTACTCAAGCAGGCCAATCTGACGCTTGATCAGATGGATGTGATTGAGCTGAACGAAGCCTTTGCTGCACAGGCACTGGCCTGTACCCGAGACTTAGGGCTGGCAGATGACGATGCACGGGTGAATCCGAATGGCGGTGCAATTGCACTGGGTCATCCATTGGGTGCATCTGGTGCGCGTCTGGTGACGACGGCTTTAAACCAGCTTGAACAGTCGGGCGGTAAGTATGCGCTGTGTTCGATGTGTATCGGCGTAGGTCAGGGGATTGCGCTCATTATTGAGCGGGTTTAAGGAATAAATATGCCAGTATTTCACTTTAAAGACACACTAACGGCGCAGGATGTTGCTCTCAATTATGCAACATTCGGTCAGGCGGATCGTCCTGCACTGATCTTTTCAAATTCGTTGGGTACCAACCTGAGTATGTGGCAACAACAGATAGCGTATTTTCAGGACAAGTATTTTGTCATTTGCTACGACACGCGTGGTCATGGTGCATCATCGACACCTGTTGGCCCTTATCGGATTGATCAGCTAGGTACCGATGTAATTGCATTGCTTGATCATTTGCAAATTCCTCAAGCTACGTTTTGTGGAATTTCGATGGGTGGTTTAACCGGACAATGGCTGGCAATACATTTTCCTGAGCGTTTTAATCAGGTGATTGTAGCCAACACCGCAGCAAAAATTGGAGAAGCTCAAGCTTGGCAAGCACGTGCGCAATTGGTGCGTGAGCAAGGGTTAACGCCGATTGCCCAAACTGCGGCAACACGCTGGTTTACGCCAGGCTTTATTGAAGACTCACCAGAAATTGTAGAAAAGCTGAGTCATGATTTAGCTCAAGGTAGTGCCGAAGGCTATGCCAGTTGCTGTGAAGCATTGGCAGAGGCCGATGTGCGCCCTCAACTGCAACGTATAAGCATACCGGTACTGGTGATTGCTGGTGCACAAGATCCAGTGACTACAGTGGCCGATGGTCAGTTTTTATGTGAGCACATTGTACATTCAACACTTGAAGTGCTGGAGGCATCGCATATTTCGAATGTGGAACAGCCACAGGCATTTAATCATGCAGTCGAAGCAGTAATGAAGCGCTTCAATTGATTTGATCTTTTTGACAGATAGAGATTTTAAACCTTTATCTATGAATTTTCAAAACGCCACGCGTTCATGCACGTGGCGTTTTTTTGTATATAGCAATCCGACCATACATTGAATTCGTCAATTTGACATCAAATGACAACTTTCGCGCTTTAGTGTCAAGTTTCTTTTCTCAAACTTGAACAATATAAGTCAAACAGTGACATATACATTCGAAAGGACATGGCCCGATTTGATTCGATTTCAAGTGTGCCATTTTGAATTATTTAAATACAGGAGTCATTCATGGTTACACGTTCAACCATCATGGATACCAATAGTTTCCGCGCAGAACATGCAGCCGCACTGGATGCTGAAACCCGAAAATTAACAGATAAACGTAGCCAAGTGCTCGGTGAGTCTTATCGATTATTTTATCGTAATCCTGTGCATTTGGTAAAAGGGCAAGGGCAGTATCTTTGGGATGCTGCGGGCCATAAATATCTCGATGTATACAATAATGTAGCCAGTATTGGGCATTGTCATCCTGCTGTCATTGAGGCAGTGAATGAGCAGATGAAAATGCTCAACACACATACACGCTATTTGCATGAAAATATTCTGAATTACACCGAAGAGCTTTTAAAAACAACACCAAGCGAAATTGACCGTGCCATGTATATGTGTACAGGTTCTGAAGCCAATGATTTAGCCATTCGAATTGCCCGTGAATATAGTGGCGGAACAGGTATCATTGTTTCGCAAGAAGCTTATCACGGCACCAGTGAGTTAACTTCAGGCTGTTCTCCTGCATTAGGTTCTGGTCAGGCTTTGGCAGCTACAACTCGTTTGGTTCCTGCACCGGATGCATACCGAATTGCAGCAGATGATTTAGGTGATTGGTTTGCAGCGCAAATTCAACAGCAAATCGATGACATGAACGCCAACGGTATTAAGTTTGCAGGCTTTCTGGCAGATTCAATTTTCTCTTCAGATGGTGTAATGCCAAATCCGGTTGGATTTTTGAAAAAAGCAGTAGATGTGATTCATGCCAATGGCGGAATATTTATTGCCGATGAAGTACAACCTGGGTTTGCACGTACTGGAGACTCATTTTGGGGATTCGGTCGCCATGGTGTAGTGCCAGATATTATTACCACAGGTAAACCGATGGGCAATGGAATTCCGGTATCTGGTCTACTTGCCAAAAGCGATGTATTGGCAGCATTTAGCGATAATATTCCATATTTCAATACTTTCGGTGGAAACCCAGTATCGATGGCGGCAGCTCAAGCTGTTCTCAAGGTAATTCATGATGAAGACTTACAAGCACACAGCAAATATGTGGGTGCTAAACTTCAGGCCGAACTTAGCAAACTCATGGATATACATGAATGTGTGGGCGATGTACGCGGTGCGGGCTTGTTTATCGGATTTGAACTGGTGAAAGATCGTGACAGTAAATCGCCAGATAAAGCCTTGGCACTGAATCTGATTGAAGAATTACGTAATACTCACCGCGTATTGACTTCGGTTGCTGGCCCATATGGCAATGTACTGAAATTACGTCCACCGCTGGCATTTCAGGAACACGATATCGACTGGTTGGTTAGCGCACTCGATCAATCTATTCGTAAACTCAAAGATTAAAACTCAGCTAATCTTTAAGCCTTATCACTCGATAAGGCTTTTTTTATCCTGCCTGAGCGGTAATTTCTGTGTGCTGCTCACGCTCATTATGCTGCTCAGTTTCACTTTGATGTGGTTTTCCATACAAATCGATATGCTGATCGCCCCATTCTTTTAAAGCAACTAAAATAGGCTTTAAGGTTTGGCCCAGCGCAGAAAGCTGATACTCAACCTTAGGCGGCACTTGCGGGTAAACCGTTCGAATAATGAGTCCATCTTGTTCAAGCTCGCGAAGCTGATTAGTGAGCATACGCTGAGTTACATTTGGAATACGGCGCTTTAGCTCATTAAAACGTAATATTTTTTCGGTAAGTAAATTCCATAAAATTAAACTTTTCCATTTACCGTCGAGTAGGCCAATCGCAGCCTCGACCGAGCAGCCCGGATTACAATTAAAGCGTGAATGTTTTACCTTACTCATAACAGTATCCTTTTTGACACTATGTGCGAAATTTGTCTGTATATACGGTGATTAAGCTTAAGGTATGCTACCACGCAATACAAGTGAGGAACGTTAAGATGAAAGCGGTAGGCTATAAAGAACAAGGTGAGATTACACGTCCAGATGCATTGGTGGATATCGAGATCGATCAGCCCGTGGCGCGCGGTAAAGATATTCTGGTCGAGGTAAAAGCGATCTCAGTGAATCCGGTTGATACCAAAGTTCGCAAACGTGCAGCAGCAGAAGCAGGACAGTGGAAAATTTTAGGTTGGGATGCAGCTGGCGTTGTGGTCAGTGTAGGCGACGAAGTCACCGAATTTAAAGTAGGCGATGAAGTCTGGTATGCAGGTGATTTAACCCGTCCGGGCAGTAATGCACAGTTTCAATTGGTCGATGCGCGCATTGTGGGGCATAAACCGAAACGCCTTTCTTTTGCAGAAGCGGCAGCTATGCCTCTGACCACCATTACTGCATGGGAAATGTTGTTTGACCGTTTAAAAATTGAAGATCCAGTGCCAGGTGGAGACCGAAGTATCCTAATTATTGGTGGGGCAGGCGGTGTTGGCTCAATCACGATTCAATTACTTAAAGCAAAATCAGATTTGAAAGTTATTGCGACAGCATCACGCGCAGAGACACAAGCGTGGGTGAAACAGCTCGGAGCGGATTACGTGATTGATCATTCAAAACCACTTAAGGCGCAAATGGATGAACTGGGTTTAAAGGCACCTAGTTATGTTTTTTCTACCAATTATACCGATCAATATATGGAGCAGATTGCTGCATTGACCGCACCTCAGGGGCGTTTGGGCCTGATTGATGATCCAGCCGAACTGAGTATCAGCCCACTCAAAACCAAATCGATCTCGTTACATTGGGAGTTTATGTATACCCGCTCAATGTACCAAACGGAAGATATTGCACAGCAGCGTGAACTGTTAAATGCAGTGGCCAAACTGGTCGATGATGGCGTCATTCAAACTACATTGACTGAGGTATATGGCAAGATCAATGCCGAAAATCTCAAAGAGGTGCATAGCCTGATTGAAGGTGGTAAAGCCAAAGGCAAAATTGTGCTTGAAGGGTTTTAAATCGAATCAATCAACAAATAGCTGGAACCGCTTAATTGCGTGTTCCGGCTGTATTAGTTACGCCATTGTCTTGGATTAACACCAAACCAGCGCTTAAATGCACGAGAAAATGCACTCACCTCTGAGTAGCCCAATAAAAATGCCATTTCGGAAATCGGGATATTTTTTTGTTTCATGTAATGCTCTGCAAGCTCACAACGCACTTTATCGACCAGTGAACTAAAGGTTAATCCTTCAAGTTTAAGCCGACGGGTGAGTGCACAGCTGCTCAAATCCAAATCGTGTGCAATTTTTTCCAGATTAGGTTCACCTGTGTTCAGTTCAATTTGAATATGTGAGCGCACTTGATCGGTTAGGCTTTGTCTGTGTACATGGGTATTGAGCAAGCGAAGAGTATCTAGAATTACGGTTAATAGCAGCGGATCATGATTGGGCATCGGATGCTGCAAATCTTTTTTTGACAGTAAAATTGAGTTGAATGGCTGATCAAAATAAACAGGTGCGTTAAACAATTTGCTATGTTCTTGCCAAAACTCAGGCCGCGTATGCTCAAAATGAATTTCACGTGGTGAATAATGCCCGCCCAGCACGCCACGAATCACATTCATAAACATGCCTAAGGTCAATTCGGCATCTTGACGTCGGGTTAAGATCGCACCGTGATGCACCTGATAGTCTAAGCGCCAGCAATCTCCTAAATCGACCATGCGGTTCAGCGTGTCTTTCTGGTGCAAATAAAAGTGATTGGTCATATTGACTAATGCGCTTTCAAGCGTTGCAGAGCATAGTCCGATGTAGCCAATTAGACCTAAAGATTTGGGCTGAAATTGCTGACCATAATGTAAACCGAAATTGTCACATCCTGAAAGTTCAGCGGCCTGTTCTAATACATGACAGTAATTAGGAAGTTGTAAACTTAATGTCGGACTGGCCAGTAACTCGGGATTGATACCACTGATACCAAAGACACGATCGACGTCTGCACCTTTGCTGCTAATGAAATCACTCAAGCCTGATGCAGCTGCTGACAACACGCCCTGATTGCACATGCTGGTGCCCAATAGTTGTGCCGTATTCATCTGAAACATGTGAAGATCTCACTTAATACCGATATATAAAAGAGATGAAGCAAGATGCATACCAGCTATAGCGTAGTTTTTATATGTACGGCTAAAATTAAAAAACCTGCGCCGGAATGGATCAAGCACAGGTTAAAACATAACTCAGTGGATTGGATTTATTGAGATTTCAATGCTTTTGGTGTGCTCGATCCATAACTGATACTGTTGATTGACCCTGTAAATTGTCCTGTGTTTGCATCACGTCCCTGTAGTAAAAATTTCGGATTACTCTGTCCATAGCTTTGAACAGCCAAAGCTGAAAACTTCCCAATATCTGTGGTGGGTTTACGCAGACGATTTACAATCAGCACCTTTTTCGTATCTGTGAAATCCTGCATCATGTTTTGATCGCCTTCGCTGTCGCCAGCAATGAAGAGCGGCCCATAACCATATTTAGATACCAAAAATTTTTCAATTGTGCGCGTTTTGCCTTTGCCTTGGGTCTGATCATAACCTTTACGAAATTCAGGCAAAATGCGTCCTTGTGAATCTCGCTCAAGTTCCATGGCATAAGCATGGCTGTCTGGAATGTTAAAGCCCACGTTGGGATTAGAAATAATTTCTTTAATCACATCGATATATGAAGCCGAACACACATAAACATCGATGCCGTTATTTTGAAATGCCTGAAATAAGTCCTGCATTTCGGCATAAGGGCGTAAACCATTTTCCCACGTTACACTGACCACACCGGCCTGACCTTTTAAATTAGATGGGGATGTCCATTTCACCGGGCCAATGGGCTGAGATTTTTGCCAAGCAACTGTTTTTTGAACCAAATCACGTACTTCTGCTTCGGTCATTCCGGCAAATAAATAGGTTACCCATGGATAAGACACATCATGATCGAAAGTATCTCCAATAGCCGCATACAAATAACGCATTTTGCTGATAAAGTTTTGATAGTGCGGGCTCGTTTTGATTTGCGCTAAGGATTGATTGCCTTTTAAGCCTGAATAGTGCGTATATAGCCATGCATAGCTTTGCACAATATCGGGTGCAATCTTGTCGATATTAACTGCTTGACCTTGGCTGTTATTGTAATCTACAACAAAATTTTGCGTACTGATTCCCTTACGAATAATCGTATTGAGCTGTTCTGGCGTTACGGCAAATGCAAGCTGTTGAAGTTGATAGATTAATGTCGCTTCCTCAATATCTAAAAAAACCGAGGTATTGTCAAAATCAGTCACAATATAGGGCCGTTTTAACGGATTATAGTTAGGACTGTCTTTGCCGTATTGTGCAATTAATTGATTGAGCTGATCGCGATTAAACGCATCCCAGCGACCTTGTGCCAGATACTCCTGCTTGATCGCGGATGCCAACACCTGTGTATCGTGCTTTGGCATTTGGGCACAGCCTCCCAAAGCTAAAACACCTGCGATTAAAGCTCCAATTCCGAGTAAATGCATGTTTCTTTTCATATCTAATTTAGCCCCAAATTACGAAATACAACTCAATTAAAAAACAGATAAAGTGAACAAGTGCTTTGTTTTACTTAAGCGTTGCTACGTCCGACTGGCATTTCACCATTTAAGTACTTCTTACATAAGCGCACGGTTTCATTTGACCATTGATCGCCTAAGCTAAGCGCCATTTCGGTATGTGCATGTGAACCATTCCACGCCATCATTTGAATGCGACGTTGCATAATAAATGTAGGAATCATGACGTAATCATGATTTTGAACATGACCTGTTTTTTCATAACCTGTTAGCCAGTGCTCTACCCATTGCGGTGCAGCATCTAAATGTTCATTAAAACTAATCGCGGCAGCCAGATCATGCATAAACCAGCTCATACCGCAGTCGTCAAAGTCAATCACACCAATTTGTTGATCTTGCAGTAGTAAGTTGGTGAGTCTTAAATCGGCATGAATCAGACCATAGCGATCTTCACCGGCACCGTACTGGCATAGTTCAGTTGAAATACGTGCAATCGCTTCTTCCACCACAGCGTGGTCGGCTTGATCTAAATGCGGTGCATGTTTCCAGTTGCCCCAATGGCCTTGAGCACCGACCATGGTGTCATGATTCCACACAATTCGATTAAACTGTTCTGGGCGTTTCCAGCTTTTACTGTGTTGATGTAGTGCGGCGGTAATTTGTCCCAGTTGTTGAAAAGCGGTCGGATCGACATCGGTGGTGGGCATGCTGCCATTGACCCAATTGAAAAGCACTGCGTAGCGCGAAATGCCTTCGGCCAGTTTCAGGGTGATCACACGTTGACCATCCTGATCGGCAATCGCCAGTGGAACTTCGATTCCACTTTGATTAAGCGCATCTAACCACGCCAGCTCACTTTCGATATCTTGCAAGTGATGATAATTCGGTCGATGGATTCTAAGTGCGTATTTTGCCTGCGCTGTGGTCACTAAAAAAGTGGCATTTTCTGACTGACACAGGAGTTTAACTGAACCTTGATATTCGTTTGGATATTGCTTGATGGCTTGTTCTGCAAGAATTTGAAGCTGAACTGAGCTTAAAAATTCGTTTTGTTCGACCGTCATGATTCGACTCCTTCACTCTAATTTTAGATACATCGTAAGTACCGATTGGCCTGATCTTATAAAAGAAAAAATGAATCAACTTGACTTCAAATGACCTTGCTCACAATTTGCGGTCAAGTTTTGAAATGGGCTTTTACGCAACATGAATGAAGTCGGTTGGATCAATAGAGTGATTGAATACAATGAAAGATTCAGAATTAAGCCTAGACAATGGCGCAACTCGTGATGTTGATTATTTTGCAAAACGCCAGCTCAAAAAGGGTGCAGTGGGCTGGTTATTATTGGTGGGTTTAGGAGTCTCTTATGTGATATCTGGAGACTTTGCGGGGTGGAACTTCGGTCTGGCTCAGGGCGGCTGGGGCGGTTTATTTATTGCAACGGTCATTGTGGCTTTAATGTACCTGTGCATGAGCCTTTCTATGTCTGAAATGTCGACCATGTTGCCTACCGCAGGTGGTGGCTATAGTTTTGCACGTGTCGCGTTTGGCCCATTAGGAGGCTACCTCACCGGAACCGCGATTTTAATTGAATATGCCATTGCACCGGCGGCGATTGCGGTGTTTATAGGCTCATATTGTGAGTCACTGTTTGGGATTGGTGGCTGGAGCGTTTACTTACTATGCTATCTGGTCTTTATGGGTATTCATCTTAAAGGTGCGGGAGAAGCCCTTAAAATCATGTTCATCATTACCGCAATTGCCTGTGTGGCTTTACTGGTATTTATTGTGGCCATGATTCCACATTTTGAAAGCGGTAAATTATTTGATATTGCGGTCAGCAATAACGTTGGGGCCAGTGCATTTTTACCACTCGGTTATTTAGGAATTTGGGCAGCGGTACCCTATGCCATTTGGTTCTTTTTAGCTGTGGAGGGCGTTCCACTGGCGGCAGAAGAAGCCAAAGATCCAGTTCGTTCTTTGCCACGTGGCCTCATTGGTTCGATGCTGATTTTGGCGGCATTTGCGCTATTGATTTTGTTTTTAAGTGCTGGTGCTGCGGGGTCAGATGCGTTAAAAGCCTCAGGTGCGCCTTTGGTTGATGCCTTGATTGCGGTGTATGGGCAGCATACATGGTTGGCCAGTTTTGTTAATTTTGTTGGATTGGCTGGGCTTGTAGCGAGCTTCTTTTCGATTATTTATGCGTATTCGCGTCAGATTTTTGCACTTTCACGTGCCGGATATTTACCAAAAAGCTTGTCATTGACCAACAAAAACAAAGCACCTTTTCTTGCGATTATTATTCCGGGGATCATTGGCTTTTTGATGTCATTGACTCATGAAGGTGATTTGCTGATTTTAATGGCTGTCTTTGGTGCAACCATCTCTTATGTGCTCATGATGCTGTCACATATTAAATTGCGGATTTCACATCCAAACCTTGCACGTCCGTATAAAACGCCGGGTGGTGTGGTTACTTCAAGTATTGCATTGGTTTTGGCTGCAATTGCAGTAGTGGCTGGGTTAATGGTCAATCCGAAAGTATGGTTGCTCACCGCAATGATTTATGTGGCTTTTATTCTGTACTTTATTTTGTATAGCCGCTTTCATTTGGTGAAAGGAACGCCCGAAGAAGAGTTTGCGCGCGTGAACGAAGACTAACCACATTTAAGTGAAACCCAAAGGCATGGTATCTACTGATTCCATGCTTTTTTTATATCTGTCGCCTGTACTAGAAGGTGTGTTTTTCTTAAAATTATGCTATTTTCGCCGCGCTTAGGTATTAATTTTTTTGCGATGCATAAATTGGGTGTGGCCTTTGGCCTTTTGGTGATCTTGTTGCAGAATCTTGTATTCTGGCAAGCACTATTGCCTGTATCGATGCAGCAAAATCCGGTCTGCGTGGAAATTATGCAGATGACTGAGCACAGTGCAATGCATCATGATGCATCGCATACCACAATGTCTGCTGTCAAATCGTCTGCAATGTCATTACATAGCGATTTCAAAGCGGATCAACAGCATTCGATGCATCCAACTCTGGATTGTCATTTTTGTCATCTATTTCATCATATTGCACCTACGCTGACACCGGATATCACGCTGATCGAGATCGGTCAGGTTTTTAAACTGATTTTCCTCTCGGCGATGGCATATATTCTATTTTGCCTGCGCCGTCTCTTTCTTTGCCCGCAAGGTCGAGCCCCGCCTGTAAATCCTGTTTTGATCTAAATTCCGACATTTTTGTCCAATTTTGTCTTACAGAGTTTTACTATGTCTAAATTTTATGTTCATCCACTTACGTGGAGTATTTTACTTGCCCAGAGTTCAATGGTATCGGTGACTTTGGCGGCTGAAACAGGCACTCAAGTTCAAACTGTGCAGCTTTCAACCTTGATTCTAACCGCAGAAAAGCAAGATGAGCGTCATGCATCTTCTCAGGCAATTACCCAGTTTAATCACGATCTGATTGATGTGCCGTTCACCAAATCGCATGTGTCCGAACAAGATATCAAAAATCATAATATTCAGCGCGTGAGCGATGCATTGGCCTTGGTGAATGGCGTGGTTTATCAAGACAGTTATGGCGGTGGCTTTTGGGACAATTACTCGTTTCGCGGCTTTAGTACCGACCCAAACATGGGCACGATTTACATGCGTAACGGCTTAAGCTCTTTAAGCGGCATCCATGCGCCACGCGATATGGTCAACATCCAGTCGATTGATTTTCTGAAGGGGCCAATGGCTGCCATGTATGGCCAAGGCGCTATAGGGGGGATTATGAACATCACCACCAAACAGCCCGAATGGCAACGTAAGAGTGAATTGACCTTAAGTGGCAGTACACTTGAAGAATACCGGACAGCACTCGATACCACTGGCGCAATCAATGATCAGCTTGCGTACAGACTGGGGCTCGCTTATGAAAACAATCAAAGTTTTAGAGATCAGGTCGATAGCCAGCATTATTATATTGCACCACAGTTGGCTTGGAAAATTTCAGATCGTACTCAGTTAAATCTGGATACAGAATTTGCCAAAAATCAAGGCGTGTTTGACCGTGGCGTACCGATGGTTAACGGTCAATTTGTGGTCAATAAAAAAACCTTTTTAGGCGAACCAAGTGATGGCGATATCAAAATCAACGATCAGATGTATCAACTGCGTCTGAATCATCAATTCAATGACGACTGGAACCTGACCACCGCGCTAAGTCATGAGCAGGGTGAGCGCGAAGGAACTTCAACTGAAATTTCATCGATTGCAGCCGATGGACAAACTGCAAATCGCTTTCGTCGCTATCGATGGTTTGATACCGAAACCACGCAATTCCAGACAATTTTACGCGGAAAATTGAATACAGGAACCATTAAGCATGAGCTGGTGGCCAATGTTGAAGCAGGGCATTACACCATCGATCAGCTTCAGCTTAGAAGTGCAAAAGATGCTTCAAGTAGCATCAATATTTACAATCCTGTTTATGGTGAGACTATTTTACCACTCACGCGAATTGCCAAATATACGAAAGAAACGCAGGATATGCTGGGATTCAATCTGCAAGATCAGATTTTCCTGAATGATCAGTGGAATATATTGCTGGGTGGACGCTTTAATCGATTGCAACAACAAATCAATGATTATGCAAATCAGCAAAATAGTAAGCAATCATTTTCGCCTTTTACCCCACGTGCTGGTATTAACTTTAAACCCATCGATCATTTATCTTTTTATAGCAACTGGGGAAAATCATTTGAGCTAAATACGGGATTAAATAAAAACAATCAATTGTATGACCCTGAAAAAACCACCAGTTGGGAAGTCGGTACCAAATATGAATACTTGCCACAAAGCTGGCTAGGATTCACGTATTTTGATCTCGATAAACGCCATTTACTCACCGAAGGGATTACAGACACCTATGTGGACAGTGGCCGCGTGCAAAGCCATGGTGTTGAGTTTGAGCTACAGCATCAGGTCTCTGAGCATTTACGCCTTAATGCAAACTACACCTATACCGATGCTTCGGTGGTCGAAAGTGAAGTCGAAGCCAAAGGTGCACGCCTAAAAAATATTCCTAAGCATACGGCAAATTTAAGTGCGGATTATCAATTTAGTGCGTGGGGGAAAGATGCCGGTGTTACGGGCAATATCAATTATTATGGCAAACGAAGCGCCAATTACATCGACAATGGCACCAGTTTACCTGAATTTACGACCGTAAATGTCGGGGCATATATCAAGCTTCGTTCAGATTTACGTGCACAGCTCAATATCGACAACCTGTTTGACAAAGACTATTACGTTTCAAGTTATACCAATTACTGGGTACAACCTGGTGAACCACTCAAAGCAACATTGTCATTCAGTTGGATGTTCTAGACCAGAAATCTGTTACCCGAACATTGATATTTAAGTCTATATCCGTAAGTTAAAGTAAATTGTCGCCATTGGCCTGAATCACTGGTGGCAATTCTTTACCCAAGGAATGAAGTAACTCGCGTTCAATTAAACGTACAATCGAATCTAAAGGGAGATCATTTTCCTGTAAACCAAAGGGCTCTTCAAGCTGACCACTTAAGGCATCCAGACCTAAAAACATATAAGCAATCAAACCAACCATAAGGGGTGTCCAGATCCCCAAAATATTTTCCAGACTAAATGGCAAAATGAAGCAGAAGCAATAAACTGCCCGGTGCAATAAAACAGAATAAGCATACGGTAAGGGCGTGCTTGCAATACGATCACATCCCGCCTGAATATTGCCCAGAGAAACAATATGCTGGCTTAAAATACTATAAATTATGTCGCTGATTTCGCCTGACTGAAGGCTTGTGAGTAAATCTTTTTGCATGTCTTCCAAAATGTGCTGAGGCGTATTGATATGCTGGTTAAAATAAGCAATATCATCATCTTGATAACCATGATCTAAAAAATGATGCGGATGTGTGGTTTGATGTCTGAGTCGATCCCTCAGAACATTACTAAATACCATGGTCTGGTGCAAAAGTCGTTCACGATGCAAAGGATTTAAAATATGACTATCACGCGCAATATGACGGGATGTTGCGATCAGTGCTCCCCAGAGCTTGCGTCCTTCCCACCAGCGGTCGTAACAAGAAGAATTTCGAAAACCAATAAAAATAGATAAAATGACACCAAAAATTGTAAATCCGATGCTAGGAACGGTGGGAATATTCAAAAAATGCCAGCTATTCAGCAGTCCAAACATTGCTGAAATTAGCATGACAATCACAAGGGCGGGTAACACCTGCGGCAAGATTGTGCCTTTCCAAGCAAATAACAAACGAAAACTATTGGCTTTATTTCGAATAATCATGGGAAGGCATCGTGATTTTGATTAAAACAGGCTTAGTCTAACCAATTTAAAATCAATATGGGAGTAGTTGAGAATAAAGGAATTTAGCTGTTTTAAATTGAAACGTTATTGTATAAGTGGATGAAAATTTCTTACCTGTACCGTAAAGAGGCAATCTTTAATTTTTGCACTCAATTGGGATCAGATTGAAGCAACGCACTTCATCAGCTTAATACCGATAGTCATATTTATAGATCGGATATTCATTATTTGAGAACATGAATAATCATAAAACAGATAAAAAAGAGCATTTTTTGTGCGAAAAATCGATACATTTTTATTGCGAGAGAAATAGTTGCTAATTAATAGTGCGTAATTTTCAGGTTAAAATCTATACAAAAATGCAAATTGATGCACAACGATATCTTTATGAATGACTAGAAAAGTACACACCTGCGCGTTGAGCTGCACCAATAATATGCTGACGCATGGCTTTTTCAGCCATTAATCCATCTCGTTTGATCAGGGCTTGCAGAATTTGTTCATGTTCCTGAATGGTCTTATACGCAAGATTGGGTTGTACAAATGGTAAAATCTGGCTCTGCTTCATCCATTCAGTTTGTTTTTTCAGGCTCTGAATAATTGACTGATTATGACTTAAATCAATGATATGTCGATGAAAAGCAAAATCATTTTCAGCGGCTTCCTGCCAATTATGTTGTTGAATGGCAGATTCGAGTTGTTCGAAATGAGTATTCAACTGAACCAGATCATTCTCAGAAATATATTCACACGCTAAAAGTGCGCTAAATCCTTCAAGAATATAACGAAGTTGATAAAAATCCTTTAAAGAAATTTTAAATTGGATATTCCACTGTTCAACGGGTTGGCTCTCAATCGCGGTCACGTAAGCGCCTTTGCCTGCCATAATATTCAGCAGTCCAAGTGCTGCGAGACGGGTCAAGGCTTCTCTAAGTGAAGCGCGGCTAATTCCTAACTCTGCAGACAATTCACGTTGTGATGGAAGCGCAGAACCCACAGGATAAAAGCCTTGCTGGATACGCTCATGAATCACCTCGACAGCTTGATCTGTAACTTGTGAGCTGGAACGTTTAACGAGCGTATGTGGTTTCATAGCGTTTCTGTTATCAAGATTATAATGAAGTGAAAGATTCATTGGAAAAGACCATGGTTTGTTTTACTTGATTTTCATCGAAATACCTAGCCAATATCAGAAGAGTTGTTAATTTAATGATTAAATAAAAATTAAAAACACGATCTGATTGTGATTGGGCAAATCATCCCATCTTTGTATACAAATTTTAAGCCAATATTTGAATAGAAAATCTAACTGATTAATTTTGGCACAGCTCTTGCTAATCTATAATTGAGTATAAGCGGTTAGTGCGTGCATTCGCATGGGACATTGCTCTACAGCGGAAGCTGTTCCTCTTAGGGGGACAGGCTTTGTATTTGATCATACAAAGTTCTGAGAGTGTGTCGATGAAATCTGGTGTACTCAAATTCCCCTTTGAATGAATAGCAAAAAAGCTTTCACCTATTCTTCAGAGGTTTTTTATGAAAAATAATCATCGTTTAGGCAAATCGCGTTGGGCTGTTATTGCCGCATCTTTACTCTTTACTTCTTTCGCTCAGGCCAATGATAAACTTGTTCTACAAACCACCTGGTATGCACAGGCAGAACAGGGCGGATATTATCAGGCACTTGCTGAGGGCATTTATAAAAAGCATGGTCTAGATGTCACGATTAAAGTGGGTGGACCACAAATTAATAATATGACACTTCTTCTGGCTAAACGTGCCGATGTCATTGTCAATTATGATTTACAGGTATTAAAAGGAATCGAAAGCGGTTTTCCAATCAAGGCCATTGCAGCGCCGTTTCAGTTTGATCCTCAAGGCTTAATTACGCATAGTGATGTAAAATCATTGGCAGATTTAAAAGGTAAAACAGTGCTGGTATCGACCAGTGGACAAGCGAGTTGGTGGCCATGGTTGCGCGGTAAATATAAATTGGACAATGCTCAGGCACGACCTTATACCTTTAATATGCAGCCATTTTTAGCTGGTAAAAATGTTGCTCAGCAAGCGTATGCAACTTCTGAGGTATTTCAGGCTAAAAAAGCGGAACCTTCCAGTAAATTCTTTTTATTTGCCAATGACGGTTATCCAGCCTATGGAGGTATTTTAGTCACTCGAAATGATCTGATCCAAACCAAGCCAGATGTGATGCGTCGTTTTGTTCAGGCATCCATGGAAGGCTGGCAAAGCTATTTGAAAAATCCAGCACCAGGCAATGCCATTATTAAAAAAGAAAATCCAAATATGGATGATCCATTGCTTGCTTTTGCATTGACTCAAATGAAAAAACTCGCCCTGATTGATGGCGGTGACGCCAAAACGATGGGCATAGGTGTGATGACTGATGCACGCTGGAAAAAAACACGTGATTTTATGGTTCAGGCCAATTTGTTGAATACTAAAACGGATTGGAAAGCAGCATATACCACACAGTTTGTGCAACCCGTCGCCAAGAAAAACTAAGCTGATGGATTAGGTAGTAAAGACCAATGCAAGAGGGGAACCTAATTATGAATTCAGCAGTATCGATTTTAACGGAAACTGAAGTTCATCCGAATTCAGTCAGTCCGATGTTAATGGTTCGTGGCGTTGAAAAAATTTATCCAAATGGGACACATGCCTTACAGCGTTTTGATCTGGATATTCAGCGTGGAGAAATTATTTCTCTACTTGGGCCGTCAGGATGCGGCAAAAGTACATTACTTAAAATGTTTGCAGATCTGGAACAACCATCAGCAGGACAGGTCCGTTGGAATGGTAAAACAGATATGCAGTCTCAGTGCAAAATGGCGATGGTATTTCAAGAGGCGACGCTGATGCCTTGGGCCAATATTCAGGATAACGTGCGTTTGCCACTAGATTTGCGTCATGTTGCTAAAAGCGCAAGTAATGAGAAAGTTGCAGAAGCCCTGACTTCTGTAGGTCTTGGTAAGTTTGGAGCATCTTTTCCAAAAGAACTATCAGGGGGGATGCAAATGCGTGCTTCACTGGCACGGGCATTGGTAACAGAACCAGATTTATTACTGATGGATGAACCCTTTGGGGCATTGGATGAGTTTACGCGTCATCGTTTGGACAGTGATATTCGCACACTATGGTCGGAGCGTGATTTAACGGTCGTTTTTGTAACGCATAGTATTTATGAAGCCGTGTTTTTATCATCACGCGTCATTGTTATGGGTGCGCGACCAGGACGCGTGGTCGCTGATATTTCGATTGAAGGACCAGAATATCGTGATGAGCATTTTAGAACGTCTGATATTTTTATGAAGCAATGCGCGCATTTATCTGAGATTTTAGAGCAAGCGAGTGGAGGAGAGCATCATGGTTAAACCATTAATGAATCATCCAAAGTTTCGTCGTGTTGCAGCACCACTGGCTTTGGGGGTAACTCTGCTTTTAATCTGGCAAATCAGTTTGCAGCAAATGAATGTTCCTGTTTATCTAATCCCGAAGCCGACAGATATTGGTCATGCCCTGGTTTCTCAATCAGGACTACTCTTTGGTAGTTTGTGGGTGACCTTAAAAGTTACTTTGCTTGCATTTATTTGTGCGGTTGTGATTGGAACCCTGATTGCATTTTTATTTGTGCAAAGCCGAGTGATAGAAGCTTGCTTTATGCCTTATGCGATTTTGTTTCAGGTTACACCCATTGTCGCCATTGCACCATTAGTGATTATTTGGATTCAAAATACGACTCTGGCTCTGGTGGTTTGTGCCATGTTGGTTGCGATCTTCCCAATTTTGACCAACACCACCTTGGGTTTACGTAGTGTCAATGCAGGTTTACTCAATCTTTTTCAAATCAATAAAGCCAGTCGTTGGCAGGTTTTAATGCGTTTACGTGTACCGAATGCTTTGCCATATTTCTTTGGTGGGCTACGTATTTCTAGTGGCTTGGCACTAATTGGGGCCGTGGTATCCGAATTTGTAGCAGGCACGGGGGGGACAAGTGCTGGACTGGCTTATCAGATTTTACAGGCAGGCTTTCAACTCGATTTACCGCTCATGTTTGCAGCGCTATTTCTAATTACTTGCACAGGGCTTGTGCTCTTTATATTGATGTCGATGTTGAGCCAAATGTTCTTAAATAAATGGCATGAAAGTGAGCAATCCTGATGAAATATCTAATTAAAAATGCCCATTCGATTTTAACAGGTTTGGCGGGTGATGCAGCACGTTCAAATGCAGATTGCATACGTATCGAAAATGGAATAATCACAGAATTGGCTTCTGCGCTCAATTCCCAGCCTGATGAAATTATTATTGATGCAAAAGATTGTGCCATTTATCCAGCATGGGTGAATACACATCATCATTTGTTTCAATCTTTATTAAAAGGCGAACCGCAAGGACTGAATCAGAGTTTGACGCCGTGGCTTGCGTCTACGCCATATCGCTTTCGCGGAGCCTTTGATGAAGACAGCTTTCGACTGGCAGCACGTATTGGGTTGATTGAACTCTTACGCTCAGGTTGTGCAACTGTTGCAGATCATCACTATTTATACTGGCCAAATATGCCGTTTGATGGTGCTGAAATTTTGTTTGATGAAGCTGATCAATTGGGACTACGTTTTATTTTATGTCGTGGTGGTGGCACTTTAACCCGTGGACTTGAAGCAGAACTTCCACAGGCCTTACGTCCTGAGAAATTTGACAGTGTGATTGCAGATGTTGAGCGTCTGGTGAGCAAGTACCATGATGATAGCCCGCAAGCATTTAAACGGATTGTGATGGCACCCACCACAGCACTGCATTCAACTACACCAGAACAATTACGCGAAACTGCACAAGTGGCTCGCCGTCTGGGTATTCGTCTACATAGTCATTTATCTGAAACGGTCGACTATCTGGATGCTGCACGTGCAAAATTTGGCATGACGCCTGTTCAGTTTTGCGCTGAACATGACTGGATAGGTGAGGATGTCTGGTTTGCTCATCTGGTGAAATTATTACCCGAAGAAATTCAACTTCTGGGACAAACGAAAACGGGTATTGCACATTGTCCTCAAAGTAATGCTCGACTAGGCAGTGGTATAGCCGATTTAGTGGCTTTGGAGCAGGCTGGAATGAATATTTCAATTGGGGTAGATGGTGCAGCATCCAATGAAGCGGCAGATATGCTGTCTGAAACACATGCAGCATGGATGTTACAGCGTGCGCGTAAGGGCATGCTGGCAAAGCCAAAATATGAAGGTGGTCTGTTTGAGGGCGGTGCTGATGCTGCGACGATTGAGGATGTGATTCGTTGGGGAACACACGGCGGTGCACAAGTTTTAGGGCTCAATGAAATCGGGACACTTGAGGTAGGTCAGCAAGCAGATTTGGTGGTTTATCAGTTAAATGATCTACGCTATATGGGGTTGCATGATGTAGCAATTGGGCCTGTCGCCAGTGGTGGTCAGGCACAGATTAAACATATGTTGATTGGTGGAAAAACAGTCATTGAAAATAATCAAGTTCCTAATCTGGATATTTTAGAACTGGCCGCCCAAGCTAGAGAGGCCGTAAAAAAATTGCAACAACGTGCTGAAAAAATGGCATTAGCATCTTAAAAAATGCTTAGATATTTCGTATCAGACAAAAGTAATGGATCTGAAAAAAGCGTCATTTGCTTTTTGTATGATAGCATTCCAAATTTAATGGTCTATGTATGACAGCAAAATCTAGGAATATCTAAAAGATATAGACTTTTCTGGCGGTGAATAGGGAAAAATAAAGCATTTTAAGACGAAATTTGATTATTTTGAATAACCAAACTTGACCAATTCATCAGACAAAAGCCCTAATCTTTCAATTAGGGCTTTTAAAATTTTGGAGTGAAGATCCAGACCCGAATCACGCCCAACCTTGGTAGTAGTCAAAGGGGCAACTGGCTTGCCAGGCTGCTGCACTTAATAAAGGCAAAATGTAGTTACTGGGTGAAATTGGCAATGATTTTATTACGCAGAAATTTTTTGTGTTTTTAGTTAAAGGACGTTGTATGTTCAAGTTTCTTGATGACTGAACCTGCACAGGAAGGTAGTAAATGTTTAGATCTGTCATAATATTAAAGCCAGAACTTCATTGATGTATACAGCTTAAAAAAATTTCGATCATTTCTTAAGATTTAATTTACTGCTTGACTTATTTAAATGATAATTATTATCATCTTTAGGTTCCTTGTTTTGAGTCCAATTGCTGTGAACAAAACTTCTTTACTTGTAGATCAGTTATATAGAAGTCACCAAAGCTGGCTTCACCAATGGTTGAGACAAAAATTAGGTAATACTGATCAGGCCGCAGATCTGGTTCAGGACACATTTATTAAACTGCTACAAACCCGAGACGAGCTATTCGGCATTAAGGAACCGCGTGCTTATTTAACCTCGATTGCTAAAAACCTGCTCATTGACCAAGTGCGCCGTAAACGCATTGAACAGGCCTATTTAGATGGCTTGAGTCAAATGAAATATATGCTTGACGCAGTGGCTTCACCCGAAGACCAAATGCAAATTATTCAAGCAATTAACCAGCTTTGCAAAGCACTCGAAGGGGTTTCTGAAAAAGCACAACAAGCTTTTATTTTGCATTACCTCGAAGGCTATACCCATAAAGAAATTGCCGAGCGTTTAAATGTGTCGACCAAAATGATTCAAAAATATTTGGCGAGTTGCTTAATTCAGTGCTACCAAAACCGACAAGACATGGACGCTTGCATTTAAATGGCTATGGACAAAAGCAAACATCACCAACTGGTTGAAGAAGCCGCGTATTGGATCGTTCAACTGAGTTCGGATGATGAACGCTCGCGAAAAACCGCCAATCAAAAATTTGAAGAGTGGAAGAAAACCAGTGAGCAACATCGCCAAGTGGCTGCTGACATTGAACAGTGTATTGGATCAATTCAAAAACTTTCCCAAACCAGCGGACATAAAAAAGTCACCAAGGTTGCTCTTAAAGCTGGCCTAAACTCAGGCAAAGCCTATAAACATTTGCGGGCAGGAACAGCTTTTGCCGTTGTCTTTGTTGCCATGAGTGGGGCGCTATTTTATTTAACTGATACCACCGTGGCCTATGTGACTGCCGACATACAAGGGCAATCGGGGCAGTGGACCACGCAAACCTTACCAGATGGTTCACGTTTAATTTTACGCGGTAAAAGCGCAGTTAATCTTGATTTTAAAACCAACCAGCGAGTGGTTGAGTTGGTGCAAGGTCAAATTTATGTTGATGTTGCCAAAGATAAAACCAGACCGTTTTTGGTCAAAACCAGTCATGGGCAAATTCAGGCACTCGGCACAGCTTTTAGCGTCAGTTATGACCCTTCGGCAACTGAACTCAAAATGTTGCACTCAAAGGTAAAAGTAGAAGCGACACAGGTTAAAACGACCCAATTGCACGCGACTCGTCAGGCCATTGTTGAAGCAGGGCAAGCCATTAAAATGGACAAAAATGGTGTACAAAAACTGCCTGTACTGAATATTTATAACGAACAGCAAAAATGGCAAAAGCATCAGCTTATGGTAGAAAACCTACCATTGAATCAAGTGCTACAAGAGTTAGACCGCAACTACAAAGGCAAAATTATTTTTAATGATGCGGCATTGCAACATGTACGGGTTAATGCTGTGTTGCCTTTAGACCAAACCACAGAATCACTTAAGCTTTTGGCTACGGTTTTTCCAGACCTGAAAATTAAGCAAATCATGCCGTTTGTGGTCATGGTTTCTTTAAAATAATAAAAAATTAAATTTATTTTCAATTTTAGGTTCCACTTTTTTGAAAGTCGTTCGTCATAGTAAGTAGAAGCAATAAATATGGATCATTTTAATCAGTTGTATTGAATGATTCTTATTACGATTTACTGGGGCGGGGCAAATGAAAAAAGCGGGAACAGGGCAAAAGCGGAATCGATCGATTTTTCGATTTTCAACACTGGCATTTGCGATACATGCTGTGTCGATGGGTGGACTTGTTACGCTGCCTATGCAGCAGGCCTATGCAGAAACAGCTGGAGTTAAAAGCTATAACATTCCTGCGGGCCGTCTTGCTAACGTACTGAATCAGTTTGCCGAACAATCAGGCACTTCAATTGCAATGGATGCCCAGCAACTCCAAGGGTTGCATAGCCTAGGCTTAAAAGGCAATTTTGCTGTCGAGCAAGGTTTTGAGCAGCTTTTAAAAGCAACTGAATTTAATGCTGTAAAGGTTGGACAGGGCTACACACTCAGCAAAAAATCTACACCACGCGTCACTTCATCTAAGGTTCAGGCTGTTAGTCTGCCACCAAGTAGCGCTGTCATTGAAGAAGATGCATCGGTACGACTCACGCCAATTGTGGTGTACGGCAAAGAAGACCGTGACACAGAAGGCTATAATAAAGTTTATGACGCAAACCGTTCTTCAGTCTATGCGGGCAAAGACTATGTCGAACGTTTTAAAGGAACCAACCCAGCCGATGTTTTACAAGGTATGGTGGGAGTCTATAGCGGCGATGCCCGCAACAGTGGCGCACTCGACCCAAGTGTACGTGGTGTGCAGGGCGTTGGTCGTGTGCCTTTAACCATTGATGGCACTGAACAGTCGATTGCCGTATGGCGTGGCTACAATGGGGTAAACAACCGAAACTATATCGACCCCAATCTCATTGCGGGCATTGAAGTCATTAAAGGCCCATCTTTAGAGCGCAATACCACAACTTCTGTAGGTGGTGGTGTAGTCGTTAAAACGCTAGAGGCCGATGACATTGTTCGTCCTGGTAAGTCTTTTGGTGCCGAGTTAAAAGTAGAAGGCTCAACCAACTCCATTGATCCGTCTTTGCCAGACATGAGTAAAGTGGGCCAAAACTATGATGACACCACGCCTTGGATCGACAGGAATGGGGCCAAATATGACCCTGATATTTATAAAAAGAATCGTGCCCGAAGTGATAACTCTCATTTTTCGGGCGATGACTTAGCGGGCCGACTGGCAATTGCCACCAAGCAAGATAAATTTGATTTACTGGCTGTCTATGCAGTACGTGAGCGTGGTAACTATTTTTCGGGCACCCATGGCGCGGGCTACTATAAACGAGCGACGCCAGACAGTAGCCTCGATTTTATTCCTTACTTTGCTTATGCCTATCAACCGGGCGATGAAGTTCCCAACACTTCAAGTCATATGGAGTCGTGGTTATTAAAAGGGACTTATCGTCCAACTGATCACCAGACCCTCAAACTGACTTACCGAGATACCAAAAATATTTTTGGTGAAATTATGCCGTCTCGAATTGTTTGGGGCATTACGCCTGACTTAGGGGTTCCGCAGTGGCCTTTAAGCAATATTCACTCTAAAGCCTATAGCCTCGAATATAAGTTTAAGCCTGAGAATAATCGCTGGGTTGATTTCTATGCCAACATTTGGCAAACCGACACCGAAAGCCAGACCTACACACGTGGTGGCTGGCCAACCACAATCGATTTTCGAGATAACACCATTATTAACACGGCAATAAGCCATTCTGACAATACGCGTAAAGGCATTACGGTCAGTAATAAAACCCGTTTGTTAGACCAGCTTGATTTGACACTCGGTGGAAGTTTCCTAAAAGAAAAACTGACGTCCGACGATATATATGGCGAATTTGGCCCAAGTTATTCGCTCTATCAGGCGCTGCCACGAGCAGGGCGCCGTGAGGAAAAAACGTTCGACTTTAACTTTAATTATCGGCCGCTGTCTTGGTTAAGTTTTGATGCGGGCATGCGTTATCGCTCGTATTGGGCGGTTGATGACTTTTTAAATCAGTCTTTGCAGACCGAGATTGACCCGAGTTTAAATCCGCTGTTTACCAAAAAAAGTAGGCTTAAAGAATATACCTTTGAATATCAGACCATGCCTGAGAGTTACACCTCGACTCAGCAGCGTTTAATCAATGTTTTAAAACAGCGCTATGCCACAAAAAATCCTGATTGGGATGGGCAGCTCGACACTGTGCCTGCATCAGAGAGCACGTTGTATAACATGATCTGGTCACAGAAAAATACGCTGAGCTGGAAAGCAGATGCGAATGGGCAATTGTCGCTTGCCGATAATCCTTTAAACCAGCTCAATGCCTCTGGACAAAAGTATGTCGTCACTGGCGGGAACTTTATGTCGGTGGTAGAGCAAGTTCCAGTTGAGTCTGCCGACAAAGTTAAAGATAGTGGCTGGGCACCGCAGTTAGGCGCCTCTATTCATCTCACGCCAAACAGCAGAATTTATGCACGCTATGCAGAGGAATATCGTTTACCAAGTTTGTTTGAAAGCACTGTCGGTTTTTCTGCCATGTTGCCATATCAAGCAATCAAACCTGAACATGCTTTTAACTACGAAGTGGGTTATGTCTATGACATGCGTGACTGGTTCAGTACAGCGCGCAATGCCGACATTAAGCTCGCCTATTACTACAACAAAACCAAAAATGTGATTGAGCGTGACCAAAACCTTATTTTTACCAATATGGATGAGCAAAAGCTGTCAGGTCTAGAGTTACAAAGCCGTTTTGATAATGGTGGTTTCTTCACAGACCTGAGCATGGCCTATAACTTAAAAAATGAAGTGTGTGACACCAATAGTGCTATTAACAAAATGATTTTAGGCGGCACGGTTCAAACCGAGCAGGGCCTTGAGTTCCGTGAACCGTATCAGCGTTGTGTTGATGACGGTTTCCCAAATGGCTACTTGGTGACCATGGCTACACCTGAACTGAGTTTCCATGGTTTGTTTGGCGCACGCTTTTTTGATGAAAAGTTAGAGCTTGGTGCACGTGCAACATTCTATAAAGCTTATGAAAGCCCGCTACGCAAAAACAATGATGCTAGCGTCAATAAAGGCTATTACCTTAATGTGCCTTTGGCTTGGGATAACACGTGGATTTTTGATGCCTATGCGCGTTATCAGGTCGATAACTACAACACGGTTGAGTTTGTCGGCAGTAATCTTTCTAACCAGTTTTATATCGATCCTTTAACCCGTAGTGCCATGGCCGCACCTGGCCGAACGATGAAAATGAGTTGGACTACCAAATTTTAAACAGCATTTGATTCCCTCTACACATACATAAAAGGGGAGTCAGGTAATCGTAAATAATAATATTGAATGATTGTTATTTACAAAAAAACTGAGTGGGTTTACAGCTGGACCTACTCAATAAACTAAAAATAGCGAAATCGTTATTTTAAATTAAACAATAACTTAGTTTTAAAAAAGATGGAGTAACAACAAATGAAAATCTCTCAATTGTTCTTGGGTCTTGTTGCTTGTTCAACTGCATTTGCTTATGCAGGAATTGATGGTATTTCGAGTAATGAAAGTAACATCAAAATCGGTGCTGCTGCCAATGCAAGCCATCCAGATGGTGTCGCGGCGGTATCGGTTCAAGCTGCGGGGGCGCCATATAACGCTTTTACAGGTTTTAGTTCGTTAAAAGGTTTGGCTCAGGCTTTTGCTGCTCAGGGAACCAGTAACACCAATGTAACGGTTGGCAGCAAAACCTTTAATATTTCGCATATTCCAGTGTCGGCAATGCCACCTTCACACAGTGCATTAGGTAATTTTAACTTTGGTCAGGTGGGCACACAGGAAGTCTATTTTGGTGAATGGTGGAAAGCGGGCGACACGCCGGCAAGCGCGAGCCATACCGTTTACTACGCGGGTGATAACACCAATACCACTGTTCCAACCGCGGGTACTGCAACTTATACCGTTGCAGGGATTAACGGCTCTGCAAGCAATCTGTTAAGTGGTACCTTCACTGCAAATTATGGCACGGGCACACTTGAAGGAACGCTTACAGGAACTGGTACAGCTGTTTCATCGTTAAGCCTAGATGGTGTGGCATTTAACCCGGGTACTGCTGCGTTTGCAGGTTTGGCAACGGCTAACGGTACGGCTGGTGTCGACAACTCTGGTGTGGTTCAAGGTCAATTCTTCGGTGCAAATGCTTCGGCTTTAGCGGGTATTGCCCAGTTTGATAACGTGTCTTACAACACTGCATTTGGCGGTGCTAAAAATTAATGAATGCAAAAGGAATCTACATATGTAGGTTCCTTTTGTTTTTTGGGCTTTTGCTTGGTTGCTTCAGGTTTATTGTTTTATGAAACGAACGCTTTTGTGCTGTCTGACATTGTTGAGTTGTCCATTTTTATATGCCGACGAAGACACACAGCTTCGTCTCAATCAAAGCTTGGACCAAACGCTTTTACAAGAACAGCGCCAGTTTCACGAGCAGGGAACCATTCGTAGTACCGAGCAATTACCAAAACTTCAAATTAATGGACAAGAATACAGTATTGAACAAAACCAGAATGATCTTGCCAAGGCGTTATATTTGGCAGTCATGCAAAAACAGTGGCTCAAAGCCACGGTTTATTTAGAACATTATAAGAAATATGTTGGCTACGATCGGGCTTTAACCGACTTTGCCGAAGGGGCAGTTGCACGTTCTCAGGGTCAACTGAAATTGGCTGAACAAAAATTTCAAAGCAGCCTAAAACAACAACCTCATAATTTAATTTGTGAACTTGAGTTAGCGCGCGTGCTGTTTGAACAACAGAAAAATAAGGAAGCAGCACGCCTTTTTATTTCCATTCAAGATCAACTTAAACAAAGTGACCCTGCGGTAATCCCGTCTGGAGTTTTAACCACAGTGAATACTTTTGTTCAGGCATTAAAAGAACGAGACTCTTGGCAAGGCTCGGTTTCAGCGGGTTATACCTATGTCAGTAATTTAAATAGTTCTTCTGAACAGAGTAAAACATGGACGCTTTATGGCAAAGATAGTAACGGTAATATTATCCCAATTGAGCAAGTTACCCGTGGGACGCCTAAAGCTGAATCGGCAACGGGTTTAGATTACGAAGCCAGTCTTATAAAACGCTATGCGATTAAGGGGCATCATGGCGTGGCTTTACGTGCGCTGGCGTTTGGACAGTCCTATAACGACCACGCGGCATTTAATGAATCTACCGTTAACATTAATGCTGGCTACAGCTACTTTGACTTAAAAAATCAAATTGGGGTGAGTCCGCTTTTTGAACATAAACGTTATGGCAATGATGGCCTTTACAATGCGTGGGGCGCGCGTGCCGAGTGGATGCATTTTATCTCAGCAGATAAAGCCTTCAAGCTTGAAGCTGAGAGTAAAGATTTAAATTATCAGAAATATAAAACCCTAGATGGGGTAGAAAGTTCAGCTTTTGTTACTTTCTGGAAAATCCTCCCAAATCAGTGGACCGTTTTTAGTGGTTTAGACGTAGTCGACCATTCGACCCAAGAAAAATATATGGCTGCATACCAGCAGCAAGGTGTGCGGTTGGGCTTAAGCAAATCTTGGAGCACAGGATTTAATACCACTTTGCTGAGTTCTTATCGTTGGCGTATGTTTGATAAATATGCAGAAACTTTCTTAGCTCGTCGTCATGATTTTGAACAGAACTATACCTTTGTCGTGCAAATGCCGCGCTTTGAGTTTTATGGCATGACGCCTAATTTAACCTATCGCTATAACCATAATAAAAGCAATGTCGATTGGCTCTATTCCTACGATAAACACAACATTAGCCTCAAGCTTGAGCACCATTTTTAGGGAATAAGCCATGAAATCAAAATCTTTATTTCCTACACATAAGCCGATAGTTATGTTGCCTTTACCACAGGGGCCGAAGCATTTTTATAAGTGCTTAACCGTAGTCGTGGTGATTGCTCTGCACGTGTTTGTTGTCTGGATGCTGAGCCATTTAATTGAACCCTATACTTTTGCGACATCACCAAAAATAGATGCCTTAAAAGTAAGTTTTGTGTCATTGGCGCCTGCTAAAAAGCCATCGGTTGAAAAGACTGAAAGCCAACCTAAAAAAAGTTTAGCGCCTAAATCTACGTTAAACAATTCGATATCTTCAGTACCAGAAGAATCAAAAAACTCACCTACCAATGTTCAAACATTAGCGTCAAAAACTGCCCCTAAAGAGGTCGTGCAAAATAATTTAAATGACAAACAGCAAGCACAATCAAAAACGTCTTTAAACAATTCAACTTCGCTCCAACCATTGCAGCGTACAGAAAGGCGAGCGGTTCATAACGATAAAAAACTGAGTTCGACAGACCTTGAACAAACGCAAACTGAGCATTTGCCACAAAACACCAATAGCATAACCCAAAGTGGCGGCGTCAAAACACCTGCAATGCAGCAAGAATATTCCAAAGCACCAAGTACTCAAGTTGAACATGATGACGTTGTTCAGGTGAGTAGCGTGGATGTGCTGAGTTTTGGCGGGCTTGATTATGATGACCGCGAGTTAAAACAACAAAATCGTTTGGTTGAGCTTCGGATTCGCATTAATGAAAAAGGGCAGCCAATCGATATCCAATTACGACAAAGTTCGGGCATTCAAAGCCTTGATGAACGGGTCATGCAAGCTGCACGTAAATCCAGATTTAAACCCCACAAAATTAACGGTCGAGCCGTGACCATTGTTGTGGATTTTCCAGTCCAACTCAAACTCAATCGGGGCCGTTAACCGATGAGCGATATCCATTTTGCAGGAGAAAGATGATGAACTCATCTACAGAACAAATCATTAGCAACAGCTTGTCTTTACGTTTGAAACAAGAAACCGCTGCTGAACATGAACGTATGCATCAATTAATGTCACAAGCAAAAGTATTTTCAAGTAAAGAAAAATACGCGCAATTTACGTTGTCTCAATATTACTTTCAGCGTGAAATTGAACATCTTTTTGAAAAAAAGGGTGTGGCAGGACTGATTCCAGACCTCGACATTCGCGGCCGCTCAAAACAAGCACTTGCTGATTTAAATGATTTGGGTATTCAACCCAACGGGCAGCAATTACACAGTGAAAACGTACAACTACCCGAAGCTTTAGGCTGGATTTATGTGTCTGAAGGTTCAACTTTAGGGGCTGCATTTTTATTTAAAGAAGCTCAAAAGCATTTGGGTTTTTCTGAAACGTTTGCTGCGCGTAATTTAGCTGCCTATCCTGAAGGGCGCGCTAAAGTCTGGAAACGTTTTGTACAAGCACTTGATGAAACAGGCTTTGACCAAACCCAACAAGACCGAGTCGTTCAAGGAGCGCTAGATGCCTTTGGATATTTTGGTCAGGCGCTTGATCAGCTTGATGAATTGAAATAATAAAAAGTGGATAAAGGGAATACCCGATATGGACAAACTCAATCAAGTAAATGCAATCGTAAAACATGAGCAGTCGTTAGCACCTGCTCAACCAGTCAGTAAGCTTGCCCGTTCTGTTTGGGCGCGTTGGGTGTTTATTGGTTTGGCTTGGTTGTGTATTGCGCTTGGCATATTGGGTATTTTTATTCCCGGTTTACCCACCGTTGATTTTATAATTTTGGCTGTTTTCTTTGCCGCTCGAGGCTCTGAAAAACTTCATCAATGGTTTCGAAATCATCGTTATATCGGTCCACTCATTCGTGAGTGGCAAGAACATCGGCGTATTTCTAAAAAGGCAAAATACATCTCGACGTTGAGCATGAGCTTGGCTGCGGGACTAATGATTTGGACCATTCCACATCCGTGGTTTGTCTATCCGGCAATTTTATGTATGGCTGGGGTGTTAGCGTGGATGTGGCTTAAACATGATTGAATACTATTTTCTGTAGCGAGAGATATCGATTAACTTTAACTGAATTAGATAAACCAAAACTTGGAGAGTGATGATTAAAGAATAGGCGTAAAACATGAATAGTAATAAAAATGCCATTCTACTAGGCTGCATTCTAGAATGGCCTATCTTAAGATATTAATACCAGAATAAGAATTTAAGGATTTTATATAAGGCGTATTATGTTAATTTTAGAAAAAATTAACTTGTTAATACGATAGCACCTTTATTCAAGGGGAACTTATGAAATTTCTTATGGTTAGAAGTCCTATATCAATTGTAGAAAAGGATTTTATTGGTCATGGTAGAGCTAAAGTAGACTTTTCTGAATATGAAAATGTAAGTCAGGTGATTGATGAAATTAATAAACTTTATCCTGAAGGTATTGGTAGAAAAAAGAATAGTGTCAAACGTTTTTTCAATCTTAAAAAAGGTGATATTGTTCTCGTGCCTATACCAAATGCGATTACTTTAGGTGTTGTTAATGGGAAAAAATACTTTGATTCAAATGAAATAAAGAATAAAGCTTGTAATTTAATTTCAGTTAATTTTTTTAGAACAAATGAAGGGCGTATTGTAAGAATACCTAGAAAATCACTTACTCAAGGTTTGGAAAGCAGATTGAGGCTCAGACAATCAAATGCTGATTTAACAGAGTTTAAAGATGAAATTATTAGAATTATTGAGTCCATTAAGATAAATGGCGCTTATAAGCAAGAAACATATATTTTAGAAAGGGTCGCTGAGGAAGAAGATAAGTTTAAGCATGATTTATTAGCATCTATTACATCAGGTACTACTTGGTTATCAGCTGGTGGTAACGGATTAGAAAAACTTATTAAAGAATTACTAATAATTGAAGGATATACAGCGAATATTCAATCAAAAAGGCAAACTTCGAACATTTCAGACATAGATATTCTTGCACGTAGAACAGATCGATTTTCAGAATCTAATCTAATGATACAAGTTAAGCATCACTCTAATATATCTAGTAGTCATGGTTTAACACAGCTTATTGCTTTCAATGATTTTGAAGATATTGATTATCAAAAATGGTTTATTACAACAGCTAATGTATCTGAGGAAACATTGGAACGTGCTTTACAAAATAATATTAAAGTGATGATTGGTTCGGAATTTGTAGATTGGTTATATCAACATATTGATGATCTTTCTAAAGTTACTAAACAGCAGTTAGGTATTATAGAAATACCACTATTATTAAAGTAATAAAATTAAATTATTTTAGAATAGAACTACTTGAAAAAATTTTATAGCTTGTAAAGATTAGAGTCTCTTGAAAGTATAAATGATTAATCTTTTTACCTTAAGACGAGAATCATTGTAAGGTATAAGGATCCCAAATGCTCATTTTCTGCTTCAGATAAGACCTATAAAAAAAGTCCTCATCTTTCGATGAGGACTTTTATAATTTTGGAGCGGGAAACGAGACTCGAACTCGCGACCCCAACCTTGGCAAGGTTGTGCTCTACCAACTGAGCTATTCCCGCAATGTGTGATGCATTATAGACATTTTGCTTTGAGTGTCAATATACAATTATACCGACTGCCGAATTAATCAGCACGTCGCCATAATGTACCTTGACGGGTATCTTCAAGGACAACACCTTGATCCAAAAGTGCTTGACGAATTGCATCAGCCCCTGAAAAATCTTTCGCTTTTTTAGCATCTGCACGCTGTTGAATCATTGCCTGAATTTCATCATCAGAGAGGCTTAACACTTCTTGTCCAATATCCGATTTTAAAAATTCATCAACGTCGTGTTGCACTAGACCCAAAATTTGAGTGAGATGACGTAAAGTTACATAATATATAGCTGCTTGTTCAGCTTGTTGCTCTTTTACAGCACGATTCAGTTCACGGTTGAGTTCAAATAATACCGCTATAGCCTCAGGCGTATTGAAATCATCACGCATTGCGATATTAAAGCGCTCGATGAATTGTTCGTCTTTTTGTGTACTGTCATTTTGTCCATATACCTGCTCATATGCTTTAAATGCATGGTAAAAACGTGTTAGAGCAGTTTTGGCTTCTTTTAGAGCGACGTCAGAGAAGTTTACTGGACTACGATAATGTGAAGATACAATAAAGTAGCGAATGACCTCAGGATGGAACTTCTCCATCACATCACGAATGGTGAAAAAGTTGCCTAAGGACTTAGACATTTTCTCACCATCAACATTGATAAAACCAACATGCATCCAGTAGTTGACATATTGCTCGCCAGTAGAAGCCTCACTTTGCGCAATTTCATTTTCATGATGCGGGAAGGTCAAATCAGATCCACCGCCATGGATATCAAAATGATTACCTAAGCAGCAAGTTGACATTGCGGAACATTCAATATGCCAGCCTGGGCGGCCATTTCCCCAAGGTGATACCCAAGAAGGTTCATTTGGCTTGGCGCCTTTCCAAAGTACAAAGTCAAATGGATGTTTTTTCTCTACCTCGATATCTACACGCTCGCTGGCACCCGCTTGCATGTCTTCGAGCTTGCGACCTGACAAACGACCATACTTTTCAAACTTACTGACTTCAAAATAAACGTCACCATTTGAAGCTGGATAAGCACTTCCTTTGTCAACGAGCGTGCTAATCATATTTTGCATTTCGCCGATATATTCAGTCGCTTTAGGCGCTTCATCAGGTTCGGCACAGCCCAGTTTAGCTGCGTCTTCGTTCATTGCATCGATAAATCGACTGGTTAACTGCTGAATGGTTTCATTGTTTTCATTAGCACGTTTGATGATTTTATCGTCAATATCGGTAATGTTACGGATATAACGGACATCCCAGCCTTGGCTACGTAAGAAACGAATAATATAGTCAAATGCAACCATTACCCGAGCGTGCCCAATATGACAATAGTCATATACTGTCATACCGCAGACATACATATCGATATGCCCAGGTTTACGAGGGACAAATTCAACTTTCTTACGTTGCTCGGAGTTATATAATACAAATGGTTGCATAAAGTTCTTCAAAATACTCAGCAAAAATCGTGTTACATCATAACGTAAGCTACATTTTTAACAAAGATTTATCGCCGAATTTTATAAGCTTGTGAAAAGTTATACATTTAGAAACGTGACTTGAATAGACATATGCTAGAATAACGTAAATTTTCGCTTTAAAATCTTTGGTCTGTACAGTGTACAAAGATTCTGTTATTTGAGCTATTTTTCATGACCCATGCTATCGATTTTAAAAAAATCGCACTTGAAACCATCTCTGTTGAACAACATGCAATAGATGTATTAGTTAATCAGATTGATGAACGATTTGATCAGGCGTGCGAAATTATTTTGCAGTGTCAGGGGCGGGTTGTTGTGACGGGTATGGGCAAGTCAGGGCATATTGGTCGTAAAATGGCGGCTACATTTGCATCTACTGGTACACCTTCATTTTTCATGCATCCAGGTGAAGCAGGTCATGGTGATTTGGGAATGCTAGTTCGTGGTGATGTCTTGATTGCGATTTCAAATTCAGGAAAAAGCGATGAGATCATGATGCTGATGCCATTGATCAAACATCTTGAGGTTCCCTTAATTACGATAAGTCGCGACGATAAAGGACCTATGCCACAAAATGCGGATATCGCGCTTACATTAGGCGATTCAAATGAAGCATGTCCTCTTGGTTTGGCACCCACTTCTAGTACGACAGCAACTTTAGTACTTGGTGATGCGCTAGCAGTGGCTTTACTTGAAGCACGTGGCTTTACCGCAGATGATTTTGCACGTTCGCATCCTGCAGGAGCGTTAGGCAAGCGTTTACTATTGCATGTTAAACATTTGATGCATACTCAACAGGAGTTACCCAAGGTTTCTCCAGATACACCAATGAATCAAGTCTTATATGAAATTTCAAATAAACGACTTGGTTTGACAACGATTGTAGATGAAAATGATCATTTGCTAGGAATCTTTACCGATGGCGATTTACGCCGACTGATCGATAAGCAGCAGGGCTTTGATGTTAATCTCCCTGTGCGACAAGTGATGGTTGAGCATCCAGCGACCATATCGCAAGAAGCTCGTGCAGTAGAAGCATTGCAAAAATTAAATGAGAAAAAGATCAACCAGTTTGTTGTGGTTGATGACCAAAATAAAGTGATTGGTGTCATCAGTATGCATGACCTCATTCAGGCAGGGGTAAGTTAATACATGGCATCTTATGCATTGATCGAACAGGCTCGTCACCTTGAAGCATTGGTTTTAGACGTTGATGGAATTCTGAGTGACGGTTTCGTGACGCTCACCAATACAGGTGATGAAATTAAATCATTTGATATTCGTGATGGTCTAGGCATGAAATTGGTTCAACAGGCTGGTTTAAAAGTGATTATTATCACGGGTCGAAAAAGTCAGATTGTTGAAAAACGTATGTCAGATTTAGGGGTTGATCTTGTTTTTCAGGGCAGAGAAGACAAAGGCATTGCTTTGAAAGAAGCGTGTGCGCACTTTAATTTGCTTCCTGAAGATTGCCTGTATATGGGAGATGACTGGCCCGATTTATCTGCATTCTCAATTGCAGGGATGTGTGTGACGGTTCCAAACGGTCATAGTGAGGTTCGTCGTCGAGCTGATCTGGTTACACAGGCTATGGGTGGTCGTGGTGCGGTCAGAGAAGTTTGTGATATGTTGCTGAATGCAAAAGGAGTTTACGAAGAACTTCTTGCAAAATATCTAGCTGTACCCCATTAATAGTTTAATCGACCGAGAAAGGTGAGATACGCCGTATCATGGATACCAGAGCTCTTTATATTGCTGCTGTTGTAATCGCAAGTATTAGTGGCGGTTACTATTACTATAGTGGTAAGGCAAAAAAACTTGATGTCGACTCGGCTCGAAATATGACTTATTCGGCCGAGGGAGTAAATCTTACACAAACGGATGATCAAGGGCATTTGTATGTACGTGCAACAGTAGATCGTCTAGAGCAAAATATGCAAAATCAGACATCTAAGTTGGAAAATCTGAATGCATCCACATATAAAGCTGGCAATGTCGATTCAACATTTTTTTCTAAATATGCCTATGGTTACAATGACAATGAAAAGGTTGTCCTTTCAGATCAAGTTGTTGCAACTAAACTCTCTGATCATGGAAAAATGCAATTTCAAACTGATGAGTTAACCACCTATCCTCCGAAAAAAATGATTGAGACGACTCATCAAGTCAATGTGGATTCTCCACAGTCATCTTTTATCAGTCAGGGATTAAAAGCAGATTTAAACACTGGTCAATACGAGTTTTTTAATATTCGAGGAAAGTATGCACCGAATTCTTAACTTATTTTGCACAACAGCTTTCCTTAAAAAAGTTGCTCCAGTGGCACTATTGGGAATGTCTTGTTCGGCAGCTTTTGCTGTTCCATCAGATCGAAATCAGCCAATTTCGTTGGTGGCCGATCATGCAACATACAATGATAAAACGGGAGTCACAACCTATACTGGTAATGTTGTGATTGAGCAGGGAACCATGAAGTTGCAAGCAGACTCGATTGTAGGCCAACTCAATTCACAACGTCAGCTACAAACGATTAATGCAACAGGTCGTCCAGCTAAGTTTCAACAGCAAATTAATGCTCAAAAGGGCATTGCTCGCGGTGAAGCACAAAAGATTGTTTATAATGCTGAAACAGGAATCATCACGCTGAGTGGAAATGCTTATCTGAATCAGGATGGGGCAAGTGTTCGCGGAAATACGCTTCGTTACAGTATGAATAAGGGTGATATTGAAGCACAAGGTTCAGGCTCTAATCGTGTACAACTGGTGATTCCACCATCTGCATCTAAAAGCTTTCCAGGAGCACGTGACTAATGGAGCAAATCGCGCAACAACAACCTCAGACTTTATGCATTAAGCATCTTGCAAAGAATTACAGCAAACGTTGGGTGGTAAAAGACGTATCGTTTGAGATGCAAAGTGGACAAATTGTTGGTTTGCTTGGGCCGAATGGTGCTGGTAAAACAACCAGTTTCTATATGGTTGTCGGGTTGGTGCGCATGGATAAAGGTGAAATTCATCTTGATAATCTTGATTTGTCTGATCTAGCTATGCACGAACGCGCGAGAAAGGGAATTGGTTATTTGCCTCAAGAAGCTTCTATTTTCAGAAAACTTACGATTGCTGAAAATATTATGGCTATTCTTGAGACTCGAAAAGACCTGAATAAGCAACAGCGTCAGCAACGTCTCCAAGAGTTATTGAATGATTTTAAAATCACGCATATTAAAGATTCTTTAGGGATGAGTGTATCTGGTGGTGAGCGACGACGTGCTGAAATTGCGCGTGCATTGGCCGCAGACCCAAAGTTTATGCTGCTTGATGAACCTTTTGCGGGGGTGGATCCGATTTCGGTCGGTGATATTAAAGACATTATTCGTAATTTAAAAGATCGCGGTATTGGCGTACTCATTACCGATCATAATGTGCGTGAAACTTTGGCTATCTGTGAGCATGCTTACATTGTAAGTGAAGGCGCTGTAATTGCAGAGGGTTCTCCGCAGGATATTTTAGAAAATGAACAGGTACGTAAGGTATATCTAGGAGATGATTTTACAGTCTAGATGATCTGTCCATTTTTTCAATAAACCTGACTTATTTTAATTAACTTACTAGTTTTATTAAGATAAGTCAGGTTTTTTATTGGAAAAATTTTAATAGAAAGGTGTGATTTGTTTAGCAAATTATGTCTTTTTGTGATAAATATATGTAAAAATTTTACCGCTGTTAAACCCTAAAAAAATACTTACTATGCATCGATCAGAATCTACATCTCAAATGAGTGATAAGGGGAGCAAGGGAACCTGCTTGAAAATGTTACTGCTATGCAGTTCAATTTCACTGGTGACGACTTCTGTATTCGCCGAAACATCGGATAAACTTAGTTTCAATAATTTGAAAGAAAAAGTTACTGATTTATTCAAGTCCAAACCAAAAGATGGTTACAAAACTGTCCAGATGCAGAATTTTCAAACCGTAAAACTAGATCCAATCATTGTGCAAGGACTACCTCAGGTGAGTTATGGGGCGGTAGCAGTTGATAATAATACGGGTCCTGTCGAATCAAGGTTAAATGAGATTGGCTTAATTAATGCAGTCCAGATTGCGGTAAAACGTAATCCTTCAATTGGCGAAGCAATCTCTACTATGGCAGCACAAAATGCCAATATTGATGTCGCACGATCTCAGTATTTTCCTCAGATTACAGGAGGGATTAGTACAGGAGGAAATTTATCTTCTTCTGAGCAGCGTGGACGTCAAATGTACACGATTAGTGCAACACAGATGGTATATGACTTTGGTAAAGTGAAGTCTAATGTATCTTCCCAAGAAGCAAGGTTGCAGCTCCAACAAGCAAATGTTTTAGTAAGTATTGATACCATTGCAACTCAAGTTGCGACCACCGTGGTCAACATTGAACGTTATAAAAAATTAGTAGAGATTGCAGAGCAACAAGTTAAAGGTTTGCAACGTATTCAGAATATTGCAGAATTAAGAGCACAGGCAGGTATTAGCAGTCAAGCTGATCCAGTGCAGGCAAGGTCTTATGTTGAATCGGCACAGGCTGCGCTCATTGCTCAGCGTTCTTTGCTTCGTCAAAATCAACAACGTTTAACCGTATTACTTGGTTTTGATGCTTATGACAAATCTTGGTCAATTCCAGAAGACCTTGTGCAGGTATCTGACTTATATAAAGAGCCTGATTTTAATATTATCCCAAATATGCTTGTTGCTCAGGCACAAGTTGAAGTCGCTAAAGCAGATAAAAAGCAAACAGATTTGAGTCGTTATCCAACACTGTCCTTAGTCGGTTCTGTGAGTCAGGCTGCTAATGGTGTAAACAATAATAATAACAAAGAAGATGGTTTCTATAGTTCTGTTTCATTAGAGGCCAATACCAAACTCTATCAGGGTGGTGCTGTTACTGCTCAGATTCGATCGGCTGGTTTTGCCGAGGAAGCGGCGAAAGCCAAAGTTAACTCCGTTTATCTAGATGTAATGGATGCTGTAAAAACCACACGAGAAAATATCGAAAACAAACAGGAGCAAATTAAGGTATTGCGTGCACGTGAAATTACAGCAGTTAAAACACGCGAACTTTATCAAGAACAATATAAATTAGGCACTCGTTCTGTCTTGGATCTTTTAAATGCCGAGCAAGCCATCCATTCATCAATTAATGAGTTGGAAAGTGCCCGTTATGATATTTACTCAAGTCTTGTTCAATATATTTCAACAACGGGACGTTCACGTAATGCTTATGACCTGAATAATATTTCAATTCAAGGGTTTGAGGTTCAACCATGACCAATAATACATTTAATTATCAACCATGGTTGCAGGCTGTCCTCACCATTGCCAGACATTATCGTATCGAGTCTTCAGAAGAGCGTATACGTCTCCAGCTTGACTGGAATCAGAATCAAAATCCTGAAGAAGTTCTGGAACTGATGTGTCGTCAAGTTGGATTAAGTTTGCGCGTTGCGAAATTTAATTCAGATCTATTAAATCCTTGGCGTCTACCTGTCATTGCAGAATTTAAAGATGGTCAGATAGGGGTGGTGGATAAGGCTGATACAGAAGGAAACGTGAGTATTCAGTTGAGTGGTGATCATGGGTTATCACAAAGTTTTGCAATTGACAGTCTGAAAGGTTTAATCAAACATATTTACATCATGCGTCCCGAATCTTCTATTCCAGATGCACGTGTAGATGAATATATAAAACCTTATGAGGCCAATTGGTTCTGGTCAATCGTTTTAAAAGACTGGAAACGTTATATTGACATTATGTTTGCATCTTTAATTGCAAATATTTTGGCTTTAGCAACGATTATTTTTTCTATGCAGGTTTATGACCGTGTCGTACCCTCTCAGTCTATTCCAACCTTATGGGTACTGGCAGGTGGTGTTTTTATAGCAGCGATTTTTGAGTTTGTGCTCAGAGTCAGCCGTATTTATTTATCAGATATTATTGGCAAGCGAGCTGACTTAAAAATTTCTGATCGCGTGTTTGGCCATGCACTTCGGATTAAAAATAAAGAGCGTTCAAAATCTACTGGAACATTTATTTCTCAAATTCGAGAGCTTGAAGGTGTTCGTGAACTGGTGACATCCACCACAATTACTGCCATTGCTGATTTGCCTTTTTTCTTACTCTTTTTAGTCATTTTGTGGATTATTGGCGGGCATGTTTTCTGGGTAGTGGTAATCATGGTTCCCTTAATGATTTTACCTGGAATTTTAGCTCAGAAAAAACTTGCGAAATTGGCACAAGAAGGTATGCGAGAGTCTGCAATTCGTAATGCTATTTTGGTTGAAGCAGTACAAGGGATTGAAGATATCAAATTATTACGTGCAGAGTCGCGCTTTCAAAACCAATGGAACCACATGAATGAGTTGTCTGCTGATTATAGTATGCAACAACGTAAGATTGTGGGAGTTTTATCTGCATGGACTCAAAAGCTTCAGGGCTTAACTTACGCCCTTGTCGTTTTAGTGGGCTGTTTCGCCGTGATGGATGGAGAGATGACCACGGGTGCGCTGGTTGCATGTTCAATCTTGTCATCGCGTATGTTAGGGCCAATTTCTCAAATTACTGGTGTGCTCGGACGTTTACAACAAGCGAAAGTTGCCAAGCAAAGTCTTGATGAGCTCATGAAAAAGCCTGTTGATCAACCAGATCGCGCTCATCTTGTCCACAAACCAGTGATTCATGGAGACTATGATTTAAGTAACGTCGTTTTTCAATATAATCCTGAGGATTCAAAACCTAATCTGGCGATTCAAAAACTAAGAATTAAAGCAGGTGAAAAAATTGCAATTTTAGGTCGAAATGGGGCTGGTAAATCAACTTTATTGCAATTACTTTCAGGTATGCAGTCTCCAATCAATGGAAAACTTACTTTAGATGATCTCGAACTGTCATTAATTGATCCGGCTGATATTCGTCGTGATATGGGATTACTCAATCAGAATGCCAGTCTATTCTACGGAACAATCCGTGAAAATCTGACTCTGGGTGCGCCTCTGGCAAATGATCATGAAATCATTAAGGCGCTTAAAGTAACAGGCGCTTTAAGTTTCGTAGAAGAAAAGAAAGAAGGCCTGGATCATATTATTTTGGAAGGCGGTGTCGGATTTTCTGGGGGCCAACGTCAGGCGCTTCTTCTTGCTCGGCTATTGATTCGTCAGCCAAATATTCTACTTTTAGATGAACCGACTGCTGCAATTGATGATGTATCAGAGAAACAGTTAATTGATCATTTAAAGCAATGGTTGGCACACCGTACACTTGTTGTTGCGACACATCGTAGAGCAGTACTTGAGCTAGTTGATCGTATTATTGTGATCAATGATGGAAAGATCGTGATGGATGGTCCACGTGACCAAATATTAAAACAGTCAACTCAACCTAAAGCAGTCACACAACAGGGGACACAATCATGAGCGATCAACAACAAGAAAAAGCCCGCTCATTAAATGTTTCTTATAAAGAGCCACCTTTGCCAAGAGCCAGTTTAATCATCTGGATTGTCGGAATTGCCTTGGTGATTTTAGTGGTTTGGGCATGGGTGTTTAAGCTTGAAGAAGTTTCTACAGGAACAGGTAAAGTCATTCCATCTTCAAAAGAACAAATGATTCAGTCTTTAGATGGTGGGATTCTGACCAAACTAGATGTAAAAGAAGGTGATATTGTTCAGAAGGGTCAAATTCTGGCTCAACTTGATCCAACACGCTTTGCATCAAATGTAGGTGAGTCTCAGTCATTACTGATGGCGGCTCAGGCAACCTCTGCCAGATTAAGAGCTGAAGTCAACGGAACACCTTTGGCCTTTCCTGATGAAGTCAAGCAGGAGCCAAAACTGGTACAAGAAGAAACAGCTTTATATAATTCACGTCGTGCAAATCTTGAAGAAACGGTCGCTGGATTAAAACAGGCCTTGCATTTGGTTCAGCAAGAACTCGTGATGACTGAACCATTGGTTGCCAAGGGTGCTGCGAGTGAAGTTGAAGTACTACGACTAAAACGTGAAGCAAATGATTTACAAAATAAGATCAACGATGCACGTAGCAGTTACTACGTAAAAGCACGTGAAGAGTTATCTAAATCAAATACTGATGTTCAAACTCAGCAGCAAGTCATTAAAGGACGAACTGATACTTTAAATAGAACTGTATTTAAAGCACCTGTACGCGGTGTTGTAAAAGAAATTACAGTAACGACTCTAGGTGGTGTTGTTCCGCAAAACGGTAAGTTAATGACCATCGTACCACTAGATGAGCAACTCTTAATTGAAGCAAGAATTTTGCCACGTGATATTGCCTTTATTCGCCCTGGTCAGGAAGCGCTAGTTAAAATTACGGCTTATGACTATTCAATTTATGGTGGTATGAAGGGTAAAGTGACTGTGATTTCACCAGATACAATTCGTGATGAAGTGAAACAGGATCAGTTCTATTATCGTGTATATATTCGTACAGACTCCGATAAGTTATATAATAAGGCTGGTAAAGCTTTTAATATCACACCAGGTATGGTTGCTACAGTAGATATTAAAACTGGTCAGAAAACCATTATGGATTACTTATTGAAACCATTCAATAAGGCCAAAGAAGCGTTAAGAGAACGTTAAAAATAAATAAAATCCTCGACATGTTCGAGGATTTTTTTATCCTCTAAAAAATATGAAATTGCGTATAATGGCTGAGCTTGTATCAATTGATTGAGTTTTATGTCTTTTACGATTTCAGAATTAGTTTCATTTGAAGAAGAAGTTAAAAAAAGCCGGTTTCAGGCGTTTGCTATTCCTGTTGAAACTGAGCAACAGATTAAAGAATGCTTAGAACAATTCAAAGATGTATCTACAACACATCAGTGCTGGGCTTGGAAACTAGGACATCAAGTGCGTTTTAATGATGATGGTGAGCCATCAGGCACAGCTGGACGTCCTATTTTGGCAACTATTGAAGGAAATCAGCTGACCAATGTATTGGTATTAGTCAATCGATGGTTTGGAGGGATCAAACTTGGTACTGGCGGATTAGTCAGGGCATATGGAGGTTGCGCTGGTAAGTGTTTGACATTGGCAGAAAAAATAGAGCTGATTGAAAAGCATAAAATTCGTTTAAACTGTCATTTTAATGAATGGTCGATACTCCAGTATGAGTTTAAGAAACAGCATATTGATTTTGTTGAACACTATTTGCCTGAAGGTGTAATGGTTGAAGCTTCTGTTTTGGTCTCTCAGATTGAGCCCTTAAGTATAAAATTACAAGATTTAACTCGCGGTCGTGAAAAACTCAAGCGATTAGAGAGTGAACATGATGAATGACCCTTTGCTCAAATATAGAGAACAACACAAACATCGATTGAATTACATGCCTTGGTTGTATTGGAGCCTAAAACCGAAACATAAAGTATGGGCAGAGGAGTGGCAAAAAGAGTATCAACGGTATTTAATGGATATGGAAACTGTTGAGATCGGCAAGAATTGTTTTATTTCTCCGTTGGCACATATTTTTGCAGAACCTGGGCGAAAAATCATTATTGGTGATCATAGCTTTATTGCGGCCGATTCAGTTTTACATGGCCCGATTGATATTGGATCTGAAGTTGCGATCAATCATCACTGCATTTTAGATGGTGGAAAAGCTGGAATTAAAATTGCAAATCAAGCAAGAATTGCAGCTTATTGTCACTTATACGCATTTGATCATGGAATGCAGATGGATAAGCCAATTTATCAGCAAACAGTTCGATCACAAGGAATTTCAGTGGGAAAAGATGTATGGTTAGGTGCACATGTTGGGGTTAAAGACGGTGTCAAAATTGATGATCATGCTGTGATAGGTATGAATAGCATGGTGACTAAAGATGTGATGCAGAATCAGATAGTGGCCGGTAATCCAGCACACTTCATTCGTATGAGAGATTAGAAAGACCTTGATTTAGAATCAAGATCTTTCTGATGGATTTATTTGAGTATAATTATACTGGAGAAACAGTATGATTAAACAACTCATCAAGTGCATTAAAGCCATGCAGACCAGTACCTACTGCAGCAACGGTACCCGCAACCAGATCAACAGCATTGGTTGCAGTTTCGACCACAGTACCTACTACTGGAGTAGACGAAGTAGAGGCAACTAGTGGATTCAAGTCATCTGAAACATCGCTAACGACTTTAGATACATCAATTACCACCGTACCTAAAGTTTCTGCAGGAGCATGAAGTACATCACTTACTAAAGCAACTGGATCTACATTTGCAACGTATTGACCAACATCACCTACAGTTCCAACTACGTTATCTACACTCGCTACAACACTACTAAGTACATCACCAAGTACAGGAGTTTGTGCCAAAGTGTTAGTGATTAGTGATGTGCTATCTAACAAATCACTGACTGTATTGGTGGTATCTGTCACTAAGTTACCAGCAACAAAAGTTGTATCAGATAAAAGACCCTTAACAGCACCCAGAACATCACCTGATTGAAGGCTTTCAGACAAGTGTTGAACTGTCCCTACAAGATTCTCGGCAGTTGAGGAAATAAGATTAGAAACACTTGAAGCAACCTCACCCACAACAGGAATATCCTGAGCTGCATTTATAAGTGTAGTTGACACATGATCTAAAGTAGATGAAGTATCTACTGCTAAACTACCGAGTAAGTTACTGGTATCTGTAGCGAGACCAGTTAAAGTTGTCGCAAGGTTTCCAGATTCAATGTTAGTGGCTGTATTATGTAATGTACCAAATAGATTGTCAGTGGTTGAACTCACTAAACCAGTGACAGAGCTTACGGTATCTCCTAAAACAGGAACATGACTAAGTACCTCAACAGTAGGCGTGACGACAGTTTCAACCACGACATCAGTGATTGTTTCCGCAGCAGTGACTACTGCATTAACAATTTTACCTACTGCTGAAGTCAAACCTTGAAATGCTGTTGTTAATACGCTGCTAAGTTTCCCAGAAAATAATGAAAACATGATTACCCTCTTAAATTTTTAAATTAAAATAATGTGCACTACATTTTTAATGAAAAAAGTGATTAATCTCAACAAATAAATTGAAAAAATAACTGTTTTATTATTGGTTATTCTTTTTAATAATTTAATTACGATAGGTTTTATTGGTTTTTATATCATAATGTGATATTTGTCACAAATATAATATGAATTATAATGATTTGAATAGTCGAATTGTGCAATAAATGTATCAATTTAAAAAAAATAATCTAAATTGAACCTAGCAATACTTAAATATGCTAACTTAAAACTAAGGGTTAAATCTCTAGGCAATAAAATCAGAAATAAGAGAGGCATTTATGAATCGTGTAATCGCATGTATCGATTCTTCTCCCTGTATTAATGCAATTGCTGAAGCTGCTGCTTGGGTGGCAAGGCAAACAAAGCGAGAATTGGTTTTACTACAAATATTGGATTACTATCCTGCAAGCTACCATTTGGGTGAGATTAGTGGCGTGATCGGCTTTGAAAGCAATGCAATGCTACTTAAAGAGCTTGCAGAGCTTGAACAAAAACAAAGTGATCTAGCTATCGACTATAGTAATAATTTGCTCAAGCATATCTCAGATATGATCTTAGAAAAATATGGAATACAAAGTACAAAAATTCAAGAAAAAGGCGATTTTTTGGAGCAAAGTTTTAATGTATTAAGAGAAACAGATTTTGTCATTATAGGTAAAGTTGGCGAACGGGCGGCAGAAAAAAATAAACCAATAGGCAGTAATGTAGAAAATTTTATTCGAGGTGCCAATTGTACAGTCATGACAGTAGGTGAGCATTTTAAAATACCAACACGTTTTATTTTCGCATATGAATATTCACCTACATGTTTAAACCTTATGCAACGAATCGCACAAAGTGATTTGCTCAAAACCTTACAATGTCATTTGTTATATGTAGGTGATCATCCAGAAGTATTAAAAGATCCAGAAGAATTTTTGAAAAATGCAGGTTTGGATGTAATAACAGTATATCGTTATGGGGATGTCGCTGAAAATATTCTAGAGTATCAGAAAGAACTGGGTATTCAGATGATTGTACTTGGGGCATTTAGTCATAGTAAGATCCATCAGTTTTTCTTGGGAAGTATCGCAACGTCTATTTTTAGAAATGCAACAGTACCATTGCTTGTGGCAAAATAGAAAAAACTAGTTATCCGCAAATGTTGTGGATAACTATATGGAAAAGCATGAAAATTTGATTTAGGTATTTGTTTTTTAAGTGTTTAAAAGTTAAGTTTAATTTTTAAACACTATTTCACAATCGCAATAGCGAAACCGTCATGACCTTTGCTACCAACTGTCTGTAAAGCAGTACAAGATAAAAGTTGAGGATGGTTTTGCAGTGCCTCAAAGGTCAATCGGATGCCTTCAATGCTCGGTCTTTGATTATCTAGATCGATTAGAGCACCTGCACGAATAACATTATCAAGCACGATAACAGTACCCGAATGTGATAATTTTAGACTTAAATCGAGATACTCAGGGTAGCTTTGCTTGTCAGCATCAATAAAAATAAAATCAAAAGGTTCAAATGTGTCAGTGTCAATCTTGGATAATATATCAGCAGCCCTACCGACTTTTAACTCAATATTCACGGGTAAATTTGCATGGTCGATATTTTGCTGAGCTAAAGCAGCATGCGTATCTCTACCTTCAATTGTCATCAGATATCCATCTTTGGGAAGCGCACGAGCTAACCAGATTGTACTGTACGCAGCAAATGTTCCTAACTCAAGTACACGTTTGCATTGATTCATCTGAATAAGCATTTGAAGCAACATGCCTTGATTGGGGGCAACAGCAAGATGATCTGGAAAGCCCTGATCTTCTGTATTTTGAAGTGCGAATTTGAGATTTGAATCCTCTGGGATTAAATTTGATTCAATATAATGATCAATGTCTGTCCACAGCTGTTGCATAACAAATTATACCTTTATCCGATAATGGATGATGCATTTTAAAACTTGCAATATTTTATGAGATTTCAAAACGAAAGGAAAAAGTTTTTAAAAACAAATAAAGTATCGACGTTAAATAATTAACATTTAATTGATCAGATATACTTAAAGTTTTCAGTAATTACACATTGAACTGTTTCGGCTATGGTCTGGCCCCCATGTACGATAGCCTTGAGTGTCAATATGAATTTGACCTGAACTGTACAGACCTAGTCCCATATTCAGACTTTGTCCATGTTGATTCCAAAATTGGCAAAGCTTAAATTTGGTATTTTCAATAAAAGCATAATCTTGCGGTTGAGGAATTTCGGGACCAATACGAAAATCGATAGCCGAATTAAACAAATGCCGGGAAGAATTCGCGCCACCAGCACACTGATTTAATGGTAAATCACGATAAACAGATGTCACCTCAAAATCAGTCAAAATTTTTGCTGCCACTAAATATTTGAGCACACGTAATGTAGGAATGGCATTATTCCAAAGCTCTCTATTGGGAACCGCATATTCGGATCGTCCACATTTTTGCCAATCGCGAGCTGTTTTCAATAATTCGTAATTTGGAACAATATTTGCTACATCGTTTCGTGATAAAAATTGCTCATATTCTTGTATTTGTATCCGATTAGACGGATTTTGCAGCCAATTCAAATAAGAGTTTGGTGTTACTTTAGGGCGAACAGGACGTTCTATAGTCACAGTTTCCTGAGGAATATGAATACGATGTCCCTTTGGTAAGTCTAAGATTTTTCCTTTTTTTTGAGGAGCAGTGGTACAGCCAACCATCATTATCGGGATGATACTTATTGCAAGAACACCCTTCAAAAACTGAGACATAATAAAATCAACAACTTATTCTAAGCTCGTTATTTTAGTGCAAAATGAAGAACAAATTTTGAAAATTTTGCAATCAAATGTTGATTTAAAGTATAAAAAAAGATCAGCTAATGCTGATCTTTTAAATTACTTCTCTAAATACTGAAGTTTATCTGGTTTACCATTCCATTCTTCTCGATCAGCAGGTTGGTCACCAATTTGTGTGATATTTGGCCATTTTTGTGATAGGTCAGCATTCAGTTCAATAAAGACTTCCTGGCCTTCAGGCAATTCATCTTCAGAGAAAATTGCATTTGCTGGACATTCTGGTTCACATAAAGCGCAGTCAATGCACTCATCTGGATTAATCACCAGAAAGTTAGGACCTTCATAGAAACAGTCAACTGGGCAGACTTCTACGCAATCTTGATATTTACATTTAATACAGTTTTCAGTGACAACAAAGGTCATGGCGACAGCTACCTAAAAAATATGGTTTTCATTAAAACTGGCCTATTTTAGGCAAAAAAGGGGGGTACGAACAATTCCTTTTATTGATATTTGTTATCTAAAACCATGAAATGGATTTAAGTGGCTGATATTAATTAATTTATATTGTGAATTTAATTGTCTGGAGTGTCAAAAGATAAGCAAACCTAAACCAATAAAAACATACAGTTAATCTAAACTGGATGTGTTGTAAAAAATGAATCGATAAATACACCCAATAAATTTTTTTCCGCTCACTTTTGACTATTGGCTATAAAATATTGTTATTAAAAATTTTTTATGTTATCAGGATGAATGAGGGTAAGGGTCAACTTCCTGATGTGGTTCCTGAGATAACAATTCTATAAATGGCTCAGTCGTCTGATGTGTCAGTAAATAAGGATTAAATTCGTCTATATGATATTGCTGAAAAAAATCTCGAAGCTTTTTATTTAATGGCGCAAATTTCATACTCCATTTTTGAAAAAGTAACTCATTTACAGCTTTACAGGACAGTATTTCACAGTTTTGATGACGAGAATCTTTAATAATTCGATTATAAAAAACATCATAAATGACTTTTTCTTCACCTTCTAGACATTGGACAAAATAGCCATTTCCATAATATAGAACCCCTTTAATTTTATTTATTGAGTTAAAACGTATTGCTGTTGTCAAGATTTCCATTAGGTCATGTTTTATTTCATGATGTTGTTTGGCGGTTTTGCTGACATAAAGCAATCTAACATAGGCCATAGAAGTTCCTTGAACAGTAAAAGTATTTTGATTTTTAGAGTATTATTCAGCCTAAATATAACAGAATATTCAATTAAATAAACGGTGTTTATAAGCTTATAATTTGTATATTTTTCTTATACAGCATCATTTTTTATATTTTGAATCACGAAAAGAAAAAACTCTTTAAAAATTATATATTTTACCATTTGATAAAAATAAGTAGCACGATGGCTACTTATAGTTGATGAGAAAAAACTCGACTGTTTGAGCGTAATTAGTGTTCCAATTGATCTTTGAGTTGATAAAGTGCTTCAAGTGCTTGTCTCGGCGTTAAACTATCAACGTCAAGTTGTTTAAGATGATCAAGCACAGGAGAGGTCTTTTTAATCTCAATTTTCGTTTCATCAATTTGAGGGAGTTCTGGTATAGCAAACAAATCGTTTTGTACCGCAGTTTGAAAATATTGCTGTTGTTGCTTTTCCAGAATTTTTAAACGTTTTTGTGCTTCCTTGATCACGCTTGCAGGTATACCCGCCAATTTTGCAACTTGTAATCCATGACTTTGACTCGCTGGGCCATGCTGGACTTTATGCAGCAGAATAAGATTACCATTCATTTCTTTTGCCGTAACATGATAGTTGTCGATAGCAGATTCACTACCTAACTCTGTTAGCTCAAAATAATGTGTGGCAAAGAGGCATAAGCATTTAATTCGTTTGGTTAAATCGAGTACACAAGCCCAAGCAAGTGATAAACCGTCGTAAGTGCTGGTTCCACGCCCAACTTCATCCATTAAAACCAATGATTGATGGGTCGCATGATGTAGAATTTGAGAGGTTTCTGTCATTTCGACCATAAATGTAGATTTACCAGTCGATAAATCATCTGCCGAGCCAATACGTGTAAAGATACGGTCAATTGGACCAAGCTTGGCAGATTTTGCAGGAACATAGCTACCACAATAGGCCAGTAAACTGATTAAAGCAGTCTGACGCATGAATGTCGATTTACCGCCCATGTTAGGGCCAGTAATGATAGCCATGCGATGCTGACTATCTAAAAAGGTATCATTTGGGGTGTAAGGGGTTTTACTCAGTGCTTCAACAACAGGATGACGACCATCATGAATTTTAATACCAATTTCTGGGCTAAAATCAGGACGGTTCCAATTTTGCAAACGCGCCTGATGAGCAAAGTTGGCCAATACATCAATTTGGGCAATTGCAGAACTCATCATTTGTAGGTTGGCGATATTTTTTTTCAGTGTCTCAAGCAGACTTTCAAATAACAGTTTTTCTCGTGCAAGTGCACGTGATTCGCTTGAAAGAACTTTATCTTCAAAACTTTTAAGTTCAGGCGTGATATAACGTTCTGCATTTTTTAAAGTTTGACGACGAATATAATATGCAGGTGCTTGTTCTGCCTGAGCACGTGTCAACTCGATGTAATAACCACTGACACGATTGTAGCCAATTTTTAAAGTTGGGATTCCACTTGACTCACGTTCCTTTATTTCAAGATCAACAAGAAATTGACCGGCATGATCGCGGATCTTACGGAGTTCATCTAGTTCGGCATCATAACCTTCTGCAATGACATTTCCATCTCGAAGTAGAACAGGTGGGTTTTCTACAATTGCTGACAATAACAATTGATGCAAATCTTTAAAATCCCCAAGCTCATGATCTAGCTCATTTAGAAGTTTTGAAGATTTTGTTTGAATTGCAGGTAATAGCGCATGCCTTAAAAATGGAATCTGAGCACACGCCTGACGTAATTGTACTAAGTCACGTGGTCGTGCAGTACCTAAAGCAACGCGGCTTAATACCCGTTCGATATCTCCAATTTCTTTGAGTACCAAACGCACTGGTGATTCATGATAGCCAATTAATAATTGTTCAGTTGCATCAAGTCGTGCGTCTAAAATAGCAGTATCACGTATTGGCTGCATAAGTATGCGACTCAGTAATCGTCCGCCCATTGCCGTTTGACAATCATTAATCAAATTGAACAGTGAAGTTCCATGCTCAAAGAGTGGATCAATAATTTCCAGATTACGGCGGGTAATTGGATCAAGTGCAATAAAATCAGTGCTTTGTTCCAATTGAATTGAACGAATATGCGGTAATGCTGTTTTTTGAGTTTCTTTTGCGTAATGAATTAATGCAGCCGCAGCCGCTTTTGCAAGTGGTAAATGATCAATTCCAAAGCCAGACAAAGTGGTTACACCGAATTGATCACACAGGGTTTTTTGTGCATTGTTTAGATTGAAGTCAACATTAGGACGTTTGGTAATAGAACATTCAATTTGTTTTTTGATTTGCTCTAAAATGTTTTGATCAACCAGATCTTCATCAACCACAATTTCACTTGGCATGAGGCGGGCAAGTTCAATGTAGAGTTGTTCAGTTTTAAACTCATGCTGTTGAACTTTAAATATACTGGCACTCAAATCCAGTAATGCAATCCCGATTTTATTTTGCTGAATACAAAGTGCAACCAGATTTGAAGATTGATAACTGCCAAGCAATGCGTCATCTGTAATCGTACCTGGGGTAATAATGCGTACAACTTTGCGTTCCATGGGGGCTTTACAGCGAGAGCCTGCGTTCTCGCCTTCACCTACCTGTTCACAGATAGCAACAGTTTGTCCTGCTCTAACTAAGCGTGCCAAATATCCCTCAGCAGCATGATAGGGAACACCTGCCATAGGAATGGGCTCACCATTAGCTTTACCACGATGCGTGAGTGTAATGCCTAAAAGTTTTGCCGCTTTTCGTGCATCATCAAAAAAGAGTTCATAGAAATCACCCATGCGATAAAAAAGTAAAGCATGTTGGTGTTCCAGCTTTACCTTAAAATATTGCTGCATCATAGGTGTATACGAGGAAAGGTCAGCCATTGTTTCTGTGCTATTCATGTATCTTAAATCCTTAAATTTAAATAATAAATAAGTTAACTTTGAAAGTTTGGCTGTATAACCAATTCTAAGAACTTCTACAGATATCTCGCTTAATCTTTGAAAATGCGCTTTTGCATGTATTTTACAGATCAACAATGAAGCCAGTAGTGTGTTAAGTGTTGAACTTAAATATTCACGATTGCCATCTTAACAAATTGAGACTAATTGACAAAAAGGATTCTAAGATGAGTGAGGAAATAACGAACAAAAAGAAAGTGGCATTATCAGCGCGTGCAGTAGATAAAATGAAGATTGGAACCTCAGATAAACGTGATATTGGGGAATATACTGGTTTAAGCGTTACTTGTAGAAAGATGGGCCTTAGAAGTTTTGTCTATCGGTACAGAAGTCCATTGGATAATTCATTAAAGAAAATTACTTTGGTGAATTGATACATCATTTAAATGCCAGATAATGAATCTACTCATGGTTAAATAATGTTCAAATTTGGCATCTCTGGATGCGTCTTTCTGAATGAATAATATCGAATAAAAAATTTTGAAGGATAATCATTTTGTAAGTGAATAAAAATATACCGTATAGATTAAAGTCAATTTTCATATTCAATGATCTTTAGAATGTATTATTTACTCAATGTTGTAAAAACAACAATGATTTAAAAAAATGATGGAATATAAACATTTCCAATCCTGCTATATTTGCATAAATAATTGAAAATAAATAATAAATTAAATTGGCATAAAAGCTGCTCAATGTAAGTGATGAAAGTGGAATTATCCTAAGGAATCCGTATGTCACTTGTAGTAAATAAAAAAGAAAATTCTAAAGAATTTGTAAAAAACATCCTGTCTGAAATTTGGGTCACTCGATGTCCAGTACCTACAGCAACAGGTATTTCATTAAAACGCGGTACTTTAGTTAAAAAGTTTGAAAAGCACGGTATTGATGTTGCCGTCTTGCAAGATGCGCGTAAAGGTTTATCGGTTCATCATTTTGATCACCAATTGCCAGCTCTTTTTCGAGAAGGTGGAAATGTACCTGCATTAGCTGCGCGTTCTGAAGGTGCTCCAAGCCGACTGATTGGTTTGACGTGGATTGATGAATGGCAAGTTATTATTGTTCGACCTGATTCAGACATCAGCCAGCCAGAGCATTTACTAAATGCGAAAGTTGCTTTACCGGAATACGCTGATAAACGAGCTGGCAGTATATTTAGGGCCATGTCATTACAAGGTATTCGTGGTGCTTTACAGCTTGCCAATCTTAGTTTTCGAGATGTAAATTTCATTGAAGTACCTGAACGTGCAGGGCGTAAAGAGAATCGTGATGCAAGTCAATATTGGTCGGGCCTTGATGCATTAATTACAGGTCAAGTAGATGCCGTTTATGTGAAAGGCGCATCCGCTGTTGAGGCAGCAACAAAACGCGGTTTAAAGGTTGGCATTGATTTAGATCAATTTCCTGACATAACCTCTCGTGTGAATAATGGAACGCCACGTCCCATTACTGTTCATGAAGATTTGTTGGAAGATCATTTTGATGTAGTAGTCGATTTTCTTGAAGAACTATTTGATACAGCAGATTGGGCACAAGATCATTTAGATGAGGTACTGACCATACTTCAAGATGAAACAATTGCGGGGGCGGAAAGTGTTGCCACAGCTTATCGCAATAATTTTCATAAATCATTGCATCCTTCGTTAAGCACAGAACGATTAGAGCTTTTAAAACAACAAAAAGATTTTCTTTGGTTGCATGGCTTTTTAGAGCGAGATGTCAATATTGATAATTGGGTTGATCATAGACCATTGCTCGAAGTTTTAAAACGCCGCCAGAATAAACAACTTTAATGGAATATTAGTTATGACAACACTTATACAAACTCCTCTTTCTAATGCAGTAAATAATTTTATCGATTTGAACCGAGAAAAAGCTGAATTTGCTTTTGAAGTATTTCGTGAAACTAAAACAATCACGGCAAATGGAACAGTGAATTTTGTTGAACGTGGACCTGATAATACCTTGATCACTTTTAACTATGCTGGGCCTTGGTCCAAAGACAAAAAAAGTAAAGTATTGGTTGAAACGCTTGACGGTGAAGTTTTATTAGGCAGAAAAACTGCAGGTGGTCGATACAATAAGCTTTTTCGCGAGCATGTGGATGTCACAACAATATCCCATGTACACGCGCCGAATTTGGGTGCCTGGGCGCAAACCCATCGTACTTTACCGATTCGTTATGTGCCTGTTCAACGCTTCCATTTATTTAAAGAGTTGCCAGTTTATATTGATCGTCGTCAAGCCGAAGTAGATTTTATTTTAGATCAGCTCAAAGTTGATATTGAATATCGAGCCATCTTGGAAGCTAATGGTGGAGCAACTGTATGGGGACGCCAAGGACTACAAGAAACTGCTGAGTTTATTTTATTGCTTGAAGAAGGTGCTCAAATTCAGCTGCTTGCGGAGTTAATTGGTGGAAGCAGAGAATATGGACAAGGGGTTTTACATCAGCAATGGAAGATGAGCGGATTGACTGAAAAAGCAAAATCTCTAGGCTTACTTCCTCTGAATAATTAGATAAAGATTTAAAAATAAAGATCGAGAATACTATGGCTGTAAAACTTTTATGGTACCTCACTTCTCCAGACGGGCCATATCCTTGGTTGGAATCTGGACGGTGGGATACGGATTACGAACACTTGCAACAGATTGCGATTACTGCGGATCGACTTGGTTTTTATGGTTCACTGATGGGGACTAGCGAGTATGAAACAATTGCTGTTGCTGCAAGTTTAATTCCATTTACTGAACGTTTAAAGTTTCTAGTTGCTCAACATCCTGGAGAAGTCCAACCAGCAGTTCTGGCAAAATATGCCCAAACTTTTGATGCATTTTCTAAAGGTCGTTTGTTATTTAATGTCGTTAATGGAAATGATAAAGGCTTGGCAGCTTTAGGTATTCACTATACGCATGATGAGCGTTATGACTTTAGTAAAGAGTACTGGAGTGTATTTCAGCAAAACTACTTAGGGGATACCTCGGGATTTGAGGGCGAGTTTATTCAAATTTCTCCGCGCCTAGATAGTGGATCACCAATGTCGAGATGGCGTGGCCCGACCCAAAAACAGGGAGTTCCTCTATGGGGAGCAGGAACTTCTGCCAAAGGCGTTCAGCATTCTGTTGAATTATTAGATGTTTATTTAAGCTTCGCGAATACACCGCCGTTACTTGGAGAAAAGTTTAGTAAAGTTGCGGCCGAAGCAGCAAAAATTGGCCGAACTTTAGAGTTTGGTACTCGATTACAAATTATTGTTCGGGAAACAGAAGAAGAGGCTTGGCAATACGCTCAGTCATTACTTGACAAGATTGATGTAAATTATGCAATTGAAGCCGTTAAACGACAGCTTCCTCCAAACGAAAGTTTTGAAAGTTATCGAAGTGATAATCCATCTATTCAAGAAAACTTAGAGCAATTACGTCGAGGCATTTTGCCTCAAGCTAAAGATTTTGAAATTTATCCTAACGTTTGGACTGGTCCATCTTTATTTGGTTTCGATATTTTAAATCCTGCCGCAGGGACTGCTTTAGTTGGTAGTGCTGAAAATATTGCCAAACGGATTAAAGAATATGAAAGCTATGGCGTATCAGCTTTTATCTTGTCAGGTTTCCCTCTAATAGGAGAAGCCTATCGTGTAGCAGATTTATTGTTCCCATTATTGGAGCTTAATCATGGTTTTGAGTTGCCTAAGCTAAATAGAAATTCATCTATTGATTCCCACTTGAATCAAGAAGTCGTGGTTTAAGGGAGAAGGTATGAATAAAATTACCCGTAGGGAACTCATTAAACAAACTGGATTAGGTGTTGGTGCTTTTGCTGCAATCAGCCTCACAGGATGTTCTAAACCTGATTCTTCATCCTCTGAAAGTACTACTGCCGCTATAACCCAAAGTGATACGCCGAAAAAAGGCGGTGTGATCAAAATTGGAGTGATCAATGGTAACCAAGCAGGTAATCTCGACGCGCATAAACCAATTGGTATGTCTAGTGCGTTTAGAGGTTGGCCTTTGTACGCGAAGTTATGGGAATGGGGTAGAGATATTCAGCCAAAACTTGCTCTTGCTGAATTTGCTGAACCCAATGATGATGGGACGAAATGGACTATTCGTCTAAAAAAAGGGCTTGAGTTTCATCATGGTAAAACCATTTCAGCTGATGATATCATTTTCTCTTTAAGACGGTTAACTGACCCCAAACTTGCCTCACCATTTGCAGCTTATCTTTATTCTTTACAAAGAGATGCAATTAAAAAGCGTGATGAATACACTGTTGAAATTCCTTTTTCTCAGGGAAAGGGATTGGTTGCTTTACCAGAAGCGTGGATGAGCTGGGGTGGTATTGTTCCTACAGATTATGATCCAGTTAAAAATGTAGTTGGAGCTGGCCCATTTAAGCTTGAAAGTTTTACACCTGGTCAGCGTTCACGTTTTATTCGTTTTGAAAATTACTGGAAAGAAAATCAACCTTATGCAGATGCAATAGAAATTATTGATTTTAAGGATCAGACAGGGCGCCTTGCTGCTTTGCAATCCGGCCAAATTGATATTGCCTCTGGCGTAAGTGCTGAGCATATTGCTCTAATTCAGTCTAATAAACGGCTAAATCTAGTTTCATCGGAAACCGATGCTTGGCAATCATTTGATATGAATACGTCTAAAGCACCGTTCAATGATGCTCGGGTACGACAAGCTTTTAGATTAATTGCTAATAGAGACGATTTAGTTAAAAGGGCTTTAGCTGGACAAGGAAGAGTCGCAAATGATCTTTATTCATTTAGCGATCCTGTATATGACCACAATATCGCTCAACGAAAGCAAGATTTGAATAAAGCCAAGCATTTGCTTAAAGAAGCTGGTTTTAATAACAGTTTAAAGGTCGATTTATATACAGGGCCAGATAGCAATGCCGCATTAGTTTTTGCTCAACATGCTGCTCAGGCAGGTGTCATTGTTAATGTTAAACAGGTTGAAGCTGCTACTTTTGCGGATGCTGTAAAACAAGATTGGGCATTTAGTACAGGCTCGAACGTTTCACGTCCTTTCTTATTAACAGTTTTGCAAATTGATGGGCCGGGTGCGGCAAATAATAAAACTCGATTTAAGAATGAGCGTTTTACCGAACTAGTGCATGCGGCATTGCAACAACCCGATTTAGAAAAACGAAAAGTTCTGGTTCACGAAGCACAGCATATTCAACATGAGCAAGGTGGTTTACTCATTTGGGGGTTTAATAATGTCCTTGATGCACATTCGAACCAAATTGGTGGTGTAACACCTGATCGCACTGGTTTCGCTGCATGGCGTACAGATGAATTCTGGCGCAGAGGGTAACCGATATGACAATTCAATCCAGCAAAATAGAAGCATCCATTCAACAACCAGCAATTACCAAGTCATTTGAATTTCCTGCATGGTTACCTTGGTTTTTGACACGTTTGGTGTCAGGGATATTGGTTGTTTTTGTTATTAGTCTCGTTGTCTTTATTGCGACACAAGCACTTCCATCTGACCCAGCTCGCGTCATTTTAGGACCAGAAGCATCTGAAGCGACGGTACAAATACTTCGTGAACAATTGGGACTGAATGATCCGATATTGCTTCAATACTGGCATTGGTTGAGTCAATTATTGCAAGGTAATTTTGGGCAATCGATTGATTCCAACGTGCCTGTTTTACAAATTATTCAGAATTATTTTGGTAATACAGTTGCGCTTACGAGTCTCGTAATTGTTGTTACTGTACCGCTTTCAGTCGTGTTAGGTGTGTGGCTCTCGCTTCATCGTGATAGTAAACTCGACCGAATTGTTGTCTCAAGCTCTATCGTTTTTAAAGCAGTGCCAGGATTCGTCATTGCGATTTGGTTAATGATGTTTTTTTCAACATCGGTTTTACACGTATTGCCTGCTGCATCGCTGTTAATTCCTAATGAGTCGCCTTATAGTCAATTAGAGTTTTTAATTTTACCAATTTTAACTTTAGCTTTATCACTCACACCTTATCTAATGCGCTTAGTACGTGGTTCTATGATTGATGCATTAGAGTCAGAATATGTAACTTCTGCACGACTGCGAGGTATTCCTGAGCGCCGGATTATTTGGAAACATGTTTTACCTAATGCATTGGTTCCTGTGGTACAGGGTACAGCATTGACCATACGAGTTTTGCTGAGTGGTGCTCTCATTATTGAGGTGGTTTTCAGTTACCCTGGCATTGGTAATGCGCTCAATGCAGCAATTGAAATGAGAGATATCCCGACCATCCAAGCAATCGTTTTATTGCTCACCATTTGTGTGGTGATGGTTAATTTAATTGCAGATTTAATCACGACTTTACTCACTCCAAAAATACGAACTGCAAAAAGACATAAAGCACGTTCGCCAGGACGCCGTCAGGCATTACGTTTATGGAAATCTGGCCGACCAATTACGGTAAAACCTGTCGATCGTCGCAATGCTCTAAAGAATATTCAGCAAGGAGGTGGGAAATGAGCTCACTTCATTGGTATCAAAGAAACTTTTTTCAAACATTAATCCGTGAAAGACAAGTACGTTTTGGCTTTGTAGTTACAACTCTAGTTTTGATTTTTGCACTGGTTGGACAATTCTTAGTTCCCTTTGAGCCCACTGCATTGGTCGGCTTGACTTATGGACCACCTGAAGAAAAATCATTTTTAGGTTATGACTATATTGGTCATGATGTTTGGTCACGTGTACTTGCTGGCGGTGCTTCAATTATCTGGATGACACTGGCTGCCAGTTTGGTCGCATTAGTGATTGGTTCTAGTTTGGGCATACTCGCTGCTTTTGCCCGAAATAAGATTGATCAGTTCGTAACTTGGCTGACTGATGTTTTTATGGCCTTTCCTGATCTTATTTTGGTCTTACTTATTGTTTCGATGTTAGGTCGACAGCCTTGGCTCATTGTTTTAACAGTTTCAATTGCTTTTATTCCTGGAGTTGTACGTCTTGCACGAAGCGTTGCACTTAACCTAGTGGAACAGGAATATATCGAAGCTGCCCGAATTCTTGGTTATTCAAAAACTTATATTCTATTCCGTGAAATTTTACCCAATATGTTGACACCATTACTCATTCATCTTGGTGTGATGCTGACATGGGCAGTGGGGATGTTATCAGGTTTGGCTTTTCTGGGTTATGGCGTGGCACCTCCAGCAGCAGATTGGGGGCTCATGATTAATGAAAATCGCGCTGGTTTATTAGTTCAACCATGGGCCGTATTTACTCCTGTCATTTTAATTGCTTTGTTTGCACTTGGAACCAATGTATTGGCAGAGGGCGTTGGACGTGCAGCAGCTCGGATTGAGGAAAAATAAATATGGCAAATACATTTAAAAAAAGCGTATTGACCGTAACAGACTTAACCGTAGCATTGGTAAACACCGGTAATTATATCGTTTCTAATATTTCATTTAACTTGCGAGAAGGTGAAGTTCTAGGTCTGGTCGGGGAGAGTGGTTCTGGTAAAACGACATTATCAAGTGCTTTATTGGGCTATGCACGGCATGGTGCCAAGATTATTCAAGGCACAATCGAACTGGATGATGAGGATATTCTCAGTTTAGATGATCATGCTTTACGTCAGGTTCGTGGCTATAAAATTAGTCATGTCGCTCAAGATCCTGGAACGGCACTCAACCCAGCATTAAGTATTGGTCAACATTTATTTGAATTATTAGAAGTCCATCAGGCACAGTTATCAAGTGCTGAAAAATACCTGAAAGTAGCCAAAATTTTAGATGAAGTGGGATTACCTCATGATAAGCTATTTCTCAAGCGTTATCCCCATCAACTTTCAGGTGGACAACAACAACGAATTTTATTGGCATTGGCGTTTTTGCTACAGCCACGTTTGATTGTTTTAGATGAGCCAACGACCGCCCTAGATGTGACGACGCAGACTTTGGTGTTGAACATCATTCGTAAATTATGTCGTGAATATAATGTTGCTGCTATTTATGTATCGCATGATTTAACAGTTGTAAAAGACATTGCTGATCGAGTGATTGTTTTATATTCAGGGCGAATTGCTGAAGATGCGATATTAACCCAACTATTTGAAACCCCTAAACACCCTTATACACAAGGTTTACTGAACGCCATTCCCGATGTGGCCATTCGTAAATATTTATCTCCGATTGAAGGGCACGCGCCGTCACCAAATGAGCGGCCAGCGGGATGTGCTTTTGCAATACGTTGTAGTTTCGCCACAGACATATGCCGTCAAAAACAACCTGAATTAACTCAATTAAAAGATGAGTTTGACCCACATTTTGTTGCTTGTCATCATTCGGATCATGTTGGTGTGATTAATTTTAAAGAGATTGATCATCAGGTTATTGAACGAGAAGCTGATCGAGAAGCACTGCTAAAAGTTGAACATATTAATGCATGGTATGGGCAGCAACAGGCACTTTTTGATATCTCATTTCAACTCAAAAAAGGCGAATGTTTAGCGTTGGTTGGTGAATCGGGTTCAGGTAAGACAACTTTGTCACGTGTAATTGCTGGCCTGAATGAAAATGCAGATGGACAAATTACATTAGCAGATGAAGTCTTATCCTTGCGTGGGCAACAGCGTCATTTGCAGCAGCGACATAAACTGCAATATATCTTTCAAAACCCTTATAAAGCCTTGAATCCAGCGCATACGATTGGTCAGACATTAATTAAAGTTGTGCAGCATTTCTTTGGAGCATCTCGACAAGAAGCCATAGAAAAAGTCATACAGATACTTAAACAAGTCTCTCTGCCTCTACAAGTTCAGGAACTCTATCCCAGAGATTTATCGGGTGGAGAACGACAACGTGTGGCTATCGCACGAGCTTTGCTGTGCCAACCGGATGTTTTGATTTGTGATGAAATTACCTCTGCTTTGGATGTTTCAGTTCAGGCATCTATTTTAAAACTGCTACAAGACCTCCAGCAGCAAGGTGTGACCTTACTATTTGTGACCCATAACCTAGGGGTTGTTCGTGCAATCGCAGATCGAGTCGCCGTATTAAAAAATGGACATATTGTTGAATATGGTGAAACAGATCAAGTGCTGAGTCATCCTCAACATACATATACCAAAACTTTGCTTACACATGCGCCAAGCTTGTTTAAAAACAACCTAATTGAAGTTAGTGCATAAAGAAGAACAGATTTTCTGGAGTTAAAAATGAATGATATTAACCAACACAGTTTTTTAAAATTAGGTAGCGTAAGACACATTCAAAGCGAGCAAGAAGCACTTGAAATTGCAAAAGAGATGGCAAATCAACTGAATCAATTTGCTCGAAACCCAAGTTATAACAAGACCGTACCTTATGATCAGGCGCGTTTAATTTCAGAAGCTGGTTTAACCGCGATTATTGTACCTAAGCAATTTGGAGGCTTAGGTGCCAGTATTTCAACATTAGTGAATGTGGTGAAAATTATTTCATCTGCCGATGGTGGTGTAGGGCAGTTATTACAGATTCACTTCACTATGTTCCGAGGAATTTTAACTGGCTATGACGATGAAATCCGTGATCAATTACTTGCCGATGTATTAAGTGGAAAACGTTTGGGCAATGCACTTGCAGAAGTGGGTGGTAAAGATAAATTCCAGCATAAGACGCGAGTAGAGCGAAACTCAGAAGGAAAATTAATTTTAAACGGTAGTAAATTCTATTCTACGGGTTCTTTACTTGCAGAATGGATTTCTTTATTTGCGGGTAGTGATGACGGACCAGTTTCAATTTTAATTCATCGAGATACGCAGGGAGTAGAGTTGCTCAATGACTGGGATGCGATGGGCCAAAATAATAGCGTCAGTGGCACTGTTAATTTTAAAGATGTGGTTGTTGATGAACGTTATGTGGCCAAACGAAATACAGGTGGTTTAGGTACGGTTTTACGTACAGGGCTTACTTGGCCTCAGATTTTACATGCTGCAATGGACACAGGAATTGCCAAAGGGGCATTACAAGGCGGGATTGATTATTTACAACATCATGCTCGTCCATGGGTGGAAAGTGGCGTCGATTCACCTACACATGAATCTCATATCATTAAACAAATTGGTGAGTTTGCTGTTTTGGTTCGTTCAGCCGAGGCATTATTGGATCGTTCGGCACAGATTTTTGAACAGCATTTGGCAAATGTAGAAGATGAAGACTTACAAACAGAACTGATTTTATCGGTTGCTGCTACACGAAGTCAGTCTGATCATGCATCTTTAAAAATTTCGAGTGAAATTTTTGGATTACTCGGGGCAAGTTCAACCTTGTCGAAGTGGAATCTAGACCGTTTCTGGCGTAATGCACGAACCCATACCACTCATGATCCAATTCGCTGGAGGCTCTATCATGTTGGAAATTATTATTTAAATAATATTCCACCAGGAGAATACAACTCCGTACTTCTAAAGAAGCAGGCGGAAAATGTGACTAAATTTAGTAAATAACCGAGTTTGAAAGTAAATATGATACTCGGAAACGTCATCTGCAACCTGCATGGTTTAAACAAGAGACTGTTTCTACGAGAGGTTTTAATAAATCCAAGAAAAGAACAGGTTTTGTAGGTGACAATGCCTTTGGTTACTTTGGGCGAAACCAAAGTAACTCCAGCTGAAAGCTAATCCTAAAATTGGATAAAACTCGATAAGATTCCGTTAAAATAATTGTTATTAAAGAGATTAATATTACCGATGCTAACTACTACGATAGTTTACGGTTACTTGAATTTGAATGCTAAAAATAAAAAAGGTTGTCATCAAGACAACCTTTTTGCTTTTTGTATCGTTACGCTACTTGAGCTTGAATAGAAATATCCTGCGCCAGCCATTTACGAACATTAATTTGTGCAGGAATAAAGTTCCAGCGATAGAGAAAGTCACTCAGGTCTTGTAAAGCAATAATGGAAGTCTCATCAAAGTTAGTGTTCAGTTTCAGATGCGCATCTGCACCATACGCCGCATGAACCCATTGCTCACTACTATTACATTCTTTTGCCAAATAACGATGGGTTTCATCGGCATGTGCATGGGCCCATTGTTCTGCTTGTAAAACAGCATCGACAATCGCTTGGGCTTGCTCTGGATATTGTGTTAGAAAATCTTCATCTACAGTCAGCGTTCTTGGTGTTCCATTATTAGAGCGTAGAATAGGGTCTGGATGTGAGCCAATATCAATAATGGTATGCAGGGCGAAATCATGAGCAATTTGCGCAGCGTGTGCACCTTTTAGAAAAATAGCATCAACATCACCTTTAATTAATGCTACGATCTCTGCACTTGCATTGATTTTGTTGCGATTACCATAAAAACTTGAATCATTTTCTTCAGGCTGTTGTTGCTGTGCGGCTAAAATATCTGCTCGCAAACAATCGACTAACTCAAGATCAGTTACCTTCAAATTTACCGTTTTTAAGGCATTCTCTAGACCACGAATCGCCTGTGCACGTGAGAAATCAATAATTGCATCTTGATTCGAAGGAATACCAAACCGTTTGTCTTTTAAATCTGCAACAGTTTTGATATTTGAATCGTAGCGCGTTAATAACAATTGAACTTCATCCGCCCAAGATAAGCCAATCACTTTGGTTTTTTGACCAGATGCATATGCCCAGATGGCTGGAATACTACCGCCATGTCGAACTGAATTGGCAAGGGTGTGGTTAAAATGAGAGTTGCGAATATCTTTAGAGTTTGATTCTCGAATTGATTTTATTTCAATCTGTTGCTCATTAAACTTTTCTTTGAACCAACCTTTTTGAATTGAAATGCCTAGACCAGTTGGTACAGGGCAGCGTGTATACCAAAGTGTGTTTAATGGTTGAGTTTGAAGTGTTGTCATCGTGACATCCTTTTGAGGTTTTCATGCTTTAAAGCAAAATTGATGCCATTCATTAATTTATTGATATTTATGAATTATTTTTAATATCTTTTTTTATGATGTTGATATATCAAAATTTGTTGCGATTACAACACAAGAATTCCGCAGGTGTTTTAAAAACAACACCTATATAAATAGCGCCATATAAAAACAATATAAAACAATGATTTAAATTTTTTTTGCAGATCACTAATTTGGCATGAATCTGGCAATAAAATGGAATCTTAAATTTTTACTATCTTTTATGTTTGAAAATTATCCATTATTACGAAGTTTGGCTTTATATCGTTTCATGCCATTTCGTTTCTTATTGACGGCGACTTTATTTATTATTGCGAATATCGGGTTAGCACTTCAACAATATTCAATCGGACATGCGATTGATACCTTAAAACATAGTGAACGAGAAACCTTATTTCAGCATGCTATTAATGATCCTTTAAATCCTTGGTTTTGGTTCATTTTACTTACGAGTATTGCCAGTATTAGAGCTGTTATTCAGTATCTGGCAGGGTTAAGTGCTTTAAGCATTGGTCAGCAACTACTGAGTATTTTAAGAGAAAGAATATTTAGCCAAGTACAGCATTTAGATGTTTCATGGCACTGGAAGCATGGGTTGGGAGAGGTATTATCACGCACAACACGTGATTCAGATAAGTTAAAAGAAGCACTCATTAACTTTTGGCGGCAAGTGTTTGAGTCAAGTTTGGTTGTTACCGTAACCATTGGGCTCTTGTGTTGGTATCATCCTGGGCTTGGCCTTGTTCCCTTATTATTTATTTTTTTAGGGCTTTGGGTTCTATTTAAACTGACCAATCAATTAGTCGTTCTGGACCATCAAGTTGCATCTGCATACGAAAAAGTCAGCGATACCTTGGCAGAGAGCGTGAATGGAATTCGGGTAGTTAAAGCTTTTCAACTCGAAGAGAAGCTTTTACAACGTTTTAACCATGCTGTAGATCTATTTATTTATCATTCTATTCAGACCATCAAGACAAGTGCAAAACGCTTGCCTATTCCGCAAGTGATTATTGCGGGTTCTTACTTATGGGTCATTGCATTTGGTGCTTATTTAATTGGTCAAAATCAGTTGCAAGTGGGGCAATTTGTTGCTGCCATTCTCATGGCAAATTTATTGGTGTTTCGTATTGAAAGCATTGGTCAAGTCTTACATATTTTTGCTGATGCGCGTTCGTCTGCAACAAGAATCTGGCAAATGCTAGATGAGAAGTCCGCAATTGAAGATCAGCAATATCCTCTCATGTTGGAATGGCGTGATGAATTAAACATTAGATTAGAAAATGTCAGCTTTCAGGATAAAACAACAAAAAATTATATTTTAAAGCAATGCAGTGTTGAATTTCGAGCAGGTGAAATCGTTACTGTTGTAGGTAAAACTGGCTCAGGTAAAACGACTTTGATGAATTTACTCAATCGATTTATTGACCCGACAGAAGGACAAGTTTTGATTGGTTCTAAGCAAATGGGATGGCTGAATATTAAAGACTTAAGCCTATTTGAATTACGTCATTTGGTTCAGATCATTCCTCAGGAGAATTTCTTTTTTAGTGGCGCTTTGGCAGATAACTTAAGAGTTGCCAAGCAAGATGCAACGGAGCAAGAGATGAAAGAGGCTTTACATTTAGCTTGTGCATCTGAACTCTTATTAAGACTCGATGATGGCTTAGATACGTTGATTGGGGATAAGGGAGTTACTTTGTCGGGAGGACAGAAACAACGACTAGCTTTGGCCCGTTCTATTTTGAAAAACTCACCAATTTTAGCGCTAGATGACTCTACTAGCGCCTTAGATGCGACTACAGAAAAACAAGTTTTACAGCGTCTATCTGTACTTTCTGATAATGGAAACCATTTTAGCAAAACAATCATTATTAACTCTAACAAACAAACGACGATTGCTTTATCTGACCGCGTTATTGTGCTTGATCAGGGTCACATCATTGCCCAAGGTACGCACGCAGCACTAGTTAAAGACTGTTTATTTTATCGAGAGCTGATGGGTTTTCAGTTAGAGCAGCAGGAGATTGATGCATGAATACAAGTGTTAAAAATTTCCGCTCATTTGCAAAATCAGCTGATCTACAAATTGAAGAAAATTTGGCAAATACCTCAATTCATAGAGGCATGCTAAAAAAACTTATTCCTTTAGTTTATCCCATCCGTTACTTGCTGCTTGCTTTAATTGCGGTAGAAATTTTACAAGTGATGAGCGTTTTTGTTCGGCCTTGGGTAGTAAAATATATTTTAGATTCGGGCTTTCAACACATTGCTGAAAAAATGGTATTGAATCAGCCTGTTTTATCTATTGCGATTAGCATTTTAACCCTAAGTTGGATTTGTCGTTTTGCTTTAGCGAGCGTATCAAAATATCTTTCAGGCCGAGCAGCTTTGAAAGTAATTAATGGTTTAAGACGTTCATTATTTCAGCATATCCAAAGTTTAAATATTGGCTATTTTGATCGTACTAAGGCAGGCAGGATTATTTCACGGGCTGATCGTGATGTCGAAACACTAGAGCCTGTTTTAATACAAGGACCACCAGAGTTACTTTCGGCAATTTTGCGTTGCGGATTAGCTTCAGTACTGCTTTGGCATATCTATCCACCATTTTTCTGGTGCTTATTTGCGACGTTACCCATTTTATTTGGAATGACCGCTATTTTTAAAAAGTCATCACAAAAACATTGGGGACGAGTTGCGGAGGAACGCAGTCGATTTACTGCTCATTTGGTTGAAACAGTAAATGGAGCAAAAATCATTCAGCAGTTAAATTATACTCAAACCAATCAATCTCGTTATCAAGAATTATTAAAAGACTTTAATAACTCTATTATTTATGGCAGCAAGCGGACCAGTTGGTTTGCTCCTTTTACAGGTTTGCTTTCGACTTTGGCCACAGCCGGATTTATTGTGATTGGCAGTTATGCTTATAGTGATGACATGATTAGTATAGGGCAGTTTGCAGAGAGTATTTTCTATGTATTTTTATTCTTAGCACCCTTACAGGAACTGACCGATTTATTTGAACGTTATGCCAATGGGGCGGCATGTGCACAACGTATTTTTTTACTTTTAGACACTCAATCTACGATTCTAGAACAACCGAATGCTGCGAAGCTTGAACAGTTAAATGGTCATATTCGATTTCAGTCGGTAAATTTTGCTTATACCCAAAAACCTGTTTTACAAAACTTTAATTTGGAAATTGAAGCTGGACAAATCATTGCGATTGTAGGGCCAACAGGACATGGAAAAAGTACGGTAGTTCAGTTGCTAACGCGATTTTATGAACCTCAGCAGGGTGGAATTTTCCTAGACCGTTATCCAATTCAGGATATTCATCTTGGAAGTTTAAGACAGCATGTGAGTATTGTGTTACAAGATAATGTTCTATTTAGTGGAACAATTTTAGATAACTTACGTCTAGTTCAACCTGATGCTTCAGATCAGAAACTTATCCAAGTGATTGAAGACTTAGGAGCGGATGAGATATTGCAACAACTGCCGCAAAGCTATTTAACCGAAGTTGGAGCACTTGGTAAAAATCTTAGTCATGGACAAAGGCAACTTGTTTGTTTAGTTCGTGCTTATTTAGCAAACCCCAAAATATTAATTCTAGACGAAGCTACTTCAGCAATCGATATCTATACCGAGCAAAAAATACAATATGCGCTCAGACGCTTATGCCAAAATAGAACCTGTATTGTGATTGCTCATCGGCTGAGTACTATTCGCAAGGCCGACAAAATTGTCGTGATTGAAAATGGTTATGTTGTAGAAGAAGGTTCACATGATCACTTAATACAACAGCAGTCAGCTTATTTTCAGTTATATCAGTCATATTTACAAAATCAAGTTGTCTAAACGATTTGCAAATTTAGCAACTGTAGTTTTATAAACATTTTTTTGAATCATTGTTTAAATTTAAACAATGATTCTTGTGTTTAAATTAATTAAGATATTGATAATAAATAATAAAATACTTGGCATTGGCTTTGCTATATCGGACTAGATTGTTAAGGAAGCCAACATGCGTATATATTTTTCTCAATTCATTCTCCGCTCCTCACTTTTTGCTCTGAATACTCTTGCTGCCTCAATTGCGATGGCAAATGATCAAAATAATTTGTCAGCGAAAGAGGATGTCATCACATTACAATCCGTTGTTGTAACAGGTTCTCGCCGTGCAGTAAAAAGTTCATTAGATGCACCTGCACCCGTTGATATTATTTCACCACAACAGCTTCAACAAACAGGTGAGTCAGATTTAGCAAAAGCGTTGTCTAAACTCTCTGCTTCTGCAACTTTGCCAAGTACTCCAGCTGGCAGTTTTTCTTCTTCTGTTGCACCTGGAATTGCGTTACGTGGTTTATCGACGGATCAAACTTTGATTTTGATCAATGGTAAACGCCGCCATACCTCTGCTTACTTTACTCGTCAGTCGTTTGCAGGAGGACGCGGTTCTGCTAGCACAGATCTGAGTTTAATTCCGATTAGCGCTGTAGAACGTGTAGAAATTTTAAGGGATGGTGCTGCAGCGCAATATGGTTCTGATGCCATTGCAGGTGTTGTGAATATTATTTTAAAAGCCAAAAGTACTGGAGGAGGTATTGCTTATCAATATGGAGGATATACTCAAGGAGATGGTGATCAGCAAAAAATTTTAGGCTGGAAAAGCTTTGCATTACCAAATGATGGAAGTGTGACTGTCGCATTTGATGCAGGCAAACGCGATGCTGCCAATAATACTTTGCCAGATAGTCGAAAATTTTATAATTCAAGTAGTAGTACAAATGCACAATATAATGACCAAAATACACCATATCGAACATGGCGTTTTGGTTCACCAGAAATAAAAGATCAGATAAATCTCAGTTATAACGCAGATTTACCATTAGCAGATGATACTTCCTTATATAGCTTTGGAACCTATGGGCACCGTAAAACCATTGGCGAAGGGTTTTATGAGCCATCAACTGCAACGGCCGCAGTTAATCAATCAATCTATTATAAAGAACGTTATCCGGATGGACGCATTCCTTTAAGTATTGTGACGGTTGATGATTTCGCGTTAACTGCTGGCGCAAAAAAAGGGGATCAAAAAACAGGTAAACTTGATGGTTTCGTGACCTATGGTCGCAATAAAGTGCATACCGATCAGGACAATGGGATTAACCCAAGTTATGGTTCAGGCTCACCCTCTTCTTATTCACTCGGTGATAATATTTTTTCTCAGTTGAATACGGGGCTGGACTATAGTCTTGATGCTAATACATCATGGTTTTATCACCCAATAACTGTCTCGACGGGTATCTTGTATCGTTGGGAACAATATCAACAAGTTGCGGGTGATCCAGTTGCTTATACGCGTGGACCTTATTACAACGTAACGACTGCACCAGAAATTTATTCTGGAATTACTGATGCAGACCAACGAAAAATCGATCGTAATGTTTATGGGGCTTACCTAGATTTAGAAACTGAAATTGTAAAAGACCTTAATGTGGGTGTTGCTTTACGTAGTGAAAAATATTCAGATTTTGGTAATACCACTAATGGCAAATTGACACTGAAATATGACTTTGATCCTAAGCTAAATTTAAGAGGATCTGCCAGTACAGGATATCGTGCCCCGTCATTGGCCCAGTTAGGTTATTCCACCTATAGTGTCCAGTCAGTTGAAACATCTACAGGCTCAGGTGTTTATCATGATGTCCAGCAACGGACATTAGCCGCAGGAAGTGAAGCTGCAAAACTCTTGGGTGGTAATGATCTTAAGCCTGAAAAATCAACAAATTATTCTGTAGGTTTTGTTTGGAAACCATACGATGAAACCTCCTTAACATTAGATGTTTATCAAATTGATATTAAAAATAGAATTTTATTATCAGACAATTTGACTGGATCAATTGTAACCAATGCCTTTGCTGGAACAGCCTATTCCAACATTAATAATGCCGCTTTCTTTAACAACTTGTTAGATACCCGAACACGTGGTGCTGAGCTGAATTTTAAGCATAATCTGCATTTTAATGAATATGGTAACCTTGCATTAAATTTAGGATTTGCTGCCAACAAGAATGAAATTACTCAGGCGAGAGATTCGATGACATCGACAGGTCAAGTCATTTCTTCGTCATTAATCGCTGGACGTAATACAGCGAGTTTAATTGAGTCTGCTGCACCAACTAGTAAAACGACATTGAGTGCACTCTGGAATAATGATGTCTGGAGTGTAAATACGGTAGTACGTCGTTACGGGAAATGGAAAATTTTAAGCAGTTCATCTCCAAGTCTAGATCAAACCTTTGGTGAGCAATGGATTGCAGATTTAGATATTGGCTACAAGGCAGATCATTGGGTCAAAGGATTAAAGTTTAACGTGGGGGCAAATAATTTATTTAACAGTCACCCAGATCAGACGATTTCTTCTCAACCTTACGGGGTAGTGAAATACAGCTTTAACTCTCCAGAAGGTTCATATGGAACCTATTTATATAGTCGTGTTAGTTACGATTTCTGAAAATGTTCTTCATAAAAGTATATCGATTAAAGAGATAAATCATGAAAGCTAAGCATTTAACGCAATTATTAAAAGCGTCCTTTTTAAGTTGCTCTATGATTGCGACAACATTATCAATGGCACAGCTCCCACCAGCACCACAAGAAAAGTATGGAGATGGGCGAGTTTCCGAGTTTTACACATGGAAATCAGCTATTCCTGCACAACCTGGAAAACTACTAAGAACAGAAGCAGTTCATAATCCTTATATTCGTTTGGCAAATGATAGTCAGGCTATTCGGATTCTCTACAGTTCTACGAGTGGTAAAGATAGCAAAACACCTATTGTAGTTTCAGGAAGTATTCACTTACCGAAAGGAAATCCACCGAAAGAAGGTTGGCCAGTGGTGCTATGGGCACATGGTACTGTAGGGTTAGCTGATGCTTGTGCGCCCTCTTGGAGTGGCCGATCATACCGAGATGTACAATATTTAAATCGTTGGCTTAACGAAGGTTTTGCAGTCGTTGCCACAGATTACGAAGGATTAGGTGTTGCAGGACCTCACTTGCTAATTAATAACCCAATGCTGGCTTATAGTATTTTAGATAGTGGTAGAGCTGCTTTAAAAACCAAGTTACCACTTGCCAATAAGTTTGTGATTGTGGGTCAATCGCAAGGAGGCGCTGGGGCTGTTGCGGCTTCTTCCTATTCGGCTACGTACGCACCTGACTTAAATATTAAAGGTTCAATTGGTACAGGCGTGATTTATAAAGATCCTGAAGCGACGCCTGAAAAAAATCAGTTAAAGTTAAATCCTTATGAAGTTAGTCCATCATTGGCTTATGGTATCTATAGTTTTTTAGTGACACAAAGTTTATATCCAGAAATTAAAACAGAAGAAATTTTTACTCCTGAAGCTGCTCCTTTAGTTGAACAAGCAAGAAATGCCTGCTTAACAAGCTTTATGGGTGATATTCAAACCGCAGGACTTTCACCAGCACAAGCATATAAACCTAATCCACCGACAAGCTATAAAAAACTGCAAGAGAAAGAATCAAATGATTATGGTTATTATCCTACACTAAAAATCAGTCATCCATTATTTATTGGGACAGGGGCAAATGACCGAACTCCAGATGCTCGTTCTCAAATGAAGCTAGTGGCAGATGCTTGTAAAGCGGGTACTGTGGTCGAAGGTCATTTGTATCATGGTTTAGGACATAGCGAAACTGTGAATGCTTCTTTAAAAGATTCAATTCCGTTTGCTAAAAAGGTGATTGCCGGAGAGAAAATTCAAGCTATTTGTAAACCTGATTTGCAATAAAGACGGACTAAAGATTTTCTCAGTAAAGAAAATTTTTATTAAAAAGCCGCTCTTCAAAGATATTGAATTGGCGGCTTTTTTCTATAAATGTTTAAGCGATTTGTTTTAATTTTTTGGCTGCCTCCTTGCGCACAGCGGGGATGATATAACGACCATAATCGACTGTATCATATATAGGATCGTAGCCCCGATTTAAAAAAGTCGTTACCCCCAAATCTACATAATCGAGTAATGAGGCAATAATGGTGTCAGGCGTGCCAACTAGAGCAGTCGTATCGCCATAAGCGCCTACAGCAGTTGCAGTTGGCATCCATAATGCACGGTCATGTCGATCACTTTGCTGAGCTGCTGCCAATAAGCGCTGTGAACCAATACCTTTAATTTTATGCCCCGACAATGTACCGTTATTTTGAAAAGTCGGATTTTTTTGAATATCTGCAAGAATCTGTTCTGCTCGTTGCCAAGCGAGTTCTTCAGTTGCACCAATGATAAGACGTACAGATAAGCTAACAGGAGGCCGTGGTTTATTCGCTTTATCTGCTGCGAGCTTCAATTTAGTAATTTGCTCTTTTACTCCAGCTAGTGGTTCCCCCCACAATGAATAAAGGTCTGCATGGCGGACTGCAATATCATAAGCTATGTTTGATGAGCCACCGAATGAAATTGGGATTGTACCGTTGACTGGCTTTAATGGGCAAAAAGCATTGTCTAACTTAAAGTATTTACCTTCGTAACTAATCGGTTGATCGCTTTTCCAAAGTTTATGGATGATATCTAGATATTCACCCGTCCGCTCATAGCGTTGAACTTTATCAACAATATAATCACCTTCTTGTGGCTCAGCTGTAATTCCCGTAATTGCATGTAAACGAATTCTTCCACCACCCGTAGTATGGTCAAGCGTAGCAAAAGAACGTGCAGCTAAATTTGGAGTAAGGAGTGCAGGTCGATGGGCAATCATAAATCCAAGACGTTCTGTATGTTGGGCAAGGTATGCCGCGATTTGTGTACTGTCTGGGCTGCTTGGGCCACTAGCAATTAAGACTTTATCAAAACCGGCATATTCATGTGCCCGTGCGTGGTAACGTAGATATTCTAGATCAATTTTATGGCCAATTCGCGTTCCTTTGGTTTCAGACCATTGGTTAGGGAAAACCATACCTACAAATTCGATGCTCATTATTAAACCTATTCTGTGGATTTTAAATGGATGAGCAAAATAAATGCCAATATTTATAACTATATAAATCAAATATACGGACGATTTATAATTTTTTAAAGTGTTTGTATTTAATCAAAAAGATAACATTGTGCTTGAGAAGCAACATATCATAAAAAAAGAATTATGTTGATTTTTAATTTATAAGATAAAATTGGTTTGAATAAAGTAGGTAAATTTGGGATTAAATATATTTATTTGTTATTTATTAAAAAACCCTATGAAATGTAATATAGATTTTTAAAATTTTTGTATCATAAGTTTTATGGGGTAATTATGAAAACCTTTTTAGATAATGATTATAAAGTAATTACTTTGCCTGATAATGGTGTTCCTGTAAAACCAATAAGAGCAAAAGCAATTATTTTTTCAGATCAGAACTCTCGTAAATTACTAAATCAAGTTGAAACGATTGCTCCAAGCTCTGCTAGTGTTATTATTCAAGGAGAGTCAGGAACAGGTAAAGAATTAATTGCACGCGAAATCCATTTGAAAAGTGATCGTAAAAATAAGCCTTTTCTTGCAGTCAATTGTGGTGCCTTGGTCGAGACGCTTGCTGAATCTGAACTGTTTGGCTATGAAGCTGGTGCTTTTACGGGTGCTAATAAAACTCGTGCTGGTATTTTTGAAACAGCCGATGGTGGTACTTTATTTTTAGATGAAGTAGGTGAATTACCTCTAACTTTACAAGTTAAGCTGTTAAGAGTCTTGCAAGAAAAAGAGGTCGTACGCGTGGGTGGTCGAAAACCAATTCCAATTAATGTTCGTATTTTGTCGGGCACACATGTCGATCTACGTAAAGCTGTAGCAGAAAATAAGTTTCGTCTAGACTTATATTATCGCTTAAACGTAGTTGTGCTTAATATTTTACCATTACGTGAACGTAAAGGAGATATTTTACCTCTAGTTGATTTCTTCTTAAGTTCATACTCTCAGAAGCTTATTACCACTAAACCTAACATCAGTGATAGAGCAAGAAATGCGCTGCTGAACTATAGCTGGCCAGGCAACATTCGTGAGCTAGAAAACAATATTCACTATGCTTTACTGGTGAGTGGCGGTAAAACAATTGATCTTGAGCATTTAAGATTTTCTGAGGAAACGGGTTCTGCCGTGTTACCAGACAATGATCTTATTCAAGAGTTTGAAAGTATTTTGAAGCGTTTGTTTCAAGAATATGATGGGGAAGCATGGCATATTATTGAAGATAAAATAGTAAATACTGCATTTTCAAGTTGCTGGAATAATCAGGTCAAGACAGCAAAAATGTTAGGCCTATCGCGTAATGTTTTACGTAATCTTCTATCAAGATATAACTTACTACCTAATAAGAATGAAAATGAAATTGCTTAAGGGTTTTACATAGAAAAAACATCCATTTTTTAATGGATGTTTTTTTGCGTTGTGAATTTTGTGACCCATAAACCCAATTCAAATAACAACCACATTGGGACTGCAAGAGCAAGCATGCTAAAAACATCAGGAGGGGTAATAAACATTGCAATAAAAAAGAAGAATACAATGATGTGTTTACGATGTGCTTCTAGCTGTTGAATAGAAATAAGGCCAATAAAAATAAGAATATAAGTTAAAACTGGAATTTGAAATGCCAGACCAAAAGCTAGAAAAAGCTTTAAACAAAAATCTAGATAGCTATTGATATCTGTCATGGGTAACACATTATCGGGCGATGCCAATACGAAGAACTTTAAAGCAAGTGGCAAAATTAAAGTATAGGCAAACACAATTCCTAAATAAAATAAAAGGTTACTCGAAATCACGAGTGCTATACCGAACCTTTTTTCTTTTTGATAAAGTGCGGGAGCGACAAATTGCCAAAATTGATAAAGAATAAAGGGAATACTTAATAAAATCGAAAAATAAATATTGAGTTTAAATGGTGCTAAAAATGTACTCATCACATCTGTTGCAATCATGGTGGAGTTGCTAGGAAGCAATGAAATTAAAGGGTGAGCAAGAAAATGGTAGTTCTTCTGAGCAAGCGGGAGTAATAATAAAAAAATCGCTAAAACAATACCAATGCTATAGATCAGTCGTTTTCTTAATTCTTTTAAATGTTCGCTATATTTCATTTCAGTGAGGCTTTCACTGACAATATGTTCCGTCATGCGGCTTGATCCTCACTGAATTTATTGGCTGTTTTAAAATGAGCTAAAAATGGTGTCTTTAACTCATCTTGTGAACGGGTATAGATATAGTCATTGATGCGCCGTGCTTTGGTTTTTCGTTCAATAGAAACAGATGTTTGTACATTTTCAATTTCTTGTTGCATGAGAGCGAGTTGTTGTTTGAGCTGCTCTTCATTTTGTTTTATTTTTTGCAGCTCTTCTTGCATAACTCTCTTAAGTTCGATCAGGTCAAGTTCGTTTTCGATATCATTTTGAATTTTACTAATTTGGTTTTTAACTGCTCTGTATTTAAGGAGGACTGATCTTAACGTGTGAGGAAGTTTTTCAGGTCCTAAAATAATAAGCGCAATAATTGCAAAAGCTAATAACTCTCCAAAGCTGATATTAAACATAATACTAAATCACTCATGTTTTATTCTGTTTTTTATTGTGTGATTCAATTGGACTAATATCTTTGTATTGCTGGTTTTGCAATAATTTTTGATCATCAGAGTTTACTGAGTCTTTAAAATCTTTAATTGCACCACCTAAATCTTTACCTAAACTCTTTAGTTTTGAGGTTCCAAATAATAAAATAACAATCACTGCAAAAAGTAAAATATGCCAAATTGATAAACCCATTTTCTTCATCCTATATCAATTAAATGTAAAAAATATTTATATCACAATACTATTTGGTTTCTAAATAATATTAATATCGATTAATATTCAAATTAATTATGCTGTGTGATCTAGCTTATTAAGTGCCTGATTGCGGTAACCAAATAAAAGTTCACTCTCCTTATGTCGAGGATGTATTAATGGAATTTGAATAATGTCCTTAATTTTTCCTGGTCGCGCTGACATCACAATCACACGATCTCCGAGATAGACAGCTTCTTCAATATCATGAGTGACTAAAATCATGGTGATTTTTTCGTGTTGCCAGATTCGCTGAAGTTCAGCTTGTAAGTGACTTCGTGTGAGGGCATCTAAAGCTCCAAAAGGCTCATCCAAAAGTAAAATATCCGGTTTATTGACGAGTCCACGGGCAATTGCAACACGTTGTGCCATGCCACCAGACAGCTCATATGGATACGCCTTTTCAAAACCCTTCAGCCCGACAATTTCAATATGCTCATTTACCCGTAAATTTTTCTCTTCACGAGTGAGTGGAGTCTCTTCAAGTGCTAAATGAATATTTTCAAAAACAGTAAGCCATGGAAGTAGTCGGTGCTCTTGAAAGATGAGACCGCGTTTTAAATCTGTGCCTTTTATCTGAGTTTGATTCAGTAGAATTTCACCGTCATAGTCTTGATCTAATCCAGCAATAAGACGTAATAGTGTTGATTTTCCACAGCCACTACTACCAACAATCGAGATAAATTCGCCTTGCTCAATGTTGAGATTAATCCCATCTAAAACGGTCAAAGTATTTTGATCACGCTCAAAAGATTTAGTAAGTTTTCTAATAGAAAGTAGTGAGAATGACATATAAAATCCTATCAATATTTTTAAAAAAGACAAATTAGGTACGCCATAGCAGTAGGCGTTTTGAAATAAGATGAATACTTGCTGTCATAAACGCCCCACAAAGGGTAACCGTAATGGCGCAAACCAACAAAATATCCATTTCGGCATTAATCTCGGCTTTCATCATTAAGTTACCGAGTCCCGCACCCGCATTGAATAGCAACTCACTTGCTGTAGTGGTGATCCAAGTAAAGGGTATGGCTAAATTTAGACCCGTTAAAATATGGGGTAGGGCTTGGGGAAGGCGTATTTTTTTAAATTTTCGCCAAAATGAAAATTGATAAATACGTGCGATTTCGTCGTATTTTGCATCGTTGTGGCTAAGACCCTGATATGTATTAATTACTAATGGAAAAAACGAAGCAAGCGCGATAATAAAAATTTTGGCTTCTTCTCCATTACCAAACCATAAGGCAATTAAAGGTGTTAAACCCAGTAACGGAACTTGTCGAATACTGTTAAATAGTGGAGAAACTAAAGCATTTAAAACTTTCGAATAGGCAAGCAAAGAACCCAAAATTAAACCGCTTATTGAACCTAAGATGAATCCTATTCCAGCTTTTTTAAGACTCCCCCATGTGTTTAGCCATAATTCACCTGTTTCAAGCAATCTAACTAATGCGAAATAAATGTTTTGTAAAGGAACAAATGCATAGGCATGACTAGCACCTAAGCCCGAGCTGTATTGCCATATGCCTAATAACAATAATGGCAGTATCAGGCCTTGAACTAAAATGATTGGCCGTTGCCATGATTGTTTTAAAGTAAATCTACGCTGAGACATTATTTTTCCCCCGAAATAAGCGCAGGTGAGATAAAGCGTTGTTCCACTAAGCGTAAAACTTTATCTAAACCAAACCCGACGACGCCTGTGATAAACACACCAACCATCACCACATCTAAGCGCAACATTTGACGTCCTAGTTCCATCATTTGCCCAATACCCGTTCCAGCTGCCAGTAGTTCAACGGCAACTAAAATCAACCATGCACGACCAAGTGCAATGCGTAGTCCACCAATTAACGGCGGGAGTATGGATGGAAGAATAATAAGCCTGAGCCAAGCTCGTGTTTTAAGCTGATAGATTTGTCCTAGTTCAATATATTTTTTGGGAATATTTTTGACTGCATCGGCTGTTGCTAACGCTATTGGAAAAAAACAGGCCTTTATAATTAGTAAAATTTTAAATAATTCACCAATCCCAAAAACTAAAATAAAAATAGGAATAAGGACAAAGATTGGAATTTGGTAAAAAACGTTAAATAGAATATAGGTGTAATTACGAAAGAGAGTATTTGCACCATAGGCAATACCAAAAGCAATTGCACTGATTGCTGCGATAGAAAATCCCAAAAACAGACGAGATAGACTGTCTTTAAGATGCATTTGAAGCTCACCACTTTGTAACAACGCAATGAATGTATTCCAAACAGTTTTGGGCGGTACCAAAATTTGGATTGGAAAGATCTGTAAAGAACTAATCAACTGCCAAACAAGTAATACTAATAAGGGTGAAATCACAGAGAGCAGCCCGTACACCTTTTTAGAAGAAAATTTCTTACCTAGTAGGGTTTTAAATAAAACATTATTTTGCTCAATAAGTGGCTTTACTAGTATTTTCATTGTCTAGTTTTCCTGCTTATTTGAAGAATGATCAGTCTGTAAATTTTGAATCGCTTGACGTGTAAACTTCGGATTTAACAGTTCATCTGCTTTGATTGGCGTTTGAATAAGCTGATTTTTCACAGCATGATCAATGACTTTTGAATAATGCTGTTTAAGAAAGTCGACTTGATAGTCTGGAGACCAGTCTTGTTGCCATGTGCTTGCCGTGTTCTGGCTTTCACGTTGAATCACACTCAGAGGTTGGCCAAACTTAGTTTGACTTTGCTGAAACTCATCTTGATGGTGTGAAATCCAGTCCATTGCACGTACTGTCGCATCAGCAAGTAATTGTGTGGTATCTGGATGTTGCTCAATATAACGTTTGCTACCCCAGAGTTCGGCACGCATTTTCCAATTTGCGGGCAAAGATTGTGATGACCAAATAATTTTACCCAGATGGCGATCTTGTAATGTAAGCGCATCGCTTAAAGTAAAAAAGGCATCTACACTTTTGGCAGATAAAGCCGCAGCCCCAGCCTGCGGATTTAAATTCACAATTTGAAAGTCTTTTAAGCTTAATCCTTTACTTTGTATGAGTTGCCCAAAGTTAATTTCCCACGGACGGCCACGATGTAATGCAATTTTTTTACCTTTTAATTCTTCAATAGATTTAATAGGTGAATTTTCTGGAACAATAAGGTAAACGTTATTACCAATACCTCCGGGTACAACAATCTGTGTTTTAACGCCTGTTGCATTCAGGACTACAGCAGGAAGATTTCCATAAAAAGCAAAATCGATTTTATTATTTAGAAAACTTTCATTAACCAGAGTTGCTACTGCAGCTGTGGTCACAGGTTCCCATTTTAATTCAATGTGATTTTGCTTTAATGCTTTTAAAAAGATTTGATCTTGTGAAATGAGTTGCGGCACACCTATAAAGTCCAAACTACCCGAAGTGCCATTGGCAACCACAGCAATTCGAAGTTGTTGCTGTTCAGACTCTTTTGAAGTGGTCTCTTCTGTTTTTTGTGCGCCACAAGCAATAAGACCCAAAAAACTAAAACCTAAAAGTAGATGTGGAAAAGTACGCATATCATCATAAAAAATAAAAAATATATTGGATACTGAGCAAGAACCACGCCAATAAATTTATCTTAAATAAATCAATAAATTATAATTTTTTAGAGTTACTGTTGAGGTTAAATGTCGTCGTTGTGTTGTGATAGGGACATTCTTGAGCACTCAAGTGTTGGAATATCAACACAGCCGTTAAATTTGATTTTTTAATCTTCATATAAAACAATAATATAGTAAAAAATTAATTAAAAAAAATAACGGCATGATTCCTGCTCATAAGACCTTTAACGAATTAAATATCGTCAAAACTTTAAATTATCGAGATTCATTATGTCAGTCGAGTTTTTATGGAGAATCCCTGTTCACGGGGATGGTCGTCGAGCACATCAATTACACACACGCGGTGAATGGAATCAATTAACCCCAGCAGTTCAATCTCCACAACGTGTTGCACCGCAACATGAAGATCAGTTATTTGCTTACTATGATTATGTCGAGCAAGTGGCGAAAGCAGCCGATATTGTTGGTTTTCATGGCGCACTCATTCCTGCTTTTCCACATACTGAAGAACCATGGGTGTTAGCGTCTGCATTGGCCAGAGAAACTAAAAGACTTCGTTTACTCATCGCAATTCAACCTTGGTTTATTCATCCTGCTTATGCAAGCCAAATGGCTGCAAGTTTGCAGCGTTTAAGTCAGGGACGAGTAGAGTGGAATGTGATTTCAGGAGGAGGCGGTGCACAACAACGCGCGTATGGGGATTTTATTGAACATGATCAACGTTATGCACGAACCAATGAATTTTTAGAATTTGTGAAAGGTTATTCGCACCATGCACCTTTCAATTTCGATGGAAAGTTTTTCCATGTTGAACAGGGCGGCCTGAAATACCCAATGAATCAATATGAAGTTCCACGCTTATGGTTAGCAGGTGCAAGTGATGCAGCTTTACAAGTCGCAGGACGTCATGCAGATATCCATTTAACTTGGGGCGAACCTGTAGACCAGCAGAAGAAAGTGATCGAACAGGCTCAAAACTTCTTTGAGCAGAATTCGCCGGAACGCAAAGTTAAATTTGGCATGCGTATTGATATTTTAGCCCGCCCAACCCAAGAACAAGCCTTTCAAGAACTGAAACAAATGTATGAAACGATTGCTGTTGATAATAATGCTTTTGAGCGCAAAGACACTGAGTCTGTAGGCGCGAAGCGCCAGCAAGCCTTGGCACAGGGCAACCGTTTTGAAGACTTATTTGTGAGTCCAAATGTTTGGGCGGGAATGTCAAATGTAAGAGGTGGCCCAAACTGTATTTTAGTCGGAAGCTATGAGCAAGTCGCAGAACGTTTGCAAGAATATATTGATATTGGGGTGGGACATTTTATTTTAGCCAGTAACCCGCATTTAGAAGAGGCTTACAGGGTAGCTGAAGAAGTCTTACCTTTATTAAGATATATGTAAAAATCATAAACTTAGATCTCTTTGCGATATCAAAGAGATCTTGTTGTTTGAACAACATAACAATGTCTGAAAATCAACATTTTTTATATTAAATATCTGAAAGATGTGAGTTAAATCTATAAAAAATAATAGCTTACTATTTTGGCATAGCTTGTGCAATTTCTCAGTCAATATTTTATTTTTAGTTTAAGTTCCTATGCGTGATCAAATCTTTAATCCCCATAAGCGGGCTTTGCTCTTTGAGCAATTTGTGACAGGTGCAACTACACCTGAAATTGCAGATCCGTTTACACGGCATGAACAAGAAGCTATTCAACCTGCTCCAGTGAAGTCGAATAAAGTCTTAATCGCAATTATTGCGGTTGTTTCAGCACATCTTGGAATTTGGTATGTCGCAAAACAATTACCGACACCCGCTTTAGATATTCATAAACCCGAACCTGTGGTGATTGAAATCGTAAAACCCGTTGAACCACCTAAAGTGATTGAACCCAAAATTCCACCGATTACTGAAAAACCCAAAGTTCCACCTGTCGTGGAAAAGCCTAAGCCAATTCCCAAACAGGTTGAACAGCCCAAACCTGTCCAAAAAAGTGTGGAACAACCTAAGCCAGTTGCAAAAGCGGTGGCTGAACCAACTCCACAAAAGGTTGCAGAGCCTGTGGCCACAAAAGAAGTAGTCGCAGAACCAGTTAAAAAAGTAGCTGAGCCTGTAAAAGCGTCAGATGACAATTTACCTGTGACTGAAGCCAAAGGTTATGCCGGATATCTCAGTAACCCTGCACCTGAATACCCTGAACAAGCTTTAGAACGTGGTTGGGAAGGCTCAGTGATTTTACGGGTCAAGGTATTAGCAAATGGCAGTCCAGATACAGTCAGTGTCAAGCAAAGTAGTGGAAAAAAACTTCTAGACAGTGCTGCCGTAAGAACAGTAAAGCAATGGAAATTTTCACCTGCGCTGAAAGGGAAAACCCCTGTAGAAGGCTGGGTCGATGTTCCAATTCATTATCAATTACCGAAATAAAATTTAAATTAAGAGGATATTTTCATGTCAGATATTAATTCATTGATCCACGACGGCACGATCTGGTTGTTGGTTGCTTTCTCAATTGTGACTTGGGTGTTGATTGTGGTTAAAGTGGTCCAGACGCAGCGAGCAACAAAACAAAGTAAAATTTTTGTAGAAGAGTTTTGGAAAGCAAAAAACTTATCAGATGCAGTAACCAAATCTGAATTGGGTGAAGGCCCAGCAGCACGAGTGGCTAATGCCGGTTTTCAGACTTTAATTGAAGCAGATGAAAAAACGCATCAAGACTTGCAAAACAGTTGGAGCCGTCAGGACCTATTAGAGCGCCATTTAAGCAAACAAGTTCTAACTGAGCGCCGCCAATTGGAAAAAGGTTCAGCTCTATTGGCTTCTATTGGGAATAATGCACCATTTATTGGTCTGTTCGGTACAGTATTTGGGATTATTCATGCATTACAAGCGATTGCTAGTTCTGGTAATGCGAGTATGGACGTCGTGGCTGGACCAATTGGAGAGGCGCTGGTTGCAACGGGTATTGGTATTGCAGTTGCTGTACCTGCGGTACTTGCTTATAACTACTTTGTGCGTAAAGTAAAAACAATTGGCGCAGATCTGGATGACTTTGCAACGGACTTCGTCAGCCTGAATCAAAAAGCAGGATTTCAATTACCAACTGCTAAAAAAGGTACCATTGGTAATTCGGCGGTTAAAGATAATTCCACTAAGGAAGTCAAAGAAAAAGGAGTGTTTGCATAATGGCAATTTCTACTTCTGAACAAGATGATGTTGTCAGTGAAATTAATATTACGCCGTTAGTCGATGTCATGTTAGTTTTACTCATCGTATTCATTGTGACAGCTCCTTTATTAACAAATACCGTGAAAGTAAACTTACCCAAGGCTGCTCCAACTCAATCGACAGATCAAAACAAAGCTGTGGTGATTAGTGTAAATCCACAAGGTGAAATATTCCTTGATAAGGATAAGGTGACACTTGCGAACTTTGAACAAGAAATAAAGTCACGCAAAAGCAGTAACCCTAAATTAGCATTAAATTTAAATGCTGATGAGACGATCCCGTATGGAACAGTCGCAAAATTATTGGCAAGTATTGAACGTGTAGGTGTAGATAAACTCTCTGTGATTACAGTGCCTAAATAATTATGTCTCCATAAAAAAAGCTGCTTCGGCAGCTTTTTTTATATAGTGAGTTTACAGATGAGTATTAAGCTTTCCAGAGTTTCTCAAATCGCCAAGTTGGAAAAATCGTATGTTCGGAAGCTAAACCACCAATATTTTTAGCTGCAGCGTCAATGGTATGACTAAACCCCCAAATGAGCATGCCACCACGTTCATGCTGAATTCTTTGTGCTTGAGCTAAATAGATTTTGCGTTTGGCTAAATCTGGCTCAGCTATTGCTTTAAAAAACAATTCACTGTATTCAGGGTCTTTAAAGTTCACACGATTCGTCGTGGAAATTGGGGCATCGTTAACAACGGCAGTTGATAAATAGGGTGTGCCAACATTAGTCGCATTACTCGATAGTTGCCATTTACTGCGATTAGGACCATTAAACGTTGCAAAATCAACTTGTTTCACTCGAATATTTACATTGGCTTGTTTCGCTTGCTCGGCAAAAATTAGTGCAGATTGAGCACTACTGACTGGAGTAACAAGCTCTACACTTAAACCATTTTTAAAACCTGCTTGCGCTAATAGATTTTTTGCCTCGGCAATATTTTGTTGGCGCTGTGGCAAATTGAGAAAGGCAGGATCTTGCGGCGAATAAAGATCGTTGGCGATTCGACCTTGTCCATTTAAGCCTCGTTGTACCAACTCCTCCCGGTTTGCAATCAAACGAAATGCCTGACGCACTCTAGGGTCATTAAACGGCGCTTGTTGAGTATTAAAGTCAAAACTATTATGTGTATTGGTCTCAGAGCGTATGGTTTGAATGTGTTTTGCTTGCTCCAAAATTTTAATATACTCAGGAGAAATCGCATTTGCGACATCAATTTGCCCAGCCAATAAAGCATTTAATCGAGAGACCTGATCTTTAAAATCAATCACTTCAAAACGATCTGCATAAGGTTTGTCAGCTTTAAAATAGTTATTAAAACGGGTAAAAACAGTACGCTGCCCTGGAATAAACTCCTGAACTTTATATGGACCAGCCCCGACTGGATTATGAATAGGGTCGAAGTCGGTCGGTACAATTCCTCCAAAGTTTACCCAAGTTTCGGGCAGTGCCACAAAGCCGAGAATCGTTCGAATAAAAGGAATACGAACTGTGTATTCATCGAGTTTTTGAATACGATCTCGATCAATCCACTGCACCAGATTACGAAATGGTGAAGCGAGTTTAGGGTCTGTTAGGCGTTTCACTGAAAAGATCACATCATCAGCGGTAATGGTTTTACCGTGATGAAACTCTAAGCCTTTGCGTAAACGGATGGTCCATTCGCTTGCATTGTGATTAGGCTCGGCAAACTCCGCTAAAGCAAGTCGGGGCAGCATATTTTCATCCCATTCCCATAACTTATTATAAATAGCGAAACCTCGTGTAATACCACTACTAGATGCTGAAAGATGAGGATCTAGACTGCCTGATTGTTGTCCTCCAATCAGTCCCAAGCGTATAACTCCTCCATGCTTAGGTGTTGCTGAAGAAGCTCTTTTTGATTCGTTACTATTATCTGGAGAGGGGCCACAACCTGATAAACTGCCCATCAAAGAGACGCCACCTAGCGCCGTGAGACTTTGTGTTAAAAATTTTCGACGTGATAACTGAAATGTTTGATTTGTCATTATAAATACCTGATTAGATCTTCATCTTCTGAGGTATTGCAGAATAAATGCCAATATTTTTATATAATTTTAATATATTTATCAACAACTTATATAATTATTATTTTTGATGAGTGTCTCTATTTCAACAGCTTTGTTGAAAAAATAAACATGAATAGAATTCATAAGTAAATAATACAAAATTAAAAACAACTGAATCAAGTGGTTAGGATAAATTATTTGGTCATTTAATGGTTGGCATAGGCTTTGCGTAACGCATTGTAAATTTACTTTACTGAGTGTGATATGAGACAGCCTTTTCAATTAAAACCTTTAGTTATTGCGCTTAGCGTATTAGGGGCAACTTTACCGTTATATGTTTTTGCCGAAGAAACATCACACCAAGCAGGTGATTCTGAAAGTGATGTAATTACTTTGTCCGATGTAGTCGTTACTGGAGCGACTAATAAAACGACCGTAGTTCCCAAACGCAAAGTTACCTCGATTTATGGAACGGATAGCTCTGTATTGGATACTCCGCGTGTAGTATCCCAAGTATCAGAACAACAATTTAGAGAAGATGTTATTCGCAGTGCGGATGATCTCGTCAAATATGCGCCAAGCATTACACGAGGTGGGGGACAAAATGCTAACTTTGCTCCACAAATTCGTGGGCAGAACTCGGAGGTTTTTCAAGATAGTCAACGTATTTACAGCACTCGCCATCCAACGAATCTCAATGCTTATGAAGGAGCCGATATTGTAGCAGGACCAACCGGTGTGATTTTTGCGCCGACTTCAGGTTCTGGCGGATATATTAACTACCTCACCAAAAAGCCTAATTTTAATAAAGCCGAGACCAATATCTCTGGGACTGTAGGTTCCATTTACTCAGGTAAAGGCGCAGAGCCTAATTTCTCTGTCAGTATTGATCATACGGCACCCATTTCAAAAGAATTAGCATTTCGCGTGAGTGCAACAGCTCAAAAAACAGATGACTATTATGACAATGTGAAAAATAACTTTAATGCATTTTATGGGGCACTTGCTTGGCGCCCAAATGATCGTTTAAGAGTCGATTGGAATATCAGTTACGACGATTATTATGATTTTAATGTCACACATGGCTGGAATAGAGCATCGCAACAATCGGTTGATAATGGTCTTTATTACAAAGGTAGAGCTACGCCTATTATTCAAAACGGTTCGACTTTTTGGTCTCCTGTATTTGAATCTGGTGCTGCAAATTCTAAAGTCATTGGTTGGCAAACTCGTCAGAAGAACGATAAAAACCAATATGTTGCTGTTGGTGGAGTTCAGACCACGCCGTTACCGAACTCAACTGCGGATCAAGCAGGAACCATTAAAGGTTGGGTATATGATCCATCAATCCCCGGTAATGAATTGGTTAAGCTAGATGATAATGTTTCAGGACGTAGTGAAGATAAAAATAGTGCTAAGCGATTTAGCACTCAATTAAAAGTCATTAAAGATTTAAATGAACATTGGTCTATTGCAAACAGTACGCTCTATCAAAATAACAAAGATTTAGGCGACTCTGTTGGAAGCTTCTTTACAGATTTAGATCATGAGTTAATTGATAACCGACTAGAGTTTTTAGCTGACTATGATTTTGAAATAGGTAGCGTAAAAATTAATAATAAAAGCAGTACAGGCGGAACATATCGTCATGAGAAGTTTACCTCTTTAGCTGCAAATAATAGTTTTAATATTAATCCTTATGATTTAACCAATGATCCATCACAGAAGAACCCTGGTGATTTACTGGGGTTAATGAACAATAGCGGCTCAACAGGAGGTTGGATTGGACAAGCCGGAGTGCCTCAATATTCTCAATATTTTGGCTATTTAAATTTACCGCGCATGTATCCAATTGGAAATGGTTTATATGCTGAAAAAGGTGGCTTTCCACCGAATGGAGGAGGTGCTGTCTATACGGGCTCTGGTTTCTGGGATACGTTGAGTGTGTTCACTCAACAAAACTTTACCTTTAACGATGTATTCGGTATTAATTTAGGCATTAACCATAGTTCTGTAAGAGCAAAACTTGAAAACCCACTTGTTTTAACCCCAACAGATGTCCGTTCTTCGAGTGACAAATATAGTCTATTGAGCTATCAACTGAGTACGTTTATTAAGCCTACTGCGAAAAGCACACTCTATTTTACCTATGACAAAAGCACCGCATTAAATACGGGAGTATTTGGGCCTTTCTTGATTTGGGGTGCAGTAAATCAACTCAATCCTTTAGCTTTTGACAGTCAAAGTGAGCTAAAAGAAGTAGGATTTAAATATGAACCTATCACTGACAAATTATTTTTAACCCTAAGCGGATTTGAACAAAAACGAGATTTATCGCCAGATACGAACGGTAATATGGCTCGTTTTGAAATAAAAGGTATTGAGTCATCATTAAGATGGCAACTCCAAAAAAATATAGCGATTGGTAGTAATTTCACTTATTTAGATGCCCAATACAGCTCTATAATACCTGCTGGTTTCTCACCATTTGGCTTTCATGCGGACAATGCTACGGTTTGGGGAGACAGTAACGCTTTAAACCAACGTAAAGCCGGACGTTATGATGCAGCAGGAATTCCCAAGTACTCTGCAAGTGCTTATGTAGATTACCAACATCAGTCTGGTTTTGGGGTAAACCTATCAGGATGGTGGACAAGTTACTGGTACACAAACTTAAGTCAAACCGTGAAAATACCGAATAACTACAATTTGGACTTAGGTCTTTATTATCGCCAGCCACAATGGACGGTGGGCCTTAATATTCTTAACCTAACCAATCAACGAAATTTTGTGAATGGTTTAGCAGGAGCGAATAGCGAGTTTCTACAACCAATGCGTCCTCTGACTGTACAAGGCCAATTTAGTTATAAATTTTAAAAATCACCGTTTCTCATGAATTTAAAGCCATACATATGTATGGCTTTAATGTGAATATTAGATATCAAAAAAGATTGAATTGAGGATGTTGAAATAACAACAATAATACATTTTAGACTGTCTATCTATCAGCAACATTGAATCATTTTAATTTCCAAAATTTTATTAAGTTATTGAAATTAATTAAGTAAATTAAATGGCATGGAAGTTGCCAATACATGGATAGATTTATTTAAATGGAGTCACCATGTTTAAGGTTACAAAAATTAGGCAGAGTATTTTAACTGCTATGTGGGGAGTAACGGCGAGTGTTTCGACATTGGCTTTAGCAAACGATGATGCCGATGCAATTCCTGCTGAGCAACAAGCTCAAGTGGTAAATGCTAAAGATGTGAAAAAATTAGGCGATGTTATCGTTACTGCACAATATCGTGCACAAAACATTCAAAAAGTCCCGACTGCAATTACAGCGGTTTCAGGCAAAGATTTAGCCGCGAAAGGCTCAACATTTATTGGCGATGTTTTAACTTATACGCCCAATGCAGCAGCTGAAAACCCAGATGGTGATAGTCGTCCACGTTGGTATATTCGTGGTTTAGGAACTGGCGATGTTGCAGCCTCTACAGTTTTTCCAGTTGGTATTTATGCAGATGGGGTTTATTTAAATGCGCCTGTTGCTGGTGCTGGAGATTTATTCGATTTAGAACGTATAGAGGTTCTACGTGGTCCACAAGGCACGCTTTACGGTAAAAACACCACGGCTGGTGCAGTAAATTACATTTCACGAAAACCTGTTTTTACAGATAAACCGACTGGTTATGGAACAATAGGAATAGGCGACCATAATCTTCGTACTTTTGAAGGCGCCGTGAACGGAAAAATATCAGATAACGTTGCCGTACGGGGAGCGTTCTATTCAGAAGATCGCGATGGCTATGCAAAAAATTTAGCCAATGGTGAGCACTACGGGGATGTAGATAAAAAATCATTTCGCTTCCAAATATTAGGAAAGGTTAATGATGATTGGAATGCTTTGGTCAATCTACATAGTCAAACTTATAACGGTCTTGGAAATAATGGTTCTTTAAGTATTGGAAAATACTGGGGTGTTTATGAAAGACCACAAGGTCGAGATACAAATTTAGATTTACCTGAAAGTAATAAAATCCAACATGATGGTGCCTCACTTACACTCACAGGAGATTTAGGTGGCGGTCATACTTTTACATCCATTACTGCATTTGACAAAACCACGCAAAGATCTATTTCTGATGGTGACTATACGCCTTACGATGTAGCAAGAAGCTATAGCGATAATGAATGGCGCCAATATAGTCAAGAGTTTCGTATTTCTTCTGATGCTGAAAAAAGACTCAGTTGGATCGCAGGTTTTCATTTCTTCAATGAGGATTTGGACTCAACAGGCGTAAGTGCGCGAGTAAATAAAACATTACCGAATGGAGCTCCAGCCCAAACGGCGGGAACACCTGCCTTTAGAGATATCAGTTATAAACAGACCACACAAAGTTTTGCCTTATTTGGTAACAGCACCTATAAATTTACCGATAAATTTAAAGTAACAGGTGGTTTGCGTTGGACAAGTGAAGAAAAAGATATTGATCTAAATCTTGTTCAAATTACCTCAGGTGACTACACCAAAGGCAGTTGGTGGCAAAAGGATGCATACAGTAATGCAGTCTATAATTCAGCACCGAATGCAAATGGTTCAACAAGTCGTAAAAAGAGATGGAATGAGCTGACCTACGATATCACGCCAGAATATGAAATTACCTCTGATATCAATTCATACTTTCGTTTTGCTCGAGGTTTCCGTTCAGGCGGTTTTAACACGGGTCTTTCAAGTAGCCTGACGCAATTAGCAGATGTTAACCCTGAATATTTAAATAGCTATGAACTAGGTTTGAAGTCTAATTGGTTACAAGGCAATTTAACCGCCAATGCCAATATTTTTTATTATGACTACAAAGATATTCAAACAAACTTATTGGTGGCGACGGCTGGACAAGGCGGTGGTGTAACCTCAGTTTTAGCCAATGGCCCCAAGGCTGAGGTGAAAGGTGCGGAATTAGAATTAGATTATTTAGCGACCGATAACTTACGCCTACGATTAGCGGCAGCCTATCTGGATAGTGAATATACTAGCTTCGTAGACCGTAATCCGGTGACAAATGTAGTTAATGCAGACAATACGGGTAATGTATTAGTTCGATCACCTAAATATACATTGGGTATTGGTGGGGAATACACCTTTAATCTCGATAACGGTGCACGGTTAATTTTAGGCACAGATGCAAGTTATCGTGACCGTGAATTCTTTTTAGTCAATCGTCAAGATTATTCTGTTGACCCAATCTTGAGTCAAAAAGCATACACCTTATGGAATGCTAATATTGGCTATCACACTGCAAGTGATAAATACCAAGTCAATGCATATGTAAAAAATCTCTTAGACGAAGAATATCAAGTACACGGACGACCAAATGGTACAGCTGGCCAGTATGTCTTAACCTACGGAAACCCACGTCAAATTGGGGTTTCTCTCACTGCAAAATTCTAAAAATTTACGGAGAAAAAAATGGGAATTGAATTCTTTACACGGTTACCGCTTCATGGTGAGACAGAGTATTTACCAGGTGATCCACGCAATCGCGGTGATTGGACCAATAATGAAAATATTGAAAATACAGGAGCAGTCTCAAACTATGAAGTTGGCGACGATTTTACCTATATTGATTACCTAAGTCAGGTAGCCCGAGCAGCAGAAATCAATGGTTTTGCTGGTGCGCTCATGGTGAACGCGCCAACTGGCGAAGAACCTTGGACAGTATGTTCATTACTTGCAAGAGAAACCAAAAAACTTAACTTTGTGACTGCATTTCAGGCTTATCATTTTAGTCCATATAATGCTGTTCAAACTGCGGCAACTTATCAGCGTGCAACGGGTAATCGACTGGTTTGGAATATCATTAATGGTGGATCTGAAGTCATTCAACGTCAAGTAGGCGATGACTTACCTCATGATGAGCGTTATGCACGTGCTACAGAGTTTCTAGATGTTGTAAAAGGATATTGGAATAATCCCTCATTTCACTATAAGGGAAAGTACTATTCGGCAGAAGGCGGGGGGCTGAAATATCCACTTAATAAAGCAAGTCTTCCGATTATTTGTACAGCAGGTTCTTCTGAAGCTGCTCGAGAATTCGGAGCCAAGCATGCTGATTACTATCTGATGAGGGCTGAAAAACCTCAAGAAATTGCTTCACTAATTGCTGATGTCCGTTTACGAGCAAAAAAATATGGTCGTGAAAATATAAAGTTTGGCTTGTCAATAGATACAATTGCTCGCCGTACTGAACAAGAAGCGTTGGCAGAGGCACAGCGTTTTCTCGATGAAGCTGCTGAAAAGCAACGTTTACACGCGGCAGCAGCCCATGCGGGTTTACGTTCAGCGCGTGTATTAAGCTTTGAAAAAGAGTACGCCGAAAAAGATGGCAGTAAAAATGTTAGCGACTTTTTTATCCATCCAAATGTTTGGTCGGGGTTTGGATACATTGGAGTGCCACCAGGCGTTGCTTTAGTGGGGAGCTACCAACAGATCATTGAACGTATTCAAGAATATAATAGTATTGGTATTGAGTTGTTCTTTCTAGCTGGCTATCCACATCTTGAAGAGTCATACCGTCTTGGTGAACATGTTCTTCCACATTTTAAAAAGCAACGTCAAGCTTTACAGCGTATACCAGAAGAATCAAAGTATCGTATTGCCTAGAATCGCGCTCAATCCTATTCAACCAAGGCTTTGAATAGAAGCTTTGGTTTATTGCGTATGAGTACTTGTTGCATTGAATATAAGCAATTTATCATCGCCTTATATTCAATTCTCAGCAATTTACTATTTTTTTGTTCTATTTTCGATGGCAAATTTGAGTAAAGATGCACTGCGGTAAAAACCGTGCGCGAACTTTCCAAATGGCATCGTTATAAAGAAGGTCATGACCGTGGCTAAATGGAAAATCAGTAAGAGTGCCATGTATGGAGTATTACGAAATACCATAAGGGCTAGCCCTGAAGCGCTAACGATAAGTAGAAGGAAAATAAAACCTCGATCTACAGGTTTTTGCTCACGGTCACCATGCAAGGGATGGCGTTTCAGATTTAAATAGAGCAGGCCAGATGGCCCAATCACTAAGCCAAACCCACCCAACGTCCCTAAAATTACAGGCACGCTCAAGATAGGGTAAGGCGCATGTAGGTTGAGGAAATAGTGATATAACGTCGCTACAATGGTTGCTGCAAAGCACAACATAAAGCCATAAAACGTTAGGTGATGGAACACACGGCGGATTTGTGTATAACGATCATCTTGTTCATTACAGCCTTTGCCATGTCCACCATCTAAATATTTAAGCGTTAATACATTTTGAGAAGCTTGAACCAGATCGGGTTTCTCAACTTTGCCTTGAATAACGTTAGATGTTTGTCGCCAAAATTTACTAATGCCAATACCGAGCAAAACTATGGCAACGCTAAAGGTTGCTCCAAACAGTAGAGCCAAAAAGTTATGCGGGAAAATCGCATAGAAATTACCTTGATAGCCTGCAAACAGGTCGGTGCCTTTGTACCACACCACAGCGAGCATGCAAAAAAAGAAAATAAGTGTTAATACCGAGACAAAAGGAATACCCACAGATTTATAAAGTCGGCCTAAAGGTTGCGGGGTCGCAAACTCTTGGTAAGTTTCTAAACGTACTTGCGCCATCGCTTTTGGGATGTTTACCCCAAACTCTTGTGGCGGCGCATATTGGCAAGCGTGTAAACATGCGCCACAGTTATGGCACAGGTTTGCGAGGTAATGAATATCGGCTTGATTAAACTCAAGACGTTTAGTCATGGCGGCAAATACGGCACAAAACGACTCACAGTAACGACAAGCATTACAAATTTGTAGCGCTCTTTGAACTTCCTGCTCATGCTCAGAGAGCTGAACAACTGGAATTAAGGCTTTAGTACTAGCATTCATGTTCAACTCCTTGTGATAGTGCATAGCGGGCTGCATTTTTTCCGGCAATGCGTCCAAAGGTCGTGCCGATCGACATGCCAACGCCTGCGGTATAACCCTGGCCAAGTACGTTACCTGCCATCATTTCACCTGCCACAAATAAGTTGCGGCTGGCTTTATTGTTAAAACGCACAGCAGCATCGTCTTCGACTTTTAAGCCTAAATAAGTAAAGGTAATGCCGGGTTTAAGCGCATAGGCATAGAAGGGCGGGCGATCGAGCGGAACGGCCCAATGGGTCTTGTTGGGAACGATATTTTGAGTGGTACAATCGTCTAAAACCGTATGGTTAAAGGTGCCTTGTACGCAGGCTTGATTAAATTTGTCTACGGTATAGCTTAAGGTTTTTGCATCTAGCCCGATTTTTTCGGCCAGCTCTTGAATGCTATTTGCTTTTACCCCCGCAAACACAGGTGGCATAAAGCGACCAATGGCTTTTGAATCAATAATGGAATAGGCGATTTGCTGTGGCTGTTTGGCCACAAGGCGACCCCAAATCGCATAACGTTTTGGCCAGAAGTCTTCGCCTTCATCGTAAAAACGTTTGGCCTTGTTATTAACCACAATTCCCAGTGAAACGCAGTCAATACGGGTGCAGATGCCGCCGTCATATAACGGTGCGCGTGCATCTACAGCCACACAGTGCGATTGCGATGGATCACCAATCATATCGGCGCCTTGATCGATCATAAATTTGAGTAAGTTGCCTTGATTAAAGCGTGTTCCGCGGATAATGAAATTATCGGCAGGCCATTCACCGTTTTCATTTTGTCCCCATGCTGCCCTCAACCATTCTAAATTTGACTCAAATCCCCCGGCGGCCAATACACAGCTTTTTGCTTGAAACACACGGCCATCTTCTGCAATTGCAGCTTCAAAATGTCCTTCGTTTAACTTGAGGTCTTTAATTTTGGTGTTGTATAAAATCTCAATACCAAGTGCTTGCGCACTTCGGTAGTAGGCGTTGATGAGGGCTTTACCACCACCCATAAAAAATGCATTGGTACGCGCAACATGTAAAGCACCTGATAGTGGCGGCTGAAAATTGACACCATATTTACGCATCCAGTCGCGACATGTTGCCGTGCTACGAATGACCAGACGGGCCAAGTGTTCATTGGTTTTGCCAGCAGTGACTTTAAGTAGGTCTTGCCAATATTCTTCTTCGGGATAGGCATCGACCAGTACATCTTGAGGAGCATCATGCATGCAACGGAGGTTACGCGTGTGCTGTGAATTACCACCACGCCATTCTTTAGGCGCTGCCTCTAAAACTATCACAGAAGCACCACTCTCTTTTGCTGTGAGCGCGGCACACAGTGCGGCATTTCCACCCCCAATGACAATCACATCATGCATAGATTTCTTCCTTTTTTAGCTCAGGCTAATGTAGCTTTAAAAGGCAATATGCAGTGAGAGGCTCAGCTTGAATGGGTGTTTAGTAAAAATAAATACAAATGGCTTAAGTGTTTATAAGCTTCGCACTGGGCCAGCGCTTTTCTTGAATCAAGTTGGTTACACATGCACGAATCACCACTTTAGTGGCTAAAGTGGCAGGCGAGAGTTCTTCTTCAGATAAACTAATTAAATAGTTAATACGCTCAATGGCAGGTTCAACGACGCGTAGTAAACATAAATCTTGGCGTGAGTTTAATGCGGCACCCGCAGGCTGAATAGTCGCCATTTCGAGTTGGCTGATACTTTCCATCAGCAAATGCAGTCCATCAATCTCATAGGCCACTTTAAGTTGATGAATTTTTTGTTCGAGCAACAAGCGCAGGCCATGTCGTTGGCTCGGTAAAATCAGGGGAAGTGCTTTAAGCTGTGTATGCGTAATGGTTTGCGTGTCGATACAACTTTCAAGGTGATACTGACTCAGCACTTCTTTAGGCGAGATTAAAAACATTTGCTCTTTGACCAAAGGCTGTATAGCCCATTGTGGATCGACATCGTCACGAAAGATGATAGCCACATCGAGCTGCCTTGCATTAACTAAAGCTTTTAAATCACCCGATAATCCTTCTATTAAACGGACTTTAATGTCGGGGTAACGGTTTCTCATGAGTTTTAAAAAATGTGTGCCAATCACAGCCGCCACACTTGGTGAAAAACCGACGGTCACATGACCACTTAAGCGTGAAGAATGCGCAGAATCTACGGCATGCTCTAGGTGCCTAAGCGCCAGTTGTACTTGTTGAAAAAATGCTAAACCCGCAGGGGTGGGGACTGTACCCAAAGTAGTACGTTGTAAAAGGCGAATAGAAAGCTCGCTTTCTAATTTTGAGATTTGCTGACTTAATGCAGAAGTGCCAATATCGAGATTTTTTGCAGCTTTACCCAAACTTCCAGACTCGATCACGGCAATAAAATACTTTAATTGTTTGAGTTCCACGGCAAATACTACATTGTCCTTTGTTTATTATTCTACACGGGTTTATCGCTGTGCATTTTGTTCTATTATGCTGCGTAAACCGCCGAAAGAATAAAGGCAACATCCTCTCAAAATGCTGCCTTTTAGAGCTTTTATTGTTTAACCTGCTCAAGACCCTGTTCTTCAATCGTTTGTGTCGCTTGAGGCGATTTTACAAATTGAATCAGTTCTTTTGCTGCTTTTGCATGTTCAGAGTGTTTACCAATGCCAGCAGCAAATACCGTGACTTTTTGGTAAGGTGCAGGAATCGGGCCGACCAAATCAACTTGACCATATTGGCCAGTAAACGGTTTGATTTCACTAATTTGCTGGAAGCCAATATCAAACTGTCCTTCAGCAATACGTTTTGCAACGCGGTCGCCGACGACTTTTTCTGCTTTACTCGAAATTAATTTGTATTCGACCGGTGGAAAGCTTGGGAAAACATCTTTTTCAAGATGTGTACCACTCGCACTTGCTGAATAGCCAATGTGCTTAGCATTGAGTAAAACTTGTTCAAATTTTGCCGCAGAGCTAATGTCTGGCTTTGGTGCACCTTTGGGAACAGCCATGCCAATGCTTGAATTGACTAGAGCACGTTGTGAATGTGGATCGACATACCCTTTTTCTGCAAGCTTACTGAGTTCTGGAGCAGCCAGCATCACCACATCAAAACGCTCACCACGATCGAGACGGTTTGGAATTGCAGTGGGCGATGCACCCATAGATGAACCAGAAGACAGATGAACTGTGTGACCAGTTTGTTTTTCAAATAATGGAATGAGTTTTTCCATAGATGAATAAAAACCGCCAGAGCTGATCACTTCGAGCGTGTCTGCATGGGTGAATGTAGAGCCTAAACCTGCACCAGCTAAGCACATACTCAATACAATCGGAGATTTTTTCATAGTAACTCACTTGAAGGACACAAGAACACAGCACGGTTGCAATATGCACGCCGTGCTGTTCATTAAAATTTTCAAATGATGCTGACGTGTTAGACACTCAGTTTTGCTGGTTCAACAACTGCGTCAGGATTGTTCTTTTTAGCACCACGGCATAAATACAGGCTTGAGATCAGGCTACATACGGCAGCAAACATGAGCCAAAAAGCCGGAGTGCTTGGGTTGCCAGTGTGCTCAACCAAGAAGGTGCACGCCATCGGCGTCATGCCACCAAAAATCGCAGCGGCAAGACTAAATGCCAAAGAAAAGCCAACTGTACGTACGCGTTTTGGCATTACTTCTGCCAGCGTGGCAACCATGGTGCCGTTATACAGACCAAAGAAGAAAGAGAAGTACGCAAGTGCAATGATTAGGTTGGTAAAACTAATGTCACTGACCAACCAGCTTAAAACCGGATAACTGGTAAAAATTGCAAGTGTCGTAATGCCGACCAGCACAGGACGACGGCCAATTTTGTCGGAAAGCAAGCCACCCATAGGTAACCAGAAGAAATTGGATAACCCTACAAATACAGTTGCTAAAAGACTATCTGTGATCGACATTTCTAGAGTACGTTTTGCATAGACAGTGGTGTAAACCGTAATGAAATAGAACGTGGTCGTGGTCATGGCACTCATCATCATACCGGCCAGTACAATGCGCCAGTTACTTGCAAGCGTGCTAAAAATTTCTTTGGTCGTTGGATGGGTTTTTTGTGCTTTAAAGTCTTCTGTTTCTTCCAGCGTACGACGGAACACAAAAATAAGCGGAATGATCAAACATCCAATTAAAAATGGAATACGCCAGCCCCAGTCACTGACCTGAGCATGGCTCAATACGGAATTCAGCCAATAACCCAGTAACGCTGCAAATACTACTGCAATTTGCTGGCTACCCGATTGCCAACTAGTAATAAAACCACGGTTTTTGTCTGTGGCAATTTCGGCTAGATAAATCGATACACCACCGGATTCAACACCCGCAGAAAATCCTTGCAATAATCGTCCGATCACCACCAAGATGGGTGCAATGATGCCGATCGCATCGTAACTTGGAACAAAGGTAATTAAAATAGTACCCAGTGCCATTAAACTTAAAGTGATAATCAGACCTTTACGACGTCCCACGCGGTCGACATAGGCGCCTAGAAAAATCGCACCCAACGGTCGCATTAAAAAACCTGCCGCGAATACGGTAAAGGTCATCATAAGTGAGACGTATTCATTTTCTGAATGAAAAAACTTGGCTGCAATATAGGTTGCATAAAATCCAAAAAGAAAAAAATCATATTGTTCTAAGAAATTGCCACTGGTGACATTTAGAATTTTTTTAAACGTAGCACTACGTTTAGCAACCTGTTCCATTAAGACCTCCTTGGTCTGAAAAATGGAAACCATCACGTGTCTCTTTTTTTATGACCGCATGGTCCGTCTTAAGGTGTCGTATTGATCGTGACACAACGTCATGCAGATATTTTGGTAAGAGAGGGTGATACCGTGTTTCCAGTTCAAACGACTTATCAAAGTTTGATAAAGAACAATTCATTTATCATGTGGCAGGAATGTACGAGGAAAAACAGAAAAGGAGTGAGAGTCTAAAAGTAATTGGGTATTTAAAAAAATTAATGACCCTTTATAAAATGAGTTCGGAACACGGCCAGATTTGTGCCCGAATTAATTCTTTTACACAGGCTTTAATGGCTGATTTGGCTGCCAGTGCTGCTGGCGAAAGCTCTTCTTCTGCCAGACTGACCAGATAATTAATTCGCTCGATTTCAGGATCAATCACTTTTAAGAGCTGGATCTGGTGCTTGTATTTCTGTAAACAAGCACTTCCTGGCCGGACACTGGCCAGATCTAGATGAATCAGGCTATCCATGAGCAGGTGTAGGCCATCAATCTCATACACCACATTGAGTTGACCAATTTTGTGTTCGAGTAGTTTACGTAAACTGTGGCGCTGTCGGGGGAGGACCAGTGGAATATCCCCAATTTGCTGTGACTGAATAATGCCCGTTTGCAAACAATCCGACAAACCATGTTTGATCAGCACTTCTTTTCGTGCCATCAGATACATTTGCTCTTTAACCAAGGGCTGAATGGCCCATTGCTTATCAATTTCATGAGTAAAAATAATGGCTATATCAAGCTGGCGCGAATTAATTGACTGAATCAGATTGCCTGACAGCGTTTCGACAATTTCTAGGCGAATATCCGGGTAGCGTTCAGACATTAATTTCATTAAAGGGATGCCAATCAATGCACTGATGGTTGGCGGAAAACCCAAACTCACATGACCAGACAGACGTGCTGAATGCGCTGCATCAATCGCAAAATTAATCTGACGCAAAATTAATTGAGAGTGTTTTAAAAAAGCAAGACCCGCGGGGGTTGGGGTCACACCAAATGCATTACGTTGTAATAAACGAATGCAGAGCTCTTGTTCTAGCTTGGTAATTTGCTGACTAATGGCAGAAGCACCGACATCTAACTTTTGAGCGGCTTTACCAATACTGCCAGCCTCAACCACGGTTGAAAAATATTTGATTTGTTTGATTTCCATTCGAATGTATTCTTTTCTTCCTGTGCCCTAGATGATTCTATAAAACAAGTTAACCAATAAAGTAGATGTTATCAATATTGCTAGAAAAATGTTTAAGTGGTGTTGAAAATTTTCTACTGGTTTTAACCCAAATATTAAGCATGTTTTGATTAAATTTTTTCTTTAAAGTAAAATGAATAGGATGGATTTATTTTAAGACAATCATTTTTAATTTTGTTTTAATAATAGAGCTATTATGAATATATTTTAGCTGTGCAATACATTCATAATATTTTGGATATATTTATAGGATGCTCAAAGAAAATTAGTTTGGCATCAGTTTACTCCTCACCCGACACATAAACTGGCGACATCTGTCTCGCATCAATTGGCTGTTTGCAGCAGTCACAGGTCAGACTTGGACTGGTCAGTTGCCCACAGTTTTTATGCAGATAACGTAACTCAGGAAATTGCTTATTTTCATTCTGCCAAATATTGCCCCATGTACTCATCGTGACAATAATAGGGTACAGGGCTAAGCCTTTTTCAGTCAGCTTATATTCATAACGTTTTGGTGCTTCATGATACAGCACTTTCTCAAAAATCTTTTGTTCCACCAAACGGTTAATACGCTCGGTCAGCAAATGACGGGTGATGCCTAACTGCTTTTGAAAATCATCAAAACGTCGGGTTTTCATAAAAGCATTACGAATAATCAGCAAGGTCCAGCGGTCGCCAAAAATTGACAAAGTCCGTGCAATAGGACAATTCATTTCACCGAGTTCATGCCATTTCATCGCAATACCATCTATATGTCTTTACAGGAAGCGGGCTGTCATTTTAGGACAACTTGAAGGATTAAGATATCCGCTTTATTGACAACTTATCAAGGCACCTATATTTTCTTATTGAGTTCCTTTTTGGAACTTAATATTTTGAGATCTATTCTTGAGGTGAATTATGTCTGCGTCAGTGTTAAAAGAAAAATCAAAGCAAAAGATACCTACATCATTTCCTGTCCGACGTATGGATTATGAATTTCAGGATATGCCCAAATACTGGTGTAACAATGAACCAACCTTTACCCATTATTTCACAGGCCTTTCCACCCTATTTCCAGAAGGAGAGTCTTACTTTGTTCGTTCGGTCAGGGCTTTACGAGACCAAGTCAAAAGTAACCCGCAACTGGATCGTGATATTGGCGCATTTATTGGTCAGGAGGCGATGCATTCCAAAGAACATCATGCCTTCCATGTTAGTGCACAACAATATGGGCTAGATCCTGAATCATTAGAAAAATCGACAGGCATCATCCTTAAAGCGATTGAACGCACTTTTCCGAAAAAGTGGAATCTATTGGTGACAGTTGGACTGGAACATTACACCGCAGTACTGGTGGTGGAGATGATGAAAAACGTTAATGAATTAATGACGGATACCACCATTCGAAATCTCTGGTTATGGCACAGTGTCGAAGAGACCGAACACAAAGCGGTTGCCTATGACATGTATGAATATCTCTATGGCAAAGGTTTAGATGCTTATATCCCGCGGGTTGCGATTTTTAGTTTGAGCTTGGTCCTCATCACAACCTTCTCGAATGTCTACCAAGTGGTGTTAATGTCCAGAGACAAGCAATTACTGAATCTGAAATCGTGGGCTAAGTTTGCAGGCTTTACCGTACAATCCTATCGAAAACTGGTGCCACAATTTTTCTCTTATTATCGTCGTGACTTCCATCCAAATGATACCGATGAGTCGGATATCGTGGCAAAAACCAAAATCAAAATTGGTTTATCGCCAGAACAATCGACTTTTATTCATTAATCAGCGAGAAAAATACCCTGGGTTACACATCGCCAAGTGAGTAAATATCTGTAAGATAAGTTGAGCCAGCATTGCGCTGCTCGTTTGTCATTCAGATCAATTCAATAAAAAGATGGAAATATAACAATGAGTACAGTGGTTTTACATCAATGGGAAATTTCACCATTCTGCAAAAAAGTCGCGCGGATGTTGCAGTTTAAAGGCATTGCATTTGAAACTGTGAATTATAATGGGGTATTGGGGGCTAAAGTCCCAAGACTCAGCAAAGTCGGCAAAGTCCCTGTGCTAGATATCAACGGACAACGCATTCAGGACAGTACTAAAATTGCCCGTTATCTGGATGAGGCATATCCAGATTTGCCACTTTTATATCCTGTAGATCCATTACAAAAAGCCTATGTCGAATTGTGGGAAGACTGGTCGGACGAATTGTTATATTTCTATGAAGTATATTTTCGGGTCAGTGATGCCGATGCCTTAAATCGTGCGGTCGCGATTAGTGCGGAAGGTCGTCCCAAGCATGAGATTGTATTGATGAAACCTTTGCTTAAAGCCGCGTTGAATCTGCAGGTGAAGATGCAAGGCACAGGACGAATGGCGAAGGCGGATATCGAGGCAGAATTTACTCGGCATTTAGAGCGCATTGAGTTGGTATTGGGCCAAACGGGCTGGCTCGTCGGTGAGAGCAAAACCATTGCCGATATTGCAGTGGGTTCACAACTGTTAGAAGTGGTGCGTACCAGTAAAATCTGGGGGCCAAAAATTAACAGTTATCCGCATATTCAGCATTGGATACAACAATTATGAATCGGTCAAATCAAGACATAACGCAGCCAACAGCGATTATTGCAGTGGTTGGCGTGGGTGCCGAGCAAGGCATTGGTGCAGCAGTCTGTCGCCGTTTTGCTCAGGAAAAATTCAAAGTCTATGTGGCGGGGCGAACCTTAAATAAGGTTGAAAAAGTGGCAGCGGCAATTCATCGCCAAGGTGGGCAGGCGGTGGCTTATGTGCTAGATGCTGAAAATGAGCAGCAGCTGCAGACCTTGTTTGATCATTTAAACGATCAGCCAGAAGCATTGGCCGCGGTGATCCATAATGTGGGCGGTAATATTCCTTCGATCTTTTTACAGAGTAGCCTAAAGTTTTTTAGCCAAATGTGGCGTTCCACCTTTTTATCCTCAGTGTTGGTGGCGCAGCGTAGTTTAAGCATTTTTCAAAAACAGCAGCAGGGCACATTGATTTTTACGGGTGCCAGTGCCTCATTGCGGGGTAAACCTTTTTTTGCGGCATTTAGCATGGGCAAGTCTGCGCTGAGAAGCTATGCCTTGAATTTGGCTGAACTCTATCGCTCGCAAAATATCCATGTGGCACACGTGATGGTGGACGGCATGGTCGATGGTGATCGTGTCAATAAAGCCTTATGGGGATTGGGACGGCTGGCGCGGTTAACACGCGGTACGGGTGGTTTAAATATTGATGCAATTGCTGAAAATTACTGGATGCTCTATCAGCAAAATGTTGATTTATGGACGCATGAACTGGATTTACGTCCTTATCAGGAGAAATTCTAAGATGATTAAGTTGCTGCCGCAATGGTTAAAAGCCCAACAAAAAGTGCAGGGTTGCGCGGTGATCGTGGGCAATGATATACAGGCGTTGAGCCCGCTTTTTAGCCCCAATATACCTGTTTATCAACTTCAGCATGATGTGACACAAACACAGTCACAGCTTGAGGTTCAAGCACAGAGGCTGATCCGTGTACGACTAAATCTGCTTGATGCGGCTGCACTCAAAAGCGTTATACGGCAGATTCAGAAATCAGGGTATTTTGTCGATTTATGCATTTTTCAGCCTGACTTTGTGTTCGCTAAAAATAGCCATGCATGGTCCGCTGAACAGCTTGAGAACTATTGGCAAAACACAGGCTTAACTGCGGTGAGTATTGCCCAAGCTGTGATTCGTCAGATGCTGTCTAAACAGCGAGGCACCTTGATTTTTCTAGGAACTCAACAACCAATCGAATCGGAGCAGGATTTACTCAGTCAAAGCATGTCTGCCAGTATTCGAGCTTTAGCACAGTCCTTGGCTAGGGATTTTCACCCCAAGGGAATTCATGTGGTGTATTGTGTAGTACCGCATGGACAAACTGCAAAGCATGAATTGATGCAATCACTGCAACAGACTTGTTGGCATCTGTACCAACAACCTAAATCGACATGGAGTCAGGAGTTGCGCTGAGGATTATAAAATCATACAGATTCAATCGTTGAGCTGAAATCCCTATATATAGGTATCTTTGGTATTATTTGTTATTCAGAATTATCTCATACTATTATAGAAGCGTTTTTATATTCCTAATAAAGAAAATTATTCATGGATAGTAATGATCTACACTATTATTTAAGCGATTAAGAGTCGCAATTTTTTTAAAAGAGCTAATTGAGCGATCAACGTTTATTGTTATTAATTATTTAGAAAATAGTATTAATTGGAGAATTATGGGTGTTATTAAACCTCTTTCATAAATCAAAAAGTGTTCATCATTTTATTTTTTTCATTCTGAAAAATTTTAGATTTTCATGCATAATCTGTGTGTGAAATATCTCGACTCAAAAAAGCTTTCTGATGCCCAGTTTAAGCGTTATATAGGCGTATCACGTTCAATATTTTTTCTCATAGTTGAACAAATGCAGATGCAAATTACCCCTAAAGGCAGACCATTAAAACGGTGTCTTAAAGATCAAGTTTACTCTGTTTAAGTTATTGGCGAGAATACCGGATCTTATTTTATGTTGCTGCAAGTTACGGTGTATCAGAGCCAACAGTTTCCAGAATAGTTCATCAAGTTAAAGATACTTTAATCCAGTCAGGTTTGTTTAATTTACCCAGAAATATCTCCGCAGGTGAAGGTATAGACTGGAATGTTGTGATCATAGATGTCACTGAAATTCCAATACAAAGACCTAAAAAACAATCGAGTTGCCATAGTGGTAAGAAAAAGCTCACATATTTAAGATTCAAGCAATCATTCACAGTAGAACCCAGTAAATACTATGCATGAGCAAAGGTGCTGTACATAATTTTGAGCTGTTCAAGTGTAATTTTTATGTAGTCTCAAAAAATTCATTTATTCTTGGAGATAAGGGTTATCAAGGTATTTATGCGCTATATGCTGATAGCCTGTTACCAAGCAAGGCTAAAAAGCGTTGTGGATTATATTCTGTACCAATAGGATATCATCGGGAAAATGAATAAAACAAGAATTGGGGTTGAGCATGTATTTGGTACATTAAAGACTTTCAAGATTTGAGTGGAATGTTATCGAAATAGAAGCAAACCAATTTTGGCTTAAGGCTCAATTTGATTGCATGAATCTATAATTTAGAGCTGAGTAAAAAGTAATTTATGAAAGAAGTTGAGTATATTTTAAGTGTATGATTGTTTTTTATATATTATATTTTCAGATATCATTAAACGATGATTTAAAATGTTCACTTAAATGAATGTTAAATTAAAAATTTTAAAATCTCATTAATTAAGTAATATTTATTTATAAATATCATTTCATTACAATTGGTCTATTTAACTATACAAAATTTTCATTTATTGTTAAAAATTAACTCAAATTAATATTTTAAGAATGAGAAATCAAGTATCTATAAATAGATTAATTTTCGATGTGTTAAATCGCTTTGAGCAGTACTCAGCTGAAGAGAAATTAAATCAACGACCACTTTTGCTTAAAAATTTGATCCATTCTGCTGGGAGATTGCCTGAACCTGCTTCTAATGAGACTTATCAACGCTGGCAAATTTTTGCTCAGATTGCTGGGTTTGATTTAAGTTTAGCTAAGCTTTTTGAGTCACATTGTGACGCTCTAAGCATTCTGCATGAGCTCGGATATGAAAATGAAATCGATGAGAAGACATGGGCTGTTTGGGCTGCCGATGGTGGGCCAGCGCCGTTAAAGGTCGAAAATGGGCGTTGTTTGGGAATTAAACCGTGGTGCTCAGGTGCTGAATTTGTTCAAAAAGCATTAATCAGTTTTAAAGACCAACACGGGCAATCTCAGCTCTGCATTGTTGACCTTAACCAACCCTCGATCACCATTGATCTAGATCAATGGCAAGCCGTAGGCATGCAAGGTACACAGACTGCCAGAGTCAATTTTCAGGATACAGCAGTCAAACTCATTGGCCGTCCCAATGATTACCTTGATCGGGCTGGTTTTTGGCATGGTGCTGCGGGTGTTGCAGCTTGTTGGTATGGTGCGGCAGTACGGTTAATGGATGAGCTGCAACAAAGCTGTCTTAAAACCCCAAATCCTTTTAAAAAAATGCATTTAGGTCAATTGGCAACTCAAGTTATGATAACCCGACAATATTTCCAATACGTCGCACAACTGATTGATAGTCAACCCAAGCTCAGTCATGAACGGGAAGTACGGATATTGCGTGCACAGGCCGAAAAAAGCTGTCTGGCGGTTATTGAAGGCGTTGGAAAAGCGTTAGGAGCAAGACCTTTTTGTGAACAAGCGAGTTTTGCCAGTCTAATGGCAGATTTACCAGTATTTATTCGGCAAAGTCATGCGGCATTTGATGATGAGCAAATTGCTGAGCGATGTTTACAGGAGCAAGTGTCATGGCAGCTTTAAAACATCCTTTGGTTGAAGATCGCATCATTGAAGGGCAAGGTACATCTAGAGAACAATGGTTACATGCATTTTTTCAACAGCCCCTCTCACCACTGAATCTTGAAAAATTTCACTCGAAACGAATTGTGATTGTGGCACCGCATCCAGATGATGAAATACTCGGTTGTGGCGGCTTGATGCAACAGTTGATTAATTTGAATTGTCATTTATTGATTATTGCCGTCAGCAATGGTACCCAAAGCCATCCGAATTCAAGCAAATATAGTCCAGAACAATTAAATCAAATTCGTCCACAAGAAAGTCTAGCGGCATTACATTGTTTAGAGGTTTCAGATTTTGCTCAACGAATTGCCTTAAATTTACCAGATGGACAGATTCATTTGCAGACAGAGCAACTTTGGCAAGCATTAGACGCGCTGGTTCAAGCAGAGGATATTCTGATTTGTAGCTATGCGCAGGATGGACATCCCGATCATGAAGCGGTAGGAAAAACGGTACAAGCCTTTGCTTTAGCGCATGATCTAGCATATTTACAGGTGCTGATCTGGGCATGGCATTGGGCGCGGCCGTTAGATCCGCGTATCAACTGGCAACAGGCCAGAGCTTATAGCTTGACGCAAACGCAATTAATCAAAAAACGTCAGGCCATTATGCAGTTCAAAAGTCAGATCGAAGCTGATGAGAGTACAGGAAATGCTGCGGTTTTATCTGCAGCAATTATCGAACGTTTATTGATGCCTTGGGAGGTTTATCTTTGTGAATGATTCTAGTCAATATTTCGAAGATTTATATCATACCAATAATGACCCTTGGGGCTATGATCATCATTGGTATGAGGCTCGTAAAAGGCAGATTTGTTTGGCATTGCTTACTCAACCGCGTTATTCATCAGTGCTGGAAATCGGTTGTTCCAATGGTCATTTAAGTTTTCATCTAGCCCAACGTGCTGATCAGCTTTTATGTGTAGATGTTTCTGCACATGCTATTCATTGGGCTTCGCAACGTTTACAGAATTTGAATCATGTGAGTGTTAAACAGAAAAAAATACCTGAAAATTTTCCTGAACAGAAATTTGATCTGATTGTTATTAGTGAAGTGGCTTATTACTTATCACTCACTGAACTACATGAATTTATCGATCAGCTCAAAGACAGCCTAACGCTACAGGGGGAAATTCTGTGTTGTCACTGGCGACATACTATTCAGGACTTTGAACTGGATGCTCATCAAGTCCATCATCATTTAAAACAATCTTTACCTTTCGCTCATTATTTAAGTCTGAATGATCCAGATTTCATCATTGATATCTGGACGGTAAATACTTCATCTTTGGCAAAACAGCAGGGATTAATATGAAAATAGGTATTGTTATCCCGGCTCATAATGAAGAACAGCATTTATCTGCCTGTTTGCAGTCGATCCAACAGGCCATACAGCACACGGGCCATGAACAGGTCGAGATTTTAGTGGTGTTGGACAGTTGCACGGATCAGTCCCGCTCGGTTGTAGAATCACATCAAGTGAACTGGATTGAATGTAATTTTGCTTGTGTAGGTAAGGCGAGAGATCTTGGCATTCGACAGTTAATTGATCAGGGCGTGATCTGGGTCGCTTGCACGGATGCCGATACCATTGTTGATTCAGACTGGATACTCTGCCAAATGCTACATCAACCTACAGATGCCATTTGTGGAGTCGTTACACTGGATGATCTTAGTCACTTATCAGTACAACAACAGCAAAAATATCTGGCGCACTATCAAGACAGCATGGATCATCAACATATCCATGGGGCGAATTTAAGCTTTAGTGCCGAAGCCTATATTCAGGCAGGTGGCTTTGAACCTATTCCTTGTCATGAGGATGTCTCATTAATTGAAAAATTTATTAAACAATGCTGTAAAGTTACTCGGAGTAATCTGGTTCGTGTCACCACTAGCAGCCGATTAAATGGACGTGCACCAGAAGGTTTATCGTACTTTTTAAAACATCTATAAAATTCATCTGATTCGATTGAAAAAGTTAACCCATACTGGCTTTGTTGGACAAGGATTTATAATTTGAAATGTCTTTAACTCGTTTAAATTTAAGTGACAAATTGGCTATGGAGTTGGGTTAATTCTGTAAATTTATTTAAGATAGCTACACGTGCATGCATTTTATTCACTTGACTGTAAAAATGTTTCGCTGACAATTTATCACCTAATAACTTAATGCTTGGGATTGTTGAGGTTTTACATTAGTCCATTTGCTCCATTAATTTTTATGAGGTTTAGGTATTTTAATTGCACATGTATTAACCCATCAACGTAATACTCATGAGTTGTATAGAGGAAGAATAGTCTAGATTTATACCTCACTTCGTTTTGGTTTCGATGCACTAGGAGGATTAGCCACTTGCTTACTGGCGACCTTAATTAGTGCAAAACAGACTTTTGCTATTATATCTTTTGATTCATCAGTTGATAAAATATAAGTAAAGAGACCTAATTTAGTCTGATAGTCTGACTTTTTCAAAATCTTTGAGCATTTCAATGAGTTCTTTAAGCTTTTCTTCACCATAGAGTTCTTGAATTCGTGCATAAGATTTTTCCATTTTGACGGCTTGGTGTTCAAAATGATTTAAGCCTTCTTCACTCAAGCGAATAAGTGAAATACGTTGGTCTTGTTCGTCTTTGCGCTTAATCACAAGATTTTGCATTCGGTTTAAAATACCAGTCAAGCTTGGTTTCAGAATACACGCGCGTTCAGCCAATTGATTACTTTATCAAGCATACGCAGTCAAAATGTGTATCGAGGCTGTTGATCGTTTAATGGCGAGTGCGGGTGCAACCAGTTTTTTAGATAACAGTGAATTACAGCGTTTATTTCGGGATTCTCACATGACTGGCGCACATGCTTATACAGACTATGATGTATGTGCACAAATTTTAGGTCGTGCTGTAATGGGCATGGAAGCTGACCCTACAATGGTTTAATTGAAGTATACAAGGATAGTGAACATGAATATGATGACTCAAGATCAGTCAATTGAAGTATTAGATCCGAAAGCATTCCGTAGAGCATTGGGCAACTTTGCAACAGGTGTGACGATCATGACTGCGCAAAATGCTGAAGGAGAACGAGTAGGAGTGACTGCAAATAGTTTCAACTCTGTCTCGCTGGATCCTGCACTTATTTTATGGAGCATCGATAAGAATTCTTCGAGTTTTAAAGTATTTGAACAAGCGACACATTTTTCTGTCAATGTTTTGTCGGGAAATCAAATTGATTTATCGAACAAGTTCGCACGACGCAGTGAAGATAAATTTGCAGGAACTGATTTTGACCATGGTGAAGGGCAATGCATCTTATTAAAACAATGTGCAGCGAATTTTGAATGCGAAAAATTTAATATCGTTGAAGGTGGTGATCACTGGATTATTATTGGACGTGTGGTCAGATTTTATGATCATGGTCGCTCGCCTTTGCTTTACCATCAAGGAGCATATTCTTCGGTTTTACCACATCCAAGTTTGGATCGAAAAGAAATTGCTGCTGGTGAAGGCGATGGTTTCCCTGGTCGTCTCTATCACAACATGTATTATCTACTGACTCAGGCAGTACGTGCTTATCAAGCAAACTATCATCCGAAGCAACTCGCAAGTGGTTTTCGTACGAGTGAAGCTCGATTATTACTCGTACTCGAAAGCAAAACTGCAACTTCAAAATGTGAGTTACAGCGTGAAGTGGCTATGCCTGTGGTTGAAATTGAACAAGCAACTGAAATTTTAGCGCAAAAAGGTTTACTTTTTGATACTGGCGAATGTTACGAATTGACAGAGCAGGGCATTGAAGCTGCTCAGATGCTATATCGGATTGCTGAAAATCATCAGCAAGAGATCTTTGAGAAATATTCAACTGATGAACGTGAGCTTTTTAAAAGTATGCTAAAAGATCTGATTGGAATTTGATCGCATTAGAATCTATATAAATATAGAATTTATTTTCACCTCAGGCAACTGTGTTTTATGAGGTGAAAATTATAGATAAAGCCTCTTTCATAAATCAGAAAAATACTCATCTATTGGTGAATATTCATGCTGTAAGATTTTGGATTTTCAAGCATTATTTGTGCATGAAATACTTCGGCTCAAAAAAGTTTTCAGATTCTCAGTTTAAGCGTTATATAGGTATATCTCGTTCAACATTTTCTCCAATGGTTCAAGACATGCAGATGCAAATTTTCTCTAAAGGCAGACCACCTGAACTCTATCTTGAAGATCAAGTTTACTCTGCTTAAGCTATTGCAGAGAATACTGAACCTTATTTGATGTTGCTGCAAATCAAGCTGTATCAGAGTCGACAGCTTTCAGGGTTGTTCGTTAAGTTGAAGGTACTTTAAGTCGGTTTTGTTTAATTTACCCAAGAATATCCTTCACTGGCTTTGTGTGGTCGCTGGTGATTGTAAAACCACAGCCATTTTGTAGCATAGTCCTGCAATTGCTCCAATGAGTCAAACTGGACAGCCACCACTCTCCTAGATAAATATTGTCTATTCTTTTTGCATAGGAGAGAACATTATGAGTGGACAACGATACACCCCAGAATTTAAAGATGAAGCTGTTAAATTGATTACTGAACGTGGATATCTGTCATTGATGTTGCAGAACGTTTCGGCGTATCACAGCACAGCATTTATAAATGGCTAAAGGCCGTACGGCTATGACTTTTTATTTTAAAAATAAGGGACTTTGTTGCATAAACCTACGACTTTAATGCCTAGATACTTAAAGAATAAATTTTGTCCAAACGGTTTTAACTTAACATGCAACTCGGATACCCGACATACTCTGAATTGTGTTATTTCAAGTATTTAAAATCAGTAGATTGATATGCGTTAGCAAGCACATAATCGAGTGTCTATTGTTCAAATTTTATGCTTTTTATTCAATGCTGTTCGATATTTTTCGATTGGTAAATTTGGTATTGAATTTTTTATTTTTTTTAATCAAAGAATATGATCATTTTTTTTACGCTTTTTGATCATTCTTTTCATTGCGTTGACTTTAGCAAATGGTGCTTCTAATTTTACTCTTAAGAATAATACTTACTTATGAGTTTTAATGGAGTAAAAAATGAGGCTAAAGGGAAATGTTGTACTCGTGACAGGTGGTGCTTCTGGTTTAGGAGGTGCAGTTGTACAGCGCCTTGCTGAGCAAGGAGCAAGGTTAGTGATTATCGATTTAAATCAATCATTAGGTGAACAACTTGCACGTCAGGTCAGTGGACTATTTGTGCAGGCCGATGTGACCAATGAAGAACAGATTGATCAGGCTTTTCAACAGGCAGAAGAATTTTATAAGAAGAAAGTACGCGTTGTGGTGAATTGCGCAGGTATTGGTCCTCCTGGTAAAGCCATTGATCGTGAAGGTAATCCACTTGCGTTATCCACCTTCAGCAAGATTATTAATATTAATTTAAACGGTACATTTAATGTTTTATCGAAATTTGCTGCACGGCTGCATAGAGAAGCCGTTGAAGGTGAAGAACGCGGTGTAATTATTAATACGGCCAGTGTAGCTGCGTTTGATGGGCAAATAGGTCAGCCTGCTTATGCAGCCTCCAAAGCAGGCGTGGTTGGCATGACCTTGCCTTTGGCACGTGAGTTTGCACGTTACGGCATTCGGGTCATGACCATCGCACCAGGGATTTTTCTCACACCTTTATTAGCCACGTTACCGCAAGATGTTCAAGACTCATTAGGTGCTCAAGTGCCATTTCCAAGCCGTTTGGGGCAGCCTGATGAATTTGCCCAATTAGTCGAAAGTATCATCCTCAATCCAATGTTAAATGGCGAAGTGATCCGATTAGATGGTGCAATACGGATGACAGCAAAATGATCAATAATGATTTAAATCTGGCACATGACATCGCCATTAAGGTTGAAAAGTTTGTACGTGAGGTGGTAATTCCGTATGAGCGTGACCCACGGCGTGATCATCACAATTGCCCAACCGAAGAATTGGCTGTTGAACTGCGAGAGAAAGCGCGTGAGGCGGGGGTTCTTGCACCACATATTTTGCCTGATGGTACACATTTAAGTCAGCGTGGAACAGCACAGGTTTTGATTAAAACGGGTTTATCACCCTTAGGGCCGCTGGCTTGTCAAACTGCCGCGCCTGACGAAGGCAATATGTATTTGTTAGGTCAAGTGGGCAGTGATTTTATCAAGCAAAAATTTCTAAAGCCTTTGGTCGAAGGAAATGCACGTTCTGCTTTTTTTATGACCGAACCTGCGCAAGAAAATGGCGCAGGTTCTGATCCATCCATGATGCAAACGCGTTGTTGGAAAGAGGGCGATGAGTGGGTCATTCGTGGTCGAAAAGCCTTTATTACTGGTGCAGATGGTGCACAGGTCGGCATTATTATGGCTAAGGCAGAACAAGGTGCTTGTATGTTTCTGGTCGAATTGCCGCATCCTGCGATTCAGATTGAGCAAGTACCACGTACCATTGACAGTTCAATGCCAGGTGGGCATGCAACATTATGGATGAATGACTTGCGAGTGCCAGCACAACAAATGCTAGGTGAACCGGGTGAAGGTTTTAAATATGCGCAGGTTCGGCTTTCTCCAGCCCGTCTTTCGCATTGTATGCGCTGGTATGGTGCCTGTTTGCGTGCCAATGAAATTGCGACCGAATATGCCAATCAGCGTATGGCATTTGGACAGTTGCTGATTGATCATGAAGGATGCAGCTTTATGCTGGCCGAAAACCTTATTGATCTAAAGCAGGTTGAACTCATGATTAATTGGTGTGCCTCGGTTTTAGATCAGGGTGAATTGGGTACATTTGAAAGTTCGATGGCAAAAGTATCGGTGAGTGAAACCTTAATGCGAGTGGCTGATCGTTGTGTACAAGTGATGGGTGGCTCTGGTTTGACCGAGCAAACAATTGTCGAGCAAGTATTCCGTGAGATTCGAGCCTTTCGTATTTATGACGGTCCGACCGAAGTACATAAGTGGTCAATTGCAAAGAAAATTAAGCGAGATTGGCTGAAACGAAGCAAGCAACAGAAGCAAGGAGGCTGAGTGATGACGAGTTTAAATGCGCAAGCCAATACCGGGGTTGCTGCCGTAAGAGCAGGTATGGAACTGAATAAGCATGCTGTAATTGAATGGATGCGAGCTCATGTGAGTGATTTTTCAGGTGATATTGAAATTAGTCAGTTTAAAGGTGGCCAGTCTGTTCCGACGTATCAGATCAAGACCCCTGATGCAAGTTATGTACTGCGTAAAAAGCCCAATGGTGCATTAAAGGGTGCACATGCGGTAGAGCGAGAAGCACGTATTCAAACTACTTTATATCAAACAGGTTTTCCTGTGGCTAAAATTCATGGACTCTGTACCGATACTTCGATTCTGGGAACTGAGTTTTACCTTATGGACAAAGTCGAAGGACGAATTTTTTGGGATGCATCTTTTGCAGAGGTATCACTACAACAGCGTCCTTTATATTTTGATGCCATGAATCAAACTATTGCTAAATTACATAGCCTCGATCCCATTGCGTTGAAGCTTGAGGATTATGGTAAGTCTGGCAATTATTTTGAACGACAGATTGCACGTTGGTCAAAACAGTATCTTAATGACCCTGAAGCAGGGCATGATTCTAATATGGATATGCTGATTGAATGGTTACCGAAACACATTCCACAAGGGGATGAAACTCGCATCGTTCATGGTGATTTTCGCTGCGACAACATGATTTTTCATCCCACTGAACCCAAAATTTTGGCTGTTCTGGATTGGGAATTATCAACATTAGGTCATCCCCTCGCTGATTTTGCCTACCACGCCATGATGTATCAAATGCCGCCTGACATTGTCGCGGGTCTGGTCGATACCGATATTGAAGCTATGAATATTCCGACAGAGCAAGAATATATAGAAAGTTACTGTGCACGCACAGGCCGACAGAGTATTTCACAATGGAAATTTTATGTCGCATTTAATTTTTTCCGCTTGGCGGCAATTTTTCATGGCATTAAGGGGCGTGTCATTCGTGGATCTGCGGCCTCCATTCATGCCCAGGAACGTGCTAAAAGCTTCCCCATCTTGGCACGTCTCGCGCGTGAAGCAATGGAGGCCTGCCAATGAGTCAGCATCTTTTAGTTGAAGTAGAAAAAGGTGTGGCGTATTTAACTTTAAATCGTCCCCAGCAAGGCAATGCGATTGATTTGGCACTTGCACAAGCGCTACTTCATGCTGCAATTCAATGTGATCAGGATCGAAGCATTCGCTGTGTTGTCCTTACAGGGGCTGGACGTTTTTTCTGTGCTGGAGGTGATATTGCTGCATTTACTGAAGCTCAAGCGCAGGTACCTGCTTTTTTAAGTGAGCTTGCGGGTATTTTACATTTAGCCATTTCGCGATTTATGCGTATGAACAAGCCTTTATTGGTGGTGGTCAATGGAACTGCAGCAGGTGCTGGTATGAGTCTGGCGCTGATTGGGGATGTGGTTATTGCAGTTGAAAATGCGCAATTTGCACCATCTTATGGGGCGATTGGTTTAAGTCCAGACGCTGGATTGACATGGCATTTGCCTAAATTGGTCGGTTTACGCAAAGCCCAACAGATTTTAATACTCAATCAAAAACTGAGCGCTGCTGAAGCAGATCAAATCGGTCTGATTAGTGAAGTGGTCACCACTGAGCAACTGCAAAAGCGTCAAACTGCATTGATTGAGCAGTTGCTGAATAGTGCCACACCTGCGTTATCCAATGTCAAACAGCTATTGTTGAATAGCCATCAAAATACCCTTGAAACACATCTGGAGCTTGAAGCGCGCAGTATTGCAGCAATCAGTCTAGGTGAATCAGCCAAAGAAGGACTTGTGGCGTTTCTAGAAAAACGTGCAGCACAATTTAATCAGGATAGTGAAATATGAATGTTGCTTATATTGTAGATGCGGTGCGTACCGCAGGCGGTCGTCGTAACGGTAAACTGGCTAGCTGGCATCCTGTTGATCTGGGTGCAGAAGTCATTAATGCCTTGCTGGATCGTACAGGTATTGATCCGAATGTGATTGATGATGCAGTTTTTGGATGTGTCACTCAGGCAGGCGAACAAACTTTTGCATTTGCCCGAAATATTGTACTTGCTTCTAAATTACCGATTCATGTGCCTGGCGTCACTATTGACAGGCAGTGCGGTAGTTCACAACAAGCTGTGCAATTTGCTGCCCAAGCGATTCTATCGGGCATGCAGGATGTGGTGATTGCAGGCGGTGTCGAAAGTATGTCGCGTGCCCCGATGTTGAGCAATGCGAGCTTACATGCCAAAGCAGGACTCCCCGCAGATCCTTTAAGCCCACGCATTAAAGCACGGTTTGATGTTGATCAATTTAGCCAGTTTACAGGCGCTGAAATGATGGCAAAAAAATATGGCTTTGATCGTGAGCAACTGGATCAATACGCTTTGTTGAGTCATCAACGCGCAATTCAAGCTACCGAAACGGGTAATTTTGAAAATGAAATTGTTGTACTTGACGTAGATGGTGAAGCACATCGTATTGATGAAGGTATTCGTTTTGATGCTAATCTTGAATCTGTCTCAGGGCTTAAACCCTTAGTAGAAAATGGTGTGGTGACGGCGGCGAATGCCAGTCAGATTTGTGATGGAGCAAGTGCTGTACTCATCGTCAGTGAGCGTGCGCTTAAAGCCTATGATCTGACTCCTAAAGCACGTCTAATACATATGAGTGTCAGTGCAGGTGACCCAGTGATGATGCTTGAAGAGCCAATTTTTGCTACACAAAAAGCCCTAAAAAAAGCAGGACTTAAAATTACTGATATTGATTTATATGAAGTCAATGAAGCCTTTGCACCAGTGCCTCTGGCATGGCTACAAGCGTTAGATGCAAACCCTGAAGCGCTGAATATTCATGGCGGTGCAATTGCATTGGGGCATCCATTAGGCGCATCAGGAACCAAACTCATGACCACATTGATTCATGCATTACATACACAAGGTAAGCGTTATGGCCTACAAACCATGTGTGAAGGTGGTGGTATGGCGAATGTTACGATTTTGGAGGCTTGCTCATGAAATTACAAACGCGTGTTACTGAATTACTTGGAATTGAATATCCGATTATTCAAGGTGGGATGATGTGGGTCGGACGTGCTGAACTAGCGAGTGCAGTCTCCAATGCGGGGGGATTAGGAATCCTGACTGCATTAACACAGCCAACACCTGAGGATTTGGTCAAAGAAATTCAACGTTGTCGTGATCTGACTGATCAACCTTTCGGCGTGAATTTAACGATTTTACCTTCGGTTAATCCGCCACCGTATGCTGAATATCGTCAGGCGATTATTGAAAGTGGGATCAAGATTGTGGAAACCGCAGGTGGAAAACCACAGGAACACATTCATGAGTTTAAAAAATATGGGGTAAAAATTCTGCATAAATGTACATCGGTGCGTCACGCTATATCCGCCCAAAAAATGGGTGCAGATATTATTTCAATCGATGGATTTGAATGTGCAGGACATCCTGGTGAAGACGATGTACCTGGTTTGGTGTTGATTCCTGCTGCCGCCAATCAAATCAGTATCCCAATGATTGCTAGTGGTGGAATTGCAGATGGCCGTGGGCTGGTTGCAGCACTGGCCTTGGGTGCAGAAGGGATCAATATGGGTACCCGTTTTTGTGCTACTAAAGAGGCACCGATCCATGACGCCATCAAGCAATTCATTGTTAGCAATGATGAACGCGCAACAAACCTAATTTTTAGAAAATTTCACAATACTGGACGTGTCGCTAAAAATAGTGTGTCAGATCGTGTGGTCGAAATTTCAAGCCAACTTGACAGTCAGTTTGAAGATATTCGTAGCTATGTGTCGGGTGCCAAAGGTCGTCAGGCACTGGAAACAGGCGATCTGGATGCGGGTCTGATCTGGGCTGGACAAGTACAGGGCTTAATTCAGGATATTCCGAGTTGTCATGAACTACTGCAACGCATTGTTAGTGATGCCAATCAGATTATTCGTGAGCGTCTTAACCAATTTATTTAAATTATCAATTAAAAAATCTAAGGAGAGTGGCAATGGAATACCACTTTATTCAGGTTGAAAAACAGCAACATTTAACAATTATTACTCTCAATCGTCCTGCAAGTTTTAATGCATTAAATGCATCTGCCCATGAGGAGTTGGCTCAAGCTTTTGATCAATTTCAAAATGATGATGAGCAATGGGTTGCGATTGTGACGGGTGTAGGGGAAAAAGCGTTTTGTGCAGGTCATGATTTAAAACAACAAGCAGCAGGTGGTGGTCTGGTGACACCGCAATCAGGTTTTGCAGGTTTAACAGCACGTTTCGATTTAACTAAACCTGTCATTGCTGCTGTAAATGGCGTCGCAATGGGTGGTGGGTTTGAGCTGGCTTTAGCTTGCGACTTAATTATTGCATCTGAAAATGCTGTTTTTGCCTTGCCTGAGCCAAGAGTCGGTTTGGCTGCCTTGGCAGGTGGAATGCAACGTTTACCTCAAGTCATTGGGTTAAAAAGAAGTATGGGAATGTTGCTTACGGGACGTCGGGTATCGGCACAAGAAGGATTCGAGCTGGGTTTTGTCAATGAAGTAACCAGTGGACCCGTACTCGAAGCAGCGAAGAGATGGGCAAATGAAATCTTGGCATGTAGTCCGCTATCGATACGTGCTACCAAACAGACCGTGTTAAGAGGGTTGGAGAGTTCGGTTGAACAAGCCATGCAGGAGCAATGGCAGTACAATGCGATGCAATGCATGCTGAATTCAGAGGATGTGATTGAAGGACCAAAAGCATTTGCACAGAAACGCACACCAGAATGGAAAGGGCGTTAATTTTCAAATTAAAAATGCCACATGGAATGAGGATCAAGAGATGCATCCAATGGTTCATGCACAGAACACCCCTGATAAAGCGGCTTGTATCTTTGCCAGTACGCAGCAAGTTCTAAGCTATGCACAAATGAATGCGTTGGCAAATCGCTGCGCACATTTATTTCGTCAACATGGTCTCAAGCGTGGTGATGTGGTTTCGATATTGCTTGAAAACAGTATCGATATTTTTACGGTGGCGTGGGCAGCACAGCGTTCAGGACTTTATCTCACCGCGATTTCGTGTAAAACCTCCGCAAAAGATCTGGCTTATATTCTAGATAATTCAGAAAGCAAAATATTGATTGTCTCGGAATGTTTGGTCGATACCGCTTTAGAAGCACTCCAATTGAGTCAACTGGATTATGTCTATTTATATGCCACAGGGCAAAAAACCTCAGTGGCTTCTTTCACACAAGCGCTCAGCCAATGTCGGGAAGATGATATTACAGACCCAAGTCCAGGCGGGGATATGTTGTATTCTTCTGGTTCTACGGGTCGTCCTAAAGGTGTACGTCCGCCTTTACCTGAAGGTGATTTGATGCAGCCAGTGCCACTAATGGCGATGGGACGTGATTTATACCAGATGAATCAAGACACCCTGTATTTATCGACCTCACCGCTTTATCATGCTGCGCCGTTACGATGGGCCTTAGCTGTTCATCGTTTTGGTGGCACTGTGGTGATCATGGATAAGTATGATGCAGAGCAAACGCTCAATTTAATTGAGCAATATCAGATCAGTCATGCCACCTTTGTGCCGACACATTTCATTCGGTTACTTAACTTGCCAGAAACCAGACGTCAGAGTTTTGATTCATCCTCGCTTAAGGCTGTCATTCATGCGGCTGCACCGTGTCCCGTACCAGTTAAGCAGGCAATGATTGACTGGTGGGGACCACTTTTACATGAATATTATTCAGGCACTGAACAATGTGGGATTACTGCATTGGATTCAGTGCAATGGCTTGATAAACCAGGTTCAGTCGGTAAAGCAGTACTAGGAAAAATTAAAGTACTGGATGAACAGCAAAACGAACTGGCTGTGGGGCAAATTGGTGATATTTATTTTGCGGATGGCCCACAGTTTGAATACTACAAAGACCCTGAAAAAACTAAAACAGCTTATAGCAAGCAAGGTTGGGCCACATTGGGCGATATTGGCTGGGTAGATGAAGATGGCTATTTATATCTGACCGATCGTAAAAACTTCATGATTATTTCGGGTGGAGTCAATATTTATCCTCAAGAAATAGAAAATCTATTAATGACACATCCTGATGTGAATGATACCGCCGTTTTTGGAATTCCTGATGACGAAATGGGCGAAAAAGTGGTTGCAATTGTTCAGCTTAAAGCGTGTATTTTGTCGAGCGCAGATGAAGCCCAGAAACTCAAACAATTTGTGCGTCAAGCTTTAGGTGGTGTGAAATGCCCACAGGTTTTTGAATTTTGTCAAAACTTTCCAAGAGAAGCGACAGGGAAAATACTGAAACGCAAACTGATTGAAGATTATAAAGCGCATTTGGCTTCTTCAACCCAAGCTCACTCGGCATGATACAGGAGATAGCCACGCAAGACGACATCGTGATTTTAAGAGCAGTTTATAAGTTCGATGATTATTGAAATCATATCAAGATGTCTATGAATACATTATTACGGATCGTAAATAACTATCACCTCATGACAGTATGCCAATCTAATGATGGTATTTGCAGTGACAGATCCAGATAAAGAATAACACGGATAAGCATTTTCATTGTTCCCACTGGAGTGGTGATTTATTTGATGTTTTGGTCTTTTGAAAGCGCAAGAAAGTGCAAATTTAGCCGTTAGATTGTGCATTGATTACTGAGGGTAGAACTTTATACTCATGAGTAAGGGCTTTAGGAATAAGCCTTATAAAGGACGCTCAAGGCTTGAAAATAAGATTTATTTTCATACCAAGACACATAAAAAAAGGTCAGCAGTTTGCTCACCAAGAAAATATAGAATGGACAGATAAGGAGTAGTTATGAAGGTTCAACATTGCCTGTTATTGGGTTCATTATGTTCTACCATTTCAGTAAGCAGTTATGCTTTTGATATGTTGCCTGCTGATTTTACTTGGCTAGGAGATGGTACAAAAGTAGGTCTGGTTTACTTAGCTTATCAAGATGCCAGTACATTAAAAGTCGATGGAGTTGGTAAAATTCCACAATCCGATGCTCAGGTTTATGCTGGAATTTTACGCGCAGTAAGTTGGCAGGAAATTGCAGGTTATAAAACAGTCATACAAACATTTTTAACTTCGGGTTATATCGACAAAGCAACGGTAGGTGGGATTGATCAACCTGATAATTCTGGTTTAGGTGATCTTAATTTTGGTTTTACCTTATATCCCACAGCCTCAAATGAACCCACAGGCACAACGATTGCTTTAAGTGGTTACGTGACAGCACCAACAGGCGATTATGATGTTGGTAAAGTCAATATTGGTACAGGTACTTGGGTGTTTACGCCACAGATTGGTTTAATTCAAGGATTAGGCAAAGGATTTCTCATTGATGCTGCTTATGATGTTGGATTTTATAAGACCAAAGATCACAATGGTTTTGAAGTAAAAACAGATCCATCCTCACAAGCACAGGCTTATTTGCGTTATCAGCCGAGTGCACAGACCAACTATGCGATTGGTTTTTCAAAGAAATTTGGTGGCAAACAGTTTCTAAACGATCAATACACAGGCATGAAAACGGATGTAACACAACTTCGTTTAACCACGACTCACGCATTTAAAAATGGTGTCATCGCTACAGGCATGTTAGCACGCGATGTACAGGTTGAAGGGGGCTTTAAAAATGATGTTTCTGTGCTGTTACGTATTGGAAAAGCATTTTAAAACCCAAAATTCCTCAATAAAATAATGAATATTAAGGAGCAAGGAATGTCTCGAATTGATTTAAAAGATCCTGATTTATATCAGCAACGTGTCCCTCATGATTTATTTGCGCAGCTTCGTAAAGAACAACCTGTTTATTGGAATGATGAAGTTGATGGTTCAGGTTTCTGGGCTGTGATGAAACATAAAGATATTTGTGAGGTATCTCGTAATCCTGCCGTATTTTCATCGGCTTATGAAAATGGTGGTCATCGTATTTTTAATGAAAATGAAGTCGGTCTGACAGGTGCAGGGGAATCTGCAGTTGGAATTCCGTTTATTTCGATTGACCCACCGCTTCACACTCAATATCGCAAAGCAATCATGCCAGCATTGTCGCCAGCGCGACTTGGCGATATTGAAAATCGAATTCGTGAACGAGCCAAATTATTAATTGAACAAATTCCATTTGATCAGGAAGTGGATATTGTGCAGTTATTATCGGCACCGTTACCATTACTGACACTCGCAGAATTATTGGGCGTTAAACCAGATGTTTGGAAAGATCTTTATCACTGGACTAATGCTTTTGTCGGTGAAGATGATCCAGAATTTCGACAATCACCAGAAGCCATGCAGCAAACTATGATTGAGTTTATGAGCTTTTGTCAGGCATTGTTTGAAGAGCGACGTGCTAATCCAGGACACGATATTGCAACGTTGCTTGCGACGGTCCCTATTGATGGTAAAGCGCCTGTATTGCGGGATTTTATTGGAAATCTGATTTTAACCTTGGTTGGTGGCAACGAAACTACTCGTAACTCTATGAGTCATACCATCGTCAATTTTTGCAAAAATCCAGAGCAATGGGACAAAATTAAACAAAATCCTGAACTACTTAAAACGGCAACAGCCGAGATGGTACGTCATGCTTCACCTGTGTTGCATATGCGCCGTACAGCAACCCAAGACACCATGATTGGTGAGCAAAAAATTGCCAAGGGTGATAAAGTTGTTTTATGGTATTCCTCAGCAAATCGTGACGAAGATGTGTTTGAACGTCCTGACGAATTTGACGTTACACGTAAAGGATTTCAACATGTGGGATTTGGTTTTGGTCAGCATGTATGTGTCGGTTCACGTTTAGCTGAAATGCAACTGCGAGTCGTGTTTGAGTTGCTTGCAGAACGGGTAGAGCGTTTCGAATTAAAATCTGAACCAAGACGCTTTCGTTCTAATTTTTTAAATGGATTAAAGAATCTCAATGTGGTGCTTGTCGCCAAATGAGGAGATCATCATGCAAGGATTAGCACTTCGTAACGAAGATGTCGTGAGTCAAACTTTGGGTTGTCGCCCAGAAGTGAGTTATGTCAACAAACAAAGTGACTGGCAAATGATGCGTTGGCGTCAGTTCGTGGGTCATTATAATTTAGACGCATTGCCCGAGCCAATGCTGGTTGCTCATATTGGTGGTAAACAGCAGGTACATATGCGTGACGGTCAATGTTGGAGTCATACAGGCTCTAAACCTAGTGACATGACCAATATGCCTGCACATGTTGCTTCTGGCTGGCTAGTGAATGGTGAATTAGATGTTGTCACCCTGACCTTACCACGCGCAATCCGAGATTTCGTTACAGACGTCCGTTTTGCATACAGAGATACTTTAGGTATTGCGTTAATTAGACAAATGCTGGCTAGTTTGTATGAACCACAAAGTGTAGAACGGGATCAATATATTGATTTACTGATGACCACTTTTGTCGCACATTTAAATCGTGCTGATACCCAACTGACGGATCAAATTCCAATAACAAGTTGTTCTGCGCATAGATTGCATCATATTTTAAATATGATCCGTGAACATCCTGAGCAAGAGTTTAGTTTGGATATCCTTGCAAGTGAAATCGACTTAACGCCTGCCCATTTTTGTCGTATGTTTCGTGAGGCAACAGGGATTACTCCTCACCAATATATCTTGAAATGCCGTTTACAGCGGGCAGAGCATTTGTTGAATAATTCCGATCTATCTATTTCCATGGTGGCTGAGGCGTCAGGATTTAATTCACAATCACATTTTACCCGATTGTTTTTAAAAAAAATGGGGAAAAATCCGTCAGACTTAAGGCGACGACTGCATTAGGAAATGAATAATACAAGGTCAATCACGAGATACTAAACGACATGCTTTAGCCTTTAGTTTGACCTCTAATATTAATTTTATACACGAATTTTTAAAGGTTGCATTTGAGCAAACTCAAATGCACTTGAGAAATTCGTCCCAAAAAATTAGGGACCCAACATGAATGCCAGATTTCAAGAACTTTTACCTGAATTGGCTTTGTATGCAGGTAGTAAAAAACTGGATGTTAATCAGACCTTTCAGGATATAAACCCCTGTGATGAAATCTTGATTGCACATATTCCAAAAGCATCTGTGGAAGATTTGAATGCGATTGTCGCAGTAGCGAAACAGGGATTAAATAGTACAGCCTGGCATGAGGTGACGCCATTACAACGCGAAAATTTAATTCGATGTTTTGCCGATGCAATTGAAAAGGATAGCACTCGTTTGGCGCAATTAGAGTCGATAGATGCTGGCAAACCGATTTCAATCACACAAACTGTAGACATTCCCGCCGTAGTGGCTTGGCTTAAATATTATGCGGGTTGGGCCAGTAAAATTATGGGTAGCGCAGGTGAGCTAAGCAATGTTGCGGGTTCATTTCATGCGTATAGCCGTCGTCAACCTGTTGGGGTGGTGGCCGCCATCACGCCGTGGAATTTTCCAAGTGTTTTGTCAATGTGGAAAATTGCGCCTGCACTAGCAGCAGGCTGCTGCATTGTACTGAAACCTGCGTCAGACACACCCCTCACAGCTTTACGTTTGGCAGAAATTGCACGAGAGATTGGTTTTCCCGAAGGCGTTTTTAATGTCGTGACCGGTAACAGTGACATTGGTCATGCTCTGGCCACTCATCCAGATATTGCTAAAGTTGCCTTTACAGGATCAACTCAAACAGGACGTTCTATTTTACAGGCTAGTATTGCCGATTTTAAACGTGTAACGCTAGAACTTGGCGGAAAGTCTCCAGTCATTTTGCATAAAGATGCAGATTTGGATAAAGCCATTCCAACCATTGCGATGGGCTGTTTTTTTAATACAGGACAAGTCTGTTATGCAGGAACACGTTTGTACGTGCATCATGACATTTATGATGAGGTGTTAGCGCGTTTAGCCGCATTTACCAAAACCCTGAAAATAGGGTCTAGCGATGATCCAAATACGCAATTGGGGCCCGTAGTCAATGCCCGTCAACAGCACAGTATTCAAGAATTTTTGAATAAAGCAGAGCAACAAGGAATCGAGTCACTTGATTTATCCGCAATGACTTTACCCGAACACGGTTTTTACGTTCGTCCAGCCATTTTAAAAAATGTTCCTGCACATGCCGCGATTATGAAAGAAGAAGTATTTGGGCCAGTACTTGCCACTGCAGCATACCAGAGTCTAGATGAAGCCATTCAACTGAGTAATGACAGCATTTATGGTTTGGCAGCACATCTTTGGACCCAGGATTTATCCATTGCCCATCAAGTTTCAGCAGCGCTGGATGCGGGTACCGTGTTTGTGAATTGTGCTTTATTGGCAGATCCGAACTTCCCATTTGGAGGCTTTAAGCAATCTGGAATAGGTCGTGAAAATGGACAGGAAGTTTTAGATGCATATCTGGAGTCTAAGTCTGTGATTATGGCTTTAAGTTAAAAAATTAAATGGATTAAGGGAATAATGCAATGAAAATTACAGCAGCAGTGGCGCGTCAGGCGCATCAGGATTTTAGTATTGAACAGGTTGAACTTGATGAGCCAAAAGATCATGAAGTCTTGGTCCGTATTGAAGGTGTGGGGTTGTGTCATACCGACTTGGTCGCTCGCGATCGTTTAATTCCAATTCCACTTCCCGCAGTTCTTGGACATGAAGGAGCAGGTGTGGTTGAAAAAATTGGTAAAGCAGTGACCAAAGTGGCCGTGGGTGATCATGTCTTAATGAGTTTTAACAGTTGTGGTGAATGCCCACGCTGTAAAGAACATTTACCACCTTATTGTACTCAGTTTCCGCAGCTCAACTATGTCGGTGCGCGCCCAGATGGAAGCTCTACGCTAAAACAAAATGATCAGGCGGTATCGGGTTATTTCTTCGGACAATCTTCCTTTGCCAGTCATGCGCTTGCCAATGAACGTAACATTGTTAAGGTTGCTCAGGATTTACCGATCGAAATTTTAGGACCACTTGGTTGTGGTTTACAAACAGGTGCAGGAGGGGTGATGCGTTCACTGGCTTGTCCTCAAGGTTCGACTATTGCGATTTTTGGCGGGGGGCCTGTTGGTTTGGCAGCGGTAATGGGAGCCGTCATTCAACAGTGCGCAACCATTATTTTAGTTGAACCAATGGCTTCACGTCGTGAACTGGCCCTTGAGTTGGGTGCGCATCATGTAATTGATCCAGCACAGGGTAATATTACCGAACACATCCGCAATATCTTACCGCAAGGTGTCGATTTTGCATTTGAATCGAGTGGACGAGGTGAAGTGGTTGAAGCGGCACTGGCATCATTGGGCAGTCATGGTTTACTTGGATTAGTCGGAGTTCCGCCCAGTGTAGAAACCACACTCAATGTCAATCTGGTGTCACTCATTACTTTTGGTCACCGTATTCACGGCATTATCGAAGGCGATAGTGATCTGGATACCTTCTTGCCAGAATTGATTCAACATTATCAAGCAGGCAAATTTCCTTTCGACAAACTTATCAAAAAGTATGCACTAAGTGAAATTAATCAGGCCATACAAGATCAGGCACAAGGCCGCTGTATAAAAGCGGTTCTCATTCCTGAACATGCCCATCATTAGAAAAAAAAAGGAGAGTTTTATGCCAACGATTGCCATTGTCACTCGTGAAGGTGAACGCACCTCGGTTACCGTTGAAAATCAACTTTCACTCATGGAGAACTTGCGAAATGCGGGAGTTGGGGATATTAGCGCTTTATGCGGTGGCTGTTGTTCTTGCGCTACTTGTCATGTGTACATTCTGGAGGGCTATGCTCATTTAAACCCATTGGGTGATGACGAAAATGACATGCTCGATAGTAGCTTATCACGCCGCGAATCTTCTCGTTTAGCCTGTCAGGTCATCATTGATGAACAATGTGATGATCTTGTAGTTGAAATTGCACTGGAGGAATAAATGTCAAATTACGATGTGATTATCGTGGGCACAGGGCATGCGGGCGGACAGGCGGCTGTCGCACTCAGACAACAAGGATTTACTGGATCAATTTTGATGATCGGTGAAGAATTACATTTGCCTTATGAGCGACCACCATTATCAAAAGAGTATTTCTCTGGTGAAAAAACGTTTGAGCGAATTTTGTTGCGTCCAGAACAGTTTTGGAAGGATAAAAATATTGACCTAAAGCTTGGACAACGCGTGATTCAGATTGATGCCCAGTCACATCGTATTTTGACCCAGCAAAACCACGAATATCACTATGGAAAATTGATTTGGGCGACTGGTGGAAAACCACGTCGGCTAAGTTGTGAAGGTGCAGATTTAGACGGGATTCATTATATTCGTAATCGCGAAGATGTAGATCGCATTAATCAGGAGCTTGATCGTGTTCAAAAATGTGTGGTCATTGGTGGTGGATATATTGGTTTAGAGGCTGCCAGTGCATTACGCAAAATTAATCGAGATGTGACTTTGGTTGAAGCACAGTCAAGAGTGCTGGCGCGTGTTGCAGGGCCCATAATTTCTGATTTTTATCAGCAATATCATCAGCAAAAAGGCATTGAATTTTATTTAGGGCAAGGAGTGGATCATCTTGAAGGTGATCAGGGGCGTGTGCATACGGTGATACTCGCCAATGGAACACGAATTGCGACGGATATGGTAATTGTTGGGATAGGGTTAAACCCTGAAATTAATGCTTTGATTGAGGCAGGTGCGATATCGAGTAATGGCATTGAAACGGATCGCCGTTGCCGAACTTCTCTGCCTGATATTTTTGCAATTGGCGATTGTGCTAATCATGAAAATATTTTTGCCGATGGACAGCGTATCAGACTCGAATCTGTACAAAATGCCAATGATCAAGCCATGATTGTCGCCAAAGAAATCTTAGATAAAGGTGAAGACTACGCGGCCATACCGTGGTTTTGGTCAAATCAGTATGATCTGAAATTACAAACGATTGGGCTTTCAATTGGCTATGATCAGGAGGTTCTACGCAGTGAACCCGACTCAGGCTCATTTACCGTGATTTATTTACGTCAAGGCACAATCATAGCACTGGATTGTGTCAATCGGCCTGCTGATTTTATACAAGGCAAAGCCATTATTCAGCAATCAATCAGTATTCCAACAGAACAATTAAGTGATCATACACTGCCATTTAAAGAGCTGATACAACGCTATAAAAACAGTTAATTTACACCCCTGAGACGCATTTACAATTGATTAAGTTAGAGCATTAGGCCGCTCTAACTTATTTTTTTTCGAAACCGTAGGTTAAAATATCAACCATTTTTTGAATGGTCTCTTCTTTGCTTAAAACACCATTTGGATTATACCATTTTGCCGACCAGTTAATGGCACCTGTTAAAGTCGCTGCTAGAATTTTGGGATCGTGTTCTGCATTTATGGATTGATCTAGCTGAGCATCACGAATAATATTTAAAAGTGCTTCATGTACAACGCGTTTGAGTGCTTTAAATTTAACTAAACCTTCTTTCGAAAGTGCATCATCATGAGTTAAAATCACGCAACGACCAAAGTCATCTAAATTGCGGCAACCATATAAGAATAAAAAACGTCTAAGTTTTTCAAAACCAGAGATTGATTGCTTTTCGACATCTTTTGCGGCTTCGATCAACTGTTGTAATCCAATTTCGACACAAGTAAGCAAAACCTGTTCTTTATTGCCTAAATAGTGATAAATCGTCGGTTTGGAAATTCCCAAACTCTTTGCAACGTCATCGAGTGAGGTTGAGTGAAAACCTTGTTCATTAAAAATTTTTACCGCTGCTAAAAGCACAGCATCACGTTTGGCTTGACGCTCTTGTTCTTTCTTTTCATGATTTAAAAACGGATTTTCTGGGCTCATATGAGATGAATAATTTATGGCAATTAAAATGAATTGTATATAGTGAAAGAATAATGATCAAAGAGATTGAACTTAAATTTTTTGATTTAGTATGAATATTTCTTTATTGAAAAGTTGAATTTACCTGAATTCTGTTTAAAGCAATAGTTTCATAATCGGAATTTGGTGCGGTCGCTCGACTGATGACTCTAGGCCTCTTATTTTTCTAGTCAATTTTTTATCCGAAATAGAGGTGACGTAGAAAAAGATGGCTTTAATACTGTCTTTTTCTACGTGTTAAGGTTTTAAATACTCCGTTTATTTCTAGCGAGTTGATTTAAGACTGAAATCATTAAGTCGATTTCTTCGTGAGTATTATAAAAAGCCAACGAAGGGCGTACGGTTTGCTCCACACCAAAACGGCGTAGAATAGGCTGAGCACAATGATGTCCTGAACGAACTGCAATACCATGTTGGTTAAGAGCTTTGCCTACTTGTTCAGTAGAATAACCATCAAGGATGAATGACATCACACTGGCCTTATTTTTTGCTGTTCCAATTGGCCGCAAGCCAGTTACACTGCTTAAGGCATGTTGACCATATTCAAGTAAATCATGCTCATAACGGGCAATATTGTGGATACCAATCCGTTCGACATATTCCAGCGCAGCCCCTAGACCCACGGCATCGGCAATGTTACCAGTACCTGCTTCAAATTTATTCGGGGCAGGTTGGTAAATGACTTGTTCAAATGTCACATCTTGAATCATATTACCACCACCTTCCCATACTGGCATTGTCTCCAGAATTTCAGGTTTGGCATAAATAGCACCAATGCCTGTTGGCCCAAATACTTTATGTCCAGAGAACACAAAGAAATCGGCATCAATCGCTTGTACATCGGTTGGCATGTGCGAAACAGATTGAGCACCATCCACCAATACACGAACTCCTTTGCTATGAGCAATTTTAATGACCTCAGCGACGGGAGTGACCGTTCCTAAAGCATTTGAAACTTGAGTGATTGAGACCAGTTTAGTACGTTCATTAATAAGTTTAGGTAGCTCCTCAAGAAGGATTTGACCTGTATCATCCACAGGAATAACCCGCAATTTGGCTCCAGTTTTTTTGCTGAGCTGATACCAGGGTACGATATTCGCATGATGTTCCAGATGAGAGACAATAATTTCATCACCTTCACCAATATTTTGTTCGCCCCAGGTTTTGGCGATTAAATTAATGCCTTCGGTGGTCCCACGAACAAAAATGATTTCCTTGGATGATTTTGCCCCAATAAAACGAGCGACTACATTACGTGCATGTTCATAAGCATCGGTTGCACGTGCTGCAAGTTCATGTGCAGCACGATGAATATTGGAATTTTCATGTTGATAAAAATAAGCAATACGATCAATCACAGATTGCGGTTTTTGAGTCGTGGCTGCATTATCAAACCATACCAGAGGCCGCCCATTAATACGTTCCTGAAGGATTGGAAAATCGCGCCGTATGGCGTGTATGTCTAAGGGCTGAGCACTATTGGTTACAAAAGTGGATTGAGACGGCACATAGTTCTGATATGACTGTTCAACTTTTGGAATATCAAGAAAGTAGAATCCTGATGATGTGGTATGTGGTTGATGTGCAGTAGTGATATTTGGACGATCTTCACGCAACAGGGCGTTTAGTTTTTCTCCTTGAGGTAACTGAGATGATTGGGGTGTTGAATGATTTGTCACATCAAAATCTGAACTTGATTTTGTCGGAGACGCAAGATCATCTAGGAAATAAAAAGGCGATTGTTCACGATTTAATGGCACATTTGGGCTTACCAAAGGGACATTTGGCTGCTGATGAATTGCTTGTGGAAAATGTGGTTCAATGGGTGGTCGTGGCAAGTTTGCCCCTCCAATCACAGGAGAAGAAGCAATAGCACGACGTTCAGGATAATCTGGATAATTGGGTATATGCTCAGGGTATTCAGGATTCAAACTTTTCTGGTAAGCAATATTTGGAGCACGTCCACTTAACGCTGCCACAGGTTCGACAGGTTGTGGAGCATGTGGTGGAGTGCCGACATTGGGTAGGTCCAGATTAAGTCCAGATGCATGACCGCCAGAACTTGGTAAGGCTGCAAAAAACTCGCTTGCGAGACGGGATAGGGTGGCTTCATCAGGAAAGTTGGCTGGGGGTGAAATTCCAGCCACTTCACTGTTTGGACTACCCGTAATATTATTTGTAGTTAACTGGGTAGTCATGATATTTATCGATCTCCACATCATCTAATACAGCCAATGCATCTTCTGTTAATACTGCAAGTGAGCAATATAAAGAAATCAGATAGGATGCAATCGCATTACGATTAATTCCCATAAACCGAACGGATAAACCTGGTGATTGCTCGCCTGCAAGACCTGGTTGAAATAGTCCAACAATGCCTTGACGCTTTTCACCCACACGCAGGAGTAAAATTTTAGTTTTTCCGTCTTCAACCGGGATTTTATTTGACGGAATAAGTGGAATTCCGCGCCATGTGATGAACTGAGAACCAAACAAACTCACTGTTGGTGGTGGTACACCTCGACGTGTACATTCGCGACCAAATGCTGCAATCGCATCGGGATGGGCAAGGAAGAATCCTGGTTCCTTCCATACCTTACGAAGTAAATCATCTAGATCATCTGGGGTTGGGGGACCATTAAGTGTCGAGATGCGTTGTTCATCTGAAACACTTGCCAATAAACCATATTCAGGGTTATTGATCAGTTCACTCTCTTGACGCTCTTTAATGGTTTCAATCGTTAAGCGAAGTTGCTCTTTAATCTGGTCATGTGGACTACTATAAAGATCCGCTACACGGGTATGAATATCAAGAACGGTAGAAACGCCATTGAGAAAATATTCTCGTGGTTGAGGGTCATAATCTACAAAAGTTTGAGGGAGGGTAGCTTCATCACGTTGCGTACAAGCAACCTGAATATCATCAGTATTATTGACGCGGTTTACACGATAAATACCTGCCTCAACAGGGATCCATTGTAATAGATGGGTTAACCAGCGTGGTGTAATCGTAGAAAGTTGAGGAACGGTTTTAGTCGCGTTCGCCAACTGCCTAGCTGCATGATCCCCAAGTGCAAGTTGAACTTTTTCAGTGTTTTTTGTCATGAATAAGGTTTCCTAATATGACAGTCATGGTGTTTTTAAATGAATAGCCTAATCTGGAGCTTTTATTTTCTTTAAGCAGCCTAAGTTGCTTTATAGATTTTTTAAAATAATAAATTAATATAACCTCCTATAAATATCGCTCTTATTCTTCATAAATATATATTTATGAAAAAACATTATAAAAAAGAGATTTAATCTTATTGGAGCGCCGTGTTATTAATAGAGAACCTCATATTTAAAAAATCAGTAAAGTATTAAGCCGTTTTTTTCTGATGATGTGATTCTGATGGTGATTGTAATATCTGGCTACCTGCAGGTACGCTATGTGTTAACCAGACATTGCCACCAATGACAGAGCCTTTACCAATGGTAATTCTGCCTAGTATTGTTGCACCTGCATAAATAATCACTTGATCTTCTACAATTGGATGACGTTGGTAGTCTTTTTTGAGCGAGCCATCTGCATCGGTTTCAAAGCGTTTGGCACCTAAAGTCACCGCTTGATAAATTCTGACTTTTTCTCCAATAATACATGTTTCTCCAATCACAATTCCCGTACCATGGTCAATGAAGAAACCTGAACCAATGCTTGCACCAGGATGTATATCAATACCCGTCGCAGAATGTGCAAGCTCGGAAATAATTCGCGATAATAGTGGAACGTGTGGGTATAACTGATGGGCCAGACGATGATGAATGATTGCCAATATACCTGGATAGCATAGTAGAACTTCATCTACACTGTGTGCAGCGGGATCACCTTCATAAGCGGCACAAACATCTGCATCCAGTAAGCGGCGTATGTGTGGTAAGGTCTTTGCAAAATTTTGAACAACAATTTCTGCTTGTTGACTAATTGCTGCGCTATCCTGCTCATAATTTTGTCTAGACTTGCTTTTTAATTCATAATCTAAAGCAAGTTTGACCTGACCGTATAATGCATTTAAAACACGGTCTAGTGTATAGGAAATATAATAGTCTTCAGTTTCCTGACGTAGGTCTGCTGGTCCCAGACGCATTGGAAAAAGAATGCCGCACAAGTCATCAAGAATTGACTTTAAAACCTCTTTAGATGGTAATTCTCGTCCCCCAATTTCTTTGATACGATTTTGACGTTCACGCCATTCGTGACGTGCCTGTTGTAAACCTTGTACAACAGGAGAAATATCCCATTTAGCCACATTTATTCCTTAATGAAGTGATTTAAATGATTTGCGATATAAAGGTTGAGTTAATCCTGTTGCCATGGGAGTTGGTGAATACGCCAACCATTTTGGCTATTACGCTGCTGCTGTTGATTTAAATCACCTTCAAATCCTTCCAAAATGTTATAAATTTGCTCAAAGCCCGCATTAAAGGCGGCTTCTGCTGCAAGCGCTGAACGTTTACCACTACGGCAAAGTAGCAGGATCGTTTTATCTTTACCGACTTTATTCTCCAATTCTTTTAAAAAACGTGGATTCCGATTAAAAGCGGTACCTGTCGCCCAGGCAATGTGAATACTTTCTGGAACATAGCCGACAAACTTACGTTCTTCATTAGTACGAACATCGACCAGAACTGCTTGTCCCTGTTGAATTAAATGCCATGCATCTACAGGAGAAACACTACCAGTGAAATTAAGATCATGATCTTCTGCGTATTGTTGTGCTTGTTGGAATATATGCTCCGACGATATCTTTTCTGCAGATTTTAAATGGTCTGATGTATTAATTTTGGCATTCATGAAAAGCATCCTTAAAACTAAATCATTTCAATATAAGAATATGCTATGCCCAATTCTTTATTCTTAAAAATAATTAAATATAATTTCTATATATAAAATATAAAAAAAGAACTCATAAAAAATGATCGAGTCAAATAAAAATGATTTTATTAAAAATAGTAAGCGTTTATCTTTATCTCTTATTTATAAATATAAATATTGTCTGATCTTTGTACCTGTGTAGACAGTTAAAAAAAACATTTCTCTTTACTCTCATCCAGAGCATAACACCAAACATGATCACAACACGTCTCACATTAAATCTGAATAGCGTGGATAAATGATCATCAGGTATACGTTTAGTTAATCATTCTGAGAGATCTATAACGGCAGAATGTATGGATATATATCGAGATATGAAAGACATCATTTCACAAAAGAATTCATCTGACCTTGTCTGGAAGAATACAAAAAAGTACTGGTTATTTTCGGTTGAATATTTTAACTCACTTGCGATCTTTTGGATTGTACCAGTGTGTTTGTTTGCGCTTTGGTGGATTGCATCAAATGAACAATGGATGCCTGCTCAAATTTTACCGACCCCAAAAGACACGTGGCATTCTTTCGTTGAAATCGCATCTCAAGATCTATGGTCACAGCTTGCGATCAGTCTTGAGCGCTTTGGTCTTGGCCTATTGTCAGGTGTGTTAGGCGGCGTATTTCTAGGTGTTTTATTGGGCTATAGCCGCATTGCAGAACAATACTTATCTGCAACGTTTTATGCGTTGGTTATTATCCCAACATTGGCTTGGTTGCCTTTGCTCATGATCTGGCTTGGCATCGAAAATAGTTTAAAAATTTTCATCATTTTTAAGGCCACAATGGTGCCGATTGCTTTACATACTCAGGCAGGGGTACGTGACATTCAACCCAAACTCAAAGAAATGGCAGCAATCTTACAGTTTAATCGGCTAACCTTGCTCACAAAACTTGTACTGCCAGCCACACTTCCATATTTCTTTACGGGTTTAAGACTAGCTGTTGCAGCAGGCTGGACGAGCTTAATTGCTGTTGAGTTGTTGGCTTCATCGGAAGGTATTGGATATTTGATGGTAACAGGTCGTCAGCTATTTCAGCTTGATATTGTCTTTGTCACGATTTTTGTGATCGCATCTGTCGGAATTATTTTCGATTTTATCCTGCATCGAATTGAACGTAAGTTTGTGTTTTGGCCCCATGCTGCTTTGAGTGCTCATACTTTTCATAAAAAAAACCGAACCGATGTTTTCAAATCGTGGGTTTTACCTTTGAGTTTAGTGGTGCTTTGGGTAGTGAGCAGTTGGTTTAACTTGATTTCGAGTCAAATTTTGCCTGCGCCATGGAAAGTATTAGAGGCACTGTGGTCAGGCATTCAAGATTTCTCTCTCATTACCGCCATGTATTACAGCCTTTATCGTGCAATTTTGGGTTTGATTATTGGTGGGTTAATTGGGGCGTCAGTAGGAATTGTGGTGGGGTTATTTAAACCTATTGAAAATCTGTTGGCACCTACACTCAACACATTACGTCTCATTGCCATTTTTGCTTGGATTCCGCTACTGACAGCTTGGTTTGGGCTCGAAGATTTATCAAAAATTGTTTTCATTTCAATAGCGACATTTTTTCCGATGTTTATTGCGACATGGAAAGGCATGTCGAGCATTCCAATGCAGCTTGTTGAAGTCTCAAGCACCTTAAGAATGACATTGCTTCAACGCTTAACGCTTTTGATTTTACCGAGCATTGCACCTTCAATGTTTGCTGGGTTTCGACTGGCCTTGCTCTATTCGTGGATGGCATCTTTTGGAGCTGAATACTTGATGGGCTCTGGAATTGGCATAGGTAGCTACATGATGGCAGCACAGCAAAACTTTGAAATGGAGCGTGTGATAGCAGCAACCGTTTTAGTCGCTGGTTTAGGGGCGATTCTGGCATGGCTAGGCAAAATAACTGAAAACTACGCAACATCTTGGCGAAAAAATTGAGGTCAGACCATGACAATTACCCTTAATACAAATACTGAAAAACATCACCAATCTTTTCAAGCTAATGCTCAAACACGTGTGGCATTTCACCATGTCCACAAGTCTTTTGTCGTCAATCAACAACCTGTCAAAGTCATTCACGACTTTAATCTGGAAATTAAAGAAGGCGAGTTTATTGCGATTGTAGGTAGCAGTGGCTGCGGTAAATCTACGCTCTTACGTCTTTTGGCAGGACTAGATCAAGATTTTGATGGTCGAATTTTAATTGATGGTGCCGATGTAAGCGGCATTGGCGGCGATCGAGCGGTCGTTTTTCAAGAACATCGCTTATTTCCTTGGCTTACCGTTGAGCAAAACATTGAGCTGGGTTTATTAAATGAGGTGTTAACTGCGCGTGATAAAGATATTTTGGTCCAGAAAGCAATTGAATTGATTGGCTTAAATGGCTTTGAAAAAGCTTATCCACACCAACTATCTGGTGGAATGTCTCAACGTGTAGCCATTGCACGCAGTCTTGTGGTGCAGCCACGTATTTTTCTGTTAGACGAACCGTTTGGTGCTTTGGATGCATTAACACGGCATCAAATGCAAAATGAATTGCTACGCATTCAATCTCAACAAAAAATGACCACTGTTTTTATTACGCATGATGTGGAAGAGGCCGTAACTCTGGCAGATCGTGTAGTGATTTTAAAACCTAAACCTGGTCGTGTTGAACAGATTATTCCTGTCAACTTGCCGCGTCCCCGAAATCGTTCAAGTTTTGAATTGCATCAATTAAAAGAACAGATTTTTCGGATTTTGACCGAAGACAAAATTGGTTAATAGGAGTTATTGATGAGTGAATTTAGTCAAGGCTCGATTAGAAAAGCATTTTTATTTGAGCAATTATCCAATCAGGTCAGCCAGACAACGACGGTTAATGATCCTTTTAGCCATAACGTAGATGTTGGAAATGAGCCTGCTGGGCCAAAAAAGAATGCTTTAGCAATTGCGATTGTCGCCGTTGCTGCGGCACATTTGGGAATCTGGTATATCGCCAAACAACTTCCTACACCTCAGCTTGATGTCAAAACACCTGACCCTGTGGTGATAGAGATTGTCAAACCGCCTGAACCACCTAAGGTGATTGAACCTAAAATCCCTCCAGTGGTGCAAAAGCCAAAGATACCGCCTGTTAGCCCAAAGCCTGAGCCTGTACAAAAGCAAATAGAGACACCAAAACCCGTACAGAAACACGTTGAGCAGCCTAATAAACCTGTTGAACAGCATAAGGCAGTAGAGCAACCACGACCTGTAGCGGAACCCTTAACTAAAAACGTGGTGGCTGCTCCTGTTCAGCAACCCGTTTCAAAACCCGCTGAAGCACCTGCGAAAGCTGCTGATGACAACTTGCCTGTTACAGAAGCAAAGGGTTATGCAGGTTATTTGAGTAATCCAGCGCCTGAATATCCTGAACAGGCTCTTGATCGAGGTTGGGAAGGTTCAGTCATCTTGAGGGTAAGAGTCTTGCCAAATGGCAGCCCTGATAACGTGACAGTCAAACAGAGCAGTGGCAAAAAAATACTCGATAGTGCAGCGGTGAGAACCGTAAAACAATGGAAATTCTCACCCGCCTTAAAAGGGAAAACACCAGTCGAAGGATGGGTCGATGTTCCTATTCACTATCAGCTCCCGAAATAATTTTTAACTTAATATTGATCTATAAGGAATTTTAACATGAGTGATATAAACTCCCTGATCCACGATGGGACTATCTGGTTATTGGTTGCTTTTTCAGTTGTGACGTGGGGTTTGATTGTCATTAAACTGGTTCAAACCCAAAAAGCTGACCGCCAAAGTAAGGCCTTTGCAGAAGAATTCTGGAGTGCCAAAAATCTGCAAGATGCGATTCAAAAATCGGAAGCAGGGCAAGGACCAGTGGCACGCATTGCAAATACTGGTTTTAAAACACTTGCCGATGCAGACGATGATACTCATCAAGATTTACAACATAGCTGGAGTCGTCAAGATTTACTCGAGCGTCATTTACGCAAACAAATTTTGTCAGAACGTCGCCAGTTAGAAAAAGGTTCTGCTTTGCTCGCATCAATTGGTAATAATGCACCTTTCATTGGGTTATTTGGTACAGTCTTTGGGATTATCCATGCTTTACAGGCCATTGCACATTCGGGTAATGCCAGTATGGATGTCGTTGCAGGGCCGATTGGTGAAGCGCTAGTTGCAACAGGCATCGGGATTGCAGTGGCTGTTCCAGCGGTACTTGCATATAACTATTTCGTGCGTAAAGTAAAAACTATTGGTGCCGAACTAGATGACTTTGCGACCGATTTTGTCAGCCTCAACCAAAAATCAGGTTTCCAGCTTAAGACAGTCAAGGCAAAAACAACAAATACGAGCACTCCAGCCAGCGAGTTAAGCCATACCCACAATAAAGAAAAGGTATATGCATAATGGCAATTTCAACATCAGAACAAGATGATGTCGTCAGCGAGATCAATATTACCCCTTTAGTAGACGTGATGTTGGTTCTGTTGATTGTATTTATCGTCACGGCGCCCTTACTCACCAATACTGTTAAGGTAAACTTACCCAAAGCGGCACCAACACAGGTGACAGATCAAACCAAGGCAGTAGTCATTAGTGTTAATCCAAAAGGAGAAATTTATCTGGATAAAGATAAAGTCACTCTTGAACACTTCGAACAGGCCATTCAAACGCGTAAGGCAGCCAATCCTAAACTGGCTCTGAACCTGAATGCAGATGAGACGGTTCCTTATGGTACGGTTGCCAAGTTACTGGCCAGCATAGAACGGGTAGGCGTTGATAAACTATCAGTCATTACGTCGCCTAAGTCTTAAGTTCTATCAAAATAAACAAGACGAAAGAAAATCAAGATCCAAATTTGAGATCTTGATTTTTATATAATTGTTTAATCTAAATTTATATTAAACTTGAATTTCACGATTAGGTTGTATGGTCTATTTTAGAGCTTCAATTTGATGGTGAGATGGCGAATGACAACACTTGTTTATAACGATAAAAGAAGAAATAACTATGATCATTTTTTAGATTTATTAGATCAAACTCATATCAATCGTTATCAAGATTTCAACATTACCTTTGAATATAAAAAACTGGCTGAACAAATGCTGTCAGAATGTGAATTCATGGACGCATGTTCGCTTGAAGAAAAGCAGAAATTATTTAATGAAATTAAGATAAAGCATCTATATCAAGGGCAAGTGCTATATTCGAGAAATCAAGACTGTCGTGAAATCATCATTGTTTTAAGTGGTGTGCTCAAGTTAGGTTGGAATTCATACGATGGGAAATATCTTATTCATCGTTTTATTCCTACAGGCGCACTATTAAATATTGTCTATCTTATTTCTGAATCTGCCTTAGAGCATGAATATGTTGCACACGAAGCAACTGTGATTGCAACTATTCCAGAGCATATCTTTAAGCACACCATACAGCACAATTCACGCATGCTATATCAGGTTTTAAAACTGGTATGCCAGAGAACACGTCTTTTAGACAATGATATCTATCACACCTCTACGCAACCTTTAAAGGTACAAATTGCGCGACAGCTCATCTATTTAATCGAATTTTTTTCGACTCAGACTCAAAAAGGCATTGAGGTTTTATTAAAACTCTCACAAGAAAATTTAGCTGAACTTTTAAAAATATCGAGACAAAGTATCAGAAAGGAAATTCAGTGGTTTGTTGAAGAAGGCATTATAGAAACAAAATACAATCATATCTCTGTTAAAGACATCGACAAATTAAAGGCCTTACTGCACTAAAAAGATTATGACGAATTATGAATAATTTTTCATAAATGCAGAAATGCTATGTAATTTTTGTTGCAGAATTTAAAGGGGGTAATTTCTAAACTCATATCATCAATGACGAGAACGATGATATGGCAGATTTATTAATAAAAAAACCAGTGAGTGAGTTAATCGATGTGATCCCTTTAGCAGGTCGTATCGGTGCGCAAATTAATGGTGTTGAATTATCTTCACACCTTAACCCTGAGGTCTTGAATCAAATTAGGCAATCATTGCTTGAACATAAAGTTATTTTTTTTCGTAATCAGGAACATTTAACCGATCAAGAACAGGAAAAGTTTGCCGAATTGCTTGGGCAACCTATTTCACATCCTACTGTTCCAGTGGCAGAGGGTTCGACTTATATATTTGAGCTTGATTCCCGTCATGACGGTCGTGCAGACGTTTGGCATACCGATGTTACCTTTGTATCAAATTATCCAAAAATTAGCATTCTAAGAGCGGTAACTACACCTCATCGAGGGGGCGATACCACATGGGCAAATACAGAGGCAGCCTATGATGAATTGCCAGAGCCGCTAAAGCTCCTTGCTAATCAGCTCCGTGCGATTCACACCAATGATTTTGATTATGGTGGCTTTCGGCCTTCCGCAAGTGATGAAGTTGTAAAACGTCATCAAAAAATCTTTGCTTCAACGGTCTATGAGGCGGAACACCCATTGGTCAGAGTACATCCTGAAACAGGTAAGCGAACCTTAATTTTAGGCCAATTTTTTAAACGATTTGTGGGTCTGACTGCTAAAGAGTCCAACAAGCTATTTGAAATTTTTCAAGATCGTATTACCAAACCAGAAAACACGATTCGCTGGACGTGGAAGGACGGAGATGTCGCTATTTGGGACAACCGCGCCACTCAGCATTTAGCCGTCAATGATTATGGTAATGCCTTGCGTATCATGCGACGCGTTACGTTGGCAGGCGATGTTCCTGTTGATATCGATGGCAAAGCGAGTAGGCAAATTAAGCCTTCTACGTCTTAAGCCTCTAAGCAATACAACGCTGATTTATCAATAAAAATATGGAAGATATAATGAAACCATCAATTTTTAAAAAATTGATCTTGCTGAGCTTATTGGCTTTTGGACATGCCAGTTATGCTGAAAGCCTTAAAACAATCCGAATTGGTTCTCCCGATTTGACTGCTGGTCAAAAACACGCGGGTGGTGGAGTTGTTGATGTGCTTTACAACAAAAAATGGCTTGAGCAAGAACTTGCAAAAAAAAATGTCAAAGTGGAATGGCACTTCTTTAAAGGTGCTGGGCCAGCCATTAATGAAGCATTGGCCAACAATCAACTGGACTTTGCCTTTTTAGGGGATTTACCTCCAATCATTGGTAAAGCCAATGGATTAGATACCCAATTACTTGTTCCAACGGCGCGTGGCATCACCAATTATCTAGCAGTAAGATCTGATCTTCCGATAAAAAACTTTGCTGAATTAAAAGGAAAACGCGTTGGTTTGTTAAGAGGGACAGCAGATGAATTGTCATTTGTGAGTGCATTGAACAGCCAAGGTTTAAAGCTTAGCGATGTGCGAGTGGTCAATTTAGACTTTAACGCCGTCAACGCTGCTTTGGCCGCAAAAAAAATTGATGCTTCATGGGGACCTTCTCGATTTTTTGCGTTACGTGACAAACACATCGTTAACTTGCCTATCAGTAGTCGTCAGTTAAATGGTGCAGGATCTACTCAAGGTGTGTTCTTAGGTCGTCAATCTTTTATTCGACAACATCCTAATGAAACACAACAGGTGGTGACTCAGGTTGTAAAAGGGCTGAACTGGCTCTCAAATGAGCAAAATCGAGTACCTCAAGTCGCACTCTTTTTTACCCAATCGGGTTATCCGGCATCTATCTATGCTCAAGAACTCAATGGTGTAAATCTGAAGTTTTTATATTCACCTTTATTTGATGGCTATTACACCCAACAATTGCAGCAAAAAATTACTTTGGCTACGCAACAAGGGTTGATACGCAAAAATATTGACGTCAAAAGCTGGATTAATCCGTTATTTGTAAATCAAGCACTTGAACAATCAAATTTAAAGACTTACTGGAAGCCAACTCAGCAGTACGAATATTTGAAATCAGTGAAATAAGCGCCGTCTTTTAAAACTTAATTATGGGGTAAATAATGTCGATACATTCGAAGAGTGTAGCGCGTGATCCGTTCACGTTAGCAACTAAACAAAAATTTTTAAATTTAAGTCTGCTTTCGCTGAGTATCTTGTCAGTTTGGGGACAAGCTCATGCAGAAACAGTCTCAAGCACCGCACGTTCTTCAGAGGATGTGGCTCAATTAGAGACCGTAGTTGTGACAGCAACACGCCGTGAAGAATCACTCCAAAAAGTACCTGTTGCTGTTTCAGTCATTAGTGGAAAGGAACTCGATAAGCAACAGCGAAACTCACTTGAAACATTGGTAACACAAGTACCGAGTGTTAACTTTCGGGCGGGAGCTTCCAATAAAGATACTTCTTTATTTGTTCGTGGTATTGGAACCGTTACCACTTCACCGGGTGTCGAACCTTCAGTCTCAACAGTGATCGATGGTGTTGTGTACAGCCGACCGGGGCAAGCAACACTTGATTTATTAGATGTGGAACGTATTGAAGTCCTTCGTGGTCCGCAAGGAACACTTTTTGGTAAAAATGCATCGGCGGGTGTAGTTAATATTGTGACCAAAAATCCAACCAGTGAAACCTCTGGTTATATTGATGCCTATGCCACGAACGATGGTGAACAACGAATTAAACTAGGAGCATCTGGTACATTAATTCCTGAAAAATTAACTGCCAATGTCTCGGCGCTATTAGGTAATTTTGATGGCAATGTAGACAACCTTACAACAAATCAAGATGTTAATGGCTATAAAAACTATGGATTTAGAACCAAATTTGAATATACGCCTACCGATAGTTTAGTTTTAGGCTTTACTGCCGATTATCTGCATAAAAAAGGAAGTGCTCCGACAGGCATTGTGGTTAAAAATACCGATGCCAACTATGCAGCAGCATTATCGCCTGTTGTGGCATCTCCAACCAATCGAAGTACAGTTGAAAATACTCAAGCCTCGACTGATGATACCAATCAGGGTGTAGCACTTACCGCAGACTGGACATTAACCAATCATCAATTATCATCCATTACAGCCTTTCGCCAATGGAAAAACACACAGATTGGTGACAGTGATCAACTTGCTGCTCCAACACCAAATTTTGCTGGAATTGCCGATTTAGGTCATGTTAACAGTAAGCAATTTTCTCAAGAAATTAGAATTAAACCACTCGATCATGGTTTTTTTGATTATGTCGCGGGTCTATATTTTTCAAAAAACAAAAACGATGAGACTTATCAACGCGAGTCAACTTGGTACAACAATGCCTCTAACGCCTATGTCTTAGATTTTGGTAAGGCAATCTATAACACAGACAGCACCAACTATGCTGCATTTGGTGAAGGTACCTTTCATTTCACAAATCGATTGAGATGGATTGCGGGTTTACGTGTTACTCGAGATGAGTTGTCTTATGATCACAGTCGAGTTTCAACTGTTCCAAGCAGTATAGGTGTCCGAAATGCCATTCGTTCTTCATTTAGCAGTGATGGATCGACCAGTGAAACTGGAGTTTCAGGCCGCATTGGACCTCAATATGACTTTACACCGAATATATTGGGTTATTTTACCTATTCGAGAGGTTATAAAGGTCCTGCATATAACGTTTATTTTAATATGCAGCAAAATGATACACCGGTCATTGATCCTGAAACGGCTAACTCTTACGAACTGGGTCTCAAATCTCAATGGTTAAATAATCGTCTGCGTGTCAATGTGGCGTTATTTAACACGGATTATGATAACTATCAGGCAAATTTTAGAACCCTCGATCCAAATGGTTTCCCGATAACCCGCTTGGTTAATGCAGGAAGTGTCTCTACCTATGGCGCTGAAATTGATTCGGTATATAAGATTAATCCCAATTGGGCACTAAACTTTTCAGGTGCCTATACACATGCACGAATTGATGACTTCAAATGTCCAGCTGCCGATACGTCTTGCCCAAATGTAAATGGTAAACCATTGCCATTTTCTCCGGATTGGAAATTTAATACCCAGCTTGATCGCTATTTTACTCTAGCAAATAACAAGCAAATTGAACTTTCAACCCAATATGCATGGCAAAGCAAAGTACAGTTCAGTCTCGACCAAAACCAAAACACCATTCAGGGTGCATATGGACTTTTGAATGCGAGCATTGCTTTAGCTGATACTGCTTCTGACTGGCGATTGGCATTGAATGTACGAAATATAACGGATAAATCATATGCGACCTTACTGAGCACAAATGGTAGCCGTATTACTCGTCAAGTCTCTAGAGATGATGAACGCTATTTTGGCATTTCATTCCGTAAAAATTTCTAAAAAGTATGTCTAGTACGCCTCGTTTTTTTTCGAGGTGTACGCCCATCCATTGGACTGATTAAAATGAGTAATCCTTCGTCTACAAGAAAGCTTCACCTTAATTTATTTTTAGACGGTTATGGCCATCATTTGGCCAGTTGGAGACATCCAGCGAGCCAATTAAACTTGAGTCCCTATGAGCGCTACTTAAGTGCAGCAAAAATAGCTGAAGAAGGGAAATTTGATGCCATTTTTTTTGCCGATAGTTTAGCTGTTGATCCAGCAACTGCGACATCAGGCAAAATTCGCGGTAACGAGATTGAACCTCTCACATTACTTTCGGCAATCGCGACACAAACCCGTCATATTGGCCTCATTGGAACAGCCACGACAACCTATAATGAGCCATATCATCTCGCAAGAAAGTTTGCTTCTTTAGACCAGATTTCTGCTGGACGTGCAGGATGGAACCTCGTCACCACCGATTTTGCACTTGAAGCGAAAAATTTCAGTACAAAGGAACATGTCAAACATCAAGACCGCTATGCACGTGCTGAAGAATTTCACGATGTGGTAAAAGGACTTTGGAATAGTTGGGATGAAGATGCAGCTATTCATGATAAAGCCAGAGGTATGTTCTTTAATCCAGATAAGGTACACATGCTCAATCATTACGGTGATATTTTTCAGGTAAAAGGTCCACTCAATATTAGTCCAAGTCCACAGTCTCACCCTGTGGTGGTTCAGGCAGGTAGCTCAGAACGAGGTAAAAATCTGGCAGCTCGTACCGCAGATGTCATTTTTACTGCGCAATCTAACTTAGCCGCTGCACAGCAATTTTATAGTGACGTAAAGCAACGTCTTGAAGACTTTGATCGCCAAGAACATGAGTTAGTGGTCATGCCAGGTATGTATGTGCTTGTGGCACATACGCATGAAGAGGCTAAGAAACAGCAACAGCTTTTAGATGAACTCATTGATGATGACATTGGCCTTGGGCTTTTAGGAAGAATGTTGGGCAATTTTGACCTAAGCGGTGTTGATGTGAATCAGCCTTTAGCTTCCTTAGATTTATCTGAAACCCAAACGGGGCAGCAAAGTCGCCAGCAATTAATTCAGGCACTCGGACAAGAGCAGGGTCTAACCATTAAACAGCTCTATCAACGTATTGCATCGGGACGGGGGCATTTTTGTTTGGTTGGAACGCCAGAATATATCGCCGACCAGCTTGAAGAGTGGTTCGTTAGTGGTGCAGCAGATGGATTTAACATTATGCCTGCTGTCATATCAAACGGAATTAGAGACTTTGTCGATCTGGTGATTCCCATCCTTCAACAGCGCAATTTATTCCGCAAAGAATACGAAGGTCAAACATTAAGACAAAACCTTGGCCTCTTGGCTGCTACCGAATAAAAGGACAAAGTATGTATCTCGCAAATTCAGAACGATATCAATCATTCCAATACCGAAAAATTAAAAATAGCGGTTTGGTATTACCACCATTGTCACTCGGTTGCTGGCATAACTTTGGAGATGACACTCCAATTCAGCAACAAAAATCTGTACTTTACACGGCATTTGATCATGGAATTAATCATTTCGATCTAGCCAATAATTATGGAACACTTTTTGGAAGTGCAGAGAAAAATATTGGGCACTTTTTAAAAACTGATTTCAAGCCATATCGAGACGAACTCATTATTTCGACAAAGGCTGGCTGGGACATGTGGCCTGGACCTTATGGGCAAGGTGGTAGCAGCCGAAAATATCTGATGGCTAGTCTTGATCAGAGCTTACAGCGACTGGGGCTTGATTATGTCGATATTTTTTACTCACATCGTTATGACCCAGAAACACCGCTTGAAGAAACAGCTAAGACACTTGCTGATATTGTGCAACAAGGTAAAGCTCTTTATGTGGGGATTTCTTCTGGATATACACCAGAGTTAACTTTACAGTTGATAGAATTGCTTCAGGCCTATCACGTTCCACTTACTTTGCATCAACCGATTTACAATTTTTTTGAACGTCAGATTGAGCAAGGGTTAACGGAGACTGCTAAACAAGAAGGTTTTGGTGTAATTACATTCTCACCACTGGCTCAAGGTCTATTGGCTGGACGATATCTGAATGGTGTACCTGAGGACTCACGTATCGGGCGTGGTAGTCGCTATTTACAGTCAGAGCACCTTGTTGCATTGAAGCTACAGCAAATACAGCAGTTAAACGAAATAGCAAAGCGTCGAGACCAAACATTGGCTCAACTGTCATTGTCATGGGTTTTACGTGATGAGCGGATTACATCGACAATTATCGGTGCTAGTCGACCAGAGCAGATCATCGAAAACTTAAAAGCATTGCAAAATACAATGTTTAGTACAGATGAGTTGACTCAGATCGATACTATTCTAAATACGCCATAACTTCATACAAAATTTGCAGCATGATTTTTAAGAAGCCCATGCTGCAATGATTATACATTTTATATGTTAAAAGCTAAGTTTCAAGGTGGCACCAATAGTACGAGGCTGACCTAAACTCGCGAGAACAATACCATTAGAAGAATTCCATGTATTGGTCACATAGGTTTCGTTGGTGAGGTTTTTTACCCATAGCGCAACATCTAGTTCATTTTCACCAATACGATGTCGTGCACCTAGACTCGCATTTGTTAATCCATAGGCTTTAATGACACTGTACGGATTATTATCTAAAGAGCCATATGACCAATCTCGCCAAGCATAACTTCCTGAAACATAGGGCTGCCAGTTATTATGCTCAGCTAAGTCATAACGGAAATTGAAGTTTGCAACCCATTTTGGTACGCCATATACACGCTCTCCAGACAGATCTTGTGTATTAACACCTGTTGGAATGCTGATATTGGATGGAGCAGGGGCATTTTTATATTCTGTATAGGTGGTATCGTTAAGAGAACCATTAAAATTAAGTGTAAGGCGCCGAATAGGCTGATAGGTTGCATCGAGTTCAATTCCACGGCTGCGTACTTTACCCGCATTGGCCAATACGCTCACGACAGAACTGCCCACTTGTTCATAGCTTGTGGTTTGATAGTCTGATACATCAATCCAGAATATATTACTATTGAGCTGCAAGGTATTATTAAGAAAATTCTGTTTTAATCCAATTTCATAGTTATCTGCTTTTTCAGGATCAACCTTTAATGAGTTCGCACCTGCTGTTGGTGCAGAACCAATGCTCAGGTTAAAGCCACCTGATTTCTCGCCGTGTGAATACGTTGCATAGGCCAGTGTGCTCGGATTTACCCGATAGCTGCCAGTCAGTAAGCCAGAGTAACTTAATCCATGTTGCTTCAGTTCACCCGAGTCGTATGCACCAAGCTGGGCATTGAGTAAATTACGCTCTGCCACGCTTAAACCTGAAACTGAGGTACCCCCGATAGGGTCGATTCTATAGATACTGGCAGATTTATCTTCATAGGTGACTCGTGCCCCTGTGGTGATGTCTAGCTTCGGAGTCGCATGCCATGTACTTTGACCAAATAATGCTGAGCTTTTTGTTTCAGTTGTTCCATATGAATACGAGTCTCGATTATTCAAAATATTTGATTGACCATTTGCAATTAAGGTTCTCACGCTCGGAACGTTGTAAAGATAGAATGCGTCCGCCGTATCTCCATATAAAGAGAAAGTCGTATTGTCTAACTGTTGCTGAAAGTAATATAAGCCCGTTACCCAATCCACTTTTTGATTTCCAGCAGAGGTTAGACGTAGCTCTTGAGAGTACTGTTTATCTCGAACCGAAACACCGGCATTCGTCAATGCATTTGAACTAATAAAATCACTGTTGGTTGGAGTGAAGTTCCAAAAACGGTATGCACTAATCGACGTAATTTTTTTACCGCTATCTAGCGACCAATTGGCTTCTGCCGATCCACCACCTTGTTCGACAGACATATGTTGTGGGGCATCTGAATGAATCTGTTTGTCTTTCCAGTTGGTGTAAAGATTTTTAGCACCTGACTGTGTGGCATTTTCTAAGTAACGATTGTAGTTATTTCCATATACGGTACTGTTAAACGTTGGCCCAGCGTAATACAACACCATTGCGCCTTGATTATCGTCTTGCTTGTTGTAATCTGCAATTAAACGTAAATTAAAATTCTCTTGCGGCTTCCAGAGAATTTGACCGCGCACACCTTCACGGTCTGTATTGTTATAATCATTGTTATTATAAGTATTATGAATAAAACCATCCTGAGTCGTTTTATAAAAAGAGAGTCGGCCTGCTACATTTTCGGATAGAGCATCTGAAAACGTTCCTTTAGCCTGCAAATAATTGCGTGAACCAAAAGAAATTTCAGCAGAATGGTCTGGGTCGAAGGTCGGCTGTTTTGAGCTAATGTTTAGTAAGCCCGCCGTGGTATTTTTACCAAATAATGTCCCCTGTGGCCCACGTAATAATTCGAGTTGAGCAATATCTAATAAATCAAATACAGCCATGCCGGGACGACCTAAGTAAACATTGTCCAGATAGACCCCAACACTAGCTTCCAAACCATCACTGGCTGGGTTATTGCCCAAACCCCGAACGGCTACACTCGATTGACGTGGGTTTAAGAAAGCGACATTAAGGCTGGGGAGAGCTTGTTGTAGATCTTCAAGCTTACTGAGTTTCTGTGTCTCTAGTGTCTTTGCACTTAAAATACTAATTGGTGTTGGAACATTTTGTGCTTTTTCTTCACGTCTTCGAGTAGTGACAATAACATCTGCAAGCTGAATAACATCATCTGCTTTATTGTTTAATTGTGAATTTGACGTAATCACTTCCTTTACTACTGCACCTGAAGTAGCTGAAGTGGATTCGGCATAAACAAGAGATGAATATCCTGCACACCCTATAAGTGAAATAAACAGACTTTGCGTAATTTTATTTAAAACTAATCTTTTTCTCTTGAAATGAAAGGTGTGCTTTTGAACTGACATTAATGGACTCCATTTGTGTTTTCTTTGTGATGATTTTAATTTTTATGTAATTGAACACTGTCATTATCAATACAAACTTAAGTTTATATTTTGATGATCTTATCTTTATATTTAATAGTAATTTTTTAAATATAGAGCTTTTAAAATATTGTTTAGGCGGCAAATTTAAAAGCCAGCATGAGTGCTGGCTGAGTTCAATCTAAATACGAATCTCTTGGTTATTTTTATGCTTCGAACGGTTCTAGCTGATCATTTTGTAATAATCTTCGTTGCTGCACATTTTCAATCACACCATTTTCTTTGACATAAGTTGCCCATTCTTCGAGTAATTCATTGAGCTTTTCTGGATATTTTTTTGCCAAATCCTGAGTTTCGCCTTGATCATCTTTAAGATTATATAGCTGCCAGCGATTTGGGCCATTTGGCGCAGGGATGAACAGCGCTTTCCATTCTCCTTTGCGCAGAGCCTTTTGCCCAAATAATTCCCAGCCTGTGACATGATCTTCACTGTGAATATGGTCTTGTTGTACTTGTAAATAAGGCAAGATAGAACGACCACGTAGCGGTACCAATTGACGACCTTTATACGCCTGACCTGGATGCTGAATATTTAAATAATCTAGTAGGGTGGGTAATAAATCCATGACTGTCAAAAATTCGTGACTAATCTGATTTTGGCGTTTAAACCCTGCGTAGTGAATGAAAGAAACTGTTCTAATTCCACCTTCGCTAGTATGTGCTTTATATAAGCGAGCAGGAGCAGTAGCTGCTTGTGCCCAATGTTCTCCGTACCAAACATATGAGTTTGCTCGCCCAATATTATCAATACTGTTGTCGTAATATTGCTCGATAATTTCATTAAGTTGGCCGCCAAAGACGGGTAGAGCCTCAAGTTGAGCACCTTCTGCACCATTATCTGATAGAAAAATAACAATGGTATTGTCTAATTCCCCTCGATCTTTGAGGTATTCCACTACACGTCCAACGTTTTGATCCATACGATCGACCATGGCCGCATAGACTTCCATAATTCGTGATGATTTTTCTCGTTCAGACGGGCTTAGATTATCCCAGAATGGAGTTCTCGCAAGGACAGGGTGAATCGTGGTTTCATCATCTACCAATTGAAGTTGCTTGAGTTTCTCAAGGCGCTGTTCACGCAATTTAACAGGGCCATCCGCATAACGTCCTTTATATCGTTCGATATCTTCCTGAGGTGCCTGTAAGGGCCAGTGCGGTGCAGAGAAAGGTAAATATGCAAAAAAAGGACGTCCTTGGCGTGCCTCATCATCTTGTAAAAAATCCAGAAGGCGAGTGGTAAAATAATCGGATGAATAAAACCCTTGAGGCAGTTCTTCCGAAAACTCATCATCCTCTGCATAAAGTCCTTTTGTTGACTTAAGTAAGCGTGGAATTTGGTCTTCTGGAATATCCGCTTCAAATAGATAATGATTGGCTGCACCAGGTAATAGTGCAAAAGAGCGTTCAAATCCTTTTTGAATTGGAAAATATTCTGGTTTTAGACCCAAATGCCATTTTCCAGACATTATGGTGTAGTAACCCGCATCTTTTAATAACTCTGGTAATGCGGCAACCTTGTTATTTAATACACCTTCGTAGCCATCTTTACCTTCGAGTTCTGGGGTCAGGGCCTCTGCCATGGTCCCTAAACCAGCTAAATGATGGTCTGTGCCTGAAAGTAACATCGCACGAGTGGGGGAGCAGGTTGATGCCGTATGAAAATTAGTCAGTCTTAAGCCCTTTAATGCTAATTGATTCAAATGAGGTGTATTGATTTCTCCGCCAAAAGCACCTAAATCTGAAAAGCCTAAATCATCTGCCACAATCAATAAAATATTAGGTTGGTTTTTGATATTTACATCTGTCATGTTTTATCCAACAAAGCGACTAAAACGCTTAGTGTAAATATGACAAATTTTTATTCTGTTTTTATTGCGACAGTTATCTCCTAATAAAATCATATCATTATGACAAAAGTAGATATATCAAAGGAATTTAGTGGTACTGTGGAACTGATGAGTCTGTGCAATATTACTTAACTTTTCAAAGTCCAAAATAAAGATCTGGTTATATTTAACCTCAATGATGTTTTGATTCGAAAGCGCTGCGAGTTCTTTATTAATGCTTTGTCTTGATGTCTGCAAAAGTTCTGCCAGATTTTCCTGACTCAATTTAAGATTCAGTAAAATTTTATCTTTGTCCTGATAAGAATGATAATCCACTAGGAAAACCAATTTTTTAGCAAGCCGAGTTTGCAATGTTTCAGTTGAATAAATAAAATTTTGCTCACGATTTAGTTGTGTTCTTACACAAATTAATTTCAACACCATAAACAAAGCATCTGCGTTATTTCTGATGACATCCACAAACAATTGCCCAGGAAGGTTGGCAATGACAGTTCTACCTTGTGCAATGTGATCGTGAAGGAGGGGTTGTCCCGTTACAATCGGAACAATATTGATCAATGTACCTGAGGGCACAAAAATATCGGTGTGGTATTTGCCTTGAGATGTGCTCCAGCCCAGTTTAAGTGCGCCTTCAAGCAAAATATTGATATCAGTGCACGGATCATTTTGATTATATACGGTTTGATTATGGTAATACTTTCTTATTTTTAAATGTTGAATAAGCGTAGATTTATCTGCATGAGATAAAGATTGAATAAATTGATAATTCTCTAGTATACGAATACTTTTATGAATAAATTCATTATTAATCACTTTATAATCTGAGTGTAATCCATCATCAACATCATGTTGATATTTTGAAATGGGGTTTTTAAATTCAATAATCGATGATGTTTTCATAGAAAATCATAAATATAAATTAACAGTTTAATCAGTCTAGCAGAGTTGGAGTTTATGCAAATTTAAATTAAATATAATCTCATATTTAATTTTCATATGTGTGTGTTATTCATTATTTAAATATCAAAATAATTTTTTACGTGATGGATTGTCTCGGAAATAACAGAATATACCGCCGTTTCTGATAAAAATTAGTCATATTTTTATATCAGGTAATAATTATGACCACATTTATTCAGAATCCAACACAGCAACTTCAACTTAGAAAATTGACTGGACGTATCGGGGCTGAAATATCAGGCATTCACTTGAGCTCTGAGCTTGATTCATCCACAGTTCAGTTTATACACGATGCGCTACTAGAGCATAAAGTACTGTTCTTCCGTGGCCAGCAACATTTGGGGGATACAGAACAGGAGAAATTTGCAGAATTGTTTGGTTCACCCGTTAAACATCCAACAGTACCCGCAGCGGATGGTACAGATTTTATTTTTGAACTGGACTCACAAAAAGGTGCACGCGCCAATTCTTGGCATACTGATGTCACTTTTGTGGATGCCTATCCTAAAATTAGTATTTTAAGAGGTCTTATCATTCCTGAAACAGGTGGTGATACCACTTGGGCAAATACTGAAACTGCTTATGAAGATCTTCCTGAACTTTTAAAGCAATTTGCTGAGCAGTTGGTAGCTGTACATTCAAATGAATATGATTATGGTGGACCAAAACAAAATGTCGAACCAGAACAACTAGAAAGACTGAAAAAAGTTTTTGTATCTACCAAGTACGAGACAGAGCATCCAGTGGTTATAGTACATCCAGAAACTGGCAAGAAAAGTCTATTACTCGGGCATTTTTTTAAACGACTTGTGGGATTCAGTCAAAGTGATTCACAGCTTTTATTTAATATTTTACAAGAAAAAGTAACGCGTCCAGAAAATACCGTGCGCTGGCAATGGCAAGAAGGTGATGTTGTTATTTGGGATAATCGCTCTACCCAGCACTACGCGGTTAACGATTATGGCGATCAACATCGGGTTGTACGCCGAATTACACTCGCAGGTGAAGTAACGACTGGCGCACATGGCTTAAAAGGCAAAACCACATTACCCAAAGATTTATCAGCAGAACAACTCGAAAAAGCCAAGCTTCACGCTGTGTTAAATGCTAACTAAATAACCATTTTAAGCATCCAAAACGTTACTGTCATTAAGCAGTGACGTTGTATATGTTGTTGAGAAAAACGATATGGCTACACTATCAAAACATAACCGATTGATCTGGATTATTCCTGCACTTATTCTAGTCGCTTTACTATTGTTTATTTTCAAACCCTCTTCATCAGCATCGTCAAAAACAACAAATCAGAATGAAGATATTGTAAAAATTAGAATTGCTGTACCTGATTTGAGCAGTAGTGAAAGACACAGTAGTGGCACACCACTAATCGACTATATATATTTAAATCAATTGCTTGAAAAAGAATTTGCAAAGAAAAATATTCAGATCGAATGGCAATTTTTTAAAGGTGCAGGGCCTGTAATTAACGAAGCCTTGGCCAATAAGCAATTAGATTTTGCTTTCTTAGGTGACTTGGCTGCGATTATTGGTAAATCGAATCAAGTCGATACCACCTTACTGATGGCAACTGGACGTCATATAGATGCCTATTTGGGAGTTTTACCCAATAAAGGATATACCAGTCTCGAACAGTTAAGAGGCAAACGCATTGCGATTTTTCAGGGAACCGCTATGCAATTGTCGTTTGATCAATTTATCGAACGATATGGCTTTACTGAAAAAGATTTCCGCATTATTAATTTGGATCCTACTGCGGCCAATGCAGCACTTGCAGCGAAGCAAATTGATGCAAGCTGGGGATTGATGTCAATTCTGGCACTTAAACAACAGAAAATTGTAGAGGTTCCTCTGAGTACTGGGCAGCGACAGGATGGAGCAGGAACAATTCAGTCAGGTTTGGTGGGGCGTCGTGAATTTATTCAACAACATCCAGAACTCACACAAACATTGGTCAATACGGTTTTACAATCAGCACATTGGGTTTCACAACCTGAAAATCGGGACAATGCCATTCAACTTGTCACTAAAAATGCAGGATTACCGACAGAACTCTATACATTGAGTCTACAAGACAAAGCCTTAAAAACAGTATACTCACCACTTTTGGATGAATATTATCTAGGACATCTACAACAAGGTGTACAAACTGCATTGAATGCCAAGCTAATAAAACGCAATGTTGATGTAAAACAATGGCAAAATCCTGAGTTTATCGAACAAGGGATTCAACAGTTGAATTACGAAAATTATTGGGAACCTTCAAAAGAATAAGAAGTGATTCGATAGACACAATGTATATTTATGATGATGCTACTTGGCAACGTGAGTCAATATTAAAAATATTTACGTTGCTGAGCCAGAGTTGCAAACATTGCTGTGTAGATGGCATTCCATTCATCGATCCATCAATAAATCTTGGTATTGATCAACCTGTGTTCTTAGAAAATCCCAAACTAATTTAATGCGTGGTTCATGTTGTAAATCAACTAAAGTTAACATCCAAAAAGTATGAATGAACCGAACTTCGTTTTCTAAAACTTGTTGAAGTTCTGACCTATTTTCGGCTAAAAATTTAGGTAAAATAGCCAATCCAGCACCTGCGCTGACCGCCATTTGCTGCGCCAAAATACTGCTACTTCTAAAGTTTGCATTCAACTGTAAAGGTAAACGTTCCAAACAATACAGTTCAGGGCTATAGATTAAATCATCAATATAATTGACAAAGCGATGATGCATTAGATCATCAAGCTTTTTAATGTCTGGAGTATTTTCCAAATAATTCTTGCTACCATAAATTTTTAGACAATAATCAGTTAACCGAGTAATGATATAAGGGCCCGATTTAGGACGATCAATTGAGATCACGATATCGGCTTCGCGATGCGACAATTTAATCATTTTGGGCACAGGAATAAGATCAATTGTGAGCAAAGGATATTGCTTAGATAATTCTGCTAATAATTGCGCCAAGAAAGCTGTACCAAATCCTTCTGGTGTGCCTATTCGCACATGTCCTTGTAATGGAGAGCCAGATTTCTCAATTTGAAGAAAAGCCTGCTCCATCTGTTCAACATGCGGTATAAGTGCTAAACCTTCTAGGGTTAACTCATAGCCGGTTGATTCCCGTTTGAATAATGTACTTCCCAAAGCGAGCTCTAAAGCCTGTATTCGCCTAGAAACAGTACTGTGTTCTACTCCAATGATTCGTGCTGTATTGGTTAAAGTTTTAACACGTGCTAAAACCAAAAAGAATTGCAGATGGTCCCAATCTACTTTCATTCGTTATGACATCCCTGTGCATATTTGCACAATCATTGTGCGTGAATTTATATTGGTCATCTATATTTTCTTTGTTAATTTGACTTACAAGCAGACTCAAGAAAATATTTTTTAGTCTTTTCTCGGAAGTCATAATAAAAATACAACCTATGGAGAGGTTATCAATATCATGTCAAATATGCATTTGAAGACGGCCAAATTATTCATTGATGGAAAGTTTATCGATTCAAAAACTACCGAGTGGCAAGACATTCTTAATCCAGCCACTCAAGAGGTGCTTGGGCGTGTTCCTATGGCGACTTTAGAAGAAGTCGATGTTGCGATTGCTGCTGCAAAGCAAGCTTTTAAAACCTGGCATTTAACACCGATACAAGCACGAATGCGCATTATGCTCAAATTACAAGATTTGATTCGCACCAATATGAAAGAAATTGCTGGTGTATTAACAGCCGAACAAGGCAAAACCTTGGCAGATGCAGAAGGCGATATTCAACGTGGTTTAGAAGTGGTTGAACATGCATGTTCTGTGGGTACATTACAAATGGGGGAATACATTGAAGGTGTGGCACGTGGGGTAGATACGTATACCTTGCAGCAACCTTTAGGCGTTTGTGCGGGCATTACCCCATTTAATTTTCCTGCCATGATTCCCTTGTGGATGTTTCCTATGGCGATAGTGTGTGGCAATACTTTTGTACTCAAACCCTCAGAACAAGATCCACTATCGACCATGATGCTGGTCGAATTAGCAGCAGAAGCAGGTGTGCCAGCGGGTGTTCTTAATGTGGTACATGGTGGTAAAGAGGTGGTTGATCGTTTATGTACACATCAAGATATAAAAGCGATTTCATTCGTGGGCTCAACGGCTGTAGGAACGCATGTTTATAACTTGGCGGGGCAGCATGGTAAACGTGTGCAATCCATGATGGGTGCAAAAAACCATGTGGTCGTGATGCCAGATGCTCATCAAGAGCAAACTTTAAATGCCTTGGTTGGTGCGGCTTTTGGTGCAGCAGGTCAACGTTGCATGGCATTATCTGTGGCAGTCATGGTTGGAGAAACTAAAAACTGGGTAAATCAATTAGTCGAAAAAGCCAAAACGTTGAAAGTGAATGCAGGTCATGAACCTCAAACTGATATTGGGCCTGTGATTTCTCCACGTGCAAAAGCACGCGTGATTGATTTAATTAATAGTGGTGTGCAGGAAGGCGCTGAATTATTGCTTGATGGTCGTGATGTCAAAGTGAACGGCTATGAAAATGGTAATTTTGTTGGTGCAACCATATTTAATCAAGTCTCAACGTCTATGCGTATTTATAAAGAAGAAATTTTTGGTCCTGTTTTAGCCATTATTCATGTAGACACGCTTGAAGATGCAATTGCACTGATTAACGCAAATCCATTTGGTAATGGTGTGGGCTTATTTACCCAAAGCGGTGCTGTAGCTAGAACATTCCAAAATGCGATTGATATTGGTCAGGTGGGTATTAATATTCCAATCCCCGTACCTGTTCCGTTTTTTAGTTTTACAGGTTCCAGAGGTTCAAAATTAGGTGACTTGGGACCTTATGGCAAACAAGCGGTGCAGTTCTATACACAAACCAAAACCATTACCAGCCGTTGGTTTGAAGATACCCAGGAGAAAGGGGAAGTCAACACCACGATTAGTTTGCGTTAAATAGGAGTTCAAGGATGAATATTGCATTTATTGGTTTGGGAAATATGGGCGGAAAAATGGTCCAAAATTTACTCAAAACTGGCGCAACAGTGTATGGCTTTGATCTTAGTCAAACTGCGATTGCACATTTTGTTGAGGCAGGTGGCATTGCTTCAGATAGTCCACACGACGCTGCAAAAAATGCGGATATTGTGATCACCATGCTACCTGCAGCCAAGCATGTCAAAGAGATTTATTTAGCTGAAGACGGCGTATTTACGGTACTCAAGCAAGGCAGTATATGTATCGATAGCAGTACCATTGACCCGCAAAGTATTAAAGATATTGCAAAAATTGGTGCAGAAAAAGGGATTAAAGTTTGTGATGCACCTGTATCGGGTGGAACCATTGGTGCACAAGCAGGCACATTAACATTTATGGTCGGAACGGATGCTGATCTATTTGAACAGGTGAAGTCTGTTTTAAGTTCAATGGGTAAAAACATTGTGTATTGTGGTGAGGTCGGTTCGGGCCAGATTGCCAAGATTTGTAATAATTTAATTTTAGGCATTTCAATGACGGCAGTCGCAGAAGGTATGGCGCTAGGTGCAAAACTAGGCATTGATCCGCAGATTTTGGCGGGCGTAATTAATAGCTCAAGTGGTCGTTGCTGGAGTTCTGAAGTGTGCAATCCTTGGCCAGATGTTTCTGCCAATGCGCCTGCTGGTCGCGGTTATAGCGATGGATTTGCGACGCAATTAATGTTGAAAGATCTTGGACTAGCGATAGAAGCGGCAGGACAAGTCAAACAGCCTGTACTTTTGGCTGGATTGGTACAACAACAATATCAACAGTTATGTATGCAAGGAAATGCACAACTGGATTTTTCAAGTATTATTCAGCAATATTTACCGCAAAATTCGCAATAAAATCAGGCGAAGAAAAGCAATTAAACAGTAGAAATTTCGATTCAAAAATAACAATACATCTAGGATGGAGTATCTGATATGTTGGATTATCAAACGGTCGCAACCTCATTTGACTTTCATAGAGCAGCAAATGAAATGTTATCTGGTTCACTGGATCAAGTTAATGCATGTTACGAATGTTGTGATCGACATGCAGAATCAAACCCCGAAAAAATAGCATTATATTGGCAAGGCAAAGATGGTCGTCAATATCAATATACGTTTGCACAATTACAAAAGTGGTCCAGTCAATTTGCCAATTTTTTAAAATCACAAGGGGTTCAAACAGGCGATCGTATTTCAGGTTTATTACCCAGAACACCTGAATTATTGGTGGTGATTTTAGGTGCTTGGCGAATTGGTGCAGTTTATCAGCCACTTTTTACGGCATTTGGCCCGAAAGCGATTGAGCATCGCGTGCAGCTTGCAAAAAGTAAATTGGTTGTGACTGATTTGGGTAATCGGAGCAAGCTTGATGAAGTAGCGCATTGTCCACCCATCATGACGGTTATTGGCGAAAAAGATCATGCAGTAAATGATCAAGACTTAAATTTTTGGAAGCAAGTGAGTCAAGCGTCTGACCACTGTGATTTGGTTTTACAAGACATTCAAAAACCATTTTTACTGATGTTTACGTCGGGAACCACAGGCCCTGCAAAGCCTTTGGAAGTGCCTTTAAAGGCATTAATCGCGTTTGGTCATTATATGAAAGATGCCATTGGTTTACGCACCGATGATGTCTTTTGGAATCTTGCAGATCCTGGCTGGGCATATGGTTTATATTATGCCATAACCGGGCCACTGCTTTTGGGGCATGCAACCTTATTTTATGAGGGTGGTTTTAGTATCGATAGTTTGTGCCAAATTATTGAGGATTATAAAATTACCAATTTGGCAGGTGCACCGACTGCATACCGCATGATGATGGCAGCAGATCCAGCGAAAATCGCCTGCCTAAAGGGTAAATTACGTGTGATAAGTAGTGCAGGTGAACCACTCAATCCAGAAGTATTTCGTTGGTTTAAACACACTTTAGATGCCCCTATTTTTGATCATTATGGTCAGACTGAAGTGGGTATGGTGGTATGTAATCATCACGGTTTAAGCCATGATGTGCGTGCAGGAACAGCAGGTTTTGCAAGTCCAGGCTATCGTGTGGCCGTAGTGGATGAGCAGGGCAATGAACTTCCAGCGGATACGGCTGGAATATTGGCCGTCGATATTCAAAAGTCGCCGATGATGTGGTTTGGTGGTTATCAAGAAAGTCGAAAATCTCCTTTTTTAAAGCATTATTACTTAACAGGTGATACAGCCGAATTACATGCGGATGGCAGTATGAGTTTTGTAGGGCGTAGTGATGATGTCATCACCACATCAGGCTATCGTATTGGTCCTTTCGATGTTGAAAGTGCATTAATTGAACATCAAGCTGTAATTGAAGCAGCAGTTATTGGTGTGCCTGACCCAGAAAGAACGGAAATTGTAAAAGCATTTGTGATTTTGACAGCACAGACGAGCCCATCAGAGCAATTGGCCGAGGAACTACGCCAATTTGTTAAAAAGCGTTTATCGGCACATGCTTATCCAAGACAAGTTGAGTTTGTGACAGAGTTGCCTAAAACTCCAAGTGGTAAGATTCAACGGTTTTTGTTGCGTAATCAAGAGATTGCCAAGCAATCCTAATCAATTCAACCTAAAAAATGATTGCTTAAAATAAGCAGTTTTGCTTAATGCATTGTATAAAAATGAGCCAAGGAATGTGAAATGCAATTTAATGAAGAACAGCTATTAATTCAGGATATGGCGAAAAGTTTTGCCAATGAACAGATTAAATCTAATGCAGCAGAATGGGATAAGCATAGCATTTTTCCAAAAGACGTTTTGTCCCAAATGGGGCAATTGGGTTTTATGGGAATGCTGGTGAGTGAGAAATGGGGCGGATCAAATACAGGAAATTTAGCTTATGTGCTGGCACTTGAAGAAATCGCTGCCGCAGATGGTGCGACTTCAACCATTATGAGTGTACATAATTCTGTTGGCTGTGTACCCATTGCTAAATTTGGTACAGAGGAGCAAAAGCAGAAATATCTAGTGCCTTTAGCACAAGGTGAAATGATCGGTGCATTTGCTTTAACGGAACCACATACAGGTTCCGATGCCGCAGCCATTAAAACCCGAGCAATTAAACAAGGTGATGAATGGATTATTAATGGCGCTAAACAATTTATAACATCAGGTCATAATGCGGGCGTGATTATTGTATTTGCTGTGACAGATCCGAATGCAGGGAAAAAAGGGCTGAGTGCATTTATTGTGCCGCGTGAAACCTTGGGTTATGAGGTGATTCGCACCGAAGAAAAATTGGGTTTACATGCGTCAGATACGTGCCAAATTGCTTTAACGGATGTTCGAGTACATCACAGCTTAATGCTTGGTCAGGAAGGTGAGGGACTAAAAATAGCATTGTCTAATCTGGAAGGTGGCCGTATTGGGATTGCAGCGCAAGCCGTTGGTTTGGCACGTGCTGCACTAGAAGAAGCGACAAAATATGCCAAAGAGCGTGTGACCTTTGGAAAGCCTATTTTTGAGCATCAGGCGTTAGCCTTTCGTTTAGCCAGTATGGCCACAGAAATTGAAGCAGCACGACAATTGGTTCATTACGCAGCGCGGCTTAAAGAAGCTGGAAAACCTTGTTTAAATGAAGCATCAATGGCGAAATTATTTTCATCTGAAATGGTCGAACGCGTATGTTCTGCTGCTTTGCAAATCTTTGGTGGCTATGGCTATTTAAAAGACTTTCCCATCGAGCGAATTTATCGTGATGCACGTATTTGCCAGATTTATGAAGGTACAAGTGATATTCAGCGTTTAGTGATAGCAAGAAGCCTATAACTGACCTTTGCTGCTGTATTTTTATCATAAAATTAAGATAAGGATTCTAAAAATGACATTCGCAACAATTTTATTGGAAAAACGTAAGGGTGTGGGCTTGATTACACTTAACCGTCCAAAAGCATTAAATGCTTTAAACTCAGAATTAATTTATGAAATAAATTTAGCCTTAGACGATTTAGAAAATGATCAAACGATTGGTTGTATCGTCCTTACAGGTTCAGAAAAAGCCTTTGCCGCAGGTGCGGATATCAAAGAAATGGCAGAATTAACTTTTCCAAATATTTATTTTGATGATTTTTTTAGTCTTGCAGATCGTATTGCACAGCGTCGTAAGCCTTTAATTGCCGCAGTGAGTGGTTATGCTTTAGGTGGTGGCTGTGAGTTAGCACTCATGTGTGACTTTATTTATTGTGCCGACAATGCCAAGTTTGCACTACCAGAAGTAACTTTAGGTGTCATTCCTGGTATTGGTGGAACACAGCGTCTAACGCTTGCAATAGGCAAAGCCAAAGCCATGGAAATGTGTTTGACTGCACGGCAAATGCAGGCTGCTGAGGCAGAACAAAGTGGTTTGGTGGCACGCGTTTTTAGTAAAGAAGAACTTTTAGAACAAACCTTACAGGCTGCCGAAAAAATAGCGGAAAAATCACGGGTATCTACCATAATGATTAAAGAGTCAATTAATCGAGCTTTTGAAGTGAGTTTAGCAGAGGGTTTACGTTTTGAGCGCCGAATGTTCCATTCAGTTTTTGCGACCTTAGATCAGAAAGAAGGCATGCAAGCATTTATTGATAAACGTCCAGCCCAATTTAAACATCAATAATAGGATGAAGCGATGACTACTACTGACAATCATTTACTCATTGAACATAAAAACGCTTTAGGAACAATTATTTTAAATCGTCCAGCGAGTCTGAACGCGCTATCTCTAGAAATGATTAATGCGATTCGTCAACAAGTTGAGGATTGGCAAGGTGATGTAAATGTTCAGGCCATATTAATTAAATCAAATAGTCCTAAAGCATTTTGTGCAGGTGGTGATATTCGCTATCTTTATGAAAGTTATAAAAGTGGATCAGAAGAGTATAAAGATTATTTCATTGCTGAATATGAGATGCTCAATAGCATTCGAACGTCTAAAAAAACAGTGATTGTTTTATTGGATGGATATGTATTGGGTGGTGGTTTTGGTTTAGCACAGGCTTGTCATATCTTGGTGAGTAGTGAAAAATCACGATTTTCAATGCCAGAAACAGCAATAGGTTTTTTCCCAGATGTTGCAGCGACTTATTTCTTATCTCGTTTAGATGATGTTGGGGTATATTTGGCACTGACTGGTGATCAAATCAGTAGTAGTGATGCATTGTATTTAGATCTGATTGATTATCATGTTCCGAGTCAGAATTTTGAGCGACTAGAAAATGCATTCAGCCAATCACAGAACTTAGATAAATTTCATATTCAGAAGATTATTTCTGCTTATATCTCCAGCCCTGTTCAGAGTGAACTCAGTCTATGGCTTGAAGCCATTCGTCAGCATTTTGGTCTTAAAAATGTGCAAGATATCGAAGAAAGTTTGAAAAATGAACAAGATCCCAACTATCAAGTATGGACAAGTAAAGTGTTAAATACTTTGCAACAACGTTCCTCTATTGCAAAAAAAACCAGTTTAAAGTTACAGCTGCTAGGGCGTGGATGGTCATTACAGCAATGTATGCGTATCGAGCGAAAATTACAGGATATCTGGTTTGAACATGGTGATATGATTGAGGGTGTTCGAGCGTTGATTATTGATAAAGATAAACAACCGCAATGGCAGCAGCATAATGCGACTTTAGATAATATATTAGGCCAATTAGGTTAGTCATTTCAGACTGACTTACTGGCAAGCGTAAGAGATTTCTTGCTGCTATTCCGCTAGTTCTAAATATGCTTTTATGCAGAGACAGGCGGAATTTTGTGCTGGAAATATGCTTTTCTATATGCACTTGGACTCATTCCCATCCACTTTTTAAATGCTCTATGGAAAGCACTTGGATCATGAAAATCCAGTGCTTCACTGATTTCATTTAAAGTATGTTTGGTATTAATCAATTGCTCAATCGCAATATCGCAACGAATTTCATTTTTTAAAGCTTGATAGCTCATATTTTCAGCTTTGAGACGTCGTTGAAGGGTTGCTTCCGACATGTGTAATTCATGGGAAAGTTGCTTTAACTCTGGCCATTCTGAAGGATGATGACGAATAAGGTGCCTTCTAATGAGAAGACCAAGTGCATCTTCATTTTTGTAGCGAACTAACAAATTATGAGGGGTATGTTTTAAAAAATTAATCAGATCATTTTTATTTTTTTTGATTTTTAATTTTAAACATGCTGAATTAATCGCGATCAGATTCTCATCTGAAGAAAATTCAATTTTTTCACAAAAACGAATGTAATAATCTTGAGGGTAGATAGGTTTGACAGATTTTATTTTAATATGATCAATACTAATTCTTTGATCAGATAACCAGCATAATAAACCATGAATTAACATAATCAGTGTTGCGTAAACAAACATGCGTTTAGGGTGCTGACGATCCTGTAAAACAATATAAGCCTGATGATTGTCTATTTTAAGTTGCGGATGAATATCATCCAGAATATTCGAAAAATAGTGAAGAATATCTTGTAAGGCTTTTTCTAAAGTTTCTGATTGCATGGCAAGTTTGGCCAGTAATCGGTAACTTCCTCTGCGCATGGGATGAGAGTCCATTGCAAAAAACTCATCATTCAAAACGTCGGCTAATTCAATCCAAAGGCGGGCATATTGATCAATAGTGACACGAGCTTTGGGAAATGCCAGCAGTTCGGGCGAAATCCCTACAGCTTTCACAATTTTTTCGACATCCAAGCCTGTCGTATAAGCTCCCTGCAAAGCCTCATTAACCAGAGCAATTGAAATTGTCCCTTTATTGGAATGGGATAATAAATCCATATTACAACCTTAATCCTTTAATTTTTACTTTGATTAGAATGCTTTTTTACAACCTTCAAAGCAATTGAAACCATTTGAAATTGTACTTTAATCAAAACAAAATTGCTTTAAAAGCAGTAGTTATTTGAGCAGCTTACGTCTTGCCCACAAGCAGGGTGATCAGGGTCAAATTCTATTTGAGCAGTTATTTTTTTCAAAAACTTGACTTAAATTGTGTATGCAGCACGATGCTAAAATAATCACAAATTTATGGCTAAAACTTGCAATTTAATTGCAGTTTTTTGAAATTGAAAAAATACGATGTGCTGCTAAGTTATATATGGATTGAATAATATCATCAGGATATATAAGGGTTTAAAGGACTATAGATGATATAGGAAATACGATTTTTGTATTTGATACATCTATCAGAATAACAGGGAAAAAAGGGAGAATAATGAAATGCAAACATTAGAGCAAGCATATCAAGCATTTGATTTGAATCAATTAATAGAGCAGCAATTGATAGGCCATCCCCAATCGATCAATGCTTATGAAGAATGTTGTGGCCGTTATGTGGGACAAAATAAAATCGCATTGATTTGGGAAGGGCTTGAGGGTGAGACAAAGCAATTCACCTTCGATGAGTTGGCAACTTATTCTGGTCAATTGGCAAATTATTTTAAGTCTCAAGGTGTGCAACCCGGACAATGCATTGCGGGTCTATTACCTCGTACTCCCGAATTGTTGATTACAATTTTAGCCACTTGGCGAATGGGAGCTATTTATCAACCGTTATTTACTGCATTTGAATCAAAAGCAATTGAACATCGTTTGAGTGTAGCTCAGACACAACTGGTTGTGACCAACAAAGAACAAGCGGCAAAATTAAATGCTGTGAACAATTTAAAAGTCTTAACAGTAGAAAAAGATTCATTTGATATTTTAGATCAACCTGATTTTTGGAATGCACTTAAGCATTTTGATGCCCAATATCAATCTGAAATGATTACCTTTAATGATCATTTTTTGATGATGTTTACGTCTGGAACGACTGGTTTGGCTAAACCTGTGCCTGTGCCACTCAAAGCAATTTTATCTTTTAAAGGCTATATGACGCACGCTGTTGGATTAAATCAGTCAGATTCTTTCTGGAATCTCGCAGATCCTGGCTGGGCCTATGGTTTGTACTACGGGATAACAGGGCCTTTAAGCCTGGGCCATAGCATCATTTTAGATGAACAAGGATTTAGTGTTGATCGTGCAATTGAATTAATTAAAAAATACAAAGTCTCTAATTTGATTGGATCGCCTACTGCCTTTAGGATGTTCTTTGGATTTAAAGAAAAATTTGATGCTGAAATTAAAGATTATTTACGTGTGGTGAGTAGTGCCGGAGAACCTTTAACACCAGAGGTCGTCCATTGGTTTAAGAATGATTTAGACATCAATATTTATGATCAGTATGGTCAAACTGAACTGGGTATGGTCATCGCAAATCACCATGCACTTGAGCATCATGTAAAGATTGGCTCTGCTGGATATGCAATTCCTGGTTATCGTTTTGTCGTATTAGATGAACATCATCAAGAACTATCATCTGATTCTATTGGTGTATTAGCAATAGATAGTGCTGCCTCTCCATTATTCTGGTTTACAGGGTACGGCGAAAACAATCGAAGCGCATTTGTTGGTCAGTATTATATTACGGGTGATACTGTGAAAATGAATGCGTTTGGCAGTATCGACTTTGTCGGGCGTATAGATGATGTAATTACAACATCGGGTTATCGTGTAGGGCCTTTTGATGTTGAAAGTACTTTACTTGAGTGCCAAGAGGTTCTTGAATCTGCGGTGATTGGTAAGCCTGATGCAATCAGAACTGAAATTGTAAAAGCTTTTGTTGTTTTAAAATCACAATACAAGTCTCAGGCTGATCAATCACTGAGCGAAAAACTTAAACAATATGTCCGCGGACGCCTTTCAAAGCATGCTTATCCTAAAGAAATAGAATTTGTAGATCAATTACCTAAAACAGCCAGTGGCAAAATCCAGCGTGGAGTTTTAAAACAACAGGAAATCTCCCGTATGCAGTTATCGGGTTAAATTTTTGATCATCAGGCAGAGCATTAAGGTATTCGTTCTTTAGAGATAGACAATGAACAATGAAGTTGTGATTTTGAGTGCAATACGCACACCTATGGGTGGTTTTCTGGGTGAGTTAAAACCATTTTCGGCCACCGAACTTGGAAGTTTTGCTATTCAGGAAGCGGTAAAACAGGCGGGCATTGAGTCTGATCAAATCGATCAGGTATTGATGGGATGCGTCTTAACCGCAGGTCAAGGGCAAGCACCTGCACGTCAAGCAACGTTGAAGGCGGGATTAAGTGTATCTGTCGCCTGTACCACACTGAATAAAGTCTGTGGCTCAAGTCTACAAAGTATTATTTTTGCAAAAAATTTACTAGAAACTCAACAAGCACAGGTGGTGATTGCAGGGGGGATGGAAAGCATGTCCAATACACCCTATTTGTTACAGCATGCGCGTGCTGGCTATCGTATGGGGCATGGTAAAGTGTTGGATCACATGTTTCTAGATGGCCTGGAGGATGCTTACCAACCTGGCCGCCTCATGGGAACCTTCGCAGAAGATAGTGCACAACATTATCAGCTAAGTCGTGAACAGCAAGATCATTTTGCAATCACATCTTTGCAACGAGCACGTGATGCTATTGAAACAGATCAGTTTAAGGCCGAAATTGTAGCTTTAACTGTACATCATAAAGATCAACAACACATTATCCAGCAAGATGAACAACCCTTAAAAGCTAAACCTGAAAAAATCTCTCAACTCAAACCAGCATTTAGCAGTAGTGGAACAATTACAGCAGCCAATGCGAGTTCAATTTCAGATGGCGCAGCAGCATTGGTTCTGACCAGTAAAAATTATGCACAAAGCCAAGGGCTTAAGCCTTTAGCTCGTATTGTTGGACAAACATCATACGCTGGTGAACCCCATTTATTTACGACTGCTCCAGTTTATGCAATTCAGAAACTGATTAAACAATGTGACTGGAACATTGACCAAGTTGATCTATTTGAAATTAATGAAGCTTTTGCCATTGTACCTATGATTGCAATGCACGAGTTAGGCATTCCACATGCCAAAGTGAATGTTCATGGTGGCGCATGTGCCTTAGGGCATCCACTGGGTACTTCTGGGGCACGCATTGTGGTGACCCTCATTCATGCACTCAGACAACGTCAACTAAAACGGGGTATTGCTGCTATTTGTATTGGTGGTGGGGAAGCGTTAGCTCTTGCAATAGAAATTGATTAAACTCTAGGGACAGAACATGATTTTGACAGAACAACAGCAGCAAATTAGAGAGATGACTCAACAATTTGCTCAAGAAAGAATTAAGCCACTCTCGGCAGAGTGGGATCAAAAACATCAATTTCCCCACGATATCATTAAAGAAATGGGACAACTTGGATTGATGGGGATGTTGGTTCCTGAAGTATGGGGTGGATCAGATACAGGCTATATCGCATATGCGACTGCTATTGAAGCAATTGCATCGGCAGATGGCGCTTGCTCTACCATTATGAGTGTACATAATTCAGTCGTATGTATGCCAATCCTGAAATATGGTAATGACCAGCAAAAACATCAATTTTTAATTCCTTTGGCGCAAGGTCAGATGTTAGGTGCTTTTGCACTAACAGAGCCTCAAGCGGGTACAGATGCCAGTAATTTAAAAACCAAAGCGATTAAAGACGGTGACGATTACATTATTACTGGCAGCAAGCAGTTTATTACCTCGGCACAGCATGCAGATGTTGTTATTGTTTTTGCCGTAACAAATCCTGATGCTGGTAAAAAAGGAATTAGTGCTTTTCTTGTACCCACTGATACGGCTGGTTATAGTGTTGTAAGACTTGAAGAAAAAATGGGGCAGCATGCCTCTGACACAGGTCAGATCCAGCTTGATGGAGTTCGCTTATCAAAAGATTATCTTCTTGGTGAAGAAGGTCAGGGGTATAAGATTGCGCTAGATAATTTGGCAGGTGGTCGTATTGGTATTGCAGCACAATCGGTGGGGATGGCCCAGGCAGCATTGGATGTGGCAATTAAATATGCCAAAGAGCGAACTGCTTTTGGTCAACCCATTATTGAACATCAGGCTGTTGGCTTCCGCTTGGCAGATATGGCAACTCAAGTTGCAGTGGCACGACAAATGGTCTGGCATGCTGCAAGTCTGAGAGAATCAAATCAAGCATCACTGGTTGAAGCTTCAATGGCAAAGTTATTTGCATCAGAAATGGCTGAAAAAGTATGTTCAGGTGCTCTCCAGACTTTGGGTGGCTATGGTTATCTGAAAGATTTTCCAGTTGAGCAGATTTATCGAGATGTCCGAATTGCACAAATTTACGAAGGAACGAGCGATGTGCAGCGTATAGTCATTTCTAGAAGTTTGTAATTATATTGCTTTGTATTATTCATGCACATTGTAGTTTGTGAAATGTGCATGAATGTTTAAGCGGGTAGATAAAAATTAATAATTAAGCCATGCTTCGGGGCCATCTTCAATTTCCTGAAGTGTTAACAGACAATCATCAAGTTGATGTTTGAGTGTGTTCCAGTCAATATTTTGGCCAATAAATACAATTTCCTGACGACAGTCCCCTGTACGCTCATCCCATTTTTCAAAAATACTATCGCGTCGATAATGGTCTTGAGGCCAGTCTGATTGATTAATAAAGTTCCACCAGCGCCCAACGATTTCCCATTCAAACTGACCACCTGTTTGAACAAGCATGCCAATGTCCTGATAACACTTGGCATTCCATATATAACCTTTACAACGGAGTAGCGTACCGTTAGTCCAGGGGTGTGCTAAAAAGTGCTGGAACCGTTGAGGATGAAAGGGTAAGCGCGCACTGTATACCCATGACGAGATCCCATAAGTTTCAGATTCAGAATGAACCGCTTGTTCCTGATCCAGATGTTTCATCCATCCTGGTGATTTAACCAAATCGGGTAAATCAAATGTATACGTATTTAAAATGTTGTTGAGGTCAATGGCACCATGAGAAATTGGAAAAATCTTGGCGGATGGATTAAGCTCTGCAAGTAAAGAACGTAAATGTTTGAATCGATCTTCACCAATGATATCTATGCGACTGACTAAAATAACATTTGCATATTCGACCTGCTCCAACAGCAAATCTGATAAATGTCGTTGAACTGAAACCTCATCAGGATGATCCATTTCGATCTTGTCACGAGATTGAATCATTTGCTCAAAATTTTCACCATTGACGACAGTAACCATGGTATCCAGGCGCGCTAATTCGCTTAAACTAAATCCATGTTGGTCTAAAAATGCAAAGGTTTCGGCAACGGGCATAGGCTCTGAAATACCTGTAGATTCGATTAATATATAATCAAATTCGGCCTGGCGAGCGAGAAGGCTGACTTGTTCAAGTAAATCAGCTCTTAATGTGCAACAAATACAGCCATTGCTCATTTCAATAAGTTGGTCACTGCCTCTATTTAAATTAACATGACGACGTACATCTTCTGCATCAATATTGATTTCACTCATATCATTCACGATCACAGCAATTCGCATATCTTTTTGATGGTTCAAGATATAATTGAGTAGAGTTGTTTTACCAGAACCTAAAAAACCTGATAAAACAGTCACTGGAATGCGTGTGGAGTTAACATATTTAGTGGGATTCAATATAACGTCAGTCATGTTTTTATTCTCCTAAAGGCAGTGATTTTGTATTGATCAACTATGCTGTGGCTTTGTCGAGATAACTTTCAAATAAATCGACTACTACATATCCAGCATCTGCTGCATCACCCCATAATTCCTGGGTGTTAAATTCCACATGATAGGTAGGTTGAGGGAGTGCATCAGTATGTCCATGACCAGCCGCATCTGGGAAAGGCCATTTTTCTGTCGTACGATGAACCACGACGCCAGTTTTACCTCGTACATAAGCAGGCACTCGAATGTGGCCCGAAACGTATTCATCACGCACAGTCACTTGGTCACCCACTTCAAAAGGTGGACGATCTGCAATAGCTGATCTGCCAGTAGAATGATTCGGAGTCGCAAGCTGGAAATGTGAACCCAGGGCTTCGTCCAGTTCTTGCTGGGTAATTACACCTGCTTCGGTCAGTAATGTAGCTGTTGCGATCACATAACGTTCATAATATTCAGTTCCAACATGTTGACGTAATCCAATACGTTCAACGGCATGGCGAACCTGATCAATATTGAATTTATTTAGATGCCCAGCACCTAAAAACATTAAAGTGTAGGCAAGATGTTCCCAATCTTTTTTAAAGACAGGTTTGTAGCTTTTAGAATTAATCTTATGATCAATAGCACCAAAGCCTTGTACACCACCTAAATCATGAAAACCATCCATAATTTTACTCCATATAAGTAACGATATATTTTTACAAAAGAATTAAGGTAATTTTGGCAGTGCAACGCCAATGAGGACGTCTTTGGTAATCAGCTTTTGCAGTTCCTCTACGGTCATATTTTCAGTTCCAGCAGGACGCATAGGTAAAACAAGATAGCGGGTTTCTGCACTGGTATCCCAAACTTTGACGGTCATATTTTCGGGTAATTCTGTTCCGAGTTCTTTAAGAACAGTACGACCTTCACGAACTAAGCGTGCACGGAATTCAAAGCTTTTGTACCATTCAGGTGGAAGCCCTAGAACAGGCCAATTTGTACATGAACACAAGCTACAAACGATGACATTTTTTACATCTGTAGTATCTTCGAGTGCGACAATGTACTCACCTTGTGGGCCAGTAAAACCAAATTCTTCACAAGCCGCAGTACCGTCACGCAATAAAAGTTCACGATAAGCAGGATCGGTCCATGCTTTGGCAACAACTTGAGCACCATTGGCTGGATCAAATTTATTGGCAAGAAGGTCGGTTAAACCTTCAATAAAGCCCTCTGGAATTAAACCTTTATTGGTAAGAACCTTATGTAACGCCCATGCTCTCTCGCCTGGGGTTGAGCTTGATGTTTCAGAAACAGATATACTCATGTGTAACGCTCCTTGGTAGAGATGAAATACAACAACTCACTTAGAAAGAGAATGTTGCAATCCTTGATGTGATCTTGCTGTTGATTAAATTGTTTTCCAATCGACATTTTTTTCGAATGCTGCTGCTGCCTGATATATTTTGCCCTCGCCAAAATAAGGTCCAATGAGCATCAGACCTACAGGTAAATCATCGACTAATCCACACGGAATACTCATGGCAGGGTGGCCTGTAATATCCTGTGACGCCGTATTGCCAATCATTTCAAATGCTTTGCTAATATATTCAGTGAGAGAACAGCCTGGTTCTGGAAGAGGCTGTGCAACCATAGGGACGGTTGGCATTAACAATAGATCATATTCAGCCAGTTTCTGGTCATACGCAGCTCGAGCACGTCTCGTGATATTTTTTGATTTTGCGTAGTAACGACCAGAATAATTTTTGATTCCATATTCGCCTACAAACATACATGCTTTTAAGGTAGGTGAAAGTTGATCTGCTTGTTTGCGCCAATCTTTATGTTTATCAATAAGTTTGACACCATATAAACCTTCCCAGTTAAATCCCATTCCATTGCCATGCATCATTTGTGCGGTTAAACCTTCACAGCCAACAGGTGACCAGAGAGCACCAGCCAGAGCATGTTCAGGCAGAGAAATGTCTTCAACAATTGCCCCCATTTTTTCAAATTCGACGATTGCTTTACGGACTTTTTCAGCAACTTTAGGATCCATATTGGCTAAATTAAAACCCTCGCGAACAACTCCGATTTTCAATCCTTTTACACCGCGATCCAGATAACTTGTATAGTCTTCTGTTTTGACATGATATTGACGTGGATCTAGCCCATCACCACCTGCAATTACTTCAAGTAATAATGCATTGTCTCGAACGGTACGACTCACTGGGCCCACATGGTCGATGGTATTTTCAATAGGCATAATCCCTGTATATGGAACGAGACCATGCGTTGGCTTCATACCGTAGATACCGCAAAAAGCAGCAGGAATACGGATAGAGCCTCCCTGATCACATGCAATTGCTAAATCGACGTCACCATTTGAAACCAAAGCAGCGCTTCCAGAGGAGGAACCTCCTGCCGAATATCCATGTCGATAAGGATTATGGACAGCAACAGGGTCAGAAGTATGACTGCCACCAGAGAGACAGAAATGTTCGCATGTGGCTTTGCCTAAAATGGTGGCACCAGCATCTAACATTCGGGTGACAATGGTTGCATCATACTCAGGTACAAAGCCTTCTAGCGTTGTTGAACCATTCATCATTGGAACATCAGCAAGAAAAATATTATCTTTCAGAGCAATGGTCTTTCCTGAAAGTTTTCCAGATAGGGCGCCTTTTACTTCAGTTTTGTAATACCATGCATTTAAAGGATTTTCTGTTGCATCAGGACGATAACTATTCGCGCGAGGATAACGAACTTCTGGAATCTCATCATCTAGTTCATCAATGAGATCATAGGCATCGAAATTGCTTTGTATAATACTTAAGTATTCTGCGGCTTCTGTATCAGTCAACTGTATATGTAGATCATTTGCGATCTGTTTTAAAACATCAATTGTTGGTCGTTGAATTGCCATGTTTTTACCCGTCCACTGATCATTCTGACTGAAGATATGCTTTAAATTAGTCTGTTCTTTTCTTGAAAACTTGATTTAAAACGCCAGACATTTGTTTATAAAGGACAACCTAAATCATGATTGTCCCGATATTCATATTAAAAAATTCTGAGATAACGCAGATTTAGGCGAAAATCTTCTTTTACTCCATTTTCTACAGATAAATCTTTTCCAAGCTGAACTTGAAGCTGATCCTTTGCTGTAAAAAACTTGCTTGCGGTGAAACGAATATTGGTTGTTTTTATTTGATTATCCTGTTTGACATCATTTATTTTTGTTTCGCCACCCCAGTTGTACCCCAAACCAAGACCGAATGATGTCGTTGGATCAGGCATATAGCGTCCCATAATTTGTGATTCAAACGAAAGATTCTGTTCAAGATTGGCCGAAGTTGGGCCATAATCATCGTTTTCGCTGTACCAGACGACATCTCCAATGAGATCGAGTGCCCAGTAAGGATTAAAGTGTTTGACGTAAGCACCCTGAAAATCTAACTTCCATCGATTACTTCCGAGATTTAAGGGCTTATCTCGATCGTAAGTTCCTGTTGGCGCATTGATATAAAATGCTCCAGCAATAATATCTTTGGCATCATTTAAGCGATAACGTACTGGGGCGGTGAAAATGACGTCACCTATACCTGATGTATCTCCTAAACTGCTGGCATTGTCTTTTCCAGAAACTTTGCCAAATGGAAGTAAAAATTGGGGATCAATAGTGGTGCGATCATTTAATTGAAATGAGTGAATAAATCTGAAAATACCAACATCAGATTCTACTTTGAAATCATCCGCAATTTTTGAGCCTTGCGCATATGCTGAGTCTGTCGTGGCATGTTGATAGTAAATTAAGCCTAAGGTTGTACCGCCTGGGACTTGTTCATAATCGCCAGGAGTTACTTCTGCTGCATGAGATTCTGCGTAAACTGCGAGTAAGGCAATCAACATGATGACATAGTTATCATATTTTTTTTTCATTTGAATTTCCTTTAGATAACAGTTGGCTAGAAGCACAGTAAAACTGTACTTTTGTGATTGTTAGACAATGTTTTTTAGCGTGGCTTAGGTCATTTGTGCATCACGCATCATTCCAGTTTGAGGATGACAGTTGATATATTCAAACACCTGGTTTTTTGCATCACTGACCGAAACTTCATGATAGAGACGTAGATTTTGTAATCCAGTGACGACTTTAAAGAAGGTGGTAAAAATTCTAAGGTGGGTAGGGTGAGATTCTGCCCAGCGTTCAAGTTTATCCAGAGAGCGCCAGTATCCAATATCGTAAGCAATATCCAGTAAGTTCCCGTCAATATCAACATTCCGAACAAAACGATTGCTGTAGCAGCCTAAAGCTTGTCCTTCATCACGAAGAAAATCCATACCTGCCTGAAGTGAAGGTAGCATTTCATTAAAATACAATTCACGTTCTTTTTCATCGGCATTGACCCAGTCCTGACCCGAACGAATGAGCGTAATATTGTCATGGCCTTGCACCAATACGCGGCCACCTTTTTCAGGATCACCCGAAATTATATGGAGCTCGCCGTTCGCTAGCATTCGATCTGTTTGGGAAATTGGAAAGCGCTCTCGTGCTGATCCCCAATATCCGTGCTCTTGAATATCATCACTGATATCATCCATCACAGCACCGACACCTGGTAAATCTTCTTTAAAAGCGTATAACGTTTCAAATTGATCCGCGCGTGGAATCACAATTTCACGAAAATAACCAATACCATCATTAAGACGCTCATCAGAATCCCACCAATGACTCACTTCTGTTGAGCGAAACCAACGACAATAGGCACCAGGGTCACGCCAGTATCCAACGACAATATAATTTTCATAGCCCTGATTATCTGTATGATGGGTGATATCATGGTTTTGTGGTCCATTGTCCAAACTGAAACTCTGCACGATATGCTGCATCGCTTTTAAGGCAATGGCTTTTTGTTCAGATTTAAACTGAACACCAAAGTAAGCCATGACAACCTGTTGAAGACTTTCGTCAGCGCGTGCAACCCACATGGCAAATGGCGGCTCATATTCATCATGAATTCGGCGGCTAAGTGTTCTGGGGCACTTGAGATGTTTGTCGATTGCTGATTCCATTTTATTTCTCCTACATCTTTTATTGCAGTGGTTTCTATCGCAAAACGTGTATTGCCTTAATCAAAAAATTAGGCAGTGTTTTAACGGTGAAGTACGTTCTGGAGTACCGTTGTTATATTGATATTACGTAAGGCATAAAATGAAACTTGTTCAGAATAGACAATTTCTTGTTTGAAAAAGACAGGTTTTAATTTGATCTAAAAGAAGGTATCGTTTAATTTATAGTAATTATTGATGCGGCAGGATTGCTTGATCAATGTGTAAAAAATAACGAGATGAATAAAACAGATGAGTCTTATGGAAAAGACTTTAACTATGCAGAGACAGGGTAGATAAAAATTGGCTTGAAATTTGCTTTATAAAAGCAAGGCCATATTTTTTGACATCTTGTGTAGTCGTATAAGGGATTAAATTACCATGAATCATTATCAGTCATTAAATCCGATTCATTATTCAACTCAAGATATACATGCATCTGAACGCTTTGAATACTGGAATGATGTGGTGTTACGGCACTGCATCCCCGCCCAAAGCAAGCCTGAAGATAAAAGAAATTTTAATGGCGAATTAAATGTGCGTCACGTAGGTTTGATTGACATTTGTACAGTTTCATCAACTATGCACTTTTGGGAGCGTACAGAAAAACATTTACGTACTGGCCCAAATGATGACTTATGGCTTGGATTTATGGAAGATGGAAATGGAGAGCTGGTTCAGGGAGGACGTGGCACAAAATATCAAAACAACAGCTTGATGCTTTACGATGCAGCACAAACATTCAAGTTTAATTTGTCAGGTCAAAAAAATCATCTCATTCGAATTCCCCGCCATTTATTGGCAAACCGAGTGCCCAATATTGAGCAATTAACAGCTCAGGTTTTAGATGAAAGCCGACCTGGTATTATTCCTTTACGTGAAATGTTACGTCAATCTGTGGATGCGACTTATGATTTTAGCAATATAGATTTTGCTGAACGCTTTACCAAATCAGCTTTAGAATTATTGGTATTAAGTCTGGAAGTACAAGATCTAAGCAAAGTAGCGATTGAACGAGACTTGTATAGCAAGGCCATGAATTTTATTTTAAGACATCTATGTGACCCAGAATTAAACTTAGAAAAAGTCGCCCAAGCCCACTGTGTATCAGTACGTACATTAAGTCGAGCGTTTGCCAGACATCAGAAAACAGTCATGTCTGTCATTTGGTCTGAAAGACTTAATGCAAGCCGTGAAGCATTGAAAAGTGGTAGAGTCACCAGTGTATCAGAAGCAGCGCTAGACTATGGTTTTACTGATTTTTCACATTTTAGCCATGCATTTAAAAAAGCCTTTGGCATTTCACCAAGAGAAGATTTTAAAAAATTGAGTAGTAGTTAAGTTTGGGTTAATGATTAAGCATTTGCTGGATTGTTTATAAAGTTGCTTATTGATATACCAAGATTAAAGAAATGTGCCCAAAAATGTGCATGTGCTCTTGTTGTTGGCGAAGATATCTTATTTTGTTGCATATTTAATCCAAAAGATATGCTGGGAAGATAGTTGCATAAGTATAAGAGCACTATTTTTGTATCTAGGCAGCTAATTGCAAGCACAAACTAAGCTTAACTGAGCAAGTGCTTGATAACGCAATAAAAAATACTAATTGTATTAAGAATCACTGATTTAAAAATTCTTCATATGGCAAATGCTAAGGTTGATACTGTTGGCCTATAAATCTCCAATATCTGTTCACCAATCTGTAATCAGACGATCCAGCATATTCATGTTGTATCAACATCCAAGTTAAGTTGAATACTTGATGTGAAAAGACTATAAATTATATTGTTTTCTATATCGCCATAAGGTCGTACGCCCGATTCCTAATGCTTTAGCGGTTAAAGCTAAATCATAGTGATATTTTATGAGTGTTTCTTGAATCAAGTGATAAGTAAATTTTCCATACTTTGGAAAGTGTTCGCTAATAGATTTTGATGATTGCACAGAATAATCTTCTAAATTATATATTTCATCAGGTAAGTCATGAACATCAATTGCTGAGGGATGATCTGTCATGGTGAGTGCATAGAGTAAAGTGTTCTTAAGTTCACGTACATTGCCTGGCCAGTCGTAATTAAGCAAAACTTCAAGTGCAGCCTGAGTCAACGCGGGTTTAGAGGTCGAATCATGGTGTTGTTGATCAAGAATATACTGAGCGATATGAGCAATATCTTCTTTACGCTCACGTAGAGGTGGAACAAAAATTGGAATCACGCGTAAACGATAGAGTAAATCTTGACGAAAATTTCCAACTTTTGCTTCTTCTCTTAAGGCACGATGCGTTGCAGTCACAATACGTACATTAGATTTGATCGCATATTCTCCACCCAATGGGGTAAATTCTCCAGCTTCCAAAACACGTAATAATTTGGCTTGTAAAGCCATTGGAATTTCTGCAATTTCATCTAGAAAAAGTGTACCGCCTTTGGCGCGTTCAAACACACCTTTATGCTCACGGATTGCACCTGTAAATGCACCTTTAACATGTCCAAAAAGCTCACTTTCAAGAATATTCTCATTTAAAGCCGCACAATTGACCGCAATAAATACCTCATTTTTACGGTGACTCAAATCATGAATGGCACGCGCCACAAGTTCTTTGCCACTGCCAGATTCTCCTCGAACCAATACTGGAAACTCAGTTATGGCAACTTTTTTTATAATTGAAAACATATGCTGCATTTTAGCAGATTCACTATGGAACCTTGATTGAAGTTCGATATGCTGTTTCATTATATGTTTCAAAAATAGAATATTTAGTTTTAAATTATGGAACAAATTAAACAATTAGCAATTATAAATTTCAATGAATTGATATAAATATTTGATTTTATTTTATATAAAAATAATGCTCTACATTGGCATTTTATTTGCAAAATATGAATATAGAAATCTGAGTTTATGTATTCGGCAATCAATCAAGAGGTTTGAGGCTTTTGAGCAGCATATATTTTTTGACTTACATGGATAAACATTAACATGTGGATACTCGTACTCGAAGGTTCAGTGATTGGCTTGCTGCTTGGCATGACTGGAGCAGGCGGTGGAATATTAGCAGTTCCAGCATTGATGCTGAGTCAAGGCTGGACTGTTAGTCAAGCGGCACCCGTAGGCCTTTTGGCTGTAACGTTGGCAGCAATGCTAGGTGCAAGTGAAGGCTTAATTAAAAAAATGGTGCGTTACAAAGCAGCGATCTGGATCGCCTTATTTAGTATTCCATTTGCGAGGTATGGGGTTCATCTTGCTGGATTAGTATCTGCATTTTGGTTGACAATCGCCTTTTGTGTTGTCATGTTAATTGTTGCCTATCGTGTGTTTTTTAATAAGTTACACGATGTTCAAAATCCGCCTTGTAAGATCAATCCATCTACTGGACAGTTTATCTGGAATCTGCAAACAGCTTTGGTATTAGGTGGTTTAGGAATGATGGCTGGATTACTTACTGGGTTGTTGGGTGTTGGTGGTGGTTTTGTCATTGTGCCTGCGCTTAGAAAAGTGACTAATCTAAATATGCAAAGTATTGTGGCTACCTCGCTAATGATCATTTTTTTAGTAGGCGGAGTAAGTATTGCAATTCATGCAGTGAATGGATTCGATTATCCCTTAGAGATCACCATGGGTTTTATTGGAGCATGTATGCTGGGTATGCTCTGTGGACGCTTAATCAGTCGGTCAATTCAGGTGCAAACTGTACAGCGTATTTTTGCACTGGTCGTATTCGTTATTGCCATTTACTTACCTTTTTCTACTTAATTGGGGTTCTTAAATCGTTCTCAAATTATTTCGCAAAACAAAGATTATCTTAATTGTGTCACCCAACAACGTGCCACAATTAATGAAATTTCTTTATATATAATAAATGAGTAGTCCTTGATCAGTATCAATGCCTGTTTTCACGCTTTATTCACACCTGAATACGCTATTTTAGAGATATTAAAGAAATAAAAGGTGTTCTCTATGAAAGCTACTGATCATTCTATTATTTTTTCTAGTTTGATTGCCTGTGCGAGCTTATTCAGTTCTTTTGCTTTACAAGCCGAAAGTCCCATGCCAAAAGCAGTTGAACAGATTGACGTAAACAAGTATGCAGGTCAATGGTACGAAATTGCACACTTCCCGATGTATTTTCAGCGTAAATGCGTGAGTGATACGACCGCAAATTATGCAGTGAATTCGGATAAAACAATTGCAGTACTGAATAGCTGCCGTACCAAAACAGGTAAAATGATCAGCTCGCAAGGGGTGGCTTATTCTCAAAATGCAGGAAATAGTCAGCTAAAAGTGAGTTTCTTACCGGCAGGTCTAAGATGGATCCCATTTACAAAAGGTGATTACTGGGTATTGCGAATAGATCCAGATTATCGTGTTGCACTGGTTGGTGGGCCATCGCACAAATATCTATGGATATTATCGCGAGATCCTCATATAGATGCATCGACTTATCAATCATATGTACAAACTGCGCGCGATTATGGGTATGACGTATCTAAACTGGTACAGACACCGCAGCACAAATAAGTATAAATCGAGTTGAACCGATTTGATTTTTCGGTTCAACTGGGGCATATGTTATGCTTCACATAAAATTCATATCGCATATCTTAAAATCATAATAAAAGAAATGCAGCAGACCGAGAAAATCAATGCCTAAATTTTTTCTACGATGGATCGATAGCTGGTCAAATTTAAACCATACGCAAGTATCGACGCAAGTGTATTCTTCACAACCTCAACGGATACAGTGGCTGCGTATTATCCCATTTATTGTGTTGCATATTGCCTGTCTAGCTGTGTTCTGGATCGGATTTTCCTGGTTTGCGATCTTCTTCATGTTGGGTTTTTATGTCATTCGCATGTTTGCAATTACTGCTTTTTTTCATCGTTATCTTTCCCACAAAACTTTTCAAACTTCGCGTCCAGTTCAGTTCTTATTTATTCTGATTGGTACAATGAGTGCTCAAAGAGGACCATTATGGTGGGCTGCGCATCATCGTTATCATCATCGATTTACTGATACAGATCAGGATCCGCATTCATCTACCAAAGGGTTTTGGTATAGTCACGTCGGATGGTTTTTGAATGAAGAAAATTTTGCGATTCGAAAGTCAATTATTAAAGACTGGCTCAAATACCCAGAACTGATATGGTTAGACCGTTTTAGCTTGCCTGTGGTTTTAGCAACGGCTTTTGCTATCTATGCTTTGGGCGAGGTTTTAGCGATTTATGCACCACAACTTAAAACCAATGGATTGCAACTTCTGGTGTGGGGTTTTGTAGTGTCAACCGTTTTATTAACTCACGCTACATTGTGTATAAATTCACTGGCGCATCGTTATGGTTCAAAAGATTTTGAAACAGATGATCAAAGTCGCAATAACTTTTTCTTATCGATTATTACCTTAGGTGAGGGCTGGCATAATAATCATCATTTCTACGCAGGCAGTACCCGACAAGGATTTTTCTGGTGGCAGATTGATGTGACTTATTATTTGCTCAAAATTATGTCGTGGTGTGGGTTGGTGTGGGCAATCAAACCAGTTCCAGAGCGAATTTATACCAGTTCAAAAAAATCAAATTCATTAAAAGATAAAAAAATTAATATTACCAATATTTAAGGCGAGGAAACTTAATGAAGATTGCCATTGTGGGCTCTGGTATTTCTGGTATGTACGCTGCGTGGAAGCTCTCGAAACATCATCAGGTGACGATTTTCGAGAAGAATCACTATTTCGGCGGGCATACAGATACGCACGATTTGTTCATTGATGGCAAACATGTGGCCGTCGATAGCGGGTTCATTGTATTTAATCAATATAATTATCCACTATTTAGCAAGATGCTGGCACAACTAGGCGTTTCTTCGCAACATAGTGATATGAGTTTTTCGGTTAATAATCAAATTACGGGTCTGCAATACAATCCTTCAAAAAAATGGTCTTTGCTCACCCGACCTCAGAATTTTATAAATCAAACATTTCGCATCATGATCAAAGATTTACTACGATTTTATGAAAATAATAAAACCATTGATGTAGACAAGCTTGATTCTGATATGACCATTGAAGATTATTTAAACAAAAATGATTATTCTCAGGCATTTCGTCGTGAACATTTGTATCCAATGTGTGGGGCACTTTGGTCTAGCCCAGTCGAGCAAGTCGGGCAAATTCCATATAAGTTTGTAATTCGCTTTTTTCAGCATCATCGTATGTTGCAGCTCAAAGATCGTCCACAATGGCAAACAGTGAAACATGGTTCCGCCAGTTATATCAGTGCAATTCAAGCACAATGTCCCTCGATAAAATGGCAAAATGCGCAGGTAAAAGGTGTACAAAGATTTGATGATCATGTGCTGATTGAAACTGATCAGCAGCAGCAATCATTTGATTGGGTAATTTTTGCGACTCATGCAGATGACACTTTGTCGATATTAAAAGACCCCACAACGCTGGAGCAGGACATTCTTGAGAAGTTTGGTTATCAAAATAATCGAATGGTGGTTCATACAGATCAGTCGATTATGCCTAAATCCCGTTCTCAGTGGGCGAGCTGGCATGTTCATGTAACGCGAGATCGGCAGATACAGCATCAGGCTCATTATGGGTTTACTTACTGGATGAACACTTTGCAGAATTTATCTTGTAAAACCCAGATATTTTCAACACTTAATCCCAATATGCCAATTGACCCAAAACGTATATTAGTTGAGCGGCATTATCGACATCCTGTATTTGATTCAATGGCCATACAATCACAGTCACGCTGGCAAGAAATTAATGGATTACAGCGCAGCTCATTTTGTGGTGCTTACTGGGGCTGGGGGTTCCATGAAGATGGCGCGCGTAGTTCGGAGCGTGTCGTTCAGCATTTACAGCAATATACTGATTAGTATCCGGAGGCAATGATGTTATTGACTCCACTTGCTTTTGCCCCAGCCCAAATCCGACATCGGCGTTTTTTGCCTAAGGCACATCACTTTGAGGCCAAACTCACTTATCTATGGTTTGATCCAGACCAGATTGAAAAAAAATCAAAATCCTGTTTATTCTGGTCGACCTCTCGCTGGAATCTTTTAAAGATTACAGCATCTGATTTTTTGAGGATGTATAGCGGAAGTATTCGGGAAAAAGTCAAAAAAGCTGTCTTGCAGCATGCGAATACGTTTATTGCCTCGCATTGGCAAATTCGAGTTATGGCTTTACCACGCTGCTTAGGATTTCGCTTCAATTCTGTGGTGTTTTATTTTGTATTGGATGAACATGGCAAACTTCAATTTATTTTGAGTGAGATTACCAATACGCCTTGGAATGAACGTACGGTGTATGTACATGATTGTCGTGAGGCATTACAAATCATTGGAGATTATCAAAGTTTTGAGTTTGATTTTGATAAAGCGTTTCATGTGTCTCCATTTATGCCAATGCAGCTTGGTTATTGTTGGAAATTTAGCTTTTCAGAGTCCCAAAATATAATTCACATGCAGCTTTATCAGCAACACGCATTGATGTTTGATGCCACAATGCGTTTTCACCTTGAACCCATCACGTTTCCTTCACAGCAGTATCGCTATGCTTTTCAATATAGTATGGAGCCTATAAAGATGCTGTTTTCTATTTATGTGCAGGCTTTTCGGCTTTGGCAAAAAAAGATTCCATTCTATCGTCACCCCAAGAAAAATAAGGATGCATAAGCGATGATTAAAACATTTCTTTACGGTGAGCAAGATGCATTACCACTTTGGTTAAGAAGCCTGTTAAAAATTCAGCATGGCCAGATTACGTTTCGCGGTGCATGGCAGGGTACGGTTGGTGAAGCTTCCGATTTACATGCAATTATTGATGTACATAATCCTGCGCTAATGCAACTTATCTTTAAAAACGGTGTATTGGGTGCCGCGGAAGGTTATATCCGTGGTGACTGGACCACCGAACAACTGGTTGAGTTGATTCAAATCTTGTCACGTAATCGTGACGTCATGGATAAACTCAACCAGAATGTGGTGGCGCAAGCCAGTCAGGCGGTCTTAAAAGTCTGGTATAAATCTCGTCAAAATTCGCTGAGTGGTAGTCAAAAAAACATTGCCGATCACTATGACCTCAGTAATGACTTTTTTAAGTTGTTTCTGGATGAATCAATGATGTATTCCAGTGCGATATTTGAAAATGACAGCATGTCGTTGGAAGCAGCATCAGATCTAAAAAAAGAACGTATTTGTCAAAAATTACAATTAAAACCACTGGATCATTTGGTGGAAATTGGAAGTGGGTGGGGCGGATTTGCAATTTACGCTGCACAAAATTATGGTTGTCAGGTGACCACGATTACCATTTCACAGGCTCAATACGATGAAGCAGTAGCCAGAGTGAACGCAGCAGGTTTAAGTCATCGAGTAAATGTTCAATTAAAAGATTATCGATTACTTGAAGGAAAATTTGACAAACTGGTTTCCATCGAAATGATTGAGGCTGTTGGTGAGCAGTATCTGCCGACTTATTTTAATCAATGCCGAAATTTATTAAAGCCACACGGTTTGGCATTAATACAAGCCATTACCATTGAAGATGCGCGCTATCAAAAAGCACTTAACACAGTAGACTTTATCAAACGCTATATTTTTCCAGGAAGTTTTATTCCCTCAATTAGTGTACTGACTCAACGGGCATCAGAGCAAAAATTACGTCTCAAGCAACTGGATGATATTGGACTAAGTTACGCCAAAACCTTACATCATTGGCGAGAACGGTTTCTTGCTCAGAAAGATCAAGTGCTTGCACTGGGTTTTGATGAAAACTTTATCCGTATGTGGGACTTTTATCTGTGTTACTGCGAGGGTGGCTTTAAAGAAGGTGTGATTAGTGATGTCCACATGCTGTTTGAAGCAAGTGCCTATTGATCATCATAAAAGATAGGATAAAGGAGAGAGGCGATGTTATGGAATTTGGTCATCCTGAATTTAGCTATGATGTTGATCAGTTGGCTCATCGCCACCTTTAATCGCCGTGTGGGTATTGTGGATGTTACATGGGCGTTTTGTATTGCTGTAAATGTCGTGTTAAGTGCATGGCTGATTGAATCCGCACCTGTTTCTATCCGAATCTTTATTGGTGTATTCAGTGGCGCGTGGTTCTTGCGTTTGAGTTGGCATTTATTGAGGCGCTATCTTGGTGAGACCGAAGAAGACCGACGTTATGCCAATATGCGACAAGCCATGGGGAAATTTCAGCATATTGGTTTTTTACTGTTTTTTATCTTTCAGGCAGGACTAGCATGGTTGTTTTTTCTTCCAATGTGGCTATTACTGAACGCCAATGAATCGCAATGGTCAAATTGGACAGGTGCGTTAATGCTGATTGCAGGCGCAATCATGTTGATCGCATTTTGTGGAGAGGTTGTTGCCGATCAGCAACTTTATCGCTTTAAACAAGATAAACATAATCATGGCAAAACTATGGATCAGGGTTTATGGCGATATTCCCGACATCCTAATTATTTTTTTGAATGGCTGCACTGGTTTGCCTATCCTGTTCTTGGTCTGGCAGCAGAGCAATATGTACTCTGGATTTATCCAGCACTGATGTGGTTATTTTTATATTACGTGACAGGCATTCCATTTAGTGAACAACAAGCGCTAAAAAATCGCGGACAAAATTATCGTGATTATCAGCAAAGAACATCAATGTTTATTCCACGAAAACCAAAACAATAGGCAGGCATACATTATGGAATTTATTATTCAGCAGTCGCTCAAGCTGGTCGAAAGTGGTTTGGTGCCTGATCAGGCAATTCGTACCGCAATTCGAGCATTGAGTAAAAAACGTTTAATTCAGGAAGGTCGTTACGACCCAGAGCAAGCGGCACAGCGCTATATGGATGTGCTCACCATGCTTAAAAATAGTGAAATTGCCATTGAAACAGACAAAGCCAATGAACAGCATTATGAGTTACCTACCGAATTTTTTCAGACTGTACTCGGCAAGCGTCTAAAATATAGTGCGTGCTATTTTCCTCACGCCAAAACCACACTAGATGAGGCAGAAGAATTTTCATTACAGCTTTATAGTGAACGTGCCAAGCTTCAAAATGGTCAGAAGGTTTTAGAGTTAGGGTGTGGTTGGGGGTCATTTACCTTATGGATGGCAGAGCATTATCCGCAATCTCACATTACCGGTGTTTCCAATTCTGCTACCCAGCGTCAGCACATTCTCGAACAAGCGCAACAACGTGGGCTAAGTAATATCGAGATTGTCACTTGCGATGTCAACGTTCTTGAATTACAAAATGGTCATTTTGATCGGGTGGTATCGGTCGAAATGTTTGAGCATGTACGGAACTATCAGCGCTTATTTGAAAAAATACAAAACTGGCTGAAGCCAGAAGGTTTATTATGGTGTCATATTTTTTGCCACAGATTTTTGCATTATCCTTTTGAAATTAAGAACGAATATGATTGGATGTCAAAATATTTCTTTACAGGCGGATTAATGCCAGCAGTGTCTACATTTTTACATTTTCAACAGCATTTAGAATTGACCCAACAATGGCAATGGTCTGGAGAACATTATGAAAAAACGGCCAATGCATGGTTAAATAACATGGATACGCATGAAGCCCAGCTCAAGCCATTGTTTGAAAAAATTTATGCAAAAGACGCTGATGCTTGGTGGCAACGCTGGCGTATTTTTTTCATGGCCTGTGCAGAACTGTTTGGTTTGGAACAAGGACAGGAATGGGTCATTGGTCACTTCTTGTTTAAAAAGAAAGTGATTATAAGTTAAATTAAAATTTAACTGAAACAGTAAGGAAGTATTGATTACGATATGTTGAAACCCCACCGCAATGATTCTTCAGGCCACCGTGTAGCGGAAATCTTTAATCGTTACTATTGGCTGCAAATTGCTTTAATTGCCTTATCGATTGTGGTGGGATTGGCGTGTAGTGCGTGGGTAATTAAGGGGTCTTTACTCAAGACAGCGCTTGAGCAGGAAATGGAGCATTATTGGTTACGCATAGAGCGTAATCCAAAAGCAGATTTACCCGATACTAAAAATCTTTATGGCTATCGATGGAATGGCGCGCAAACACCTTTACGGTTTCAAGATATGCATTTGAAAACAGGTGTTCATCGTATTTTTATTGATGGTAAAGAGCGCATGACCGTATATGGTGAAAAAAGTGGTCAACATGTGTTGCTCGTATTTGGCGAAAGTAATGTCAACAAACTGGTGTGGTTATTTGGCCTTGCGCCGCTCATGTTTAGTTTATTTGTCTTGTATAGCTTTTTATGGTGGTCAAACCGTCGTGCAAAACGCTATTTTTCACCGATCACCCGTTTGGCTAATACCTTAGAGCAAATTGACTGGACACATCAAGATAAACAGGATTCTCTATTTTCTGATATCAGCACCAATGGCAATATGGAGGCTGAATACCTTAAAGCAGCACTGGAAAAATATCATCAGGTACTTAGCCAGTTTATTCGCCGTGAACGCGAATTTACAGGAGATGTGAGTCATGAACTTAGAACGCCACTCACTATTTTGAAAGGGAATGTACAGTTATGCCAGACACGTTATGGACATGATAAAGCTCTTACCCGAATTCATAATACCATTGAGGATATGCAGCTCTTAGTCGATACCTTACTGGCGATTGCTCGAAATACTGTGGAGAATCTGAATGCCGAGCAATATTTGCTATCAAAAATTATTCATGACCTGATAATAGATCTTGAGCCCATTAGTCAAGCTAAAGGAATTGATACCCAGATTCAGCATGATGTGGAAGAACAGCCTCGTTGGTTATATCCGTCCATGACTCAAATGGTGTTTGGTAATATTCTTCGAAATGCTCTCAATTACTCTCAAGGAAAGAGCATTGATATTGTTCTTCAAAAAAACAGTATTTTGATTGCCGACGATGGAATCGGTCTGAATTTACCAGAAGATGTTAAAGTGAAGGCATTGAATGAGTCTCAGCTTGATGTGAATGTAAAAGGTCATGGCATTGGACTACAGCTCGTACAAAAGCTATGCAAACAACTCAATTGGCGGGTTGAGCTGTTTGATCGTGAATATTATTTATCTACGCATTCGGAATTAAATCTTGCACATACCACAGGATTGATCGTGGTGGTCTATCTCTGCTAAATATTGTATAAGCTCAAGAGTCCAACGCAATTTTTAAACCTACACCAGAGACCGTATGCAGCAATTTTTGTTGAAACGGTTTATCGATCATTTTACGTAAATTATAGATATGACTACGTAAGGCATCACTTTCTGGCTCTTCTTCGCCCCAAAGTTCCATAATAAGTTCCTGTTTGGTAATAACTTTGGGCGAATGGCGCATCAGGATTTTCAATAATTTAAATTGTATCGGGGGCAGTTCGATAGTTTGCCCCATTCGGGTTAAAGTTTGAGTCGAGGTATCTAATACAAGATCGTGAATCTTGAGCTGAGTGTTAGACACTTCACCTGAAGCGCGTTTGATGAGCGCACGAATACGGGCAACCAGTTCATTAAAATCAAAAGGTTTGACCAAGTAATCGTCAGCACCTGCTGAGAAACCTTTAAGTTTATCACCGACAGTATCTCGGGCTGTCAGCATCAATACAGGCAAATCCAGTCCTTGCTCGACACGTAACCAGTCACATAGACTATATCCTGAACCATCAGGTAAATTGATGTCTAAAAGTAATAAATGATAAGGCTGTGATTTTAATCGCGTGCGGGCTGCATCTAAATTGCGCGCATGATCAACGACATAACCATGTGTTTCCAGAAATTCACATACCGTTGCAGCTAGTTCGAAATGATCTTCGACAATAAGAATAAAATGCTGACCCATAACTTAATCTTTTATCTCATCAGTTTAGTAGTTGTTGTTTTAACTTAACATTAAATGGAGTACTGCCAAACCAGATTTTAAAGTAATGATTTGCATGAGCGTCACGAATAGAACCCAGCAACTTCTGATTCAGGATTAAATCAAGTTTTTGATTATCTTGGTGATATGAGAGGCTATAGGTATCACCAGATTTTACGGGTTTGTACAATGCCGTGACTTGGTTAAGTGCTGATTGATTATTAAAATCGGCAATATTCTTTTTCAAATAATAAGTTGCAGCTTTTTTAAAGGCCCATTCTGGAATATCGTGGGTATAATGAAAATCAAGACGGATGTCCTGATTTTCCCAGGATTTCTCGCAGTCCTCAGCAAAATAAGTCACTTTCCCAACATTCTTGAGCGTCACGATCAAAGGTGCCGTACTACACTGTTTAAGTGGATTTGCCAAGGCGGAGTGGCTAGATAGCAATAACAGACTAGCCGTAGCCGTGATCAAGACTTTTTGAATGGTAATACCCATTTATATGCTCCTCCAAATACTGGCAGTGAACGGTACAATCCATTTGCTGGATCCCAAAAGTCTTGCTGGAAGATAATTTGTCGTTGAGAGTTAACTTTGATTTCGCTGATTCCGTAAGAATCCATGGTTTTGGTGCTGCCAAACATTTTAAAGTCATAAGCCATATGCCAGTGAATGTAAGCAGAATCGTCATGGTAAGTTGCACTAAGCAATTTAACATTAACATTACTGACCCGTTTATTCATGCCTTCAAAGTGCTTGATCAATTCTTGCTTGTTTGAAAACTGTGACAAAGTATCATTAATATAAAGTTGATCTGCATATAGGTGGGCAGCATTACTGACAAAAGCGGGTGTACCTAAGGTATTAAAAGCTGCAACAAAACGCGAACCAATATCTGAGGCTTGTTGCGTATCTAGCACTATGCCTTTGGTTTGCTGACGTGCTTTTGCATAATCGGCAGAATAACTTGGCATGCTTTTACATGCGGTCAGACTGAATATTGTTATTGTTGATAAAGCTAATGTGGTAATGGTTTTCATCATGGATGTTACCCTTTGATTTATCTTTTATCCGTCATAATTTAAATTAAAGGGTGTGAACTCAGTGTGAAATTCGCTTTCAAGTATGATTATTAATCGTCTTGAGGGTGTAATGGTGTGTCTAGCGTAAGTTGATAAAATGCTGCATCTAACCAACGCCCAAATTTAAATCCAGCTTGTTGAATTGTACCAGAGTGTATGAATCCCAGTTTCTGATGCAATTGAATACTTGCAACATTCGTGGCATCGATACAGCCAACCATCACATGAACCTCGCTTTCTACAGCTCGTTTGATCAGTTCATTCATCAAGTGTTTACTCAACCCTAATCCACGATAATCTTTGTGTATGTAGACACTATGTTCAACGGTGTATTTATACGCTGGAAATGCTCTAAATGATCCCCAACTTGCGAAGCCAAGAAGTTGACCAACTTCATTTACTGCACCAATAATAGGAAAGTTATTTTGTCTTTTAGTGGCAAACCATGCTGCCATGCTTTCTTTACTACGTGGTTTATAGTCATACAAGGCAGTTGAGTTGATAATGGCATCATTTAAAATCTCTAAGATTTCTAACGCATGTTGATCTTCTGTACATTCAACAAAACGAAATAAGGTTGTAGTGGATGGAGAAAACATGCCAGAAAAGTCCTAATTAAAATAAATGCGATTAAACGTAATTTTCAGCTACATCATTTAAGCAGAGGGATTTGCAATGGCTAGAATGTAGCGCGTGCTGGTCGGGTGAGGATTACTAAATATAATTGGACCTTCTAAATCCATAGCCAAACAATCACCTGTACTTAAATGAAAGGTACATCCAGCGACTAAAATCGTCATACAACCACTAATGATCCAGATTTGTTGCTTTTGCACAGAATGTCGAATTGGAGTTTCAAAGGTGACTTTAGCGAATGCTGGAAAATCGACTTCAATAAGTTGAATGGGTGATTCAACGCCTAAAGGCGATATAACACGTCTGGTATAACCTGATTCGGGATCTGTCCACACAGGCTGTTCAGAATAGCGAGTATATGGTTGGGTTTTTAAATCACTTGTTTGAATATTAAATAAGCTTACAAGTGTGATATCTAATGCTACAGCAAGTTTTTCTAAAACTACGGCTGTCGGGTTGGTTGTTGCACGCTCAATCATTGAAATCATCGCGCGACTTACATGACTACGATTTGCGAGTTCATCTAGCGTATAGCCTCGCTCCAAGCGAAGCTGTTTAATACGCTGTGAGAGGTGTTGATTTATATCCATCAGCTATAAGAGAAAGTTTTTTCTATTATACTATAATTTTTTCTTCTATATTGGAATTTTTTTGAAATTTTAATTCTTCATATGAATATTCTATTAAAAATTTTTTATAAAAAAGTATTTTAATAGAATTAAAATTATATTTTCTAGTCATTATTTAAAATAATCATTAAAAATTATAAACATACTGTATCGTTTTTATTTTTACTTTTTTATTTTTTCATGTTATTTTTCACATTTATTTTATAAAAAATTGAATGATTTTTTATAAAATAAATAAATAATTTTTCTGTTGTTGTGATATGGTTTGCTTTAATTATTTTAAAATAATCATGATGACTAATTTTTTATTAAAATGTGTAATGCTTATGTTTTTTTAGGATATTTCTTGTGTTTTTTTTGGTAAAAATTTCTTTTTAATAATAATTCACATGAAATATACAGTGAGTAAATTTTAAGTTGCTGATAAAATTAATAAATATTTGTTTAATGTATTTTGCTTTCAGTTGTTTTTAGTGTAAAATTATCATATAAGTTTTTGATATATATTAAAATTATTTTTTTATGCCATTGATTTTTTCTTTAAATATTTGTTTTTTATCTCTCAAATTATTTTGTTAAAAATATTTATATGTTTTTTATGTTAAAAACATATAAATATTATGAAGTGATTTTTATATTGAATTTAATATTGTGTTAATAAAATTAAAATATGCAATTAACTTATAATAACGATAAAAAATAGAATTGTTTTTGGGGATGCATTGAGTGAATTTATAAATTTAAAACACTCTCTATTACTTTATTTTTAAAATTCAAGGCTGATTGTACGTATGAAAAAAATTGACACGACTTTTAAAAAAACCACTTTGGGGGTTTATATTTTAGCAGCTACGCTATCTTCTGTAACTTTTGCGGATAACTTAGCTTTAGGAAACGGTGCAACAAATACTAAAGGTATAGATAATGCAGTCGCGATTGGTGATTCTGCATTAGCGAGTCAAACTGGCGCAGTGGCATTGGGTGCAGGTAGTAACACTGCAACTAATGCTACAGCTGCTAGTGATGTTACTATTAAAGATGGAAATGGTAACGATATTACAATTTCGGCAAGTCAGTTTGCAGGAAATAGCAATATTGATTCAGGTGATCAGGTTTCAGTGGGTAGTGTTGGAAATGAACGTCAGATCAAAAATGTCGCAGCAGGTGAAGTGAGTTCAACATCGACAGATGCTGTCAATGGTAGTCAGCTATATGCGGTTGCAGATACTTTAGCGAAAGAAATCAAAAATACTCAAACTGAAGTAACCGAAGGCAAAAATGTTACAGTGACCTCAACGACAGGCGCCAATGGTCAAACCGTGTATAACGTTGCCACCAAAGATGATGTTGACTT
>NZ_KB849627.1:0-24332 GCF_000368685.1 Acinetobacter baylyi DSM 14961 = CIP 107474 | reverse complement strand
GTCGGTAAGGTTGTCATTGACAAAGATAGCGGTATTGATGCAGGTAATACCAAGATTACGAATGTTGCAGCAGGTGATGTGAATGCAACCTCGACAGACGCTGTCAATGGTAGCCAGTTATATAGTGCGGCTGCAAAAGCGACCACAGAAGTAACAGAAGGCAAAAATATTACAGTAACTTCCACGACAGGTGCCAATGGTCAGGCAATCTATAATGTTGCTACAAGTGACGATGTTACGTTTAAGAGTGTTACATCAGACCAGGTCACAGTTGGAAATGTTTCTATCAATCAATCTGGTATTAATGCAGGCAACACACAAATCACCAATGTTGCAGCTGGTACCAAAACTACAGATGCGGTCAATCTTGGACAATTGCAAAGCACCGTATCTATTTTTGGGGGTGGTTCTACGGTTAACTCGGATGGTTCGATCACCAATCCAACCTATAATGTAAATGGTGGAACCTACAACAATGTAGGTGATGCATTAGGTGCATTAAATCAGGTAGATATTGATTTAGGTGATCGCATCACCAATCTTCAGCAGACTTTTAATAACCGTATCAATGATGTCGAGGATAAGCTTAGTGCGGGGGTAGCATCTGCATTAGCACTTGAGTCAGCTCCGTATGTAGCGGGTAAATATACTTATGCTGCTGGAAGTGGATTTTATAATGGTCAATCTGCTATTGGGGTAAGTTTACGTAAAACGGCAGACAATGGCCGTTGGTCATTAACTGGTGGTGTAGCAGCAGCAAGCCAAGGTGAAGCAAGTTTCCGCATCGGGATCAATGGGGTCATTGATTAATTTCATCAAAATTAACAACTTCATCTTTATAAAAATTTATACTTGAGAGTATTAGCATGAATTTATTAGAAAAAACATTGATTTTAGGTGTTCTAAGTGCGGTTGCTGCAACAAATCTGAATGCAAATGACCAGATAGACGCATCAGGAACACAAGAAGTGCAGTTCCCAAAAATTGAAAAAAGCTATTTAAAGCAGGTTCAACGTTATGAGTACGATGATATTGCTCGTTTACAAGTGGGTTTAAATAAAGACCAACTTCGAGCATTATTAGGAAATCCTCAGTTCAATGAGGGGATGTTTATCAATAAAGTATGGAACTATGTTTTAGATATCCGAATTCCTGAAACTCAGGATTATAAGCGTTGTCAGTTGCGTGTGGACTTTGAAAAGGGTATTGCACAAACCTTAAATTGGAAGGGTCAAGACTGCGATCAGTTTAATTATCCTCAACCAAAGCCAATTGTCAAAACAGTAACTCAGCCAGTAATTGTTAAACAAAAAGAGCAGGTCGATATTATTAATTTATCTGCAGATGCATTGTTTAAGTTTAATGGATCTGGTTTGAATGATTTACTACCACGTGGTCATGAAGAACTTGAACGTTTGAGCAATGATATTCGAAATCATTATATTGCAGTGAGTCGTATTCATCTGGTGGGGCATACAGATCGTATTGGTTCTGATTCATACAATTATAATTTAGGATTAAAACGCGCTCAAACAGTTAAAAACTATTTGGTTAAAGATGGTATTCCTGCCAAGACAATTAGTTTTTCAAGTGCAGGAAAAAGTCAGCCAATCAGTAATGGTTGTTTTGATATATCAAATATGACAAGTTTGAAAGAATGTCTTCAAGTAGATCGACGTGTAAGCGTTGAAATTACTGGTGTTAAAAAGTAATTACATTTACATTACGTTTATATGTGAAATAATAAGTCGATGATAGGGTTTCCTATCATCGATTTTTTTAAATCATTAAAATTTATAAATAAAAGATTTAGATCTTTCTAAAATTGAAATTTAAGTTCGATATTGTATACAATAATTTTGTTTTGAAATTGTCATAACTCTTTCATTATGGAATAATTATGTTCAGAATAAAAAAGAAAAATTTGATATAAATCTGGTGAAAATAAATGAAAACAACAGTCAAATACGTGGTTCTAAAAGGAGATGATTATCAGTTAGGAACCCCCTTACACGAAGACCAATTGGATGCGCCAGCAGAATATTTTGATCAGATTCCCACAACATATATCTTTAATGGACGCAATTTCAGATTAAAATATAAAGAGCTGAACAGAAAATACTCACACTATGATGAAATTGAAGAGTCACAGAATATTCTGGTAAAGCTGATCGCAATTTAAGCAGTCTTAAAAAGCTCAGAATGATCTGAGCTTTTTCATACGCTTTATAGCATAACAAACATAATAATAATCCCCAGAACGATTCGATACCATGCAAATACTCTCAGGGTGTGTTTCTCGACGAAGCGTACAAGAGCTTTTACCACAAACAAGGCAGAAATAAATGCGGTAATAAATCCTAAGCCAATATTTAACATATTATCAGAGGTGAGCACATCCGCATTACGTAGCAAATCATAAGTGGCAGCACCTAACATTGTTGGCATCGCAAGAAAGAAGGAAAATTCTGTTGCTGCTTTTCTGGAAAGACCTGAGAGCATACCGCCAATAATTGTTGCACCAGATCGAGATGTACCAGGAATCATGGCTAAACACTGAATAAAACCGACAGCAATGGCCTGTTTGAATGTAATTTTTGTGGCTTCTGTTGTAGAGGGTTTGAAATCTCTAGACTCAACCCAAAAAATAATTAAACCGCCAATGATGAGCGCAATCGCAACCACTAATGGGCTAAATAAAACAGATTTAATAAAGTCTACCGCCAATACACCAATAATGACCGCAGGAAAAAAAGCCATCAACACACTAAAGGTAAAGTGTCGAGCTTCTTGGTCTCCACTAAAGAAGCCTTGCACCAGATCGATAATTTTTTTTCTATACAGCCAACATACAGCCAAAATTGCACCAAGCTGAATAACCACTTCAAAAGCACGACCACTATCAGAGTGAAAATCAATAAGGTGGCCAAATAAAATCAAATGTCCAGTGCTAGAGATAGGTAAAAATTCAGTTAAACCTTCAATAAAACCCAAAAAAAGTGCTTTAAAAGCTTCAATATTTCCCATGTAAGATTTTACTCATGTATGAATTTAATCGAGTGTGAAATTGCCTAATATCATTCCAAAAAATTTTCTGGCTAAAATCATTATGTCATAGCAGAAACGTTATTTATCTTAAAGTAAACCGTAATGCAATCAAGAGAAAGCTCATAAAATATTATTTGATAATGATAATTACTTGCATTTAAAATAGTTGCTCATATAATGATTTACGAAGCGCATTTATGGGCTCTTCAAATAATAAGAAACACTATCTTAAGATAGTACATACAGCGTGATCCTTGATTACCCATAGTTGTCTAGGCACTATGGGTTCTTTTTTGACAATATATAGCCTTAAATACGGTTATGTTGATTCTGTAATTGTTGCTTTAAATATAAGTCGACATAGTACTTTTCGACGTAGTCATCTGCATATTGATTGGCTTGACTACGCACTTTGGTACTTTCAATTTTAACGAATGAAGAATGTGTATCTTCTATTTTCTGCACAATCCACCAAGTTCGGTTAATTCGACGTACAGAGAAGATTTCTTTGGGGTGTTTGCGTTTTGCCACGGTTTGTCCATCAATGATCTAAAGCACATGTTTTCTACGTGAGCTTTGTGTTCAAGTCAAGTTAATCAGATGGGAACGCTGGAAATTCAAGCTATCGATAATCAATATTAAAGCAATAAAAAAGCTGAATTCTACTGAGAAATCAGCTTTTAATTACGAGATATTGGACAAAATACTTAATTCGTAGCCAGTCTCATATCTATTGCACAGGATGGTGGTTAATTTCATTTAACTCTTTGCGGCTATACCCACGAGATACGAGCACTTTTTTGATACCTTTGATGATATCTTCATCAGTCGCTTTTGCTAAAGCAGAGACTAACTGCTCATTCGTTTTACAAGAACAATCATTTTCAACACAAGCAATTTGGTTTTTATGCTCGTTATTGATTTCATCTGCCGAGAACAGCTTTTGCCAAAAACTCATAGAGCCTTCACATTCAACTTAACATAGCTCGAAATATAGCCAAAATAAAATAAAATACAAGTCAACAAAAGTGATAAAAGCAGCAAATAAACTCTAAATTTTCCGATGATAACACTTAGATTTAACGAAATTATGACAGTAATAGGGGCTTGATCTTTGATTTATATTGTATTTTTAAGTGTAAATTTTCATAAATAATAATAGGTTACAGTCGTAACCTATTACATGTTATCTACATTGCAATAATTTGTTTAAATTAATTCAAGTAACACACCAGACTCAACATGGTGAGTAAAAGGGAACTGATCAAACAAAGCAAAACGAGTAATTTTATGTGTTTGACTCAATGTTTTTAAATTGTTGTATAAGGTATCTGGATTGCATGAAATATATAGAATTCGTTTAAAGCCTTTAAGGAGTTTTAAGGTTTCATCGTCGATACCAGCACGTGGCGGATCAACAAATATCGTATCAAACTCATAGCTTTGAATATCAATATTAGCTTCTTGCAAACGTCTGAATTCACGTTCACCTTGATAAGCCTGCGTAAATTCTTCTGCAGAAAGACGTGCAATTTGAATATTTTCGATCTGATTTTGCTCGATATTCCATTGCGCAGCATAAACTGAACTTTTGGCTAATTCTGTTGCAAGAACTCGGCGAAAATGTAATGACAATGGCAGGGTGAAATTGCCATTTCCACAATACAACTCGAGCAAATCCTGATTTGAACCCTGAATTACATCACATGCCCAGGTGAGCATCTTTTGGCAAACCTCAGCATTGGGTTGGGTAAAGCTACTTTCGATTTGTTTGTATTTAAAAGTGCGACCATGCACATTGAGTTGCTCTACTACGTAGTCATCGCCAATAATTACCTTTTGACCGCGACTACGACCCATAATTTTAATATTTAATTTTTCGGCCAAAGCTTTAGCAGCACTTTCCCATTCTGTATCTAACTTTCGATGGTAAATGAGCGTAACTAGCATTTCACCGCTTAAAGTCGTTAAAAAATCAGCTTCAAAGATTCGCTGAGATAACGTTGGATTGGCTTTGAGTTCTTCTAACAAGCGTGGCATGAGTTGATTGATACTTTGATCTGCAATTGGAAATTCGTCTACACGAATCACTTCTTTTTGCTTACCGTCCTCATTGCGTTCAAACATTGCATAAAATAAATCATTATCTGTATGCCAGATTCGAAATTCTGCACGCATACGAAAATGCTGCTCGGGAGATTCAAAAACTTCAAGGGCAGGTGGGTTAAATTCTGCGAATTGATGGGTGATTCGTTCAATTTTGCTTTGCAACTGCTGCTGATAGGTTTGAGACATAAATAAGTAAAATATCAAGATCAATCAAAGCGCAAATACTAGCAAAAAAACACATTCACAGGGAGAAAACTTGGCCTTATTGCACTTGTAATATTTTTGAATCAATGCAGATTTTTCAACCATTGCCTGTAATACAATTTATACATATATTTTTCATAACGACAAAAACGATCTTTACATTGAGGTTGATCATCTTGAGCGTTATACAATTTCACATTTATTTTTTATAAAAAGCAATCATCAGGCTAAAACAAAAGCCCCAAATATTAAACATTCAGGGCTTTTGGTAAATGATTAGATCGGTTTGATTTATTCAGACACAATTATTTAAATACAGTTACTCCGACATGGTCATCAAACTCGCATTACCACCAGCCGCTGCCGTATTTACACTAATAGCATGTTCAATGACGAGACGCTCGAGTGGAATGACTTGCTCTGAATTTTGCAAATGAGTAATGCCGACAATCGGACCTTGACGATTTGCAATCTGTGTTTGTAAAACTTGCAACTCCTCAGTTGAACCATGATGTAAGACTGCATCAAAATCGCCATGCTCAACACCACGAATTTCAATAATCGCCTGACGAACTACTGTGGGTAAATCCTGTCCAAATTTTTGCAAAGAAGGATTACTTTCTAATAAAGCAACTTGACTGTTTACTGCAAATATCGCCAGCATTTGATGACATAGTTCCAATTCATTACTTGCTATTGCCAGTATACGTTTACGTGGCAACATCATATAGCGGTTGGTTTCACCTGTCGGGCCTTGTAGGTCAAAAGCATGACCGACATTCAATGGCACGACATTAGGAAGTTGATGGGCAGGATACTGCTTTTTAATCCACGCCGAAAACTCGCGGAATAACGAGAGTTGCGTTAATGGCACTGCAACATTTTCTGCTGGTATACCAAAAGGAGTCTGTATTGCTTTTTCTGTGCAAGATGCCATTAAACGATATAAGTAAAGCGGACCACCTGCTTTAGGCCCTGTACCTGATAAGCCTTCACCCCCAAATGGTTGTACACCTACCACTGCACCCACGATATTACGATTAATGTAAAGATTACCCACTTCGGCATGTTGTACCACTGTATTGATGGTTTCATCGATACGAGTATGCAATCCCATAGTCAAACCATAACCTTTGGCATTAATATGTTGAAGTAGCTGTTTTATTTCACCATGTTTATAAGTAATGACATGTAACACAGGGCCAAATACTTCACGTTCCAGATCATCAAGATTGGGTAATTCAATCAAGGTTGGAGTGACAAATGTTCCTTGGCTCAATTGCGCTTGCGATGCTGCTTCATGATTAAAAATTAACTGATATACGGGATAACCTTTGCTGCGCATTTTCTGAATATGTTGATCAATGGTTTGTTTTGCCTCTAAATCAATCACTGGACCAATATCGGTTTTGAGCAGAAATGGATTACCCATAATCAGTTGCTGCATTGCACCTTTGAGCATAGTCACTAGTGTTTTTGAATTGTCTTCTTGTACGCATAAAATACGTAAAGCTGAACAACGTTGACCTGCACTGTCAAAAGCTGAATTCAAGACATCAATCACCACTTGCTCTGTCAAGGCAGATGAGTCGACAATCATGGCATTTTGACCACCAGTTTCCGCAATTAAAGGAATAGGATGACCAGAAGGCGAAAGTCGTTTTGCTACCGTTTTTTGCAAAATCTTGGCAACTTCTGTTGAGCCAGTAAACATGACACCTTGAATACGCTGGTCACTACTGAGCTTGGCGCCGACAGTTTCACCACGGCCTGGTAAAAGCTGTAGTACACTTTTAGGAATACCCGCTTCATGTAAAATATGTACAGCCTGTGCCGCAATTAATGGTGTCTGTTCGGCAGGTTTTGCAATGACACAGTTTCCAGCACCAAGTGCCGCAGCAATCTGGCCTGTAAAAATTGCCAATGGAAAGTTCCAGGGGCTAATGCACAGGACTGTACCTAACGGCTCGATTTGAGCAGTAGGCTTCAGACTTTCGATTTGAGTGGCATAATAACGTAAGAAATCTACTGCTTCACGAACTTCTGAAATTGCGTTTGCATAAGTTTTACCTGCTTCACGGCACAGCAAGACCATGAGTTCCTGCATACGTGATTCCATCAAGTTTGCCGCTTTCTTGAGTGTAGCTGCCCGATGGTTTTTCTCGGTATTTGCCCAGGCCTGCTGAGCCTGAGTTGCAGATTCGAGCGCAACATCAACTTGCTCAAGCGTCGCTTCCTGAACGTAGCCCACAATATCTAAATGAACCGCTGGATTTAGCAACGCTTGCGGGCTTACATCAATTTGATCAACAGTTTGAGCTAGTAAAGGTCTACTTTCCCAGACTTTATGTTCAAGCTGCTGTGCAGTTTCGTTCAACGCTGTCAAAGTTGCATCATTGGCAAGATCAAAACCTTTCGAATTTTGACGTAATGATCCATACAAATTGTGTGGTAAAGGAATGGCAGGATGTTTTAATCCAGCTTGACCTTCACGTTGTGCGTTAATTGCAATTTCATCAAAAGGTGATTGTATTAAATCTTCAATTTTTAGATTTTGATCAGCAATACGATTCACAAATGATGTGTTAGCACCATTTTCGAGCAATCGACGTACCAGATAGGCAAGTAAGGTTTCATGATTGCCTACAGGTGCATAGATACGGCATGGAATCCCCAGTTTTTTGTCACTGCGAGAACCTACTACTTGTTCGTATAAGGGTTCGCCCATGCCATGTAAGCATTGAAATTCGTATTGGCCTGCATAATATTTGCCTGGATCAGCAAGTTCATAAATTGTAGCAAGTGATTGTGCATTATGCGTGGCAAACTGCGGATAGATTTGCTCAGGTGCTGCTAACAGTTTTTTGGCACAAGCAATATAAGATAAATCAGTATGCACTTTACGGGTAAAGACTGGATAATCGTGCATACCATCAATTTGTGCTTTTTTGATTTCACTATCCCAATACGCACCTTTCACCAAACGAATCATCAGGCGTTTTTTGCTACGTTTTGCCAGATCAACGACATAATCAACGACGTAGAAACAACGCTTTTGATAAGCTTGAATCACAAAACCGATCCCTTTCCAGTCTGCAAGTTCGGGCTCAAAGCATAGACGTTCAAGTAATTCTAAAGAAATCTCAAGGCGATCTGCTTCTTCAGCATCAATATTTAAACCAATATCATATTTTTTGGAGAGTAAGGCAAGATTAAACACTTTGCCATAGAGTTCATCATGCACTCGTGCAATTTGTGAACGTTGGTAGCGTGGATGCAGTGCCGAAAGTTTAATTGAAATTCCTGGCCCATCATACACACCTTTGCCATTCGATGCCTGACCAATCGCATGGATGGCCTGCGTATAATCATTAAAATAACGTTCGGCATCATGCGTTGTTAGAGCGGCTTCACCCAGCATGTCGTAGGAATAACGAAATCCTTTATGTTCATGAGATTTTGCATTGTCGAGCGCTTCTTCAATGGTTTCACCCGTAACAAATTGTTCACCCATCATTCGCATCGCAACATCGACTGCTTTACGAATCACACCTCGACCACTACGTGCCAAAATTGAAGTTAATAACCCAGACAAACTGCCTTGTTTCGGCGTTTCCATAAGTTTGCCTGTCAGCATGAGCCCCCAAGCTGCAGCATTGACAAACATCAGGCTACTCTGACCCACATGATCTTTCCAGTTGCCTTGATTGATTTTATCTCGAATCAATAAATCTCGGGTGGCTGCATCGGGAATACGTAGCAGAGCTTCTGCCAGGCACATTAAAGCAATACCTTCCTGAGAAGAAAGCGAAAACTCCTGTAAAAGTCCTTGAACGATTCCAGCTTTTCCAGAAGAGGTTTTGCGCTCACGTAGTCCATTGGCTAGCTCAAAAGCCAGCTCATAAATTTTATGATTGAGTTCATCGGAAATAGAGGCAGCTTGTAGCAAAGTTTCAACTGTTTCTGGTTCAGGACGACGCCAAGCATCGTTGATATGCTGCTCCAGTTCAGTTTTTTCTTTAAATTCTGAAATATATCCAAAATGAGGTTTTGCTGTGTCCATTTGAGGGTCGTTATCCATCATATTCATGCCAAATTCCAATGACAAACTCTAAGGTATATTGTTTAAAGGGGTTTAGATAATTTATCATTACAGAATAATTACCAAATAACTGACTATAATTGATTCATTTTTTAGAGGAAAATTTTGTATGAGTGGGGGTTTTTCTACACTTGATCGCGTGGATATTAAAATTCTTGATATTCTTCAAAGAGATGGAAGAATTTCAAACAGCAAATTAGCTGAAGAAGTAAGCCTGTCTGCGACTGCTGTGTTGGCTCGTGTACAGAAGCTGAGCAAAGAGGGTTTTATTGTTGGTTATGAGGCCAAACTAAATCCTGAAAAATTAAATGCCAGCTTTTTGGTGTTTGTAGAAGTGTTACTTGATAAAACGACCACCAATGGATTAGAAGAATTCATTGAAGCTGTGGCCCAGTATCCCGAAATTGTAGAATGCCATATGACCAGCGGCGGTTTTGACTTTCTCATGAAGATTCGTAGTGCCAGTATGGAAGAATATCGAAAATTTGCGGGACAAACCTTGTGGCAATTGCCAGGTGTTAAAGAAACGCGAAGTTATCCTGTGATGCAAGTCGTAAAAGAGACTTCGCAAATTAAACTGGTAAAACGCAGTGTAAAAAAAGGGGCTTCTTAAAGCCCCTGATGAATGCCTTGATCTCTCTAAATTTTATTTTGAGCTATGATACAAGCGATCTGCTTCTTCAAAACGCTCAGTCACTTCTTTACTTGGCTGTTTGCCAACTAAACTGACGACCACAATTGCGATGGCGGCAAAAATAAACCCTGGAATAATTTCATAAATACCTGTTGAAGCAAACAGATTTTTCCAGCCAATGACGACAACTGCCCCAACCACCATACCTGCCAAAGCACCGTTTAAGGTCATCCGTTTCCAGAACAAAGATAAGATAATTAATGGGCCAAAAGCTGCACCGAAACCTGCCCATGCGTATGATACCAAACCTAAAACTTTACTTTCAGGATTACTGGCAAGCAAAATCGCAAACACGGAAATCGCAAGCACCATTACGCGACCTACCCATACGAGCTCTTTTTGTGATGCATTTTTACGTAAAAGAGATTTATAAAAATCTTCTGTAAGTGTACTTGAACACACCAAAAGCTGACAGCTTAATGTACTCATGACTGCCGATAAAATACCGGCCATGATAATACCTGCCACCCAGGGGTTAAATAAAATTTGTGCCAATTCCATAAACACAAGTTCGGAGTTATTACTCACATGGCCTGCAAGCTCAGGATGGCCCTGAAAGAATGCAATGCCAAAGAAACCTGCGCCCACAGCACCACCTAGACACAAGATCATCCATGACATACCAATACGGCGTGCAGCAGGAATTGATTTTACTGAGTCGGCAGCCATAAAACGAACTAAAATATGGGGTTGACCAAAATAGCCCAGACCCCATGCCATAGCAGATATAATCGCGATAAAACTCACACCTGAAAGCATATTAAATGCATGGGGGCGAGCAGCATCAATCAACTGAGCAAATTGTTGTTGACCATCACCAATGGCGAGATAAGCAAAGATAGGGGTAAGCATAAGGGCAAAAAACATCATGCCTGCCTGAAAAGTATCTGTCCAGCTAATTGCCAGAAAGCCACCAACACAAACATAGCTAATCGTTGCAATGGCACTAATCCATAAGGCTGTGTGGTATTCCATGCCAAAAATAGTTTCGAAAAGTCGTGCTCCAGCTACCATACCCGATGCACAGTAAATTGAGAAAAAAATCAAAATGATGAGTGCAGAGGAGATACGCAATAGTTTTTTGGTGTCGTTAAAGCGATTGGTGAAATAATCTGGTAATGTAAGTGCATTAGACTGAACCTCAGTATGTACACGTAAGCGACCAGCGACAAATAACCAGTTAAGCCAGGCGCCAATAATCAGCCCAACCGCGATCCATGCTTCAGAAAGACCAGATAAATAAATTGCACCTGGCAATCCCATGAGTAGCCATCCACTCATATCCGATGCGCCAGCAGACAATGCCGTAACAAAACTTCCCAGGCTTCTTCCGCCTAGAATATAATCAGAAAAATCTGTAGTGGCTCTATATGCATAGAGACCAATACATACCATTGCCACGATATAAAAAATAAACGTGATCGTGGTTGGATTGATGGAATTCATGAGTGGGACCTATCCTTATGTGCATTTACGTGAGTAATCAATCAGTCCAAGCTAAAAAAATTTGGTTACCTAAAGCAAGGCTGTGATATAAACACGGATGCGAAAACATTAACTGTTAATTTTAAGTATAGATAAGGTTAATTTGTGTAAAAATGTCTTGTTTAATTTTTTTATTTAACAATTCATTATATTTCAAATAATTGTGTCATTAAATTCAAGAAAATATGAAAATATTATTCAACGATTTGAAAAAATTGGACGAAAAAAAATCAATAAGATTAAAAAATAATCTCTTTTGTGAGTTTGTGTAGATCAAAGACTATGCAAATGATCGTTTGAAAATAAACCAAATTATTTTTATCGAAATATTTAAGAGCGTATTAAAGATTTTTTAACTTAAGATAAAGTTGTTTCATTCCCTCGGTTGCTGTCATTTTTAGTAAAGTGTATTGATGGGGAACGCGAAAATAATCTGCTTGAGGATCGATATAATAGGCTTCACAATGATTCGGGATTTCATGAATCAGTCCTGCTACAGGGTACACACTTAGCGTGGAACCAATTACAATAAATACATCAGCATCTTTTAACATAGCGATGGCATCATCATAGGCTGGTACGGCTTCGCCAAACCATACCACATGTGGCCGTAAAGGATAACCTTCATTACATTTATCTTGATTTAGATCAAGCTGCCACCCGTCAATAGGATAAAACGTTTGTGTAAACTGTGCGTTTGGCCCTGAGCTCTTCGCTAGACGGATATTGCCATGTAAATGTAAGACATGTGTTGAACCTGCACGCTCATGTAAATCATCTATATTTTGAGTAATCACTTGAACCTGATAACACGATTCAAGTTGAGCAATGATTTGATGGGCGAGATTAGGTTGTGCCGCAAGAATGTTTTTACGGCGTTCATTATAAAAATGCTGTACCAAGGATGGATTTTGCTGCCATGCTTCTGGTGTTGCGACCTCTTCGATCCGATAATTTTCCCAAAGACCATCATGATCTCGAAAGGTATGAATTCCACTTTCTGCACTCATGCCAGCACCCGAGAAGACCACAAGCTTTTTCATTGATTATCCTTTATGCATTATCCTTTGAAACTATATTAAGTATAAATAATTTTTGTTCTATAAAAACCAGCTTGGACCTATAAAAAATCCGCCAGTCTGGCGGATCTTAGAGTTCAAATCATTATTTGTCGTGGTGGAGATATTCAGGTTCTTTTGGCAGTTTAAAACTACAGAAGAAACAGATGACAAGCATCACAATCACATAAATAAAGAATTCATTTTCAATTCCTGCTTGCTTGAACTGCAATGCAACAGCAGGTGCAGAACCACCGAATATGGCATTACCTACTGCATAAGAAAAACCTACGCCTAAGGCACGTACATGTGGTGGAAACATTTCAGCTTTGATTAGACCACTAATTGAGGTATAGAAGCTCAAAATCATCATCAAAAAGATAAGCAGTAATGTGACAATCACTGGAGAATAACTAAAGTGTCGCATTCCAATCACCATCACTGGATAGATAAACACAATGCTTAATCCACTAAATAGTAACATGGAAGCACGTCGGCCAATTCGGTCTGAAATTGCGCCAAAAAGAGGTTGTGCAATCATGTAAATAAATAGTGCAAAGGTCATCATATAACCAACGACTTTGCCATCAATACCGATATTGGTGAGATACGTTTTTGAATAAACAGTAAGAACATAGAACGTTAAGGAGCCTGCAGACGTATAACCCACAACAAGCAGGAATGTACCCCAGTGCTTTTTAAAGAGTTCGCGTAAAGAACCAGACTCTTTCTTCTCACTATCTTCGTGTGAAAGTGTTTCTTCGAGTTTACTACGAGCAAGCAATGAAATAATGGCAGCGATACCACCAATCACAAAAGGAATACGCCAGCCGCCCTCCATCAATTGTTGTTCACTCATGAACGCTAGCAAAATTACACCCAGTAAGCTTGCAAGGAGCTGACCGCCTGAGAGTGTGACATATTGGAAAGATGCATAAAATCCACGATGACCTTTTAATGCAATCTCACTCATATAGGTTGCAACAGCCCCATATTCGCCGCCTACAGATAATCCCTGTAGTAAACGAACCATTAAAAGTAAGAACGGTGCAATCATTCCGACCTGATCATAGGTCGGTAAAAAAGCAAACAGGAATGAACTGACAGCCATCAGGCTAATTGAGATAACCATTGATTGTTTGCGGCCATGTTTATCTGCAATTCTTCCAAATAACCAGCTACCGATAGGTCGCATGAAAAAACTTGCTGCAAATACACCCCAAACATAAACACCTTGTGCAGTAGAACTCATATTTGGTGCTGTCAATGCATGCTGGAAATACATCGCAAAAACTGCATAAATATAAAAATCGAACCATTCAACTAAATTACCCGAGGATGCCCCGACAATTCCCATAACGCGCTTGCGTTTCTCTTCTTTGGTATAAACCACTTCACTCATATGAATGTCCTTATGGTTTGTTTCGTTATGTTATTAAATTGAGTCTCTAAAAGACTTTTAGCCCACATATAGAAATTGCAATAAATGAATAAAACTACAGCAATTGAATGCTGTCTAGCAAAAATTGCAATATATGAGATATTTCTATCTTTTATAAAATATTTATTAGTAGTTAAGAGTATGAAAAATATATTATTTTAAAATTATACTATTGTGAAGTAGGAATAAATGCATTTGCTGAAAATATAAGCACTTTATAATAATCATATTAAAGAACCCCGACATATTATTTTACTTATCAAGGTGAGGTATTTATTTATGCGGCATTTAAATCTTCAAGAAAGCGCCGAATTTCATGTCTGAATTTTTTAGGTTCTGTGATAAGTGGTGTATGACCAGAGTTTTCAAAATACACATGTCGAGCATTTTTAAGCTGGCTAGCGATCAGGGTTTGCCCTTTTTCTGGATATAAAGTTGATTTTTTCCCAATAAAAAATGTGGTTGGGCATTCAAGCTGTTGTAAAGTATTCCGATAATCTTCGCGGTGATTCAAATAGTTTTGTACATACCATCTGAGATAGTCCAAACGTTGTATAGGTAAAAGGTATTTTTGCAATTGAGGGCGCTTAAGTGCAACTTTAAACAGCATGGGACTGTATTTATTACTACTTTGGAATTCTATAAATTTCAACCATGTTTCAATCAGTTCCTGACGATAAGTTTCAGGAAGCTCATGAATATGAGTAACATTTGGGTATGCTTGTAATAATTCATTGATCAGGTGTAAGAAACGTCTAAATTCTTTGTATCGTGTACCAAAAAGACCATATTCCCAAGTGTTATCAACACGTATTTTGGGCGTTTGGTCGATATGCAAATATGCTTGTAAACGCTCACTGAGGCTACCATATTGCATACCATGCATGGCAGTCGTTGCACCCATCGAGTAACCAATCATGGCAAATTTTTCAAGTTGGAGTTGTTTGAGTAAATGCTCAAGATCACGCCAATGACTTGAAATGGAATCTAAATCTTCTGGAATAGCACAATCTTTAGAGCGACCAAATCCTCGCCATTCTGGAATAATAAATTCAAAACCTTTGGTATTTGAAAATAAGAAAGGCACCCATTGCCAACTTTGCATACCTAGTCCAGACAGAACCACGACTGGTTTACCAGATCCAAATCGTCTGACAAATAATTGTTCTTGGTCGGGCATGGTATAAAATGGCATGAACTTTTCCTAATCTGTCTCAAAAGATTTTAATGCTGGAATGACTTCATCCAGCCATTTTATCCACTCTTTTTCAGTGGTAATGCCTAATTGTAAAATCTTTTTATGAATAAACAACACCCGATTTTCAGGGAAGTTTTGTGTAAAATCTTTATCATAAATCGTCTGATAAAGTTTGAGTTTTTCTTGATGAAGCATCAAATGACGTTCCAGCTCGGGTAAAATCTGGTTATTGCCTAACTGCGCTTCAGCACGTAATCGCACCATAAGATCATCACGCAACTGAGAAGGTTCACTTTGTTGAATTAACCAGCTCGACAGTTCAACATGACCAGGCTGCTCAACTTGATAAGTTTTCTTTCGTGTCTGTGCTTCTTCACCTTGAACTGTGGAAATCCAGCCTTTGCCTAACATTGAGTTGAGTTCGCGATAAATTTGCTGATGACTGGCATTCCAAAAGAAACCCATTGATCGGTCAAAACGTCGGGCAAGTTCGAAGCCTGTACTTGGCTTTTCCAGTAAGCTGGTAAGCAAAACATGCGCAAGCGACATAGTAATCCTAAAACAAAGTGTGACTGTCCAGATTATGCAATAAGTTGCATAAAAATCAAATCTTGTTTATAAATTAATGCAACATGTTGCACTAAGCAAGCTTTTGCGAGCCACGGAGTTGTTATGTCGTTTTATCCACATTTACTTGCACCCCTAGATTTAGGTTTTACTACTTTAAAAAATAGAATAATGATGGGATCTATGCATATTGGTCTTGAAGAAGCCCCAGGTGGTTATGAGCGCATGGCTGCTTTTTATGCAGAGCGTGCTAAAGGTGAGGTCGGGCTTATTGTAACAGGGGGGATCGCACCCAATGATGCAGGTCGTACTTTTGCTCATGCCTCAAAATTAGATACCAGAGAAGAAGCAGTAAAACATAAGATTATTACACAAGCAGTACATGATGCGGGTGGTAAAATAGCCATGCAGATTTTGCATACTGGCCGTTATTCTTATCAACAAAATATTGTTGCACCTTCTGCTATTCAGGCTCCAATCAACCCGATAAAACCACAGGAATTAAGCTCAGCAGAGGTGTGGCAAACTGTTTCTGATTTTGTAAATTGTGCAAAATTGGCTCAGTATGCTGGCTATGATGGTGTTGAAATTATGGGGTCGGAAGGTTATCTCATTAATGAGTTTATTGCTGCACGTACTAACCACCGTGAGGATGAGTGGGGTGGTCACTATGAAAATCGTATTCGTTTTCCTATTGAAATTGTAAAACGTACGCGTGCTGAAGTGGGTGAAAATTTTATTATTATCTATCGCCTATCGATGCTAGACCTTGTGGAAGGTGGTTCAACGCTGGATGAAGTCATTCATTTAGCGAAGGAAATTGAAAAGGCAGGTGCCACCATTATAAATACAGGCATTGGTTGGCATGAAGCACGTATTCCTACAATTGCGACAAAGGTGCCACGTGCAGCATTTACATGGGTTACAGAGAAAATTAGACCGCATGTTAAAACGCCACTGATCACTTCTAATCGTATTAATACACCAGAAATGGCAGAGCACGTCTTGGCAAATGGTCAAGCCGATCTCATTTCTATGGCACGTCCGATGCTTGCCGATCCAGAGTTTGCATTAAAGGCAGGTGAAGGGCGTAGTGATGAAATTAACACCTGTATCGGCTGCAATCAGGCATGTCTTGATCATATTTTTACAGGAACTGTTGCTTCGTGTTTGGTTAATCCACGTGCATGTCACGAAACTGAATTAAAATTTCCCCAGGCTGACAAGGTTAAACAGATTGCAGTGATTGGAGCTGGTCCAGCAGGGCTAAGCTTTGCAACTTATGCTGCAAATCGTGGTCATCAAGTTAAAATTTTTGAAGCGAGCGAACAAATTGGTGGCCAATTTAATATCGCAAAGACCATACCTGGTAAAGAAGAGTTCTACGAAACATTACGTTATTTTAAGCGCCAGATCGAGTTGCAACCCAATATTGAGTTAATCTTGAATCATAAAGCAACACTGGATGAGCTTATGCAAGCCAGTTTTGATGAAATTGTGATTGCAACAGGCGTGATCCCAAGACATTTAAATATTCCAGGTATTGATCATCCAAAAGTATTGAGTTATTTGGATGTGTTAAAAAACCGAAAACCTGTGGGTAAACGTATCGCTATTATTGGTGCGGGTGGAATAGGCTTTGATACCGCAGAATTCCTGACGCACGAAGGTGAAAGTGCCAGTTTAAATCCTAAAAAATTCTATGATGAATGGGGAATTGATACCTCTTATGCGCATGTAGGTGGATTAAAGCAACCTGTGATTGAGGCATCGGAGCGAGAAATTTATTTACTACAACGTAAAGCTTCGTCTGTAGGCGCCAATTTAGGAAAAACCACTGGCTGGATTCATCGCACAGGCTTAAAACATCGAAATGTCAAAATGATTGCTGGTGCTTCTTATGAAAAGATCGATGATCAAGGTTTACATATCATGATCGGCGATAAAGCCACTGTTCTTGAGGTTGATAACGTAGTGATCTGTGCGGGTCAAGAATCTTATACTGCTATGTATGAGGCCTTACGTGAGAGTGGCAAAAATGTGCATCTTATTGGTGGAGCCAAAGAAGCTGGTGAGCTGGATGCAAAACGTGCAATACGACAAGGTGCAGAATTAGCGGCAACCCTCTAATAATTTAATCATTTGAAAGGTTTAACTCACTTTATAGAGGGTTGAACCTTACAATTATTTGTTAATAGATTTTGCATTTTTGAAAAAGCCAAAATATTTTACTTTACGATTGGTAAATGATATGAAAATTATAAATCGGCTCAATCAACTGGTTTCTGATACTATCGATCGCGTTACAGGAGCAGAACAGCCTAAGATTTATCACCATCATAATAGTCAGTTGCAACTGATAGTCGATAATATTGAACAGTTACAAAATAAATATCGCCCCACACCTTGGCTTTTCAATACGCATTTACAGCTTTTATATTTTGATCTATTTAAAAAAAAGTTGATCACTCTTGAATATGATCATATTGATATACTAGAGATGGATGATGCGGGTAAAACTGCGATTTATTGGCTAGGCTATGACTTACCACCAGAGATACCAACTATCGTCATCTTACATACGATTACGGGTACCCCATCGAGTATGAGAGAGTTGGTCAGAGATTTACATCAGCACACAGGATGGCGTATTGCATTATGTGTTCGTCGTGGCCATGCCGATCTAGAATTTTCCGTTCCTCGATTTAACCTTTTTGGTTCAGTTTCAGATTTAAAACAGCAGCTTGATTATATTCAAAATCATTTTCCACAATCAAATCTATATGGGGTCGGTTCATCAGCAGGATCAGGTTTATTGGTGCGTTACTTGGGGGAAGAGGCAGATGAGGCTTACTTTAAAGCGGCTTTTGCATTTTGTCCTGGTTACAACACAGAAACTGGATTTGAAAAAGTACATCCTGTGTATAGCCAGTATATGGCCAAAAAACTCTTAAAAACCTTTGTATATAAGTATATTGATTCTTGGCAACATGTCGAAAATCTTGAGGAGGTTTTGTCTTCGAAAAACCTGACAGAATTCCACCTGCGTTATTACAAATTGGCGGGATTTAAAAATTATCAAGAGTATAGTCTGGCAACCAATCCAATGCACGTTTTTAAGAATATCAAAATTCCATTGATGGTTTTAAACTCACAAGATGATCCTGTATGTCATATTGATAATTTTGAGCCTTATATTCCAGAAATTCAAAAATTATCGAATATTGTGGTTGTAACGACTAAAAAGGGTAGTCATTGTGCTTTTTATGAAGGCTGGACACCTCAGTCATGGGCTTCTCGACTTATGGCAAATTATTTTCTTCAGCATCATCAGCAGTGTTAACCACGTTGCATATAAAACCAAATCCAATTGCAAAGTCAATTAATATACTTTTAAAGTATATAAAAATACCTATTAACTGCATGCGATTACATCAAAAAGTGAGTAATATGAGTTCGTATTCAAAGTGCTGTAAGTTTCTTTGAAAATTCCAGCTTATCTGTAACAGGATAAGCTTTTTTTATTTAGAATTAACGTTCTGTCAAATGTTCGACTAGAAAGTCGATAAACACACGAACTGCGGGTAAAAGTCCACGACGTGATGGGTATACTGCGTGAAAAATACCATGAGGTGCTTTCCATTCAGGTAGAACGCGTACCAATTCACCACTTTTTATATAATCACAGGCGATTGTGTCTGGCAAAAGTGCGATACCGCAATTTTGTGAAGCCAGTTGAGCAAGCATTAAAAGATTTGATGCCATGACCACTGGATTCACTTTGACTTTATGTAGTTGATTGTTTTGATCATAAAGCGTGAATTGCTGATCCAGATGATCATCGGAAAGGCTTAAAAAGCGATGTTGAGGTAAATCATCTGGAATTTTGACCGAACCAAATTCATTCAAATAGGCCTGACTTGCAAACAGGTGCTGTTCTATCTGCGCAAATTGACGTAAAACCAGACTCGGATCATCATCAAGTTTGGAGCGTACTCTTAAGGCGATATCAATCCCTTCGTTGACAATATCTACGCGACGATTACTAATCATCAACTGTACCCGAATTTCTGGATATAATTTTAAAAATTCTGGTAGGAGCTTAGACATCTGATTTTGAGCAATATCTACTGGTACACTGACTTTGATCACACCGCGAGGTTTAATGCTCAAATGATCGACCAGATCGTGTGCAGCTTGAGCTGCATTCATCATGACTTGAGCATGCCGATAAATATTCATACCAATATCGGTGACTGCAAAATGTCGAGAACTTCGCTGGATTAAACGAACACCCAAACGTTCTTCAAGATTATACACACGACGGCTCAGTTTGGATTTTGGAATATCAGTTGCACGTTCTGCTGCACTGAATCCACCATGTTCAACTACTAAGGCGAAACAGTAAAAATCGTCTAAATCTGTAAACATGATGGTTTTCCGTTGCACTGCAGCAAAAAATTAAAAACTATAAATATCCTGAGATTATAACTAATAATTTAAGCATGCTATGTTAAAACTGAGTAATTTAGTCAAATTAAACAAATAGTGCTGGTGGATTGAGTAAAAACTCTTTCACTTTCTTATATTCTTCTAAGCGTAACAGATCCCGAGGTGTGGGAGATTTAATACGGTTAATATCCATATTATCTGCAAGATCAGCCAGTTTAATGGTTCGGGCAAGCGGATTTTTTACAATTCGTTTAGCTGCATCTAAACGGTTTTCGCCTTCTTTTTTTGTTAATGCCACCACGGCATCAATTACATTTTGGCTAAATCCAAGTGAAATTAGATCAACGATTGTGGTATCCGTATCTTCAAGCAAATCATGCATAACAGCAACCATCTTTTGTTCTATGGTATCTACGTTAAGCATTAATCGGAGAGGATGGAGAATGTAGGGTTGTCCTGCTTTATCAATTTGTCCTGCATGTTTTTTGGCTGCCAGTGCAATTGCTTTTTCTAATGTTGACATGAAATCTCCATTTCAAATGACTAACTCAGTACATTAATCACTACACGTTATGTTTTAAAATAAAACACGAGTTGTCATGAAGATCAATCCATCTAAAGTCGATTTGAAAAAAATTAGATGAAAGCAAATATTTCTTTTACACTAAGGCCTCTAATTTTGAGGTGCTCCAATGACCTATCAACTCATTCAGCAATCTGATTTATCTGCCAATATTTTATGTCCAATCTGCCAACATCATGTAGTTGATTGGACTCAAGAACAATATATCCAACCTTGTGAGCATACATTGTTTATTGCGATGGATCTTGGGTTTGAATTTGTGACAGACCGCTTTGAAGCGAACATGCTACAGTCTGTAGATGAATTGCATGAAGATGATGAAATGAACATTTTTCAAGCCATTACTACAACGCCTTATCCACAGCTAACAATCATTCAAACAGATTTAGGGGTGCAAAATCTATTTCGATATATTGGTTTTAGTTCAGTCTCATGATTACTGCTCAAACGACTTGATTTTGAAAATTCTTTACTTCTTGTTCTAACCAGTCAATGAATTTTTGAATAAGTATATTATTATTTTGCTCTGAATAAACAAAATAATAAGAACGAGTACCTACTAGCTTTAAAGATGAGATCACAATCAGTTCTCTATTTAACAGCTCTTTTTCTAGAAGCATTTGTGGAATCAGTGCGACACCAAGATGATGCGTTGCTGCTACCGCTAGCATCGAAAATAGCTCATGTCGTTGACCTTCCATTGCATAAGGATACTCATATCCCATGCAGGTGAACCATTCTTTCCAAATATAGGGGCGAGTTGTTTGCTGTAAAAGGGGTAATTGACTGATTTGTTCTGGGCTTAAACTGATAGTCTGATTTTGCTTGAGTGTAATATCTGGAAAATGTCTTTTAATTAAAGTTGGTGAACAAACGGGTACGACTTCTTCTTGCATCAAAAACTGAATTTTTGCGCCAGGCCAATTCTCAATTTGAGATGGCGTTCCAGCATAAATAGCCGCATCAAAGATATGATCGCTAAACAAAAAAGGTTTTGTGCTGGTTTCGAGGTGAATTGTGATTTCTGGATAAATTTCATTGAAACGATACAAGCGTGGTAGTAACCAGCGCGTTGCGAAAGTGGGTATCACACCCAGTTTTAGAGTACCCCCTAAGCCTTTATGAGACATTAAGTCTAACGTACTATGCTCGATTCCAAGTAAAAGTGGCTTAATGTTTTTATAGTATTGTTCTCCTGCCTGAGTCAATTCAACGCCATGTCTGGTACGACTAAAAAGCTCAATATCTAAAAAGTCTTCTAATTGTTGGATCTGTCTGGATACCGCACTCTGTGTGATAGAAAGCTCTTGTGCTGCATCGGTATAGCTTTTATGTTTTGCAGCCGATTCAAAACAAATTAAGGACTGTATAGACGGAATCATACGACGCACATTTTTTCCTTATGCTTTTTTCTCATGTTTTTGAGTAATTTAAAAACTAAATTCAAGCAATTGTTCATATCTGATTCATCAGGATAATCACTTTGATACGCTTAAAATCTTCTCATTACTTATTAATCGCACATCAATCTTAAAACAAGATATGTGTAAATGGAATAACTGTATGCGAAATTAACGTTTGCTATGAGAAATTTGAAATCGTAATATGAGGCTATAACTTAATTGAATACGCTAGGGAAGCAATGAATCAAATGGTCGATAAAGTAACAAAATCAGGACGTGTTCATTTTAATTGGGAAGATCCCTTTTTGCTTGAGCAACAATTATCAGAAGAAGAACGTATGATTCGTGATAGTGCCTTTGCATATTGTCAAGATAAATTGATGCAGCGTGTACTAGAACAATTTCGTCATGAAAAAACTGATCCAAATATTTTTCGTGAAATGGGAGAGCTTGGTCTACTTGGACCAACAATTCCCGAACAATATGGTGGGGCTGGTTTAAACTATGTCAGTTATGGATTGATCGCTCGTGAAATTGAACGTGTTGACTCTGGTTATCGCTCCATGGCAAGTGTACAAAGCTCTTTGGTGATGGTTCCAATTAACGAGTTTGGTACAGAAGAACAAAAACAGAAATATTTACCTAAATTGGCTACAGGTGAATATATTGGATGTTTTGGTTTAACCGAACCAGATCATGGCTCCGATCCAGGAAGTATGATCACACGCGCCAAAAAAGTAGAGGGTGGATACCGACTTACAGGGGCGAAAATGTGGATTACAAATAGTCCAATCGCCGATGTATTTGTGGTGTGGGCAAAAGAAGTATCGAGTGAAGGTCATGTGGGTGAAATTCGTGGCTTTATTTTAGAGAAAGGATGGGATGGACTTTCTGCACCAGCCATACATGGCAAGGTTGGTTTACGAGCGTCAATTACAGGCGAAATTGTAATGGATAATGTATTTGTGCCTGAAGAAAATGCATTTCCCGAAGTTCGTGGACTAAAAGGTCCCTTTACCTGTTTAAACAGTGCCCGCTATGGAATTGCCTGGGGAGCAATGGGAGCCGCCGAATTCTGTTGGCATACTGCACGCCAATATACACTTGATCGTAAACAATTTGGCCGCCCATTGGCCGCAAACCAACTAATTCAGAAAAAGCTTGCCGATATGCAGACTGAAATTAGTCTGGGATTACAAGTAGCTTTGCGTTTTGGGCGTATGAAAGATGAAGGTATTGCAGCGGTTGAGGGTACTTCTTTAATTAAGCGTAACAATTGTGGGAAAGCATTAGAAATTGCTCGTCTGGCAAGAGATATGATGGGCGGGAATGGAATCAGTGATGAATTTGGTGTAGCACGTCATCTTGTTAATCTTGAAGTTGTAAATACTTATGAGGGAACACACGATGTACATGCACTTATTCTTGGGCGTGCCCAAACGGGTATCGCTGCTTTTAGTAACTAAATCCATTTAAATAATCAAGATTCAATGATTAGGGATTCACAAAGACATGTGAATCCCTAAATTTCATTTGAGTAAACAAGATTAGCTTCGACATATTTTTAAGTATTAATGTTGAGAAAGCAGATAAAATTGCATTATTGCTTAATAAATAAGCTAAAAAGCAATTTTTTATTCAGGTTTGGTTAAAAAATAACCCATTGAAAATTAATTTTAAAATATGTCTTGCTTAAAGTTTTAAATTGCATAGAATACGCAGCATCCCGACGCGATACACGAAAACATCTTAGCTCACAGGGTTAAGGTTGAAGAAAGTGTTTTGCGTTGAATTTGTCTCTGACGAAGAGCAAATCGATCATTAAGAGAATAGAAGAACAACTTGTGTGGATTTTTACTGGTTGATTGATTGATATATTATCATTGATTGATTGGTTTAAATTACTCGAAGTTTATTTGAGCGAAATTTAAGTCAGAAAATTGATGAGCCAGAATTGGTGTCTTATTCTTTAAGAAAGGCACAAAATG
>NZ_KB849626.1:490845-619423 GCF_000368685.1 Acinetobacter baylyi DSM 14961 = CIP 107474 | reverse complement strand
GACATCGAGGTGCCAAACACCGCCGTCGATATGAACTCTTGGGCGGTATCAGCCTGTTATCCCCAGAGTACCTTTTATCCGTTGAGCGATGGCCCTTCCATACAGAACCACCGGATCACTAAGACCTACTTTCGTACCTGCTCGACTTGTGGGTCTCGCAGTTAAGCGCGCTTTTGCCTTTATACTCTACGCGTGATTTCCGACCACGCTGAGCGCACCTTCGTACTCCTCCGTTACTCTTTAGGAGGAGACCGCCCCAGTCAAACTACCCACCAGACATGGTCCTCGCCCCGGATTACGGGGCAGAGTTAGAACCTCAACATTACCAGGGTGGTATTTCAAGGATGGCTCCAATGGAACTGGCGTCCCATCTTCATAGCCTCCCACCTATCCTACACAAGTAAGGTCAAAGTTCAATGTCAAGCTGCAGTAAAGGTTCACGGGGTCTTTCCGTCTAGCCGCGGGTACACCGCATCTTCACGGCGAATTCGATTTCACTGAGCCTCTGCTGGAGACAGCGCCGCCATCATTATGCCATTCGTGCAGGTCGGAACTTACCCGACAAGGAATTTCGCTACCTTAGGACCGTTATAGTTACGGCCGCCGTTTACTGGGGCTTCGATCAAGAGCTTCGCTTACGCTAACCCCATCAATTAACCTTCCAGCACCGGGCAGGCATCACACCCTATACGTCCACTTTCGTGTTTGCAGAGTGCTATGTTTTTAATAAACAGTTGCAGCGGCCTGGTTTCTGCGGCTGTCAATCGCTCAGGGAGCAAGTCCCATCACCATCAACAGCGTACCTTCTCCCGAAGTTACGGTACCATTTTGCCTAGTTCCTTCAGCAGAGTTCTCTCAAGCGCCTTGGTCTACTCGACCTGACCACCTGTGTCGGTTTCGGGTACGATTCCTGTGTAACTGTAGCTTAGAGACTTTTCTTGGAAGTATGGTATCAGCCACTTCGCTAGTAAACTAGCTTGCTATCGACTCTCAGCATAGAGCACCCCGGATTTGCCTAAGATGCATGCCTACTGTCTTCCACCTGGACAACCAACGCCAGGCTGACCTAACCTTCTCCGTCCTCTCATCGCATTACACAGAAGTATTGGAATATTAACCAATTTCCCATCGACTACGCCTTTCGGCCTCGCCTTAGGGGTCGACTCACCCAGCCCCGATTAACGTTGGACTGGAACCCTTGGTCTTTCGGCGAACGGGTTTTTCACCCGTTTTGTCGTTACTCACGTCAGCATTCGCACTTCTGATACCTCCAGCAGACTTCTCAATCCACCTTCATCGGCTTACAGAACGCTCCCCTACCACGTAACTTAAAGTTACATCCGCAGCTTCGGCACATAGTTTTAGCCCCGTTACATCTTCCGCGCAGGCCGACTCGACTAGTGAGCTATTACGCTTTCTTTAAAGGGTGGCTGCTTCTAAGCCAACCTCCTAGCTGTCTATGCCTTCCCACATCGTTTCCCACTTAACTATGATTTTGGGGCCTTAGCTGGCGGTCTGGATTGTTTTCCTCTTGACTACGGACGTTAGCACCCGCAGTCTGTCTCCCGGATAGTACTCATAGGTATTCGGAGTTTGCATCGGTTTGGTAAGTCGGGATGACCCCCTAGCCGAAACAGTGCTCTACCCCCTATGGTATTCGTCCGAGGCGCTACCTAAATAGCTTTCGGGGAGAACCAGCTATCACCAGGCTTGATTAGCCTTTCACCCCTATCCACAAGTCATCCCCTGGCTTTTCAACGACAGTGGGTTCGGTCCTCCAGTTAGTGTTACCCAACCTTCAACCTGCTCATGGATAGATCGCCTGGTTTCGGGTCTATACCCAGCAACTATACGCCCTATTAAGACTCGGTTTCCCTACGGCTCCCCTATGCGGTTAACCTTGCTACTGAATATAAGTCGCTGACCCATTATACAAAAGGTACGCAGTCACCGAACAAGTCGGCTCCCACTGCTTGTATGCATGCGGTTTCAGGATCTATTTCACTCCCCTCACAGGGGTTCTTTTCGCCTTTCCCTCACGGTACTGGTTCACTATCGGTCAGTCAGGAGTATTTAGCCTTGGAGGATGGTCCCCCCATATTCAGACAAGGTTTCACGTGCCTCGCCCTACTCGTCATCATTGTGTGTGCCCTTTCGTGTACGGGAATATCACCCTCTACGTTCGCACTTCCCAGAGCGTTCCACTAGAACACACACAACTTAATGGGCTGTTCCCCTTTCGCTCGCCGCTACTAAGGGAATCTCAATTGATTTCTTTTCCTAAGGGTACTGAGATGTTTCACTTCCCCTCGTTCGCCTTGCATGACTATGTATTCATCATGCAATACCTATCTTATGATAAGTGGGTTTCCCCATTCAGACATCTCCGGATCACAGGATATTTGCCGCCTCCCCGGAGCTTTTCGCAGGCTATCACGTCTTTCTTCGCCTCTGACTGCCAAGGCATCCACCACATGCACTTAATTACTTGACTATACAACCCCAAACAGTCGTTAACCCTTACAAGTCAGGTTAAGACAGAACTAAGTTACCTTAGCTCCACAGCTTGTTGTTTCGTGAACTTAATCACCGTACAGCTTCAATCTAAATTCATATACCAAAACGCTTGATTCAGTTAATTTGCTAGTTCTCAGATTAAATATTCATCTAACAATTGCTTGTTAGCTTCTTATCTAATCGAGTTTGAACAATTTATTTCAGACTCAATATTTTCCAATCTGTTAATGAATTAATGTGTCTTCGTCAGATCACACTAAACTGTGATAAATCACAGAGGTTAATAAACTTTATATTTACTAAGCTCTATAATTTTCTTAGCTCCAAGCTCCATCCTATGTGTGCCTGCGCACAGCATAGCTGTTTGCTTAAATTTCAAGGAAAAGCGTTGCTTTTCTGCTCTTGAAATTTGGTGGAGACTAGGAGAGTCGAACTCCTGACCTCCTGCGTGCAAAGCAGGCGCTCTACCAACTAAGCTAAGTCCCCAGCTTATATCATTAATGTATCTTTCTGCCGTAGACTTGGTGGGTCTGACAAGACTTGAACTTGTGACCCCACGCTTATCAAGCGTGTGCTCTAACCAACTGAGCTACAGACCCTCAGATACATCTTAGAAGAACAACTTGTTGTGGATTCTTACCGGTCAATCAATCTTTCGTTAAGGAGGTGATCCAGCCGCAGGTTCCCCTACGGCTACCTTGTTACGACTTCACCCCAGTCATCGGCCACACCGTGGTAACCGCCCTCTTTGCAGTTAGGCTAGCTACTTCTGGTGCAACAAACTCCCATGGTGTGACGGGCGGTGTGTACAAGGCCCGGGAACGTATTCACCGCGGCATTCTGATCCGCGATTACTAGCGATTCCGACTTCATGGAGTCGAGTTGCAGACTCCAATCCGGACTACGATCGGCTTTTTGAGATTAGCATCCTATCGCTAGGTAGCAACCCTTTGTACCGACCATTGTAGCACGTGTGTAGCCCTGGCCGTAAGGGCCATGATGACTTGACGTCGTCCCCGCCTTCCTCCAGTTTGTCACTGGCAGTATCCTTAAAGTTCCCATCCGAAATGCTGGCAAGTAAGGAAAAGGGTTGCGCTCGTTGCGGGACTTAACCCAACATCTCACGACACGAGCTGACGACAGCCATGCAGCACCTGTATGTAGATTCCCGAAGGCACCAATCCATCTCTGGAAAGTTTCTACTATGTCAAGGCCAGGTAAGGTTCTTCGCGTTGCATCGAATTAAACCACATGCTCCACCGCTTGTGCGGGCCCCCGTCAATTCATTTGAGTTTTAGTCTTGCGACCGTACTCCCCAGGCGGTCTACTTATCGCGTTAGCTGCGCCACTAAAGCCTCAAAGGCCCCAACGGCTAGTAGACATCGTTTACGGCATGGACTACCAGGGTATCTAATCCTGTTTGCTCCCCATGCTTTCGCACCTCAGCGTCAGTGTTAGGCCAGATGGCTGCCTTCGCCATCGGTATTCCTCCAGATCTCTACGCATTTCACCGCTACACCTGGAATTCTACCATCCTCTCCCACACTCTAGCCAAACAGTATCGAATGCAATTCCCAAGTTAAGCTCGGGGATTTCACATTTGACTTAATTGGCCGCCTACGCGCGCTTTACGCCCAGTAAATCCGATTAACGCTTGCACCCTCTGTATTACCGCGGCTGCTGGCACAGAGTTAGCCGGTGCTTATTCTGCGAGTAACGTCCACTTATCCTGGGTATTAACCAGGTAAGCCTCTTCCTCGCTTAAAGTGCTTTACAACCATAAGGCCTTCTTCACACACGCGGCATGGCTGGATCAGGGTTCCCCCCATTGTCCAATATTCCCCACTGCTGCCTCCCGTAGGAGTCTGGGCCGTGTCTCAGTCCCAGTGTGGCGGATCATTCTCTCAGACCCGCTACAGATCGTCGCCTTGGTAGGCCTTTACCCCACCAACTAGCTAATCCGACTTAGGCTCATCTATTAGCGCAAGGTCATAAAGATCCCCTGCTTTCTCCCGTAGGACGTATGCGGTATTAGCATCCCTTTCGAGATGTTGTCCCCCACTAATAGGCAGATTCCTAAGTATTACTCACCCGTCCGCCGCTAAGGTTAGTACCGAAGTACTTTCCCCCGCTCGACTTGCATGTGTTAAGCCTGCCGCCAGCGTTCAATCTGAGCCATGATCAAACTCTTCAGTTAAAATCATTTTGTGCCTTTCTTAAAGAACAAGACACCAATTCTGGCTCATCAATTTTCTGACTTAAATTTCGCTCAAATAAACTTCGAGTAATTTAAACCAATCAATCAATGATAATATATCAATCAATCAACCAGTAAAAATCCACACAAGTTGTTCTTCTATTCTCTTAATGATCTTCTCGACGATTCGTCATCATCAAGCTAGGTCGGCTATGTTACTCTAAATCTCTTCAAAGTCAACAGGTAATTTCGATATTTTTAAAACTTATCAATCAATTCAAGAATCTAACCAATCTAGCCAAATCCTTGTTTCTCAACAAGTTTTTATCTGCATCACCGCCAATGGATGTGCATTCTACACCATAACCATACACACGCAACCCCCTAACACCTTTTTTTATTTCGTTTGAATGGTTTTTGAGCATTTTTGCTTTTTTTCTGCCTTTTTGAATGATTATTTGCTTTAATAGTAGAAATAAAGAAACTGTTAAATAAAAACGATCTTATTTAAAATGATATAAACTTTCACCTCATAGATGGTGGTCAAGGATTTCTATGCATTACTCAAAACTTGTCTTTGTCGGTCTTTTATCAGCAGGTATGTCTTTTTCGATATTTGCTCAGGATGCTCAAGCAGATATTGCATCAAATACGTCTGCTCGTCAGGCAGCCATGTCTGATCAAGATACAAATGATCAGTCTTCAAGTACAACCTCTCACTTTCAATCTATCCGCGATTTAAAAAATGAGCTAAAAAATGTGAAGGCAAGTGATTTTAAAGTCAATGCGAATGCCGCACAGCCAGACGATGTAAAAGATCCACTCCAACCATTGAACCGTGAATTTTATGCATTTAATGATATGTTGGATCGCAACATTGTTCGACCTATTGCTGTGCAATACGCGGCAAAAACACCAGAAGATGTTCGTGGTTCTTATCGTCAATTTAGAAAAAACCTAGGTGAGCCTTGGAATGCAGTAAACCAGATTATTCAAGGTCGACCAGGTCGCGCAGCAAAAACCTTAGGTCGTTTTACCATTAATACACTTACTACATTAGGACTTGCCGACCCAGCCCGTCGTTTAGGTTTACCTGCTGAAGAAGAAAGCTTTGGCGTAACGTTAGGTTACTATGGCGTGCCTTCTGGTCCTTTTTTAATGTTACCTTTTTTTGGCCCAAGTACATTACGTGATGGTTTAGGTTTAGCGGTTGATAGTCAGGCAAGGCCTCAAAAATATATTATGGATGATCAGCAAGGACTGTATTGGTCAACTAACCTTGTACAGGCGATTGATACTCGCTCACAGCTTTTAGATATCGAGCAAATACTGCAAGGCGATAAGTATGCTGTTATTCGAGATTTGTATTTACAAAGAAAGAGCTTTCAAATTTCTGAGAAAAAAGGCAATTCAACAGAACAGATCAGTTTTGTGGGAGATGATGACGATGATCAGGATAATGACGCGACGACCTCAAAATAAAAATCTCGAAATGAATCTCGATAAAAAGATTGCTATATGCGTGTCAGATCGCTAGCAATCTTTGGTTTTCTATAGTACATCTACTATTATGGTAAATACGGTTTTTTTGTAAAAGGTAGTGTTCAATCCTCTATGTATTTCATCCAACCCACTCGATCTATTCCTAATTTGGACGATGCGCTCCATGCGTTACCTGATTTACAGGTTATTCACATAGATGATATTGATTTGTATGATCCTACAATTATTGCGATTGCCGATGTTCAGGATTATCTCACCCACCAATGGAACCTTCCAACGATCGTTATTGGGTTTGAACATGAAGGTACTGCACTTTCTCATGCTTGGGAAATGGGCGCTTTAGCAGGTTGGATCTGGGGAAAACTTCCTAAAAATTCAAACGAAGCGTTGCTCAAAATTGATGCAAAGTATAAACGCAATCAGGATAGTCGTGATTTACCTGCAGCAGCAGATTTACAAAAGAAACTGTTACCCAATCCAATTGACCTTTTAGATTATAAAATAGAAGCCTTTTTTCAACCTTCTGCCTATCTGTCTGGCGATTGGTATGATTACTGGAAACTGAATGATAAAGAGGTTTTATTTTATCTTGCGGATGTTTCTGGGCATGGTGTGACCAGTAGTTTGCTAACCTCATGGATGGCTGCGTTTCATGGTCGTTCTAAAACACCTCGCGAATTGATTAAAAAATTAAATGGCATGCTTTTACAGGAAAATATTGAAAAGCATATTACGATGGTCGTTGGAATTTTAAATTTACAAACAAATCAGATTCGTTGGTCAAGTGCAGGACACTACCCACCCCCCATTATTTTTGAACCCAATCAGCCGCCTAAGATTTTAACCACCAGTAGCTTTCCGCTAGGTCTGATAGATGAACTGGAAATTGAAGAGTTCGAATGTACATTGAATCGACACAGTCGCTTTATTGTTTGCTCAGATGGCGCACTTGAGCCATTTGATGGGGGCCTAAATGATCAATTTTCTCAATTACTCGATCATTTGCAAAAACAATCATTCAAAGCGCCAGATCATGTGGCAGATGATATTGCAATATTGAGCTTATGTAGAATGAATTAATATAAAAATCAATAGCTTGTTTTTTTTGAAATCATAATACGACTGTTACCTACTTGAGTATCGATTCACCCTATGTGATAATTTTCCTATCCTTCTCTGAAAATGGCATTTATATGTCAACAGGTCATGTTGAATATGCAAGTCTAGATGGAACGCATATTTTCAAGCTTATTGGTGAAGTGCGCGCCCAATCTTGTATAAGTCTAGACAAACTTTTAAACCGTATTGAACAACAAAAGAATGTTGTTGGAGCGATTGTAGATCTAACTCAAACAACGTTTATTGATAGTACCGTTTTGGGTATTCTGGCGAAGCTAGGCTTAAAACTGAAGCAAGCTCATCATATTCAAGCGGTTATGCTCTCAACAAATCCAGATATCACAACTCTAGCCAACAGCATGGGGCTAGGGCAGGTTTTTGTCATTTTGAATTATTGTGGTGATCCTAATGTATGCACCTTAGAGTTAATGGATGAACATATTACTCATACGGCTATGCTCACCACGGTATTAGATGCACACAAGACACTAATGCGCCTCAATGAAAATAATCAAAATATGTTTGAACCGTTGGTGAAACAACTTCAAAAAGAGCAAGATTCACTTGATGAAGCTTGTAGCAAGCAGAATGCTTAATCTGATCACGGAATGATTTAGCACATGACTTTACTCTCTGTTGCCCAAATGAACTCGCAAAATGACATTGAAGTAAATTTCGGTGTTGTAGAGCATCTCATTAAACAGAGTAAAGCTAAAGATGCGGAGTTGATCGTTTTTCCTGAAAATTTTATCTGTTTTGCTGCAGGTAAACAGCGCGAAACCGCTGCACAGTTTGAAGTGATTCAACAGCGTCTTGAAAAACTGGCGCATCAATATAATATCTGGATTATTGCGGGAACTCTCCCTTGCCCGTTTCGTCCAGATGGATCTATCATTTCTGATGGACGTGTACGTACCGTGAGCCTATGTATTACTCCAGAAAAGACAGAAGCTCGTTATGACAAAATTCATTTATTTGATGTCCAAGTAGGGGATGCTGTTGGTGGCTATCAGGAATCTAGGTTTTTTGAGCCTGGGGATCAGATTGTTATTGCCAAAACGCCTTTTGGTAACATTGGCATGATGGTTTGCTATGATTTACGCTTTCCTGAATTGGCTTTAAATTTAAGAGCACAAGGTGCAAGAATTTTGACTGCACCAGCAGCTTTTACTTATACAACAGGTCAAATGCACTGGCAGCTTTTGCTACAGGCGCGTGCCATGGATAGTCAGTGTGTAGTGCTTGGTGCAGCACAACAAGGCTGGCATGGTGAAAAGCGTCAAACATGGGGGCATACTGCGGCTACAAATAGTCGCGGTCAGCTCTTAGAGATGGTTCATGAAGAAGGTACTGCTTTGATTACTGTAACATTTGATCAAACTGAACAAGATCATGTTCGTGAATCGATGCCACTGATGCAACATCGTCGTTTACTTAAGCTTTAAGGCAATCTTGTTGATATAATCCCAATCACTTTTCCCAAGTTTTAACACAAAGTTATACTTGAGAATTGCCAAAAAATCATGAGGCCTACATGCAGCAAGATGCATCTATTTTAGAGCTCGATAATCAATTATGCTTTTTAATTTATTCGACTAATCTGGCACTTCATCAGTTATATCGAAAACTACTTTCACCTTTGGGATTAACTTATCCGCAATATTTAGTCATGTTGGTACTTTGGGAAAAAGATCAATTGACAGTATCTGAGATCGGTTCACGTTTGTTTTTAGAATCCTCTACCCTCACGCCTTTACTGAAAAAACTCGAACATTTGGGCTTACTTTCTCGTAAACGTTCAACACGGGATGAACGACAAGTGATCATCACGCTGAGTTCTCAAGGCCAAGAATTAAAACAGCAAGCCCTTGATATTCCTCATCAGATTGCACAAGCCAGTGCATGCAACCTAGATGAATTGATGCAGCTTAAAGAGCAACTCGAAACATTAAGAACAAATATTAGTCAATAAATTTATAAAATTTACACAAAAGTAACTTGAACGGTTTTTTATATCGTGTACGATATATTTGTACACAAATTAAAGGTGATTAAAATGTCATTAGAACAAGTTGTTTATACTGCTCATGCAAAAGCTACAGGTGGCCGTGATGGTCGCGCGACCTCTTCGGATAATATTCTGGATGTACAATTAACAGTTCCAAAAGAAATGGGCGGAATGGGTGGCGGTACCAACCCTGAACAATTGTTTGCCGCGGGCTATTCTGCATGCTTCCTTGGCGCAATGAAATTTGTTGCGACACGTGACAAATTTAATATCCCTAAAGATGCTTATGTTGAAGGTGACGTCGGAATTGGCCCTATTCCAAATGGCTTTGGTATTGAAGTAAAACTTCATGTTCACCTTCCTGGTATGGATACAGACGAAGCGAAAAAACTGGTAGACGCCGCGCATATTGTTTGTCCATATTCAAATGCAACACGTAACAACATTGATGTCGATTTTGAAATTGTTACTGATGCATAAGTTTTTATACTGTATGTAAAAAGAGCACCTTTTGAGGTGCTTTTTTAATCAATCTATTCTTCTGATTGGTTGGTTACACGTAATACTTCTTCAAGTGTAGTCTTCCCTGCCAGCACTTTTTTCAAACCATCTTCACGAATTGATCCTGCATGACGACGGGCATACGCCTCAAGCTCGTACTCAGCCGAATTGCCATGTATCATCCTGCGAATATGTTCATCAATTGGAACAATTTCATAGATTGCACTTCGACCACTAAATCCCAGATAAGAACAATGTTCACAACCTTGTGGCTCGGGTAGTTTTAAATGAGGCTCATTAGAAAGATGTTGAAATAACTGCTGTTCAAAATCATCTGCTTCACGCCAGCTCACGCAATGCGGGCACAAAGTACGCACCAACCGTTGTGCAATCACACCAATGAGAGAACTTGATAATAGAAATGGTTCGATCCCCATATCTTTTAAGCGTGTCACGGCGCCAATGGCTGTATTGGTATGTAAGGTAGATAGAACCAAGTGACCCGTAAGTGAGGCTTGCACGGCAATTTCTGCGGTTTCAAGATCACGAATCTCTCCCACCATGACCACATCTGGATCTTGACGTAACATGGCTTTCAGTGCACGAGCAAAGGTCATATCAACTTTGGTATTGACCTGTGTCTGCCCAATCCCTTCGAGCTGATATTCAATCGGATCTTCTGCCGTCAAAATATTACGGGTCTGATCGTTAAGGTCTGACAAGGCTGCATAGAGCGTTGTCGTTTTACCCGAACCTGTAGGCCCCGTCACCAGAATAATTCCATGTGGACGATGTACCAGATATTTTAAACGTTCATAGTCTTCCGCCATTAACCCTAAATGAGTCATATTCAAGCGTCCCGCTTGTTTATCCAACAAACGCATCACCACGCGCTCACCATGTGACGAAGGCAATGTGGAAACACGTACATCGACTTCACGCCCAGCCAGACGCAATGAAATACGACCATCTTGCGGAATACGTTTTTCTGCAATATCTAGCTTGGCCATCACCTTGATGCGCGACACCAGCAACGGTGCAAGCTCACGGCGCGGCTGAACAATTTCACGAAGCTGCCCATCAACACGTAGTCTTACTGATAATTTTTTTTCAAACGCTTCGATATGAATATCTGATGCACTGACACGAATCGCCTCAGAAAGTAAGGCATTGATTAGTCTAACAATCGGTGCATCATCTTCCTGATCCATCAAATCTTCTGCTTCAGGAACCTGATCGGCTAGACTAAGTAAGTCAGGATGATCTTCAAGTCCGGCAGCGACTTGTTGTGATTCACCACGATCTCCTGCATAGCTAGAACTTAATAATGCATTAAATGCTTGCTCATCACATAATTGATCATGTGCAGACTTACCCAACAAACGATGTGCTTCCTGCAATGCAATCCATGCTGTATTTTTTTTGCGTACAATAAAAACCTGATCGCCCTCGTAACGAAACAACACACCATGGCGTTTCGCAAAACTATATGGAATTTGTATTTGTTTAAGTATTTGCATCACACATTTATAATGATCAGAAAGAGACTTTTGAGTGTACTCTAAGCGTATGACAGCGTGAAGTCCGTTTTAAGCAAACTGAGCAGAGGATTTTTTAAACTTGACTCAACAACATGAACATATTGATCGCACTTCGCCGAGCTTAAAATGGTGGGGCGAACATAAATTTGAACTGAATCAAGCCAAAGCTTGGCAATTTGGTTCATTGTTATTTCGTCTGACACGCGGTATTAATGAATGGCGGCTTGAGTACCATCGGCCTCAATATCAATACGATTATGAACAAAACTGGCATCCGATTTCCGATACCAATTTTGCCTGTCCACAACCGCGTAAAATTGAACGTTATATGTTTAAAAAAACGCATGATAGTTTTCAATTAATGCCACGGCTAGCAGATCGTTCGGTGGTGATCAAACCAGTTGATCCGATTTATATCCCAGCAGGACAACGGGGTACACTGTATATCAGTACACCACTATGGATAGCAGGCTTTGTGGAAGGTCAGCGTGATCCTTTGTTTGATATTCCCATTATTCAACCTAAAGATACATGGTTCGGACCAGATCATCGTAATGGTGAAATCTGTTATGCCACTGCTGTGGATGGACGTACAGATATTAACATGCTGAAACCTCGTGCCTTTCGCGCAGTTACACCTGTAGAATTTCATAATACCAGCAGCCAACAGTTGCGTTTTGATCGGATGAATGTTCCTGCCGCCGCGCTCCCATTATTCTATAGCGAAAGTACCCATCGACTCTGGACATCACAAATCAAAGTCATTCATGAAGGATCTGATCGTCCACCGCGTATTCGTATTGAAAATCGGACGCCGCCTCTGGCAGGCGAGGTGATTTATGTACATCCTCCTCGTTCTCCTGGGGGAGCACTTTTTAATATGTTTGATTCATTTTTCTAGGAAGCACTATGGCAGATTCCAATATCCCTAAAGATGTCGCTGTCAGCCTTAAAGGGATTTTTACCAATATTAATCTGGATCGTCTAAGTGAACTTCTGGTTGCACTGGTTCTATGTCTCATCGGATTTATTTTTGCGCGCTTGGTTTCAAATACATTCATACGCACAATTGGTCAACGCTTTAATGCTCACCAAAGAATGGTATGGCGTCGTGGTATTTTTTACTTTATTTTTTTGATCTTCGTGATGGCGAGCCTCAAGGAAGCTGGATTTAAACTCAGCGTCTTTTTGGGTGCTGCAGGTATTTTAACCGTGGCTTTGGGCTTTGCATCACAAACCTCTGCCAGTAACCTGATTAGTGGTTTATTCCTGATTGGTGAAGGCTCTTTTGAGGTAGGTGATACCATTCAAATTACGCTCATTCGCGGACACACCATTGAAGGTCAAGTCATTTCAATCGATTTACTCTCGGTTAAACTGCTTACCCTAGATAATGTCTATGTGCGTTTACCCAATGAACAACTGATTCGTGCCCCTGTCATGAATATGTTTAAGTATCCGATTCGACGTATTCCGATCACACTGGCAATCAACTTTCAGGAAGACATCATGAAAGTGCGAAAAGTATTGTTAGATGTCGCATCAAAATATCCTATGGCACTGGATGACCCTAAGCCAGAAGTTACCGTGACTGCTTTTCGTGAATCATCAATTGAACTACTGTTTACTGTTTGGTGTCGACAAGAGTTCTTTTTAAAATCTCGTGATGAACTCCAAGAACGCATTCGTAATGGCTTTTTGGAAAATCAAATCGAAATTCCTGTTCCCAAAATGGGTTTTGTGGACCGCCCTGCCGTGAGCCCATTGACCAATGAAGAGATTGATCAATATGCCAACGCAGAAGCAATCAAGCGTGAACCTAAAACTTAACCCCCATTAACTACAATATTCTTTAGGATGTGTCACCATACAACTGGGTGGCACACCCATCTCAATCGTATATTCCGATGATGAGACGGCAGAGGATGAATGAGAAGGCATCGGAAAGCCATGGAATGTCCACATCAATAGATAAACGCATCCTAAAACCATAACGATAAAAAATAGAATTTTTAAACTATTTATGACCATCGGTTTGTTTCTCTGTATTCCCATTTCCAATAGGCGGTAAAGGTGCCAGATATGCAATTACAAGCATCACGCCACCTGCACCAATAAATGAAACTACACGGGTCAATGTTCCACTTTGCGATAAATCCAAACCCACCAGTTTGATCACCACAATACCAAGTAAGGCAGCACCTACAAACCAGATTTGGCGAATATGTCGTCGACTTGAATAGGTCATCAAAACAAAGGCCAGAATGACCCAAAGCAAGGTCAGGCTAAGCTGTACGATGCCATTTGACCAGACCGAAAGACTCCATAACGGCGTTGCCAAATAAATATGTAAGGCGCGCACAACCACACTACTCAGCACCATTAATGCAGTCAAAATACCAGTCACTTTGAACGTCCATTCGACCGTTTGATTTTGGGTATTGAAGTTATGTTGATAAATCATCCACAACAAACCAGCCAGACACAATAAAGACATGACATCAACAGGATTAAATACAGGAAGATCATACCCAATAAATGTTTGATCAATTAAATTGAGGTGTAATAACCATAACCAGCTAAGTATCCAGACAGAGATCTGGTCCAGCAAAATAAATTGTTTTTGTTTAAATAGCCACATGCCATAGATAAGTGGAAATATTCCTAAACATAGCCATCCAGATGCAGGCCAAACTGCGCAGCCTATTGCTGCCAAGCTTAACCACAGCAAACCACCCCAATATAAACGTAACTCATACTTTAAATGAGCACTTTTTTGCAGCAGGATCAGAAGCGCTGAAAGTATAATTGTGGTGACAAAAAATGAAAGCTGCTGAGTGGTATTCATCCAATGCGATGATGACAGCACAGCAGATTCGGTTAGCTCAAGATAACACAGTAACAATAAAGCACTCACTAGACCCAACTGTGCCAATGCCCATTCAATTTTTGCCTGGAAATACATCAGCCCTGAAAAAAGCAACAATAAAATTGTGGCTACTGCCAGATAAGGACTTAAGCCGTGTCCTAACCATGCCAACGCATTCACAACAGCAACCGCCCCAGCATACAAGGCAAGACCAAGTGAAATAGTTGCAAAAACCGAGTAACTGCTTTGCTGCTGGGTAAATTTGAATAGAAAGTAGGCTGCTATAAATTGAGCAATGGCATAAATACTGGTGCTCAATACTGGAAATTGCTGATCTGTCCAGAATTGATAAAATAAGGCTATCGAACTCAAAAAGATTAATACCATTCCAAGGTAACGACTGGTTCTATAGCGTTCAGAAACACCCCATACAATCAGTGCTGCACCCTGAATCACCCATCCCACTGCTGTCCAATGAGCGCCTTTCCATAATGGAAAAACCAGAGCAATAAAGACCGAAGCTAAAATAAAGAAACTCTTTGCCAGAATAGAAAGTTCTGATTGTTTTTGTTTAATCCAGATTCCCAAAACCGTATAAAGTATGCCAAGCCCCAATGCACCCCATGTCAATGCCATACTGGACTGATGCATTAAAAATGCATGTAAAGAAAATCCCAAGATTGGCACACTAAAAATCAATCCCACATCCAAAATAGGTGGAAGCTGCACGGTCTGTGAATCAAGGATAGGCTGAGCATTGAAAACTTGAGCTTTAAAAGAACGATATTCTTTTTGAATGAGTTGGCTATAACGGATACTCAACCAAATAAAGAGTAAAATATGCAACCACAGAATAATATCTAAAGTCTGATATTGTGCCTGATCGGCATACAGCATAATAAAACTACTGGCAATTAATCCTGTTGCAAAAAAAGCAATCTGATTCAGAATCTTCCATGGCTTGACAAAATTCATCGCTGCCACAGCAAGATTAATCACCAGATAATAACTGATTAGAAATACACTATCTGGCCGATATTGTGGAATGACCAACGGTGCCAGATAAGCCATACTCAACGCCAACATCGAAAGATAGACCGCATTTTGTTTCAGACTCAATCCCACTGTAATCATCAGTAAGATGATGAAACAGACACTCGCACTACTTAAGCTGGCAATCACGGCATAGTGGTGAGCAAAGATTAATGTTAAAAAAATAACTGCAAGTCCGGCTCCTTGTAAGGCAATGCCAAATAGCGCATTCTTGTTGCGTAAAAACAGGCCAAGTACAGTGACTCCTCCACCTGTTAGCGCAATGCCTAATAATTTTATACTCAGGCTGAGCTGCCAATGTTCACTGGCAAATCTGAGTAACAGCACGACCCCAATCATTAATAATGCGATAGCAACACGCAAAATTGGATTCCCATGCATTAACCACTGAAGCGCAGGTTGCCACCATGCAGTTTTTGTTGTGGAAATTGTTGAAAGTGTTGTCGTGGAATGAGTCGATATTGAATTTGAATCAGGTAATTTTTCTGACTGCGACGTTGTAGTGAACCATTCTGGTGAATTTGTTATTGTAGTCGAATGTGCACTGTTCACTGAAGCTGACTTTTCAACAGGTTTCGGCTCTAATATTTCGTGATCGGTTGGAGGCTGTAATATAGGTTGTTGTCTCACCTGTTCGATTCTAGATAAACGTTCATTTAACGAATTCAAAATTTGCAGTAGACACCATACGCCACCGATAATACCGACCAAAAGTAACGGGATAAGTCCCCAATATGCACCGACCAGACCAACCAAAGCACCAAGTCCAATCCCCCACTGCCAGCCACGACTAGAATGAGGCGTGATATTGGCTAGATATTGCTGTTCGAGCTGCTGGAGTCTTTTTTCAAAATGATTGAATTGCTGCATCACAAAAAAGATTATCAATGCCATCACCACAATCACTGCATTGGTCATATCGAGTGCATAACTTACCAGCAAGCCAATTCCGAGAATTAGCAACACTATTGTCATATTATACTTATCATTTTTATACATGATCAGAAAACAAACTCATTGATTTATAGATTATCTTAAACCATACGCCACAGAGCGTATATTTAGACATACAAAACAACCGTAAAAGTGAATCACAGCATTTTGATGCTTTTTCACGTAGAATAAGACGCAATTGATAGTGAGGAAATGTTCAATGCCACCATTTGTCTTGGTTGATGGGTCTTATTTTTTATTTCGTGCCTTTCATGCACTGCCACCCTTGACCACGTCAACAGGCTTACAGACGAATGCCATTCGTGGTGCAATTTCAGCCATTCAAAAACTCATGCGTCGTACTCAGCCCACGCATATGGCTGTCATTTTTGACACACCTGAACCAACATTTCGTCATGAACTTTCTCCTATTTATAAAGGTGATCGCCCAAGTATGCCAGATGAACTGGCACAACAAATTCCATATCTCCATGCCTTAATCAAGGCATTGGGTATTCCGCTTTACATGCTGCCAGGTGCAGAAGCTGACGATGTCATTGGCACGCTTGCAAAACGTGCTGAAAAAGAAGGTCATCAGGTTCTCATTTCGACTGGTGACAAAGATATGGCTCAGTTGGTCACAGAAAAAGTCACGCTTGAAGATAGCTTCAAAGACAAACCCATGGATATTCAGGGCGTGTTTGACAAGTTTGGTGTCTGGCCAAATCAGATTATCGACTACCTGACTTTAATGGGCGATGCATCTGATGGCATTATGGGTGTTCCTGGAATCGGTGCTAAAACCGCAGCCAAACTTTTAACAGAATATGGTTCAATTGGCGGCATTTTAGAAAATGTCGACCAGATTAAGGGTAAAGTCGGTCAAAATATTAAAGACAACGCCGATGGTATTGTCATTGATCACCAACTGGCCAGTATCGTTTGTGATCTGGATTTGGCACTGACCTGGGATGATTTACAATTACGCGATCCGCACGTTGAGACATTACGCAACCTATATACCGAGCTCGAATTTAGAAACCAGTTACAGTCGCTTGATCATCCTCATAATCCTGTGAGTCAAACGTATAAACAAACTGCCCAGCAAATGGACAAGGTAGAAGTCGCACCTCAAATTGAGACAGAAGATCAAGCAAGTCTTACCAGTGAAGATGATCAATTAGGGACAGCAAACTACCATACAGTATTGACTCAAGAGGCGTGGGATGCCTTACTCAAGCGCTTTCAAAGTGAAAAGCGTTTTGCAATTGATACAGAAACCACCAGTTTGGATTATCGTGTTGCAGAAATGGTCGGATTTTCAGTGGCCTTTGATGCTCAGGATGCTTATTACGTTCCATTGACACATGACTATGACAATGCACCTGAACAATTAAATCGCGAGCAGATTCTGGCTCAACTTAAACCGATTCTCGAAGATGAGACTGTCCATAAAATTGGTCATCATCTCAAGTATGATGCGCATATTTTTGCCAATCACAGTGTTGAGCTGAAAGGCTGGTACTTCGATACTATGCTGGCCTCTTACGTAATCAACTCGGTGGCCACACGTCATGGCATGGATGACGTTGCACGCGTGTATTTAAGTCATCTCACCACAACCTTTGAGCAAATTGCGGGCAAAGGGGCCAAACAAAAAACCTTTAATCAGATTGAAATTGAAGTCGCTGCGCATTATGCAGCCGAAGATGCACATGTTACGTATCGCTTATATGAAGTCCTGGCGCAGAAACTAAAAAGTGCACCAGAGCTAGAAAATATCCTCTACAACATCGAAATGCCTGTTGCCCGTATTTTAACAGGTATGGAAGAAGCTGGAATTAAACTGGATCACAGTTTTTTGGGTCAGTTAAGCGTCGAATTTACCGAGACAATTTTAGGACTTGAAAATCAGGCCATTGAACTGGCAGGTGAAAGCTTTAATGTCAGTTCGCCAAAACAGGTCGGTGAGATTCTGTTTGATAAGATGGGGCTTAAGGGCGGTAAGAAAACGGCCACGGGACAGCACAGTACCAGTGAAAGTATTCTGGAAAAAGTTGAGCATCCCATTGCAGAAGTGATTTTGGAACACCGTACGCTTTCCAAACTAAAAAATACCTATACCGATCGTCTGGTCGAACAGTCTCATAATGAAACGCATCGGGTTCATACCAGCTACCATCAAGCCTTGACTGCTACAGGACGGTTATCCTCATCCGATCCTAACCTACAAAATATTCCTATTCGTGGGGAAATTGGCCGTCAAATTCGTAAAGCATTTATTGCACCTGAAGGTCGTATTTTACTTGCTGCTGATTACTCACAGATTGAACTCCGCTTAATGGCGCATTTTTCTCAAGATGAAGCCTTACTTGATGCCTTTCAACACGGTCAGGATGTGCATCGTCGTACAGCAGCAGAAGTGCTGAATATTCCACTCGAAGAAGTCACCAACGACCAACGTCGTCAAGCCAAAGCGGTTAACTTTGGACTACTGTATGGTATGTCCGAGTTTGGTCTGATTCGCCAACTTGGGTTTACCCGTGAAGAGTCGCAAAACTATATCAAGCAGTACTTTCACCGTTACCCTGGTATATATGAGTATATGCAACGTACACGTCAGGTTGCATTAGAACAGGGATTTGTCGAAACAATCTTGGGACGACGTCTATATACCCCAGATATTGATGCGCGTAACATGATGGTACGTAAAGGTGCAGAACGTGCCGCTATTAATGCACCATTACAAGGAAGTGCTGCTGATATTATTAAATTGGCAATGATTGAAGTCGATAAAATGCTACCGAAAGATCAGGCCAAATTATTGCTTCAGGTTCACGATGAACTTGTATTTGAAGTAGATGCAGATCTTGCCGATGAACTTGCTCCAAAGCTTGCTGAAACCATGCAATCGGTAGTCAATATCTCTGTTCCACTATTAGTGGAAGTGGGTCAAGGTCTCAACTGGGAAGAGGCACACTAATTTTTCAAACATAAAAAAGGCCGATTATATCGGCCTTTTTCAGATCTATCTTATAAACCTGTCAATAAAACTTTTGCGACTTCATTCATCAGGATTTCTGCAATATAAAGCGCCAGAAAGGCCAAAATTGGAGATAAGTCAATCATTCCCATATTGGGCAATAAGCGACGGAACGGTGCCAGCAAAGGTTCAGCAAGCTCCTGAATCACCTCAATATACGGCGAACGTGATTGTGTAAACATCACCACCCAACTTAAAATGATGGTTGCAAATATCAAATAACGACAGAAGCGAATTAAGTCTTGAATCATGGTGACAAAAGTCAAAATCAATAAATGAATCGGACTATTTGGCATTACACCCGAAAGATACATGACCCCAAAAATTTTAAGCAAATATAAAACAACCAAAAGTGCAATAGCAGCCAAGTTGACTCGGCCTTTTGCCACTGTCGGAAAAATACGGCTAAAAATATCAACAATTTTGGTGGCTTTAACGGTAGATAAAACAACAGGATTGTACGGACTCACCCCTGTCAACTGGATCAGAAAACGGAAAAATACCAATAAAATGGCAACGTTAATTAAAATACCAAAAATGAGCGCAGAACTCGCCATAGTGTTACTATCCTACTTAAGTCGTTTTGGTGCTGTCACTGAGCTCATGGGCTAACTCTTGACTTCTTTTTTGGGCTGCAGCAAGTGCAGTCTGAATATTTTGTGAAATCTGGGCACGATCAAATACTTCAAGTGCGGCTTGTGTCGTTCCATTTGGAGACGTAACATTCTTACGTAATTCAGATGGGGTATTTGAACTGGTAATTGCCATTTGTGCCGCTCCCAAAGCTGTTTGCAAAGTTAATGCTGTTGCAACTTTTTCGTCCAGCCCCATATTTTTACCTGCACGAATCATACTTTCCATCAAGTAGAAAAAATATGCAGGACCCGAACCTGAAACTGCAGTGACTGCATCAATCTGGGCTTCTGAATTAACCCAAATCGTTAAACCTGTTGCAGCTAAAATCTGGCTCGCGAGATCACGGTCATCACTACCGACATTTTCATTGGCATATAAACCATGTGCACCCGTTTGAACTAAAGCAGGGGTATTTGGCATCACACGTACAATTCGGTCTGTACCAGATAATTCAGCAATAGTTTCAATCTCTGCACCTGCAATAATCGAAACAATCAGTTTTCCATCGAATAAACCCTGTAAAGGTTTGAGGACGGTAGCCAAAACTTGTGGCTTAACTGCTAATACAACAACATCTGCATGCTGAATTGCTTCAACATTGTTGTTAAGTGCTTGAATCTCTTTTTCTTGCAATACTTGGCGAATCGCTTCTACTGGATCAGAAACCATAATCCGAGTTGAAGGTAATCCACGCGCAATCAGCCCTCCGATGAGGGCTTGCGCCATGTTACCACCACCAATAAATGTGATATTTGATTTTAATGTCGCACTCATGAATTCTGCTCAACTCGCAAATAATTTACATCAGAAATTAAATTAGGTTGCCATCCCCCAGCTTCACAATACGATGATTGTGCCAGCCAAAAACCTTTGGGAGTAAAAACGCCTAGCATAACATTATCCAACGCCAATATTTGAATTGTATGACGCAACCAAGGCAAAATTTGTGCCTCCTGAATGGCTTTTTTTAATGGCCAATGTCCTACACGTCCGTACAGATGAATTTTTTCTCCGCCTTGTCTGGGAAGTAGCTGCAAAGGCTGTTCGAATAATTGTGGTGATAAGCCCATTTGCATGGGCTGAATCTGAAATACCCCAGAGGCAAGCTGCAAGGATGCATCCATCTGCAACTCAATAGTACTCACTACATTAGAAACTAAATCTTTTTGCAAATATTTATTTTTTTCAACACGATATAAAATATTTTGGTAGCGTACGTAGTAATGATGATTCCAGTGCAATGCCGCTTTTGCATCAGCTTTTGCACAAATGACTTCCTGTTGTACTCGTTCCACCATTTCAAATGCTGGCCGATAAATCGCCTTCCCTTTCATCCAGAAAGATAAAAGCTGTCGTTGTCTTGCCAGAGAAAGTTGTTGTAATCGACTAAGATCTAGATGATTAAGGTCACCACACTGATTCAAATCTTGCTGCAAAACCTCATGTAGAATTTCATCAGCATCCTGCATCAAAATACTGGTTCGACTGATCGCTTCCTGCATTTTGGGAAAACGCTTTTGAAGGACAGGCCAAACAGTTTCACGGCACCATGCCCGATCATAAGTGGTATCAAAGTTAGTCAAATCTTGGATATAAGGTATTTTAAGATGTTCTACCCAGTGTTCAATCTGTTGTCTTGAAACAGATAACATAGGCCGCCAGCAGCATATATTTTTTTTCTGTTCGATTTCTTTCATGGCACCCAGCCCTTTCACACCACTGCCAGAGAGTAACCTGAGTAAAACGGTTTCAGTCTGATCTTGCTGATGATGGGCCAATACTAAAACTTCATTCGATTTTAAATGCGATTCAAACGCAGCATATCGTGCTTCTCTGGCCTGATTTTCCAGATTACCCGTATCAACAATAACCGGCTGGATAGTGAAGGGAATATGAGACTGTTGTGCAAAATTTTGAACAAACACTCCCCATGCCCGACTACTGGATTGTAGCTGGTGATCGATATAAATCGCACGTACTTTATGAGGAAACAGTTCCGACATCAAATGCAGCAATAACATGGAATCCATGCCACCGCTGCATCCAATTAAGAATACGGTATCAGCAGGAAATTGCTGAGCCTGTATTAAGAGGCGATGCCTAAATTTTCGCTGCCAAATTTCATCAAACGTTGGTAACGCGCTTCGCATCGTTCATCTGCATCCATAGCAAGCAATTCATCTAGCGCCTGTTTTAACACGACTTGAAGATTTTGCATAACCTGTTCTGGATGTAAATGCGCACCTTCGCCTTCATCGACTACGTATTCAACGATACCAATCTTTTGCAGTTTATCTGCTGTCAATGCCAATGCATTGCTGGCTTGCTCAGCTTTTTCAGCAGTTTTCCACAAGATTGTAGCGCAGCCTTCTGGAGAGATCACAGAATAGATGCTGTGAGACAACATCACGACACGATCGGCAACACCGATACCTAATGCACCACCAGAACCACCTTCACCCAGTACTGTCGCAATGACAGGCACTTTAAGGCTCGATAGCTGTGCAAGACTGGTCGCAATCGCTTCTGCCTGACCACGTTCTTCAGCGCCGACACCTGGATATGCACCCATGGTATCGATAAACGTAAATACAGGTAGATTAAAACGCTCAGCCATATCAAGCAAACGTTGCGATTTACGATAGCCTTCAGGATTACACATACCAAAGTTGTGCTTGAGCTTCTCACGTGTACTACGACCACGGTGTTGACCAACCACCATCACAGGTTGACCTTCAAAGCGAGCTAAACCACCCACCATCGCACCGTCATCACCAAACAGACGATCACCATGTAAAGCATCAAATTCGGTGAAAATTTCTCCGACATAATCTAAGAATTGCGGACGATCTGGATGTCGTGCAATTTGAACCGTTGTCCACGCTTTAGACTGAGCAGCTTTATTTTTCATAAGTCGAGCATTATCCCTAAATTAACCAAATCGAGTTAATCGATAAATTTTTCCGACTGAATATTCAACTCAATGTCCCAGTGCTTAAATTGCTCTTGCTCATCGTGCAAATCGGCAACCAGCAATGGCCATTGTTTGGCATCACCAGAAACGCTAAGCTGCCATTGTTGATCATTTACAATGCTTAATTCAATGGCAGGAAGCATCTGATCACTGCGACTATGATTGAGTAAAACAGCAAGGCGAAGCAGCAAACATAGGTAAAGTAGCTTGGTACCGCCTACCTTTAATACGTCATTTTTACTGTCGTTGCGTAGCTTGCGGCGATGGTGGGCTACCAAATGTGCCAGATGATTTTGATCAATTTGTGAAAAGCCAGGAATATCGGAATGTTGCAATAAATATGCACCATGACGATGATATCCGCCATGACTGATGGCCAAGCCAATTTCATGTAAATACGCTGCACGACGCAATAAGTCACTGTCTTCACTCACTAAATCTAGCTTGTGTGCGACATCATCAAACAAATGTTGAGCAGTATTTACCACACGTTCTGCCTGTTTGAGATCGGCATTATAACGTCCCATCAGTGCTTGAACACTGCGGTCGCGGATGTCTTCATGCTTGAAACGTCCAAGCAAGTCGTACATAACACCTTCACGTAATGCACCATCTGAATAAGCCAGCTTATCGATATTCAACACTTCAAAGACTGCGTACAAAATTGCCAACCCAGCTGGCAAAACTGCTCGACGATCATCTTTTAGACCTTCAAAATCAATTTCAGACACATGCTTAAACTTGATTAATCGATCTTTTAACTTTTCCAGACCTTCACGCGTGACATTCTCTTGCTCATCGCTCAGCCCCATATTCACCATAATCTGTTTGGCAGCTTTAATCGTTCCACTCGAACCAACAACCGTATCCCAGCCTTCAGCTTTATAAATATTGGCAATGGCTGATAATTCTTTGCGCGCGGCCACCACCGCCTTATCAAATACTTTCGAGCTAATATCACCATCTGCAAAATAAGCTTTGGTATACGCTACACAGCCCATTTGCAAGGATTCAGTCTGAATCGGCTCAAATTCTTCACCAATAATAAACTCGGTCGACCCCCCACCGATGTCTACCACCAGTCGACGGCCACCATTGGCCATGGTGTGTGAAACCCCCAGATAAATCAGACGTGCTTCTTCACGTCCTGCAATAATCTCAATCGGTTTGGGTAAAATTTCGGCAGCACGCTGAATAAACTCGTGTCCATTTTTAGCCTGACGCAATGCGTTGGTTGCCACAATACGCAAACGATTTGGCTGTACAGAACTTAAACGTCCCACAAACCGTGCCAGACAAGCCAAACCACGTTGCTGAGCAGCTTCAGTCAAATTTTTATTTTCATCAAGTCCCGCTGCAAGCTGAACCTTTTCTGACATAGAAGCCACTTTCTTAACTTCCCCATGATCTACACGTGCAATGGCTAAGTGAAAACTGTTCGACCCCATATCGATGGCAGCAAGTAATTCTTCATCTATCAAAAAGTCAGCCATTATTGATATAAACCTTTATAAAATTCACGCTAAGATTAATTCACATATATACAATTGAAAAGCCATATTTCGGCTCATTTTCAGAGTGTTTACCACTCAAATCGTAATTTTACGATAGTGTAATACGATTACAAGTATCGTGAGCATCCATTAGACAAAATATAAGATAAACTTGAATAATGTAGATCAACCCCTATATTGATATAGAAGACAATGTCATACTTGAAGTTTCATTCGCCGAACTTCTATATCTTTTAAAAATAATTTGGAGCAAACTATGTCTGCCAATATTGTAAATACAACCGATGCTAACTTCCAAGCAGACGTGTTAGATGCTGAAACACCTGTACTTGTAGATTTTTGGGCAGGCTGGTGTGCGCCATGTAAAGCTATCGCACCTGTTTTAGAAGATTTGTCTCGTGAATACGAAGGTAAAGTAAAAATTGTAAAAGTTGACGTCACTGCATGTGAAGATACGGCTGTGAAATACAATATTCGTAATATTCCTGCACTTCTTCTATTCAAAGACGGTAAAGTTGTTGCACAACAAGTCGGTGCTGCACCGCGCTCAAAACTTGCTGCCTTTATTGATGAAAACGTTTAATCCGTTTTTGTGAATAAAATTTAAATACGCTATTGTTCAATAGCGTATTTTTTTTGCAGGGAAATTGACAAATATCATCATCTGACTTATAGTTCTTGAGCAGGAAGTGCTGAAGGAAAATCACTTCATTTGCCTCCTTTTCGCAAGACACAAAACATAAGATCGCCGCTCGGCAACAGAAATTGTTTCACATATTTCTTTTTTGAAATAACCAACCAAACTTCTGCGTTTGTGATTGTGCAAGTGCGATTTTTATCGTCATTTGAATGCTTGCGGCTGACCTTTATATCTTTCCATTTCTGTGCTCTACACACTCCTTTTATCTATCTGACCACTTATGAATTTAACCGAACTCAAGAAAAAACCGATTGGCGAACTCATTAAGATTGCAGAGTTTATGGGCCTTGAAGGTATGGCTCGTAACCGCAAGCAAGATATTATTTTTGCCATCTTAAAACGTCATGCAATGAACGGCGAAGAAATTTTTGGCGATGGTGTGCTTGAAATTCTCTCTGATGGTTTTGGTTTCTTACGTTCAGCTGCAGGTTCTTACCTTGCAGGTCCAGACGATATCTATGTTAGCCCATCGCAAATTCGTCGTTTCAATTTGCGCACAGGTGACACTATTACAGGAACCATTCGTCCACCTAAAGAAGGCGAACGTTATTTTGCATTATTAAAGGTTAATCAGATTAATTACGATACGCCAGAAAACTCGCGTAATAAGATTTTATTTGAAAACCTCACACCGCTTTTCCCAACCGAACAACTCGTGATGGAACTAGGGAACGGTACCACAGAAGATTTAACGACGCGTGTGGTCGACTTAATCGCACCAATCGGTAAAGGTCAGCGTTCGATTATCGTTGCACCACCCAAAGCTGGTAAAACCATGTTGTTGCAAAGTATTGCGCAATCGATTGTTCGCAACAACCCAGAGGTGTTCCTGATTGTTCTTCTCATCGACGAGCGTCCAGAAGAAGTCACCGAAATGGAACGTACTGTTCGTGGTGAAGTCGTTGCCTCAACATTTGATGAATCGCCTGCACGTCACGTTCAAGTAGCAGAAATGGTGATTGAAAAAGCCAAACGTTTGGTTGAACACAAAAAAGACGTCGTAATTCTACTTGATTCGATTACCCGTCTGGCACGTGCTTATAACACTGTTATTCCATCATCTGGCAAAGTATTGACTGGTGGTGTGGATGCACATGCCCTAGAGCGTCCTAAGCGCTTCTTTGGTGCTGCACGTAATATCGAAGAAGGTGGATCACTGACCATCATCTCGACTGCATTGATTGAAACTGGCAGTAAGATGGATGATGTCATTTATGAAGAATTCAAAGGAACAGGTAACCAAGAAATTACGTTAGACCGCCGTATTGCCGAAAAGCGTGTGTTCCCTGCCATGAATATCAAAAAATCAGGTACACGTCGTGAAGAACGCCTGATGGATGAAGATAACCTGCGCAAAGTCTGGATCCTGCGTAAGCTTTTACATCCAATGGATGAGTTGGCGGCAATGGAGTTCTTGCTTGATCGTATGAAAGAAACCAAAACCAATGATGATTTCTTTGATCAAATGAAACGTAAAGCTGCAAACTAAGTTTCATCAAAACTATCAGAAGGCTGTCTATAACGACAGCCTTTTTCATTTGGTTGACTTTGATTACATAAATATACAATTGCAAAATCTGACTGTTAAATTAAGTATAAGCGTTTGATTAATATCAGCTTCAAATACAAAAACTGTATAAATTTTAGTTAGTTATTCATTGTTTATCCAATGCAGAATTCTCTTTTGATTGTTATTTTCTGTTAAAAAACAGACAATTTTATCTGTTTTTTACTTAAATTTTGACTTCAGGCAGTAGTAATTGGCAAATGGCAGTGATAGCATATCCGCAGACCAGTTAGACTGCTCTATGCGTTGTTACCTAACTACGTTTTAGGAATAATTAAAGCACAAACAGGCTAACGTAGGTTTTTTTTAATCTCAATTTTTTTATGAGAGTGATGCCATGTTATTCAAGAAAATCGCTATTGCTGCTGCTATCGCTACTACTTTAGCTTTCGTTGGTTGTGCAAAGAAAACTGAAGAAGCTGCTGCTGACGCTAATGCTGCTGCATCTCAAGCAACTGCTGCTGCTTCTGAAGCTCAAGCTGCTGTAGACGCTTCTGCTGCTTCTGCTCCAGCTTCTGCTGCTGTTGCCGCTACTGCTGCAACTGACGCTGCTGCTGCTGCAACTGACGCTGCTCACGCTGCTTCTGCTGCTGCTTCTAAATAATCTAAAATTTAGATTATTTGAAAAAAGAGAGCCTCTGGCTCTCTTTTTTATTGCTTGCCATTTGGCTTTTAGTCATGGTGTTTCTTTATGTCTAATCAAGAGATCAGAGATAGAGTTATCCTGTTAATCTCAAATAAAAACAAAAAAAAGAGCAGGTTATTCCTGCTCAGTTCCTACGCGCTGTCTAAACTTCTGACCCGCTCTAAATGTGACGACGCGACGAGCAGAAATTGGAATTTCCTCTCCTGTCTTTGGATTGCGTCCTGGACGCTCACGTTTGTCACGTAACTCGAAATTACCGAATCCAGAAAGCTTTACATGCTCACCGGCGATCAAGGCTTGGCTGATTTCATCAAAGAATAACTCTACCATTTGCTTCGCTTCACGGCGATTTAGACTGGTAAGTTCACTTAAATGATCTGCCATATCTGCTTTTGTTAATGCTGTCATGAGGCCCTCAATGTCGCTTGATAAGTGTTTTCCAACACTTCAATTATATTATCCATACCTGACTTTATTTCAGCATCTTCAAGCGTACGTGATGGGTGTTGCCATAAGAGTGCAAATGCCAGAGAACGTTTGCCCTCTTCAACACCTTGACCCGTATACACGTCAAACAACCAAGTTGAATCCAGAAGATCACCACCCGTTTGTTTAATTAACTGCTGAATATCGCTCACATTTATCTTATCACTGATTAATAAGGCAATATCACGTCTAACTGATGGAAAACGTGATAATTCTGTAAAATTAGATACATAAGATTGCAAAATCGCCTGTTGATCCAGTTCAGCAACCCACGTTACGCCCAAATCCAGATCATTTTCTAATGATGGATGTAATCGTCCAAGGTAACCAATTGACTGACCTGCAATTAAAATTTCCGCAGACTGACCTGGATGCAACCATGCACGTTCAGAACGTACATATTCAACCTTTACGCGACCTGCTGCCAGAATTTGCTCGATATCATGCTTCAGATCGAAGAAATCCATAGGCTGGGTTTTACCATGCCATTGTTCTGGCACAGATGAACCTACTGCAATCAGAGCCAAAGTTGGTGTCTGTTGAAGATCATGGATAGATGCTGCATTCTGATAATCAAAACGTAAACCCAACTCAAAAAAGCGAACACGGTTTTGTTGGCGATTGAGGTTGTGTTGTACACACGGAATCAAGCTTGACAGTAAAGTACTACGCATGACAGCCAAATCACTTGAAATTGGATTCGCTAGCGCCAAAGGATTGACGTCTGGATTCAACTGCTTTTCAAGTTTGAGGTCTGCAAAACTAAAACTAATCGCTTCTTGATAACCCAATGTCGCAATCGTTTGACGCAACTGTCCCAGCTCAAGATGATCTTGATATTTTGCAAGTTTTACATCAATTTTTGGAAGACGGATCTGAATATTGTCATAGCCATGAATACGTGCGACTTCCTCAATCAGGTCCTGATAAATCGTGATATCGAAACGATGTGAAGGTGCAACCACCACCCACTCGCCTTGCGCTTTTACAGCAACCTGACAACCAAGACGAGTTAAAGCATCTGCAATAAAGTCGGTTTCAACTTCATAACCTAAAAGCTGACTCACTTGTTGCTGATTCAGTTCAATTGCTTCGCGTTTTGGTAACAATGCTGTATTTTCGGCCACTGTAATTGGACCAAATTCACCGCCTGCAAATTGCTGAATCAATTGTGATGCACGATTCATCGCTAGTAATGGCAGCTCAAAATCGACACCGCGCTCGAAACGCTGTGATGAATCGGTATGCAGCCCAAAGCGACGTGCACGGCCAGCAATTGCAAGCGGTGCAAAGAAAGCACTTTCAAGGAAAATATCTTGAGTGTCATCAGTCACACTCGATTCAAGCCCCCCCATAATGCCAGCAATTGCCAGCACCTTGGCATCATCGGCAATGACCATGATATCTTCGTTTAATTCAACATTCTGATCATTGAGCAGCGTCAATTTTTCTTGAGCTGAAGCCTGACGTACATGAATTGCTCCGTTTAGTTTCGCCAAGTCAAATGCATGCATCGGTTGACCGAGTTCCATCAGCACATAGTTGGTCACATCGACCAGAATACTGTGGGTACGGATTCCCGAAGCAGCCAGTGCCTGTGCCATCCATTCAGGTGTCGTGGCTTTTACATTTACATTTTTGATGATACGCCCTAAATAACGTGGTGCGCCTTCAGTTTCAAGATGAACCTGTTTCTGCTCATTCAACGTTGCTTCTACAGCCTGAATATCAGGTGGTGTAACTTCAAGTTGGTTAAGCACTGCAAGATCACGGGCAATACCACGGATACTAAAACAATCACCACGATTTGGTGTGATACTAATATCAATAATATTGTCATCAAGCTTGAGGTATTCACGGATATTGAGTCCAACAGGTGCATCTTCTGGCAACTCAAGCAAACCATCAATCTTATCTTCAAGATCAATTTCTGATGCACCACACAGCATGCCTTGTGACTCAATGCCACGCAGCTTGCCTTTTTTGATTTTAAACTCGCCAGGCAACACCGCACCAATCGTTGCGACAGGTGCTTTCATTCCCACACGAAGATTAGGTGCACCACACACAATTTGTAGTGGCTCACCATTGCCAATATTCACAGTCGTTACACGCAATCGGTCTGCATCGGGATGCTGTTCAACCGTCAACACTTCGCCCACGACCACACCCGTAAATGGCTTGGCAACTGGTGCCAATTCATCTACTTCAAGACCCAACATGGTGAGCTGATCGGCCAATGTTGTGCTATCAATTGCAGGATTTACCCAAGTGCGTAACCAACTTTCACTAATTTTCATCTTTATAAAACCTTAAATTTAATCCAGAAAATGTTTAAGCAAATTGGCGTAAGAAACGCACATCATTTTGATAGAACATTCGCAAATCATTGATGCCATAACGCAACATTGCAAAACGCTCTACCCCTAAACCAAAGGCAAAACCTTTATATTTTTCAGGATCAATGCCAGCAGCACGTAATACATTTGGATGTACCATGCCACAGCCTAAAACTTCTAACCAGCGACCACGCTCATCCATAATATCCACTTCGGCACTTGGTTCTGTAAACGGAAAGTAAGATGGACGGAAACGGACCTTGAGGTCTTTTTCAAAAAATTCATTCAATAGATTGATCAGCAGGCCTTTAAGCTCTGCAAAACTGGTATTTTCGGCAACGTAAAGACCTTCAATCTGATGGAACATTGGAGAATGTGTCTGATCTGAATCACAACGATATACACGCCCTGGGCACACAATACGAATTGGTGGTTGCGTGGTTTCCATTGTACGAATCTGTACACCAGAGGTATGTGTACGCAATAAATGATTCACATCAAAATAGAATGTATCGTGCATGGCACGCGCAGGATGATGACCTGGAATATTCAATGCTTCAAAGTTGTGGTAGTCATCTTCAACTTCTGGCCCTGTCGCGACACTAAAGCCTGCTTTGGTAAAAAATTGGCAAATACGTTCTTGTACTTGAGTAACTGGGTGAATACTGCCCATATGCTGACCACGCCCAGGCAGCGTAATATCGATGGTTTCACTTGCCAGTTTTTGTTGTAATGCGGCTTGCTGCAATGCAGTCTGACGCTCAGTTAAGGCAGCGTTAATTGCTTCACGGACAGCATGAATGGCTGCACCTTGCACTTTACGTTGCTCAGGATCCATTTTTCCTAATGCTTTCGATTGTTCTGCAAGCTGGCTTTTTTTCCCTGTAAACAGAACTCTAACTTGATCGAGTGCAGCAAGGTCTTGAGCTGCTGCTATAGCAGCAAGCGCTTCGGTGGTCAGGGCTTCCAGTGACATAGTAACTCTCAAAGCAACAATTTATAAATAAAATAAAACTCTGCATTCTAACAGTTTTTAAATGGATTGATGAAGCATAAACACAGGAAAATTACTAGGCAGTAGATTTATAAAACGTATAAGATAAACCACAGTGTGAATGAGAAACTCAACAATGGCACTTGATCAAATCTGGAAACAACAACTCACTCTGGTCACTTATGGCAATGAATATCTTAGCCATGACTTGAGTTTTTCGCGGTGGAAGCAACACTCTATCTTTTGCCAGCATGCCTTATACTTTCGAGATTTGCTATCACAGCATTTATTGGCCCAGCATTTTCAGGTTTGGCTTGAAGGCTTAAAAAGACAAGGTAGTTATCGAATTAGCCTGCATCTTTCAAGCTTGCTCAACGAAGAGCAAAATCCAAATGCCAATGTTGAGCTACTTCCCTATGCACATTTTATTGTGAGCCATGAAAAAAACAAAAAGACGGCATGGCTGCTTGGGAAAGAACTTGCTGAATGGTATTTAAATGACAATGATTTTGAAATACCTGCGTCTCAGCAGGTCAAAATTCATCAGGAAACCTTCTGGCGATTTGAGCTCAATGACAAATTATCTAAGAAAGTTGAAGCAGATTTAGATGCTACAGACTGGAAAAAAATTCCATCGTTCTTAAATACCGAACTATTCGAACAGCGTTTGGCTCAAGGTTTTACAGCCACTCAAGAACTTGATGTTCCATTTTACGGGATCGAAAAATCTAAAATTCAAGAAGTAGAAGACTTAAAACTTCAAGAAGTCCAGTATTTATCCTTATTGCCAACAGATTACTCGGCCGATCTGGCACATGAACTGCTTTATAAGATGGAACGTTTTAACAATTTTATTCAGCAAAAACGTCAAAATCCTTATCACGATTCAGGAGAAATGATTTCTCCAGAAGAACAAATCAATTTAAGAAATTTCAGTCAGAAACTTGATGATTTGTATGCAAAACTGATTGTTAAAATTGCAAATCATTATCAATCTGCACAACGTCTACCTATCGAGATTGTATCGCCTCTTGATCCACAGGCTCAAACTGCTTTTTCTCAAAAGCAAGCTCTAGCATCTGAAAGCACACATCATAAGGTGAGTTCATCTGGTGTCATCAAGCTGATTATTTTGACCATTATTATTTGTGCTTGTGCCTATTATTTTGGTCTGTAATCGCTTACAAAGCCTGAGATCCGTTTGGATCTCAGTTCTCATATTTATTGGTTAGAATGTTGGCTTAATTTTAATAATGACATGGTGCCCGCCATCATGCTGATTAATCACATGATGAACACCCTCAACCAATCCTTCAATTTCAGCATCCGGACCATAAAAAATTCGTACACTTTCACCTAAACGTGGTAACAATCCTAATTCAATTTCAATGGAACCTTGCTCGATACCTTCAACAAGTACTTTCATAAATGATCTCCTTTTTTACTACTTTAAGAAGAATCATCAAAGTATGTCTAATCAATCCTGTTGATCATCTGTAATTTTTAGGCTTTTCCAAACGTGTATCAAAACAAAGCCAAGAAGGTTTAAGCCGCTCCATTGTTTTGGATTTTGAATATTCAGATGTTCTTCGGTCATGCCGATCATCCTAAATAGCATCTCGCAATGTCCAGCAGTCAGATGCTTAATGTCCGTTGAAATGCAGAAGGCAACCATGGGCTTAAGAAGCTATTCTCCACATGATTAGTTTGCTTTGGAATATGCTCACAGAAATATAAATATTAAAAAATGGCCTTGTTCGACTTGTTAAATTAAGTCATTTAAGAATTTTTCATCATTCATTTTTAGTATCTTATTCTTTTTATTTACACTTAATTGTACGTTTTAAAGCAAAAAAAGACCGCTAAAAAGCGGTCTTTTTTTGAATCTCTAAGCTTATGCAGCCAAAGCGCCTTTTGCTTTTTCAGCTAAAGCAGCAAATGCTACTGCATCATGCATAGCGATGTCAGCTAATACGCGACGGTCGATGATCACTTGAGCTTTTTTCAAGCCATCGATCATACGGCTGTAAGACAAACCGTTTTGACGAGCACCAGCGTTGATACGCGCAATCCATAGAGCACGGAATTGACGTTTCTTCTGACGACGGTCACGGTAAGCGTATTGACCAGCTTTGATTACCGCTTGGAACGCTACGCGGTAAACGCGTGAACGAGCACCATAGTAACCTTTAGCGCGAGCAAGAATTTTTTTGTGACGACGATGAGCCACTACACCACGTTTTACACGAGCCATTTATAATCTCCTTAGATGTATGGGCACATACGACGAACTGAATTCATGTCAGAAACATGAACCATTACACAGCCGCGTAATTGACGAATACGTTTCGCAGATTTTTTGGTCAAGATGTGGCGCTTGAACGCTTGTTTACGCTTAAAACCGTTTGCAGTCGCTTTGAAGCGTTTAGCTGCACCACGGCGAGTTTTTAACTTAGCCATAGTAACCTCTTTTGAGCACCTGTTCGGCGCGTTTGCACCATTGCAAATCGACCTGCAGGTAAGGAAGGCGAAATCATACATGATCCTTGCTCAAAACAAAAGCATTTTTAGAGCACACCCAAGACAATCCGATCATTTACTTGAGGAAAAATTTCATCATAAAAAACCAAAAACTGATCATTATTTTTAAGGAACTGCGCTTATAATTAGGCAAATATTCTCAATATATGATACTTATGAAACCTAAGCAGGACGCTTTTGCCGCTCTCCGATATCGTGATTTCTCCATTATTACAGTCAATCAGTTTTGCCTGACACTTGCGATTCTGATTCAGGAGATTATTGTCGCCTATTCACTCTATCAAATTACCAAGGATCCTCTCACCTTAGGATTAATTGGACTTGCAGAAGCCATTCCATTTATCAGTCTTTCACTTTGGGGCGGCTATGTTGCCGACAGGTTTAATAAACAATTGATTATGAAAATCTGTCTGTTTTTTTCCTTTCCATTACCTTTGGTACTTTGGGGATTATTTCACCTTTATGGCCTTGGACAGATTGGTGTCCATACGCTGGCGCTTGGAATTTACGCAGTTATTTTTTGCTTCGGTGTGATTCGTGGCTTTTATAGTCCATCAGCGACCTCACTTAAGCCTTTTCTGATTCCTAGAGCGCTTTATGCCAATGGCGCCACATGGACCACCATCGGCTGGCAAAGTGGGGTTATTCTAGGCCCTATGCTAGGCGGATTTATGCTGGCATTTTTAGGCCGTGAAACCAGTCTTTTTAGCGTCTCCATTTTGCTCTTCATCTGTTTTTGTCTCATTCTCTTATTGAGTAAACGAACATTTCCAAGTATCGAACATGAAAATGTCTGGTCAAGTCTTGGCGATGGCTTTCGTTTTATCTGGAAAACCAAGATTGTACTTTGGGCAATCTCACTGGATCTGGTTTCAGTTCTATTTGGTGGCGTGATCGCATTGTTGCCTATTTTTGCAGAAGATATACTGAAAGTTGGACCCGAAGGTTTAGGCTATTTAAGAGCAGCTCCATCAATTGGCGCATTATTGACAATGATCGCACTGACCAAATTTCCTCCCACCCATCATGCTTGGCGTAATATGCTACTTGCGGTTGCTGGATTTGGTGTATTTACAATTATTTTTGCGTTTTCAAGTCATATGTGGCTATCACTATTTGCTTTAGCCATGACAGGAGCATGTGACAGTATTTCGGTGGTTGTACGTCAAACGATTTTGCAAATTTTTCCTCCAGAAAACATGCGTGGTCGCGTAGCTGCGGTCAATGGTATGTTCGTCTCTAGCAGTAATGAACTGGGTGCATTTGAATCTGGGCTGGCCGCAAAGTATCTGGGAACCATTACAGCAACGCTACTTGGCGGATGCATGACTTTGGGCGTCGTCGTGCTCAGTTGGAGCAAAACTAAAGAGCTATTTAAAGTCGATATTACTAAAAGTTCAGAACATTAAGCATTTTCTTGTTGCGAGTATTCTTTAAACAAGGAATACTTTCAGGAGTTATATTTTTATTTTTTTCCATCACTCATTCTCAAGAACAACGTATGAAAGCTTTTGTTTATTTGTCTTTGCTCCTTTGCATACCCATTGCTCATACGCATGCAAAAGAAATAGCAGCAAACGTTCAACTTACCCCACAAAAAAGTTCGGCTCTTCCTGCACATCTCACGACACGATTACAATGGGCCAGAACACCACAGCTTGAATATTCGGACAATGACTTGAATCATCAGGATCGTGCAGCGATTGTGAGGGTGGTTTCAGATGAAACAGGTCAAGCCACGATTCAAGAAAGTACAGGTCTTCCTCAACTTGACCAGATGCTGACCAGTGCTGCAAAGGCAGCTCAGATCAAACCGTTTACAGTGGACGGTAATGCAATTCCAACCATTGGTTATCAGGCATTTACCCTAAAACTGACCCAGCCACTCAACAGTAACGATTGTATCTATACCTTTAATTCTGAAAACTGGTTGAAACAACAACAAGATAAATCCGTTCCATTTAAATATTTGAAACAGCCAGTATTACAAGTTGAGCGTGAAGAATTAAAAGGTAAAGACCGCTTGATCAAATTCAAATTTAAGGTCGATAAAGACGGACAAGCCACCCGAATCAAAATTAAGAAAGGTTCAGGCATCTATGCATTAGATGAAAAAATCATGCAGGCTATTTCGACGGCCTCTGTTGAAGTACCTAAAACATTATGGCTCTATAAGAAATCAAGTCTAAAAGACCAGATCGAATTTAGGTTGGATAACTGTCAGCAATAAATCTGATGGTGGATCTGAACAAATAAAATTTATTCAGATCCTTTAGAAGAATCCCAGATAAAGTAAATAAATACAGACGTATCGTCCTGCTTTGGCTAAAGTCACCATTAAAATAAAACGATAAAAATTCTCTTTCAGCACTCCCGCAATGAGGGTAATTGGGTCACCAATAATAGGTACCCAACTGAGCAATAGAGAATAAAAACCATATTGGTGATAGATTTTCTGGGCAGATTGCATGTGCCGCTCAGAGACTGGAAACCATTTCTTGTGTTTAAACTGTTCAATCTTAATACCCAGCCACCAGTTCACGCATGAACCCAATACATTCCCAATCGTTGCAACCAGTAAAAGAAAAAGTGCAGATTGCTGTTTCAATGCCAGAAGCGAGAACAAGACTGCTTCAGACTGTAAAGGAAGTAAAGTTGCCGCACCAAAGGCCGAAATAAATAAGGCCAGATAACTCATCATAAACGTTGTCGCATGGATTACATTATCTGGCTAATATCTCAGTTTTAAGTCTGATATCCAATATGTCCATCTTATGCTGATCGAATTTGCTTTTAAGCAAAATTAAATGATTTGAATTGAAAGCGCTTTTTGTATAGCTGGACGTGCGGTCAGACGCTCAACATAATCCTGAACATAGGGATAGTCATTGAGATCAACCGACTGCCATTCATGCCGTAATATCCAAGGTAGGATCGCCATGTCCGCAATCGAATACTCACCAGCAACAAACTTCTGACCAATCAACTGCGTATTGAGCACTTTATACAGACGTTTGGTTTCGTTGACATAACGATCAATTGCATAGGGAATTTTTTCTTTGGCAAAGCGCCCAAAATGATGATTTTGACCCAGCATAGGGCCAAAACCGCCCATTTGCCACATCAACCATTGCTCTACCTCAACCCGTTCTTGCTCATCTATAGGATAAAATAAGCCTGTTTTACGTCCGAGATACTGCAAAATTGCACCTGACTCAAAAATTGAAATCGGCTGATCACGCGGACCATTCTGATCTACAATTGCAGGAATTTTGTTATTCGGCGAAATTCTTAAAAAGTCAGGTTGAAACTGGTCATTTTCTAAAATATTGATGGGATAGATGGTGTATTCCAGCCCCATTTCTTCAAGGGCAATTGTAATCTTATGTCCATTGGGTGTCCCCCAATAATATAGGTCTATCATGAAATACCTTCTTATCCTAATTTTGTTTCTTGGCGTCTTTTTATACTTTTATACATGATTTTAATCTTCGATCAAAAGTATTAAAGACAATTTATTCTAACAGTCACTTAGCTTAACAACCTTAAAGAAACTCATCTGTTGAGAATTTTAGATTTTTGTCTTGAAAAATTAAAAGACGATCCTATATTTTATTTAGCAACAATTTGGCGATGTTGCAAATTCTTGATTGATGCCACGGTATGTTCATCAATCTATTCTTATTCATATGACTTTGCTGAATGATCAGGAGGTTTTATCAATGAGTAGTGTCAGTTTAAGTCCATTATTTCGTCGTAGTATCGGTTTTGATCGTTTGAATGATCTATTTGATTATGCCATGCAATCTGAAACACCGAATTATCCCCCTTATAATATCGAAAAAGATGGAGAAAATAATTATCGGATTTTGATTGCTAGCGCAGGCTTCGATCAGGATGAACTTCGCATCCATCTTGAAAATCAGGTGTTAACTATTAGTGGTCAACCTGATTCCGAACAGGTAGATAAAAATATTGAATATTTACATAAAGGGATTGCTCGGCGAGCATTTAAATTATCGTTACGTCTGGATGAACACATTGAAGTACAACAGGCAGACTATGAAAATGGTTTGCTCAAAATTGAGTTACAACGCATTATTCCAGAAGAAAAAATGCCTCGTCAGATTCCAATTGGCCAGTCTAAAAGCATCAAAAACATTGAAAGCAGTAAAATTGTGAATTCTTGATTCAAAGAAAAAAGGAGTGCCAATATGCACTCCTTTTTTCTTTCTGAGTTATAAAATGGAAGTATAAAAAAACGCAGCTGTTACGCTGCGTTTTTTAGAAATGGTCAATTACTTTTTCTTTTTCGGTCCAAGTAACATTCCCATTTGACGGCCTTCCATTTTAGGTGCTTGTTCAACAACACCATACTCTGTCACGTCTGCTTCAATTTTTTGTAACTGAGCAAGACCCAACTGTTGATGTGCCATTTCACGACCACGGAAACGTAATGTGATTTTAACTTTGTTACCTTCTTCAAGGAACTTTAAAATCGCACGAAGTTTGACCTGATAATCACCTACATCCGTTGCGGGACGCAGTTTGATTTCTTTCACTTGCACTTGATGCTGTTTTTTCTTCGCATCTTTTTGCTTTTGCTTCAAATCAAACAAGTGCTTGTTGTAATCCATGATTTTACAAACAGGTGGTTCTGCATTCGCAACGATCTCGACTAAATCAAGTTCAACTTCTTCTGCAGCACGCAACGCTTCATTTAATGAAACGATTCCTTTTTGTTCCCCATCTGCACCAACGAGACGCACTTCTTTAGAACGAATCTCGTCATTAATCGCAGGACGGTTACTCTTTGCACCTTGTTGTTGGTTACGGTCAGGCTGTTTAATCTCTCTTACTCCACAATGTACCGGCCACGTTCGGCAACGGCAGATTTCACTAAGTCAACGAATGCATCGATTGACATAGTACCTAAATTTTTTCCTGAGCGAGTACGAACATTAACAGTACCTTCCTCAACCTCACGGTCACCTAATACTAAAAGGTACGGAATACGCTCAAGTGTACGCTCACGAATCTTAAAGCCGATTTTCTCATTTCTCAAGTCAGAAATCGCTCTAAGACCATTTTCTTTGAGTTTTGCCACCACTTGTTGACATGCTTCAGCCTGTGAATCGGTAATATTCATCACGCAAGCTTGCACTGGCGCCAACCAAGGTGGCATAAAACCCGCATAGTGTTCAATAAGTATACCAATAAAACGCTCGAAACTGCCAAGTATTGCACGGTGCAACATCACAGGCTGATCACGTTCATTGTCTTCTGTCACAAAAGAAGCATCTAGACGTATTGGTAAGTTAAAGTCACATTGAATGGTACCGCATTGCCAGACACGGCCTAAGCAATCTTTCAACGAGAATTCAATTTTTGGACCGTAGAATGCACCTTCACCCGGCTGTAATTCCCATTCAAGACCCGCAGCATCCAAGGCATCAGCCAATGATTTTTCTGCTAAATCCCAAAGTCTATCATCGCCAACACGTTTTTCAGGACGCGTAGACAGTTTCATTTGAACATCTTCAAAGCCAAAGTCTTTGTAGACATCAAGCGTCAACTGAATAAAGTCTGCCACTTCTTTACCAATCTGTTCTTTGGTACAGAAAATATGACCATCGTCTTGAGTAAAGCCACGTACACGCATAATACCGTGCAATGAACCTGACGGCTCGTTACGGTGACACGAACCAAACTCAGCCAAACGCACAGGAAGGTCACGGTACGATTTCAAGCCTTGATTAAAAACCTGTACGTGACATGGACAGTTCATTGGCTTGACGGCATAGTTACGGCTTTCTGAATGTGTGGTAAACATGTTTTCTGCATAATTGGCAGCATGTCCCGACTTTTCCCAAAGTGTAAAGTCGACAATTTGTGGCGTACGGACTTCTTGGTAGCCGTTGTCTTGCTGAACTTTACGCATGTATTGTTCAAGCGCTTGATAAATGGTCCAGCCATTGGCGTGCCAAAACACCATACCTGGTGCTTCTTCCTGCATATGAAACAAATCAAGTGCTTTACCAATTTTACGGTGATCACGTTTTTCAGCTTCTTCAATACGCTTAATATAGGCTGCGAGTTCTTTCTTGTCTGACCAAGCAGTACCGTAAATACGCTGAAGCTGTTCATTTTTGGCATCACCGCGCCAATATGCACCAGAAATTTTTGTTAATTTAAAATTTTTCAGAAACTTAGTGTTTGGTACATGCGGACCACGGCACATGTCAACGTATTCTTGATGATAGTACAAACCCATTTGAGTTTCTTCGGGCATGTCATCAATCAAGCGTAGCTTGTAGGTTTCACCACGTGTTGTAAATTCTTGAATGACTTGTTCTCTTGGTGTCATTTTTTTTACAACATCATAGTCCTGATCAATCAATTGCTTCATACGCGCTTCGATTGCAGCCATGTCGTCTAGCGTAAATGGCTTTGGACTAAAGATGTCGTAGTAAAACCCTTCTTCAATCACTGGACCAATGACCATCTGTACGTCTGGAAACAATTGTTTTACCGCATGTCCAACCAGATGTGCACAAGAGTGACGAATGATTTCCACACCTTCAGGATCTTTAGGCGTAATAATCTGCAAGGTGGCATCTTCAGTGATCAGGTCACATGCATCGACTAGACGATCATTAACACGACCCGCGACGGTATTTTTAGCAAGACCAGGCCCTATACTTTGGGCGACTTGCATAACGGAGACAGGTTGATCAAATGATTTTTGATCGCCATTTGGCAATGTGATAATTGGCATAAGAAAATCCTTAAGGAGTGATGCCCCGCACAATGGAGCATATCACCGCGAGATTATGATCGAGGTAAGCCTCAAAAGATAAAAACGGTGGATGAATAAAAACAAAAGAGAAGGAATTTTACACGTGTTCAGACATGGATGAAACCTATTCAGGCCTAAAAGATTGAATTGGGGCTGAAATGATGCTTTTCAATGCCATAAATCGAAATACGCAACTTCTGTATGCATAATCATAACGCAGCCGCTATAGACAGAATTACATTTTTACGCGATAAAAAATAACAGGGCTGTTTTTTCGTATCACCGGATGTGTGAAAAAAAGATCTTATTCTAAGACTAAAGCATAAATGATTTGATGAATTCAAACCCATATCTTTTTAAACAGATTAGAACAATTACATGGAGTATCAATATGGTGAGTGCTTATGATGAACTTCCTCGCACACCTGCCAATTTTGTTGCATTATCACCATTACGTTATTTAGAACGCGCAGCTTATATTTACCCTCAACAAGCCGCAATTATTCACGGCACACGTGTCATCACATGGCAGGAAACCTATACGCGCTGTCGTCAGTTTGCGTCACAACTCAAACAACTTGGCATTCAAAAGAACGATACTGTTTCAGTGCTTTTGCCAAATGTGCCTGCCATGATTGAAGCTCATTTTGCAGTGCCAATGAGTGGTGCAGTACTCAATACCATCAATACCCGACTCGATGCCAAAACTGTAGCCTTTATGCTGGAGCATGCAGAGACCAAAGTATTACTAGTCGATCAGGAATTTTCTGAATTAGCCAAAGCAGCGTTATCTTTGATCAATCAGGATATCTTTGTGATTGATGTCGATGATGCCGAGTATGAAAAATGTTTTACCCCACCCATTGGTGCAATTGAATATGAGGACTGGATTTCTGAGGGTGATGAATATTTTGAATGGATTCTTCCCAACGACGAGTGGGATGCGATTAGCTTAAACTATACTTCGGGGACCACAGGAAACCCCAAAGGTGTAGTGTATCACCACCGCGGTGCATATATTAATGCAGCCAGTAATATTATTGCCTGTGGTATGACCCCACGTGCCAAGTATCTCTGGACGCTACCGCTATTTCACTGTAATGGCTGGTGTTTTGCTTGGACGGTTGCTGCAAATGGCGGCACCAATATTTGTTTGCGCAAAGTCGATCCTGCCCTGGTTTTTAAACTCATTGAACAACATAAAATCGATTATTTCTGTGGAGCACCGATTGTTTTATCAATGCTGATTAATGCACCTAAACAACATCAAATCAAATTTAATCATCGTGTTGAAGTGATGGTAGCGGGTGCCGCCCCACCTGCTGCCATTATTGAAGGTATGCGTCATCTAGGGGTCAATGTGACCCATGTATACGGCTTAACCGAAACCTATGGGCCTTCTGGCCTGTGTGCGGCACAGGCAGGCTGGAGTGATCTTTCTATTCAGGAACAAGCACAACTGCATGCACGTCAAGGGGTTCCATATCCCTTGCAGGACAGTATGCGGGTACTCGATCCCAAGACCATGCAACCTGTGCCTGCAGATGGACAAACATTGGGGGAAATTATGTTTCGTGGCAATATCGTGATGAAGGGTTATCTCAAAAATCCGAAGGCGACAGAAGAAGCGTTTGCTGATGGGTGGTTCCACAGTGGCGATCTGGCAGTTTGCCAACCTGATGGCTATGCAAAAATTACAGATCGTGCCAAAGATGTCATTATTTCAGGTGGTGAAAATATTTCTTCTCTTGAGGTTGAGGAGGTGCTATACCGTCATCCTGCCGTGCTGACTGCGGCAGTAGTTGCTAAACCTGATCCGCAATGGCAGGAAGTCCCATGTGCTTTCATTGAGTTAAAAGCAGGCGTAAATATCACCACGGAAGAGCTTATTGAACATTGCAAAAAGGATTTGGCTCGCTTTAAGGTTCCTAAAGATATTGTAATCACCGAAATTCCCAAAACCTCAACAGGTAAATTACAAAAATTTATTTTACGAGATTGGGCAAAAGAGCGCGCTACAGGCCAATTCACTTAGATCAATTGACCAATAAAAAGCCAGTCCATCGTCAGGAACTGGCTTTTTAATGTGCAACATAGATTCAGTGCATATCACATTTGTTTAGTTATCTGACAGAAGCGCCACTTGCTGAACATAGTTAAAGAACTTCTGCTTCGATGCCGTTAGTTCATCTTCAGCTAACCCCTGAGTAATATCTCGCTGGATACGCAATACATGCTGGCGCAATGTATGTCGTTCTGAGGCGTTATGCAACTTATTAAATTCACTAATTGCAGGATCACCCTGTTCAATCATCCGATCTACCCAGCGTTGTAATTGTGCCTGCTTTTTAGCACCTTGCTGTGGTGTAAGGTAAGATAAAATGACGGTTTCATCTTCGTTGCGAAGCAGCTTGCCTACACGCTGAAATTGACGACGTTTAGCCTCAAAAGATGTAATCGTTTGAGCATCTAACAATGCATCAATTAAACGTTCATCCACAGGAAGTTTCTGAATCTGTTTTGGTGAAAGCTGAGCAAGCTGTTCACCTAGTGCAGCCATACGTTGTACAGCTTTTTTTTGCTCTGTTTTACTCGCACGTCCTTCTAAAGAATCAAAATCATCTTCATTATAACGTTGGGTACGACGTGCCACGATTAATCTGCCTCATAAAATTTTGCTGCGAATAATGCTTGAATTTCATCAAGTGCCTTATCTTCATCAGCACCTTCAATCACTAAACGCAAAGTGGTTCCCTTACCTGCACCAAGCATGAGTAAGGACATAATGTTTTTTGCATCGATCAGCTTATCGCCCTTACCAATTTGGATGGAAGAGCGAAATTTTGTGGTCACCTCAATCAGCTTTCCTGATGCGCGTGCGTGTAAACCAAGTTTGTTAATTACATCTACCGTCGTATCAATCATGACCAGTGCTTCATTTCTCTATGTAAGACCTGAATAGACCATTTTGCCTCAAGGGCTTTTTTTAGTCTATCTACAATATAAACTGAACGATGCTGACCGCCTGTGCAGCCTATTGAAACCGTCATATAGTGACGATGCCCCTCTGCAAATACAGGCAACCATTTATCTAAAAAATGAAAAATGTCATCAAACATTTCATTGGTCTGGTCACTAGATTCCAAAAACCGACGAACAGGCTCATCCAAACCAGAAAAACGTCGCAATTCTAAATCCCAATGCGGATTTGGTAAATGCCGTACATCAAAAACATAATCCGCATCTAGCGGTATTCCATGCTTATAACCAAACGACTGTAAGATCAAAATGAGCTTATCGGACTGTCCAAGCTTAGAAAGCAACGTGTGCTTGAGATCGTGCACACTTTTATCAGTGGTATCGATATGCACTGTCGAACGAAACTGGATCGGCAATAACAGTTGTTTTTCTTCCTGAATACATTCATTCAGGCTTTTGAAACGGCTTGCCAAAGGATGCGGACGACGCGAAGCACTAAAACGTGCAATCAATTCCTGATCTTGAGTAGTCAGATAGATGACATCAACCGTTCCATGCTTTTGTAATTGCTCAAATACCAGATCAAATTCCTGCATGTCGGCGCGGGTACTACGAACATCGACCCCTAATGCCAGCTGTTCCAGATTATTTTCATGATCGAGCTTGGCAACAATTTCTGGCAGCAATGCCAAGGGCAAATTATCTATACAGTAGTAGCCTAAATCTTCAAGCACCTGTAATGCCGAAGATTTTCCAGACCCTGATTGACCTGTGACGATAAGAATACGTTTCATGGCATGGCTGTCCTTTCGAAATTATGCCTTCAACTTAACCTGTAAATTATCAATGAGTCGTGTCTTACCCAGCTTTGCAGCAACAAAAAGTACCAGATCACGATCAAATTGCGCAATTGGCTGTAAATTGGGCTGGCGCGCCTCAACATAATCAACAACGAAGCCTGCGGCTGTCAATCGAAACTTTAACTCATCCAATACATCTACCAACTCAACACCTTGATGGAGTTGCTGTTCCGCCAATTTTAATGACTGATAAATGGTAGGCGCAATCTGACGTTCTGCTTCAGACAAATAACCATTTCTTGAACTCAATGCCAGTCCATCATGATCTCGCGCAATCGGCACACCGATAATATCAATCGGCAAATTCAAATCCTGTACCAACTGGCGGATGACAGCAAGTTGCTGATAATCCTTCTGGCCAAAAAATGCGACATTCGGCTGCACAATATTGAATAGTTTGGTGACGACAACGGCTACACCGTCAAAATGTCCAGGACGTGATTGACCGCAAAGATCATCGGTAATATCAGCCACAGAAATATTGGTGAGACGTGGATGTTTACCATACATTTGTTCGACTGAAGGCGCAAAAATAATATCACAGCCTACATCTGCAAGTAGATGGCTATCCTGCTCAAGTGTACGTGGGTAATTTTCAAAATCTTCACCTTCTCCAAACTGGATCGGATTGACGAAAATGCTGACCACGACAATATCACAGAGTTTTTTTGCTTCACGAACTAAATTGAGATGACCTTGATGCAAATTACCCATCGTTGGCACAAAACCAATAATCTTGCGTGTTGTACGTGCAGGATTGAGTGACGCGGTTAATCCCTGAATCGTGGTTTCGGTTTTCATAAATTACAGCTCTACCTGAAATGTATGTTCTCGTGCAGGAAATGACTGGTCTTGTACAGCAGCATGATATGCCTTAAATGCATCTACAATTGCAGTCTCTCCAGCTTGTTCTTTCATAAAGTTACGGACAAAACGTGCTACTTTGCCAAAGCTGAGTCCCAGCATGTCTTGAGCAACCAATACCTGTCCATCAGTTTCTTTACCCGCACCAATACCAATGACAGGCGTTTGTGGAAATAATTCTGCAATTTCCTGCCCTAACTGCGCTGGCACACATTCGAGTAACAAAATTGCGGCTCCCGCATCAACCACCGCCTGACAATCTGCAATCAGTTGATCCGCAGCTTCTCGAGTTTTGGCTTGTAATTTATATCCACCAAAAACATGTACAGACTGAGGTGTTAAACCCAAGTGTACACATACAGGAATACCATTTTGTGTCAAAACACGAATGGATTCGCTTAACCAGGCACCACCTTCAATCTTGATCATCTGTGCCCCTGCCTGCATGACTTTTTTGGCGTTATTCAGGGCATCAGGCAAGGTGGCATAACTCATAAAGGGTAAGTCAGTCATAATAAACGAATGCTGATTACCACGACGTACAGCCGCAGTATGGTAAGCCATATCATCCACCGTAACAGGTAAAGTCGAATCGTGACCCTGAATGACCATCCCTAAAGAATCCCCAATAAGAATCGAGTCAATTTCGGCAAACTCCATCGCTTTAGCCATACTTGCATCATAACAAGTCAAGCAGGAAAATTTGCGTCCTTCAGTTTTAAACTTTCTTAAGTCACTTAGACTAATCATCGTGATGTCCTCTATCAACGCTACCCACAACAGCGCGTTATTTTTCAACCCAGTTTTGATCCTCAATCACAGTAAGTGATGGATCGTGTATGAGTGTTAAATCTTTGAGTTTTTGGCCTTTGACAACCAGTGTAGGATCAATATCCAGTAAAGGAATGACCACAAAATCTCGTTCCAGCAAGCCAATATGCGGTACAGTTAAACGTTCATGATGAATGTTTTGATCTGCATACAACAGCAAATCAAGATCAAGCGTCCGCTCACCCCAGCGACGTAGACGTACACGTCCTGCATCGTGTTCAAACTGTTGCAGTACATCAAGCAATATCAGCGGGTCCAGATCTGTTTTCAGTTGTACCACTGCATTCAAATAATGTGGCTGATCCTGAGGCCCCATAGGCGGACTCTGGTAAAGCCTCGAAACTTGTACCTGTCCCAATGTTTGCAACTGTCGAACTGCTTGTTGAAGCAACTGGCGCGAATCTCCCAGATTACTTCCCATTCCGATATAGGTGGTTATGCTCATTGGGTTGGTCCAAAGACCACCTGTGCCAGATCTCTTTTCACGCGTTTACGTTTTAGAATAGGATGATCTGCGCCAAAATGAGATTCCGAGCCTTGAGATGAGTCGTTACGCTGAGGTGCAGATGATGATCTATTTTGTGTTTTGCGGTCACGGCGACTACGCGGTTCTGGTACATCGACTAGCGGTTCAATCTCTGCCGATTCTTTTTGCTCAACGGCATCTTGCTGCACTTTACGGCGAGTTTTTGCACGTTGACGATTATATTGGCTAATCACCACCTCTTTTTGATCGGCATTCAAGGACTGATAATGCTCCCACCACTCGCCCATCCCCTGAGTAGAAGAATCTCCAGACTTCTCACGCAACAACAAAAAGTCAAATCCAGCACGGAATCTGGCATGCCCCGCCAATGCCTCAATCTGCTGTGGCTTCGGATTTAAAAGACGGGTTTGCATTTCCCATACTTCACGAATAAAAGTTTCTGCAAAACGTGGAATCACGGTGCGTGTTGCCTGACGCTTGAGTACATCCAGCCCAGCCTGTGCACGCGCTTCAGCAGGGACAATACCTTTTTGCAAATAAAAGTCACTACGCTCCAAGAACGAACGCCAGAGCAAAACCGCATAGAAAAATGCAGGATTAATGGTCTTGCCAATCTGGATACGCTGATCTGTGTTTTTCGCTGCACGTTCAATGAAAGGAGTAATTTCAGCTTTGACATCAGCAAACAGTTGACGCCAGATATCAAATTCGATCAGCATCGGCAATACACGGGACAAATGCCCCATAGTAAATAGCTTTTGCGATTCATCATAAAGACGATGTGGTGACACATCTCTAAGCAACTGGGTCATTTCAACATCAAAGATCTTAAGAATCTCGGGATCGATGTCAAAATTCAATTTGGCTGCAAAGCGTAATGCTCGCAGCATACGCACAGGATCTTCTTCAAAACGCTGGGCTGGGTCGCCTAACAGACGTAGGGTTCTTTTTTTGACATCTGAAACAGCATCACAAAAGTCGAGTACGATTCCTTTGCGTGGCTGATAATATAAGGTATTAATTGAGAAATCCCGACGAGCAAAGTCTTGCTCAATCGTTCCCCAGTTATTATCACGCAAAATCATGCCAGATGCACTGGTGACTGCTTTTTTTGGTGGTGCACGAAAAGTCGCAACTTCGATCAGTTCTCGGCCTGAGTAAACATGGGCCAATTCAAATCGGCGCCCAATAATTCGGCAACGACGCCCAAAAACTTCTTTCACCTGAGCTGGTGTGGCATTGGTAACAGCATCGAAATCTTTTGGATTTAGTCCAAGCATCAAATCCCGAACACCACCACCAACGATATATGCTTCATAGCCTGCTTTGTTTAGACTATCAATCACATCTAAAATAGAAGCAGGTAATTGTGTAGTCGATAACCCACATTTTGACGCGCGCAAGGTTTGCAAAAGACGCTGTCTCCTACGTCAGGACGTTAATAATAAGATGTTGCTAATCATATCTCTAACCTGAGTAAAGGGCAATTTGATTCTCTCACTGCTTTATTCGGTATTTTGAGCATGACTCAGCCTCTTAAATGGCTAAACGGTCTCGGTTCTTTTCTATAAATTTAGGGCCAATTCCTTTTACTTTCTGTAGATCATCTACAGACGCAAACTTGCCATACTGCTGACGATATTCAACGATGGCGAGTGCTTTTTTCTCTCCCACCCCATGCAACTGCTGTAATTCTTTGGCCGTTGCGGAGTTAATATTGACTTTCACCCCAGTGCCAGATTGCTGTGTCGGTTTAGACAGGGAATGATGACTAGCAGATGAGTTTAAACGGGTATCATGTGCTTTTTGCTGTGTTTTCCAAGCATCATATTGTTGATCAAACCCTTGTGCAAAAACAATTTGCATAGAAAAAAGTGTAAGCAATGTCGCCCAAAAAAATGTAAAAAAATGACGTATTGACATGAATTAACCATTATTCAGATGTTGTTTGGCTTGATTCCAGAGCCCGTCTATCTCTTGCAGACTCATCTCTTCAAGCACTTTATGTTGTAATTGCGCCTGCTTCTCAATATAAGCAAAACGCTGTCTAAACTTGTGAATTGTAGCAAGTAGTGCCGATTCACTCGATAGGCCTAGTTTACGTCCAACATTGACCAATGAAAATAAACAATCACCAAATTCTTCAAAAATATGATCTACATCCTGCTTATGCAGAGCAGCTTCAAACTCACTTAGCTCTTCTTTGAGCTTTCCATAGGCATCTTCAAGATTGTCAAAATCAAAGCCCAATTGCGCTGCTTTTTTTTGAATATGCTGTGCCTGATTTAAAGCAGGTCCAGGCTTAATGTCATCTAGTCTTGAACGACTTTTACCTTGTTTTTCCTGTTGTTTAATCTGCTGCCAAAGTTCACTCACCTGTTCTGAATCTAAAGCAGAGAATTGCTCTGCCTGAAATACGTGTGGATGACGACGGATCAACTTTTCACTTAAGGTCGCCACAACATCCTGAAAATCAAAAGCACCTTGTTCCTTATACATCTGCGACTGAAAAACCACCTGTAACAGTAAATCACCAAGCTCCTGACGGATTTCATTCAGATCACCTGAGCGAACAGCAGCTTCTACTTCATAGGCTTCTTCAATCGCATATCGGGTTAAGCTTAAAGGCGTTTGTTCACGATCCCAAGGACACTCTAAACGCAAGGTTTGCATGATATCTAACAGTTTTTCCACAAAATGTCTCCGCTTAAGTCACTCAAAATTTAATCTGTTTATCATGAGGTTTGCTATCATGCATCCATCTTCTCCAATACATCGTCTTCATCCATTAAACCAAGAGCAAAAAGATGAAACAAACTATTTTGATCAGTGGTGCAGGTCAAGGCATTGGCGCCGAAATTGCCAAAACTTTTTATGATCATGGCTATTATGTGGGTTTATTTGATCTGAATATTCAAGCAGTGGATACACTTGCCCAGCAATTGGGCAGCAGAGCCTATTCAGGCTACCTTGATGTGAGTGATTATGCATCATGGCAAACAGCTCTTGAGCAATTTATGACTTGGGCAGGTCAGCTTAATATTCTGATCAATAATGCAGGGATTCTTTACTCTGGCTGTTTTGAAAGTATTAATATTGAAGCTCATCAACGAACCATGGCAGTCAACTGTATGGGTGTACTCAATGGTTGCCACGCTGCACTACCCTACCTAAAACAAAGCAACTTTGCGCGCGTTATTAATTTATCCTCGGCCTCTGCCATTTACGGTCAGGCCGATCTTGCGTCTTATTCAGCCAGTAAATTTGCAGTACGCGGGCTCACCGAAGCACTCGATATTGAATGGTCAAAGTACAATATCCGTGTATTAGATGTCATGCCGCTTTTTGTGCAAACAGCGATGGTTAAAGATATGGATGCAGGCAGCATTCAAAACATTGGCGTAGATCTGACACCACGCGACGTTGCAATTGAAGTACTCAAACTCGCTCAAAAAGAACAGACCACTTTTCAAGCTACACATACGCCTGTCGGACTCAAAACCAAAATACTGTATCAATTGTCGAGCGTCAGCCCTCAACTCATAAACCGACTGAGTAATCTTTGGCTATCACGACGCAATAAGTCATAAAACAGATCTAAACGTCAGCCTGCAATTGCAGGCTGACATATGTTGATTAATTGCCTTGAATCAAGCGACGCGCACTAATGATTCCAGGCTGTTGTTCCAAGCGAGCCAGAAGTCGAGATAATTGCGCTAACCCCTTAACCTCAATCAGAAGTTTCATATTGGCAATACCATCTGCCTCTGAAATAGTATTCACCTGACGGATATTAATCTGGTCTGAAAAAATCACTTGGGTCAGGTCTTTGAGTAAACCACGACGATCATAAGCATCAATCACAATTTGCACGCTCTGACCACGGGTCGGCTGCATTTCCCAGTCTGCTTCTACAGCACGCTCTGGTTCATTTTTGATCATACGCTGATAATCAGGACAACCCACTTTATGAATGCTGACCCCGCGATTTAAGGTAATATAACCACCGATAGACTCACCATGTACAGGCTGACAGCACTGCGCAATGTGCAGTTCAACATTATCCAGACCATCAATCAAAATACCATGTGCAGAGAGTGTATGGCTTGCACGCGGATTAAGTGTCGGTTTGAGCACCAGTTCAGGTTCATCCTGATCGAGATGCATCTGACGGTTAATCTGGTTGATCAGTGAATGTAGACTGACATCACCGCTGACCAGTGCAATCAGAACATCATCACCCGACTTGACATTAAAATGAGCACAATAATCACTTAAATCGATACTTTTCGGGTGAATGGCAAGACGGGAAAGTTCCTTATTGAGAATCTCTTTGCCAATTTCCAGGTTTTTACTGCGGTCTTGCTGGCGGAACCAATGACGTAGTTTATCTCTAGCACGTGCGGTGCGGATATAACCCAGTGAGTTGACCAACCAGTCGCGATTTGGTTCGCGATCTTTTTTGGTCAGAATCTCGACCTGCTCACCTGTTTTTAGCGTATAGGTCAGTGGAACATAGCGCTGATTGACACGCGCTGCATAACATTTGTTACCGACCTCAGTATGCACATGGTAGGCAAAATCCAGTACGGTTGAACCACGCGGCAATTCTTTAATATCACCATCACGGCTAAATACATAAATTTTTTCGAAGTCCTCAAAATTTTGCAATTCTTCAAAATTTTCGGCTTCATCATCATTCTTATGTACAGTTGTCTCATTACGTTCTTGATAATGTTCCAGAACCGAACGCAATGAATGTAATCGATGGTTAAAAGAACGATCGGTGGTTTTTGAACCTTCTTTATAATTAAAGTGAGAACAAACACCAAGCTCGGCTTCTTCGTGCATTTCGTGGGTACGAATCTGCACTTCAAGTGATTTGTTCTCGGCAATCACAGCAGTATGCAGCGAACGATAGCCATTTGCTTTTGGATTGGTAATATAATCATCAAACTGATGCGGAATATGTCGCCAGATCTGATGAACAATGCCCAAGGAGTGATAACACTCTGGAATATTTTGAACCAGCACACGCAGAGCACGAATATCATATAACTGATCAAAGCTCAGGTTTTTACTTTTCATTTTTCGATAAATCGAATAAATGTGTTTAACCCGTCCAGTAATTTCGGCGTTTATACCATATTCGGACAATTCAGTTTTTAATTTTAAAATCACCGATTGAATGTATTGTTCACGCTCAAGTCGCTTTTCATTCAATAAGGTGGCAATTTCTTTATAACGCTCAGGAGCCAGGTAACGAAATGCGAGATCTTCCAGCTCCCATTTGAGCTGCGCAATACCTAAACGGTGAGCAAGAGGTGCATAGATGGTAAGAATTTCGCGCGCTACGCGCTCTTGACGCTCACGCGATGATTTTGCCAGTTCACGCAGTGTGAAGGTACGCTCTGCAAGCTTAATTAAAACAACTCGAACATCTTCCGTCACAGCAATCAGCATTTTATAAATGCCTGACAAATGTTCACGCTGGTTATTATTAAAATGATCTTCCAGACGTTTATTTTTTTCGATCATTTCAGAGAGCTTACCCATTGCCAAAGTCCCTGTGACCAGACTATGAACTTGCTCACCAAATTTATCGCGTACTTCTTCTATAGGAATAATCCCTTCACGCACACTACGATAGAGTACTGCTGCGGACAAGGTATCTTCATCGACATGTAAATGTGCCAAAATATCAGCCATTCCAATACCTGTTGTAAAAGTATTAGAAGGATGATTGACGGTTGTTTCCAACACTTTTTTTAAAGTTAGTTGAGCCACTTTCTCAAGTTGTTTTAGCTCAGCCCCGTCTAATATTTCACTCACTCGTTTGAACCATGAAGCCAAATCGAGTTGTGTTTTTTCGGCATGCTCTACAGTCGTTTCCTCAGCCAACTCTGAGAGTCGCTCAGGCAACTGCTCACGTACTGTGACCATACCATTCTCCTATGGTGTTGTAACTCATGTTTTTAATCGTTTATCTCTTGAATTTTCTCAAATAAAGCAATTGATTCAACATGTTCAGTATGTGTAAACATGTCCATAACGCCTACTTTCTTTAACTGATAACCATGTTGAGCCAGTACACCTGCATCCCTTGCCAATGTTGCTGGATTACATGATACATAAACGATTCTTTTTGCCTCAAAATTCGCAATATAGTGCATGATTTCAAATGCACCGGAACGTGGAGGATCAATCAATAATGCATCAAATCCTTGATTTGCCCAAGAATGATGCGAAAAATCTTTTGTTAAATCTTGTGAATAGAACTCAACATTGTGCAAAGCATTTTGGGCTGCATTTTCAAACGCTCGTTGAACCATCTCTTCACTTCCCTCTACACCCACCACACGTCCTGTGTCACCGACACAACGCGCCAAAGGCAGCGAAAAATTTCCCAACCCGCAAAATAAGTCAAGAACATGCTCACCTTTTTGCAACTTAAGCAAATCACATGCCAATTTTAACATTTGTTGATTTACGGTTGCGTTGACTTGTGTAAAATCAAGTGGAGAAAACGCAAAATTTAGGTTAAAAGCAGGTACAGCATAATGCAATCGCATCTCTGCACCAGATCGGTCTACGCGCTTTAAGCTATCTGAACCCTTTGCCTGTAAATAGAGTTGCCAGTTTTTATGCTGCGCATAATCGCACAATTGAGTGATATCACTATCTGGTAAAGTGTTGAGATGTCGAACCAGTAATGAAACCTCATCATCGCCCATTGCCAGCTCAATATGACCAATCTCAGCTTTGGCAACAAGCCGATTTAACACATCATAAAGTTCGGGTAATGCTTGAGAAAGTCTTTGATCTAAAACAGCACAGCTTTGAATGGGTGTTAAACGATTACTCCCATGCTCACGAAAGCCCATGATCAGCTTTTGTTTTGCCGGAATATAACGCACGCCTACGCGTGCGCGACGTCGATAATCTGCACGTAGTGAACGGACTGGCGTTAGCCACTCATTAACGGTTAAACCAGCAAAATGCTGTAAATGCGACGCCAATACATGCTGCTTGATCTGAATTTGTTGGTTAGGCGTAATATGTTGCATACTACAACCACCACAAACACCAAAATGCGGACAGACAGGCACAATACGATCAATAGAAGGCTGATCGAGAATTTCAATCAGCTCACCTTCTTCAAAACGTTTGGTTTCGTGGGTGATTTTTGCCCGAACAACCTCTCCAGGTAAAGCATAGCGAACAAATACCTTTTTGCCATGTTTTGTCTGAGGATGTTCAGCGAACTCACCAAAATGTGCTATCCCTCGTCCTTCATGAGAAAAAGATTCTATCCGAAACGTATAGACCGTTGCAGATTTTGAACGAGATGAAGCATGTTTTTTCAAGAGGAACCTTCTTCCTGCGAAGTGCAAGGAAAATATTGCGATGTAAATGTCGTGTGCTGAGCGGTTTTCTGCCAGACACTTAAAAATTCGTTCTGTTGTGGTTGCTGATGCAAATAACCGATCGTTGTTTGAATCCAGTGATAATGATCATCCAGTGACATTTGTCCTTTTAGCAACAACCAGCGTAAATAAATCAGCCATGTATTGAGCACATCACCTTCGCAGTAGCTGGTCAGTTTAAGCCATTCAGCCTGCCTGACATACTCTGGAACATGATAACCCGACTCACCGCGTTTGCCTGGCAGGCCAAGTACACAGGCCACATCGTCCAGTTTTTGAAAATTACGACCATTAAACATGGCCATAACATCCATCAAATCGATATGACGATGATGGTAACGATTCTGATAGTTATTATAACGCTTTTGCTGATCAAGTTCTCCCTGATCGAACAAACTTGGTGCAGATAAACCATGATACATCGCGCGAAACAAGATAACAGGCAAATCAAATTGCGAACCGTTCCAACTCACGAGTGTCGGATGACGTTTATCAAAAATGGATAGAAATTTGGTCAGAATTTCTTTTTCACTGAGATTTTCCTGACTAAAAGAGAACAGCTTAAAACCTTGCTCATCAATCCATAGTCCCGAAATACAAACGATTTCATGCAATGCCAAACGCTGAAAATCCATCCCAGATTCTTGACGGCGCAGTTTGATCAGTGCCTGCTCAAGATCAGCTTCAGGTAAATCCAGATGATATAAATGCGCACCCGCTTTTAAATCGGTGAGTGTTTCAATATCAAAAACCAGTGTCGGAAAACGCATCAAACTCTCTCAGCTTGCAAATAACTTATCGCTCAATCTTGAACCGAAAATAGTCCAGTCGACAAGTAACGATCACCGCGATCACAAATAATACAAACAATGACTGCATCGGGCTGCTCTTCCGCAATCTTGAGAGATGCCCACACTGCACCCCCCGAAGAAGTTCCTGCACTAATTCCTTCTTCTCTGGCAAGACGGCGCATGGTTTTTTCAGCTTCGATTTGCGGAATATCAATAATTCGATCGACACGTGACGGTTCAAAAATGGTTGGCAAATATTCTTGTGGCCAACGTCGAATCCCCGCAATGCTTGATCCTTCAGATGGTTGTAAACCGACAATCTGGATATCTGGATTTTGCTCTTTTAGATATTTTGATACACCCATAATGGTGCCCGTCGTTCCCATCGAACTCACAAAATGCGTGATTTTTCCATTAGTCTGCTGCCAGATTTCAGGGCCAGTGGTGAGATAATGTGCTTCAACATTATCAGGATTACCAAACTGGTTTAAAACAAGCCCCTGACCTTCTGATTGCATTTTCAAGGCTAAATCACGAGCGCCTTCCATGCCTTGTTGCTGAGTCACTTCAATCAACTCTGCACCATAAGCCAACATTGCATCTTTACGCTCTTGGCTCATGTTATTGGGCATAATCAGCTTCATTTTATAACCACGCATGGCCGCAACCATCGCCAAGGCAATTCCTGTATTTCCGCTGGTTGCTTCAATCAATGTATCGCCTGGTCGAATCTTTCCACGCTTTTCAGCTTGCATGATCATGTTATAAGCAGGGCGATCTTTAACGGATCCTGCTGGATTGTTGCCTTCTAATTTTGCCAATACTACCGATTGTGTATGACACGCCAAACGCTGTAATCGCACCAATGGCGTCTTTCCAACATAATGATCTAACAAAAACTCATCAGCTAAAAAATTAGGTTCTACTGTGTTCATGATCAACACCTGAATCAAGGTGACGGCTATTGTATGAAAAAAACACCTCGCCTGCACTCCTTTCCCTCAGGTTTTTCTCAAGCTTGCTTAAAGCCCCATCAGTTTTGGGTAAAGCATGCTAATATGCCGCTCATAGGGATAGATCTGATCAGGCTATGTCAAATTTTAATAAAAAGTTATCGAAACGTTTACAGTTAAACCATGCCTATGGGCAACTGATCGCTTTAATTTTTGTACCCATTATGGTGTTGGCCAGTGTGGGAACGGTTCTGGTTCTAAATGAAACCAGCGCGGCAGCGAAATCTCAACAACGTCATACCGCTGCTGCATTACTTACGCGCTATGAGCATACAGCCAGTAATTTGCTTGAACTGGTCGAAAGACGTCCTGAGCAATATGATCAGGCACAGCGCATCATGCAAAACATGTTTAATGAACGCTATCTAAAGCGTGCAGCCATTATTGATCAGCAAGGACGAGTCTATCTCAGCATTGGTTATCGAGATACACGCTTCTGGCCACAAATTCCAAATATGGTGTTTTTTGGGCCAGTTACTCACAATCATAATAATATCTACGGACAGCGTATTCAGTCTCCCCTACACCAAGCAGCTTGGCTCGTCGTTGAGATGGACAATCAACCGTTACAGATTGCACATTATCGGGTCTTCCTTGTGCTTATCGTCACTGGCTTGATCACGTTACTTTTACTGTTATTGTGCCTAAACTTTTATTCACGTCGCTGGATTGCACCGATGTACGAAATTCGTATGCAATTACAGCGCCTGAATGCAGATACACTTGACCAGCATATGGTCATTAACAGTACGGGTGAACTACGTTTGCTACAGCGCGATATTGCCAATGTGGTCAAACGTTTACACTTCAGCTTTTTGGAGCTTAAAGAACACACCGAACAAACTGAAGATGATTTACGTCGAACGCTAGATACTTTAGAAGTACAGAATATTACCTACCGTCAGGCACGTGATCAGGCAATTTCAGCCAATCAGGCCAAGTCGGTTTTTCTTGCCAATATCAGTCATGAATTACGTACGCCTCTAAACAGTATCGATGGTTTTATTCATTTAATGCTGCGCCAGCAAAATCTGAGCAATGAGCAGCGCCTTTATATGCAAACCATTCGAAAATCCTCTGCGCATCTATTAGCACTCATTAATGATGTACTGGATTTCTCAAAAATCGATGCAGGGAAACTCGAACTCGAAACCGCCGCCTTTAATCTCGAAGAAGCCATTTTTGATGTGATGGATATGCTGTCGCCACTGGCCGCACAAAAGCACATCGACATGGCATTTTATTATGGTGATAACATTCCAGAAATCGTGATTGGTGATGCCTTACGAGTCAAGCAGATTCTCACCAATCTGATTTCCAATGCCATTAAATTTACTCCAGATGGCGAGATTATTGTTCGGGTTAGAATGGAACATGACGATATTGATCAATGCTTACTGCATTTTAGTGTGCAGGACAGCGGGATCGGTTTAAGTGGTACAGACCGTAAGAAACTGTTTGAATCCTTTTCTCAAGGGGATGCTTCGGTTACACGTCAATTTGGTGGAACAGGCTTAGGCTTAGCCATTTCAAAACAACTGGTTCAATTGATGCATGGTCATATTGGTTTTGAGGACAACCAGGAACGTGCACCGACCGAAAAAGGATCGACATTCTGGTTTACGGCTCAGTTTAAAACTCAAGAAGCACACATTATAGACCACCCAGAGTTCCCACAACTTCAGGTCGTATCGTATTTGGCACACCCTGCGACGGCCAATATTTTACGTCATTATCTGGAAAACTATGAGGTTCAACATACTGAAATCACCTCAATTCTGGAGCTATTTAGTCGACTCAATCACTTAAGTTCAAAAGAAAACACATGGTTAATTGTAGATCATAGTGGCGATACCGAAGCGTTACTCAAAGAAATTCGTCAACGCTATACGGGTAATCTCGCGGTATATGGTTATCAGATGGCACTTGAACCAAACATGCTGAATGAATACCGTGCAAGACCGTTATATCAGCCATTAAGCCGTAGTGCCCTGATCCAGCTCCTCAGCAATCAACCTATTTTTGAGCAGCCCCCTGAGCAATTTAATGGTCGTGGCCTACATGTATTGGCTGTTGATGATCATCTACCCAACCTGATTGTACTTGAAGCCTTATTAAGTGAGCTGAATGTCACCACCAGCAAGGCTTTGAGCGGTCAGGAGGCTTTAAATATTATTGAACAGCGTATCGAGCAAAATGAAAAACCATTTGATGTGGTATTTATGGACATTCAGATGCCTGTTATGTCTGGGATTGATACCACACGTGCCATTCGTTCCCTGGAATCAACACTTGACACCCAGATGCGCTTACCAATCATCGCACTGACCGCACACGCTTTGGCAGATGAAAAACAAAAACTACTCAAAGTAGGGATGGATGATTACGTCACTAAACCGATCCAGATGGAACAGATCATCCATATCTTAAATCAGTGGAGTAAAGCTGACTTTGATCATCCACCTCAAAATGATCATCAAATTTTAATTGATGCACTTGATCCCACTATTCTAGATTGGCAACAAAGCCTGCAACTGGCAGCCAATAAAGAAGACCTCGCCTATGACTTGCTCAAAATGCTGGTGGACAGCTTCGAAACAGAGTTAGGTGAAATGGAACAACTGATTGAGCTTGAAGACTTCCCACAGCTTGAACATGTTTTGCATCGACTTTATGGCGCCACACGCTATGTAGGCACCCCAAAATTACAACACGTGACTGGTGAGTTTGAACAGTTTGTTTCAACTTTACGCAAAGAACGTCGCAAGGCTGATGCAGACTTTGTGCAAAATGTATTAAAGCGTTTCGAAGAACTGCATTTGACTATTCGCGAAGTGGAAGGTGCAGCCAAACATATTTTATCCGAGCAGCAATAAATCTATGACTGAGCTGTTCTTTTTAAAGAGACAGCTCATGTTATGCTCAGGATTATATATTTTTAGATGAGTCCTCAGACATGGAATCGATCAAACTCACGATATCTCAAGGCATCGCACAGGTTACTTTAAACCGTCCAGAAAAACGTAACGCGATGAGTTTCAATCTGCTTCGTGAGCTTATTCAGACAGCTAAAACCATCAAAAAAGACCGCTCTGTTCGTTGTGTCATCCTAAGTGGTGAAGCGCATGTCTTTAGTGCAGGTATTGATTTAAGCGACCTGAATAATCCTAAAAATACAGTATATGCGGCATGGGAATTAATTAAACCAGGACAAAGCCTGTTCCAAAAGGCATTTTTGATCTGGCAAAGCCTGCCTGTGCCTGTAATTGCTGTCATTGAAGGTTATTGTTTTGGCGCAGGCATGCAATTGGCACTCGCTGCCGATATTCGGATTGCTCATCCAGAAACACAAATGTCAATTATGGAAAGCCGCTGGGGTCTTGTTCCAGATATGGGACTTACTCGATCAATCAAAGGACTAATTGGATCAGATCTTGCCAAAGAGCTCACACTGACTGCACGAATTTTCGATGCAGAGTACGCACATGACATTGGTCTGGTCACTCATCTTTCAGCACAGCCATGGCAGCATGCACAACAACTAGCCAGCGAGTTGCAACAGCGTTCCCCAGATGCACTGGCCGCAGCGAAATTTGTCTTAAATGCCATGGAACATCAACCTCAGCGTGCCTTACGCCTGGAGAAGCTGTGGCAGTTAAAGTTATTATTGGGTAAAAATAGTCGACTCGCGCGACAAAAGGACAAACATCCCGAAGTAGAGTTTTTGCCTCGTCAATATCAATAATCAAGGATTACATTATGCGTTTTGATCGTCACACGCCTATTGCTTTTATCGGGATGGGTTTAATGGGTAGCCGCATGGCGACACGACTGGTTCAGGCAGGTTTTTCTGTGGCTGTTTGGAATCGAACACAAAGCGCATGTGATGTTTTACTCGATATGGGTGCACAAGCCCTGAGTCTTGAAAAAATTGCAGATTATCCTGTTATTTTGATGTGCTTGGCAGATGATCAGGCCGTAAATCATGTGTATGAACAAGTTCATCACCTTGTACGTCCTCAACAGATTATTGTGGATTTTTCTAGCTTGTCTGTAAACCAAACCAAATATCTGGCCGACCGTGCTCAGCAGCAGCAAGCCATCTGGATTGATTCTCCTGTTTCAGGTGGAACCTCAGGCGCAGAACAAGGAACGCTGGTCATTTTTGCAGGCGGTAATGAAAGTACGATTCAAGATCTAGGCTTAATTTATAACGTACTTTCACAGCGTGTGACACGCATGGGAGATACAGGAACAGGTCAGGCAACCAAAATATGCAATCAACTAATTGTGGCTGCAAACAGTGCTTTAATCGCTGAAGCTGTAGCACTTGCACATCGTGCAGGTGTTGACACAACACTATTGGCACCTGCATTAGCCAATGGCTTTGCCGACTCCAAACCCTTTCAAATTTTGGCGCCACGTATGGCACGACAAATTTTTGAGCCTGTGCAATGGAAAGTGCAAACGCTCGCCAAAGATTTAAATAATGCTGTTGAGCTGGCAACGCATTATGCGCTAGATATCCCTGTTGCACATCAGGCTCTACATCAGTTACACAGCCACCAACAAAACGGCTATGCGCAAAGTGATTTAGCTACTATGATCAAACAAGTAGAAGATCAAGATCAATAAAAAGTAAGGAAATACATGATGAGTCAGCTTGCAGTCAATCTGTCCATGATATTTACAGAGTCACCTTTAATTGAACGCTTTGCATTAGCGCATCAGTATGGATTTCAGCATGTTGAAATCCAGTTTCCGTATGAGCTCTCTATTGAGGAGATCCAGACTCAATTGGCTCAATACAATTTGAGTTTATGTCTGATCAATGTTCCCGCAGGCGACCTGATGCAAGGTGGTGATGGTCTGGCTGGCATACCAGGTCAAGAACAGGCTTTTGCACAAGCATTACAACAAGCCGTTGAGTATGCCACTGCGTTAAATGTTCCACGGGTGAATATTCTCGCTGGCAAACAACCGGTTGATACAGACCTGCTGCCTTGCTTGAATACACTAGCCAGTAATCTCAAATTTGCATGTGAGCGTTTGACTGAACACGGTATTGAGCCCGTTTTTGAGATGATCAATGGTACAGATATGCCACGCTTCTTGGTTCAGAACATTGCTCAGGCGCAAGAAATGCTAGAAGCTGTAAGGCACCCTGCTCTCAAGATGCAATATGATTGTTACCATATGGCCATGATGGGCGAAGATGTGCTCGCAGGCTTAAAAGAAAATATCGGTCAGATCGGACATATTCAATTTGCAGACTGTCCTGGACGTCACGAACCAGATACTGCGCAAATCCACTTTAATGAAATTTTTCAATGGATACAGCAAAGCACTTATCAAGGTTATATTGCGGCTGAATATCGACCTCAATCCAGCTCAGCGCAATCTTTTGCGTGGAAAAACAAATATTTCGCAAATGATGTAAATAGCTAGTTAAATGCATGTTTCTTTTTTAAACAATTTTTTTCAATATCATCTTCGATCAAAAATTGAAATTTGGACGTAAAGACGCTATATTAAACAATGAGTAATTGTCAGGAAACTATACCCTTTATGAATTTAGAACCATCGCCCAGCGCTTCTAATTCTCACGATCTCGCAATGAATTCAACGCAGCATAATGTACAGACATGCTTAAAAGTCGTACATGATGCGCTTACCGATGTAAAAGCAAAAGACATTTTAGAGCTTGATGTCAGCAACATCAGTAATGTTGCTGACGCAATTATTATTGCTAGTGGTACCTCAACCCGTCACGTTAAAGCCCTTGCAGACAACGTAGCTGATGAAGCACGTAAGTCAGGTTTTCGTCCAATCGGCATTGAAGGTGAACGCGATGCAGAATGGATCCTCATCGATCTAGGCTACGTCGTTGTACATGTAATGCTACCTACTGCTCGTAAGTTTTACGACCTTGAAAGCTTATGGCGCAATGCTCCAGAGGCAACAGCCTAAAATTATAAAAGCATATAAAAAGCGACCCTCATGGTCGCTTTTTTATGATTAAGATTTTGATTAATACATGTATGACAGAGCACAAAACCCCTTAATCCAATCAACTATACACTTTCATGAGGATTCGACGCATAGAGCGTACTGGTCTGCCATTTCTTTTTACGAGTATTGATCAAAATAAATACTCCCACCACAGTTCCTATTGGAAATCCAAGGAGTAATAAACACCCTAAACCTTGTGATAAGGTTTTTCCTACTTCAGTGCCGTTTTTCACTTCGTTTGAAGCCTTAAAATGTAAAAAGAACATGCCACCGTAGATGGCAGTTAGTAAAATTAAGACAGTAAACGTGTCCGACTTGCCATGTTGTATAAAAATAATCCAGGCCAATACCAACATCATCGCATATAAAACTATCATACATCGATGCGTATAAAATAAAGCTTTATTCATCCGTAAAAAAACCACCCGCAGGTGGTTTTCGTTTTAGCTCAGATTAGTGACCATTGCCATTAATGGCTTTGGTCATATCTTCCACCACTTTCTTGGCATCACCAAAAATCATCATGGTTTTTTCGTTATAGAACAAATCATTATCCAGACCTGCATAACCTGTTGCCATTGAACGTTTGATCACCATAATGGTTCGTGCCTTGTGTGCTTCCAAAATCGGCATACCATAAATTGGAGAGCTTGGATCATCTTTGGCAGCCGGATTGACGACGTCATTGGCACCAATGACAAGTACGACGTCGGTTGCTGGAAAGTCTGAGTTAATCTCATCCATTTCCAAAATGTCTTCATATGCAACGTCAGCTTCTGCCAAAAGTACGTTCATGTGACCTGGCATACGCCCCGCCACTGGGTGAATTGCAAAACGCACCTTTACGCCCTGCTCTTTGAGCAATTCGCAAAGTTCTTTTACCGCATTTTGTGCACGACCTTGTGCCATACCATAACCTGGTACAATCACCACACTGTCTGCATTCGACATCAAGAAGCCTGCATCATCTGCCGAACCTGAACGATGGTTACGTTGAACCTGCTCACCTTTGGCAGCACCCGCAACCGCAGCACCGCCCATTGCGCCACCAAACAGAACATTTAAGATGTTACGGTTCATGGCTTTACACATAATGTAAGACAGGATCGCACCCGATGAACCGACTAATGAACCCGCCACAATCAGCATGTTATTTTCTAAGGTAAAACCAATCCCTGCTGCCGCCCATCCAGAGAATGAGTTGAGAAGTGACACCACTACTGGCATATCACCGCCACCGACAGGCGCAATCCAGACCCAGCCAAATGCAAGTGCCAATATGGTCATTGCCCAGAATGCCGTCATATTGCCCGTCGAGAAGAAGTAAAAACCGCAAGCCAACATCGCAATAAAGATGATTGCCTGAACAGGTTTAACCCAAGCGCCAGAAATGGTTTTTGCCCATTTCTTTGCAGCCAGTTTACCGTAGGCAAACACCGAAGCTGTAAAGGTAATCGCACCGACAAAACACCCTACAAACAGTTCAAATAAATGCACTGGGCTCATATGTGCATGCTGAACGCCCGCAGCAGTCAATGCTGCTTCGTTTTGTTCGAACAGAACTGTTAATTGGTTGTTATGCAAAATTGCCGCAATCGCAATGAGTACTGCTGCCAAACCCACCAGAGAGTGCATCAGTGCAACCGTTTCTGGCATTTGTGTCATCGGTACTGTACGTGCACGCACAATCCCCACAATCGCACCCAACACCATTGCCCCAACAATCATCCAGACCACAGGATGATCCGCGACAAAGAACGTGGTCAATACCGCAATCGCCATACCGATCATGCCGTAGCGGTTGCCTGAAATTGCTGTTTTAGGGCCAGACAAACCACGTAGCGTCATAATAAACAGGACAGCACCAATGAGGTAGAACCACTCTGCATTCGCTCGAATAAATTCCATGTTTTCGTCCTCTTATTTTTTCTGCTTCGGCTTAAACATTTCAAGCATGCGCGCAGTCACTGCGAAACCACCAAAAATGTTAATACTGGCCAAGAACACCGCAATTGCGCCTAATACACTCACAACATTAATTGTTTGAAAATCTACGCTACCTTCCACACCAATCATGGGTAAACCCACGGTTTGGATCATCGCGCCCACGATAATGATCGAAGATAAAGCATTGGTCACTGCCATAAGCGGCGTATGTAATGCAGGTGTTACCCCCCATACCACGTAATAACCTACGAAGATGGCAAGGACGAAAATTGTAATCGTTTCAACCATGAGTATTCTCCTTAACCACGCTTAAGCAGCACTTGACCGCCATGAGTGACCAATAGGGCTTTCTGAATTTCTTCTTCTGGATTGATGGCAAAATTTTTGTCTTGATCAAACAGTGTTTCAACAAAATTGAACACATTACGTGCATAAAGTGCTGAAGCTTCTGTCGACAAGGTCGATGGAATATTGGGAACACCTAAAATCTTCACACCATTTTCGGTGAATACCGTTTCGCCGACTTTAGAACCTTCAACGTTACCACCTGTTTCAACTGCCATATCCAAAATCACCGAACCTGGTTTCATTTTGGCCACCGTTTCCGCTTTAATCAGACGCGGTGCATTTCGACCCGGTAATAGCGCAGTCGTAATGACGATATCGGCATTGGATACGGCTTTATCGACAATGGCTGCCTGATCCTTGATGTACTGCTCACCTGGTGTCCAGCCATATCCATTTTTGGCAGCTTCATCGGCACGCGCTTGCTCTTCAGGTGACATTGGCACGTCTAACCACTTCCCCCCAAGCGATTCGACTTGCTCTTTAGCCGTTGGACGCAAATCGGTTGCTTCAACCACTGCACCCAAACGCTTTGCAGTTGCAATCGCTTGAAGACCTGCAACACCAACGCCCATAATCACCACACGTGCAGGTTTTACTGTACCTGCTGCGGTCATGAGCATTGGGAACATACGTTGATATTCAGCAGCAGCGAGTAATACAGATTTGTATCCAGCCAAGTTGGCTTGAGAGGATAAAACATCCATATTTTGTGCACGCGACAAGGTACGTGGTAATAGCTCTAGCGCAAATGCAGACACATTTTGATCCGCAAATGCATCCAGATCAGGATTACGATAAGGATCAAACATTGCCACAACGGTCGTATTGGCTGAAAGCTTTTGAATTTCGTCACTGTGTGGTGCACGAACTTTCAAAATCAATTGGCTACCTTGATAGGCATTATCCGTAATGGTGGCGCCCACCTGTTCATAAGCACTATCGATGTAAGCAGCTTTTACCCCTGCTCCACGTTCAATAACGACATGATGGCCAGCACTAATCAACTTTTTAACAGTCTCTGGTGTCGCAGCAACACGATTTTCACCAGCGATCGTTTCTGTTGGGATTCCGATCTGCATGAGCGTTCCTCAAGCTAATTTTCTTAAGTACAAACATCGTAAAAAACGATGTTCTCCCCCAGGTTGTGTTTTGTTCATTTTTTGGATTCTAATTGAACTTTTTCAAATTACCACCCACTATTTATTTAATAAATACCTATATTTTGAACTAGCAATTCATCTTTCTAGAATAAAAATATAAAATTGAAGGGTTTCACTCTACAATTTAACTATTATTTTTATATTTTTCATTTCATGAGATTTTCCTTCTCACCAGTTCAAACTGGTTCATTATGCGCGGTTTCTGCTGCATTTTTATTTAGTACAAAAGCAATATTCATCAAACAAGCTTATGCTCTTTCACCTTTGGTAGATGCAACATTGCTTATGGCACTTCGCATGATCAGCGCCTTACCCTTCTTTTTACTTTTATGCTGGTTTAATCGCCATCATAATCAAGCCATTTCGGCAAAAGATTGGCTTGTTTTAATTTTCTCTGGGCTTTTAGGGTATTACTTTGCAAGCTGGTTAGATTTTATGGGTCTGATGTTGATCAGTGCATCACTTGAACGCATTATTTTATTTTTATATCCAACACTCACTGTTTTAGCTTCTTCTTTTCTTTATCATCAAAAATTAAATATAAAAACTTGGTTTGCCATTTTTCTGAGTTATGGAGGAACCGTTTTAGTGATGTTACAAGAGGGTAAAAATGCACCAAGTCAGGGCGGTTTTTGGTTGGGTGCAAGTCTCGTATTTGCCAGTGCAGTTGCCTTTGCAGTTTACCTTCTTTTAACTCCTGCTTTAATTAAGAAATTTGGTTCATGGAACTTTACAGGTTTGGCTTCAAGTGTTGCCTGCTTAGGTACTATCATGCATTATTTAATTGCCACTCCTGCACCATTAACGGTCATCAATGAATTACCATTGGCTGTATGGGGTTACGGTATCAGTTTGGGGTTTTTCGTCACGGTAATTCCAACCATATTGCTCATGCAAGGTATCCAGCGATTAGGCGCCTCTCAATCTGCAATGATTGCCTCAATTGGCCCTATTTTAACCATTTTACTTGCTGTCATCTTTTTAAATGAACAATTAAACTTGTGGCAATGGCTAGGCTGTGTACTTAACATTTTAGGCGTACTGCTAATTACTTTAAGTAAAACCCGTTTAAAACATTAATCTTCTGTATCAAGCTGTTCAATCTGGTATTGAACCCTCTGAAAATGTGCGCCATTTGATTGGCTCGCATAATGATCATCAGGATTACGTAGCGGACATTGATCAAGTGAGAGGCATCCACACCCGATACACCAGTCGAGTTGCTGTCTGAGCTGCAATAAGGTCTGAATTTTTTTATCGAGTTGATTCTTCCAGAGATTAGACATTTTTTCCCAGTCTTGTTTAGATGCCATTTTACGATCGGGTAAAACCGAGAATGCTTGTTTAAGCTCTTCAAGACTGATGCCCACCAACTGCGCTACTTTAATAATTGCGATACGTCTGAGCATCGCACGCAGATATCGGCGTTGATTGCCATTAGTTCGAATACTCCAGATCAATTGTTTCGCTTCATAAAAGCGTATGGTCGGCACACTTACACCGCTTCGTTTCGCCAACTCTCCAATTGTGATGAACTGTTGCCCTAAATTTTCTTGATTTGATTGCTTCAATCGCTTGACCTCAAGTTAACTTGAGCTTTGATACTAGCATCAATTCGAGTAACGGTCATATTCTCATGTCATGCAAATCTGTACCTTTTTTTCAAGTCATTAACCCAGAAACGTTATATAATCCCCAGGCATTTGCTTATAGTCATATTGTAGAAATTACACACGTTCAGCGTATCCTGCATATTGCAGGTCAAGGTGGGGAAAATCAGGCAGGTGAAATTTCAGCCGATTTTTCCCAACAAGTATGGCAAGCGTTTCACAATGTTAAACGAGCACTTCAATATATGCAGGCCTCTATTCATCATATCGCGATGTTAAGGCTACTGATTGTGAATCATGATACGAGCAAACATCAGGTCGTGATTAAAATCATGCAGACATTATGGCCTGAACAAAACTTTCCTGCTTGTACACTTATCCCTGTAACACAACTGGCATTGCCCAGTATGCAATTTGAAGTTGAAGCAACTGCGTATACCCATTGAAATGAGAAAACTTTATGCAAGAAACATCTGATATTAGCCAGAATAAAAAACTACTTTGGTTGATGGCACTTGCATGTGGTTTAACCGCTGGTGCAAATTACTTTTGCCAACCGCTGATTAATTCGATTCAACATGCCTTTGGGGTCACTACAGCCCAAGCTCAATTGACTGTTACATTTGCGCAAATGTCGTATGCATTTGGCTTACTTCTGATTGTACCTCTGGGCGATATTGTCAATAAAACCAAATTTATTCCGCTATTGATGGCCTTGGCTGGTGTTGGACTTTTGATATGTGCCACATCAGTGAATTTAACCATGCTCTGGGTCGGAACCGTCATTACAGGTCTATTTTCAGTTGCAGCTCAGGTATTGATTCCGTTTGCAACCATGACCGTTCGGCCTGAAAAAATAGGCGAAGTGGTTGGATTCTTAATGAGTGGGCTGCTGGTTGGCATTTTACTTTCGACCAGCTTGTCAGGACTACTGTCGCAATTGGTGCACTGGAAATTGATTTATGTGGTTAGTGCAGTACTCATCTTTATTTTAGCCTTTAAACTAAAATCCGAACTGCCTTATGCCATGCGCATTCGAATGAAATACAGCGATGTATTTAAATCGATGGCTGAACTGTTGGTGAGTGAAAAACGTTTATCGATTCGGGCCTATGCAGGCGCAGGTGCATTTGCGTCTATGAGTGTGATTTTCTCGACCATTGCCGTGTATCTATCTTCCGCACCATTTCATTTGCAAGATATGTGGATTGGCTTGGTCAGTTTGGTGGGTGTATTTGGGGCCTTGTCTTCCCAGTTTGTAGGAAAGTATGCCGATCGTGGCTACGGAACGCTGTTTACTTTTCTGGGCTGTGGTTTCTTAATTTTAAGCTGGATAATTTTTTATTTTTCTTCGGCTGGATTGGGATTGTATTTAATTGGTTTTGCCACGACCAACTTAGGCTTGGCGTTTGTGCATTCGTGCAATCAAAATATTATTTTTCGAATTCGTCCCAATGCCAAATCTCGCCTGAATGCCATCTATATGACGCTATATTTTGGTGGCGCTGCAACGGGTTCTGCGATTGGTACATATGCATGGAATCATGGTGGATGGGCATATACCTGCATGGCAGGTTTGGCACTAGCGATCTTTGCCAGCTTCTTTGCGCTTTTAGATTACTTGCTATATCGGAATGAAAAACCCAATGTAGTGTGACAAACGTCCCCAATTGCATAATTTGGGGATTTAGCATAAACCGCGTATAATTTATGCCCTCGTTGCACACTCATTGTTTGGATCTGTTTTCATGAAATCATCACTAGAAACCTTAAAGCCGCGTATTTCGGTTGCCCCGATGATGGATTGGACGACCAAGGACTATCGCTTTTTTGCTCGACTGTTTAATCCCAATGTGGTGTTGTACACCGAAATGGTCACGACAGGCGCGATTTTATTTGGTGATACCAAACGCCATCTCGATTACAGCCATGGAGAACACCCTATTGTGCTACAACTGGGTGGCTCTAATCCCAAAGATCTGGCCGAATGTACCAAAATGGCACAGGACTGGGGCTATGATGAAGTCAATCTGAATGTTGGATGTCCAAGTGACCGTGTACAAAACAATAAAATTGGTGCATGCCTGATGGCAGAACCTGACCTCGTGGCTGAATGTATTGCGAAAATGCAACAGGTCGTTGATATTCCAGTACATGTCAAACATCGTATTGGCATTGATGACATGCAGTCTTATGACGAAATGCTGAATTTTGTAGATACTGTAGCAAAAACAGGCTGTCATCATTTTGTTGTCCATGCCAGAATTGCCTTGCTTAAAGGGTTATCACCTAAAGAAAATCGTGAAATTCCGCCGTTACGCTATGAAGATGTGTACCGTCTGAAACAAGACCGTCCTGAACTGTTTATTGAAATCAACGGTGGCATTAAAACAGTCGCAGAAACACAAGCACATTTACAACATGTCGATGGCGTGATGATTGGTCGCGAAGCCTATCATAATCCGTATTTATTGGCAGAATTGGGGCAGCTCTGGAACTTGGACTTACCTGATCGTTTCAATATCATGCAACAAATGATGCCTTATATTGAACAACGTTTGGCTGAAGGTGCACCACTGTCGATTATTACGCGTCATATCTTAGGTCTGTTTCAAAACTTGCCAGGTGCCCGTAAATGGCGACAAGCTCTCAGTGGGGGAAATGCAAAAACACGAAGCGATATTGAACATGCCTTATGCAATATTCATGAAGCAATTCAGCGAACAGAAGCATCTCTGCAAGTGCAAGATATTTGAAGAGACAAAGCCTTTATGATGCAATCATGAACATAAAGGTTTATTTTTTAATTGAGTCGCATATTGCAGAGCAGGTTTTAATTTTTACAATGATAGGAATGATTCCTCATTTCAATTTGATAAAAAATGATCAAACAATTATCACAAATAAAAACATAACAAGTTGATATAAATAATTATTTTAAAAAATGTTTCAATGTTATGAAATATTATTACATTTATTAAAACACTTTTTAAGGTTTAAGCGATACCATCACCACCCAAATAAATACATTGTTATTGATATGTGTGAATGATGTAAGAACGAGTTTAAACTATGATTTATGACGGACAATCAGTAGATAGTTATCAAACACAGAATACACCTCAGGTAACTGTGACTGAAAACAAGGAAAGATCAGCACCATTTTCTTTTGGATCAGATGGCTCACGAAGCCAGATTGATATCCATAAATTTGTCGCCAAATTACAAAGTATCAGCGGTTTTTCTAGTACAGCAAAATGTGCCAAAAGTGTTCGTATTGCATTGCAATCGGCAGGTGCAAAAATTATCAGTCATCCTGTTGCTGCATCCGATTGGGGCGACACTTTAACCAAAATTGGTTATCGTCAAATCCAACCTGCTTTTGATCACCCACAAAAAGGTGATATCTACATCATCAAACGGACACCCAACCATATCTATGGACACATTGCGGGATATAGTGGCAGTCAGTGGATCTCTGATTTTAAGCAAAATAGCTATGATGTATATAGAGATGACAATGTCACTTATACGTACTATCGACCATTGTGATTAATCGAATTTATCTAAAACGAAGCTTATTCAGGCTTCGTTTTTTTCATATCTAACTTCTTTAATACTTCAGCCGCTGCAATCATGCCAAAGGTAGATGTGACGACAACAGCAGAACCATATCCGCCACAACGTAGTCCAGCCGCCGCACAGACTTCTGTACCTGAAAATGGATTATCAATCGAATAAACACAGGTTATCCCAAATTTCTCTTTGGGTTTTTTACAAATGCCTTTTGCTCGCAATTGACTACGCAATTTTGCCAGCATTGGATCTTGTTCTGTCTTGGATAAATCTGCCACTCGAATCTTGAGTGGATCTAGTTTTCCACCTGCCCCACCTGACACAATCAACGGAATTTTGTTAAAACGACAATACAGCATTAATGCCAGTTTTGCTTTCACATCATCAATGCAGTCAAGCACGACATCAGGTTGTGATGCGAGAATATCTGCAACATTATCAGCCGATAAAAAATCATCCACGATATTAATTTTAACGTGCGGATTAATCTGGCGACAACGCTCTGCCATGATGTCGGCTTTTTCTTGTCCCAAGGTAGATGAGAGTGCAGGCAATTGTCGATTGATATTCGATGCAGCCAGCACATCCATATCAACCAGTGTAATTTCACCAATCGCTGTACGTGCTAAAGCCTCTACTGCCCAGCTTCCGACACCACCAATTCCAATCACCATCACATGACTTTTTTCATAGTGATTAAATGCATCATCACCATAAATTTTGGCAACACCCGCAAAACGGCGGTCATATTCATCGGTCTGGAGATTGGTCGTCATATCAAACTGCCACTATAAAAAACAGCTCGTATTCTACCTTGTCTTTTCAAAATAATTCGTGAGTATTTTTAAAAATCATATGACTTTACCAACGTCACTCCTGCCCATTATTTTGTTTTAACGCGACAATAAAATTTATTTCAACCGATGCATTTTTAGGAAGCTGGCAAACACTGACCGATGTACGTGTATGCTGCCCTGTATCTGAACCTAAAATTTCATAGAGAATTTCAGATGCCCCATCGGCAACTTCACTTTGCTGAGTAAAGTCTGCAGTTGAATGGATGAATACATTCATTTGTAAAACTTTTTCTACTACCTGCAAAGTACCATAATGCTGTTTTAAAATTGCTAAAGCCCTCATTGTACTAATACTTGCAGCCAATTGAGCCTGCGATAAATCAACATCAAATCCAACTTTTCCGCAGACTTGCACTTTATCTTCAACTCTGGGAATTTGACCGCTCATATATGCCAATCCAGCATGTTCTATCAGAGAGGTATATTTACCCCCTATTTTCATATCTCCAGAAAAATCATAACCTAATCGGGCTTGTACTGTTAGAAAGGCATCATCTCTATTCACGTGTAAATTCCTTATAAAATAATTCTTCTCTCATTTATAAATATCTCAACATTCAATGGCATTCAATAAAAAAGCCTCAATAAATGAGGCTTTAAAAGCAGTGGATTTATTAAGCGGCTATTAAATTGCGTAACACGTAATGCAAAATACCGCCCGCCTTGAAATATTCAACTTCATTGAGCGTATCAATTCGGCATAGTACTTTGAAGGTATCAGTTGATCCATCTTCACGCTTAACAGTAATATCTAGACTTTGATGCGGTTGAATCTGATCGGAAAGACCTGTAATAGAAATTTCCTCCTGCCCAGTCAACTTCAAAGACTGACGATTTTGACCATCAATAAATTGAAGTGGTAGAACACCCATTCCGACCAGATTGGAACGATGAATACGTTCAAAACTTTCGGCTATTACAGCTTTGATCCCTAAAAGGTTAGTCCCTTTTGCGGCCCAATCACGTGAAGAACCCGTACCATATTCTTTACCCGCAATAATCACCAGAGGAGTATCGTCTTTTTGATAACGCATGGCAGCATCATAGATTGCCAGTTTTTCTCCACTAGGAATATAAATGGTATTGCCACCTTCTTCACCACCTAACATTTCATTTTTGATTCGGATATTGGCAAAGGTTCCGCGCATCATGACTTCATGATTTCCACGGCGCGATCCGTAAGAGTTAAAATCTTTTGGTTGAATGCCATGTTCTTGAAGGTAACGTCCAGCAGGACTGTCTTTTTTGATATTCCCCGCAGGTGAAATATGGTCTGTTGTAACCGAATCGCCCAGTACAGCCAGCACACGAGCTGATTCAATATTGGTAATCGCTTCTGGTGGCTGATCAATACCCTCAAAGAATGGCGGATGACGAATATACGTCGAATCCTCGGCCCACTCATAGGTTTGGCTTTGTGGAATCTGAATAGACTGCCAGCTTTCATCCCCTTCAAACACAGCCGCATATTCTTTATGGAACATGTCGGTATTCACTTTCTGCAACACTTCTGCAATTTCCGCGCTCGTTGGCCAAATATCTTTTAAATAGATATCTTCGCCATCTTTACCTTGGCCTATCGGCTCAGAAGTTAAGTCCTTACGAATCGTACCAGCCAATCCATAAGCAACCACCAAAGGCGGAGATGCCAGCCAGTTAGTTTTGACAAGTGGATGGACACGACCTTCAAAATTACGGTTGCCTGAAAGTACTGATGCAACATTTAAGTCGTATTTCTGAACGGCTGCTTCGATTGGATCTGGCAATGGCCCTGAGTTACCAATACAGGTGGTACAACCGTACCCGACAAGATTGTATCCAAGTTGATCAAGATAAGGCGTGAGTCCTGCTGCAGCCAAGTAATCGGTCACGACTTTAGAACCAGGTGCTAAAGAGCTTTTGACCCATGGTTTACGTTGTAAACCTTTTTCAATGGCTTTTTTGGCGAGCAAACCTGCTGCCAACATGACACTTGGGTTTGAGGTATTGGTACATGAAGTAATGGCCGAAATAACTACGTCGCCATGGTTGAGTTCATAGCGCTGACCATCCATTTCATAATAAGGTTGCTGCTCAAAGTGACTTTGTTCAGCATCAACAGCTGTACCACCACCACCTTCATTTTCCAGTCTTTCTTTTTCAGGTTTAGCTGCTGTAAGACTTAAATCCATCACGGCTTGAAAAGCTTCAGGTACTTTAGCAAGTAAAACACGATCCTGTGGACGTTTTGGGCCTGCCAGACTGGCTTCGACCGTGTCCATATCCAGTGTTAGCGTATCTGTAAATACAGGTTCATCTCCTGCATGACGCCATAATCCCTGTTCTTTACTATAAGCTTCCACCAATGCAATACGATCTGCATCTCGTCCAGTTAGGCGCATATAATCAAGTGTAATGTCATCTACAGGAAAGAAACCACAGGTCGCACCATATTCAGGTGCCATATTGGCAATGGTCGCGCGATCGGCCAATGGTAAATCTGCCAAACCATCCCCGTAGAATTCTACAAATTTCCCCACAACACCTTTTTTACGCAGCATTTGGGTGACAGTTAAAACCAGATCGGTAGCAGTAATGCCTTCTCTTAATTTACCTGTCAGTTTGAAACCAATGACCTCAGGAATCAACATAGAAATGGGCTGCCCCAGCATGGCTGCTTCTGCTTCGATACCACCAACGCCCCAACCTAAAACACCTAGGCCATTGATCATGGTGGTATGGGAGTCTGTTCCCACCAGCGTATCTGGAAATGCAAAAGTCTGGCCTTGATCTTCTCCCGTCCATACAGCTTGCGCCAGATATTCCAGATTAACCTGATGACAAATTCCAGTCCCTGGCGGCACAACACTAAAGCGATTAAATGCAGACTGCCCCCAGCGTAAGAACTGATAACGCTCACCGTTACGTTGCATTTCAATATCGACATTTTCTTCAAATGCAGCATCACTGGCAAAATGATCGACCATCACGGAATGGTCAATCACCAAATCGACAGGTGACAGTGGATTAATTTTTTCAGGGTCTCCGCCCGCCTTAGCCATCGCTGCACGCATAGCCGCAAGATCAACTACGGCAGGTACACCAGTAAAGTCCTGCATCAGTACTCTTGCTGGACGATACTGGATTTCTTGATCGGACGTTTTTGTATTTTGCCATTTAACCAAAGCTTCAATATGTGTAGCCAGGACCGTCTGATCGTCTTCAAAGCGTAATAAATTTTCTAAAAGAACCTTCAAGGACTTAGGAAGTTTTTCAATATCACCAAGTTTTGCTTGCGCCTGATGTAGACTAAAAATTTGATAAGCGGTAGAACCGACATTAAGTGTTTTTAGGGCATTAAAACTGTTGATTTTACTGTAGCTGGCCATGCGGCAACCCTCCGGTTGGCTATCTGTTTTTTAAAGATTTTATCTGTTGTATTTCTAATGTATGCCACTTTTACATCAAGAGTGTTCTGTTTTGGTTATTGTTTTTGAGACTGTTGTTTTTATGGATTTAATCTCAGTGCACTTAAAGAGTTTTCCCATAACTTCTGCGCCAGTTGAATTGAATCCATAGCTAAAACCTGAGCCAGCCCAGCCAGTACGTAAGGTAAATTAACAGGTGTGTTACGCGTTCGATGTTCAGTCGATGTCTGGCAACATAAAGGGGTCATATCAGGACAATCTGTTTCAATCACCAGATGCTCGGCCCCTACAGTTTGTATAACCTGATAAAGCTTTTTGGCATTTGGATTGGTAATCTGCCCTGTCACGCCCAATTTAAAACCAAGCTTGATTAAGGCTTTCGCTTCTTCTATACCACCACTAAAAGCATGGGCGATACCGCCCAATTTAAAATGATGCTGCTTAATTAACCGAATTACGTCGCCATGAGATTTTCGGATATGCAAGAGTACAGGCTTATCATACTGCACTGCCAAATCTAATTGTGCCGAGAAATATTGCTGTTGTTTTTGGTAAATATCGGGTTGTTTGTGCTGTGGCAGGAACGTATCTAGACCAATTTCCCCAATTGCAACACAGGTTTTCTGCCTCAAAATCTGCTCAAGTTGCTCAAGGTGTACAGGTAAATGCTGTTCGATATAAAACGGATGCAGACCTGGTGCCAAATAGCTCATAGGTGCATTATCCAAGTTCATAAGCTGATTTTGTGTGGCAATAAGATCATCAAACCGTGATGCAACGAAACCAATCAGCACCAGCGCATCGACACCCGCGTTTTTTGCCTGTTGCGCCAGCAAGATACGATCTGCATCAAAATCTGGAACATCAAAATGCGTGTGTGTATCAAACAGACGTAACATGATTTAAGAGCCTTTTACAGATGTGGACTGTGTCGGCAGATATTCTGGTTTTAAAATCGTATTCAATTGATCATAGGGAACCACCAAGCGTGGTAATCCAACAGCATAGGGACCAATTTCATATTCACCGTATTGTAAGATCAGACCATGATCACCGAGTAAAAAATTATTCGAAAGTTTAAATTTCCAAGCTTGTTCGTATTCATCTACGCTATTGGCCAGCTTAGATTCCATCACCCAAACTTTAAATGCCTCATGCGCACGTTGCTCCAGTGCGGCTTTTTGATGCGGTAATAAAAGATCATTCAGCTGCAATAATTTTTCGTGATCCAGATCGAAATTATAATATTGCTGAATCGCAGAGCCGTGCGCTCCACCCAGATAACTACTGGTATTTAATACCACTGTGGCCACAGGAGCTTGTGATTTTAAAATTGAAGGTTTAATCATTAGATTGATCTGATGATTTCCGCTCAAAGCTTTCAGTTCATTATCTAGCCCAATGAATGACTGTACATAAGGTTTGACTTTTTGCTCTAGTTGTTGCTGTGCAGAAAGTGGACTATTTTGATCTGCGACAGCACTGGCAGCAGGTTCGGCAAGTTTTTTACTTTCCTGTGCGGTTTGCTGGGCCTTAGAAATTTCCAGAATATGTGCGAGATTTTTTAAAATTTCTGCATCAATCTTTTGATCAATCCAAGGATAGTTACTGGTTAAACGTTCAACCTCAAATTCAGGACAATTATTGCCATCGCATGCAGGTAACTCAACATTTAGTTTAACAGACTGGCCTTCAAGCCTTGCCACTTGAGCATCGGATGTTTGAGCTGCGGATGCTTTTTCAGATGAATCAGCAGGCGTCGATTTTGGTTGACAGGCAACCAAGAAGAATACACTTCCAAAAATGATTGCCACACTAGTCTTGTGAATCTGCAACATCATGATTGCCTTTTCCTTGATTGATCTACATTGTGATGCTAATAGAATCTGGCCTGTTTTGGCTAGTTACATACCAAGATTTATACAGAGTTAAAACATTTTCTGATAAATTTGGGTTTGCAGAACAGCCTTGGTCTGATCTGAACTTAAGTATAAATCGAATTGATCAGCATGTTCAGAAATTTGATTGCCACGATAATGCAATCCAATTCCTTCCTGATCAAAAAACCAGTCTGCGTCTTGCCAGTCGAGCTGTTTGGGTGCTTCTTTTTGTACCTCTTGAGGCTGTTCATTTAACCATTTTTGATAAGCTGTTTGTACCCAGGCCGAGAATTGATTGAACTGCTGAGGTTGAATCATCTCTTTTAAGATGATGGGCTTTTTCTGCTCTCGATCTGCAACATGCAAATAAGAGCGGTTTTTAATAGTCAATTCTTCTTGCTTGGCATTTAAAACGGTTCGCAATAAGACATACTGATTTTTTTGATAAATCAGTTTGGTGCTAATGTCTAACTCATAAGGGCGGTTACGTGAATACTGTGCCTGCCATTGACGAGATTGCTTCACGTATTGATCAAGAGCACTTTGCAACGTCAGTGGTTCAACTTTTTGTTTGAGTTGCTCTTGAATCACCGTTGCGATATTTTGATTCACCCAAGTATTGAGCCAAGCTTGATCTGTTTTTAATGTTTGAATATGGATAAGGGCACACGTTTTAGCTTTGCATACAGGTTTTTCAATATCGACCCAAGTATTTTGACTTTTAATGGGAGCAAGCAAAACTTTAGTTTGTGTAGGCTTAGGACTTGGTGCTAAAGGTTGGATCGGTTCTCTTGACCAAAAAAATACACCCAGTATGAATATCATTAATCCAGCACATAGTGCATATAACCATCTTAGCCCACGCATTATTATTATCCATGCCAATTAAAAGCTTTACTCTAGAATAAAAAACAGCGTCTGTTTAGACGCTGTTTTTTACATTATTTAGTGTTCTCGTGTATTTCGGAACTGAATATCAGGCCAGCGCTCCTGCATCAGTTGTAGATTGACACGACTTGGTGCCAAATAAGTTAAGTGTCCACCACCATCGACCGAAAGTTGATCGTGGGCTTTTTTCTTAAATTCATTAAAAATCTTTTCATCATCGCAATGAACCCAACGCACGGTATTCACACTGATCGGCTCGTAAATACAATCGACTTTGTATTCTTCTTTTAAGCGGTAAGCCACCACATCAAACTGTAGCACCCCCACTGCCCCCACAATCAGGTCATTACTGATTTGTGGCATAAACACCTGTGTTGCACCTTCTTCTGACAGTTCTTTCAAGCCTTTTTGCAACTGTTTAGACTTTAATGGATCACGTAAGCGAACACGACGGAACATTTCAGGGGCAAAGTGCGGAATTCCTGTGAAATGTAATTTTTCACCGCTTGTGAATGTATCACCAATCTGAATGGTGCCATGGTTGTGCAAACCAATAATGTCGCCTGGCCATGCTTCTTCAAGATGTTCACGCTCACCTGCCAAAAAAGTCAGCGCATCAGAAATACGAACATCTTTACCAATACGCACATGGTTCATTTTCAGGCCTTTTTCATATTTGCCTGAACAAATCCGCATAAAGGCAATACGATCTCGGTGTTTCGGATCCATATTGGCCTGAATTTTAAATACAAAACCGCTAAAACCTTCTTCGGTTGCGTCCACATTCCGCTCTTGTGCTGGATGTGCTTTGGGTTCTGGTGCCCAATTGATAAAAGCATCCAGCACATGATCCACCGCAAAATTACCCAGTGCGGTTCCAAATAAAACAGGCGTTTGCTTACCTTGTAAAAATAATTCCCGATCAAGTGGCTCATTGGCCATTTGCACCAGCTCAAGCGATTCCTCAAAAGAAGCCCAAGCCAACTCACCTACTTTTTCACGAACATCGGCATGGTCATAGCCATCACGTACTTCGATATCGGTAATGGTTGAGCCAAATCCTGCCTTGTAAAGATAAAGTTTATTTTCAAGCAGGTTATAGACGCCTGCAAAATCACGCCCCATCCCTAAAGGCCATGTAATTGGCACACAGCGAATATTCAGAACGTTTTCAATTTCGTCCAAAAGTTCTAAGGGTTCACGAATCTCACGGTCCATTTTATTGACAAAAGAGATGATTGGCGTATCGCGCATACGACACACTTCCATCAATTTAATAGTACGTTCCTCTACCCCTTTAGCCCCATCAATGACCATCAGTGCAGAGTCTACCGCAGTCAAAGTACGATAGGTATCTTCCGAAAAGTCCTCATGTCCTGGGGTATCTAGCAAGTTGATCGTATGCTGTTTATAGGGAAACTGCATCACCGAAGTGGTGATCGAAATCCCACGTTCTTTTTCCATTTCCATCCAGTCGGAAGTTGCAGAGCGATCAGATTTACGGCTTTTCACCATACCTGCAACCTGAATAGCCTTGCCCCATAACAGCAATTTTTCTGTCATGGTGGTTTTACCCGCATCGGGGTGGGAAATAATGGCAAAAGTACGGCGCGAATTGACTTCTTTCGCTAATTGGTCTTTAAACATGAAAAGTTCTTCAATCTATCTACGGCCTGTCATCACAGCGTATGATGTCAGCGCTGAAAAGTGGGAATTCAAAATTGCCGCAATTGTAGCAGATTTGGCGTATATTTTAACGCTTGTTGATAGGTGCTGTTTTATCCACAGTTAGACTGACTCATTTTAGAATGTCTACCCTCAATTTAATAACAACCAAAACAATGAAGATTGTTTCAACAAAATACGTTTAAGCTGACTTGGAAACGCTTAGAAAACTAACCAGACATAGCTATAGAAGCCAGTTTTCTTTATTCGGTACCCATAATGTATCTCAGAACAAAAATCTAATGATTACAGTTAGAACGCATGTACATCTCATTGCAGAATTGTTTAAACATGTCTAAACAAGATATGGTTATATGACCAATTGATGGTAAATCTAACTTTATAAATATATTCATGTGTTTAAGTTTAATTATTCAACTTACTGCACCAGTTGTTCAACAGGAACTGGTCGTCCCAATAAATAGCCCTGAAGCTGTTGGCAACCCAAACGAATCAGAATGTCTGCCTGTAACTGGGTTTCTACCCCTTCCGCAGTAACCTTAAGACCAAGTTTGGTCGCAAGATGAATAATACTCTCTAAAATGACTTCTTCTTTGGAGCCTTCATGCAAGTGAATAATAAAACCACGGTCAATCTTCAGCTCATCTACAGGAAGATCTTTTAAATAAAGAAAACTTGAATGCCCTGTTCCAAAATCGTCAATCGCAATCTGAATGCCTAAAGCACGCATTTGCTCAAATGTTGCAATACTAGAATCAATATGCCGCATTGCGGTCGATTCGGTAATTTCAATAATCAGATGATTTGGGCGTATCTGATATTTTCGTATCAACTTTTCGAGTGTACCCACCAGATGCTTATTTTCAAATTGAATCGCAGACAGATTAACCGCGATGGGATAAAGAACTGTTTGCGTTGCTTCCCATATTTGGATCTGCTTACATGCTTGTTCAAGCGCCCAATATCCCATGGGAATAATCAAACCTGTCTTTTCTGCACCATCAATGAACATATGTGGGCTTAACAAACCAAAAGTAGGATGTTGCCAACGAATTAATGCTTCAACGCCACATATGTTTAAATTAGCAGCATATTTAGCCTGATAAAAAAGTACAAATTGTTGTTCTTCTACAGCCTTATACAAATCGTTAATCAATTTGGACTGACTTCGTGTTTCATTATGCTCGCTTGTATAATTAAAAATGCTATAGGTATTACGCCCCTGATCTTTAGCCATCACCATTGCAATATCGGCATTAATAAGTAAGTCCTGCATGTTATTTCCGTGTTCAGGATAAATCGCAATCCCGATACTGGCCGAAATATTAATTTCCTTACTGGTAATCAAATACGCTTCCTGAACTTGCCTTAATACGTCTTCTGCAATTTGAGCAATTTGTCTTGTTCTTCTTTTCTCAATAATAATTAAGAATTCATCACCACCAATTCTAAGTAATTTACAATGATCATCCAGATGCTTCTGAATCCGGTTGGCAACCTGTATCAACAACTGATCACCTACATGATGTCCAAATGCATCATTCACCGATTTAAACCGGTCCAAATCTAGGTATAAGAACGCAATCTTTTCATCTTTTTGATGTGTTTTGGAAAACCGATCTTTGACATAATCCATTAAAAACAAACGATTAGGCAACTTGGTCAGATTATCAAGTACAGCGAGATTGGCCAATTCTCTATTTAATTTCAAAAGTGCTTTATTGCGCTCTTCCAGCCGAAACTCAAGTACAGCAATACAGTATCCAGCAACCAAAACCAAACTCGTAATAAAGATCATGGTAAACAGAAATAAACCATGTCCTGCCTGATAAAGTGACAAAGAACTGGTGACGCCTTGCTGACTAAAAAAAGTAGCAGACATCCCAGTGTAATGTAAACCAACAATCGCCAATGCCATGGCAATAGCAGCAGCAATCTGGATCAGAATTCTATTTTTCGTCGCATTTTTATATTTAAAAATAAGTGAAAAAGCCAGGCCAGAACCACTCACGCCAATTAAAACAGAAAAGATGACCATAAGGGGTTCATAATGCAGCTCATACTGATGCAGGATCAAACCCATCATTCCGGTATAGTGCATACCCGCAATACCGAGTCCCATCAATACAGAACCCAATATCAAACGGGCGATAGGAAGGCTTTCGCGTGTTGTCAACCATACAGCAAAGGTCGATGTAATAAATGCAATGATGTAAGAAAACAGTGTTAGTCCTGGATCAAAATGATAATCACCAGGTAAATGGCATGCCAGCATCCCGAGAAAATGCATTGACCATATTGCTAAACCAAGTAATAAGCCACTAACAATTAGAATTAATGTCTGATAACGCTCATAACGCTGTTTAAAAATTAGTTGTTCCAGCGAAATTGCAAAAAAACAGATAATCACTGCCAAAACAATTGAACCGATCACCAGCGAAATATCGTAATCCATGTGCTCCATAAAGGACTTCCATGCGTATTTATGAAATAACTTGTTTTTATGGTGTCAGATATAAGTTGAGGATATTTTTATGATAAATCCAACCAACACGATCAAGATTCATTCTAGCACTAAACGGTTGTTTTACTATAAATTGGCTTACTTTTTTTACTTTAAAAATCAACCAAATAAAACACGATATTTTGCATATTTCATGAAATAAATCACATAATTAAATCAAAGTGATAAAAAAAATCCTGCCAAATGACAGGATTTTCACTAAAGAAAAAACTTAGTTCTTTTCTTTGTCCACGATTTTGTTGGCTTGAATCCAAGGCATCATCGCACGCAATTTCGAACCTGTTACTTCAATACCGTGTGCTGCATTTTGACGACGACGCGCAGTCATTGACGGATAGTTCAGCGCACCTTCCTGAATGAACATTTTCGCGTATTCGCCAGATTGAATACGTTTAAGTGCATTACGCATCGCTTCACGAGACTGTTCATTGATGACTTCAACACCAGTCACATATTCGCCATACTCAGCATTGTTTGATACAGAGTAGTTCATGTCCGCAATACCGCCTTCGAACATCAAGTCAACAATCAACTTAAGCTCGTGCAAGCATTCGAAGTATGCCATTTCTGGTGAATAACCCGCTTCAACCAAAGTTTCGAAGCCCATTTTAACCAATTCAACCGCACCACCACAGAGTACTGCTTGCTCACCGAACAAGTCAGTTTCAGTTTCTTCACGGAATGAAGTCTCGATGATACCAGTACGGCCACCACCAACACCTGACGCGTAAGACAATGCAACATTACGTGCATTACCTGAAGCATCTTGATGAATTGCAATCAGATCAGGTACACCTGAACCACGTTGGAATTCAGAACGAACCGTATGACCTGGTGCTTTTGGTGCAACCATAATCACGTCAAGATCTTGACGTGGAACAACTTGGTTATAAAGAACCGAGAAACCGTGTGCAAATGCTAAGGTTGCACCTTCTTTGATGTTTGGCTCAATTACATCACGGTAAAGTTGTGACTGAAACTCATCTGGAGTCAAAATCATGACCAAGTCAGCTTGTTTCACAGCTTCAGGTACTTCAGCAACTTTAAGGCCCGCATTTTCAGCTTTTTTCCAAGATGCTGAATTTGCACGTAAACCTACAGTTACATCAACACCAGAATCTTTCAGGTTAAGCGCATGCGCGTGACCTTGTGAACCGTAACCAATAATTGCTACTTTTTTGCCTTGGATGATTGATAAGTCACAATCTTTATCGTAAAAAATTTGCATCTGTTTTCTCCGCTAAAATACGTTAATTTGGTTTAAATACTTAATACTTTTTCGCCGCGCGCGATACCCGATACACCTGAGCGAACCACTTCTAAAATGGTATTTTCAGCTAAGGCGTCAATGAATCCGTCGAGCTTATCTGTTGTTCCAGCGATCTGGATGGTATACGTGGTTGGTGTCACATCAACGATTGAAGCACGAAAGATATCCGCTGTGCGCTTGATTTCGGCACGTGCTGAACCTAATGCTTTGACTTTAATCAGCATCAGCTCACGCTCAATATGCGCACCTTCTGAAAGATCAACCACTTTGACCACTTCAACCAGCTTATTCAATTGCTTGGTGATCTGTTCGATTTTATGGTCATCGCCATAGGTGGTCAGTGTTAGACGTGACAGGGTTGGATCTTCGGTTGGTGCAACATTCAAGGTTTCAATGTTGTAGCCACGTTGACTAAATAATCCGACCAAACGTGAAAGCGCACCTGCTTCGTTTTCAACGAGTACAGAAATAATGTGTCTCATTATGTACGCTCCCCTTTCCCTAACCACATATCTTTCATCGATTGCCCAGCAATCAACATTGGATACACATGTTCAGTACGATCAACCATCACATTGATAAATACACATTTATCATTAATGGCCATCGCTTCTGCGAGTTTAGACTCAAGCTCATCGGTATGGTCAATCTGGATTCCGACATGGCCATAAGCTTCCATCAATTTGGCAAAATCAGGCAATGATTCTACATAAGAACTTGAATGACGTCCTTCATAGTTCATGTCTTGCCACTGTTTGACCATTCCCAGTGCACGGTTATTGAGGCACAGAATCTTAACGTTTAAGCCATATTGCTTACAGGTTGATAATTCCTGAATACACATCTGAATTGAGGCTTCACCCGTGATACAGACGACTTGTTGGTCTGGACAAGCCAGTTTGGCTGCCATCGCATACGGCAAACCAACGCCCATGGTGCCAAGACCACCCGAGTTGATCCACTGACGCGGACGCTTGTACTTGTAATACAGCGCGCCAAACATTTGATGCTGCCCTACATCCGAGGTGATAATCGCATTGCCATCTGTTGCTTTATATAAAGCTTCAACCACTTGTTGAGGCTTCATAATGCCATCCTGACCAGCTTGATATTGCAGACCATGAACTTTACGCCATTCATTAATCTGATCCCACCACGCGCTAATCGCTTCTGGATTTGGCTTAGAAACATTCAATTGCTTTAACTGTGTCAACATTTCCTGAAGAACAGGCTGAACAGCACCTACAATTGGGATATGCGCCATGATGGTTTTAGAAATCGCAGCTGGATCGATATCCACATGGATGACTTTGGCATTTTGACAAAATTTCGCAGGATTATTGGTCACACGGTCATCAAAACGCGCACCAATTGCCAAGATCACATCAGCATTATGCATCGCCATATTGGCTTCATAAGTACCATGCATACCAAGCATGCCTACAAATTGCGGATCATCCCCTGGAAAGCCACCCAGTCCCATCAAGGTATTGGTTACAGGGAAACCCAGCAGATGGGCAAGCTCAGTCAGCAATTCAGAGGCATTACCCTGCACTACACCACCGCCCGTATAGATCATTGGACGTTTTGCAGTCAGAAGCTCGTCGACAGCCTTACGAATTTGACCCGAATGGCCACGCGAAGGCGGTTGATAAGAGCGTAGTTTTACCTTTTCTGGATATTCATAGGCAAACTTTTCTGCTGGATTGGTTGCATCCTTTGGAATATCAATCACGACAGGGCCAGGACGGCCAGAGGATGCGATATAAAATGCTTTTTTAATAATTGCAGGAATTTCGCTTGCATGGCGGACTTGGAAACTATGCTTTACGATTGGTCTGGAGATTCCGACCATATCTGTTTCCTGAAAGGCATCTTCACCAATCAGATGTGAAGCAACCTGACCCGATAAGATGACCATCGGAATCGAGTCCATATATGCAGTTGCAATTGGAGTTACGGTATTGGTTGCCCCTGGGCCAGACGTAACAAGCACAACACCCGTTTTACCTGTGACACGTGAATAAGCATCAGCCATATGACCAGCAGCTTGCTCATGACGTACAAGATAATGATTGATTTTGTCTTGTTGAAAAAGCGCATCATAAATATGTAAAACTGCGCCGCCTGGGTATCCAAAAACGTGCTCAACGCCCTCATCCGCGAGTGCGCGAACGAGCATTTCACCACCAGATAAAAGTTCCAACGTGATTCACCCTAAGTCTTTTTACTATTTATGGGAGGCATAAATAGTCTTCATTCATTTACTGTCTGCACTGTTATAGCACACATATTTCCAAGTTTTTGCTGCAATAGGAAAATTTTCTGAGCTTACAACCGTATAAGTTGCTAGAGCCACTGAGAAGAGCTGTTGGGATAAACAGTTCTTGAGTCAAATCATTTTCTCGGCTAGAGAAAATGTCTATTGCAAACCATGACATTCATTTGAAGGGTGATCGAATAAATGCATATAAAACTAAAGCAAGCATTTTTTATGTTTCATTGAACAAAGTCAAGTTTTAATGGATATTTTTTAAGGTTTATTTGCAGGTGCATATTTTTCATCCGACATGCATGATTCATTCATCTTTTCTTTAAAATTTTAAATTGATCTGCAGCATAACGCCAAAATCAAATTGAGCGCAAAATGATATTTATGTCTGGATCAAATTGATTGGTTTTTAGGCGAAAATCTTTTATCTTAGTCACTTATTTTCTGGCAAAATCAGGCTGGAGTTGCACAATGATTTCATTGAATTTTTTAAAAAAACTAAAACCTTACATGAGCACTGTCATGATCTTATCGAGTTTTATCTCGTGTGCGCTTCATGCTCAACCCTATTATAAATGGATAGACGCTAAAGGCTCAACGCACTACACCCGAACTCCGCCCCCAAAAGGTGCAAAAAAGCAGGGGCAAGTTGAAACATATGGTTCGCATACATCAACACAAGTCAATACTTTACAAGCACCATCAAATCAACAAAATAGTCCTCTATCAACACCCGTTCCACCTCAGTCACAACCCACGGCCAAACAAGAAAATACATTACCTGCTACTGAACCAAACCTGAAAACACCAAAAAACATAGCGACACCGTCTGCAACTAATCCATCACTTTAAGTGAAATGGTAGCGAAATTACGGCACAAGCAAGGCATTTTTCATGATCTGAATGAAAATACCTGCCCACAAGATTCACTTTTTTATGGGTTTTGCGCTATGCTGTGCAGCAATATTTTTTAACTTCATTTTGTTGTTGCCAATACACTTATGACTACCGCACACATTGACGCCGAATATCAAGCAAATGCGATCGAATCCCAGATCCAAAATGACTGGGAAAACCGCAAAGCATTTAAAGTCGCAGACACTGTTGAAGGAAAACATCGTTATATCCTGTCGATGTTTCCATATCCAAGTGGCAAACTGCACATGGGTCACGTGCGTAACTACACCATTGGCGATGTGATCAGCCGTTTTTATCGTCTCAAAGGTGAAACGGTGCTGCAACCTATGGGTTGGGACGCGTTTGGTCTTCCTGCCGAAAATGCAGCAATTGCGCATCAGGTTGCACCGGCAAAATGGACATTTGAAAATATCGCTTATATGCGTGATCAACTCAAAAAACTGGGTTTATCCATTGACTGGGATCGCGAGTTTGCCACTTGTACGCCAGAATATTATCACTGGGAGCAATGGTTATTTGTTCAGTTATATAAAAAAGGCTTAATTTATCGCAAGCTTTCTACCGTCAACTGGGATCCCGTTGATCAAACTGTATTGGCAAACGAACAGGTTGAAAATGGACGCGGCTGGCGTTCAGGTGCATTGGTTGAAAAGCGCGATATCCCAATGTATTACTTCCGCATTACCGATTATGCACAAGAGTTATTAGATGATCTGGATACGCTCAAAGATGGCTGGCCGCAACAGGTCTTGACCATGCAACGTAACTGGATTGGTCGCTCAACGGGCATGGACATTACCTTCCCATCGGCTAATCCAGAAATTTATGCCGACGGTTTAACGGTATATACCACACGTGCCGATACCCTCATGGGTGTAACCTATGTAGCAGTTGCAGCTGAGCACCCAATGGCGCTTAAGGCAGCCGAGAATAACCCTGAATTGGCTGCATTTATTGAAGAATGCCGTATGGGCTCTGTTGCCGAAGCCGATTTGGCTACCGCTGAAAAGAAAGGCATGGCAACAGGTTTGTTTGTAAAACACCCTGTTACAGGTGAAGAAGTACCCGTCTGGATTGCCAATTATGTATTGATGTCTTATGGTTCAGGCGCAGTCATGGCAGTTCCTGCACATGACGAGCGTGATTTTGAGTTTGCCAATAAGTTTAACCTTCCGATCAAACAAGTCATCGATGCCAAAGCCGCTGACGATGCCGAGTATTCGGTTACTGCGTGGCAAGAATGGTACGGTTCTAAGGAAGGAACGTTGGTCAATTCTGGCGAGTTTGATGGTTTAGAATTCCAAGCTGCATTTGATGCATTCCTTGCAAAATTAGAACCACAAGGTTTGGCAAATTCGAAAGTTCAGTTCCGTTTACGTGACTGGGGTGTATCACGCCAGCGCTACTGGGGCTGTCCAATTCCAATGATCAACTGCGACAGCTGTGGTCAGGTTCCGGTTCCAGAAGAGCAGTTACCTGTGGTATTACCGACCGACGTTGTTCCAGACGGATCGGGTAATCCACTCAATAAAATGCCTGAGTTTTACGAAACGACTTGCCCATCGTGTGGTGGTCATGCGCGCCGTGAAACCGATACGCTTGATACCTTTGTTGAATCATCTTGGTATTATGCTCGCTATGCCTCTCCTGACTTTACTGGCGGAATGGTAAAACCTGAAGCAGCGCAAAGCTGGTTACCAGTCAACCAGTATATTGGTGGTGTAGAACATGCGATTTTACATTTGTTATATGCGCGTTTCTTCCACAAACTGATGCGTGATGAAGGTGTGGTTCAAGGCAACGAGCCGTTTACCAACTTGCTCACTCAAGGCATGGTTTTGGCTGATACGTTCTATCGCGAAAGCGAGAGTGGCAAAAAAACTTGGTTTAACCCAGCCGATATCATTCTTGAACGTGATGAAAAAGGCCGTATTGTCTCTGCCAAATACAGTGGCGACGGACAAGACGTGGTGATTGGTGGACAAGAAAAAATGTCCAAATCCAAAAATAATGGTATTGATCCACAAGCCATTATTGATCAGTACGGCGCAGATACAGCACGTGTGTTTATGATGTTTGCTGCACCGCCGGATCAATCACTCGAATGGTCTGATGCTGGTGTTGAAGGTGCTAATCGTTTCTTGAAGCGTGTTTGGCGTCTTGCGACTGGATTCTTGGAAAAAGGCTATGCGCAGGCACCAATTGCAGCAGAGCTTTCAAAAGATGCACAGGACTTACGTCGTAAAACGCATGAAACCATTCAAAAAGTGGGCGATGATATTGAGCGCCGTCATGCATTTAATACAGCCATCGCCGCATTAATGGAATTGCTCAATGCTACCAGCAAGTTTGAAGTTCAAACTGCTGATGATGCCGCTGTCGCACGTGAAGCCATTGAAACCTTGCTGACCTTGCTGGCACCATTTGCACCGCACTTAAGTCAGACCTTACTGGCAGAATTCGGCATCGACTTAATTGCAGCACAGTTCCCAAGTGTGGATGAGTCTGCCTTGACACGAAATACACAAACCATCGTTGTACAAGTCAATGGTAAACTTCGTGGTAAGTTAGAAGTGTCGGTCGAAATTTCCAAAGATGAGCTGTTGGCACAAGCCAAAGCGTTACCGGAAATTCAGCAATTTTTAACAGGTCCAACCAAAAAAGAAATTGTGGTTCCAAACAAACTGGTTAACCTAGTGGTTTAATTCTAACAAGCGTCAAGAGGAACAAGCATGCACTTAGTTCAACGTTTAGCAGCAGTTGTTTTAACTTTAGGTCTAAGTGCAGGCTTGGTCGGCTGTGGATTTCACCTTAAAGGAACAAATCCATCCACTATGCCAATCACGTATAGCAAGTTAAGCTTTGCATTACCTGCCGATACAGAAGAGCTTGAAAAGCAGTTAAGTGTCTATTTGACTGCTTCTGGTGCTCAAATCAGTCAGGCCAATGATGCCTATGTGCTTCGTGTGCTGAATTACACCCCACGTAGACAACTGCTAAACGGTAAACTGACTGAAGTGTTGTTGCGTTTGACCGTGACTTTCCAGATTGAGGATCGTCAAGGCCATGCGCTCACAGAACCACGAACCATTACCGCAACACGTAACTATCAGTACGATGTCGCAACGGTCAACACCGATAACCAGCAAGAAATTTATCTGAACCATATTATTGTGGATGATGTGGCGCAGCAAATTGCCCGTCAGATTTCGAATAACCGCTTACCAAAGCTCATCTCTCAGCCTTAAGGGCTGTATCATTCGTATGAAACTTGATTATTTACAAGCACTCAAGCGGGTCGATGCGGCTCGTGGTGCTTGGATCATTCACGGTCAAGAGCCGTTACTCGAGCAAAACTTACTTGATGCCTTTCGCAAAAGCTGGCAGACGCAAGAGATCGAGCGGCAGCGTTATGATATTGGTAGCGTCAGTGACTGGAAAAATGTATTTAATGGCTTAAATAGCCTGTCACTTTTTTCGCAGCAACTGGCGATTGAAGTGCATGGCAACATTAAGCCCGATGCTAGCGGAATCAAACAACTCAAAAGCTACTTGCAGCACAATGAACATAATTTGCTACTGGTAGTCTTGCCTAAACAGGATGCCTCAAGTCTAAAGTCGTCTTTCTTTCAAACGGTTGAAGCCAATGGTGTAATTGCGCATTTAAGCGCACAGTATCCGCAAGATCGTCAGCGTATTTTAGCGCAAGAAGCCGAAAAAATTGGGATTCAACTCGATCAGGATGCCTGGACATGGCTGATGCAGCACCACGAGCATAATCTGCTCGCGGCTAAAAATAGCCTCATGCGCGTGAGTGATACCTTTCCCGAGCATCAACTGATTCAGATTGAACAGCTGTATGCCTGCCTACAAGATCAATCGCGCTATACCACCTATGACTTAAGTGACGCCATGCTGCGTGGCAATCTGGCGCAATCGGTCAAAATTTTTCAGTACCTGATTGGTGCGGGAGAACCACACAGTTTGATTTTGTGGACCTTAAGTAAAGAAATGCGTTTGCTGATGCAGCTCTTTGAACAACCTCAAAATGCATTGCAACTCGGGATCTGGAAAACCAAGGTTTCAGACTATCAGCAAGCATTACGTCGTCTAAATCCACATCATTTTTTAAGCTGGCCTACACTTTTGTTGCGCATTGACAGTGCTATTAAAGGGATGTCGGATGAAAATCCCGAACACTTGATTTTACAAGCCTTAGCGGAATTATGTGGTACCTCGCTGTTTGCCCAAACATCCTAATTTTCGCTTTTAATTCAACTAAATTAATAAAAATATTCACGTTTTATTCTCATTTCACTTCTATACTAGCGCCAGTCCTTCTTACTTTGCCTGTATCACTATGCCTAAAATAAAACCATCTCGAATTGTGATTATTGCCATTAGTATTGTGGTCATTGCCCTCTTGGCTTGGTTCTTTTTCAAGCCTAAACAACAACAGCCACAGTACATTACCGAAACAGCAAACTACGGTAATCTTGAGAATACAGTGCTGGCCACAGGGACACTCGATGCTACCAAACTCATTAGCGTGGGTGCACAGGTTTCTGGTCAGGTAAAGAAAATGTACGTCCAGTTGGGCGATGAAGTGAAACAGGGTCAACTGATTGCGCAAATTGATTCGACCACGCAAGAAAATAGTTTAAAAACTGCAGATGCCAATATTCGTAATTTAGAAGCTCAGCGTTTACAACAAGAAGCCAATCTCAATGAAGCACAGTTGGCATATCGTCGTCAGCAACAGATGTTTGCACAAGATGCAACCTCTAAAGCTGAACTTGAATCTGCCGAAGCAACTTACAAAACCGCTCAAGCTCAGATTAAGGCCATCAATGCACAGATTGAATCGGCAAAAGTAACACGTTCAACTGCGCAAACCAATATTGGATACACTCGCATTGTGGCACCGACTGATGGAACAGTAGTCGCCATTGTGACCGAAGAGGGTCAAACGGTAAACGCCAACCAGTCAGCGCCGACCATTGTGAAAATTGCGAAATTACAGAACATGACGATTAAAGCGCAAGTCAGCGAAGCTGATATTATGAAGGTTGAAAAAGGTCAGCAAGTGTATTTCACGACTTTGGGCGATGATAAAAAGCGCTATGCAACATTACGTCAGATCGAACCTGCACCTGACTCGATTTCAAGTGAATCTACAACCTCAAGCACTTCATCTAGCTCAAGCAGCAGCACTGCCATTTATTACAATGCCCTGTTTGATGTGCCTAATGAAGACGGCAAGCTGCGCATTGATATGACAGCCCAGGTGTATATTGTTTTAGATTCGGTAAATCATGCCTTGCTGGTTCCATCTTCAGCGTTATCAACACGTTCGGCAAATAGCCAAGGCCAGTCTAGCAGCAGTAAAAACACCGCCGCGTCGTCGGTTGCAGCCACTCATAAAAAAGACAAAACTGATGGGCCTAAACTGGAACGTCTGAACTTAACCGCAGAGCAAAAGCAGGCGGTCGAGGCAGGAAAAGCCACGCTCAGTGTAGTACGTGTATTAAATGCAGATGGCACAGCGCAACCGAAACAAGTGCTGATTGGGATTAATAACCGAGTCAGTGCACAAGTTTTGGCAGGGCTTAAAGCGGGTGATCAAGTTGTAATTGCCGATAGCTCAGATACTGCTGCATCTACAGCTAACAGTACCAATCGTCGCCGTAATGGCCCACCAATGGGAATGTAATGATGACTAAACAGGCATTACTGGAAGTCCATAATCTGGTTCGAGAGTTCCCTGCTGGCGATAGTACCGTTCAAATTTTAAAGAATATTAATCTCACGATTTATGAAGGTGAATTAGTCGCTATTGTGGGTCAGTCTGGTTCGAGTAAATCGACCCTCATGAATATTTTGGGCTGTCTGGATCGACCAACGAGTGGCAGTTATAAAGTAAGTGGTCAAGAAACTGGAAAACTTGAACCCGATGATCTGGCTAAACTTCGCCGTGAATATTTTGGTTTTATTTTCCAGCGTTATCATTTGCTCGGAGATTTGTCCGCCGAAGGGAATGTTGAAGTTCCAGCCGTTTATGCAGGTGTTACTCCTGCAGAACGTAAACAGCGAGCTACCGCCCTGTTGACTGAACTAGGGCTGGGTAGCAAAACTGAGAATCGTCCAAGTCAGCTTTCAGGTGGTCAGCAACAACGTGTCTCGATTGCCCGTGCACTCATGAATGGTGGCGATGTCATTTTAGCCGATGAACCTACTGGTGCACTCGACTCACATAGTGGTGTCGAGGTGATGCGGATTTTGCGTGAGCTGAATGCTGCGGGTCATACCGTGATTATTGTGACGCACGATATGCAAGTGGCCAAAAACGCCACCCGCATTATTGAGATCAGTGATGGCAAGATTATCGCAGATCGTGAAAACATACCTGAGTATGCTTCAGAGTTGAATAAGGATCCCGATGCAGCACCAGCAATTGCCAACAAGCAATCTAAGGGCAAAAGTGTATCAGCCTTTCGCTCAATGCTAGATCGTTTATCCGAAGCCTTTCAAATGGCTTTGATCTCTATGAATGCTCATCGCATGCGTACATTTTTAACGATGCTCGGGATTATTATCGGGATTGCATCGGTGGTGACCGTCGTGGCACTGGGGAACGGTTCACAGAAGCAGATTCTGGAAAATATCAGCAGTCTGGGCACAAATACCATCACCGTATTTCAAGGCCGTGGCTTTGGTGATAACTCAAAAACAGCCAATTTCAAGACCCTTGTACCGAGCGATGCAGATGCTTTGTCAAGCCAGCCTTACGTCACGGCAGTCTCGCCAATGGTAAGTAGCTCCAAAACCATACGTTATAAAGAAAATGAGGCAACGGCAACTATTAACGGTGTGAGCAATGATTATTTTGATGTTAAAGGTTTAACTTTCAAAGATGGCCAGAGTTTCGACCAACGCAGTGTACGCGATCTTACTCAGGATGTCGTGATTGATACCAATACACAGAAGCAATTTTTTACCGATGGTAGCAATCCTATTGGACAAGTTGTATTGCTAGGTAGTGTGCCCGCTCGAATTATTGGAATTGTAGAACCACAAACCAGCTCAATGGGTTCCGATGACAGTTTAAATGTTTATATGCCTTACACCACCGTCATGAGTCGCATGTTAGGTCAATCCAATGTACGAAACATCATTGTACGGATCAATGATCAATATTCAACCAGTGCTGCTGAGAATGCGATTGTAAATTTGCTTACTCTACGGCATGGCCAGCAAGACATTTTCACCATGAACAGTGACAGCATTCGTCAGACGATTGAAAAAACTACCAGTACGATGACTTTGCTGGTTTCCGCGATTGCAGTCATTTCTTTAATCGTGGGTGGGATTGGGGTCATGAATATTATGCTGGTATCAGTGACTGAACGAACCCAAGAAATTGGGGTACGTATGGCCGTCGGGGCGCGCCAGAGCGATATTTTGCAGCAATTTTTAATTGAAGCCATTTTAGTATGTTTAATTGGTGGTGTACTTGGCGTATTACTGTCCTTAGGTTTAGGTCAACTCATCAACAAAGTTGCTGCTGGGAATTTTGCAGTGGCGTACTCAACCACGTCGATTGTTGCGGCTTTTGTCTGCTCTACCCTGATAGGTGTGGTGTTTGGCTTCTTGCCCGCCAGAAATGCTGCCCAGCTCGATCCTGTTGCCGCTTTGTCTAGAGAATAAGAGGAGCTCTCATGTCATCATCTAAACTTACTACGCTGTGTGCCATGCTTATAGCCTCCTCAACGCTGGTGGGCTGTGCTGCAGTGGTGAAAACACCATACAACGCACCCACTGTACAAACGCCATCGAGCTTTCAATACGACAAGACGCAGGCCACATCAAATTATGCTAATTATGCTGACCGCTGGTGGACATTGTTTGGCGATGCACAGCTTAATCAACTGGTCGATCAGGTGATTGCCAAAAATACGGATTTAGCTGTTGCAGGCATTACGCTTCAGCAAGCTCGCTTAAAAGCTGGCTTGGCTGCAGATCAGCAAGGCCCACGCGTTAATTCAAGTGTTTCGACCAGTCAGAATATTGACGTAAACTCAGGTGATAAAAGTTCAAATGGCCTCTCGCTCAATGCCGGGGTGAGTTATGAGCTGGATTTATTTGGTAAACTGGCGCGTCAGACCGAAGCAGCCAAATGGGAAGCATTGGCCACAGCGCAAGATTTACAGGCGACTGCACAAACCCTGATTGGTACCACCACAAAGCTCTATTGGCAACTGGCTTACTTAAATGAAAGCTTAAGTACCGCACAACAAAGCTTGGCCACCTCTGAAAAACTGTATAGTTTGGTGAACACTCAATACCAAGCAGGTGCTGTTTCTGGGCTGGATTTAACACAAGCTGAACAATCAGTTCAAAGCCAAAAAGCCAATTTAAGCCAGATCCAACAAAGCTTGGTAGAAACCCGCACAGCGTTGGCCGTACTGTTGCACATTCCCGTGCAGCAATTAAATATACAAGAACCACAGCGCCTGCCTCAGGTCAATTTACCGCAAATTCAAGCGGGATTACCGGCCAGCATTTTGTCACGACGTCCAGATTTACGCGCAGCTGAGTTACGCTTACGCGAAACCTTGGCAACCAAAGATGCCACCACGGCCAGTTATTATCCATCGATCAGTCTAACGGGAAGTTTAGGTTCAAGCAGTACATCACTCACAGAGCTGATTAAAAACCCAGTGTTGGCGCTTGGTGCGAATTTGAGTTTGCCTTTTTTGCAATATAATGACATGAAGAAGAATATTGCCATTAGTCAACTCGATTATGAAAAAGCCATTATTCAGTATCGTCAGACCTTGTATCAGGCTTTTGCCGATGTTGAAAATGCACTTTCTGCCCGTACCGAGTTGAATCAGCAAGTTCAATTTCAGCAACGAAATCTCGAACTGGCAGAGAAAGCAGAACGCCTGACCGATGTGCGTTATCTTAATGGTGCAATTGCGCTCAAAAATGTACTAGATCAGCAGCAAACAACACGAACTGCGCGCTTAAGTTTGGTCAATACCAAGCAAAATCAATATAATGCCTATGTTACGCTCATGCAGGCACTGGGTGGCTCTCCAATTCAATAAAAGATATAAAAAAAGCCACTACGGTGGCTTACTTTTCTTGAACAAAATAATTTTCTAGATAAGGATCTTTTCCTTTGAGATTTTTTCGATATTTCATAACACTCATCAGAACACGATCATCAGTTAAAAATTATTATAAAAATTCTGCTTTTTAGGAGTACCAGAACCTGGTCTTTCAAATATTTTTTCTGATAATGATAAAAATGCCATGTGAATTGTGATAATCGAAGTGAGTTTAAGAACATATATTTCAACTATTTTAGCTACATGCTAAATATGAGTTTAATATAAAAATAGTTAAAATCTTTTTAAACTATTTATGGCAATACTTCAAACTCTCATTAGCTAACACAAAGCTTCTTTTCAAGCAACTATACCTCACTTAAAATTTATACAACATTCGTAACGTTATGACTTATAAAAAGATGATGAAACAAAATCTTGTAATTTTTTTATTTTCAACTCTTGCTTTAAATGCCTGTGCAAAATCGAGAGAAACATCCACCAAAGCAGCTCAGCCTTCAGCCGAATTACAACAAAAAATTCAAAAGCTCGTTGAGAAAACCCAAAAAAATATGATTTTTGTTGAGGGTGGAAGCTTTATGATGGGTGATTTTGGTCATGTCACACGTAAAGATAAATTACCTATCACTGGCCTTTATGTAGCCATGCCTTTACATAAAGTCACCCTCGATAGTTTTAGTTTAAATGCGTATAAAACCACCTTTGATGAGTTTGATATTTATACTGAAGCGACTGGGCAGAAAAAAATTGCAATGCAAGAAATTTCCAAAAAGTTACGCGTACCAAATGCACCCGCAGGTGTGAGCTGGCAACAAGCACACGATTACTGTCAATGGCTAGGCCAACAAGTTGGAATACCTATGACCCTACCAACCGAAGCGCAATGGGAATATGCTGCCAGAAACCGTGGGCAATATGTTATCTATCCAACGGATAATGGTGAATATGAGCCGGGACGAAATGTTTGGAGTGATGAACAAAGACGTGAATTTACTAAATCTATGCCCGATATTCATGGAGTAAAAGTTCCGACACTTGGTCGGTTTCCTCCGACACCTTTAGGCTTTTATGACTTAGCAACTGATAGCTATGAATGGATGTCGGATTGGTTTGATCCTCAATATTATAAGCATTCACCAGAGAAAAACCCTCAAGGCCCAGCGACAGGGACACTCAAATCGGTTCGAAGCACTTATCAGGAGGCTGGTGTTTTAGATCTAAAAATTGGCGGTAGTGTAACAACAATTTATAGATATGGTGTGGAACCTAATCCTAAATTTGATAAGGATGACAATGCTTTCAATACTATTAACCCAAATAGTGCAACCGCTGTAAGATGCGCCTCTAACTCGCATAAACCATTTATCTAAAATAAAAGGAGTTAAATGACATTTTATAGGCTGTTAAATTTATTCATTGATAAATACAGCTAACTCTAATCATTTAACATTAAGTTTCTTTTCAAGAATTCATATCTCACTTAAAATTTATACAACATTCGTAACGTTATGACTTATAAAAAGATGATGAAACAAAATCTTGTAATTTTTTTAATTTCAAGCCTTTCGCTTAGTGCATGTGCCAAATCAGATGCTACTCAAAAAACTTCTACACCAGTAACAAAACAAGACCTTTCTTCTGAACAAAAAAAGCAATTACAACAATTGCTTGAGAAAACAAAAAAAAATCTGATCTTTGTGAAAGGTGGAAGTTTTAAGATGGGTGACTTTGGTCCAGAACATAGTATTGATAAACTCCCATACGACAGTAATGGAGATAGCAAACCTCTTCATAAGGTCACTTTGGATGATTTTTATTTAAGTGCCACCAAAGCCACTTATGCCGATTTTGATGTATATACTGATGTCACAGGACAAAAACCTATTGGCAATTTTAACGAAGTAACAAAAAAATATCGTATTCCAACTTCTGCAGCAGGGATCAACTGGCAACAAGCTCGAAATTATTGCCAATGGCTTGGTACGCAACTCAATTTAAAGATGGATTTACCAACAGAAGCACAATGGGAATATGCGGCACGTAACCGCGGACAATATATTCTATATCCAACAGATAATGGAAAAATTGATAATGGCCGTAATGTTTGGAGCTTTGAACAAAGACAAGCATCTAAAAAACCATTTAAAGTAACTAAAAGTATTTCCTTATTACAAAAATTTCCACCAACACCATTGGGTCTATACGATATGATCACAGATAATTATGAGTGGATACTGGACTGGTATGATCCTGAGTATTACAGTAAATCTCCAGAGAAAAACCCTCAAGGTCCAAACACGGGAACTTTAAAAGTAGTACGAAGTTCTGCACCAGCAGATGGACAACCATTGCAAACATTTACTGGCAAAACTATTAGTAGACATGCAATGGATCCGATGGCAGATCCTGAATTAGTCAAAGAGTCTAAGAATCAGAAATATTACTTTGATTTTAACTTAAATAATTCAGTACGTTGTGTAGCCAATCCTTAATCATTAACCATGTATCAGGTTATGCCTGATGCATGGTTGGATTTAACTCATCCTGCTCAAATGGTGCTAATATTTCTAAATTTTGTGCTATCAAAGATCGCTCCTCAAAACCAACTGGCATCCCTTGTTGTAGCTCAAACTGTTTAAATTGTTTATCATCCTGATTTCTAACCAACATATAATTCCAAGATGTTCCGGTGACGGCTTTTGCACCTTTACGATACTTTAAATAATCTTTGAGCCATGAATTAATGTTTTCTCCTTCATAATCAATACCACTATTGACACAACGAATAATATCTTCTGCATATTTACTATTATTGCCGTAATTTAAAAAGCGAATCAGATCCCCTTCAACTTTTCCAAATTGTGAAACATTCAATTTTTCACCTTGAGGGTGAATATGTTGAATGGTATTTTGCCATTCTGCTGTCGTTACACAAGTCTTTAGAATATTGATCACCGCCGTTTTACGTGCAGGAAAAAACCGCACTTCACGCTCACTAAATGACACATAGATATCAAAAATTGGGGCTGTACGACTAGACCAATGTGTTACTGCATATAAAAGAATACCTTTTGTCTCTGGCGTCGCGTAAATTAATTCCTCACGACCTTTGGCTGAATTAATATTATTGGCTGTTTTTAAACGTCCTTGATCGATATCTAGACTTTCAATCCAAACATTGAATTGATTTGTCATGTTTTTCACATTTTGTGTTAATGGATGATTTTCACCAATACAATAAGCTAAAACTTGAGACATTAATGAAAAGGTTTGAGCCTGAATATAAATAAGTGTTCTGAAGTTTGCTTGTAATAACTGTAATTTAATAAAACCTAAATAATTTAAAACATGTTCTGCACCTACTGTAAATTCTGCTATACCTTTAGCACCAATACCCCAACATAAATGTGCTGCAACCAAAATCTTAAAGCAACCAGAACGCTCGTCATAACCAATTTGAAATTGACCTTGAGCACCCGCTCCCAAACTAACACCACCACCACCAGCAACTGAAGCAATTGTAACGAACTCACCTTCACCACTTTTATCATTATTGGGCTTAAACCATTCTATACCTCCCTTGAGCTTTCCCTGCACTTGCACCCCAGCAAATGCCTTAATTCCTGCATTAGCTTGATTTTTAGCATTTTCCTGATTTGCACTAATCATTTGCATGTTACCGCGTGCAGGTTCAAACTTAGGTCTTCTTTGGGGATCCATCATTTGTGAGATTGAACGTTGTGGATCACGAATCACTGCACTGAGCATCTGTACAGTCCCATTATGTGTAATATCGACAGATAAATTACCTGAAATTCCTAAATTGGCTCCACTGAATCCAGCCAGTTCAGCACCAATCAAGAAACGAATCGTACCCAAATCATAGTTTTCAAGTTCAATTTTCCACCCAGATTCACATGGATAAAACTTTCGCCACTCTTTTACACCTTCAAATAATGTCCATTTAGTCGATGCGTTTCCATCAAGCTTCATGGTGACGCCTTTAGAAGAGGCACTAATCATACCTTCACCACTCGATCCTGCTACCATTCGCATCCATTGCGCTTCGGTGCCCACATGAATATCTCTGCTATTTTTATATTCTTCTGCAATTTCACCACCTAAACCGCCAATCATATTGTAAACAGCTTTTTCTTCACTCCCTACATTCCCTTTTGCAGTCAATAACTGTTGACTGAGCTTTTCAAAACTACTTTGAATCTGTGCATGACGTTGAGGAGTATATTGAGTTGCATTCGGATCAATAATATCTGCTGTTGTTTGATCATTTCGACGCAGGCGCTTAAGCTCTTCGTATTGCGTAACTTTAAGATAACGTCTTCTCAAATTATAACTTGGAGCACTTTGATTTTTCTTCCCAGTACTTTCTACCACCCATACTTCTTTTAACTCACTTGATTGCTTGAATTCTCCATTAAGCTTTTCAATGGCTTTTTTTTGATTAATATTCAATCTGCTTTCAAGTTCTTTAATTTCATCTAATCTTCTATCTTGGATTGCTCGAGTCAGCTCAGCATTTGATTGATGCACTTTCTTCACGGCATCAGATAAAATCTTTGTCTGTCGATCAAACTCTGCATACACACTTGGTGGTAGAACAAGTACCTCATTCGTATGAGGACTAATCACAATAGGTGGTTTTTCTACGCCTTTTAAACTTAATTTATTCTCAGGATTAGGATTAGTTACACCTGTTGTCATTGGAAAAATAATGGAGTGAACAGTTTGTTTATCAATACATGTAATCGGCTCAAACCAGTCACTTTCTTTTTGTGTATTGCCTAGTTGATATTTCACTTGCGTTTTCAAATGTGTTTCTGCAAGTTGTGTATAGCCTTTTTCATTCACTTTAGCTGGTTTCAAATTTATAATAGGCCTATCTTGACCTTGCCCTAATATTTGATAGTGAATAATCGGTATTCCATTTCCCTTACTATCAACGAATCGATACATTATATAAGTTTTAAACTTTAAGTACTTAGTTTTCTTAGTAAGAATGGTATTTTTTTCCTTATAAATTTCATAAGACATCGCCTGATTATCTTTTAGTTTTTTCTTCAGATCTAACATCATTGCAGGCTTTATTTTAGAGGAATTTAGGAAGCCTCCTGCTTTATTTTTAGTTACTGATGTACGCTGCTTCAAATTTTGCAGACTATTCTGCTGAAGTTCATATTGTTGTTGGGTAATAAACGCTGAATTTTGAGCCAGCTTAGGCTCATTAATTTCAATCACACTGTCATCTTCTGCCAAAACAGGCTTAATTATTTTCCTTGGACTAAATATTGTTTCATGCCCCTCTACAAAAATATGTAGTTTTCCATTTTGGTTCAATCGAATGGGTTTTGTTCGTCCTTTCTCATTTGTGACATGAGTAAATGTTTCTTTTCCACCTGAAACAGGAAAAAATACAAGACTATATCTAACATTTGCTAATTCTTTATTTCGCTGATCATAAAAAATAATACTATATTCCAATACGTTATATTTATTCATGACGCCTTAACCTTTCGTAATCAACTTATACTTTGATGCATTTTTATCAGAAATATGAATTGAAATTTGCTCTGAACCTTCTGTTTGAAATGTTTGAGTTTTACCAGATACATCGGTACGGCCTTCTTGATGAGTACCATCTGCTCTAAAAGCAATATACTCAATATTCTTGGCAGGATTGCCATCTAAATCTACAATTTCAAATGTCAAATAACATGGCTTATTCTCTGCAGCTTTTGAAACAGTAACTTTCTCCCCACCCTCAAATATATGCTGCCCCGCCTTCACCTCAAATTTTCCACCAGTAGTTGAAAAAACACCTGAATCATTTAGTTTAAGCTGCGAACCATTTACGGTTAAATTTATTTCTTTCGGGCTGGTGATATACACTGCCTCCTCCGTGGAAATAATCTGAATATCCTTCCGTGCAATTAAATCCGCCCCATCTCCCTGTGCCTGTAACTCGATCTTGCCCTTGCCAGCATACAGGCGGGCACCTTGCTGGGCTGCAAACAAACTGATCTTGTCACTGGCGTGTGCAATCAAACTTTTTTGCGTGCTTATGTTCAGGCTGTCTCCTGCATGCTGGCTCAGTTGTCCGTCTGCACTCAGGTGGATGTCTTGATTACTACTCATGGCAATGCTGCTAGGTGCACTCAAGATCATCAGCGCTTGTTTAAAGGCAGCTGCCTTGTTCTGGTCCTGTTGTTCGATCTGTTCCAAGAACTGTTTCAGATTGTCCAGTACTTCAAGCGGGTCGGTCTGCTGGTTCTTGGCCACTTCACTTAAGGCTTTGGCATTGTTCAAGCTGCTTTCAAGCTGCTGGCTGGCTTCTTGGGCATCTAGATGCTGGCCCTGTGCCTGTTCTTGTTTGTGGGTGGTGAGGTGTAGTCCTTCGCCTGCCCGGATGGCCCCCCACTGGTCGGTACGTAGTTCGAAGCCTTCACCTCGACCTTCGCTTTCCAGTTGTTCTTTGGGATGGCTCAGATTGCCCAGATTAAGCTGGGTTGCGCCATGGCTGCTGTGAAGCTGGCTGCTGATCTGTCCTGTGGTGTCATCAAAGCGGAGCTGGTTGTAGCCGCTGCCCTGAATTTCTTCAGAGCGGATACCACTCAGGTGTCGGGTATGCGGTAACTGGCCTTTGATGTCGAATTTGGTCGGACTACGCTCGGCTTCATGAATGCGTCCAAGCACAAAGGGCCGGTCAATGTTGCCATCAAAATAGTCGATCACCACGATCTCGCCGATGCGTGGCAAAAAGCGGGCGCCATAGCCTTCGCCTGCCCATGGGGTCAGTACATCGACCCAGGCCGAGTCGGTATCATTGTCATTACTGCCTGCACCACCATCATGGCTATGGTCTTCACTGCGGGTAAACAGAAAACGGACTTTGATACGTCCCCATTCATCGACATGGACTGTTTCACCTTCAGGTCCCACCACTTTAGCGTGTTGGGGATGGGTCTGGGGCTGTTGTGGATGGTATTCAGGTACGGTTTTGATGTTGCGTCGTACCAGCGTGAGTTGAGTGCTATGCCGTTGTTCTTTTGAGTTGGGCTGTTGTGGTAATAGATGCTGTATTTGTTGTGCCAGTTCTTTGGGCAGGTTGTTCTGGTTATGGTAGTACTTGCTGATAATCAGCAGTTGTCGTTCTTCGTTGCTGTGTTGATCCAGTTCTGGATGTCCATCTAGCTGGAACCAGTAACCGACTTGTGCATCACGGACACTGCCAGTTGCGGTAAATTGTTTGCTTTGCAGGTGGTGGTAGGCGTTAATCTGCTGGTTGATCTGTTCAATTTGGGTATTGCTTGAGGCAGTGACCTGATCTTCTCCATTTAAATCCTGTGTCCATGCCGGACTGATCTGCCAGGCATCTTCCAGATTGAGGCTGGCATTGTCATAGTGCTGACTGTGGTGTTGGGTACTTTGCACGCTGCCACTGCCTTCTTGTTGTTGTAAGGCATCGGCTTTTCAGCGTTGCAGGTAGACTGAGGTTGGCTGCAAGCTGCGTGTTGCAGTGAATTGGGTAATGCTATCGAAAGGTTCGGTGGCGCTGCTACGCTGGTAGCGCAGTGATGTGCGTGGTAAGGGTTGATAGGCAGTATTGTCATCAATCAGGCGAAGGATTTGGGGTTGGATTGGGCTGGTTGTACTGGGCACTATCAGTTGTGCTTCGTCAATCAACCAGTTGATACCTTCGCTACGCCACAGTCGGGTCAGGTAGTTGTAATCGGTTTCGTTGGCCTGCATGCTAAATGGGCGGATGTCGTAGTCTCGGCTGAGGCCTGATGTGTCGAGGGTTAGGCTGGCGGCAAACAACGGGCTTTTATTCTGCCATTCTTTAAACAGGATTTCGCTGATGTCGCGTACACTTTTGTTCATAAAGACACGACTGTTACGGCGTTTATGCCACAGTGCAGTTGGGTCTTGTAAGGTCAGAGTGTAAAGGGTTAGTGCTCCATCGCTCTGGCCCTGGGTTGCGGCGGTGATGATGCCACTGCTACGGAATAATTGTCCTGTATCGGTGACCTGATCGACTGCGGCCTGACAGCCGATAAATTGTTTAAGCGGCAAATGTGCATGACTGGAAAAACAGATGAGTTCGGCGCTACTGCCCTGATTAAGCTGCTGCTGCCCTTGTATACGTTGTAAGTAGACCTGACTATTCAGGGAAACATCTGAGAGGGTAAGATGTAAGGCACGCTGTTGTGCACTCAACCCTAAGCGTTCTAATGCGCCAAATAGATGAAATGACATTGTTCTTATCAATAAAACTCATAGTTAAGTAAAATTTTAATCAAATCAGACAAAGCTGTCTATTTATTGTTGTTTGTTTTTTAGTAAATATGTAGATTAAAAAATACTTAAAACTATAAAAAATGATGCTCAAAGGCATCATTTTTTTATTCATGGACAGAATTATGATTATTCTTCATCCATAATTGCTTGGCTCATTCCTACGGTATTAAAACCCGCATCGACATACATGATTTCACCCGTAATACCTGAAGCCCAAGGTGAACATAAGAACAATGCAGCATTACCCACTTCTTCAATAGTCACGTTACGTTTCAACGGGGATACTTTTTCGTTGACATCGAGCATTTTACGGAACGATTTAATACCTGAGGCCGCCAAGGTACGAATTGGCCCCGCAGAAATCGCATTAACACGAATTCCATCTGCTCCAAGACTAGATGCTAAATAACGAACACCAGCTTCTAAAGATGCCTTGGCAAGTCCCATCACGTTGTAATTTGGCATCACACGCTCAGAACCCTGATAAGTCAGCGTCAACAAGCAGCCTTGACGCGCTTGAAGCAATGGCTTCGCTGCACGTGCCATTGCGACAAAGCTATAGGCACTGATATCGTGTGCAATACGGAAACCTTCACGATCTGTCACGTCCGTAAAATCGCCGTCCAGTGTATGCGCTGGTGCAAAACCAATCGAATGAACCACACCATCCACACCATCCCAATGTTTTGCGAGTTCTACAAAAGCATTGTCAATTTCTGCATCAACAGCAACATCACAAGGAAAAACCAGCGTTGAATCAAATTGTGCAGCAAATTCATCAACACGCTTTTTTAGTTTTTCATTTGGATAAGTAAATGCAAGCTCTGCACCTTCGCGATGTAATGCCTGAGCAATACCGTATGCAATTGATAACTTACTAGCAACACCTGCAATTAAAAAGCGCTTACCTGTTAATAGTCCTTGTGCCATTGGGTTTCTCACTTTAATAAATTTAGAAGCATAATGCCAAGCTTCGACACTTTGCGAAATTGCATAAAGCATCTTTTTTGCATAGACATAAAAAAATCGCACTCTCTAAAGAATGCGATTGAGGCTATTTGGGACTGATCATTTTAGTCGTTTGACAATATTCCGATCAAACGTAAGAACGAAATGTACATCCAGACTAAGGTAGACAGTAATGCAATACCACATAACCATTCAAATGATTTTGGTGCATGCTGTGCCGCAGCGGATTCAATCAAATCAAAATCTAGAATTAAATTAAGTGAAGCAATCACGGCAACAAATGCCGCAAAACCAATACCCAACCAGTTACTTTCAAAGATATATGGAACACTCGATGCAAAAGCCAGACTCATGACCATTTGCACCACAAAAACAATCGCAATTGCAATCGTGGCAGAAATCACTACTGATTTAAATTTTTCAGTGGCACGAATAATCTGAAACTTATATAAGCCAAACATGACCAGTGTGGTGACAAAAGTTGCAAGTAGAGCCTGTAAAGGCGCGCCTGGAAATTTCGCCTGAAAAATAAAGGAAATGCCGCCCAGAAATGCACCTTCAAACAGAGCGTAAGGAATAGCCAAAACTGGAGCTGTAGAGGATTTAAACGTTGCAACCAGCGCAAGGATAAGACCACCAATAGCACCCACCCACATTGCAGCGTAAGCGATTCCCACATTTGCAGTAAATGCACAATAAAAGAATAGCGCTAAACCTGTAATTGCAGCGATCAAGGTTAAACCAACCGATTTTTGGACAGCACCCGCCACTGTCATCGACTGGTTAAAATCACTATAAGTTTCAACCCGGGTTAAGATAGGGTTATTACTTTGCATCTTCATCTCATTGTTATAATTGACATTGAACAATTGCTTATATTAGGACAAATTCCATAAATTCCAATTTGATCTGATGGGCTTTTTGTAACAAGCCGCAAATACTGTTATTTATATTTATAAATTTTTATATTGATAAAGATAAGCTTCGTGCCCAATAAAAAAGACCATATCGTGCTAACTACCCGAATGGCCTTTACTTTAAAATCATAATCCAAGTATTAATTTTTAATAAAAAAATACTCACGATAATATTTTAGCTCTGAAATAGAGTCACGAATATCATCCATCGCCAAATGAGATGCATTTTTCTTTAAGCCACTCATGATCTCTGGACGCCAGCGTTTTGCTAATTCTTTCACCGATGAGACATCCAGATTACGATAATGAAAATACTGTTCTAACTCTGGCATCAAGCGATGCATAAAACGACGATCTTGACAGATCGAGTTACCGCACATCGGAGAAGTTTTCGGATTAACCCATTTTTTTAAGAACTCAAGTGTCTGCAATTCTACATCTCGTGCCGTCAGCTTGCTGCGGCGAACACGTTCAATCAAACCTGACTGACCGTGCTGACGCGTGTTCCATTCATCCATTGCATTTAAAATCCGATCAGGTTGATGAACAGCAAGAACAGGACCTTCAGCAACAATATTTAAATGATCATCTGTAATAATCGTGGCAATTTCAATAATTTGATCGTTATCTGTGTCTAAACCTGTCATTTCAAGGTCAATCCAGATTAACCGCGTATCCTGTGTGCTGCTCATAAATGTCAAATCTTAAAGCGTCAAAAACATCAATAGTAGCAAATTTCTCTCATCTTGGCTGTAATTCCATAGCCAGTTCATGCTATTTTTGCCACCTTGGTAAATGGGTTTTTAGGATATGAATGGCTCTAATTCGTAAACGACGCTTGACTGAACAACAGCAACGTCGGATCAAAAAACAGCAGCAAACTCGTCAGGAAGAACTGGATACTTCCAGTGATCTTGAAGGATTGGTGGTTCAGCATTATGGGCGCCAGCTTGAAGTTCAGGCACTTTCTATTCCGAACCCTCACCCCGAACCACCAGTTGTTGCAGAAGGCGAACCTGAACCATTCTGGAAACCCATTGAACTGGGCAGTATTTGGCGATGTCATACCCGTACCAATCTTGAAATGCTGGTCACGGGAGATCGAGTCAAATGGCAGGCAGATCCAAATACAGGGCTGGGTATTATTACCGCCATTCATCCACGTCGCTCATTACTGACTCGTCCTGACCGATACCATAAGGTTAAGCCAGTTGCAGCCAATATCAGTTTAATCGTGATCGTTTTTGCCGTCTTGCCCGATCCTGCACCCAGCCTGATCGACCGTTATCTGGTCGCTTGCGAAGATGCCAATATTCCTGCATTACTGGTACTCAACAAATCAGATTTACTCAAAGAACAAGATCCGATTCTCAGTATGCTTGATGAATATCAGGCATTGGGATATGAAACACTCATCTGTCATGCAAAAGGCGATTTAAGTGCGCTGAAGGCACGCCTTGATAATGAAACTGTCGCATTTGTAGGCCAATCTGGTGTTGGAAAAAGTTCATTGATCAATGCCATCATTCCTGAGGCCGAACAGAAAACCAATATCATTTCTGAAAATTCTGCACTAGGACAACATACCACCACCTCCACAAGACTGATTACTTTTGGAGAAAATGGTGCACTTATTGATTCACCAGGTATCCGTGAGTTTGGATTATGGCATTTGGATGCTGAAAAGGTACGTCACGGTTTTCCCGAAATAGACACCCAATTAGGCCAGTGTCAGTTTCGTAACTGCACCCATACCCACGAGAAAAATTGTGGCTTAAAAACGGCCGTACAAAATGGTGAAATTTTGCCACGTCGCCTTGAAAGCTATCTGCGTTTATTGGATGAGATTCAGGAAGCGCAACAAAAAAGTTAATTTTTATAAAACTAGCTCTTGAACTGGTGATTTTGATCACCATGTATATGAGCTATACTCTACGTCAATTTTGAGTTTAATTAGGTGGCTTGTGGAACGTTGGTTGGAATTTATGGGGAATCACCCCTTTTTATTTGGTACGCTTGCGATTCTGATCGTTTTGTTCTTTATTTTTGAAGGGCAACGTAACGGACGCAAAATCTCCCCACAATCGCTTGGTATTTTAATCAAAGCTAAAAATGCCCAGTTAATTGATTTACGCGATGCCAAAGATTTCCGTGAAGGTCATATCAGCGGAAGTCGTAATATTCCGTATAGCCAGATCACAAGTCATGTTGATGAGCTAAAAGCAAGTGAGCGCCCATTGGTCTTCATTTGTAATTTAGGTCAGGTTGCTGGCAGTGCCCTACAAAAGATAGGCCATGCCGACAGCTACCGCCTTGATGGTGGAATCAGCAATTGGAAAGCACAAGGCTTACCTTTAGTTAAAGCAAAAACCAAAGCTTAAGGAGTTAACCTCATGGCGGCAAATATCACCATTTATTCGACCACGGTGTGTCCGTATTGCATTCGTGCAAAACAACTACTTGAGCGCAAAGGCGTTAAATATAAAGAAATCAATCTGTCCAATGAAGCACCAGAAGTACGTGTTGAATTAATGCAACGCACCCATCACCGTACAGTGCCTCAAATTTTTATCAATGACCAGTTTATTGGCGGTTTTGATCAGCTTTATGCTTTAGAGCGTGATGGTAAACTCGACGAATTATTGGCTTAATCTCGCTTTGTACAGTAAAGGAAAAAAGAATGAGTGAAGAACAACAAACTCAACCACAACTTGCTTTAGAACGTCTTTATACCAAAGATATTTCATTTGAAGTACCAGGCCCGCAAGTGTTTACCAAACAATGGCAGCCTGAACTGAATATCAATTTATCTTCTTCTGCAGAAAAAATTGATCCAACACATTTTGAAGTCTCTTTAAAAGTTGTGGTTCAAGCAAATAATGAAGGTGAGACTGCTTTTATTGTTGACGTAACTCAATCTGGTATTTTCTTAATTGATAATATCGAAGAAGATCGCTTACCGTATATTTTAGGGGCTTACTGCCCGAATATCCTGTTCCCGTTCTTACGTGAAGCAGTCAATGATATGGTAACGAAGGGAAGCTTCCCTCAATTACTTCTCACTCCAATCAATTTTGATGCAGAGTTTGAAGCTAATCTTGAACGCGCTCAAACTGCAGTAGAAGGTCAAGCTTAAAAGCTTAAATCTCCTACTTAAAAAGCTACCTCTCAAAGGTAGCTTTTTTTATATTGTTATTATTTGAATTTTTTATGATTTACATTACGAATATCAAGTAAGGTTTTACCTTCGACTTTGGCCTGATCAAGTTTTCCAGCCTTGACTAAAAGATTGGTCTTATCAATTTCAGCAACTAATTGATCCAACCCTTTATGATAATCCATCACCTCGGCACTATTGTCGGGTTTATTGGCCAGTTTGGATGGCTTTGATTTTTGTGAATCAATAGCAGCCAATTTCATCTTATTCAATGCGGTTTCAGCATCTTTCACATTACTTGATTTTGAAAAATCTGAATATGCTGTTGCAATACTGATCATGTTGTTCTGAAGGCTGGCTGCCATAGCAAGGTGGCTAACACTTAAAGAACCGATGAGTAATATGCTTCCTAATATTTTCTTGTTCATAGACTGAGATCCATTGATGTGCAGGTTATCTGCCTCACCAAAATATCTGGTTTCTCAAAAAACATAAAGCTCCTTTTTCAGGAGCTTTAGCTAAACAATATAACTATTTGATTTACAGTTTTCGTCGTAAGGCATCCGAAATAGATTCAACCAATTGCTGGGCAATTTCCTGTTTAGACGCTTTTTCTAATTCACGTTTTTTCAAGTGATATTGCTCTGCAAAAAACACCACCATGGCATTTTCATCAGATGCAAATCCAATATCTTTACGTGATACATCATTGCAAGCGATCATATCCAGATTCTTGGCAACCAGCTTGCCAGCAGCATATTCTTCAACATTTTGTGTTTCGGCGGCAAAACCTACCATAAAGGGTCTTTGAGCTTGTTGGGCAATGGTGGCCACAATATCAGGATTTTTGATCAGACTGACCTCAAGTTCATCACCTGATTTTTTAATTTTCTGATCTGAAACTTGAGCAACGCGATAATCCGCTACGGCAGCAGTCGCTATAAAAATATCACAGCCCTGCTCTAAAGTTTTCAGGCTTTCATCCAACATCTGTACCGCTGAGGACACATTAACCCGCTTGACACCATTCGGGGTATCCAAACTCACTGGCCCTGCAATTAAAGATACTTTAGCACCCGCTGCATAGCAGGCTGCAGCCAAAGAGAATCCCATTTTTCCAGTACTATGATTGGAAATATAACGTACTGGATCAATCGCCTCTCGCGTTGGGCCTGCGGTAATCACCACATGCTGCCCCGCAAGCAAACCAAATTTCTCTGCAATAGCCCGTTGAGCTTTATGAAAATATTCACGAACCTGATAAGCCAGTTGCTCTGGTTCAGGCATACGGCCCAATCCAACATCCCCACAGGCCTGTGCACCCGCATCTGGCATAATGACATGCACACCGTCATCGACCAGTGTTTGCAGGTTACGCTGAGTGGCTTTAGCTGCCCACATTTGCTGATTCATGGCAGGTGCAACCCAGACAGGCGCTTTGGTTGCCAGATAAAGTGTACTTAACAAATCATCTGCTAAGCCTTGGGCAAACTTTGCCAGCGTATCACAGCTTGCTGGGGCAACCAGTATCAGATCGGCCCAACGTGCCAGTTCAATATGCCCCATTCCCGCTTCTGCTTCAGGGTCCAGCAATTCGGTATGTACTGGATACCCAGACAGTGCCTGAAAAGTCAGCGGAGTAATAAAGGCTTGTGCGCCGTGTGTCATGACCACACGTACATCAAAACCATAATCTTTTAAACGGCGTACTAAAATTGCGCTCTTATAGGCAGCAATTCCCCCTGTGACAGCTAGAATAATATTTTTATTTGGAATGACACTTAAATCAAAGCTCACGAACAGTTTACCTTTCTGTTGCAGTGGCGCTCACAATAGCATTAAATATGAATTGACCCAAGTGATTGTCATTTTCAAATCAAAACTACAACGTACATACTTTTATCATAATGAATCAATCTATTAAATTTTGGCCTGAACAAGAACGGCCCAGAGAACGCTTATTACATTCGGGGCCTGAGAGTCTATCTGATGCAGAGTTACTTGCGATTTTCTTGAGAACAGGCTCTAAACAACACTCTGCTGTTGAACTGGCCCGTTTGATGATTCAACACTTTGGCGGTTTAAATCCAGTCTTTGATGCATCGCTGCAAGAACTGTCGCATTTTCATGGTATTGGAACCACTAAATATGCGCATCTTATGGCTGTTAAAGAATTAGGACGGCGCTATCTAAATCACTATTTTCATCAAGATGCCTTGAATCTTAATTCTTCCAGATTGGTACTTGATTATTTACGCTACGAGTTACTCGGAGAAAAGCAGGAAGTATTTGCAGTATTATGCCTCGATAGCGAACTTAGAAAATTAAACTTTAAAAAACTATTTTATGGTTCTTTAAATGCCTGCAATATTTCAATTAATCATACCTTACGTTATGCCTTGCAACAGCATGCCTGTCATATTGTCATTGCGCACAATCATCCTTTTGGAAAAGCAGAACCATCAGCTGCCGACCTTGATTTGACGCATCAGCTTTATCAGGCTTGCCAGCTCGTCGAAATCAAGCTACTGGACCATTTTATTATTGCAAAAGATGGGACATTTTCATTTGCAGAACGTGCTTTACTCAGCCAAAAAAAATGCATGCATACAGATATTGACAAACCTGACTTGACTGGTGAAGATCATCACAAAAAAAGCTGTGATAGATCACCATGATTGTCCGTGACCAAACTGATATTTTTAAATTGCTGTTTTCTTGGCGCGGCACGATTTTACCTAAAATTTTGCCACCACTTGGGGTCATTATGTTGATCTCAGCCATAATAGGCGGGATTCAATATACCCAGCTTTTTCATTTCCCAGAATTGCCTCTTGTTGGCTTCACACTGATTGGTGTTGTGCTGTCCATTTTTTTGGGATTTAAAAATAGTGCCTGTTATGATCGCTGGTGGGAAGCCCGTAAGCTTTGGGGGCTACTGATTGCAAATGCACGACATTTTGATCGTGATTGTCGCATTTTACCGCAAGGTAGACGTGAACGAATTATTCAGCATGTGATTGTATTTGCGAATGTTCTACGTGATCGTTTACGTCATCAAACCGCTAATCCAACCGAACTCACTCAAACCAGCGGACTGAGTCAGCAAGCACTCACCCAGCTTTATCAGCAAGTTAATGCACCGCAATATGCGCTCAGCCTCATCCACTGGGAACTGATGCAAGCGCTTAAAGAAGGTGAGATCAGTGACATTATTTATACCCAGATGAATGGCTATATTTCTGAATTTAGTCTCGTTCAAACGGGCTGTGACCGTATTGCCAATACGCCTATTCCATTTGCCTATTCAGTTTTGCTGAATCGCACAGTATATTTCTTCTGCTTTATGCTGCCATTTAGCTTAGGCTCAACACTCGGTCTGGTAACTCCGATTTTAGTGGGCGTACTCACTTATACCTTTTTGGGACTTGATGCCTTGAGTACCGAGATTGAAGAACCGTTTGGCACCCAAAGCAATGATTTACCGCTTGATTCAATGGTGCGTATGATTGAGATTGAATTACTCAGTACCTTAGGTAAACCAACACCTCCACCCATTCAGGCACAAGATAATAATCTCTTGTAAACCATCGATAGTTTCGACAACTATCCCATCTGAGATGCAACAATGGGCTTGAAGCGCTCTCCAAACTGCCCATTCCAGTATGGATAATAAGGATACGGCGGAGACACAGCGCTAATCTGATTGAGTTTTTCAATATATTCTGTACTCAGATCGCAGTTCTGAGCGAGCAAATTGTCACGGAGTTGCTGCTCATTTCTGGCACCCACCAAAACACTTGAAACGGTGGGACGCCCTAACAACCAGGAAAGTGCAATTTGCGGAATCGAATAACCTGTTTCAGTGTTAATCTGTTGCATCACCTCAAGTACCCGATATAAATGTTCGTCATCAACTGGAGGTGCATATTGCGCTGTTTGATGCAAACGGCTTGATGCGGGTATTGGATGCTCACGATCAAAGCGGCCTGTCAGACGTCCCCAGCCCAATGGACTCCAAATCACAGCTCCGATGTGTTGATCGTCATTTAATGGCATAAGTTCCCATTCATAATCTCGACCAATCAAAGAATAATAAACTTGATTTGCCACAAATTTTTCATAGCCATACTGCTCCGCAATCGCTTGTGCCTTCATCAGTTGCCAGCCCGAAAAGTTCGATACCCCAATAAAGCGAACTTTTCCACTTTGTACTAACTCATTTAAGGTGCGCATCAGCTGCTCAAGCGAGGTAAAACTATCAAATTGATGCAATTGCAAAACATCAATGTAATCGGTATTTAATCGCTTAAGAGAGGCTTCGACTGCTTTTTTTAGGTAATGACGATGAAAGCCAGTCTCATTTAAACCAGATGCGTAACGTAATCCAATCTTGGTCGAAATAATATTGTTTTTTCTTTCTGAACCTAAGCCTCGGCCTAACATTGTTTCTGACGCTCCGTCAGAATAAACATCTGCTGTATCAAAATAATTAATGCCTGCATCCAAACAGATCTTAATCAGTCGATTGGCCTCATTCTGGTCGGGTTGTCCCCACGCAGAAAAGATCTGTCCTTTGCCTCCTAGCGTTCCCGCACCAAAACCTAATTCTGAAACCTGCAAACCAGAGTTGCCTAAAAAGCGATATTTCATGATGGCTCTCAATATGAACGATTCATTACATCATCCAAGATAGGTCTATAAGATTTTTTAAAAAAGCAGGATAATCAGAAAAGACTATTCTGATTTTATTGATTATGAATACAGACGATTTCCAGTTTTTTATTCGCGTGGCTGACTGTGGTTCACTGAGCAAAGCAGCTCAAGAAGCCAATATTTCGGTGTCTGTTGCCAGCCAACGGATTCAAAGGCTTGAAAGCACATTAAAATTGCGCTTGTTTTATCGAACAACTCGAAAAATCACCTTAACCGATGAAGGAAGAAAATTACTCGATTTTGGTCGATACTGGCTTGACGATTTTATAACGTTAAAAGATACGCTTACAGCTCGCGATAAACCGCTCACAGGAAATTTAAGAGTCACAACATCCGCAACATTTGGCATTAAGATTTTAACCAAGGTGATTGCCAATTTTGCTTTGCTTCACCCTACTCTGAATATTTACTTGGATTTAAATGATCAAAATATCGATCTGATTGAACATGGAATGGATTTAGCCATTAGAATTGGCAAACTCAATGATTCCAGTTTGGTTGCCAAACCTTTGATGACAAATCATCGTCTAATCTGTGCAGCTCCCTCATACCTAAACCAATACGGAATGCCACATAGTATTGAAGATTTGCAACAGCATCGATGTATTTTACAACAACATCAAAATGGCCTAACTGATCACTGGCAATTGATTGATCAGAAAAGAACGGTTGTTGATGTTCACTTGAAAGCTTACTTTACAACAAACTCTGGCGAGGCAATTCGTCAGGCAGCACTTCAAGGTTTGGGTATTTCTAATCACTCTCGATGGCATGTCGCGGATGATTTAGAACAAGGGCATCTGATTGAACTCCTTCCTGAGTATCAAATTGAACCGACAACCATTTATGCGGTATTTCCAAACCGTCAATTTCGCCAGCCGAAAACTGAATTATTTTTAAGTTATTTACAGAATTACTTTAAACACGAATATCCATGGAATATCAGAAAAAACTAGATAAATTAATCATTTAAACTATAAATAAATCCACATTTCCATCTAAGTAATTGATCATAATGTGCTTTAGCTTAAGGTCGGTATGTTAGAGTCATTGTGTTTACAGAATTGTCTTGAATAACGGCTTAAACATACTGTTGAGAACTCAATCATGCTAAAAATATTAGGTCGGTCTGACTCAATCAATGTCAGAAAACTACTATGGTTATGTGAAGAATTAAACCTGAGTTATGAACGTGAAGATTGGGGACGTGGTTTTCGCTCTCCTCAAGAAGATGCATTTATTACACTGAATCCAAATGCAACCATTCCAATCCTGATAGACGGCGACTTTATTCTCTGGCAATCCAATTCCATCATCCGTTATCTTGCAAATGCCTATCATGGCCAGCATTTTTATCCCCAAGACCCAAAACCACGCGCTATCATTGATCAGTGGATTGACTGGCAAGGCATCGAACTGAACAATAGCTGGTCTTACGCGTTAATGCATATCATCCGTCAATCACCTGCGCATCAAGATTTACAATGTGTGGCTGCCAGTATTCAATCATGGAACAAGAATATTCAAATTCTTGATCAGCAACTTAAAAAAACAAATGCATATGTTGCAGGCACAGATTTTTCATTGGCCGATGTCGTGATTGGTTTATCGGTACAGCGCTGGTATATGACGCCTTTTGATAAACCCGACTGTCCACATGTGAAGCGCTATTACACCCTCTTAAGCCAAAGAGCGGCTTACTTAAAATGGGGAAATAACGGACAAAACTGAGTTGATACTCAAATTAACGAAAGCTTTCCCAAATCCCAGTTTGATGCGGATTTGGTTGAGGTGTATGCCCAAGTTTAATCCAGGGCATATTTTCGCCATGAAAGTCACTCCCAATCGAGACTTTAAGATCAAACTGTTGAATTATGCGATCAATCATTTGACGAGTAGAAACAGGATCGACACTTGGTGGAAGTTCTACGGCATCTCCTCCCATTTTCGCAAATAGCTCAATCAGGTAGCGAACATTGGTCGAGGATAAATCATAACGTGTAGGATGCGCCAAGATGGCAAATCCTTCACTCTCATGAATAATCCGAATGGTATCTGCCAAATTTAAACCATCAAACTTCACATAAGCACGTTTACCTTCTTTTAAAAAGCGATCAAAAGCTTGTTGTGGTCGAGCGACAATTTCTTTTTCCACCAAGGCTTTTGCAATATGTGTGCGGGTAATCCGATCGGGTTCACCCTCTACTTTAAGAAGCACATCTGTATAAATATCCTGCCCAGTACACTGCTGTAAAATCTGACAGATCTGTTGTGCACGTTCAGCACGAATATTTTTTTGTATAACTAATGCATCCAGTAAAGGCTCAGGATTCTGCATATTTAATGCAACAATGTGCACACCATAGGCCTTCTTCGTATTGGGTCTAGACCACTGGCTAGAAATTTCAGCACCAGAAATAATTTGAATATCATGACCTTGGGCTTGTTGTATTGCAGTTTCCAGACCATCCATAGTGTCGTGATCAGTCAATGCCAATGTATGGATTCCACATGCAATTGCAGCATCCACCAAACAAGATGGTGATAAAGTTCCATCAGAAATATTGCTATGTGTATGTAAATCTATGCCATGCATCTTCTATACTATGCTATCCGTTTGATCTGGTTTAGATACTCTAACATGAAAGCACTTTTAGACTTTGTGCCCATTATTATTTTTTATTACTTGTTGAAAACAGTAGATCCTAAAGATAGTCATCATCCACTACTACAGTTGATTGGATATACAGGCGGAAGTAATAACAACGAAGTTTTAGTCGCTACAACAGGCTTAATCATCTCAATGATCGTGATTTATGGCGGGTTGTTTATTTATCAAAAATTCAAACTGGAAAAACAACAGTGGATTATTTTGATACTGACGATTGTGTTAGGTGGTGTAACTTTAGCATTACGTGACGATACTTACATCAAACTTAAAGCAGTCCTACTCAATCTCGCTTTTGCTGGTGCATTCCTACTTTCACCTTACTTCGGTAAAGATAAAAAACCTTTAATTCAACGTTTATTTGATCCAGTTTTAGAATTGACTGCATCAGGCTGGAAAAACTTAAACTATATTTGGGCAGTAATGTTCATTGTCATGTCCCTGTTGCATTTTTTCTTCGCATTTATTTTCATGCAAGGAAAATATTGGGGAGAATTTACTGCTTTTGGTGACATGATTGTCATGTTTTCCTTTATTATTATTCAGTTTATTGTGCTTCGTAAACATTTTAAATCACCAGATGCCTAAGCTAATCTGGCTTTACACACCGAGACATCATTATGCCTTTATTTGTAGTGACCTGTACCGATAACGAAGGTACTGTTGAAAAACGTTTAGCCACTCGTCCAAAACATGTCGAGCGCTTACAAAAGCTGGACGATGAAGGCAAACTGATTGTTGCAGGCGCAATGCCAAAAGAGTTTGGTAATCCACAAGCTGGTTTTTACGGCAGTACAATTATTGTCGATTTCGAAAGTCGTGAAGCTTTAGATGCATGGTTACAAGAGGAGCCTTTTCTAATTGAAGGCATTTATGCACATATTGATGTCAAGCCATTCAATAAAGCATTTCCGAAAGAGTGATTATATGTCTCACATGCTGAAATCCTTCATCGGTTTATCTATGATCTGCTCAAGTGCATGGGCAGTCGAACCTACGACTGCACCTGCCACAGCATCAACGGTGCCAGCAACATCTGCGACAACCACAGTGACGTCTGCAACTACACCACAAAAACCGTTGACGGCTGAGCAAATTGCAAAGCTCAAAGCTGAACAGGAAGCAAAAATCAAGGCATTGGTCAAAGATCAGGCAGGTCGTCTCAAGCAACTTGAACAGGCCAATCTTGATGCACTTACTCAGAATCAAGAATTACAGTTAAAAAATGATAATCAGACTGTACAGATTCAGGTTTTACAAAGTGAACGTAGCGCACAAATGTTTCTGTACGGCGCTGCGACACTCGCAGTTGGTGTGGTTCTGGGCTTTTTTATTGCCAGTTATGTTTATACCAAACGCCGTCGCCAGTGGTAAACTCACTGGCATATTCTTGTTGTTAAAGGTCTCTGTGCGTGTCTTCAAGCATTCAAACTGCAATTTTAGATTGGCAATGTGTCGATGGAATTGATATTCCAGTTTCTCGTCAGTTTGGTGATGTCTATTTTTCCAAAGATAATGGTCTTCTCGAAACACGCCATGTATTTTTAAATGGCAATAATCTCACCGAGCGACTGGCAGACTTAAAGCCGTATCAATATTTTTGTGTCGGAGAGACAGGTTTTGGTACAGGTCTTAATATTCTGGCAGTATGGCAACTCTGGCAACAGGTACGACCCGATAATCATAGCCATCTGCATGTGATTAGCGTAGAAAAATTTCCTTTGTCTAAAAGCGATCTGGAACGTGCGCTTCGTGCTTGGCCAGAGTTAATAATACTTGCAGAGCAACTGATTGAGCAGTATCCCTTTCCAATTGCAGGCTGTCATCGCTTAAATTTTCCAGATGAGCGTTTTAGTCTGGATTTATGGTTAGGAGATGCACACGATGTATTTCCATCCATCGTCAAAACCCATTCTGTTGATGCATGGTTCCTAGATGGCTTTGCCCCTTCATGTAATCCTGAACTCTGGGAAACGCAAGTACTGAACCAAATTGTGCGACTATCAGATTATGGTACGACGTTTGCCTCATTTAGTGTTGCAGGTATTTTAAAGCGTGGTCTGAAAGCACATGGTATTCACATTTCACGTCCTCGTGGGTTTGGTCATAAACGCGAAATGCTCAAGGCAATATGGCCATTTCCCGACCATGAATCAACCACTACGGTAAAAGGCAATCAGCCATCTACACAGCAGCATTTTGCAGTGATTGGCGCGGGGATCGCTGGTCTTCACTGTGCATGGTCTCTGGCACAGCGCGGCCATCGCGTGACTTTAGTTGATCAGTCTCAACCTTTGTCAGGGGCTTCTGGTAATCCTTTAGCATTACTCAATCCAAAATTATGCCCGATCACTCAATGCCATGATCATCTGATGGTACTGTGCTGGCAGTATGCCCGTCGTTTTTATCAAAACTTCGAAGCCTTCCGCCTCATTCAGGTCAATCAGCTTGCACTCAAAGCATCTGATTCATTGTTAAATCTGGCTGAGCAATATCCCAAAGATGTACTAGATGCACATAGCGCGCAACAATCACCTCTTGAAACTCAATATGATTATTTGACACTACATTATGCAGGTGTTATTTCTCCGCAACTGTTTTGCAATCAAGTATTACAGCATCCTCTGATCGAATTTAAGCAGTTTAAAATCAATCAGATCATTGAAATCGATGGCACTGTTCAACTGCTGTCTAGTGAGCAAGCCATTTTGGAGAGCAACGCTGCCATTGTTTGCTGTGCCAGAGAAAGTGGAAAGCTATTTGAACAGTATCCAACGCTTAAACCAATTCGTGGTCAGGTGAGTTGGTTTGAGCAACATACTTTTCCTTTTGCACCAGATCAGGCTTTTAGTTATGGCGGTTACTGTATGCAGCTTCATCCGCAACAATTAATTCTGGGTGCATCCTTCCATCCACAGCGTGATGATGATGAAGTGTTGCTTGAGGATCATGTGCATAACTTTAATTTAATCCACAGTGTCTTCCCTGCGTATGCTCAAACATTGCCACCTGTTGAAGAATGGCATGGACGTGCCTCAGTACGCGCACAGTCACCCGATTATTTTCCACTGGTTGGGCAGCTACAAGACCATTCAAAGCTGTTTACGCTCGCAGGGCTTGGTTCTAAAGGCTATTTGTTTGCACCTTTAAATAGTGAAATTTTAGTCGCGCATATTTTAGGGGAAGCTTGTCCTGTATCTGCCAATCTATTACAAAAACTGAATCCCCAGCGTTTCCTCAAAAAAGTTAAAATCAAAAAACCGTATTATTCTTCATAGCCCAATGACTCTTTCCATTCAAAAAAAGCGCCCGAAGGCGCTTTTTGAGTTTAGCTATTTTGATCAAGTGGGATGCCAGCAGCCTGCGCTGCGCGAGTACCTCCCATCAAAATCACGTATTCACGTGAACCGTCCAACTCTTCGAGCTTCTCAGCAGCACGTGGAGCTTTACTACCACCACCACATAAAATATAAATTGGCTGATCCGTCGGCACCTGAGTTAAACTATCTGCGCCCAAATCGGCTATTGGCTGATTTACTGCACCTTTGACATGCCCTTCAGCATAAGAACTTGCATCACGGACATCCCAGATAATGGCATTTTCTGGGAACTCAAATGTCGTAATTTCTTGTTTACGGATCATTGCGCACTCCTTTGATGTAAACAACGCTTGGCAAATGAAGAAAACATGCCTAGCATCTCAAATATTCTTTCCCTTTGTAAAGGTCTAAACTATGCCTTCTTTTGATATTGTATCTGAATTGGAACTTTTTGAAGTGAATCACGCGGTTCAAAACACACAAAAAGAGATCCAGACGCGTTTTGACTTTCGTGGTCAAGATGTTTCTATCGAATTAAATGAGAAATCCAAAGAAATTAAAATTTCAACAGAAAGCGATTTCCAGTGTGAACAAGTTTACAGCATGTTAGAAAATCACTTTTATAAACGAAAAATTGATGTACAGGCACTTGATCCACAAAAAGCAACAGCTTCGGGTAAAAATGTAGTTCAAGTGATCAAACTTAAAGATGGTCTTGACTCTGATACTGCGAAAAAAATTAATAAAGCCATTAAAGAAAGTGGCATCAAGGTGCAATCTTCTATTCAGGGAGACAAAATTCGTGTGACCGATAAAAAGCGTGATACCTTGCAGCAGGTCATGACATTTTTGCGTGAACAGCAATTTGGTCTTCCTTTACAATTTAATAACTTTAAAGACTGATCTTTGCTGCCTCTTGCCGTTAAGGAATATGTTATGTCACAAACCAATCGTTTATCAAAACTGGTAAAAGCCACTTCAAAGTTTCCCAAAAGCCTGAGAAGTACGCTATGGAGCAAGGCATTTGGCCGAGTTGTTCCAATGGTTGGTACAGCCAATATTCGTTATCTAGAGGTAGATCAGCATCACGTTACTGTTCGCCTTGAAAACCAGCGTAATATGCAAAACCATATTAAAGGGATTCATGCTGCAGCAATGGCACTATTGGCAGAAACGGCTACCGGATTTCTGACAGGTCTGCACGTACCCGATAATCGGATTTTATTAATTAAATCACTCCATGTAGATTATCTAAAAGTGGTTCAGGGCGGTTTAACAGCAACTGCAACCTTGTCTAAAGAACAGCAGGACTATATCGCTGATCAGGAGAAAGGAGAACTGCTTATTCCTGTCACGGTTACAGATGATTCGGGTATCGAGCCGATACAATGCCAAATGGTCTGGGCATGGTTACCTAAGCGTAAATCATAAGCAGAGCAGTGATCTGAAAGTAAAAAATATACAGGCGACCTAGCATGTACTGGGGAGCCTGTATGACTAATCCTGATCTCATTCATTAAGTATGAGTCATGCAAATTTTTAACTGGCGTGTTGTAAAAACTGCTGTTTGAGGTCTTCCGCGATTGTACGCTTGTTGCCTTTTACATCCACAGCAACAAAGGTAAATACCCCCTCTGTCACTCGTTTAGGTGGTCGTGAGCTATCATGACTATCCCAAACTTCTATTTGCATCTGGATAGATGTGTTGCCAACTTTGAGAATTTTGGTATAACAGCTAATCACATCTCCGACCTTCACAGGAACCAGGAAGGTCATCTGATTGATCGAAATCGTGGCACAACGTCCTTTACTAAAACGTTCTGCATGAATTGCACCAGCCAAATCCATTTGTGACACAATCCAGCCACCAAATACATCACCACTCCAGTTGGTATCTGCAGGCATGGCAATCGTTTGAAGTGATAAAGTCCCTTCTGGGCTGATATGAGCGTCTAACACATTAACTCCGAGATTAAGAATGTAATTGCTGATCTAACCATTGTTGAAGTTCGGTTGATCTTAAAGCACCACTTATTCTAGCAATTTCGGTGGTTTTATTCATTAAAACCAGTGTAGGAATACTTCTGACATGAAATGCCTGACTAAGTCTTGGTGAAGTTTCCGTATTAATTTTTGCAAAAATAACCTGCGGATTTTGAGCAGCTACGTGTGCAAAATGAGGCGCCATCATTTTGCATGGACCACACCATTCTGCCCATAAATCAATCAACACGGGCAAATCGCTATAGGTGATAAAATGACTGAAATTTTGTTCATTTAATTCGATAGGTGCAAGTGGCAGTAGCTTTGCGTGACATTGCCCACATTGCGGCTGCTCAGCCAATTTATTTTCAGGAACTCGATTTTTTGCACCACATGATGGACAGACCACGATCATGCTAATTTACTCCCATATGTCGATGTAAAAATTCTAATTGGGTGGTAATGGCTTTTTCAAACCAAATGCCATGATAAATATCAAAATGGTGTATATTCCACTCGTGATAGTCTACAAAAGGCGCAATATTGGTTGCTGCTTCGCGACTGCTATCAATGGGTATCAGGGAATCCTTTTGTGCTGCAATAAAAAGTACAGGCACACTAATATTTCTAAGTTGCTGAATGGGTCGAAAACGAATCAATTGAAAAAAAGCTCGGGCAGGCACCTGACCACTCCAGTAATAATCTGGATTGACGATTGATAAATATCCTAAACGACTATCAGAAGTAGGTAAAAAGCAAAGTTGCTGTTCTGCAACTACAGGCAATGTTTTAGGAGCAAGGCCAACCTTCGACCCCATATAGTCCTGACTGGAAAGCTTTAAGGCTTTTGGAAGCTGCTGTAGCGGATAAAGCTTTGCACTTTCAGCACCATCCACAAAAGGAATCTGAGCAATGACCGCTTGGACATGCTTGAGTTCGGTAGCCAGATTGAGTACATAACCACCGCTTAAACAGGTTCCCCACAACACAATACGTCGCTCATCAATCAGCTTGCATGTACTCACATACTGGATCACCGTTTTCCAGTCTTCAACTTGCTGTTTTAAAACCACAAGCTCTCTAGGTTTGCCTGTACTGCCGCCCCAACAACGATAATCAAATAACACAACGGCATAGCCCGCTTGTGCAAATTTTTGTGCGTAGGCGATCAATCGAAACTGACGTAATCCAGCAAAACCATGCGCCATGATAATAACAGCAGGTTTTTTCTGAGTTTTAGGACGATAAAAATCAGCAGCGATCATGTCCTGACCACTTGGAACATACAGCGGTTCGACTGTATAAGCGTACATACGCGCTCCATTGCGTTATATTTATGTTGAATTGAGTTATAAAAAAGCGTACCTCTCTTCAACTCAATATCATGCTTAGTGCTATCATACAGCATAAACGTTTTTTCAGAATTTGGAGTGACAAAATGACAGAGAATGTCGGTTTCGCGGGTCAAATCGCGCCAGAGCATGTGGCACAGGTGGTAGAAAAAGGCTTTAAATCAATCATCAATAATCGCCCTGATTTGGAAGGTGGTGCCGAACAACCGACCACTGCTCAGATTGAAGAAGCCTCACGTAATGTTGGTCTGGATTATGTTTATCAACCTGTGGTTGCAGGTCAGATTACTGAGCTCGATGTACGTACTTTTGCCAATCATTATAATGAATTGCCAAAGCCAATTTTAATGTTCTGCCGTACAGGTAACCGTTCAAACAATCTCTATCAACTTGCAAAACAGATGGATCTGTTGGATGACTAATTTTGTTAGAATTTTCATTCTTTCATGTACTTTAGGATTCTGCTCTAGTTATTCATTGGCACAATCCGCAATAACTCAGGTGAGTCCTGAACTTGCAATGATCAATGAAATTTCACCACAAGATTTTAATCAACTTGTACAACAAAACAGATTTAAATCGGTCATATTACATCGGCCTGAACATGATCGTGGTCATGGAGTTACCGTTTACCAATTGCGTGATATCGCTGAGCAAGCCAAAATTAGCTTGATCTACCAACCGATAGATCAAGCTAAAAATGCACAGACCGATATACAAGCGTTTGCCCGCTATTATAATAGTTTACCTAAACCTATTTTGATCATGTGTAAATCGGGACAACGCTCAATGGAGCTGTATCAACAAGCCAAACAGCAAGGTTTATTAAATGATTAAATTGGTATTAACCTTTATATGTATCTGCTGCTTTGTATCAGCTTGCAGCAGCATGGATGTCCGTCCAACAGTGGGTGTCAGTATGGGAACAAGTCTCTAAAGAACACGATGAAAATAAAAAATGACGCCGAGGCGTCATTTTTTTATGATCTAATTTCTTTTAAATTTAATAATTTATAAGGAAATTAGAGATTTTACCGTTTGGTGCAGTGGTTGTGATTTTAAAACTATCACCTGATGCACAACCTTTTAAACTATAACGATAAAACGTACTTTGTACGTTGTTTGCTACTGGCGTACTACCATCAAATAAATCTGCTGTACAGGTAAGATTGTTCGTCGCTGTATCATCATTTGCAGTCATCGCAACAGTTGTACCAGATGGCAAAGGTGTAGTTAAAGCACTATTCCCATAAAGATTAAAGCTTAATTGTGAACTTGTTTTGGCTATATTTGCAATTGTTGCTGTACTTGAAGCGAAATAGATTATGATTTGCTGGCGCAAAATCGCAGATAATTGATCATCACATGTACCTGCAATATTCGGCTCTTCAAACGTTGAATTTTGACAAGTTTGACTATTGCCCGAAATACTACGCACATATTTAAATTCGCCATTCTGACTATCATAACTATTGTTTTCATTATCATCACGGAAGAAACTACCAATATTATTGGTCAACAGATCTACCCCTGCTGTATAAATATTATCACCGTTTACGTCTGTATAGGTTTTATCTCCTTCCACATAGGCCAAAACAGTAATTCGACCATCTGCAGGACGCGGATTTTGGGTTCTAAGCGTTACACTACATTTGCTATCTGTTGTAGAACAAGATCCATCAATTTTGCCTCCCTCTGTTGTAAAATTCACGACAGTACCGTTAGGCACATCATTTCCAACACGATCTGCCAGCATTGCAGTAATGGTTGCAGTATCTCCATCCACATCATTTTGTAATGAATTTTTAGAAAAAGATAAACTGAAACTTTGTTGCGTTGCACGACCAGTAGTCACGGTAACGTTTTTAGATAATGCACTAAAACCACCTGGCAAACTGGCTTTAATCTCTACTGGCCCAGGGGTGTTCCCAGGGTATAAATTTACAGTCACTTTTCCAGCACTGTTACTTTTTACCACTTTAGTTGCGCTATTTCCTGGACTAATAAATTTAAAGTCACTTGGCGCCTTTTCTAAACTTAGCGTTACATCCTGATTCTTGAGTACAGTTCCATTAGAATATACGGTAAATTCAATTTGCCCTGTGGATGATGATCCACTGTCTAAAATAGCCAGCTTGATCGGGGTAGACGTGGTATAAACAATTGAGGTTGCTGTTGCTGCGGTGATATTTAAAGATGCTGTTTTGGTTGCTGATGTATTTGCCGCAAGCGTAGCTGTAATAGTTTGGCTTCCACTACACAAATTGCCCGCAGCATCATAGGCATAATAAGTTGTTGCTACATTGCCCTCATTTGATGAGACAACGCTACTCGTACTAAAGCTGCCACAACTGGTCGTAAAATTTACTGTCTGACCATTTTGGTAATTCCCAGAATCATCTTGGGTAATTAAATTGACAAGTGTAGAACCACCAGATTCTAAAGATGAACTTGCCAACGAAAAATTACTAATCACAATATTGGTTCGACTAAACCCTACACTGGCACTATTGGAACTGGTAATACTATTTGATGTGGCTGAAGCTGTTAAAGAATAATATCCTGTTACACTTGAATCTTGAGGTGTAATCCCAATAGTCGCAACACCATCTGCATTGGTCATCACTGTACCATTGGTCGTACTAAATACCATATTGGTTCCAGAAAAAGTGACAATCGCGCCACTCACTGCATTTCCATTGGCATCCTTAACCGTCACCTGAGCTGTCACGCCTTGCGAAGAGATTACGCTTACGTTATTACCATTTGTATCCTTTAATGTAATCGAACTGACAGTTATGCTTGAAACTGTCGTATTTCCATTATTTGAGGTGTTTGAAGAATTATTATCATAGTAGCCTCCTCCCCCACAGCTCGCTAACAGAATCGATACAGCAATCGCAGACAACTTCGTTATAAGTTGTTTCTTATTCATAGAGTTTTCCTTAATTCCCCAATCCACTCCCAAAAAGGAATAAGATTTTTGTATTTATACAAAATGAATAAAATCATATCACCTCATTGATGTAAATATTAATCATCTTATTGCAACTATATTTTTTATAAAAAGAGATGACATGTACGACATTATTATTATTGGTGCAGGAACAGCAGGTATTAGTGCCTACAAAGAAGCGGTCAAATATACCCAAAATATTCTGATTATGAACGATGGACCTTGGGATACCACTTGTGCACGTGTAGGATGCATGCCAAGTAAAGTTCTTATTTCATCCGCCAACAGATTTCATGATCTGACACATCTTGAAGAGGTCGGATTAAAAGCTCACATAGAAAGAGAAATCGATACTTCTAACGTCATGTCGCATGTGCGTCAGTTGCGTGATGAATTTACTGCTGCAACCCTTAAAGACGTCAACCATTGGCCAAAACAACGTAAAATTTCTGGAAAAGCAGTTTTTATTCATCCTGATACTGTTCAAATCAATAATCAACAGTATCAGGCACGTTCTTTTATATTGGCTGTAGGTTCAACACCAAGTGTTCCCGCGGAACTTAAACAAAGACTTAAAGATCGATTAATTACCTCCGATGACATCTTTGAGTTACCCACTCTTCCTGAGTCAGTTGCTGTCATTGGTAGCGGTGTAATCGCGATAGAGCTTGCTCAGGCCATGTCCAGATTAGGCGTTAAAACCACGATTTTTGCTCGAAGTAAACGAATAGGCACATTAACTAGTCCAGCTTTACAGGAGCTCGCTCAACAAATTTTAAGTGCAGAATTAGACATCAAATTTGAAATACTGCCAGATGATATGTCTCTAGATCAAAATAAAGTAAAAGTTTCATATACAGAAAATGGAAAAAAGCGAACACAGCATTTTGATTATTTACTGCATGCAACAGGCCGAGATTCGTTGCTTGCTACACTCGATCTAGAACAAATTTCATCTCAATTTTCTGATGTAAAAAAACTTCCAATAGATCCAGACACGAAACAATTGGCAAATCTTCCAATTTTCATTGCAGGTGATGCACATACGACTACGCCAGTACAACATGAAGCGGCCTATGAAGGTAAAATGCTGGTGCACAATTGTCTAAATTTTCCTAAAATTGAAAATGTCAAAACATTAACCCCATTAGGTATCGTTTTTTGCTCCCCTGAAATGGCAATTGCAGGCAAATCATATAAACAATTGAAAGAACACGACATCGATTTTATTACAGGTTACGTTTCCTATGAAAAACAGGGACGCGCCAAAGTTTTAGGGAAAAATAAAGGGGCAACTGAAATCTATATCGATCCCAAAAGCCGACAACTTTTAGGTGCAGAAATTTTGGTAGAACAAGGTGAACATCTTGCACATCTATTAGTTTGGATGATTTCAGAACAAAGTACAATTGATACCATATTAAATCACCCTTTCTATCATCCAACCCTTGAAGAAGGATTACGTACTGCCTTAAAGCATGCCCGACGTCAAATTGACCAAATAGTATAATTTGATGCTGATATTTCATGACTTATTATGATTTTTGGAATACTTATTGCTTTATGATAACTCATATTACTTTTAAGTTTATCTTCAATAAAGGGCAAATTATGAGTTTCTCAAAATTATCAATACTTCTGGGTGCAATTGGACTTACAGTAAGTTTAATTGGATGTACAACCACCACAACACCTTTATCAAAGAATCAACTTATGACAAATAGTATGAATCACTTAACAGATAGCACACCTCGTTTAGCCATTATTGCTGCATTTGGACAGGAAGCAGATTTACTCATTGAATCGACCAAAGATAAAAAAGAATACATCATCAATGGTAGAAAGTTTGTGACGGGTACACTCGAAGGTGCTGAGGTCGTGATTACCTTAAGTGGTATTAGCATGACCAATGCCGCGATGACAACCCAAATGATTACAGATCATTTCAACCTTAAAGGTATTGTATTTAGCGGTATTGCAGGAAGCTTGAATCCCGATCTACATGTTGGTGATGTCGTGATTGCAAAAAGCTGGCTTGCTCCAAATGAAGTGTATTATAACAATACAAAAGATTTACCTTCAGCATGTGGTAAACCAGGTGATATTTCCTGCTTGGGAATCAAACTGGCCGACAATGTTCCAGCATGGAAAAATCAGTTTCTTCGTGAAACCAATGTAATGAATTCAAGCAATTATAAAAGTGTTGCACTGACCAGCAAATTTGGTGATACCGATGTTCCAATGGCTTATGGTGAAATGCGTGTTGACTTCCCTGTCGATAGCAAGATGTTAAACATGATCGATAAAGTTCAAAAACCGACAGAAACCAAGTTAGAACCAATTTGCTCAGGCGCAAATTGTTATCATCCTAAAATTGTGATTGGTCAACGTGGTATTTCAAGCGGAGCTTTCTTGGCAAATGCAGAATATCGTGAATATTTGCATAAAAATTTATTAGGTGATTGTGTAGATATGGAAACAGCAGCTGTGGCACAAGTTGCTTATTCGAATAATATTCCATTTATTGCATTTCGTAGCTTGTCTGACCTCGCAGGTGCAGATCATGATCCAAACGTTGCGGCTTTCTTTGGTTCAGGCATCGCACAGCGTAACGCAGCGAAGTTAACCATGGCATTTATTGATCAGTGGAAGGGTCAATAATCTTTATTTAACCGTAGTAAAAAAGGGCATAAGCCCTTTTTTACTGTTTAGTTCTATGTGTGATTGATTTCTTTTTCTATTCCTTTCTATTTAATTTATTTTCTGCATAAAAAAAGCCCCCTGGCGTTTGGCCTGGGGGCTTTAGTATTTAAAAGCTGGCGATGACTTACTCTCACATGGCTAACGCCACACTACCATCAGCGCGAAGAGGTTTCACTTCTGAGTTCGGGAAGGGATCAGGTGGTTCACTCTTGCTATTGTCGCCAGCAAACTGTTTATGGACATTTTCGGGTCTTATTTTGACTGTGGATTGTATTTCACAGTGTGTGCCGTACTTTG
>NZ_KB849626.1:232475-485005 GCF_000368685.1 Acinetobacter baylyi DSM 14961 = CIP 107474 | reverse complement strand
GCCTTTCTTAAAGAACAAGACACCAATTCTGGCTCATCAATTTTCTGACTTAAATTTCGCTCAAATAAACTTCGAGTAATTTAAACCAATCAATCAATGATAATATATCAATCAATCAACCAGTAAAAATCCACACAAGTTGTTCTTCTATTCTCTTAATGATCTTCTCGATGATTCGTCATCATCAAGCTAGGTCGGCTATGTTACTCTAAATCTCTTCAAAGTCAACAGGTAATTTCGATATTTTTAAAACTTATCAATCAACTCAAGAATCCAACCAATCTAGCCAAACCCTTGTTTATCAACAAGTTTTTATCTGCATCACCGCCGATGGATGTGCATTCTACACCATAACCACACATACGCAACCCCTTTTCTCTTTCTTTTTTATCAAGCGAACATTTTTCACCCAAAATTATGATTTTTTCCTCATTTTTCATCTTTTTTTAGCATGCACGGTTGAATTTCAATCTCTTTAAGCTCCAATAATGGTGTTTCATGTCTCTCTTGCCAGAGTAACGGCCTCGTATCAATATATTCAATATAGCCACTTTCACCATAAAAGATCTGTTGATTCCAGTAAGCAACATAACTAAAGCTGCCTACAAATCCTGAACCCACACCGAACTTATAGTCCCCGCGACTTTGTGCTTTAACTTCAAAATAGACCTTACCATCCCTATAAATTTGCCAAAAAAATTCGCGTGGTAAATACATTTCTTTAGAATTGGGTGTGATCACTTTCGGGTAAAGACGTTGAATTTGAAATTCTACTTGTTCTTTATGATTTTCAACATGTCCATTTAAACTCCGAATGTCTAATCGCGAGTAAACAATCTGATCCCACTGATTGCGTGCTTGAGTTAATAAAATTTGTGTTTGCTCATCCAGATTCAACACTTGATGTGTAAAAAAACAGACTGGCATATATGGCAGATGTGCTGAACGCGCATATTCAAAACTCCCCATTCCCTGTATTTCATAGCATTGGTTCTGTAAGGTAATCCGTCCTTCACACCAACACAGTAATGACCAATGCTCAAATACCCCCCACTTTAACGGCGTGTAATGTGAAAGCACATTAAGGGTATGAACCCTCATATCTATGGATAAATTGGCATCTTTACGTTGAAATATGAAGTTGGGGAAATTGCCTTGAATCTCATCTATTTCATCAAACTTAAAGCCCCGATCAAAATGACATTGCTGCTGAATAGAATAGGAATTAAGTTGACTGGCCTGATGAGGGCTACTGCTGACAAAAACACTGGCTGTATCTAATGCTTTACGCTTTAGGATGTTTTTATTATATAAAATCGGAACTCTAGCCTGACCAATCAGACTAATAAAGTTAATATAATGAAGCGGTGATGGCAAATTAGGCAGAATAAGCCCTTGATAAATGAGCTTAAAACGGCCTTTAGGCGGATGATATGCGAGTGTCTTCTGCTGAGATTGTGGGCTCAGTTGCATGGATGGATTAAAGGGAGTCATCAACATTTGCATACTGAACCTCTCTAAATCACTCTGTTTTATTTACAGCCTGTTTGTGTGCAAATAAAGTGGTAATAAAACCTGAAGCTGCATAGATCAAGGACACCACCAGGATACCAACAGGAATATTATAAGTGATTGCTGCAAAAATTAGCACTACAGGCAACATCACGACAAATGGAACCCGCTTTCGATCCATTTCTTTAAATGAATAATATTTAATGTTTGAGATCATGAGTAATGCCACAACCACCATATATACGGCATAAATGATCTGAATCGTAATATCACGTAAATCAAAAATAAATGGATAATCGCGACTAACCCAAACTAACGTAATCACTAGTACAGCGGCTAATGGGCTGGCAATCCCAATAAAGTAACGCTTGTCGACTACGCCAATCTGAACATTAAATCGTGCTAGACGAAATGCAGCACAGGCTGTGTAAATAAAGCAGCAAGCCAGACCAATTCGACCAAGCTCATGCAAACTCCAGCTATACATCAACATTGCAGGTGCAACACCAAACGCCAGTAGATCTGATAAGGAATCATACTGTTCACCGAAAGCACTCTGGGCACCAATGGCACGTGCAACTCGCCCATCCAGACCATCTAATAAAGCCGCCAAAAAAATGGCGTAGATGGCCTGCACATAGTTTCCATTTGTACTCGCAATAATCGAATAGAAACCAGATAACAAGGCAGCTGTGGTAATCAAATTTGGCCACAAGTAAATACCACGGCGTTTTACGCGCTGTCCTTCGTTGGTATGTTCTTCTTCAACAACTTCAAAGGTAATACCATCAAATGAATGGTCATCAACCTTCGTGTCGTGTTCGGATTTTGGTGCATTTGTCATTGTTATGTATTCCCAAGAATGCTCTCTTCGACCGTAATTCTTTACTCACCGACCAACCAGCGTACCGCAGCATGCCCACCATTTTCACTCATACGCAAATGCGGAAATAACCACTGTAATGCCTGATCTGCATCTTCTGAAAACTGCCAAGGTGGATTAATGACTAACAAGCCACAGCCATTGAGCCCGACGGGTGTATCATCTGGCCAGACACATACTTCACAAATGAGCTGGCGACGAATACCTGTTTTAAACATTTTCTTTTCGAAACGTTCAATCATGGCGCGGTCTTTAATCGGATACCACACAGCAAACACGCCCGTTGGCCATTTTTTGTGGGCTTCACGTAATAATTCTACCAACTGAGGAAAATCCTTACGCTCAAGTTCGTAAGGAGGATCAATCATGACCAGACCACGTTTTTCCTTCGGTGGAATTACTGCAAGCAAGCCTTCATAAGCATCACGCTCGTGCAATCCTGCACGTTTGTCTCGAATATTGTCTCTAAGTTGTTGAAACACATCACGCTGCATTTCAAAAATAGTGGCTTTATCAATCTCACGCATTGCTTGTAAAGCAAACCAAGGAGAACCAGGATAAGTTCCTTTTCCTTCTTCAGTACGAATCGCATCTACCAATTTTAAATATTGCTGTATACCTTGTGGTGCTTGGCGCTTTTCCATATCACCCAATTGAACCAGACGATGAATCCCCGTGAGGAATTCACCCGATTTTTGTGCTGGTGCCAGTGATAAATCGTATTTTCCCGCCCCACCATGCGTATCAATATAACGATACGGTTTGTCTTTGGCATTTAGTCGTGTCAAAAGTTGTAGCAGAAGTACATGCTTCATTACATCAGCAAAGTTACCTGCGTGGAAGTGGTGACGGTAATTCATTTTTGCGTTAATTCCTCAAATCAGCAGCTATTTTAGCATGAAAAAACTTAGTTACGTGTTGATCGGTTGTTTTAGAATACTTTGAACTATCGATTTTTAAGTTTGAAGCCTTATGCAGGACACATTTATACTCGCAAAAAATGATCTGGATCGTGTGCTAGACGAGTTAAATCAACATGGTTTTAGTTTGCTTGATCATCTACATCCTCAGGCTTTAATGAATCAACTTGTGCAAGAATGTACAACGCATCTTCAAGATTTCCGTGAAGCAGCTATTCAGAATGGTGTCGTGAGCAATATCCGTAGTGATCATATTTTATGGATTGATGATGCACTTCCGATTGCACAAAAGCATCTTCAGTTACTAGAAAGACTCTCTCATGAGATCAATCGTGCATTTTATACAGGCATTCAAAACATTGAGGCACATTTTGCCTGTTATCGTGCTGGAGAATTTTACGCCTTACATCGAGACAATCCTCAACAAAAAAATAACCGTGTGATTTCAACCGTCTACTATTTACATCCAGAATGGAAAGAGCACTGGGGAGGGCAACTTCGTTTGCAGGATAAAAATGGACAATGGCACGTGATTCATCCTGAACCGAATCGTCTGGTATTATTTCAAAGCGATCTACTGCATGAAGTATTGCTTTCACATCAGCAACGACTTTCTATCACGGCATGGTTACGTACTGATGATAAAATATGGGCATCATAAGATGGACTATTCTACAAGAATCTAAACGACAGGCTTTTAAAATTACGAATGGCCCTCATATACTAAAAATAAATCAAGAGGATCAATCTATGTCTGATACAAGCAAAATTATTGTTGAACGCATTGGTGAAACAGACCAGCATTATCTTGCGGGCAACTCCCCTGAGCTTGCATTAGAGCGTGGAGATCTGCGTCTACAGTTGGTAACGATAAGCCATAATCGCCAGGAACGTTTACATTTTCTACATGAAGCCATTGCTATTTTAGAGCAATCTCGAGTTGAGTTTGAAGAAATGCCAATGTCTTTATATATCGATTTATCGTTACAACTTGCAAAAGCCTATATGGTGTATTTTGAGCTCAATCGTGAAGCGAAGTTTGCATTGATTACTCAGCAAATTTTAAAGCCACTGGCCCATCTTAATCATGGTGATGTGTTTTTCTTTCTAGCCTATGCTTCTGTAGTAAAAGATGAGTTAGCACTGACCCGTCACTGGTTAGATAAATATAGCAAATCAAATGTATGCGATCTGGATTTACTTCACCAGCATCCAGCTTTCGATAACATCAGAAAGCTGGACTGGTTTAAAACTTTAGTACACGCTAAAGCACATTAATATGTGATGTCTATGATGCAGCGTCCTGAAATTAAACTTCAGGACTACTGTCAACATGCAACTGCTGATTTAACTCATCAACTACAATTGCCCAGTCGTCATCTTTTTCCCAATGACTTTCTAGAAACTGGCGTTGACCAGTTGTCCAAAAGTCTGCTTGATGTAACGCGACATCAGCAGGTAATTGATGGGTTTTAATAAATTGATCAATCGCTTCTTCACTGGCATCCAGACCCAATTGTTCAAACAGTAATTCTAAAGTCGGTTGTGGTTCAAACATTATCTTTCTCCTCTCATCACATCTTATGAATCATTGCTTTAACTATAGTCAAAGCAAACTTAAGTGTCAGTGTGATCACACGATATTCTTGTTATGGTTTGTTTACTTTAGGCTTTTTAAACTTGTATTGGATAAAAAAAGGCACTTCATTTGAAGTGCCTTTCCATCTTCATCAGATGATCTTATTTTAACATGTCAGCAATTGCAGCACGTTCTTCTTCAAGTTCCTGAAGTGTTTTATCCATACGTTCACGGCTGAACTCGTCAATTTCAAGACCTTCAACACGTTTGTATTCGCCATTTTCGCAAGTTACAGGTACACCGTAAATAACACCTTCTGGAATACCATAAGAACCATCAGATGGAATACCCATAGTGACCCATTTACCATTGGTACCAAGTGCCCAGTCACGCATATGGTCGATTGCAGCGTTCGCAGCAGATGCAGCAGAAGACAAACCACGCGCTTCGATGATCGCAGCACCACGTTTACCAACAGTTGGAAGGAACACATCTTTGTTCCATTCCGCATCGTTGATTTTGTCTTTTAGGTTTTCGCCATTTGCAGTTGCAAAGCGATAGTCAGCATACATAGTTGGAGAGTGGTTACCCCAAACGGTTAGCTTCTCGATGTCCGCTACAGCAACACCTGCTTTTTGAGCAATTTGAGTCAACGCACGGTTATGATCTAGACGCAACATTGCAGTGAAGTTTTTCGCTGGAAGGTCTGGTGCAGATTTCATTGCGATGTAAGCGTTAGTGTTGGCAGGGTTACCTACAACCAATACTTTAACGTCACGGCTTGCCACTTCATTCAGGGCTTGACCTTGACCAATGAAGATTTCACCATTTACTTTCAATAAGTCAGCGCGTTCCATGCCAGGACCACGCGGACGAGAACCCACAAGTAATGCATAGTCAGCATCTTTAAATGCAACTTTTGGATCATCTGTACCGATCATGCCAGCCAATAATGGGAAAGCACAGTCGTCAAGTTCCATCATTACGCCTTTAAGCGCTTGTTGAGCTTTCTCAACTGGAATTTCAAGCAATTGCAAAATAACTGGTTGATCTTTCCCTAACATCTCTCCGCTTGCAATACGGAATAACAAGCTATAACCAATTTGACCTGCAGCGCCAGTAACGGCAACACGAACGGGTTGCTTCATGTAATTATCTCCAATTGAGGATCGTTAAGATGATTAAACAGATAGTCCATTTAATCTAATAATCATAAACGGCAAGAATTGTACTCCAAACCTTAAACAGTTGCATGTAAAAGAGAATGGATTTCAACAAAAGTATGATAGGAAATATGAATAAAATAATAACCAACGGTTCAGATCGGCTAATAACTTCCCTTGATGGTAAATTCATCAGGACAGCTAGAAACGACATGGCTGGCACATTGAGTATAGTTACCATTGACCTGATAACAGACTTGAACCTCCGTAAGCATCGGCTTGGTACGTACACTTTGACAGCTAAAACGAATGCCATTCGCAGGTAAATTTGGATTTAGACGCATAAACTGCTGCCGAATCGTACTTTTCTGGACATCTTTAGAAATAGGCCCCGTCAATTCCGCAGGAATTTTTAAGCGATCTGCAAAGTTGACAATTGTTCTAAAATATTGACTCGCATTCATCGGCATACATCCACCAACATTTCGCCAGAGTTGTGTTCTGTTGTTTTCATCAGGCATCAGACGAGCAACCACGCTGGTCTGAATTGGAGATAAGGAGGCAGATGTCGTTGTTTTACAATCTTGACTAGAGGTTTCAGGTATAAGCCCCATTACAGTCAACGAATATCCCTCAAGACATTTACGCTGTTTTCTTTTTGATGCATCCAGACTACAAGTTGCAGGTGTCATTTCAATTTGCATGACATAACCCTGCAAATGACCAGGATCTGCATGCGTATTGGGTGCAACCAGCAATACATAGACCCACAAAAATGTGCCTATGAATCCTGCCAGATATTTAGATGCAAAACGTTTCTTTTTCATCGAATCAAAACTTAATGTTATCTCAAACAAAACCCGATTAAGGCGTAGCACGTGCAGGAATCACACGCATTCTCTGCTCTAGTGACTGAGGCCCTTGCCCCAGTAAAACACCGTAGTGCGTCGCATTTGTCATCACATTTTTGACATAATCCCGCGTTTCAGTTAAAGGAATACTTTCTGTGTACTGATCTGCTGCAATCGTCTCAGAATCCGGTTGCCAGCGCCGCGCACGATTAGGACCAGCATTGTAGCCAGCCGTTGCCAGCACAGCATTCCCACTTAACTGGTTTTGGATCATAGACAAATAAAACGTACCATAACGAATATTGGTATTCATATCAGTTAATGCTGCAGGGTTGTAAGTTTCACCCATCTGACGTGCAACCAACTTGGCTGTGTCAGGCATGATTTGCATCAGACCACCTGCACCCACATGCGAACGTGCCGAAGTCACAAAGCGACTTTCTTGGCGCATCAGGCCATATGCCCAAGCTGGATCAACGCCTGCATTATTACTGTGATTTACCACAGTCACCTGATGCGGCATGATGTAGCGATAACTATAATTGTGTTTATTGATGGTTCGATCTGCAGCATAAATGGCACGATCATACCAACCAATCTCTTGAGCACGTTGCGCTGCGGCAAGCAATAATCCATCATCCTGACGCAAGTAAGCTTGTCTAACCGCCCAGTTCCACTCACGATTCACATAATTATCTGGCGCATTAATCCGTCTCAGGGTAAAGGCGCGGTTAAAATGAATATCTCGTCTTAAACGATCTAAATCCCCTGCACTCGCTTGAGCATTAACTGGAATATTGTTATATCGCTCACCTAAACGGTCTTTTGCCAATAGATTATGATAATCGTCTCCAGATTGCGCCAATTTGCGATAGATTTGCTGAGCTGTCACTTTGGCATTACGATCATTGCGTTGTTCAAGCGCCCTTGCCAGCCAGTATTGCCAACGATCTTCCTGTTTTTGTGATACCGACATGCTATCGATTGCGCGAATCAGACTTTCCCACGCACCAAATCGAAGTGCCTGACGTGCATAAATTTCGGCTTCTTCTGGGCTAAATGGATAGCCATAACTCATATCAAAATCGTTAAGCACCTCGCGATTGAAATTATTTTTCATCACTGTGGTACCACCAATGTAGGCGACGGTACGATATAAATATTTCTGTACATCTGGCGGCGTCCCCTCAGCCACACGGCGTACCGATGCCAATGCGCCAGTAAGATCAGTATCTGCCAAACGGCCAAATGCAAAGATCAGATAAGCATAATCCAGATTTGTAGCTTTGGGTGCAGACCATAGATAGTTTTGTGGTGCAGTCTGAATCTGATTTAGCTGTGCCAGTGATAAATTCATGCCTAGTGTTTGCGCCGTACTCAGCGCAAGACCTGCCTGACCTGCACGTAATTGTCCCCATAACCGTTGCTGCTTGTCTTGTGCTGTCATTAGTGGACTGGCAAGCATCATACGACCAAGACCATTGCATAAATCTGGCTGGGTATTGGTGGTCAGCCAGATATCCTTATATTCGGCAAAGACCAGGTCATCACCTGATTTCGCACGCACCTGAGCCAATGCACAACTTTCTGCACGATCTGGATTGGTAACATAAGGCAATACAGGTTGGGCACTGGCGTAATCGCCAAGCTTCACTTTTTCTTCGACATAGTCCGCTGCAAGTTTTTCTGACATCGCAGATTGAGGATAACGCTGTGCAAAATTGGTAATGGCACTCGACGGTTGAAGCGTGAGATTGGTATTGAGTTTCCAGTACTCTGGATAATAACCTAAAACATCGTTTTGCATAGAAAGCTGGTATTGGTCCAGCAATGATGTATCTCCTGCATTTGCAGCGCGTAATGCATCATTAAATTGTTCTTCTGCAGCAAAGACCGTCGATCCAGACAAGGTTGCGATACTGCCCAGTACTCCCAAACGGATTAGCTTACTGTTCAGGATCATGTCAACCCAAGATTTGCTGTTTTTATTCCATGCCATAGATGCTTTCCAAAACCCCAACATTCGTGATGCACTGCTAGTGTAATTATTCTTCATGCATCCTACTGTTGTGTTATGTAACCTGCTGATTCACCACTATTAATCATCTCTAAATTTTAATTGAAAAATCAACGTCTATTCACTTTTATTTATTTTGATATCTTTTTTGCAAATGCTGCTACAATTGCGCCCTTTAAAAGAGTGTACCCTATACACTTGTCGATCCAGTTTGTTTAGGAGCCTACATGACGGTTCAAACCTTCATCCCGAATGGTGCCAAAGCTGCCTCAGAAAACACTGTCAACCAGCCTGTGCACACCTCTGATGTTTCAATCAAGAAATTGTATATTGAAACTCAAGGTTGCCAGATGAATGAGTATGACAGTCATCGTATGGCAGATCTTTTAGGCGATTCACATGGTTATGTGCTCACCACAGACCCAAAAGAAGCAGATATTCTGCTCATGAATACCTGTTCGATTCGCGAAAAAGCACAGGAAAAAGTATTTAGTGAGTTAGGTCGCTGGCGTAAGCTGAAACAGCAAAATCCTGACCTGATTATTGGCGTAGGTGGCTGTGTTGCTTCACAAGAAGGTGACAATATTCAAAAACGTGCGCCTTATGTTGATATGGTGTTTGGCCCGCAGACCTTGCATCGTCTGCCGCAAATGTTAGATCAACATCAAGATCAGATTGAAAAACCGAAAAAAGACAAAATCAAATTGGTCGATATTTCTTTTCCAGATATCGAGAAGTTTGACTTTTTACCAGAACCGCGTGTTGAAGGGTTTAAAGCTTTTGTTTCAATCATGGAAGGCTGCTCAAAATACTGTTCATTCTGTGTCGTTCCTTATACCCGTGGCGAAGAAGTATCACGTCCTTTAGATGACGTACTTGCAGAAATTGCTGGACTTGCAGAAAAAGGGGTACGTGAAATTTCACTGCTTGGACAAAATGTAAACGGATATCGTGGTGAAACTTTTGAAGGGGGTATTTGTACCTTCCCAGAATTGTTACGACTCGTTTCAGAAATTCCAGGGATTGGACGTTTACGCTATACCACTTCACATCCGCTTGAGTTTTCTGAAGAGCTGATTCAATGCTATCGAGACTTACCACAGATGGTCTCTCATCTGCACTTGCCTGTGCAAAGTGGTTCAAATGCTGTGCTTCAAGCCATGAAGCGTAACCATACTATTGATGTATATATTGAGAAGATTGCCAAGCTACGTAAAATCCGTCCAGATATGCATTTATCTAGCGATTTTATTATTGGTTTTCCAGGGGAAACAGAGCAAAACTTCGAAGAAACTTATCAATTTATCAAAGACTTGGATTTCGATCACTCTTATAGTTTTATTTATTCAAAGCGCCCAGGTACGCCTGCGTCAGAGCTTGAAGACACCACCTCTGAAGCGGTCAAAAAAGAACGTTTGGCCAAAGTTCAACACTGGATTAAACAATCGAGTATCCGTAAAACAGATGCCATGCAAGGTACCATTCAGCGTGTTTTGATTGAAAACGTTTCAGAAAAAGATCCAAATCTTTTGGTGGGTACAGCAGACAATACACGTCTGGTTACATTTGTAGGAGACCCAATGTGGGTGGGCCGCTTTGCAGAAATTGAGATTACCGAGATCAAAACTTTGAATTTAGTTTATGGTGAACTCTTGAATCTTGAGCCTGACGTGGCGTAATGTAAGGGTATTAGAACAAGGCTAGAAAAAGGATAACTCTTTGACTGCAGCGATTCGACGTACCGTTACTTTTCCCGGCGTTTCAATGGCTCGTTTAAAAAGCATGCTCGGTGCCTATAACGGCCATTTGAAACAGATTGAACAGCGTTTAGATGTACAGATTACTCATCGTGGTGACGCGTTCTACATCGATGGTGACATTGATGCAGTCGAGCGGGCCGAGTCCTTGCTCCAGCGTCTTTACAATGAATCTGAAACCTCCGACCAAATTAGTGCCGATATTTTACACCTGATGATTCAGGGTAGTCAGACTGATCGAGAACTGATGGATGATTCCGAACAGGAACATACGGGTTTAGATAATGTCTGGCTACAAACCCCGAAAGGCCGTATTAATCCACGCGGTACCAACCAGAAGCGCTATGTGCAGCGTATTTTACAAAGCGATATTTCTTTTGGAATCGGGCCAGCAGGAACAGGTAAAACCTATCTTGCAGTTGCTGCGGCTGTCGATATGCTAGAACGCAACGAAATCCAGCGTATCCTTCTTGTTCGACCTGCTGTTGAAGCAGGTGAAAAACTTGGCTTCTTGCCAGGTGACTTAGCTCAAAAAATCGATCCGTATCTGCGCCCTCTTTATGATGCGCTTTACGAAATGCTTGGCTTTGAAAAAGTAGCGAAACTGATTGAACGTCAGGTGATTGAGGTTGCTCCACTGGCTTATATGCGTGGTCGTACACTCAATCATTCTTTTGTCATTCTGGATGAAGCACAAAATACGACACCTGAACAAATGAAGATGTTTCTCACACGTTTAGGTTTTGGTTCACGTGCTGTGATCACTGGCGATATCACCCAAGTGGATTTGCCACGTGGACAACAATCAGGTTTAGCTCATGCTTTACGTGTGTTAGAGCCGATCAAAGAAATCCATATTACCCGTTTCCACTCGCGTGATGTGGTCCGTCATCAACTGGTTCAGAAAATTGTTGAAGCCTATGAAGGTTGGGATTCTGAACAAAACCGCTTAAGTGCCGAAGCACGTGCAGAACGTAAAGCACGACAGGAAGCATTGATGAGTGAACATGATGCCGCAGCAGATGCACAGCATCAGGAAGCTTAAGTCTTTCATTTTAGGTTCACTTTAATAAAACACTTAAATCAGGGGATTGCCATGCACTCCCCTATTTTTATGAAGGATCAGGTTTGAAACTTAATCTTAGTTTGCAGCAAGCGTTTAAATCTCCCGATTTAGCCTTAAAACGTGCTCACATCAAAAAAGCCATTGAAACAACTTTAGATCATGTCGAAGTTAAAACTGACAGTGAAATCGGTATCGCCTGTGTAGATCACGAACAAAGTCATCGTTTGAATCTTGAATATCGGGGCAAGGATAAATCAACCAATGTTTTGTCTTTTCCAAGCGATATTCCTGAAGAAGTTTTACCTTTGCTGGATGCCCGTCCTTTAGGTGATCTGGTGATTTGTATTCCAGTGGTATTAGATGAAGCCATTGAGCAGCATAAAACAGCTCAGGCTCATTTTATGCATATGCTGGTACATGGCACCTTACACTTACTGGGCTACGACCACGAAACCAGCGATGAAGATGCCGAAGAAATGGAAGCTCTGGAAATTGAGATTCTGGCGAAATTAGGATTAGAGAATCCTTATCAAGAACAATAAAACAAAGAGCCAATGAGCAATTGCTGTGATCATTGGCTCTTTTTTAGAAATGATATCTAAACGTTAAGGTTGCATTACGTGGTGCACCCTGAGTGATCTGACCATAAGTCGCAAAAACACCGTAATAATCTTGATTAAATACATTATTAATATTGAGCTGTGCAGAAAAATCTTTAGATATTTTATATTTAGCCATTAGATTAACCAATGCATAAGCACCTTGTTCAACCCGTGAATCTGCATTTTTAGGTGCATTACTTGCCTTAATATAGGTTTCACTTTGCCAATTGATTCCACCACCAATGGTTAAAGCCTCCCATTTGTCTGGAAGCTGGTACGTCGTATAAGTTTGTATCTGCTTACGTGGTAATTGTGAGTTTACATCTGCACCATTGGCATCGGTTGCTTTGTACTGACTATAACCCGCAGTAATATTCCACTGATCTGTGACCTTCCCACTCAGTTCGAGTTCAAAACCTTTACTTTCTGTGCCCTCAGCAGCGCGATACGCATCTTCATTGTTAGTACCAGGAATCTTCTCCCCTATAGATTGTGCCAAATGATCTTGCTTGATTTGAAAAATAGCCAAAGAACCATTTAAGCGCTGATCAAACCAAGAAGATTTCACACCAATTTCGGTACTATTGCCTTCAATTGGATCTAAATAATTATTATTAATATCTTTGGCATCTTGTGGCTGAAAGATACTGGTATAACTGACATAGGCCGAATAAGTTGGATTGATATCGTAGATCAGCCCTGCATAAGGGATAAATTCATGATCATATTCAATCGTCTTCTTTTTTAAAGGAAGGTTTTTTTCATACTGCGTCACTCTCCCACCGAGAATCAGTTTCAAAGGGTCAAGTAAGGTCAATTGTGTTGCCGCAAACACTGCATTCTGCTTTACCGTATATTTTTCAGCAGGTGTCCATGCACCCCATGCAGGTTCTGGCAAAGATGTATTCCAAGCATAAATACTACTTGTACTAATATCCTGAACAGAGCGACCTAATGCAATAAAATCCTGATTTAGATATTGATAACCCGCCACCACTCGATGATTTTGACCAAATAAATTGAATTGACCATCAAGTTGTAATGTCACATCATCCTGATCAACATTTACATCATACGCACCCGCAAATCCAGATAAACCTAAACCTGTCGTTTTATCTGGATTACCTGATACATAAAATAATTTGGAATCTGCTTCACGCTTACCATGTGAATAAGCCAGCTTAACATTCCAGTTCTCATTGATTTTTTGAGTTAAGTCTGCAAACCAATTGGTATATTTAACATTCCAGCGCGTCCAGTCCTGAGAGGTGGTTAATCCTTTCCACCACGTGGTACGACTACCATCACTGAAATAAGCAGGCAATCCTCCCCACATTGGACCTCGCGGGTCGTCTTCCTGATAACTTACACCTGCTGAAAGAAGCGTCGAATCTGTGAGATCTGCCTCACCTGTTAAAAGCAAAGTTAAACGTTGCTTACTGAGTAAATCTGTGTAGCTATCTCCCTGCTCATATTGAGCAACGGCTCTTCCCCGAAGGGAACCTGATTGATTGAGGCGATTAGAAATATCTCCCAATACCCGATAATTGTCCCAACTTCCACCACTTACTTCTATAGTTGCTGCTGGAATCTTGCTGGTAGCTCGTTTTCGTACCATATTAATCGCTGCGGATGGATTACCTGTGCCCGTTGTTAGGCCTGTCGAGCCACGTACAACATCAATGTGATCATAAATCGCCGTACTAGAGAATATTTCACCAGATGACCAAGGCAACGAATACGTGGTTGGTATCCCATCAATAATATAGTTATCGATAACAAATCCTCGTGAATATAATCCACCACGATTCGTCTCATAACGATTAACGTTCACTCCAGTCACGTTTTCTGCTACTTCAACTAAAGTTGTTAAGCCTTGATCTTGCATACGCTGCTGGGTAATGACAGAAACAGACTGTGGAATTTCCTTAATATTCAGTTTTAGAGGTAATGCAGTAGAAGCTGTATTGGCAGCATAAGTATTGGCTTGTTGTTCGGAGTCTGCTTTTAACTCAATCGTTGGTAATACCTCTCCCTTTTCAGTAGGTTCAGCATAAATGAATGGAGAAGCAAGCATAGTCATCGCCATGACCAGCGGATGAACTTTAAAATTTCCAATGACACAATGAAACATGAACAATAATCCTTATCCGCTTAGCTGGCGACTAACACAAACACCTAAGCATTAATCAAAAATAAAATACAGACGAATAAAATCAATCAACAAAAAATAACAATAAATGATAATTGTTTTCATAATCATTTCAATTAAAAATTAACTTTTGTCTCATTTTTTCATGCAAATAATTGATAATTAATTATTTAATTTTTAAAAGCATATTCAACTTGTTTGATTATTGAGAATTATGGATCTCAATCTATTTATATAAAGAATGCTGAAGATTGAATAAAACATGAGGAATCGAAGCTTTACTAGGTAAAATAAACCACACACAAACGTCATTTTTATTAGAAAAAAAATGTGATCTACTTCAAATTTGAAAAACATCATTTTCAGTTTAAAAAAAATCGAATTAAATTTGCTACACTAAAAAGTACATATCATTTTTATGATCTGAAAATACTGTGACATTTTGACTTATTAAAACCAAATTCTGGAAAAAGCCTTTATGCCAACGATCCTGTCGTCGATTGCCAAACATCTCCAGCGGGCATACCGTAAAGCCGAAGACTTTATAGAAGAAGAACGTGAGTTTCCACTTTCTCAAGTATTTTTAAACGCGACATTCAAACGCTATGTCACAGACAATGTAGGCCTATTAGAAGATTTACACGCAGATCTATATGACGATTGGTTGCGACTTTATGCAACCATCAATGTTAAAGGGCTTTATACTAAATTATCAGTCGATCTTAAACTGATCCAGATGGAACTGAATAAAGATGTGCAATTAATCGTATTTGAGCAAATCAGTGATACTCAAGTGGTTGAAGCAAAATTTAAGAATTTTTTTCAGAAGATTGCTGTGAATTCTGCATTATTTTTCTATCAAAAAGTATTAAAAAAAGATCCTTTAGGTATGATTTTAGAGCGCTTTGATGTCGTCAAAGTACGTGATGACCTTCTCTATCTAGATCTAAATCGCTGGTTGGGTAAAAATCGAAGTATCATTGAAACCTTGGCTAAAGTTCATGTTAATCATGCTGTTTTACGTGATGCTGAATTGGTGGTGATGGGTAATGTGAATTTGATGGCATTATTTAGTAAATCCAGTGATTTGGATGATGAGTCTGAAGAAAAGCTAGAAATTTCCGAATCTGAAATCACACCAATTAAACAAAAAGAGAACTAAGTATTTTATATCGATCAACACAAGTTATTATATCGATACAGATTTAGATAAAAAATTGTAATTTTCTCCATGATCAATTGTCAGAATGGAAATTGAAGTATATTTATCAGACACTGTAATTGCGTGTTTTAACTTTAAATGATAAGGATCTTTTTATGGCGCATGATGTAATGAAAACCTTGACCTTCGCAACAGGGTTATCTACAGCATTGTTATTTGCAGGGGTGTCAACTCACACGCTCGCCATGAGTCCATTTCAGGCGAACTACCAATTTACCTATAACGGTAAAAATTTGGGCTCTGCTACACGTAGTCTAACACAGCAAAATGGCAATAATTGGACCTATAATTTCTCTGCTAAAGCGGGTGCAATTGCCTCTGCGAGCGAAACCAGTAAATTTAACTGGTCAAATGGTAAAATTACCTCTCAACAATTTACTCGTACCAGTAAAATTTTAGTTCATAACAACACAATGAACATCAATTTTAATCCCAACAGCAAAATGATTAGTACGCAAAAAGATGATAAAAGCCGCTCTTTTGCATGGCAGGCAGGCGTACTCGATGAATTAAATGCAGAATTACAGGTTCGTGAAGATTTGCAAGGCGCTGGATTAAAATCGACATATCCAATTGCGGATGCCAAAGGCATTGATACCCGACGTTTTGTGAAACAAGGTACAGAATCTGTGAAAACGCCTTATGGTACATTCAATACGATTAAGGTAGTCATCCAGCATGATAAATCAGAAAAAAGTACCATTTTCTGGTTAGCACCAAAGCTTGACTACTTGCCTGTCAAAGTCAGTCACATTGATGGCAAAACCTCTTACGGTTTATTACTCACCAAGTATTCTGGCAAATCAAGCTAATTTAAAAGCCTGACAACACCCAAAAAACTCTGCAAGCCCAAATTGACTAAATGATAAATATTTTGTCAATTTTGGCTTGCATTTTTTTATATGCTTTTTAAAATACGCTTTTGCTTGAAAAAGCATCTGCCCTAGAGGATTCTCCTGTGTACGCACTAGAACAGAAAATCTTAAATGAAGGTATCGTTCTATCTGATCAGGTATTGAAAGTTGATGCTTTCTTAAACCATCAAATTGACCCAGTACTGATGCAGCAGATCGGCAAAGAGTTTGCTGCTCGTTTTAAAGATACTGGGATCACCAAAATTGTAACGATTGAAGCGTCTGGTATTGCACCTGCTGTAATGGCGGGCCTTGAGCTTGGTGTACCTGTGATTTTTGCACGCAAATATCAGTCTTTGACCTTAAAAGATGATCTTTATCGTTCTAAAGTTTTTTCATTTACCAAACAAGTTGAAAGTACCATTGCGATTTCAAATAAGCATATCAATGCAGAAGATAAAGTTTTGGTGATTGATGACTTTCTTGCAAATGGTCAAGCCGCGCTGGGTCTAATTGACTTGATTCATCAAGCGAATGCAGACATTGTAGGGGTTGGAATTGTGATTGAAAAATCATTTCAGCCTGGCCGTGATCTTTTACTTGAAAAAGGCTATCGCGTAGAGTCATTGGCGCGCGTTGCATCTTTAACCAATGGGCAAGTGACATTCGTAATTGAATAAGCTCAAACTGTTCAATTATATTTTTAAAAGCGCTACGGCGCTTTTTATTTTGTCTGATCATTATATTTCTGCATTTACAAGCCCACTAAACTTTTATCATTTTAATCCGCTAGAATATTAAGAATGACAGTGTATTTAACTGATGAGTTACAGGATTTTAAATCAATGAACGATACGCCACAAACTGAAATAACTGAACAACAAATAACATGTCCCAAATGTGGTTCATCAAACGTTGAAAAACGAAATCATGAGCAGATGTTACAAAAAGCAGGTGGGGTATTGCTCACCTCTGCGGGTGCAGCGGCGGGTACGGTAGGTGGTGCTGCATCTGGGGCTTCGGTCGGTGCAGCCATTGGCACAGTAGCAGGCCCTCTTGGTGTTATTGTAGGCGGTACCATCGGTACATTTGTGGGTGCAATTAGTGTAGGTATTACAGGCGGATTTCTTGGCAATCGCTTTGGTAAAAAAGCAGGTGTTGTGATTGATAAAAATATTTTTCAAGAATATCGTTGCACGCATTGTGGCTATCGTTTTAATCAAACGCTCTAAGGGCAAAGCTCAATTTAATATTCTTTCTAGGATCTTATTTAAAATAAGCTCCTAGAATTAAATCAACGGCGAAATAAAAACCCAGAGTCCATATAATGCGATCATGATCAATACTCCACCACATACCCCCAATATGTGAGCATACCACTTTGCCTTTGCGATACGATTAAACCCAAGATAAACCATTGAAAGTTTTAAAAAATCTAAGACAATCCATGTACTAACCAAAATAATCAAACTTAAATTGATATTCTGATGTATGCCAATAAACTGCGGAAAAAATGAAGAAAAGAAAATAATATCTTTAGGATTTGAAATCGCGATCAAAAATCCTCTTTTAAAATCATTTCGACCATTGAACTGGGTGAGTTTTAATGGCTGAGCATGAGATACAGAAACTTCTTTTAAAATCCCATAACCTAGATAAGCAATATATAAGCACCCCATGATTTTGATGACCGCAAAAATATAAGCATTGATACTCAACATCCCTTTTAGAAGCAAGATCGAGATTCCAATCAGAAACAATGAAGCCAGGTTTGTTCCTACAATGGTTTTGAAAGCAGCTTGGTAACCATGCTGCAACCCAACACTTGCAACCAAAATCATGACAGGTCCAGGTGTTGCAATCATGATGATGATACTAAATACATATATCCCAAATTCGAAATAATTCATAAAACGTCCAGACATAGGCTGCCACTCAAAGAAGCCTATGTTCTATTTTTTATAAGCAACAACCGTTACATAGATATTCGATGTTATAGCGAAGATAATTTTCTGACCATTTTTGCCAGACGTTTTCCCATAGCCTCGCATAGCAGTTTTTCATCATGGCTTAAGTCCTGATCATGTCGAGGACCGCTCACATGACTGGCCCCGTAAGGCGTTCCACCCGTTTTGGTATTTGATAAAGCAGGAATAGAATTAGGTAAGCCTAAGATCATCATGCCATGATGGAATAACGGCGGAAGCATGGTCAGCAATGTGCTCTCCTGCCCCCCATGCATAGAACCTGATGTGGTAAAAACACAAGCAGGCTTATCGTGAAGTGCCCCATTTAACCAAAGACTGGTGGTCTGATCCCAAAAGTATTTCATTTCACTGGACATATTGCCAAAGCGTGTCGGTGATCCCATTGCCAGCCCAGCACAGTTTGCCAAATCATCCAAGCTACAGTATAAATCACCAGTTTCTGGAATTGCGGGTTCAATTGTCGATATGGCTGTTGTCAGATTGGGAACGGTTCTGATTCTGACATTCATTCCTTCAGACTCGATACCATTGGCAATCAAATGTGCCATTTTTTGTGTAGAGCCATATTTGCTGTAATAAAGGACTAAAATATAAGGTTGCATCATTTTTTAAAAATTTGTTAAAAAGAAAACTATACGATATTTGTGCTGGTTTTTGGCTAAGCTTTCATATTGAAACGAAATAAACATCAAGATTATAAAATTGGGACATTATTTTATGCTGAATCTGCTCAAGAAATTACCCTTTTATGAAAAAACATGGTTCCAGTTCATTCTATTTGTTTTAAGACGTTTTGAGGCAGATCGTTGTCGTGAACATGCAGGGGCTTTAACATATACCACACTGTTTGCCGTGGTTCCCATGCTAACTGTCTTTCTTGTGATTATCTCTTCCATTAAAGCGTTAGAACCCGCCAGACAGCAATTACAACAACTTATTTATAGTAATTTTCTACCTAAAAGCACGATTGCCTTTGATCGTGTTTTAAATTCATTTACAGAAAAATCAAGCAACCTGACTGTTATTGGTATTTTATTTCTATTTGTCACCACAGTGATGATGTTGAGTACCATTGAAACCGCATTTAATCGTATTTGGCGGGTCAAGGAAACCCGAAGTGGAATTATTGGTTTTATGCGTTACTGGACCATTATCTCATTGGGACCCATCATTTTAGGAAGTGCCTTCGTTATTTCTTCAACTGTGGCTTCGATGAATATCCTCAGCAACAACTTTGCAGGTTATGAATTGAGCGGCGCATTTATTTTATGGCTCATCTCCTTTGGACTGACCATTTTAGGTTTCTTCATTTTATACTGGACGATTCCGAATCGTACCGTTCCAATGTACGCCGCTATCATCGCGGCCTGCTTTAGCGCTGCCATTTTTGAGTTGCTCAAAAATATCTTTGGCTTTGCGATGTCAAATTTCACCAGTTATGAACTGGTCTATGGTGCATTTGCTGCTATCCCAATTTTCTTATTATGGATATTTTTATCATGGAATATTGTCTTACTGGGTGTTGAAGTGAGCTATGCTCTCACTGCTTTTCATTCTGACAAGATCCAGACCAGACATCCTGTGCTGATGCTATTAGACGTACTGGAACTGTTTTATAAAAAACAGAAACTCGGCCAAAGCGTAACTGATCTAGAAGCACTGGATATTATGGGGCGTGGCGAGATTGGTCGATGGCCAAGTTATATCGAATTACTTGAGAAACAAAATCTGATTAAACGCACAGATAAAGATGAATACGTTTTAGTGCGAAATTTATCTCAAGTCGATTTTTGGACATTTTTTACGGCTCTTCCTTATCCTTTACCTTTACGTAAAGATGTTGGCAATATCCATCCCGATGATGAATGGATGCAAAAAATAGGGCCAGCTTTGATTGAGGCAGATGACTATCTGGCTGCCAAATTATCCATTCCATTATCAACTTTATTTGAAGCCAAATAATTTAAACTCTAAGGCCTGATCAGATCATCAGGCCTTTTTTAGTACAACGCTTAGATGCCGTCAGGCTGTATACCCTTGATATTGCTGAATCAATAATGAATGAATTAAGCTAGAAAAATTAATCACAATTTGTGAATGCGTATTTTTTCTATATGCCAATGCAAGACCAACCATCGGAGTAGGATCATTAATATTTAGATATTTCACTCCTGTAATTCCGAGTTGCTTGGTCGATTCTGGCACCAATGAAACGCCAAGGTTTGCCGCCACCAATGAGACAATCGAAACAATTTGTGGCGCATTTTGACCAATCTTAGGTTCAAAGCCATGACTACGACACGCATTGGCAATTGCATCAAATAATCCTGCACTGATGGCTCGTGGAGAGACAATAAAACTATCATCTTTCAACGCATTTAACTGAATAGAGTGATGCTGCGCAAATGGATGCCCAATCGGTAAAACAGCAAGTAAAGGTTCGTGCATCAATAATTGCAAATGTAATCCTTCAGGTACATGATCTGGCGGACGAACCAATGCAATATCCAGCCGATCATCAAGTAATCGATCCATTAACAGTAATGAATTTGCTTCCTCAAGTTTAAGTCTAATTTTGGGGTATTGATGTTGAAAAAGCCGAATACTTTTGGGCAAAATCAGATTGAGCATGGATGTGCCTGTAAATCCCAAACGGAGCTGTCCCGACTCACCATTGGCCACTTGTTGTGCAAGCTGTACCGCTTCTGCAATACGCTCCTGAATCGGTTGCACACTCACCAGAAAAGCTTTTCCTGCTGGTGTGAGTTCTGTACCTTGGGCTGAACGATAAAACAACTCGGTTCCAATCTCGTCCTCAAGATTTTTGATCTGCATGCTCAAAGGCGGCTGACTGATGCCAAGGCGAGCTGCTGCTCTGGTAAAGCTTTTTTCTTCTGCTACCACCAGAAAATATCTGATATGTCGTAATTCCATATATAAAACATATAACGTTACCTATTTTTATATATTAGACAAATAAACACCTAATTGCTAATCTAACCGTGTTGGCAGTCAGGCAAGCACTGCCAACAAACCCTTCCTTTTGATCTTATCTCAGGTTTTCTCATGGCGATTCGTTCTTCTACAAACGAGTCAGGGTCAACTATTGTCTCTCGTCAAGCGTCTGTAGATTTAAAAAACAGTATTCATCCAACTCAGTGGATTAGTCACGGTACGCGAGCTTATGTTAAAGCGGGACTTGCATTGTTCTTATTAGGCTTTGCCAGTTTCTCCATGATTTACTGTGTACAACCGTTATTGCCTGAATTTACCAAAACCTTTCATATAAGCCCAGGTACAAGTGCACTGGCATTGTCATTAACCACAGGTTTTCTGGCTTTTTCTATTGTGCTATCCAGTGCTTTCTCTCAAGCGTTGGGACGTAAAGGCTTAATGTTTGTTTCTATGGCATTGGCCGCACTACTCAATATTATCTGTGGCTGGGCACCCAACTGGCATCTACTTCTTATTGCGCGTGCGTTACAGGGCTTTGTCATTGGTGGTGTACCAGCTGTTGCCATGGCATGGATTGCTGAAGAAATTGAACCTGCACATCTGGGCAAAACCATGGGCTTATATATTGCAGGTACTGCTTTCGGTGGCATGATGGGCCGTGTAGGAATGGGTTTACTCACCGAATATTTTTCATGGCGAGTCGCATTGGGAATTCTAGGAACGTTGTGTCTGGTTTGTGCGATTGGATTTTTATGGTTACTGCCCAAGTCACAAAATTTTATTGCCAAAAAAGGTTTACAGCTTCGCTTTCACTTATCTGCATGGAAAAGTCATTTACATCATCCGCGATTACTGCGTATTTATATGATTGGTTTTTTGATTACCAGTATTTTTGTTACGCTGTTCAACTATGTGAGTTTCAGACTTTCAAATGCACCTTATCAGTTAAGCCAGACACAAATCAGCCTGATTTTTCTTTCTTATAGCTTAGGTATGATTTCTTCGTCTCTTGCAGGCTCACTGGTCGATAAGCTTGGACGTAAAGCGGCCATGTTGCTTGGCTTCGGATGTATGTTAATTGGTATTTTACTCACGCTATATACTGGATTATTTGCAATTATTTTAGGAATTGCCGCGATTACCACGGGTTATTTTATTGCACATGCCATTGCCAGCAGTAGCGTAGGACTTGAAGCCAAACAAAGTAAGGGTTATGCAACGGCGCTTTATCTTTTATTTTATTATTTAGGTTCAAGTATTATTGGTTCTGTAGGAGGGTGGTTCTGGCAATATGGCGGCTGGCATGCTGTCGTATATTTAACCCTGACCCTAGTGGTGATCGCAATGATGATTGTTTTATTCGCTCCAAAGTCTCATACAACTTCGATAGTACAATAACCCATTTAATAGAATACCTGATGATACGTATTTCTCATCTTGATCGTCTGGTACTGACTGTCGCGAGTATTAAGCATAGCTGTGAGTTTTAGTTGTTATCGAAGATGGTCCTATTTACCGAACAGGCGCTCTGGAAAACATCGTGACGATTTATATCCGTGATCCAGATTAAAATCTCATAGAGATATCCAATCATATAGACCTATAAAAGCAAAATGGCCTGTTAACAATACAGGCTATTCATGCAAAAACGGATCACAACATTATTCATGTACAAAGGTGTTCCACACAAATTGCTGGGTTTTACCATGAAGCGTCATTTTAAGCTGATCGCCGTGATGCAACGGCCCTACACCTGCTGGTGTGCCTGTCATGACCACATCGCCCGCTTCGATGCTAAATGCCTGACTAATATCACACAGGTATTCACCAATGCTTAAGAGTAGATATGCTGTATCGCCTTCCTGACGTAACTGATCATTGATATGAAAGGTATAGGTCACATGCTTCCAGTCTTCAATTTCACTCACATCAACCCAATCTGCCAATACACATGCACCATCAAATGCTTTACAACGCTCCCACGGATGCCCTTTACTTTTCAAGTCATCTTGTAAATCCCGCAAAGTCAAATCCAATCCCATCGTTACGGCGCCAATTGCAGCTAAAGCTTTTTGGGGGTCTGTTTCATTTTTAAGAGGCTGGTCAATTCGTAGAGTCAACTCACACTCAAAATGGCAACTGCCATGTTTGGTATTCCATTCAATGCCCTGTTCCAAACCAATTAAACTACTCGGTGGCTTAATAAACAGGACTGGACGATCTGAAATCGCATTGCCTAATTCTTTTGCATGTGCAGCATAGCTTCTTCCGATACAAATAATTTTTGATGGACGTGTATTCATCAGATTTCCTTTTATGCTGGTTTATTTTAATCAATTACGATTTAAAGGCATTTTCAAATTTGGTTTTATCCGAAGTATCAGCTAATGCGCGCTTCGGTACAATCACAACAGTACGATTTTTTAATTCAATCATATAAGTCAATTTTCCAACTGCGAAATGTGCAACATCGGAATATGTAAATTGCTGCTTACGTCCTGTGGCATAAATCTCAAAACGATCCTGATATAAATCAATCCCCTGTTCGCTTTTACCAAATTGATATTTTACAAACTGACGTTTGAACATCATGGGCAAAAACCAGTAACGCATTATAATTTGTAAAATCAGGAAAAAAACACCGAGGCCCACATAATATCGTCCGACACCATCCAGCCCCAAATAGAAACCCCAGATAATGATCGCAAGACTGATCACTGGCGTAATAAAACGCGTAAATAGTTTCTTCCCAAAAGTTGCCAGCGTAAAACCATCTTGAGATTCTTCTAAATTCAGGTGATAACGCACAGAAACGGCAGGTTTAAGTTCTGACATAAGGTGTTCAACATAGATGACTATTACGCCCAAAATAGTACACCACTTCAGTCCTTTTATTTAAGCGCTGATCACAAATGATGAATATTTTACAAATCATCAGCATTAATCGGGTTTTACATTAAATGGCTTTCTTTCAGCATGAAATGGTTTTAAATAAACCAATATTAAAAAATAAAGAGAACGTTTATGCGTAGCTTTGCCCATGGATGTGGCTTACTTTTATCCTTATTTATCTATACTTCTATCGCGCATAGCCAACTGATTGAATGGAATGATACTATTCCCAGCAGCCTGACTGTATTTCAACAAGATCCTCAGCAACTGGCCAGTCTTGCCCTAGACAATATCGTAATCTTTGCCCAGCCCTCGACCCAGATTACCTTACCCACTAAAAAAGATCATCCGAAACAAAATGTGCAGTTTGTCAGTGCCGCAGTGGTTTTACCTGTAAGTACGCAAGACCTTGCCAAAGTTCTCACCGACTATTCTCATTATGTTGGGCTCTTTCCCACCATCAAATCTGCCAAAGTTGAAGAAGCAAGTGCAAACGTAAGCCGAGTGAAATACAAAGTACAAATTCCAACGCCAATTCCAGTCCTTAACTTTAATGAAAATGTGACAATGCAACATCAACTAGGGAAAAATAGCTTAGCCAGCTTAATGATTGATTCACCTGTTCCTTACAGTATGGGAAAATTTGAATGGTTTAGTCTTGGGCCTCAAAAAACACTACTGACCCTCACACAGTGGAGTGATCTTAATCAGATCAAAGGATTTGTGCTTGGCAAAATACTCTCTACAATTCCAGATGTAAAATTGGGTGCTCCTGTGGCAAGTAACGTGTTTATTTTGGAGTCATTACAACAAAAATGGAAAAAACCTCAGATAAAAGTACTTAATATTCATCAGCTTCCATCTCCTCAACTCAGTCCAGCTCAGGTTCAGAAAATTAGTCAAATCAGCCGTAACACAGGGTATCCTGTATCATTTATTCAACCTATTTGTAGCGTGCCTTATCCGCATGGCACAGAGCCGATGCGCTTCACTACCAGCTATCAATATTACCCTCAAACACCTCAACAACTACAAAAATGGCTTCATCCAGATTCATTTCAAACTCTTTTTCCTCGTCAAATTAAAAAGGTCGAATTATCTTCAATGAGTACCCATGTTGAAGATGCGAGTTTTCGGGTCACTGTAGGTTTAGGAATCATTAATATTCCCTTTAATTTCAAAATGCGCTTTGAACAACCTGATGTCGGTCAGAGCGATTTCACCGCAACTGGTGGCGATCTACGCTTTGTGAAAGGCTCGATGCAAACTCTTGCTCAACCATCTGGGAGTTTATTTAAAATGACCAGTGCAGCGAAAATTGATGCAAAAGCACCATTTTTATTGCGCGCTATGCGCAGTTTGCCTTATCACGACATCCTGCCTGCGGCGAGCGGTAATACAATTTTTAGCTTAAAAATAAAAGAAAAAATGAAATAATATTGAAAGAAAAATAGATTATTTTAGGCACAAAAAAACCACTTACAATAAGTGGTTTCTTTTCAACTCTTATCGAGTTTAAATTGGTGCGCTCAGAGAGATTCGAACTCCCGACCCCTTAGTTCGTAGCCAAGTGCTCTATCCAGCTGAGCTATGAGCGCATCGTGAGGCGTATTATAGAGAAGTCTATGCAGATGTCCAGACTTAAGCTCAAAAACAATGATCAAATGTCTATAAATTCAGCATATTTAATCATTACTGAATAAGCAGTTTTTCACACATCATTATCGAGCTCCGAGCTTCGTTTTGCTCAGTCTGACCGAGTTGCTGAAATTGTGACCATACTTTACGGGCATAACGCTGCTTAAATTTAGGTTTTTGTAATGCATACTCTGGATAAGAATGTTTATGAATTTTATCCATTTCTTCTAGAATCTGTTTTTGATCTATTTGTTGTTGATTCTGAATAGCGAGACACAATAAGGCGCGATAATCTTCGTATTGAGCAGGTGAAGGCTGCCAGATTTTATACGCCATAAAAGTAATAATGACTATCACACAAGTGATCGCTATAGATTTAATTAAGGACATATAACAAGATCTTTTCAAATAATATCAAACAAAGCATGACAAACACTGAAGCCAGCCATGCTTATATTAATGTAAAACCAGAGATGTACGACAAACTTAGAGACTGAGAGAAAGCCCTGCCAAGCTGTGAATATAGGCTTAAAAAGTCAATGCTATGCTTTTTTAACAGCTAAACAGGTGAATTCACTTTCATGCTTTGAATACATACCTACTGATAGAACAGCATCCTATGTACTAAACATCGAAATCATGATGCTATCATTCACGCAATATTTTTAAAATCTGCATTTAATGCAGCTTTATAATCAACATTGATCGGAAGTTGAATAACAAAAGTACTGCCTACATCTTTTTCAGTTTTAACACTCAAACTCCCATGATTCTTTTCGATAAACTGTAAACACAATAGCAATCCCAAACCTGATCCCTTCTCACCATCAGTTCCTTTTTCACTACGAATCTGCTTACGTAAATTAAAGTTGTTGAAAGATTCGTCTGACATTCCCACACCGGTATCACGAACACTAATTTCGACATGATCTTGAGCCGTATGTGCAGTTAAATAGATTTTTCCACCGTGCGGCGTAAATTTAAGTGCATTGGAAATTAGATTCTGAAGAACAGACAACATCATGTTAAAATCGACAAAACAGTGTAAATCAGTCTCGATATCACATTCAATTTGAATGTTTTTTTTCTGTGCAACCGCCTGAAGAATTTCACAAACATCTGTCATCAATTCAGGCATATTAATCGATTGAGGATTGTAAACAATCGCTCCTCCTTCTGACATTGCCCATTGTAAAAGATTTTCCAGAAGCTTAAATGTCGCCTGTGCGGTACTACGCAAATAACCTGCAATATCCCGAATACCTTGCTCGTCTAATGTTTCAATTTCTGTTTCTAAAACATCAGAAAATCCTAAAATACCGTGAAATGGGGCACGTAAATCATGAGCAATAATTGAAAAGAACTTATCTTTACTTTCATTCAAATACTGTAGTTCTTGATTTTTCTTTTGAATTTCCAGATTGGATTTACGCAGTTCAAACTGCTGAACCACTTGCACAGCTAGCACGGACAATGCCTTATATTGATCTTCACTTAATGTACGTGGTTTTGAATCTACCAAACATAACGTTCCAAGATTAAATCCATCACTTGTCGTTAAAGGCGCCCCCGCATAAAAGCGAACAGCTAGCTCCCCTTGAACAATCGGATTATCATGAAATCGTTCATCTAGTAGCGTATCTTCAACAACAAAAATCTCTTTTTGTAAAATGGCATGACTGCAAATACTATATTTACGATCTACCTCGCCTCGTGGCACACCATGTGAAGACTTAAACCAGCTTCGGGTTTCATCAATAAGACTGATAATCGAAACTGGAGCATCACAAATTTTTGATGCAAGTTCTACTAAATCATCCAAACATTGCTCCGCCATGGTATCCAAAATATGATACTCACTTAAGGCATGTATCCGTCCCAATTCATTTTCAGGGAGTTCTGCTTCTATCATGATTAGTCCGATTAGGGTTGAGCCGAGTCAAGTTCGTATGAACCATGTTATTTATGTCTTTTATTTTTGCTAAAGTATTTAAGACGACTTCAACATTATTTGAATGTATTACAACGATTTATAAACAGTATGTATATATCAAATACGTAATAAAAGTAACTTTTTTTTACATTTATTTGCACAGGCACATGAATTTATTTCATTCAAAAATGAATAGACATTTTGTGATTTACTTTAGATAAGAGCTCAAATAAATAGCAACACATCGAAATATTAAATCCACCAACAACAAAATACGCAGCAGAACTACATTTAACGTACCCCACGCATCAATCAAAAACCTACAGTTCAAACATTTTTATTTTCAAAAAATTACATTTAAAAACAATTCTAAATTTATGAAACTGACCGAATTGACAAAAATTAATGACTACTAAATTTTCTTTTTCTGATTACTTCGATAAATTTAAGAAACGAAATACTGTCGAATATGCATAATTTTCCAACATATCGATTTATTTTATATTAACTGCACAACATTTCTTCCTTTATAAATTGACCTTTAAGACAAATCCTTAATGATTTTCGTAAAGTTGACTGTTTTAGTCTGATAAATAATACTAATTCATGGTTATAACAATAATCGAGATACCTATCTCAATAACCAGTTAAAACAAAATGAATCAAACATTTAATGAACAAACACGCAAAAAAATTCACAAAAGGAAAATTTAAATCATGTTACTAAAAAGCCTCGTTTCATCGATTTCAAAAGTTACTCAAGATCTAGGTAACGTTATTTCAACTCAGTCTGCGCTTTCCTCGGAAGGCTCCTTACAGCTTTCACTTACTTTATCTGCAACAGCCAATTCACTCATTAATAATCTAACATCTTCATCTTCAACAATAAAAACCATTATCGATGGCTTAACAGACAATTTACATAGCACCCCTTTAGAAACAGTCACAGACCTGTTGGGTGGACTCACTGGTGGTATCAGTACAGGAGATAATCCTCTTTCTGCCATTACCACACCCTTACAAACAGGTATTGATGTATTGCAGGGGGTTGAATCATTAAAAACCGATGTAATTAACTCCGCAATCGACACACTGGCAGATGCAGGAATTAGCATCTTGCCTCAGGCCGAACATCAGATTTCAACGCTTGCTGATTTAGGTACCCTCACTTTTGAAACCTCTCGTGATACCGTCAACGGTACACTTGATGCTGTTTCTGCTGTGGTTGATCTCAATCCTCAAGGGGTCAGTACCGCATTGACTGGTGTCGTGGGTACATTGGTTGAAAATGGTTCAACCGCTGCCAATCTATTGAGTGGTTTATCTGGTGGGCTCGAAGGTAATCCGCTTGAAACTGTCACCGATCTATTGGGTGGAATCACTGGTGGCACCAATGGTAATCCACTTGAAGCAGTTACCGATCTACTCGGTGGACTGACTGGCAATGTTGATACAGGGCTTTTAGATGATTTAACCGGATCATTTCATGGGCTGATCGATATTGGTGAAACACTGGTATTAGATAGTACAGAAATTGTTGCAGATGCATCACATGCTCTCCTCAATACCTTTGAAAGCGCAGCGGACAGTACAGTAAACCTCGTCTCGTCTTTGCTAGATAGCGTAACACTCTCTACAGAAGGTGCAAATAGCCAGCTTGGTGTTGTTAATGATCTGCTCAGCAATCTAACTTCATCGCTCAGCAATGTCAGCCATACTTATCAAGTACCAATCTCTGTTCCAAACGTATTGGATCAGCTTCTCGAAAATCAGTTATCTACAGTTTAAACTCACCCTAAACACAAACGCCGTCTATATGAATGTAGACGGCGTTTTATATGCTTAATTTTTTTAAAATCCAGATACAGACTAAAATGTTTATTTAGAACAAACCCATCACGTCAAAGCCCATTATTTACCCAAATAACAAGCACAAAAAAACCGCTATTAAGCGGTTTAATGTTCAAGTTGGTGCGCTCAGAGAGATTCGAACTCCCGACCCCTTAGTTCGTAGCCAAGTGCTCTATCCAGCTGAGCTATGAGCGCATTAAGTAAAGTGGCGGTGAGAGAGGGATTCGAACCCTCGGTACAGTTACCCGTACGCATCCTTAGCAGGGATGTGGTTTAAGCCACTCACCCATCTCACCGTAACGAGCCGCCATAATACAAACTAAAACTATTCACTGCAAGTCATGACCTCTAAAATTTCCGAGTTTTTTATCCAATCATCTATTTTTTAAACAAATTCACGTATATTTCAAAGTTTTTTCTGGTTATGAGTTGATAATATAGTCCAATGTTCCGAGATTTTCGGTTCGAACAGGCATAACACAATCTTGCAATCCATCACGTGCAGTCTGTGATTGTATGACGTATGCTAAACTTATCTTCTATTATGAAGCCAAATGAAATTATGAAAAACTGGATCGATCCTGAAGCAAAAGCGGAAGCTGAACGTTACGATAATCCTATTCCTAGCCGAACTCTTATTCTTACTACATTAGAACAACTTGATCTGCCACAGTCGCATGCCGAGCTGGTCGATCACTTTGATATTCATGATCAAAAAAGTATAGATGCTTTAAGCCATCGCCTGATTGCCATGGTACGCGATGGGCAACTGTCTAAAGATGGTTTTAAATTTCAGCCGATTGGTGAACAACCTACATTTGATGCAACGGTATATATCAATAATAAAGGTTTCGGTTCTGCACATATTGATGGGCAAAATGATTTGCTCCTGCCAGAACGTGAATTACGCCTAGTCTTTAATGGTGATCGTGTTAAAGTTCGTCAAACCTCAGTCGATCGTAAAGGTAAAGCTTGGGGCTTTATTACAGAAGTAACGCAACACCGCGTTAAGCAGTTGATTGGTAAACTGGCTGTGCACGAAGGTGAATATTTCTTGCAGCCAAGCGCGCCCAATGCACATCAGCCCATTCCTCTTGAAAAAGAACTTATTGAACATGCTCAGGCCAAGGTAGGTGAGAATTTACGTGTTGCGATTGATGATTATCCAACACGTGAAGAATTCTCGACAGGTCATATTATTCAGTCGATGTCTGATAAAGCCGATACGGAAATTATTATTCCACAAACCATTCTGGAATTTGGCTTACCTTATGAATTTCCAGAAGAAGTGGTGAAAGATGCCGAAAGCTTTAAAGAACCATCGAAAAAGGATATTGAAGGACGTATCGACTTACGTGATTTGCCTTTGGTCACCATTGATGGTGAAGATGCACGTGACTTTGATGATGCTGTTTATGCCGAAAAACGTTCAGGTGGCGGTTATCGTGTTGTGGTTGCAATTGCAGATGTCAGTCATTATGTACGTCTTGGTAAGCCTTTGGATGATGAGGCCCAAGAACGCGGTACATCCGTTTATTTCCCGCATTTTGTCTTGCCTATGCTACCAGAAGCATTATCCAATGGCTTATGTTCTTTAAATCCGCATGTTGATCGCTTATGTATGGTGTGTGATCTCAAGCTGTCACGTGCTGGACGGGTTATGAGCTACGAGTTCTACCCTTCTGTGATGCATTCAAAAGCACGCCTGACCTATACACAGGTCGGTAACTATTTTGATGGACAAACAGATGCCATTCCAGATGATAAAAATATTCAAAAGTCTTTAAATACGCTATTCCAACTCTATCAAACACTCAAAGGTTTACGTGCCAAACGTCATGCGATGGAGTTCGAAACCATCGAAACCTATATGACGTTTGATGAATTAGGTGGTATCAAGGAAATTCTGCCACGTACGCGTAATGAAGCGCATAAACTGATTGAAGAATGCATGCTGCTTGCCAATGTTGCAGCGGCAGAATTTTCCCTCCAGCATGATATTCCAATGCTGTATCGCGTGCATGAAGCACCAGAGTTTTCACGGATTCAAAAAGTGAAGGACTTTGTCAAACTACTGGGTTTACCTTTCCCAGATCAGCCGACTCAGGCAGATTATCAGCGCGTGATTGAAGCGACCAAAGACCGTATTGATGCACCAAGTATCCATGCAGTGTTATTGCGCTCAATGATGCAAGCTTACTACGGCGCCAAAAATGCAGGACATTATGGTTTAGCATACGAGGCTTATACCCACTTCACCTCACCAATCCGCCGTTATCCAGATTTGTTACTACATCGTGCAATCAAAGCTCATCTTCAACAAAAACCATATCCACTTTCTGGTGCAGCACTAGATGATGCAGGTGAACAATTTTCCCGTACCGAACGTCGTGCCGATGAAGCATCACGTAGTGTGACCACTTGGTTAAAATGCCATTATATGAAACAGCATCTTGGCGAAGAGTTTATTGGAATCATCAGTGCTGTTACCGAATTTGGCTTGTTTGTTACGCTTAAAGATTTATATGTAGATGGCATGATTCATGTCAGTCAGTTAGGTGATGATTTCTTCCTCTATGACCAAGCCAGTCAGAGCCTGGTCGGTCAGAATCGTGGCCAGATTTTTGGCTTGGGTGATGAAGTTAAAATCAAGGTTGCAGCTGTTAATCTAGATGAGCGTAAAATTGATTTCGAACTGATGCAGCAGATTACACATGCGGGGCGTGTCATTCGCCAGAAAGCACCGCGTAGCTCTAAGACTCAAGCAACAGAGCAAGTCTTTAATGTGCCAAGTGAAACCACCTCTACGCAAGAACGTGACACACGCAAAAAAGAAAAGTCAAAGAGCAAGCCAAGTTCTTATGCTAAAAAATCGGCAAAAAAATCTTCTCCTGCATCGGTCAGTAAGCCCGTAAAAGAGAAGAAAAAAGTCAAAGTTAAGAAGAAAAAATCAAATGCCAAACCTAAAAGTGAATGATCCAACTCAATCACTTTAGACGCATTTGAATTTAAAGAGATGACTGCCGTTTAATCATGAATTAGACGGCATTTTTATTAAGTTATGTTGATATCTAAATAATAATCACATGAATTTTAAATAAAATCTTACTATTTTCATTTATCTATATTCTGGTAAAAATCATCTATAACTTATTGGTCGTAAAAATGATTTACTCAGAGATGAGTATTTAGATAACAAATATCAATACACCCTAACCTCAAGAGAAAAATTGATTGATTTAAAAGCAAGACATCAACCACCTTGCGTTGTTAAAAGCCACAATCTTATAAATTTTAAAAAAGAAAAACAGGATTGCTTGATTTCCACATCCAGAACCCTTACATCTAATGATAAGTTTAAAATTTGATGACAAGCACAATGACCTTAGAAAAAGCAACCTTACCTGTTCCACAGTTTGATCAGATTCAGCTTGATCAACTTAAACAGGACATCGAGAAAAGTATTCATGCAGGTCAAGCATTTCTCAATCACTTAGAACAAGCTCCGCAAGATTTCGCTTCACAGCGCAAAACCATTGAACAGCTTGATACGCTTGAAAACCAGATGAGTGAATCTTGGGGGGTACTTTCACATTTAAATGCAGTCATGAATAATCCCCAAACACGTGAAGTGTATCAGGAGTTATTACCTCACCTAAGCGCCTACTATACGCAACTTGGGCAACATACCCCGCTTTATCAAACTTATCAGCAAATTCATGATAGTACCGAATTTTCAAGCTTATCGGCTGCACAACAAAGTGCCATTCGTTTAGCTTTGCGTGATTTTAAACTTTCGGGTGTGGCACTTGAAGGCGATGCAAAAAAACGTTATGCCGAAATTTCAGCGCGTTTATCACAGTTGTCTTCAGACTTTTCTAATCACGTACTCGATGCCACACAAGCTTATTTCAAGCCATTAAGTGAAGATCAACTCAAAGGCTTGCCACAGAGCAGTATCGAACTGTTAAAACAATATGGTCAACAACGTGAACTGGATCAGCCCGTTGCAACACTAGATATTCCTGCTTATCTGGCAATTATGACCTACGCAGAAAATCGTGAGCTACGTGAGACACTCTATAAAGCATATACCACACGTGCTTCCGATGAGTCTGACCACAAAGAATATGACAACACGGCGATCATGGAAGAAATTCTAAGCCTGCGCCAAGAAATGGCTCAGCTCCTTGGATTTGATAATTTTGCCGAATATTCTCTTGCCAGTAAAATGGCTCCAGATGTTCAAACTGTACATGATTTTCTGGTCGATCTGGCAGAACACGCACGTACGCCAGCATTAAAGGAAATCAATGAACTGAAATTGATTGCCCAACAAGATGGTGTTGAGCAACTACAACCGTGGGATAGTGGTTATTATTCAGAAAAGCTCAAACAGCAACAATTTAATCTGTCACAGGAAGCATTAAAACCTTACTTCCCTGCACCTAAAATTATTCAGGGTCTATTCCAGATCGTTGATCGCTTATATGGTGTTCAGATTGTAGAACGTGAAGCACCGCTCTGGCACCCTGATGTTCATTATTATGAACTTGAAGATCAAGGAAAAGTCATTGCAGGATTCTACTTTGATTTGTATGCACGTAGTGGAAAACGTGGTGGAGCATGGATGAGCGGTTTCCGTTCACGCATGCAAACGGCACAAGGCCTACAAAAACCAATTTGCTATATGGTATGTAACTTTACCCCGCCTGTCGGTCAACAACCTGCTTTGCTCACACATGATGAAGTCAATACTTTATTCCATGAATTTGGTCATGGCTTACATCATATGCTGACCGAAGTGGATAATATTTCAGTTGCAGGAACACATGGCGTGGCATGGGATGCCGTCGAGTTGCCAAGTCAGTTTATGGAGTTCTGGACATGGGATAAAGACAGTCTCGACCTCTTAAGCGAACATATCGAGACGCATGTACACCTACCAGAAGAGTTACTTAACGCTTTACTTAATGCACGTTTTTTCCAGTCTGGTATGCAAACCTTACGTCAAATTGAATTTGCATTATTTGATCTCACTATTCACGCCAAAAACCCAGCATTGAACAGTAGTGGCATTCAGAATGTTTTAAATGATATCCGCACACAGTTTGCAGTATTGCCAACCGCAACATATAACCGTTTCCAACATAGTTTTAGCCATATTTTTGCAGGGGGCTATGCAGCAGGTTACTACTCTTACAAGTGGGCAGAAGTATTGGCAAGTGATGCTTTTGATCGCTTTGAAGCAGAAGGTATTTTTAATACACAAACTGGTGCTGAGTTCCGCAAGGCAATTTTAGCCGTAGGAGGTAAAGATACTGCACTGGATGCCTTCGTCAACTTCCGTGGTCGCGAACCCAAAATTGATGCCTTGTTGCGTCATCAGGGTTGGACGAATGACCATCAAAACGCTTAGACTAAATGGCATTAATGAATAAGGATGAAACAGCCATGAAACGCAGATTCATTGCAGGCGCGAAATGTCCAAAATGTGGTGCAATGGATCGGGTAGTTATGCTGACGACTGCTGAGCACGAGTGGATTGAATGTATTGAGTGTGATTATACAGAGAACAGACCGACTCATATCGAAGCGCCAGATGTACCTACGGTAGCAGATGAAGTGGGTGTCATCCAGTTTAAACCCCGATCTAAATCATAAAAATAAAAAAAGCACCTTTGGGTGCTTTTTTTATATCGTAATCGCTATGAATACCAACCGAACATTTTAAAGATGTACGGTGCAAAGGTCACAATCATCAAGGCTGGGAATAACACCATAATCGGTAACAACCAGCGTTCATAACGGTAATAAAAACTGGTGTACTTTTCTTTGGCCTCCTGATCGGCAGCAGAAACCTCTTCATCTCCGACTGATAGCCTGGTCAGCAAATGGTTCAATGCAACTGGCGGCGTCACATAGCCCAGCTCAAAGGCAACCAACACAATCATCCAGAAATGAATCGGATGGATTCCATTTTCGTAGGCAACAGGTGCAATCGTTGCTGCCACCAAAATCACTGCCCCAAATGGGTCAGTACACATTCCAATCAGCGCAAGCAACATCGCAATAAAGAACAATGAAATTGTAATACTGCCCAAGTGAGTTGGTAAATATTCAACGATTTCTGTGCGTTCAATTAGGCCACCGACACTGGCAGATAAAGCCATTAAAATAATTAATGCCCCAATATGTCCCACTGTTTCTGCGGTAGCAAAATGCATTGACTTGGCAAAACCACGACGATATTGCGTACTTTGTGCACCATGTTCACGTAAAAATGGAGAATTCTGTTCATGCTCCTTGATCAAGGATTCATGCTCAGCCATGACTGGAGTCGATTTAGGCTGTTTTCCAAGTTTGTCATAGAAAATAATCGCAATCAGAATCAGTGGTAGAATCATGGGCGCGGTGAATTCATTCATGCCAGTATCTAGTGCATATTTGTAGAATACCAGTACCACAACTGTGATCAACACGTAAGGAATCACTGGCACACAGGCACGTAGCATCTTTGGCACAGCAATCCGTGGCGAATTCACACGGAATTTAGTCTCTGCCAGAAGTAACGAAACCCCCAAGAAAATAAATGCCGTTAGCCAGAAAACATAAAAACCATGATCGAATAACTCATCAGAAGTGACATGACGGCTATCAAGCATGGCAATCAATACCACCAATAGACATGGACGAATCACGACACCTAAAGAACCTGACATTGCCGAAACCGCCAATGCATACTGACGACGTGCGCCAGAATTCCAGACCTCTTTATAAATAATCGCACCCGCCGCGATCACGAAAATTCCTGAAGCGCCAGTATATGCAGTTGGAATTGCAGCCGCCAATAAGATTAACCATGTTAGTGTTTCTGGTGCCAGATTCCATGGACGTAAAATATCCAAGAACAGATCCATTACACGGGTTTGGGTCAGCAACATCCCTGCCCAGATAAACAACGCCAAGTTCAGGAAAATACCTGAGAACTCCACAAGAATACCCAGATAGATCCCCTGACCCATTGGATAATCCATAAAGAAGGTAAAAGCCAGACCTGTCAAAATCGACATGAAAGCGTAGAGCGGCACACTAAGTAAGGCCAGACCGAAATTGCCTCCTGGCTGTGCAGTCTTAGGAATTCTAAACAACTGAAATACGCTAATCAGCGTTAAAGCTGCAAATAGAGTAATCCAAAGCCAAGAGATCACCAAGGTTTCTGTCGTTGCTGTAACGCCAGAATGAATTAATGAACGATACTGGCTGATGGTTGACATCGTCAACAGGCCATTACCAATGATCATCGCAACAGAATAAACAATAAAATCAATTTTGGTTTTTGGGCTACGCAACCCAATATGATGAATTTTTAGGCTTGCTGTAATCGCAGCAAAAAACACCATGATCAGCAGGAAAATCGTTCGGTTTTCACTTCCGAATTTAAAAATTGCAAAAAAACCAGTTTCTAATGTGCGATAAGCCCGTAGTGTTGGATGTTTATCCAGATGCGCAATCGCTTTATCATAAAACTGATATTTTTCTTCACACAGTTGTTGTGCCGCCATCAGAGAAGCGCGAACATCCTGTTCAGATGCTGCACCAAAGAAATCAGCAAACTCATCATTTTTGTTTGCCTTCATTTGTTGCTGTACTTGGGCATCAATATTGGGATGGCGTTCGCAGGTTGGTTTTTGTGGTTCTGCGCGCAGGAAGGAATATTGCATTCCTGTGGTCTGATCACCATAGAGTTGCTCACCCATTCGCAGCAACTGCCCATGAATCATTTCACCTGTACCAACAATTAACGTCAGTAACAGTAAAATCAGGATGGCAAATGTCGAAATCCATTCATTCCAGATATAACCTAGAAACCCTAGGCCAGATCTTTGTTCTTGATTTTCTTGCATATCTGTTCCACTTTTTTGATTTTCACATTTATCTATCAATAAATATGATGTCCTTGGCAATCGGTTGATACCTTTCAGCCATTCTTTTATTGATGTATCTTTGCAATAAACGACATAGTGAAAGAATGACTTGAATCATTTTTTTCTAGGTTTATTTTGTCAACTTACTCTCACTTTGAGTTTAATCCAGCATAAATAGACAGATCCCGCCAAAGCACCACTCAAAGCCCCGAGCAAATGTGACTCTATCAATACAGGACTTCCTATCAATTGAGCTGTGCCTGTATTTCCAAATGTATTTTCCCAAACGATCTTGGCGATGACCAAACCTAGTACCAAACCTGCAAAGTTTCTTTCTTTTTTATATTTAAGAGAAACTAAAGCAACAGCAACATATAGACCATGCAACACACCAGAAAAACCTGCATATGCACTGATATATGGCATAAACCAATAGAAACCCAGGCTAATGATCGGAGAAATACATAAGATTAAAATTAGCAATTGCCAATTTTTGCTCTGTGGAAAAATAAATGGCAAACAAGCAAATGCCAGCATATTTAATACAAAATGCATCCATCCCACATGCACCCAATGCGCTGTCCAAAACCGCCAGAACTGTTGTGGTAAATCTTCTCGCCAATAGATAAAGCGATCAGAGAAGACTTGCATACATGCAGAAATCGAGGCACACCATGCAATAAAAATAATTCTCGAAATGAGAAAATGATCTTTATTCATTTAGTTCATCTCCCTATTACATCGTGTGCCCCGCCTTACGATCATGATGATTTTATGAGCGTAAAACTATGTTCTACTTTATTTTTTATTTTGCAGCTGTCTTGTCTGATGCAGCGGGTTCACTGGCAGCCCCACCATCAGAATTAAATAAATCCTCAAGTTCTGATGATTTATTCTGCTCATCCCAGAACGTGCTCATACCACCATCCTCTGTACGAATACCAGTATGTTCAGTCCAATAGCGATCAGAGATACCTTGAATCATGACACCAGCCATAGCATCCAATAGCTTGAAGTCTGGATTTACAGGTTTGTCATCTGCACGCGACGCATCGTAGGTTTTTAGGGCATCTCGAATTTTTGAATCATCGCCACTTGCCTGAGCAGCAACCGCATAAAGTGCATGTGAGAGACGCACACCCTTTTGTTCACCAATTTGTACAGATTGTTTCAAGGTGACATAAGGATCTGGCTTGCCATCCCCTGCACCAGGCAGAAGAGTCCAGATCACAGCACGAGTCGCATTGGGTACGCCCCAGTATTTATTGTTATCCAGACACGTCATACTGCGTTCCACAATACCTGCGATATCTTTGGGTACGTTGACTGCACCACCAGAATTAATATCGTTCGTCACGGCCTGTAAACCGCTGATCAAACCTAACATATAGATGGTCTGGTCCAGATCATTACGCATGGTTGGACAAGAATCCCCCAAGTGGTATTTGTATTTGGTTTCCCAACGTTTGGCAAAAAGTTGATAACCTGAGTATTGACGCTCAGCTGCAACAGCCGCCCAACGTTTTTGCTCGATTCGGGCATCTTGTGCTTCCGAAACCTGACCTGCTTTAGAGGCACGCAGGTAACGCAACTCTTGTTCTAAGGCCTGATTTTCAGCACACATCCCTGAAGCAGCGTAAAGCAAAACAGCCATGCGTGTCGGATCAGCACCCATATCTTTAGTTGACATCACCACAGGCGTCAAGCTACTTCCAGAATTACAAATCATATCGACATCATCCATTTTCAGGATCGGAGGGACGATATGATTTTCACCAAAGTTTAACGCGATATTGGCACCGGATTTAATCACATATGAACATCCGGATAATACAGATGTTGTAATCACAGCAACGGTCAATCCTCGACCGAGTTTTAGCAAATTCGACATTGTCTCAATCCTCGAGGTAATTTTATTTTTCCTTTTCGCTGTACATTAGCAGATGGGTTATTCCAATAAAAGAGTAATTACTCTAATTATAGTTTTATACTTTGACATAAATAAATAACAAATGATTGGCACTTTCAACAGAAATACATAAATTTTAGGCAAAAAAAAGTAGCATTGCGACGGTTCAGCACATGCTACTTATAAACTGGTAAAATCTAGAGCCTCAATGAAGCTGTCGTTGTTGTATATAATCCTTGAGTACAGTTCCCACGCGTCCTACGATCACTACGAATAAAAACGCAATGACTGGAAACAACCATGTTGGAATATCGACCATTTTCGGCCTCCTTCACACCTAGCGTTGTTGGTAAGATCACTTTAGCGGAGAAATAAGATTGAATCAGAAAAAATTGTCCAACAATTCTCATTTTTTAATTTTTTTATGCATTTTGACCAGACAATATATCTAATTGAACGATTATTTTTTTTAAATTATTGATATTAAAAATATTAAATAAAATATCTTTTTTTAAGATTGTTTAACAATCAGAGTAGTTTAGTCATGACTTTTAATCGTTTCCATTCTTGTTGACTCACCTGATCACACCAAATGATGAGCGATAACGATGGATTCTGACTATAAATGATCATATAAATCTGATGATCAATTAATCGATCAAGCTGAAACGAATAGACTTTTTCTCGCTCAACATACTGTAAAGACCATGTTTTTTGGTCAAGCTGTTCAATGGTATTGATTTTTGGTTGTCTACAAAAAAAGAAATAGCCAATCAATGCAGAAACACAAATAGCGCACCAAATCCAGAAATTGAACAGCCACCACATCATACACAGCATCACCAATAAAAGCGTGAGCTGAAACAAAATAGCAAGCTTACTCTGTTTCAGCTGGAAGCGAAGCTGATTAGCCATGCACATAATGCTTGAGTTTCTGAATCAATTGCTTTAACTCAACCTGTGGTGGTTCACTTACTTCCATAAACCAGTCCAGTAAATCAGGATCTTCCTGTGCAACCAATTCAGCAAATAAGGCTTTTTCTGATGCTGGCGCTGTTAAATAATAGTTTTTAACGTAAGGATCAAAATAAACATCAATTTCTTTTAAACCACGTCGTGCACGATAAATTACTTTCCGCTCTTCTAAAGTCAATTCTTCAGACATCTCAACTTCTCTCTCTATTAAAGCGTAAATAGTTTAACCGAAGCACATTCAAAATTTGAATTGATTTTAAAGTTATTGACCGAATTCATCATTTAAAGATTTGAATTGAGCATTCTTCACATTGTGTCAACCACCTGAATTCGCTTTTACTGCAATCATATCTCAAACAAAAAATAAAGGACCGATACATGCAATCTGGAGCTATTCGCCCAATCGACTCTATGCTGGGACGCAATCTATTTTCAGAAGAGCATCATGCTTTTCGTGATACTGTCAGAAAATTTTATGAAAAAGAAGTGGTTCCCAATATTGAAAAATATGAAGCACAACAACATGTAGATCGTGATTTATGGAACAAGGCTGGCGAATTGGGATTATTGTGTACCACTATGCCCGAGCAATATGGTGGCTCTGGGGTAGATCGTCTTTACAGCATGATTTTAATTGAAGAACAAGCCTATGCGATGGATTCAAGTACAGGCTTTTCTTTACACTCCGATATTGTGGCCAATTACATTCATAATTTTGGTAACGAAGAACAAAAACAAAAATGGTTGCCTAAAATGGCAACGGGAGAAGTCGTGACAGCCATTGCGATGACAGAACCAGGAACAGGCTCAGACTTGCAAGCAGTACGAACCAGCGCTGTACTTGATGGCGATGAATATGTCATCAATGGCTCTAAAATTTTTATTACCAATGGCTATCTGTGCGATATGGCGGTTGTAGTATGTAAAACAGGAAATACAGACAAAGGCTCTGCCAATTTATCGTTGATTATTGTGGAAGCTGATCGCGCTGGATTTAATAAAGGCAAACCTCTTAATAAAATAGGAATGAAAGGTCAGGATACTTGTGAACTTTTCTTCGATAACGTCCGCGTTCCGAAAGAGAATCTTCTTGGTATGGAAGGTATGGGTTTTATGATGCTAATGAAGGAGCTGGCATGGGAGCGCATGTTAGTTGCAATTATCTGCCAAGCTGGCGCTGAAGCAGCATTTGCACATACTGTACAATACACCAAAGATCGCAAAGCATTTGGCAAACCAATTGGGACTTTTCAAAACACGCGCTTTAAATTGGCCGAGCTAAGAACCGAGATTGATTTTTGTCGTGCCTATTTAGATCGATGTATGCAACTACAACTTGAAGAACAACTCGGCATTGATGCTGCTGCTGCCGCTAAATATAAAATTTCAGATATGTTTTCGAAAGTTGTAGATGAATGTTTACAGTTACATGGTGGTTATGGCTATATGCTGGAATATCCGATTGCACGTGCCTATATCGATAATCGTGCGAATCGTATCTATGCTGGCACCAATGAAATTATGAAAGAATTAATTTCTCGAACCCTTTAAAAGTTAAGTTTTCATAAACAAAAAAAGGAGCTTTGTTTAAGCTCCTTTTTTTGTTTAGCTCAAGTTAGGATACTAATTTGGGTTTTGTTTTACGCTCAACCGTGTCTGTTTTCTTGTCAAAGTGTAGTACACCATCATCAAAACGAGCATTTTTAAGTGCTTTACGATCAGCTAGATAATTATTGGTCACTTTCCAAGGTGCATGCTTACCCTGTTTTGGCATCACATTGGCAGCACGAGCAATATAACCTGAGGTTAAACTCCCCATAACCGTATCTTCCATCAATTCAGTTTGATCACCTTCAGGAATTACCTCGTCATAACCCTGTTTATCCATATAGTTTAATAAACGACAAATATAATCTGCCGCTACATCGACCTTTAATGTCCAAGAAGCATTGATATAACCAATGATCATCGCCATATTTGGTACATCACTGACCATCACCCCTTGATAAAGCATCGATTTAGATGTATCTAAAGGCTGACCATCAATTGTGCCTTTAATTCCCCCTAAAATCTGGATCTCTAAACCAGTCGCGGAAACCACAATATCAGCATCAAGATGTTTACCAGATTTCAACTGAATACCTGTCTCAGTAAATTTCTCGATCTGATCGGTTTCAACGCTTGCTTGTCCAGAGCGCAAAATCTTAAATAAATCACCATCTGGCACAACGCACAAACGCTGATCCCATGGGTTATAGCTTGGTGTAAAGTGTTTCATATCCACTTTACCTTTCAATTGCATCTCAATCGATTTCAATAAGAATTTGCGTACCAGTTTAGGCTGCTTTTGTGATAAAGTATAGATACCACGCTGTACACCGATATTGCGGGCACGTGTGAGTTTATATGCAAGATCCTCAGGTAAAACTTTGCGCATTTTGTCATAGACAAAATCAATCGATGGAATCGATGCGATATACGTTGGAGAACGCTGCAACATCGTGACATGTTCTGCCCCACCTTTCGACATTGCTGGAACTAGAGTAATTGCAGTAGCTCCACTGCCAATAATCACAACTTTCTTACCAACATAATCCAAGTTTTCAGGCCAATGCTGTGGATGAATAAATTGTCCTTTAAACGCATCTTTATTTGGAAAATCAGGCTCAAAACCTTGATCGTAATTGTAATAGCCCGTACAACCCACAATAAAATTGGCGATCCACGTCTGTTTTTTCTGCGCGGCATCTTCGATTTCTACATACCATTTTTTAGATGCAGTATCATAGTTTGCAGCCAGTACACGATGTTTAAAATGAATTTTCTTTTTTAAATCATATTCATCAACAACTTCACTCAAATAGCCTTTAATTGACGAGCCAGAGGCCAATACATTTGGACTTTGCCACGGTTTAAAATTAAAACCAAAAGTCGACATATCAGAATCAGAACGAATCCCAGGATAACGAAACAAATCCCAAGTCCCACCAATATTTTCACGACGCTCAATAATCTCGAACTGGCGTTGAGGGGCATCTTTAGAAAGATGTGCAGCAATCCCAATACCCGAAATCCCTGCACCTACAATTAAGATATCAATGTGCTTTTCCATATTGTTTTTATAACCTTGAGAACAATTCTATTTTATTAAAACACAAATTTGACAATACACAATGTCAAGTTTAATCCATTTATCGGTTTTTTATGTCAGTACAGGACAAAATCACAGGCATAAAAAAAGATCGGTATTAAACCGATCTTTTTCTGAATAAGAATCTTATTCTGCTGAAGTGTTTACTTCGCGATCTACAAGCTCTACGTAAGCCATAGGTGCTGCATCACCAGCACGGAAGCCCGCTTTAAGAACACGTAGATAACCGCCGTTACGTTCTTTGTAACGAGGGCCAAGTACGGTAAATAATTTACCTACAGTTGCAGCTGAACGAGTACGAGCAAACGCTAAACGACGGTTTGCTACAGTATCGTTTTTCGCTAGAGTGATTAAAGGCTCAGCAACACGACGTAATTCTTTTGCTTTAGGCACAGTTGTTTTGATTAACTCGTGCTCAAACAATGAATTCGCCAAGTTTTGGAACATCGCTTTACGATGGCTGCTTGTACGGCCTAATTTCACACCACTATTACGATGACGCATGGTGATAGTCCTACTTAATTAACGGCTGCGATAGGCAAAGCGATCGTCCATGCGTAAACTAGCAGGTGGCCAGTTTTCTAAACGCATGCCGAGTTGCAAGCCTTTCGAAGCTAAAACATCTTTAATCTCAGTCAACGATTTTTTACCTAGGTTTGGAGTTTTTAACAACTCAACTTCAGTACGTTGAACAAGATCACCAATGTAGTAAATATTTTCTGCTTTCAAACAGTTAGCAGAACGAACAGTAAGCTCTAGATCATCTACTGGACGAAGCAAGATTGGGTCAACTTCTTCACGAGGTTCTTGAGCCACTGGAGCTTGATCTTTCTGAAGATCAACAAAAATTGCAATTTGTTGTTGCAAGATTGTTGCCGCTTTGCGGATTGCTTCTTCAGGATCTACAGTTCCATTGGTTTCAAGATCAATGACCAGTTTATCAAGATCGGTACGTTGTTCTACACGCGCATTTTCAACGGTGTAAGATACACGTTTGATCGGGCTATAAGAAGCATCTAACTGTAGGCGACCTACCGGACGAGTTTCTCCTTCCGGGAAACGCGAGTCAGAAGTTTCATAGCCACGACCTTGAGATACTTTTAGGCGCATTTTGATTGAGCCTGAAGCACTCAAAGTACCAATAAGATGTTCTGGATTGACCACTTCAACATTATGAGGCAAACGAAGATCAGCGGCAGTAATGTCGCCTGGCCCTTGTTTCTCCAATGTCAAATATGCTTCATTTTGATCGAACAGCTTAATAGACAATCCTTTAAGGTTCAGCAAGAGCTCGACGATGTCCTGCTGCAAGCCTTCTAAAGTACTGTACTCGTGCTCGACGCCTTCTATTTCAACTTCAACCACAGCAGCGCCAGGCAAAGAAGACAATAGAATGCGACGTAAAGCATTACCTAGAGTGTGACCAAAGCCACGCTCTAAAGGTTCCAGAATCACTTTTGCCGAGGTCCCGCTCACCGCTTCGACCTTGATCGCTTGCGGAGTTAGAAACTCGTTTGCAGTACGCGTCATTTATTGCTACCTCAAGGATTATTTAGAATACAATTCTACAATCAAGCTTTCGTTGATTTCAGCAGGCAAATCAGAACGATCTGGCGCAGCTTTGAACGTACCTTCAAGCTTAGAATGATCGACATCCATCCAAGCAGGAATACCACGTTGAGCAGCTAATTCAATTGCGTTTTTAATACGTAATTGTTGTTTAGCACCTTCATGCACTGCAATCACATCACCCGCTTTTACTTGAATAGACGCGATGTTTACACGACGGCCATTTAAAGTAATAGAACGGTGACTTACCAACTGACGAGCTTCTGCACGTGTAGAACCAAAACCCATGCGATAAACGACGTTATCGAGGCGGCTTTCAAGCAATTTCAACAAGTTTTCACCTGTTGCACCTTTAACACGAGCTGCTTCTTTATAGTAATTACTAAATTGACGCTCTAACACACCGTACATACGACGTACTTTTTGTTTTTCACGTAATTGTAGTGAATACTCAGATTGCTTACCGCGAGCTTGGCCATGTTGACCAGGCGCTTTCGCATGTTTTTTAGTTTTGACGTCAAATGGTTTAACGCCAGATTTAAGCTGCAGGTCTGTCCCTTCGCGACGAGAGAGTTTGCATTTTGGACCAATATAACGAGCCATGAATGTTTCTCCTTACACGCGACGTTTTTTAGGTGGACGGCAACCGTTGTGAGGGATTGGAGTCACATCGGTAATGCTGTTGATCTTATAACCCACTGCGCCTAATGCACGAACCGCAGACTCACGACCTGGACCAGGACCTTTTACAAGGACGTCTAGGTTTTTCAAACCGTAATCCAAAGCTGCTTTACCAGCAACTTCAGCAGCTACCTGAGCAGCAAACGGAGTTGATTTACGTGAACCACGGAAGCCTTGTCCACCTGAGGTGGCCCAAGCCAATGCATTACCTTGACGATCGGTAATCGTAACAATGGTGTTATTAAAAGACGCGTGAATGTGTGCAACACCTTCAGAGACGGTACGGGTGACCTTCTTGCGTGTGCGAGTATCTTTAGCCATCTTTTAGCTTCCAGAAATCTTACTTTTTAATCGGTTTGCGCGGACCTTTACGGGTACGTGCGTTAGTTTTGGTGCGTTGTCCGCGGACAGGCAAGCTGCGACGATGACGAAGGCCACGATAGCAACCTAAATCCATTAAACGTTTAATGTTCATGGAAATTTCGCGACGTAAGTCACCTTCGGTTGGAACCTTAGCAACTTCTGCACGAATCGCATCAAGCTGAGCATCATCCAATTCACGGATTTTTGTAGTTGGACCAATACCTACAGCAGCTAAGATACTCTTAGCAGTGTGGCGACCAACACCAAAAATGTACGTGAGGGAGATAACAGCATGCTTGTTATCCGGAATGTTTACACCGGCAATACGAGCCATTCACTTTCTCCAAAAAGGCAGTAGATAATCAACCGCCCCACAAAAAATCTTTGAGGGGCGGATATTAACCTAATTAGCCTACTGAAATCAACAGGTCTTGATCAGATTAACCTTGACGCTGCTTATGACGAGGTTCTGCGCTACAAATTACGCGAATAACCCCATTACGACGGATAACTTTACAGCTACCACAAATTTTCTTTACAGAAGCTTGTACTTTCATGATGAAACCTCTAAGTGCGCTTATCCCTTAGGATGAGCAGTCGTTTTTCTCATTAACGATTGATTATCATATTGATGCGAGGTCAAATGTGCTTGCAATTGGGCCATAAAGTCCATCACCACAACCACTACAATCAGTAAAGATGTTCCACCCAAATGGAATGGAATACCAAACGAATTTTGTAGGATCATTGGCATCAAACACACAACCGTAATATAAATCGCACCAATAAACGTCAAACGATTAAGAATATGATCTAAATAACGAGCCGTTTGCTCACCTGGGCGTATACCAGGTACATATGCACCGCTACGTTTTAAGTTTTCTGACACTTCTTTCGGACTAAATACCAATGCCGTATAAAAATAACAGAAGAAAATAATTAACGTACCAAAGAGCATTAAATACAACGGCTGTCCAGGCGATAACACGAGTGCCAAATCTTGCAAGCTACGCTTTACAATACCCGCATTTGGATCTGCACTACCTAGCCATTGCCCCAAACTCGCTGGAAATAATAACAGTGAGCTGGCAAAAATAGCTGGAATAACCCCTGCCATATTAATTTTTAATGGCAAATGAGTTTGCTGTGCAGTAAATATCCGACGACCTTGTTGCTTTTGTGCGTAGTTAACAGGAATACGACGTTGTGCTTTTTCAATAAACACAATTGCCGCAAGTACCGCGAGTGATAATAATGCAAATACGACAATTCCAATTAAACTGCCCTGTCCATTTTGAACAGATGTAAAAGCCTGAATCACTTGGTTCGGTAAACCTGCAACAATTCCTGCAAAGATGATCATGGAGATACCATTACCGATACCACGTTCGGTAATTTGCTCTCCCAACCACATCAGGAACATTGTTCCAGCAACCAAAGAGGTTACTGCTGGAATATAAAATGCCAAGCCTGAAGTCAAGGTAATGCCTTGACTGATCAGACCAGCACACATCCCCACACCTTGCACAAGCGCAAGTAATAAGGTGCCATAACGCGTGTACTGATTAATTTTACGTTTGCCTTGCTCGCCTTCTTTCTTCAAAGCTTCTAGCGAAGGAACCACTGTAGACATCAACTGCACGATAATCGATGCAGAGATATACGGCATGATTCCCAATGCTAGAATTGACATACGTTCCAATGCACCGCCAGAGAACATGTTAAATAAACCCAAGAAAGTACCTTCATTGGCTTTAAAAAAACGTGCTAGCGCTACATTATCAATACCCGGCAACGGAATATGCGCTCCTAGTCGAAAGACCAACAATGCGCCAATCAAGAACATTAATCGGCGAATAATTTCACGGTATTTCACATGAAATGGCTGTCCTTTCATCATGTTGACATGACCTGAAGAACTAGGAGACATAGACACTCGGCATTACTCCTCGACTTTACCGCCAGCAGCTTCGATTGCAGCTTGAGCGCCTTTAGTCAAAGCAACACCTTGCACAGTAAACGCGCGAGTTACTTCACCAGAAAGAACAACACGTGCACGAACTTGGTCACGACGAACAACGTTCGCAGCTTTCAAAGTTTCAAGGCTAACGATTTCGCCTTCCACTTTGTTGAGTTCAGATAAACGTACTTCAGCAGTTTTCAAAGCGATTTGACTAGTGAAGCCGAATTTAGGCAAACGACGATAAATCGCAGTTTGACCGCCTTCAAAGCCTGGACGTACACCACCGCTCTTACGTGATTTTTGACCTTTGACACCACGGCCACCAGTCTTACCAACGCCAGAACCAATACCACGGCCCAAACGACGGTTGTCACGTTTTGCACCTTCTGCAGGCGCAAGCTCATTTAAACGCAGAGTCATGGTTTACTCCTCTACACTAACCATATAGTAGACTTTGTTGATCATACCACGGTTTGAAGGAGTATCTTGTACTTCTACCGTATGACCAATACGACGCAGACCTAAACCTTGTAGGCAAAGTTTGTGATTTTTCAAACGATGCGATGCAGATTTGATCTGGGTAACTTTAATCGTTTTCATGATTGATTACCCTTGAATTTGTTCTACTGAAAGACCACGTTTTGCAGCAACTTTCTCAGGAGAAGTCATATCACGCAAACCTTTAAAAGTCGCGTTTACTACATTCGCAGCATTCGTAGAACCATAACATTTAGCAAGTACGTTATGTACACCAGCAGCTTCAAGAACGGCACGCATAGCACCACCAGCAATTACGCCAGTACCTTCTGAAGCAGGTTGCATGTACACACGGCTTGCGCCATGACGAGCATTCACAGGGTGTTGTAGAGTCGTACCCGCAAGGTCAACTGTAATCATGTTACGACGAGCAGCTTCAAGTGCTTTAGAAATAGCAGCTGGAACTTCACGTGCTTTACCACGACCAAAACCTACACGGCCATTTCCATCACCCACAACAGTTAATGCTGTGAAAGAGAAAATACGACCACCTTTAACAACCTTGGCTACACGATCAACGGCAACCAGCTTCTCAACGAGACCTTCGTTTTGTTCAACTTTCGCCATGATTAGAACTCCAAGCCGCCTTCACGGGCAGCATCAGCCAAGGCTTTGATACGACCATGATATTTAAAACCAGAACGGTCAAATGCAACTTTAGTAACACCAGCTGCTTTAGCACGTTCAGCAATTAAAGCACCTACTTTAGTAGCCGCTTCAACGTTACCAGTAGTACCACTACGCAATGATGTATCCAAAGTAGAAGCTTGCGCTAAAACTTTGCCACCATCTGCTGAAATAACTTGTGCATAGATGTGACGCGGCGTGCGGTTTACACACAAACGAGTCGCACCCAATGCACGGATGTGCAAGCGTGTGCTTTTCGCACGACGCAAACGGGATTGTTTCTTTTCGTTCATAAGAACCTCGCGCCTTATTTCTTCTTAGCTTCTTTACGAAGAACAACTTCATCCGAATAACGAACACCTTTACCTTTATACGGCTCTGGTGGACGGTATCCACGGATTTCTGAAGCAACTTGACCTAGTAACTGCTTGTCTGCAGACTTCAAAATAATTTCAGTCGCAGTTGGAGTTTCAGCAGTTACACCTTCAGGAAGGCTGTAATCGATTGGATGAGAAAAACCAAGGTTAAGGTTGATACTTGTACCTTTAACCGCAGCTTTATAACCTACACCGATCAGTTGTAACTTACGTTCGAAGCCTTCGCTAACACCTTTAACAAGGTTGTTTAGCACAGCGCGAGCAGTACCAGCTTGCATCCAAGCGTCTTTAGACTCTTTAACTGGAGCAAGTTGAAGTTTACCTTCTTCCTGTTTAAGCTCGACCAGCGCATGCAGGTTGAAAGACAATGTACCTTTAGTGCCTTTCACTTCGACCTGCCGGCCGTTCTGAGTAACTGCTACACCATTCGGCACAGTTACTGGGGCTTTAGCCACACGAGACATGAGGAATCACCTATTAAGAAACAAAAGCAATAACTTCACCACCGATACCTGCAGCACGTGCAGCGCGATCAGTCATGATGCCTTTGCTTGTAGAAACAATTGCAATACCCAAACCTTGCTTAACGCTCGGAATTTTATCTTTACCGCGATATTGGCGAAGACCAGGACGGCTTACGCGCTTCACAGTTTCGATAACTGGTTTGCCTTCAAAATATTTTAAAGTCAAAGTTAAAGTCGCTTTAGCTTCTTCTTGAGCAACTTCAACGTTAGAAATATAACCTTCTTGTTGAAGTACATTTGCAATTGCAACTTTTAACTTAGAACTTGGCATAGAAACAGTTTGTTTCTTCGCCATTTGTGCGTTACGAACACGTGTTAGCATGTCGGCAACGGTATCTTGCATACTCATCTGTATCGCCCCTTACCAGCTTGCCTTAACAACGCCTGGTACATCACCCTGCATTACTGTGTCACGTAGTTTATTACGGCTTAAACCGAACTTACGGAAGTAACCATGAGGACGACCAGTCAAACCACAACGGTTACGAAGACGCACAGGAGATGCATTACGTGGCAATGCCTGTAATTTCAACATCGCATCAAAACGCTCTTCGTCAGTTGCATTTACGTTTGCAATCGTTGCTTTTAATTCAGCACGTTTTGCAGCGTATTTAGCAACAGTTTTTTCGCGTTTTAATTCGCGATTAATCATACCTTTCTTAGCCATATCGACCTCTTATTTGAACGGGAAGCCGAATGTACGCATAAGCGCACGGCCTTCGTCATCGGTGCGAGCAGTAGTAGTGATAGTAATATCCATACCACGAATACGATCAATCTTGTCAAAATCGATTTCAGGGAAAACGATTTGCTCTTTCAAACCCATCGAGTAGTTACCACGACCGTCGAAAGATTTCGATGAGAAACCACGGAAGTCACGGATACGAGGGATTGCGATTGAGATCAAACGGTCCAAGAATTCGTACATTTGTTCGCCACGTAAAGTAACTTTACAACCGATTGGCCAACCATCACGGATTTTGAAACCTGCGATTGATTTACGTGCAAGTGTAACCACTGGTTTTTGACCAGCGATCAATTGCATGTCTGCTACAGCACCATCCAATAATTTCTTATCAGTTGCAGCTGCACCAACACCCATATTTAGAGTGATTTTTGTAATGCGAGGAATTTCCATCACATTCTTAATGCCAAGTTCCTGTTGTAACTTAGCTTTAAGTTCTTCATTGTAACGTGTTTTAAGTCTGGCCATTGCCGTTTCAACCTATTACTTCGCTACCGCCACTGATTCACCATTTGACTTATAAACACGAGTTTTCGCGCCATTTTCGTCAACTTGGTAACCAACACGGTCAGCCTTTTGGGTTGTAGCATTAAAAACTGCCACGTTTGAAATATGAAGCGAAGCTTCTTGAGTAACGATGCCGCCTTCAGCGCCAGTTACACGATTCGGCTTTTGATGCTTCTTCACTAAGTTAAGGCCTTCAACCTTAACGCGGTCTTCAGAAACAGACAGAACAGTACCCTGTTTGCCTTTTTCTTTACCTGCGATCACGATAACCTGATCGCCTTTTTTAATCTTAGCCATGATTGCCTCTTATAGAACTTCAGGAGCCAATGAAATAATTTTCATGAACTGTTCAGTACGAAGTTCACGAGTCACTGGTCCGAAAATACGGGTGGCAATCGGAGCTTTGTTGTTGTTTAACAATACAGCTGCATTGTCATCAAAACGGATTACAGAACCGTCTGGACGACGAATACCGAACTTAGTACGTACTACAACAGCATTCATCACGTCACCTTTTTTAACACGGCCACGTGGAATTGCTTCTTTAACAGTAACTTTAATAATGTCGCCAACAGAAGCATAACGACGATGTGAACCACCTAGTACTTTGATACATTGTACGCGGCGTGCACCACTATTGTCTGCTACGTCGAGCATACTTTCGGTTTGAATCATTGCCCTACTCCAAAACCGAGCAACACCGGTCGCAATTTCGAAAGGCTCAAAGAGTACTCGAAATTGACCGATGATGCAACAAGAACGTAATTACTCAGCAGCTACTTCAACTACTTCCACTAAAGTCCAAGCTTTAGTTTTAGAAATTGGGCGGCTTTCTTTGATGGTCACTAGGTCGCCAAGTTTAGCAACATTGTTCTCATCATGAGCGTGTAATTTTGTTGAACGGCGGATTGATTTGCCATACAACGGGTGTTGAACGCGGCGTTCGATAAGGACAACAATAGATTTGTCCATTTTGTCGCTTACGACTTTGCCGGTTAACGTGCGGACTGTTTTTTCACTCATTGTCCGTTCCCCTGTTTTTCGGTAAGGAGTGTCTTGATACGAGCAATGGTTTTACGAGCAATTTGCACTTCGTGCGATTTACCCAATTGACCAGTCGCTTTTGCCATACGAAGACGGAATTGGTTAAGCTGTTGCTCATCAAGCAAAGCTTTCAACTCTTCTACCGACTTTTCACGTAGATCTATAGTTTTCATTACATTACCGTCCGAGTCACGATAGTGGTTTTAAACGGAAGTTTAGCAGCGGCAAGCTTAAATGCCTGAGTTGCCAACTCATCGTTCACACCTTCAATTTCGTACAGGATCTTACCTGGTTTGATCTCGCAAACCCAGTATTCCACATTACCTTTACCGTTACCCATACGTACTTCTAATGGTTTTTCGGTAATTGGTTTGTCTGGGAATACGCGGATGAAGATTTTACCACCACGCTTAATACGACGGCTAATGGTACGACGCGCAGCTTCGATCTGACGTGCAGTCATACGACCACGTTCAGTCGCTTTAATCGCAATCGAACCAAATGATACTGTACTACCACGATGTGCTAGACCAGTGTTACGGCCTTTTTGCACTTTACGGAATTTGGTACGTTTAGGTTGCAACATGGATTATTCTCCCTTGTCAGCAGCACGGTCTGAACGACGACCACGACGCTCTTGACCTTCACCACGACCACGACCGCGTTTAGCTGGACGTTCTTCTTGTGGTGCAGGGTTCATGACTTGTTTCATGCCACCTAAGATCTCACCACGGAAAATCCAAACTTTAACACCAATCGTACCGTAAGTTGTTTCAGCACGCATAGTTGCATAGTCGATGTCTGCACGAAGTGTATGCAAAGGTACACGACCTTCACGATACCATTCGGTACGAGCAATCTCTGCACCACCTAAACGGCCAGAAACTTCAACTTTGATACCTTTCGCACCAGCACGCATTGAGTTTTGTACCGCACGCTTCATTGCACGACGGAACATTACACGTTTTTCCAATTGAGAAGCAATTGCTTCAGCAACTAGACGCGCGTCTAAATCTGGACGATCGATCTCATTGATGCTTACTTGCGCAGGAACACCCATGATGTTGGTAAGTTCGCGCTGTAATTTTTCAATATCTTCGCCTTTTTTACCGATCACGATACCAGGACGAGCAGTGCTAATAGTAACTTTAGCAGCGCCTGTTGGACGTTCGATAAGAATATTGCTCACCATCGCGCTCTTAAGTTTTTTAGTTAAAAACTCACGAACTTGAAGATCTTTAAGCAAGTATTCAGCGTATTGTTTCGGATTCGCATACCAGTTAGCGTTATGACGTTTCACAACACCTAGGCGGATACCGATTGGATGAACCTTCTGACCCATATCAAACCCCTACCTTAACGGTGATGTGACAAGTACGCTTAGTGATACGATCTGCACGGCCTTTAGCACGTGGCATAATACGTTTAAGGCTGATGCCTTCATCAACGTAAATCGTAGACACCTTAAGGTCATCAACATCTAAACTGTTATTGTGTTCAGCATTTGCAATTGCAGATTCCAAAGCTTTTTTCACCAAAACTGCAGCTTTTTTGTTGCTGAAGTTTAAAATGTTAAGCGCGTGAGCAACAGATTTGCCACGGATTAGGTCTGCAACCAAACGTGCCTTTTGTGCCGAGATAGCGGCACCGCGTAATTTAGCAGTTACTTCCATCATGACACCTATTAACGTTTAGACTTCTTGTCAACACCGTGACCACGATAGGTACGAGTTGGCGCGAATTCACCGAGTTTATGACCAACCATATGCTCAGTTACAATTACTGGAACATGGTTACGACCATTGTGAACAGAAATTGTTAAACCAACAAAGTCTGGAAGGATCATTGAGCGACGAGACCAAGTTTTGATCGGCTTACGGTTGTTCGCAGCAACAGCTGCTTCAACTTTAGCGAACAAATGCGCGTCGACGAATGGACCTTTTTTTAATGAACGAGGCATTAGTCAGATTCCTTTACTTGACGCGACGATCGCGAATAATCATCTTAGTCGTACGCTTATTGGTACGTGTCTTGTACCCTTTCGCTTTTTGACCCCACGGGCTTACAGGTTGAATACCTTTGTTACGCCCTTCACCACCACCATGCGGGTGATCTACTGGGTTCATCGCCATACCACGAACGGTAGGACGAACACCACGCCAGCGCGACGCACCAGCTTTACCCAATGAACGAAGGTTGTTTTCTTGGTTAGAAACTTCACCAATTACAGCGCGGCATTCAACATGGATTTTACGCATTTCGCCTGAACGTAGACGAACAATCGCGTAAGAACCATCACGACCCAACAACTGAACAGAAGTACCAGCAGAACGTGCTAATTGAGCACCTTTACCGATTTTAAGTTCAACGTTGTGAAGTGTAGAACCGATTGGCATGTTACGAAGTGGCAAGCAGTTACCTGGACGAATTGGAGCATCGTTACCAGACTGTACTTTATCACCAGCGCGAAGGCCTTTAGGTGCGATGATATAACGACGTTCACCGTCAGCATACTTCAACAATGCGATGTGTGCGGTACGGTTAGGATCGTATTCAATACGCTCTACAACTGCAGGAATACCATCTTTGTTACGTTTGAAGTCTACAAGACGGTAATGCTGCTTGTGACCACCACCAACGTGACGAGTGGTAATGTGACCGTTGTTATTACGACCACCAGTACGTTTTTTAGCTTCAACCAATGCTGCAAAAGGCTTACCTTTGTGAAGGTGGCTATGAACCACTTTTTCAACAAAGCGACGCCCTGGAGACGTTGGTTTGCATTTTTGAATAGGCATAATTTTCGTCCTTATTCCGCTGCGCTTTCAGCGGTATCGCCCAAGTCAGCCATTTCAACATCTTGGCCAGCTTTCAGGGTGACGTATGCTTTTTTAACATCAGAACGACGTCCTAATGTTTTACCAAAGCGCTTAGATTTACCTTTAGTGATCGTCGTGTTTACTTTAAGCACGTCTACACCAAAAAGTTTTTCAACTGCTTTTTTGATTTCAAGTTTAGTTGCATTAATATCAACTTTGAACACTTGAACACCAGCAGTTTCACCTAAAACTTGTGCCTTTTCTGAGAAGACTGGTCCTTTTAGGACTTGATAGATACGTTCGTTGTTCATCCGAGTTCTACCTCAATTTTCTTAGCAGCAGCTACAGACATCACAACTTTATCGAACGCGATCAAGCTAACAGGATCGATTGCAGTTGCATCAACCACATCTACATGTGGAAGATTACGTGCTGCAAGATATAGATTCTCATCTACAGCATCAGTCACGATTAATGCACGAGCAGCATTCAAGTCGTTCAGTTTAGCAAGCAATTCTTTAGTTTTAGGAGCTGCAACAGCAAACTCTTCAACCAATACAAGACGATCTTGGCGAACAAGTTCAGCTAAGATACATTGCATTGCACCGCGGTACATTTTACGGTTTACTTTTTGAGACCAGTCTTGTGGACGAGCAGCAAATGTTTTACCGCCGCCAACCCAGATTGGGCTACGAATAGAACCAGCACGTGCGCGGCCTGTACCTTTTTGACGGAATGGCTTCTTACCACCACCAGATACTTCTGCACGAGATTTTTGAGCACGAGTACCTTGACGACCACCAGCTAAGTAAGCGGTAACCACTTGATGCACAAGAGCTTCGTTAAATTCACGTCCAAAAGCAACTTCAGACAACTCAACAGCAGAGCCGGAAACAGTTTTTAAATTCACGTTATTTCCCCTCAGGCCTTGATCGTAGGACGAACGATAACGTCGCCACCAGTAGCACCAGGAATCGCACCTTTAACAACGAGAACTGAACGCTCTGCATCGATAGATACAATTTCAAGACCTTGTACTGTTACGCGTTCGTCACCTAGGTGACCGGCCATTTTTTTGCCTTTGAACACGCGTCCAGGAGTTTGGTTTTGACCTGTAGAACCTAAAACACGGTGAGAAACTGAGTTACCGTGAGTCGCGTCTTGGGTACGGAAGTTCCAACGCTTAACACCACCCTGGAAACCTTTACCTTTTGATTGACCAGTTACGTCAACAACTTGACCCACTGTGAACAAATCAACACCAATTGTACCGCCAATTTCACGGCCTTCAAGCTCAGCTTCAGTTACACGAAACTCTTTAACCAAACGACCAGCAGCAACACCCGCTTTCGCAAAGTGACCTTTCTGAGCATTGGTTACGCGAGATTCGCGACGTTCACCAGTTGTAACTTGAACAGCTTGATAACCATCAGTTTCAAGCGTTTTAATTTGAGTGATACGGTTAGGATCAACCTCAATCACTGTAACAGGCACAGAGACGCCGGCATCTGTAAAGATACGGGTCATACCGCACTTGCGGCCGACTAAACCAATAGCCATGTGTGTAACCTCTAAAAAAGCAGCTTAATTAATGCCAGGCACTAATTAACCCGAAAGCCTTAACCCAATGCGATCTGAACATCAACACCAGCTGCAAGATCCAACTTCATCAACGCATCAACAGTTTTGTCTGTTGGTTGAACGATGTCGATCAAACGTTTATAGGTGCGGATTTCGTACTGATCACGCGCATCTTTGTTCACGTGCGGTGAAGTAAGAACGTTGAAGCGTTCGATGCGAGTAGGCATCGGGATTGGACCACACACTTGTGCGCCAGTACGCTTAGCGGTTTCTACGATCTCTTGAGAAGATTGATCAATCAGACGATGATCAAAAGACTTAAGACGGATACGGATTCTCTGGTTAGACATACCAGTAAACTCCAAGCCAAAATATATAAAGAATCACCATTGACGCACCTCACCTAGTGGTAAGTGTCAAAGGCAGTGAAAATCACTAAGGTCACGATCGATGCCGCGACTGTCATGCATTTACTACACTCTTGGTAGCAAATGCCCCATAATTTGGGGTGGCTCATTATAACGATTGTTTAAGTCTTATGCAATTCTATTTCACATTTTTTTAAGGATGATTGCTGTTTTTATTTTTCTAGCGCTCATCTAAAGTTTTCTGGTTACGATGCTTCAAGTACGTACTCTATGGCTTGATTAAGTAATTGGTTACCTTCTTGAAAATAGGTTTTATTGGTTTTTTTTAATTCTGCCAGTGAAGGCAACACATCGCCTTTAAATACTTCAATTTGATCATCATTGTCTAAAAACATCTCTAATGTTTGAGGTGTGATTTCAGGATGAAACTGAAAACCTAAAACATTTTTTCCTATCTGGTACATTTGATTTCGACACATTTGGTTTTCTGCCAAGTGAACAGCACCTTTGGGAATTTCAAAACACTCGCTATGCCACTGTAATACCTTGAGTTGATCGGGCAACTGAAAACAGTTTTCAGGAATGTTTCTCACGCGTTGAACGGTTGTCCAGCCCAATTCGTAATACGCACTATGACTCACTGCTGCACCTAATGCATTGGCAATAAGCTGCCCGCCCAAACACAACCCAATCGCGGGTTTACCTGACGCCAAATAACGTCTAAGCCAACGTTTTTCAATCTTGAGCCAAGGATAATTGGCTTCATCGTTCACGCTGATATTTCCGCCCATGATAATCAATAGATCCACATCTTCGATATGTGGAAGTGCTTCAATTTCGAGAGGCAGGTCAACAGGTAATGCAAAAAACTCTGTCGCTGTAATCTTTGCGTTATGTGACTTTAGAAAATCATAACAACTTCCGAATCCTTCACCAGCAATGTGCTGAAAATAATGCACTTTTAAATGCGATTTCATGTAAGGCAAACCTATATTTTTGTTAGAATCACCTACTTCCTTTGCAAGAATGAAGCCAACTTAAATACAAATAACGACTTTCAAAAAAAAATTAACAAATCAGACTAAAACTGGCGCAATCATTTATTTTTTTTTACATTAGTCAAAATTCCATTTAGATATTTGCACCATGTTAGATGATAAAAAACCACAAACTTCGTTAATTCATGCGCCAAGAAAAGCCCCACAATACATTCACAGCATTCAACCTCCCTTGTTTCGTGCATCTACCATTATTTTTCCTACTACAGCGCACCTTTTTGATCGGCATTGGAGCGATCCTTATGATTATAGTTATGGAACACATGGCACACCCACAACCTTTACTTTAGGTGATCAATTGGCTGAAATTGAAGGGGGACAATATTGTTTACTTGCACCGAGCGGCTTATCTGCAATTAATCTGGTCAATTCAACTTTTCTAAGTCATGGCGATGAAGTCTGGGTACCAGATAATATCTATGGCCCGAACATGGAACACCTAAACAATTTGCGACAACGCTATGGCATTCAAGTTCGTATCTACAATCCAATTGATGCAGAATCGTTTATACCTTCAGAGAAAACCAGGCTACTCTGGCTTGAAGCTGCTGGTTCAATTACGATGGAGTTTCCTGATTTAATACAACTTGTTCGAAAGGCACAGGCAGCACAGGTACTCACAGCATTAGATAATACCTGGGGTGCAGGATTGGCCTTCAATGCCTTCGACTTTTCTAATGAGCATCTATCAGTCGATATAACCGTACATGCTTTAACAAAATACCCAAGCGGTGGCGGTGATATTTTGATGGGTAGCGTCATAACACGCGACAAGAATTTGTATCAACAACTCTTTAAAATTCATGCCAATCAGGGAATCTGTGTGTCGGGCGACGATACCGCACAAATTATTCGCAGCTTGGCGCATATGCGTCTGCGCTATCAGCAGCAAGCTGAAAATGCACAGAAACTATTGGAGTGGCTTCAACAACAACCGCAATGTATTCAGGTTTTACATCCCGCCGCATCAAATAGTCCTGGACATGATTACTGGAAGAGCATCTGTAAAAATGGTCAAAGTGCTGGATTGGTGAGTGTGATTTTTGATCCAAAATATGATTTGGCTGCAATCCGTCGCTTTTGTGATGCCCTAAACTTGTTTAAATTAGGTTTTAGCTGGGGTGGTCCTGTGAGCTTGGTCATGCTATATGACTTAAAACAGATGCGAATATTGAACAATACACATTTACAACAAGGCTTACTGGTTCGATTTTGTGTAGGACTGGAAGATCCAGAAGATTTAATACAAGATATTCAAAACGCACTACAACAACTCGAATAGAGACAACAATACAGGAACAGCTTATGGGTACACCAATCATCATTGCAAAAAAAACCAATGATATTCAACAGGATATTATTTTACATTCTGAATTTGCCAATCGTCATGGTTTGATTGCTGGTGCAACGGGCACTGGTAAAACGGTGACGTTAAAGGTGATGGCCGAGAGTTTTTCACGGATTGGTGTGCCGGTATTTTTGGCCGATGCCAAAGGGGATGTGTCCAGTATTGCCAAAGCAGGTAGTGATAATCCTAAGTTTGATGCACGAATAAAATCATTGGGTATAGAGAGCATTCCGTTTGCAGCATCTCCAACTATTTTTTGGGATTTATTTGGTGAGCAAGGACATCCTATCCGTACCACTATTTCAGAAATTGGCCCACTCCTCCTTGCCCAAATGCTGAATCTTAATGATACCCAAGAAGGCGTGTTATCGGCGCTATTTAGAATTGCCGATGATCAGGGATTGTTATTGATCGATTTTAAAGACTTAAAAGCGATGCTGAGTTATGTCAGTGAAAATGCAGCTGACCTCAAAGCAGAATACGGCAATTTATCACCTGCCAGCATTGGGGCGATTCAGCGTAATTTACTCGCATTAGGCGATCAAGGTGGTGAACAATTTTTTGGAGAACCAAGTCTGAATATTCTTGATTTTATTCAGACTGACAGCAACGGCCATGGTTACATTAATGTATTGGCCGCAGATAAACTCATGAATACGCCAAAACTGTATGCGACTTTTTTATTATGGATGCTTTCAGAATTATTTGAACAACTACCTGAAGTAGGTGATTTAGACAAACCTAAACTGGTGTTTTTCTTTGATGAAGCCCATTTGCTATTTGATAATGCCAGCCCTGCCCTACAACAAAAAATTGAACAAGTAGTACGTTTGATTCGCTCCAAAGGTGTTGGTATTTACTTTATTACCCAGAATCCGCTGGATTTACCTGAAAGTGTCTTAGGGCAACTGGGCAATCGAGTACAACATGCGTTACGCGCCTTTACCCCTAAAGATCAAAAAGCGGTGAAAACAGCAGCAGATACCTTTAGAGCCAATCCAGAATTTAAAGTGGACCAAGCCATTACCGAACTGGCGGTGGGTGAAGCTTTAATTAGCTGTTTGGATGAGCAAGGCACGCCGCAAATAGTAGAACGTGGTTGGGTCATGCCGCCCTATTCTTCGTTTAGCCCACTGAGTCCTCAAGAACGACAAGCATTCATGGCACAAAGCATTGTAGCTGGTGTGTATGAAAATGCGGTGGATCGAGACAGTGCTTATGAAATGCTGCAACGAAAAGTCAATGAAAGTACAGCGCAGCAGCAGGCACAAGCTGAAGCAAAACAACAAGAGGCCAATGCCAAACAGCAAGCAAAAGAACAAGAGCGCTTAGCACGAGAGCAGCAAAAAGCCGAAGAAAAGGCCCAACGTGATCGAGAAAAACTGACTCAGGATGTGATTGGCACTTTTGCAAAAAGTGCGGCACGAACTCTTGGAGGTCCGACAGGTCAGAAACTGGTACGAGGCTTGTTAGGTTCTTTATTTGGAAAGCGCTAAGTCGTCGCGTATGCAGAGCTTCTTTAATAAGGAGAGATTCTCATTAAAGAAGCTTTTTTTATTTTCACTATCTTATGTGGATAGTTAAATTAATCCGTGTATTGAAGTGTTGACTCATTTGAAGCATCTCGATGTGTCTTGAGTACATGTCTGTCATATTGATTTACCAGTAAGAAAACAATCAATACCAAAGCCACCACTAGAAGTTTATTGCGCATGCGATTGTCCTAAAGCTTTTCTTAGGAGCTAGCATATAAAAACCTTTTGATCTCATCTAATATAGAAAAATCCCCCATCTATCTCATTTTTAGATATGTCAACTTTAAAGCAATTCCGCTATTTCGTTACTATTGTAGAAACTGGAAGTTTCATTGCTGCTTCTGAACAATTATTTATTGCTCAATCCGCTTTGAGTAGACAGATGATGTTGCTTGAAGATGAGCTTGGCTTTCTAATTTTTGATCGAAGTGAGAAAAAAATAAAGTTGACCACTGCGGGGGATCAATTTTATCGAGATATCAAGAAACAACTTTCAGCGCTTCAAAATACAATTCTCTCCGCTCAGAATCTTGCTAAGGGTAAAGGACGAATCTTTAGAATTGCGCATTCGAGTAGCGTAATACTCAACCAAGATAAACTGAAGCTATTTAAGCAGTTATGTATTGAATACCAGATCGAGATTGAAATTGAGACACTCGCTTCAGAATTACAGGTTGAAGCTATTGAAAATGGTAGCTTGGATATCGGATTTATCCGTCCACCTGTTTTAGCGTCTCTCGAACATCTAAATCATCAAACTGTTTACAGCAGCAAGCTTTGTGTTGCGGTATGCATGGAACAACCAGCATTAAATCAACAAAAAGTGAAACTGTCTGACTTAAAAGATATTCCTTTTGTTTCAATGCCACATAGTGACCGTGGAGGTTTGAGTTATTTAGCTGCCAATTTATGCTTAAGTCATGGTTTTTCACCGCAACCTGCATTGATTCGTTCCAGAAAAATTACTCAACTCCAGTTAGTTTCACAAAACCTTGGCATATGCATTGTGCCTCAAGATTTTGAAAGTGTACTTCCTAATAACGTGCGTTTAATTGAACTCGATCATGAATCACGTTTTTCTCCTGTAGTTTTGCTATGGAAAAAAGAAACCGACTCACTACTGCAATGCTGTGTCGAAGAGATATTTAAATCTTTCTATGATTCAAAAGCTTAAATCAAAGTATTAAAGATGCATTGCAAATACATCTTATAAAATGTATTTTGAATATATCTTATAAAGCCAGACAAAAGGTCTCGCCATGACACCACAACAAATTGAACTCGTAAAATCTACCGTACCTGTACTACGCGAACATGGCGTAACACTCACCAGCTATTTTTATAATCGCATGCTCAACAATCACCCTGAATTAAAAAATGTGTTTAATTTAGATCATCAAAGCACAGGGCGACAACCTCGTGCGCTGGCCGCCGCAGTACTGGCTTATGCTGAACATATCGAACAACCTGAAAAATTAGCCAAAGCAGTTGAACGGATTACCACCAAGCATGTCAGCCTAAATATCCAGCCAGAACAATATGCAATTGTGGGTGAAAATCTTCTACATTCGATTAGTGAAGTATTGAACGTACCGTTCGAATCAGAATTGATTGAAGCGTGGAAACAGGCTTATTTACAACTGGCAGATATTTTAATTGAGGTAGAAAAAGAGAAATATCATCAACTTGCCAAACAGGATGGCGGCTGGACTGGCTGGCGTAGCTTCAAGATCATTGCAATTCAAGAACAATATGAAGGCAAATGTTTTAAGATTTCAGCAACAGACCAACAGGCTATACTCGCTGCAACGTTAGGAGAATATATCTCTGTGAAAGTGCATGTGCCAGAAAAAGAACTCGATCAGCCTCAACAATTTAACCTGAATACTACGCAAGCTGATGATCATTATGAGTTTGTGGTTAAACCAGAACCTGCACATAGTGACTATGATGTCGCAAATATTTTACTAAATCATTATAGTCTAGGTGATGAGGTGATGGTTTCTGCACCCATTAGAAACTAATTTCAGTTTTTATGATCTGATCATCATCAAAATATGGCTTGGAAGTTTCTTTAAAGATACTTTCAAGCTAAGATTATTTTTTGAATCATGATCTTTGCTCTCTATGCAACTGAACAAATTTACAGATTATGCCTTACGGATTCTGATGTATGTCTCGCGTCCAAGTGAAACACCTTACACAATTGCAGATATTGCCAATGACCTGCGCGTCTCACAGAATCATTTAGTCAAAATTGTACATTTTATGGGAAAGCAAGGATGGATTATTACCACACGTGGTAAAGGCGGTGGATTAAAACTCAATCCTAAAGCGCTCGATTTAAAATTAGGTGATATTGTACGATCCCTACAGGGCGATCATCAAATCGTAGAATGCCATACGCCACCTTGTGTATTACGCTCCCACTGTGGTCTTAAAGGCATTTTAGATCAGGCACTTGAGCAATTTTATCAATCACTTGATCAATATCAACTTAAAGATGTTCTAAGAGCACCTCCTACCTATTCACCCATTGCTTTTCTTTCACTTTAAACAAAATCAATCACTCAGATTCGCTTGATGTAACGACTTCCTTTATAATGCTCTGTGTATTTATTGATTAAAAAGTTAAGCTCTATGCATCGCTATGCGAAATCCAAAGACACCAAAGCCAAACTCGCACCTAAACAAAAAATTAGTTACGAGAAAAAAGCTGATCCTGCGATTACAGAGTATTCAGTCAAATCACTGAATTGGTTGCGTAAAGCTGAATTTTTAATGAGTGCCCCAAAGTTGTCGTTATGTGTGGAAGACACAGGCTATGAAATTGCTTTTGCGGGACGCTCTAATGCAGGTAAATCTAGTGCGATTAATAGCCTGACCAATCAAAAACAACTTGCACGTGCCTCTAAAAAACCTGGTCGTACGCAAATGATTAACTTTTTTAGTTTGGGCAACCCCGATCAACGTCTGGTGGATTTACCAGGTTATGGTTATGCAGCCGTTCCAGAAGACATGAAACGTATCTGGCAAAAAGAATTAGAAAATTACCTTATTCATCGCCAAAGCTTACAGGGCTTGGTTTTGCTCATGGATATTCGTCATCCTTTACAACACTTTGATACCATGATGTTAGAGTGGGCGCATTCACGTAAACTGTTTGTTCATATTTTACTGACCAAAGCCGATAAATTAAATCGTGGCCCAGCCAATCAGGTATTATTGGATGTAAAACAAACTTTGAAAAAAATGAAGCTGAGTTTTTCGATCCAACTGTTTTCATCTTTGAATAAACAAGGGCTAGAAGAACTCGCCTCAGTTATGGCAGGTCGCTTAAACTATACCTTAGACAAAACTTTAGACTTTGATCTTGATGCAATTCCTGAAGCAACTGAAGATGATCTGAATGATGAACTCATGGATCAAGATGAAACATCTGAATTCAATACTGAAAATATAGATGACCATCTGGATCAAGAACCAAAAATATAAATAAAAAAGCCTTGTCTAACAAAATTCATCACATATTGACACTCGAATGTCCTAAATTGCTAATAACTATTTAGGACATTTTTTTATACTTAAATCATAAAGTGTGAAATCACCAAAGAAAAATTAGGACATTGTGATGAAGTTACTTGCTAAATTAAAGCGCAGTCGGATTGGATCGTCTATTCAATATCACATCAAACCACGTAAAGTGAAATTTGAATGGCAAGAAACCCCTGTCGACTGGATTCCAAATCAGCCATTTGCCAGCTACTTTATTAATGAGATTAACAATATTCTTCCAGCAGGTGAGTTTTGGTTTTGTCGTTTGTACAATCGTGTTTTACCCAGAATCACAGATGAAAAATTAGCTGAAGATGTTCGTGCTTTTATTCGTCAAGAAGCGATGCATGCTCAAGCACATGTTTCGGCGAATAAAGAATACTTAACTGTGCGTAATATTGATATTCAGCGTAATCTTGACATTATGGATTTCTTGTTTGGAAAGTTACTCGCAGATCAACCACTTGGTTTTAAAATACCTAAAGCCCTTGATCATCAATGGGATTTATTCCGCCTAGGTATCGTGGCCACTGTTGAACACATGACCTGTGTATTAGGCAAATATGCGCTGTACAACAAAAAATGGGCAGAATTGGGTGCAGATCCCAATATGCTTGATTTGGTCAAATGGCATGGTGCTGAAGAGATTGAACACCGTACTGTGGCTTTTGATCTTTATCGTCATTTAGGCGGTGGTTATATTTCTCGTTATTATCAAAGTGTGATCGTAATTGCTGCCGTATTGGGCTTATGGGTTGATGGTGCTGCACATATTATGGGGCAAGACCCACGTTATGCAGAGAAACAGCCTGCGGTCTATAAACCTTGGATTTGGCGCGAATGGGCAAGTATCGCACAATCAGATAATCGCTTAATGCCACACCCTTTATGGTTGGTTTCACAGCAACTGGGGTATTTAATGCCTTGGTATGATCCAGTACATGAAGCTAAAACAGAAGATGCGCTTGCTTATTTGGATCAATCCCCTGCGGCAAAACGTGCATTGCCTAAAGTTGCAGCATAAAGCGGTTGTATACTCAAATCCAATAAAAAGCAGGATTAGTCTCCTGCTTTTTTGAGTCATTTTTTTAGAAAAAATGATAAAAAAATTACTCAGTTGAACTTTCTATTACTTTGATATTTCGGTCAACAACGACACTAATCATCATATCCCCCTGCACATTCACCACCGTACGTACGGTATCTAAAATTCGATCTATGGGGAGTAAAATCGCAATCGCTTCTGCGGGTAAACCAACCGACTGCAATACCATAATCATGGTCACCATACCTGCACTTGGAATACCTGGTGCACCCAGTGAGGCAATCATCGCAGTTAAACATACAATCAGTTGTTGGGTTAGGCTAAGATCCAGCCCCACCAGATTGGCAATAAACAAAGCAGCAGCAGCTTCATAAAGTGCCGTGCCATCCATATTTAACTGCGTTCCTAAAGGAATGACGAAACCAGCCGTTTGTGGGCGAACCTTTAGATTTTCCTGCGCACATTTCATACTTAAGGGCATGGTAGCCGAGCTCGAACTGGTTGCAAATGCAGTAATCAGAGCCAGTCGCGTGCCTTTGAAAAAGGTGATTGGATTCATTTTGCCAAAGATCCACAATAACAGTGGCAAGACCACTGCACCATGAAAAATCGTCGTGCCTGTCACCACCAAAGCAAATTCTGCCAAGCTACCTAAAATTTTTAAATCTTCTGTTGCAATCAATTTGGCCAGTAAAGCCAAAATACCCAGTGGCGCCAATTTCATAACCCAACCGACCAACATCATCATAATGTCAAACAGTTGTAAACTCAGTATGCGTACCGACTGAAAACGTTCGCCGCCTTTAATCAGTGCTGCACCTATCAATAAAGCAAAGACCACAACCGCCAGCACATTCCCTTCACTAAATGCTTTAAATGGGTTAATGAGCGTATTTTGAATAAAATTGGTAAAAAATGCAGACGGTGATAAGGTATCAGGAGCTTGATGTTGACTCATGGCTTCACTGAAAATAGCAATATCCATGCCTTTACCCACACCAAACAGATGTGCACAGCCGATACCTAAAATCAATGCAAACGTTGTGGTGACAAAACAGCAAAGTGCGGTGATCTTCCACACTCGGCCAAACTGACCACTTGCCTGTAAATTGGATACTCCAACCACGATTGAGGTAAAGATCAATGGCACCAATAGCATTTTCAGCAAGCCAATAAAAATGCTACTGATGATTCCAAGCGTATATAGACTGGTACTAAAAAATGCGGTCTGAGGATAAAGATTCAAGATAAAACCGAATCCAATGCCCAAAATTGCCGCAATTAAAATTTGCGTATTTAAGCTCATATTTAAGTCGATTCTTTTATTTGATTAAGTGCAATATGACATGACCCAGATCAAGAATCGAGTTTTATTTATAAGCTGAAATTACTGTGTTTCAATTTCACGAAGGCGCATTAAACCTTCTTGTACGGTGCTACAAACCAATAATCCATTTTGCCACATTCGCCCAAAGTTCAAACCTCTTGAGCCAGCACTGACCGTGGCATCCATGTCGTAGAGCATCCATTCATCTGCACGTAACGGACGATGAAAATAAATGGTGTGATCTATACTGGCACACTGCAAACTCGGTGAAAGATAGCTTAAACCATGCGGTTTAAGTGCTGTTGTCATTAAAGTAAAGTCTGAATAAAAAGCAACAATAGACTGGTGTAGCGCAATCTGGTCAAACGCTTTTCCGATCTTGTCATGGGTACGGATATAGTGGGCGTTAGTCGGTGCTTGAGGTTGAGGCTGAAAGGGATTAACTGGCTCAACTGGACGAATCTCTATGTGGCGTTCACGCATAAAACTGGCACGTACATTTTCAGGTACAAAATCAATCAGCCCCAGTTTTAACTCCGCTTCAGATTTAAGCTGCTCAGGTGCAGGATAATCAGGCATATCATTTTGATAGTTAAGCCCTTCTTCTGGTGATGCAAAAGAAACCATCGCAGAAAAAATAGTACGTCCATGCTGAATAGCGCGAACCTGACGACTCACAAAACTTTTACCATCACGTAAAGGATCTACTTCATAAATAATAGGGGCGTTAACATCGCCACCATAGAGAAAGTAAGCATGTAATGAATGTGCAGGACGATCTGTCGTATATGACGCAGCTCTTAATGCTTGTCCAAGAACCTGACCACCGAATACGCGCTTCCCCACCAGATTTCGGCTCATCCCGCGATAGAGGTTCTCTTCCAGCTTTTCTAGAGATAAAAGTTCAACCAGTTCTTGGGTTAGTGTATTCATGGAATGCCTTTTCTATGTCAAAATTAAAAATGAGCGCGATATCGAATGAGTTGCGATCTTTGAACTATTTTGCCATAAATTCAGAATTTCATATCCTGAATAAAATGACAGATAGTTCACAGTTTTTCTTGCCAATTGTCATTAAAAATACGATTTTTAACGATTAATGCTAGCACTTAAGCGCTAATTTAGCAGAAAATAGCGCATCGTTTTTGCAAATCAATTCATCAAAAGATACACGTCTTTATTTTCAGCAGTGTGTCTGGTTGTTTGAGTAGGAGATTTTATGTCCCAGCGTGGCTTCGGTCAGATGTATCGACGGCTTTCCAGTAAGTTACTTGACCTTGTGGTAACTCCACATGTTCTTGGGGAAATCCCTACTGAACCAGCACAGCATTCAAATGCTACAACACCAGATTCAAAAAAAATCGTGTGCTATGTTTTGCAGAATTACTCGCGTAGTAATGCCTTGATCGTTGACAGTGAAACTCGTCGTCTCGATTTAAAACCTGCACTTGATCCTTTGGTTATAGCTGAGCATCAGGAAAAAGCGTCTGTTTTATTTTTGCAGCATCACGATGAGCGTAATCTGCTTAATCCGCCACCTCATGCTTTTCCGCCTCGTTTGTTGCGATTGATTGAAGTTTTGGAAAAGCATCCTGAATATGATATCGAGCTGGTTCCCGTGACGGTTCTTTGGGGACGTGCACCAGATAAAGAAGACTCATGGGTTAAGCTTTTATTTACTGATACTTGGGCAACACCAAGCAAGATCAAGCAGTTGGTCAATATCGGTTTACATGGTCGTCAGTCCTATCTTGAGTTTCATGAGCCACAGTCCTTGCGTCATTTGGTCGATTATGCCAAAACGCATTATCCGAATTTGTCACCAGCGACCTATATTATTAGTACGCTCAATGATTATCTGGATCGTCAACGTGAAGTCGTATTGGGCCCAGATTTATCTGACCGTCGCAATGTGATGGAATCATTGATCAAGTCACGCGATGTTCAGGATGCAATTCGTCGTGAAAGTATTCGTGGCAAAATCAGTATGCTGGAAGCCGAGCGCCGCGCGATTGGTTATTTAAACGAAATCGTGTCGGACTATTCGCATTCTGCCGTACGTTTTGCCGATATGGCACTGACTCGTTTATGGACACAGCTCTATGATGGTGTTGAAGTTCATAATTTTAGTACAGTGCGCGAACTGGCCAAAGATTACGAGATTATTTATACCCCGTGTCATCGCAGTCATATCGACTATTTGCTGTTGTCCTATGTCATTTACAAACGCGGCTTGATGGTTCCGTACATTGCAGCGGGTGACAATCTTAACTTGCCATTCGTTGGTCAGCTATTGCGTGGTGGTGGTGCATTCTTCATTCGACGTTCTTTCCGTGGTAATGGCTTATATACTTCGGTTTTTAAAGAATATCTATACAGTATTTTGTCACGTAACACGCCGCTTGAATATTTCATTGAAGGCGGACGTTCACGAACTGGTCGTTTACTTCCACCTAAAACTGGCATGCTGGCCATGACCATTCACGGTCATTTACGTGGTCGTGCTAAACCAATTGTGTTTTTACCGACTTATATCGGTTATGAACGCCTCATGGAAGGTTCAACTTACGTAGGTGAAATGCAAGGTAAACCCAAAGAAGCTGAATCAGTGGTAGGAATCTTAAAAACCTTACGCAAGATTGAGCGAATTTTTGGAAAGGTCCATGTTAATTTCGGTGAGCCTGTTTTTTTAGATGACATGCTTAAGGCACATGGTGCCGACCAGATGAAAATCGAGAAAAATGACGATCCACTGCCAAATGAAGTTTCATTGGCAATTAATAGCTCGGCACACGCAATTCTGGAAAATATCAACCGCGCAGTGGTGATTAATCCTGTGTCGTTGCTCTCTTTGATTCTATTGGCAACCTCCAAGCATACGCTGGATGAAGAACTTTGCATCAAACAACTGGACGCATATCGCACGCTTATGGCGAAACAGCCTTATGATGAGCGTAGTCAGGTCACCTCTCTTTCAGGCAAAGAAATCATTGCTTACGGTTTGAAGTTAAAACTGATCAAACGGGTTCAGCACGCGCTTGGTGATATTATTGCAATTGAAGACAATCAGGCTGTTTTACTGACCTACTTCCGTAACAATATCCTGCATGCATTTGTATTGCCATCTCTGGTGGCCTCACTGGTTGAACATAATGGCAAGATCACCCGAAAAGATCTGCATAATGTCATCCGAACGCTGTATCCATTTTTACAAGCCGAATTATTCCTAAAATGGAAGCATGAAGCGCTTAATCAACACATTGATCGTTATGTCGATGCATTGGTTGAATCTGGCTGGATTGAGCTGGATCAAGATGGAGACTTAGTGAGCCTAGCGCCAAATTCTGAAGAGCATAATCAGCTTGTAATTCTGGCTGCACCTGTAAAACAGAGTCTTGAGCGTTATTACATGACCTTGGCACTTATTGCACAGCGTGGTTCAGGTAATATTTCCGCCAAGCAGGTTGAAGACCTCAGTCATTTGCTGGGACAACGTCTATCTGTTCTTTACGAATTTAACTCTCCTGAATTTTTTGATAAAGCACTCTTTCAAAGTTTCTTGAAAGTTCTCACGCAACAAGGTTATATCCGAACCAACAGTGAAGGCTCAATTGAGTTTGATCGTCAGTTTAGCAATATGGCACAAGGTGCCAAACTGGTGCTTGATGAAGCGACGCTCCAGATGTTGCAGCACATTACTACATTTAGTGATGACGAACTCAAAGCTGCACTTGAGGCCATGGCTTCACAACAAGCGAAACGTCGCTTACGCAAGAAAAAATAATTTTTAAATCACTACTCAATAAAGGTCACCACGGTGACCTTTATTTATGAGCGAAACTGGCACTCAAAATAACGCGGTTCATCCATACAGCGTAAACGGCGAATTAGCTTTACGAAATGAGGATCATAGTATTCAGACTGGATAAATCGCTGTCGAACTCTTGCCAGCATCATGTCATAGGCTTGTTTTTCCTGATAAGACACATCCATCCAATAATAAGCAGATAAACTATTTTCCCAGCGTATCGCCTGATTAATCAAACTCGCACTATGCAACGAAAACCAATTTCGAATATATTGTCCAAAACTCTTGGGATAATTATTTTGTCGAATAATGACGTTCATCGCAGTATAAGCCAGTGGAAAATTTACGACACGAATTGGTTTACCAAACTCATTCTCCAGTTTATAAGGCAGTAAGCCATAAATTGGTGCTGGTAAAATATCAATTCGATTCTCCTTAAATGCTTTGATGGCACTTTCAAATTCAATCGTAACAGGCTGTGCCCCTACTGCTTTGACTAACGCAATTTGAGGCATATCGTCTTTTAATACCCCAATTTTTTTATTCTTCAAATCACTCACTGTATTGATGTCAGTTCCTTTTAGTACCATATATGCCATACCCAGCGGCAGCATGCCCACAGCCTCATAGTCATTCTGATACATATAAGGGGTTAAATCAGCATTTCCCAACAACTGCATAAAGCTTTTGGCCGTTTGATTACTGGATATGAATCCAACGCCCGAAGTACTGGCCATAAAACGATTATATTTTCGGGTATTAAAATTGGATGCAATTAATCCTGAACATTGTTTTTGATCAAAGCGAAGTATCGCTTCTTTTTCTGATTGATAGCTTTTGATCTGGATTTTGATGTGCTGCGACAACGCATAATTACCAATCTCTTTGGCACGACGCGTAATGTCACCCTGCGTACCTACTGGATCATAGATACACCAGATCTGATCTGCAGACCAACTGAATGAATAACAGTACAGTAGCCCAAAAGCCATGAGTATTTTTTTGAACATATCTTTGATCTTATTGTTTATGATTATCAAACTATGTGACACATATCACAATTTATACTACTTCTTTTGATTCGACTATGTGTTCTGCGCCTCCGTGCTCAGTCATTCAAGTCAAGTTACTTAGAATCAGCTCATGTATCTACCGAGCGAAGTAAGTTGCCGTATATTTCAAAACAATCTTCTGCTTGTAGCTCAAATCCTGTAGTTAAAAAGTTAACTGGTACAATCCTCTTTCCTGTCACACTATCAGATTGCAAAACCAGTTGAGGTAAAGCCAACTGCTTTTGAAACCATAAAATAATTTCATGTAAAGGATACGGATGTCCATCACTGATTAAATAAGATGGCTGACAGCATGGCATTTGCGTCATGAATGCCAGAAAACGAGCTAAATCTTCAATATGAATACGATTACTGTAGTGAATAACTGGATATTCAGTTGTGTTTTTTGCCAGCTTGACCATTCTGCTGATCGAATTACCATAAATACCACTCGGACGAATGATCGTGCAATGTTCTGCAAATGCATTTTGCCAAGCTTCTTCCATTTCAAGTAAATACGCACCCTGCTGATCGACAGGTTTCGCTATAGTTTGATCATTAACGATCTCACCCGCTTGCTGTTGACCATATACCCGTGTTGAAGAGACAACAACAACGCGCTTTACAGGATGTGTAGCCAATGCACGAGCAATAGGTTGAACACTATCTAAATAGGTGTGCTTGTAAGATTGGGCATCACTATTTTCAGGTGCAAGTAAAACATACACCCAATCTATAGGTGAACACTGATCCAAATTGAGCTGATGGATGTCCTGTGTCAAATGAGTAACAAAATCTTGTGGCTTGGGATGGCGGCTTACCGCAGTAATTTGATGGCCTTGTGCAAATAAATGTTTAGCAATACGCTGAGATGTTTTACCATAGCCAATAAATAAAATATGCATCGGACATCCTGATTTGGGGGGACATGACTTCAGTCCATCATTTGCAAGGCGTTGGAACTGCCGCAGCCAGCTTGCTCGAAAAACTTAATATCTTTACCACAGATGATTTGTTGTTTCATTTACCACGCGATTATGAAGATCGTAGCACGGTTATTGCAATGAACCAACTGATGGTTGGGCGAAGCTATTTGCTTGAAGGTGAAATAAAATCACTCGATTTCCCAGCAGGTAAACGCAAATCTGTAGCGGCCTTACTGCAAGATGATTGCGGAAAAGTCACCTTACGCTTTTATCATATTTATAAGGGTTTGACCGATAAACTTAAATCTGGGCAACGGCTACGGGTGTTTGGTGAGGTTCGTGTTGGTGCACGTGGCTTAGAAATGTATCATCCTGAAATTCAGGTTATTCACGACTATACGCCACTTCCTAAAACCCAGCTCACGGCCATCTACCCAAGTACCGAAGGTTTAACCCAACCCAAATTACGCGAATATATCAAGCAAGCGCTCAAACAGTATAGCGATAACCTACCTGAATTACTCCCCAAACAATTTACCAATGGTTATGTCTTAAAAGAAGCGCTGCACTATATTCATGAGCCACCGCTAAATGCCAATATGCAACAACTGGCTTTAGGTTCACATCCTGCTCAGCAACGTCTGATTTTTGAGGAACTGGTCGCACATCAGATTAGCTTACTTACTCGACGTGCTTATATTCGTCAGATTGCCTCACCAAAATTTGAACCCAGCCAAACTTTAGCAAAAGCATTACTGGCACAGCTTCCTTTTCAGATGACAAGCGCTCAAAAACGTGTTTCAAAAGAAATTGCGCATGATCTTCATCAATCACAACCTATGCTCAGATTGGTACAAGGCGATGTAGGTGCGGGCAAAACCTTAGTCGCTGCAATAGCCGCCTGTCATGCGCTGGAAGCTGGCTGGCAAGTCGCATTGATGGCACCTACCGAAATTTTGGCCGAACAGCATTATCTTAATTTTAAACGCTGGTTTGAACCTTTAAGCATTCAGGTCGGCTGGCTTTCTGGCAAGCAAAAAGGTAAAGCTCGCACTCAAGCCGAAGAACTGATCCGAACTGGACAAGTCCAACTGGTCATGGGTACGCATGCACTCTTTCAGGATAACGTCGAGTTTGCCAAGCTGGGGCTGGTCATTATTGATGAACAGCATCGTTTTGGTGTTGATCAACGCTTGGCTCTTCGCAATAAAGGCGTAGACCACTTCACCCCACACCAGTTGGTAATGACAGCAACTCCCATCCCACGAACACTTGCAATGAGTGCCTATGGTGATTTAGATACTTCAGTGATTGATGAATTACCCCCTGGCCGAACGCCAATTCAAACGGTGACGATTCCACTAGATCGGCGCGAAGAAGTCATCAATAGAATTGCAAGCAATTGCCTTGAAGGTAAACAAGCTTATTGGGTATGTACTTTGGTTGAACAGTCCGAAACGCTGGATGCTCAAGCCGCAGAGGCCACCTATCAGGAAATACGCTCACGTTTTCCAGAACTTAAAGTTGGACTTGTACACGGCAAAATGAAAGCCGAAGAAAAACAGAATGTCATGCAAGCCTTTAAAGACAACCAGCTACAACTCTTAATTGCCACAACGGTAATTGAAGTAGGTGTTGATGTACCCAATGCATCAATCATGGTCATTGAAAATGCTGAACGATTAGGGCTATCTCAATTACATCAACTGCGGGGTCGGGTGGGTCGTGGTGCCAAAGCCAGCTTTTGTGTGCTGCTGTATAAGCATCCACTGTCACAAAATGGGCAAGAGCGTCTTTCTATATTAAGAGAAAGTAACGATGGCTTTGTCATTGCCGAAAAAGATTTAGAGTTACGTGGCCCAGGTGAATTATTAGGAACCAAGCAAACAGGTGATATGAATTTTCGTGTTGCAAAGTTAGAACGTGATGATCATCTATTGGTGCAAGCACATTATGTCGCCGAGCAAGTGTTAAAAGATCATGCTCAACAGGCAGAGGCTTTATTAAACCGCTGGCTGCCAGACGCCCCCCGATATGCTTATGTCTAATTTGCTTGCAACCACACTTCAATGGCTTAAAAAAGAGTGCGTCCCCTGCCCATTATGTGAATTAAGTCCGCAGCAAAAACAGCAGATACTCTGTAAGGATTGCTGGCAGGAACTGCCGTGGTTTAAAGATTACGTTACACGACATGAGTTAAATATTCTGGCAGCCTGCGAGTATCGCTATCCCATCGACCAGATTGTGCAGCAATTTAAATATCATGATCGTCTGCATTATCAAAGTCTGCTGAGCAGTCTTTTGCTCACATTGCCATTGCCCCGGGTTCAGGCCATTGTACCTATGCCAATTTCTGAAAAACGTCTGATTGAACGGGGCTATAATCAATCACTCTTACTGGCACAGAGCATAGCCAAACACCTGAATGTACCCGTTTGGCAACCTGTAGAACGTTTAGCACAACATTCGCAAAAAGGACTTTCGCGATTAGAGCGGATTAGTCAGATCGATGAGCAGTTTATTGTGCGACAGCCTGTTAAAGAGCGCTATCGACGCGTGATGATTGTGGATGATGTTGTCACGACAGGCAGTTCAATCCATGCCCTGACACATGTATTACAAAACCTTGGCTGTGTGCATATTTATCCGGTGTGTATTGCAGCAGTTTTTGATTAGAACTTATTCAGTACACGCCAAACTTTTACACCAAGGTAAAACAATTTCGCGGGTTAGTGGTGCAAGATGTGTATCTTCATCATCAAACTGAATCCACTTCATTTCGGCAATTTCTGCCGAAATATGGGGTATTTCACGAATCGCAACATGATACACATAGGCGATTAACTGATGATCAGGCTCATTGGCTGCCTGAGTTTCAAAACGCCCAACAAAGGACAGAATCTCACAACTACAGCCAATTTCTTCCTGAATTTCACGACACATGGCCTGTTCAGCACGCTCATCAGCTTCAAGTTTACCGCCAACCTGCATAAACGCCTGAGTATTATGTTTACGAACCACCAATACCTGTCGATCTTCATTTAAAATAATTGCGGCAGCCACTGTAATAGTGTTCAAGATCATTTCCCCGAACGATCAAGGATGAACTTTGGCATGATCCCCCCATTTTGGTGTAGGCGCCAGATAATGCTCAAACTGATTCAGAATAATTTCAATATCATCAGAGGCGATCAGCTTTTCTGCAAAACGTGATTGGGTAAAACCGTAGTCGACAGTCCCTTGAATCATTTTCAGTAAATCATCGTAGAACCCTTTGATATTCAAAAATCCACATGGTTTTTGGTGAATACCCAGCTGTGCCCATGTCCACTGCTCAAAAATTTCTTCCAAAGTCCCAGCGCCACCAGGTAAAGCAATAAACCCGTCCGAGAGTTCTGCCATTTTGGTTTTACGTTCGTGCATATTTTTTACGACATGCAATTCGGTCAGATGTGGATGAGCCAACTCACGATCAACCAGCGCTGTTGGTATCACACCAATCACATGCCCACCTGCCTGCAAAGCACTGTCTGCAACAACACCCATCAAGCCAGAACGCCCACCACCATACACCAGTGTTTTACCTTGTTCGGCAATGCGTTTTCCAGTACTTTGAGCAGCCTGAATAAAGACCGGATCTGTACCAACAGCAGAACCACAGAAAATACAAACAGAATTCATAAATTTTTTTACCATTTTGTTAATTTGTCATGCTTACAAAGTAAGCTTTAGGAAAAATTTTTTCGAAATTAACCGAACAACAAGTGTTTTTGGTCAAATCCTTGTCTAAAATACACGCATTCATTTACCCCCGTACTGCGCAAGGGAGAAAAGACACTATGCTTGAAGCCTTTTATGCCACAGAGCGCGGTAGTCTGGAAGATGCCACCATCAACGGTGGTTTTGATCTTCATCCAGAACTGGTCTGGATTGACCTGATTTCACCCTCCCCAGAAGAACAGCAATGGATACTCGATGCTTACGATCGAAACCTCCCAACACTGAAATCTCTTGAAGACATTTCCTCATCTGCCCGATTCTACCGCGATGATGATGGAATTTTGCATATCAGCACCTATTTTTTAACGAAAAATAAAAACTATCAAGTAGATGGTGATACAGAAGAATCCAGTAATATTTTAGCGATGGTTCAAACAGTTGCATTTATCTTGCATAAAGACCGTCTATTTACTTTGCGTAGTGAAAAACTAGTGGCCTTTCGTGCCTTTCGTGCTCGCGCCCGACGTAATGACTATGATATGGATTATAAAGATCCCACTTGGATTTTACTTGGACTGCTTGAAGCCAAATTAGATGAGCTTGCGGATATCCTAGAAGATATCCATAAAGATCTGGAAAAATATTCCACCGAAGTACTTAATAACCATCATCGTGAACAGATTCTTGATCTGGATGACATGATTACACGACTGGCACAACAAGAAGACGTTCTAGGTAAAGCGCAGCTCTGTCTGATCGATTTACGTCGTGTACTGACCTTTTTAGCACGTCCACGCGCGTTAGGTAGTCATATTTATGATGCGGACATTCGAGAGCTTAGTGAAGATGTTCGCTCACTGGTCGAACATGATGCCTTCTTGTTTCAGAAAGTTCGCTTCTTGCTCGACACCACGTCGGGATTTATTAACACCGAACAAAACGATACGATTCGTCGCTTCTCGATTTTACCTAGTATGCTTGCGCCACCAATGTTGGTGGCCAGTATTTATGGAATGAACACCCAAGAACTACCCTTTGCACATGGCACCATGAGCTTTTTAACTGTTGCAATGATTATTATCGTGTCATTTGTGGGTCCAATGATTTATTTCCGCTGGAAGAAATGGGTTTAAACTTTTGATAAAAAAAGCACCGAACCTCGGTGCTTTTTTATTGGTAGCTTACTAGCGATGAAGTAGCGTCAGGTCATCTTGTAAATGACAGGACTGAATAATTTTCAGCATTTTTTCAGGCACATTTTCAAAATGTAAACCTTTCGCATTCGGCGTCTGACGCAGCCATTGCACTAAGACTGCAAGGGCCAGCGTACTGCCGTGCTGTAATTCACTCAGATTAACGACTAATGGAAATTGCTGATGTTGTTGAATCAATCGTAAACCATCTTGATAGACCGTTTGCGCATTGTCAAAATCAATTTTCCCAGACAGCAGCAATTGCTGATTAATAATTTTAATCACCAGAAACCTTCATTTATTTTTTGTTTACCGCAGCATCCGCATCTGGTTTAAAGTTTGCAATGGCTTTATCCAGATTGCCACCATTACGTTTTACAGTTGCAGCAAACTGATTGCGGAATTGCAAGCCTAAGTCGATGCCAGACACATTGATATTACGGATTTTCCACTGGTCACCCTTATCTGTGAGCTGAAAAGCCACAGGGATTTTTTCACCATTGTTGGTAAAATCCAAAGTAACGACAGGATTCTTACTCCCTGTTTCTTTATAAGGACGAATGCTATAAGACTGATTGGTATACTTGGCAAAAGCCGAACCATAGTTTTCAATCAGGGTTTCACGAAAATTATTTTCAAACTGTGCACGCTGTGCTGCGGTACTGTTCTGATTGGTCGCATAAGTTCCCATCACAATACGGGTAAACGACTGCGAATCAATGTAAGGATCGAGATTTTGACGCACAATGGCTTTTACAGCAGCAGGGTTATTTTGTAATTTAGCATGATCTGTTTTTAAGCGAGTGATCAGACCATCCGCAACACGCTTAATAAACGCAGGTGGTGCCTCAGTGGGTGCAGCAAAAGCAGTACCTATCAGCATGCTAGATAATACACTTACTGTAAGCGTTTGCTTTAATAATGTTTTCATTGACATAACTCCTAAAATTTACTCAGTGAAAGAAGGTTCTTTATCTTCAGATGATGAAGACTGAGCCGCTGTTCCAGTTGAGTTGTCTGATGATTTACCTGCACCACCAGTAATAAATTTACTAATTAAATCTTCGAGATCCATCGTACCTTGTGTATTGGTAATCGCATCACCACGTTTGAGATAGTTCAAGCCACCGCCAGGAACAATCTTCAGGTACTTTTCTCCCAATAAACCGTTAGTCGATACCATAATGTAAGCATCTTCATCGATACTGGTAATGGATTTCATGTTATCGATCAGTTGCTGTTCCATGACTTTTTGTTTCGCTGGTTCAGCAGACTTATAATCAGAACTGTAATGTAGTTCTTCTAGTGCATTTTGCTCTACCGTTTTTAACTGTTTTGCATTAAATGTAGTCAGTTTGCCATCTAGGTCAAAAGTGACTGTAGCTAAACGTGTGACAGGATCGAGTGTAATTGCATCTACTCGACCAATCGTAACACCACTCATCGTCACTTTAGCACGGGGTTTTAAACCATTCACGTTATCAAATTGTGCAGTCATGGTATAAGGATCACTGAGATTTGTACCTGCCAATCCACTGACTTTCATTGCTAAAAAGAACAAGGCGACGCCGAAAATAATGACAAAAATTCCTGCGGCCAGCTCACTTGTACGTGATTTCATTAAATACCTCCGAACATGACCGCAGTCAAAACAAAATCTGATCCCAATACACACAAAGAAGAATAAACAACGGTACGTGTCATTGAAGTTGCAATGCCCTCAGGTGTCGGATCACAGGCATATCCTTGATAAACTGCAATCCAAGTACACACTAAGGCAAATACAATACTTTTAATAATGCCATTGACCACATCGTGTCCAAACTGAACATTACTTTGCATACCGCTCCAGAAAGATCCTTCATCCACGCCAAGAAAATCCACACCTACCATTTTGCCGCCTAAAATTCCAATCGCGGCAAAAATCACGGTGAGCATGGGTAGGCTCACAATACCTGCCCATAAGCGCGGTGAAACGATCTGCTTAAGCGGATCAACACCAATCATTTCCATACTGGCCAGTTGTTCACTTTGCTTCATGGAACCAATTTCGGCAGTTAAAGCAGAACCTGCCCGTCCAGCAAATAGTAAAGCAGCAACTACAGGTGCCAACTCACGCAGCAGCGTAAGTGAAACCATTGTACCCAGCATCGCTTCACTGCCAACATTGACCAGAATGGAATAGCCTTGCAGGCCAATCACCAGACCAATAAACAAGCCTGAAACAGTGATAATCAATAAGGACATCACACCGACACGATACATCTGATAAATAAAGCGCCGAAACCCACCCGTAGAGGGCATCGAAAATAAAATCTGTAACAACATGAGGGCGGCAACACCGATCCCTCGAACACGTTCAATCACCAGCCGGCCTAACCAGGCAATCGCATTCATGGATATACCTCGTTATCTAAATAAGCGCGTTGACTAAACTGATATTCAACAGGTCCTTCCTCTGAACCCGTCAGAAATTGTTTCACAAATGGGGAAGCATGTGCTTGAAGCTGCTCTGGCGTTCCCTCACCCTGAATTTTGCCTTCCGCTACAACATAAATATAGTCGGCAATCGACAATGTTTCAGCGACATCGTGTGACACAATAATTGTGGTTAAATCCAGTGCTTCACGTAACGAACGAATAAGTCGCGTTAAAACACCTTTGACAATTGGATCTTGGCCAGCGAAAGGTTCATCATACATAATCAGATCAGGATCCAGTGCAATAGCACGCGCCAGAGCCACACGACGATTCATACCACCAGATAACTCGGTTGGCATGAGTTTTTCGGCACCACGAAGACCTACCGATTCCAGTTTCAATGCCACCAGTTCCGCAATCAAATGCTCAGGCAATTGAGTATGCGCACGAATTGGGAAAGCAACATTTTCATATACCGACATATCTGTAAACAACGCACCACTCTGGAACAGCATTCCCATTCGGGCACGTGCAGCAAATAGCTCATGACGGGTCATGTTGGCAATGTTTTTACCATCTAATAATACTTCGCCAAGATCTGGCGTTAACTGCCCACCGATCAAACGTAGCAATGTTGTTTTACCTGTACCAGATGGTCCCATAATCGCAGTAATCTGACCACGTCGAATAGACAAATTTACGTTGTCATAAATGACGCGATCTCCTCGATTAAAACTCAAATTTTGGACTTCTATTAAAGCCTGAGTTGTTGATGGAGTTGGATTATTCATAGCAGAGTATATTCCTGCATATTTCTAAGCTCGCATAATATAGCACTGAATCTTTAGAGAATTGTTATTATTTTGGCAACGCTCTGTTTTGTAAAAGTCGATTAAAAAGTTTTAATATTGAGATTGGTTTTAATCATTAATCTACATAAAGACGATATGAAAAATAAACAACATTGCACAGTATAAGTACAACGCTCAGATAAGGAAGCCCAAGATAAAATGGCATTCTACGATATATAAGATGCCTTTGAGTGGTACGCTCTTTAATGCTCATTTCTACGATACAATTTGAACTAATTATCATATTGTACTTATTTTAAATATATTAATCACAATAAAAAAGCCGACATTCGTCGGCTTTTTTATATATCACTCAGAATTAACGATCGTTCTTACGGCGACGGTCGCCAGACTCACGATTGAAAAATTCTTCTTGTGTCGCGCGACGTGGACGATCTTCGCCACCAAAGCTACGCTTTGGACGGTCATCGCCAAAAGAACGTTGTGGACGATCACCAAAGCCACCTTCACGACGTGCTGGACGATCACCGAAATCACGTTTTGGACGATCACCGAAGCTACCTTCACGACGTGGCGCTGGACGATCACCGAAATCACGTTTTGGACGATCACCGAAGCTACCTTCACGACGTGGTTTGTAATCTACACGATTACCACGGTTGTCGTCATTAGAATCGAAACGTGGCTTATCATTGAAACCACCTTCACGACGTGCTGGACGATCACCAAAATCACGTTTTGGATGGTCTTCAAAGCCACCTTCACGACGTGGGCGGTCTGAATTAAACTCGCGACGCGGACGGTCTTCACCACCAAAGCTACGTTTTGGACGGTCTTCAAAACCACCTTCACGACGTGGGCGATCAGAATTAAACTCGCGACGTGGACGATCTTCGCCACCGAATGCAGGACGTTCACCACGTGGTTTATCATCGAAACTACGTTTTGGACGGTCATCACGACCACCATCACGACGTTTGAAATTACTTTCGCCTTCAAAACGACGACCACCACCGAAACCACCGCGACCACCGTCACGACGACCACCACCATTACCACCGCGACCACGACCACCACCATCACGACCAGAACGTGCAGGAGGTGGAGATGGCTCAAGACCTTCAATTTCAGATACGCTTAAACGTGCTTCTAAATAGTCTTCAAGCGCACGAATTTTACCGCGCTCACGATAAGTTGCTAGTGTAATCGCTTGACCAGTACGGCCTGCACGACCAGTACGACCAATACGGTGTACATAGTCTTCGTGTTTCATTGGCAAGCCAAAGTTGATCACGTGAGAAATGGTTGGTACATCTAGACCACGTGCTGCAACGTCAGTTGCAACCAGGATTTTAGCTTTACCTTCACGAATACTGCGTAAACGACGGTTACGTACAGTTTGTGGCATCGCACCATGTAGTGCAACCACTGAATGACCAGCTTCAGCAAGCTCTTCAGCGAGCATATCTGTATCTTCTTGTGTGCTTGCAAACACCACTGCTTGATCCATGCTTTCATCACTTAACCAATGAGTCAGCAATTTTTTCTTGTGCTCAAAACCATCAGTCCAGTGTAAAGTCTGGGTGATGTCAGTGTTGGTTGAATGACCTGTTTCAATGGCAATACGCATTGGATCTTGCATCATGCATTCTGCAAGACGAATAATACGATCTGCAAATGTTGCAGAGAACATCAAAGTTTGTTTACGGTTGGCAGCCAACTCGCTAATCGCTTCAAGATCTTCAGAGAAACCAAGATCCAGCATACGGTCTGCTTCGTCTACGATTAAAGCATCAACTTTATCTAATTTAATTTGACGACGATTGACCAAATCAAGTAAACGACCTGGGGTTGCAACAACAACCTGAGCGCCTTTTAATTGCTGGATCTGTTTTGCAAATGGCATACCACCCATAATTGCAGCAATACGAACACCTTTCATGTGACGTACAAGTGCAATCGCGTCCTGACTCACTTGCTGAGCCAATTCACGCGTTGGTGAAATGACAAGAATATTCGGTTGAGTCACTGCACGCATACGTTCTTTAAATGGAAGGAACGTGTCTTGACCAGCAAGTGAATGTAATGTTGGCAGCAAGAAAGCTGCAGTTTTACCAGAACCAGTTTGGCTTGAAACTAAAAGGTCTTTACCTTCTAAAGCTGCAGGAATCGCTTGTTCTTGAACAGGTGTTGGGCTAGTAAAACCAAGATCCTGTAGTGCTTGTTGTAAAGATTCATGTAGAGAGAAATCGGCAAAATTTTTGCTCATAGAGAGTTTCACCCTGATGGGTGCTCCATTTTAATAAATACAAATATGGACATCGACAAAAGGCGGCACGGCATCTTAGGCTGAATAATTTGAAATTCAGCAGCAATCCGAATAACGACGATGTAGACTATACGCACGCATGATTACGGCCGGAACCTGAAGAATCGCTGAGCGATTTGGGCGCAATGAATGGTCCTCTCTATGGACGGCGTGCGCATACAATGAATAGAACAGAATGTTCAGGTAATGAACGGAAATTTAAGTGCGTGGCGAGAGTATAACAGAAAGTTTTAAAAAGTCACCTTTTTTAATTGGTTTTTACCAAAAATAAAAGAGCAACCTTTTAGGCTGCTCTTTTTGTTTAACTTTTGAGGCGTTTTACTTTGCCATCTCGCCCCAAGCTGGAACAACGGTTTGCATCAATGGTTTTAACATTTTCATTGAGCATGCCAGAACCTGACCGTTTTCATAAGACTCATTGCCACCGCGTGAATCTACCACAATGCCGCCCGCTTCTTTTACAATTAGCTCACCTGCAGCAATATCCCACGGTTTCAAGCCAATTTCAAAGAAACCATCAAAACGACCTGCAGCAACATATGCCAGATCCAAAGCAGCAGAACCTGCACGACGGATATGCGCACCTGCTTTTGTCACTGCAAGAAGCGAAGCAAAGTGCTGCTCTGCATAAGAAACGATTTCGCCGTTACGTTGTGCACGATATGGGTGACCTACCGCTAAAAATGCATTTTCAAGATGATCACGTACATTGACACGAATACGGCGCTGATTCATCACCGCACCACGGCCACGGCTTGCAGAAAACATTTCATCACGCACAGGGTCATAGATCACACCATGCTGGGTGACACCTTTATGTTGAACTGCGATCGAAATACAAAAATGCGGGAAGCCATGAACAAAGTTTTGTGTGCCATCTAAAGGGTCAATGACCCAACACCAATCTGCATCGTGGCCTTTACCTTCTTGAAAACCAAACTCTTCACCCAAAAAGCTGTGATTTTTATAGCTTTTACGCAAAGTATCCATTGTTAATTGTTCTAGGTAGCGATCAACACGTGTCACAGGACCCTCAATGCCTTTTTCTTCAACTTGTAGATCGAGCTTATGACGATTTTGATGTGCTTTTAAAAGCTCTTGACCAACTAACTGAGCTGCACGCGCAGCCATAACCACCATAGGTTCCATTGAACACCCACTACAAATTTGAAGATTTTGACAAAGAATAATGCATAAAAGCGCGCTAATTCTATCAAATCAACGCGCCTTTTGGTAAAAAATATTCGTTTTTTTAAAGCAGCCAACTAAACAGCCTGAACAATCCTTAACCAAACCTTTTCTATCGAAGCTTGAATACCTTCTGCGTCAAGACCACAATTCTTGAGCATTTGCGTATGCGTAGCTTGTGCCATAAAGGTATCGGGCAAGCCAAGATTAAGCGTTGGTTTCATAATTTGTGCTTTGGCCAGATATTCATTGACCGCGCTACCTGCACCTGCCATTACTGCATGTTCTTCTATAGTCACAAAAAGCTGGGTCCGCTCCGCAAGATCACGAATGATTTGTTCGTCTAGCGGCTTCACAAAGCGCATATTGACGACTGTAATTCCAATATCATGAAGCTGCGCCAACTGCTGTGCAGCCTCCATAGCAACTGATACACGGCTACCAAAAGCTAAAATTGTAATGTGTTCATCATGCTCTGGATGACATTGTAAGACCATCTCGGCTTTACCAATTTCAAGCTTGGTCAGCTCCTGCTGGATCTCCACACCCAAGCCTGCGCCACGAGGATATCGTACGGCTGCTGGACCGTTAAAGTCATACGCCGTATGTAGCATCTGACGACATTCATTTTCGTCTTTAGGCGCCATAATTACCAGATTTGGAATGGTCCGCATATAAGCATAATCATAAGCGCCCGCATGTGTTGGGCCATCCTCACCGACCAGTCCAGCACGATCAATGCCAAATGTTACATCCAGATTTTGCAAGGCAACATCATGAATCAACTGATCATAACCACGCTGTAAAAAGGTCGAGTAAATTGCAACGACAGGCTTTAACCCTTCACAGGCCATTCCTGCGGCCAAAGTAACTGCATGTTGCTCAGCAATTGCAACATCAAAAAAACGCTCAGGATACTGCTTGGCAAATTTGACCATGCCAGAACCTTCACACATTGCTGGCGTGATAGCCAAAAGACGATCATCTTGCGCAGCTTCATCACACAACCACTGACCAAAAACATCTGAATATTTTGGTGGTGATTTTTTTACGGGTGCAATTGATACAGGCGTAATTTTGGTGATTGCATGATACGTAATTGGGTCTGCTTCGGCAGGTTCGAAGCCCTTGCCTTTTTTGGTATAAATATGGATTAAACGTGGGCCCTGACGTTTTTTGAGCGCATTGAATACATGCACCAGATGTTCAACATCATGACCATCGAACGGACCGAAATAATCAAACCCAATCGCTTTAAACAGGTTATCTGCCGCATCGGTTGCAGATTGATGTAAGCGAGAGTTATAGGTCCACTTTGGATGAGGCTGAACATAGGCTTCGCCATGTTCATCAATATTGACTAACTGACCTTTTTCCCATATGGCAGCAAGATGCCTAGCAAAACCACCTGTACTACATGAAATAGACATATCATTGTCATTCAGCACCACCATAAGATCGGCATCATGGGCAACGGCATCATTCATGGCTTCAAATGCCATACCTGCTGTCATGGCACCATCACCGACAATGCACACGACTTCGCATGGATTTTGCTGATAGCGACGAGCCAAAGACATACCTAAACCCGCTGAAATTGCAGTCGAGGAATGCCCCACCCCAAAGGTATCAAACACCGACTCTTCACGTGCGGGAAAAGCAGCTAGGCCATGTTGAGCACGAATCGTCATTAACTGTTCACGACGGCCTGTAAGCACCTTATGCGGATAAGCCTGATGACCCACGTCCCAGATCAAACGATCATGTGGCGTATTAAAGCAGTAATGCAATGCAACAGTGAGTTCAATCACGCCCAGATTGGCACCAAAGTGCCCCCCACTTTGACCTGCCGCATATAAAATAAACTGACGCAACTCATCGGCCACTTGTGTGAGTTGGCTTTGTTCGAGCTGACGTAATTGTTGAGGATGATCGATCTCATCTAACAATGGCGTAACAGGACGGTGAGTTGGAATTTCGGTATACAACATATGTGGCAAAGCCTTCTTAAGCCTGGCAAATCCTAAGCTGGGTAAATGGGAATCCGATCTTCAAATCGAATAAAATCACCTTCAATCAGCCACATTTCTAACGATGCAGTATTGAGCACATACAGGTATGTGCGTGTGGTGGCGTAGATTATCCTGAATAATCTCACAATTTATCAACTATTATCGTCCGCTTTCTACAAAAAAGAAAATGTTCTGTATAAATTCAGCATTAGAATTCTACCAATGTCCTAGCATTAAGCTATACTTTAGCCGATTTCCTTAACAGATAGATGAGTAATTTGTGGCTATTGAGTTTGTCGCGACGTCTAAACTTCCGACCAAGTTTGGTGACTTCAATATTTCTGTGTTCCAAGATCCAGTCACAGGCGAAGAACATGTTGCTCTGTCCAAAGGTTTAGAAATAGCACCAACAGGCCCAGTACTGGTTCGTATCCATTCAGAATGTCTGACTGGCGATGCTTTCGCTTCTCTGAAATGTGATTGCGGCCCACAGTTACAAGCGACTCAAAAGCTCATCAATGATGTGGGACAAGGTGTTATTTTATATTTGCGCCAAGAAGGTCGCGGAATTGGATTAACCAACAAAATTCGTGCCTATGCCTTGCAGGATCAAGGACACGATACAGTCGATGCCAACTTATTGCTTAATCTGCCTGCAGATGCTAGACGTTATGATATGTGCAGTATCATGCTCGATCATCTACAAGTGAAACAAGTAAAGTTAATCACCAATAATCCTTTAAAATTAAAGGCATTGACTGATTTAGGTATTAATGTGATAGACCGTGTTCCATTAACAGTCGGGAAAAATCCATTTAATGAACAGTATCTAAAAACAAAAAAAGAACGCATGGCCCATCTTTATCAAAAGGATGACTTCTAATTTCTTAACCCGATCACTCAGTAAGGGATCATAATCGTTAAAAATCCCTTACTTTTTTTATGGTTTTATGTTTTGATGTCATTAGTCCTTTCGCTCTTTCCCAAGAGGCTCATCATGCAGAACCCAACTTCAGCTGATATTCAACGCGTCCGTGAATTTCTTCTCGGTTTACAAGCCCGCATTTGCTCAAGCCTTGAACAGCAAGAACAACTTGGTGGCGGTACAGCAGAGTTCGTCATTGACGACTGGGAACGCCCAGAAGGCGGTGGTGGTCGTTCACGCGTTTTACAAAATGGCGAAGTGATTGAAAAAGGCGGTGTGATGTTTTCGCACATTAACATCAGTAAACTTCCAGCTTCTGCAACAGAACGACACCCACAAATTGCTGGCGCAAAAGCTCAGGCACTGGGGGTATCTCTCGTCATCCACCCTAAAAATCCACATATTCCCACTTCACATGCCAATGTACGTTTATTTGTCGCTGAGCCAGAAGGACAAGATCCAATCTGGTGGTTTGGTGGGGGCTTCGACCTCACACCGTTCTACCCAGATGAACAAGATATTAAAAACTGGCATCAGACAGCTCATGATCTTTGCCAACCGTTTGGAGAAGATGTGTATGCCGAGCATAAACAGTGGTGTGATGATTATTTCTATTTGAAACATCGTGATGAACAGCGCGGTGTGGGGGGTCTGTTTTTCGATGACCTGAATTGCTGGGATTTTGAAACCTGCTTCCAATATATGCAAGCTGTAGGAAATGGTTATCTTGAAGCAATTGTGCCTATTTTTGAAAAGCACCGTGATCAACCTTACACCGAAGCGCAACGTGAATTTCAGTTATATCGTCGTGGTCGTTATGTTGAATACAATCTGGTCTATGACCGCGGTACGTTATTTGGATTACAAACAGGCGGCCGTATTGAATCCATTTTAGTCAGCCTGCCAAATCTGGCAGGGTGGTCTTATCGTCCTGAATGGGATGCAGATTCTGCCGAAAAAAAGCTCACCGACTACTACCTTAAACCGCAGGACTGGTTAAATACACTGTAATATTCGCTTGCAAATGAGACTATTTCTTATTGATATAGTCTCTTGTCTATTTACAGGAATCGTTTATGCTTATTCTGGACGACTTCTGGCGCAGGTACGCGCAGTCATTACAAACCGCAGAAAGATGCTTACAGTGTAAACTGGCAATTTATGTCATGCTTATTTCACAAAGGTTTGTTTTACTCAATAAAATTTTTTGAATAGGCTTTCACATGTTTCACATCTTAGATCATCATCGCGGAATGCTATTCTGGATCATCCTTTCAGTTTTGGTCGTTTCATCTATTATTACCTTAGAGTTTGAAAATATTTACTCTGATGGTATCTCAATCTCAGTCAACGTATTGGCTGGATTTGGATTATTCATGCTCATGATCAAATTTGTGGTTGAAGAGCTCGAATCTATCTGTAATCCTTGAACCATCAAATCCTAATCCATAAGCATTTAATCTACACATACCCTAACCTGCTTTTCCTGCCACAAAAGGATTAAACTTTTTTTCATGACCAATCGTGCTCATAGGGCCATGGCCAGAAATAAACTGCGTTTCATCAGGTAAGCTAAAACATTCACGTTGAATTGAGTCAATCAATTGTTGATGATTGCCTCGAGGAAAGTCTGTACGTCCAATTGATCCTTTAAACAATACGTCTCCTGTCCATAACAGATGATATTCTGGGCTGTAAAACATGACATGACCTGGCGTATGCCCTGGTGCAAATCTCACCTCAAACTTTGTCTGTCCCAGCTCTAGTATTTCGCCACCTTCTAGCCAAGTATCAACCTGTACAGGCTGTGGAATCGGAAATCCGTAACGCTTTGACACATCCTGAATCATATCTAGCCAGAACTGATCATCTTTATGCGGACCAATCACAGGAACCTGCCAAAGTTTAGCTAATTCACCCACTGCTCCCGCATGATCTAGATGCCCGTGTGTCAACCACAATGCCTTGACCTTTAGCCCCATCGCTTCAACCTCCTGTTTAAGCTTAACGGCCTCTCCGCCTGCATCAATTAATACGGCTTCTTTTGATTCACTGTCCCACAAAATCGAACAGTTTTGGGCAAATGCTGTTACAGGAACAATTTTTACTTGCAACATCAAATTCTCCTTAAATTAATGTGCCGAATAGGCCAGACTGTAATTGAGTGCATCCAGATGTGCCTGTAACAATTGACGCAATAGCTCCAGATGCTCAACGGAAGTATTCAATGCTGGAATATACTGGTAACTTGTACCACCCGCCTCAAGAAACAATTCGGCATTTTGAATTTCGAGCTCTTCCAAGGTTTCCAGGCAATCTGCCGAAAATGCTGGACTCAAGATCTGTACCGATTTAATTCCATTGGCTGCCCATGTTGTCAACAATTCATCTGTATAAGGTTTGACCCATTCTTGTTTACCAAATCTGGATTGAAAACTGATCGCCCAATCATCAGGTGTAAGTCCAAGTTGTTTTGCGACCAATCGAGCAGTTTCACGACAACGATCTGCATAAGGATCACCCTTATCAGCATAAGGCTGAGGAATCCCGTGAAATGACATGAGTAATTTTTGAGGCTTGCCATGTTGTTGCTGAAATCGCTGCACACTACTGACCAGCGCCTGAATAAACACAGGATGGCGATAATAATCCTTAATAATAGTCAAGCCCGGTAAATGTCTTTGCTTGGGTATCCAGTTGGCAAATGCATCATAAAGCGGTGCGGTAGATGTAGCAGAATATTGAGGAAATAATGGCAATAGAATCACATGTTCCTGCGGTGATGCAGCCAGATCTTTCAAAATATGCTGAACCCCTGGATTTCCATAAGTCATGGCTGGAACAATATTGAGATCAAGCTGTGGGTAATGCGAAATTAACTGTCGCTTTAAAGCATCGGTTTGCGCAAACAGAATCTCACGCATTGGTGAATCTTGCCCCCATACACTTGCATATGCATGTGCAACACGCTTAGGGCGAAAAGGCAGCACAAAACTATATAGAATAATTTTCCAAAGTAATTTCGGAATTTCAATCACACGCTGATCGGAAAGAAACTGTTTTAGAAATGCTCTCACTGCAGATGCAGTGGGTACATCAGGTGTTCCCAAATTTGCCAAAATCACCGTAACTTTCGGTTTAGGGAAAATCGGCATATCGTGTCCTATTGCAAAAATCTATCATTGCATGAACTGTAACAGGTTTCAGTCAGATTTATAAATTGGAATATGAATTAGAATTTAATTGAAAATTTCGATTCTGTTGCTGAATATATGTTTCTAATATTTCATGTGCTTTGCTGGAGAGTTTCCAAAGCATACGATGACGTTCATCACGGTGAGCAGGCAGAATCCACTCATTTTGGCGCATTTGCAATTTGATGTGGTACAAATGCTGGACCTGAATCTGTGCACGCCCTACAGCATAAACCTGTGGCATAGTAATCCGAAGCTCAGCCAACGCTGTTTCATTTAAATAATCATTGAGACATTTTGCAAAACATTCTTCAGGCATGAGTGTTTTAAATACTTTTGACAATACATACAGAAGTTGGCCCCAATCTTCACTGCGTTCATGCTCCATTTCATGAACATAACCATCCTGATAGGCCTGAATCCGATATCGAAAACAATAAATGTCCTCCACAGATACATCACAGATCGCGACCATATCATGCTCGCATTTTTTTAACTCACGCTCTAATTGGTTAACTTTAGCGTTTAACGCGTCAATCCGATCTTGAAGAATCTGCATATTCTGGGGCCGAATCCAGCCCAACACAGGAAAACATTCCAGCATATGCAGCATATTGGCACGTACAATCAGCTCAAGATCACGCAAATCACGATAAAAAAACACTTGATCCACTTCATGCTGAAGCTGCTTACGAAAGTTGTTAAATTTTTCTTTGGCTTGTAGTGATGTTTCTTGTAGTTCATCAGGCCGATTTCTTGGATCGGCATGTATAAATACGATAATTGGTTTTTGTTTGGTGATTGCATAAATATATTCGAGATGCATATAGCTTACCCCAGATACAGAACAATCACCGTACTTACTTCCAAGTAAAATCACCACATAATCGCTTTCATCAATTTGGCGACGTGCAATTGCAGTACTCACAGGTGTACGATGCTCAACACACCAAGAGGAAAAACCTATTCCAATAAGTGTCTGGGCAACAATTCTACGCTCTGGAGACATGTCTAAACCAGATGTTGCAACAAAAACCTGATAACGCCGATCAAGCATGGGGTATTCCTTTTCCACCAATCAAGTTATGTTTCGCCATAATAAGTTTGCTTCATCTTCTTTTTAACAGGATTATTTCCTGAGTCAAACGATTTCAAGAATACGTTTAACTGATAGAAGCCTGAATTTTCTCAATCGTCCATGACAAATGAGGAAGCATGAGATGCTGGATCACTTTACCTGATGCCTCAACCTCTTGCCCACTGACATAACATGCTATTCTCAAATGACCTGTTCGTTTTTTTTCACATAACAATTGATGTTTAATCAAGATACGTGCGGTTTGCCTCGCCACAGGTGCGCCTGAGTCAATCAATGTTAAACGATTACCAAATAAATAATGAATGGCATCTTTGAGAAAAGGATAGTGCGTACAGCCAAGAACCAGATAATCAGCTCCTTGATCAATCACAGGAGTCAGTATCTGTCGGAGTAGATCCAGACACGGTTGACTCATTTGCTGCCCTGCTTCAATCAAAGGTACCAGTTCAAGACAAGTGACAGGAAGAACCTGAACCCCTGAAGGTAAGGCAAAATGATAAATGACGTCCTTGATCAACTGACCACGAAAGGTAGCAGGCGTGGCAAGTACAGCAACGACTTTGGACTGGCTTTGCAATACCGCAGGTTTCAATGCAGGAACCAGCCCGACAATAGGGAAAGATTCGCCATAATGCTCGCGTAAACCATCTAAACTAAAAGCAGAAGCCGTATTGCAGGCCACAACCGCCATTTTACAGCCTTGACGATAAAGCCACTCAATACCACGTGCCGTCAACTGACGAATTTCATGATCTGGACGAGGCCCATAAGGAACAAATGCAGTATCTGCATAGTAGACAATCTGTTCATTCGGCAAATAATTTGCAATTTCCTGAGCAATCGACAGCCCACCAATTCCCGAGTCAAAAATACCAATAGGCGCATCGGCTGTGGCTTTTGGCATTGGTTCAAGCTCTAGGGAAACGGGAAATATTGCAGTCATTTCAGCACTTCAAGTACAAGATTTATCTGAGCTTAAAGCTTAAACCTCAACTGTCTAATTGCAAGAGCAAATCACCACTTTTTAATACTAAAATGGCTTTTCCCTGTTCAGTTTCATCAAGCTCTCCTAACTCGACCAGATGATAAAAAACATGACGTTGAATCAAAGCATTAATACCAAAACGCACGTGAACATATGGACGACGCTCGCCCGCATAATCACGCATAAAGATAGGATGCTGATCATCCACCACCACAACATCCTGATTGGTCGTGGTCAATTGCAAATATAACTTGCCATCGATATCGACTTGATCGACCTGACTGACCAATAAAGGCTCATCTTCCACCTCAATTTCGATTTGCTCAACAGGTGTTTTCAGATAGAATTTGCCCTCCTCTTTCCAGAGTACGCTGGAAAATAGGTCAAGCAATGCCTGACGCTTGATCAATTGACCTTCGTGCCACCATTCTCCATTGGCTTTTACGGTCAAATCCATTTTGCCACAATGCTTTGGATGCCATTGGTCAAGAGGTGGGATTGACCTTTTGTGACTTTGCTGTACACCTTTTAAGTATTGTGCAATGTTCATTAAGTTTTTATCATCCACAGATGGTGTTTTTTCCACCGACTGTGCTGAATTATTTTGATTTACCATAGTTTATGCCTTGCTGACGAGAAAATATAACGACTCAGCCAATTGGCTAGATGAAGGTTTAAATCTATACTAGCCCAAACTATTAAAGACACGATCATCGGCTTGTGTCTAGACATTAAGAACACTCATGGCAGCACCGAATGTTGAATTACGGTTGCCACCCTTAGCAATATGAGGAGTCCTACATGGAACACATCGAACGCGAAGCGATGGAGTTTGACGTAGTGATCGTTGGTGCTGGACCTGCCGGTCTATCTGCTGCGATTAAAATTCGCCAACTCGCGATTGAAAATAATTTACCTGATCTGTCCGTCTGCGTCGTCGAAAAAGGTTCCGAAGTAGGTGCTCACATCCTCTCTGGTGCAGTGCTTGAACCTCGTGCCATCAATGAACTTTTCCCCAACTGGAAAGAAGAAGGTGCGCCGCTCAATGTCCCGGTGACTGAGGATAAAACCTATTTCCTGATGTCGGATGAGAAATCTCAGGAAGCACCGCACTGGATGGTGCCTAAAACCATGCACAATGATGGCAATTATGTCATCTCGCTGGGCAATGTGGTGCGCTGGTTAGGCCAGAAGGCGGAAGAGCTTGAAGTCTCGATTTTTCCAGGCTTTGCTGCTGCCGAGATTCTGTATCATGCTGATGGTACGGTTAAAGGCATTCAGACCGGTGATATGGGTATTGGCAAGGATGGCGAACCAACGCATAACTTTGCGCCAGGTTATGAACTGCATGCCAAATATACGCTGTTTGCCGAAGGTTGCCGTGGTCATTTAGGCAAGCGCCTGATCAATAAGTTTAATCTGGATCAGGAGGCTGACCCGCAGCATTACGGTATCGGGATTAAAGAGCTTTGGGAAATCGATCCTGCCAAGCATAAACCAGGTCTGGTGATGCATGGTTCTGGCTGGCCATTGTCTGAAACGGGTTCTTCTGGTGGCTGGTGGTTATATCATGCCGAGAATAATCAGGTGACTTTGGGCATGATCGTGGATTTATCATATGAAAATCCGCATATGTTCCCGTTTATGGAAATGCAGCGCTGGAAAACCCACCCACTGATCAAACAGTATCTGGAAGGTGGTAAGCGTATTTCTTACGGTGCACGTGCTGTGGTCAAAGGTGGCTTAAACTCACTGCCCAAGTTGACTTTCCCAGGTGGTTGTCTGATTGGTGATGATGCAGGCTTTTTGAACTTTGCGAAAATCAAAGGCTCACATACGGCCATGAAATCTGGCATGCTTTGCGGTGAAGCCGTATTTGAAGCGATTGCACGTGGTGTCGAAAAAGGCGGTGATCTAGCCATTGCCCGTGTCGTTGAAGGTGAAGATTTGTTTGATAAGGAGCTCACCGCCTACACGCAGAAATTTGATAAGAGCTGGCTTAAAGAAGAGTTACACCGCAGTCGTAATTTTGGTCCAGCCATGCACAAGTTTGGTTTATGGATTGGTGGTGCATTTAACTTTGTGGATCAGAACATTTTTAAAGTTCCATTCACTCTGCACGATCTTCAGCCTGACTACAGCGCACTGAAAACTCAGGATCAAGCCACCTTTAAACCGAATTATCCAAAGCCAGATGGCAAGCTGACGTTTGACCGTTTGTCTTCGGTATTTGTATCCAATACGGTACATGAAGAAAATCAGCCATCACACTTGAAACTGACCGATGCCAGTATTCCTGTGGCGGTGAATCTACCGAGATGGGATGAGCCAGCTCAGCGCTACTGCCCTGCGGGTGTGTACGAAATTGTGGATGAAGGTGAAGGCAACAAGCGTTTTCAGATCAATGCAGCCAACTGTGTGCACTGCAAAACCTGTGATATCAAGGATCCATCTCAGAATATCACATGGGTGACGCCTGAAGGTGGCGGTGGGCCGAATTACCCAAATATGTGATTTTAGAATAATTTTCATCTGCAAAATATTGCTTTTGCACTGACATAAAAAAACTGGATACAAGATCCAGTTTTTTTATGTCTAAAATTATTGATTCAATACTTGAACATAAACTTGCTTGAATAAATCGTAATCAATATATTCTAAATGCTCTTGTTGTATTCCTTGTAAAGACGTTTCGGTCAGTTTGCCATGACGGGCATCTACAAATACTCGACCCAATAGAATTGCGGTCTGAGCCAGTTGCTTACGCTGTATAGCATCCAGTTGATTATCTTTGTTAAACAGGTACACATATTGCTGCGCAAACAAGTGTTGGGGCTGACTTTTTAATTTCTGTTTTAGGGTGTTCCAATGCTGGCGCTCCTCTTTTGTTTGCATCGCCTGCATGACAATCCGATCTACTTCGTATCCCAGTTCATCATCAAATTGATCTTCGTATTGCAACTTATGCTTTTGTTGCAATTTTTCGATCACGACCAGACCTTTTGCATCAATCGTATTTATTTTTTCATCTGCATACCAATATGCATACACCCGCCCAATCTCATTTAAATCCTGAGGTGAGTAGCGTTTGACATATTCTGGAGATTCAGCACTCAACTTTGCAATAAATACGGCATTAAAGGTCTTTTCATAAGACCGCGTTTGATCATAAGTATGTTCAGCCAATTGATTTAACTGATCTTTCCAAGGCAAGGCCGATACTTTAGATGAATTTAAAACTGAATCTTGCTGTCCTAAACTCTTGCTTAGATTGCCAATCAATCCTTCAATCATCGACCCCTTGCTCACTTCTTTGAGTGATTTGGCTTGTTTTAACTGTTTAGTATCAATTGGCGTGGCATGACCATAATTTTGTATAAAAGTATCAGCGTGAAAATTCAGCTTTTTATGGCTGCTTTCCAACACATAAGTCGCACCATAATCTATTGTTACAGCACGACCTTGTGCATCAAGCCCTACATCCATGGTCATTGGGTTCATCGTTTTTTGTGCAGCAAGCGCCTGCTCAATTTCAGGAAGATGTTTCAACCATAATGTCTTAAACGTTTTGTCATCTACAAACTGATTCTGATCATACTGTGCAAATGTTTTTGCAAGTTGACTTTTGATAGCCAAAAGCGAAATGAGTCCATTTTGTTGTGTTTTAGACAATATATCTATCCCGTTTTGTTGCAGACACGAAGTGACGTCACCTACGGCAATAGATTGATTTGAGGCTCTTAGTGCTTCGCAGTCCTGTGCACTAAATCCATTTTCAGCAACAGTATCGGATTGATCCTGTACAGATTCAGGCTCAGCGTGTGCAACCTCCTCTTCTGATGCATCAGTATCTTGTAAATTGAGTTTTTGATTCAGCAAAGTGTAAAGTGTTAAAGCAGCAGCATTGGCTTGATCTTCTGGTGCAAGCACATTCTCTGAATCTTTATGTTGCGTTTGAATCGCGGTTGCCTTGTCTTCTGCCCATTTTTCAAGAGGGTTTTGCTGAATGCCGAGAATGGATTGCGTAAAATATTTTTGGTTTACTTGCTCAAACATGCTGGCTTGTAACAACAATGCTTCAATTGTGGTATTTAAACGAACTTTCTCTACCACACCTTTTGCCTGATCAGCTTTGCTCAGACTCAGTCTTTGAAATTGTTCTGGCTTGGCAAGCGTATAACTCACGGCTGTGGATGCTTTAAGATATTCTGCAAACTTCTTAACATCAACATTTTTGAATTGATCTGAATACTTAGAAAAATCAATATAAGCAAGACTATCCTGACTATCTCGATTGACCAGATAAGGCATAACTGCAAAATAATTGGTATAAAAGCGATAATCTTTAAAATCCAGAATCATAGGCACTTTGGCCTGAACGAGCAAGGTCGGCTTTTCATAACGTGCTGTAAGGTTAAAACTTCCAATCCGCTCCCGATAGTGAATTGAACCATCATATTTAAATTGAAGATCATTCAAAATATTCAGCAAGGTCTCTGCCATCTTTTCAGCGCGCGATGAACCTAGTCCCGCTGAATCTTTCTGTTTGGCAATGGCTGTATAAAGGGCTTGTTTATCTTGAGCACTCAATTTAATTTTTTGATCTGCTAGAAATTGATCAATCTTTTTTTGTACATCTGCATCCAAAGCGGCATGAGCTGTTTTTTGGTTGTGCTGTGCTGCTGGATTTAAAGAATCTACCTGTATATTAAATTGACCGCTATAGTCATAGCCTGGATAGTCATACATGGCGTTTAGACCAGAAACTACTTGCTGATCCAGTGACTTATGCGCTGGATTGGTTTTAATGACATGCTGGGTACATGCTGAAAGGCTGATTCCCAATAAACAATATGTTAAATATTTTAGACGTATCATTACGCATTACACCTTTAATATAGTTATAGTTTCAAAGCAAGGATGCTGTTTTTTGCATCAAACCAAAGGACTCCGACTTTAACAGAAAAAAATACAAAGCATAAACCGACTTTGATCTTAATTCGCTTTTCTGACATTTTTTTCAAAGCACTTTATCAATGTATTTTTGATGCCGAGTAGGAATAATCAAATCATGAATAGAGCCCATCTATATAAAACAATTTAGGAATAAAGACTATGCCAGCGTATAAAGCCCCGCTCCGTGATATTCGTTTCTTAATGAATGAAGTATTTGACTATTCTGCTCACTATAAAACATTGTCCAATGGTGAAAATGCAGATCCAGATACCATTGATATGATTCTTGAAGGTGCAGCAGATTATTGTGAAAATGTACTTTCACCACTGAACCAAACAGGTGATGATGAAGGTTGTCATTTTGAGAATGGCGAAGTTCGTACACCTAAAGGCTATAAAGAGGCGTATGACCAGTTTGTGCAAGGTGGCTGGCAAGGTCTGTCTTATCCAGAAGAGTTTGGTGGTCAAGGCCTGCCGATGTCGCTCAACCTGATCAAATCTGAAATGATGGGGACAGCCAACTGGGCATTTACCATGTATCCAGGCTTAAGTATGGGCTGTATGAATACCATTATGCAGTTTGGTACAGATGACCAGAAAAATACCTATATGCCACACCTAGTTGCAGGGACATGGTCGGGTACCATGTGCCTAACCGAACCACAATGTGGTACTGACTTAGGACAAGTCAAAACTAAGGCAGAACCACAAGCAGATGGAACCTACAAGATTTCAGGGACCAAAATCTTTATTTCTGCGGGTGAGCATGATTTAACTGAAAACATTATTCATATTGTTTTAGCACGTCTTCCAGATGCACCTGCGGGTACACGCGGTATTTCATTATTTATTGTTCCAAAATTTATTCCAACCCAGGATGGCGGTGTCGGTGAGCGCAATACCGTCGCTTGTGGATCCATTGAACATAAAATGGGAATCAAAGCCTCTGCCACTGCGGTCCTTAATTTTGATGGTGCAACAGGTTATCTGATTGGTGAAATTAACAAGGGTCTGCATGCAATGTTCACCTTTATGAACACTGCTCGTATTGGTACAGCAGTTCAAGGGATTGCACATGCAGAGCTGTCTTATCAGGGTGCATTACCTTACGCCAAAGAACGTATGTCAATGCGCGCACTTTCAGGTAAAAAAGACCCAGATAAAGTCGCAGATGCGATTATCCACCATGCCGATGTACGCCGCATGCTATTGACTCAAAAAGCAATTGCTGAAGGTGGTCGTGCCATGATTTATCATGCGGCTCAGCTTGCAGATAAAATGGCAGATGCGCTCATTATTGGTGATCAAGCCAAATTTGAAGAATATGATGACAAACTTGGGTTCTATACCCCTATTTTAAAAGGCTTTTTAACAGAACTCGGTTTAGAAGCAGCCAGCCACGGTATGCAAGTGTTTGGTGGTCACGGATATATTAAAGAATGGGGCATGGAGCAAATCCTACGCGACGCTCGTATTGCAACGCTTTACGAAGGAACTACAGGGGTTCAGGCGCTCGATTTAATTGGACGTAAAGTACTTCTTTCTTCAAAAGGTAAAGTGGTTCGTGACTATACTGCCGAAATCTTAAAATTCTGTGGTCGCCACGCACGTAATAAATACTTACGCCGTTTTGCGTGGGATTTAACCAAGCTATGTGCACAGTGGAATACCTTGACCGTTCGTATCATGCTAGCCGCCCGTAAAGACCGCGATATCGTATCTTCTGCTTCTGTCGATTATCTCATGTTCTCAGGTTACGTCATGCTGGCTTATTTTTGGGCACAACAGGCCGTTATCGCGTCTGAAAAACTAGAAGCGGGTGATGGTAAAGAAACACCAGAATTCTATAAAGCCAAAATTAAAGTGGCAGATTTCTATTTCGAGCGTCTGCTTCCACGTACCCAAGGACATGCCGAAGCCATGGTCAATCCTTCACGCACCTTAATGTCATTGCAATCTGAACATTTTAGTTTTGATTACTAATCTGTTACACGAATAAAAAAGAGCACCTTGCGTGCTCTTTTTTATTCTTCATTGGTGGCTTTTTTAAGTACATACTCATACTTAGGCAAAGGATAGTCCTGATCAAAATATTGTCTATTTTCATCACGATTACGGTCAATTGTTCTAACAAGATTGAATTTCAAGTCATGATCAGGTTCTATTTGGTAATAAACCTCAACGCCTTCTTGTAAAGCAATGACGATTTCATGCTGATGCTTATCAAAATCCCAGCGATCCTGACGATAAATGTTTTTTGCTTTGATGCTGGATTCAGACGCAAGACGCCCCAGACCTATTATCGTCTGATGAGCTGTGCCATCCGCCAACAAAGTCAAAATATATTCTGCATCGCTTTGATCACATACGTTAAGAGAATCTTCACAGGACATTTGAAAATGATAACGCCCCACATAAGCTAATGCTTCTTTAGAGAGCTTAGGCTGATTTGAAGATGGATGTTGTGTTTCAGGCAAAGTCGCCTGCCCTGCAACATCAGACAATTTCTTACCCGTATCAGTAGTTGAAACTTCAGAATGATGGATGTGCGGATTAAAATGCTCAGAGGTCGAATGCCCCATATCACAGGCACTTAAATTTATACCCAGCACACTCAGATATATCAATTTCGGCAGTTTAATCTGCTGTGACGATGAAAAAAAATTCATATTCATATCACAAGGTACCATTTAACAGCACAAGGCAAGGATATTTCAAAATTCAATGCCATGGAGAGAAAAATAAAAATTGGCTAAAACAATCAGTTTGTTCAATGAAACAAACTCAATATAACGTCCATTGTTTAAAATTGGTGCAATTCTAAAATATATCATGGTGAATTATGGGTTTCACTTACATAAATTAACTTTTTTATTGGTAATGTGTCTTTAAAAATAGCTTGCTTGCCCCATCCATATAAATATACAGACATGATATTCAACAAGGTTTGTATATTTTATCTGAGGAGATTATTTAAATGGCCAATGCGGGTTTATATCGTTCAAACCGACAACATATCATCGCCGGTGTGATGGGCGGTATTGCTGAACGTTTTGGTTGGAATGCAAATTTATTACGACTTATTTTTGTTGTGGTTTCAGTCATGAGTGCTGCTTTTCCAGGGATTCTTGTATACCTGATTCTTTGGCTAGTGATTCCCAAACGACCACAGCAACTTGAATATCAAGCGATGAAAGGATATGAACATCCCGTTCGTACTGTTCATGAAGATCATCAACGCCGATAAACACCAAACCTTTTGACCGCACTTGGTCGCTACGGTTGTTACCCCCTAAGCTCAACCGTAGCTTTTTTTTATTGAGTAGAATGCTCTATATTCAGATTGATCAGTTGTTGCTGTAAAGCTGCAATCATATCCGCACGACTAATTATTCCAACTAATTTTTCCTTCTCAAGTACAGGAATATAATTAAAGGATTTTTCTACAAAATAAGGCACCAGATCCTGAATAGGCTGTTCTGGGTTGACGGTCACAACTTTCCGATTCATGATTTGCTTCACCATAAATTCCCAAGGTGCTCTCGGATCTGCCGCACGTTTAAACCATTCCACCACATCGTACAATGCGAGTGTGCCTACAAGCTGTTGCTCTGCATCAATAACGGGTAAACTCATTAAATTAACATGCTTGAATTTATCTAATGACTGATGAATATCATCCTCCTGATACAGGGTGATTACATCTTTAGTCATAATATCCCGACAGACAAAATGAATAACCCGGCGCTCGTTAGCAAGCTCCTGTGCTTCCAGAATAATTTTTTCCAGATCATACTGGCTAATATCAAGTAGCTCCGTTTGTTCATTTAAAGCACGCTGAATATCCTGTGGCTGAATGCCTACTTTTTGAGTAGGTGTCGGATCTTTTGAACGGCTATTTATCTGCTTGGGATAAGGATAATGACGTCCCATTAAACGATTGAAACAAACGGCAAAAGCCAACAATAATACAGAATTGAGTAAAACTGGGTACAACACAAAATAATAGCCCAATTGGTGAATAGCCTTGCCACCCAGTACCGCCGTAATCGCAACTGCACCACTCGGCGGATGCAATGAATCTGTACTCATCATCAGAAAAATCGCCAATCCCACAGCCAGACTAAATGCAGTGGTTAAATCTGGAATCCACATGGCACAGCTCACACCAATCAGACCTGCCAATAAATTTCCAACGATCACATTCCAGGGTTGAGCCAGGGGACTTGATGGCACAGCAAAAAGTAAAACAGATGATGCCCCCATTGGCGCGATATACCATACGTTGAGACCACCGAGCACAGACCAGCTGATCCATGAGGATATAGCAAGACCAAGTAATGCTCCTACAGCGCAAAGAAAACGCTCTTTGAAAGAAAGCACTTTAAAGTTGGGTTTTAAATCTGAAAACCAGTCCTGTTTTATAAGATTCACATCTCACCTAGGTGTAATTTTTCTGACCAAGTGTCGGTAGTATATGCAAACTAATCTTAAAATGTATTTAAATTATATCTTCATCTTAGTGTGTAGAATAAGAATCAGGTCGTGAAAATCCTTTAAAGAAATTCCAGATTTGCTCAGAAGCGTCAATTCTTTCATAACGGTTGCTGGACGTTGGCCAAACATGTTTACCTTCTAGTAAATGGTAAACGAGCAGTGGAGCCTTACAATGCTGACCCGACTCAATACTTAAATATGCATTGATCTGCTGCTCCAACATTGACTTACATTGGTTGGTATTTTTCCAGTAATTTAAGGTATAAGACAAAGGTTGAAATGGTGCATGCTGTGCCCTTGCCACAAATCGAATTGAACTGATCCCGCCTTGTACAGACACAACAGGATCACGTTCACCATGAATAATCATCATGGGAATGGGTATAACCTTTAAACCTCTGGGTTGACCCTCAAACATTGCGCCTGAAACAACGGCGACAGCTGCCAGTTGCGGACTTAATCTATTGGCAAGCTGATAAGTCAACATACCACCATTTGAAAACCCTGTAACATAAATACGTGTTTTATCAATTGAATAATGCTGCTGCAACTCGGCAATCAACTGTTTGATAAATTCAATATCATTGACCTGCTGTTGCATGGCTTCACCACAACACCCTTCGCTGTTCCATACGCCCTTTTGATCGGAAGGCCCGACGCCTTGAGGTGCAACCAATAAAAATTTATGTTGTTGGGCTTGATCTTGAAAACGTTTAATCATTTGTGTGGCATTACCACCACCGCCATGCAAAGCAATTACGACAGGCAGATTTTTGTGATCAGGTGCTGGATTATAAATTTGATAAAAACGCCGAATATGGTCTACGATTAATGCCTGGTGCTGAATATTTAACTGACGATATTTTAATGACTGTTCAATCCTTTTAACGATTTGATCTTGAAACAAGCCCGCTTCTACGGCTGTTGAAAACAGATTTATCGATAAAAATAACGGCACAGTCCATCGATTTAGACGCTTATATTTTGACTGCCAAGAAAACATAACAAATGACCATCGCATTATTTTTATTTCACAATATATGCGCAAACCATCAAAAAGAAATAAAGCTTTTTGATATTTTTTCTTGCTGAGGAGTACATAGAACCTTTGCCACTCTCCTGCAAAATCCTTATACTTGAACGCAATTTTTCTCTGATTTTTTAATGGATGCACCATGAGTCGCGCCATATCGCATATTGATACATTTCAAGGCTTAATTCTTGCCTTACAAAATTACTGGGCCGAGCAAGGCTGTGTGGTTCTCCAGCCTTACGACATGGAAATGGGCGCTGGAACATTCCACACCGCAACATTCTTACGTGCCTTAGGGCCTGAAACATGGAATGCGGCGTATGTTCAACCTTCACGTCGTCCAAAAGATGGGCGTTATGGCGAAAACCCGAACCGCCTGCAGCACTACTATCAGTTTCAGGTCGTACTTAAGCCAAACCCAGACAACATCCAACAGCTTTATCTTGATTCTTTAAAAGCCATCGGGATTGATACGCTTACCCATGATATTCGTTTCGTAGAAGACAACTGGGAATCTCCAACACTTGGCGCTTGGGGCTTGGGCTGGGAAGTTTGGTTAAATGGTATGGAAGTCACTCAGTTCACTTACTTCCAACAAGTCGGTGGTGTTGAATGTTACCCAGTAACAGGTGAAATCACTTACGGTTTGGAACGTCTTGCCATGTACCTTCAAGGCGTTGACTCGGTGTATGACCTTGTTTGGACCAAAGGCCAATTTGGTACTGTGACTTACGGCGACGTATTCCATCAAAATGAAGTTGAGCAATCGACTTATAACTTTGAATATGCGCCAGTTGAAAAACTATTTGAACTGTTTGATTTTTACGAATCAGAAGCAAACCGTTTAATTGAAGCAAAACTTTCTCTTCCTGCTTATGAGCAAGTTGTTAAAGCGTCTCATACCTTTAACTTGCTTGATGCACGTGGCGCAATTTCTGTGACTGAGCGTCAGCGTTACATTTTACGTGTACGTACTTTAGCGCGTGCTATTGCACAAAGTTATGTACAAGCGCGTGCAGAGCTTGGCTTCCCAATGGCAGAACCACATTTGCGTGATGAAGTATTGGCACAGTTAAAAGCACAAGCTGAAAGTGAAGCAGCAAAGGCGGAGAAAAACTAATGAGCAAACATACTGTTTTATTCGAACTTGGCTGTGAAGAACTTCCACCAAAAAGCCTGAAAACTTTACGTGATGCATTACAGGCAGAAACGGTAAAAGGCTTAAAAGATGCAGGTTTAGCATTTGCATCAATTGAAGCTTATGCAGCGCCACGTCGTTTAGCGCTTAAAATTGTCGATGTAGACGGCGCACAAGCGGACACACAGAAGCGTTTTGATGGCCCTGCTGTTCAAGCTGCGTATGATGCTGAAGGCAAACCAACCAAAGCTCTTGAAGGCTTTATGCGTGGTCAAGGTATTACCGCTGATCAAGTTTCAACATTCCAAGCAGGTAAAGTTGAAAAAGTTTGCTATTTAAAAGATGTGAAAGGTCAAACTCTTGATGCTTTACTTCCACAGATTTTACAGACTGCATTAGACAATTTACCAATTGCTAAGCGTATGCGCTCTGCGGCAAGCCGTACCGAATTTGTACGTCCTGTAAAATGGGTAGTATTACTTAAAGATGATCAAATCATTGAAGCAACCATTCAAGACCATCAAGCAGGTAACGTGACGTATGGTCACCGTTTCCATGCACCTGAAGCTGTAACTTTAGCGCATGCAAATGACTATTTAGCGGCTTTAGAAAAAGCTTACGTTGTTGCGAACTTTGAAAAACGTCAAGCAACCATTCAAGAACAAGTGAAAAAGTTAGCTGATGAAGTGAACGCGACTGCGATTGTTCCAGCTGACTTACTTGATGAAGTAACAAGCCTCGTTGAATGGCCAGTTGCTCTTCGTGCAAACTTTGAAGAGCGCTTCCTTGCTGTTCCTCAAGAAGCACTCATTACAACGATGCAAGACAACCAGAAGTATTTCTGCTTGATCAATAGCGAAGGTAAATTACAGCCTTACTTCATTACTGTTTCAAATATTGAGTCTAAAGACCCGACTCAAATTATTGAAGGTAATGAAAAAGTTGTTCGCCCTCGTTTATCTGATGCTGAATTCTTCTTCTTACAAGATCAAAAGCAACCGCTTGCATCTCGTAAAGAAAAATTAGCAAACATGGTATTCCAAGCACAGCTTGGTACGCTTTGGGATAAATCAACACGTATTGCTAAACTTGCTGTTGCGTTGTCTCCGATCACTGGTGCAAACCCAGCAGACGCTGAAAAAGCAGCCTTACTTGCTAAATGCGATTTAACTTCTGAGCTTGTTGGTGAGTTCCCAGAACTTCAAGGGATTGCGGGTACTTACTACGCACGTATTGAAGGCGAAAACACTGAAGTTTCAGAAGCTTTAGGTGAGCAATATTTACCAAAATTTGCGGGTGATGTTTTACCAAAAACCAAAACAGGTACAACGATTGCCCTTGCTGACCGTTTAGATACGCTTGTTGGTATTTTCGGTATTGGACAAGCACCGACAGGTTCTAAAGACCCATTTGCCCTTCGCCGTTCAGCAATTGGTATCTTGCGTTTAATCATTGAAAATGAGCTAGACGTAACCATTGAAGAATTGGTTAATCTTGCACTTCAAGGCTATGGCGATATCGTGAAAGACCACGACAAGACTCTTGCTGATGCGGTTGCATTCTTGGAAGGTCGTTACCGTGCCAAGTACGAAGACCAAGGCGTTGCGGTTGACGTACTTCAAGCGGTTCAAGCACTTGCACCGAAGTCTCCACTTGATTTTGACAAGCGTGTAAATGCTGTTAACCACTTCCGTGCGCTACCTGAAGCTGCCGCACTTGCTGCTGCGAACAAACGTGTTGCGAATATTCTTGCAAAAGAAGCGGCACCAGAAGGTTCTGTGGTTGAAGCAAACTTGGTTGAAGATGCTGAAAAAGCATTATTCGCTGAACTTCAAGCAGTTACCCCTGCTGTTGAACCATTACTTGCAGCAAAAGATTATACTGCTGCACTTTCTAAGCTTGCAGCACTTCGCGCGCCGATTGATGCATTCTTTGATGGTGTAATGGTTATGGCAGATGATGCTGACCTAAAAGCAAACCGTTTACGTTTATTGGCTCAGTTGCGTCACTTGTTTACTGTTGTGGCTGATGTGAGTGTGTTGCAGGGTTAAGTATTTATAATACTTGATCTTTAAAATAAACCCCGCTATAAAATTAGTGGGGTTTTTATTTAAATTTTTATAAAGTTAATATAATTATGAATTCAGTAGCATTTAAAATGAAAACGCTACTTAGAAGTAATAAGCTATACTTCAAGTAACTCTAGAAATGAGGAATGTTGGTGCGACTCTGGGAAAAAATTTAAAAACTGTCATTTAGATAGAGAAAAAATGGTCCCATTAACCATACAAGAGGAACAAGTTCATCTTAAAAAAATAGATAAGGATTTAAAGTTATGCTTATTTAATCAATTTGATAATAATTGCTCGAATGGTATTATTAAAGCTCATTCTGTTTCAAAAGAACTATTTTTACGAAAAATTTCAAGAAATAATAAAGTCTATAATCCACAAATGGATACAATTAAATATAAAGTAAATATGAAAGATATAGGCGTTAATGAAGCTTCTGTTTTTTATGGCTTCTGCAACAAGCATGATACCAACCTTTTTAGCGACTTTGAAACAGGAAAATTTACAGCTTCTAGCAGTCAACTACTTAAATTAGGCTACAGAGCACTCTGCTTAGAAATATTTAAAAAAATTAAAGTTATTAAAAAGTTTTCATTTTATAAAGAAAATATGGATAAAGGAAAAAATTTACTTGATCAATATCGAATTCAAATGAGTTCAAATAAAGAAATTGCATTTAATAAAAACTCTTTGATTAAATTAGAAAAAATTCAAGCTCTACTACACAGTGATATTATTGAAAATACTTCAGATAAAATGAAGCATTGCTTAATAACCTTAGAAAACCCACAAAATATTTTATGTAGCTCAATGATTAGTCCTGAGTTCAACTTAAATTTAGAAAGATTGCAAAAATTAGACAACACAACTAATGCGAAAAATTTATTTTTGAATAGCTTTATTTTTGATGATATTGGATATGTATTAATAAGCTGGCTTGCAGAAGAAGATGAGTATGGTAAAATTTTCTCCAATTCTATATTTTCTGAATCACATTTAATAAATCATAAACTTATAGCACTTATCCTAATGTATACAGAAAATGTATTTATTACACCTTCATGGTGGGATAGTTTACCTGATGAAAAAAGAAATCATCTTAAAAAATTAATAGAATATGTAGAGGGTTTCGAAAGCAATGTCACTTTAAATATCCAAGATCATCTAGAAGCACTACAATATTTAACACATAAGTTTTTATAATTTATTTACTAAACCCTATTACTCTAGAACTTTTTTATTTTAGGTAAGGATTAACTTTATAGCATTTATATGAGATTACTGTATAAGTTTTTTCTCTACCTATTTATATTTACAATATCTCATTCTAATACAATATATATCAATAGGATGAGATCGGCATACAAAATTCCTCACTTAAAAATCAAACAAGCTTTTTAATTTCTTCTAAACTTTTTGATGGCTCAAACCACATAAAATCATAATCCGCCACCTCATGAATATAAAACGGATCATTTTTCATGATTTCTTCAGCTTCTTGAATCGAAGAACTTAAAACCAAAATCACCCCACCTACTCTATTTTCTCGATGTCCTGATGCCAAAAATTACTTCTGTTCATAGTAATGATCTAAAAAGGCAATGTGCTCTTTGAGTACAGCATCAACTTCGGCTAACGGTTTTTTATAGGTCAAGGTAACAACAATCATTTCATTCTCTTAAAGGAAATAGTACATGACATAGCGTTAAGCTACAGATCATTTAATGATCTGTAGCTTATTTGATAGTACGCCGATTCCCCCAATTCATCCACACCAAACTCCCCACAATCATCACACCACCGAGCAGCACAATCATGGATGGTTTTTCATTTAAGAAAACAACTGCCAAACTCATTGCGACAATCGGCGAACAATATAAAAAATTCGATGCAATCGTTAACGGCATATTTTTAAGTACATATCCCCACAGTACATAAGCCATCGCACTTGGAAAAATACCCAATAAAACAATCGACATATTGGCTTGCCAAGTAGCATGTAAAATTTCACTAGGCAAATGAGCACTATAAAATAGTAAAGGAATAGTCCCGAACCAGATGATGTAGCACATCATGCTCAATGCATCATAATTTAAAGCAAATTTTTTATATAAATTAAAGTACAGACCCCATGCAATTGCGGCTAACACAATCATTAGACTGTAAGGGCTCGGTACACCAAAACCATGATCTCCACTGACCACTAACACGGCGCCGCCAAGTCCCAATAAAATACACAACCACTGTTTGAAAACGATTTTTTCCTTAAACAGCAAAGCTGAAATAATAAAAGTAAATAAAGGAATAGATTGACTCAAAATACTAGATGCGACTGCACTTACATATTGCTGCCCTGTATTTATAAGCAAATGATGCAGAGTTACAGAGAAAAAACCTAATACAGCAAGCGCAGGAGCATCTTTCCACTTTAAAGGTTGAATGCCTTTTTTCATGACCAAAAGCAGTAAAAAAAACGATGCAATCAAAAAACGAAGCAAGGCAATATGCTGCGGTGTATATGAGTGCAAGGCATTATGTACACCAATAGGTGAATAGCCCCAACAAAAGACAGTCACTGCAATACATAAATAGAGCTTAAATGCGGGAGGCTGAGTTTCGGCAGCAAGAGAAATTGCCATGTTAAATCTGCACTAGTGAAATGGAACACTTTCATCATATGCACATGGATAGTTAAATAAAATTAACTTATATTGAGTCAAATATTCATTAAAAGTGAATGATAAAACATGGATATCACTCAGTTAAAAATGTTCCAAACCGTGGTTGAATGCGGAACAATGGCTAAGGCATCAATGCAACTACATTGCGTACCATCCAATATCACAACGCGTATTAAACAACTTGAAGAAGAACTAGGATCACCGCTATTTTATCGGGAAGGTAAAACACTCAAACTGACACCATCAGGTGAAATTTTTCTGGAATATTGCCATAAGATTTTAGCCTTATGTGATGAAGCAAAACGTAGTATCCACCCTGATGCACCACCTTCTGGCCCACTCAGAATTGGCGCGATAGAATCCTCAGCCAGCACCCATTTACCACGCCTTTTGGCACAGTATCATCAGCACTATCCAGATGTTTCAATTCAAATTATTACAGGAACGTGGAAACAACTGTTACTGGATGTCAGCCAGCATAAACTGGATGCGGCCATGGTGGCTGGTGCAATTGATTTTCCATGTTTAAATAAGGTTGAAATATATCAGGAAAATATGGTGCTGATTGCACCTGCATCAATGGGTATCATCCGCAATCAGGAAGATTTGATCAACAAAGAAATCTTTATGTGGACTGAAGGCTGTCCTTATCGTGCAGCATTGGAAACATGGCTAAAACTCAAACATATTTCACTACCGATAACCAGTATCACCAATTACGCCACTATCATAGGCTGTGTGAGTGCAGGTTTAGGTGTATCTCTGATTCCAAAAAGTATCTATGCACAATATAAAAATCTTCCTCAATTGTGCAGTTATGAGTTTGATCGTCTGGCCACTATTCCTGTTCATTTTTTCTGGCATCAGAAAATTCTAAATCATAAAGCCCGAGATGCCTTTCTTAAGCTCTTGACGCTCGAATTTTTAGAAAAAAATCAATGAAAATTACCATTTTGATTTTATTCTCAAGTCAAAAATTCGCTATACTCAAGAAAATACACAACAAGATAGACTGACAATATGAAACTAAAAACACTTGCTCTTAGCGTATTCAGCGGCTTAGTCATCAGTGCATGTTCGAGTAATCCCCCACTACCAGAAACAACTGTAGGTGTTATCGAAGAAGTCACCAATATTAAAGCCTTTCCAGATACCCGAAACAATAAAGCCAAACTGATTAAGCTCAATGAACAATGTATTATTGAATTTACAGGGGTCATGGATGCGGGTCGTGCCCGTGAAAACTGGACATTTACAGGAAATACGCTGATCTCTGCGTCGTCTATTATTATGGCTAAAGATGGCACTAGTTCTGCTCGAAACTTTGATTTATATGATAAAGACGTTCAAACCAACTTCTTGTCATTACGTGACAATTTCAAGAAAGAAAACGTCGCACTTTGCCAATAAACTGTTCATTTAGCCCTTGGTTTTCCAAGGGCTTATTCTTTTTATTTTGTCCATGACTGTATCTTGGTTGTAGCAAGCTGTAACGATTGTAATGCGCTGGTTTTTTATTTAACAAGATCCCGCTAAGATAATGCTTATCTTAAAATGAACAAATAAAGGATTCTGCTCATGCTCAAGCATTCTATTTTAGTGATGTCATTTAGCATGCTTTGTGGTGTAACCGCCCTCAATGCCAGTGCAGCCGAAACCACGCCTTCAAATCCTGATCAACCCAAAACCATGCCATATGGTGATAATCCAAATATCTTTCGAGTACTGACCTACAAAACAGGGCAAAGTATTTCGCGACTAGGAAATTCCATTCAACGTGGTGCTGAAAAGTCATCCAACAAGATAAGTGAAAAATGGCAAGACACCAAAGAATTTGGAACAGAACAATCTCAGGTGGCCAAAGAAAAAGCGGGTGAAGCGAAAACGTTTACCGAGCAAAAATGGCAACAAACCAAAGATGCTGTCGTCGGTACCAACGGCGGAACGGTACCCATCGAACAAGGAACTTTGAGTCAATCATCTCAGGCGACCAACAACTTGGTTCCACAAACATCGAGTGTTACACCATCGGCGACAACGACTCCACTGCCTGAAAGTGCCAACCCTTAATTCTTAGGCATTGACCTGACGTATGGTCTGACCAATACTAAACGCTTTTGCATTTTCAGCCAGTTGCTCAACCATACGTTGTCGAGACTGAACACTTCCCCATGCCGAATGTGGGGTAATAATCAGATTGGGTAATTTTTCATCAAGCAAAGGATTGCCGTTTTTTGGTGGTTCGATACTCAAAACATCTGTCGCGGCCCCTGCAATTCTCCCCTGCTTTAGAGCATCGAGTAAAGCTTGTTCATGCACGATGCCACCACGTGCGCAGTTAATCAGAAATGCACTTGGCTTCATGAGTGCAAAAGCGTGAGCATCAATTAAATGCTGAGTGTGTTCAGTCAATGGGCAATGTAAACTCAGGAAATCTACCTGTGGCAGAAGTGCTTCAAGCTCCAAGCGGTCTTCATGTTTTGGACGCTGAGGCAAATTGGCAATGAGTATTTTCATACCAAAGGCTTGAGCTAAACGCGCCACCTCTTTCCCAAGCTCGCCATATCCAACAATCCCGAGTGTTTTTCCAGATAATTCAATAATTGGATAATCCAAAAAACAAAACTGTGATGCCTGCTGCCAACGCCCTTGTGCTACAGCATGGTCGTAACGCAGCAGCGAGGTCGCAAGAGCCAGCATTAAGGTGAGCGTATGTTGAGCCACCGAAGCTGTCCCGTAGCCCTGACAGTTACATACCACAATGCCCTGTGCTTTGGCAGCCCTCAAATCAACATTATTGGTACCTGTTGCAGAGACCAAAATCAGTTTGAGCTTGGGAAGCCGTGTTAATGCTTCGGCATTAATAACGACTTTATTGGTAATTGCGACCTGAACATCCTTTAAACGAGGGATAACCTGATCTGGAGTACTCGCAGAATAAAGCTGTAGATCATTAAAACATGCTTGCAACGGACTAAAATCCAGATCATTCATGTCTAGCGAACCGTAATCTAAAAATGCTGCATTCAAACTCATCTTCGACTCTTTTGTAAATTTATGAAGAAAATAACGTCTGCTCTTTATTTGCTGGCAAACTTTGTTCATACATAGATCATGACTATCCGACTGAAAATACAATGCGTCAAGCGGATTTTTATTTAGCTATAGAATTTGCATGAGGATTAAAAATCGTATTTTTCTGTTCTTCATGATTTCTCCGCAAGTTTGATCATGCTGTTAACTGCTTGTAATTTTTTTGATTTATTTCACACAACATCAAAATTTTTGCATATGATACGGCTGTCGTTCACCTACTATGTCATGTTCATCACGTAGGTGGATTTACAAAAGGATAGAAAAATGAAAATGATGAAATCTGCAATTTTAACCGCAAGTATTCTTGCTTCTGCTACCGTATTTGCAGGCAATGCCTCTGTCGATGTCGGCGCCAATGCACAAGTAGAATCTGGTGGCCTCTTGAACCGTATCGGCAGTGGGGTAAAAAATGGCGTGACCGATACTGCGCATGCTGTTCATTCAACCGCTGTTAAAGCCACTGATGCAACTGTGGATGCAGGTAGTCATGTCGCACACAAAACACACGACTTCGCTGTTGATGCCAAAGATAAAACCGTCAATGTGGCAGAGAAAGTCGGAGATAAAAGCGAACAGGCTTGGCAAGATACCAAAAGTGGAACCAAAAAAGCAGTAAACGGCACTGAAAAATTTGCTGCTAAAGAAAAGGCCAAAGCTGAATCGCATTGGAATACCAAGAAGAAACAGTCTGAAGCTAAACACCATGCTAAAGCCAAAACAGGCGTAAACGCAAATACTCAGGCAGGTATCAAAGTGGGTTCAGTAAATGCCAATGCAGGTGTTGATGCCAATGTATCACCACGTAATGTAGGTGTTAAAACGCAAGTCGGCGTGGGTCAGTAAGCCATTAGCAAAGTATTGGATTTATTGATCTGATCAACATAAAAAAGGGACGATTTTTCGTCCCTTTTTTATTTAAATTACGCTTTATTGTACTGCATGAAACTTTGCTTCATCGTTGACTGACCCTTCAACAAAGCTGCATAAACCATGCTCGTCACTGCTTAAATTTAAGTTTTTATAACTTAAAACATAATAGTCTGGGTATTTCTTAATCACAATTGGACTCATATCTGGCGTCAATGTTTCATGTTCTTTAAACAGTTTGGTGACACGACGGTCATTCATCACCACCAGATAACGTTCGCCATTAATCTCAATCTTGACCAGTCCACTCATTTTGGCTTCAACAGCAATCAGATATTTATTATTACGAAGCACAGCCTCTTGCGGATAACACTCAATCTTATGGCTAATTAAATTAAAAACCACCTGATTGGTATAATGATCCTGCAAATGATTATTGGTCGCCTGCGACAGATTGACTTTAATGCCCAGCTTTTGCAGATCCTGCTCTGTCACCTGACGACGATTCAGCATAACGCGAGTAATCAGTTGCTTAAGATTGGCATCCAGATACTGATCATCCAGATGAAGATCATTACTGCGTAAAATACGCCCCAGAGCTGCGCTGTGACGCGACATTAAATTATTAATGACGGTACGATAGTAGAACTTACTGTTCTTTTTGACACTGCGCATCTGCTGATAAAAATAGCGCTGCTCTAATGGATGCCGAATAAAATCATTGAGCAAACTAGAACTTGCCAGTACCGATAACGCTTCATGCCCAGTAAATGGAAGATGCAATGTCATGAGCTGCGGTAAGATCTTTTTAATCTTGCGATAATGCTCGCGGTCCTCGTGATAGTAAGGATCATACACAATAATATATTCTGCCTGCTCCGATACATCCTGAGTCTGGATCTGCATATCCCGATGGATATTTACATCAAAAAACTCGGCATAACGACGATCTTCAACTTCCTGTGGATCAATCGTATATTGCGGTACAAATGCAATCACACGATTCATTTTTAATAAGCCTGAATATTTAATTGCAGCATAACCGCCCATTGAACCGCCATACCCTACAATTCTGGAAAAGTCAGCTAAAATAGGAGCAACCTGTTGCATCATGTTTTGCATTGAGGCTTCGGGAAACCATGATTTTAACTTGGGCATAATGCCAAGCACGTTGTAATCATATTTCACCAAAGATTTCTCGGCATTGATGGACAAACCTTTGGCACGGGTAATCAGATCACCAAATGAAATGACCAGCTCGCTCGAACTGCCTTTGAGAAAAATGACACGGATGTGATCATCTTCAAAAATTATTTGTTTATCCATGGAGGCACCGAAAAATTAAGACCAATGTTCATTTTGCATTTATGCAAGCAAATGCACAGAATGGCTAAATCGCTTATTCTATAAGGGTATTGTAGATAAAACAGGGCAAAAGATGACACATTGTGAAAATCTTGCCATTGATGCCCGATTTTGTGTTGCGTTAAAACTCTTCATAAACTGCTGGATCCTGATTGCGAATCCGTCCGTCAGCACATGTTAAGGCATTAATTCGCTGGACTTGATCATCCGAAAGGCTAAAATCAAAAATCGCCTGATTGGCCATTTGATTCTGATCACTGGCTGCTTTTGGAATTGGAATCACCCCCATCTGCACTTGCCATCTTAAAACCACTTGTACCACTGTACGAGACGTCTCCTGAGCAATCTGTTTTAACACAGCATCATCTAAAATTGCCTTTGCTCGTCCAAGTGGGCTCCATGCCATCGTTATGATCTGCTGAGACTCATCATATGCTCTTTGCTCGGCCTGATTAAAATAAGGATGTAACTCGACCTGATTGATCACAGGAATAACTCCTGTTTCACGGCGTAAGGTTTCGATGTGCTTGGGTAAAAAGTTGCTTACGCCAATCGAACGGATATAACCTTTTTTCTGAGCATCAATTAAAGCTTGCCATGCTTCAATATATAAACCCTGTTGTGGATTTGGCCAATGAATTAAATACAGATCCAGATAGTCAAATTGCATACGGTATAAAGATTCTTCAATGGTTTCCATTGCTTTATCATAAGCATGATGTCGACCTGGCAACTTTGAAGTGATAAAGATCTCATCTCGTAACAGACCCGACTGCCGTACCGCTGCTCCTACAGCACCTTCATTTTCATAATTAAACGCAGAATCCAGCATGCGATAGCCATGCCCTAAAGCCCGAAGCATCGTGTCTACGCCCTGCTGACCTTTTAATGTATAAGTTCCAAATCCTAATGCAGGAATTGAATGTCCGTCGTGAAGGATTAAATCTGGAATATTTTTTTCTATGCTCATGGGATTGGTCTGCGCCGTCTCTATCTTTAATTTTGGTTCTATCATGCCATGAACCGTCTGCTAACCCCAGTAGTCTTTGGATATCACGCTGTGAAGAGGCCTGTCAATTTGTATTAAAAATGCTATTTCACACGATACTGATCCTGATATTTCTATAATAGGATAATCAATATGTCTATTTTTATGGTCTTCAATAAAGAGTAGCCAACCATGAATCAGGTTCATCATGCTGCACAACAGGGTTTTAGCCAAGCCGCAGAGCTATATCAACATGCTCGTCCTAATTATCCTCAAGCGGTGGTGGAGTGGCTAAAGCAAGACTTACGATTAAACAAATATTCAAAGGTTGTTGATTTAGGCGCAGGCACAGGCAAATTTCTACCCTACTTAAAACAAGTCACCACTGACATTGTGGCGGTAGAACCGGTGCATGAAATGCTGCAACAATTACAGACCGCACATCCTGATATCAAGGTGCTTCAAGCACAAAGTACCAATATTCCACTTGAGTCAGAAAGCATTGATGCTGTGCTCTGTGCGCAATCATTTCACTGGTTTGCCAATATTGAAAGCTTAAATGAAATTTATCAATTACTAAAACCTTCAGGGCATTTGGGATTGATCTGGAATCAGCGTGATGAAAATATTGACTGGGTAAAACAAATAGCCGACATGCTAATGACCTTCGAGGGAGATACGCCACGCTATCATAGTGGTGAATGGAAAAAGGCTTTCGAACACCAACACTTATTTAAGCTTGAACATGCGCGTGTTTTTTCACACGTACATACAGGAACTGTCGAGCAGGTCGTAAGCCAACGCCTACTTTCAACCAGCTTTATTGCCGCAATGCCTGAAGCACAGCAACAGCAACTCAAACAACAATTTGAACATATTGTCTTTGAATGTACAGGTAAACAACCCACTGATCAGATTGATTTCCCTTACATTACTTATGCATATGATTTTAAAAAAATATAAATAAAACCGACACAGGATACCCTTATGAGATACAAATTCAAACCCGTCACATTGGCTATGGTCATCGGTTCGGCACTGATGTTAACTGCCTGTCATAAAAATCAAGAAAAAACGGACACCGAACAAACAAGCTCCCAGCAGCAAAACACCATGAAAGAGTTACAAACGCCACCAGTCAAAACCTTTGCTGCCACACCAGAAGATGCGCATGATGTTGCGATTCTGGAAGATTTTGATCGTCGTTTTTCAGAGATGAATGATGAAATGGAAGCGGAGCTGGTCAAGATGCAAAAAAATGGTGACTTGACCGCAGAATTTGAACGTACCCGTAAACGAGATACCGTACATTCTGCCATGCAGATGCTAAAAGCCCTCGATTTAAAAACCGAACAAGGCCGTTATATTCAGGGGTTGTTTTATCAATACTGGGAAAATCAGGCTAAAATTTATCAGAACACAGATACCAGCTCAGCTGCTAGTCAAACTTCAGCCTCACCCACTACGCAAGGACTCGGTGATTTCTTACATGCTCAAGAGCAGCTCAGACACTGGAAAAGCAGTTTGACCCCTAAATCCTAAAAATATACGAGGATGACCTGAATCAAATCATTAAGTTTCAGGTCATATTTTCTCGCGTTCAATCCATTGGATAGAATTCACCCGAAATACCTCGCAGGCACCATCGCCAACACCACCAGGTGAGAGTGAAGATGTCCAAACCAGATTGTTATCTTTAATTTCAACCAGATCACCTTTCAAACGAACCAGATCACCCCGCTTGACTTGAGTAATTTGTTTGGCAATTTCGGGACTGGCAGGAATAATATGCATGTTCGACACGAGCTTAAGAGCTTGCGCAGGTGGAACAGGTACAGTTCGCATACTCCAGTTTAAGTAACGATCGTATTGATTAATCTTGATTTGTGAAGCGATATCAGGATGTGCGAACAGTCCCCAACTTACTGCGTAATCAATGGGTGAAAATTTGGCTTGCTCGTCATGCTGATACTGTTTAGAACCCAAAATACGGAAATCACCATAAAAAGGCTTTAATACAGAAATAGACTGCCCTTTGGCCTCTGGCGCGAGTCCTCGGGCAATATTATATTCAATTGAGTTAGATGCACTGGCTTGCCCAAACCATAGTGCAGCACATAACCCGATCATTAAGCGCTTGTGCATAGTATTCCTCAACTTTTTAAAACATGTCGCTTTGCCATTTATATTAATAAAATACTAAGTAGCGTTTATTGAAAAAACAGCATATTTTAGTAACAACATGACGTAATTTCGTGGAAGGTTTTAGGTATCATCAAAATCAATCCTGAGCGTTTCAAAACGAACACGTCCCGCACGAATCGCTTCGGCAATGGCTTGCTGCCCTTTGGTTAAACGGGCTTGACCACTTTTAATATCGATTAACACGACATCAATATCTTCTGCTTGTCCCTCGCCATCTCTAAAATCGGTATAACCATCAAATACAATATAATCGACAGGATCACCCAAAAATTTAGCGTCGCTGGGGAGATAGCGAAATTCTGGCAATATAGGCGCAAGCTGTTCTGCCATTTTACCTTTGAGTACAGCACGACTGGTATTTACACTGCGCTTCTGTGCCGCCATTAATGCCTGCTGATGCTCAAGTTCCAGTTCGGCAATATATTGTTCATACTCGGCCTTGATCCGACCATTTCGACTGTTTGAGAGGATCAAGGTCGTGATCACCACCCCAATACACGCCCCAATCAGCATTGCCATCCAGATCGACATCGTTCTTCCTATTGTAAATTTTGTCTCCCACTTTAAATAAGCCAAACACTTTTGTCATGTGTAACCATAAGCAGCAAAAAAAATGCTAATCTAATTTGGGATTTAGAGAACCAGGCAGGCATGAAAACGATACTTATAGCAAATCAAAAAGGCGGTTGCGGCAAAACAATTACAGCGATCACGTTAGCTTCAGCATTGGCAAAAAAAGGCTATAGTGTGGCACTGGCCGATGCAGACAATCAGAAATCAGCTCGACAATGGCTAAAACAACGACCAGATACAGCGGTTGCAATTCAAAGTCTGGACTGGCGTCATGAAAAATCGGTAGGTGAAGCCCCTAAAGGACTGGATTATTTAATTATTGATGCACCAGGTGCACTTTCTGATGATCAGGCCCAGCAACTGATTAGTGAGTCACACGCCATTGTCACTCCATTGCAACCTTCTTTTTTTGATATCGACAGTACCAAGCGTTTTCTAAAGGACATTCACGATATTAAGCGGATTCGCAAAGGTAAAGTGGATATTTTGTTACTTGCCAATCGAATGAAACCGAATAGTGCCAGCAATAAAGATATTCAGCAATTTTTTGAAAAAATCGAGCAGAGCCCTATTGCCTCAATTTCTGAACGCAGCGCATATAGTCAACTGGCAATGCAAGGTTTATCTATTTTTGATAAAAGCCAGAAAAACTTTTTACAGATGCAAGAGCAATGGCAACCACTACTTGATGCCTTGGTTGATGACCCGTCTAAATGGTTTTAAATTTCTGATTTTAAAACGATAACATGATGTAACTTTGACTACGTAATAAAACCAACTGATGATTTGCCAGTGTATATTTTTCAGTTAATATGATTTGGCCCTGTCATTATTCATTTAGAGAGTTCTGTGCAACAATACGCGCCAACCATACAACGAGCTTTATTATTTGGATTATTAATTATCCTGCTACTTCTTGGTTTCCATATCCTGAAGTATTTTATTGTTCCTGTAGTGTGGGCCGCGATTATTGCTTATATGACCTGGCCAATTTATATCGGTATTCAACGTTTTTGCGGAGAAAATCGTCCCAATCTGAGTGCAACCCTCATGATCAGCCTGATTATTCTGGTCATTGGTATTCCACTAACTTTTGCCGTATTTATGCTACAACATGAGGGACGTAATCTATTTATTGAATTACAGCAGCAGATTTTCTCTGGACATTTAAGCGCACCTGATTTTATCCGCGAGCTCCCGCTAGTGGGCAATGAAATCACCCGTATACTCAATGAAATCAATACCAATCCTAGCAATCTCACTCAAAATTTATCATTGTGGATTCAAAGCCACATGGGTTATGGCCGCTTTGTACTCAGTGAGATCAGTAAAAACCTAGTCAAGCTATGCTTTGCTTTGCTGTCATTATTCTTTTTCTACCGAGATGGACATACCATTTTGAATCAGGTCAGTAAGGCACTCGAAATGGTCATTGGCCCGCGTATTCACCATTATATGGATACCATTTCAGAAACTACTCGTGCAGTTGTGTATGGTGTAGGACTGACCGCAGTCGCACAGGCGATTCTGGCAGGACTCAGTTATTTCGTTGCAGGTGTCCCTAATCCAATGGTGTTAACCATTGTAACCTTTTTATTGGCACTGATTCCTTTTGGTACCCCACTTGCCTATACCTCTGTGGCTTTATGGTTATTTTCGCAAGGCCAAATGATGGGGGCAATTGGTGTCATGCTCTGGGGCGTATGTATTGTCAGTACTTCAGATAATGTAATTCGTCCCCTGGTCATTTCAGGTGCAACTCAAATTCCATTTCTGCTTATTATGTTTGGTGTGTTGGGAGGATTAGCAAGTTTTGGTTTGGTCGGACTATTTATTGGGCCAGTGATTTTAGCCATTTTACTTGCGATCTGGCGTGAATGGCTGCATGAAAATATTGAACCTGAACCAGTGCCCAAAGCGACCCTGATCTACGATGATTTGGATGACCAGACCAAGCTTTAAGTTTTTAATCGCTTAAATCATATGAATAATCACCACTGTGGATAGGCTTCTAGTGATCCACAGATTTTCAATTTTAGTTCGTTTTTCTATTTCTGGTCTGCCCATATCACCCTATATAGACCTTTTTATTTCAAGGTTTTTCTACAAATTCCGATCATTGGTTATCGAATTGCTACTTTGTATTACATCTCAAGGACATAAACTGAACGCTAATTACATGAGGTGCTGTCATCATAATTTACATGATCCAATTTCAACATGTTATGAATCACAACAATAGCTAGAGGAATAGAGAATGAAGATTGCACTCATTGGCGCAACAGGTATGGCAGGTTCACGTATTTTAGAAGAATTGGTCTCACGTGGTCACTATGTCAAAGCACTTGCACGGGACACCCATAAAGTAGCAGACACCGAACGCGTGATGGCGGTCGACATTGATCTCAATGATCACGATGCCTTGGTTGAGGCATTAAGAGGACAGGATGCTGTAATCAGTGCAGTGCGCTTTCACGGATTAGATGCGAATGCCTTATTTAATGCAATTCATGACTCTAAAGTAAAACGTTATCTGGTTGTAGGGGGTGCAGGTAGTCTGCATGTACCCCATCAAAACACTCGCGTACTCGATAGTGAAGACTTTCCAGAGGCTTACAAACCAGAAGCTGAAGCAGCCGCACACTTTCTAGATAAGCTCAAAGAGAAAGATGATCTGGATTGGACCTTTATTTCTCCTTCTGCGGAATTTGGGCCTGGAAAACGTACAGGCGAATTCCGTTTAGGGAAAGATGAACTTCTGGTCGGTGAAGAAGGGAGTAAAATTTCTGCCGAAGACTTTGCTGTAGCATTGGCCGATGAGCTTGAACATAATAATCATATCCAGCAACGTTTTACTGTAGGTTATTAAACTTAAATAATAACCAAAGGGCTGGCTCCTTGCAGCCCCTTACCTCCAGAGATCTCAGACAATGAGATCTCTTTTTTTTATTTAATTTCTTAAATCCTTTTAGCTGCTAGATTGACAGTGCCGTCAAAAAAGCTCACCCTAAATTTATAATTATTCAGATTATGATCCTTAATTTATGAATAACCGCTTGAGATGGTTTAATCATTATAATTTTAATTCGACCACTGTTTATTGCTTGCAGATTTTTATTGTCTTGTCAGGAACCACATTAGGATTACGTTACCTCGGACATCATGAACTGATCATTCCTGTTACTTTAGGCGCCATAGCGACCGCACTGACAGATTTTGATGATCGCCTCAGTATTCGCCTACGTAATCTGGTTTATGTGAGCTTTCTATTTTTTGTCGTGAGTAGTGTTCTAGAGTTTCTTTCGCCGTACCCTTTTCTATTGATCATCTATTTATCTTTATCCAGTGGTTTTCTGATTTTATTGGGCTCACTCGGGCAGCGCTACGCCACCATTTCTTTTGGCACGATTTTACTGTCGATTTATACTTTATTCGGTTTGGGAGAATATCAAGTTTGGTATCAACAACCGCTATATTTCGTTTATGGCGTGATCTGGTATGGGCTGACCTCGATTATTTTTTATATGATCAAACCCACACTCGCAGTGCAAGATAATCTATCACAGATTTTTTCTGCGCTCGCCAAACTGTTAAATAGCAAATCTAAATTATTTGATCCAGACAATCATGAAAATGTAGAACAGTTACTATTTGATTTATCCCTGGAAAATGCCCAGACCGTTCAGCGCCTAAATACAGCCAAAGCCTCACTTCTGACACGGTTAAAAGCTTCGCGGGTCAATCAGAACAGTATTTACTGGTTACATCTTTATTTTGTGGCACAGGATATTCATGAACAGGTCAGTGCCAATTATCTTCATTATGAACAGATTCAGGATAATTTTAGCCGTAGTGATCTGATTTTTCGTATTCAAAAAAATATCCGTTTGCAAGCGATCGCCTGTGAAACCTTGTGTCAGTGTATTTTGACTCATCGTCCCTACCAACCCGCACCAGAATTATCACAGGCACTTGATCAGCTTGAACGCTCAATGCAGGACTGGATTAGAATGAACCCTGACAATATTGAAGTGAAAAATCTTCGGCTCATTTTAAACAATCTGCATATTATTGATGATCAACTGCATAACCTGAACGATATCCAGTACACCTATCCTGCCCGCTTTCAGCAGCATGTTGATAATCTAAATCTACTGGATGATGACATTCACGGGATTAAGGATCTATGGCTTAAATTTAGACAGCATCTTCATCCAACATCCGCATTATTTCGACATGCTGTGCGGATTGCTTTTGTATTTGCCGCTGGCTCCCTGATCTCGCTTTTGCCCTTTGCAAAAAATGGCTATTGGATTTTACTCACGGGTTTATTTGTGTGTCAGGTAACTTATTTTGCGACCAAAAGTCGGCTTAAATTACGCACATTTGGCACCTTACTGGGTGTAATTTTAGGGATTCCGATCCTGTATTTTGTACCCAGTGTCGAAGGTCAGCTCATGATCACGGTGATCTGTGGTGTATGTTTTTTCTATTTACGCCAGAAGAAATATGCCCTTGCCACATCCATGGCAACCCTAATGGTATTGCTGATTTTTAATCTGAAAGGATCTGGCTTTAATATCATTTTGCCACGAATGATGGATACTTTACTTGGCTGTGGTATTGCGTGGTTTGCCGTCAGTTTTATCTGGCCTGACTGGAATTTTAGAAATATCTCAAACAATATTCGTAATAGCACACAAGCCAGTCTGGATTATTTCGATGCCGTGGTGCAGCAATATGACGCTGGACGAACCAACAGTATGGATTACCGTCGTACACGGCGTTTGGCACATAATGCCCAGATCGAACTCTCTAGCATGATTTCAAGTTTAAGTGCCGAACCTTCGCCCAACCCGCAACTGATTCATTATGCATTTCGCTATTTGGTCTACAGCCATAGCCAATTGAGCTATATCTCTGCTTTGGGGAGTCATCGTGAAAAAATTGGAGATCAGTACATTCTTGATTTAATGCGCTGGTGTCTAAATACGCTAAAACAGGTTCTTATAGAGCAACGGACATTATCTAAAACAGACATTAAAATTCGTCTACAAGAAATTTACGATTTGGCTGCACGTGAATCCACATCCGAATATTTTATGCTGATTTTAAAGCAGATCAGCCTACTGTTAGAAACACTCCCTGAACTGGTAACACTGCGTCGCCAACTCCTTGAAAAAGAGATTCGTTAATCCGTCGATATGTCTGGCGCTTTCCGTCCAGACATATCAGAGCTTCAAACAGATTAGAACTGATCATGTGTATGACGGATTGCCATTTCCTGTTTAAGCATCAGTCGTGGCAGCAAAAACCAGAGTGTAATCAAGACCACACAAGACAGACTAAATGCCAGCACATGAAAATGCACATACAGCTCACGTACCAGTTCAATCATGATAAAAAAGCTAAACATTAAAAGCATCGAGACCGCAGCGGCAACTGTTCCCTTGGCAACTGGGGAAGACATCAATGCAAAGCGGTAAATAACCGAAAAACTAATCCCTTCACCAAAACTGATCAGCGTCATGCCAACCAAGAGGCAAACTGCCAGATAGTCTTGCCAGATTGCGCCCACCAGCAAAACCAGTGTTCCTACGAGCATAATCGGTAAGCCCATTAAAATGGTTTTTCCAAGCGGAAAACGATCTATGATCTTGATGAGCACAATATTTCCCAGAATTAAACCCATAAAAATAGGAAACTGCGCCAGACCATATTGCACACTGCTAAATTTAAGTTCATCGACCAACATCACGGGGGATAATGCAATCCAGAGCATCAGTGGCATCCCGACCAGTGGCAGCCCCAGACTTAAGCCAAGAAAGCGTTTATCCAAATAGATCTTTTTAAAATCATCAAATAGATACACGAAAGGCTGACGGGTCACACTGTGTTGCTGACTTGGCATTTTGGCTTTAAGGCCAAACCAACTTAAACCAGCCAGAGTCGCAATTGCAACGAACCCCCAATGCCAAGATACATAATCAATGAGAAAAGCACCCAAGACGGGGCCAAGTAATGGCGCAAGTAACGAGATATTTGCCATTAAAGCCATGACTTTAATCGCATCACGCTCCTCAAAGGTTTCCTGAATTGCCGCATAACCGACCGCAGTAATCACACTTAAGCCAATGCCTTGTAAAAAACGTAATGCCAAAAATTGTGCCATATTGTGTGTCAGTAAAATCAGAAGACAGCACAGCGCAAAAAATAGCACACCAAATAGCAGTACACGTTTACGCCCAAGACGATCAGACAATGGGCCGAGTAACCAAGCCACACATGCACCACCCAGCAAATAAAAGGACATCGAAGAAGGTGCCCAAGTGGCACTCACAGCAAAATCCTGAGTAATGGCCAGCATGGCAGGCTGAATTAAATCGTTTCCGATGTATACCGCAAACTCGAATAAAACCAGAGCCAAAGGAAACATTAACGTTGTGCGGTTTAATGTTGTTGTTCGAACATTTTGCATTGTGATCTACTAATCAATATTGGGGAGTCATGGCTTGAGCATATTTTTGATGAACAATGCCTCAGCCTGATGACAAGCACCAAGGAAAAAGAATTGATTTTAATTAGGCTGATTCAACCAGCAAAAACACCGTATTCACAGGGTGTATAAGTTTGAAAGGAGACATCACAATCTGTGATGATAAATGTAATTGATCTAGACTGCTGAGTCAGGAGTAAAATAGCATTTTTTGATTTATACGTCGACGCCAAAATACTGTGTTGTAGCTCAGTTGTTTATTTCAGATTTATGATTTTTGATATCTGTTGTGCATAACTAAAAAGTTATCCACATTTTAAGCCGAGAGTAACCTTATTTATGCAATATCTTGATTATTTAATTCAATCATTCATGATTTTATATCAATAATCTTTTGCATATTGCTGCATTTTTTAAATAGTTTCATCTGACTATACTGCCCATAAATCCACTTCTAATCTTACTTTTATGAGCAATATTCTAATTGTGAATGGCGCAAAAACCTTTGCCCACTCAAAAGGCGAACTTAACGATACCCTCACCACATTTGCAGAAGAATTACTCAGCGAGTTGGGACATCAGGTTGATGTTTCACGTGCCGATACCAATTACAATATTGAGGCAGAAGTAAAAAAGTATCTTTGGGCAGATGTGGTGATTTATCAAATGCCAGGCTGGTGGATGGGTGCGCCATGGACAGTCAAAAAATATATCGACGATATTTTTACAGCAGGACATGGCTCGTTATATGCAAGTGATGGACGTAGCCGTGCCGATCAAAGTAAGAAATATGGCTCAGGTGGTTTGATTCAGGGCAAAAAATATATGCTTTCGCTTACCTGGAATGCACCACTTGCAGCATTTGATGATCCAGAACAGTTTTTTCATGGCGTTGGTGTAGATGGCGTCTACCTGCCCTTTCATAAAGCTAATCAGTTTTTAGGCATGCAAGCATTGCCAACATTTATTGTCAATGATGTAATCAAGATGCCGAATGTTGCTGAGTATCTGGCGATGTATCGTCAACATTTACTTGAAAATTTTAGCCAAAAGAATGTATCTCACTCGAAACTGGAGAATATCGCATGATTACTGTGATTGCAGAAATACGTACTCACACTGGTGCAGAGCATCGTCAACAGGTTTTAGCTTCATTTGAGCAAATTTTACCTCAAGTTTTGGCTGAGGTAGGTTGTTATCAGTATCAGCCCCTGATTGATGCACCTGCGGAGGCCAGTTTCCAACGCGTTGATTATGACTCGATCATGATGTTTGAACAGTGGGAAAGCGTGGCTCATTTGCAAGCACATCTACAAACCGCTCATATGCTGGCACATCAAGAGCGCGTCAAGGATCATGTCGCGAGTGTAGATATCCGAATTTTACAGGACACAACCGCCTAATCGTACTGCTCACTATTGTTCCGGGCAGATCTTCATTCCCTGCTCTGAACAGTCTGATGGTGTATCTTTCAATGCAACTCAATCAAATCATCAGATTAAAAGGATTTCTTTAACATCGATTGTTCGATTTCCTGCTCTAACTCACGATGAGATAAATAATACATCGGTAGTCTAAGCTCGGCTGTTTTCGCATTCCAAGACAAAACATAACCCTCTTTGCTTTTGCGTTTTAATTTGCGTCCACTGCCTAAAGACATGGAAAACAAATTGACAAAACTACGCGCTCCAACTCCCACAAAAGGCTCAAAAATTAGTTTGTTTTGCTCGGTATATTCTTGCCCTTCCCATTTCTGGGTAATTGAATCTTCATGCATCATTAAGGCTTTACTCTTGGGATAAGGCTCTACAAATACCACCTTTTCAATCCCTGCCGATATAATATGCTTGGCACAGTTATGACACGGAAAAGTCGTCACAAATAAAGTCGCACCCTGAGTAGAAATATTGCTCCGGCTACAACTGAGCAATGCATCCATTTCTGCATGTACCACCCGACCATATTCGGTAATTTTTTTAATTTTGCTTTCTTTTAAAATCTGATGAATCTGGAGCTTCAAAGGCGTGGTACGCTCGGCATCGACAGATTGATCAATCGCATTGGCCAATTGCTGAAATAAGTCATCAATGATTTTATTTTTCTCGATGGTATTTGCATCAAATCCACGCATGTAATCACGCCCAGACTCCAGATCTTTGACCTCTCCTGTGTTTTCATCGAAATACGGCCAATATGTTCCCCCCTGAAACTTGGGCACATCATTTGAGCCAATTGCCAAAATAGTATTATTACGTGCAATGACTGCACCCACTTGTCGCGATAAATCTGCAGAGCGCACACTTGCGGTAAAGGACATATACGTCGCAAATTCATTAAACGTGGGAGTAATGTAAGGATCTGCAAACAGAATTCTTAAGAAGCGAAAACACGATGCTCGTAATTCTTGCTGCGAACCAAGAGATTGCTCAGAATAATGCTGATCAAATTTTAAAAAATAATCTGCAAGATGAAAGGCTTCACTGGTATGTTGCCCATAGTCATTGGCCTCACCTTCATCACGTTCAATCAGGATTTTGGCGCTTTCTGGACGAATGGCATAATCATGAATCAAGGTATTTTCACGTGCTTTTTTCGACTCATATAACGATAACTGGAAAAAACCCGTACTATAAATTTGTCGTAATGCCTGAACTTCTGATTCATGTTTTAAAGAGTCGATAATGAAGGCAACACGTCTTTGATTTGCATCTTGCGCTGGATGTGCTTCCTGCCAGTCTTGACGACGTTTTGCAATCAGCCTTGCCACCTCAAGTGCAAGAAAGTCGGTATCGTGCTCTCGTCTTAATTCATTGCCTTTGTCCATATAACGATAAATACGTTCAAAGGCATCCATCGGCGTAGATGACTGCTCAATGTATCGAGCCAGAATATCTTTGGAAATCGTGATTACTTCGACATCATAAGCAAATTCGTTGTGTAACAAATCCATCAATGTACTGGTTAAGACATTTAAACGACTTCCGACAGCGCCCACTAGCCCAATGATGAGTTCATGACTGACTTTTTGTATTTGCTCTAGCAACATGATCTCCAGCAAATCAATTGAGATATCAATGTATTCTAACGGTTTTATTTAGAAAAATATGTTGCTCAGGGTTATTTAAATATGAGTTGTATTAATAACGCGATCATTTGGACGATAAAACCCAACCATCTAGTATCTTAAGAACATTTTTCATTAGATATGTTTGATCGGGATATATATTTGAAAAAATAAAGCACTCAAAATACTTTTGAGTATTCTGAAAATAGCAGAAAAGATTTGACTTGAGATTTATGTTAATCGTTGCAATTTAAAGTGCGCAAGGGAGCAAGAAATTGATCAAGCTATTTTATGATCAACAGATATATTCATAAAGCCTAAATATTGAAGAAAATTTTAACAATCAAGTATATACATAGTCACTATTTAAAAGGATTCATTAATTTCCCTAAATTATATTGAAGATTCAATGGTAAATGTCTGGATGTTGAGATAATGATCTTATTAATTAATCCTGGGATACACACTGGATGACCTTTCATAACAGCATGCCAACCTTCTAAAGCAACTTGATCAGGAGCTTGCCATAAAAAGTTTGGAACCTTACTCACTTGTTTATTCGTCCCCATTGTATTGTGAAATTCGCTTCTCGTGAAACCAGGGCATAATGCCGTTACGTTTATTCCTTTAGGCTTAAGCTCCATGTCTAAAGATTGCGAAAAATTCAAAACATAACTTTTTAATCCTGTGTACAACAGACTTTGAGTTGGTGGAAGATATGCTGCACCCGATGAAACATTAATAATTCTGCCCCAACTATTTTTTTCCATTAGAGGCGCTATCAAATAACATAGTTCGGTTACTGCAATCGACATTACATTCAGTTCTTTAGAAAGTTGCGACCAATCAGCTTCTAAAAATTTATAATTACCCGAAAAACCCGCATTATTTATCAACACAGAAATATTTAAATTATTTGTTATTATATATTCCAAAACCTTTTTAGAGGCATTTTCCTCTGATAAATCAATGCTTAATACATTGCATTGAGTATCATATTGTGTTGATAGAGTTTTTGCTAAATCATTCAATTTATTTATATTTCTTGCTATAAGTAAAAGATTGTAACCCTTTTGTGCTAGAAGGCTTGCGAAAGCCAAACCGATACCTGAAGAAGCACCAGTTACGATTGCTGTAGCGTTTTTTATCTGCACGGAATTTACTTGCATATCAATCTACTTTTTTAAAAATATTTACTTATGATTATTACTTGCTATCAGATGAAAGAAAATTGCAATTACGCTCTTAACTCTAAAAATTTGGAAGAAATGATCATTAAAAAGTTAAATATGAATTCCTAGCTTTAATAGAAAGCTGTAGAAGGCCAACAAAATTCAGCAACAAAAAAGTGCATCCGCAAATGCACTTTGAGTAGCAGTATTCGATCTCATCCAATGTTCACGCTTTTATATTTAAGAACACAGCGCTGTCTGAAATCCTTTGCTCTTTTTACCGCGAGCACACTGATAACTCTGTTGTTTATTTTGCAACTGCCATGTTTCATCATTCAGCTTAAATAGATACTCGGTTTTGATGGCAGACACAGAATCATCCATCAAACCTGTTTGAATGACGGTAATTTTAGAAGCCGTGGGTGATTCTGCACGATTAAATACTTGCTGGATTGAAGTATTTTGATGTTCTCTACTAATTTCAGGCTGTGCTTTTAACACTTGTTGCAGCGGTGTTTCACCCTCTTTTTTGAAGGACATTAATTTTGTGGTGGTCGCACACCCTGTCATTAATCCCAAACATAATCCTGAAATTGCAAGTAAACGTAACATCTCTTTCACACATCAAAAAACAAAAAGGCGTAGCTTTATGATGCTACGCCTTTTTCAGTTACACTGTAGTAACTATGTAGTCCTCGGCATGATTTATATTATAAATCAAAGAGTTTCCCTGGGTTCATAATTCCTTTCGGATCAAATGCCAGTTTGAGGGCTTTCATATATTCAATTTCTTCTGGCGAGCGCGTATATTCAAGATATGGTTTTTTAGTCATGCCTACACCATGCTCTGCCGAAATTGATCCATTATATTTTTTTACGGTATCAAATACATACTTATTCACTACCTGACATTTGGCAAAAAACTCATCTTTGGTCAAATCTGCAGGTTTGAGAATATTTAAATGCAAATTACCATCACCAATATGACCAAACCAGCAAATCTCAAAGTCAGGATAGTTTTCCTGCACAATTGCATCAATTTCTTGAATAAATGCTGGAACATGCGTAATCAACACTGAAATATCATTTTTATATGGAATAAACGGTGCAATTGACTCAGAAATATCTTCACGCAGACGCCACAAGCTTTCGACCTGATCCAGACTCTGGCTCATCACGCCGTCAAGTACCCAGCCTTGTTCCATACAGTGTTCAAAAATCTGCATGGCTTTGTCCATAATCGGCTCATACGGTGCTTCAAACTCAAGTAGCACATAAAATGGGCATTGCGTTTCGAATGGACGTTGCACATGACCATGATCGAGTACTTTTTGCATGGCAAGTTCGCCAAAGAACTCAAATGCCGTTAAATCAATATCCTTTTGGAATGCATGTAATACAGGCATGACTGCTTCAAAATCTGGAACACCCAGTACCATCACCTGTAGATTCTGTGGTTGACGCTCCAGTTTGATTTCAGCTTCCGTGACTAAGCCCAATGTCCCTTCACCACCAATAAATAGATGCTGTAGCGCATAACCTGTTGCATTTTTGATCATGCCTTTATTCAGACGCAGGATATCACCTTTACCCGTCACAACTGTCAGACCGAGCACCCAATTACGGGTCATGCCATATTTAATGACCTTAATACCACCTGCATTGGTGCCAATATTTCCACCGATCTGGCTTGAACCTGCCGAAGCGAAATCGACTGGATAATACATGCCTTGCTCTTCGGCATAGCGCTGTAATTGTTCGGTCACCACACCTGCCTGTACACGCACCATACGATCTGCAGGAAAGAATTCCAGAATTTGGTTCATCTTGTCCATGCTGATCACGATTTCACGATTGGCAGCCACAGCACCCGCAGAAAGGCCAGTACGACCACCCGATGGTGTAATCGCAACATTAAACTGATTCGCAAGTTTTACAATCGCCTGCACTTCTTCTGTGGTCGAAGGAAAAACGATGACTGATGGGTTTGGATCAAAATGCTTGGTGTAATCTCGCCCCCAATTTTCAAGACTATCGGTGTCGGTTTTAATGCGGTTTTCACCAACAATAGCTGTTAACTGGGTAAGTAACTCAGGTGTTAAAGCGACTGGAGCATTCATCGTTTACAGGCCTAGCAAGAAATAAACAGGAGGATTGAGGGAATCTAGATTTATTTTACATGTAAGCAGTCGCAGGATAAAGCTTCTGATTCAGATAGAACGCCAATCACATGAATTAAATGACCAATCACAGCCCAAACCCGATTGTCAATAATCTGAAATTTATTCCATGATGTCAGTCATATCTCTTATTTATAATGGATAAACATGCAGCACGAGTTGTGATATGATATCGCGACTAAATTTGGCCTTTGTAGCGGAGCCGTAATGAGCCAACATCTATCACTACCTAAAGACAAAATTCGTTTCTTATTGTTAGAAGGCGTTCATCAAAACGCAGTCGACACTCTAAATGCAGCGGGTTATACCAATATCGATTATCGCAAGACAGCACTGGATGGCGATGCGCTGAAAGAAGCCGTCAAGGATGCTCACTTTATTGGTATTCGCTCCCGTACTCAGTTGACAGAAGATGTCTTTGCAGCTGCGAACAAGCTCATCGCAGTAGGTTGTTTCTGTATCGGAACCAATCAGGTAGATCTAAAAGCAGCAATGGCACGTGGTATTCCTGTATTTAACGCGCCTTATTCAAACACCCGTTCAGTTGCTGAACTGGTGCTTGCTGAATTGATCCTTCTTCTGCGTCGTGTACCTGAAAAATCTGCAGTCTGTCACCGTGGTGGCTGGGACAAATCTGCTGTAGGTTCTTATGAAACACGTGGCAAGACATTAGGTATTGTTGGTTACGGCTCAATTGGCTCACAACTTTCAGTCTTGGCTGAAAGCTTAGGCATGCACGTCATTTATTACGACACAGTCACTAAGCTTCCAATGGGTAATGCTCGCCAAGTGGGTTCTTTGGATGAATTACTTGCAACTGCTGATGTTGTGACGTTGCATGTACCAGATGTTCCATCTACACGTAATTTCTTCAAGAAAGAACAATTTGCCAAAATGAAAGAAGGTGCGATCTTCTTGAACGCGGCACGCGGTACGTGTGTGATCATCGAAGACTTAGCAGATGCGTTGAAATCAGGTCACCTTGCAGGTGCTGCGGTAGACGTATTCCCGAAAGAACCAAAAGCCAATGGTGAAGAATTTATTTCTCCATTACGTGGTCTGGACAATGTGATCCTGACACCTCACGTGGGCGGTTCAACCATGGAGGCTCAAGCCAATATCGGACTTGAAGTTTCAGAAAAATTTGTGGCTTATTCTGATAAAGGTATGACCCTATCTGCGGTCAATTTCCCAGAAATTGCACTACCATTGACTGAAGGCAAGCACCGTTTATTGCATATTCATAAAAATATTCCAGGTGTATTGTCTAAAATCAATAATCTATTTGCAGAACAAAATATCAATATCTCTGGTCAAAGTTTGATGACTAAAGGTGATATCGGTTACCTGATCATGGATGTAGATGCATCTGCTTCTCAAGAAGCACTTGATATGCTCAACCAGGTTGAAGGTACTATTCGCGTTCGCGTTCTGTTCTAATTGATGCATCTCGAGAAAGCCACAGACCGTCTGTGGCTTTTTTATATCAACATGAATTAAGATGAACCAAATATACCTATTGTTCAAAAAAAATGTCGTCGTTCTCTAGCCCGAAATCACAATTACAGGCTGTGTTATTTCTGCTTGTCGCCATGATCAGTGTACAAAGTAGTGGTTCTTTGGCCAAAGTCCTTTTCCAAAGCTATCCTGTACTCACTGTGTCGGCCATGCGATTATTTTTTGGAGCAATCATACTGGCGATTCTTTTTCAGGCATGGAAAATCCAATGGCGAGCAATCCGCTGGAAAGCCATTGTCAGTTATGGTTTTGCGCTGGCAGGTATGAACGCACTGTTTTATCTTTCACTCGAACGTTTGCCTCTGGGTATTGCGGTTGCTTTTGAGTTCATTGGTCCTTTGAGTGTTGCATTGTATTATGCCCGCCAGAAGTACGATTTTATCTGGGTCAGTTTTGCGATTCTTGGTTTACTGCTGTTATTTCCATTTCAGCAGGCTAGTCATGGACTTGATTTGACAGGTATAGTCTTTGCAGTAGCCGCAGGTGCGTGTTGGGCCATGTATATTATTGCAGGTCAGAAACCTTCAGGTATTTCTGGTAACCATACAGTTTTTTTGGGTATGACTGTAGGAATGCTGATTCTGCTTCCAATTGCACTCTGGATGGGGGCTATTGATCGTGTATTTGAATTGCCTCATATCTTTTATTTTATTGCTTTGGCCATTTTAGCCAGTGCCTTGCCCTTTTCACTTGAAATGCTAGCGCTTAAACGTTTGACTGCGCTGAGTTTTGGTACGCTTATGAGTCTAGAGCCTGCGGTTGCCGCATTTTCAGGCTTTGTATTTTTAGGAGAAAAACTGATGTGGAATCAATGGCTGGCATTAGTCACGATCATTATTGCCTCAGTAGGCTGTACAATCACCACACAGCTTGCCCGTCAGTCCAAAGCACATCAAAACTAAAGTTTAATCTTTATAATATTCAACAAATATTGAGAACGTTTTATTTCGCATAATGCGGTATTTTCTGGATGAATCGTGATGTCTAATGCGCCATTTGTTGCAGTTTTGGCCATGTTATTGTCGATGACGTGCTATCAAATTAGTGCCTCATTTGCCAAACAGCTTATCGCAACGCTTGATCCACTGAGTGTGACTATTCTCAGGCTATGCTTTGCCTCTGTTCTCGTTTTCATCATGTTCCGTTCATGGACAATTTTATCCAAACTTTCGACCCTGAAATGGCACAATCTACTCTGTTATAGCGCTGCACTCTGTGTAATGAACGTTTTGTTCTATATGTCTTTGGGCAAATTACCACAAGGCATTGCGGTTGGGCTGGAGTTTATCGGTCCTTTGGGATTGGCTTTGCTCTCTATTCAGCAACGACGCGATTATATCTGGGTATGTTGTGCAATCTTGGGAATTGCCTTAATGGTGCCATGGCAACAAACCACCTCCACGGAGTTTTCAATCACTGGTGCAGCTTTTGCATTAGGTGCAGGATTCTGCTGGGCGCTTTATATTTATTATGGACATAAAGTGGTTCGCCAGAATATTGGTATGCATGCACTGACCATCGCCATTACACTCTCTGCACTCGTCTTATTGCCCATTGGTTTGGTGCATCAGCCAGATCATGTTTTAAATCCTGAGTCTTGGTATAAAGCACTTATCATTGCCATATTAGCGACTGTGATCCCTTATGCAATGGACTTGTTTGTCTTAAAAAGACTCAGCAAAATGAGTTATGGAACCTTATCCAGCTTGTCTCCAGCATTAGCAGCTCTAACAGGGCTTGTTCTACTGCACGAGCAGATCAGTTTTTTGCAATGGATCGCGCTAGGCTGCATTATGCTGGCATCGGTGGGAGTCACGTTTCGCGCCAAAACCGAAAATAATTTAAATAGCAATGAATCGGCTTAATCTACTTAAGTTGGTTTAAGTCAATTCAGGGTTTTTGTATTTTGCATACTCTTTTAAGTATTGCTTCCCTAACTTTTCCTTTTCTGCATCATCCAGAATTTTACCTGCCTGTTGAAAAAACTTGTGTTCTTCTTCTTCTAAATGGTGATGGACCTTCTCGCTGAGCTGTTTAGCAATTGCCAGCCAACTTGGGCTACTCATATCAGTCTGCTCAAGTTGTTCGACCAATTCATCCATTTCATGATGTTCAGACAAAGCATGACGGGTAATATCCAGACCTGTATCATTAAACATCAATGGAATATATAAATAACGATCCTCTGCGACAGAGTGTGCCCACAATTCATTTTTTAATGCCTGAAAGAGTTGCTCTCGTTCTTCACTATGACCGCTGGTTTGAATCAAGCGTTCTGATAATGTACGCTGCTGGTCATGACTTTCACGTAAGGCTTCAAAGATATTCATGATTTATTCCTATTATGGCTATTCTTTTAGTGGCTAAACAAGAAAAAAGAGCACTCCACATATGGAATGCTCTTTTAGTTTATTTTGTTTTGTCTGAGAGAATAGATCATTCATGTCAATGATCTGTATCAAAACGTTGTTAGGTGCTTTAACCCGTTACAAAGATTTGATAACCAATCCGGCAAATCAGAACAGAGACTAAAATCAAAAAAATGACACGTACAAAACCACTACCATATTTTAAAGCAACACGGACACCCACCACCGACCCCACCACATTAGCAACTGCCATTATGAAGCCAATCTGAAAGATGACATGACCTGTAGGCGCCAAAAAGCTGAGTGCAGCCAGATTGGTCATGAAGTTACCAATTTTTGACAAAGCCGATGCATGTAAAAAATCGACATTGAGAAAGCGAATAAAAAAGAAGATAAAGAAACTGCCTGTACCAGGGCCAAAAATTCCGTCATAAAAGCCAATGAGCAGGCTTCCAATCGCTGCAAGTACCAAGACTTTTGGCGTAATCTTTAAGTCAAAATGAACCTGACCAAAGTTTTTCTTAACTAGGGTATAAATTGCAATCACGATCAGCATGACAAAAACAAACGGTTTCAACACTGATTGCGGAATCATCGATAGACATGCAGCGCCCAGAAACGAACTGATTAGCGCACAAACCGCAATGACGGCCAGCAATTTCCACTGAAGTTTCACTTTGCGAACAAAGGTATACGCTGCCGATGCTGTACCAAAAATTGAAGATAACTTATTGGTTCCAATAACGGTTGCAGGAGACATTTGTGGAAACGTCCCCATAATCGCTGGAATTTGAATTAATCCTCCGCCTCCTACTGCCGCATCAATTGCACCTGCACAAAACGCAAAAAAGATTAAGCTAAGAAGAACTTCAATTTCCATCTAATGTCATGCCTATAAATTTAAAAGACGTTTCGGCACCAATCTTTTTTTATCTGTGATTTCAGCAAGTCCTAAACAACGTTCACCCTCAAATACCAGAACTTCTGGTACTGCATCGTGGTCAATATTGCTTTCTTGTCCATTGCAGAAATATTTAAGACGACCTTCTGGAATTTGAACCTGTGGTAAATAATCGACTGGTGCGTAGGGCGCCAATAATAGCATATCCCGCTCTGTTTCATTCAGTTGTTCTAAATATTCAAGGGTATATTCAGGTACAAGTTCAAAATGTCCAGTCTGTACACGATGCAAGGCAGTTAAATGCCCACCACAGCCTAATGCCTCACCAATATCTTCACCCAATACGCGAATATAAGTGCCTTTAGAACATGTCACATCTAACGTTAGGCTTTCTGTATCAAAATCGACAAGTTTGAGAGCATGAATTGTGACTGGGCGTGCTTCACGCTCAATCTCAATTCCTTGACGTGCCAATTCATATAATGGGCGGCCATCACGCTTTAAAGCAGAATACATTGGCGGAACTTGCTGGATATCGCCGCGAAACCCATCCAATACCAATTCGAGCATGTCACGGGTGAGTGGTGGGACTGAACGCGACTGTACAACTTTCCCTTCAACATCACCTGTAGTCGTCACTTGTCCCAGTTTGACCACGGTTTGATAACGCTTGGTCGAGTCAAGCAAATAATGTGAAAACTTGGTCGCCTCCCCTAAACAAATCGGCAATAAACCAGTCGCCAGTGGATCAAGTGCACCTGTATGACCAGCCTTTTGCGCACGAAACAACCAGCGGACTTTTTGAAGTACACCATTTGAGCTGAGTCCCAAAGGTTTATTCAAAAGAAATACACCACTCACAGGGCGTCTCGATATCTTGCTGGATTTTGCAGTCATAATGTGCTCTACATCAAATAAATTAAATATAATGTTAAAAAATTCATTCATCCGTTTTTGTATTATTTGTCCAAAGTTATGCTATTTTTATAATCATTCAATTCAATGATGAAATAAAAATTGCGTCGTATTGGAATATAAAAACATGAATGGATCGAAAAAAATTTACCTAGGGATTGGGTTAGTCGCATTATTAATGATATTCATCTATTGGTTAATGCCAAAAGATACTGCCAATGCATCCTCTCAAATTGAGAGTACGAATGCCTCAGCAATTATAGCAACCAGTCCAGGGCAGCAGAATCAACTTTCTGAAAATACGACACCATTTGGTAGTGTAAGTCAGCATGATACTCAAGTGAATTGCCAACTTCAGCTCAATGCAGCTAACCACTTAATCGTCAATGAACAAACACGTAACTGCTTTGAATATTTTCTTACGCAATACGGCGAGAAAAGCCTGACTCAAATTGATCAAGACATCAAAAATTACTTCACTCAAAGTCTTCCCCAGCCTGCACGCGATCAGGCACAAGATTTATGGCAACGTTATCTCAAATATCGCGAAGAACTCGGAAATTTAAAAGAACCAGCGATCGCCAAAACTGATATTGCTTATTATCGTGCAGTATTTACCTCTAGACAGATGCTCAGACAACGTTTTTTTTCTGCGACAGAAATTGCAGGGCTGTTCGGCTCAGAAGATATTTATAACCAATATACCCTGGAACGGATGGCGATTCTAAATAATAGCAAACTCAGTGAGATTGAAAAAGCCAAGCAACTCAAAGCATTATTTGATCAATTGCCCCAAGACTGGAAAGCGAATCTTGAACAACTTTCAAAATTGGATGATTTAAAGCAATTAACCACATCAATCAAAAAGAATGGAGGCTCAGCACAAGAGTTACATGATATGCGAACCAATTTGGTTGGACATGATGCCACTGCACGTCTAGAACAATTGGATGTCGAACGCTCAAACTGGAAAAGTAACGTCACTCAGTATCTTGATGAGCGTCAGACTATTTTAAACAGCAATATGAGTGATACAGCGAAACAGAACGCCATCAGTGCACTTAGAAGTAAAAATTTTACTGCACCACAGGATCAGATTCGGGTACAAGCATTTGAATCTGCAAAAGATCAAGGACAAAGCTTACCCTTTTCTGAATAATTTTATATCACTATTTAATCAAGGAGAAAATAGACCTTAATTTAGCTTTACCCGTGTTTTAACGGAAATAATATGCGGTTTGAAAATGGATGAATTTTCAAACTCAGAAAAATGAAATTTAGGGAAATAAAATGAAATTCAAATTATTATTTACAACTTTATTGCTGGTTCTAACCCAACCTGTATTTGCAACCAGTCCAATTCAGAATCCAACTACATCTTTTGTCATATCCGATTATGCAAAGACCAAATATCCGATTGTTCTCTCACATGGACTATTCGGTTTTAATAAATTAGGCACAGAAGCCTTTGGGTTAGATTATTGGTATCAGATTCCACAAGATTTGGCCAGAAATGGTGCCAATGTCTGGGTAACCCGTCAATCTACTGCCAATACATCTGAATTTCGAGGCGAACAATTACTTGCTGAAGTTCAGGACATTCTGGCCATTACAGGCGCACAAAAAGTTAATCTGATTGGGCATAGTCATGGCTCCCAAACTGTACGCTATGTTGCTGGTGTTCTCCCTGCAAATATTGCTTCCGTTTCAACGATTGGTGGCCCTGCCAAAGGTGCCCCACTGGCTGATCTGATTTATAAAACACTGGCTGGCACACCATTAGAAGCGCCTATTGCGACCATTTTCAATGTCGCAATGAATTTTATTACGATAGGACAATTCGATGATCCGCAGAAATATCCAATGAACTCTGTCGGTGCAGCGTATAGTCTATCCACTGAAGGTGCTGGTAAATTTAATGCAATCTTTCCTGCTGGCGTACCAACGACTGCATGCGGTCAAGGTGAATCTTCTGTCAATGGTGTACGTTATTATTCATGGAGCGGTGCTTCTCCATTAACCAATCCACTCGATCCTTCAGATTATGGCCTGAGCTTGACCAGTGTATTTAGTGGCAAAAACAATGACGGGCTGGTACCTTCATGTAGCAGTCACTTGGGTACAGTAATTCGAGATAATTACGTATGGAATCATCTGGATGAAGTCAATCAAATTCTGGGTTTACGATCTATTTTTGCACAAGACCCCGTATCCATCTTTAGACAACATGCCAATCGTCTCAAAGGTCAAAATCTATAATTAAGATGCACCAGATGTAAAAAATGCGCCCAATCAGGCGCATTTTTATGCTGATAAGCGAAGTTAAAATTAACCTCGTTTACGCGCTGGCAATTTTTCACGAATACGCGCAGCTTTACCAGACAACTCACGAAGGTAGTAAAGTTTAGCACGACGCACGTCACCACGACGTTTCACTTCAATTTTAGCAACAACTGGTGAGTGAGTTTGGAAAACACGCTCAACACCAACACCGCTAGAAATTTTACGTACTGTAAACGCAGAGTTTAAACCACGATTTTTCTTCGCAATAACAACACCTTCAAATGCTTGAAGACGCTCACGATCACCCTCTTTTACTTTAACTTGGACAATCACTGTGTCACCAGGAGCAAAAGCAGGGATATCAGATTTTAACTGTGCATTTTCTACAGCTTGAACTAAAGGATGTTTACCACTCATTGTGGAATCTCCAGTATGTGCGGGAGAGAAGAGGTCTCTTACACCGCTGGGGACAGAGGCTAAAACGCATATCAACCCGTTTAACTTTCCCTCTATTACTTATACTCAAGGTATAAAAATAAAGAGCCTATATCAGATCACTCAATTTTTTGAGTCATCTAAAAATGTTAGCCATTTTCTTTGCTGCTTGGTCAACGTCACTTTTTCAACCAGTTCAGGTCGACGATCTAAAGTACGTTGATACCGCTGCAAAAAACGCCATTTTTCAATATTGGCATGATGTCCTGATTTTAGAACTTCAGGAACATCCAACCCTTCAAAATGGTCAGGCTTGGTATATTGTGGACAATCTAAAAGACCATCCACAAAAGAATCTTGTATATGAGATTGCTCGTCAGACATCGCATCTGGTAACCGCCGAATAATACTATCCAGTAACACCATCGCAGGAAGCTCACCTCCCGATAATACATAATCTCCAATTGACCATTCCTGATCAACATAGTGCTGGATCAAACGCTCATCGACACCTTCATAACGACCACACAACACAATCAAACCGTCATAATCGACAAATTGTTGTACCGCGTGTTCATTTAAGGTTTTGCCTTGTGGCGACATATATACCACTGGCGCATGAACACAACCTGCTTGCTCAGCAAGCTGTTTGGCATGAATAATCGCTTTTGCCAGAGGCTCCGCCATCATCACCATACCTGGGCCACCACCAAATGGACGTTCATCCACCCGTTTGTAGTTACCCTCTGCGAAATCACGTGGATTAATACAGCTAACTGTTGCAATCTGACGTTTGGTTGCACGTCCGCTGATTCCATAAGCAGTGATTGCCTCAAACATTTCTGGAAAAAGTGTAATGACTGCAAAAAACATCGCAGACTCCTATATTTTCCAACTGCGTTTGCCATCCATCAAGTGGATTAGTAATCTACGCCCCAATTGACATAAATACGGCCTGCTTCCAGATCAACCCGTTGTACCACATCTTTATGCCATGGGATCATGCGCTCTTCAGCATCCACACTGTCTGCTGTGGCACGGACCACCATCACATCATTAGCGCCAGTTTCAAACAATTCATGAATTTGACCAAGATTGACTTCCTGCTCTTCTTCATCAAGACCTAACACCGTTAAGCCTTTTAAATCTGACCAGTAGTATTCATCAACATCCGTTTTAGGAAGCTGAGACTTGGCAACCCAGATTGTCGATCCAATCAGGCTTTCTGCTGCATTGCGATCACTCACATTTTTCAGCGAAACGACCAGACCTTTGCCATGTGGTTTCCAACGTTTTACATCTACTGTTTGCCAGCCTGCTTTGGTTTCAATAAACCAAGGCAGGTAGTCAAACATATTGCTCATGGGTTCTGTATTGGAATACACCCAGAGCCACCCATTTAATCCATATGCTGAACGTAACTGTCCAATCTGAATACGATCTTCGGGAACATTCTGTGTTGGTGTCATGGGCTACCTACTACAAAACTTATGCAGCAGTCGCAGCTTTTTTAGCTTGAGCAGCTAAAGAAGCAACACGCTCAGACGGTTGAGCACCTTGAGATACCCAGTGAGCAAAACGATCAGCATCTAAACGAAGTTTTTCAGCCTGACCTTGAGCAGTCGGGTTGAAGAAACCAATACGTTCGATGAAACGACCATCACGTGCATTACGGCTATCAGTTACAACGATTTGATAGAATGGACGTTTTTTTGCGCCACCGCGTGCTAGACGAATAACAACCATGATAAAAGCCTTATAATTCTTACGGATTATCCCTGCGCCGACCACCGGCAACACTTCAAACCCCTTTCATAGAGGGCGATATTCTACGTCAAATTTAAAGTGAATGAAAGATTAAATTTTGGCTTATCCACAGTTTTGAATTTGCATTTAACGCCCATCCCAAGTCGAGTTGCTACTCAGGCTACATGCCGTTGCGGCTTTGCTCCAAAATTTTTGCCCATCCTGATTCAGACAGATAATGCCATTACCAGCTTGCATTGTGCTCGATATAGGTGTTGCTGTGAGTACATATCCCTGATTATCTGAATCTACCGCCAAATTTAGTGTGTAAAATGCTGTGCCAGTTACAGGATAACTGGCTGCATTGCCAAGTCCAGCAAGTGAAGCATTGGCATAACCATGATTCACCATTTTATAACTTTGCAATTGCTGTGAAACCCGAATCAGCTCAGACTGTACATCGCTACGATTCACTCTAATTTTATAGTTTTGATAAGAGGGATAAGCAATTGCTGCTAAAATTCCAATAATAGCAACTACAATCATGAGTTCAATCAATGTAAAGCCATGTCTTACTCTCATTACCAACTCTCCGAGCCTGTACCACAGGAGCTTGAACTAATATTAGCCCATGTTTTATTTTTACAGCTAAATCCTGTATTTGTGAGCAATAATGAATAATTATTATTATCTGCACTCATTGCCTTAATCGCCCAGCCCTGTCCAATAGCATTTGCTGAAGTTAGTAACGGATTATTGGTTGTTGTATCTACAACAGCCAAAGTATACTTTGTATTTGATGTATCTAATGGTAGCTGTACAATCTGTTTTGTACTATCAAATTTTGCAAGGGTTTGACCACTTTTATCTTGATATAAATACGTTGCATCAAACCCTTTATAGGAAAAATTTCTAGAGCGATAACGCTCAAGCTGTTCTGCTAGTTTTTGCATTTCCTGTTGAGCCATTGCTAGATTTGAACGACGTATATATTCCTGATAGCTAGGAATCGCAATGGCAGCAAAAATTGCAATAATCACAACTACGACCATCAATTCAATCAGCGTAAAACCCTGTCTGTGATGCTGCATTATGTTCTCCATTGAGCATTAACGCCATACCAAATCATCATTCAGTATGGCGATTTTCAGATTAAGGGGTGCTTTGCTCATACCATTTTAATGGTACGATCTGACGGCGTAGGGTATTTTGCCCAAGTACGTTGGCAGCGTTGGTACGCTCGTCTTTGCTAAATCCACCGATCAATTGTCTCGTCGATTTATTATCCGTTGAGCCTGAGCCAATTGTTACAGGTAAAATCCCTTTTCCGAGTTTTAGCATTCCTGATAAATCGGTCTGTTTTTCACATACGCCATAAGGTAAACAATAACGACGGATGCTACTTAAGCCTTGTATACCAATTGAGCAATCTGCAACACGCCCATCCTGAGCAATCGGATCATAGATACTGACATACAAACTCTTATTGATTACTGCTGTTTCATCCATTACTTTTTGCTGATCAATGAGTTTCACATACCAACCATATTGCGGTTTATTTTCATTGGTCAAAGCCCCCCATTTAGGTAATTGAGAATATGCAACCAGATTTTTATTATCTGTATAGGTATCCCGTGTGGTGAAACTGACTTGAGTTACATCCTTGTCAAAGATATTAAAAATAGCACCCGCACTTTTATCACTAATTGGCAAACTACGATTGCTTGAAGCAATGCTCAAAACTGCAAGCGACTCACTACCATAACCATAAATACTAAATACAGGTGCTTCATAGAAACGGACATTTGTATCTTTAAGATCTGTAGGTCTGTTAGATTGTAAATCGAGAAGAAGCGCAGCCGAAGCAAACTGCTTGGCATCTACACGATTATTAATATCGACTCGCCATAACTGCCCCCCCAAATCACCAAAGTAAAGATGATCTATTAAACCATCTCCATCTCGATCTACTGTATTGATTCTACCGACAACACTGAATTGCATATTTGTATTTAAGGCACTATTCGAAACGTCATTTGATGTCGTTGCCAAATTATTTGCCCACCAAAGCAAATCACCATTTTCGGCATCAAACATGTAAACGCCTGCACCACGCTTATTGGTCTGATTATAATTCGCAAGTTCATAGCCACCGTTATTACTATTGCCATCTGTACCGCCAGCGTCGTAGCCACCACCTACAAACATAACCAACTTACGTTTGCCTTGCCAGTTAATCCAAGCAATGGTCGGTTTTGACCAACTTTGTCCCATATTTTTAATTGCATCAAAACTTTTGCCACCAGGATAGGCATCGGAATAAACCCGACCACTTGCTGGATCGATATAGAATTTGAGTTTTGGTGCAGCAAGATCATTCAGATCAAGCGCATAATAACTACGCCCTCCCATACGCAAACCACCATAAAGATATTGTTTTCCACATGCTCCTGTAAATACACCATCTTTAATACAAACAGCATCAGTAGTAGATTTACCTACAGTTAATTTATTGTCTTTGCTATTCCAGACATATTCGGTATAGGCAGTCCATGGCCCATCTACACCATATTGCATGTTACTAAAACTATCATGGCCTTCAAGACCATTGCCTGTAAATGCTTTACGTTGTTTAGAATTTTCCAGCATTTCATTTGGTAAAAATGCTAGCTTTTCTACGCCTGTATCTGCATTTACAACGTGTAATAGACCTTCTGCTGAACCGAATACAAGATAGTCATCTCGTGTCAAAGAACCATCATCCTTAACTGTGGCAGACTGTGTGATTTTGATAGGTGTTGAATGTAAAACCATACCAATCTTGCGGTACTCAGGCTTGGCAACTAAAGTTTCCTGATTATTGACACTTTGAATCTGGTAGCCCAACAGATTCATCAGATCATTACGGCGCGGATCCGTAGTCTGGCCTGCACAGAGCTGAGTATAGTAATTATTACCAACTGCACTAATCGCATTAGAGACATCGTATTTTTTGGCTTTTGTATCACAAGTCCGATTGATATAAAGCTGACGCGTAGATGCGTTGTTGCCAGAAGCAATAGGTAATTTATCAATCACGCCACCACTCAAAATATTAGTCTGATCAATATTCTGATTACTCCAGACATCTTGAAAAGTTTTAGTCTGGATTGTTTCACCAGTATCTGTCATATATTTTTTAACGTTACCAAACCATGTTTGTTTATCATCTGGAACAAACATATTTTGAAAAACGTAATTATTTAAATTGTATGGTGTTAAAGGATCTGTTGGAATTACTGGTGCTCCCAAGAAAGTCTCTCGTTTCGTAACCCCTAAATCTGAGTAAAATGAATAAACACTATTCGCAATATTCTCTGAACTTGCAGAGTTGTACCATCCACCCTTGCCCAGCACACCCCAACGTGCCAAATTTTTAACATCTTCTGCATCTGTTGGAAATAAATTTCCAAGTAAGTTAGTCAATCCATTCACCAATGGTCCACCCAAAAGCACATTCAAAGTATCTTTAACTAGATTAGGAACAGTCTGTCCTAATAGTGAATTATTCAAGTTACTCATTGATGCTTCAAGTTGTGCAGAATCTTTTGTGCTCGGAATGGTAATAAACTCCCGCCCCACTCCAATCACGCCAGTGGACACATTTTTATCCAGCAATTTTTTGCTGTAATTTCCAATACAACTCCATGTAGCATAATCGCGACTACTGAGAGTTGTAGATTTTAAACCAGCACTCTCATCGCATTGAAAGACACTTTGCAGATCCAATCTGGAAAGATCTGTTGCTTGGGTATCCAATGAACGTCCCATTAAACGCTCTATTGCATTTTTTGTTCCCAAACCTTCTTTACCTGATGGTTGTAGTAAAACATCCGTTGTAGTTGGGGTAATATTTGGAACACCTCCAGTAATCACCATAATTCCGCTGGCATTACATTGTGGCTGATTTGCTGGTGCCTGATAAAACTGATTATTATTTCTGGTTGGAACAGAATTATCTCGATAATTAAAACCACTATATTCAATATCGGCTTGTGAATCATAGCCATAGTAAAGATGTTTCTCTGAGACCTTGATTCCCAAGATGTTACCAACCACACCATTTAAGAGTCCCCCCACCACACCATCACTGATAAGGGAGCTGACCAGATCATCATTTACCTGTATAAGATTGGTTGTTGATATTCCACCAAGCTTATACTGCCAGGCATCATCCTTACACGTCACACCATCAGCTTGCCAGCTGTCTTTTCCATATTTATCACATTTATAATCGTACCAGCCTAACAGCGGAATAAATAGAATTTTTACTGGAATAATTCTCATTGCTATTTGTCTAGCGCCTGTACCCTTGGTCGATGTTCCAAGCAGGTACGCCCCCGTTTCTGCGTAGGTACTTGCTGTTGGAATATTCCCAGATAAACCCAGTGTTTTTAACAAGTCATTAATAACATTTGCTGTGTTTTCAAATTCAAGAAGATCTGTTAACCCTCGAATTGGATTGGTAAGAATTCCTATTAGCTTGTTGAATACATCCCCTACCAATGCAGCAACTAGCTTGGGAACAATCAACAATATATTCTGAAGATTAAATTCACCTTTAGATTGAATACCATTAGCAACTTTTTCCACTAAATAACCACGATAGGTCGTTGCCGAACCCGCATATCCCTTTTCAAAACATTGATTTGATGTATCGCTGGCTTTTGTTGTAGATAACTTACATGCTGGTGCCAGAATCCGACCTGCTCGATCTTTAGTCATGATATCTACAGGCATCGCTGATAATCCAACACTGACATTATCTGGCAAAGGTTTTAAGCCAGTTTTATCATTCCCCAGCAACACATCTGTCAAAGCATTTTTTACACGGGACAATTTATCATAGCAACGATAAACGCCTACAACAGAAACACTGTTTAATAATTGGATATTCGCCTGAAAGTCGCAAGTATTTTCAATATAACTTTTTGCATCTAACCCTGTTGCCCCAAGTAAAGGTTTTAATAAACCATCTAATGTTTTCACTACCAAATCGGTTGTAACAACAGTACAGTAATTACGTGCATAGTTATATTTACTACTGGGTGATTCAGTAGTGATTTTTAAAAGCGGATCAAGACTTCCACCCAGTAAGCCTTGTAAAACAACCTGATCGACCGCACCTACTGTATCGGTCACCAATTCCAGCGCGTCTTTGTCGCCGAGTATGCCTAACCCGCCACCAGAGCCCAAAACATTGGATACCCCTTTGCCCACACAAATTGGATATTCTTTTAATAGATCAAGTGCTCCAGCTCCTCCCATGCTTCGCGACTGATCGACCATAAGCATCAGTCGTTTATCAAACTGCGCTCCCTGCTGGTAAACCTCTACATCGCTTGCCTGCACAACAGAAGTCATGATTAGCATACAGCTAAATACTGAAATACTGAAAATACTGAACTTATGCTGCAAGACCAAATAAAGAGAGTTGAGATACTGAGTGTATATCGATTTTTTCATTGTTATTCTCCCTTTATTATTGTGGTGGTTCAAAATCTGACAAGAAACGATATTCTGCAACTTGCGAATTATATAAAGCTTGCTGCTCACTTAAGCAGGACACCGCATTTGCAGAACTTTTATTTAAACAATTGGCTAAATCGTCCGAAGATATAAATCCCGTTAGCACTGATACAGAGGTTAAGCGTAACCGCACACTACTTTCTGTTTTAGCTGTTGTGATATCCGTACCACGTGCCAGATCTGCAAATGGCTGGTTATTTGTAGATGAGACTTTTGTAATATAAACCTGTGTCACGACCTGATTACGACCACCTGACGCATCTGTACTTTTACAAGAAGCCTGATTGTCTACCTTACCTGAACTATTCACTGTTCCCATTCTGACCAAACGAAATGGATCTGTCTTGTTGAAGCAAGTGACTAGTTCCTGCGTATTGTTGCTGTTATTACGAAAATAGTTAACTACACCATCTGGTGCAGCAAGCGTTGTAGTATTGACGGGGTTTTGAAAATACATTAATGCAGCATCTGAGTTTTGCAACAATAATGCCTGTATCTGATTATTCGATACCATTTTTAATGAACTGATACTTTGCCGAATCGCTAAAGTACCCACCACCATAATCAGTAAGAGAATCATCAATACGATGATGAGGGTCGCACCTTGTTGTTGTTTTTTCATGGCGTTACATACCCCTCTTCAACCCATCCCATCGCATTTCTTAAGGAAATAGTTTGCGTAACTACTTGGCGCAATCGGGTATCCTGATTTTTTTCATTGAGTGTGACAGATTGCCCCAAGACATCGAACGCCTGTTTATTACGATTCCGAACAATGCTGTCATTTCCAGCAGTTTCATTGGATTGCACCAATAATCCAATCTGAATCACATTAATATTTGGCTTAATAGATTGCTGAATTCCATTAATATTTTTTTTGACTGCTGATGTTTTATTGGTATCCAAATAATCACCAATTGAGACATAACTCATGGCAGTTGGATTGTTCAATGCACCTTTAACATATCCAAGTTGAACGCGCATATAATCAACATTTGGAATAATAATCTGACCATTTCCCGAAAGATCCAATGTCGTTTTTGTTTTATTATCCATTCCCGTAATAGTATTTCCAGTCTGTTGGTACTGATCTGAAACACATCGCAAGGCTTTATCACTTCCTATGAAATACCGTTGAACTACATAGGTATTCGCAGGCAATGTCTTACCTGTACAATCATAGCCCGGCTCAACTGCCTGATAGCGAATAGTTAATTGATCACTTTTCTGTGACACGTTTCCATCACCTACAGCAGATTTAGTAAGATAAGCATCATTTAAGGTGAGTAAGGGTTTATTGTCTTTTAATTCACTTACATTACTGCTCGTCAGGATTAATCCTGAATTGGGCTGTTGATCATTCATATATGCAGACGGTGCACTTAAATTGGCTCTACGTACATCATCTAAAATATAATTGACTCCAAAGCTTGCACTGTCCTGAATGCTAGACATCGCTTTTTGCACATTGTAACTGGTGATCCCTGTGATATAGAGCTGAATTGCAGCGGCTGTAACAAGCAAACCCAATGTAATGGCCACCATGAGTTCAACTAGCGTAAATCCTGAATGGCGAGAGATTTTCATTTAGTACGCCTCCAGAAACAAACACGTTGTATTTCGCTCATAACTACTTCCACCACTTTTGTAACAGGTGTCAGAGTTGGTAAAGTTCTGTGCAGTTTTATCCCAAGCAATATAAACACACTGTCGCCCCAAATTATTGCCTGCATTTGTGGCATTTGGACAGGTGTTAATAATTACCGCCATACCTAAAGTATTAGCCTGATTATAGATAAATAAAAGATCACTATTTGCCTGAGCCGTGGCTTGAGTGCTCACAGAACCCGAACAATTTGATGCTTTGGTATAGGCTTTAGTATCTTTAGCCAATGCACCTTCGGTATGATAAAGCTTACATTGAGTAGCTTGAGGATTAGCTCGCATACGTTCAGTCAGATCACGCGCCAAATTCAAAGCCAGAACCTGATTACTCGCCTCCATACTGGCACTTACCGCACGTAATTGTAAGGCGGTAAATCCAAGTACACCTATTGCCAGCAACAGCAGCGCCACCAAAACCTCGACCATCCCCACACCACGCTGTGCTCTCATCTTGCTCATGTACAGGCTCCTTCTTTATAATAGGTATCACCTGTAATCCCTACTTCCACACAGCGAGATTGACCATTTCGTGTTAAGGTAAATTTTGCAGTGGTGATCGGGATGCCCTCTACTCTAAAAGCAATTTGAGTGGCAGAACCTGTACCCGCGACGACATTCTTTTCAAGTTGTGCGATATAAACACGATTGGTCTGATTGGTCGTGATAGAAAGCGCACTCGCACAGTCACTGACCGTACTTAAACAGACCCCCGTCGTTTGACGTAATGTCACCGCTTGTGTTCTGGCTTCTGCAATCTTGGACATTAATTCACGGGTAGATGCATTAAGTTTCTGATTGTTTAAAATACTGTTAAAAGACGGCACTGCAATCGTTGCTAATATCGCAATAACCGCAATGGTGACTAATAATTCTATGAGGGTAAATCCGTTCATTTTTGTCATAAAGTTCCACTCCCCGTCTTATTCTAGCTTAACTTATTTTTTTACATAACCAATACAATCAAGATTAAGTGCATAAAAAAGCGGATGAGTGACACTCATCCGCTTCAGAATATTATTAAAATCACATTACGCTTGCGTAACTTGAATTCTTAATTCTTTAGGCAAACTAAACGTGATATTTTCTTCACGACCATCAAGCTCTTTTGGCGCTTCTGCACCCCAGTCCTGTAAACGCTGAATCACTTGTTTAATCAAGATTTCTGGTGCCGATGCACCTGCGGTTACACCAATTTTAGCCACACCATCAAACCATTGCTGTTCAAGCTGATCTGCATTATCGACCAAATATGCAGCTTTGCCCATACGTTCCGCCAATTCGCGTAAACGATTGGAGTTAGATGAATTTGGTGAACCCACAACAAGCACAACATCACAACGACTTGCAAGATCACGCACTGCATCCTGACGGTTTTGCGTGGCATAGCAGATATCGTCTTTACGTGGTCCCTGAATTTGGGGGAACTTGGTTCGCAAGGCATCAATAACTTTTGCTGTATCATCAATGGATAAAGTGGTTTGGGTGACAAAGGCCAATTTCTCTGGGTGATTTACAGCAAGTGCTTCGACATCAGCCTCATCTTCTACCAGATAAATATGACCACCTTTACTTTTGTCATATTGCCCCATGGTACCTTCAACTTCTGGATGTCCTTCATGACCAATGAGAATCGCTTCGGTACCTTCACGTGCATATTTGGTCACTTCAATATGGACCTTGGTGACCAGCGGACAAGTGGCATCAAATACTTTTAAACCACGGTGCTCTGCTTCTTGCTGAACAGCTTTAGATACACCATGTGCGCTAAAAATAACAATCGAATCGTCAGGCACCTGATCCAGTTCATCAACAAAAATTGCGCCACGCTGACGCAGATCATCGACCACGAACTTATTATGTACCACTTCATGACGCACATAGATGGGTGGATTAAAGCATTCGAGCGCGCGATTTACGATTGCTATGGCACGGTCAACACCTGCACAAAAACCACGCGGATTTGCCAACACAATTTCCATAGAATCCTCAATTATTCGCTAGATATTTCGTTCAAATTTGGCATCTATACAAACTTTTATAGTGGACTATATTCAGTTTAGTCCCGTAGTACACTACAATAGCCAAGATATTTTATCATATCAGGAAAAATATCATGTCGGGTCTATTGTTTGTCGTTTCTGCTGCATCAGGAACAGGCAAAACTTCTCTCGTCAAAGCTCTTCTGGAACGTGTAACCAACTTACACGTTTCTGTATCGCATACTACGCGAGGCCAAAGACCTGGTGAGCTCGATGGTGTTCACTATCACTTTACCACGAAAGAAAACTTTCTCTCACAAGTTGAAGATAACGGTTTTATCGAATATGCCGAAGTGTTTGGCAATTATTATGGAACCTCTCAAGCCACGGTAAAACAACAACTGGCAAAAGGTCATGATGTATTGTTAGAAATCGATTGGCAAGGTGCACAGCAGGTTCGCCGTATTTTTCCTGAATCCAAACAAATTTTTATTTTGCCACCAAGTCAGTTCGATTTACGTCAACGGTTATCCAACCGTGGAACAGATGCGGTTGATGTCATTGAACATCGCTTGAGCTGCGCCGTCGAAGACATGCAACAATATGTCAATTTTGACTATATTATCATCAATGACGACTTTAATAAGGCGCTTCATGACCTTGAATCAGTGATTACTGCAAATCGATTAATGCTTGCTCAGCAAGTACAGCGTCATCATAAGCTGATCGAACAACTCATCACACCAAATAGCGAATAAACTTGAGTATAAATTGAAAGCATTTTATACTTTGCAGTCTAGTCAGATTTACTTAACCGAGAACTTATATGGCACGCGTAACCGTTGAAGATTGTTTAGACCATGTAGACAACCGCTTTGAGCTTGTACTAGTGGCAAGCAAGCGCGCGCGTCAACTTGCTCGTCAAGGCATTGAGCCAACTGTAGAGTGGGACAACGACAAACCTACTGTTGTTTCACTTCGTGAAATTGCAGAAGGTCATGTGACTAAAGATATTTTAAAACAACGCGATCAAGATTATCAAACCTCTTCACTTGATCTGGCATTGTCTGCAAATAGCTTAAATCTGGAAGGTTTTTCATTTCAATAAGCCGAAATAATGAGTATTAAAGCGTCTTTTAAGGCGCTTTTTTATTATCAACATGCACTGCAATCTCATCTTACAAAGAGTTTATTTTTTAGTTTTAATTACACACGTATAAAAAACAGGCAAATTATGATAAAAAAACAGACATATTGTGAAATACTTCTCATTAAAATAGTGCGCTTTAATTCAAGATTTGATACAAATGTAGGTTTACATCGTTTCTCCCTATCTCTTCGATTGAAAAAATTATGCGATTTTTTTTGTGAACAAATTGACAAGTTTCGCAATATGCTTTTCATTAAGAGAGATAAATTTTATCTCCCATATATAAAAGGTGTTTTATGCCAGGTGAAGAGGTCAGCCAAGCTAAGCAACAGCTTAAATTAATTATTGATGCCTACTTAAGTGAAAGTGACGTTGATAATGTGCTTGCTGCCTGCGATTTTGCCGATCTCGCACACAGCGGTATAACACGTAAAAGCGGCGAACCATATATTCTACATCCGATTGCAGTCAGTTGTATTCTGGCACACATGCGTCTGGATGCTGAAACCCTGATGGCGGCACTATTACATGATGTCATCGAAGATACCGAACACACCAAAGATGAAATTGGTGAGCGTTTTGGTGAAGTTGTGGCTGATCTGGTGGATGGGGTAACTAAACTCACTCATTCAAGCGATAAGCAATATAATAAGGCGGCTTCTTTTCGGAAAATTCTGCAAGCGACGCTGCAAGATCCACGAGTCATTATTATCAAGCTCGCAGACCGCTATCATAACATGACTACACTGGATGCCCTGCGACCAGACAAACGTGCACGCATTGCGCAAGAAACGTTTGATATATTTGTGCCTATGGCCCGTATCGTGGGCATGAATGAAATGGGCGATAATCTTGAATTATTGTGTTATCAGAATCTTGATTTAGATATGTACAATAATGTGCAAGAAGCACTCCTTGAAACCAAACCAAGACGTTGTGAATATCAGACCAAATGGGAACATCATCTAGGTGAATTACTTACCACTTATCACATCCATGGTCGCGTTAAAAAGAAAAATAATAATATTGAGCTATTACGCCATTTTGTAAAAAATGAAATCGATCTTCAGGAACTTACCCATAGCCATGCTTTTGAAATTATTTTAAATAGTATTTCAGATTGTGATCGTCTGGTGGATGCCTTAAAAGAAAATTTCCAGATTTTACATTTTGAAGATCATATTCGACGCCCATTACCTGGTGGCAATCAGTCGATCATGATGAAGTTAAAAGGTGAACAAACAACGTTGTCACTCACCATCCAGACTGAACTGATGCGTAAAGCTGCACGCTTTGGTGTGGTACTCGGTGAAAATGCACCGCAAGCTTGCCGCTCCGCGATTCAGGCCTCAATGCAGAATCTCACCACTTTAATTGATGGTGAATGCGCTAAAACGACGTTCAATGATTTGCTGGACTATTTGCATCAAGAAAAAATCTGGGTATATACCCCGCATGGTCATTTGCACGAATTACCGCAAGGTGCGACCGTAATTGATTTTGCCTATTCAGCCAGTTTATTTCTTGGCAACCATGCTGTAGGTGCCAAAATTGACGGTGAAATCCGACCGCTTTCGACACCACTGGTCAGTGGTCAAGTGATTGATGTTATTACCGATGTGCTCGCAACTCCTAATCCTGACTGGCTCAGCTTCATCAATACACAAAAAGCACGACGCGCAATACAAAATATGCTTCGTGATCAGGATATTGAAGAACAGCTTCTGGTTGGACAGCAAGCGTTAAATCGTGCACTCAAATTATTTAATCGTTCTATGCATGATTTATCCGAATCTGATTGGTTAAATGTCTTGCAATGGCGTCATGTCGAAAATAAAGAAGCGCTGTTTGAACAAATTGCGGTAGGCGATTTGCTGCCACAACTGGTTGCCAATCATTTGTATGCTCAAGATACCTCTGATAAAACAGGACATGCGCCTGATCGTCTGATTCAGGGAACAGAAGGGGTCGATGTCAAATATGCACATTGTTGTAATCCAATTTTAGGTGATCCAATACAAGGGCATTTATCACGTCGTGGATTGATTGTACATCGGGCTCGTTGCCATAACTTATTACATGAACAACACCTTCATCCTGAAAACATCATGCCACTGCAATGGACATCCGATGATTTAGACGATGTCAGTTTTACTGCCTATCTCTGTATTGACATGCCACTTGATGGTGAACAGATCTCAGAATTAATTTATTTATGCCGTAAGTCACATACAGGCGTAGAAATGGTGCAACCACATGGGGATCATACCTATGTGAATATCGTGGTCAATAATCGTAAAGTAGTGGCACAAATTATTCGTGATTTGCGTATGCTGTTTGGCTTTCCTCGTGTTTCCCGCTTGTTTACTCCTGCTGCTGTGACGGAATCTGTAAAAATTAAAGTAAGTTAATCAATTATATCGATGATACTTTTGTCATGTGGTTTCATCGATTATGATGTTTTTATATAGAGAAAAGGAGTAATCGATGTCACGCCAAGTTATTCATACTGAAAATGCGCCTGCAGCTATTGGTACATATTCTCAAGCCATTCTGATTGATAACACTTTATATTTATCAGGCCAAATTGGTTTAGATCCTTATAGTATGGAACTGGTCGATGGAATCGAAGCACAAATCCGACGTGTATTTGATAATTTAAAAGCAGTGTGTGAAGCTGCTGGTGGCACACTCGCCGATATTGCCAAGCTCAATATTTTTATGACAGATCTTTCACATTTCCAACTGGTCAATCAAATTATGGGAGAGTATTTTGCTCAACCTTATCCTGCTCGTGCAGCATTAGGGGTTGCCAGTTTACCTAAAGGTGCTTTGGTTGAAATGGACGGAATTGTCTTTATTAATCAGTAAATTAAAATTATTTAATTAACACCACCTATTGCGTGGTGTTTTTTTATTCAAAATACCAATCATAGATTATTTTTTTACAAATGAATTTCATTGACAAACGATAACTATTATCAATAATATCTATTATCCCATTTAAGAATGCGAATGACTCTGATGTACGTTTGTTTGTGTCGTGGTATTACAGATCAAGATATTAAAGATGCCGTTGCAAGCGGTGCTGAAAGTTACCGCGAAGTTCGTGAGCGCTTAGATCTTGGTACGTGCTGTGGACGCTGTGCACCAGAAGCCAAAAGTATCATTAATGAAGAACTTGCAGAAATTGCAGCTCGCATCTCTGTTGCTGCATAGATTGATAAAAAAGACTCAGTTACACTCAAAGAAATTATTAAAACTAAAATAACATCATGATCTTTAGATCATATTCTCCTCCCCGCTTCTGACTCTAAGCGGGTTTATTTTGAGCATCTTCGTGTATTTTATTGTTTTTGATTGCGATTTTCATTTGCTGTTCAATAAAGTACTCGCCAGCATCGCTATTGTTGATTAAACTTAACTCAAATACTGCCTTATTTATCGCTAAGGTATACAGCTTGTTTTTGGAGTCATACTATGAAAGGCAATCGGGATGTTATTAATCAACTCAATCAAGTGCTTTATCATCACCTGACAGCAATTAATCAATACTTCCTGCATTCACGTATGTTTAATGACTGGGGCATTGAAAAATTAGGTTCATCAGAATACAAAGAATCAATTCGTCAGATGAAACACGCCGATAAGATTATTGAACGTATCCTGTTTTTAGAAGGTTTACCAAACTTGCAACATTTGGGTAAGCTTTATATCGGTCAGCATACTCAAGAAGTACTGAATTGTGATGTACGTAAAGTCAAAGAGAATATCGAAACGCTTAAAAAAGCAGTTGAGATCAGTGAAATTCAGCAAGATTATGTTTCACGTGATCTAGTTCAGGAAATTCTTGAAAAAGAAGAAGAATACTGGGACTGGACCACTACCCAACTTGATCTGATTGAAAGTATTGGTATTGAAAATTATATTCAAAGCCAAGTTTAAGTTTTATTGCCACCGTATAAAAAAGATCCCGATATCGGGATCTTTTTTTATGCTCAATCAAATCAAGCCTATTTCGCGGATTGAGAAATTTAATCCCGTATAAACTGTGGATTTTTATTAACAATTCTTAACAAACAAAAAGTAAAATACATCACATTTTTTAAAAAATAAACAATTCGTATCATGATAATTCCTAGCATTTTTTTAATTAATTCCAGGGTTTTATTGTATGCTGATAATTAAGATGATTTAGCAACTTCTATAAATATCTTTACTTTATAAATAACATAAAGCGATTATCCATGAAACTTAGAATTGCCACACTGTTTGGCGTTGTGATGTTATCGGTAGCTTTATCACATGCTGACTCTATTGCAAATACATTCAACGTCAGCATTACTGTGAAAGAATCTTGCGATATACGGACTTTGACGGCCACAGATATTGATTTTGGAACAGTCACACAGGCAGCACAAAATGCCTATAATTCTGGTCAGCTTAACGTTGCCTGTACCAGTGGCACCTCTTATGCTATCGCATTACAAAGTAGCCGCAAAATGGTCAATATTGCGGATCCAACTGTGCAAGTCCCTTACACCTTATTTCAAGATTCAAATTATTCTAAGGTATGGGGTTCAGATTCTGGAACTGGCCTATCTCAAATAGGAACTGGCGAAACCCAAATGATCAAGATCTGGGGTAAAGTTGATGCTCAGGATACTGCCGTACCCGCGGGTCAATATCTTGATACCGTAACCGCCATTGTAACGTACTAATAAGTCAGCTTAATAGTAATGGTATCGCGGTATTCCCCAGCTTTTAGATTTTGATTTTGTGGCAGAATTCGTCCATATACAGGAATGGTAAACACAGGCTGGTAGGTATCCAACTTGAGTACAGAATTGTCAGAAGTTCCCCAAGCTATACTATATGCACTATCTTGATATAAATCATATTGAATAAATTGCCCTGCATTGGTCATACGCCGTTGAGTACCACTGGCATATAACCCTGTATCCAAACCCACCTTTAAAGCAGTATTGGTAGGACATTTCAACTGAATACTGGTTTGCCCATATATGGGTTGATTCAAACTTATAATACTTCCAAAATCCAGTGTGTTTACGCCAACCACTGCACAGCTATTTTCAAATTTTGTGGTTGTTTTCATATAGTTTTGCACCATATTCTGTTGCGCTAATGTTTCCTCAACAGAAGGTACGACATCACCTGTTTTGCTTTTATAAAGCAACTTAACTGTCATGTTATAACTTTGATAATTATCAGCCTTAACATTCTGATTGGCATATACCTTGCCATAAATCGGGATTTGGACTGTCTGCTGGCCGTTATTTTCTATCTGTAGCGACTTACAGAGCAAGTTATTAGGCGCAGCTTTATTATCAATCATTCGAGAAAAAGACGGATCGTAATATAGATCATAATTTAAATAATCAAATGGCCATGATAATGAAATGAGGCGTCTTGGATTGATCCCTAAAGGAGAATTATCTTCAATATAAAAACATAAGTTGAATGAGGTTTTGACATTGTTATATTGATTACACGTTACATCCAGATCAGTTTTGGATGACACTTGTTGCGTGTTGACAGAGCCAAAATTTAATGTAGGTGATGAGATCCAGCAAGAATCGGCATATACACTTTTACAGCCCAAACAAAGCAGCACAACAACAAGGCTCCTAAATAAATATGCATTTTTGGAAATCTGAGCGATTATACAATTGCTGTGAATTATTGACATGTGACTTTCCCCAAATCAACAAATCCAGACTTATCTTTTAATTCAGGTAATGTGATCTGACAATGTTGATGATTATTCTGGATAAAAAAGTGACGCTGAGCTGGGTTTTCGAAATATACGATCCCTTCCCGTCCTACGACTGTTTCAATTTCTTGTTGATCTGACGAGCGAAACACTGGACTTCCCATTTCGACTATATTGCCATTAATATCGATGACTTGCATTTGAATTGAGATCATTTTATAGATCGGAAAATTAACCAGAATCCCACTGGATTGACGAGGAACGCCATCCAGTTGTGTTTCCTTGATTTGTAAATCTAATGGTAACTTTAAAGTATCAATTGAAAGCTTATTATGCTGATAGGCATTTAAACTATTGACCAGCAAAAAACCTTGATCATTGGTATAGCCCACGTTACGATTTTCAAGCATCACAGGCACATGAGGGATCCCCGATGTTGAAACCAGTGCAAATGCCCCCAGACTTCTACGCATCGGTGCAAATTGCCCTCCCATCCACAGCAAAGATCCATCGAGAGATGCGCTTATAGCAGTTTGTTGCTGACCCGAAAACTGTGATTGTTGTAACTCGATTGCCATCTCTGAAGAATTGCCCAGATAACCCAGTCGTCCTAAATAACTCTGTCCATCATCATATTGATTCACACGTAATTGCCCGCCCCAACCACCACGATCCTGATTAATCGATTGCATGAAGGTTGCAGAGCTTTGCTGCCTTCCCGCTGTATTTTGGGTACTGACCGTTACAGATTTACGTTGCGCCCATGGAAATGAGAATCCAAGATAAATTTCATTTTGACGCTGTTCAATATTATAGTTATAGCTCAGACTCAGATTGGCATGTGACTGAAATGTTTGAGACCACGTAAAAGATGCATAGCGACTGGACGTGTGATCAAGAGCATAACGCTGTGCAATATAACTTCCACCAAACTGCCCAAAACGCGTATAGAAACCCAGATAAACCTGATCCATTTTTTCTGGAAAAGCATATCCCATTAATCCAGCAATATCTGTATATGTACCTTGCTGCTTAAAGGTATTGTACGAAAAATTAAAGTTTCTGGAACTCCAGCTATAACCAAGTTGATATAAACCACCCTGATCCTCTTGATGTTGACTATAGGCATAGGCAGCATTGACTACACCACCCCGTGTTCCAAGCTGTTGCACCACACCAGCGCCCAATAAACCAAGCTGCGGACTAAGTTCTGAATGTAATTCCACTGTGGTATGTGCGTTTAAACCATAACGGTAATTACCATTGAATAATGGCTGATCATCATAGTGAAAAGATGCTGTAGCATAGTCTAACTTGGTTACCCCTAGATTAAACGACCATTCATCTAGCCCTTTTTGTAATAAAGATTTTGTACCATACAACTTAAAACTCAAGGTTTTTTGCTCACCATTAATATCTGTAATCACTAATTGAGCATTACCCGCTCCATTCAGTGTAGGCTTGCTTTGAATTTCAAACTGACCAGGTGAAATCGATTGTGTATTTTGTTTTAGACCATCAATAAATAAATCAACTGTCGAAGGCAAAATACTTTCCCCTTTAAACTTTAATAAAGGAGTTACAACACGATACGGCTGCAAATTATAGTTTTTAGACAGGGATATACCACTGATCCGTGTTGAACGTGCCCATGAAAATGCCGCTGACTGTGCATCCCCAATCACCAAGCTCATTAATTGGTCTGGATAATCTTTTTGCCAGTAAGTATCCAGAATATAAGAACGGAACTGATTATTTTCAGATGATTTTGAGAATGTCGAACTTGATGAAATACTTAATAGACCACCTTGTACACCAAATAATCGCATTTCATTCCACAAATTCAACTCGTGCTGGTTTTCGATTGATTGTGCATAAACATCATAATTCATCAACATCCCAAACTTTTGCTGGTCTGGGTTTAGTTTTGCTATTTCCTTTTTATTATCATATGCATATTCATTTTTACGATTCAATAAATTGAGAGAAACATGCAAATTCAGTTTTTGTGCTGCTTCATCATATTCATAGGTTAAACCTGCAACAGTTTTAAGATCAATATGTTGAATATCAGTTTGCGGTGTAAATAATCCAGAGGTATTTATTCCAAGTTTCTGTAATATTTCTAAAGATGTAAATAATGAATTACCCTCTTGAGTAAATTGGAAAATATCTGGAACAGGTGCATTATTTAATGTGACTTCCAGATATAAATCTTGATGTATAGGCTGTTCAGATAAGACATCAGCATATGCATAGGGCGTGACCCATGCATAAGTAATGCCTACACCTGCCCCAAGCAGATAAGCAAATTTAGACATTGAATACTAAAAATTAAGGTGTTAGCGGCAAGGGTTGTGCAATATCATCTGAATTAATCAACGCTTCAAAATGCCCTTTTGGCGAAATAGCAATGCCTTTAGGTATTGGCCATTGCATCATTTGTCCAACCAGCGCATATCCGACCAATCCGCCAAGAACTGGTATGTTCTTGCCAGTTTCATCAATGTAGTTCAACTGACTCAAACGTATATAGTGTGACGACTGATTTTTGACTATTAATTGATGATCTTTAAATGAAAACTGGACGCCATTTAAAGACATTGGCTTTTTAGGATCTGTAATGACGGGTTGAGTGCTAGGGGCTTTAAAAAAAACAGGAATAGAATATTGCAATAAAAGCTGCACACCATTGATTTTAATTGCTTTATCACTTGGAAGCTCATCTACAATTAATCGGAAAGCCTGCTCTGTCGTCAACGTCGGATTGAGTTTAACCACACGAACCAATTGTTTCTGACCCGGTTGGATAGACAAGATCATCGGACTTGCAATCAAATCTTTGGTGTCCTCAAGAACATTCTGATTTTCTTTTTGCGTCCAGCTTTTCGCCCGCACTTGCGCACGAATCGTTTCATCGCCTGTATTCATCAGCCAAAGCTCTTGAATTTTTTCATTCGGATTAAATTCAAGAAGAATTGGTGCGACCTGTAAACTGGCAGCATGAGTAAACATTGCCCATAGGCTTAAAATAAATAAGATGACTCCACGTATCATTTATAACATCCCATGATAAATATTTACCCACACCTTAATCACAAATTAATAAGAAATTTGTGCAGTAACAGTATCGCTATATTGTCCTTCTTTTACATTTGTATTTTGTCCAGTCAATGTTGCTACAACTGTATAATCCTGATTATTACCTGTACCACTGCTTGCTACATTTGCAGTATTATTACTATCAAATTTAATGTTATAACCAAGGATTGAATTTTGATCATTCACATTCTTTAAGTTATTTTGTCCCCACATCGCAATATTATAACCAGTACCTGCTGTACAAGCTACAGTTAAGGTGGTATTTGCAGATTGTGTTTTTAGATCAGAAAGCAATAAATTACCAAAATTAATATCATTTGGTTTTGCAATAGAACATGACTTTAAAACATTAAGTTTTACATCAAAATTAGTTGATGCAGTTTCTGCATTTACTTGAGAAACGACAAGAGAAGAACTTACAGCCAAGATAGCAAGAGATAAAAAACGTTTCATAAGAGACACCAAGAAATAAAATTAAAACAAAATAAATAAACAGTAAGCACATTATAAGACCAAACTTTGAACAAATCTATAAATTTATATTAAATAATTAAAAATATTTTTAGAGCATTAACTCAAAATAAAATATTGAATAAATGAAAAATAAGTAATTGTTTTAATTATATTTTTAAAATAAAGCTATTATTATTTATTTTAAGAAAAATTTAACAATTGTAATATTTAGAATAAAAAAATGAATATTTTAAAAATATATACATTATTTAAATAAATTCAAAAATAAAACCACTCAATATAATAATAATGATTATCAATTGATAATAAAATATATCAATATTCTATTGAACAAAATTTTAACTTAGGTTTTATAATTTTTTGATTTTTTATTACACTATATGCTCTTATAATTTGATTTGCACTTTTTTGATCCATTTTCATTTCAGCAGAAATTGAATAATACTTATAAACAATAGATGCATTTGGATATCGATAAGCAACTTTCTTAAAATCTAATAGTTGATATTTATCTTTCAGTTCACAATAGTCTAAATATTGAAAATCTAATTGTTTAGAAAAGCCATCAAGTATATAGTTTTCTATATTATAAAATTTAACATGATTACTAAAAAGAAATTGTCTAGCATATATTTCATTTTTCTTTGAAATATCTAAAACTTCAACCCAAAAAGCTACATAGCCTAACCAACAACACCCAAGAAACAAAGTCAATTTTCTTTTTGATAAATTAAAATAAGATATAGAATTTTTGATATTTTGAGTAGAGATATAACCACATAGAAAGCCAACAGGAATTAAAAAGTAAGTATATGCAAAAGGATATTCCAATAAACAATGTACAAAAAAAGCCACAACACAAAAAAATAAAAATAAATCAGATTTATTTTTAATTGAAGAATATAGCTCAATCAAAAAGCATAAAATTAAAATAGAGATTATTAAACCTATAAAAAAACCATTCCATAACATTAAATCTAAGAACAAATTGTGTGAGTATGTAAACCATTCTCCTTTTGTTGAAGATTTATTAATTGTTTCTAATTGTGCTACTCCTGTCTGACCCCAACCATATCCGATAAATGGTTTATGAAATACAGCTTTTAATAATTGAGGCCAAATTTCAAACCGAGAAGATCCCATAGTAAGACGATCAAACGTAGAATAGCTATTTTTTTGAAAAAAAATTAAATTAAATAGTAATGGAACACAATAAACTAATGTCCAAAATACAATATTGAAAAAAATAACTCTTCTTAATTCTATCTTTTTTTGAAATTTTAAAAGATATAATAGAGAAATCAGAATTACACTTATCCATGCACTTCTAGACTGCGTCATTACATTAGCAAAAATCAAACAAAAAGATAAAATATTAAATACCATATTATTTAAACTATTTTTTTCTCTTAAATAGCATAATAGAAATAAAGTTATTAAAATCAAAGTCGAAAATTGATTTGGTTGACCCAGATTAGCAGTAGAACGACCATTATATGAGGAGCTAAATAGAAAAAAATTTTGAACTATTTCTATTTTTTGATTTATAGCAATAAGAAATGAAATCTGAACCACAATAATAAAAATCCAAGCAATCTTTTTTACTATTAGGTCATCACCATTTAATCTTTCATTAAAACCTAAAAGAAAACTCAGAAATAGAATTACTAAAAATGAAATTGAAAAGAAAAAATCTTGGAAAAAATAAATCTCACCTACAATTAACTGAATAAAAATTATGAATATGACAAATAAGAACCAGTAAAAATTTTTAGGAATTAGAATTTTTTTATAATCAAAGGACTTCACAGTTAGCAATATTAGCAAACCTAAAACTGCAATTAGCTCTTTATATAAAGTAGAAGATAAATTTGAAGTATTTGGAATTATAAAAGCACTACCAAGGAAAAATACACCAGAAACTATCGTGTAATTTTTGATTTTTTTAAAAATACTATTCATTTTTTATAATTTAAAGAAGAACTTATAAAAGTTCTTCTTTTAAAGCCATATAGTACTACTATCAACCACGACATTCTGATGGTACATATTTTTTATCAGAAGTTGTCGTACATTTCCATGTTACAGCGCCACTAGCATATGTTGGCGTTAATGTTATATTAGCGCCCTTAGCCTTAGTAGTATCCATAGTTACAATGATTTGTCCAGCACTACTCGCTCCACATGTAGCAGTTGCTACGTTCGTAGTGGCATTACTTGCTGAAATTTCTTGGACTCCAACGCAAGATGAGCCTGCAGTTGAAGGAGTACCTGCAACTAATGCACCTGCATTTAAAATATTTTCTGAAACCGTCGTTTTCATGGATGATGCTGCTGTTAATCCTTCAGAAACACGTGCACGGACTGTATAATCTGTATAAGCAGGAATCGCAATCGCTGCCAAAATACCAATGATCGCAATGACAATCATCAATTCAATTAAGGTAAAACCCTTTTGTGCATTCATAAAATTTCTCCACCAATGTTGTGATTTTATTTCGCGTTGGTCGCTGTATAAGTTATTGCATAGAGTGTGCCAAGTTTTAAAAATATTTTTTTAAATAATACAATCATATACTTAAATAAATATTTTAATTCTATCCATCTTTTTTTATTTACATAAAGTGTAAGAAAGTGACAATTTTTGTCAGGTGCGTATTGTAAAAAATTGTCACTTTATTGAGTTATTGTCTTTATGAGACACCTATTCGGAATGATAGATCTACTGTGTATCTCCTATATGATGGATGATAGTCACAAATACTGATTTTATTTCATCGCCTTAAAAATTATAAAACCAGCCTTAAAGACTGGTTCTAATTAAACTATTTAACTTAGAGTTTAAGGTCAATCACAATACGTCCATCAATTTTACCCTGTTCCATTCGCTCAAAAATATCATTGATATTTTCTAGGGGTTCTACGCTAATATGTGCTTTTACTTTTCCACGCGCTGCAATATCCAACGCTTCTTTCAGATCCAGCCGAGTTCCTACAATCGAACCACGCACGGTGATTCCATCCAGCACCATATCAAAAATTGAAAGGTCAAATTTACCTGGTGGTAAGCCGTTTAAAACCATGGTTCCACCACGTCGTACAACGGATACTGCCTGTTCAAAAGCCTTAGGAGAAACAGCAGTCACCAATACCCCATGACAACCTTCACCTGTCGCTTTTAGGACCTCTTCTTTTACATCAACTTTAAGTGCATTGATTCCCACATCTGCACCTAACTGTTTGGCAAGTTCCAATTTGCTGTCATCTACATCAATTGCAACCACATTAAAGCCCATCGTTTTTGCATACTGTACGGCAACATGACCTAAGCCACCAATACCAGAAATTGCAACCCAATCACCAGTTTTGGCTTCTGTCATTTTTAAACCTTTATATACAGTTACCCCTGCACATAAAATTGGCGCGATTTCAAGTAAATCTACGCCCTCAGGAATCACTCCAACATATTCGCCATCGGCCAGACAGTATTCTGCAAAACTACCATTTACAGAGTAACCAGAGTTTTGCTGTTGCTTACATAATGTTTCCCAGCCGGCGTAACAATGGTCACAATGACCACATGCCGAATATAACCAAGGAACACCCACTGTATCGCCAATTTTTAAGTGTGTAATGCCTTCTCCAATTTCGACCACCTCACCTACACCTTCGTGTCCAGGAATGAAAGGGAGACTGGGTTTGATCGGCCAATCACCGTGCATAGCGTGTAAATCGGTATGACAGACTCCCGTTGCAATCATCTTCACCAATACTTTGCCTGAAGTAACTTTCGGTATTTCTACATCCTTGATCTCTAACGGTTGATTAAAAGCAGTGACTACTGCAGCTTTCATTAAACTTCCCATTTTATTATCTCCGTGTATTTTTAAGAATTAAGAACCATATGTAAGAATGATTCTCAATTAAAATAAGATAAGTCCAATAAGGTAGGAGTTTGGTAGGTTATTTCGGATATTTTTCAATCAAACTACAATCTCGTAACAATTATTTCAGTAAGCTTTTCATCGGTCTTATTTCAAAATTGTCACTTTTTCTCCTTGATTCAAAAATTTCATTCTTACAGCTTGATTTACAACTCACGATTATTTCTTGTATTTTTTTACTTTTATAGACTTAAAACCTATTAAGTATTAAGTGATTTATCCACTTTCTTAAAAACTCTGCTTAAAAGCGACTTGAATAGAAAAGCTTTTGTCTGATTGCCTCTAAGCCGATTTTGATCAAAAAAGTTCATCTTTCTTCAAATATGCAAAAATTCTTGCCTATTATTTTTTAATCATTTTTTCAATAAAAATTACAAGACTTGCTAAAACATATTTATTTAACAATACTTTACAATAGCTAAAATTGGCTCCTGATTATTTTTAAAAATTGGCACTTGCTTGAGTGTGATTGAAGGCAGAAATTAACTTTAAAGGTGTCAAAAAAATGATCATGGAGTGATAGGTTTTTTTCAAAAAAAATAGATTTTTTATGCAATTAATTTGATTTTTTTATTGCCAAATTTGATTAATAGTGGCTCATAGATTTGTGTCTTTATTGAAATGGTGCGGATACAAATCAATTCCAGCGATGATGCATTATGTAATTTAACTGTAGGTTCGATGCTTGATGTTCATGATCTCTGGAAAAGCAAGTAAGGAGAAAATATGTTAAGCAACTTTGGTATCGCCGGCATACAAATGCAGGTCTCTGCATTTACCAGTAATGTAGAACAAATGGGTAATTATATGCGTCATATTCGCATGCGTTATCCATGGGTCAAAATGGTTTTATTTTCAGAACTCGCCCCGTTAGGACCAAAGCATAGTACCGCAGAAGTTTTTCCAAGCCAGACCGAAGCGCAATTGGCCGAACTTGCCCGTGAAACGGGACTATGGCTGATTCCAGGTTCATTGTTTGAACGTGTCGAAAGCCCAGAAGGTGACGTCATTTACAACACGTTATCTGTGATTAATCCTCAAGGACAAATTGTTGCACGTTATCGCAAGATGTTTCCATTTCGTCCTTATGAAAAAAGTGTCGCTGGTGGTAATGAGTTCTGTGTTTTTGACGTGCCAGAGGTGGGGCGCTTTGGCGTTTCGATCTGCTATGACATGTGGTTCCCAGAAACAACGCGTACTTTGGTCGCCATGGGCGCGGAAGTGATTTTGCATCCAACCATGACCGATACCATTGACCGTGATATTGAGCTTTCAATTGCACGGGCATCCGCTGCACAAAATCAGGTTTATTTTATTGATATTAACGGTGTTGGAGACGGCGGTATTGGTCGATCTATCGTAATTGATCCATCTGGTTATGTTCTGCATCAATCTGAGGCAGGCCCAGAAATTATTCCTATTGATGTTGACCTTGAAAAAGTACGCAGGGAGCGTAGACGTGGCTTACGCAGCCTAGGCCAGCCTCTAAAAAGTTTTAGAGATCGTGACTGTAATTTTACAGTTTATCAAGATACGACAGCTTTCCCTTATCTGGATAGTTTAGGTCCATTGGTCAAACCAGACGACTAAATTGATTAAAAACTAAAACGTAAAAGATAAAGAAAGATTGATAACAAAGATATAAGCTTATGACGAATACAAATTCATTAAGCCAGCATCGTAGCGTATGGGAGATACGTTCTGATAGCTGGATTAATCTCGTAGAAGATATTGGGTATCTGGCAGATCTTCAGATTAATAACCAAGATCGTGCCAAAGTTTTAACTCGTTTACGGCTCACTCTGGATTTTTTAATTCCAATTGAAAGTTATTGGGCATTTCCAAGCAAGCGAGTTTTTGCTGAACTCTGTCAGTATATTGAACGTGAAGATTTTACTACCGCTCGACAGCTTGCACGCCGTATTCATCGTGCCTTGTCTGCGGGGACTTATCGTCACGATAACAAAGTGCTCCAAAGTGAACGTGAATTACCCTCTCACATTGAAACCACAAGTGAGCAACAGGCACGTCTATCTCAGCCTTATTTTGAAGTGCTCATCGTGGATGAAATGTCTCCAGCAGAAGAGGATGCACTGCGTCGTCGAGTGATTAGCAAGCGCTGTTCTGACGATCCATTTATTTTTGATATTGTGGTTGTTCCGAGCTTTGAAGATGCCCTGATTGCATCCCTAATTAATTTCAACTTACAAGCTGTGGTGATTCGGCACGGCTTTCCAGCACGATCGGTCAATCATGTTGATATGCTGGAACGTTTATTTATAGATGTCGATCAGGATATTGAATCCCTTCCAGAAATGGAGCGTGGAACACTATTAGGCCGCCATATCGCGAAGTTACGTCCAGAACTGGATCTCTATTTAGTGACCGATGCAGGTGTGGAAAATATTGCTTCTCATGCTGGCAGTGAAATCTTTAAACGCATTTTCTTTGGCGAAGAAGACCATATCGAGCTCTACAATGCGATTATGAAAGGTGTGGGTGAGCGTTACCGTACACCATTCTTTAATGCATTACGCGATTATTCCAAACAACCAACAGGTATGTTCCATGCACTGCCACTGGCACGTGGTAAAGCCATTCTTAATAGCAACTGGATTGGTGATCTGGCACAGTTTTATGGCATGAATTTATTTATGGCCGAAACATCAGCCACTTCAGGCGGTCTGGATTCATTACTGGAACCTGTTGGCCCATTAAAACATGCGCAGGAATATGCAGCCCGTGCATTTGGTGCCAAACGGACTTTCTTTGCAACCAATGGAACCTCCACCTGTAACAAGATTGTGGTGCAATCTCTGGTACGTGAAGGTGATATTGTACTGGTAGATCGCAACTGTCATAAATCACATCATTATGGTTTGGTGCTTACAGGCGCCAGTGCCGCCTATCTCGATTCGTATCCACTCAATGAATACTCAATGTATGGGGCGGTGCCAATTTGGCACATTAAACAAACTTTATTGAGCTTTAAACGAGCAGGTACGCTTGATCGCGTTAAACTGGTTCTACTCACCAATTGTACCTTTGATGGTGTTGTCTATGACGTAGAACGGGTGATGATGGAATGCCTGGCCATTAAACCTGATCTGATTTTTTTATGGGATGAAGCATGGTTTGCTTTTGCAAGTTGTCATCCCATTTATCGCCAACGCACAGCCATGGCCAATGCCGCTAAGCTGGCTGAACGTTTTAAAACGCCTGAATATGCCCGAGAATATGCCGAGTGGAAAGACAGTATTGACTGGGAAGATGATCAACAGCTCATCAACACTCGTCTCATGCCAGACCCTGCTTTGGCACGTGTTCGCGTTTATTCAACGCATTCGACACACAAGACCTTAACTGCACTGCGTCAGGGTTCCATGATTCATATCTGGGATCAGGATTTTAAAGAAAAGAGCGAAGAAGCTTTTATTGAAGCTTACATGACCCATACTTCAACTTCGGCCAATTATCAGATTCTGGCATCGCTGGATGTAGGACGGCGTCAGGTTGAAATGGAAGGTTATCAACTGGTACAGCGACAGCTTGAACTTGCGATGAGCCTGCGCGAACAGGTCATGCATCACCCCTTACTCAAGCGTCATTTCCACTTCTTGCGCGTTGGCAATATCATTCCAACTGCTTACCGTGAATCTGGAGTCAATAGCTATTTTGATGAAGGTAAAGGCTGGGCAAATTTAGAGAAAGCGTGGAGCATGGATGAGTTTGTCATGGATCCTACCCGCGCAACGCTGATGATTGGTATGGTCGGGATGGATGGAGATACCTTCAAAAATACCGAACTCATGAATAAATACGGGATTCAAATCAATAAGACCTCTCGTAATACTGTTCTGTTTATTATCAATATTGGAACCACACGTTCTGCAATTGCTTATCTGATTGAAGTGCTGGTCAAGATTGCACGTGATGTAGATCGTCGTGTAGCTGACATGAGCTCAGCCGAGCGTCGCATTCACTTAAAACGTGTTAACTCTCTCACTCAAGAGCAACCACCATTACCTGATTTCTCTGCTTTCCATCGTGCATTTCGGGGTCAAAGTCTAAACCCAGCCATTCAAACCCGTGACGGTAATATTCGTCAGGCATTTTTTCTGTCCTATGAAGATTCGAGCTGTGAATATATTGATATGCAGGAAGCAGCCGTAGCTATTGCATCAGGTCGTGAACTGGTTTCAGCCCTGTTTGTAATTCCATATCCGCCTGGCTTTCCAATTTTAGTACCTGGGCAGGTCATCAGCTCTGAAATTTTAAAATTCATGGCAGCACTGGATGTGAAAGAAATTCATGGTTTCCGCCCTGAACTCGGATTTCGTGTCTTTACACAAGAAACGCTTGATCGAGTTCTACACGCAAAAGAATCTTTTGAATCGATTATGCAATATCAGCAAATCAATAACTTACGTGCTGGATAGATCATTAAAAAACTGAACCCGAAACAGATGGAACACAATATATGAGTATCCAGTATCCACCCTCTATTTGTGCATTCATCCGACACTATTGGCAAAGTCTCTATCCTCAGAAAAGACCAGACCCTAAGGAACTGAATATGAATTATAGTAATAAAGTCACGAGCATCTCTGATATGTTGCTCATGTTTCACCGTAATGAAAGACCAATTTATTTCATTAGTGCAACAAACTTTAATTTATTGGGCATAGACCGTTGGGTGAATCGCTTTCGCTATATCAATTATATTGACTGCTTTGATGGGCGCCATCCTAATGTTTTTGTACCGCCTGAATCATTACACGATGAATTTAACTCGATTGAAGACATCAACAATTATCTACTCCAGCATAAAGATGTAGTTGATCTGATTGAGCGTCGTGGTGGTAATCCCGTTGCAACATTCTTGATGTTTGATGAAAAAACAGAAGAACTGGCCAAAGAAATTGGTCTGGACATTTGGTTTCCACCTGCAGCATTACGCCAGCGCTGCGACAACAAGATGGAGACGGTACGTATCGGCAATAAAGCAGGTGTTTATTCAGTTCCAAATGCATTGGTGAAAGTGGATAGCTATGAACATCTCATGAAAATTGCAGAAGAATATGGCTTAGGTCAAGATTTGGTCATTCAAACGGCATTTGGCGATTCAGGTCACACCACGTTCTTTATCGCAAATCAGCATGATTTCAGTAAATATGAACAAGAAATTATTCAGGATCCTGAAGTAAAGGTCATGAAACGTATCAATTGCCGTGGTGCAACGCTTGAAGCATGTGCTACCCAGTCTGGTACGTTGGTTGGCCCCTTACTGACTGAAGTGGTTGGTGCTAAAGAATTAACCCCCTATCAGGGTGGCTGGTGTGGCAACGAAATTTTCCCAGGCGCATTTTCTGAACGTGTGCGAATTAAAGCACGTGAAATGGCAGAAAAATTTGGTAATCAGCTTCTCAATGAAGGCTATCGTGGATATTTCGATTTAGATTTTCTGATTGATATTGATACAGACGAAGTCTATCTTGGCGAGTTAAATCCACGCATCTGTGGCGCGAGCCCAATGACCAATCATGCTGCTTTTGCCTATGCAGATGCACCATTATTCCTTTTCCATTTACTTGAGTTTTCTGGTGTTCCTTTCGATCTAAATGTGAAAGAAATTAATGAACGCTGGGCACAACCACATTTTATTGACTCTTGGTCACAAGTGGTCATCAAGTACACAGAAGATAAAGTTGATCAGGTGACTCACGCACCACCAACAGGAATTTACCGTATGGCTGAAGACGGTAGTGTATCCTATCAACGTTTTGATTACGCACGTCGCGCAATTGATACAGAACGTGAGGCATTTTTCTTGCGTATCACAGGCCCAGGCGATTATCGCTATGAAGGTGCAGATTTAGGCATTTTAATTACACGCGGTCGATCTATGGATGACAACTTTAGATTGAATATTCGTGCTCGTGACTGGATCCGTGGTATTAAAAGTTATTATGCAGGAAAACCAATTGCAACCACACATCATGAATTAGCCCCTGCTCCAGGATCATTCAAAATATTATAAGGAAAATTTATGTCTGTCGAATTTCAATTTCAGGCGCTGGTCGAAGATACGCCCAACGAAAAATGGAAAGCAATATTCCAGCAACTCTGGCCAGGATACCGTGCCTGGTTTCTACGCAGTGGAGTGACTGGACGCCCCACCTATTTAGAATGTCGACAGGCATTACGCACTTACATGCCAGAATTAGTTCCACTTTGGGAACAATTGATTGAGCTGACTGGGGGAGGTGATGTTGAGTCACGCTTTTTGTCTCTCTGGTGTCCGCCTCCATATATTGCAGGATGTTCACAAGGCGTCTGGTTTGATCCTAAAGGGCAAGAAGAACCCATCTTATTGCGAAATTATGATTTTGCACCAGTTTTACTGGAAGGGAATTTACTCAATACCCGTTGGTTAGATCAACGTGTCATTGCCATGAGTGACTGTTTGTGGGGTGCACTCGATGGCGTCAATGAAGCAGGATTATCTGCGTCCTTGTCTTTTGGAGGGCGCACTGTTACAGGTACAGGTTTTGGAATTCCCCTAGTTTTAAGATATATTCTGGAATTGGCACACACCACTCAAGATGCAGTCAACATTCTAAAACGTATTCCAGTGCATATGACCTATAGTGTCACACTGCTCGACCGTAAAGGTGAATGGAATACGGTTTTTGTGAGTCCTGATCGCCAACCTGAAGTGGTGAAACGCCATGCCGTCACCAATTATCAAAATGCCATTGAATGGCCGCAACATGCGACTGCAACACATTCGGCAGAACGACTGACTTTTTTGGAACAAGTACTACATCACGCTACCAATTCACATGAAGTCCTTCAAGGTTTACTCACCAAGCCGCTCTATCAAGATGCATGGTTAAGAGGTTATGGAACTTTATATTCTGCAATTTACCGACCACTTTCGCAAAAAGTCGAGATTTGCTGGCCGCATGACTACTCGCAGCAGTCTTTTGAACATTTTACCGAGGAACAAAAGTTGATTCTACTTTCTGTAGAGCCAGCCCCGATTCCACCTGCACCTTTACCACTTTAATTTAGATTAGCCCTTTTAAAAGCAGTATGACTATTCACTGATGCTGCTTTTAATTCAAAATAATAGGTTGATTATCCAATTCATCTTGATCATTCTGATTACACCCATCATAAAACTGATCAAGCACTTGACCGATTTCCGTCACGGCATTGACTACTGCCTCACGATATTGATCTTGTTTAAGTTTTTGGATCATTTGTTCACATATCATCTGCCATGCCTGAGTATGTGATTCGGTACAGATTCCTCGATCGACCACCAGTTCTACTTTTTTTTCACATAAATTAAGATAAAGTAAAATACCGCTGTTGTATTGGGTATCCCATACGCCAAGTTCGGCAAATAACTGCTCTGCACGTCGTCGTGTATTTTGATGGTAAGCTTGAGAACAAGGAATATGGCCCTCTATCACCACCTGAATTTCACCAATATGACCGTGCTCTGCCAGCTTCACTGCCGCCGCAATAGCAGCCTGATCTGCCTGAGAAAAAAAGCGTTTACTGGCAGGTAAATAGAAAAAATGCTTAAACCAACGCTTCAAACTTGGTTGATTATTTTCTTTTAATTTTGGCTGGGTAATGATTCGTGTTGTATCTGTTTTTGTTACCATGATCCTGATGCTCCCCCACCACCAAAACTTCCACCGCCACCACTGTAGCCGCCGCCTCCACCACCTCCGAAGCCGCCACCGCCACCACGCCCACCACCCGACGCAAAAATCTGCAAAATGAGTTGAGCAAGTGAAGTAATGAGAAGTAAAAATATTCCAAGTCCGATCAATAGACTGGTGATCAGCCCAACGCCACTGATCACGCCAGCGGCAATACCCGCGACACCCGCTGTTGCAGCACTTAAACGGTTACCTACGATATAAGAGGCAAAAATTCCCACCACCACAATTATTAATGAATACACCATCATTTGTGAGCGGGCTTGTTGCTCGTGCAGGGCTTGCTCCTGACGCTGTTTTAAATCCTGAGCAGCTTGTTGTGCTATTTCTGGATCCATATTCACTATTTTTTCAATTTCATTGACACCAGACTGAATACCCTGTGCATACTGCGCCTGCTTGAAATAAGGCGTGATCTGATCACGGATGATCCGTCCTACCACAATATCAGGTAACACGCCTTCAAGCCCATATCCTGTCAGAATCTGGATGCGCCGATCATTGACTGCAATTGCCATCAGTATGCCATTGTCACGTTTAGCGGATCCTAATTGCCACTTTTCGCCCACACGCATGGCATAATCAAAAATATCTTCCTGACCTGTAGTCGGTACAATGACAACTGCCATTTGCGCCTTGCCCGTTTGATATAATTGACGAATCTGGTCAGACAGCGCCTGCCTTTGCTCAGAACTTAGTAAATTAGCCTGATCAATGACAGGCTCATTTAACGATGGCAAATTACGGATCGATTGACCATCAGCCATATCATTGGCAATTTGAGGCTGCTGAACCGCAACTGCGCTTGCAGATGATGATTTTTCAGTCTGCTGTTGATTCTTAATTATTTTCTGAGCAACCACTAAATCAGTTGCATCATCAGTAGATGTAGTTTCAGCGCTTTTGGCTATACTCGAAAAAGTGATCGTCAAACAACATAACAGCAATGCCAAAAACAGCTGTATGATGAACTGTCGAGACATGGCCATTTTCTTTTGAATCATGATCACCCCAGCTCAGTAAACTTAATTAAACGATACTGTGGGCGCTTTCTCTGCACCCGCGTCAGCACTAAAGTTTTGCTTGGTGTGCATACCAATCACTTTTGCGGTCATCGCCTGTGGGAACTGACGAACGTAAGTATTGTAATCCTGAACCGTTGTAATATAACGGTTACGCGCAACAGCAATACGGTTTTCAGTACCTTCAAGTTGTACCTGCAAATCACGGAACTGCTCATTTGCTTTCAAGTCTGGATAATTTTCAGAAACAGCAATCAAGCGTGACAAAGCACCTGTTAATTGACTTTGTGCTTGCTGGTATTTTTCAAATAATTGTGGGTCTTCGAGTACTTCTTTATCTACTTTTAGACCAGCTACATTGGATCGTGCCTGAGTCACATCAGTCAGGACCTGTTGTTCATGTTTGGCATATCCCTTCACCACATTAACCAGATTTGGCACCAAATCTGCGCGACGTTGATACTGGTTCTGAACTTCTGACCAAGCAGCCGTAACCGACTCATCTTTTGCCTGTAAAGTATTATAGCCACATCCAGAAAATACCAGCGTACTTGCCAAGACAGTCGAAAGTGCTAATTTTTTAAATAAATTCATATAACTAACCTCATGTTTCTTGATATTTTTGCTTTAGAGACATTGTAGCGAGGAATAAAGTCGATTGTTGTGTATTTTCTTTAATACATAAAAAACGGGTGCTTGACCCGTTTCTATGTTTACCCTGTTTAAATCAGCTATAACGCATTTCAATCTGATCTTCCTGAAAACTACTCATAGCATAGTCATCGAGCATTTTTTGTTTCCAGTACGCCACGATTTTACTGTAATCATGCTCGGCCGGATGAAACCCAGATTTATAATAAGATAAATATTCTGGCAGGAGTTGAATCACCATTTTACCCAACAAATATAGGCCAAATAAATTACCACCCACTTTAGGCAAACTTTGGCGCTTATCCTGTAAAAACAAACGCGTCGCAGAATAAAATGTCAGGCTTGCAAAGCCCGTGGTGACACTACGCATCAATAATTTACGAATTTTATCATCGCCATAGACTGCCTGATATACATCAAATGCGACTGAACGATGTTCAATTTCTTCAATCGCATGCCAGACCCAGAGTTTCATCGCATCTTCATCCAGACTGCTGAGAACTTCGGGATGGCGCAATATATAACCGCCAAGCAACGCCGTAAAATGCTCAAATGCACAGGTCATGGCAAGTTGAATTTTAGGATGCAAACTCCGAACATAGATATCCTTACGCGCAAGCCATGCCTGAAACCGATCCAGATTATAATCGTCTGTACGCCAGGCCTGATTAAACTCGGAATGTGCTTTGGAATGCATCGCTTCTTGCCCAACAAATGCAGCAATTTGAGTTTGTAATTGTGGATCTGTAATACGGTCACGTACATTTCTGACACTATGCACAAAGAACTGTTCACCAATTGGAAAAGTTGAAGATAGTGCCGTCAATAAATGTGACATGACAGGAGAATTTGCAAAATAATGACGTTTAATCTTTTCGGGATGAAACTGTAAACGCCTCACGGTGATCCCCAGTGCTTTGGGGCGGTTCTGATAAGCAGGTGATCGATCCATCATTACCGTTGCCATAACATGTTCCTTTTATTTTTCTATTTTTGAGTATGGCGTGATGTATCAGGCATCCCTATGGCGAAAATGCTTAGTAAATTGACAGAATTGCTCAATCTGGGTATGTGTCATACAAAAACACAAAAGCCTGCATCTTTGCAGGCTTTTGAAATGGATCTTTAAATATTTAAAAGTTAGACATCAAGGTAATCCAAAATACCTTCTGCGGCCTCACGGCCTTCCCAAATTGCAGTTACCACCAGATCAGAACCACGTACCATATCGCCACCCGCAAAGATTTTTGGGTTAGATGTCTGGAATTTATATTGTTGCTGTTCTGCTGCCACTACACGACCTGAACCATCCAAGTTAATACTTGATGATGCAAACCAATCTGCTGGACTAGGACGGAAACCAAAAGCAAGTAGCACCGCATCGGCTGCAAGCACTTCTTCCGAACCTGGAATTGGCTCTGGACTACGACGGCCACGGCTGTCTGGAGCTCCAAGCTGAGTAGTGACCACTTTTACGCCTGTCACCTGACCATTTTCACCTACAATCTCGATAGGCTGGCGATTAAACAGGAAGTTGACGCCTTCTTCACGTGCATTTTGTACTTCACGACGTGAACCTGGCATATTGGCTTCGTCACGACGGTATGCACACGTTACTTCTTCAGCACCTTGACGAATGGAGGTACGGTTACAGTCCATCGCTGTATCACCGCCACCCAATACAATCACTTTTTTGCCTTCAACACTAATATAATCGCTCGGATTTTGCTCCCAGCCCTGAGTACGGTTAACATTGGCAATCAAAAAGTCGAGTGCATCGTATACGCCATCTAAGTCTTCACCTGGGAAGCCACCTTTCATATAGGTGTAGGTGCCCATACCCATGAATACAGCATCATAGTCTTCAAGCAATTGCTCGATTGTGACATCTTTACCAATTTCAACATTTAGACGGAACTCAACCCCCATACCCGTGAAAATTTCACGGCGGCGTTTCATAACATCTTTTTCCATCTTGAATTCTGGAATACCAAAGGTCAGCAATCCACCAATTTCTGGACGCTTGTCAAATACCACTGGCTTTACACCATTACGCACCAGAATATCTGCACAGCCCAAGCCCGCAGGGCCTGCACCAATAATCGCAACTTTTTTATTGGTCCATTTAACTGAAGACATATCTGGACGCCAGCCCAATGCAAAAGCGGTGTCATTAATATATTTTTCTGCATTACCAATTGTGACAGCACCAAAGCCGTCATTCAATGTACATGCACCTTCACACAAGCGGTCTTGCGGACAAACACGACCACACACTTCAGGCAAAGTATTGGTTTGATGACACAATTCAGCCGCCTGAAAAATACGGCCCTCTGCAATCAACTTCAACCAGTTTGGAATATAGTTATGTACTGGGCATTTCCATTCACAGTACGGATTACCACAGCCCAAACAACGATGCGTCTGATTTGCAGCAACTTCAGCAGTAAATGGTTTGTAAATTTCCACAAACTCAGATTTGCGGACATCAATATCTTTTTTCTCTGGATCTTGGCGTGCTACATCCAGAAACTGAAAGTCATTATTTAGGCGCTCTGCCATGTCTTGCTCCGTGGGTCAATGTGGAAAACTCGAAAGTTATCCACACCTGCCTATCAAAATATGAGTAAGTGGAATTATTGAGGATCTGCTTTAGTCGCTTTCAACAGGGTCAGTAAGTTAGCAGCTTTTGGCTTGACTAACCAGAACTTACGACTGTAGAAATCAAACTCGTTGCGGATCTTATACGCCCAAGCACTACCTGTTTCCTGAATATGTTCATCAAGAATACGCAATAGATTTTCTTGATGGTCTTCCATCGATTCTGTAGAAATACGAGTCAAGTCAATCAACTCATGGTTATAGTAATCGACAAAGTCATTTTCTAGATCAAGCACATACGCAAAGCCACCTGTCATACCTGCACCGAAGTTATGGCCTACTTTTCCAAGCACAGTCACGATACCGCCAGTCATGTATTCACAGCAGTGATCGCCAGCACCTTCAATGACTGCAAATGCACCAGAGTTACGAACTGCAAAGCGTTCACCCGCAGTACCTGCTGCAAATAATTTACCGCCTGTTGCACCATATAAACAGGTGTTACCAATAATCGCAGTGTTTTGTGTTTGGAATGGCGAACCTTTTGGTGGGAAGATAGAGACTCGACCACCAGCCATACCTTTACCGACGTAATCGTTGGCATCACCTTCTAGTTTGATATGCAAACCACCTGCATTCCAAACACCCAGTGACTGACCAGCCGTTCCTTTCAAATTAAGCACTACAGGATGTGCTTCCATATCAAGGTTGCCATAGCGACGTGCAATTTCACCCGACAAACGCGCACCAATCGAACGGTCACAGTTACCAATTTCGAAATGGAACTCACCGCCTGTACCCGCTTCAATCGCAGGAAGCATCTCTGCAACCATTTTCTCGGCCAATAGACCTTTATCAAATGGTGCATTGCCTTGAACCTGACAGTATTGCGCCTTACCTTCTGCCGAAGGATGCGACTGAATCAATGGCGAAAGATCAAGATGGGCATGTTTGTCGGTTTCACCTGGTAAAATTTCAAGCAAATCGACACGACCAATCAAATCTTTAAGTGATGCAACACCCAGTGCAGCCAGCCACTCACGTGTTTCTTCCGCAATAAAGTGGAAGAAGTTGATCAACATTTCAGGCTCACCAATGTAGTGTTCCTGACGTAAGTGATCTTGCTGAGTTGCAACACCAGTCGCACAGTTATTCAGGTGACAAATACGCAGGTATTTACAACCCAATGCAATCATTGGCGTTGAACCAAAGCCAAAGCTTTCTGCACCTAAAATCGCGGCCTTAATGACATCTAGACCTGTTTTTAAACCACCATCAGTTTGAACACGAACCTTGCCACGCAAATCATTCACACGAAGTGCCTGATGTGCTTCACTTAAACCCAGCTCCCAAGGCGAGCCTGCATGGTGAATCGATGACAATGGCGATGCCGCTGTGCCACCATCGTAACCAGAAATGGTGATGAAATCAGCGTAAGCTTTCGCAACACCCGCCGCAATTGTACCTACACCTGGTTCTGAAACCAGCTTCACTGAGACCATCGCTTGTGGATTGACTTGTTTCAAGTCAAAGATCAACTGCGACAAATCTTCAATGGAGTAAATATCGTGATGTGGTGGTGGAGAAATCAGTGTGACCCCAGGAACTGCATAACGTAGACGTGCGATTAAGCTATTTACCTTACCACCTGGTAGCTGACCACCTTCACCTGGTTTTGCACCTTGCGCAACCTTAATCTGCAAGACTTCGGCAGAGGTTAGGTAAGCAGGGGTTACACCAAAACGGCCCGATGCAATCTGTTTGATTTTTGAGTTGCGAATGGTGCCATAACGTGCTGGATCTTCACCGCCTTCACCTGAGTTTGAACGACCGCCCATCGTGTTCATTGCAATCGCAATTGCTTCGTGTGCCTCTGGTGACAATGCACCAATTGACATCCCCGCAGAGTCAAAGCGCGGTAAAATCTGCTCAACAGCTTCTACTTGCTCAAGCGGAATTGAATTGCCTATTTTAAGTTTGAATAGATCGCGAATCGTTGCCACTGGACGATTGTTAACAAGCTCTGCATATTCTTTGAAGTCTTGATAATTACCAGAACGTACAGCTTTATGTAGTGAATTAATCACATCAGGGTTAAATGCATGGTATTCCTTACCAAATACAAATTTAAGCATACCCCCCTGATCAATTGGCTGACGATTTTTCCATGCAGTTGCAGCCAGTTTTTTCTGGTCGTTTTCAAGATCGTTAAAGGTCGCACCTTCGATACGACTTGGAACCCCTACGAAACAGGTATTCACAACTTCTTTAGATAGACCAACCGCTTCAAACAATTGTCCGCCACGATAAGATGCAACAGTCGAAATACCCATTTTGGAGAGTACTTTGAGCAAGCCTTTTTCTATCCCTTTACGGAAATTTGCCTGTGCATGTACGGGATCGCCCAACAACTCACCTTTAGCGACCAGATCATTGATCACATCATAAGCCAAATATGGATAAATCGCGGTGGCACCAAAGCCCAAGATGACTGCAAATTGATGCGGATCACGTGCAACACCAGTTTCCACAATGATATTGGCATCAGTACGTAAGCCAATATTGATTAAATAATGGTGAATTGCACCTGTTGCCAAAATCGCATTGGCAGGTAAATAGCCTTCACGAATTTTTTTATCAGAAATCACCAATAGTGTTTTGCCATCACGGATCGCTTGTGCAGATTCTTCGCAAATGCGTTGGATTGCAGCCTGTAATCCTTCTGACTCTGGATAGTTCAAATCAATATCCGCAATTTCATAACCCTTACGGCCAAGTGTGCGAATTTGGTGCATTTTTGAATTTGACAGTACTGGACTTGAGATGATCAAACGATCTGCATGCTCTGGTCCCTGTTCAAATACGTTCTGTTCACGTCCCATACAGGTTTCAAGCGACATGACAATCGATTCACGTAAAGGATCGATTGGTGGATTGGTCACCTGTGCAAACTGCTGACGGAAGTAATCAGAAACTGGACGTACTTGGCGAGACAATACGGCCATTGGCGTATCATCGCCCATTGAACCTACAGCTTCCTGACCACTTTCAGCAATTGGACGTAACAATTGATCACGTTCCTCAAAAGTCACCAAGAACATTTTTTGGGCAGCTTTCAGGCTATCACCTGCCAACCCTTTATCAATTAAATGTTCTTCAAGCTCAGGACTACCTTGTAAACGCAATGAATTTTCACGCAACCATTGACGATATGGACGCATGCGTTTGAGGTGATTGCTGACATCCTGAGTATCTAGCACTTTACCTGTAAAGGTATCAATAACCAAAATTTGTCCAGGTCCCACACGACCTTTCGAAATGACATCTTCTGGCTGATAGTCCCAAACACCGATTTCAGAAGCGAGCGTAATATAGTCATTTTTCGTGACAACCCAGCGCGCAGGACGTAACCCATTACGATCTAGCATACAGATCGCATGACGGCCATCCTGAATTACTAAACCTGCAGGGCCATCCCATGCTTCCATGTGCTTAGAGTTAAACTCATAAAATGCACGTAGGTCGGCATCCAATGTTTCAACGTTTTGCCATGCTGGTGGTACAAGCATACGTAGAGCACGGAATAGATCCATCCCTCCGCCAATCAGGATCTCAAGCATGTTATCCAAGCTTGAAGAGTCTGAACCAGTACGGTTTACAATCGGCTTAAGCTCGGTCAAACCAGGCAATAACGGGTTTTCAAATTTTGGTGTACGTGCCATTGCCCAGTTACGGTTTGCCGTAATGGTATTAATCTCACCATTATGTGCAAGATAACGGAATGGCTGAGCCAATGGCCAACGTGGCAAAGTGTTGGTCGAAAAGCGTTGGTGGAATACCACAATATGAGATGCAAGACGCTCATCAGCCAGGTCGGTATAGAAGTCAGCAATTGCTGCTGGCATCATTAGACCTTTATAGCTAATTACAGTCGAACACAGTGTAGTCACATAAAATAATGGATCGTTAGTGAGCTGTTGCTCTGCACGACGACGTGCCAAGAAAAGCTTACGGTTAAACTCAACTTCAGTCACACCCATTGGGCAGTTGACCAAGACCTGTTCAAATGCAGGTAAAGACTGAAGCGCAATTTCACCCAAAACATCGTTGTTGGTTGGAACAACACGCCATGCCAGTACGCGTAAGCCTTCAGACTCGATCTCTTTGGTTAAAATCGCTTTCGCATGTTGTGCCAATGCAGGATCAATATTTAAAAATACCGTCCCTACCGCAAAAATTTCGCTAAGTGTAATGTCACTAAGCTTTTTAGCTTCTTCACGGAAAAATTGTTTTGGCATAGCCAAAAGTAAACCGCATCCGTCCCCTGTCTTACCGTCTGCGGCAATCCCACCACGATGCGTCATGCAACTTAAACTGTGAATTGCGGTCTGAACAAGATGATGACTTGAATCACCCTTCATATGGGCAATCAAACCAAAACCACAGTTATCTTTAAACTCATCCGGTTGGTATAAACCTTGAGCGGGAGCTACAGTGTTAGGCGATGGCAAATGCATAGCGTACCCTTCTTCAACATGGCTCTTTCGAGCGTATAACGATCAATTACTTCGCGACGTTGTCTATCTACTCACGTAAAGCTAAATGTTTCACAAAACATTTTTGCGTTACTTCCTGAATATACGCTTTTTTAGCAGTATATGGCATAAAGTTAATGACAAAAACGTGTTGAGTTATTTCGCACTTTTTTAAAGCAGGCGAAACGACGATTTCGCATGCTAACTGAATTTTATGACGGCTTGGCGCCAAAATAGGACAAATTGATCAATTAGCGCATCAAAAATGCAAAAAGGATGCCAACTTCCTTAAGATTTATTTAAGCTATTTATATATAAAGCAATAATTTTTTTTATATTTTTGCAACTTTAATTCGCTAAGCATTTTACGAACCAAAATAGTGCAATTTATGTTATTTGATCAAAATTAATGCTCTATTTTGGAACTTTTATTATCAATTGAATGGATCACTAATCTCGCGTTCTTGCGTTTTTGGTAACTTCTGTTCTGTAGTTGGTGCTTTCGTAGTTGCTGGAACAGGGTCAACGCTCGTTTTTGATTGACGCACATCCACAACATTACCTTGTGTATCACGTCGTGTGACTGTCGTGCTGGTCGTTGCTGTTGAACTGGTGACCGATGGCGCATTGGTTGATGATGGTGTCTCAACTCTTGGCAGTGCCACTGGATTAAGATTGACCTCATAAAGCTGTGCATTAAGTCCTAATTCATCTGCCCCCAAATCATTAATTAAAGGTGCATAACTTGAAAACAAGACAGTGTGAGGATGTACCGAAGCTGGCAATTTTAAATTCAACTGTTTAAGCTCTAATGCCGCTGCACTGTCACTCGTAAAGTTACCATAAGTCAGAACATACTGTTCTTGTTGCGTATCGCCAGTTAAACGTAAATAAATAAAATTTTTACGGTCATCTCGGGTTTTTAAATAATTTTTGACGATATCTTCATCAGAAGTACGAAAAACCTCAATCGTCCAGTTTTTCTTATTTTCCTGTATGAATTTGGTTCCTCGAAACTCAGACTCATGCAAATTCGCGGTCACAACGCGAGTGGTCAGATCGAGAGGTTTTACTTCATCGGACAACATGCCTAAATGACTGGTCGCGGTTACTTTTTCTGGCTGGATTTGTACTTGTGTCTGGGCAACATCGGAACGATCCATTTCAATCAGTTTATCTGAATCATTAACTGCCCAAAATATCAGCGCCAGAAACAGACAGGCAAGCGCACAGACCAGCCAGCTATAGTGCTGAATCTTTTGCCAAACTGTGCGATGTGCTGTCATGCTTTCACCTTATGTATGACTTGCTTGATTTGCTAGAATTGCTGCTTTCATCATCTCAACATCAAATGTCTTGGTAATGATTGCTTGTCCTAACTGTTGCAATAATACCAGTCTTAATTGTCCATTGAGTACTTTCTTATCATGCGACATGTAAGACAAGAACTCATCCAGTGGAATTGGCGGACATGATATCGGCAAATTGGCACGCTGGATAATTTTTTTTGTACGCTCAAGATCACCTGATGAAATCCAGCCCAGACGGTGTGATAAATCTGCTGCCATCACCATACCTGTTGCAACCGCCTCACCATGTAGCCACTCACCATAGCCAAGATAAGACTCAATGGCATGACCAAAAGTATGCCCTAGATTCAGCAAGGCACGTTCGCCCTGCTCTTTTTCATCATTGGCAACTATTCGGGCTTTGTGTGCACAAGAGCGATATACAGCCTCGGCCAACAAAGTTTCATCGCCTGCAATCAGGCCGTCCATATGCGTTTCAAGCCAGCCTAAAAACTCAATATCCCCAAGTAGCGCATACTTGATGACCTCAGCCAAGCCTGCTGAAAGTTCACGTGGTGGCAGAGTCTTTAACTGTGACATATCTGCCATGACCACTTCAGGCTGCTTAAATGCACCAATCATATTTTTGCCAAGTGGATGGTTAATACCTGTTTTACCACCTACACTTGAATCGACCTGAGATAACAAAGTGGTAGGTATCTGCACAAAATACACACCGCGCTGAAAACTCGCAGCGGCAAAGCCAGCCATATCCCCAATGACACCTCCACCTAAAGCTAAAACAGTACAGTCCCGATTGAAGCCAGCCTTTAGCAATGCATCAAAAATCAGATTAAGGTGTTCAATATTTTTATATTTTTCACCGTCAGGCAATACACAAACCGCCACCTGCTTATCAAGTGCATGTAATGCATCTTGATAATGTTGCAAATATAATTGTTCTAACGTGGTGTTGGTCACAATCATGACCTGACGACCCTTGATATAAGGTGCGAGTAGATTCTGAGGATTTAGCTGACTACCAATAAATATCGGATAACGGCGATCGCCTAATTCAACGTGTAGAGTTTGCATAAAATTTAAACCAGTAAAAACTTAATGTGATCCAGAACTTAAAATCACACGTAAAATTTGCTGAGCCAGCTCTCGGGCAGCACCTTGATTTGTTTCGATAATATGATGTGCAACATCGCGATATAAAGGATCTCTTAACTTTAATAAATCACGAAGACGCTGTTCAGGGTTTTCAACCTGTAATAAAGGTCTATTTTTATCACGATAGGTACGCTGTAACTGAAGCTCAACAGGCGTGTATAAATAAACAACAACACCTCGTGTTTTTAAATAGCTCCGGTTGGCTGGTTGTGTTACCACCCCACCACCTGTTGCTAACACTAAATCCCGTCGAGATGTTAAATCATCCAGCACAATGGTTTCCCGACTTCTAAATCCGATTTCACCCTCTTTTTCAAAAATCCATGGGATGGTTGCACCTGTTCTACGCTCAATTTCATGATCACTGTCTAGAAACTCACGCCCTAACAACTCTGCTAAATGTCGACCGACTGTTGTCTTTCCTGCTCCCATGGGCCCTACCAAATAAATATTTGGCAGGGTGTCAAACTCTTTGCTTGGCAAGGAGTCACCTATTGAATTACTTGAATTAAAACTATATTAATGATTTCCAACAATAGTGTCATTAACTATTCGAGGCGTCACAAAAATTAGCAGCTCATTTTTTGCCTCACTTTTGGCCGTCTTCTTAAATAGGCGTCCAACGTAAGGAAGATCACCTAAAAATGGTACTTTAGTCACGGCATTGTTGGTTGTTTGCTCAAATACGCCACCCAATACTACAGTTTCGCCATTATTCACCAGCACATTGGTGTTAATGGTATTTTTATTTAAAATCGCTTCGCCATTTTGGGCATAACTGTTAATTGAGTCGTTGGCAATGTTGAGTTCCATCAAGATTTTGCCGTCTGGGGTAATATTAGGTGTTACTTCAAGGCTGAGTAATGCTTCTTTAAATGATGTTGTCGCCGTTGAACCAGCAGCCGAATTGGTTGTTGATTGATACGGAACTTCAACACCGGTTGCAACTTTAGCCTTTTGCTTATCTGCCGACATGACTTTAGGTGTCGAAATGACTTCACCATATCCATCTGCCTGCAACGCAGAAAGTTCTAAATCCAGCATAAAATCAGAAAGACTAATCAAACCAAAGGCAATACTGCTTGCACCTGTGGTGGTCACACCAAGATCCACATTCAGATTGTCTGGACGTTCTATCGTATACGTCCCGTTACTATCAGGGTTACGCAAGTTCCAAAGCGTTGTTTCACTCCCGCCCACTAACAGATTGCTATTTTGATTGATACCTTGAGATAAAATCCCCCATTTCACACCCATTTCTTTACTAAAAGATGTCGTCGCACGTACGATCCGTGCTTCAATCATCACCTGCTTGACTGGAATATCCAGTAAGTCAATCATCTTACGAATCTGGTCAATTTTTTGTGAGGTATCATTAATAATTAAGGTATTGGTTCGCGGATCAAGGGAAATGGTTCCTCTTGGACTCAGCAAAGTTCCAACACTATCGCCTAAAGGTTCAACAGTCGCACTGCCATTCGTATTGCTATTGGATGTACCACTATTACGCCCTTGGGTAATTAACTTTTCAATATCTGCAGCTTTAGCATATTTCAATAAAATATATTCAGTTTGTAGCGGTGCAAGCTTGGTACTTTGCGCAATTGCCTTCGCTTCATCTTCTTCAGATTTAATCAACTCTGAAACAGGCGCAATCCAGATCACATTCCCATTACGGCGTTTATCCAGATTTTTTGTTTTTAAAATAATATCCAGTGCCTGATCCCAAGGTACATCTTTAAGATGCAACGTAATATTACCCTGTACAGAATCGGCAGTGACCATATTAATATTGGTGAAGTCTGCAAGTAGCTGTAGTACACGGCGCACTTCAATATCCTGAAAATCTAGAGAAATCTTTTTCCCTGTATAATTCTGATTGTTTTTGGAATTGAGGCGTACATTATCCTGCGGACGTTTTAAACTAATGGTGAGCTTATTTTCAGCCTGATAGGCCATATATTCGTAGCTACCCGTAGACTGAATGGAAATAACCCCATTACTGCCATCATTATAGGAATCTATTGAAGCAACAGGTGTTGCAAAATCAGTTGTATTTAGACGACGAGCTAAATGTGTGGGTATTTTGATTCCTGGGAAACGCACCACCACTTTGCTGCCTTGTTGCTGCACATCAACAGGCGTATTTGTTCCTTGCAAATCAATAACAACCAGCCCTTCACCTTGAGCACCACGCTGAAAACCGATATTACCAATGCCCTGCTGAGGCGCAGGTGCTGACGTTGCAACAGGCGTTGCAGTCGATTGAATATTGTTAATTTTAAGAATGAAAACATTGCCTTCAACGCGTGTGGTGAATGCGCCAGCATCTTTTAGATTAACCACAACTCTGGCGCGTTTATCATCCGAACTAACATCAATTGAGCTAGCTTCATTAGTGGTCACAGGAATCAAGCTTTTTGCAAGCTTCTGACCTGCTTTATCAAAATCCAGAATCAGACGCGCTGGCTGCTCAAGTTGATAGGCTTGAGGCTGAGGCGGCAATCCATTAAACATGACCCGAATTTCTGTGCCTTGTCCTGGAATATTCATTGGAACCACGTTAGTGATTGCAACCTGAGCACTTGCAACCTGCATGATGGCATAAGCAACTGTCCCGATCGAAAATTGACGTATGATCTGTTTCATCGGAGCTCCCCCAGTCGTAAAAACGTTAAAATCTGTTCTCATTGTTATCCCTTTATACTTTAAGGCTTAGGCCCAATTAAGACCAAACTTCGAGGTCGTTCGATATACCCATCATGTCCATCTGGTACAATTTCCATTAAATCAATTTGCGTAGGGGTAATTCGAATAATTCGTCCATAATTTAACCCTATATAGTTGCCGACCTGTACGCGTTCAATTTCATTATCTGGTGTCTGGATCAATGCCATGATTTGTGCATTTATTTTACGCATACTACCTTTCATGGTCAGAGATTCTAGTGCGTAACTTTCTAAAGGTTGTTTCGGTCTCGCAAGGTTCGGATAGACGCGTTTACCCGACATAATCTTAAGCTCGGCAGCCAATGAACTTGGTAAAAATGGATTTCTCAACTGGCTTGCAGAATATTGAAAGCTGGGTACAGGCATAAATACAGGCGCTGGCTCAATAGGTAATGGCGGCTGGTTACGAATAGTCGCCATCTCCTGATGAATAGCATCTATACGGGAGTCGCACCCTGAAAGCCCAAGTATAACTAAACCCAACCACAAAATTTTATTGTTCATTATGGTGTACCTCCTTGTGCAGGAGTTGTCGTTGAGGTATTGGCCTGAACAGCTGATGCATTGCCCTGCTCATCGACACCAATGTAACGATATGTTTTCGCTTTCACAGCGTAATCAACTTCTGGAATATCGGTTTTCTCTTTACTCTGTTTGGCTTCAATTACAAAATCATGCAAGGTCACAATTCGAGGTAATGCAGCAATACCACTCACAAAGGCACCAAAGGCATGATAATCCCCGGTAGCCTCTATTGAAATGGGTTGCTCAATAAAGAATTCCTGCTTAACCTCATTTTCAAGACGAATGTTCTTAAATTTCAGACCAGAATTTACGCCTGTCATATTAATATCTTCGACCAATCCAGGAATTTCGCTTTCTTTGGGAAGTTGTGTGAGCTGCTGATTAAAGCTCGCACGCATTTCTTCAAGCTGATGTTGGTACTGTTGTAAATTTCTAAGTTTGGACTGTTTTTCGCGAAATTCATTTAACAGATTTTTTTCTTGCGCCTGCGCTGTCTGAATATCGTCAAGCTGAGGTCGAATCACCACAAAGTAGCCCAACGCACAGACTAGAAAGAAAATAAAAATCCAGCATGTTATCTTGACTGAGAGCGGCCAACTGCCGTAATTGCTCATATCCAGCATATTGAATTGTTGAAAGAATTTTTCAACATTCATGCGTTTTTTCTTAGGTTGGCCAGATTCTTTTGGGGTTTTATCAAGCTGATCAAGTTTCATGGTTTTACTCCCGCAGTAGGTGGAGTCTGAGGTTGATCCGATGTCGCGAGAGAAGTTCCTAGCTCACCAAGATCGACACTCACCAAGAAACTGCCGTAGCCCGCCTCGACACGTGGCACAACAGAACTTGGGGTTTTATCCTTATTGTCTTCTGCTGCCAGAAACGAGTTCATAAAGGCATTTCGATACCATGCTGATGCCTCAAGATTGCGTAATAATTCGGCCACAGTATTCGGACTTTCAGCTTTACCTTCAATGGTAAACTTATCGCCTGTACGGGTAAATTTAGTTAAATACATATTGCTCGGAGTAACACGTACCAATTCATCAATAAGGCGAACAGTGACTGGTCGCTGAGCCTGTAAACCTTGAATGAGTTTCATCCGCTCCACAATGGCATTCCGTTGCTGTTGCAGGCCATCCAGTGATTTTAATTGTTGATCTAATCCTTGGTTAGTCGTCAAGATGAGCTGATTTGCTTGTTCCTGATCGTTTAATTTATGCCCAAAATAGAACCATCCCATTAATACTGCAGCACAACCCAACAACCCAACCAATATGCTAAATACCAGAAATTCTTTTTTTCTTTTTTCTCGCAGCTTATCTCGCCACGGAAGCAGGTTAATTTTTGTCATTCATCAAAACTCCTCAGAGCCAGACCACAAGCGACCATGAGTGAAGCAGCATCATTTTCGACTTTCTTAATATCGACCTGAGGCGAAAACTCCATTTGTAAAAATGGATTGGCAATCGTCACCCGATAACCAAGCTTTTGCTGTAATAACCGAGATAATCCTAGAATGTTTGCATTGCCTCCTGCCAATAAAATATGGTCAATTTCATTGTATTGCGAAGATGAAAAGAAAAACTGCAAAGAACGTGCCGCTTGCTGGACCAAGGCTTCCAAATAAGGCTCAAAAACTTCCTGAGTGAAATCTTCAGGTAAAGAACCGTCCTTCTTCGCACGTCCAGCTTCCTCATAAGACATGCCATAGCGTTTTTGAACTTCCTGAGTAAGCTGCTTACCACCAAAAACCTGCTCACGCGTATAGATGATTTTTCCTTTTTGCATCACAGACAGGGTGGTCATGGTATGTCCAATATCCAAAATACCGACGGTATTTACGCCCATAGGCAGCGTATCTGCAAATACGCTAAATGCGCGTTCCATGGCATAGCTTTCCACATCTGCGACCTTTGGTGTCAACCCTGCCAGCTCAAGCACCTCAATACGTGTATCTACATTTTCTGTACGGGTTGCAGCAATTAAAACACTCACGCGATTAGGATTGGCAAGAGGCTCTGACATCACTTCAAAATCTAGGCTGACCTCATCCAGAGGAAAGGGAATGTAACGCTCAGCATCCATACGGATCTGAACTTCCCTTTCATCATCGGTCATATCTGCATCCATCTCTATAATCTTGTGTACGACCATAGAAGTAGGAACAGCAATCGCTGCATTGATAGCTTGGGGATTGGCCAGATTGATTGAACGCGTGAGTGCATCTGCAACCGCTTCTGGATTGAGAATATTTTTTTCTACAACACTATTTTCAAGCAACGGCACCAGACCATAGCTCTCAACACGATACTGATTATTCTTTACAGATAGCTCTAATACTTTAACAGAAGTCGAACTAATATCGACTCCCACTAACCCCTTCTTTGGCCTACGATATAACCTGAGCACGATACGATGTCCTATTATTTTTTTATCCCCAAGAAAACAGCATACCAATCCATTTAGGTCATTAATTTTATACGGATACAATAACTCATCTAACAATCCGTATTTCTAAAGGATATACTGACCGACAATTAGTTTGCTATTCGCTCTTATTAAAACCCACTTGTTATGAAAAAGCTATCCAGTTCGGGCCGTGTTCACCCATTTTTTTTGTTGATACTCATGGTACTTGTTTCAGTTCCAATGGGTTTCTACGGCATGTATCTTTACATTGCACCCTCACTTCCTGAAATGAGCTCGCTCAAGAAAGCGCCACTTCTTAAACCATTACAAGTATACACCTCGGATAACCAGCTGATTGCTGAGTATGGTGGTAAGCTTTCTGTGCCTGTTGAATACAACCAGATTCCACCAACATTTATTCATGCTTTTCTGGCAGCAGAGGATTCTTCTTTTTTTGAGCATAGCGGAATTAGCTTCAAAGGTCTGGGGCGTGCCTTAAGCGAGACAGTGACTGGTTCAAATGTACAAACAGGTGGTTCAACCATTACCATGCAGGTGGCTAAAAATTATTATTTATCACCTGAGCGAACACTCAAACGTAAATTGACCGAAATTTTCCTTGCGCGGAAAATTGAACAGAATTTAACCAAACAAGAAATTCTAAGCCTATATGTCAATAAAATTTTCTTAGGCAAAAATGCGTATGGTATCGCTGCCGCTGCAAAAATTTATTATAACAAAACCCTCGATCAGCTTAGTATTGCTGAAATGGCCATGATTTCAGGTTTACCGAAAGCACCGTCAAAATACAATCCTGTGGTTAATCCTGAGCGTGCACTAGAGCGCCGTAACTGGATTCTGGGAAGAATGCTACAACTGGGCTATATCAATCAAACCCAATACCAGCAAGCCGTGGCAGAACCGATTAACCTAGACATGCCAGATCGTGGTGTAAGTAACCGTTATCCGTACATCGGGGAAATGGTTCGTGCCGAACTGGTCGAAAAATTTGGTGAACAGGCTGTTGATTCAGGCTATAAAGTGTATACCACAATCAATAGCCAGCGTCAGGCATATGCCGAGCAATCGGTACAAGATGGTCTCGAAGCCTATGATCGACGTCATGGCTGGCGTGGTGCAGAAGCACACGACAAACCATTGCGCAATTTTATTCCTTATGCAAATACCTTCCCTGCCGAAGTAATTAAGGTTGGAAACAATAGCTTTGATGCCTTAATGCAAGATGGTAAAACCGTGACGGTGCCTTGGTCAGGTATGTCATGGGCACGACGCTATCGTAATGCAAATAGTGTCGGTGAGTCTCCTTCTCGTGCCTCTCAAATTGTAAAAGTGAAAGACATTGTCCGTCTACGTCCAAATGGCGATAAAAGTGCATGGTCTCTGGTTCAGATTCCTAAAGTACAAGGGCAATTAATCGCACTTAATCCAAATGATGGTTCAATCGAAGCATTGGTAGGTGGATATAACTTTTATCAATCTAAATTTAACCGTGCCCTACAAGGCTGGCGTCAACCTGGTTCAACTATTAAGCCATTTATTTATGCCCTGGCACTCGAACGCGGCATGACACCTTATACCATGGTCAACGATAGCCCAATCAGTATTGGGCGTTGGTCGCCTAAAAACTCAGATGGTCGTTATCTGGGCATGATTCCCCTGCGCCGTGCCTTATATTTATCACGTAATACGGTGTCTGTACGCTTACTGCAAAGTGTTGGGGTCGAACGTGCACGTCAGTTACTCATGGATTTTGGCTTACAGGAAAATCAAATTCCACGTAACTTTACCATTGCCCTTGGAACACCACAGGTTTTACCTATCCAGATGGCAACAGGTTATGCCACTTTTGCCAATGGTGGTTATCGTATTCAGCCACACTTTATTCGTCGGATTGAAGATGCTTATGGCAATGTGATTTTTGAAACCAAGCCAGAGTATGCGTGCATTCCTTGTATTAATGAAACAAACAATACCGAAACAGAAATCAAGCCACAAACGCCTGATGATGAAGTGATTGAGGTCAATAACCAGTCTTTAGATGAAGCGAAAACTCTTGTATCTCCAGCAAAAACCAACCCAGACAATAACAACTATCGTCAGGCACAGCGAATCCTGAAATCTAGCTCTGCTTACGATATGGCCAATATTCTGCGTGATGTCATTTTGCATGGTACAGGACGTGCTGCCCTAAAAATTGGACGTGATGATTTAGGCGGTAAAACAGGAACAACCAATGATGCCAAAGATGCATGGTTTGCAGGATTTAATGGCAAATTGGTTGCGGTAGCATGGGTAGGCTTTGACCAGCCAACAACACTGGGCCGACGTGAATATGGGGGAGTTGCGGCACTTCCAATCTGGACCAACTTTATGGATCAGTCTTTAAAAGGCACGCCATCGGCTTGGGTTCGTTTTGATAAAAATGCGAAAGCACCACTTTCACGAGAAAAGCCAACCATTGAAATCCAGAATCGTGAAGATGATCAGGCATCCCCACCTTTAGCACGTCCATTATATGTTCCTGCGCCGGTCACCCCAGCACGCACACCAGACAGTGACTTTGCTGATTTACCAGGCGAAGAAATTTTGGTACCGTCTCAGGGCCAGCCGCCGAGTATGCAGCAACAGCCATCCTCACCAAAGAAAAATGAGACGCCCAAACGAGGCGATGCACTGGAAGGATTGATTAATCAAGTGACATAAAAAAAACAGCCATCAAATTGATGGCTGTTTTTTTATTTTTTGAAAGATATAAATCTGGAAACATGCGGTCAGTTTTATACAAGACTGATTTTCTATCTCTGTTCGTTTTTCTGGTTTAGCCTTGTAAGCATAAGGCGTCATGGCAATCAAATTTTTTAATTGCGCCTGCTCAAGTTCAAAGGTACTTTCCACCATGTGTTGTTGCACCAATGCTAAGCCATCATTCAACTGCTCAACAAATTTTTCTGGCTCATGCAGTTTAACTTCATCAAACAGCGCTGCACGCAAATTATAAAGATGCGAAGGTGCAGGTGTCACAACAATTAGATGACCTTCTGGCTTCAGCACCCGCAAAATTTCTGCTTTGGGAATGGGGCTAAAAAGACTGCTACACACATCCATCGATTGATCAAGAACAGGCAAGATCGCTCCTGTACCCACCACCCATGTCACATCAGCATTGGTTTTGGCAGCCCGCTGTACGGCTGTTTTTGCAATATCCAGACCGATACAAACCTTCGCATGCTTTTGCATGGCATCGGTGTAATAACCTTCACCACAACCAATATCTAGAATCGTTTTTACCTTCAATGCGGATATCTGGGCCTCAATTGCATCACGTAACGGCTGATAGAACCCACCAGAGAGAAACTCACGGCGTGCCTGAACAGATTCAGGTGTATCACCAGGTGTCTTACTATGCTTATGCTGCACCACATGCAAGTTTACATAACCCTGTTTTGCCACATCATAGCTATGGCCTTGTTTACAACGCCAAGTGGCGTGTTGTAATGCCAATTCACCACGACACACAGGGCACATCAACACATTCATCATCATTTTCCTAATAAAAAAGCCGGCGTGGCCGGCTTTCTTCAATTATATAGTGACAGCTTAACTTAACGTAATTTTAAAGTCATTAGACCCAAAACCACCAGCATAATCGTAATAATCCAAAAACGGGTCACGACCTGTGTTTCTTTCCAGCCTTGCTTTTCATAGTGGTGATGTAAAGGCGCCATCAGAAATACACGTTTGTTTCGCATGCGCAATGAACCAATTTGCAAGAAAACTGAAATTGCTTCCATTACAAATACGCCACCCATGATCGCAAATACAATTTCCTGACGGACCATGACCGCAATGGTACCCAACATCGCACCGAGTGCCAGCGCACCAACATCACCCATAAAAATTTGTGCAGGGTGTGCGTTGTACCATAAGAATGCTAAACCTGCACCCACCATGGCAGAACAGATGACCACCAGCTCAGACGTATATTTTACATAAGGGATGTGCAGATAATTGGCAAAACGAATGTCACCCGCCAAATAGGCAAATACACCCAACCCTGCAGCAACCATCACGATGGGCATAATTGCTAGGCCATCAAGACCATCGGTGAGATTGACTGCATTGGAGGCACCATTGATCACCAGATAAGTGAAAATAATAAAAGCAATTCCAAGTGGCACAGCCGAAAGTGGGATCGACAAATTTTTAAAGAATGGAATTAATAAATCCAGCATGTTTGCCGTGTGAATTGGATTGGGTTGATTCTGGGCAATCACATACAATGAAATACCCGCCCCAAGCGAAGCCACCGATGTCCAGAAGAACTTTTTGCGAGCAGGCAAGCCAGCATTATCTTTATAACGGATCTTGATCCAGTCATCGGCCCAGCCCACAGCACCAAACACCACCATAACACCCAGTACAATCCAGACATAAGGGTTGGATAAATCGGCCCAGAGTAAGGTACTAATCCCAATCGACATCAGGATTAATACGCCACCCATGGTTGGTGTACCCATTTTTTTGGCATGGTTTTCAGGTGCAAACGAACTGACTGCCTGACCATATTTTAATGCCTGAAGTTTACGAATCATCACCGGACCAAGCATTAGGCCAATTGCAAGTGACGTCAAAATACTTAGCAATGAACGTAATGTTAAATAACGAATAACTTGGAACGAGCTGTTGTAGCCCGATAGATGTTCAAACAACCATAACAGCATTTAAAGTTTCTCCATCAAGTCAGCCATCAACGTTTCCATATGGGTATAACGAGAACCTTTAAACAGGAAACTCATGGACTGGGGTTGATGTTGTTGAATTAATTCAATTAAAAAAGGAAGTGCTTGGGCCTGAGTGGTAAATGCCTTCAATTTTTCTGGATGATCACTGCTCGCAGCACCCTGCTGCATCGCCCCAGCAAATTCTCCTACCGCAACAATATAGTCAAGCTGCTCATTTGCCAGATCATGCCCCAGTTGGGTGTGTTCCAGCATACTGGCATCTCCGAGCTCACCAATGTCCCCCGTCACCATCACTTTAATTCCAGTTTGCTGAGCAAGCACCCCCGCAGCAGCACGCATGGAGCCAGGATTGGCATTATAGGTATCATCAATAAATAGATGATGACCGTGCTGAATAAAGTTCAAACGCCCTTTTGCACCTTGTGCCGCTGAAAGCCCTTGCACGATATTATTCAAATCGATTCCAATCGCGAGCGCAAAAGCAGTCGCCGCGAGTGCATTTTGTACATTATGCTCACCTGCAAATGGCAAGCTGAGATGTGCCTGACCTTGAGGTGTATGTAAGTCAAATTCACTCGATTGAGCATGCAGCACGACAGAAGTCGCGTAAATCTCACCATCCTGACCAAAACTGAGCATTTTTTGAGTCTGAATCGCCTGTTTGATTTGGTCGGTAAAATCATCATCTGCAGGTAAAATTGCGGTTCCATCTACTGCAATATGTTGATAAATCTCGGATTTAGCCCGACAGATTCCATCACGCCCTCCAAACTCCCCCAAATGTGCTGTTCCGATATTTAAAATACCCGCCACATGAGGCTGAACCAGTTTTGAGGTATAGTCAATTTCTCCCTGATGACTGGCACCCAGCTCCATAACTGCATACTGATGTTCTGGCCTTAACTCAAGTAGCATCATGGGAACACCCAGATCATTATTCAGATTTCCACGTGTGACCAAAGTTGGAGCCAAACGGGACAGAATACTTCCCAGCATTTCTTTGGTTGTGGTTTTACCACTACTTCCAGTTAAGGCAATTACTTGAAGCTTTGGATATTGCTGACGACGATACGCGCCCAAAGCACCAAGTGCCAGACGTGTATCTGATACGATCAGTTGAAAAATATCTACATCTAATGGTTGTTCCACAATCGCAACCTGACAACCTTGCTGAACCACCTGAGCGACAAAATCATGCGCATCAAAACGTTCACCTTTGAGCGCCAAGAATGCATCTCCCGCCTCTGCATGACGCGAATCTGTCAAAATTCGTTTGATCGTGCCTTCAGGCTGGCGATTATTATGCCAGTAGCCTTGCGTTGCCTGTTGTAACTGAGAAGCATCCCACGGTGCTAAAGGAACCGTGCTGGTTGTAGAAGTATGCATAAAAAATCCTAATGTGCAGGATACGCAGAATGAACTGAATGAGTTTGTGTATTTATAGCGGACTGGACTTCTGTTACATCATCAAACCAGTGACGAACACCTTGGATTTCCTGATAATTTTCATGTCCTTTACCCGCAATGACCACAATGTCGCCTGCCTGTGCATGCTGAACCACATATTTGATTGCTTCTCGGCGATCGTGAATTTCATAGATTTGATGGTGTGAAAAATCGATTCCAGTCTTCATATCCGCAAAAATCTGCTTTGGGTTTTCAGTACGAGGATTATCTGAGGTCAAAATGACAGGATTTGCGCCATTCAAAGCGGCCTGCGTCATAAGCGGACGCTTGCCGCGATCGCGATCTCCACCACACCCAAACACTGCCCACAATTGCTGCTGTACATGACGACGTAATGTTTTAAGTACCTGATTCAAAGCATCGGGTGTATGCGCATAGTCCACAACAAAAAGTCGATCCTGATCCCGAATGACTTGCATACGACCTGGTGCCCCAATTAATTGCGGTACAGTTTTTACAAGCTCTTCAAGCGCAAAACCAGCTTGCTCGGCTGCAATCAGCGCGGCAATTAGATTTTCAACATTGAAATGACCCAGCAATGGACTTTCAACCAAATACTCACCTTTTGGGCCCACCAGAATAAATCGAGCACCAGACAAGCTGTATTGTAATTCTTTTACGCTATAGTCCGCAGACTGTGTAAGCGAATAAGTCAGAATCTGAGGCTGGGCTGGGTTTTGAGCTGCTACTGCTTTCATTAGTTCAGCATATGCATCATCCTGATTGATCACGGCGACCTTTAAAGATTTAAAAGCAAATAAGCGTGATTTGGCTTCTGCATAGGCCGCTAAAGTGCCATGATAATCCAGATGATCACGACTCAAATTACTGTAAACCGCAATTTCAATGTCACAGCCATTCAGTCGCCCTTGCTCTAAGCCATGAGAACTGGCTTCCAAAGATGCAAAACGTGCACCTTCTTTTACATATTGATGCAAGGCGCTTTGCAATTGCAAAGCATCCAGCGTGGTGTGTGTTGATGGATTAAGATGCGGTAAAATACCATTGCCTGTGGTTCCCATGACCGCACAACGCTGCTGCTGTAAGGTCAGTAATTCTGCAACCAAACGCGAAATGGTGGTTTTTCCATTGGTGCCCGTAACTGCGATAATTCGTGCAGCATTGACAGGCTCTGTTTTTTGCAAATAGTTTTTCTGCCATTGCCCCATTCGATGACGCACATCAGCGCAAACCCACTCACGCTCAAGCCCTAAAGGCTGCTCACTGATGATACCCAGCGCACCTTGAGCCAGTGCTGTCTCTGCAAAAATTCGGGTTTTTTCGGGTTGTGAATAACTGGTTAGCGCAATAAAAAGCTGATCTTTCTGAATATATCGACTGTCGAGGCAAAATCCCTGAAAAGGCTGATCTCGCCATTCAATCGCTGCATCAATCGCAGAGATCATTTCAAATGAGACGCTCATCACTTACCTCTTACTGGCGTTTTAAAATTGGGTTGCTTGGTGTATCTAGGGGCTTATCCAGCGGCACATTCATCAGTCTGAGAGATTCCTGCATGATACGTGTAAAGACAGGCGCAGCGACCAAACCACCGTAATAACGACCTTGCGGATTTTCCACCACAATAATCATTGCCAGACGCGGATCACTCACAGGTGCAACCCCCGCAAATAAGGCACGGTATTGATTCTGTGCATAACCCTTACCATCTGGACGTAATTTATGCGCAGTTCCTGTTTTACCACCCACACGATAACCAGGTATATTCGCTTGTGTGGCGGTTCCACCTGGCATCGTCACTTGCTCAAGCATACTAAGTACCTGATCGGCAATTTTCGGGTTTAATACTTGCTCACCTTTAGGGGGTTCATCCAGCTTACGTAAGCTGAGCGGCATTTTTACACCATGATTGGCCAACATGGCATAACCCTGCGCCAACTGAAGAATTGTGGCGTTTAAACCATAGCCATATGCCATCGTACCAATCTGAGAAGGTGTAAGCTTACTATTTGGCAGAATCAGACCACCACTCTCACCAGGAAAGTGAACCGCAGAGCGCTGTCCAAATCCAACCCGTCTATAGAAAGTCGGTAATGCGTCTTTGGGTAAAGACAGCGCAATTTTTGCCGAACCGACGTTTGAGGATTTTACAATAACGCCTGTTAAAGTAAGAGCGCCGTAGTTATGCGTATCACGAATGGTATGCCAACCAAGACGCATCGAACCTGGTGACGTGTTTACAATGGTATTGGGCGTGTACTGTCCACTTTCTAAGGCTGCGGACACTGTAAACGGCTTCATGGTTGAACCTGGCTCAAACATGTCAATGGCACCGCGGTTACGCATGGCATCCTTATTGGACAAACCATTTTTGTCATTCGGGTTATACGACGGCCAACTGGCCATGGCCAGAATTTCGCCTGTTTTAACATCCACCGCAATGGCTGAAGCAGAACGAGCATTATTGGCAACCCCTGCTGCCGTCAACTCGCGGTACATGATGTATTGCAAGCGTGAATCAATACTCAGGGTAATATTTTCGCCAGGCTCACCTTCTCGAATCACTTCCGAGATTTTCAGACGGTTTCCGCGCTTGTCACGGATAACTTTCTGCTCGCCATCCACACCCGAAAGCTGCTTATTCAACTGCATTTCCAAACCTTCGACACCAACGCCTTCACTGTTAGTCAGGCCAATAATTTGTGCATTGGGTTGTGGTTGCGGATAATATCTCTTGTAATTTTTCTCGGTATAAACACCCTGAAAATTACGTTTTAGAATCAAATCTGCCTGCTGCGGTGGGATTTCCTTTTGTAGTACAAGATAACGTGAACGCGGACGAGCATACATCTGTTTTTTCAATTCCGCACGGTCCATACCTACAGCATCTGCAAGTTCATCCAGGTTCAGATTTTTATCAGGTAATTGACGCTTAAGCTTACGATTATTTGGATCTTTGCGCAGTTCTGCCGATATATCATCATATTCTTTTTTGGTTTCAAAATAATCGCGCGGATCAATCACCACTTTCATCACAGGCGTACTAATTGCTAAAGGAACCCCGTGACGATCACTGATGACACCACGCATTGCCTTAATCTTTTCTGTTCTTAAGATATTGGCATTGGCTTTATTTTGCAGGAAATCTTTATTGATCACTTGCACATAAAAAGCACGCGCAATCAACACCACAAAACATAGAAGTACAACGCCCCACAGCAGATAGAAACGCCACATATCAAAAGCCAATGAGGGCTTTTCAGAAATAGATTGCTGTTTTTTTCTTGTTTGCTTGATTCGCTTGTCTATCATACAGCAGGCCTTAGTGTTTTTGCTCAGGGGTCATTGGCAACGAAATAACGGCAGTTTGTGCCGCAGGAGGTGAAAACATGCGTAACTGGGTGACTGCCCGTGAACCAATTTGCGCTGTTGCACCAAAGGTTTGTTGCTCAATCAGCAAACGCCCCCATTCGGCATTCAGATCATCTTTTTCACGCATGTATGTACTCAACTCACGATAATCATGTCGGTATTCGAATACCTGAAACACCACCATGATTGCACTACAAAATACCAGTAAAACCATCACTGTATACACCACAACTCTTTTTACAGGTGACGGTTCAGATATTCCAAGTTTTTCGTTCTTGTCCATGATTTGCCTTTATACTAAACGTTCAGCCACACGAAGCCATGCACTACGTGAACGAGGATTAGCTTTTACTTCTTCTTCACTGGCCCGTATACGGGAAATTTTCTTTAAACGTCTTGAGTCAACTTGTTTTTGAGGTAGTCCCCAGCCAGAATCTTCAGGTAAAGTCGATTCTTTTTGAATAAACTGCTTAATTAAACGATCTTCAAGCGAGTGGAAAGTAATTACTGCGAGACGACCTTCTGGCTTTAATAATGTGACCGCCTGAGGCAAGAAAATTTCAATATCTTCAAGCTCTTTATTAATCGCAATGCGTATCGCCTGAAATGTACGTGTTGCAGGATGTTTGTGCTTTTCCCATTTTGGATGAGCAGTTTTTACCAACTCAGCAAGTTGTGCTGTGGTTTCAAGTGCACCTGCCTGTTTGATTGCTCGGGCAATACGTCGGCTATAACGCTCTTCACCATACTGATAAATAATATTTGCTAATGCTTCTTCTTCAATACTTAATAACCATTCTGCGGCAGTTTTTCCCTGTGAATTATCCATACGCATATCGAGTGGACCATCTTGCATAAAACTAAAACCACGCTCTGCCTGATCCAACTGCGGAGAAGAGACCCCCAAATCAGCCATGACACCTTCGACCTGTGTAATACCGCGCTGTTCAAGTTCTGTTTGTATATCGGCAAAACTGGCATGAATAATTTTAAACCGTAGATCTTCTTGTTCTAATTGATGAGCAACAGCCAATGCTTGAGGGTCTTTATCAAAACCGTATACTTGCGCGTCTGATCCAAGTTTTGAAAGTAATAAGCGAGTATGTCCACCACGGCCAAAAGTGCCGTCAATATAAATTCCTGTGTCGCGGTTGGCCAATAAGGCATCTACAGTTTCGTGAAGTAAGACAGAAATATGCGACATAGGTAAGGCGTCAAAAAATGTTAAAAATTTAACTGCACATTATTACCTTGTTTTAATAAAGCTCCAAACGTCTTTTTGTAGGGAAATATTACTTTTCATCGATAAATCCATTTTATTTTTCTTTTTTGTCTAGCTTTAAATCAACCTTACTTCTAAATCTAGTTATGGTTGAGTCTGAGTTTCACTTTCTTAGTTTGAAGTTAAATCGTTTAATGCTGTAAAAGGTGATTAAAACATCTCCAGATATAAATCCTCCCCCTTAAGCTCTCTGATTTTTCAAAGTCAGCTTTAAACATATAAAGCTCATTTAGATTTCATCATGAAAGAAAAACACGAATCGCAAAGTTGTAATTCGTGTTTAATGGATTCAATTTAAATTATGGTTTTTCCGCATAAATTTGATCAAAAATCGCACCATTCACAAAATGCGTTTTTTGTGCTTTGGCCCAGCCACCAAAGACATCTCCAATGGTGAACAGTTTAAGCTTTGGAAACTTATACGCGTATTTGGCAGCCGCCTTTGCATTACGAGGTCTAAAATTGTATTTGGCAGCCAATTCTTGTCCAAGTGGCGAATACAAATAGTTTAAATAAGCTTTGGCTAGATTTCTATTTCCATCGCGGTCAACGGTTTTATCCACAATTGCAACGGAAGGTTCTGCCAAAATTGAAATCGAAGGATAAATAATTTCATATTTATCTTTGCCCGGACCTTGTGTTGCCAACAATGCTTCGTTTTCCCACGATAACAGCACATCGCCTATACCACGTTCTGCAAAGGTGGTCAGCGATCCTCTTGCACCAGAATCAAGAACTTTCACGTTATGATAAAGCTTTTTAACCAGCTCTCTGGCTTTGCTGTCGTTGCCACCTGGCTGCTTCAATGCATATCCCCATGCCGCCAAATAAATCCATCTTGGTGCTCCGCCAGTTTTCGGGTTTGGTGTAATAATTTCGACACCCGGCTTGGTCAGATCATTCCAATCTTTAATATTTTTGGGATTACCTTTTCGTACCAGAAATACAATAGTTGAAGTGTAGGGAGCCGAATTATTGGGAAAATCCTTTTGCCAGTTCTTTTTGATTAAACCTGCGTTGGCAATTTCGTCAATATCATTGGCAAGTGCTAATGTCACAACGTCCGCTTGTAAACCATCAATAACCGCACGAGCTTGCTTACCCGAGCCGCCATGAGATTGCTTAAAATCGACTTCCTGACCTGTCCGGCCTTTCCAGTAAGTGTAAAAACTCTGATTATATTCTTGATAAAATTCACGTGTCGGATCATAGGACACATTTAAAAAATCTTTCGCTGCGTTGGCAGTCCCCGCTCCAAAGCCTAGCAAGATCGCAAACGTTACACCCCATATTTTTTTCACTGATATATGCTCAAATTATGTACCCTATTTTAAATATATAAAAAATAAATAAATTTACAATCATATAGTTATATCAATAACAACATTGCAAATCTGTTTTTGTGATATCAAACTCAATCATAGAATACCGCTTAATAAAACCAGCAAATAAGAATGATTCTTCTTTTCTTCATTTTTTATTCATCTTTTTTTGTTAAATAGGATATGCTTTGTAGCAGGATGCATACATTTGGCCTACAGAATTTAGCATTTTTTATCTTTTTGTAAAAAATGTGACTTATTTCACATTTTATATTGCTAAAATACAGTGAAATTGTACAATTACTGCAATTGAACATTTTAGTAAGAAAAAATGTACTGCAATCATTTGGGGAATGGATATGCAATTCATTAAAGTTTTGGGTTTAAGTTTGGGTTTGAGTATTTTGTCGCATAGTAGTTATGCTGCTCTAGAAAACAATACAGCTTTGAAGAATGCAGCAAATACCAGTGTGCCTAATTTATTGGTTGAAAAAGCGTTGAATCAACAAAAGCGTAACGTGTCTGCTTTGGGTGAAGACAACGATCTCATTATGCTGAATAGCATTCGTGTAACACCATCACAAAACTTTTTTGCGGCTCAGCATCAGCGTTTTTCTCGGTTTGTACAATCACTATTTCAACCGCACAGCTCATAAAATAAGCTCAGACTCCCCTACCTTAGCTTCTTAAAAGCCTGATCTCTTGCCAAAATAAAAGGTCTAGATATCAGGCTTTTTCCGTTATACTAGATCTCAATTTTTATCTTCACTTTTAGGCCCTATGAAAGTCCGTACGCGTATTGCACCTTCTCCGACTGGTTTTCCTCATGTAGGTACTGCTTATATCGCTCTGTTTAATCTGTGCTTTGCCAAACAGCATGGCGGTGAGTTTATTTTACGTATTGAAGATACCGATCAGCTTCGTTCGACCCCTGAATCAGAACAAATGATTCTGGATTCATTGCGCTGGTTAGGTCTGAACTGGTCGGAAGGTCCTGATGTGGGTGGTCCACATGCACCTTACCGTCAGTCAGAGCGCATGGGTATTTATAAACAGTATGCACTTGATCTGATTGAGAAAGGCCATGCCTTTTATTGCTTTGCCACAGCCGAAGAGCTGGATCAAATGCGTGCAGAACAGCAGGCGCGTGGTGAAACACCAAAGTACGATGGCCGAGGTTTAAAACTTTCACAAGAAGAAGTTGAACGTCGTCTGGCTGCGGGTGAACCGCATGTGATTCGTATGAAAGTTCCTGAAGAAGGGATTTGTAAATTCAACGATTTACTCCGCGGTGAAGTCGAAATTCCATGGGCACAAGTCGATATGCAAGTCTTGCTTAAAACAGACGGCTTACCCACCTATCATTTGGCCAATGTGGTCGATGACCACTTAATGGAAATCACGCATGTTTTGCGTGGTGAAGAATGGTTACCCTCTGCACCAAAGCATCAATTACTGTATCAATATTTCGGCTGGGACATGCCAACGCTATGTCATATGCCATTATTGCGTAATCCAGACAAATCAAAACTGTCAAAGCGTAAAAATCCGACTTCCATCAATTATTACCGCGACATTGGTGTACTTCCAGAAGCCCTGCTGAATTACTTGGGCCGTATGGGTTGGTCAATGCCAGATGAACGTGAAGTGTTTACCTTGACTGATATGATTGAGCATTTTGATATTCAACGTGTATCGTTGGGCGGTCCAATCTTTGATGTCGACAAATTGAACTGGCTCAATGGTCAATGGATCAAATCGTTGACACCAGGTCAGTTACTTGATCGCCTACTCAGCTGGAAAAGTGACCGTCAAACACTGGAAGATATTGCCACTGCGATTCAACCTCGCATCAATCTGCTTTCAGAAGCAGTCAATTGGGCGGGATTTTATTTCAACCATATGCCAAATATTACGGCAGAAATGTTTGAAAGCAAAAAACTCAGCCCTGAACAGGTTCGTCAAAGCTTACAGTTTGCAATCTGGCGTCTGGAAAGCCAATTTACTTGGAATAACGAGACGGTGAGCCAGATTCTTATGGATCTTGCCAATCAGATGGACATCAAACTCCGTGATTTCATGCCAGCGTTCTTTATTGCGATTGCAGGTTCAACCAGCTCAACGCCTGTCATGCAATCAATGGTCACTATCGGCCCAGACTTAACCTTTGCCCGTTTGCGTCGTGCGCTTGAAATTGTGGGTGCACCAAGCAAAAAAGAGCTTAAAGTGTGGGAAAAACTCAACGAATCGTTGAAATTGCCGAAAAATGAAACAGTTGACAACACATAATTCATTTTAGTGTTGACGTGTGAGTACAATGCCCCTAATATTGCGCTCACACAGACTGGGGTCATAGCTCAGTTGGTAGAGCGCTACAATGGCATTGTAGAGGTCAGCGGTTCGATCCCGCTTGGCTCCACCAAATCTCAGATTGTGTTGCCTCATAAGTCCCTATCGTCTAGAGGCCTAGGACATCGCCCTTTCACGGCGGTAACCGGGGTTCGAATCCCCGTAGGGACGCCAAATTCTGAAAAAGCCGCTGACATACAGCGGCTTTTTTTATTTCTGATTTTGGTCACTCTTCGCTAAAATAGAAAAAAAGCTATTGGAGATCACATGCAATATCGTTGCCCCAAATGTCAAAGTGTAAAAATCATGCCAGTCAATCAAGGTACAACCACGAGCACCCGCCCTGTCGTTCCTAAAAGCCTAGTGATTTTACTGCCATCTATCTTTATCCTATTGTTATTAGTATTGATTAGCTTAAGCATGTGGATTTTTGGTCATGGTGCAGGTACCAATTTGCAGATTGCAACGGTTGTTGTGTTTGTTGTCGTTGCAGGGTCAGGATTAATGTTCTGGCGTGATTTACCTGATTTTAAATTGTCCATGCAAGCGTTCATGCAATCGCAAAAGTACTGGAAGTGCCGCGAATGTCATCATGAATGGCAAATTTAAACTTAAGGTCTCAAGAATATTTTTAAAAACCATCAGTCAGTGCTGATGGTTTTTTTCTATATGCGTATGTGAATGTGCCAAACATTCATCTTCTTCAATCTGCAAAGTAATTTCTGCAATGCCATGCTCATGTGAAAGCATTTCATAGGCCGTGCGATACAGACGATTACGATCTGCCTGTGGTGCAAACAGATGCACCGTCAGATGTACATTTTTGGATGTAATGGCCCAGACTTTAAGCTGATGAATACTTTCAACGCCTTCAAGAGCCAACAAATCATCTCTAAGCTTCTCAATGTCAACTTCTTCAGGAACACCTTCCAGTAAAATATTAATACTTTGTTTCAGCAGAATCCATGTTCGTGGAAGCACCCAAAATCCAATCAAGACCGCAACCAGTGTATCGACCCAGTACCACTGGGTAAAATAGATAACCAATGCACCCAGAATCACACCAACCGAGCCCAGCGCATCACTTAAAACTTCAAGGTAAGCCCCTTTTACATTCAGACTATCCTGAGCACTGGAGACCAGAATTTTCATTGAGATTAGATTGATGATCAGTCCAATGACTGCAACCAGTAACATGCCCAAACTCTGAATTTCAGGCGGATGAGTAAAACGCTGATACGCCTCATACAAAATATAGATTGCAACCATAAAGAGCATAGATGCATTAAATAAGGCAGCTAGAATTTCAAAGCGCTGATAGCCAAAAGTCCGTTTGTCATCTGCTGGACGTTTGGCCACTTGAATTGCGGCTAATGCGATTGCCAGAGCAGCGGCATCAGTGAACATATGTGCGGCATCCGACAACAATGCCAGACTTTGCGTGATAAACCCTGCGACCACTTCAACAATCAGAAAAGTCACGGTGAGTGACAATGCGATCGTAAGCTTTTTGGCATTTCCTTGTGTAACAACCGCATGGCTATGATCATGCCCGTGCTGTCCACTCATAGTAGACTCCTTACAACAGAAATTTAAATCGAAAGTTGCGCTGGATAACGCTTTTTATTTTAAAGCCTTCATGACACACGATATATCATGAAGACTCATACTCAAACTGTATTAATTGCTTGAACCAGTCACTGACTGTTGTTTTTCATTCATCCAGCGATAGATCACTGGAAGTAAAATCAGTGTAAGCAGCGTTGATGAAATGATGCCTCCAATCACCACAGTCGCTAAAGGTCGCTGCACTTCCGCTCCTGTGCCTGTGGCTAGAGCCATTGGAATAAAACCAAATGATGCGACACATGCGGTCATCAGCACTGGACGCAAACGCATTACAGCACCACGCCATGTGGCCGTATAAATATCATATTGCAAACGAAGCTCTTTGATAAACGTCAGCATGACCAGACCATTCAACACCGCAACACCCGACAGAGCAATAAATCCGACACCTGCCGACATCGACAAGGGAATATCTCGAAACCAAAGCGCCACAATACCGCCGGACAATGCAAATGGCACACCACTAAAAACCAGCAAGCTTTCGCGTAGGTCATGAAACACCGCGACGAGCAAAATAAAAATCATCAGCAAGGCCAGCGGAATCACGATTTGCATGCGTGCGGCGGCTGAAGCCAGATTTTCAAATTGCCCACCATAACCCAGCCAGTAACCACTCGGCAATTTTTGCTGGGCCAAGCTTTGCTGCATCTCGGCCACAAAAGAGCCTAAATCTCGATCACGTACGTTGGCGGTCACAATGACACGGCGTTTGCCATTTTCACGGCTCACCTGTGAAAAGCCCAAAATCGTTTCTACTATGGCCACATCTTGTAATTGAATCAGGCCACCATTGGGCAATTGCAACGGCAGCATCGCCAGTTGCTGCGGGGTACGCAATTGATCATCTAGTCGAATTACAAAGTCGAAGCGTCGGTCTCCTTGTAAAATTTGCCCCACACTCGCGCCCCCGATACTGGTTGCCACCAGATCCTGAATGGCTTTGATCGAGAGGCCATATTGCGCGGCCAAAGCATGATCAATCTTCACATTGAGCAACGGCAAGCCATCGGTTTGCTCGACTTTGACCTCACTGGCGCCTGAAATGGTTTTAAGCTGCTGAGCGATTTTTTCTGCTTCACGATTCAGAACTTCTAGATCATCTCCAAACACCTTGACTCCGATATCACTACGTACGCCCGAGATTAGTTCGTTGAAACGTAATTCGATGGGCTGGGAAAACTCGCTGTTATTGCCCGGTAGCTGTGCCACGGCATCCAACATACGAGCACGCAGTTCATCTATGGTTTCGGTTGAGTCTGGCCATTCTTTACGTGGTTTAAGCAAAATGACGGCATCTGAAATATTTGGCGGCATCACATCGGTGGCGACCTCTGCCGTGCCTGTTCGTGCAAAAATCGCTTTGATTTCTGGAAATTGCTTTAAAAGCTGTTGTTCAACCTGCGCCTGAATTTTTAGTGATTCCTCAATTCCTGTGCTGGGTGCGCGCATCAGTTGCAAGGCAAAATCCCCTTCACTGAGCTGTGGTGCAAATTCACTCCCCACTCGGGTCGATATCGTGGCTGTAATGAGTAAAATACCAACGACACTGGTAAGCACCACACGGCGCCATGCATACGCCCAATCTAGCAACGCTGCATAAGCTCTTTTCAGTGCCAGCATCCAACGGCTTTCGGTTTCCTTCACTTCTCCAGTCACCCAAAGGGCAACAGCCGCGGGTACAAAGGTAATCGATAAAATCATGGCGCCTAAAAGTGCCAAGACGACCGCAATCGCCATGGGATGAAACATTTTTGCCTCAACACCAGACAATGCAAAAATGGGCAAGTACACCACCATAATAATGAATTGACCAAAAAGCAGCGGCCGACGAGCCTGTTTTGCTGCCAAAAAGACTTCTTTAAAACGCTCCTGACGGGTGAGTAAACGGCCTTGAAGCTGCTGTGCTTCGGCCAGTCGACGGATACAGTTTTCCACAATGACCACTGCACCATCGACAATGATGCCGAAATCAAGTGCGCCCAGACTCATCAGGTTGGCACTGATGTGCTGCTGTGCCATACCCGTTAGCGTAAATAGCATCGACAGCGGGATCACACACGCGGTAATCAATGCCGCCCGAAAATTACCCAGAAAAATAAACAGCACCACAATCACCAAAATGGCGCCTTCAATCAGGTTTTTGGCCACGGTCTGAATGGCCCGATCCACCAAGGTACTGCGGTTATAGACGGTTTCCAGCACCACACCCGCGGGTAGAGAGGTCTGGATTTGTGCCACTTTGGCATCGAGTGCCTGCGCCACGGTTTTGCTGTTTTCGCCCATCATCATCATGGCGATGCCGAGCACGGTTTCTTCGCCATTGTAGGTGGCGCCACCCGTACGCAGATCATGTCCGATCGAGACCTTTGCAACATCCGAGACACGTATTGGCAAGCCACTTTTGGTCTCTAGCGTAACATTTTCGATGTCTTGAATACTGCTTAACATGCCCGGCACACGGACGGTGAGTTGCTGACCATTGTCCTCGATAAATCCTGCACCACGGTTCTCGTTATTGTCGGTCAGGGCTTGTTGCAGTGTCGTAAGGGAAAGATTAAGCTGCTGCAACCGATTTAAATCTGGCGATACAATGTAGGTTTTATTGTATCCACCAATGCTATTAATTTCGGCGACTCCCGGCACACGCTGCAATTGCGGACGTACAATCCAGTCTTGAATTTCCCTAAGATCCATTGCTGTGTAGGATGAGCCATCGGGCTTTTTGGCCTGAGGTTCAGCCTTGATCACCCACTGGTAAATTTCCCCCAACCCTGTCGAAATTGGCGACATTTGCGGATCGACGCTCGCTGGAAGTGCACTTTTTGCTTCCTGTAAACGCTGATTAATCAGCTGACGTGCCCAATAAATATCGGTTCCATCTTTAAAAATAATCGTGACTTGCGACAAACCATAGCGGGAAATCGAACGGGTTTGCTCCATGCTGGGCAATCCAGCCATGGCATTTTCAATGGGATAGGTAATCCGCTGCTCCACTTCGGTTGCAGTAAAACCATTGGCTTGTGAATTGATTTGAACTTGTACATTGGTGATATCGGGAACAGCGTCAATCGCCAGATTTTTGTAGCTGTAAATGCCGATACCGATCCATGCGACCATAAACAGCAACACCCAGATGGCATTCTGGATGGCGAACTGGATCAAACGATCGAAAAGCCCTTGTGCAGGCGGCAAGCTATTTGTGTGCTTAGTGTCCATGCTCAGCCTCGCCTTTTTCCAGTTCAGATTTCAAAACGAAGCTTCCCTCACGCACATAATGCTGCTGTTGGGTCAGCCCAGAGACAATTTCAACCCATGCACCATCGCTCGAGTAGCGACCGGTTTGTACAGGCTTTGGCTCAAAGCGCAGCCCTTTTTTGTCTTGAGAGACCACAAACACCACCGACTGGCCTTCTCGTTGCTGAATCGCACGCTTGTCTACACGCAGAACAGGCACAGGATTAGGTGTTTCGAGCAGTACATTAACCATCAAATTCGGACGCAGTTCTTTGGCCGCAGTCAGCACCTTGCCACGTACTTGCAGACGACCAGTGTCTTGATCGGCCTGTGCGGTTAAGCTCTGAATTTGTGCCTCAAACTCATGTTGGGTTTGCAAGGAAACAAATTTTATTTTTTGACCTGGTTGCATGGCGACTGTGCTGCTATTGGGCAAAATAAACTCCAGCCATAACTGATCGAGCTGATCAATGACAAACAAAGGTTTACCTGTCGCGACTTGCTCGCCCACCACAATATCTTTGCTGCTGATGGTGCCACTCAGCGGCGCACGCACAGCATATCGGCCCTGACTTCCTGCGCTGGCCCCGTAGGCCAAAAGCCGCTGTGTCGCCGCCTGAACCTGAATTTGTGCCTGACGATAGGCATTGTATGCACGCTGATAGTCCTGACGTGCAGACACGCCTTGATTCATCAGTTGCTTCTCACGTTGATAGTCTTGCGCTGCAAGATTGAGTGCTTCACGTGCCAGACTTAAATTGGCCTGTTGATCAATCAACTCGGGAACAAATAGCGTCGCCAAGACTTGCCCTTTTTTAACCGACTGTCCAAGACTGACATTCACTTGCTCGACTTGCGCCATAAAAGATGCTCCCACATGCGCCTGCGCATCGGTATTGACCACCAGTTTCGCCGGATGCCGGGTCTGTTGCTGAATTTCGCCCAAACGCACACGATCAGTCACAATGCCAAATTGCTGAAGCTGCTGGGCTGTAAAGATCAGTTCTGGCTGCTCTTCTTGATGCGCCTCTGTGGCTTTTTCTTGATGTGCTTCATGACCGGATTCTTTAGTCTTAGCCTCTTGCGCCTCTGCATGTGCATGCTCAGCTTCACCGCCATTCATAGCACTCGATTTTTTGCCGGAGAATAGCAATATGCCTGCCACGACCAGACTGATGATCAATACCAGCACCACCCAAAACCACTGCGATTTTTTTGTTAACATTAGTTTGCTCCATTACCAGTATTGAGGCTTTGCGTGTCTTGCCAGAGGGTGTACTGGAGTTGTTCCAAGGCATCGGCCGACATAATCGTATCGGGTGAAATCCCGAGTGTGCGTGCTTCAAGTTGCAGCGTGCTTTGCCATGCCTGTTTCAAGAGTTGATTTTTTTTAAGCTGCTGCTCATGCAATTGCAAAGCAGCTTGCTGTACATCGGTTATGCTGAATTTTCCCGCTTGAAAACCAAGTAGCATTTTGTCGAGTACCTCTACTGAGAGCGGGATCTGCTGTTTTTGCATCAACTGATATTGCGTATTTAACCCTGTTAACTCGATTTGAAGTCGCTTGAGCTGATTGAGGTTTTGCTGTGCATAAAAACGCTGCTGCTGATCTAACAGTTGCTGCTTGGCGGCATAGCCCTGCAAGGCATACTGCTGCCGGTCAATCAGGTTCAGTGGAATTTCAACAGCGGCACGGATTTGATTATCACGTCCGCTCATGCCTGCCTGCTTGCTCTGTACCACTCCAAGCGTGACGGTCGGATTGGGCCGACGCTGTGCTTTTAAATAATCTATTTCTAAACGTTGCTGCTCGGCCTGCAACTGCATGGCTCGTGTATATAGGTTAGGTTTCGCATCGAAAGAAGTACTTGTAGCGGGCCAGATCGCTGCGGTGTCATCTGCCACCTGATAGTTCGTGATTGACTCCCCCCAAAGTGCCGCCATTTTTTGTTTGGCCAGATTTAAGCCAAGTTCACTTTCTTGAAAGGCACGTTGATTTTCAACATGATTCATCAGACTCCGATCAAAATCGACCTGTGCGATACTGCCCGCTTTATAGCGTAAATGCGCAGCATTCAGAATTTTTTGGCTACTGCTGAGTTGCTTGAGCAAAATGGCATGCTGCTGCTCAGCCACCACCACCTCGGCATAGGCAGCTCTAACAATCAGTTTTAGCTGCGCATCGAATAAGATTTGTCGATGATTAACCTGTTGCACCTGTATCTGTGCCAATCGCGTTGCGGCACGGCGTTCACCAAATAGATCCAGTTTTTGGCTAATTCCAAACTCAAGCTCTTGATCATCGCCAGATTGAAAACCAGTCTGTTGCACAGTCACACTTGGATTTGACCAGAGTTGGCTTTGCCGCACACTAGCATTGGCTATTTTTTGCTGGGTCTCCCAGACGGGAACATGCGCCTGATAGCGTTGAACTTTTGCTAAAATCTCGGCGTAATGAAGAGCAGACGATGTGGCTTGAACAGCTCTAGAATGATCTGGCGATGTGTATTGTGCTGCATGTAATGGAGGTGAAACCCATAATGCGCCCAGCAATATCCCGCCGAGCATTAATGAAGCACCATGCGTATCCACGCGCAATACGCGCGGTAAAGAAAGAAAAATAAGCATAAAATAACCCTATGAAATAGTTAATATTTCTGGTGGGTTGTTTTGGCTACCCCACCAATAGCGGGGTTAAAATAGGCGGCGGGTTTGGGTGAAATAAATGCGGCGACTGATACGCGTTTGCCCAACTATAATGCTGCTGAATGAGCTGACCCAAGCGTAATGGCTCTGTGGCAGATTGCTGCTCAGCAATAGACAGGACGTGTAAACAGGTCGGTAAGTGATCGTGATGATCTTGAAAAACCGCAGGATTTAACGATGTCGATACGCTCGGTGAATGTGATGCATGTGATTGATTCACCGCGACATGATGACCAAAATGATACGCCACCGTTGCAGTGGTCGATTCATGTGCACAGAACGCAGCCGCCACATTCCAAAAGGTTTGGAACATGAATAAGCTCATCAAGAAGGTTATCCAAACAACCGAGCGTTTCATACAAAGACATCATTTAAAATCATACCCAGTATAGCAACTTGGCCCTATGTAATAAAATTACTTTTACCCACACACGCTTATGGCATAAAAAACCAGCTCGAAAGCTGGTTTTGTTCATTTTTAGAAAATTAACCTGTAATTTTTTTGTATTTGCTGCGCTTTTGCACTGCATCGTCACCTAAACGCGACTGACGGTACGCTTCATATTCAGCATAGTTACCTTCGTAGAACTCAGGCTGTTCATTTTCAAATGATAAGATATGTGTCGCAATACGGTCTAAGAACCAACGGTCATGCGATACAACCATTACCGTACCTGGGAATACAAGAATTGCATCCTCAAGCGCACGTAAAGTTTCAATATCCAAGTCGTTTGATGGTTCATCCAGTAAGATCACGTTTGCACCTAACTGTAAGATCTTCGCAAGTTGTAAACGGTTACGTTCACCACCTGACAATTCGCCAACACGTTTTTGCTGATCTTGACCTTTAAAGTTAAAGCGACCGATATAAGCACGTGATGCAATTTCATAATCACCGATTCTTAAGATATCTAAACCACCAGAAACTTCTTCCCAAACGGTTTTATTGTTATCCAAGGTATCACGAATCTGACCAACATAAGCCACTTTAACCGATTCGCCTAAAGTCACCGTACCAGTATCGGGTTGCTGTTCGCCTGTCATCATACGGAATAACGTGGTTTTACCCGCACCGTTTGGACCTACGATACCGACAATCGCTGTTGGCGGTACAGTAAAGGTTAAGTCTTTATACAGCAGACGGCCATCAAATGATTTACTGATACCTTCAACTTCTACGACCTTATTACCTAAACGTGGGCCAGGTGGAATGTAGATTTCAGACGTTTCATTACGTTGCTGGAATTCTTTCGAGTTCAGCTCTTCAAAACGCTCCATACGCGCTTTGTTTTTCTTTTGCTGACCTTTGGCATTTGAACGAACCCATTCAAGTTCTTTTTTCAATGCTTTCGCGAAAGATTCTTCTTGTTTCTGTTCCTGCTCTAAACGCGCATTCTTTTGTTCCAACCAAGAAGAGTAGTTACCTTGATAAGGAATACCCATGCCACGGTCAAGTTCAAGAATCCACTCAGCCACGTTATCCAAGAAATAACGGTCATGCGTAATCGCTACGATGGTGCCAGGGAAATCTTTCAAGAAACGCTCTAACCAAGATACAGATTCTGCATCCAAATGGTTCGTCGGTTCGTCCAGAAGCAACATGTCTGGCTTAGACAACAGCAGACGGCACAATGCAACACGGCGACGTTCACCACCAGAAAGCAAAGAAACATCTGAATCCCACGCAGGCAGGTTCAAGGCATTTGCTGCAATTTCCAACTGGTTATTGAGATTGTGCGCATCCCAAGTCTGAATAATCGCTTCCAGTTTCTCTTGTTCTTTGGCTAACTTGTCAAAGTCGGCATCTGGATCTGCATATTCTGCAAAAACCTGATCTAAACGCTCTAGTGCATCCAAAGCTTCACGCACGCCATCTTCAACGTTGCCACGCACGTCTTTATTTGGATCAAGTGGTGGTTCTTGCTCAAGGTAACCAATTTTGATGCCTGGCTGCGCACGAGCTTCACCTGAGAAATCTTTGTCCACGCCCGCCATAATACGGAGCAAAGTCGATTTACCTGCACCGTTTAAGCCGAGCACACCAATTTTAGCACCCGGAAAAAATGATAAAGAGATATCCTTGAGGATTTCGCGCTTCGGCGGAACCATCTTGGATACTCGGTTCATCGTATAAATATATTGGGCCACTTAGGACTCCTCAATAGAAAAACCAATACATCGCAATGAGCGAAAAATAGCATCTATTATATGCTGAATACCGTAAAAAAATAAGGCGTGATTGAGTTTAATCGGTTTTTATGACTGATAAATGTTGTCAAAATTGTTTCCTGATATAAAAAATGCATGACGCTAGATCATGCATTTTTAACTTATAGTTGTGCCCTAAGATGACTTGTGTTCATTAAATTTATTTAATGAAATTATTGACCAACAAATTTTTAACGTCATCTACTCGACCCGACATCAAGGCCTTAATTGCATAAAGTGAAGTGGACGAGACTTGATTCAGATTCGGATCTGGCGGCATCACCAGTTCCATCGGATTGGTATGCACATTGAGTAATGCTGGACCATCATGCTTTAAGAAGTTTTCAACTGCCTGCTCCAAGCCATCGCCATGCGTCACAGTCTGCCCATGTAGCCCGATCACACTGGCAAGCTTGCCAAAATCAGGATTGAGCAAGTCGGTATAATGATCAAGCAAGCCTTCGACTTTTTGTTCAAGCTCAACAAAATTAAGCGAGCTGTTGTTAAATACCACAATTTTAATCGGTAATTTTTCCTGAATCGTAGTGAGTAAATCACCAAGTAACATGGCTAATCCACCATCGCCACACAGCGCAATAATCTGGCGATTCGGAAAAGCTTTTTGTGCGCCAAGCGCCTGGGGCATGGCATTGGCCATCGTGCCATGCAACAAACTGGTAAAGGTTCGACGTTTGCCATTCACATCGATATGTCTGAGTACCCACACCATCGGTGAGCCCCCATCACCAAAGAAAATTGCATCCTGATCGGCATAACGGTTAAGCAACGACACCAGATACTGTGGATGAATCAGCCCGTCTTTTCCGACACGTTCTTCTTTATGCCGTGTTTCATCACTGTGATGTTTCAGTTCAAGACAATGATCTAAAAATGCGCGTTCTTGACGCGTTTCAAGCAATGGTAATAAGGCATCGAGCGTCGATGAGATTTTACCTACCGCACCCAGTGTAATTGGGTGACGTCGCCCTAAATGTGTCGGATCAATATCAATCTGCAAGATTTTGGCATGACTTGGATAGTACTGTGCCCATGCAAAATCGGCACCCAGCAAAATCAGTAAATCACAATCCATGAGCGTGTGATAACCTGCTTTATTGCCAAAAATACCCGTCATGCCCATGTTGTATGGGTTATCGTACTCCACAAAATCTTTGGCACGTGAGGTATGCGCCACAGGGGCTTTTAACTTTTCAGCAAACGCAATTAACTGATCATGTGCGCCTTCACACCCCGCACCTGCATAAATTCCAATTTTTTGATGCTGGGAAATCAGCTCAACCATTTGATGCAGTTCAGCTTTGTTTGGCAAAATATCAGGTTCAACATGACGTGGCACGAAAGGTAGACCCGCTTCAGCCGATGCTTCACTGATATTGGCTGGCACGATGACCACAGCGACACCGCGTTTATTGAGTGCTGCCTGACAGGCCATGCTCATGATATGTCTAGCTTGTGAGGGTTGAGTAATTTCTTCACAGAAGACCGAATTTTTCGCATAAACCGATTTAAAATCGACGTATTGCGGAAAGTCGATAAATCCTGCCATTTCGGTCGAAATCTGGCTCGCAATCAAAATAACGGGCGCACGATTTCGGTGTGATTCATACAAGCCATTAATAAAGTGCAGACTGCCCGGCCCGCAAGAACCAGCACATGCGGTTAAGTGACCACTGAGTAATGCATCTGTACCTGCTGCAAAGCCACCAACTTCTTCATGGCGCACATGAATCCATTCAATCTTGCTTTTTGACATGGAGTCGGTGACATGGTTTAAGGTGTCACCCACAATACCGTAACAGCGCTGAACGCCTGCTTGCTCAAGCACTTCGATGATAATATCGGATACTTTTTGATTACTCATTAGGTCAATTCTCCAGCTTTTTTATCATGATTTGAATTACTTTTGTTTTTTATAGTGGTCTTGCTAGCCCCAGACTGCCAGTAAGTTTTTGTGGCGTTCTCTCAACATCATGTAAATTGAAATCAAGCATTAGAAATGAAGTAAATTTTTAATCTGTTATTCTTAAAAAAGCTGAACTCCTCATAAAAATAGATAAATTAAGCATAAAGAATATGTTAAAAAATGAGCTTGCTGATTTTTTATACATCAATGGATAAAACAATGACTCATCGCTACAAAGATGAAACCCTTGCTATTCATGCAGGTTATTCACCAGAACCAACCACGAAAGCTGTTGCTGTACCTATTTATCAAACCACTTCCTATGCTTTTGACAATACACAACATGGTGCAGATTTATTTGATCTGAAAGTACAGGGTAATATTTATACTCGAATCATGAATCCAACCACGGCCGTGCTCGAGCAGCGACTTGCCGCATTGGAAGGCGGAATTGGTGCTTTGGCGCTGGCATCAGGTATGGCCGCCATTACCTATGCGATTCAGACGATAACCGAAGCAGGCGACAATATTGCATCTGTTTCTACACTCTATGGGGGTACATATAATTTATTTGCGCATACCCTCCCCAAACAGGGCATTGAGGTACGTTTCTTCGATGATCAGCAGCCCGAGCAATTACGCAGTTTAATTGATGACAAAACCAAACTGGTTTTTGTGGAATCGATTGGCAATCCATTAGGTAATATTATCGACTTGGAAACGATTGCCAAGATTGCCCATGAATATGGCGTCCCTGTGGTAGTCGACAATACTGTAGCCACCCCTGTACTGCAAAAATCATTTGATTTTGGTGCGGATATTATTGTTCATTCACTGACCAAATATATTGGCGGTCATGGCAACAGTATTGGTGGCATCATTGTCGATAGTGGCAAGTTTCCATGGGGCAAATATCCAGAACGCTTTAAGGTATTGAATACCCCCGATCCAAGTTATCATGGTGTCAATTATGTCGAGGCCTTAGGTGAAGCTGCCTTCATAGGCCGTGCGCGTGTCGTTCCATTACGCAATACAGGCGCAGCCATCAGTCCACTCAGTGTATTCCTAATTTTACAGGGACTCGAAACGCTATCCTTACGTATAGAGCGTCATACCGAAAATGCACTTCAAGTTGCTGAATACTTAAAGCAACACCCGAAGGTGAAATGGGTCAATTATGCTGGTTTAAAAGATCATCCTCAGCATGATTTGGCGCAAAAGTATGTCAAAGGAAAACCCTCTGCAATTCTTACTTTTGGCGTGCAAGATGGTCGCGAAGGTGGCACTCGGTTTATTGATGCCTTACAACTGTTTACCCGTCTGGTCAATATTGGGGATGCCAAGAGTCTGGCCTGTCATCCTGCCACGACCACGCATCGTCAGCTCAATGCAGAAGAACTTAAAGCAGCAGGCGTTTCAGAAGATATGGTTCGGTTATCGGTTGGGATTGAACATATTGATGATTTGATTGCAGATCTGGAACAAGCATTGGCCACAGTTTGAGCGTAAATTTTATAAAAAACCTCTGCAATTTCAGAGGTTTTTTTATATTTGCTTTATTATCGTATGATGTTCATAATTGATCTAGCAAATAATAAAAATTAGAGCAATTACTCTAAAAACATTTGTAATTTCAGATACTTAACACTAGATTTTTTAACCAAATCACTTTAGATTAACTTTAGTTCTGGAAATTTTATTTCCCTTTAACCGTCTTCAATCCAAATACAATAATGACAGCCTTTACAGTTTGATATCAATCAGGGAAAAACGCGTGAACAAAAAACTTGAAGCTCTCTTCCGAGAGAATGTAAAAGGTAAAGTGGCTTTGATCACTGGTGCATCTAGTGGAATCGGTTTGACGATTGCAAAAAGAATTGCTGCGGCAGGTGCTCATGTATTATTGGTTGCCCGAACCCAAGAAACACTGGAAGAAGTGAAAGCTGCAATTGAACAGCAAGGGGGACAGGCCTCTATTTTTCCTTGTGACCTGACTGACATGAATGCGATTGACCAGTTATCACAACAAATTATGGCCAGTGTCGATCATGTCGATTTCCTGATCAATAATGCAGGGCGTTCGATTCGCCGTGCCGTACACGAGTCGTTTGATCGCTTCCATGATTTTGAACGCACCATGCAGCTGAATTACTTTGGTGCGGTACGTTTAGTGTTAAATTTACTGCCACATATGATTAAGCGTAAAAATGGCCAGATCATCAATATCAGCTCTATTGGTGTATTGGCCAATGCGACCCGTTTTTCTGCTTATGTCGCGTCTAAAGCTGCGCTGGATGCCTTCAGTCGCTGTCTTTCAGCCGAGGTACTCAAGCATAAAATCTCAATTACCTCGATTTATATGCCATTGGTGCGTACCCCAATGATCGCACCCACCAAAATTTATAAATACGTGCCCACGCTTTCCCCAGAAGAAGCCGCAGATCTCATTGTCTACGCCATTGTGAAACGTCCAAAACGTATTGCGACGCACTTGGGTCGTCTGGCGTCAATTACCTATGCCATCGCACCAGACATCAATAATATTCTGATGTCGATTGGATTTAACCTATTCCCAAGCTCAACGGCTGCACTGGGTGAACAGGAAAAATTGAATCTGCTACAACGTGCCTATGCCCGCTTGTTCCCAGGCGAACACTGGTAAAATTTATAAAAGAAGCCTCTCATACCGAGAGGCTTTTTTATGGTTACGACCATCAGCCAGATTTAGAGGAAATTGACTTTTCCTGTTTTTACATCATAAATCGCACCAACAATATCAATTTCTTTGCGATCCAGCATATCTTTAAGTACAGAACTATGCTGAATAATGTATTGAATATTATAGTGAACATTCATAGCAGTCACCTGATCAATAAATGCTTTGCTTAATTCACGCGGTTGCATAATATCAAATACACTGCCAACCGAATGCATGAGTGGCCCAAGCACGTATTGGATGTGTGGCATTTCCTGAATATCGGAAATCTGCTTATGTTGCAATCTTAACTGGCATGCGCTGGTGACCGCACCACAGTCGGTATGTCCCAAAACCAGAATCACTTTGGAACCTTTGGCTTGACAGGCAAACTCCAATGATCCAAGGACTTTCTGCCCCGCAATATTCCCCGCGATTCTCAAACTAAATAAGTCACCAATGCCCACATCAAACAGCATTTCTGTTGGTGCACGTGAATCCATACAGCCCAATACCGCCGCAATCGGATGCTGGCCTTCATCTGCCGTCACCCGAATTTGACGATAAATATCACGTTGCAGGCGTTCATTTTTTACAAAGCGCTCATTGCCCTCTTTTAACAATCTCAGCACATCTGCTGGGCTTAACTGACATTGTAAGTCTCGGGTACTGATGTCAATATCCAGTATCGCATCATCCAGTTCAGCATAATGCTGTTTAAATCCAATCAGTTTGACATCAATACCGCGTTTAATTGCAGTTTCAGTTTGATAATCCTGTATCACCTGATAAATATCAGAATCAATGCTATCTGACTGGGTGGCATCAATCACCAGCTTTTCATTGCGATGAACTCGGTCTAGCGCAGAAATAAGCGCCGCACGATTTAGAAAAGTTACTTGAGACGGCAACTCAATACGTGTAATGACACCATGCAAATGTTTTTCCTTGTACACGCGCACGCCCTTATGCAAATTTCCGTACAGAATAAAAGCGATACTGGTGGCTAGCCCAATCAAAATTCCGATGAGAAGGTCGGTGAGCAAAATTGCAACTAGCGTAATGATAAATGGAATAAACTGCTTCCAGCCTTGTTGATACAGCTTTTTAAACATCTTGGGATGAGTAAGTTTAAAACCTGTAAGAATCAGGATCGCAGCCAGTGCGGATAATGGAATCATATTCATTAATGGCACAAAAAATAAAACTGCCAGTAACAGTAATACGCCATGAATAATCGTTGAACATTTGCTACGCGCACCAGTATTGGCATTGACCGAACTACGCACAATGACCGAAGTGATTGGCATTCCACCAATGAAGCCTGACACGATATTGCCTGTACCTTGCGCCCATAATTCACGATTGGGTGGTGAAGAACGTTTTTGAGGGTCAAGCTTGTCTGCTGCTTCAAGATTTAATAACGTTTCTAAAGAAGCAACAACTGCCAGCGTAATAGCACCTGTGTAAATGAGTGGATTACTGAGCGCACTGAAATCTGGATAGATCATCACACTTTCAGGTGCGTCTAGGATTTTGGGTAACTGAATCAGATTATTAGGCTGAATCGCCCAGGGTGACTGAAAATAAACCAGTAGATAATTGAGCAGCGCAGCAGCCACGACTGCAATTAAAGCAGAAGGCAATACCCATTTTTTGAGTGGACTACTGTCCCAAGCCAGAATTAATAGCAAACTCAGGAAACCAATTAGCATGGCACCCAAGTCGATTTGACTCATGACCTGATCTAACTGTCCAGACCAGAGCTGAGACCAGGAAAAATCAGATAACCCCATTAAATAGGGGATCTGAGTCATCATGAGAATGACACCAATTGCAGCCAATAGCCCTAAAATGACGTTGTTTGGAATAAAATTGGCAAAGAAACCCAACTTAAACAAACCAAATAAAATTTGTAAAAAGCCTGCCAAAATAATACACAATAAAAAGGCGGCATAATTGCCGCCAAGTTGCTCTAACTGAACCAGAATAACAGCCGTCAGTCCAGCAGCTGGCCCAGCAACACTGATGTGTGAGCCACTGAGTATGCCAACAACAATCCCTCCCACAATACCAGCAATAATTCCTGAAAGAATCGGAGCACCCGATGCCAGTGCGATACCCAAGCACAACGGTAAAGCCACCAGAAATACCACCAGCCCTGAAAGAGCATCCTTGATATGAAACTTGTTTCTGACCTGGAAAATTGTCATAAAATAACCATTCAATAAAAAAGTTGACGCATTCCTTGAGTTTCTTATATCGAAAACCCGATGTTTTTGATCTCAAGCGTTGTTGATCTTGTCTGACATTTTTTATGGCTCATAGTTGAGTTATGCTGTGCTGTTGTGACGATACCGAATGTTTTCACTTTTTTTTGTTGATCTTCAGATTCGCCTCATCTTTATTCTCATGACAATAAATTTAATTTAAAGCAGCGTAATGCACATAAGAAAAAACCACCCGAAGGTGGTTTTTTCTTTTTAAACAGGATTAAAATTATTTAGAACCTTTAATTCCAGCTTGTAGCAATAATGCGCCCAAACCACCAATTTTTTGCTCTTGTGGTTTTTCTTGCTTGGCACGTTGTGGCTTTTTAGCCTGATCATTTGAACGTGCAGCCTGTGGACGTTTTGGCTGCGGCTTACGTTCACCGCGCTGTTCTTGTTGCTCACGACGTGGTGGTCGTTGTGTCTTCGCTGGAGCTTCTGCACCTTCTGGACGCATACTCAAATTGACACGCTTACGCTCTGCATCGACTTGAATCACACGAACCTGCACAATCTGACCTGGTTTCACCACTTTATGTGGATCTGACACAAACTCGTTAGCTAGCTCAGAAATGTGTACCAGACCGTCCTGATGCACACCAATATCCACAAACGCGCCAAAGTTAGTCACATTAGTCACAACACCTTCGAGCTGCATGCCTTCGGTCAGTTGAGCAATTTCAGTGATATCTTCACGAAATTTTGCGGTACGGAACTCAGGACGTGGGTCACGACCTGGTTTTTCAAGCTCGGCCAAAACATCCTGAATGGTCGGCAAACCAAATTTTTCATCGACAAAATCATCAGCCTTGATCTGGCGGATAATTTCAGAATTTCCAATGATATCTTTTACAGTTGTGGCTTTGGCTTCAACCATTTTTTCAACCAAACTATAACTTTCTGGATGCACAGCAGAAGCATCGAGTGGTTCTGATCCATTCTGGATACGCAAGAAACCAGCCGCCTGTTCAAAAGTACGTTCGCCTAAACGTGGCACTTTTTTCAATGATTGACGGGTATCAAAACGACCATTTTCTTTACGATATTCTACAATTTGCTGTGCAATGGCTTTGTTTAAGCCTGCGATATAACCCAAGATCGCAGAAGATGCGGTATTCACATCGACACCCACTGCATTCACACAGTCTTCAACCACTGCATCAAGGGTTTTTGCCAATCCTGTCTGGTTTACATCATGCTGGTACTGACCCACACCAATCGATTTTGGATCGATTTTGACCAGCTCTGCCAACGGATCCTGTAAACGGCGTGCAATAGATACTGCACCACGAATGGATACATCCAGCTCAGGAAGTTCAGCCGCGGCAAGTTCACTCGCCGAATAAACTGATGCGCCCGCCTCACTGACCGTTACACGCGTCAAATTAAGATCTGTATTCGCGGCCATCATGTCAGCAATAACAGCTTCCGTTTCACGGCTCGCAGTCCCATTTCCAATCGCAACCAGATCAACATTGTACTCACGGCACAAACGTGCAAGTTCGGCAATCGAACCTTCTTTATCTTCTTTCGGCGCAAATGGATAAATCGTGCTATGTGCCAACACATCACCCGCATCGCTCACTACTGCCAGCTTAACGCCTGTACGAATACCAGGATCGACACCCAACGTGGTACGTCCACCCGCAGGTGCAGACAATAATAAATGACGTAAATTTTCGGCAAATACCTGCATGGCTTCTGCTTCGGCAGCAAGGCGCTTTTCTGTCAGCAATGAATGTTCAATTTGCGGACGAATTTTGCCCAACCAGAATAATTTAGCAGTTTGCTTTAAAAAATCCTGACGTGCTTGTGGTTGTACCTGATCCAGATTATATTCAGTTTCAATTCGAGCGATGGGTGCATCATCTTCACCATCAACTTTCAAACCCAGTACATTTTCCTGACGGCCACGCAACATTGCAAGTAAACGGTGCGATGGAACTTTATTTAAGTTTTCTGAAAATTCAAAATAATCACGGAATTTTTTACCAACTTCTTTTTTCTCATCAGATGCAACAGCACTTTTTAAAGTCGCTGTTTTGGCAAACAATGCTTTTAACTCTGTGGTTAGTGCAATATTTTGTGCCCAGTCATCAATGATGATGTGCTGGATCGCATCTAACTGGCTTTCGCTATCAGAATAATCTTCATGGCTAAATCCTGCCAAAGCTTCAGTTGGCTCAATCTGCTCATTCAGGATTTGCTCTGCAATAGGGCCAAGTCCCGCTTCTCTTGCTTTGAATGATTTACTGGTACGCTTCGGGCGATACGGTGCATAAATCTCTTCAAGAGAGTTCTTAGTTTCTGCTGCATTGACGCGCGCCAATAAATCATCGGAAAGTTTATTCTGTTCTTTAAGCGACTCAATGACTTTTTCACGACGTTCATATAAATCACGCAGATAAGACAAACGTGTGTCGAGTTGGCGTAATTGCGTATCGTCTAAGCCTTGGGTTACTTCTTTACGGTAACGGGCAATAAAAGGAACACTGGCACCTTCATCAATTAAACGGATGGCAGCTTCTACTTGGTTTGGACGTACGGCAAGCTCACTTGCCAACTGCTGAACTAAGTCAGTCATCGTGTTCGATTCCACAAGGATTAGGTTTAAAAGCAATGATTATAAAGACCGAGACTATAAAATCCACACTTGTTTTACTTATTCAAAACGTTTTTTTGAATCAAAGTACCTTTTTGAGCAGAATATTGAAAATATTAACAACGTAAAATCCAATTTATAGCCCCCAATAAATCAACATATAGAAAGACTTATCTTCATATTGCTCGGATTTTAATAAAGCAGAAACAAGCATGGGGGTAATTGCAAAGAATTTGTCATACAGCTCTGCCATGATGTTTCAAGCACGCTAAAATGTTAAATTTCATTAAAATAAACTACAGATTCTGAAAATTATTTGCTTTTTAAGGTTCAACCGTACAAATTTCGCCACATAGTCACTTGTATAAACAGAGACTTAGAGGCATAAATAATAGCATGAGGTCATGCATCAGATATAGCCTGCAACAGATGTGACAAAGATGATGCCAAGTGCATTTAAGATGTTGTTTTTTGGTTTCAAATCTCGTTGAAAATTGTAATTTTGAGCAATTTGATACATAGTCTAAACAAGACTATCAGCATTATACTGCAGTGATCCAATAATCTATAAATATTGACTTAATAAAGGGAGTACATCATGAGTTTAGTTGTACCTGCTGAACATACTGAAACTGTACATAACGAAACCGATCGTGTCGAACGTATTTTGGTCGTCGATGACGATGTGCGTTTACGCACCCTTTTACAACGCTTTTTAGAAGACAAAGGTTTTGTTGTAAAAACAGCGCATGATGCAACTCAAATGGATCGTTTGCTTCAGCGTGAATTATTTTCTTTGATTGTTTTAGATTTTATGCTTCCAGTGGAAGACGGTTTAAGTATTTGTCGACGTCTACGTCAGTCGAATATCGACACGCCAATTATCATGCTGACTGCACGTGGCAGTGATTCAGACCGTATTGCAGGACTTGAAGCAGGTGCCGATGATTACCTGCCAAAACCTTTCAATCCAAACGAATTACTAGCACGTATCCGCGCGGTATTGCGTCGTCAGGTTCGTGAAGTACCAGGAGCGCCAAGCCAACAGGTCGAAGTGGTCAGCTTTGGATCGTGGGCACTTGATTTATCTACACGTACCTTGACACGTGAAGGTCAAGTTGTGACGCTTACAACAGGTGAGTTTGCTGTCTTAAAAGCACTGGTTCAGCATCCACGCGAGCCCCTGACCCGCGACAAGCTCATGAATCTGGCACGTGGTCGTGAATGGGGTGCCATGGAACGATCTATTGATGTACAGGTTTCACGTTTACGCCGCCTGATTGAAGATAATCCAGCACGTGCTCGTTATATTCAAACTGTGTGGGGAATTGGCTACGTGTTTGTTCCAGATGGTGCAGAATAATAAGTGCCCTAGGATAATCGTGTGAAGTTAGATCCCGTCGATTTACAGGCGTATACCGATTTTGTCGCTTACTCAGAACGTAAGCGAACACGTTGGGAACGTTTTCTAGATAAAATCAAGCCCCGCTCAGCAGCCATGCGTACTACGGTGCTGGTGGGTTTTGTGGTTTTATTTAGCTTATCGATGTCGTTATGGTTTTTCTGGCGCACACTTTACCTCCCTGAAATTCAACAACATGCGCGTTATTTGGCGGTCGAATTAGAGCTGGTCAATAACCCTGATATTCGGATTTTTCATCGCGATAAAGAAGTCGATGTAGACACATGGCTGAAAAATCGCGTCGGAATCGAATACGTCACCAATCCGAAAGAATATCCCAATGTTCGTGACAAAGTGATTGCGGATTTTTTTACTGATCATGTCCAAGCCAAACTGGCCAATGAGCTGAAAGTAGAAGATGTGACCGTCTATTTTCAGTTTAAGCCAAGCCCTCGAATCTGGATTCAAACCCCAGAAATGCATGGCAATTGGGTGCGTGAGCCGCTCAAAACTTATGCCAACTATAGCCCTGAACTGGTTTTCGGCTGGTTGCTTGGGGTGCCGATCATTGCATCCATTATTATTTTAACGCTGGTGCGCCAGTTGAATCGCCCACTTCGTCGTCTTCAAAATGCAGCCAATGCTTATAGTAAAACAGGCAAAGCACCATATTTGGGAACAAATCACGGCCCGCTTGAAATCCGTCAGGTCAATCAAGCGTTTAATCACATGATTTATACGCTTGAGCAAACCGAACGTGATCGTCAGATCATGCTGGCGGGTATTTCGCACGATTTGCGCACGCCGCTTACACGTATCCGTCTTACCGCAGAGATGTTACCCGACGAATTTTTACGTGAAGGACTGGTTTATGATGTGGATGATATGGATGCCATATTGAATCAGTTTATTTCGTATATGCGCGATGGCTCCGACGAAGAACTGCGCGACACCAATATTAATATTTTGCTGCAAGAATTGGTGGTTCAGTTTAAACCACTCGAGATTCACTTCGAAGCACAAGATGTTCCGATTATTCCAGCACGCAGCTTGTCGCTTAAGCGCCTGATTGCCAATCTGATTAACAATGCCAAACGCTACGGTGCAGAGCCAATTGAGCTGACCGCACAGGTTGAAGGAGATCATATTCTGATTATTGTCGCCGACCACGGCGAAGGTATTCCAGAAGATCAGATCGAAGAATTGATGCAGCCCTTTGTCCGCGGTAATTCAGCGCGAACGATTCAAGGAAGTGGACTGGGTCTTGCGATTGTCAAACGTATTGTTGATATTCACCAAGGTGAATTACTCATCCATAATCGTGAAGGTGGTGGGCTTGAGGCCAGAATTTTATTACCGTTACCTAAACATATGACGCCAGATGCGCCACATCCAAACCCAATTGAAAAAATAAAACAAAGTTTAACCGAACGTTTTTAATTACAAACGATCAAAATTTAAACATTTAATTCATGGTAAAAATCATTTCATTTAAATTTATACCTTTAATTTCAAAGCGATAATTATCATCAATAAATTTTATATCTGCATTTTTTAAAAAAATTAGACCTTAGCCTAACACCCCGTCAAAACCCCAGTAACAGGCGTACAATCGCCGATGTGAACTAAAACAGATTGAGAGTAAACCCATGTCTTTAGATCGTATTCGATTAGCCTCATTACATGACAAAGTGATCAGCGCAGATGCTGCTGCTGCATTTATCCAAGACGGTATGACAGTCGGTATGAGCGGTTTTACTCGTGCGGGAGAAGCAAAAGCTGTCCCACAAGCTTTAGTTGAACGTGCAAAACAAAACCCGTTAAAAATTACATTAATTACGGGTGCGAGCTTAGGGAATGATCTCGACAAACAGTTAACAGAAGCAGGTGTGCTCGCACGCCGCCTTCCTTTCCAAGTTGACAATACTTTACGTCGCGCTATCAACAACGGCGAAGTCATGTTTATTGACCAGCACTTGTCTGAAACAGTTGAACAAATGCGTAATTTACAGCTTAAACGCCCAGACGTTGCTGTAATCGAAGCGATTGCAATTACTGAAGATGGCGGCATTATTCCAACCACATCTGTAGGTAACTCAGCCAGTTTTGCCATCTTTGCAGAAAAAGTAATTGTTGAAATCAATACTTCTTTGAGCGAAGCATTCGAAGGCTTACACGATATTTATATTCCGTCTTACCGTCCAACGCGCCAGCCAATTCCATTAACTAAAGTGGACGAGCGCATTGGAACAACCGCTATTCAGATTGATCCTGCAAAAATTGTCGGGATTGTGTTTAACGACACCGCAGATTCACCATCGACCGTCACGCTTCCAGATGATGAAACACAAGGTATTGCCAATCACCTGATCGCGTTCTTTGAAAAAGAAGTTGCAGAAGGTCGTTTGCCTCAAAATCTTGGACCTTTACAGGCGGGCATTGGCTCTATTGCCAATGCAGTACTCACAGGTCTTAAAGATTCAAATTTTGAAGATTTAGTGATGTATTCCGAAGTACTTCAAGACTGTACTTTTGAATTGATTGATGCAGGTAAAATGAAATTTGCATCGGGCAGCTCAATTACACTTTCTGCAAAATGCGGTGAAAAAGTATTTGGCAATATTGAAGCCTACAAAGACAAGTTGGTACTTCGTCCGCAAGAAATCTCAAACCACCCTGAGCTGGTGCGTCGTTTAGGGATTATTGGTATCAACACTGCACTTGAGTTTGATATTTACGGAAACGTTAACTCAACGCATGTGTGTGGAACCAAAATGATGAACGGCATTGGTGGTTCTGGTGACTTTGCACGTAATGCACACCTCGCCATCTTTGTCACCAAGTCGATTGCAAAAGGTGGTGATATTTCATCGATCGTACCAATGGTTTCTCACGTTGACCATTCTGAGCACGATGTTGATATTCTGGTGACAGAACAAGGTCTTGCAGATCTTCGTGGTCTTGCACCTCGTGAACGTGCTCGTGCAGTCATCGATCACTGTGTACATCCATTGTATAAAGATGCTTTAAACGATTACTTCTCACGTGCGAGTGCGAAAGGTGGGCACACCCCTCACCTGCTACGTGAGGCATTGTCTTGGCATGTAAATTTTGAAGAAAATGGCCACATGCTTGCCATTGAGCCTGAAGCTAAATCTGCTTAAAAGTATTTTGCCTTTCACAATCAGCACTCTAAATTAGGGTGCTTTTTTGTACCTGAACGAAAAACACTTATCAAACCCCGTGTTTTATTTTATCTTTAAAAAAGCCAAGCTCACGACAAGAAGAATATCCATGTTTATCATCCGTCAGTTCAGTCACACCGATCTTGAAGATATCATCAGCTTATGGGAACTTTGTGGATTAACTCGTCCATGGAATAATCCAGAAATTGATATTTTTCGTAAAGCCGAGCAGCAAGATGGGCTGTTTTTAATTGCAACCCGTGATGACAAACTCGTGGCTACCCTGATGGGGGGATATGATGGACATCGCGGCTGGATCAGTTATCTGGCGGTACATCCCCAGTATCAGCGTCAAGGCATTGCCACTGCACTGGTTCAACAACTCGAAAAGCGTCTGATTGCACGTGGCTGCCCCAAAGTACAACTGTTGATCCGTAAAGACAACCTCGACATTCAAAGCTTTTACGATGAGCTTGGCTATGAAGAGGTCGATGCAATTTGCCTGGGTAAACGACTCATCTCAGATTAACCATCAGTTAAAACTTAAGACCATAAGAAAAACCTAAAATGTGCTGGTCCATTTCCAAATTTGTATTGCCACCACCAAATGCGGCTGGAATCGACTGATCTCCTTTTAGCTTATGTTTAACACCATAGGTATAGGCAAAACTAAGTTCTTGTTTTGGATCGATTTGCCATGTCGCCCCCACACTGACGTGATGCTGAATCACACCTGGCGCAAGGATATTTAAAAATGTCTGATCTTTTGAGATGGGCTGGTCATTATAACTATAACCAGCCCTGACAGTGAGCTGAGGCGCTAACTGATAACTTGCCCCTATCTTATAGATATTGATGTCATCCCAGCCAAATCCTGGACCCAGCTCCGAACCAAACAAATGCCCCGCCTGAAGGGCAGCTACGCTAAAATCATGACCTATGGCATCGACATCAGAATAATTGATCCGCTGCACATCTGCGGCAATATTTAATTTTGGTGTTGCCTGTATATTGACACCCAATCCATAGCTTTCTGGCACATCAAAATCACCCCCCTGTGCAAACAAGCCGCGATACTTGTCAAAACGGTCTGCATTAATTTTGGATGAATAATTTAAGCCTAGCGTAATCTGATCATTAAGATGCCCACTCCATCCAACACGAAAACCAACACCTTTGGATGAGTCTCCCCCTTGATCACTTAAATGCTGTGGATCAATGGAGAATGGCGCAAATCCTTGAATCCCTTTTGCTTCAAAGCGCTGATACAAAAAATTTGCCGCCACACCAATAGACTGGCTGTCCGTATACCGCCATGCGACTGCAGGTGAGATAAAGATTTGTGAAAGATTGACCCCTGCGGTACCCGTATTGCCAAAGGCAGCAAATGGATTTTGTTTATAGCTGGTATTCATTCCACCATTGCCATAAATCGCAAGCCCCAATGCAACCTGATCATTCACTTTTTTATTAATCGCCAACTCGGGAAGCACAAAATACTCGCGCCCATTGCCATCATAATCACCATTGGCACCAAACTGATTATCCTGAATAGTTGCACGACGCTCAGGCTTAAATACAGTTGCTCCCAGATCGATACGACTGTCCAGCCAAACCAATCCAGAGGGGTTATTTGCAATCGTAAGCGCATCATTGAACTGGGCAATCGCAGTACCTGCCTGACCTTGTACTTTGACCCCATAACCATGCATAAAATAGCCTGTGGTTGCATGAGCAGATGACAATACACTTAATCCACCCAACCCCAATGAAATAACAGTCCAGATATTTCTCATCACAATTAATCTACTTATAAATAATATATTTTTAAGTATATTGTTTTATCTCTGGTCTGTATTCTGATAAAAATTGCGATCGTTATTCAAATTTAAGCTAAAACGTGATCTTTTGACGCCAAGGGCCTTAGCTACAACGCCCCACTCGCAGTAATACAGGAAACTGAATACTCACCTGATCCTGAAGATCGCGCCCTTTACTCAATAGTTGCTGCACAGGATCTAAATTTTTTTCGAGAATATAATGCTGTACCGCAGACCAGGTATTTAAATACTGAAGCAATTGTTGCAAGGTCCACTGTGCTTCTATTTGAAATGCAGGCATCTCAATTTCATCAAAAGGAAATGGAATGGTTTGATAAAGCTCATCTACATAATGTCGTTCAGCATCCCAAAAACCATTGAGCGTTTGATGATATAAATGCTGAACCTTCGCATTAATCTCAAGATCATCAACATGAATCAAACCATAGCCCACGACAGCCAAAATACCTGAAGGTTTAATGGTACGTCGCACTTCTGCATAAAAGGCCTCAAAATCGAACCAGTGAATCGCTTGAGCCACCGTGATCAAGTCAAAGCAGTGATCGGGAAACGTGGTATTTTCGGCAGGCTGAAGCTGATAACTAATATTGTCATAATACTCGGCATGTGAGAGCTGGGTTTGACTGATATCGGTACCCACCACCTGATCAAAATAAGAAGCCAGCATATGCGTCAATTGACCTGAACCCGCGCCGCAATCCCATGCCAGCTCTCTTTCAGGTATATATTGCAATAAGCTTTGCAACAACGATGGTGGATAGGTTGGTCTGGCCTGTTGATAACGTTGACTGTCTGTAGAAAATAAATCTTTCATTTGTGGTTATGTCCTTTTTTATTCTTCCTTATAAAAATCAATATAAGATATAACGCATATTTTTGATGAAAAATTGTCAGACAAAAAAAAGCCCCTGACTGAGTCAGGGGCTTTTTTGAATATGGTGGCGTGAGGCAGGATCGAACTGCCGACACACGGATTTTCAATCCGTTGCTCTACCGACTGAGCTATCGCGCCGATGGCGTGTATTAAGCCGTATCTGACATGATTAGTCAATAAGAAAACTGGATATTTTATTCGAACGAACATTTTTCGCCCAAAAAAAATCCCTGATGGGATCAGGGATTAGAAACTTTCAAAATATGGTGGCGTGAGGCAGGATCGAACTGCCGACACACGGATTTTCAATCCGTTGCTCTACCGACTGAGCTATCGCGCCGATGGGGCGTATTAAACAATGTTCACTATAAAACGTCAAGCCGCTTCCGCATTTTTTTGTACAACAGTCTAATTTTAAATCAATATTGCAAAAAATGATGGAAAATTAGACTGAAAGCTTGCCAATATGTGCCAGACAGCGATGGATTGCCCCGCAACCTGGTTCAAACATGGTTACTCCTTTGGCCTCTTCCATGCGGCATACCTCGCTGACCAGTCGTTCTGCAATCCCACGCCCACGATTGGCAGGATGAACAACGATATATTCAAGAATCTTGCTTTCACCTTGTCCTGTACACCAGATTGCACCTATAATCTTGGTGTTAAATTCGGCTGTATAGACCGTGGTATACTGCGCCAGATTTTGTTCTAACTGCTCAATCGCATCTTGCCCATCGCCAAATTCAGGACTTGTATCATACAGTCGCTCAAGCTGGGTGCGTATTTCTTCGTTGTCTAATGAAGTGTAAGCATGTACGGTTATAGGCATTGATTAACCCTCCTGAGCAATCTATGATGCTGTCACTTTTTCGTCACAGCGAATTGATCTTTATATTCATCATTTTTGACGTTTTTTGAGGAACGTGTCCATGACAGAACGTATCATTGAAGTGGTAAGAAATACCAATGAGACCAAGATTCGAGTTCGTTTAAACCTCGATGGGTCTGGTCAGGGTACACTGAACACTGGAGTTCCATTTTTAGACCATATGATTGATCAAATCAAGCGACATGGCCTATTTGATATCGATATTCACTGTGATGGTGATTTGGAAATTGACGATCACCATACCGTGGAAGACTGTGGCATCACCCTCGGACAAGCTTTTGCGCAGGCACTGGGTGATAAAAAAGGGTTACGCCGTTATGGACATTTTTATGCACCATTGGATGAATCACTATCGCGCGTAGTCGTAGATCTGTCTGGTCGTCCAGGTTTATTTATGGATATTCCATTTACTCGCGCGCGTATCGGCAGCTTTGATGTGGATCTGTTCTCTGAATTTTTTCAGGGTTTTGTCAATCACGCATTGATGACGTTGCATATCGATAATCTTAAAGGCAAAAACAGCCATCACCAAATTGAAAGCGTGTTTAAAGCATTTGCACGTGCCTTACGTATGGCGTGTGAAATTGATCCTCGCGCGGCTGGCAGCATTGCTTCAACCAAAGGGAGCCTGTAATAATGACCCGCATTGCCCTTCTTGATTATGGTATGGGAAATTTACACTCTGCTGCTAAAGCACTTGAGCATGTCGGGGCAACCGTAGATGTCACCAATGATCCAAAGCTGATTGCTAAAGCTGATAAAATCGTATTTCCAGGTGTGGGTGCAATGCGCGACTGTATGCAGGGCATGCACGAAGCAGGCATTGATGAAGTGGTACGTCAGGCTGTATTTAACAAGCCTGTATTGGCCATCTGTGTTGGCATGCAGGCACTGCTTGAAAGCTCTGAAGAAAATGGCGGTGTTCCTGCATTAGGTATTTTTGAAGGTGCAGTTAAACATTTTCCTGACCTTGGTCACTTAAAAGTTCCACATATGGGTTGGAATCAGGTATATCAGAACGATCCTGCTCACCCGATGTGGAACAATATCGATCAAGACAGCCGCTTTTACTTTGTACATAGTTATTATGTAGAACCCAAACAGTCTGATCTGATTGCAGCAACCTGCGATTACGGTCTGCAATTTTGCACCGCAATTCATAAAGACAATTTGTTTGCCACCCAGTTTCATCCAGAGAAAAGTCACACTGCTGGCTTACAACTGTTAAAAAACTTTGTGGAATGGAATATTTGATCAATACATCAGATCAAGCTGTCGAATGCAGCTTGATCTTTTCAAAAAAAATCAGGCACAATCGTAAAGCTTCTTCAGATTTATTCCAAATTTAAAACTGCATTCAGCGACATAACAATAGACTTTAATTTATCTTTGAAGGCAAATAACAATGAATACTCCACATGGCCCTCTTGAATACTCCCTAAATAGCCCATTTAAAGCAAAAGGTCGCTTTGGTCGTCTCTCTTTTGCGGCATGGTCCTTTGTGAGCACCCTTGCAATTATTGGTATGCTCCTTGTGATCTCTGTTGTATTTGGTGCTCTAGCGTCAGATTCCAATGCCATACAAATATTTGGTTCCTTGCTTCTGATCGCCATATATGTGACGTTTCTAGTTTTTAGCGTGATTTTTATTATTCGTAGATTACATGACCGCAACCATAATGGCTGGTTTGCCATTCTGTTTTTCATTCCCATTATTAATTTAATTTTTATCATCTATCTGTTATGCGCCAAAGGTGATATCGAAACCAACCGATTTGGTGCACCTCGTGCTACTCCCTCTTGGGAACGGGTGATGGGCTGGATTTATATTGTGCTGATGCCGATTGTCGTTATTTTAGGGGTCAGTTCAGATGCCATGATGGCCTATCAGCGATACACCCTGCACAGTAAGCAGGTTTCAGATGTTTCACAGATGATTCAACCTGTTTCAACGCATAATAATAGACTGTCATAAGCGACTCCTCTATTTCGGTCAAATCGGCGCGTTGTTTGCTTAGTGATTTTAAAATAGTTTGTTAAGATGAGACAATTTTTTTAGTTTAAAGATGAAGCAAGGAGCGAAAGCATGCTGATCATCCCTGCAATTGACCTGAAAGATGGTAAATGTGTCCGCCTCAAGCAAGGTCGTATGGAAGACGATACCGTTTTCTCTGACGATCCAGTTGCAACCGCACAGCATTGGGTCAATGAAGGTGCACGTCGTTTACATTTGGTCGATTTGAATGGTGCCTTCGCAGGAACCCCCATTCATAAACCAGTGGTTGAAGCAATTGCCAAAGCACAACCTGAGCTTCCCATCCAGATTGGCGGTGGTATTCGCTCCCTTGAAACCATTGAGCATTATTTAGATGCAGGCGTATCCTTTGTCATTATTGGTACCAAAGCCGTACAAGATCCTGAGTTTGTCGAGCAGGCATGCAAACAGTTTGCTGGTCATATCATTGTAGGCATCGATGCCAAAGATGGCATGGTGGCAACCGATGGCTGGGCCAATGTGACAGATGTAAAAGCAACTGATTTGGCCAAACGTTTTGCCGATGCAGGTGTTTCAAGCATTGTATATACCGATATTGCACGTGATGGCATGATGCAAGGTGTAAATGTCGAGCAGACTGTCAATCTGGCGCAGTATTCTGGCTTACCCGTGATTGCTTCTGGCGGTGTTACCAATCTGGATGATGTACGCTTACTCAAAGGCAAGCCTGGTATTTTAGGAGCCATTACTGGTCGTGCCATTTATGAAGGTACGCTCAGCCTTCGTGAAGCACAGTTATTGCTTGATCAAAATACGCTTTAATACATTTAAGCTAAAAAAAAGATGCCTCACGAGGCATCTTTTTTTTATCTCTTATCGTTTATCCATTTGTCCATGGCTGGGCTGGTGAACCAATCCATGCAGACTGCGCAGGAATTTTTTCGCCTTTCATCACAAGAGTGAGTGGGCCAAGCAAAGTCTGATTTGCCACTTCTGCGTTATATAAAACGATACTACGACAATGAATAGTCACATGGCTTCCAATTTCAACCTGACCAATTTTCATAATCCGATCTTCAAACAAATGGGTTTGTGGACCACTAAAGCTGTTCAGCTCGCTATAATCACCAATAGATACACAATCAAACTCGGTCATATCAGCAGTATCTAGATAAACATTCTTACCAATTTTTACCCCGAGTAAACGTAGCAATGATGGTAAAAATGGTGTCCCACGGACATAGTTCAGACAGTTTGGAATCGCAATTGATTCATATAGACTGGTAAGCCCTTCACTCAACCAGACAAACATGGTCCACATTGGGATTGAACGGGGTTGATAACGACCAATCATCACCCATTTCAACAGGACGATAATCAAGAAGCTGGCAATACCATAGCCAATCCCTGCGACAGCTAAAGTAAGGAGTCCAGACCACCATCCCTGATTCACCACGTGCGCAATCACGGAAAGGACAATCATATAGCCCATACCAATCGAGAAAGCCAGCGGCAACACAATACGCAAGCCTTCAATCAGACCACGCATCATACGACGGCCAATGCTTGGTTTAAATGTTAGGTGCTCTGGATATTCACCCACAGATTCACGTGCAGGCAAACGTAGTGCTGGCGAACCAAACCAGGTTTCACCACTTTGTAACTGATCATGCTCTGGAATTTTAGACTGTACACCAATTAATACACCATCAGGTAATACGGTACCATCTGCAATATAAGCACTATTGCCCACGAAACTACGGCAACCTATCACTGTTGGCTGTAAAATCATCCAGCCACGTGTAGTTTCTTCATCACCAAGCATCACCGCATCTGCAATAAAGCTTTCATCGCCCAACGTCAGTAACTCTGGTACGACTCCTGTAGCCGTTGATACTTCACTGTCACGGCCTACTTTTGCACCCATCAATCTAAACCATGCAGGCGCGTACACTGTCGCAAATAAACCATGTAATGTTTGTAAACTGGTTTCAAAGATTTGGGTCGCAAACCATTTACGATAGTAAGTTCCACTGTGTAAAGAGTAAGTTCCAGGTTTTAAATTTGGCAGAATAATTTTACGCAACAACGCAGCAAACAGCGCAGTCAAAATCACCATAATGGCACTGGCTGGAATTGCAAAGAGGAAATAGCGGAATGCTGTCGATACAATATTCGATGCCTGCAACACGTTATTGAGGTAATTGACATCAAACCAATCCACCAAAATAAAGCTTGGAAAAATAGGAACAAAGAATAGGCAGCTAATGAGAATAACACTCAGCGCATAATAGACCACTTCTAGTGTTTTACGTGTTTTAGACACCTGCTCTCTTGGCAGCAAATGTGCAACATCGACCTGTTTGCTATACTGTGCTGGTGCACCATCCCACATTTCAAAGGCAGGAATGGTTTTACCATTTGGCAATGCAGACAGTGCTTTAAGATGTGCATATTCCTCTAGACAGCTATTTTCCTCAATGACGCTATACGAGCCGACATAGCTTTCTTTTTTCAGCTCGATTTTGCCCAAAACCAGTTGGCCTTGCTCAACTTTGGCATTTTCAAGATTGACATGCGAACCAATACTCACACCATCACCAACGGTCAGTAAGTTTGGCATACGTACATGAATTGAACCCATGTGTACATCGTGACCAATTTTGGCACCCAGTGCTTTTAAATAGAGATTATTCAGTGTAGAACCCGCCAACAGATAGGTTGGTGCAACACCTGTTAAGCGATCTGCCAACCACCATCTAAAATAGGTTTTACCCCATAACGGATACTGGCCAGGCTGAATACCCTTAAGCAGCAAACGATTACCAATCACTGAAATCGCAAAGCTAAGTATCACACTCACAATATACACGCCTAGTGAGATTCCCATTGCTCGAACAGTACTGTCTCCTGGACTACCTGTGAAATAGTGATAACTAAAGAATGGCGCCAACCATTGCAAAATGGTCAATCCAATTAAAATTGGAATCACCATAAACTGAGCAATACCACAACGAATACGATTTGTACTGTTGATCTCGTAAGTGGTGACTTCACGCATCTGCTGTTGCTTGGCCTGCTGCAACATAAACTGACTAATTGCACCGACCTTACGAAGCTGATAAATATTCTGAATGGTGATCTGTGCATATTGCGGATATTCACGCAATTGTGAGGTCAAAACAGCTGCCAAAAGTGAATGTCCACCCAGATCATCAAAGAAGTCTGCATTGAGTTGAATCGGTTGATTCGGAAAAATCTTGTTGAGCGTGTCAAATAAAATCTGTTCTGCTTCATTCTGAGGTTCATCGGATACCGCAGCTTCTACAGATGTCTGTAATTCAATTTTACGTAATGCATTACGGTCAATTTTGCCAGACAACAAGCGTGGCACTTGCTCCACAATCTCAAAGCGATTTGGAATCATGTAAGCTGGTAAGCGCGATTTAAGATACGCACGAATCTCCTTGACCTGAATCAGATTTTTTTGTTCTTGATCCAGTACAATAAACGCTACCAGTTGATCCATCTCATCGTCACGGCGTAAGACCACAGCCGCTGTTCCAATGCCATTTAAATCACAGAGTGCCGCTTCAATCTCACCCAATTCGACGCGAAAGCCACGTACTTTGACCTGATCATCGGCACGGCCCAAACACTGAATCTGACCATTTTCATCCAGACGCGCCAAGTCACCTGTACGGTAAAGCTTGAGCTCATTGTCATTATTGGCCCAAGTGTTATGAATGAATTTTTCAGCCGTAAGTTCAGGACGTCCAAGATATTCACGTCCGACGCTTGGCCCAAAAACGCACAACTCACCAACTTCACCCTGAGGCAATAACTCAAACTGGTCATTGAGTACCAACATGCCGTAGTTGGGGAGTGGTACACCAATAGTGACTGGTTCATCGGCATAAACACGCGCTAGACTTGAAGTAACCGTAGTTTCAGTTGGACCATAGGTATTAAAAATCTGGTGATGTGGTAAGTCCCAACGTGCCACCAGTGCTTCGGGGCACATTTCCCCTCCCAAGTTGATAATTCTCAGGTTGGGCACATCTTCTGGAAATAAGGCCAGTAGCGTTGGAACCGCATGTAGTACCGTGATATTTTGTTGTTGTAAGGCTTTACATAAACGTTCTGGGTCGGTCACCAGATCTTTAGGTGCAATCCAGATGGTCGCACCCACCAGATATGAAATCCAGACTTCCTCAAACGACATATCAAATGCCACCGAGAAACCTTGATAAACCTTGTCTTCATGACGCACGCCCAATACCGAATTTTCAGAACGTAAGAAATGGCAAATATTGCGCTGCTCAATCACGATGCCTTTGGGTTTACCTGTAGAACCTGAGGTATAGATGATATAAGCAGGATCTGCCAAATCAGCACGCTGTGCTATGCTTGGCTGCCCTGTCGGTTGATTCAGCGTATTGACTGGCCAGACAGGCTGACTTAACTGTTGCAGGCTATCAGCCCAGTCCAGACTGGTGATGATTCCCGCTGCCTGCGCGTCATCCAGACACACCTGAATACGGTCTACAGGCACATCCATATCAAATGGTAGCCATGCTGCACCTGCCTTACAGATACCCGCCTGCGCAATTAAAAGGTCTGCACCACGTGGCAGCCATAATCCGATGATATCCCCAGCCTTGATCCCACGTTGAATGAGTTGCTGAGCAATATCGTTTGCCTGTTTGCACAATTGTGCATAAGTAACATTGCGCTCCTGATCAATCAGTGCAACATGCTCAGGATACTGGGCAGCGGTTGCATCCAAAATGTCTGAAAGCACTTCGTTACGAATAAATTCTGGTCGTTGTTCACCACGAATCACTGAGGGAACATGAATAATTGCGTTCATATAGAGTCCGAATGTTCGCCATCGTTTTATTTATCTGTCATTTTTGCCAAACAAAAACTCGGGATAAAACGCCTGTATTTATATGTAATTGAGCTCGCGACATATAAAGTTAAAACAACCACCTAAAATCAGTTTTTTTATTCAGGTTTATTGTTTAGAAGTTATGCTAATTAGAATTACTTAAATCACGATTAAAAAATGGATTAATACGATTATTGGTATGAAACAAAGTAAAAAATGAAATTTTTCCAAGATCTTGTTCTGCAATATTTTTTCTAAATATATAATAAAAAATGGAGAATCACTTACAAAATCATGCGGATTATTTACGTGTATTGACGTGTTTATTTTTAAGCAGAATGAATCGCTGCATTAAGCATAATCTGATCCAGATCAATCAGCTCATCGGCCATTGCAATACAGTCTTTGGCATGTGTCACCATAATCACACTGGGTACCTGTTGCACAATCAGCAGCATGATCTGTGTGGCGGTATCGGCATCTAAAGCAGAGGTAGGCTCATCTAAAATTAAGACTTGAGGCTTCGCTAAAATAGCGCGTAACAGACTGATTCTCTGTTTTTCTCCTCCAGAGAAGTTTTTATAAACATCTCCGAGCTCATCATTAAGTTTAAGCTGATTTTTTTCTAAAATGGATTGCAGTTTAAACCGTTCCAGCCATAGCATTAATTCAGCGTCTGTATAGGAATAACCACTGTTGTAAATCAAGTTATCCCTTAAACTGCCCGAAAAAACCACAGACTGTTGTGCAACAAAGCTGACTTGTTGAAATATCTCGACTGAAAATGCTTTGGAAATCTCCAGATTTTTATAATATAAATGCCCAGACTCAATTTTAGAAATTCCCATTAAATAATGCAGCAGTGATGTTTTACCCCGTCCTGTCTGGCCCACAATGGCATAACAAGTGTTAGAACGGATATTGAGATTAAAATGAGAAATCTTGTTTTTGCCAAGGTTTAAAGTTGCATCTTTGAACTGATATAACATGGGTAAAATTTTGTTGCTTACAGATTGAGTCTGATATTGCTCATGTGGCAGATTAAAATACTGACGGTAAATTTTTAATGCCACCATATTACCATTTACACGCATCAGACTTTGCGAAATCATCAAAAATGGCATGGTTAACTGAATAATATAAGTGCTGATCAAAACAAAATCACCCGAGGTGATTTGCTGAGTTTGAGAAATATAAACGGTATATAACATAAACCCAAGCAAGAACAAGAAAATTAAAAATACCTGTACCATCATCAATATACCAATACGAATATTGGTACTTTTAATCACTGTCCGGTATTCATCCAAAGTCTGCTCAAGACGATTTTGTTCATATTGCTGAGCATGTTTAATTTTAATTTCATAACTATGCGAAACTTTTTCTAAAATGGTCTGATTAATCTTGTTTCTTTGTGCATACATCTGATCAAAAAAATGGCTACTTTTTTGACTAATCCAGAATGAAGCAATAAATGCCATCAAAATTGCGATTACGAAAAATAGACCAAACACACCACTAATAATTTTAAATAACACCACAAAAATAAAAAATAGTTGCAATACAATTGGCCCGAGCAGAATAAAAAGTGAAAATGTCATTTCACTTAATGCCGACCCACCGCGTTGTATATCTGTGATGAATGCGGCTGCTTCAATCTCATCCTGCTTTTGTTTCGGTAACGCTAAAAAATTTTGAATACCTTTCGCCATTAAGGATGTTTCAAAATTGACAGACATGACCATGCTGTACAAATTTTTACACCAGATCAGTAACTGGGACATCAGCCATGCTGTGGCATATGCAATCACCAACAAATACAGCAGTTTAATTTCAAACAGTGAACGAAGCTGCAACGTTCGGTTTTGTTCAACCTGATCAATCAGCAGTTTCATTAAATAAGGAAATAACGTCTCAAAAAAAGCCGCCAGCAACACCAGCATGAACATGCCAATAAAATTCCATTTAAGACGTGGGTGCTGTTGCATCGAAAGTTTACATGCAAAAATATAGCTCTGTAATGGTTCGATTTTATTTAGAAATTTCAGCATTGTTGTATTTTAATTTCGTCGTAATATAATCAGGCCACATTGCCCCATCCATCAACCCAGCTTTGTGGCCGTTCCACTATATCGAGTATTTATTCTTCTTTTCATCAGAATAAAGAGTGCAAACCCACACGCTTTATTCTCTTAAAAACCGCATCTATCACTGATACATGGCCTTATTATCATTCAGTGCAATCAGACCACGTATAGCGCGATAGACAATCCAGACCCATGCCAAACCAATCACAACGACACAGAAAGTACTGGCCGAAAGCGCGATTCCTGCAAACAGATTGTCATTGTCACCTGTAAAAAATAAAAAGAAGAATGGAACAAAGGCGATGACATTCCAGAACAGGTACCACCAGAATGTGCGGATTTGCCATGTAAAGTGACTGGCAAGCCATGTTCCTTGAACATCATTACGTTTCACATAATTAATAATCAGCGCCACAATCGCTAATAAGCCTGCACTAAAAATCGCAGCAATATAAAGAATATATAAGACCAGCGTTAAAGTTTTATTGGATTGAATTTGTTCTGAAGGAAGATTCATAAGGACACCTTTTTGATTTTTCTATTTCATGCTCCCTTTAATGCAATATGACATTTAAAGGAGAAATGAACCACAACAATAAAAGTATGTTTAAAACTATGGTACAGAAATAAATCTTTCTAAAGGGTTGTTTTTGTGTTTTATGTCGCAATTTCTGTTGCGCCAGCCAAGCCGCTGGCCAACCTCCCAAAAATGCAACAATGTGCAAGCTTTGCTCAGGCACGCGCCGATTTCCCAGTTGCGCCGCTTCTTTATCTTGGGCATAGAGCCAATAGCTGAGTGCATTCATCAGAGCAATAAAAATAAAGCTATAGCTAGGCAAAACATGCATCCAACTCAATACAGCAATCGCTAAAATATAAAGCACACACGCAATTTGCATCGGTGCCAATGTACTCGGCTGATTAGGTTTATTTACATTGTTTTTGGGTTGAGTCGGGCGTGCTTGCTGGGCTTTTAAATACACCACCTGAATGGCCCGATGCCGTCCTTGTTCATCCAGAATCACAAGATATTCAAGCGCACAGCCAACAATCGGACGCGGCCCCTTACGTGCAAAATCACGGATATGCAGAAATACACGGCCCTTTTGAGAATCATTGGGCTGAATAAAGCCATAGCCCTTGTCATCAAACCACTCGACCAAACGTCCCTGATCTCGCATATCCGTATATCCTTATTTCGCCATTGCCTGTAAACGGTCTACCAGCATATTGCGCATTTCGAGTGGATTTTTCTGCATAATATCATCACCTATACGGCCTTCCTGCGCGTTACGCTGTGCTACCTGTAAACGCATCAGCCAGAAACGACAGGCTGCCATCGCCAGATAAATGGGCAAACATGTGTGTTCATCCTGCGTCAAGCTACGTACAGATTGGTAAGCATCTACAAATGCCTGTAGCTTGTCATGGTCTAAATATGCTTCTGGATATTCTGTACAAAAATCATTGATGCTAATCGCAATATCAAATAAAAAATCATCCTGATTTAATTCAGAAAAATCCAAGATACCTTCCAGTTCATCCCCCACAAACAAGGTATTGTCGCGGAACATATCCGAATGAATCCAGCCACACGGCAAATCTGGATGTTGCTCACGAAGCTGATTAAACTGTACATACACCTGATTTAAAAGATTCAGATCTTCTGTAGACATCACGGGTTTTAAGCTTTCACCTACGGCTGTCCAGAACTGATGGTTACGGCTGTTTGAGCGCGCTAAAGAATAATTCTGCAAAGCCAGATGTAAACTTGCCTGTGCAGCGGCAATACTTTTGACTTGTGCAATATTCGATGGAATCGGATGTTCACCCGCAATACGTGGTGCAATTTGTGCAGGTTTTTGCGCAATACGATGGATAAACTTGCCTTCATAATTTAAAGGCACAGCAACAGGCACATGCGCCTGCCCCAAATGCTGTAATACAGGCGGCAACTCACTTGCTCCCTGCTCATCTAGCTCTTCAAAAACCGTTAAAACATACTGTTGCTGATTGTTTGCGACCAAAAAGTAATTGGTGTTTTCAATACCTCCCTGAATTGGAATCAAGTCAATCACCTCTAATCCATAAGGCAATGCAAATGCTTGAACTTCCTGTAAACTCAACGGGGTATAAACCGACATATAAAACCTGCGTGAAACAAATATAAGTTTGATAGAATACCCAAGCAGTTTACCAAGATTCTCTGCAATCTCGGAAAATTTATTTATTTAGACTCATACTGTTGGATGCCACAATGCTTGCAAAACGTATTATTCCCTGCCTTGATGTCGATAATGGCCGTGTGGTCAAGGGCGTGCAATTTTTAGATATTCGTGATGCAGGTGATCCTGTTGAAGTTGCACGTCGCTACAATGAGCAAGGTGCAGATGAAATTACTTTTCTGGATATTACTGCAACGCATCATGGTCGTGATACCACCTATCGTACAGTTGAACGTATGGCAGAAAGCGTATTTGTCCCTCTGACTGTCGGGGGTGGTGTGCGTAAGGTGGAAGACATTCGTTTATTGCTGAATGCAGGTGCAGATAAAGTGAGCATTAACTCGGCAGCCGTGTTTAATCCTGAGTTTGTACAAGAAGCATCACAACGCTTTGGGGCCCAATGTATTGTGGTTGCAATTGATGCTAAAAAAACAGGCGACAACACATGGGAAATTTTTACCCACGGTGGTCGTAAGCCTACGGGCATTGATGCACTGGAGTGGTCGGTGAAGATGGCAGAATACGGCGCAGGCGAACTGCTGGTGACCAGTATGGATGCCGATGGTACCAAAGCAGGTTATGACATTGCCTTGATGCGTGAAATTAACAACCGTGTTTCAATTCCCACCATTGCCTCTGGCGGCGTAGGGAATTTACAGCATATGGCAGATGGGATTTTAAAAGGTGGTGCAGATGCGGTACTGGCAGCCAGTATTTTCCACTTTGGTCAGCATACCATTCCTGAAGCAAAACAGTTTTTGGCTGCACAAGGCATCGAAATGCGTCTCTAAGGACTTAGTTTATACAATTTGTATGCCCTCACTGTAGACTCATTTCGATAGTGGATCGCGAGATAAATTTAAGCGATCCTTTTTATTGATGATCAACAAACAAAAATATTTTAAGCAACAGCATTAATTTTTTGAACCTGTGCTGAAGCCACGATGCAAGGCTTGTTACGCTCGACCCATTTGGCAGGAAAAAACTGTTCGATCACTGCACTTAATTGTTTCGACATCGGTGCAGGTAAAGGTAACCCTAACGGATTGGCTTCTTTTAAATCTGCCGATGACACCATTCGGGTTCCCAGAATATAATCAAACCAAGGACGCGTCACACACCAATTGGCATCCTGATTTGAGTTCATATGATGATCATAATGCCATGGAATACGGCGCTTTGCCCATTCTGGTTCGAGGTGTGAGCGACGATGCACATAATAATAATTGCCTGCGCTATAGCAAAATGCCAGCGCCATACCCTTAGACAAAGGATACGCCATAGCACTGGACAGCCCGCCTACTACAGCCAGTGACAGTAATTCATTGCGTGTGCGCCAGCTTTTTATACCTTGCACATAGCACTCGTCCTCAAATGACGTTGTACGGACTTCGCGATGGTGTGCCCAATGAGACTGCATTTGTTTAGGGGTTGGACTAAAACGCGATTTTCCTTTGCGATGTACACCATGTAGCAAATACTTGTGTGCCACCCATTCAAAGCCATTGGCCAAAATCAGTCCTGCGACAAAACCTTTTATCATGTTGATGATCCTCCCTTTGACTTGAATATAAGAATTTTTCTATGGTATGTATTGACTGATTATTTATAGTTCATTGACATAACACGACAAAGAGCATGCGAAGGATGGCCGCAGTAAAAAATTATGCAGGATCGGTGTATGGTGGACTCGGGCACCTTTTAAAATTGTATTGCGAGTCACAGCAGTTTGATGTGCCAGATGATCTATTGGCTGTACAAAATCTTGAGCGTTTCGACTATGTGATCTGGCGTGATCTACTGGAACGTCTTTACGCACGCCACCCGCAAATCGGTTTGGGCTTAAGAATTGCAGAATACGTGCAACCCAAACATTTGGGCATTCTGGCCTACATCGCGCTTTCCTGTGAAAGCCTGGGCGAAGCGCTTAGGCGCTATGAAGATTTGCATCGTCTCATCTACGATGGCAGTCCACTTAAAGTTGAGTTAGTTTCGGGCTATTTTTCAATTCACTGGGAAGAGCCTGAGTTACACCCAACCCAACTGACCGATGAAATTGCGATTGCACTGATGGTGCAGTTTTTGCAGCAGTTTCTATGTCAAGATGCCATTCAGCTACACGAAGTACATTTTATCAATTCTGCACCTAAAGATACTCAGGTGTATGAGCGTTATTTTCGCTGTCGTGTACGATTTTCTCAAGCCAAAACCCAGATCCTGATTCCACTTCATGAGCGAAATAAACTGGTTGGCAATGCCGATCACACGCTACAACAGTTACTTATGCAGCAAGCACATGCTTTATTGCAGCAGCTTCCACAGTCTTCTCAGCTTGATCAACGTTTACAACAAGCCATTTTAAAGGGGCTGCAAAAAAATGACTATCAAATTGATCAGATTGCGACACAACTGGGATTATCAGTCCGACAATTACAACGTCATCTTCAGCAGCAGAATATGACTTTTCAGCAAAGAATACAGCAGGTACGGTTTATGCTCGCTACCGAGTATTTAAAGGATCCACATCTAAGCCTACGTGACATCGCGTTATTACTGTGCTACTCCGAACAAAGTGCCTTTCAACGCGCTTTCAAACTGTGGAGCGGTACAACGCCACAACAGTGGCGTGAACAGCATGATAACCATTAAAAACCAAATATAAATTAGCTAAATGGATTATCAGTCTCACCTTCTGGAGTTCGCTGTATTTTTTCAGGCAAAGCAGGATCGGCTTCCAGTTCTGCAATAATGGCATTTAACAAGGCCTGTAATTCTTTGGCGATTTGTAGCCCATGCTGATCGCGTGTGATCTGTAAATCACCATACAGGTTGATACAGTCCGTCTGATTTTCTAAGGTTAAGTCTTCTATTGCAGTCGATTCTGTATCATTTTCATAAGGTTTAAACATATTCATCCTGTACTTATCGTTGTTTTAGTGCTTTCAGCTTGAACAGCTTTGCACGTTTATGCAACTGGTGAACGGGCTGTATTTATCTCAAAATTTGTAAGAAATAATGCATGAGCGCTTCGACCAATTGTTTAATCAGGGCTTGCTTGGTTTCCTCATCAATCCCTGTACTTGATGTCGAGCTGCCCGATTCAGTGGTTTGTTGTTTAAATGCTTTCTGTGTCGCCTCAATACCTTCAGGCTTAATATCTTCTGCACACTGGCTCTCTCCATCCCAATGCGCATAGCTCAATGGCTGTGCTGGCTTGACCTGCCCCGCAGTGAGCGGCAAGCGGTAAACATTGCGCTTCTGCTGTTCGGTCAGTTGTGGAAACAGATTAATTCCCAGTTTCTCTTCCAGATAACATACACTCACCACACGTACCTCAAGTGAGTTATTATTAGGCGCATAATAAGCACCTATCGCACCTGTTTTAGGTAAGTACACTGCTTTATAAACGGCCGTTGGGACAATCACACCACGACCAATCGTTTTAAGACGTTTACCTTCAAACACAGGTCCAGTAACCACAAACACATCTTGCTTTTGCTTAACCACAAGGGCACGCGTTGCTTCTTCCAGTTCACGCCAGATATGCTGATTATTTTTAGGCGCTTGCGGCACCATATTGGCGAGCGAAAAACTGTCCTGCTGTGCTTTGGTATCACTCATATCACCATTTGGTGACATATGCCCCCGGTCATAACCAGAACCACGATAGTCACTCAGTAGCGCACGATGCGATGCATTAGAAATTCGGGTTTCTTCATGAAAACTGTCTTCACGCTTGATCTTGGTACTCAGACGTTGCGGCGTTAAATGCTCTGCCGACCAGAGCGGTGTTTTGGAGACACCCGAATACATGACATTAAAACCATTAAAGCATAACGCATAGCTGTTGCTTTGCAGACTGCCTTTGACCAGAACAGGCGGAACCTCCCGATAAAACTGGTTCAAACAGCCCGAATTTTCTTTAAACGGACTGATCCACTGTGAAATTTTACCCTCACCAAATGCAATGGCAAAACTTCCAACGGCAACAATCGCCAGTATGAATTTACCCATATAGCGATTCCACCAAGATGAATTTGACTGTGTCTGACTTCGTTTACGTGCCACGCTGCTTCATATCAAAACCAAAAGAAAAAGCTTAACAAGCCTGGTTTGGGCTGTATATCAAGCTCCGCGTCGATCGGTTAAAGCAGCAACACAATTTGCTCAAAAAACAAACGACATGCGTAACAGTTTGTCGTTTTAGTTTTATGATTGTCTTTAAGAATCGTCTCAATTCGTATATTTGATTGAAAATTCTATAGTGGCTATGACATGGTAACTGCCATATCAAATCAAAATGATGATTAAAACAGGAAGGTCTTATGTACGCTAAATTACTTTGTGCTGCTGTACTCGCTTCAGGAACATTAAGTATGGCTGCTTTCGCAGAAGCGCCTGTACAAGCAGGTGAAACACTTGAAAGTTTGTCTCAAGTTAAAGTAACTACGACTATTAATGGTCAGCCAGGTTCACTGGCAGAACTGGTCAATAGTGGCAAAGTGCAACTGATTCCAGACCAGCAAACTGCCCCACAAACGGCAGGACAGACACCGATGGCTCCTGCGGATGCACCTTTGGCGCCACCAGCACCAGCGGCACATGATGCACCACAGCCTCCACATGATCCTGTACAGCAAGCTGCACCTGCGCAGCCTCAAGATCAAAACTTAAATGCAGTACCTACACCAGAGGCACCTATGCCACCTGCTGCCGAATAAAATCTAATATACCCATAAAAAACCAAGGCCTTTTGCCTTGGTTTTTTACTGAGCTAACTTGCGTCGTCATAGCGTCTAGATTTCGATTTGGCTGCCCATCTCAACCACGCGGTTTGGTGGAATTTGATAAAAGTCGCTTACAGGGCTGGTATTGCGCTGCATCGAAATAAACAGCTTTTCTCGCCAAGGCGACATGCCATCACCCACAGTATGAATCAAACGATCCCGTGAAATAAAGAAGCTGATCTGCATCATGTCAAACTCAAGATCAAGCGCTTGATAAGCCTGCTCCAATGCTTGTGGAATGTTTGGCTGATCCTTGAAACCGTAATACATCGAGATTCGGTAAAAATGCTCATCCATTTTTTCTAACTGAACACGCTGCTCTTTGGCCACATAAGGAATATCTTCGGTATAAACCGTCACCATAATATTACGGCTATGCAATACCTTATTGTGTTTAATGTTATGCAGCATCGCATGCGGAACAATATTTGGATTACCGGTTAAGAAAACTGCATCCCCTGGCACAAAATGTGTTTCAGCGCTTGAGCCGATACTCTTGATAAACAGGCTAATAGGCAATGCATCTGTTTCAAGGCGATTAAAGACTATCTCGCGACCACGCTTCCAAGTCATCAAAATGGTAAACACCACCACACCAATCACAAATGGTACCCAGCCACCAGATAAAATCTTAAGCGATGTTGACGCCACAAAAATTCCATCTAACGCCAGAAAAGGAACTGCAAACAAAGTCACTTTCCACCACGGCCATCCCCAGGCCCCATAGGCCAATACAGAAATTAAAATGGTGACACATAACATGGTCATGGTGACAGCCACACCATAGGCACTGGCCAGATTACTACTACTTTCAAACAGAATAATCAGGAAAAATACCGAGATATACAGTACCCAGTTAATAAACGGTACATAGATCTGCCCCTGCTCAACATCAGACGTATGAATGACGGTTAAACGTGGTAAATAACGTAACTGGATGGCCTGATTGACCATTGAGAATACACCTGTAATTACAGCTTGCGATGCAATCACGGCCGCAGCAGTTGCCAGCCCAATCATGGGAAACAGTGCCCATTCTGGTACCAGCAAATAAAATGGATTAGAAACAGCCTGTGGATCACGCAGTAGCAAAGCGCCCTGACCTGCATAATTCAGCATCAAGCTTGGACACACCACAATGAACCACGCCAGACGGATAGGCATGCGCCCAAAGTGCCCCATATCTGCATATAGTGCTTCACCGCCCGTCATGGTCAGTACTACTGAGCCCATGGCAACGAAAGCAACAAACGGCTGATGGATCGCAAACTCAATTGCCCAAATCGGATTGATAAACCATAGGATATGTGGTGTCTGGATAATACTGTACAGCCCAAGTGCACCAATCGAGATAAACCAGAGCATCGTAATTGGGCCAAAGAACTTACCCATGGTGGCCGTCCCGTGGCGCTGCACCATAAATAGCGCAGTCAAGATACCCAAGCCAATTGGAATGAGCCAACGGTCAAAGGCTGGTGTGGCAATACTCAGACCTTCAATAGCAGAAAGCACTGAAATTGCGGGTGTAATAATGCCATCACCAAAGAAAAGTGATGCTCCCACAAAACCCAGCGCAATCAGATAAATTTTCTTGTTGGAATCGAGTTGCTTGATCCGCAGTAATAATGCCAAAAGCGACATGATACCGCCTTCGCCATTATTATCTGCACGCATCACAATGCTCACATACTTAAAGCTGATGGAAAGTGTGATACACCAGAAAATTAAAGATAAAATTCCAAAAACTGTCGCTTCAGAGATATTCACATGCGCACTGGTGAATGTCTGAGCAAAGGCATATAGGGGACTTGTCCCAATATCCCCAAATACAACCCCTAACGCGGCTAAAGTCATCGCGGGTAGCGCAACTTTTTTTGCAGAACTTTGCATATATTGTCTTCAATTTGGAACAGTATTTTTCCGCAATATTAACATCAAGCAAAATCTTTTTGTTCAAATCAATTGTTTCCTGCTTGGCAGAATACAAAATATTCGCTATTATCGCTCGCCTTGGTGAGGTGTCCGAGTGGCTTAAGGAGCACGCCTGGAAAGTGTGTATACGTTTTCGCGTATCGAGGGTTCGAATCCCTCTCTCACCGCCAAATTCGATTTTTACGGTCGTGCACCGTAGTTCAAAAAGCTTGATCTTAAAAAGATTGAGCTTTTTTTATGTCTGATACATTACGGCGCAAAACGGTAGCATACCAACAACTATGTTGGTATCAAACCGAAAAATTAAAATTTCTGCTCATTTTTCTTTTTTGCTGGAAAAAGTACCAACAACTGAGGTCATTACTATGGCTAAAGAATCAAATAAATTAGATGCAAAAACAATTAAAAACCTGACTGCCGATCCAGAACAAGATAAAAAATATTCTGATGGTGGCGGTTTATATTTACTGGTCAAAAAGAACGGCTCTAAATATTGGCGAATGAACTATCGCCACCCAATCAGTAAAAAACAAAATACTTTAACTGATGTCCTTACAAGGTTACCAGCGCATAAAATGAAAGAAATCGAAGAATTACTGCCACATAGATAGAACCCTGCTTAGTGTCAAGTAGAGGGCAGCGGATGCTTAAGCATTTTGTTATTGAATCCGCCAAATAAAAAACCAATTACTTACGAATGAATAATTGGTTTAAAATCAATGAAAATAAATTTTGTCTCTTAGCCAAAATTTAAATGGCTGAGCATTCCACCGCATAGCGTTGGAATAAAGCAATTTAATTAATTATCAATAATTTCTATATTTTTTCCTTCAATTTCTATTATATCTCCAGATTGCATATGTATATAAAAACTGTAACAGGATTCATTAATTTTATTTGGTCCATTGACTTCATAAACAGAGATACTCCGCTCCCACTCATTTAACTTAGGAACGACTATTTTCGTAAATCCATTAACATATAAAATTTTATGGTTTGAACAACTATCATAAAATAAAATTTTAATACTATCTTCCTTCCACAATATATTTATGGAAACCAGTGTCCAATCATGCATAAATTTTTCCTATCTTTTTCGGAATCCTAATGGTGAATGTGCTGCTAGAAATTATGCTGGTACAGAATTTCCATTAATAGAGTTAGAACGTATTGGGTTTACTGTTAAGTATGATGGACTAAAGGATAGGATGCATGCGATTGTTGTTAATAAACATTAATATGATGGATACTTCGACCTTTTGGTAGGGCAAACTTGGTAAATTCATTGAGGATTCTACAGACCAAATCGTTTGTTTGGATATAGAAGGTGAACTCTCAATCGTTAATCAGTATTCGACGCCTTTTAAAAACTCCAATCCTAAGATTCTAAAATTTTTACAATTTTATCTTATGAGTTATCAATTTTTTTAGTGTTTTATAAACATGACTTCATGGAAAGCCAACCAACCATATAATAATTTATCTATTTTTCCACCTTCTCAAGATGTGGAGAGTAAAATCTTTTTAAAAGCTTGCATTGGGGCACGTGTTGCACTTGCTGAATTAAAGCAGGCAGGTGAGCTAATTCCCAACCCGACCATTTTAATTAACATTATTCCCTTACTTGAAGCAAAAGATAGTTCGGAAATTGAAAATATTGTCACGACAACAGATAAGCTCTTTCAGCATGCTCAAGACAATGAAGCCCATAAAATTGTATTATATAATTGCCATCAATGATTTTTAATCCAATTTATATTTAGTAAATATTTTTACTCTTCAAAACTATTAAGGTAACAGAATGCGCTTATTCTTTATTCCATTACTGACTATTCCCTTCTTACATGGATGTATTGCAATGGAAGGAGTCCATAATGTCATAGTGAACTCAAAACATAAATATATTGAACCCTCAACTGGTGAAATTGCCAATCTTAGAGCTTTTTTTGATGATAGCGGATCAATAAGCATCTACCCTAATGCCTCAACTTTCATTGAAGCTAAGAGTGATAAAAATGCTGGATCTTTATCAACGGACCGAAAAATTACTGGTTTGAACTCTGTCGATTACGAACGTAAAAGCATTGGAATGCCCTTTCCTCCCACAAATGATACTACCTATGCTGAATATAAAGTTCCTGCTGGAAAACCTTTTGTCGTGAGTCTTTCGTTCAAAACAGTTCAGTCATATGGAAGTAATAATGTGTACTTCACCTGTAAAAGAAGGTTTTTTAAAGTGAGCTTAGAGTCAAACAAAAATTACGGTGTACGTCCTACAATTATGAATAAAAGATGTTCTTACCAGTTCTTTGAGTATGAAGACAATGGACGTGAAACTCCTGTTAAAAGTTTTCAGATGTTGCGTTAACTATCCTATTTGACTGATAAAACTACTGATCCTATAGATACAGTTCCTTTAAATGAAGTTATTGCACAAGTCAATGTAGTTAAGACAACTCAACATGACTAAAAATTAATTTACAACATTTAATGAAGCCTAAACTAATTTAAAAAGCATAGTGTTTTATAATTTAGAGAGGCTTCTCATGTTTACGCTATCCACATATCATGGTGATCGTGTCAATATTTCAACATAAAGACCACACATTCTTAAGTTCATAATAACTAAAATCAATATTCCACCTAGCACATAGAATCACAAAAATCTTGACATTTTCTTTGACACTTTTTCACTAAATCACTAAATCACTAAATCACTAAATCACTAAATCACTAAATCACTAAATCACTAAA
>NZ_KB849626.1:0-232435 GCF_000368685.1 Acinetobacter baylyi DSM 14961 = CIP 107474 | reverse complement strand
TCACTAAATCACTAAATCACTAAATCACTAAATCACTAAATCACTAAATCACTAAATCACTAAAAATCTTCCTGTAAATCAAAAACCAGATCAATCATATTTCACTTAAAAACTTCCGCCCATAGCGCTGATCAAATTGACGGTGGTCTGATATTGTTTACTCGTCAATGACCATACATTGTTTTGAGCAGATAGGCGGTTATTCTGGGCAGTGAGTACATTTAAATACCCAACAATACCTGCTTTATATTGGTTTGTTGTGCTCTGCTCGGCACGTGTAGCAGCAGCTAAACTCTGTTGCTCCTGTGCAACTTCCTTCGAGAGTAGATATTGTGCAGCGATGTTATCTTCAACATTTTGAATCGCTGACATCACTGTTTGTTTATACACGGCGGCGCTTGCATCGTAGCTTGCCTTGGCCTGTTCTGTTTGTGCATGACGCAGTCCACCATCAAATAAAGTCGCTGCCAGTGTAGGCCCAACAGACCAGATAAAGTTAGGTGCACTGAATAAATTACTTAATTTACTACTTTTATAACCGAGATTTCCGCCTAGACTGAAATCTGGGAAAACTGCCAATTTTGCTACACCGACCTGTGCATTTGCTGCGGCCATCGTTCTTTCTGCGGCAGCCACATCTGGACGGCGCTGCAAAATACTTGAAGGTAAATTTACAGGGATTTGTGGCAGCACAGGTAATGTTTTCGGCAGGATCAGTTGCAACTGATCTTGAGGCTGTCCAATTAACATCGCAATCGCATGCTGTAACTGTATTTGTGCCAATTGCATTTCGGTATAATTTGCGAGCGCAGTTTGATACTGGCTTTGTGCCTGATCAACTGTCGTTGATGCCACAATCCCTGCTTGATATTGATTGTGTGTGAGCTGCAAAAATTTTTGCAGGTTTTTCAGGCTCTCTTGCTGTGATTGTAGCTGAAATCCCAGAATCACCCATTGTAGATAGCTGGTGGTTAATTGTGCCTGCATACTCAGGCGAATCGAATTGAGTTCGGCTTCACTTGCTTGGGCTTTATCCTGATTCACCCATATATTTTGGCGGACTTTGCCCCAAAAATCAGGTTCCCAACTGGCATTTAGTCCCATGTTATAGTTTGCGGTTGTAGCACTCTCACCAGATTTTGCCCGCGTAACATTCGTATTTCCTGTCACAGTTGGTTTGGTACTCGCGGTAGCTTGATTGAGTAATGCTGTAGCTTGACGGTATTGGGCTTCATATTGAGCAATTGAAGCATTTTCACGATTCAATTGTTCGACCAATTGATTTAACTGGGTATCCTGAAAAATTTGCCACCATTCTCCTCTTGGCAGCTGATCACTTGGCACAGCAATTTTCCAATCTTCAGTTTCCCATTTTTTGGCATCTAATCCATATTGAGCAGGTTGAGAGAATTGTGCCTGTATATTCAGTTGCGCACTGGGTTCTGGTTTCACTATTTGACAACCTGACAATACCCCCATGACACCTAAAGAAAAGGCACTGAGCAACTTAGAAGGTTTAACTCGGATCTGTAATGAGAAAAACTGATGCATATGATTGTCCTTTTCTTATTTTTTCAAACTTAATGATTTGGCTGGGAAGATATGTTGCAGCTTGCGTCTTCCCCATCGACTGAACTGATCGATATATAAATACATCACAGGCGTGCTATATAGCGTCAAGATCTGGCTAATTATCAAGCCTCCCACAATCGACACACCCAAGGGGATATGTAACTCGGCTCCATCACCACGGCCCAAAGCTAGAGGCAAGGCTCCAAATAACGCTGCAAGCGTGGTCATTATGATGGGCCGAAAACGTAGAACTGAAGCATCTAGAATGGCAATTTCAGGCGGCAATTTTTGTTGTCGTTGCAAGGTTAACGCTACATCAATCATCATAATTGCATTTTTCTTTACAATTCCGATCAACAATAAAATCCCAATCAAGGCAATCACACTAAATTCCATGTTGAATAGAACTAGCGCAATTAAGGCACCAAGACCTGCTGATGGCAAGGTCGAGAGAATCGTTAAAGGATGAGCAAAATCTTCATATAAAATGCCAAGCACAATATAAATCACGATAATCGCAGCCAAAATCAAGAGTGGCTCGGCGCTTAGCGACGCTTGAAAAGCTTTGGCCGAACCTTGAAAACTGCCACGTACCGAGCTTGGAACCTGTAACAAATTCATGGCCTGATTAATCTGAACCGTTGCATCGGACAATGAATAGCCTGGATTCAGGTTAAAGGTAATGGTACTGGCAGCAAATAAACCTTGATGATTGACAGACAGTGACGTATTTGCAGCCTGCCATGTACTAAATGTCGATAACGGAATGGACTGCCCTGCATTATTTTGCACATAAATACCACGCAGCGCCTCGACGGTTTGCGCATACTCAGGAGCAACTTCCATCACAACATGGTATTGGTTCATGGCGTTATAAATTGTCGATACCTGCCTTTGTCCAAAGGCATCATTTAAGGTGCTATCGACCTGAGACTGAGTAATGCCCAACGATTTCATTTTGTCATGATCAAAGATCAATTTGGTTTCCAAGCCTTTTACATCTTGATCACTTGAAACATCAGTCAAGGCAGGAAGCTTACTCAACGCAGCCTGAATTTTAGGTGTCCAACTGCGTAAAGTGTTTAGATCATCACCTTGCAAGGTATATTGATAACTCGCATCGCTAGAGCGCCCACCGACATTAATATCCTGCACAGGTCTCAAGGTAAATCTTGTTCCTGCCTCATATTTAAGCGCTTTGCGCAAGCGTGCCATAATCTGATCAGGATGATCCGTTCGCTCACTTAACGGTTTTAATGCTAAAAATAAATTGGCACGGTTCATTTGCGAGCCACTTATTGTTCCCATCACATGATCAACAGCGGGATCTTTCCCAATCACTGCCATATCGTGTTTAAGCTTCGTATTCATGGCATCAAAAGAAATATTCTGATCTGCCACCAAAGAACCCATCATTACCCCAGTATCCTGCTGCGGAAAAAATCCTTTAGGTACCACGATATATAAATAAACATTCAGTCCAATGGTAAAAATGAAAATAATCAGCGTCATGGCCTTGTATTGCAGTGCAATCGCCAGACTCCGCTTATATAGCAAGGTCATTCGACCAAAAAGACCTTGTTGTTTTAAATATTCATCGTCTGATGCGACCAGAAGCATTTCACTGTTGCTGATGGGAGTCGTTTCGGAACGCTCTATTTTTAATAGTTCAGGCCTCATCTGTTTGATTTGACGCGATTTCAACCACCATGCACATAGCATCGGCGTGGTGGTAAGTGAAACCAGCATCGAAATTAAAATGGCGTAAGTTAATGTCATGGCAAATTCATGAAACAAACGTCCAACTATTCCGCCCATCAATAAAATTGGAACAAATACTGCAATTAAGGAAATACTCATGGATACCACGGTAAAACTGACTTCTTTTGCCCCCGTGATTGCAGCCTGCATCGGGCTTAAGCCTTCCTCTATGCGTCTTGAAATCGTTTCTAATACCACAATGGTATCGTCTACCACAAAGCCTGTCGCAATGGTTAGCGCCATTAAACTAATATTATTTAGAGAAAAACCTGACGCATACATGAGGCCGAAGGTGCCAATCAGCGAGATCGGCACCGTTATTGCAGGAATCAATGTGGCGCGGCCATTTCTCAAGAAAACAAACACCACCATAATCACTAACATCACCGCAATCAGCAGGGTGCGTTCAATCTCCCGCAACGAGGCTTGAATGGTCTTACTACGATCAACTGCGGTGTGAATTTCAATTTGTGAGGGTAAGGCCTGCTGCAATGTCGGCAAGGTGTCTCTAATGCGCTGAATAGTCTCAATCACATTGGCATTGGGTTGTTTGAATACCATCATCAAGACTGCGGGTTGGTCGGCGTAATAGCCCGCATTGTGACGGTCTAATATAGAATCTTGTACTTGGGCAACATCCGAGATGCGTATAGCAGCACCGTTTTTATAACTGACAATAAGCGGAATAAAATCGGCCGCCTGCCTCGCCTGATCATTGGCCTTGACTTCCCAAAGCTGATTTTTCTGCTCAACAAAACCTTTAGGGCGATTGGCATTGGTGGAAGTAATCGCTGAACGCACCGCATCTAGCCCAATACCATAATGTGCCAATTGACTTGGATTTAATTCAACACGTACTGCGGGCTGTGCCGACCCTCCAATATTGACATCTCCAACCCCATCAATTTGCAAAAGCTTTTGCCCTAAAATGGTATCCGCGGCATCGTAGATTTGCCCACGCGACAAGGTTTTAGAGGTCAATGCCAAAATCATGATGGGTGCATCAGCAGGATTGGCCTTGCGATAGGTCGGATTATTTTGCAAACCTGAGGGTAACGAGGCAAGTGAAGCATTGATGGCGCCCTGTACATCACGAGCTGCGCCATTGATATCCCGATTAAGATCGAACTGTAAAGTAATTCGCGTGGTTCCCAATGAGCTTGCGGAGGTAATCTCATTTACTCCCGCAATACGGCCTAAGTTTCGCTCCAAAGGTGTTGCCACGGTTGCAGCCATCACTTCTGGACTGGCACCCGCCTGTTTTGCTGTCACCGAAATTGTTGGAAAATCGACTCGTGGCAGTGAAGCCACAGGCAAAATATTAAAAGCCAGTATCCCCAGTAAAACCAGTCCCAGACTTAATAAAGTAGTTGCGACTGGACGGCGGATAAAAGGCGTTGAAATACTCATACCTCATCCGCCTGTGACTTAAAATGTTTGTAAGGTGCCAAGTCACTGGCAGACTTGTCTGGTCGATGCGTCCCTCTGATCTTTTGTGCTAAATGATTAAAGGCCAAATACACCACAGGTGTTGTAAATAAAGTAAGTAACTGGCTCACAATCAGACCACCAATCATGGTAATTCCCAAAGGATGCCTTAACTCTGACCCTATGCCCGAGCCAATCACTAACGGTACAGCACCCAGCAATGCTGCCATAGTGGTCATTAAAATAGGCCTAAAGCGTAATAAACAGGCTTGATAAATAGACTCGATTGGGGTCAGCCCTTGGTGTCGCTCTGCATCTAAGGCAAAATCAATCATCATGATGGCATTTTTTTTGACGATTCCGATCAGCAATACAATCCCGATAATGGCAATGATATTCAGATCATTATGAGATAATACCAATGCCAGCAACGCACCAATCCCTGCCGATGGCAAGGTCGATAAAATGGTTAATGGATGAATAAAGCTTTCATATAACACCCCCAAAATAATGTACATCACCACAATCGCTGCAACAATTAACCAGACGGTACTGCTCAGCGAAGCTTGAAAGGCCAAAGCTGCGCCTTGAAACTGCGTCATTAGGCTGCCAGGCATCTTTAATTGTTGTTCGGTATCTTTGACTGCCTGTACGGCTTGTTGTAGTGAAACCCCTGCTGCTGTATCAAACGACACCGTTGCGGTTGGAAATTGCCCTAAATGATTGACTTCAAGCAAGGTGCTTCTGGGTTGAATACTGGCAATGCTACTCAAGCGTATAGGCGTGCCATGACTGGAAGGGATATATAAATTTTGTAATGCCTGTAATCCATTCTGATCTTGTCCAGATAACCCCAGTACAACGTGATATTGATTGGTTTGCGTAAAAATCGTACTAATCAGTCTTTGGCCAAAGGCATCGTAAAGAATATTATCGATGCCTGCTGTAGTAATGCCGTATTGTGCAGCAGCATCGCGGTTGATATCGACATAAACCTGCAAGCCCTTATTTTGCCAGTCGCTTGCCAGATGATTCAGTTCGGGACGTTGTGCCAACGCCTGCATCAAGGTAGGTACCCATTTTGCCAAATGATCTGCGCTGGTTGACTGCAAGGTAAACTGATACTGTGTCCGACTCTGCCTCGCATCGATCGTTAAATCCTGCGCAGGCTGTAGATATACGGTCATTCCTTGCGCCTGATTCAGCCGTTGCTGCAAATCCTGAATAACTGTCTGAATATCTGCTCGATCCGATTTATCTTTGAGATTAATCAGAATACGCCCCATATTTAAAGCGCTATTGCTACCATCAACCCCAATAAAAGAAGAGATACTGTCCACTGCTGGGTCATGCAGAATAATGTTAGCGACTTGCTGCTGCTTAACACGCATTGCCTGAAACGATGTGGTCTGGTCTGCTTCCGTTATCGCAATAACTTGTCCCGTATCCTGAACAGGAAAAAAACCTTTTGGAATAAAAACATACAACATGACCGTAAATACAAAGGTCGCAATGGTGACCACCAGGAATAAACCTTGCCGTGCCAATACCCAGCGTAATGCAGTGGCGTACCAGCCGATCAGTTTGTCAAAAAAATCTCCCATGACATGATAAAAACGCCCCTGTTCTGCTTCAGGCGTATACTTGAGTAATCTGGCAGACAACATCGGAGTCAGGGTTAAAGAAATAAAAGCAGAAATTAAAATGGAAACAGCCAGTGTAATCGCAAACTCACGAAACAAACGCCCAACCACATCCCCCATAAACAACAGTGGAATAAGCACCGCAATCAATGAAATGGTGAGTGAAATAATGGTGAAAGCAATTTGCTCCGAACCTTTTAATGCCGCCTGCATGGGCGACTCGCCCTGTTCGATATAGCGAGAAATGTTTTCAATCATCACAATGGCATCATCAATCACAAACCCCGTGGCAATGGTCAGTGCCATCAAACTTAAATTATCGACTGAAAACCCCAGCAGATACATCACAGCGAAAGTTCCGACCAGTGAAAGGGGTAATGCGACTGCGGGAATAAACGTCGCACGTAAACTGCGTAAAAATAGAAACACCACCACAATCACCAAAACCATCGCCAGTAGCAGTTCAAATTCGACATCATTCAGCGAAGCCTGAATGGTACGGGTACTGTCACTTAAGATTTCTACTTTAGCCGATTGTGGAAAGCTACTTTGCAGTTGCGGCAAAATTTGTTTGATCTGATTGGCTACCTGAATGACATTGGCATTGGGTTGGCGTTGTACATTAATAATAATGGCTGGGCTTTGTGTTGCAGCATCATGATTGCGATGCCCAACCCAAGCCGCCAAGCGGGTATTCTCGGCAGAGTCAATGGTCGAGGCAATGTCCGACATTCGAATCGGCGCACCATTTTTATAGGCAATAATCAGGTTTTTATAATCATCTGCGGTATGCAACTGATCATTACCATCAATTGTAGATGACTGAACACTGCCACTGATGGTTCCTTTGGCCTGATTTACATTGGCTGCCGTAACCGCAGTACGTACATCTTCTAGCGTCAAACCCATATTCGCCAGTGCAGTAGAGTTCACCTGTAAGCGTACCGCAGGGCGCTGACCACCACTCACGCTAATCAGCCCCACTCCGCTCACTTGGGAGAGCTGTTGTGCTAAGCGCGTATCTACCAAATCTTCCAGCTTGGTGATCGGCATTTCTTTTGAGCTGATAGCGATGGTCATAATTGGCTTATCAGCAGGGTTCACTTTGCTATAGGTCGGTGGTGTCAGTAGATCGGAAGGTAGTAAATTATTAGAGGCGTTAATTGCTGCCTGTACTTCTTGCTCGGCAACGTCCAACCCCAGATTGAGATTAAACTGCAATGTAATGACCGAAGCCCCATTAGAACTGGTCGATGACATTTGGCTTAAACCAGGCATCTGACCAAACTGGCGTTCCAGTGGTGCAGTAATGGTAGAGGCTATCACCTCTGGACTCGCCCCAGGATATACCGTCGTCACCTGCATGGTTGGATAATCTACGGCTGGCAAAGACGCCACAGGTAAAAATTTCCAGGACACCAGCCCACACAAAAAAATTGCGATCATCACCAGTGTGGTCGCCACTGGTCGCTGGATAAACAAACGGGACGGATTCATCAACACTCCTTACTGCGCAGTGGGCGCAGAAGGCTGAGTAACCGCCGAGTTTGACGCATGATTTTGAGCGCGATGCTGCCCTAAGCCGTGGTGTGCTGCACTTGCAAGCGTAATTTTTGCGCCGTCCTTAAGCTTATCCACCCCATCCGTTACCACAGTATCATTGGCATTTAGTGCTCCACCCGTAATGACTGTATTGTCCTCTACCACCGTGCCTGTTTGAACATTCACTGCACTCACCTTCTGATCTGAATTAACTTTATAGACAAAAGAGCCATGGGCACCCAGTTGTAATGCGACTGTTGGCACAATTAGCGCATTTGGAATATTGCCCAAACTCATTCTTACATTGACAAACTGATTCGGAAATAAATGCTGATTATGATTGTCAAAACTGGCTTTAATGTTGATGGTTCCCGTGGTGACATTCACCTGATTATCCAGCGCCACGAGCTTGCCATCGGCAAGTTTTTGCGTATTTTGACGATCCCATGCCGCTACCTCAATCGGCTGGTCTGGATGATCTGTAATCTGCATTAATTGGGTGAGATATTGCTCTGGCACAGCAAACACAACTGAAATATTTTTGAGCTGGGTAATATTGGCAATGCCATTGGTATCTGAAGAGTTGACCATATTGCCAACATCAATCTGTCTTAAACCAATTCGTCCATCGACTGGCGAAACAACACGGGTGTAGCTTAATTGCAGTTTTGCATTATCTACAGCAGCCTGATCTGTTTTAAGAACACCTTGATATTGTTTAACCAACGAGGCCTGAGTGTCGTATTGCTGCTTTGCAATTGAATCTTGCTGCCACAATTGTGCATAGCGCTGCAAATCCAGTTGAGCATTGGTGAGTAAAGCCTGATCTTTGAGTAACTGCCCTTGTGCTTGTAGCAAAGCTGCTTTGGGTGCCCGATCATCAATAAGTGCCAACAACTGACCCTTATGAACCAATCCACCTTCTTTAAAATAGATTTGCATCAAGGTGCCATTGATCAATGGATGGACTACAACGGTATTGCTAGAAGTGACGGTTCCCAGTGCCTGAATCGTTTGTTGCACGTCTTGTTGTACAACTTTACTCACACCAACCGCGATGGGTGCGCCATTCAGACCCAACCCTGCTTTTTGTCCACCTTTCCCATGTGCACCACTTCGGGCAGATGCAATAGGTTGATGGGTTAAAAACCAGATTCCCCATCCAACCAAAAATAATATAATAAACAAGATGATATAACTTACAAACACCTTCTTTTTTCGGTCATTTTTTTCGCTATTTTCTGGTAGTGAATTTCCATTCATAAGAAGGATCTGTACGACTGATCAAGTTGTCATATAAATATTCTTATAGTGTTAATCTAAGCTTAAACACGAGCATTCAGCCCGCTAAATCTTTTGTATATGTAAGCAATTTCTCTGTCATTGAATATTGTTTTAAACATCGAAAATTGACGTATTTTATAAGCTAGTGGTGTATTTCCCTTGATGAATTGAGACCGAAAATGGAGGGTGAATAATCTCTAAAAACTAAAGATGCATAAATTAAAAATGAATTCACACATTTTCATCTAAATTTTGGCTGAATATTATTCTCTTTAATGATCTTTACTATTGAATATAAGACTGAGCGTTTAACTTGAGTATTGTTATAACTCCCTTGATGATCAAAACCTGTCATTTTAAATACTTGTTTAACGCCAGACTGTTTTAGTGGAGCAGAACCAGACTGGTGCGGTACGGTACCATCTCCAGCTGCGTCTTGATTGGAGATTGAAAAGACACCCAGATTACCATTTACTAACGAGATATAGCGGATACCATCATTCTCAAGTGCTAAGTCACGATTGTTCGCATCTGTACCTTTGCCCTCTTTAATTTTGACCATTTGTTCTTGAACAATTTTTTGACGATATGTACCTATTTGCTTTGCTGTCGCTCTTGGTAACCTCTTCATTTGTTCAGCAGTTAATCCCCGTAATGGTCGATCTAACGTCCATGTAAGTGTTCCAAAACTTAAATGTTTAGAGTCATCTCCATAGTTAACATAAGTACATGGATGATATTTATTGGTAATCTTAGAATGAAATTCTTTTACTTTCTCAATTTTTTTGAAATATACATCTTTGGCTCTCTGATTAGGATTATCTTTCTTAATTAACTTGGCAGGATCAACTAGTTCATCCTTAACCATTTCCCACCAAACCCCATCGGCCTTATAAATCTCTTCATATGGATCATTTTTCGGAAGAGATACAACGTTCTTTTGTAAGTCTTTTCCATTTATTAATCCTGAGCCGTTTAAGAATAACCATGGCTTTCCACTGTTATAAGCTTTGGTTGGTAACAGTTCTAAACCACCTGGCGCATTTGCAAGTACCGCAGTCACATGTTCAGTATTTTTACCAAGAACATAGGCTGGCAAAGCACCGACATCACCAGAGCCTGCCACAATACGACGATAAGCTGCTGCTGCGCCTTCAGCAGGCATTACTCCATGTACCACACCTGCAATATCAGCACTACACAATTGAACTAATCTACGCGTTAAAAGGCCACCCATAGAGTGAGTTACGATAATAAATTTATGAAAGCGTGCACCATATTCTTGCTTTATTTTATCTAGTTTTTGAGCAACAAGCGCTGCACCGTTTTCACTCGACTGTAGCCAGTTATACCCCATCGCATAGACGGGAAAATGGAATTTTTTAAGATGTTCTATCTCTTGTTGATTAATCGGCACAAATGATTGTTGTGGAAACCATTTTGAGGATTCAGTTTGATTCAGTAAACTTTTCCACTCATAAACTGCCTCTTGCTGTTTCATTTGTTGAACGGCAGCATATCCTCCTCCCAAGCCGGTTGTATAAATCGGTTTTTCATTTAAATCGACGTTATTTAATACCATTTGCAAATAAGTTAGAATTCCACCATAACTATCCCAATGTACAGTTCCCCAATAACGTTCCCGCAGTGTTTTTTCGGTAAGTTTTAGTCGTCGGTCAACTTTTATATCACCACTTGTATCTACTCTTGTATTTAAAGGGTCTAACTCTGTCTGTAGCTCAGCAGGAGTTTTTCCCATCTGTTTGGTTAAGGTTTTAACTTGACCAGAAATACCATTACCAATCATCCAGACTGGCTTACCCAAAACAGTATTAAAAATATTTGAACCCATAATTCCAGGTACAAAAATAATTGGGATTGTGTCCTGTAAAGGCACCTCTACATAAGTTCCAGACTTATTGGTCGTTGGACTAGTGGCTGACCCTGTTTGTGCAATAGTTTTGTTCGCCATCTTATTTCTCTTTTTCATTATTCGGTGTAATTCGGATACTGTTTAAAATAAAATCATTCAGTCGAAGAGCTTCTTTCTGGCTTATTGTTGAATTGAGTGGGTCGTCAGGTCTTACCATGTCTGCACTATCAAAACTAAACTGAATATAAGGGTCATTATGGTTATCTAGTGTGCCTAGATACTGCCATTCTCCTACTTCATAGCCTCTTTCAAAATATCCACGTCTGGACATATGATTTAGCACCTCTTCACCACCCAAACCATTGATTATCTTTTTATGTTCTCTGAGATTCTCAATGCTCATCAAGGCTTTCGCAATGGCAGGTAACTCTTTCTGGTTCTTTTTCATCATTTCAATTAAGTGCAAATCCGAGTCATAGGTTACACGATATACGACATCAGCCCGAACTTGCGGATAACTAGGGAATTTGAAATGTAAATATCCTCCCCCAAACGGAATGTTTTTGCTCATATCGTCTACAATAAAAAAATCCTTCCAACATAAACCGGCTTGATCTTCGCCTTTAGCCGATTTTATTTTTATACTTCTTAAAGTTTGTTTCATGTCCTCAATAGCCTCATTCAATAAATCATTACTTGCTCCACTTTTAAGAACAACTAATCTTTTCGGGCCTAGATAAAGGTAACCATAAACTTCATAAGCTGATGTCACATACAACCCATCTCGAAAAACAATAATATGACTAACAGAACGGTTAAGCTGATTTACTGGGCCTGGCATTTCTTGTTTTAATAAAACGCCTTCTGTTTCATGCGGCTCATGCTTTAAATACTCAATCTTGTCATTAATCAATTTTTGATATGCTTCGTATGTTTTTACACTTTCATCTACTTCTATATTACTGCCGTTGTAGTTGAAGTTACTGTATTCAACTTCTGTTTCTTTCGGAACCGTTAATTCAATTCGGCCGAAACACACTTTTTTAGGATTACGATAATCGATCACTTTAATTCCTTCTTGTTCTTTTTCAACATTTGAACATGCACTAAAAGAAACTGTTGTTAATAAGCAAAGGGTTAAGCGCTTTAATAATTTCATTCTTAACTTTCCTTAGTCCTTTATTCAGGAGAAAAAACTTCTATATTTAATGCTGTCATCGCATCTTTGGTAAAAACTGTAGTTTTCCCATCTTCGCCAGATACCCCCTCAAAAACTTGACCATCTTCTGCCGTAATCCGGTATTTCAAGTTCTTTGCAGGTTCACCGTCTGGATAATGCAAAATAAAATGCTCGTCGTATTGCGATTTTAATTCTGGCATTGCAGGTAGTTCGCTAGAAAGAGAAGCCCCGCTTTTGGCTTGAATTTGGCCCGCTTTGAGTTCCATTAAGCCTGGGCAAGCAATTTCTATATTGCCATTTTGAATTTTGATATAGCCACCACCAGCGGTAATCAAAATTCCTTTACCACTTTCGATTCGAACAAAATCATTAAGTGAGTAAACATGCATTTGTTGTTTAGAAGATAAAGTCATTTTTCCTTTTTGAGCGGCGACCTCTATATCTCCCTCACCCGATTTAATTTTGATTCCGGCATGTTTGGCAAATAAACTAATTTTATCGAGTGCCTTTGCAATCCAGCTTTTACCCGTAAAAAATTGCAGATTTTTCGGTGTACTCAACTCGATATTATCTTTTGATGTCAGTTGCAGACTCTCTTTACTATCTAAAATCAGTGCAGATTCACTATGTAATGCAACAAGCGCATCGTTATTGTCTGCCCATGATTCAAATTTTTCTTTTAATGACTTTTGCGCTTCTAAATCAGGCTCATCAACTTCGTGAGCTTGAGCAAGTTCTTTAAAGTATTGGTTACTTTGAGTGTGAAAATGAAGATTTTCTTTGATACTGGATCTTGTGAGTTGTTCACCTTGTGCCTGCTCGGATGCTTCCGATGTGAGAAGTATTCCTTTTGAAGCACGAATAGCACCCCAATCATCTGTTCTTAACTCGAACCCTTCTCCACGCCCTTCACTCTCGGCCTTATCTTTAGGGTGGCTTAAATGACCTAAATTGAGCTGCGTAGTGCCGTGGCTACTATGTAACTGCGCACTGATTTGTCCTGTTGTGTCATCGAAGCGAAGTTGGTTGTAACCTTCCCCAGCGACTTCTTTTGAGCGAATACCACTTAATTTTTTAGTCTCTGGAAGTTGTCCTTTAATATCAAACTTAGTTGGTGAACGATGAGCTTCATGAATTCGCCCCGTCACGAATGGCCGATCAATATTTCCATCAAAAAAGTCGATTACGACTATTTCACCTACACGTGGTAAGAAGCGAGCCCCGTAGCCTTCGCCCGCCCATGGAGTAAGCACATCCACCCATGCCGAATCGGTGTCACTGTCATTTGAGCCCGCACCACCATCATGTTCGTGATCTTCAATACGTGTAAATAAAAAACGGACTTTAATACGCCCCCACTCGTCGACATGAATTTCTTCAGTTTCACTGCCGACTACTCTGGCACGCTGGACATGAGCGATTGCCCGATGTTGTAAAGGATCATACTCAGGCACAATGTCGATATTACGTCGAATCAGCGTAAGCTTATTGGCTTGTCTTTCTTGAAAACTATCTTGATAAATTGACCAATGGTTTAAGCTAAGCAGTTGTTGTATTTGATCTTGTATATCCTTAGGTAAATTATTCTGATTGTAAAAATGCTTACTCACAATCAAAAACTCTTTATCACTTTCATCATGATTTTTATCTAACTCGGGATGATCCACTAACCTGAACCAATATCCAACTTGAGTATCACGGACGCTACTATAAGCAGTAAATGACTTTGCCTGTAATGCCTGATACAGATGAAGCTGTTTATTGAGTTTTTCAAGCTGGCGACTGTCCGATGCAGTGGCTTGATCTTCACCGTTTAAATCGGTCATCCATGCTGGGGAAATGTTCCATGCCTGTTCAAGACTAAGGCTCTCATTGCCATGTTGCTGGCTGTGTTGATGATTACTTAAGACTGAACCGCTGGCATCTTCTTGAGATAAAGCATCTGCTTGCCAGCGCTGTACGTAAATAGCAGTTGACTGTAATTGGCGCTGTGCAATGAGGCTGGTAATGCTGTCTTGTTGCTCGGTGGCATGACTACGGTGATAACGAATAGAACTACGCTCTAAGCAACTATATTCAGTATTCTGATCGACTAGGCGAAGGTACTGCGGTTCGATCGCTTGAGTTTGACTCATTACCAGATAATTAGATTCGTCGATGAGCCAATTAATTGCTTCTTCACGCATTAAACGTGTTAAATACGCATAGTCACTTTCATTTGACTGCATCGAAAAAGGCCGAATATCGTACTGTTTATTGGTGAGATGGCTGGTGTCTAATTTAAGGGTTGCGGCAAAGAGTGGGCTTTTGCTTTGCCACTCTCTAAAAACAATTTCAATAATCTCGACTACACTCTTGTTCATAAATACACGGCTGTTACGCCGTTTATGCCATAAGCTCGTCGCATCTTGTAGCCGTAGCCGATACAGTGTTAATGCGCCATCACTTTGCCCCTGGCTTGCTTCGGTAATAATGCCCGTTGTTCTAAATAATTTTCCAGTATCTGTAACTTGATCGATTGCAGCCTGACACCCGATGAATTGTTTTAAAGAAAGATAGGGATTTGTTGAAATACAAATAAGCTCGACAGACAGCCCATCGTTGATGGCATGATAGCCATCGATACGCTGTAACATGATGTGATGGTTTAATTCTTGATTTGAAAACTGAATACTGATTGCACGTTTTTGCTGATTGAAACCCAACTTATCAAGAATGCCAAAAATACTATTTAACATTATTGTATTTGCCTTATTATTGATCAATCCAGATTACCAGAACGACCTGTCTATCTCAATTTTGGATATTTTATCTTTTTGTTTCAGGCTAATTAATTTTTTTAAATTGATAGCTAACAAATTATTTTTCAGTGAATAATATTAATTTTTAGAATATGAAGATAAAATTCATCACTTAATTTTTTAATTAGATTATTAATCCGATTTCTTTAAAAAAAGTATTCATGTCTATACAGCGAACACCAAGATCATTTGCAATATCAGGAACTTTCGGGTTTTGTGTAGGTTGATTTTTATTTAAATTAATATTCTTAGTTTCACTTGTCACAATCACTAAATTATCTTTTTTTGCTATAGCAATCAACCAGCCATCAGCTATTTTTTCACGTGTCCAACTTTTGTCATTTGTTAATGCTTTATCACTATAACATTCATGATTTGCAATATGTTGTATAACTTCACTCCATAAATCGACATAATCCTTGTACTTACAAGAAACCCCTGTAAAATTTTCTTCCAGCCACTTTTTAAACCTTTCATCTTGATAATGTTCACTAACAACAATATCTGGGAGCACAACCTGTGAGTTGATAGTTACTTTGATTTTCTCCCAAAAACTTGGAAAAAAATCAAATAGATAATATCGTTCATAAAAGTTGATATAAATATTAGTGTCCAATAAATACTTAGTCATTGCCACCTCTATTCATCAAAATTTTATATCCTTTAAAACCAACACCTACAATATTAAATGCGTCTGTATATGAAATACGATCATGATTTACTGCATTCATAACATATTTGAAAAATTTATTATCGACTCTAAATCTAATATTATTTGTATAACTTCCACCATTTGATTCGGATTCACTTGGTAAAAAACGTTCAAGGTTTTCCTCTAGGTCTCTAGTCCGATTCAGATATTCTTCACGTGTGATCTTATTTAATTCTAATAGTCTTCTTACAATTACAAATTCACTGACTTTAAATTTTCTAGCTAAAAAATTACTATCGGTTGAATTAAGCTTTAAGATAATCTCTCGAGGGGCTAAGATTTCTGCTGTTACTTTATTTATAAATGCTTCAGTTCGATCAAATTGATAATCACCAGTATCTACAATATTAAATATTTCTTCAGTACCTACAAAAATATGCACTAACTCATGTACTAATGTAAAAAGTTGACCAGTCTTAGTATCCTTTTGATTAATAAAAATTATAGGTGCTTTATGATCAAGTAAGACAAAACCTCGGAATTCCTTCACACTAAGAGGCCGATGTGTATTATCTTTCACTTTACCATTAAAAAAAACAAATACACCTATATCATTAATCTTATCACGTAGATAATTTAATGGATTATCAGCTTGGCTCTGGAAAAACAAAGGAATTTCCAGCTTATTACGTATTTTTTTAGCCACCTCTAGAAAATTGGAATCAATAGAAAATTGACCTACAAAATCTAAATTTTCAGTAATTTCATTCTTCAAAAATTCCTGTTTGACTTCCATTTCTGCAATGGTATCTCTTAACTCTTCACTTGCTTCATCGATTGAATCTGACTCAAGTGTCCTGAAGTCCAATCGCTTGATATCAATATCAATAGTTTTATTCAGTAATAAAAGACCCGTTGGAACATTAATCTTTTTTGCTATTTCAGACAACTGATTAAAAGTTGGCTGTTTTTCCCCACTTAAAAATTGATCTAAATTATTAATTTTTGTTCTTAAAACACTCAAAGAAATTTGGGCATTGTGAACATAATAATTCAATGTATTAGTGTCGATACGCATTGACATTACATTCCCTCCTCTACGCCCGTTTGACCTTGTCTTATGCTAACATAAATTACCTGTGCAATACTGTCTATAAACATTCATAACCGCACGGCACAATTTGACGTGAAATTTTAAATAGAACTATTTTTAAACTTTCTTTTTCGTCCGTGTATAAATATGCTTTGCCAATCGCTTAGCAACTTTTTTACGCAACTCATCTGTACTCATAACCTTATTACAGACTTCCTCATTTCCTGCAAGTCGAACAAGAAACAGATCAATCAACTTTCCAGATAAGTACTCTGTAAAACTGTCTAAAGAATTTGCGTTCACTGCTTGTACAATTTCTTCATTTTCGATAGCTGCTTGCTCAACCTGATCAAAGAACAATTGATCAGCTACTGTAAAGTCTGTACCGAACGCCTCATTCAACTCATCAATCAGATGCGATACATTATCAGTAGATTCTGCCTGCCCTGTTCCCACATCCGTTGAACCTTTCAAGGCCTTCGCTTCACCATGCCCTAAATCGATACTATTTTCACTTAACTTCTGTAAGCGATAAAATTGAAGTTCAACGATTTTCGATAAATCAACTTCATTTTCTTTAGAGCCTTTAGGCAACTTTTGTAGTAAAGCTTTTAAATACGCATATCGTTGCTCATGCTCTGAATCTGTAAAGTCCATGATTTGCGAGAGAAAGAGATATAAATTTAAATAGCTTTGTAATTGGCTTTTAAATAGTTTTTGTTGCTCTTGTTGATGTACAAGATCATCAGGATGAATTTTCTTATATTTATCAACAGCACGGTCAATAATACTATTCAACTGTTTATGTTCATGCCCTGTTAGCTTGCTTCTATCCTTAAACCAAATATTGGCAAAATCATTTAAATCAACTTCAAAGTAAAACTTCCATTGATCCAATGTATGCCCAAGCTCATTCAATTTTTGTTCATTTGGAATATCACCGAGTTTGGTCTGCTCGTAGAATGGCTTGAAAGCTTTATAAATATCTTCAAGGGTATTCACAAAGTCCAATACAAAAGTGTCTTCTTTACCATAAGCACAACGGTTCAAACGCGATAAGGTTTGTACTGCTTGAATGCCAGATAGCTTCTTATCTACAAACATGGTGTGTAGTAAAGGCTGGTCAAAGCCAGTCTGATATTTTTCAGCAACCAATAGTACTTGATAATCATCTGTATCGAATTGATCTGGAAGCTCAGTTTCTTTAAAACCATTCATTTTAGGTTCTGTATATTCAGTACCATCAACCTCTAGTTTCCCTGAAAAAGCGACTAAGGACTTAATCCCTGTATATTTTTTTTCTTTAATATACTCATCAAAAGCAAGCTTATAGCGTACTGCTTGTTCACGAGAATTCGTTACAACCATTGCTTTGGCACGACCACCAATTCGATGCATAGTGACTGTTCTAAAATGCTCGACAATGATTTCTACTTTCTGAGCGATCACGCTTGGATGCATAGAAACAAAACGAGCCATTAAAGCTTTGGTTTTATTTTTTGCAAGTTCTGGATCATTGTCAGCAATTTTGATTAATTTATAGTACTGCCCATAAGTCGTATAGTTTGCCAATACATCTAAAATAAAGCCTTCCTGAATCGCCTGTTTCATACTGTAATGATGAAACGGAGCTTCGCCGTTATCACCCGCTTCATCAAAGCAGGCGAGTGTTTTCCATTTAGGTGTAGCAGTAAAGGCAAAAAAACTTAAGTTAGGCTGGCGACTACGTTTTGACGCTTCTGCAAATAAATGCTTTTTCACATCATCTGTGAGTTCACTTTCATCCTCATCGCCATCATCTAAAAACTCTTGGGCAATTGCAGATTCAATCCCATCTTTATTTAGAATTTTACGTAACTCCATTGCCGTTTCGCCACTTTGTGAACTGTGGGCTTCATCGACAATAACAGCGAAATTCTTACCTTCTGTACTCAAATCAACCTTAATGCCTTTTTTCGCTTGGGTGCGAATAGATTGCATGATGTATGGGAATTTTTGGATAGTAGTAATAATGATCGGTACATTCGAAGCTAAGGCATTGGTGAGCTGTAAGGTGTTCTCATCAATCTTTTGTACCACACCATCTTTATGCTCAAACTGTGCAATGGTTTCTTGTAACTGACGATCCAATACAATACGGTCAGTAATCACAATAATGGAATTAAAAATTTTCTTATCATCTGCATTATGCATCGATGCCAATTGATGTGCGAGCCAAGCAATGGTATTTGACTTGCCTGAACCTGCTGAATGCTGAATTAAGTAGTTATGACCTGAACCATTGGCTTTACTGTGTTTTGTGAGTTTACGCACAGCATCTAATTGATGGTAGCGTGGGAAAATCATTGTTTCTTTTTCTATATATCGAAAGCCAGTATCAGTTCTAATCTTTTTGGTTTCTACACTCAAATGCATATATCGAGCAAAGATTTCCATAAAACTATGACGAGCTAAAGTTTCTGTCCACAGATAATGCGTGCGTACATCGCCTTCTACAGGTGGATTACCTTTACCATTTAGATAACCTTTGTTGAAAGGTAGAAAAAAGGTATTCTCTCCATCCAACTTCGTGGTCATATAGACGTCACAAGTATCTACTGCAAAATGAACCAAAGTCCGTTTTTTAAACTCAAATAAACGTCCTTTTGCATTTCGGTCTTTCTTAAATTGGATTTTAGCATCCTCAACATTCCAACCCGATGCTGAAAACTCATTTTTAAGTTCCAGCGTAATCATTGGAATACCATTGAGTGAAAGTACCATATCTGGAACTTCATTAAATTCTGTACGTAGCTGACGTGTACATTTAAGTACATTGGCATCGTATTGTTCTTTAGTGGTTTTATTGATGCTGGTATTCGGTGCAAAGTATGCCATTTTGATTTTTTTACCAAAGCATTTAAAGCCTTGGCGTAAAACTGATAGAGCACCTTCGGTATCTAACGCGTGTGCTAAATCATTAACAATACGAGTTTCTGTTTCATCTTTACATGAGTTATGAATTTTTTCCCACACTTTGGGTTGCGTTTCCTGAATAAAGGCAACGACATCCTTAGGAAATAAAGCAAGTCTTGGGTCATAGTCTTTCGGGTTGCCTTTTACATAACCGCCAGCCGTTGTTAAGCTTTGTTCGATGGCTTGTTCAAAATAATATTCGCTATGCATGGCATTCCCCCCCAAAAAATATGACCCAATGTTTTTTAGTTTACTTTAAGATTTTGAACATCGATCTTCCCTGTCACCACTTGCGTGATTAAGGTTGAGCGATATTCATTTAAAAGATGAACGAGTTTTTTGCCTTTACTAATAGCTCTATTAAACTTTTCATCTTCATTTTTTAAATATTCAATTAATTGCTTTTGCTCTTCCAAGGAAGGAATAGCCAAAGTTAAATCATTATACTTTTCAGCACTTACATTCTGAATCGTAGCTTGGATATTAATGGAACTAATCCAATCCCAATATTGTTTAGATTGAAGAAAATAATTAACAAATTCAGGATTATAATTTTCCTGATCTAACCTAGCACGAATTAGATAACCCGCATAACAGGCAATACCTACTGATTCAGCTTTGTAAAGATAACTTTTACCAACTGTTGCCCCACTTCTTGCTAGTAAAATATCTAAGTCATCCAATAGATATTCTTGTGCTTTTTCTGACTCTAAAGATTTAAATGTTTCATCCTTCAAATTTCCAGAATCATCAATATCAGTGATTCGTATATATCGTGGATTTTCTTTATCCTCTGATTCAGCTGATTCATTTGCTCCATACTTCAATTTTTCAGATAATAGAAATTTAAGCCGTTTAATATTCCATGTATTTGGAATATTACCCAAAAGTACAACGTCACTCTCTTTCATCTCTACATCAGGATTTAAACCCTTAGTCACCGCATGAGAAATTAAAGCTACACGTTGTTCAGCCAATTTTTCCAATAAGGTTTCTTGCTTAGCGATTAAAGCATCCACTTGGGCAAGGCGTTTATCTAAAAAATCTGCAATGATTTTTTGTTCTGCTAATGACGGAATAGATAAAGCCAAATCATTATATTTTTCAGCGCTTACATTCTGAATAGTAGCTTGAATATTTACAGATTCAATCCAACTCCAATAAGCCTTAGACTGCAAAAAAAGATTTATGAATTGAGGATCATAATTTTCTTTATTGAATCTAGCTCGAATTAAATAACCTGCATAACAAGCCACATTAACTTTGTCCTTTTTATGCAAGTAACTTTTACCAACAGTTGCCCCACTTCTTGCAAGTAAAATATCTAAGTCATTCAGTAGATATTCTTGTGCTTTTTCAATCTCTAAAGATTTAAATGTATCTTCACGTAAAGTACCTGAGTCATTGATATCTGTAATTCGGATATATCTAGGTTGATCTTTATCCTCAGATTCAGCAGATTCATTAGCTCCATACTTTAACTTTTCTGATAGTAAAAACTTCATGCGTTTTACTTCCCAATGGCTAGGGATTTCCCCTAACCATTGCACGCCACTATTCTTATAACTTTCGTAACATGGTAACTGACTCATGCAGACAAACCTCCTAACATCTGCATAATCTCCTGCTCAAGCTGAACAATCTCAGCCTTAATTTCTTCCAATGGACGTGGTGGCTCATAAATATAAAAATGACGGTTAATCGGAATCTCATACCCCACTTTGGTTTTACTATAATCAATCCACGCATCAGCCACATGCGGTAAAACTTCCGCCTTTAAATAGGCTTCACAATGCGCTTTCACCAATGGCAATAACTTAGATAAATCAGGCTCTTTGTCATAATTCACAGGTAAAGGTAAAGTCAAATGATCAGGGAATGCAACCAGTTCCGTATCACGCAATTGCGTATCTGGTTCAATATTCCCTTTACTGTCTTTGCATATATCGGCAGTTTGATCACGCTCAGACAATGCTTCCAAAATCGCTTTTTTCACAGGAGCACCCAATTTGAAGGTCAGACCTTTCAAAATTGGATCAAGTACTTTTAAAAACTCATCTCGGTTTTTCCAAACTTGATCAGAAATTTTCGCAGTAAGTGCATTTTTAATCGCTTCCTGTTGTAAACGACCTGCTTGCTCTTCCTTCGAAATTTCAGCAGTATCTTTGACTTTCTTACTCTTGGCTAAACTGGTAAAAGCAGATTGATCATCCAACAAGGCAATACGTTCAGCAGAAATTGTAAAGTTCAAACGTAAAGGACGTTCTACAGTCAGTTTTAAATAACCAAAATCTTGATTATTAAAAATCTTCGAACATATTTTTGCTTCACCAGTTTTGCTTTGAATCAATGCACTGGTGTCTTGATCTTCAAATTTTGAATAAAACTTGGTCAGTTCAGCGATATGCGCTTTAGACAATTCATGACGTTTATTGCCCAAACTTTTCGCCATCTTTTGATAATGTGCTGTACCATCAATGAGCTGCACTTTACCCTTACGCTGTTCAGATTTTTTGTTAGAAATAATCCAGATATAGGTATAAATACCTGTGTTATAAAACATCTGATCAGGCAAAGCGATGATCGCTTCAAGCCAATCATTTTCAATAATCCAACGACGAATATTACTTTCACCACTCCCCGCATCACCTGTAAATAAGGGCGAGCCATTAAATACCACGGCAATACGTGAACCCTCTCCACCATTTTCAGGCGAAGCTTTCATTTTAGAAATCATGTGTTGAGCGAACAATAATGATCCGTCATTGATTCGTGGTAAGCCTGCACCGAAACGACCCGAAAAGCCTTGTTTCTCTTCCTCATCAATAAAATCTTTTTGGTTTTTCCATTCCACCCCAAAAGGCGGATTTGAAAACATATAGTGAAAGTCTTTGTCTGCATGACCATCACGAGGAACATAACCATCTTTTTCCTTGGCATTTTTCACACCAAGCGTATCACCATAGACAATGTTTTCGGCTGGTTCATCTTTAATGAGTAAGTCAGAGCAACAGATGGCATATGACTCAGGGTTATACTCTTGTCCATACATATCAAGGCTGATCTTATCATTGTATTTCTTAAGAAATTTCTCTGACTCAGACAACATTCCACCCGTACCCGCTGTTGGGTCGTAAATACTGCGGTGTACCCCTGCTTTAACAAGCTCGTCCTGATCTTCTTCAAAAATTAAGTTCACCATCAGTTCAATCACTTCACGAGGCGTAAAGTGATCCCCAGCTTCTTCATTGGCTTGTTCATTAAACTTACGAACTAATTCTTCAAATAAGTAACCCATTTGTAAGTTACTGACGCTGCTAGGCGCAAGGCTTAAACCTGACTCTCCTAAACCATTACGAAACTCTTGGAAGACTTTATATAGACGGTTTGCATCATCAAGTTTTTCAATTTCTTTTGCAAATTCAAACTTGGCAAAAATATCCTTTGCTTTAGGTGAAAAACCATCAATATACTTCGTTAAATTTGCCGTGAATTGATCTGGGTCATCTAATAATTTTTTTAGATTAAAGCCACTAATATTATAAAGATTTTGTTTACGGTCTTTATCCGCAATTTGGCTCAATTGCTTTTGTAAAAAGACATTTGGGGTTTTATCCTGCAAAGTCGCCACAGCCTTTTCATAGCTTGCTTTCATTTCATCTGCATACGGTGCAAGAATTGCATCAAAACGACCCAATACAATGAGTGGCAACATCACACGACGATACTGCGGTGGGCGGTAAGGCCCACGAATAATATTGGCAATACTCCAAACTAATCCTACAATTTTGCCATGTTGTGAGTGTTGATTTACTTCATTTGTCATGTCATTTCTCCAATTCAAAAATTCGGTTTATTGCGCCACTTTGGCTTGCACTAAAATTTGTTCGCTCTTCGCTTGATTGTATTCAGCTCTTAAAGCTGTCAATTGTTTGAATATTAAAGCTTCATTGTGTGCTTCTTCGGCAAGTCGAAGAATCTCTTCTTGTTGAAACATAGAAGGAATAACTATTTCCGCTTCTTTTAAGGTCGAAATACTGAGCATCATGAGCAATGATCCTCGACTATTCATTTCAAAATAAGATCGCATTGCTTGTGAATGATTAAAGTACCAAGCTAAAAATTCGGGTTTGATGTTATCAATATTCAAATTCACGACGATAAATTGGTTACTCACAGCAACCTGATCCACTTGCTGACCTTTGAATACATATGCTCGTGGTTCTCCACGAGCAACAACAATGAGTGAATTATGCTTTAAATATTGTGGCTTCGAATCATAAGACCACTCAAGATCAACCAGTTGATCATCTAAAATGATGACTTGCTCCTTGGTTAAATCTTTAATTTGAATCGTTTTTAAATCAAAAGTATTTACTGATTTTTCAGGAGGGCGTTGCGTAAAACCCGTATAAATTTCAGCAATATTTTTTAATTTCGTCTCCATAGTTTTTCCTTTTAATAAACTTGGAGTACTTTGTTATTTTTCAGATATAATCTGTTTAACAAAGTCTCCTGTGATTAGTGAGTTTTGTTTTGAAAAGTTATCTGATCGCCAAATCTCAACTTTTCAAATCATGCAGTAGAGCTCGTACTGAGCTCTTTACTGCATGAAGTTACTATACGATGCTTCCTTTGTTAATGCAAATATATTTTGCACTTTTTGCCGTACTGCAAAAAAATATTCAATTTTCCAATTCTTCGTGATGTTTTTTATAACCAATATACCCCTTTAATGACCATCTTTTCATCGCAAACTTAATGTAACGCTCTTCCTGTTCACCAATAATTTCACTATAAAAATCAGAATAATAGTTGACTGTCTTTTTAATATCTTGCCGAGCTTTAACTATCTTACGAATATATTTACCTACATTTTTAACGTGCTGTAAATCTGTAGATGGCTCTTGTTCAAAGCCATCCAAATAACGATCTGCTTTGACCCATACATCATCGTTAGTACCTTGAATATTCAATCGAAGCTCTAATAAAACAAAATTTCCAAGCCTTCTTTTTAGGTAATAATCAATTTCCCTACAGTTTTGACCTTCACCAATCCTATTTTTACTAGACCACAAATGCTCTAAAGACAAATAATCACTAGTTTTCCCCGCTGACACACCCTTTAGAATTTTATCTATATTGATAGTCTTATTAGGTTGCAAAGATGATTCATAGTTCATCAACAGATAACGCATACCTCTCCAATCATAAAAATCAAATGGGCTTTTGGGATCTAAGCGGAAAGATTCCTCAAACCAACTATCTCTGGCATGGTGCTGTGTAAAATCTACCAATAAGTATTCAAGTGCTTGATCATCATTGATGAGTTCTATCTTGCCGATAGTCCTCTCATCGTCAGACACACAGTGCTTTAATAAGTTGCCATAGTAATATTTACTGGCATACTGGTATAAATCACCTTGTCCTTTATCTTTTCTCGATGTCATACCGTTAGCAATGTAGACTCGAAAATTTAATTTTTCCAATAATTGAAGATGACGCTCAAGAATCTCTCCTTTTCCTTTATTTTTTAGTACCAGTGCTAGGAATAAAGGCATGATTGAAGCATGGACATTTTGGGCTCTAATGTTTTCAATAAGTGGTTTTATGGTCTTGTCTAAACCGATATAATTAGGAGCATAAAGGTGTTCATACCACTTTGCAGCTAATTTTAAAAACTGAATAAATTCTTGTAGTTTGGTTATTGTTTGATTTTTATTTTTACTTGACTGCAAACATTGATCTATTTTTATTCTATCCTTAAGAACATCATACCCATACTGACTATCAGTTTTATTCATTTTAAAAAAAACGACTAAACAATATCTTAAAAATGAACTTTCTTCAGCTGGTGATGTTTTCTTGGCTTTATTCAAGGATTGTAAAATATCAGACCAATGTTCTGTAATTTCATCTCTTAATGACAAAGCTGAAAGCTTAATAGAACAATAGATTAAATAATTTTTAACTTTCTCTAATTCGCTGAGCTGTTTGCCTCTGTTATTAATAACTTCAAACATGATACCTGTTTCGGCATCTTCTACTGGTGAGTAAACTAAAAATCCTAATCTATCTTCTAAAATATTTAGAATCTGCTCAATAGAAACCCCTACAGAAGTCTGTTGAGATAACCATTTGACAATCAAATTATGAGCGTTTAATAGCCGCTCATGTGACTCTAAAGTAATTGGGCAATTTTCCAAATTAGTATCAGCCAATACTACTTTTTCAAAAAATTTCCGAGTATCCGTATTTAACTTTAATGTAAATTGGTCATTTCCTATTGCACCTCGTTTTAGATATTTGGTGGTAATACTTTTTTTTAATTCTTCACCCGAAATATGTGAGATACATTTTAAAAAGATAACTAAAGTTGTTAAACGTTGTTGTCCATCTACAATATGATATTGATTAGACTGATCTATAATCTGCGATAAAACAAGCGTACCCGTATAGTGCCTCACAGCAGAAGTATCTAAAAGAAGATGATCAATATCTTTCAATAATTCATCTATCTGCTTTTCATCCCAAGCATATCCTCTTTGGTAATCAGGAATCTGAAAAAAATTATTTGTAAAAATCTCTGATAAAGTTAATAGCTGGGTAACAAAATGATTTTCTAACATGCGAAAAAGCTGGATAAAATAAAAACAATTATATTGATTTAATCTCTTTAAAAAAATAAAAATTTAATAACATATCAATTATTTAAGTATATTTTACCAATCTAAAATTAAAAATATATCTTGTCACAACGACTAGTGGGAATTCATCTGCATTTCCTCCCAATCTTTATAACTTGTTTGAGGCTGACCTAAAAGCTTCCAAGTAGATGGTCCTGATGTTGGGCGGCCAAATAACATAGCTGCTGGGGTAGAAGTACTCGTAAAGGCGACGTCTTGAGTAAATTGAATTTTATCGTCGAGCACTCGAATCATGCCCTTATCAATCAAAGATTGACGTTGATTGATAATGAAATTATGTTGATATTGAGTTTGTTCTTTCTTACCATTAGAACCCTTTCTAACATAAAAAATACCGTCTTTTATATATGCTTTCGCATCTATTTTTTTATCACGGCTTAAAATAGAAAATTCTGCTTCTATTGCTTCATCTATAGTAGAAGCAAATTGAGTATTTGATTGGCTTGGGATTTTTACAACTGGTGTAAGTATATTGACTCCTAATGCAGGTAAAACAAAACTTAAATTATCTAAAAAAGTATCCATATCTGAAATATCAGCATCTGACAACCTTCCTGCATAACTTTTTAGTTCTTGTTTATTTTCAATTTGATAAAGTGTTTTATCTTTAATAAATTGATAAACTTGATACTCTAAATATGCACAATGCGTTTTAGTTAGTGTCGTATCCTTACATTGCACTAAAATGACTGTATCCCAAAAATCTTTATTATATTCATGGTGCTGCATTCTTTGAATACCATTCACAGTCTCGCCAACATAAACGCTATATTTACCTTCAAGCTCTTGTGCCTTACTGATCAAAAAATAAATTCCTGAACCATGTGCATCATCTTTTTCAATAAGTTGCTTTAAACTGGCTCTTGGTGCGGCATAGACATAACCTGTCCAATTCATAAGTTCGGCTCTAACAATTCCATTATGCTGACCATCTACATAAAACAAACGAATTTGGCGACCACGTTTTTGCATTTTTCCCTTTAAAGTCATAGAGTTTGTAAAATATTAAGCGTAATAAATTTCTTTTAACTTCATATTTATCAGTCAATGATTTGATTTATCTAGTACAACTCAACCTGCCTTTCTGGATAATTTTATACTGTTCTCCAGTCTTTTTATATAGATCAAAGTGATGAGGCAATTATGGTTAATTTATCAGTTTCTGTATCGAGTTTCCTAAATTTCGACAACTATCCAACTCTGCCTCCATTAGTTTCTATATCTAAAACAACTACAAATTGACTCCCTTTTCCCCACAGATTATCATTCCCCTGCTGGCCTACATTGCCAGTCGGTTTTGACAGACCGTTCATACAGCGCATCAGGGTATATAGTCTTCTGAGTATTACCCTTATGTGTAAAAACCTTCTCGTCCCCCTTTGCGGTAGAACGGGAGGGGGACGCGTCCGCGCGTGCTGGTTCTGTATGTCCAGTCTGTCAACCCTCTTTCGTTCTGCCACCATAATCAATTGACAGTGATTCGGTAGAACTTCTAATACATACAGGAGTAGTCACCATGACTCACATCGCCCGTTTATTTCTTTGCTTACCGCATCCATCCATTTTGTCTTTGTGCTTATCCAAACGCAGATTGCCCACACCTTCATGATCTTTTTTTAAATTCAGATCACGGCATGTTTACGTTTCATTTTTAATATCTGGAATGCTTTTCCATAGGTTCGCTCGTCCTCATTATTTCTGGCGCCAAAAAAATCATTCCATTTCAAAAAATAAGGATAACAATAGATGAAAGGCAAAATACTCGATTATTCCGTTCAAACCAATACCGCCATTATTCGTACAGAAGATCAAAAGCATTATTCTTTTTTAGGCTCGGCGTGGCGTGAGTGGATTGTGCCCATGCCAGGCATGCATGTCTATTTTGAATTGGATGCTCAAGGGGAAGTTACAGAAGTTTTTATTGATGTACCCGAGGAGGATACGCCCATCGCAAAACCCATCCTTACACCAGTCCAAGCTTTTATAACAGCACCGCTTATGGTCGATATGCAGGATAAACAGCATCACACCATGCTAGAAAAAGAAGCCCACTACTGCATGATCGACTGGGCCATCAAATGCTTTAAAAACGCATTGGATTTCAAAGGTCGTGCCCGACGTCAGGAGTTTTGGTCATTTCAGTTTTTCTATGCTGTGCTGGGTGTAAGTATGCTGGCGTTTGGACATTTTCTTTATTTAGGGCATACCTTGTTTATTGTAAGTAGCATTTTTATGCTGTTGCCTGCACTTGCAGTGAGTGTCCGCCGCTTGCATGATATTAACCGCAGTGGATGGCTATTGCTCATCAACTTGGTGCCGATTGTAGGGGTATTAATTGTGATTTTTTTCTTTATGACTGAGGAAGGGGATTCGCGCGCCAATGCTTTTGGCCCACCCTCAAAGTAACTCCGCTTTTATTGCGTGATCGCCTGTAAAAACAAGAAGTGACCCTTCTGGATCACTTCTTTACCGCATTAAGGCTGTTCGTCTTTATCCAGCAGATCTTGCGTATCTTTATCATTTAAGATCTTGGCAGATTGCTTGGGTTGAATCAGTGGTGCAGTCGGACGCGGATGCTGATTGGTATATTGCAACCCACCACCTGCATATACATCATCGGCGGCAATCTCGGTTTCATAACGTTCTTCATCACGCTCACGAATTTCGCGGGTAATCTGTCGAATCTCTTGCTCATCTACGCCCAGCTCTTCCAGTACAGCACCACCAAACTTAATGGCAGACTCGAAGGTTTCGCGCATAATATAATCAACATTCTGCTTGACCAGATACAGCGAATGTTCACGGTCATAAGAACGTACCAGTAGCTTGGCCAGTGGAAATTCATGCTGTACCAGATCCACAATTTTATTGGTCATTTCTTTTTGATCGACACACACCAAAATGGCTTCGGCCTGATCTGCACCCGATGCATGCAAAATATCCAGACGCGAGCCATCACCATAATAAATTTTAAATCCAAATTTTTCGGCGTTTTGAATCATGTCGATATCGGTATCGATAATCGTGACATCCACACCACGCGCTAAAAGTAACTGACTGGCCACTTGTCCAAAGCGCCCAAAGCCAATCAGTAACACATTGCCTTTTAAGTTTTCTGCAATATCTACATTTTCAAGTGAGACCTGCTTGCTGCTTTTGGTAAAGCGTCCAAATAAAATTCCAATAATCGGCGTAAGTACCATCGAAAGCACCACAATCGCGGTCAGGTTAGATTTAATGGTACTGTCAATCACTTGCGCACTGGTCGCAGCAGCAAACAGTACAAATGCAAACTCGCCCCCTTGAGCCATAAGTAGTGCACGATCCAGCGCCTCTTGATGCGAGCTTTTGGTGGTACGCGCAACGATATAAATCATGAGTGCCTTAACAAACATGAAGGCAACCACCGAACTTAAGATTAGTGGCCAGTTTTGCGCGACCACTTTTAAATCCAGCGACATCCCCACGCCCAAGAAGAATAGACCCAGCAAAATTCCACGGAACGGCTCAATATCGGCTTCAATCTGATGCCGAAAAGTCGATTCAGACAACAACACACCCGCCAGAAATGCGCCCATCGCCATCGACAAACCACTGACCTGCATCAACAGCGCGGCACCCAGTACCACCAGCAAGGCTGCTGCGGTCATCACTTCACGCGCTTTGGATGCGGCCAGTAATCTAAACAGTGGATTAAGCAACCAGAAACCTGCTGCAATCAATCCTGCAATCGCAAGTAAACCAATGCCGATATTTTCAAAGCGCGACGTGGTAGATTCAACCACCTGATTCGGTGCCATAAACGCCACAATCGCCAGCAACGGAACAATCAGCAGATCTTCAAATAAAAGAATCGCTACAATTTTTTGTCCGCGTGGTTGCGTGATATCGCCACGATCTCCCAAAAGCTGCATCACAATTGCAGTTGAGGTCAGTACAAAACCCGCCGCCGCAATAAAAGCAATTTGCCAGCTAAAACCAAACAGCATACCTGTTGCGGTAAGCCCTAGCGCACAAACCACAATCTGGAAGGTGCCCAGACCAAAAATCTCACGGCGTAACCCCCACAAATGCGATGGCTGCATTTCCAGACCAATAATAAACAGGTACATCACAATACCCAGTTCGGCAATATGCAGAATGGAGGCCGAATCTGAAAAAAATGCCAGACCAAATGGCCCAATCACCAAACCTGCAATCAGATACCCCAGTACAGACCCTAGTCCAATACGTTTAAATAATGGGACAGCAATGACTGCGGCAGTGAGTAATACCACAGGCGCCAACAAGCTGATCGAATGGGCTTCTTCACTCATATGAATCTCTTTTTTTGTTTATTTGTAGGCTCATCTTAACAATGCTGAGACAGAAATCACATCGTTGCAGATAGAACAAAGCTTCCTATATACTTCAGATTGTACAAGCTTTATGCAAATAAATAATGAAAGGCTTGATCTTCGCTTTTGTTCGTGTAAAATCACGCGTACTTTCAAATGCCGGCATAGCTCAGTTGGTAGAGCAACTGACTTGTAATCAGTAGGTCCACAGTTCGAATCCGTGTGCCGGCACCATTTTCCCCTCTTGTTGTTTTCTCTTTTTATTGTTTTGTCGCAGCAATCTGCACATAGCGCACAATCCCTTGATCACACAAGTATTGGCATAACTTTGCCGTCGCGCGAATTTTTCTCTCGTCAATATTCTGCTTTGAATGATAAGGTCTTGACGCCATATAGCGTGCAAACCCACCAAAGACATCTGTCGTCATATCAACAATCTGAATCTGATCGAAACCCTGTGCCCGCAAAGTGTGCTCGGTTGTGGTGACGTCGGCCAGATCATCCAGCTCGACATCGGCAGCTTTTAACAAATATTTATACTTTTGGCGTTGCCAGACAGGTAACTGCGTCCATTTCTCCGAAAGTAGCAGATAGTGAAAGCCCAGACGGCCTTTTGACTTTAAAACAGACCCGACTGCTGTAAGAAATGAAGTTAAAGCACTGTGGTATGCCGCATCAATACACATCACCACATCAAAATGGGGCTTAAACGTATCGGGCCTTAAATCCAGAAATGAACCCTGAATCATTTTTTCAAGCTGCGGAAATGCATGTTGAATGCGTTTGACATGATCAAGCTGTAGCTCTACAGCACACAAAGACTGAATCTGATAGTGCTCAACCCAGTGTTGTAAGCTTGCGCCCTGTCCACAGCCCAAGTCGAGTAATCGATCTGTTGAGGAGAGCTGAACTGCGTCGGCCAGTCCATCGGCTAGCTGACGACAAGCAGTTTTATAATCTGAGGTATCAGCCCAGTAACCTAAATTACTCCATGCCAGTGTTCGCTCATCTCCCAACCGTTTTGCATCAATGGCATATTTGTGTGGAAACCAATGCGACAAGGCATGAGGTAATTTCATGAATTGCTCTATCCCGTTTGGGCTGGCTTAATAGCCAAGCTGTGGTGCAACCTCAACTTTAGGCTGAAGGCCAACAAAAGGCAAAGGTGCGCCAAAGATTTCAGCAATATTCATGGCTGAAGTCACTGCTGATTCCAGAATTGGCAAACCATCGCATGACCATGAACCGCAGTAAAAGACTTTGCGTTCAGGGTCTTTATGGCGCTGCTGTAGTGCTGTATTTAAAGCAACTGTTTTTGAATCGACCACAGCACGTGTCAGTTTAACCGTAGAAATGATTTTTTTCGGGTCAATTGGCGTGACTGGACGCCATGTCTGAAAGACAGGTGACTTGCCAACAAGACTCGGCTCAACCGCATTCATCCATACCGTAAACTGCTGACGCGTAAATTTACGATCCATCATATAACTGAGTACCGACCAATCCTTACGACGTGGTGGCATCACAGTAGTATCGGTATGAATTACCAAATCGCCTTGCTCAAAACGGAACTGTTTTAACAGTGCCAAATCATCAGCAAACTGCTCTGCATTTAAAAAGTCATCGATCTTGTCGGTTGGTGTCGCAATCACCACGCGGTCAAACAGGTTCTGTTCACCCAACGCATTTTCGACCAATACTTTATCGCCCTGCTGTTCTACTTTCACAATTGCAGAACCACTATGGATATGAATCCCATCAATCAAACGATCTACAAATGCAGGTGTGCCTCCATGCATACGCAGTAGTGCATCGCCATCCGTGAGCTGGCGTAAAAATACCAATAACGGTTTTGCTGGCCAGTCACCAATGGTTTTTGGATTACAGGTACACACGGTATACAGCACAGGCATCACCGCACCATGCCAGAATACTTCTTCAATATCGTTTTGGTTGATAAACTCGGCGAGGGTAATATCTTGATTTTTGGATTTAAAAAATTGGTGAATTGCGGTTTTAAGCTGCAACATGCCTTTAACCAGTCGCCAGCCATACTGCTTTAACCCTTTACGGTTATTGATGATTGGGAAGTTGCCAATACGGCTGCGTGTGGTCGTCAGCCAGGTTTCGGTGCGGTCTTCAAATAACCAGCTACACGCCATATAAGTACGCACAGGAAACATGGTCATTCCCAGATGCGTGGCAAGGCTGAGGGTATTTTTCCATAAGAAAGGATTCATGACACGCAACGGCGCATCAATTACGCCACCTTCAAACTCAATACTATGGCTATCCATCCCGCGACCAGGAAGGGCTTCAAATATCGTGATTGCATGTCCTGCATCTTTTAAAATTCTTGCAGTAGCAAGGCCTGCCATGCCGCTACCAATAATTGCGATATCCAAAATTATGATCCATTCGTGAGAATATTTCTTTTGATTATCACCCATCAAATCTTAAAACACCGTATTAAAAACTACCAGATTTCTGAATTTCTCAATCTGGTTTTTTAAGTTTTTTTGAGGCATCAATCAGATGGATCAATATCTTTCATATACAACTTAAAACAATATAGAAACAAACTTATAAAAAATAAAGATATTAAAAAAACTTTATGAAAAAAAGTAAGTTAAATTAACCAAATTTCCAAAAAAATTTTACAAACCCTTTTTTTTGATATATCATGAGCATATAAAAATGAGAACCACATCACAATAAAAATTATTCTAAGGACCTAAAATCATCGGGTGCTTACCATAAGACTACAGCGAAAAGCCCTGTATCAGGTTTGATACAGGGCTGTTTTATTTAAAGCCTGAATGACTATTTATGTGTACAGATCTGATCAGGCATCTGGATGCAATTGACCAAATTTACCATGATTAAAGTCATGAATCGCCTCAACAATTTCCTGTTTGTTGTTCATCACAAACGGCCCATAACCTTCAATTGGCTCATTCAGTGGTTCGCCAGTCAGAATTAAAAACTTGCTATCTGTCTGCGCATTTAACTCAAACTCGACATCTGCCTGCTCAAACACCACAACACAAGGCGATCCAACCCGATCAGAACCATTCACCATGATTTCACCGCGCATCACGACCAGTAAGGTGTTATGCCCCGCAGGTACTGTAAATTTCTGGGTTTGACCCGCAGCCAAATAACCATCCCATACATTCACTGGGCTAAACGTGCTGGCGGCCCCTTGCGCATTTTGATACTCGCCTGCCACCACACGGATATAACTGCCCGCGTCATCAAGTGAAATCACAGGAATCTCGGTAGATTCAATCGCCTGATATTTTGCAGGTGTCATTTTGGAATGGGCTGGCAAGTTCACCCAGAGCTGTGCCATTTCAAATAGACCGCCATGCTCGGCAAATGCAGGTGAGTGAAATTCTTCATGCAAAATGCCACCACCCGCAGTCATCCACTGTACATCACCGGTTTTGATGGTTCCACCACCACCCGCCGAGTCTTTATGGGTAACTTCACCTTGATAGGCAATGGTCACGGTTTCAAAACCACGATGCGGATGTGAACCCACACCACGCTGTGCATGTGTTGGTTTAAATTCATAAGGTGCCGCATAATCCAGTAATAAAAATGGACTAATCGCTTGCCCAAAACGGTCATAAGAAAATAGATTATTGACTGGAAAACCGTCGCCGACCCAGTGCATATGTTTATTTTGATAGATACCTTGGATATTCTTCATTGCCATGACTCCCAATCTGAGGATAAGCAGTTGCAACGATTGTACTGTTGTTGATGGCGAGATAATAGCCAACAGATGCAACTCAACATCCTACTCACAGGACGATGATCTACACATCAAAAATCATAGAAATAAAAAACCCGTTATGAATGGGCATAACGGGTTTCTCGTTCAGATCCTGAACTTATTCAGAAAGATCAACACAGAGGTATTTCATTTCCAAATATTCTTCAATGCCGTGCTGTGAACCTTCACGCCCCAGACCAGACTGTTTAACACCACCAAAAGGTGCCACTTCATTTGAAATTGCGCCTGTATTTACCCCCACCATACCGTATTCAAGGGCTTCGCCTACACGCCACTGACGCGCAGTGCTTTGGGTAAATAGATACGCGGCTAATCCAAACTCGGTATCATTGGCCATCGCAATCGCTTGCTCTTCTGTTTCAAAACGGAATAACGCTGCAAGTGGTCCAAAGGTTTCTTCTTTTGCAACCCGCATCTCCTGGGTTACACCACTCAAGACGGTGGGTTCAAAGAAGGTACCTCCCTGGGCCGCAAGCTGACCACCCGTTTGGAGGGTGGCACCTTTGCTGGTCGCATCTTCAATATGAGACTGCACTTTGGCAACGGCACGCGCATCAATCAATGGACCTTGAGTCACGCCTTCTTCACGGCCATCACCGACTTTTAAGGCTTTAACCGCATCAACCAGCTTGGTGGTCAAGGCATCATAAATTCCAGATTGCACATAAATTCGGTTGGCACAGACACAGGTTTGACCACTGTTTCTGAACTTGCTCGCCATAATGCCCTGTACCGCCTGATCAAGATTGGCATCATCAAACACCAATACAGGCGCATTCCCCCCGAGCTCAAGTGAGAGTTTCTTGATACTTGGTGCAGATTGCTGCATCAGAATACGGCCGACAGGGGTCGAACCTGTAAAGCTCAGCTTTCTCACCACATCGCTTTCACACAGCGTTTTACCCACTTCAACCGAATCACCACTGATATTGATGAGAATATCTTGAGGTAATCCTGCCTGTAACGCCAATACTTCCAACGCATAAGCCGTTAACGGCGTCAGCTCTGCGGGCTTGACCAGCATTGAGCAACCTGCAGCAATGGCTGGTGCAGCTTTACGTGTAATCATGGCCGCTGGAAAATTCCAAGGCGTAATGGCAGCAGTCACCCCAATCGCTTGCTTGATCACCAATAAACGCTGATGCGCCATAGTTGGCGGCAAAATTTCGCCATCAATGCGACGTGCCTGTTCTGCAAACCAGCGAATAAAAGACGCGGCATAACCAATTTCACCACGTGCTTCTGCCAATGGCTTGCCTTGCTCAGCCGTCAAAATTTGCGCAAGGTTTTCTTTGTGTTCATTGATCAGGTGAAACCATGCCCAGAGTACATCAGCACGTTGTAATGCGGTCTGGGTTTTCCATTTGGCCTGTGCTTGAGCCGAACGCTGAATTGCAGCTTCAACACCTGAACGGTCATGACTTTTTACCCAAGCCAAAGGTGTGCCTTTAGCTGCATCATTCACTTCAATCACAGCACCAGATGTTGGTGCTGTAAATGAAATATCAGGATGCTTGAGTAAATACTGTAAACTTTCCTGAATCATATGACTTACCCAATTGCCTGTGTGGTGTGATCTGTTGCAAGGCTGGCTACGCCTTGTTTTAAAATGTCCAGACCAGAACGGAACTGCTCAACAGGAATCGTTAATGGATACAAGAAACGAATGACATTGCCATATTTACCACAGGTCAATAATAACAATCCGTTTTGCATCGCATAGTTTTGAACAGCTTTTGCTTGCTCGGCAGTTTCAAACTCGGCAGCAACCATCGAACCCAAGGCGCGAATATCCGTAATCACCTGATCGGTCGATTGTTGCAGGCCTTTCAATACGTGTACCAGTTCAGCACCAAGCTCATTGGCACGTTCACACAATTTTTCTTCCTGAATCGCATCAATCACGGCATGGGCTGCGGCAACGGCAACTGGGTTACCTGCATATGTACCTCCCAAACCACCTGGGTTTGGCGCATCCATCACCTCGGCACGACCCACCACACCTGAAATTGGGAAACCGCCACCCAGGCTTTTGGCCATGGTAATTAAATCTGCTTTGGTTTCATAATGGTCCATGGCATACAGTTTGCCTGTACGAGCAAAGCCAGTCTGCACTTCATCTGCAACCAATAAGATGCCATGTTTGTCACATAAAGCACGTAGGCGTTTGAGGAAATCTGCTGGAACCACATTGAAACCACCTTCGCCCTGAACTGGCTCAAGTACAATTGCAGCCACATCATGCGGTGCAACATCTTCACTAAAGATATTTTCAATGCTTTCAAGCGCATCATCGACGCTAATGCCACGAGACTCTACAGGATAACGTGCGTGGAATACGCCACCAGGCATTAAACCGAAATCGCGTTTGTAAGGTGCTGTTTTACCTGTCATAGCCATGGTCATGAATGAACGACCGTGGAAACCATTACCAAACGTAATAATCCCCTGGCGACCTGTATAACAACGTGCAATCTTAACGGCATTTTCAACCGCTTCCGCACCCGTGGTAAAGAATGTGGTTTTTGCCGGGCCTGCAATCGGCGCCAACTCATTGATGCGTTCAGCCAATGCCACATAGCTCTCGTAAGGTGTGACCTGATAAGCAGTGTGGGTAAATCGTTCAAGTTGTGCTTTCACCGCCGCCAATACTTTTGGATGACGATGACCTGTATTTAAAACTGCAATACCACCTGCGAAATCGATATAGGTATTCCCTTCTGCGTCCCAAATTGTTGCATTTTCGGCTTTATCTGCGTACCACTGGCACATTACGCCCACGCCACGTGGCGTTGCTTGTTGTTTACGCTGATTAAGTGCAGAATGTTTAGTGTCCATTTATCTTTCCTCTTGTGTTATTCGTTACAGCTTTGGTCGATACATTCCCGCTATAAATTTCAGAATGCTTTACAATAGCTGTCTATGTCTGTAATTTCGCGCGTCTTGCGTCAACTGACGAGAGCCACTTTTCAACTCCAGGAGAGAGCCAATTGCGTAGTTTGCTGGGCGATCATTTACTACAACGTCTCCAACAAGACGTGGAAGGGAAGCTTCATCAACGTTTATTTCGCTGTTTAAGAGGCGCAATTATCGAAGGTGTGATTCAGCCCAAAACACGTTTACCTGCTTCACGAGATCTGGCCAAAGAGATTCATGTATCACGAAATACTGTACTGTCAGCCTATGAGCAGCTTCAGGCCGAAGGCTATCTGGAAGCCCGAACAGGTCATGGCACATGGGTTGCCGAACAACTGCCCGAGGCTTTTTTAAATACGCCTCATGGCAAGCAACTGGTTGGATTACGCAATCCACCACGTTCATATACGCTGTCACAACGTGGCTCACAGCTTATGGGTTATGCTGCGGCTTCTCCACATCAATGGGGGCCATTTGTTCCAGGTGCACCCGATGTCACCGAGTTTCCACATCATATTTTTAGCCGCATTCAGGCACGTTTAAGCCGTGAACCAGAAATTAGCCATCTGATTTATAGCAATGCAGGTGGCTGCGCCGAGTTACGTAGTGCACTGGCAGATTATTTACGTGTAGCACGTTCGGTACAATGTGACCCAGATCAGATTTTGATCACCGAAGGTGTACATCAGGCGATTGATCTGGTTTCGCGTGCATTATGCGATATTGGCGATCAGGTCTGGATTGAAGATCCTGCCTACTGGGGCATGCGAAACACCCTTCGGATTAATGGACTACAGATTCAGCCGATGCCAGTAGATGCAGATGGTATTATTCCCCAGCAGTATCCAGAACATCCGCCAAAGTTAATCTTTGTCACGCCTTCACATCAGTATCCACTGGGTTCACATTTGAGTCTGGAACGCCGTAAATCGTTGCTTAATATTGCCAAGCGACATGGTAGCTGGATTGTGGAAGATGATTATGACAGTGAGTTTCGCTTTTCTGGTCAGCCTTATCCTTCTTTGCAAGGTCTGGAAACCGATGCACCTGTGATCTATATGGGAACATTTAGTAAAACCATTTATCCTGCGTTACGTATTGGTTATCTGGTGGTTCCCAAGCCATTGTTTTCACCCTTAAGAATTTTAGCTGCCGAGCTATATCGTGGCGGACATTTGCTTGAGCAAAAAGCACTGGCCGAGTTTATTCGTGAAGGACACTACCAAGCCCATATTCGGCGTATGCGCCTGTTGTACGGTAAACGCCGCGCATATCTGGTAGATTTAATTCATCGTTATCTTGGACCCGAATTTGTACACCAATACAATGATGACTCTGGATTACATCTGGTCTTGAAATTGCCTGATTTTTGCGACGATGTCGCCATTGCCACCTCGGCACTCGAACGTGGTATTAAAGTTCGTCCACTCTCTCAATATTATATGCATGCACATGCCAATGCAGAGCGCGGTCTACTGATGGGCTTTGCCTGTGTCACTGAAAAAGATATGGTGATGGCATTTGGTATTTTGTTGCAATGTTTACGAGAAGCCAACGTCCAAACACGTAGTTAAAGCCTGTGTGCCAGATTTTTTCCCATAAAAAAAGAACCTCTTATGAGGTTCTTTTTTAAATTCTAATGCTTAAGTCATCGATTTCTTGCTTTGCTCTAGCATTTTCTCACGGGCATCTTTTCCCCAGTTAAACTTATGCGTCAAGATACCTAAAATCACAATCACCAGGGCCAGGCCAGTAGTATAGGTTACTTCCTTAAAGTAAGTGCCTTCAATCAGCATGGTAATGATTGCACCAATGATCGTGATAATCACGGCATAGGTCAGCCAAGGAAATAACCACATTTTAAAATCAACGGCTTTACCTTCTGCTTCAATCTTCTTACGCATCCGAAGCTGTGAAAACGCAACTGCCAGATAAACATACAGTGCAACTGTACCTGTTGCCAGCATCAGTACATCATAGACATTCATACTTTCTGTAGCCGTTAAATACACGGCAACAATCGAAAAAATACTTGAGAAAATAACACCAGCCCAAGGACTACTGTTGCGATTGGTTTTGGCAAATATCTTCGGTGCATCGCCACGCTTAGACAACGAGAACATCATACGTGAACAGGTATATAACGCCGAGTTAAAGCAGCTACACACAGAGGTTAAAACGACAAAGTTCACAATATGGCGAGCTTCTGGAATACCCAAGGTAGACAAGGTCACACTGTAGGTTCCCCAAGTTGGATCTTTAAGCAATGGATTGTTATGCGGAATCAAACAAACCGTAATAAACATGGAACCCACATAAAACAGAATGATACGCCATACAATCGAGTTGGACGCCTTACGAATTTCTTTTGCTGGATCTTTCGACTCGGCAGCCGCAACTGTGACAATTTCAGCACCCATGTAGGCAAACATGACACCCAGCAACGCCGTGATCACAGAGGAGAATCCGCCTGGCATAAAACCCTGTGCGGTAAGATTGGTAAATCCAGCTGCGCTAGGATCACCCCAAGGCCATAAATGCATGATTGCCAAACTGCCCACTACCAGAAACATGACGATGGCAACCACTTTGATCAAGGCAAACCAGAATTCAAACTCACCATAGTTTTTAACATCTTGTAGATTGACCCACACCAATCCTACAATCACCAACAGCATATAGCCCCAGATCGGAATAAACGGGAACCAGCTATTGAGAATTTTACCAGCGACGTAGGCTTCCCAGCCCATCAACAACGTCCAGAAACACCAATATAACCAGCCGATACTGAAACCAGCCCAGCGGCCAATGGCACGATCTGCATACGTGGAGAATGAACCACTATCTGGGTTCATTACTGCCATTTCACCTAACATGCGCATGATCAGCAAGACCAGCAAACCGCCCAGTGTATAGGCCAATATCGCCGCAGGACCTGCAGAATAAATTACACTTCCCGAACCCACAAATAATGCACCACCAATGACACCAGCAATTGAAATCATGGTGAGGTGACGAGATTGAAGACCACTTTTTAAACCTTCGGAATGGCCAGATTCAGACACGTTCTTGGGCGCTGCCATAAATATTTTCCTTAATACATCAAGAGCAGAGGCTGGCAAAACATGACTTTGCGAGCTCGCTCTCCTCTTAAATTTTTTCAATTCGCTTGGTCTGCTTCATCAAAATAATGAAAACAGGACAAATCGAACGTTTCCGTATGCATACTTCTAATAAAGCTAATGTGTCTTTTTAGGTCTCAATAAACGAGAGCCATTTATTGAGTAAAATCGAGAGCCAATGACGGTATTTACGCACCAAAACTGTGCTATATGTAACCAAATTTGATGCATTATTGATTTATAACCATCTAATGATTTGTTTTTTAATCATATTTAAAAAAATAATTTGAACTTTTTCTATTCTTTTTCTCTGAATAGATTTAAATGTAAATATCTAAATTGGTGGGCATGTGATGATATTTTTTTTGTATAACAAATGATCTGAGCAATGAAGTACCAAGCCTTAGATTAAATATCCTAATTTTTCCTATAAAAAAAGAACCTGATATACATCAGGTTCTCTCTAATCAACCAATACAATATTTATTTGTATCGTCTAAAATGGTAAGTCATCGTCTAAATCGGCTGGTGCAGGTTGCTGCGGTGCTTTTGGCACATAACCACCTTGATTACTGTTATTGCTACCGCCATTGCCATAACCACTGCCTTGATTGAAGTTGTTATTGCCGCTGTTATTGTAACCGCCACCTTGGTTATAGCCTGTGTTTTGCTGCGGCGCATTATTGTTAAAGCGTGGCTGATTAAAATCGTTACCACCGCTCATTGGCTGATCGCCTTGTGAACGTGTATCTAGCATTTGCATCTGGTCACCACGAATTTCGGTGGTATAACGCTCCTGACCATTCTGGTCTGTCCACTGGCGTGTACGCAATGAACCTTCAATATAAACTTTAGAGCCTTTACGCAGGTATTGTTGTGCAATTTCACCTAAACGATTATGCAGTACAATACGGTGCCATTCGGTCTGTTCTTTACGCTCACCGGTACTTTTATCTGTCCACGCCTCGCTGGTTGCAATTGAAAATTGTGTCAGAGATCCACCATTTGGAAAAGTTTTAGTTTCCGGATCACGACCCAAAGTACCAACCAAAATAACCTTATTTACACCACGCATGAGCTGTTTTCTTCCTATTACATTTCTATGTTTTACTTTATAAGAGTTATGCTTAAATGGCTACCTCTGAGCCCAACAACTGCGTTAAATGTTGTCGCGCAGTATCATCAATGACGCGTTTATCGACTTTTATATAAGCCACACGCTGCTCAGTCATCACCACGACTTCTTCAATACCACGAATTGCCAAGAGTTTTGAAGTCCACTCATCCGTTTGTTTAACTTCTGGTAATGGCAATACAATTGAAGATAAATAACGCGGTTGAGCCAGACTAAAACTGATCAGCAGCCATAGTATAGCAATCGCTGCCAAGATACTCCAACCCAGTGAAGTATTATGTAACATCAGCAATTGCCCACCCAGCGTACCGCCAAAAAAAGCGCCCAGAAACTGGCTGCTGGCATTAATCCCCATGGCAGTGGCTTTAGATTGAATTGGAGCAGATTTGGATAGCCAAGAGGGCAATAAAGCTTCCATCACATTAAAGGCAATAAAGAAAATACCGAGCCCTGTGAGCAGAATGTATTTTGACTCATAGCCAAAAATCAGGATCAGCAACCCGACAATAATACCTGTAATCGCGGTCAGAAAAATGCCACGCATTTTGCGATATTTTTCCGCCACAATAATACTAGGAAAAGCAAAAAACAGGCTGACTAACAGTAGTGGTAAATATACAAGTCCATGTTTTGATAATGGAATACCTGCAAACTCGATGAGTTGGGAAGGTACATAAATAAACATGGCGGTCAGCAAAAGATGTAAGGAAAAAACCGAAAGATGCAGACGGTTCAGATCTCCCATTTGAATCACTTGTTTTAACTGCGCCAGATAACCCTGTTGAAAGTTTTTATGGTGTCGTGTGACTTTAGGAACTAATAACAGCATGAGAATCGCAACCAGACCCATCACAGTGGTGACCCAAAATAAGCCTGAAATCCCGACCAGACTGGTGAGCCACGGCCCCACACTAAATGCCACCACAAAAGACAGGCCAATACTCATCCCCATGGCTGCCATCGCTTTGGTGCGCTGTTCTTCACGTGTCACATCGGCCAATAATGCCATAACTACCGCAGATACCGCGCCAGCACCTGCAATAGCACGTCCAATAATTACACCATAAATGGTATGTGACATGGCTGCCACTGCACCACCCAGTGCAAACAGTAGCAAACCTATCACCACCAGTGGTTTACGACTAAAGCGGTCTGCAACCAGACTAAAAGGAATTTGCAACAGTGCTTGACTGAGGCCATACACCCCTACAGCCAAACCAATCAGGGCTGGCGTCGCGTATTGATAGGATTGTCCTGCAATTGAAAACACAGGAATAATCATGAACAAACCCAACATACGCAAGGCAAAAATACTGCTTAATGCAAACGTTGAGCGACGCTCCAATGCATTCATCATATCAACACGCTTATCTTAACTTAATCAAATTATAGAGGATTCAACATTAAACTTCGCCTGATTTGACGAAAATATCACACCCATAAAAAAGGGTGCCTATGCACCCTTTATTGTATTGAGTTTAACTGAAACCTAGCTTAATCGCTTTGTTCCTGATGCTTGCTATACTGAATCGAAGCCAAAACCGCCCACACAATAAATGCAACACCAATTAAACCAGTGACCACCTCTGGCACATGCACACCCGTCCCACTGGCGAGCATAATAAATGCCAGGGCACCAATCGCGTAATGTGCACCGTGTTCAAGATAGATATAAGCATCTAGTGTGCCTTTCTCGACCAGATAAACGGTCATTGAACGCACAAACATCGCACCAATCGCCAATCCTAACATGATAATGACGACATCACTGGTAATTGCAAATGCACCAATGACACCATCAAAACTAAACGAGGCATCTAGCACTTCCAGGTAAAGGAATCCACCAAAACCTGCTTTGATTACACCTGTTGAAGCACCAGAACCATCATGACCGATGGCATTACCATTCTCATCAATTTCAGGCTCGCCACCCAACAGATGACTCAAAACCTGCACACCAATATAAACCACGAGCCCCCAGATTCCCGCCATCGTGACCACCAGACGTTTATCATCCGATACATACGCTGCCATAATCAGCATCGCAACCAATGCGACAAATACCGACATGGCAGGAATGTTAGCTAAGTTGGCAAGTTTGGCTTCAATCCATTTAAACCAGTGAGTGTCTTTGCCATCATCAAAGAAAAAGTTTAAAAACACCATCAATAGGAACGTACCACCAAATGCCGCAATTTCGGCATGATGCTGCATCAAACGTTCAGAGTAATTTTTTGGATCATTCAGTGCCATTTTTGCCACTTCAATCATGCCCATGTCCGCAGTCACAGCAACAATTGCTACTGGGAAAATCAGACGCATTCCAAATACAGCAATCAGAATACCCACTGTTAAAAACAGCATTTTCCAGAAATGATCCCAACCACGCAGTACCGATGCATTGACCACAGCATTGTCAAATGACAATGAAACTTCCATCACAGCCAAAATTGCAGTAATAGTGAGTGCCTTAAACATAGTGGAAAGTCCAGCCTCTGGCCCATGGGTATAGCCCCAATAAGCAGACAAAGCCAAACAAATGACTGTAAAGAAAATGGAAAAACGAAAATGCTTCATGGGCGCCCTGAGTCAAATTGATCAAAATTAGAATTTCGGTGTGTATTATGCGGGTTTTTCGGATTGTTTAAGATGACATTTATCACTTTTTACTAAAATATTAAGGCAGATTTAATCAAGACAATTGCATACGACCAGACAAAAAATTTTGCTATAGTCTGGCCTGATCAAATTGATTTAAAGAGCACAATTTTTATGAGCTTTAGCCAAGACCTATGGAACAATAATATTGATTTATATCAAAAAATATTAGACTTGCCTTTTAATCAAGAGCTGGCAAAAGGGACACTGCCTGAAGCCGCATTTTGTCACTATGTGATTCAGGATGCACATTATCTGCTGGCTTATGGTCGTACTTTGGCTGTTGCTGCTGCAAAAGCATTTGAGGCCGATGATGTTATGCAATTTTCCGAAGCTGCCAAAATTGCCATTGTGGTAGAACGTAGTTTGCACAATGATTTTATGCAAGTGTTTGGAATTTCTAAACACACGTTTGAAACAACACCGTTGACACTCGCATGTCATCATTATACTTCTTTCCTAACAGCAACCGCCTGGTCGGAAAGTTATCCAGTTGTACTGGCAGCGCTCTTACCCTGCTTCTGGATTTATGCCGAAGTGGGTCATGACATTGTGAGCAAATCGGTAAACAATAACCCCTATCAGGCATGGATTGATACCTATTCAGGCGAAGAATTCCATACCGCTGTACGCAACGTGATTGCCACTGTTGATAAAGTCGCTGCGCGCTGTGATGATGATACTAAAGCCAAAATGCATGCTGCTTATAGCATGGGCGCCAAACTGGAATGGCTGTTTTGGGACAGTGCCTATCATCAGCGTCAGTGGTTAGGATTATCCGATTAACCTCATGTATCGACAGTGAGTCACACACTGAATCTGCTGTTATGGGCAAGATTAAAGCGCGGTGTGTGTACTCACTTCATGATGAAAAACATAAGGGTCTGAGATTAATTAAAATAACTATTCCAACCATAGATCAAACCTGCCGCAACTATCACCCACGTTAGCGTTGCAACAGTCAAGCACAGTCCAATCGGTAAACGGTTGGCAAAGTAATACACCATACCCAAGTACACCGCATAAGGAATAAGTGACCAGAGGCCGAATAAAGCCGTTTTACGCAATGCTTCGGCGCCTTGTTGCCCAAATACAATGACGTGAGCAATCAGGGCAAATGTTGGAAATAATGGTACCAGCCCCGCAATATAAAATGTTTTGCTCTTGGACAAAATTGAAATCAAGAGCACAACTGCCGCCCCAAGCGTGCATTTTAAAAACAGCCCGAACATCAAGACTGACCTGTAAATTTTAAGATTGAAGCACCTTACCCTTTTTTAAAAAAGAAATGAAGCTCGTTGTCAACAATCAATCTATTCTTTAATTCAGCTTGCATTTTCATCTGACATACCGCATTATGATAATGATTATCATTTATAAATACTTTATTTTACTTGAGACCGTCCATGGGGAGAATGTGATGCATCTTGAGACGCAAGCCGATGAAGCAGTGAAGGCAATGATTACATTAAGACAATGCTGGCATGCCAATGAAGAGATATATATTAATAAAGGCTGTTTGCACTGTGGATCTGCGGCCACCTATCTGCTTTATTTTACTAATCGTAGCATTCAAGATCTTATGCTGAATTTTATTGCCAGATACAATTGCAATGCCAACCGACATCTAGATTTGATGGATCTGAATCATTTTGAACACGACTACGAAGCATTTTTATCTGAGCTGGAAAAATGTGTTATTCATTATAGTTTTTCGCAAAAACCAGAAACCAAAAAAATCCGCTTTGAAGAGATCGAATCAATCTTTGAGCGTGAATTTGCACTTGCATGCTAATAATAAAAAACAAAAACAATCTCTGATTTTTGACTCCAGCACAGTATCCACTGTGCTTTTTTTATCAGCTAGATATCCATTGATATTGTTCATGATTCGATAACATTCCAGCATTTTTTATAAACGAACTCAGCTTGTAATTTCATTTGTCCGACACAAAATGACGCATAAAATACCAAAGCCTGTGCTTGAACATTTTTCATGCGCTATCATATATAAGTTTTTCCAATTCATTTCAGGATCATTTTATGAGCCAAAGTCATATCCGTATTCGAGGTGCACGTACCCATAACCTAAAAAATGTGTCTCTCGATATTCCACGCGATAAGTTTGTGGTGATTACGGGACTCTCAGGCTCAGGTAAATCCTCTCTAGCCTTTGATACTTTATATGCAGAAGGTCAACGCCGTTATGTTGAATCACTGTCGGCATACGCACGTCAGTTTTTATCCCAAATGGAAAAACCTGATGTCGATGCCATTGAAGGCTTAAGTCCCGCAATTGCCATTGAACAGAAATCGACCAGCCACAACCCACGTTCGACCGTGGGTACCATTACCGAGATTTATGACTATTTACGTCTACTCTATGCACGTGTGGGTACACCATACTGCCCAGAGCATGATTTGCCGATGGTGGCACAAACCGTGTCTGAAATGGTCGATGCTGTTAAGGTATTAGATGAAGGGACAGCCTTAATGCTACTCGCACCAGTGGTACGTGAGCGTAAAGGTGAATATTCACAACTGTTTGAGCAGTTACAAGGTCAGGGGTTTGTCCGTGCCCGTGTCGATGGCGAAATTATTGATATTGATAGCCCGCCTGAACTGGATAAAAAGAAAAAACACACCATTGAAGTAGTGGTCGATCGTTTTAAAGTACGTGATGATCTGGGTAACCGTATTGCCGAATCCTTTGAAACGGCGCTGCGCCTGGGGAGTGATTTGGCGATCTTGACTTGGATGAACGCCGAACAGCCCGATCGAGTATTTTCTGCCAAACACTCATGCCCTGAATGTGATCGTGCAGTCGCTGAACTTGAGCCACGGATGTTTTCCTTCAACAACCCGTTTGGTGCCTGCCCTGTGTGTGATGGCTTGGGTACACGTAGTCATTTTAGTGCCGAGAAATTGATTCCTACATCTGATTTATCAATTAGCCAAGGCGCGATTCGTGGCTGGGATCGTCAACGTCCGTACTACTATTCAATGTTGCAAAAAGTAGCAGAGCATTTTGGTTATTCACTCGATGAACCTTGGAACAAACTGGACAAAGATACTCAAAAGAAATTTTTATATGGCACAGGCAAAGAAAAAATTGACCTGAGCTATATCGATGAACGAGGTCGCAGACATAATCGGGTGATTCCCTTTGAGGGCGTGATTACACATCTGGAACGTCGTTACCGCGAAACAGAAAGTAATTATGTACGTGATGATTTGTCACAGTATTTATCTAACGCTGCTTGTGATGCCTGTGGTGGTTCACGCCTGAATGAAATTTCGCGCCATGTAAAAGTGAAAGACAAAACCATTGCCGACATTACTAGTATGTCGATTGGCGATGCCGAAAGTTATTATCAGGATATAAATCTGGAAGGTGCCAAAGGTGAAATTGCAGACAAAATCTTCAAGGAGATTCGTGAGCGCTTACACTTTTTGGTCAGCGTTGGACTGAATTATTTAAGTCTGGCACGTTCTGCCGAAACACTCTCTGGTGGTGAAGCCCAGCGTATTCGTCTGGCCTCACAAATTGGCGCTGGTTTGATGGGTGTGATGTATGTACTGGATGAACCTTCGATTGGTTTGCATCAACGTGATAATGACCGTTTGTTGCAAACCCTGATTCGCTTGCGTGATTTGGGCAATACCGTATTGGTGGTTGAACATGATGAAGATGCCATTCGCGCTGCCGATCATATTATTGATATTGGCCCAGGCGCTGGCATACATGGCGGCGAAATTATTGCCGAAGGAACCTATGAAGAGCTGGCAAATCATGCTGACTCCCTGACTGGTCAATACCTGTCAGGTGCTTTAAAAATTGAAATTCCGAAGCAACGCTTGTCTTCTCCAACCCCTGACCAGAAGATTAAACTATCAGGTGCAGCAGGTCATAACCTAAAAAATGTCGATCTGACCATTCCTTTAGGGATCATGACTTGTGTAACTGGTGTTTCTGGCTCGGGCAAATCGACCCTGATCAATCGAACACTGTTACCTTTAGCTGCTACACAGCTCAATGGCGCAACCACTCTCACCGCAGAAAAGTTTGATTCGATTGATGGCTTGCAACATCTTGATAAAGTCGTTGATATTGACCAGAGCCCAATTGGACGTACACCACGTTCTAATCCTGCCACTTATACAGGTTTATTTACCCCCATTCGTGAGTTATTTGCACAAACTCCAGAGGCTAAAGCGCGTGGTTATGCTGCTGGACGTTTTTCATTTAACGTCAAAGGCGGACGCTGTGAAGTCTGTGAAGGTGATGGCATGATTAAAGTCGCGATGCACTTCTTACCCGATATGTATGTGCCTTGCGATGCTTGTCATGGGAAACGCTATAACCGTGAAACGCTTGAAGTGAGTTATAAAGGCAAAAACATTTCAGATGTTTTAGAGATGACCGTGGAAGATGGCGTGGAGTTCTTTAGTGCGATTCCTGTGATTCATCGCCGCCTCGAAACATTGACTCAAGTTGGTTTAGGTTATATTCGTTTGGGTCAGGCTGCAACGACCCTTTCAGGTGGTGAAGCACAGCGGGTGAAACTGGCGCGTGAATTGGCCAAACGTGATACAGGCAAAACTTTATATGTACTGGATGAACCTACCACAGGTTTGCATTTTCATGACATTGCCAAGCTGCTCGACATCCTGCATGAGCTACGCAATAAAGGGAATACCATTGTGGTGATTGAGCATAATCTAGATGTGATTAAAACCGCTGACTGGGTGATTGATCTTGGGCCAGAAGGTGGTGCTGGTGGTGGTCAGATTATTGCTGAAGGTACACCAGAACAGGTGGCTGAAGTGGAAATTTCACATACTGGGCGTTTCTTAAAGCCGATGTTGAGTTAATCTTTAAGACATTATAATTTTATGGTAAAACGGTGATTCATTCACCGTTTTTTATTTATATGACAAAGAAAATTAAAGATAATGAATCTATAAAACCACTCATCAACTTACTAAAAGTAGGTCAAGTAAGTTTTAAAGCTTTAGATAAATTTCCTTTTATTTATAAACTCAATCCAAAAGCTCAACTTTTAAAAGAAAAGTTTCTAAAAATTCAAGATATGAGTAATATTTTGTACTTACCAGACCAATTTAATGAAATTTTTGCTAAACATGGCTGGATTTGTTATGGTGCTTTAAGCCAAAAAGTTTTAGAAGAATCTGTAAAGCTGGGCTTAGAAAACAAAATTGATGAAGCCAAAAAAACTCTAATCGATTCAATTGATGAGATTTATATAGACCTAATATTAATAAAGTGTCAAAGCCGTGAACATTTTAAATTAAGAATAGATCTACTTACTTTATTAAAAACAGACTATTTGGAAAAGCGATACCATGCATGTATTCCTCTACTATTGGCTATTATAGATGGTCTCGCTAATGATATTTCAAATCATATAGGTTTCTTTACTGAGAGTTCTCAATTTGAACTTTACGACAGTATTACAGCTCACTCTAGTGGTTTACCATTTCTTAAAGAAATTATGAATTCATCACGCAAAGCCACAAACATTGAGGAAATCACTATTCCTTATCGCAATGGCATTTTGCATGGTCGAGATTTAAACTTTGCCAATAAAGAGGTTGCTTCAAAATGTTGGTGGGTATTAGCTGCTCTTATAGAATGGGCAGATGAAAGACGTATTAATAAACAGAAAAATCAGGAATCATTTTTAGAAATATTACAGAGCTATAATCAGACTAGTCGCCTTAACCAGAGAATCGATTCATGGGAAAAACGTACACGCAAAGGTTCTATTTTTTGGCAAAATCAAACAACTGAAACATTAGAAAAAAGTAGCCCAGAATATACTCTATTAGAATTTTTACAGGCATGGAAAAACAAACAATGGGGAAAATTAACTCCAACTTTGCTTCATACTATAGGCAAGCATCAGAAAAAAGAAACAAAAGATATTAAAGTTGATTACTCATCTATTGACTTACTAAATTTTTATATTATAAATTCTAATGATCAAAGCCCCTCAAGTACTATTATAAAAACTCATCTTGATTACATCAAAGATAGGCAAAACTTTATTAAAGAAGTTTCTATTTCTCTAAATTATGCTCATCAAGATAATGGTCTACCTGAACTTAGAAATGAACCAAATGGCAAATGGTTTATTTCACAAAATTCATTAAGTGAAATTTTATTTTAAATAAATGCCTCTCATCAAGAAATTATATATTTCTAAATGAGAATATTCCTTTATCCCTCCACTCTATTTTTTCCTTTGGCTTTGGCTCGCAACAATGCCTGATCTGCATTTTGAAATAAGGTGAGCCAATTTCTAGCACCTACTGCTAACCCAATACTTACCGATGTCGAAATATCGGGAGCAATACATAGTGTATAAATACTTTTACTTATCTTTTCTGCAAGTTGAAGTGCATCCTCTGCAGCAATATCTTCAATCAGAATTAAAAACTCATCTCCTCCATAGCGTACAATCAGATCGGAAACATCGACATGCTGCTGCAACTGATCCGCAATACGCTGTATAACCTGATCCCCCACCATGTGACCATATTGATCATTAATCTGTTTAAAATAGTCGATATCAATAATCATTAAACACAAATCTGACCACTTCCATGGTTCTTGTTCAAGCGCTATGAAATATGCCTCAAGTGCTTGACGATTGGCCACACCTGTCAAGGTATCAGTATGCGCAATATTACGCAGTTGAAACTCTAATGCATCTTTTTGAGATAACAATCTTTTTAATTTGGCAATCGCAGCGAACAACTCTGCAAATTCACCTTTGAAGCGTTTTTTCTTGCGATTTTCCTGACCATAAGATTGAGGGAGTGATAAGGCTAAAATACTTTCACGTGCCTCCATAAGTGGAAGCAAAATATAACGCTGTATATAACGTAAAGTTAGGCCTGCAACTAAGAGAGAAAAAATCGAAATGAGTACCGTCAGTATAAACTTTTGCCATGCGGCATATTCTTGTTGCTCAGCTTGGGCCAGGCTGGTTTGTACCAGATAATTTTGTAACGCTACAATTGAATTAAACTTGCTCACAATCTGTTCGGTCAAACTGATCGCAGATAATGAATAGGCACGGTGCTGGTCACTTTCACGTAATAGCGTAGAAACGAGTTCAATGCCTTCATCTAAAAACTGTGTTTTTACTTGTTGATATAAATGTAGATATTCTGGAGTTCGAGTATGATCAGGTTGCAGTGTATCAATCAATTTCCACAAATAGATTGCCTGATGTTGAGTCTGTAAAGAACGAGCACGGTTATCGTCAGGAATCTGAATTGAAAAACTCACAGGCGCAATAATATTTGATACAACCCGTCCAGATTGGTCACGCAGATCAGAGACAAGTAAAATTAAAGTCATATTGCGAGATAAACCGTCATCTTCCTGACTCGAACTAATTAATAATTTTTTTAAAGCTTCGCGACAGCTATCCCACGCCGAAAACATGCCCCGTATAGCATGATCATATTGTTGATAAGATTTATGGGCCAATGGTTGATTAACATATTGGTCAACAACATGGCGTGCTACTTCTAAACGCGATTGTATATCTACACTTACAACCTGCGCCACTTGCTGCTGTTCATTATCATTCAGCAATCGAATCGTTTGCTGCAATGATGCATCAACCTGCAATCGATACTCATTTAACTGACGTCTTTTCTGTGTCATCAGTTCTGGTGGACTCGCCATCAATTGATTGGCAAAAGCACGTTCTCTAGAAATTTTATTTGCAGTGTCTGTTAATGTTTCTAATAATTTGATTTCAATAAAACCACGATGACTTTGTTGTAGCTGCTGATAACTGCTAAATACCTGCGGAAGAGAAATAATCAGAAACGATAAAATTAAGATAAAAAGAAATAGAAATAAGCGATAGCGTATAGATGTCTCTATTGATGCTGTTTTGCCACTTTCAGGATAACCAAGCTCATTGTTTCTTTTTGAATTCACTTAAAATTAGAATAGGCTGTTTCTGTCATGATATTTTAACTTAAAATCTTTATTATTTAGCAATAACTTATAGTGCAGCATAAAAAAAATTAACTATACGCTATCGTGTTTACCTATGGTTCTTATAAAAATAAACAATTTTTCAAAAGTTTAGAGATACTTCATAATGGCATTACAGATTTAAATTTTTCTTTAAAACTTTCCTCAAAAGGATGCTCTCCCAATTTCTGCATCCTTTTATTGCCTAGCAGTTTTTCAAATATCTGCTAGGCATTTTTTCATTAATTTAGTCACTATTTCTCGGCTTGAAATCACGTTGCTTTATCACCTAAATCTCATCTTCTAAATATTTTAAATAAAAAGAATCATCAGAAAACAGCAATGATACGCATAAAAAAAACCCAGCCTTGGGGAAAGCTGGGCATATAAAACAAATACTCTGTTTGGAAGCACCAAGCCATCAATTTCAAATAGAAATGCATGCTTGATGTTCATTATTATGCAAAAAAATTTCAGCCTGTAAACCCAACTAAAACACTAAGATTTGATAAAAACTTCAAATAAGCAAAATAAAGTGACATACATCACACTAATGCAAATTAATTGCACACTTTTTAGCCTGAAATATAATTTATTTCGCACTAATTTGGAGTTTTGTGAACTATTTTAGTGATTTTTAGCAAGGACTCAGGTTATTTTTATAAAAAAACTGAGAATTTAAATACTTTTAATAAAAGTTTTTAACGATAATTTAAATTTAATTGATCTAATTTAACAATTGAAAATCTGCTTATTATTTATGCCAAAATATTTTTTTATGGCATTAAAAATATGATAGCTAGTTGTAAAAATAGATTTTTTTCAGGTTGACATAAAAATTTTCAATTGATCATATTTTATACAGAACAATCAGACTATTTTTTATTCAGCATTGCATTGTGTGAACAATCATTGACTATATAATTTGTTACAATACAATGACCCCAGCTTAATCTTTTGGTAATGCTGGAAACTCTTATGAAAAAACTCGGTTTAGCCACTGCTCTATTATTAGCCATGACCGGCGCTCAAGCGTACCAAGTTGAAGTTCAAGGTCAATCTGAATTTGTAGACACTACTGCAAATGACAAAAACTTCACTGGTGACGTTGCAGGTACTTTCTATTTGAAAGATGTTGACGCTTCTAAAGGCCCTTTAGCTGAAGCAGCTTTCTTAAACCAAGCATCTAGTGTATCTCTTGGTTACAGCTACCAACAATACGACCAAAACAACGGTCTAAATTATCACGTTGGTACATACGGTGTTAAAGGTGAAACTTACCTTCCAACTCCATACCTTCCTGTATATGCAAGCGCATCTTATAACCATACTGATGTTGATGGTAAAAATGCAATTTCTCGCGATGACAATGGCGACCGTTATGCATTAGAAGTAGGTGCAATGTTGCTTCCTAACTTCTTGATGGCTGTTGGTTATACAAGTGTTGCAAACCAATTCTCTCTTGATAACTTCGGTATCATCAGCAACGGTATCTATTCAGCTGTAAACCAAACTGCTGCGATCCAGAACGATCAAGACGCTGTAACTGCACGTGCTAAATATGTGGGTCCTATCGATGGTACTAACATGGCGATTGGCTTTGAAGCAACTGGTGCATTTGGTCAAGAAAACCAATACGGTTTGAAAACTGATCTTTACCTCACACCTAAGTTGAGCGTGGGTGCAACTTTCATCGGTAACGATGGCAAAGCAAACATCAAAGGTCAAAACCTTGGTGAATTCCGTCAAGCATGGGGCGGTAACGTCAACTACTTCATCACTCCAGCAGTTTCTGTTGGCGCGTCTTACATCAAAGCTGATGTAAAAGGTTCTACATTTGACACTCAAACAATCGGTTTGAATGCTAAAGCTCGTTTCTAATTCGAAATGATCGACCTATAAAAAAGGACTCTTATGAGTCCTTTTTTACGTCTGAATATTTAATTTCCAGTTTGAGCACGCATTACACTCAAGAAGTAGAGATGACGTTCGTACTGATCGATAATATCCTGAATTAAATCTTCTTCAGTCCAGTCCATTACGTCGTAATTCTGTCCACCTTCTCTCAAAAACACTTCGGCCTGAAAGTATTTTTCAACATCCGCGTTATGTTCCTGTTCTAGCATAAAACTTGGTGGCATTGTTTCACGTGAAACAACATGATAAATAAAATTGATTTCATCATGATGATCCACTTTAAGCTGTAGGCCATCATCTGTTTCACTAATCGCCACAGTAAGATGACGACGCTTAAACTCACGTTCCAGACTTTCAAAAGCACGCTGAACATGCTTTTTGATATAAGCATCTACCTCCACTTTAGAGTGCGGATAATGCATGATCAATCCAAGGCGTTGCTGCCAACTACGTGGATTTTGTATCGCACGTGGTGTAGTTCTCGCTTCCTGAATCGCTTGCATTTTGGTTGAGTCGATCCTGAGCGCTTTAATCAGTCCCCAACAAATGAGCAACATGATAAAGGTAAATGGTAAAGCACTCATGATCGTAGCAGATTGTAACGCAGTCAAACCACCGGCCAATAGCAAGATAATCGCCAGACCTGCCATCACTACAATCCAAAATAAACGCTGCCATACTGGAGAATCTTCAGACTTGGCTGTCAGATAATCCACCACCAATGCGCCCGAATCTGCAGAGGTCACAAAGAATAAAACCACCAGCACCGTCGCCAATAGGCTCATCACACCAGAAAAAGGTAAACTATGTAAAAATTCAAACAAAGCAACAGATGAGTCACGTTGTACTGCATTAAGCAGGCTGAGATTACCGTCATGCAAAATGCTATACAAGCCAGCATTACCCATGAATCCCATCCAGATCAGGGTAAAACCTGTCGGAATCAGCATGACACCAATAATAAACTCTCGAATGGTACGTCCGCGTGATACACGTGCAATAAACATCCCCACAAATGGCGACCAAGAAATCCACCATGCCCAGTACATAATTGTCCAGCCACCAATCCAGCCATTGGGTTGATAGGCATAGAGATTAAAGGTCATTTCAAAAAGATTGGAAATATATTGACCCGTATTCTGGATTGTCGTTTGGAGCAAATAAACCGTTGCACTCGTGAAGAAAACAAACGCTAAAAGCGTGACAGCCAAGACCAGATTTAACTCTGCAAGGCGTTTTACCCCTTTGTCCAGACCCAACCCGACCGACAAGGCAGCCATGGCACTCACGATAATAATCAGAACAACCTTAGAAAAAGAAGTGGGTTCAAATCCGAATAAGTAATTTAAGCCAGAGCTAATTTGGGTAACCCCAAAGCCGAGCGTTGTAGCAACACCAAAAATTGTCCCAATGGTCGCAAAGGTATCAACTGCATCTCCCATCGGTCCATAAATTTTCTTACCAATAAGAGGATAAAGAGAAGAGCGAATCTTTAAGGGTAAATCATGACGATAAGCAAAATAAGACAAAGATAATGCCACAATCGCGTAAATCCCCCAGGCGTGTAATCCCCAATGGAAGAAGGTTACGCGCATAGATTGCTGGGCAGCTAAAATTGTTTCTGGCTCACCAGAAGGTGGGCTCACATAATGCATAATCGGTTCAGCAATCCCGAAGAACATGAGTCCGATGCCCATACCAGCAGTAAATAGCATGGCAAACCAAGAGCTATTACTATAATCAGGCTGACTATGATCTGGACCTAACTTGATTTTTCCGCTCGATGAGCAGGCGATATAACCGAGTACAATTAGAAAGAAGGCAACCGATAATACATAGAACCAACTAAATGATTCTGTAATCCAGTTTTTTAATTGTTGAGTCAACAATTCAAATGCATCTGGAGCTAAAATTACAATTGCAAGAAAAATTGCAATGATCATAATCGTACTTACAAATACATTTGGATTAATGTTTGCAAACCTAGATGAGGTTTTGGAAGGCATAGATCCCCCATGTTATTCTTCATTTAACGGATGACAAAAAAATGTCAAAGAAAGCTTCACTATCGTGAAAAATGTAAAATTAGCACAAACTGCGCGAGCTCTATTGTATAGGTATCTGAAAGTTAAAGAGGTTGTAGAGCTGTAACTTTCTTTATTCGTTTTTTTCTTTAGTTGACGGTGTATATGAAATATATTGCAGTGCAACCAAACGCGATACTACAACCGCCAAAAACATCACGCCAAAAAACATTTGTAAAATGGCAATCACTCTTGCCGCCGAACTCACTGGGAAAATATCAGATAACCCCGTTGCCGACTGCAAGCTAAAACTTAAAAACAATAGATCTAACCAGCTTTGTAATCCTTGGTGATCAGGTTTACTAAAGCTCATAGGCACCACCAACTGACAGATATTATATAAAAAAGCAAAACCCCAAGCGATTAAAGTGAACACCGCACCTGCAGCAAACAGTTCATCTTTGGTCAAATAGCGGTCAGCAAACATATATCTGAGTAAACCGTATGCTGCATAAAAATAGGCACAAGCTTCAAAAACATGCGTGAGGACTTGAATAGAAACCTGATGAAAACCCAATAAAATTAAAATAGAGAAAAATAAGGCACCCAATACGAAAAATAATCCAATAAACGTAAATACATAAGTTTCACGTATCACACGACCAATCAGTAGGAGAGCTAAGACTCCCAAAATCCAGACCACCACCCTATAGGTTCCCTGATCACTGGTGAGAAAAGATAAAATGAGAATAAAAAACTGTACCAATAACAGCCATGCTGAGGGTAATAATCGAAATTTTTTCCAGAACTGATATGCAATCGACATCTACAAATAGCCTCTATTTTTTGTTTTAGATATTGATATATGGATGATTTGGATCAAACTAACATAGTCACATGCAAAGCTATATCTGATTTTTGCATTCTCAACTTTTCTTCACATATTTTCATCAAAAATATCTACTATATCACCAGACAAACTCTCATACTTTTAACACCCCTCTCATTTAATGAGGAATATTCATGAGAACAAAAGCATCTTTATTTATGAGCTGTAGCTTGGCATTATTTCTGGTGGGCTGTGGTAAAACAAACCCTATGCTGGAGCAACACCCTGATTTTATCGGAAAATGGCAGAGCGATCACGATACGCTCGTGATTGAAAAAAATGGCCAAGTTGAATATCGGCACAAAGAAACTGAAGAAAAACAAACAGCTCATAGTGACGTAGAAATGTCGTCCAGGTCAGATTTAAAAGCCAGTATTACTCAATTTGATCAAAAGCAGTTCCAGATTGGGCAAGGTGAATTTGGTCAGGTGTTTCGGATTGACCGTGCGCCTTATCAACAAAACCAGCACTGGCAAATGCAACTCAATGGTCAGGTCTATACCAAGCAATAAAAAAAGCGCTCTAAGCGCTTTTTTTATTAAATTTATTTTTTAGTGATCCGATGCACCTGAAATTCCAACCCCTGTCATTGAGCGAACATATTGCGCATCAAATGCTTTACGTTCAGCTTTAGCACGTGCTGAGTTATCTGTGATTGAAAAGAACCAGCAGCATAGGAATGACAATGGCATTGCAAAGATTGCAGGACCATTAAATGGGTTAATTGGTGTATCTGAAATCTTGAGAGTATCCACCCACACTGCTTTAGACAGAATAATGAGCACCACCGCAGTTGTTAAACCAACTACACCACCAATCACTGCACCGCGCGTAGTTAAACCTTTCCAGAACATTGAAAGTACAAGAACTGGGAAATTGGCACAACACGCAACCGAGAATGCTAAACCAACCATGAAAGCCACGTTTTGCTTTTCAAACAGAATACCCAAAATCATCGCAAAAATTGCAAGACCAAGTGTTGCGATTTTAGACATACGTAATTCAGATTCAGGCGTAGTTTTGCCTTTTCTAAATACGTTGGCATATAAGTCGTGTGAAATCGCAGAGGCGCCAGACAGCGTTAAACCCGCAACAACCGCAAGAATGGTTGCGAAAGCCACTGCTGAAATGAAGCCCATGAATAAATCGCCGCCCAATGCATCACTTAAATGCACCGCAGCCATGTTATTCCCGCCCATCAACTCAAGTTTGCCTGTCACTGCCATTTTGGCAACATCAAGGAACTGTGGATTGTTTGAAACAAACAGAATCGCACCGAAGCCAATAATAAACGTGAGCAGGTAGAAATAACCAATGAATCCTGTAGCCACTACAACAGATTTACGTGCTTCTTTCGCATCTTTCACTGTAAAGAAACGCATCAAAATATGTGGCAATCCCGCAGTACCAAACATCAATGCCAAACCAAGAGAAATCGCATCGATTGGATTCGCAGCGAGTTTACCTGGCCCCATAATCTTGGCTGCATCATCCAGACTGATATTACGAACATTGGCATAAACATCAATGGCCTGAGTGAACATGTTACTAAAGCTAAAGCCGACTGCTTTCATGACCATAAATGCCATGAAGGTTGCACCTGAGAGCAAAAGCACTGCTTTAATAATTTGTACCCAAGTGGTTGCTAGCATGCCACCAAAGATGACATAAGCCATCATGAGTAAACCCACAATCACAACCGCAATATTATAGTTCAAGCCAAAGAGAAGCTTGATCAATTGCCCTGCACCCACCATTTGCGCAATCAGATAAAATGCTACAACCACCAGCGAGCTAAATGCAGCAAGCGTACGCACTGGCTTTTCTTCCAGACGGAATGACACTACATCAGATAGATTATATTTGCCCAAGTTACGTAAGCGCTCGGCAATCAAGAACAATACGATTGGCCAGCCCACCATAAAACCTAGAGAATACAGTAAACCATCGAATCCTGAACTAAACACTAAAGCCGAAATACCCAGGAACGAAGCAGCCGACATATAGTCCCCAGCAATCGCCAGACCATTCTGGAAACCAGAAATACCGCCGCCTGCTGTATAGAAATCTTTGGTACTGGTGGTTTGCTTGGCTGCCCATTTTGTAATGAACAAAGTTCCTCCAACAAACGCAACAAACATGATAATTGCATGCCAGTTTGTTGCTTGCTGCTCTGACTGACCCAGATCAGGACTTGCCATCGCAAGTGTAGAGAAGAGTACTCCAACTGCCATTAAAGCCAACGCTTTGAATGAATTCCATTTCATCTTAGTGCAGTCCTTTTTCATGAGTAATATTTTCGACTTCTCTCAATGCTTCTTCATTGAGTTGATCGAGTGTATTGTTTGCAATGTACGAATAGACACCACATAGAACAAATGACAGAACAATGATGCCTAAACCCAGTGGAATTCCCCACGTGGTTACACCACCACTAAATGAACTCATCAAAAACTCTTTGTTATATCCCACCAGTAGCATGAACCCAACATAGACAATGAGCATGATGATAGTCAGTGTCCAACTCAATGTTGCTTTCTTGCTCACCATTTTTTTAAATTTGGGATTTTGTAGAATTCGCTCTACCTGAACGTCATCCATAATCTACTCCTTATATCGCGGCCATCGTTGGGCGCTTTTTAATCCTTTTTCTTCACGCTATAACGTTAACAATCTTGTATGAGGTTCGTAACTTAGACTTTGGTCGCTAAATTTTAATCAATATGTAAGGGTTTAACTCGGCTTAAGGTATGATATGCCTAGTGTTTAACAGATTTGGTCGCATGAATAGCTGGCTTATTATTGGTGGACTTGCCCTATATATTTTAGTCTTATTTCTTTGTGCTTTTTTTGGAGAAAAGCATGCCAGCCGCTTGAGCACACGTGGACGAATGTTATTATTCAGTCTCACACTCGGCGTATATTGTTCATCATGGACATTTTATGGCGCAACAGGCGCAGCCGTTCGTGAAGGTATCATTTTTCTCCCCATTTATCTTGGCCCACTTATTTTTATCTGGTTTGGTTACGATATCTGGCGCAGGTTAGGCCGTGTCCGACAGCACCATGCGATTTCCTCAATTGCCGATTTTATCGCAGCTCGTTATGGTAAAAGTGGTGCGCTGGCCTCTTTTGTTACCATTCTGGCCGTTATCGCGATTATCCCTTATCTGGCATTACAGCTTCGTGCAGTCGCCCTCAGTACCGCAGTCATCCTAGATCAGGCTACTGATCATCTGACTACAGCCACCAACAGCGTACTGTTATTAACTGGGATTTTGGCCATACTGGCGATGATGTTTGGTACTCGCCAAATTGCCAATACCGAGCAGCATGGCGGTCTCATGCTGGCAGTGGCATTTGAATCTTTTGTTAAACTGTTCGCACTGTTATGTGTTGCTGGCTTCTTTTTGCTGGAATCTCCCGAAAATATCTCACAAGTCAGCAATGATGTCGCCAAAACTTTTCACAATGTACAAATGTTTGGTGTGCCTGAAACATTCTGGATTCAAACTTTACTTGCGGGCCTAGCCATCATTTGCCTACCACGTCAGTTTCATGTCGCAGTCGTCGAATTACGAGATGAAAAACACATCCGAGGTGCACGGCGCTGGTTTGCGGTCTATTTAATTCTAACGACTGTCGCGATTATTCCGATTGCCAGTTGGGCATTACATGCTGCACCCAGTTTTTTAACCATTCCAGATGTTGCCGTTTTATCTTTGCCCCTTAGCTTTAATCAGGATTGGCTCAGTTTACTGGCATTTTTAGGTGGCTTTTCAGCGTCGACAGGCATGTTACTGGTATCTTCAGTTGCGTTGTCAATTATGCTGAGTAATGACTTGATTATGCCAGCCCTGTGGCGTCTAAATCTTCTGTCCAGACATGACAAACGTTTACCCAAATTTCTGAAATTAACACGACGAATCTGTATTCTTGCAGTCATGTTGATGGGATTTTTATTTTTCCATTTTTTCAACGATATCGATCAGCTTTCAGTCTTTGGTTTATTGGCATTTAGTGCTGTGGCGCAATTTGCACCTGCACTGATTGGTGGATTGTACTGGCGTGGTGGCAGCCGACAGGGAGTATATACGGGTTTGATTACGGGTTTTGTGTTATGGACCTACACCCTGCTTCTTCCGACTATTTTGCGTAGCTTACCCGACAGCTATCAGGCAATTGCGCATCAAATGTTATTGTCTGGTCCATTTGATTTTAACTGGTTGCGCCCTGAAGCCTTACTTGGCTTTGAATCCTTTGCACCTCTCACACATGGGGTGATCTGGTCTCTGGGTCTCAATACAATTTTGTATATCTGGATCTCAAAAATCTATCGTCCGAGTGTGGCCGAGCAGATTCAGGCAGAAAGTTTCTTTTATTATGAAACCAAGCCCTTGCCTTCGCATCAGGCATCCACGGATATGAGTTACCTGAATCATGATGCAGCACGGCTGAAAGTAGGTGACCTGATTACCCTTGCAAAACGAATTACAGGTGAAGGACCGACGACACAAGCATTTAAACAATTTTGTGAACAAAACAATGTCATCCTTAATCCGAATAGTGTCGCAAATGGCATGTGGTGGCGGTTTACCGAGCAATATCTGGCGGGCACCATAGGGGCAGCATCATCACGTACCCTGCTGACCACCGCAATGGTGAATAATGGTCTTGCCCTCGGACAAGTTGCCAATATTCTGGATCAGGCCTCACAGTGGCAACGCTTCAATCAGAATCTGCTCATGACCATGATTGATCACATGACGCAAGGTGTCAGTGTGGTCGACGAAAACATGTGTCTGGTGGCATGGAACAACCAGTATTTAAAGTTATTTGATTATCCTAAAGATCTGGTCTATGTCGGCTGCCCAATTGCCGACCTAATCCGCTATAACGCAGAGCGTGGTGAATGCGGACCTGGTTCGATTGAAGAACATGTCCGTAAACGGATTCACTGGATGAAAGTTGGCAGCGCCCATGAATTTGAACGGTTCCGTAAAGATGGCCGCGTGATTCAGATGCGCGGTAACCCGATTGAAGGTGGTGGTTTTGTAACCACCTTTGCCGACATTACTGCATTCCGTGAAAATGAGGCGATTCTGGAAGCACGGGTCAGTGATCGTACCCAGCAACTTGAAAATGCCCTGTCAGAGCAGCAACTGGCACGTGAACAAGCCGATAAAGCCAATATGTCAAAAAGTCGCTTCATTGCAGCCGCCAGTCATGACCTACTCCAGCCCATGCATGCAGCACGTTTATTCAGCACAGCATTAGAACAGAGCGTATCGACTCAAGATGATCGAAAAACCTTACAACAACTAGATCGTGCGCTACATGGTGCCGAAAGTATGCTGTCTGCACTACTGGATATTGCACGTCTGGAAGGCGGTTCCTTGCAGCCGAAACGCCAGTCTTATCCATTGCATGATCTACTCAGTGACTTGGAACTGCAATTTAAATCGATTGCTGCACAGCGCCACATTCGTTTGAGCGTTCATGATGCCAAGTTCTGGATTGATACCGATCCCCAATGGATCAGACGGATTATTCAAAACTTTGTCAGCAATGCTTTACGTTATACGGCCAAAGGTCGCGTAGTCGTTGGTGTGTTACGTTCGAGTCATCGTCCCAATCATATTCGTATTGGGGTATGGGACACTGGGCCAGGTATTGCTGAAGAACAGCGAATCAAACTGTTTCAGGAATTTGAACGTTGTGGACATACCTCTCCCTGGGGAGAACAAGGATTAGGATTGGGACTGGCGATTGTACAGCGAATGACCAGTTTGCTCGATTATCCAGTAGAGGTATATTCTACTCTGGGCAAAGGATCATGTTTTATGATTGATGTACCAACAGTAGCGGCGCCTAAAGTGCTGGTACCGCAACATCAAGCAGTCCCCCTAAAAACCAAAGCGTATCGAATCCTATGTCTAGATAACGATGAAACAATTTTGGAAGGAATGTCGACTTTATTGTCCAAATGGGGATATCAGGTCTTTAAAGCGACTGAGCCAGAACAGGCATTTGCGATTATTCAGGAACATAATATTCAAGTCTGGTTGATCGATCAGCATCTAAACAATCAACAACTTGGTCTAGATTTTATTACTCAACATCGTCAAGAGCAGGTGCCCGTCGCGTTGATCACAGCAGATTCAGACCCTGAACTGCCACAACGATTAAAAGAGTTAAATATTGTTCTGCTCAAAAAACCGTTAAAACCTGCCTCGTTACGTTCTTGGCTTTCGGGGTTAAAAATTTCGTCTGGTCATTAAAACTTACAATTGGCTATCAGTTTCAAGCTTATTTGTGTGGAGCTGATGCCAACTGGAGCAAATGATTAGCATATTCTTTTCAGCGATTAGGCAAAAAAGTTCATTTTCAACCCTATAATTCGCGTGAAAAGTGACTAAATCTTCCAAATCATCTCTGGCTATGGCAAAGCTTCACCAATTTGTAAAAGATCAATACTATAGTTGGTTACAATTATATAAATATTTAATAATTAATCATTTTATTCAAAAAAAACACCATATTAAACTTTAGTCTAATATCTATTGCATTCCAAAAAACTCATAACATAGGTCATAAATTCATCGTCTGCTGGCCAGATCAAAACTCTCGATATAACATAAGAAAGGACATCCTCATGAATATCTCAGATCTCGTTCCACAAGGTCCCTACGATTCACAGCAGTTTCATCGCCAATACAGTGCCAATGCTTTGCTTCCCGATATTGACTGGGAAGCGCTGTTTCCTTATAGCAAATTAAAACCTCAGCACACACAAGCTTTAGATACCATTTACCGTAGTATAGTGCCACTGGCATTGCAGGTTTTTGATCAGCTTCAACTTGATGTATTTGCGCCCAGCATGTACCGCCCGCAGGGTTTAGGGCTGTTTGAAAAGCTAGCTCAACAGGAAGAGCATCTGCTGCAACAGCTTGAGGCTGAAGCAAATCTGTTGGATGATGATGTTCGTCACCAGATGTGGAGCATGTTATTGCGCGGTGGTGCAGTACTGGTGTTTAAAGCTTGGCTAGGTCGTGTCAAAGAGGGCCGAGAATCTCTGGATATGTCGCAGTTTGACGAATTATCTGATCTGTTATTTATTAAGACACCGCCACATAAACTGGCTCAACGACTTCATATAGATCCACATGCGGCTCTGGATCATATCTTCTTGATGTATGGTAACGATATTTTTCTAGACCGTTTTAATAGCCTGGAAACAGCAGCACTGTTTGTAGATCTGGGCGTGTATGACGCGACTTTCTTAAGCCTGCGTGATGACCGCGTTGCAGAATATCTTAAACAAAAAGGTTACGTCACTCAGGATCAAATTGACGACCTACAATGTGCACTCAATCCATTGTATTGCGATAACATCACCTCTAAGCAAGATTGTCTGGCTTAAATAGTGAGATTTCTCTGTATAAAATAGGGAGCATGCTCCCTATTTTTCTTGATCAAACCTTATTCATGTCTGTTAGAGTTTCTTTTCTTCAATATTTAATGCACTAATCGCAAGTACTGCCTGAGTACGGTTTTGCACGCCCAGCTTTCTAAAAATAGCAGTCACATGTGCCTTGATCGTTGCTTCAGAAACATCAAGTTCATAAGCGATTTGTTTATTCAGTAAACCTTCTGCCACCATCATCAATACTCGAAATTGCTGCGGCGTGAGAGACTGGATACGCTCTGCCAGCTCAGTTTCATCGGAAGCACGCGGATCAAAGCTCAAGTTATTGGGTAAATTTGGAGGTAACCAGATTTCACCCTCAAGTACATGACGAATAGCCTCGCCAATATGACTTGGATGTGCAGACTTTGGAATATACCCCATCGCACCATGCGCAATTGCACGCTGGATCACAGATACCTCTTCATGTGCTGAAACCACAATAATGGGAAGAGATGGATACTGAGCCCGTACATGAACCAATGCAGAAAAACCTGACGCCCCAGGCAAATTCAAATCAAGCATCACCAGATCTGGCTCTGCGCCGCTTTCCAAACGTTGATACAACTCATTCACTGCTGCTGTTTCATGAATTTGTGCTTGCGGCAAACTATATCGAACAGCTTGAATCAAAGCATGACGAAATAGCGGATGATCATCGACGATTAATATATTCATAAGCGAAACGAGAGATCTCTGGCACAGTATGTCTGATTTTACGCATACTGATGGCGTTAAGGATATGCTCATATTACCCAATTTTTAAGTAAAATGTCGGGTAAGCCGTTAGATTTCAGTATTTTTTTCGTTTTTTAAGAATAAGTAAAAGCTCAGCAGTTTTTTTTATAATTTTATTCAATATATTAAAAACCTTATCTATATATATAAAATTATTAGATTTCAAACAGTTGAAAACATGAAATTTAAACCATTTATCAAAGTTTGAATATATCTTAAAAACAGATAACGATTCGTGATTTGATTATTTTACCTAAATGTCGAAATGCAGATTAATAGGCCTAATTGTTTAATTTATTATTTTTAGGTCTGCTATGTCTCAGCAATTCTTTTCTCAAAAACCGCTCAATATTGTGGCTGTATCAGGTGGTCTCAATAATCCGTCCAAAACCGAAGCGCTGGTACAAGAAATCATCAATGAACTCGGCGATGCGACCCCAATTGAAGTTCACTTTATTAAGTTTAGTGAAATCGGGCATTTGCTGGGCGGTGCCATTTATCGTAATCAGTTGCCACAACGAGTGCAAGATGATTTAGCAAAACTCGAAGCGGCGGATGCCTTGATTGTAGGCACACCTGTCTATCGTGCTTCCTTCACAGGTCTATTTAAGCATTTTTTTGATTTTGTCGAGCAAACAGCACTGGTCGATGTTCCTGTATTACTGGCTGCCTCGGGTGGAAGTGACCGTCACGCTTTAGTACTTGAACATCAGTTACGCCCATTATTCAGCTTCTTTCAGGCGCAAACTTTACCTATTGGTGTATATGCGACAGATCGTGACTTTACACCAGAATACACCATCAAAAGTGACCTACTCCGTGCTCGAATTACCTTGGCCGTAGCACGTGCTTTGCCAATTCTTGAATGGGCACCAGCCAAAGGAAAGCGCGCCGAAGTCGTTAAAGATAAATCTCAACAAGCCAATCAGAACCTGGGTATTAACAAACAAATTGAGCAGGATGAAGTTTTGACATCAGCCGCCGTACCTAGTCTGGATGCCGCAGAATCGCGTCTACACCATAAAAATATAAAAACCAATGTGGCCTAAATAGACATTATTAGAGGGATGTTTCATATGAGTCAGTTCAATCAAACAGCTATTAAATTTGCTTATTGGGTTCCAAATGTTAGCGGTGGTCTGGTAGTAAGTAACATCGAGCAGCGTACAGACTGGAGCTATGATTACAATGTTCGCCTTGCTCAGGCCGCAGAAGCGAGTGGCTTTGAATATGCACTCACCCAGATCCGTTTCACCGCAGGTTATGGTGCTGAGAACCAACATGAGTCTGTAAGTTTCAGTCATGCCTTACTCGCAAAAACTGAAAAACTTAAAGTCATTGCAGCGATATTACCAGGGCCATGGAAACCTGTTCTAGCCGCCAAACAGCTTGCTACTATCGATTATCTGACCAACGGACGCATTGCCATTAATGTGGTAAGTGGCTGGTTCCGAGGCGAGTTTGATGCTATTGGAGAAGAATGGCCAGAGCATGATCAGCGCTATGTTCGCTCTGAAGAGTTTATCCGTAGTATCAAGGGTATCTGGACACAAGACAATTTTAGTTTTGACGGTCAGTATTATCAATTTAAGGATTACACCCTAAAACCAAAACCTGTACAAAAACCACATATTGAAGTGTTTCAGGGTGGAAGTTCACGTGCAGCACGTGACATGGCATCACGTGTTTCAGACTGGTACTTTACCAATGGCAACAGTGTTGAAGAAATTCAAAAACAGATTGATGATATTCGTCAAAAAGCGAAGGCCAATCATCATCAGGTCAAAATTGGAGTCAACGCGTTTATTATTGCACGCGACACCGAAGAAGAGGCTCAATCTGTTTTGCAGGAGATCATCAATAAAGCAAATGTTGAAGCGGTTAATGCTTTTGATGATGCAACTCGTCAGGCAGGCGCAGCCAGTCCAGAAGGCGAAGGCAACTGGGCAAAATCAAGCTTTGAAGATCTGGTGCAATATAATGACGGATTTAAAACCAACTTGATCGGAACACCACAGCAAATCGCCGAACGAATTGTTGCCCTCAAAAATGTTGGTGTAGATTTGATTTTGTCAGGCTTTTTGCATTTTATCGAAGAAGTAGAATATTTTGGCGAGAAAGTTCTTCCTTTGGTACGTCAGCTTGAAGAACAACAAGCACTTCAGCACACCGCCAAATCGGCTTAAATACCCTCTGATAAAAATTAGAAAAACCTTTTGATACAAGAATAACTCAACCCCAAGACTCGGCTTGGGGTCTTTTTTAACATTATCAGGCTTAAATTTTCTTGATCACGCTCTCAACTGAATAACGACACCACTTGGAAATCTGCTCGATAAAAAGGTTTAATTCTTGAGGTGAAAAATGTGCCACCACCATATAGCAGGCATTCCCCATCACTTTATAAAACTCATCTACTTGTTCAAAATGGTTAATGATATTTTCAATTTCGGAAAACCTCGGCTCATTTAAAAAAAGCTGAATAAACTGCTTTTGCGGATAGGCAATAGCCAGTGTATAACGCTCAATCACGCCCTGCTCAATCAAATGACTAATCCGTGCCCCGACAGCCTGTCCCGTTCGATGCACTAGCGCTCCAATCTGTTTATGGCTTAAGCGAGAGTCTTGTTTTAATAAAGCCAGAATCTTTAAATCAATGGGGTCTAAATCTTGCATTTTTTTCACTGTGAAAAATAAAGGATGCGTTTTATTTCAACAAACTATCGCTCAGATGATAGGTTACATTTAAGCTCAATCTCATCCAAACAATTGAGATCATCTCATGAAACAAGCATTAATGGTCATCGATGTACAAAATGATTATTTTGAAGGTGGAGCGATGGCGCTGGTTCATCCAGAGCAGGCGTTGCATCATATTCAGCAACTTGAGCGCTGGTTCCTTGCCCAGAATTTACCCATTATTTATATTCAACATATCAACTCAGCGCAAGCGAGCTTTTTTCGTCCCGATACCAACGGCGCAGAGCTACATTCAGATTTACAATTACAGCGCAATTCAATCATTTTACAAAAGCATAAACCCAACAGCTTTTTAGCAACAGATTTAGATCAAATACTGCAACAGCTCTCGGTCAATCAACTGGTGATTACAGGTATGATGACCCACATGTGTATTGACTCAACAACACGGGCAGCAACTGAACTCGGTTATCAACCCATCCTGATTGCAGATGCAACAGCCACTCGCGATTTGCATTTTAATGATCAATTAACTTCTGCTCGCGACGTTCAAACGGCTTTTTTAGCTGCGCTCTCAAATTTTGCAACTATTCAGAAGACACACCAGTTTATTCAAGCTTGAGTCTTTAAAAGCATCATGTTGTATCTTATGAGTAAAAACTCGGATCGGGGACTTTAGCCGTTAAAATCCATTCCCCGATTTCCTGATATTTGTAATCGACAGGGTCATGCAAAGTTTGAGTGCGCACGTTGCGCCAGAAACGATCCAGATTCAAGCTGGCGGTAGTGGCTCTTGCACCCATCACCTGAAATATGTTTTGGGTAATAAACAAACTGGTATGGGTTGCGGCGATTTTGGCAGTCGCAATCGCAATAGACACTTCTCCACGTTGTTCTGCACTCAGACTTTCGACTTGCTGCCATGCGTTTTGTAATGCATCAAGCGCTTTCTTTGTGAGCAAACGTACGCTTTCCAGTTGTACATAAAACTCTGCAAAGTGCTTTTGAATGTATGGATCATCAATCGCTTGCTCTGCCTTAGATTTTCCCCACGCCTTTTGTGGCTGGACTACTTGCTTGGCAATTTCAAACGCCCCTTCGGCAACACCTAAAAATAAATGCACAAAAATAAGTTGAGCAATCAAAGGACGTAAACTTGAATAAGGGGTACTGAGTGGTCCTGGGTTTAACAGTAATTCTTGTTTTAAAATTTTAACGTGTTCAAAATGACTGGTGCCGCTATCTGTCTGGCGTTGTCCCATATTATTCCAGTCTCCCAGAAAACCAACCCCTTCACGTGAGGTGGGAATCACTCCAATCAATAGCTTATTTTCTGCGGTATAGCCTGAGCATAACAACATATCCGAGTCGATTGAACCCGAACAAAAGCTTTTATCACCATGAAAAATAAATTCATGTTCATTTATCTGCTCGACACGCGTCCGAACATCTAATGGATTCAGGGTATTGCCCCAAAATAGATTTTGCTCCGCTGTCTGACGAAACCAGTTGGCATATTGCTCAGGCTGTGCAAAAAGCTGAACTGTGGCAATCAGTAAATGATGAAACCCATAAATATGTGCCAGTGAACTGTCCACGCGCGCAATGATCTGAATCGTTTTAAAGATGACGTTCCAGTCTGCACCCGCTCCACCGTATTGCTGTGGAATCGAGAGACTTAATAATCCACTCTTTCGAATCAAATCTCGCTCATGTTTCGCTGTACCACCTGCCTTATCACGCTCGGCTGCAGTCTGTGCAAATTCCTGAGCCAATTGTTGTGCAATATAAGTAGGATCATGGCGCAGTGAAAAATCAGCTGTGGTATTCATGATAAAATTGATCACCAGAAAGAAGTGTGTTTAGCCTAACAAAAACCCGTGCAGTGCTTTATCCAAATTTCAGCAATACTTTTCAACAAATATAAAGACTTCCCTGCAAGTCTATTCGGCTTGCAGGGAGCATGACTATGATGTGGAATTTTGCGTTTTTTCTGGATAGACCGTGTTAATCAGATACTCAACCACACTTGGATCGGCCAGAGTCGAGGTGTCCCCCAAACTATCAAGCTCATTGGCCGCAATTTTACGTAATATACGACGCATGATTTTACCAGAACGGGTTTTAGGCAAAGCGGGTGCCCAATGTAATGCATCAGGCGTTGCAATCGGCCCTAAAATCTTACGAACCCACTGTACCAATTCTTTACGTAACTCTTCCGATTCATCCACACCAGCCTGAAGGGTCACAAAGGTACAAATGCCTTGACCTTTGATTTCATGTGGCATGCCTACCACGGCAGCCTCAGCCACATGCGGATGTGCCACCAAAGCACTTTCAATTTCTGCTGTTCCAAGACGATGCCCTGAAATGTTTAAAACATCATCGACACGCCCTGTAATCCAGTAATAACCATCTTCATCGCGGCGCGCACCGTCACCAGTAAAATAACGACCAGGGAAAGTTGAAAAATAAGCTTCAATAAAGCGTTTAGGATCTCCCCAAATACCACGCATCTGACCTGGCCAAGAATCCTTAATCACGAGGTTTCCTTCTGCGGCACCTTCAATCTCATGACCATCGCCATCGACAAGCCCTGGTTGAACACCAAAAAATGGGCGTGTCGCCGATCCTGGTTTTAATGCTGTTGCACCAGGTAAAGGTGCAATCAGGATACCGCCCGTTTCTGTTTGCCACCATGTATCGACCACAGGACAACGGCCTTCACCTACCACGTTATAATACCATGACCAGGCTTCTGGATTGATTGGCTCACCGACTGTACCCAATAAGCGCAAGCTACTACGGTCACTTTCACGTACAAACGCATCTCCTTCACGCATCATGGAACGAATGGCAGTCGGTGCGGTATAGAGAATCGTGACGTTATGTTTATCGACAATATGTCCAATTCGTGCCCATGTCGGATATTGCGGAATGCCTTCAAACATCAGGGTGGTTGTGCCATTGGAAAGTGGACCATAAATCAGATAACTATGACCTGTAATCCAGCCCACATCAGCCGTACACCAGTACACATCATCTTGTTTAATGTCAAAGACTTCTCTGAATGTTGTGGTGGCATAGACCAGATAACCGCCTGTGGTATGCAGCACCCCTTTTGGCTTTCCAGTCGAGCCTGAGGTATACAGGATAAATAGTGGATCTTCAGCATTCATTTGTTCTGGTGGGCAAATTTCATTCACCTCAGTAATCACCACGTGATACCAGAGATCACGTCCTTCCTGAAAATGGATCGGATTACCTGTCCGATGCACCACAATCACATGCTCAATCGACTCAGTTCCTTCAAGCTTAAGTGCTTCATCTACACTGTCCTTGAGTGGAAGTAATTTACCTCCTCGCATACCTGCATCGGCGGTAATCACCAGTTTGGCCTGACAGTCTTCAATCCGACTTGCCAATGAGTCTGGCGAAAAGCCACCAAACACCACACAGTGCACCGCACCAATTCGCGCGCATGCCAACATGGCAATCGCTGCTTCAGACACCATTGGCATATAAAGTACAACACGGTCGCCTTTGGAAATACCATATTTTTTTAATACATTGGCAAACCGACAAACTTCTTCGTATAGCTCTTTAAAGGAAATAATTTTATGTCGTGAAGGATGATCACCTTCCCAGATAATTGCGGGTTTGTGCGGATGTTCTTTTAAATGTCGATCCAGACAATTTGCGCAGACATTGAGCTGACCATCTGCAAACCATTCAATTTTGAATTGCTCTGCATCATAGTTGCTGTTTTTGACTTGGGTAAATGGTTTTATCCAGTCTACATTGCGGGCTTCATCTGCCCAAAAAGCATCTGGATCTTCGATTGATTTTTGATAGCGGGTAAAATAATCCGCTTCTACGGTACGGGCTGTTTTTTTAAACTCTTCAGGTACTGGATAGATTTCATTCATAGTATCACTTCCTTGATTTTTTACGCCTCGTCACGAAGCTTATATATCGACACTGTGTTTGATGTTTTTGTTCTAGCTCAAGCAGTATCCACATATTTTCTTATGTAAAACAATCACCATTTGGTCGTATAATGTTCAATTTAGCAGATCAGTAAAAATACAAACAGTTCTAATTGCGTCATTTTTTGTATGCTCCGCATAACCAATGGTTTTGAAGCTATCGTATGTGGTCTAGATCTCACTATACTTGATCGGGTCAATAAATTTAAAAAATTATCTATGAGGCCGACATGAATCAGACGTCTTCACATTCATCTTTGTTTTCATCCAGTTTGCCACCTGTACCCGATCGTCCTCTTTCTCCTTCTGGTCGTTTCAATCGACTCAGTTATCTGGCCTGGTATGGGTTTATCAATCTGATAGGATTGATGTGTCTGTTTGGCACAGGATTAATCATGGGGATTTTTAGTCTGAGTCAGGTGACATGGGATGACCAACTGTTAAATGCCTTATCTGGTAGCTTTGGTTTTATCATGTTTGGTATTTCAATTTTATTTTTTTATTTTCATGTGGTTCTGATGATTCGTCGTCTGCATGATACCAACCGCAGTGGTTGGTGGTGTTTGTTGTTTTTTGTGCCCGTGATTCAGTTTATTCTCATTCTTTATTTACTGTTTATTCCTGGCTCAAAGGCAAGCAATGACTATGGTATCCCACGCCCTTCACCAGTTTGGGAAAAGATTCTAGGCTGGATGATTGTGATTGTTTTACTCTTAAGCCTGCTGATGCTTGGTCGTCTTGTCTCTTTTATGTTGGGAACTGGTCATCTTGATTTTCCACAGGAGTTAATCCCTAAAAATACAGGTTATTTCTAAACATAACCGCTGAAAGGTTGAGTGCTTAAAAACTTCATACTACACTTTCCCATTAACTCTCTCTCAACCCTTTTATCACACCAGGAATTCGAGTGTCTGAACAAAATAAACTAGATCAGGTCGCATCAGATACAGCGACGCTGTTACAACAAGCTGGGCAAAAAACCACTCAATCCGTCATACAGCATACCGAGAAATATCATGAAACCTATACCACAATTGATAAAATTGTAGATAGTTTCTGGGAGCGTATTCCCTATTTATGTATTGCACTGGCAGTATTTCTTATTTTCTGGCTTTTAACCAAAGTTTTTAAGCTATTTATTGATAAAACCCTGACCAATCGCAGTTATACCCGCCAAAATCTGGTCTTGGTACTCAATCGAGTTGGTAGTGTTTTGATCATGTTTGTGGGTTTCCTCATCGCACTGGTGATCGCCATTCCTGGTTTTACTCCAAGTCAGTTAGTCAGTGCATTGGGGATCGGTTCTGTTGCCATTGGTTTTGCGTTTAAAGATATTTTTCAGAATCTCTTATCTGGTGTGCTGATTTTACTGAGTGAACCATTCCGTATTGGCGACGATATTATTGTCAATGGTATGGAAGGTACGGTTGAAGATATCCAAATTCGCGCGACCTTTTTACGCTCTCCTGATGGTCGCCGTTTAGTCATCCCAAACGCCAATGTGTATACCAGCGCCATTACCGTGAATACCGCCTATCAGCGCCGTCGCTGCGAGTTTGTGGTCGGAATTGGTTATGAAGATGACGAACAAAAAGCCAAATCGATTATCATGGATATTCTGAGCAACAACCGTAACGTACTGAGCCAGCCTGCGTTTAGTGTTAATGTTACTGCTTTGGCAGATTTCTCGGTCAACCTGACCGTACGCTGGTGGGTGGATACCTCCGAAACTGGGATCGCAACATCAATCAGTGAAATACAGGCAGAAGTCAAAAAGGCCTTTAATGCACAAAGAATTAATATTCCGTATCCAATTCAGGAACTAAAAGTCCATCAAAGTACGCCTGATGTTTTAACAGCGCCTCAATCTCAGGATACGTCAAACAAATAGTCGCCCCAATAGATAAGAAACGGCTGTTTCAGTTCTTAAAATCCGGCTGCCCAAGTGATAAGCCTGGCAGCCGTTTTTAATCAGTAAATCGACTTCATAAGGGATAAAACCACCTTCGGGCCCGATGATGATGCTACAAGGATGCTCAATTGCATGTGGCATGGCGGTTTCTGCATAAGGATGTGCCACAAAAGCAGGACGCAAAGGTGCAATTAGACTTGGCAACACATCTTCCACAAACGGCTTAAAACGCTTGTAAAGCTGGATATCAGGCACGATCGTGTCGCCAGCTTGCTCAAGCCCCAGCGTAATATAGTCGTCGAGCTGCTGCAAAAAAGGTGTCTGCCAGTAGCTTTTATCCACCCGATAACTATGAGTTAGACAAATGCGCTCTACCCCTAAAGTCACACTGTCCATGATCAGACGGCGTAATACTTTGGGACGTGGCATTGCCACGATAAGCGTTACAGGTAATTTGGCTGGACAGGCCTCCTGCTGTATCGGGGTCACCCGAATCTCTTGCTCTTCAATTGCCACAATACGGGTTAGATAACGTTTCCCATTGCGAATCCCCACTTTAAGTGTATCGTCCACTTGAATATTGAGTTGTTTATGTAGATGACTCAGCTGACGTGCTGAATGAATGCGCCATTCAGCTTGCGCGGTATCTTTGGGTTCAAGCAATACAATATTCATGATAAATATTGATCCAATACATGAATATGTCGTGCTAACGAGCCTTTGTTACGTTGCAAAATGGACTGCGCATGATCGACTATCTGATCAGCACTGTTTGGAGTGCTTACATAATGTAATAATTGCCGCACCGCCTGAGTCGCATCCTGCACGATATCAATCGCCTCGGTTTCTCTAAATTCATCAACAATAGTCTGAAAATTAAAATAGCGCGGTCCAATCACCACTGGAATCTTAAGTGCCATGGGTTCAAGAATATTATGGCCACCACCAGGTTCATTGAGCGAACCGCCAACAAATGCAGTCTGTGCCAGCGCATACCACAACCACAATTCGCCCATACTATCTGCCAGATAGACTTGAGTTTCTGGCTGTATCGGTTGCTCCAAACTACGCCGAGCTGTATCAAGCTGTAGATTTTGACAAATCTGAAAAACCTCATCAAAACGTTCTGGATGACGTGGAACCACAATACATAACAAATCTGGATCTGCCATTAAATGTGTTTTCAGTGCAGTTAAAAGTTGTTGCTCTTCAGGTGCATGTGTACTGGCCAAAACCATGATTTTACGACCAGCCAGTTGCCATTGTTGTTGCAATCTTCTGGCTTGTTCAACAAACAGCAAAGGCACGTCTATATCAAATTTGATATTACCCACCACTTGAGCTTTTTCTCTTGCTAGTCCAAGCCCAATAAAACGCTGCTGAGTGGATTGATCTTGTGCCAGTAAACCAGTTAAGCGACTCAGCATTGCATTACTTAGAGCAGATACCCGTGCATAGCCCTGTGCCGATTTTTCTGATAGTCGTGCATTGATTAAAAATGTGGGAACGCCGTAATGTTGTGCCTGATCAATCAGATTGGGCCAAAGCTCGGTTTCAACTAACGCCAGTAGTTTGGGTTGATACAGCTCAAAAAATTGTTTGAGTAAAAATATCTGATCGACAGGTAAATACACTGCCTGAAACAGCTCCAGATAAGGAGATTTTAAAAATAATGACTTGGCACGTGCTTGCCCTGTTTTTGTGGTGTTCGTCACCAACACAGGATGGCCCAGTTTTAGATAATATTCTATTAAAGGCTGAGCTGCATTGGTTTCACCCACCGAAACCGCATGAAACCATAATGCATGACGATTTTGGGGCTGCTGAAACGGACCAAAGCGCTCACGACATTCCTGCTGGTAACGCATTTCATTTTCAGCCCGCTTTTTAATCCGCCAGCGATAAACAGGCTTTAACACTTTTAATGCAGCGTTATACCAAAATGGAGTCGCCAATATCTATTTCTCAATTTAATTAGAATGGGCAGAATATAGCAGAGCGCCATAGATTTGTTAATGTAGTGTATTTCAAAATGTATGCTGCTCATTTTAACATCACCATACACAACCCCAATGAATGTAAAAATGCTCAATTAAATACTTTTACATCATTTATGTATCCTGTTTGAACGCGATTGATTGCTGCTATTACACATTTTATTTGATCCCTTCAGCAGTAATAACGGTCTTTTATTCAGAGTACACCAAAGTTGTCAGAGTATTGGTGATACAACAGCCACTCATTCTTGGAATATTCCCGATTCCACTACATCGGACCAGTATCATTCGAATTAAATCGATTGCTTTTAAAGGGTAACTTAAAACAGTCAAATGATGGTCACCCATCTAAAGTCTCTGATATGCTAAAGTCTCTGATATGCTTTACAACGCTATTTGTTATTATCATCTGATTGTTGTTTTGATAGCTGTACTAATCCCCCAATCGTGAAATCTCTAACCGTTATTTCAATACGATATTTCACAATTGGGTTTCAATGCACAATAGCTAAACTTAATCTATATGATTAAGCACTATGGTCGAGTGAATCTTTATCGGTTTGGTAATCCAGATAAGATCGTTGAATTTGGATATGGTCAGCAATATGTTTTGCATCGTACCAGACTCCCCAAATAAAGCTCGAACCTCGACCTGTCAGATAAGGTAAACCCAAGAAGTAAACGCCACGCTCATCAGAAATGCCTTGCTTATGCGCAGGTCGACCTTGATCATTGAAGGCTTTAACTTGTAGCCAGTCATAATCCAGACCAAAACCCGATGCCCAAATCACGGTGGTAATATTGGCTTCTTTCAGGTCAAGCGCCAGAATAGGATCAGTGACACATGATGGATCTGGAAGAATCTCACGAACCTGATGTTCTAAAGGTAAATTTAGTTCATTTTGGCGTACATATTCATCAGCACTGTCTAAAAATTTAAGTAGGGTTTCATCGCCATCTTTTAAATTTTTTTGCAAATCATTTTGGAAATAAATTTTATCGCCTTCAAAAGATCGGGTCATGCCCAACAACGTAATTCCTTCATTTGCCAATAACCGAAAATCAATATTGACTCCTCCCCGAGCACCACTGACGGCCAGACCTTTTAGCGGACTATTATCAGATTTCATATAATCCCAGCCGCCTAATACCCCTAACCACCAGACATTGTCACGATTACGGTAACTACGTGGCGGACGCTCGTGAGGTCCCACCGATAGATAAACTTTTCGACCAGAACGATTGATTTCATCTGCAATTTGTACACCAGAAGAACCTGAACCGATGACCAGTACATTGCCTTCTGGCAACGCCTGTGGATTGCGATATTGATCGGAATGAATTTGATAAAAATCAGGCTGTTTTGGCGCAATTGAGGGAATAATTGCTTTTTGGAAAGCACCTGTTGCCACCACAATACGCTGGGTTTGAATCACGCCTTGACTGGTTTCGACAGTGAATCCTTTTTTATTCTTATTTTTATAGGCTTTAGTGACTTCAACCCCTGTTTCAATAGGGGCATTAAATTGCTTTGCATATTTCTCAAAGTATTCAGCAACTTGGTCATGATGCACAAAACTATCCTGATCGGCATCAAAGGTCATATTTGGAAAACGATCATGCCAGCATGGACCATTTGCAACCAATGAGTCCCAGCGTCTGCTTCTCCACGCTTCTGCGATACGATTTTTTTCAATCACAAGGTGGGAAATCCCTAATGCCGTTAGATGCTCGCTCATGGCAACGCCTGCTTGACCTGCACCAACTACGACAGTATCAACTTGAATATTATCTAATTTCATCTTTGCGTTCCTTTACAAGATAGCTCTCTTAATTACCTTGTATTGTTTTTTGATTGCAGCTTCATTCTTCCATCAAATACATTGATTGAATGTACAAGAAACTAACTATGATGATTTCAATATAATGAGCTACTGCCTAAAGTGAAAATCATATAAGCAGAACGCTTGAATCAAAAAAAACGAATTAATCTATCTCATCAAAATCAAAGCGATGGGATTCTCTATCGCCCGCTTTTTTAATGACCACGACCCGATCCATGTTTATAACCAGAATAAAGAACCGAGTTTTTCATAAAAATTTATACGGAATCACTCAGATCAAATATTCAATATTTCTTGATTAACTTAAGAAAAAATTTATTTAAAACCAAAAATATCTCTATAAAAATTTAATGGCTTGTTTTGATATTTTTTTAATTCAAGTGCCTGTATTGTTTAAACAATTTAAATAAAGCATTTTAAAATTAAAATAAGAAAACCAATCTCGAAAAAAAGTAAGATTGGCTATATAAGGCGAATGAGGCTTTTTTATAATGTGGGAATAAATGGAAATTCATCTATCGGTAGTGCGTCGCCTGTTTTTAAAATGGTATTTAAATGCGGGTACTCAGGTGAGGTCTTGCCACCCCGATTGACATAAATCGCGTCATCCCCCAACCAACGAAACGACACGGCGCGTCTGGCATACTCACTGGATAAATTACCTGGTGCACCATGAATGGTAAGATAATCAAATGCAATTGCATCACCTGGTTCAAGTTCCCAACCTAAAATATTGTACTGCTCTCGATGACCGTCAATATCGGGTAAGGACTCTTCCTGCATACCTGAGTGTTCATAGTATTGTCCATTAAAACTTTGAGCTTTAAAGTGTTTATTCCAGCGATGCGACCCTGCAACAAACTCAATACTGGATTCACGGGAAATAGGATCAAGCGGTATCCACAGACTTAAAGTTTGTTTAGCATTTACAGGATAATAAGGTGCATCATGATGCCATGGCGTAACTTTGGATGAATTTGGACTTTTGACCAGTACATGCTCATGAAATAGACGGACATCACGAGATTGCATCAGACTTTTTGCAATTTGTCCTGCTGGACTTTGATAGACAAATTCGTAAAAAGGTTGAATTCGTCGCCAATTGCAGTAATCAGCCCAAAAACGATTTTCTGGCTGATCAGGCGTGTAGTCTCGAAAGCTTGGACCAGGTTGCTGCTCATTTAGCTCGACACCACGGCGCAAAAGTGCAACCCAGTCTTTAAATAAGCCACGAATCACGGTCACACCATCACGTGAAAACATTTCTTGTTCAGTCTGTAGCATATTTTCTTACTCCAACGCTTAAATTTTAAATATCTTTAATGCGGTAAACTTTTTCCCCATTCAGGAATTAAAAAAGTAAGCAGATCAATCAATACATTTAAAATAAAAGCTAGATCTGTTTTGAAGTCATGCATTAAGCCCGCGGTAGACTTAATGCAAAAGATGGAACAGTTTAGGAGATTTAGAAATGATAAATCATTTGTAAATTCAGAAGATTATTTCTTCCAGTTGTATCACCAGCCGCATAGGATTGATCTGTACCACCAATTAGGAAGTCATTTTTACCCATGATATATTCGGTAATAAACGTCAATTTCTTATAATCTATCGCCATCCCCAGAATATTACGTTCAGAGTCTTTAAATTCCGATACTGATTTCTGATATTTACTATACATTCCATACAAGGTGATGGCATCCAATTTGCCCACATGCTTAAATTTATAACTCAGGTCTGCGGTATAAAAATTACCTTTATTCGCCACCAGATAATTGTCATCAAATGAGCCCATTACAGAAATATTAGGATTTATCGGATCTTTATTATCAATCTTGTTTTGTCCACCCACTAAACTTAAAGCCAACTGGTCATAACTAATCGATGTAAATACAGACCAAGCCTTACGACTACCCTCTAGCCCATTGGTTTTATTTTCAATATCAGACGTCCAGTAGGAGGCGCCCACTGAGCTTTTCCAGTGTTGATCATGCAATGGCAAGTCCTGACTAATACGGCCTACCCACATATTTTTTTCTTGTAAGTAAGTCTGACTGCTATCTTCGGGTTGTACATAGTTGGATGTATAACGGCTTGAATCCTTGCTACTACCATGATAACTACCACCATCACGATTGAAGTACGCCAAATCAAGTGTCGTCGATGGCGTCGCTTTAAACTTATAGCTGGCGCCTAAGTTATGCACATCTTCTAAACCAATTTGTGTAACAACACCGCCGTAGTTGTTACTTTCCCAAAATCGTGCTGGTCCAAAAGGAACCGTTTGCAGGCCGACCTGAACCTGATTGTTTTCGTTAAACTTATAGCCGACATAGCTATCGACCAGAGGCGCGAAATCACACAACTTGGAAAATTGATAACAGCGATATTCGACATGACCAAAAATATGGGGTGAGGCATAATCTAAATTGATACGTGCCGCATCAAACGTCAATTTATGATCGTTTGAAGACCAGTCTTTATCCTGATATTTTGCTCTTAAAAATCCTGATACAGACAATTCACCCAGATCAGATTTAGGATCACCCACACTTAAATCTGCTGCATTTACGGACATACAGAATGTCATGCTTAATGCTGTACACAATAACGTTTTCTTTAACATTGTTTTCCCCATGAAACGTGATGATGTATGAAATACAAATATTGAATTGAGCGCTGTCAATGCTGAATTACTTCGGCATATATTTCTCAATGTCTGCATCTGTAAGTGGTTGTAAGTTATACTTCTCGATCAAGGCCGCATATTCACCAGATTTTTTCATTTCTTCGAGGCCCTGTTTAAGTTTGTTGTACATTGGAGTATCTCCTTTACGCACAGCAATACCACCAAGAACAGGAAAGAAAGTATCTGTCGAACTAATGGCAACACGTCCTTTGAGCTTGTCTACGGTGCTTTTAGCGACACTGAGATCGTCATAATGTGCATCAACTGCTTTAGCCAGTAATGCCTGAACCGCCTGTGGAGAGGTTTCAAACTCTCTAACAGTAATCGGTGGCTTACCTTTGGCAACGCAGCTTTCATCTGAGATTTGATGGAGTTGTTGAGGAAAAATCGAACCTTTTTGTGAGGAAATCGTTTTACCACATAATTCATCTCGTACTTTAGGTTGATAGGTTGAACCCACTAAAGACAGCAATGCTTCACGTGTCATGTAGTACGGCACCATGTCGACTTTTTTCATACGTTCAGGCGTGATATAAAGACCCGAAAAAACCAGATCAAATTTTTTGGCTTCAAGTCCTGTAATCAAATTGGAAAAACGTGTATCTACAAACTTAATTTGATCGCCCGTTTTCTCAAAAATTTTATGTGCAATATCGATATCAAAACCAGCGGGCTGATCATTTTCCATATATTCAAATGGTGGAAAGGTAATATCGCTACCAATGTGGTAGGTTGTTCCAGAAGCCTGTGGTGATGTATCTCCTTTGGAGGTCATGTCTTTATGATTTTCACTCTGACTACAGGCAACTAAGCTTGATATCACACAAGCACCGATGATTAATCGTTTGACCGTTGGATTTACTCTCACGCTTAACTCCAGTAATAAAAATTTAATCCGCTTAGGATGAGTTATACGTGAGATTTTTTCAGAAAGTAATTTTGAAATTCCTAGTCATTACTCCAAAAAATGCGATGCAAAAACTCAAGTAAAAAGTCATAGACTTTCATCTAAATCAATCATGAGATGAACCAATGTTAAATGAACAACAAATCCGAATAGACTTAGCAGCGGCCTTCCGTGCATGTGCAAAACTGGGTTTACATGAAGGTGTTGCCAATCACTTTAGTGCGGCAGTTTCAGAGGATGGAAAAAAGTTTCTTCTCAATCCCAAATGGATGCATTTTTCTCGTATTAAAGCCAGTGATCTGGTTTTGGTTGATGCAGATGATCCACAAAGTTTTAATCGGGGTGAGATTGATTCAACTGCATGGACCATTCACGGCCAGATTCATAGCATGCGTCCAGACATTCGTGTGGTCATGCATTTACACCCTATTTATACCACCACACTTTCGTGTTTAAAGAATCCTGAAATTTTACCCATAGACCAAAATAGTGCGCGCTATTTCCAACGCGTAGCTTATGATTTTAATTATTCGGGTATGGCCGACCAGCGCGCCGAAGGTCAACGTTTGGCTCAACTCCTCCAAGACAAAAATCGTTTACTGATGGGAAATCATGGTGTGATTGTCAGTTCACATAAGATCGGCATTGCTTTTGATGATATGTATACCATAGAGCGTGCCAGTCAACTCCTAGTCAATGCTTATGCGACAGGGCAAGAGCTCAGTGTTCTAGATGATGATATCGCTGAAAAAACAGCAAAAGACTGGGAAAAAATTGATGATTATTCTCTGGCACATTTTGAAGAGATGAAAATTATTTTAATGAAAGAAGATCCGAGTTTCATGGATTAAGTGCTTAGAAATAGTTAAATCGAAGCACGCTTCGATTTAACTTATGGTTTGATGATGGATGCTTTGCATTTTTTTATTTAGCCCATTTCCAGACCCGCTTGCTGTACAAAAAATGAGGCTCCTTTTGGTTTTTGTGGAAGCTTAAGCTGATTTGGTGTCATACGAACAGTTCCACTTAAATCACCATAAACCAGATAACCTTCATGCTCACTTGGTAATGGATTATCAGATAATGGCATCGCATCTTCAGCCGCATACACTGCAATATATAAATAACGCGGCAACTCAGTCAGGTTAGCACCAGAAGCATGCAATAATCGTGTATGCATAAAACAGACTGATCCTGCTGGACCAATGCAAGATTCATAATTCTGACACTGCTGCGCCTCTATTTCTGCTTCGACCTTTCCTGTAAAACGCCCATCCTGCCAATGATCGTAGATAGGCCCTTGATGACTTCCAGAAATCACCTGTAAAGGACCATTATCTTGAGTCACCTCTCCCACCATGAGTAACGCCGTGATCATGTCATCATTGGTATGTGGGGTAAAAGGAAAATCTTGATGCCATTTTACAGTGGTACTCGTATGTGGCAATTTAGCGTTAATTTTACTGTGGTGAAATTTGGTCCCATTTCCACCAATAAGTTGTCCAGCCATTTCTGCCATTTTCGATTGCAGAGCCGTTTTGTAATATGCTTCAGAAATTTCTGTCGGTGAACTGACCCGTCGCAAAGAGGGATGCTCAGGGCTATGATCTGCTGGATCGATATCGAACCTTGAACGACCATCTAAGGTTGTTCCCCAAGCTTGATCATATTGACAACTTTCTTCAACCCAAGCTTCCAGTTGTTGACGCAACTGGTTCAATTCATCCTGCTGGATTACATTTTCTACGACCAGATAACCATTCTGATGAAATTGCTGGATTTGTTCTTGAGTTAGCATTGAATTTATCCTCTTCGTATCAGATGTTATTTCATTAATTTCGCAATATCATCTGCCGTAGGCTCTTGTAAGCCATGTGCCGCCAGAATCTTGTGATACTCACCAGAAGCCTTGATTTTATTTAAACCATCTTCGATTTTTTTATAGGTTTCAGTGTCACCTTTGCGAACACCAATTCCACCTAAAATTGGATAGAATGATTCAGTTGAGGTCACTTTAACTTTACTGCCTAGATTTTTTACCGCATTCGCCATTACTGCTGCATCGTCATACTGAATATCAACAGCATGAGCCAGTAAAGATTGTGTGGTTTGAGGTGAGCTTTCAAATTCTCTGACCTTAATTTCTGCTTTACCTTTAGCCACGCAACGTTTTTCCGAAATCTCCTGTAGTTGTGTTGCAAAAGCAGTCCCTTTCATCGTTCCAACCACAGTTCCACATAAATCATCAGGCCCTTTTGGATTTAAAGTAGAATCACCACGAACCAACAATGCAATGTCAGTTTTATAATAGGGGATCATGTCAATTTGTTGTAAACGCTCTTTGGTGATGTACATCGAAGAAAATAGCACATCAAACTTTTTACCTTTCAGACCAGGGATGAGATTCGCCCAACGGGTATCGATCCAGTTCGGTTGATAGGAGCCATCGCTTTCTGCTATTTTTGCCATAATTTCGACATCAACGCCTTTAGGTTTTCCATCCTCCAAATATTCATAAGGCGGAAAGGTCATATCCGAGCCTACGTTTAATGTTGTTTTTTTGGCAGTGTCTTGCGTCGTCGTATGGCTTTGCTCTGTGCCTTTAGAACACGCAGTCAGCATCAAGCTACTTACCAGCAAACTTACTGTAAATGCCCCTTTCATTTTCATCTCTTTTCACCTGAGTTATGTAATCGCCTAAGATCCAATATAGGTGATTTTTCGCGTTTGATAATTTGTATTTACTGATCTAGTTCTTAATAAAATCTTAATCCAATCGATGACTGCACACATCAAAAAAGCCATCAAGAAAAATGGCCTTTATATGAAAATAAGTCTAAAACCGTGGTCACATCGCAGAATAGCTAAACTTTATGCATAAACTGCTTTAAACGTTCATTTGATGAATTTAATAAGACTTCTGGGGTATCCTCAGCCACGACATGACCATTTTCCATAAACATGACACGATCTGAAACTTTAAAAGCAAAACTCATTTCATGCGTCACAATAATCATCGTCAAGCCTTCCTGGGCCAGCTCCTCAATCACTTTTAACACCTCATTGACCAGCTCAGGATCTAGCGCAGAAGTAGGCTCATCAAATAAAATAATCGATGGCTTCATCGCAAGTGCACGTGCAATCGCAACACGCTGTTGTTGCCCGCCAGAGAGTTGATGAGGATATTTATAAGCATGTTGTTTCATTCCCACCTTATCTAGCATCGCCAAAGCCGTGACTTTATTTTCTAAGGTACTGCCCATTTTGTGATAGTTCGGGGCAAGCATGACATTTTCCAGAATGGTTTTATGTGGAAATAAATTAAAGCTTTGAAACACCATTCCGACACGCACAATCTGATTTTTATATTCAGGCGAGTCTTCGGTGAGCACATCATCTTTAAGAAACGGCTGACCGAGTAAATTAATCGTTCCACGATTTAAAGATTCCAGACCATTCAGTGTACGAATAAAGGTGGTTTTACCTGACCCGGATGGGCCAATAATCGAAATCACTTCCCCCCAGCGTACTTTAAGATCAATCCCTTTGAGTACTTCATGGTCGCCATATGCTTTATGTATATTGATTGCTTCGAGTGCAAACTCACCCTGACGTTCAGGTACGATTATTTTACGAACACTAATTGATGCATTGGAAATATTCGGTAGCTTATTTAAAGGATCAAGTTCATTTAACAAACCTGGCTTTCGATTGGTCACATCAATTTTATGCTCGAACCATTGAATTAACCAACCAAACACGGTCACAATTAAAACGTAATAGAAGGCAACAGCCAGCATGGTTTCAAGTACCAGAAAATTTTGCGTATATAGACGCTGTCCAACCAATAAAATCTCTGTCAGTGAAATCACTGAAACCAATGAAGTCAGTTTAACAATCGATACGTATTCATTGGCTAAAGAAGGAAGTGCCACTCGAAATGCTTGAGGAATCACAATAAAACGCTGGATACCCAGAGATTTCATCCCCAACGCTTTGCCTGCTTCAATTTGGCCTTTGGTAATTGAGGTCAGACCACCACGATGAATTTCTGCAATATAGGCGGCCTCACTTAAAGTCATCGCAATTAAACCCGCTAAAAATGGAGATGCCAAAACTACGCTGGATGCAGGAAAAATTTGGGGTAAGTTATAGACAAAAACCAGCAAGACCAATAAAGGTAAACTTCTAAAAAACCAGATATACGTACCGCTCATCCATGCAAGAGGCTTAAAGCTGGATTGCTTTGCAAAGGCCAAGACAAAACCCAATAGAATTCCAATGAGCCAGACCAAAATACTCAGCTCAATGACTGTCCACGTTGCCATCCAAAAATTTTTGTTTAACAGTAACCCTAAGGTATATGTCCAATCAAACTCCATATGGTACCTCTACACTAAAACGCTCATTTAATGCTTTTGTTATAACGGAAATTGGCACAATAAGTAATTTTGAAAAAGTGAAGTAAGTCTATTAAAAATTTAAAGCGATGGCTCAACCGAATGCGGATACGCGTTTCTTATCCTAGAAAAAATAAAATCGTGCCGATATATTCAAATGAAGACATTTGTACAATGAATTGATGAAAATAGAGCGTCCCGCAAGATCATGCTGTCTGGCAGCATGATCCAGAGCTAATCATTTAGACCGTAATAGTGGTCACTAATTTTTCTAAAAATATTTCACATTGTCGCAACTGCGCCAGTGAGACATATTCATTTGGCTTGTGAGCCACCGCGATATCCCCTGGCCCACAAACAATCACAGGACAATTCATGGCACTTTGAAACAGCCCACCTTCTGTCCCAAACGAAATATTGGTCTGTGTCGTATCAACAGGAAGAAGTTGCTGAATAAACTCAACCGCCTGTACAGTCGGTGATGTTTTTAGTCCTGGATATTCATTGACTTGCTTGATTTCAATATGGGATTGATATTCTTCACTGATTTTGTCAAAGATCAAATTTTGAATGTTGGTACTACTGTCCTCAGCCAAGTTTCGAATTTCATAATCCACAATGCATTGATTTGGAACAATGTTTAAAGCGGTTCCACCTGCAATTTTACCCACATGAATCGTGGTATAAGGGATGTCGTAACCCTGATCCTGCTGGCCTTGTAACGCGATATACTGCTGAGTCTGTTGTAAGGATTGAATCAGGTGACCTGCGACATGAATCGCGTTGACAAAACGTGGCGCCAAGGCAGAATGCCCCTCTTCACCACAGCAACGAGCCTGATAAACGGTTTTACCTTTATGGGCAAGTGCCATCTGCATCATGGTTGGCTCACCGATGACACACACCAGTGGAGGTATTAAATTTTCGGATAAATGTTCCAAAATTCCTCTTACCCCAATACAGCCAATTTCTTCATCATAAGAAATACATAACTGTAATGGTCTTTTCAGCTGACACTGTGAAGCATCCAACATTGCATTGATGGCACAGGCCAAAAAACCTTTCATATCTGCTGTACCACGACCATACACATGATCATCTTTAATCACAGCATTAAAGGCAGGCGTATCCCATTGTTGTCCAGTTACTGGAACCACATCAGAATGCCCTGAAAGTAAAATGCCAGCTTCATTTTCTGGGCCTGTACTGGCAAATAAGTTGGCTTTGGTTCTGTCCTGATTGAAGTTAAGCTGCACATAGATTTGATGTTGTTCAAAGATCTGCTTTACATCATCAATCAGTTCGATATTACTTTTATAAGATGTCGTATCAAATGCAATCAACCGTTCCAATAACGCTAAACTTCTAATCTGCTTATTCATCTACTCAGGTTCCTGAACATCGAGTGCATGAGATTTAATATGTGGGTCAAAGAAATGGGCATCGGTCATGCCTGAAATATAATGATTGGAAATAAAAGCACGACAGCGGCTAATAAATGCCTGTGCCACCGTGTTTAATGTGGCATTTTTTGCAGTTGCCAGGCCAATATGCATAGGACGATGTGAACCCGCGATCCGTAACCGCACCAAACGCTTACCATCTAATGAATAATTGTTTTTTGGCCTTACATTTAAAATGGTGTAGCCCAAATTATTCGCGACCATAGAGCGAACAACATCGACATGCCGGGAAGAATGAGTGACTTTGGGACTTAATTTATACTTTCTAAATAATGAAATAAAATAATCATTACTATATGGCATGTCTAAGAGCACCATCGGCAGTTCTGTCAATTCCTCTAATGTCACAGCACTGTTCTGTGCTAATGGGTGGGATTCGCTGACCAGAACATGCGGCGGTAAAATCGCCAGTGATTCAAAGTTAATCAAATCATCATCCAGATTTAAATCATAGGTAAGCGCTACATCCAGTTCATTACGGATTAAACGATTCATCAGCACCATTTGATCGTCTTCAGAAACATTCAGCGTTACATTTTTATATAAGTTACAAAATCCCTGAATGACCTCAGCATGAATCATCGGCGCAAATGCTGTAAAACAACCAAGTTTCAACGGCCCTCGTACTGAACCAGAAAAGTCTGCAACCAGTGCGTAAAGATTATCTGCCTGACTCAGAAGCACCTTGCACTCCTGCATCACCTTTTCACCAATATCGGTCAAAATTAACCCTTTGGCATGCTGGCGAATAAATAGTTGTGCCTGAAGTTCTGATTCTATATGCGCAATCGCGGCTGAAATGGAAGGAGAAGAAACATGAATTTTTTCAGAGGCAATGATAATGCTGCCACTTTCAGCAGTGGCAACAAAATATTGTATTTGACGCAATGAAATACGATTTAGCACGTGTTTTAAACCTTATCAGTGAACACCATCAATGTATCATTCATCGCCTGGAACAGCATAGCTCGGAGAGTCGCTTGGATTCAGTGCCCGAATAACATAATCCTCCACTTGTGGCTCATATACTTTCCATAATTCATATAAGTCATCTATGGGTGTCTCAGACCAGTCCACGCGTAAGTCGATGATCGGCCATTCCAGTTTATCAACAACCAGTATTCCAGCCGAACGAACTGGACCTGCCTCACCACCTGCCTTTAAACCCTGTTGAAGTGCGATCAGTAGACGTTCCGCCAGACTTCCTTCTGCCATTTGAAATGCATCCAGCATTTGTTGAGGAACCGTTGTGTTTTCTAACAAATTACCCGCACAGACCGCATGCTCACCAATACACTGCGAGGCCACGCCCAAAACATGCTGACCACTAAATATAGCAGGCGGATCATTGAGATTGACTAATGCCAACTGCCGATATTCAATAAAATCAGTATTTTTGACCAATTCTGATATCGCATCAGTGGGCGTTATGTCATATTTGATCATATCAAGCAAAATATTTGCCAAATAGGGATCGGTAATATTCTGACTTGCGGCTACGCCAATACCTGCTTTGGCTTGTAAACACCGCGCAGCAACGGCTGGAGAGGAAGATGAAATAGCCCCACCAAACTGTCCAGTTTTCTTACATCGCGCAATAATTGAAAAAGTCATCGGCATGCTCCTGATTAAGGTGTATCGGGAATGACTGCAATCGCATCAATCTCGACGAGCCATTCTGGTCGTGCCAAAGCAGAAACCACAATACCCGTAGATACAGGAAAAACACCTTTAAGCCATCTCCCTACAACCAGATAAACCTCTTCACGATAACGTGGATCAACGATATAAATCGTGATCTTACATATATCTTCAAGCTCTCCACCCGCCTCTTTGAGTAACATATCAATGTTATACATGGCTTGTTCTGCCTGACCACGAACATCACCAATGCATACACTTTCAGAAGTATCCAGATTCTGACCAATTTGCCCACGCAAGAAAACGGTACTACCACGTGCAACCACAGCCTGACACAAATCATTATCAAGTTTCTGTTCTGGATACGTTTCTTTAGTATTGAATGTACGAATGCGTGTATGTTTCATCACATGTATTTCCCGTTAAATAATAAAATGAGTATCTACGATTCACCTATAAAGGCAATTTTCGTTTTCCTTGTTAGTGATTCAAATTTTCCGTATTAATCAAATCAAAAAATTTTTCGAATTATTTCATTTGATATCACATCATTGGCATGGGCTAAAGGTGTGCAATATTCGTAACTATGTCGATGCTGCTACAGCAGAAAATGCCTTCGCCGTGAGAATTATTTTAGTCAAATCTTAAAACCTAAAACTCAATGCTTTAATTAAGTATTTAATCCATGCGAATACATTGCTACAGCAAAAAGCAGTCAGTCAGTTGCTTAATGTCTATCGAGACAAACTGATTCATAATGGAATATCGTTATTACGGGTTAAGACATCTCGTAATATATGCAGGAGCAACAATCCATAGATTTCGAAGGGAATACATAAATCATGCAAGAGCATTTAATTGAGCATTTTTCACATTCATTATAATTGTGTAGTGATGGTAAAAAGCAGCATAGATTATAAAATATTTCTTAGTTACAAATATATGCTGCCTTCAATTAGATTTTTAGTCTTAGGCTTCGAGAGCACTTTCTTGTGAAGTTGGATAATCGGTATAACCTTCTGCACCTTTGGCATAAAGTGTGTCAGGATTTACGCTATTGAGTGGTGCATTATGAATCAGACGCTCATACAAATCAGGATTGGCAATTGCAGCCTTCCCAAATGAGACAGCATCGGCATCACCCTGTGCCAAAATACGTTTGGCAGATTCAGCGCTCAGATTTTCATTGGCAATCCATACGCCATTAAATTTTTGACGTAGTTGTAGGCTAATACTATCCGCAGCTTCATATTCACGCGAGAATACAAATGCAATGTGACGTTCACTGAGCTGACGCATGACATAACCAAAGGTTTCGAGCGGATTGGCATCACTCATATCGTGTGAGTCACCGCGAGGCGCTATATGTACACCAACACGCCCTGCACCCCAGACGTCAATAAATGCATCGACCACCTGTAATAGTAATCGTGCTCGATTTTCAAGTGAGCCACCGTATTCATCACTACGCTGATTGGTACCCGACTGTAAAAACTGATCAATTAAATAACCATTTGCTGCATGTAGCTCTACACCATCAAAGCCTGCCACTTTTGCCAACTCTGCAGCATGCTGATATTGCGCCACAATTTCATGAATTTCTTCAATCGATAAAGCACGTGGCGTTACAAAAGGACGCTTTGGACGTAGTAGGCTGACGTGTCCCTCTGGCTGGATCGCACTTGGTGCAACAGGTATATCACCACCCAAAAGTTGAGGATCGGAAATGCGCCCTACATGCCACAGCTGAACCACGATTTTGGCACCTTTTTGATGTACGGCATCAACAATCGGATGCCACGCGCTTGCCTGTTCTTCCGACCATAAGCCTGGGGTATCTTCATAACCAACCGCTTTAGGTGAAATCACAGTCGCTTCAGTCAAAATCAGACCTGCACCAGCTCTTTGCTGGTAATATTCCAACATTAAATCATTTGGAATCCGATCCTCACCACTACGAGAACGTGTTAGTGGCGCCATCACAAGACGATTTTTAATTTCAAAAGCGCCTATTTTCAAAGGAGAACTTAATTCAGCCATTATCGCCTCAGCTTACGCGTGTTATAGCGTTTCTTTTAAATGATTAAGATATTGCTGAATCAATGCTTCATTACGTGAAAAATATGACCATTGCCCATATTTTTCTACGTTAATTAGTCCTGCTTGCTGTAGCACAGATAAATGATTAGACATAGTCGATTGCGACACCTTGCCTAAACGTTCAATCTGTCCAGCACATACACCACGCTCAAAATATCCACATTCTTCTGCAGATAAATAATCTGATGGATGTTTAAGCCATTCTAAAATCTGACGACGTGTCGGATTTGCAAGGGCTTTAAAAATTGCATCTATATCCATAAGCAAAGCTCAAGCAGCAAAGCATTGTTCAACATCATAGCTCTATAATATCGTTTTTTTTCGATATTAATATTCTCTTTTTACAATATTAATATCGATTTTTATAGATATAGTGTAAGCAGACGTAAATATGCTTTGCTAACGTTCACAATTAGAGACCCTGTTTCAAGCTGGCTTCGATAAATTTATCCAAATCACCATCCAGAACAGCACCTGTATTTGAGTTTTCGACACCTGTACGCAAATCTTTAATACGAGAATCATCCAGTACGTACGAGCGGATCTGGCTACCCCAACCGATGTCCGATTTGGAATCTTCAAGTGCCTGAGCAGCTTCATTACGCTTACTCATTTCCAGTTCATACAACTTGGCACGTAACTGTTTCCATGCATGATCACGGTTGGCATGTTGTGAACGCTGGTTTTGACATGCAACAACAATACCTGTTGGCGCATGCGTCAAACGCACAGCCGAATCGGTTTTGTTAATATGCTGACCACCGGCTCCAGAAGCACGATAGGTGTCGGTACGCACATCCGCAGGATTGATCTCAATTTCAATGTTGTCATCAATTTCTGGCGAAACAAACACCGCACTAAACGAGGTATGACGACGGTTACCACTGTCAAAAGGAGATTTTCGAACGAGACGATGTACACCCGACTCGGTACGTAACCAGCCATATGCGTACTCACCTTCTACACGAATCGTTGCTGATTTAATGCCTGCAACATCACCATCAGACTCTTCCATCAATTCAGCTTTAAAGCCGTGACGCTCAATCCAGCGCATGTACATACGCAGCAACATAGAAGCCCAATCCTGAGCCTCTGTTCCACCTGAACCCGCCTGAATTTCCACATAACACGGATTTGGATCCATCGGATTACTAAACATACGACGGAATTCAAGCTTGGCGAGTTCGTCCTCAGCCGTTGCAAGTTCTGATTCCACATCAACCAGTAAACTTTCATCATCGGCTTCGACCGCCAGATCCAGCATCGCCTTGGCATCTTCTAACTGTTCAGCAAGGTTATCTAGCACATTCAGTACGTTTTCAAGCTCGCCTTTTTCTTTGGCCATGGCTTGTGCACGACTCTGATCATTCCAGATCGCAGGATCTTCAAGTTCACGTAAAACTTCTTCTAAACGCTCTTTTTTCAGATCGTAGTCAAAGATACCCCCGTAGTGTTTGACTACGTTCGGTTAAATCTTTTAATTGGTTTAGATACGGATTAATTTCCACGCCAAAATTCCCAAATTACATTCAAATTAAGTAGCCATATAGTTTAACACAGCAGTCTGTTAGAGAGAAAAGTCTGAACATTTTCGCTACGCTGTTCTGATAATTAAACAGGTTTTTTTAGAGTTTGATTTCATTCATAGACCCAATTTTTACAACTTAAGTCAACTTTAATATTTTTAATTCAGGATAAATCACCAAGCTTATAATTGTTCACAAATTTGTTCATTTTTAGTGCGATCCTGCACAAGTACACAAAAAGCCTTATCTTTTAATAAAACAAAACATTAATAATTTATTTTTAATTATCAAAGAATTAAATGATGATAATTACACCCTACTTACATTATTACAGTTCAGTTACGTTGACTAGATTGACGCACTGTTTTTTTCCACTAGACTAAAAGTTGTAACAAAACATTAATTAATAATTTTTTTGGAGGGGAGATTTCCATGAAAAAGTTAACTCTAGTCACAGCACTTTTGTCTTCACTCGCTTTTGTAGGAACCGCTGCTCACGCTTATCAAACAGAAGTAAACGGTAATTATAACTACCTTGATCCAGATAACGGTGATGGTGTGAGCGTATTTGGTGCGAGTGGTACTTATTATTTTAATCCAGTTCAAACCCGTAATTCACCATTGGCAGAAGCAGCATTCCTTGACCGTGCTAGCAGCGTAACATTGGGTGGACTTTATGGTGACAACGATGGAACCAAGCAAAGCAGCTTAGGGCTTTCAGGTGAATACTATGTACCAAATAGCGACTTTTATTTAGGTGCAGGTGTTGCTCGTGACGAAACTAAGGTTAAAAACTTTAGTGACACGAAAACCACGCGTTACAATGCTGAAGTCGGTTATTTACCAGCACCGGGTTTATTAGTTGCACTTGGTTTACAAGGTTATGACACGAAAGACGGTGGTGACGATGTCGATCCAACTTTACGTGCAAAATATGTGACTCAAGTTGGTCAACATGACGTGAACTTAGAAGCTCGTGGTGTATTCGGCAACAATGACAACAAACAATATTATGTCGCTGGTGACTACTATATCGACAAAACATTGAGCGTTGGTGCAGATTATCAAAAAGATAAAGCAACGAATTTAGATCAATGGGGCATCACTGCTAAAAAATTCTTCAATCAGCAAGTCAGTGTTGATGGCCGATTAGGTTTTGGTGATGACTACAATACTTACTCAGTGGGTGCATCATACCGTTTCTAAGCACTGCTTAAGAACATAAAAAAAATCGCTCAAATGAGCGATTTTTTTTATGTCTGATCTAAATGTAAGATGCGAAGTTGTAAATTTACACTGCCATTAAATTCATTACGATCTAGCTCATATACCAAATTGACATGTTTCTTCATTGGATCAAAATCAAACTTTTGTGCTGCATTAAATGCAATCGCATCTACAGAGCCATATTCTCCCAAGCCAAGTTTTAACTTGAGATGTATATCTTTCAGCCAGCGATAATCCAGCACTTCAAAACGTCCTTCAAACTGTGGAAGTGGGAACTTTTGTCCCCAAGGCCCTAGACGCTCGATCCAGTCGACAGTTTCCAGATCAATAGCCTGTGCAGGCAAAGAGCCATCGGTCCAGAGCACCGCTTGCAGCAAAGTTTCATCCATTTGCGCAATACACGCTGTGAATACGTTTTTAAATTCTTCAAAGTGACTTTTTTTCAGGGTTAAGCCCGCCGCCGCCGCATGCCCCCCAAAATGACTGACTAAATGAGGATGTTGTTCTGCAACCTGTTCAATCGTATCGCGGATGTGAATACCTTCGATAGAACGGGCAGATCCTTTAATATGCTCCCCGTCCGTATCAGGTGCAAATACAATGCTGGGGCGATGAAACTGCTCTTTAAGACGTCCCGCCACAATTCCAATCACACCTTGATGCCAGTTTTCTGCAAACATGACTAAGGCAGGCGGAATATTTTCATGCTGTAACTGAATATCTTCAAGATAGCCAAGTGCCTGCTGTTTCATCTCCGTTTCGACCTGACGACGCTCAAGATTAAGTCGATTCAGTTGCTCTGCAATCGGATAGGCAGTTTCCAGATCACTTGCAAGCAGGCATTCAATGCCGATATTCATGCTGTCCATCCGACCTGCTGCATTAATGCGTGGTCCAAGTACAAATCCTAAATCTTGTGCTTTTAACGTCGAAGGATCACGTTTAGCGATATCCAGTAATGCCAGTATGCCAGCACGGCATTGCTGTTGCTGAATCCGTTTTAAACCTGCATCGACCAAAATCCGATTGTTATAATCTAAGCTCGCGACATCGGCATATGTACCCAATGCGACCAAATCCAGATATTGCGTGATTTTGCAACTTGGTTTGTGATGTGCCTGCCTTAAGCTCGATAAATGTGCCAACAGATAAAATGCAACCCCGACCCCTGCCAATGCTTTACTTGGAAACGGACAATTAAGTTGATTCGGATTAACCACGGCTTCAGCATCTGGTGCAGATTTGGTCGTTAAGTGATGATCGGTAATAATCACTTTCATGCCCAGTTGCTGTGCTTGCTCTACACCAGCATGACTTGAAATACCATTATCGACAGTGATCAACAGCTCTGGTTGACATTGTTGATGCGCCAGATCAGCAATTGCAGGGGTTAAGCCATAACCATACTTAAAGCGATCAGGCACAATGTAATCAACTCTTGCGCCCATTTCTTTTAAAGCTAGACACATCAAAGCCGTACTGGTTGCACCATCTGCATCATAGTCACCCACAATAATAATCTGCTGTTGCTGGTCGATGGCTTGATCAATCAGCGCAATTGCAGTATCCAAGCCCTTTAATGTTGGCTTGAGCAAATATTTCAGCTTTAAATCTAACTGCTGAATAGAGTCGACACCTCGACGGGCTAAAATATGCGCAATAAATTCGGGCACATCCTGAAATTGATCAGGATGTGTGAGTAACGGTCGCTGTTTGATTTGAATTGTGCGCATTTATGGCATCAGTCGTTGCACAACCCATGTGCCATCTGTGTTTTGATAACTTAAACGGTCATGTAAGCGATTCGGACGCCCCTGCCAGAACTCGTAATAATCTGCCTGCAAACGATATCCTCCCCAGAACTCTGGTTTAGAAAGTACCGTCTGCTGACCGACTTGCTCATATAACCGATTAAAACGTTGCTGTAATTCTTCACGATTTGCAATTATTCCACTCTGCGGCGTACTAATATGTGCAGCAATCTGACTATCACGAGGACGTTTATGGTAGTAATCTGTCGATTCATGCTCCGAGATTTTATTGACTATCCCACCAATACGTACTTGACGCTCTAGGCTCGGCCAGTAAAACAGCAACTCTGCATATGGATTTTCGGCTAGATCGATGCCTTTCTGACTGTCATAATTGGTATAAAAGTCATAACCCTGTGCTGTTGCACCGCGCAATAAAACTGTTCTTACATGGGGACGTCCTTGACGATTACAGGTCGCCAATGACATTGCGTAAGGTTCATGCAGATTCGATTGCAATGCATGATTAAACCATTGTAAGAACTGCTCATGAGGATGGGTGTCCACTTGCGCTTCGTGTAGTTCACCTTTTTCATAACTCATGCGAAGTTCGCTGAGATCTTTAATTACATCTTTCATAGCGAATTGATTACCTTAGGCGGCATGTGTACGTACAGATTCTGCCAAACGATGAGCCAAGTCAGTGACTTCTTTTTGATTGTCACCTTCAACCATCACACGAATGACAGGTTCGGTACCTGATTTACGAATCAATAGACGTCCACGTCCTTTCAACTGTGCTTCTGCCTGTTCAAATTCACTGACTAAGGCGGGGACCGAGTATGGATCCATCATTTGATCCAGACGCACATTGACCAGTACTTGCGGGAATAATTCAAAACCAGTTACCAGTTCATGTAAAGCTTTATTTTGCTCAACCATAACCGTCAACACTTGTAATGCCGCAATAATGGCATCACCCGTTGTACTCTTGTCTAAGGTCAAAATATGTCCAGAAGGCTCGCCTCCAGTCACCCAATCATTTTCTTCAAGTGCCTGTAACACATAGCGATCTCCGACCTTGGCGCGTATAAACGGCACATCAGCTTTTGCCAAAGCCAATTCCAAAGCCATATTACTCATGACCGTGCCGACAATGCCAGCAGGTTTCTTTTTGGCCTGAGTCGCCAAGATATATAGAATATGATCTCCATCGACCAACTCTCCGAATTTATCAACCAGAATCACTCGGTCTGCATCACCATCAAAAGCAATGCCTAAATCGGCCTTGTAATGAACCACTGCTTTTTGCAGATTTTCTGGATGGGTTGAACCACAATGCTCATTGATGTTCATACCATTCGGATCATTATACAGTGCAATCACTTTTGCACCGAGCTCACGAAAAACCGAAGGACCTACGTTATAGGCTGCACCATTGGCACAATCCACCACAATGGTCAGATTTCGTAAGTCAAAATGATACGGAAAAGTTGATTTACAAAACTCGATATAGCGCCCATTAGCATCGATGAGACGCACACTTTTACCCAAATTTGCGGTGTCTTCAATATGCAACTCGTGCTCAAGTTCCTGATTAATCTCATCTTGAAGTGAATCAGGTAGTTTTTTACCTTCACCAGAGAAAAACTTAATGCCATTATCAAAGTAGGGATTATGAGATGCAGAAATCACAATACCTGCATCGGCATGTAAAGCACGCGTTAGATGCGCAATTGCAGGGGTTGGCAAAGGCCCCAGTAAATGCACATAAACGCCTGCCGCATTTAAACCTGCCTGTAAAGCTGACTCTAAAATATAACCAGATAAACGGGTATCTTTACCCAAAACAACAATAGGCTTATTAATTGGACTTGTTCGTTTTAATACTTTTCCAGCGGCAAACCCTAATTTTAATGCAAATTCAGGGGTGATCGGCATCTCACCGAATTTTCCACGAATGCCATCGGTTCCAAAATAACTCATCTTTGACTCACTTCTTTATCTTGTGGTGAAGCCACCATCTATCTGTTTACTTTACACCAAAACAAAAACGCCGTCAGTGGACTGACGGCGTTTTTTATTCAGGCTCAACCGTATTGAAAATTAACCAATACGGTAGTTTGGCGCTTCTTTGGTAATGGTCACATCATGTACATGTGACTCTTGCATACCTGCAGCCGTAATCTTCACAAATTGGGTATTTTGATGCATTGCTTCGATATCAGCAGACCCTGTATAGCCCATAGATGAACGTAAACCACCCATCATCTGATGCACGATTGCACTCATTGGACCTTTGTAAGGTACACGACCTTCAATCCCTTCTGGGACCAACTTTTCGACACCCGCTTTCGCGTCCTGGAAATAACGATCTGAAGAGCCACTTGCTCCAGACATCGCACCCAAAGAACCCATACCACGATAAGCTTTGTAATAACGCCCCTGGAAGAACTCGACTTCACCAGGTGCTTCTTCTGTACCTGCCATCAATGAACCGACCATAATCGTACTTGCACCAGCAGCAATAGCCTTAGCCATATCACCAGAGAAGCGGATACCACCATCTGCAATTAATGGAATTTCACCTTTCAAGGCACGCGCAACGTTGTCAATGGCTGAAATTTGAGGTACACCAATACCCGCAACAATACGTGTGGTACAAATTGAACCTGGACCAATTCCGACCTTAACTGCATCGGCACCCGCATCAAGCAAAGCCAATGCTGCATCACCTGTTGCAATGTTGCCACCAATCACCTGTACTTGTGGGTAGTTCTGTTTTACCCAGCGTACACGCTCAATGACGCCTGCAGAATGACCATGGGCTGTATCCACAACAATCACATCCGCACCTGCTTCAACCAGTGCTTCAACACGTGCAGGCGTTTCTGCACCTGTGCCGACAGCTGCGCCCACACGTAGACGGCCAAGTTCATCTTTACATGCATTCGGATAAAGTTCGGCTTTGCGAAAGTCTGTTACAGTAATCAAGCCTTTAAGCGCATGAAGGTCATCCACCACTAAAACTTTTTCAATGCGGTGCTTTTGTAGTAATGCCTGAATGCTTTCTTTTGATGCGCCTTCTTTCACTGTCACCAAACGATCTTGTGGTGTCATGATATTGCTTACAGGCTGCTCAAGATTCGTTTCGAAGCGTGTATCGCGTCCTGTCACAATTCCAACAACCTGACCATCTTTCACTACAGGTACGCCGCTGATATTGTTTGCTTGTGTGATTGCAATCAATTCACGTACTGTGGTTTCAGGGCTCACCGTAATCGGATCTTTGACCATGCCTGCTTCAAATTTTTTCACACGACGAACTTCTGCAGCTTGTGCAGCAATGTCCATGTTTTTGTGCAAAATACCGATACCACCGTTTTGTGCCATCGCAATCGCCATACGTGACTCAGTCACTGTATCCATTGCAGCTGAAACAAGTGGAACATTTAATTGAATGCCGCGAGTCAAACGTGTCTTTAAGGAGACATCTTTTGGGAGAACTGTAGAATAGGCAGGGAGTAATAAGACATCATCGAAGGTTAACGCTTCTTGAACGATGGTCAGCATAACAATCTCACTGGTAATTTCCGTGAGCTATTATAAACAAATTTAACACTAAATTTCATTTTTCTTGCGCTAATTTTTTATTTGTCCTGCTTTTCCACAGCGTTCAAGGCATTTTTTTCAGTACCATTTAAATCAATTCGGCCTTTTTCATCTCACTTTTGAAGTAAGCGTAATAAATTGGTGCAGCAACCAGACCAATCAAGCCAAAAACCGCCTGAAATACCAGCATGGCAATCAAAAGCTCCCAGGCTTTGGCATTGATTCGTTGTCCAATAATATCTGCATTTAAAAAATATTCGAGTTTATGAATCAATACCAAATACATTAATGCAATTGCGGCAGTAGTAAATGAGACACTAATCGCGGCCAGCACCACCAAGGTATTCGACATCAAATTTCCAATAACGGGCAATAATCCAAATACAAAAGTAAGAATAACCAATGTCTTACCGAATGGTAAATGCATTCCCATCAAAGGCAAAGCAATAAAAATAAATAAACCTGATAGAATCGTATTAATCAGTGAGATCTTGACTTGTGCAAATACAATATTTTTAAACGCACGATACAGCATGTCTAAACGCTGAAGAAAGACACGTCGAAATAGTGGCATTTCCTTTTCGCTCTGATGCGGGTGCAAAGAAATCAACGCACCCAAAATCATGCCAACAATCATGGTCACAAAACCATGTAATACGTCCGTTCCTGCATGCTGTAAGGTAATTAAGTGGTCCTTTGACAGTCTCAAGAGTGTGTCTTTCATTTCATCGATACTTTCTGGCACAAAACCAGGAAAATATCCGCCTACTTCATGCTGGAATTTTTTCAGCAATACATCCAGATTCGCATTGACCGAGGACAAGCCGCCACCTCTAAGATCATGCACCACATAAGCACTCAGACTGACCATTAACACCACTAGCAACGTGATGATAACAATACTAAAAATTGCAACCACGGTCACACGCCCATATTTGCGATTTGAAAAACGTTCAACATACGGGCTTAGGCTGGTGACCAGTGCATAAACCAATAAACCTGAAAGCAGTCCAGGCAAAAGATGCAATGGCAAGATCATCAACAGACTTAAGGTCATGATCACATAACTTGCAATGACGCATTGACGCTCATTCATTAATTGCATACCAACATCCTATATTCTGCCTAAAACGGCACGCACCTGATTCTACTTTTGTGTTTTTTATTTCATTAGCATGAATCTTTCGATTCAATACTCTCTATCATATTTTAACGTAAATCTGACCAACTCATGCATCTTAAAAGTGCTTATTCAACACAAAAATAAATTAAAAAACGCCCTTCTAGAGGGCGTTTTTTTATGATCAACTGAGTTAGAAGAAGTAATGTTGCACCAAGGTCGAAATACCCACGATCAGGAAAATCGCAGCACCAATTTTATGAATCAGGGCAATCGGTAAGCGGTCAGCCATCTTATTGCCAATAAATACTGCTGGTGCGTTGGCAATCATCATTCCTACCGTCGTACCCAGCATTACCCAGAATACACTGTCAAAACGGGCTGCTAACGCTACGGTTGCAATCTGAGTTTTATCACCAATTTCTGCAAGAAAAAACAGAATAAAAGTTGCCCCAAATACGCCAAAACGCTGCCATCTATTAATACTGTCGGTTTCATCATCCAGTTTATCTGGGATAAGCATCCACATGGCCATTCCAATAAAACCAATGGCCAAGACCCATACCATGACCGTTGGATTTAAGACAGTGGTCAGCCATTGACCCAATACAGCAGACAAACCATGGTTGATGGTCGTCGCTAACAAAATTGCAATCAAAATCGGAACAGGTTTGCGGAACCGGGCAGCGAGTAAAAGCGCGAGAAGCTGGGTTTTGTCGCCCATTTCAGCAAGGGCAACAACAGAAGTCGAAATTAGGAATTCTTGCATGTCTGTTCTCTGGCTAGCACAAATACCTATGACCTATCGCTCCTGCTAGCCAAAAAGTGCAGAACGATAAATCAAAGGTCTTGCCAACTCTGGAACGCTTGGAAGCGTTTAAGCTATGATGACCATGCTCTGTTGAGCAATTATGTTGATCATCACCTATTTACTTTGCGTAAATAGAGGCTACTCCCCAATGAAGTAAGCCTAGTGTAAAGGGGTTTAATTTTTTTTTCAAATTGAATTTTCTGTTCTTAATGCGCTTCCGATAAATGAAACTGCATTAAAAAACCCCGCCAGAGCGAGGTTTTTAGAGAAATAACAGAATTAAGAAATATTATGCATTAAATAAGCAAGCTACGGATGTCCTGAAGTAACTTGGTCAACTTATTGGTGAAACGCGCAGCGTCAGCACCATTGATTACACGGTGATCATAAGACAATGACAGTGGCAACATTAAGCGCGGGTCAAAGTCTTTACCATTCCATACAGGCTGCATAGTTGCAGGTGAAATACCCAAGATTGCCACTTGCGGCCAATTCACCAAAGGTGTAAATGCCGTACCACCAATCGCGCCCAGGCTTGAAATAGTGAAGTTTGCACCTTGTAAATCTTTTGGTGAAAGCTTCTTATCACGTGCTTTTTGACCAATTACACCCAGTTCAACCGCAATTTGCTTAATCGTTTTCTGATCAGGATTGCGAAGCACAGGCACAGTCAAGCCATCTGGTGTCGCGACCGCGATACCCATGTGAATCTCTTTACGCAACAATACAGACTTACCATCATCAGACAAATGTCCAGCAAATTCACGCTCTTCTTTCAAAAGATGCGCAACCGCTTTAATGATAAATGCCATAATGGTCAGGCTAATCCCTTCTTTTTTGAAGTTACCCTTTAAATCATTACGCCATGCTTCAAGTTCAGTAATGTCCGCAAGGTCAAACTGAGTCACTTGAGGAATAAAGTTATTTAAAGAGAGTTGTGGAATCGATACTTGCTGTAAACGTGTCAGCGTTTTCTCTTCCACACCACCAAATGCACTGAAATCTGGCAATGTTGGCAAGCCTGATGCAACTGCCGCAGCCGCAGCTTTTGGCGCAGCAACAGGTGCTGTTAGACGTTGTTTGACATACGCATAGATGTCCTCTTTCATCAAACGCCCATGCTCGCCAGATGCTTTAACCTGAGCCAACACAACACCCAACTCACGTGCCAATTTACGCACCGCTGGACCTGCATAGACTTTCGAATTTTCAGCTTCTTGCTCTTTGGTGAGCTTGTCCGCACCTGCTTGTGGTGCTGTTTCAACTTTAGCCGCAGGTGCTTCAGCTTTCTGTGCCGCTGGCGCAGGAGCTGCTTCAGCTTTTGCTACAGGTGCCTTTGGCGCGCTTGCAACGGCACCTTCAGCTTCTACAGTCACTAAAAGAATGCCTTCTTTGACATCCTGACCCGCTTTTACGTGAATAGCTTTGACAATACCAGATACCGTACTTGGAACTTCAACAGTCGCCTTGTCTGATTCCACCACAACGATACTTTCATCTTTGGTAATCTTGTCACCCACGTTGACCAAAATCTCAGCCACGGCAGCCTTGTCTACGCCCAAATCAGGCACGAGTACATCTACTGCCCCAGCTGGTGCGCTTTGAACTGCTGGCGTCTCAGCCTGAGTTTCTGCTTTGGTTGCAACAGGTGCCGCTGTAGGTACAACAGCTTCTTGTTTCGCTGGTGCAGCATTCGAAGCACCTGCTGTTTTGACTTTCAGTAGCAGAACACCTTCTTGAATGGTATCGCCTGCTTTCACTTCGATACTTTCAATCGTACCAGAAACCGTGCTTGGCACTTCAACCGAAGCTTTATCCGACTCAAGTAGAACCAGACTGTCATTTTCAGCGATTTCATCGCCGACACTGACTAACAATTCCGCGACAGTGGCTTTTTCTACACCAATATCTGGCACTTGAACTTCAACTACAGATGATGCAGCCGAAGTTGAAGTCGCTGGTTTGGTTTCCTGTGGAGCAACTTGCTCAACAGGTGTTTCTGCTTTAACTTCAGTTTGGGCTGGTGCCGATTCAGATTCAGTTTTGTCAGTATTGTCGCCGCTTTCAAGCTCAATCAGTGTTGTTCCTTCCGAAACTTCATCACCAAGGCTCACCAAAATGCTTTTTACCACGCCAGAAGCTGTACTTGGTACTTCAACAGAAGCCTTGTCCGATTCGAGTAGAATCAGACTGTCATTTTCTGAAATAGTATCGCCGACTTTTACCAGAATTTCAGCAACGGTTGCTTTATCTACGCCAATATCAGGTGTTTTCACTTGCATGTCTTAGTTCCCCTCACCTGAGTGTTCTTCGTAAGCTGCAACAGGCTGAACTTCAGGATGTGCCTGAGGTGCCCATGCGACTGGACGATCAGTTTCCAATTCAAAGCTTGAAATCGCGTCTTTGACCAAACGGTTTTCAACTTCACCTTCATCTGCCAGTTTCTTCAATGTTGCGACCACGATGTGAGCTGCATCTACACCAAAGTAACTACGCAGATTGCCGCGAGTATCCGAACGACCATAACCATCTGTACCCAATGTGACATAAGGACGATTGTCTGGAAGGTAAGCACGAATTTGTTCGCTATACGCACGCATATGATCTGTTGCTGATACCACGATACCATCTGTACCGCGTAACTGCTGAGATACCCAAGACTCTTTGGTTTCTTCTGCAAGCGGATGCAAGCGATTGTATTCATCACACGCCATACCATCACGTGACAACTCATTGAAGCTGGTGACACTCCAGATATTTGAGTGGATCTGATATTCTTCACGCAAAATTTTCGCTGCTTTAATCACTTCACGCAGAATCACACCCGAACCAAGAAGCTGTACAGTGGCTTTGTCGTCTTTTTCAAACAAATACATCCCGCGCTTGATACCTTCTTCAGCACCTTTTGGCATTTCTGGATGTTCATAGTTTTCATTCATGACCGTTAAGTAATAAAACACACGTTCCTGATTGACATACATACGCTGTAAACCATCATGCACCACAACAGCCAATTCATAACCAAAGCATGGATCGTAAGAAATACAGTTTGGAATAGTATTTGCCAGAATGTGTGAGTGACCGTCCTGATGCTGTAAGCCTTCACCGTTTAATGTGGTACGACCCGCTGTAGCACCGAGCAAGAAACCTTGCGCCTGCGCATCACCTGCTGCCCACGCAATATCGCCAATACGCTGGAAACCAAACATTGAGTAGTACATGTACATTGGGATCATTGGCAAGTTATTGGTTGAATAACTGGTACCAAGCGCAGCCCATGCACTCATCGCACCCGCTTCATTGATCCCTTCTTGCAACATGTGACCATCTTTGGCTTCACGATAGTTCATGAGCTGTTCATTGTCTTCTGGTGTATATTTCTGACCATGCGCAGCATAAATACCCAATTGACGGAACATACCTTCCAGACCAAAGGTACGTGCTTCATCTGGAACAATTGGCACAACACGGTCTTTAATTGCTTTTTCTTTAAGTAAAGCAGCAATCAAACGTACCATCACCATCGTGGTGGATTGTTCTTTTCCGTTACTACCGCTTAAAACGCTATCAAAAATTGAAATATCTGGAATCGCCAGTGCTTCACTTTCTTTACGACGTGCAGGCAGATAACCACCCAATGCTTCACGGCGTGCCTTCATGTATTTTAATTCTGGCGAGTTTTCTGCTGGACGATATAACGGTAGTTCTTCAAGTTGCTCATTGGTAAATGGCAGATTGAAGCGATCACGTACATATTTAAGTGAATCAACATGCATCTTTTTGATCTGATGGGTTTTGTTAACCGCTTCGATTTCGTCAGACAAACCATAACCTTTGACAGTTTTTGCCAAAATTACCGTAGGCTGGCCTGTGCTCTTCATCGCTTCTGCATACGCTGCGTATACTTTGTACGGGTCATGACCACCACGATTCAGATTATCAATATCTTCATCGCTTAGATTTTTCACTAAGTCTTCAGCTTCAGGATATTTACCAAAGAAGTGCGCGCGCGTATATGCACCACCTTTTACTTGATAACGTTGATAATCACCATCAACCGCTTCTTCCATGATGGCTTTAAGTGCGCCTGAATTATCTTTGGCCAATAGCGGATCCCAATGACGACCCCAAACCACTTTAATGACACGCCAACCCGCACCACGGAATAAAGATTCAAGTTCTTGAATGATTTTACCATTACCACGTACAGGACCATCAAGACGCTGTAAGTTACAGTTCACCACCCAAATCAGGTTGTCTAATTTTTCACGACCTGCAAGTGAGATTGCACCTGTACTTTCAGGTTCATCCATCTCGCCATCGCCAAGATATGCCCAAACTTTACGATCTTCTTCTTTAATCAAGCCACGATTCATCAAATATTTTTGAATATGCGCTTGATAAATCGACATGATTGGGCCAAGACCCATCGATACTGTTGGGAACTGCCAGTAATCAGGCATTAAATATGGATGTGGGTAGCTTGATAAACCGTTACCATTCACTTCACGACGGAAGTTATTGAGCTGGTCTTCAGTCAAACGGCCTTCAAGGAATGAACGTGCATAAATACCTGGTGCGCAGTGACCTTGATAATAGATCATGTCGCCGCCAAAGTTATCACTATTGGCACGGAAGAAGTGGTTAAAACCAACATCATATAACGTTGCTGAAGATGCAAAGCTGGCCAAGTGACCACCTAAATCATCACCTGTCTTATTCGCACGCAATACCATCGCCAAAGCGTTCCAGCGGATCAATGCACGAATACGGCGTTCCATATCCTGATCGCCTGGCATCGCAGGTTCTTCAGCAACCGAAATCGTATTTAAATAAGGCGTATTTAGACGTTGAATGGGAACATGCTTTGCAATCGCACGTTGGTAAAGCTTTTCCAATAAGAATGCAGCGCGCTCAGTTCCCATGTGCTGTAGAACCGAGTCAAATGCATCTTGCCATTCTTTGGTTTCTTGTGCGTCGGAATCACCATAAAACGCCATAACTCACCTTTTCCTTAGTCTTTTGTATGGGGTCTATTTTTATCATATTTAGGGGGATGCAAGTTATCCCCACAGGTGAATACAGATTGGCATCATTATTTAGATAATAAATAGTCATTGACCTTTTATAACCTAAAATAACAAAAAATCGCCAATTAAAGGCGATTTTTTATACACAACTATTTGAGATTCAATGTTAGGCTTAATTCATCCGTAAAAATAACTGAATCGGTGAGAGACATGGAGAAAATAATCTGACATGCACTCATTACGGCAATAACGCAAGATAAGAGCCTGGATTTTTACGCTGACCATCTTTCACCACTTCAAAATGCAAGTGTGGGCCTGTACAACGACCTGTACAACCAACATTAGCAATGCGTTCACCCGCACTCACACGATCACCCACTTGAACCATAATTCGTGAAGCATGTGCATAACGTGTCAGGTAACCATTTCCATGATTAATCTCAACATATTGACCATAACCTGTACCCCAGCCTGCTTTGGTGACAATACCTGGACCAGAGGCATAAATTGGTGTGCCACTCGGCGCAGATAAATCAATTCCCTCATGAGGACGCGTCGTACCCAACAGTGTACGCGTACCAAATTCAGATGATACACGAACCATATCTGGCAAAGGATGGGTGACTAACCATGAATAAGGGCTATTATTATTGGACGTGTTATAACGAGAAGACGAACCAGGATACTTTTTCTCGAGGGTCTGGTTATTTAGCTCTATTGATTTTTCGCGTAAAGTTACTGAAACTCTCGCACTGGCAGGTAAATCAAGATCATCTGGATGTGAATAAGAACCCTGACTCAATGTACGAGAGAGTTGTTCAAGACGGTCTGATGGTGTTGCACTGGTTTGGTCTATCGTTTGATAATCAGCGAAAGCGACTGATGCGGCAGAAGCTGCCAGCGAAAAAGCAAGTAAAATACGGCGCGGATGCATAAAAAACCTCTTGAAACTGTTCTTACTCAAAGTTCCTTGTGTGATCTCTTCCTTGATATCCGTTGAAATACACGTATAAGATGAAGACACATTCAAACTGGATATTGACAATGTCTGAACCTAAAAACGTGTTTCAACAAACAAGAAAACACATAAAAACAGGAAACTTAACGTTTCTTACAGCGCAAGTTGCACAATGGCAAAAACTTACGAAACTTATTCAACCCTTATTGCCTCAACCTGAAAAATGGCAAGTAGTCTGTTATCAATATGGTGTGTTGACCCTAACCGGCGAAAATCAGGCCATGATTAGTCAGCTTGGCTATCTTCAAACACAATATATTACCAAGTTGGCTCAACTTGAAGGCTTAAATGAACTACAAAAAATTCAAGTGCGTTTACGACCAAAATCGCAACTTCCCCAATCCCCTACAGATTCAAAAACCTCTCTCACGCCTGAGACACAAGAAATGTTACAAGGTGCCGCTGGCTTGGTGAGCGACCCTAAGCTTAGCCAAGCTTTATTACGTTTGGCAAGCAATAAAAAGTAACAACCATTTCAGTAAAATGTCTATTTTAAAAATATATGTGACGCAGTTATCTTTTTAATTTATTACAATATAACATTTCAACCACAACACAATTACTTAGGCGACGTGTACATACTGAATTGGACAATTTTTAATGTCATCAAATGTTACAATTTCGTAGTTAGAAGGATCACTTTGTACATTGCGTAATAACTGATTATTCAGTGCATGCCCAGATTTATAGCCATCAAACTTGGCAATAATCTGATGTCCCATGAGATACAAATCACCCACAGCATCCAGAATCTTATGTCGAACAAATTCGTCCGAAAATCGTAGTCCTTCTTCATTCACCACACCGGTATCATCGACGCCAATCGCGTTATCCAGACTCGCTCCTAATGCCAGATTATTGGCTTTTAGATAATCAAGATCTTTCATAAAACCGAATGTTCTTGCGCCACTGACTTCATAAACAAATACTTCTGTCGAAAAGTCAATCGTGGCAGACTGATACTCTTTGGCAAATGCGGGATGATCAAAATCAATTGTAAAATTTAACTGGAAACCTTCGTGTGGCGTAAAAATGGCACGTTTGTCATCAATCAGCGCCTCAACGGGCTTTAATATTTTTATAAATTTTTTCGGTGCATCTTGTTCATGCAACTCGCCTTGCATCAACAAGTAAATAAACGGCCCTGCACTGCCATCCATAATTGGTACTTCAGAAGCAGATACTTCGATAATCAGATTATCAATGCCAAGCCCTGCAATGGCACTCATGACATGCTCAATCGTTCCGACCTTAACGTCTTCTAGTACCAGATTCGAACACATAAAAGCTTCTTGAATCAGTAGCGAATCTGCCTGAATTTCGACAGGTGGATCCAAATCAATTCTGCGAAACACGATTCCACCATCAACTGTATGGGGCAAAAAATTGATCATGACCTTCTGACCACTATGAAGACCAATGCCACTCGCCTTTACCACACGTTTGAGGGTACGTTGTTTCAACATGCTACTCTAACTTTCTCTTAAAAACCGATATACGTTAGCATATTTAGCTATTGATAAAAAATAAAAAAGGTAGTGAATCTCACTACCTTTTGGCTATCTTTATGCAAAAACTATTTACGTTGTTGATTTTTAAGATAATCCTGAATACTCATTGGAGATGAGCGAGGTGATGAACTTGGTGCAGCAGAGGCCTCAGTTCCTTGACGTTTGCTAATCGCAGGTACATCATCTTCATCTACAGCATGTGCCGTTGGCACATGAACATGATGTGGAACATGACGTTTGCGTGGCTCTGCTTCGCTCGCGTTACGGGTTAAACCTGTTGCTATAACTGTCACACGTAACTCATCACGTGCTTCTGGATCAAAGACCGTACCGTAGAAAATTTCACCTTCATCCAGATCGACAATCTGGTTGACTACATCGGTAATAATTTCTGTTTCACGCAAGGTAATATCATCACCACCAGTAATGTTGATCAATACACCTTTAGCATTGATGATATTCACATTATCTAACAATGGACTACGAATGGCCTGCTCTGCAGCCTGACGTGCACGATCTTCACCACGACCTAAACCGACACCCATCATCGCGTAACCACGCGTACTCATGGCAGTTTTCAAATCGGCGAAGTCAAGGTTAATATGACCACGATTAACCACAAGATCAAAGATACTACGTACCGCATTAAGCAATACGTCATCTGCCTTTTTGTAGGCATCGCGCATTGAAATGTCGCCATAGACACTGAGCAAACGCTGGTTTGGAATAATAATCAAAGAGTCGACATGTGCTTCGAGTGCTTCTATTCCTTTTTCAGCAGCACGCTGACGACGGCGACCTTCAAAATTAAACGGTGTCGTAACAACACCCACCGTTAAAATTCCCATTTCCTGTGCGATTTCAGCAACGACTGGTGCAGCACCTGTACCTGTTCCACCCCCCATACCTGCCGTCACAAATACCATATCTGTGCCTTCAAGATGTTGACGAATCATTTCGCGGCTTTCTTCACCTGCAATCTGACCCACTTCTGGATTTGCACCTGCACCCAACCCGCGTGTACTTTGCTCTCCGAGCTGAATCTTGAATGGCGCATTCATACTGTCAAGTGCTTGCTTGTCTGTATTGGCACAAACAAATTTCACACCTTTAATATCAGATTGCACCATGTGCTGTACGGCATTACCACCGCCACCACCAACACCAAACACAGTGAAACGGGCTTGACCGTTGCTATCGCTTAGTTCATCTTCTATAAATTCAAATGAGGCCATGACCTGTAGAGTTCCCTAATTCATTTGGCAGTCACTTCAGCCCGTATACTGCCTTGATCTTTAATAAACAATAGATTTTAGGATGCTGCTCAATACTTAGCTTGTCAAGTATGACAATTTACTATTACAACATCCCAACAATATTCCCTAAAAACACATACACCTTAAAAGATGGCTTTTAGCTTGGTATTCAAGGTATTCCAGCCATTTGCAACACGATTCCATAACGAACGTTGTGACGCTTCTTCGGAATCTTCGACCGTATCTTGCAGCTCGCTTTGACTGAACATCAATAAACCCGCTGCTGTGGCATACATAGAACGTCGAATCGAAGCTTGATGCTGATCATCAGCATAAACCTGTAATGGCGGATTCCCCAGATGTGCAGAAACACCCAGTATACGACGTGCCAAACTAATCATTCCCTCAATTTGGCAAGCGTCACCTGTTAGTACCACACCATGATATAAACCATGAATGGCACCGCTTCGTTCAAGTTCATCACGTACTTGTCCAAGAATTTCTTCATAACGCGCAATAATGATTTCAGCAAGTTCAATACGACTAATGGTCTGTGGGCCATCAATGGCTTGCACTTGAATCATTTGATCAGGCTTAATGGCGCTTAAATCGACGCAACCATGTAGAATTTTGATGCGTTCAGCTTCTTCTGTCGTCGTTTGTAAAACGGCCGCAATATCGCGCGTTACATTTTCGCCACCACGCTGCAACGTTCTCGCAAGCGCCAAACGACCATCCAGATACACCGCAATATTGGTTGTGCCTGCCCCAATATCCAACAAACAGACACCGTACTCTTTTTCATCTTTAAGCAAGCTGGCTTCGGCTGTTGCAAGACAGGACACCACCATTTTTTCGACACCGATACTGGCACCTTTCATGGCCCGATCCAGATTTTGCATGATACTGATCGGCATCATCATCAACTGATAATGTCCAGTCATACTATGTGCCGACATATTGATCGGATTCTGAACCCATTCTGATGAATCATCCAGTTCAAAACCAAGTGGTACAGCACTGGCCAAGTAATAATCTGGCGTGACATGGCTTGCTTTTGCAAGTTCTAACGCGCGCACGACCTCATTCGTGGTAATAGTATGATCAGCTTTCGCAATAGGGATACGACCCGAAGCATAAAAACTTTGTAATTCTGTTGTTGGAATCGACACCCATGCTGTGTGAACACGGCATTCAGCCATGTTTTCCGCTTCAGCAACGGCATTTTTAATTGCGGAGATGACTTTATCGAGACTAACTATTTTGCCTTTATTCATGCCACGGTTACGTGCAGTGGCCATCCCGATGACCTGAATGTTATCCGGTGCGTGAACTTTACCAATCAAAACTGAAACTTTATGTGTCCCAATGTCAATCGCAACAACCGAGGGAACAGCTTCACTCATTACTCACTACCATTTGTTCGTTGTCTAATATGGCAAAAAATGCCTGTTATTTAAAAGCCAAACATTATGGCTTTGCTGTCATTCCAGATGCAACATTTGTGTCATCACTCGTTACAACAAACTGACCATTTAATATTTTGGGCGGTACGCCTGTTTTCCACTGTAGTGATAATCCATTTCTATAGCGTAAATCAATGGCTGAGATTTTAGACCACACAGGTTTTAGGTCAGTTTGAGCAAGATGACTTAAACGTTGCAACTTACTCATGGTTTGGTCCTGATCTACAATGACACGTAAACCAGAATCAAATTGCATAAACCATGTCATACGTTCTGTTAGATATAACTCAGTTAAACGTAAATTGACAGGCTGGAATAATTGATTAATTTCATTGTAACGACGCATCATCGCTTTAGACTGGGTAATCGGTCCATGCAGCATCGGTAAATTTGGATGATTTTTTAATTCAGCTTCTGCATATACATCGCCGCTATCACTGAGCAAGCGCCCCGTTCCCCAGCGTGCAATAGCGTGGCGTGGCATAATGCGGACCCGAATACTGTTTGGCCATGCACGAGACACAACAACACGATCAACCCACGAGATTTCAAGTGCTTTATCCCGAATCTGCTCAAGGTCAGAAGTAAAGTAGTTATCTTTGATAATTGGTTGGATATGTTGTTGTAACTGGTTTTGTTCTACCACCGAGCGCGTGCCTACAATACTTAAATCGGCAATTTTAGCATCGGTAATCACTTTATACAGACCATATACGCCAGCAGCCAGCACCACAAATGCAATACACAGCAAAATCCACCCACCTGCATTCACAAGCTTTTGCTTGCGTGATGGTGGTTTTTCATGGATAGAGGTAATCGCCGCTCTTTTACGACGCATTGATGCTGGAAGCTGAGCCATATTTAGTGTGCCAAACCTGTAAGCGTTTGCGCTAAAATTTCGACGCACAATGCATCAAAATCGATACCTATGGCTTGTGCAGCTTTAGGTACGAGCGAGTGACTGGTCATGCCAGGTACGGTATTGATTTCAAGCAACCAGAAATTACCGTGTTCATCTTGCATGGCGTCGACTCGGCCCCAGCCGCTTGCACCAACTGTATGAAATGCACGCAATGTGAGCTCTTGCAGTTTCTTTTCATCGCTATCAGATAGACCAGATGGAATACCATACTGCACATCATTACGCTGATATTTGGCATCATAATCGTAAAATGCAACATCTTGCGGTGGTTGTAAGCGAATGACCGGCAATGCCTTTCCATTGAGCACCACAATCGTGTATTCACGACCAGTAATCCATTTTTCTGCCATCACGATTGCATCGTGTGCTGTCGCTTTTTCAATGGCTGGTGCAAAGTCTTCGATTTTTTCAACTTTGCTCATGCCAATGCTCGAGCCCTCATGGACTGGCTTAATAATCACAGGCAAGCCTAATGAAGCCACAATCTCATTAAGGTCTGAGTCTTTGCTGACAATGCGATAAGGCGCTGTGGGAAGGTCGCTCCCCTGCCAAATCTGCTTGGTCTTGATTTTATCCATTCCAATGGCAGAACCCTGTACGCCTGTACCGGTATAAGGAATATCCAGCCATTCAAGTACCCCCTGAATTTGACCATCTTCCCCGCCACGACCATGCAAAACAATAAAGGCACGATCATAACCAACCAGCTCTGTCACGCTACGTTCTTTTGGATCAAATGCTTCTGCCTGCACACCCGAACGTAACAATGCATCAAGCACGGCCTGACCACTATCTAAAGAAACGTCCCGCTCAGCCGACTTCCCACCAAACAACACCGCCACTTTGCCGAATTTTGAAGCATTTGACACGTTTTTATCCTTAAATTTTATCGCAAACTAAATATGATCAAGCAATACACTTATTTCAAATACAATTGCTGCTGGGCAAGATCAACGGAAATTGCTCCCACGTTACCTGCACCCTGCGTCAATAACAAGTCATTTGGTTGTAACACTTTTTGTATGATGTTAGGCAAATTGCCTTCCACTGGATCAACCAGAATAGGCTCAACATCACCACGCAAACGAATACTTCGAGCCAATGTACGACTGTCTGCGCCCACAATGGGCTTCTCACCTGCAGGGTAGACCTCAAGTAACAATAATTGATCGACCTGCGATAACACTTCAACAAAATCATCAAAACAGTCACGGGTACGACTAAAGCGATGAGGCTGAAACATCATCACCAAACGACGATCTGGATGACTCTGACGGGCAGCTTTAATGGTTGCCTCAACTTCTTTGGGATGATGGCCATAATCATCGACTAGTTTGACACTGCCTTCACCCAACTCAAACTCGCCCTGAACCTGAAAACGACGCCCAACACCACTAAAGCCTTCCAATGCACGTGCAATTGCTGCATCAGATACGCCTTCATCAGTGGCCACACCAATGGCTGCCAATGCATTTAAAATGTTGTGCAGTCCTGGCTGGTTAACAGTCAAACGCAGTGGTTCACGATCTTTACGTAGTACGGTAAAATGCGACTGCATCCCCTCTTGCACCACGTCTACAGCGCGAATGTCATTATCTTCATTAAAGCCATAGGTCAGTGTTGGACGGCCAAAACGTGGCATGATTTCACGCACATTATGATCATCACCACAGACCACAGCCAAACCATAAAATGGCAAACGATGAATAAACTCAACAAAGGTATCTTTGAGCTTATCGAAGCTACCGCCATAAGTATCCATATGGTCGGCATCAACATTGGTAATGATGGCCGCCATCGGTTGTAGATATAAGAATGAGGCATCTGACTCATCGGCTTCGGCCACAATAAATCGACTTGCACCCAGTGCTGCATTGACACCCGTACGGTTGAGCAACCCGCCAATCACATAGGTTGGGTCCATATTTTCTTCGGCCAACATGGTGGTTAACAAACTGGTTGTGGTGGTTTTACCATGTGTTCCAGCTACCGCGATTCCATGGCGATAGCGCATGAGCTCGCCCAACATCTCGGCACGGCGCACCACGGGGATACGATTTTCGATTGCGGCCTTGACTTCAGGATTTTCAGGATCAATCGCAGTGGATACCACCAGCACATCGACTGCTTTTAAATTATCAGCAGTATGACCGATATAAACTTTAATGCCTTTTTGTTCAAGATGTGCTGTTGTTTTAGAGGCTTTAATGTCAGAACCAGATACTTTGTAGCCCTGATTTTTTAACACTTCCGCAATGCCACACATTCCTGCACCACCGATTCCCACAAAATAAATGTGTTTGATACGGCGCATTTCAGGAACTTTAATGAGTTTTTTTGCTTGATCGGCAGGGGTTGTTGGTGACATAGAGCACTCTAACTTACAAAGTTTGAATAAGGTCTACCACGTGTTGGGTAGCATTGGGTTGTGCATGTTGACGGGCTTTTACAGCCATTTCTGAAAGTAACTGACGATTCATTAACGGTTTAAGTAATGCATCCAAGTTTTCTGGCGTCATGGTCGATTGCTGGCAAATCTTGGCTGCACCGACATCTGCCAGAAATCTGGCATTTGCAGTCTGATGATCGTCCACCGCAATCGGTAAAGGCACAAATACTGCCGCAACACCAGCAGTCGCAACTTCAGTGACGGTTAGCGCACCTGCGCGACAAATAATCAGATCTGCATCACGATAGGCTTGTGCCATATCTTCAATAAATGGCATTACCTGTACGCTCATATTCGCAGGAGCATTTGTGTAACGCACTCGGGTTTCTTCAAACTGTTTCTGTCCACACTGATGAAACACATTGAGGGGTAAATTGAGATTTTTCAATGCATCGGGTAACCGTTCATTAAGTGCCTGCGCGCCTAACGACCCTCCCACAATCAGAATATTTAAAGGTTGTCCCGCTTGCTCACGGCTATCATAACGCCATTTTGGACTTAAAATTGCGGTAATTTCTTTTCGTACAGGATTACCTGTAGTCACTCGTTTGGCACTTGCGGGAAATGTATTTGGAAATGCTTCACATACTTTTGAGGCCACACGAGCGAGCTGAGTATTGGTGAATCCCGCAACAGCGTTCTGTTCATGAATCAGAATTGGAATCCCCAAAATGCGTGCCGCCAAACCACCAGGACCCGCCACATAACCACCAAAACCTGCTACAGCATCAACTTTGAGCTGTTTCATATAACGCATAGCACTGTAAGTGGCTTTTAAAATTTTAAAGGGAGCCAGAAGTTTACGTACTGCCCCATTACCACGCACACCTTGAATATCAATCTGATAAATCGGAATATTCTGATCTTTCAGTAAACGGTTTTCCATACCCGCAGGCGTTGCAAGCCATGATACCTGACAGCCGTGTTGTTGGAGTTGTTTTGCCACAGCTAATGCAGGAAACACATGACCGCCCGTGCCAGCAGCCATCATCATGACATGTTTAGGTTTAACTTGTGATGGATCAGTCACGGTATATTCTTCAGCTCAAAAACAAAGGAAATAACGGGTATTTATTTAGCAGATTATTCTAATCCTAAAGCATACATAACGAAAAGCTTATTTCACGTGTTTGCAACATAAAGCATCGGGTTTTTTGATTGTTTTGCAATAAAAAATATATTAAATGAATGAAAAGCAAAAACTCATTTTTTAAATGCCCCCATATTGTGACAAACTCGAGTCAGTCACAATATGGGGGCTGTATTATTGTTAGTGTTGACGGCCTGCTTCAAGCACATCAAATAAGGTATCTGCAATTGAGGTACCAAACTGTGCATCAATTTCACGGATACAGGTTGGGCTGGTCACATTGATTTCTGTGACATAATTTCCAATCACATCAAGTCCCACAAATACCAAACCTTTGTCACGCAGATATGGCCCGACCTTGGCAGCAATCATTTTGTCATTTTCGGTCAGTGGGCGGGCTTCACCTAACCCACCCGCGGCCAGATTGCCACGTACTTCGCCATTTTGCGGGATACGCGCCAGACAATACGGGATTGGTTCACCATTGACCATCAAAATGCGTTTATCCCCTTCTACAATCTCAGGAATATAACGCTGTGCCATAATCGGACAGGTTCCCATTTCGGTCAGCATTTCAAGGGTTGAACCAATGTTCACCCCATCTTGATATAGACGAAAAATTCCCATTCCCCCCATACCATCGAGCGGTTTCACAATCACATCACCGTGTTCTTGAATGAACTCACGAATCAGGCTCTGTTGAGAGGTCACCAGTGTGGGTACTTGCAACTCTGGAAACTGAGTGGCAAAGAGTTTTTCGTTACAGTCACGTAGTGATTGTGGTTTATTAATAATCCACGCGCCTTCGCGTTCTGCCTGTTCCAGAATATAGGTGGTATACACAAAGTTCATATCAAATGGTGGATCTTTACGCATCAAGATCACATCGTAATCTGCCAATGATTCTTTTTGCTTGTTTCCTAATTCATAATAATGCTGATAGTCTTCAAAGACTTTTAAAGGTGAGATCAGACCAAATGCTCTACCTTGATCGATATATAAATCGTGCTGTAATGCGTAACCCAACTCATGTCCGCGACGGCTGGCAGCCCAAAGCATGGCCATGGTGGAATCTTTTTTGAGATTTACATTTTCAATCGGGTCCATCACGACAAGTACACGCATAATCTGACGCTCATCTGTTTAATTTTGCCAAGAGTATAACGAAGTTTTTAAGGCAACGCTGAACAGCAGCATAAAAACAAAAGATAAACGGGTAATAGAAACTATTTTTCTCATACTTGTTTTTTTGGTTTGCATATATGCCTGATCAATTCGATTTAATCCCTGTTCTAGATTCAGGCCCCCTCATATATCAATATTAAATATCATTTCATGCATTTCATTTTAAGAATCTTCAATTTTTCTTTTGAATAAGCATCAATTCAAAAATTAGTTATTTTTTGAGATTCAATTTTAAGCAGATGATGCATCAGCTTTTCTGCGCCCAAAAAAGAAAGACGATGAGTCTGATATTTTATTTATATGCAGCAGCCACTTATCTGTTTACTTTTTACCCACATTAACTGTGAATTCGATGTGAAGAATTACGTTTATACCGTCAATTACCTTATATCAAAAATAATTATTTTGTTTACATAACCTGATCACAATCATAACTTAATAGTGATAAATCATTCACGATTTATTCAAAACACAATTAAAACAGTTTGGAAATAAAACGATTGGAAAGGTCCATTGCAATGATGAATTACTCACGACCTCCAATTTTACATATGCTACAAAATACTGGAATGAAAACATGAAAAAAAGTATGTTGGCTTTGGCACTTGCATCGGCAAGCTGCCTTTTGATTACAGGATGCAACTCGGACTCTGACAGCAATGATGGCATGTCATCAAGTGCTACAGGAGATACGATCATTTTAACTGCAGATGGCTCCATCGCCTCTGTGAACCGCGACACACCCGATCAAATCGTGTCATCAAAAAAAATCTCAATGCTTCAAGCCAATGATCAGCTTGTGGGTATTGATTATCGCCCAAAAGATGAAAAACTTTATGCAGTTGGTTTACAAGGCAATCTGTATACCATTGATCCTAGCACTGGTGTAGCCACTTTCCTTCGAAAACTCAGTGCAGATCCGACAGATAGCAGCGATGGTAATGCATCTTTTAGTAAAATCAATGGTGACCCCGAACTCATCACGGTCAACTTTAACCCTGTGGCTGACCGCCTACGCGTGATCACCAATACTGGGCAAAATCTACGTATCAATGTGGATACTGGAGCGACCTTCACTGATGGTGACATCAACCCGACCACCAGCAGTCCAGTGATTGTTGCCGCTGCCTATACCAATGCGTTTGCAGGCACCGCGACCACACGCTTATTCAGTATTGACCAGACCACCGACAGTATTTATTTGCAAAACGCCAATGCGGGTACGCTGGGAACTTCTGCACGACTTGCAGAAGGACTGGATTTCCAAGGTGGCAGCGGTTTTGATATCGACCCAGTGAGTAATGTTGGCTATGCGGCCTTAAAAGCGGCAGGAAGCTATAAACTGTATCAAATCAATGTCGGCAACGTCGGCACCAGTAATCCTGCCGTATTTAACAGTGCGGCGCTGGCCAATAACTTCAACACTTCAGGCATTCGCGGATTGGCACTTAAACGTGCCAAAGATAGCACCGCCTCAGGTATCGGTTTAAATGCCAATAACAAACTGGTGGTGTTCTCGTTGAGCACGCCAAACAATGTTACAGAGCGTTCGATTACAGGCGTACAGGTTGATGAGAAGTTTATTGGTATTGATTACCGACTACGCACCACCACCGATAAATCTGGTGTGCTATATGGTCTGACCAACAAAGCCAATTTGTATACCATCAATACAGATACTGGCCTTGCAACACTAGTGAGTGCTTTAAAGCCCGCTAATGGCAGTAGTTACAGCAGTCTACAAGGCACTTCATTTGCAGTCGACTTTAACCCTGCGGCCGATCGCTTGCGCGTGATCAGTAACACTGGGCAAAGCTTACGTATTAATGTCGATACGGGCGAAACCATTAAAGACGGTGACATTAACGGCATTGCGGGTGCAATTGTAACGGCAGCGGCGTATACCAACAGCTTTAAAACCGCAATCAGCGGCGTTGCAACCGAACTATTTGATCTGGATCAGAGCAATCAAACACTGGTCAAACAAGACCCGCCAAACAACGGTACGATTAATCGAATTGGTGGGTTAGGTATTACTCTAGGCACCAATAACGGCTTTGATATTGCAGGGGGTGATAACGGTCTGGCACTTGCAACAGTTGCGGGAAGCATGGGACCTTCTGTGCTATATCGGGTTGATCTCAACACGTCGACTACAAGTGACACCCGTGCACGTGCAGCGGTCAGCGTTGATGGCACGCCGAATGTGGCAGCATCCACGATTGGTACATCGAGTACAGCGCCACTGATCGATCTGGCAATTTTACTAAAATAATCGGTAAAGCCTTCAAGTCGCTTTTAGAATATGTCTAAAAGCGACTCTATGATTATAAATCAGCGCGAAAATCTGGCTACGTTTCAGATTATCAAAATAAATATAATGTCTATTTAAATCAGCTTATTAAATAATTACTGCTATGCTACTAAGTACAAGTAACCGCTACTCATTATGTAAATAAAAATTGACTGATTTGAGCTGAATTAAGTTTAATGTTTTCTTTTAAATATTTTATGATTGTTGTAAATACTACAAGCGATTCCAGAATGAAGCTCTATCGATATTTAACAGGTCCAGATGATGCGCAATTTTGCGCACGCGTCAGTAAAGCACTCAATCAGGGGTGGACACTTTACGGTTCACCAACCATGAGCTTTAATGGGACTCAAATCATAGTAGGTCAAGCCATCATTAAAGAGGTCGATTCCACTTATGATCCCGACGCAGATATGCTCGAAACACTCAAACAAAATGCTTAGAAACTTATCTTAAGACCTATAGTCTGTAGATGTAATCAAAATAAAATTAAGCCACTTCAATCTGTTCTAGACTATGTCCGACATGGTGATAGCCCCGATTAAAATACACCAGACTCTGGTGATGTTGATTCTGTTGAATCGCCACAATCGGACAAATAAAAATGGTATGTGTGCCCACTTGCTGGATTTGCTCAATCTCACAATCAAAACTGACCAGGGCATCATTGAGTACAGGCGCACCCGTTTCAAGTTCTGTCCAGATGCCATGTTTAAAACGTTCTTCTGGACTAAGCTTAGATGAAAAAACATTGGAAAGCTGCTGATGCTGCGCACTAAGCACATTCACGGTTAAAATCTTGTTTTCTACAAAATGCATATGTGAGCTAGATGACTGATTCATACATACCAGCAATGTCGGAGGCGTATCTGTGACACTGCATACCGCAGATGCAGTAAAGCCATAACGACCCGCTAAACCTGCTGTAGTGACAACACTGACTGCACTGCTCAATAAGGACATTGCATTTCTAAAGTCTGTTGTTTCAATCATCACCTCGCTCCTTACTTTAATCCTGATTTTTCATTCGGGGCCAATTACGCAATTCTATCAGGTCATTACATCATCTGAGTCAATTCATAGCTCAATTGACTCACGCTTTAGACTCAAACTTAAAAACTGGTAAGTTGGGAATATTCATCCATTCTTACCAGTCTTATCCAGCATAATCTTGCGATCAATTAAGCAGAAAGTTCGCGACGGATAATTTCCGCACCAGCACTCAATGCCTGTAACTTGCCTCTTGCAACATCACGAGAAAGCGGTGTCATACCACAGTTGGTTGATGGGTAGAGTTTATCTGCATCCACAAATTGAAGAGCCTTACGCAAGGTATCTGCCACTTCTTCAGGTGTCTCAATAGTATTGGTTGCAACATCAATCGCACCCACCATGACTTTTTTACCACGAATCAGTTCAATCAGATCCATCGGCACGCGAGAGTTATGGCATTCGAGTGAAATAATGTCGATTTTGGACTGTTGTAACTTCGGAAAGGCCTCTTCATATTGACGCCATTCTGAACCGAGTGTCTTTTTCCAATCGGTGTTGGCTTTAATACCATAGCCATAACAGATGTGGACAGCCGTTTCACATTTGAGTCCTTCAAGCGCACGCTCAAGCGTAGCGACACCCCAATCATTGACTTCATCAAAAAATACGTTAAATGCAGGCTCATCAAACTGAATAATGTCCACGCCCGCTGCTTCTAATTCTAAAGCTTCCTGATTGAGAATTTTGGCAAATTCCCAAGCCAGTTTTTCACGACTTTTGTAATGCGCATCGTAAAGGGTATCAATCATAGTCATTGGGCCCGGTAACGCCCATTTGATTGGTTGTGTGGTTTGTTGACGCAAGAACTTGGCATCTTCCACAAATACTGGCTTCTGACGAGATACCGCACCGACAACCGTTGGTACACTGGCATCATAACGATTACGAATTCGAACGGTTTCACGCTTTGCAAAATCAACACCATCAAGATGTTCAATAAAGGTGGTCACGAAATGTTGACGGGTTTGCTCACCATCACTCACGATATCAATGCCAGCATGCAACTGTTCTTGTAAAGACACTAACAATGCATCGCGTTTGCCTTGTGCAAGATCAGCGCCTTCTAGTTTCCAAGGTGACCATAGTTTTTCAGGTTCTGCAATCCAAGACGGTTTTGGTAGGCTGCCAGCAGTTGATGTCGGTAATACACGTTTCATAATCAATAATCTTCTATCTTAAGTTAAACAGCAGCACAGTTTTTTTCAGAATACTTTTTATCTGAAAAACTCGTATCAACGTAATTGGCAGCCCAGCGCTCAAGAATGCTTTGGTAAGGCTTCATGAAGTGTTCTTCCGTCCATTTACCTTGTTTAATTGCCAACTGACTACGTTCTTCACGGTCATACACGATACGCGTCAACGAGAAATCCTGATGTTTCAAGCTGGGTTGATAAATCTGTCCAGCCACAGAATTTGCATTGTAAATTTCTGGACGATAAATCTTTTGAAAGGTTTCCATGGTACTGATGGTTCCGATCAACTCGAGATCGGTGTAATCACTGAGCAAATCTCCACGGAAATAAAATGCCAAAGGTGCAACGCTATTTTTCGGCATAAAATAACGAACTTTTAAGCCCATTTTCGCAAAATATTCATCAGTTAAAGAATAGGCATCTTGCTGATATTCCACACCCAATACAGGATGTTGATTTGTAGTTCGATGGTATGTCTTGGTCGTTGAAACACTCAGACAAATCACAGGCTGTTTACTAAAGTTATCGTTAAATGTATTTGAATTAACAAAAGATTTAAAAATCTTGCCATGAAGTTCGCCATAGTTTTCTGGCGTACTAAATTTTGCCTGATTTTTATTATGTTCTAATAGTAAAACGCTAAAATCGTAATCACGAACATACGAAGAAAAGTTATTGCCTACAATCCCTTCAATACGTTGATTGTTTTTATAGTCAATAATATTGGTTTTTAAGATTTCGATGGTTGGGAAAGTCTCACCATTGCCTTCAACATCAATATCTACCGAAATAATATCCAGCTCAACAGCGTAACGATCGCCATTCGGGTTATCCCAATCTGCCAAAGCATTAAATCGATTATTAATCATATTCAACGTATTACGCAGATTCTCTTGGCGACTTTCGCCCCGAGCTAAATTGGCAAAGTTGGTGGTAATACGTGTGTTGTCTGAAGGACGATAGTCTTCATCAAAACGAATACTTTTAATCGAAAATTCAAATGTCTGACTCATTGTGATTTGCCCCTTATCTCTATGGGGATATTTATACCGCAATCAAAAGATGAATAAAAATGATTTAGTTTCACACAAAAGTGAGTAAAATTCACTTTATAAAATTCTGGGATTTTGACGATGGCAAATTTTTGACAAACCAGATCAAATGGGATGATTTATTTTTATAATTTTAGATAATCGCACCTTAGTGAAAAAGGAAGCTTGTGCTTCCTTTTTCACTTGAAATCAGATGCCGTATTTCAGACGATAATCTTCCATTTTAGCCAACGCCTGTGTTTCGCCTTTCGCATCAAGATAATTCATTAAGTCTTTCATGGTAATCAATGCATGTACAGGAATCTCAAGTTCTTGTTGAACTTCCTGAATAGCGGATAATTGGCCCTGACCACGTTCCTGACGATCCAGCGCCACCAGCACACCCGCAATGGTTGCGCCCGCATTTTTCAAGATAGTCACTACTTCACGAATGGCTGTGCCCGCAGTGATGACATCATCGATGATCCAGACTTTTTTGCCCTCAACCGATGCACCGACCAACACACCGCCTTCACCATGATCTTTGGCTTCTTTACGGTTAAAGCCCCAAGGCACACTCTTAGCATGCAGTTGTGATAATGCCACTGCCGTTGCAGCCACAAATGGAATACCTTTGTATGCAGGCCCAAAAATGACGTCGACATGCTGACATTGCATCAATTGATCGGCATAACCTTGCGCCAAAAGTGACAATGCCTCACCATCGTTTAACAAACCTGCGTTAAAAAAATACGGACTAACACGCCCTGATTTTAAGGTAAACTCACCAAATTTAAGCACACCGCGTGATAACGCGAGTTCGATAAAGGCTTGCGGGTTAAAAGACGATGGCGTTGTCATAGGTGCTCCAGATTCATCAATTGAGGTCAAACTTGCGCATGATACCAAAGGATAGCTATCCAAGTGATGTAAAAATTTTACGTGTGGTTTCCATCAACGTAAATGGCTTACGTTCATCTGTGACCAAAGGGCTGCTCGAATGGCTCGAAAAATCCGAAGCAGATGTAATTTGCATGCAGGAAAGTCGTATTACTCATGCACAGTGGACAGACAAGTTTAAACCAGAAGGCTGGTACACGCATCTCTTTCCTGCCGAACGTGCAGGCTATGCAGGTACAGCCATTTATAGTCGGATTCCCTTTAAGTCGGTGCAGGATGGACTGGGTTTTGAGCTAGCCGATTCGCAAGGCCGCTTTATTGCAGCAGAGTTTGATTTAGGTCTGAATCAGCCGGCTTACATCTGTTCGTTATATTTGCCTTCGGGTTCATCTGGCGATGAAGCTCAAGCACGTAAAGATGTTTTTTTAGAAAAATATGCACAAATTTTAAAACAATGGCGTGATGAAAATAAATCGATCATTGTCTGTGGTGACTATAATATCGTCCATAAACGTATTGATATTAAAAACTGGTCGGGCAATCAAAAGTCGTCGGGCTGTTTACCGCACGAACGTGCATGGCTCGATCATATTTATGATGAACTCGGTTATGTCGATACTTTTCGTGAGGTTCGCCCTGAGGCAGAGCTGTACTCATGGTGGTCAAACCGCGGACAAGCGCGGGCCAAAAATGTAGGGTGGCGTATCGACTACCATGCCTGCTCACCCGACTGGAAAACGCGTACTGTAAATGCCTGGGTTTATCGAGATGAATGGTATAGCGACCATGCGCCTGTCATTATTGATTATAAAATCAGTTAAATTGTGTACATTTGTACACTGAATAAACGCCAATTTCTTACACAAGATGTGGAAATTAAGTATTTTTATTACAGGTGTTTAAGCGCATTATACACCCACGGCACAGGGACATGTCAGGATGACAAAAGGATAGGACGCCGTAGGATGGAAATAAATAACCGGATGGTTATTTCAAGGATGTGACATTGGACGTTGAAATGAGACCCGCATGATCAGGATGATTAAATGCGGGTTTTCTCTTTTTAAAAACCTGCCATTTAGTTTTAACTGCTCAATCTCTAGATGCATATTTTGCCAATCAGATATGTCAGATTAATGACAACTCAAAAGCACTATTTTTCATGCGTGATGTTTTTAGCTTATTTTCGTCGTCCCATTGTTGATCCGATATACATCAACCTAATTCTGACTAGAGCTTTCGAACGTTTTTGGTTAGGCTAATCTCTACCTTAACCAATTTTCTGCACAATTATGTTAAAAATTTATGGAATCAAAAACTGCAACTCAATGAAAAAAGCCTTTGACGCACTCAATGCAAAAGGCCTTAGTTATGAATTTCATGACTACAAGAAGCAAGGGATTGATGCAAAAACGCTTCAAGACTGGCTGGAAAAAATTGGCGCAGAAACAATATTAAATAAAAAAGGCACGACCTGGCGTAAGCTTTCACCTGAACAGCAAGCATTTGCCTTAACAAGTGAAGCGAATCTGATTGAAACGATTATTGCACAGCCGAGTCTGATTAAACGTCCCGTTCTAAAGACCTCAGAAGGTTATGTTGTGGGTTTTGATGAAGCGGCTTACCAACAGCTCAGCTCATAACTCTTATATAAAAAAGCCGAATATAACATTCGGCTCTCTTTAAACCATTAAGGATTAATTGGCACGAATCCAAGTCTGGTTACGACCCAACGCCGAAATTCCAATATAGCCACGTAGATTGAGTTTCTTACCGCCATCGGCAAGTTCACCTTTCAATTTATAGGTCTTACCCGTTTTAGGATCCATAATGCTTCCGCCGTCATAACTGGTTCCACCTGTGTTTTTCAGGTTATGTACAATCGTAACCCCTTTAAGTGATTTATTCTTATAAGGCCCTTCACATTTGGTACAGGCATTTTCCTCACCTGGGGTTAATACACTTTGAATACTGGCTGAAAGCGTACCATTTTTCTGCTCTGTAAACTTAACCATCGCTTTAGGCTGATTGGTTTGATCATCAATGGTCTTCCATACAGTCCCATTTAGAGGGTCTGCTGCATTTGCCAAAACCGTTACACTCAGCATTCCTAATGCCAATGCTATTTTTTTCATTTTTCTTCACTATCCTTAAGTCCTAACGACTTCTATAGTATTAAAAACTCACAACAATAAAGCAATTTTTGTGTGTGACTATTTAGTGTAGCCTTGTAAAGTCTGAGGATAAATACACACGCATTGCGAATAAACTGTAAGAATCCGCAACAATAATAAAGGTTGTATATTATGTGGAAACAATATTTAACAGAAGCTGTTTTAAAAACCACCATTCGAGCCCCAAGCCGGTTTAGCCTTCCACCCGCAACCCTTCGTGTGGCCCTGAATCAGATGTGCCGAGTTTTTCCGCTCAATAAAGAAGTGAGTATTCGCCCAATTAGGCTGGCAGGGATACGTGCGGAAGAAATTAAACCTCAGTCGTCATCGACTCAACTGATTTTTCATATCCATGGCGGGGCTTTTTTTCTTGGCAGTTTAAATACGCATCGTGCATTGATGACAGAGCTGGCAGCACGGACACAAATGCAAGTTTTACATGTGGATTATCCATTGGCTCCCGAAGCAGGATTTCCAGATGCTTTAGATGCGCTTTACGATATTTACCAAACTTTGCTTGATCAGGGTGTACTTCCCAAAGACATTATCTTGTCAGGTGATTCCTGTGGCGCAAATCTGGCCCTCGCGTTGGCATTACGTCTGAAAGATGATCCAGAACAGCTACCAAGTGGCCTGATTTTAATGTCACCTTTTTTAGATCTGACATTAAGCAGTGAATCATTACGACTCAACAAAAAACACGATGCCTTGCTTTGTATAGAAGCACTTGAAGCTGGCATAGATTACTATCTTGGTGACAGTATGCCAAAAGATGATCCGCGTGTTTCGCCTATTTTTGACAATTTACGTGGGCTCCCTCCGACAATGATTCAAGTTGGATCCAAAGAAATTTTACTGGACGATGCCAAACGCTTTCGAGATAAAGCCAAAGAAGCAGATGTAAAAGTTGAATTTAAGCTATATACAGGGATGTGGCATAATTTTCAGATGTTTAGTGCATGGTTTGATGAGGCCAAACAGGCCATTTCAGATCTCGCAGTATTTGCTCATCAACTTGATCGTGATTAAATGCAAGCTGGCATTTTGCCAGCGACATTTAAAAAAAAATAAGAAGAAGAAATATCAGATAGATCATAATAAATGCTATCTTAAACGCTGAAATCTAATACAAGTCATGGATAATTTCGCATGACGAAAACAAACTCTAGACTCTGGTCTTTTATTTTTAGCCTGTATATGAAGAATCCTATTATTAATTGGACGGTTCTTGAGAAATGCAAACTCATCATCCTGCTGTCATCTGGCATGATTTTGAGCTGGATTGTCTGGAAGCTTTTTGTACTGTTACATCCAGAGCTATGGAAATACGTAAATATTAGATTAATCGAAATCGACATGTGGGTATGCAGCCTCACATTGACTGTTTTAATTTTCTTGATGTATCTGTGTCATTATCATGCACATAGAATCTGGATCCAGAAAGTTATTCCTATTGTCACTATTTATCTGTTTGCCCTGGTCCTATACCATGGGAGTTATATGACGGGTTCTTTAAGCCCAGCAACGGCAGTAGGTTATATCAGTACAGCGGTCATTGGTTTAATTTTATTTGACCGCTGGCTCATTTATATTACCTTGATTCCAGCGACCTTATTACTCCTTATAGCTGGCTATCTAAGCCTAAAGCAATACATTCCCTATGCACCAGTTTTTAATATCGCTGCCCTAAAACCATCGCCTGCACAACACAATTTTTGGGTGGGTAGTATGGTGTTTTTTTCGGTGCCTATCCTGATTGGATTTTTTGGTTTATTTGAGATTTTACTTTCACAATGGCGCGAGCGTGAAGATGAAATTAAGCGTCTCAGTCAACTAGATTTTCTGACCAATCTTTTAAATCGTCGTAGTATTCATCAGGTTTTAGATCATTTTCATCAAACCAGAGCAGAAAAAAATTACGCGGTGATTTTATTGGATCTTGATCACTTTAAGCAGATTAACGATCAGTATGGTCATCATGTAGGAGATCAGGTTCTCATTGCTATCAGTGAATGTCTGACACAACATGTTCATCCTCTCAACAACATTGGACGTTTTGGCGGAGAAGAATTTATTATTCTGATTCCAGAGACCTCATTGTCGGCTGCACGAGAAATCGCAGAGTGTTGTCGACTGGCTATTCAACAGCTCAACATTGCCACTACGCAAGATAATATTCAGCTCAGCGCAAGCTTTGGGGTGGCTATATCCTCACTTCAGTATGAAGCCAGTCAGATTCTGACCCAAGCCGATCAAGCACTTTATTTTGCCAAAGCCTGTGGTCGAAACCAGGTGAGGACTTTTCCAGAATATATCCAGCAGAATTTCTAAGCCATACAATCAATTAACGCTGTATATTTTTAAATGCAGCTAGCTGTTGAAGTAATTCATTTTTACTAAACGCACCTGTGAGGCGTAAGTTGCGAATTTCCTGATGGTGCTGGTCTAGAAACAGATATGTCGGCGGGCCTAAAATTTCCCATTCATTTAACAGGTGTTGATGAGAAACATCATAATGGCTCAGATCTAATTTAATTAAATAATAGGATTTTAACGCCTGCTGAACATCATGATCTTTTAAAACACGATGTTCAATCGGTTGGCATGCGACACACCAGTCGGCATATACATCAATGATCACAGGTTGCTGTGCAGGAACCCGTTCAAGCAATTGCTTAAATTCTACTGCTGTCCTTGCGGTATGCCACTGAACTGTTTTTTGAGTGTCCTGTACAAACCAGCGTTGACTATGCTGGTACTGATCAAATGCTACCAATGGTGTTACCACTAATAATAGCAATAGATACAACCACTTCAACTGATCAGGATACTTTATCAAGCGATATAGCGCATAAACAATAAAGGCGATACCAAGTATCAAACTTACAATCTGTATCCAGCCATCTGATAAAAGCGGGCGAATAAAGTAAATTGCCAGTGCAAGCATAATAAAGGCGAAGATCACCTTAATCTGATGCATCCATTGTCCTGCTTTAGGTAAAATTTTGGTTCCAAGGAAAGTGGCAATTAATAATGGAATTCCCATCCCGAAACCAAGACAAAATAACAATAAGGCGCCACGCCACTGATCCTGAGTCTGTGCGATGAATAACAATGTTCCTGCTAAAGGTGCTGTCATACATGGGCCGACCAGCAAAGCAGAAATCACGCCCATCACGGCAGCACCAATCAAAGTGCCACCCTGCTGTACAGATTGAATTTGATCCAGTTGATTGATCAGTTTTTGAGGCAGTTTAAGCTCAAAAAGCCCGAACAAATTCAAGGCAAACACAATAAACAATAAACTAAAACCAATCAGGGTTGCTGGCTGTTGTAACCAGCGCTGGAAATTTAATCCTGCTGAAGATGCAATCAAACCAAGTACAGCATAAACCGTCGCCATACTCACCACAAACGTTAATGCAACCGCCCAAGCCTTGAGGCCACGGTGTTCACGAACAATCAGGGAAGTTAGAATCGGCAACATGGGCAGCGAACATGGCGTAAATGCCAATAAAATCCCTAATCCCAGAAAAAGTAAAATTCCATAACCGAGAGAATGTTGTTCGAGCTTTGATGACCATACTTGATCTTGAGCAACTGCTGAGGATGACATTGATACAGACCGATGATCAGGCGTATCGGCTTGTTCAGATGTCGCCTGAGCCGACAGACTAGCAAGATCAGTCAGGCGTTTTTTTCCTGTAAATGATGTGTTCTGTTGACTGACCAAACCCTCCTGATCTGTTTGGAATGAGATAGTCTGCGGGGGATAACAGATTCGATCTTTGGCACAGCCCTGCCAGGTCACCTGATAGTGCTGAGCAGGAGCCGTTTTTATAGAAAGCTGTACATGAGAATAATAAACTTTGCTGTGTCCAAAGTTTTCATCATACTGATCGGTTGCAGGTGGCAGGTTTAAGCGAATAGACTGATCACTCTGCCGAACCTCAAATTTATGCTGATACAAATAATAATTGGGTTGGATCTTCCAGGATAAAACCGCCTGATTTGAATCGGTGGACTCTACCGAAAAAGAAAATGCCTGTTCAGGTGACAATAAACTTTCTGCTGCATATGTAGGCAACACCAACAGACTCAGCATGAGCACTATTGTGCCGAAAAACCACGCAACTATTTTTTGCACCTGAACAGATTTCAACATAAATTAAGTACTAAATTGATTTAAAATAGATACGATATGCCAAAACCGCCTGTATAGTTTCGGTCATTTCCATTGAGCTGAACACCAACGCTGGCATCAAACTGGGTTCGGTCATTCAAGGCATAGATCACACCTGTACCAAGTCCATACTCATAGTCTTGACTTTCGGCTTTACGATAAACAAACTCAGAAAATCCTGACCATTTACCACCAAATTTATAGCCCAGAGTGGGTACTGCCGTCACTGCCCAATTGCTGTTTTGAACCTCATAAATCATGGTAATCGAGGTTTCAAGCAAATCACTGTAGTCATAAGCAACCGTAGAACCTAAACTATAAATATCATCGTGTGCAGTAAACTCATCGTTTCCTGTCGCAATCACTGCCTGTGCCAGCACCGCCATGGATAAGCTGTCATCATTAAGATTAATGGCTTTTTTCAAGCCAATACTGACATCACCTAAACCATTTTTTTCGGTTTTAACTCCTGCACGTTTTTTCTGATACCAAGCAGGTCCTTGCCAACCCAGTTGGAGTTCCAAATCTTTGGCTAACCCCGTTCGCAACAACATATCGCCATTAAGTGTGGTGATACGTTCTTTTTCTCCATCTACCGTTGCCTCACTATAGGAGACAGATGGTAAACCTTGTTCCCAAGCCAGTTTGCCTACAGGCGTAATTCCTGTACCAAAGCCTGTTCCAGGACGATCAAATGAAAAATCGGCGGCAAAAGTGCTGGCCGTTGCTGTTGCCGCCAGCATAAAAGTGAATGTTTGCAATGTCTTCATGGTATGACTCAACATTTAGGTTAGTTCTTTTGACATTTTTGCACCACGGCTGCGTAGTAGTTGTAATGTCTGTTTTTCTTCTTCCAAAGATTCTGACCAATCGATTGCATCAAAGTCACAATCAAAAAATAAATCACTAATTGAAGATAAAATGGTTAAGCCTTCTTCATCACGCGTGTTTGGATCAACATTTTCATCAAGTAAACGCTGGACCACAGGTACACAGGCCGAGCTTGCCGCATCCCAAAGTGGACCATAAAGTTCTTCTGCATCCCAAAGGTGCAAATTGGCCTTAGCCTGAATCAACTCTTCCAGAATATCTAGATGAACCTGCAGTAATTGTGCTTTTTCTTGTTTTGATAAAGGCTGACCTGCTTCGTATGCCTCACAAACGGTTTCCCACCACTGAAACAAGCCATCACACATGATTGAAATGGGTGGGCCTTTTTCCAAATCCATAAAGTTTGGATCGAGACCTGATGCTAACAGGGTTCTTACCTGCTCAAGGTCCAATGCCTCAATCGCCTGAACAAAGGCTTTTTGCTGATCTGTTAACATGAGCATCTCACACATTTGAAGTAATAATATTAAAGAGAATTATGCCGAAAAAATTAAATGTATTTTGGACTAATTAAAGCATACTTTATCAAAATGCTGCTGTTATATCGTGTTTCATTCATGATTCAATGATCATCTATTATTGTTATAAGCCATATAAAAAAAGCCCTTTCGGGCTTTTTTTACTGCTTTCATTATTCTTCATCTGCATCAGCAAACTCAACACGACTACCACGTGTTGGTTCTAGTTTTTCAAACGTATGCTCCAGATTACGTTTCAGTTTATCGATCGCACCATGAATCGATAGATCCACATTTTTCGCTTTATGGCTCACTGCAATTGGTTTTAAGCCTGATGGACGTACTTCAATCATACAACGGATATCGTCGTCGCCACCTTTGTCGCCGTTTTCATCACTCAAATGAACCGAGAAGTGAGTAATACGTTCTGAATGACGTTGAAATTCTCTAGAAAGTTCTGCACGAACATAATCAATTAAACGTTCACTACTTTGGATGTGTTTATCTGTGCGGATTTCAATATTCATAATCCCATCCTCTTTATATCTGTATTTCTATATAACAATCTATGCAAAACTTAGTTGGCACGTTTCGAGCATGCTTTAATTTGGTGCTGTTGTACATCTGCATTGTGTAATGGGTTGTTATCTCCTTTTATCCATTTGTGAGATGTTGTTTTTGGGTTTTTGAAGATCTTCTATATCTTCAATATCAGTCTATACTCAAAAATATGCAAGCTGATTTTTTAGTTTTTTCTTCATTTTGATCAAAAAGGATGCATGATTGTGACCAGTTCGTACTTAAGAGGACAAGACCTCATCGAGCAACTTAAAAATTCCCCATATTCTCGGGACTTAATTGGTTATCATGGTCAACCACCACATGCACAATGGCCCAATAAAGCCAAAATTGCAGTGCAATTCGTCCTGAATTATGAAGAAGGCGGTGAAAACCATATAGAACATGGTGATGCTGGCTCTGAGCAGTTCTTATCTGACATTATTGGTGCAGCAAGTTATCCAGGCAGACATATGTCGATGGATTCGATGTACGAATATGGTGCACGTGCAGGTTTCTGGCGGATTCATCAAGAGTTTCAAAAGCGCGGGCTACCCATGACCATTTTTGGTGTGGGGATGGCCTTGGCACGTCACCCGCACATTGTAGAGGCAATCAAGAATAGCCCATACGATGTGGTCTCTCATGGACAACGCTGGATTCATTATCAAGATATGGATCTGGAGACCGAACGCATGTATATGGATCAAGCACTTTCTGTTCTTGAAGCATTATTTGGTGAAACTCCTATAGGCTGGTATACAGGCCGAGATAGTCCAAACACGCGCCAGCTCTTGGCCGAGTTTCCACAAATCAAATACGACTGCGATTATTACGGCGATGATTTGCCATTCTGGACGACATTGAATCAGGAAGATGGTACCACACGCCCACACCTCATCATTCCCTATACACTCGAATCAAATGATATGAAATTTTGTTCTCCTGGTGGCTTTAACAGCGGCGAGCAATTTTTTCAATATCTGAAAGATGCCTTTGATGTGCTGTATGCCGAAGGTGAGACTGCACCAAAAATGTTGTCGATTGGCATGCATTGCCGCATTCTGGGACGTCCTGGTCGTTTCAAGGCTTTACAGCGTTTTCTGGACTACGTGCAGTCACATGATCGTGTCTGGATTTGTCGTCGTAATGATATTGCAGAGCACTGGTATGCCCATCATCCTTATCAGGCACCTTGATTGATTGAATTTCCAGACTTAAACCTACCTCATAAACAAATAGATATCTTCATTATTTGGCTTTGAAGATATCTATTCCCTCTGGCATTGTTATTGCTCCATAATCACTAAATATTCTTTTTGCATATGGAAGAAAATAGTGCGTTTTTCTGATTTTAATGATGCTCCTTCAGATGATGCAAATGCAGTGCTGAGTGCATGTGTACATATTCCTTCATGGATTAACACGCTATGCCAACAACGGCCTTATCCATCACGCGAGGTCCTATTTGACTCGGCCAAGCAACAGACTCAAAACTGGTCTTGGAACGATATTCATGCTGCTCTAGCAACCCATCCACGAATTGGGGAAAAGAAAGCGAAACAACAACTGACTGAACGTGAAGAAAAATTTTCGGATTCTGAACAATCAGGTGTTAAACAGGATCAATATACACAGCAAGCCTTACTTGAAGGCAATATGGCCTATGAGCAAAAATTTGGTTTTATTTTTTTAATCAAAGCCGCAGGTTTAAGCAGTGATGATATGCTAAACGCGCTTCAGCAACGTTTAAATCACGACCTCGAAACAGAAAAAAATATTGTCCATCAACAACTTGCCGCAATTGCATTATTGAGACTTTCTCAGGGGATTGAGCCATGATCAGCACTCATATTTTAGATACACACTTAGGCAAACCTGCGACTCAGGTCGATGTACGCCTTTACAATGCCAAAACACGTGACTTGATTGGTCAAGGGGTAACAGATCAGGATGGGCGTATTAAAAATTTTGGACGTGAAGACTTAGAAGCAGGTGCTTATTTGCTTGAATATGATGTTGCGCCGTACTTTTCACAAAAGCAGCTCAAAACCTTTTTTCCTCAGGTGCTTATTCAATTTGCCATTGAGAATCCTGCCGAACACTATCATGTACCATTATTAATTAGTCCATTTGCGTATTCCACCTATCGTGGAAGTTAATTCTATACAGGGCTCTTGATCCTGATAATGATGAAGCCGAGATCACAATTTGGTCGTGCATTTCGGCTTTTTTATGCCTGTCTTATCATTTATTTCATAAACGCCAGAGTTTTACCTTTCGATCAAATTCTGCTTTTCTTTTGCTTCTAGCAGGTTATGATAAACCCGCTTTTATTGGGGTAAATTTAATGGAATTAAAACAACTGGCTTGTGCCACTTTGATCATGTCGAGTAGTTCATGTTTGTATGCTCAACCGATCTGGCAAGATTTTAGTATCACTGGGTTATATGGAGAAGATTACGCCGTTGTTGATAACCAACAAACGACAATTACACTAGAATATGCAGCCAAAGTCCCTTATGCAGATGTGTTCTTTTTTATGGATCGTATGCGCGGTGGCGATGATCACAAAAGTACCTATTTTGAGTTATCACCACGCTTCAGCTTAGGTGAAATGACAGGGCATTCTTTTGCTTATGGCCCCATTAAAGATGTGTTGATCTCAACGACTTGGGAAAGCAATAACGACGATTTTAGTAATTTTGACAATTTTCTCTATGGTTTTGCTGTAGATTTAAATATTCCATATTTCAAATATGCGGCATTGAATTTTTATCGTGCCAATAACGAAAGAACCAAAGATGATTATCAAATGACTTTTGTCTATGGACTTCCATTTACTGTCAAATCAGAAGAGTTTCTGGTAGATGGCTTTCTTGATTGGTCTACGGCAGAAGGTGACCATGCCAGTGAAATGAACTGGACAACACAATATAAATGGAATGTTGGCAAACATATCTCTCCTAAGACACGTCTCTATCTCGGTATTGAGCATTCAATCTGGAATAATAAATTCGGGCTAGAAGGGCGAGATGAGCGTAATGTCAGCGCACTCATCAAATACCATTTCTAAACTGATCAGAATCAAGGTCTGGATTGACCTTGATTTTTTTAATCAACTATTAATCGAGCGGGTTGCCTACAATATTACTGATAATGCCGTTCATGATATGCAAGCCTTTCTCCTGACGTAATTCGGCATACCATGCTGTAGTCACGGCTTCATCCTTCATATGGGTCACATCACAACGCTTTCTGGCACGCAAAACCAGTTCATTGGCACGTTGATTGCGCTTTTCCTGATAACGTCTGAGTGCATCCTCCACACTGAGTGTATTGATCTGTAAAGAACGTGCCAGATAGATGGCATCTTCCATGGCCTGACAGCCACCCTGACCAATATCTGGTGTTGTGCTATGTGCTGCATCGCCCACCAACACCACGCGACCTTTATAGAACTGGGCAAAAGGCTCAATATCGCAAATTTCGACTCGATTGGTTTTTTGAGGATCAAGACGCTCAATCAAGGTCTGTACTTGCGGGCACCAACCCTTAAAATAAGATTGCAGTGTTTCTTTATATTTACATTTATCATTTTCCAGACCTGCTTCCAAAGGCACATCCAGAAAGAAATAAAAACGATTATCTGCTACAGGCATAAGCGAAGCACGTTTGCCTTCACCTACATAAGTGGTCCATTGATCGGCAGGCGCCAAATCTGAAGAAATATCAACCAGACCATTCCAGTTGACGTAACCCGCATAGCGACGCTCAACTTTCTCACCCAGCACATAAGTACGGGTAATCGAATGTGTACCATCTGCTCCAACCAGTACATCAGCCAGAATTGAACTGCCATCTGCAAATTCAATTTCAACCTGATCATCCTTTTGTTGCAGTGCCACCATACGTTTACCCAAATGAATATCTTCACGACCAAACTCATCCATTAACATATTTTGCAATTCGGCACGTGACACAGGATAAGGACGCTGCCCGACTTCCTCAATTAAGGGCTGAAGACTAAATTCAGTCATTACATCGCCAGTCAAACCATCAACATAAGCGAGGTTGTCCATCTGACCGCCGAGTTTGGCAATTTGTTCATTCAATCCAAGATAGTTCAAGCATTTAACACCATTGGACCACAATGAAATTGCAGCACCAACAGGAAGAATTTGTTCAGCTTGTTCAAAAATTGTAACTTGATGACCAAATTTTTTTAAGGCAATTCCTGTGGTTAAGCCGCCCATACCTGCACCAATAATGACCACATTCATGTCTTACTCCTTATTTTTACTACAATTTTATAATTAATTAAGCTAAATCCATGCCACGTGTAGGGAAATTGACAGGATTATTGGAATTGGCATATACCCTGCATAACAAAGCACGATGATGATGCATTCTTACTGCATTTTGAGTTAAAAAGACACATCAACTCACATCAAGTTGTAATTTATTAATTATCTTTAACGGAAATATACAATGGCAACGCTTCTCGCACCAGCATTTGAACTCCCAACAAGCTTACATTCGCTAACCAATCTGGCAGATTCCAGAATTGGTGCTCAAATTGTTGAATGTTCAGATGATTTTTTTGCAGAAGCAAAACGGATGCTGCAATTTGAGGCACCTATTTTTGTCGAAGACAAATTTGATGACCATGGGAAATGGATGGATGGATGGGAAACCCGTCGTAAACGCCATGCAGGTTACGATTGGTGCATTGTGAAGTTAGGTGTTGCAGGCAAGATTAAAGCTGTAGATATCGATACCACTTTTTTCACAGGTAACTATCCCGCTTCTGCATCATTAGAGGGCTGCTATGCACCAAATGGGAACACTCAAGAAGCTTTATGGCAACCATTATTGGGCAACTCAATTCTGGGACCAAGTCAACATCATGTTTTTGATGTTCAAAATGATGCCATTTTTACTCATATTCGCCTTAACATTTTTCCTGATGGTGGTGTGGCACGTTTACGTATCTATGGTGATGTACAAATTCAGATCACAGATACAGATCAAACCCTTGATCTATTGGCACTACAAAATGGTGGACGTGTAATCGCTTATAGTGATGCACACTTTGGCCATCCTCGTAACCTGATTAACCCTGGACGTGGTGTGAATATGGGAGACGGCTGGGAAACCAAACGTCGCCGTGCGCCAGGCTTCGACTGGTGTTTATTGGCACTTGGACAAGCAGGCAAGATTGAAAAGATCGAGATTGATACTGCACACTTCAAGGGTAATTACCCAGCGCAAGTGTCGATTCAGGCAATTTATATTGAAGATGCCACGGATCCACAGTTGATTCCACAAAGTATGTTCTGGCCATTTTTGTTAGAGGCGCAAGATATGCAGATGGATCATATTCACAGCTATCTAAATGAAGTTCTGGCTCATGAAAAAGTTTCACATATCCGCGTCAATATGATTCCCGATGGTGGTATTAGCCGTGTTCGTTTATGGGGCAAAGTGGTTTAACACCGAGATTATATTATGCCAGATCGAATCATTCATATTCAGCCACTTACCGTTGAAAACTTTCAGCCTTTTGGGGAAGTGATTAGCTGTACTGGCCATTCTTTCTTTCATATTAATGATGCCCATACCGAACGCTATCATGCTCTTGTTGAGACTGAAATTCACGGTGAAGCCAAAGCTGGCATTAGTATTTTCCGTAATATTAAAGTCACAACGCTACCACTCAAAATCAGTATGTTAGAACGACATCCTGCTGGTTCTCAGGCGTTCATTCCAATGCAAGGTCAGAAATTTCTGATTGTAGTGGCATTAAATTCGAATGAGCACGCCGATCAGCCTGATCTTGAGCAAATTCATGCCTTTATTTCAGATGGATCACAAGGGGTGAATTATCGTGCAGGTACATGGCATCATCCACTACTGACCCTTGAGGCACCGAGTGATTTTGCCGTCATTGATCGCATCGGCACTGGTCATAATTGTGATGTATTTCAGTTTGGTGATGATATGCTAATTCAGCCTTAATTTAAGAAGTAATTAGATTGGCTCCTACAAGGGGCCTTTCTTTTTCTTTTCAAATAGGTCATGTAGAATGATATTTAATCACTATATTTTCAATTCAAAACGATAATGAACTCATCTCTTATTAAATTTGCTTTTTTCAGTTTAGGTCTGTGCTTAAGCACAAGCAGTTTTGCCGATCAAAGCTTTACACAAGAATTAAAACAGGGTTGTGCCAAGATTAAAAAATACTCGCAACTTGGAAAAAAATATTACGACCAACAAGATTACGCCAAAGCGATCGATCAGTTTGAATTACAGGCGTCATGGACACATTTTTGTATATTAAATCAAGATGAAAGCGGTTCTAAATTGACTGCACGCGATATGGATCTCGCCAATAATAACGTCGGACTGAGCTATGCCAAAAATGGGCAGCCGCTTTGGGCACGGGCATGGTTTTTACGTGATGGCACGACAGATACCAGTCGTTTTAATCTTAAACAGTTGCCTCCACCTGCTGTCTCTAGCAACCTTGAAGGCACCTACGTAAGACCGAATGGTTTTGGACAATGGAATTATCTCTTTGTCACTAAAAAAGCCAAAACGTATCAAATCGATTTTGAAGGCTATTATTTTGGTTTGCGTGGTCTGATTTATGGCCCCAATATGGGTAACTTCACGATTCAAATGCCATTAAGCAAAAAACAGGCAATCTATCGTTATCAAGACTGTAAGATTGACCTTCAATTTAATGCAGATACGAAAATTGGTCAGTCAATCACAGTCAAACAAAGTGATAGCGATTCTGGTTGTGGCTTTGGTCATAATGTGTTTGCCGATGGAATTTACCAAAAGGTAGAGACAAATCCAAGCAATACGGATACTCAAAAGGTACACTAACCTCATATCACGATAATGCATTTAAACGCTGATATCGGCCAAATTGCCTTTTTGTTCTAGCCAATGCTTACGGTCGGCAGAGCGTTTCTTGGCCAGTAGCTTGTCAAGTAACCCTGCGGTCATATGTGCATCATCCAGATCGAGCTGAACCAGTCTGCGAGTATCTGGGTCCATAGTGGTTTCACGCAGCTGGCTGGCGTTCATTTCACCCAGACCTTTAAATCGGGTAATTTGCGGATTTTTAGTTTTTAGCTTGCTCAGGATTGCATCGAGTTCTTCATCATCCAAGGCATAAAACACATCCTTGCCAGCATCGATTCGAAACAAAGGCGGCATGGCCACATACAAATGCCCTTCTTCGACCAAAGCAGGAAAATGCTTCACAAACAAAGCGCACAGCAAAGTGGCAATATGCAAACCGTCCGAGTCCGCATCGGCCAAAATACAGATCTTGCCATAGCGTAATTCAGATAAATCATCACTACCTGGGTCGACCCCAATTGCAATCGCAATATCATGGACTTCCTGTGATGCCAGCACTTCATCTGAAGACACTTCCCAAGTATTTAGAATTTTGCCGCGAATCGGCATGATCGCCTGAAAGTTTTTATCGCGTGCCTGTTTGGCGCTACCACCTGCCGAATCTCCTTCGACAATAAACAGCTCCGATTCTTCACGGGTTTGCCCGACACAATCGGCAAGCTTTCCAGGTAAGGCTGGCCCAGACACAATCTTTTTACGTTCAACTTTTTTTGCTGCTTTAAGGCGGCGCCCTGCTTTAGAAATGGCCATTTCAGCCAATTGCATTGCTATTTCTGAGTTTTGGTTGAGCCACAATGCAAAAGCATCTTTGGCAATATTCAACACAACGCCAGAGGCTTCACGACTCGACAAGCGCTCTTTGGTCTGCCCTGAAAACTGGGGTTCCTGAAATTTAAGCGACAAAATAAAATTGACACCATCCCAAACATCTTCTGCAGAAAGTTTAAGATTACGGGGTAATAAATTGCGTAATTCACAAAACTCACGCAACGCCTCTGTGACCCCAGAGCGTAAACCATTGACATGCGTACCGCCTTGCGCAGTGGGGATCAGATTGACGTAACTTTCTTGAATCTGCTCGCCACCTTCGACATTCCAGCAAATAGCAAATTCACAACTGGCACGTTCGACCTGCCCACTGCTTAAAAATGCAGGATTTGGCAGAATGTCACGATCTTCCAACTCATCCATTAAATAATCGACAAGACCATTTTCAAACTGCCATTCAATGGTTTCGTTATTAATTTCATCGACATAGATAATTTGTAAGCCTGCAGCCAATACTGCTTTGGCTTTTAAGTTATGTTTGAGTGCTTTGAGTGCAAATTTAGGACTATCAAAATATTTGGCTTCTGGCCAGAAATGTACTGTCGTGCCACTGGCGCGCTTGGGTGCTTTACCCGCTAAGACTTCAAGTGGTGCAACAGGTTCACCGTGTTCAAACGCCATCTTGTAAAGATTGCCCTGACGTTGTACCTCGACTTCAACACGAGAAGACAATGCGTTTACAACTGAAATTCCGACCCCATGCAGACCACCAGAAAACTGGTAATTGTCGGTACTAAATTTACCGCCTGCATGTAATTTAGTCAGGATAATCTCGATACCACTTTGACCATATTCTGGATGAATATCCACAGGCATCCCACGGCCATTGTCTTCTACCGCAAGCGAACCATCCTGATAAACCGTGACCCGAATTTTATTGGCATGTCCCGCCAGTGCTTCATCGACAGCATTATCAATCACTTCCTGCGCCAAGTGGTTCGGACGAGTGGTATCGGTATACATTCCAGGACGACGGCGAACTGGATCTAAACCTGACAGGACTTCAAGCGATTGAGCCGTATATTGTGACACGTTGTGGGACTTCCTTTATTTTAGCGAATAAGTTAAAAATGCCAGTATGAGCGGCAGCTTGTTTTCGAAATCTTCCATGGCATGGTTACCATGTGCATCTGTAAAAATCAAGGATGGATGCGCTGGCTGACTATAATAGCGTTCTGCTTCCCGATAATCCAAAACTTCGTCACCTTGTTGTAACAACACGAGTATTTTGTCAGCAGCTTGCACCACAGGTACCGCGATTTTTTCCATTTCGGTGAGTTGCTGTTCATCCAGTGTCCATGTTTCACAAACGGTATACGGTAATGTCTGATCTGAAAAAAGCTGACGAAATAGCTGCCATGGTCGCATAGCAGGATTAATTAAAACAGCAGGAATCTGGTATTTTGCGACAAGTTGGGTCGCATAAAAGCCGCCTAAGCTACTTCCGATCAATGCAACCTGATCCATGCTTTGAATCATATTTTCAATTTTTTTTATTACCTCATGAGGAGGTAAATTGAGATCAGGTAAATGAACCTGAATGTAAGGAAAAGCCTGACAATAATGCTTTAATTGCTGCCCCTTAATCGATAAGGAACTGCTTCTAAATCCATGTAAATAAATCAGGTTCATCATTGGCAGCCACGTCTACGAATCCTGAAGAGGATATTCATTTATAGGAATTTTGTTGCGTTCATGAATTGTTAGACAAAAAACCACAATCAACGCGCCATTCGTCAGTATTTTAAAACAATAATTGAATGAAGCGCATAAGATAAATGCATAAACTGTTTTATAGCCTGAAGCATATGAAAAATAAAGTATCAGGCACTGTTGCACGGGAAAACAACCATGACTAGTTTAACCCCACTCCATGAAACCTATTGTAAATGGGACAGAACTCCACCGAGTCAGGCAGATGTACTTGAGGGCCTCGCTCAACTTGTAAGTACGAGCCTTTGGGGCGTGCATGATATCGTTCAAATCATTCAACATGAAATTTTAAAAAACACACTCGGGATGAGCGAACAGCAGTCTAATCGTTTGCTTCGGATTCCTCAGATACAAAGCTTTTATAATTTTTCTTATGGCATGCTACAACGCTATGGCCGCATGTTTATTGCACCAAGCTTGCGTCGTATTATTGAAAAATTTCCCAATTTACACGACAAACCACTGACGCCTACACTGCACTTTTTAGTGGGTGCACTCAATGGCGTATTAGGCGATTATTTACTCAAATATCAAAATCCCTTGGCCCTACCCATGGTGCTGTATGACCATTATGGCGCTTTACAGCAAGGTGACTTAGCAGGTCGCGTTGTGATTTTTGTGCATGGCTTGTGCATGAATCATACCGATTGGTCTCGACAAAATTTTGGCGGAATTGGCGAGCGCCTACTGGCACAGCGTGATAACAATTTTATGTTATACCTCAGCTACAATACAGGACGTCGTATTTCAGCCAATGGCCGTAGCTTGTCCAATATGCTTGAAGATCTAATCAATCGTAATCCTGGCATCACCAGTATCGATCTGATTGGTCACAGTATGGGGGGACTGGTCTCTCGTAGTGCGCTGTTTTACGGCAAACAGAATATGTATCACTGGATACAAATGGTCGATAATCTGGTGTGTATCGGCTCTCCGCACCACGGGGCCGTACTAGAGCGATTCGGTTTTTCGTTACAAGAACGTTTGGGTCGCTTTCCGTTTGTCAAACTGATTGGTCATCTGGTGAATATTCGCAGTAACGGTATTCTGGATTTACGACATGGCAGTGTCCGTGACGATGATTGGGAACACTTAGAAGCTCGGATTGGCTTAATGGATGACAACCGTAAACCCGCCCCCCTCCCGACACATATCAATACCTTTTTGATTGCAGGAACAGTAGAGTTTAAAAATGTAAAGAATAAGGCGCTTTCGATTATTGGGGATTATTTGGTGAGTGTAAAAAGTGCTTTGGGAGAGCATCCAAATCCACGTTTCCAGCTCAAGTTACCCGATTCACATAAAGCCGTATTTCATGGACTCAATCATTTTGAAATTCAATATCATTCCAGTGTTTCTGAACAAATCACACGCTGGTTTTATCCTGAACATGATGATTATGCAAATTCTGGTGTACAGACACATATGATCAATATGCCAGATCAAGCTGAGCCTCAACTACATGGAATTGTAGAGACTTAAAACGAAAAATAATTTTCATTGAATAATGAAAATCGAATTTTCTCAAACTAAAAAAATCCCGAATGATTGAGCATCATTCGGGATTTTTTTATTGATCAATCCATTATTTTTTCTTGGTCACGATCACTGGATAACGTCTTAACAACTGCCACACACATACCAACAGAATCAGACTAAAATAAGCCAACGACCATACAGGTAATGACTGCCCCAAAAATGTCCAATGGATTGCAGCACACTCTCCTGAACCCTGCAAAACTTGCTGTAATACCGTTTTAAGCGGTAGTGCATCCAGCAAATAATTTAAACCAGGCCCACAGCTCGGTACTTGATCTGGTGGTAAGGTTTGCAACCAGACATGACGTATTGCTACGCCAACAGACCATAAAATACCCAGCGTCGCCAAAAACGCATAGACGCGTTTAAACGCATTCGATACAGGGTTATGTAAAAATGCGATCAGTGCCACAATGCCCATTGCCATCAGTCCGACACGCTGGAAGATACATAATGGACAAGGCTCCAGACCTTTAAAATGTTCTAGATATAACGCAAAGGTCATACCCACAATACTGGCCAGAACCAATAAACCACTTACGAAGCGATAACTCCATTGCATGGTGATTCCTCATTCTTTATCGAAATTGAGCAAGATAATCTTCAAAACTCACCGAAGACTCTTGTTCGAGTTGATACTGTTGTTGTAAAGACTGCTGTGCAAGCTGCTTAAAATAAGCCAGTTTTTCAGCACTTAAAGGATACTGCGTATAAGTCTGCGCATGCTGCTCTGCCAGTACACTACCAAAACTCCATGTACCGCCGTGTTTGAGTGTGTCCTGTACTACTTGTGCAGACAACGCGGATTTACTCTGATCAATTCGTTGCTGCATCTCATCCAGTGCATCTTGATAGAGCGTGGTCTGGTAATATTGATCCAGTAAGTTTGCACACTCCTGCATGGCCAACACATGTTGTTTTGCCCATTCCTGAACGGAGATAAAACCCTGAGCTGTTTCAATCTGGGCGTCGACAGCACGTCCGCGATTGACGACTTCAGTCTGATTACGCTCAATCCGATCCTGCTCATCTGTTTCTAAAGCTGGGCTTTCTGTGAGTAAGCAATACAAGGCCAAGGCCTCTAAAAAACCAGCCGTAGTTTCATCAATTCCAATCGGACTATAGGGGTTAACATCGACAGCACGTAACTCAACGTAACCTACACCCCGATTTTTAAGCGCGTCTGAGGGTGTTTCTCCAGGCTGAGGCACTTGTTTTGGACGGACTAGACTATAATATTCATTTTCAATTTGTAAAATATGATCATTGATCTGAATCGGTTGGCCTTGTTCATCGTTTAAACCCAAGTCGCTAAATGGCGCGTAAGACGTTTTAACCGCATTTTGTAAACCTTCAAGGTAACCATGCAAATCATTGTAATGAATGCCAAGTTTTTTCTGGGCAGAGTTCTGATATCCCAAACGCCCCATACGTAAAGCAGTTGCATCAGGCAGGTACATGGTTCCCTTGATCAGAGGCTGCAAATTATGTTCACGTCCTGTTAGGAAGCATCGACATACCGATGGACTCGCCCCGACCAAAAAAATCACCAAAGGCGTTAGACGAATAAAATTACGAATCAGACCAAAATAACGATGACTGCGATAATCTTGCAGGCTTAGTTGTTTAAGCGTGTCATCAGACTCGTGTTGTTGTAATAATTCAAATAAGGCATCAGGAAAAGAAAGATTATAATGTACACCTGAAATCGTCTGCATTCTGCGTCCATAACGGACACCCAAACCACGGCGATAGAGCGTTTTAAAACGTCCGATATTAGATGTGCCATAGTATGCCAAAGGAATTTGCTCTTCCTCATCATCCAGCATACACGGCATTGACAATGGCCAAAGTTTCTCATCTTGATCGAGATGGCGCTGGACCACAGCATGAATCTCTGTGAGTTCCGCCAGAACTTCAGTAATCGTTTCTTTAGGCGGTGTGATGAACTCCATCAAGGCTTCTGAATAGTCTGTGGTAATACGCGAGTGGGTTAACGCTGAACCCAATCCCGCAGGATGAGGCTTCTGTGAAAGAAAACCATTGCCTTGCATACGCAAGCTTTCACGCTCGATGCCACGCAGCATACCTTGTAAATGTGACGAATCCACCCAAGTTTGCACTACAGATTGAGAGGTCGGGTTGGGTTGACTCATGGAAGATGCTCGCAAATGATAGAACTACTACATAAAATCATGATGTTATTAGTATAACTTGAATTGTGATTAACATAGCAGCACCAAAACTGATTTTGATGAAATTGAATATTTTCATTTTGGCACTTTTTTATCACAAAGTTGATGTATAAGACACGCAAGTTTTGTGATTTTATTGAATAATAAATACTAAAGAGTTGTAATTTCATGAATTATCAAGACGTACTTGATTTCTGGTTTGCGCCTGATCATACCAATTTTTGGTTTGCCAAAGACTCGCTTTTTGATGATGAGATTCGTACTCAGTTTTCAACTGTTCATCAGCAGGCAACACAAGCTGAACTATGGTCATGGCGCCAAACGGTTGAAGGACGTTTAGCGGAAATTATTGTTTTGGATCAATTCTCCCGTAATTTGTATCGTGATCAGGCACAGGCCTTTGCTCAAGACAGTATGGCCCTGGCGTTGGCGCAAGAAGCAATCACGCAACAACTCGATGCACAGTTAAGTCCTGAACAGCGCTCTTTTCTTTATATGCCTTTTATGCACAGCGAATCAAAGCTAATTCACGAGTTTGCATTAAAATTGTTTCAAAAACTGGGAAATGAAATTAATTTAAGCTTTGAGAAAAAACATAAAGTTATTATTGATCAGTTTGGACGTTATCCACACCGTAATGCAATTTTAGGTCGTCAATCGACGCCTGAAGAACTTGAATTTTTAACACAGCCGAATAGTCATTTCTAATCGAAATCAACTATTCGACCCCTGCTCCTTCAGGAGTTTGCTATGAAATCTCTTTCAGCTACTATTCTCATTGCTGCAACACTGGCATTTACAGGCTGTGCCAGCCTACCGCAAAAACCCCGAACCTTTGACCAGCTTGGTCAGTTTGCCAGTTATCCCCTAAATGCCCAAAGTTTCAGGATCAGTTTCAAAGCAGCCCCTAATATGAGTTATGGCGTTGCTGAAGAAATAACCTTACTTAAAGCGGCACAAACCACGGTTCAAAATGGTTTTCGTTATTTCAAAGTGCTTAATGACCCAAGTAATTTAAGTCAGAAACCACCACGTCAGGCGGTGGTCTATTCATCACCAAACTTTTATTATCCATATGGTTATCATCGTCGTAATCCAGCCTTTTGGCCCGATCCATTCTATGATACCCCCCAAGTGGTCAATATCGATCCTGTAGAAGTGTCGTATACTATTTCTTGTTTTAAAAACCAGCAAACTGCACCATCTGATGCATTTGATGCCACCTTGATTTTACGCTCACTGGGGCATAAATATGGTCTTGGGCCCAATGGCGAGGTGTTAATACCCCAGCCGCCTGCCCATAAAGCAGCAAATAGCAAAAATACCAGTTAACACGGACAGGATTTTATATGCAGAAAGAACAGGCTGTTCACTCTCCTAATTTACATCGTAGTAAACGTCTGGCCACCATTGCATTGATCAGTGCAGTAGTGGCCTGGATCATTCTGATGGTCACAGCCAAGTTCTTTCCAGATTATGCCTGGCTGATTCATATTCTTATGCTGGCAGCAGAAGCAGGTGTAGTTGGTGGTCTGGCCGACTGGTATGCGATTACTGTCCTATTTCGCAATCCCTTTGGGAAAATTCCGATTCCAAAATTTTTACTGGATCATACCGAAATCATTCCACGTAACAAAGCACGTATTGCCGAGTCTATGGGACGTTTCGTACAGGAAAATTTTTTATCGCCCCAAGTGGTCGAGCGTAGTCTGAATAAAACCGATCTGAGTCTGGCGATAGGACAATGGCTGGAAAACCCTAAAAATAACACGCAAGTCGTCGAACTAATTCAGCAAACTGTTCCAAAAATTTTCGAGTTTGTGGGACAAGAGCAAATTGCACAATTTATTCAAAACAATAGTGTGCAATGGGTAAAAAGTACCAAGATTAATACGCTGGCCAGCGAAATGCTAAGAGCAGTGCTTGAAAATGACTTTCATCAGGATGTATTGCAACGCGGCCTAGATTTGGCACATGAATGGATTGTAACCCATCCCGAACAGGCGCGTGAGCTAACTGCGACGTTGTTTAAAGAACTCGGCGTATGGAAACTGGCTAAAGGTGCAAGCTGGATTGGGATTGATGTACAACAACGGACTATTGACTCCCTCATCGAGAAAGTCGAATCTATGCTGGCAGATCCTGAACATCCATGGCGTCAAGGTATTGAGCAATATACCCAAGAACTGATGCTCAAACTTTCAGACTCAGAAAGTGAAGCCAGTTTACGTCTAAATACAGGCAAAGATGCCCTACTCGATAGTCCACAAGTTTTAAATTTTATCAGCGGTGCAGTGGTCATTTTATGTGATGCTATTAAACGTGATTTGCTCAAATCAAACTCAGGCATTGCAGAAAATTTACGTGTTGCCATACAGCAGGTGGGTCATAATCTGGTACAGAATATGGCTGTGCGCCATGTACTCAATGAGCGCATGACTGGTTTGGCTATCACCTTTAGTCACCAATACAGCGATAAAATTATTCGCTACATCAGTTCACGAATTCATGAGTGGGATTCGAGTGAAATGATTGGAAAAATTGAAAATGAAGTTGGTGGCGACTTACACATGATTCGCGTCAATGGTGTGGTGGTAGGGGCATTTATTGGATTAATCCTAGGGATTATCCGTGCACTTTTCGATTATATGCTATAACCCTAACATGATTTTTATTTGAACTGATTCTATGCAGCCGCTTTCATCTAAACTTCCCAATCAGGGCGTTACCATTTTTAGTACCATGACAGCATTGGCACAGCGTCTAAATGCAATTAATCTATCTCAGGGTTTTCCAGATTTTGCGACACCTGATGCCTTGATCGAAGCCCTTTGTGATGCGACTCGTGCAGGTTTTAATCAGTACGTATCTGGAGATGGCTGGTTACCATTACGTGAGCAGGTTGTGCAACAATTTGAACAACGTGACCAAGTGCGGCTTGATCCAGTTCATGAAATTACCATTACCCCAGGCGCGACCATTGCGATCTTTGCTGCCATTCAGGCTGTTATTCATACGGGTGATGAAGTTGTTATTTTCGATCCAAGTTATGACAGCTATGCGCCGGCTGTACGTGTGGCGGGTGGAATACCTGTGCATCTTGCACTTACGGCTCCTGATTTTCGGGTAGACTGGCAACAGGTTCAAGACAATATCAACGCCCGTACTCGCATGATTATTGTGAATACACCACATAATCCTACTGGTACTTTATGGACACTGGATGATTGGCATCACCTCATTGAACTGGCAGAAAAGCATGACCTGATTGTTTTGTCCGATGAGGTCTATGAACATCTGGTTTTTGATGGACATCATCATTATAGTGCGCTGCATTTTTCTACGTTGCGCGAACGCAGCTTTGTTGTCGGTTCATTTGGTAAGACGTTTCATGTCACTGGATGGAAAACGGGTTACTGTGTTGCAAGCCCGATGCTCATGAAACTCTTCCGACAGATTTATCAATACGCCAATTTCTGTGGTAATACGCCTGCCCAAGTTGCGCTTAGCCAGTATATGCAGCAGCATCCAGAGCATATTCAGGAGCTTGGAAGTTTCTATCAGGCCAAACGCGATCTGTTTAATCAAGGGCTAACTCAATCGAGATTTAAGTTTCAACCGACCCACGGCACTTACTTCCAAACGGTAGACTACACTGCGATACGCCCAGATCTGAACGATCTTGAAATGTGCTATTTTTTAGCCGAACAGTATGGGGTGGTTGCGATTCCGTTGTCGGTGTTTTATCAACAGCCCGATCCTGAGTTACGTTTGATTCGATTCTGTTTTGCTAAAACAGAGCAGACCCTAAAAGATGCCACCCAGCGTCTGAGTCAATGTTAATCCCGACACACCCATCTATAGCAAAAATCACACTTAATCTAGAGTCTGACTATGCTATGTTCTGAAACATCGCCTTTCAGATTACTTCGTGCGCCAAGGAGAGCCAATGACGCCAAAACGCTCGTTGATCACACAACAAAAGTTATGGAAAACCTTTTTAATTTTTTTACTCCCTTTAATCGCGACCAATATTCTGCAAAACCTCTCTGGTACCATTAACACCGTATTTGTAGGACAAATGATGGGGGTGGATGCGATTGCAGCCGTTGCTGTTTTTTTCCCGATTCTCTTTTGTATGATGGCTTTTATTATTGGCTTATCGGCAGGCTCTACTGTGCTGATTGGTCAGGCATGGGGGGCACAAAATATTGAGAAAGTCCGCTGTGTGGTCGGCTCTACGCTTTTCATGACCATCATTGGTGGTTGTATTATTGCCGCATTGGGTGTTTTTTTTAGTCGGGAAATTCTCACGCTATTAGGTACAGATGCAAGTGTGATGCACTTGTCATTGCCTTACGTGCAATGGATGCTGGCGGGTAGTCCCTTATTGTTTGTGTATATTATTTACACCTCCATCCTGCGTGGCGTGGGAGACAGTATTACCCCGCTCATCGCGCTGGGCATGACCAGTTTAATTGGTTTAGTCATTACCCCTGTACTTATTGCAGGCTACTTCGGCTTTCCGAAGCTCGGGATTGTAGCACCCGCCATTGCCACCATTATTGGCTATCTTTCTGTCCTCGCCTTTTTGGCAGTGTATCTGAATAAAAAAAATCACCCACTAAAGCCTGATCTGGCACTACTTCGACATATTCGTCACCACAGTGAAATCAGTCGTTTGATTTTAAGATTGGGAATTCCAACAGGTGTTCAGATGATCACCACCTCTGTTGCAGGTCTGGTCATTGTAGGTCTGGTCAACCGTTTTGGTGCCCATGCGACTGCGGCTTATGGCGCTGTCAATCAAGTCCTGAATTATATTCAGTTTCCAGCTTTATCGATTGCAATTGCAGCCTCAATTTTTGGTGCACAAGCAATTGGTATGGGCAAATCAGATTTATTGGCACGTGTGACTCGTACAGCATTATGGATGAATATTATCATCACAGGCACATTGGTTATTCTGGCCTATTTATTTTCCAAGTATCTGATGGCGCTATTTATTACCGATGAAAGTGTGGTACAGCTTGGTCAGGAATTATTGTTTATTGTGCTTTGGTCAATTTTATTTTTTGGTGCAGCCGCAATTTTTGCCTCAATTATGCGTTCTAGTGGAACGGTTACCGTCCCGATGCTAATTAATATTGCCGCCATTTTATTCATTGAAGTACCTTGTGCCTATTGGTTTAGCACGCTATGGGGGTTAAAAGGTATCTGGATCGGATATGCACTTGCTTTTGTATGTTTGTGCATCATGCAAGCGGCCTATTATCAATTTGTCTGGAAGAAAAAGACCATTAAAGCACTGATCTAAATGATAAAAAAGACCTATCATTGATGGGTCTAGATCGTTTTAGGTAAATAATTAATTTAAAGCTTCTTGCTCAGTGAGGTCGCAAAGGCCGTCACTTTTTGATAGCCCGTTGGGAAAATACGCTGCATCAAATCTAGTGTTTTGGCATCATTACCAATCAGTAAACGGCGCTTGTCTTTACGTACTGCCTCTAAAATCTGACGTGCTGCTTCTTCTGGTGGGCAACGTAATAATTTATTAAATGACTGAATCGATTTGTCTGGATGCATGCCCAACGTCTTGAGACTGTCACTCATTTTTGCAGCATTGGCAATGTTGGTTCGAATTCCACCTGGGTGTACACAAAGCGCGCTCACACCACTTTTTTCCATATCAAGCTCTTGGCGTAATGATTCTGTAAATCCACGTACCGCAAACTTAGATGCATTATAAGCAGATTGTGTCGGTTGCGCAGTCAAACCAAAAAGACTGGAAATATTAATGATATGGCCTTCTTTACTTTGTTTGATTAGTGGTAAAAACTCTTTGGTGCCATACACCACACCCCAAAAATTAATGCCCATCACCCATTCAAGATCTTCGTAGCTTTCACCTTCTACAGTCGAGCCTAACGCAACACCAGCATTATTAAAAATCATATTCACCGAACCATGATTTTGTACTGTTTCGGCTGCCCAAACCTTGATCGCCTGACGATCAGATACATCGACTTTTTTAGTGGTCACACGAATTTGATAGGGTTTGAGTAATTCAACCGTCGCGACTAATCCCTGCTCATTGACATCACTTAATGACAGGTGGCAACCCTCCTTTGCCAGTAATACAGCAAGTTGTTGACCAATACCTGAACCAGCGCCTGTAATCGCTGCAACTTTATTTTTAAAATTCTTCATGTTCGATTCCTTTGAGTTTGAGGTATTGACCAGAAAATTTATCTGTTCTCTCATCAATAATATAAATTTGACAATATTCATTGTCAATATAGTGTATATCCGTGCATATACCAATTGAAACCGATGACTGATTCGGTCATTTACTCAAAAACTTGTTACACTACTCCAAGCACCTCGGAGATCGATGACATCAATGACCGTACCAGAACCTGCTCAATCCACCAGATCTACATCGAAAAAGAAAAGCAATGAACGCCAGTTTAAAGGACTCTCACTGAGCGAACGCAAGTATGCACGTCGTGAAAAACTGATTGAGGCGGGCATTGAAACCTATGGCACACAGGGTTTTTTTTCGGTCACCGTCAAAGATGTGTGTAATGAGGCCAAGCTGACTGAGCGCTATTTTTATGAGTCATTTAAGAAAAGCGAAGATCTGTTTCAGACCATTTTTTTAAAACAGATCGAGATTCTGCAAAATAATGTCATGCAGGCCGTGATGCAGCACACGCCCTCTCCAGAAAAAATGATCAAAGCAGGCTTAACTGCGTTATTGCACACCTTGAAAGATGATCCACGCCTGGCACGTATTATTTATATTGATGCCATGCTGGTTCAGGAGTTGCACAATCAAGCGACTATTCATGAAACCATGATGCGATTTGATCGTATGATTCAAGCCTTTGTTATGCTGGCTTCGCCGCACATTCGTTACAGTGAACAGGAGCTTTCGCTCGTTGCTTCAGGTCTGAATGGTTACGTGACACAGATAGCCATCCGCTGGGTCATGGGTGGTTTTAAAGAATCTATCGAAGATGTGTTATCGGCCTGTGAAATTGTGTTTTTATCTCTAGTCGAAAAATTTTCCAATCGTGAAGCAAATTAAATTTTAGGTGGTGTGCTTAAAAAGCAACCTGAAGGCAAATGTCACAAAATGGTCATTGATTTCGCAATTATTTGTCACAATTGATTGCGAAAATTGTCTTATATCCTTTTTTTGCAATGATACTGTCATAATTTATCTTTGTAATAAGCCTGTCATAAATAAAAGCGGTTCACCGTTTAAAACATCTATAGGATATTGCGTTGTGAAAGATGACTATATTTTAATCGTCGATGATGAATTACCCATCCGCGAAATGATCCATACCTCACTGGATATGGCAGGCTTTCAATGTTTACAGGCTGAAGATGCCAAACAGGCGCATCAAATGATCGTTGATCAACGACCTGCCCTGATTTTACTCGATTGGATGTTGCCTGGTGGCGTCAGTGGTGTCGATTTATGTCGCCGTTTAAAACGTGATGAAAATCTTTCTGAAATTCCAGTGATTATGTTAACCGCTCGTGGAGAAGAAGATCATAAGGTTCAAGGTCTGGATGCAGGCGCCGATGACTATATGACCAAGCCGTTTTCTACACGCGAACTTGTATCGCGTATCAAGGCTGTATTACGTCGTGCTAACGCACTAAACGGCGATAAAGTGATTGATGCCAATGGCTTGATTCTTGACCCTGTGAGTCAGCGTGTGAGTTTTGGCAGCAATATCTTGGATATGGGGCCAACAGAATATCGCTTACTGGCATTTTTTATGACGCATCCTGAACGTGCCTATACCCGTGCACAATTACTGGATCAGGTATGGGGTGGCAATGTCTATATCGAAGATCGTACCATTGATGTACATATCCGTCGTTTACGTAAAGTTTTAGAACCTTTTGGCGCCGACCGTTTTGTACAAACCGTTCGTGGCACAGGTTACCGTTTTTCTACCCGAGCAGATTTAGCAGCAGGCTAACCCTTGACTATGTATGAACCCTATCCTGTACCCGAACTGGCACGTGAGCATAAACGCTTTCGTTATAGCAGTTTGTGGACTTTTGCCAAACAGGACTTACGTTTACTGGCATTTCTTCTGTTGGTTGCGACTTGTATTGGATTAGGCGTGGGTTACTTCTGGGCAAGTATTTTTATTGCCTTTCTTATTTTCTTTGGTTTCCAGCTCAGATCACTCTATATGGTGAATGAATGGATTTCGAATCGCCCTTATGACACACCTCCCAATCTCAACGGAATCTGGGGGGCTTTATTGTTTAATGTCTATCGTGCTCAACGTCAGGAACGTATTGTTCAGGCTGAAATGGTTGGATTAATTGATCGGGCACAATCATCATTGGTGGCACTTAATGAAGCCGTGGTACTGATTGATGATTTGCATCAAATTGAATGGTGCAACCCTGCTGCTGAAAATCTGTTAGGTATCAGGGTCTTTGACCGCGGGCATAACATTTTGAGTATTTTAAGACAGCCCAAATTTATCGAATATTTTAATCATATCGATCAGGCACCAGACGGCATTAAAATTAAATCATCTATTTTTGATGACCATTATGTCCAGATCAAACTGACCCGTTTTGGCGAACAGAGCCGTTTGCTGGTGGCGTATGATGTAACACGAGTGCATAATCTTGAACAAATGCGTAAAGATTTTGTCGACAATATTTCACATGAACTGCGTACCCCACTCACGGTACTGAGTGGTTATATCGAGACTTTTACTGATCAGGAAGATCTCAATCCGCGCTGGAAACGTGCCTTTGACCAAATGCAATCTCAAACCAAACGCATGAATGCTTTGGTAAATGATTTACTGCTTTTGTCCAATCTTGAAAACAACAAAACCATCGCCAAAAATCAGATCATTGAAATGCCAAGTCTGATGAATCAGCTCTTTGACGATGCGCAAGCCTATAATGCAGATTATGGTCATACCTTAAATCTGGATATTGATAGTCACTGTGACCTGATCGGCTCAGACACTGAAATTGCCAGTGCGTTTAGCAACCTCATTACCAATGCCATCAAATATACACCCAAGGGCGGTATCATAACGATTGGCTGGCATGATGATGGTGTGCATGGCTATTTTACCGTACAAGATAATGGTATTGGTATTGACCCTAAACATTTACCTCGTTTGACTGAACGCTTCTACCGCGTGGACAGCGCACGTAGTCGTGCTACAGGTGGAACAGGACTTGGGCTGGCCATTGTTAAACACGTCCTCATGCAGCATGGTGCCTATCTGGATGTTATTTCTAAAGAAAATGAAGGTTCAATTTTTAAGGCAGTTTTTCCAAAAGAACGTTTGTACCAGATGATGTAAATATCTCAGGTTGTACAAATCCACGTGTAAAGGTAGATCGATTGATTTAAATTTCACTTTAGTATTTTGATCTATAAAAAACGATATGTATGTCGTGTGATCAATTGGACCACTTGTTAAATTTACAGAAAAATTACAATTTGATACACTATAAATACAATTTATAATATATTGAAGAAATGAATAAATTATTAGCTACTTCCGTACTTTCTATTAGTATAGTAATGACAGGCTGTGCCAGTATTATTTCAGGATCAACACAGACACTAGCGTTTACTAGCGTACCTGAGAATGCAAATATTTCAATTACCAACCGTGCGGGCGTGAAAGTCCATACAGGACAAACCCCTGCGACTGTCACCTTGAAAAAAGGTGCAGGTTATTTTAAACCTGAAAGCTATCAAGTGACATTCTCAAAAGAAGGTTATCAAACCAAAACTATGACTGTTAAAGGCACAATCAGTGGCTGGTATTTTGGAAACATCCTTTTTGGCGGTGTCATTGGGTTACTTGCAGTCGATCCAGCAACAGGTGCAATGTACTCATTCAGCTCAAAAGATGTAAATGCAATTTTAGATGCACAACAGCTTAAACCTGCAGATGACCAAAAAACACTAGCCGTAATCACGACCAGTGATATCCCAGCGTCAATCATGGATAGAGCAGTTAAAATCGCGCCCTAATCAGAACTCATCTATTTGAAGCCAATATAAAAAATGCCCGAACACTTATCGGGCATTTTTTATTTAGATTTACGGGTTCGTAGATTGACCCAGTTTTTCACCCATCACCACAATCGAATTGGCTTTGAACTGCTGATCCCAAACCATTTTGTCTTTTTCAAACAAGATAATCGCGGTTGAACCTAAGTAGAAACGGCCCAACTCATCGCCCTTTTGCAAGGTCACGTCGTGATGATTGAGTTCGAGACGGCCTGTGGGTTTCACTTTTCCAGTCACTACCGTTTCGATACCTGCCACAATCATAGCACCCACCAAAACAACAGCCATGCGGCCTAGTTCGGTATCAAACAAACACACCATGCGTTCGTTACGGGCAAATAGGCCTGGAATATTTTCAGCCGTGACCTGATTTACCGAAAATAATTCGCCTGGAATATAGAGCGTTTCGGTTAATGTTCCCGTAAATGGCATATGAACCCGATGATAATCACGCGGTGACAAGTAAACCGTCGCAAATTGCCCCTGCTTAAATGGCTGGGCCAATTGCGGATCACCAATCAATTTTTCAACGGAAAAACTCTGCCCTTTTGCCTGAAATACCTCACCATCATGGATAGTACCAAGTTGCGAAATCGCACCATCTGCAGGAGAGACAATACTTCCAGTCGCAGAATCGACTACTCGTACACCTTCTTTCAGTGCACGTGTAAAAAATTCATTAAACGATTTATATTTTAAGGCATCTGCCTGCTCGGCAATAGAAAGGTCAATACCATATTTTGTTTTAAATGCCTGAATAACAGCAGCTTTAATCAGAATATTTTCGCTTTCGGCAACCTTACCGACCACCCGGCTGAGCTGATGCTGTGGAACGAGCGATTGTGCTTTAATAAATAGGTCTTTTTTTAATCGTGATGTAAAGCTCAAAATGGCTGTTCTCCGGTAATCACAGGACTATCGAGGCGATTGCCCCATTCACTCCAAGCGCCATCATATGCACGAACTGACCATCCCAATAGTCTTGCCACAATATATGCCAGTCCAGAGCGATGATGGGATTGGCAATAAATCACGACAGGCTGATTAAATTGGAAGCCAAGTTGTGTCAAACGCTGCTGGATGCGCTCAAAAGAATGTAATTTTAGATGATTTTCACGATTAAGGGCAGTACTCCACTCAAAATGAAGTGCGCCTGGCATGTGACCGCCGCGTCGCGCTGCTAGACGCAGGCCTGTATATTCGTCCAGTGTACGACAATCCCACAATTGAATTGCTTGCTGCTGAACCAGCGATAAAAGCGCTGGATAACCGATCTGATAATCAGCCACATGGCTTAAATCGACCTTGAGCAAATCAGATACAGGCTCATGAACCACTGCTTCTGAAGTCGTCGGTAAGCCTGCGGCCAACCAAGCATGAATCCCGCCATTGATCAAACTCGTGCGAGTAAATCCCAGACAATGTAGATTCCAGATTAAACGTCCCGCCCAGGCTCCGCCCTCATCGTCATAAACCACCACATGATGCTGAGGTGAGATATTCAAATATTCAATCAGTGCTTGTAATTGTTTTTCATCAGGCAGTAACCCCATCGCCAGCTCATCTTGGCGAACTAATTGTGCAGGCCGAACCGCAATCGCCTGTGGCAGATGCAATTGTTCATATACAGAATTTCGGCTTAAATCTACGACCCGTAGTAATTCATGATCCAGATACGGAACCAGCTCTTCTGCTTCGATGAGTAGTCCAAGATTAATTTCAGATCCCGCCATGATGTCCAATCACATTCAATTTTTAGCACCTACGATTTTATCATAAGCCTTTTCACTCTCTTTCTGATTTTTCATGCATCCTTAGCAGAAAAATAGAAATTGATTAGGCGACAGGCTCTTCTTCAGCAATTTGAAATACCTGTCTTAAATAAGCCAGAAAGGTATCGTTATCAGTCATGGTTTTGCCTGGACTATCTGAAATTTTAGCCACAGATTGCCCATTACATTCTACCAGTTTCAACACAATATTGAGCGGCGTTTGCCCCATATCGTTGGTGAGATTAGTCCCAATTCCAAAACTCACCTTAAAACGGCCCTTAAAATATTGATGCAATTCCCATGCCTTTTCCAGATTTAAGCCATCACTAAACGTGAGCATCTTGGTCTTGGTGTCTATCTTTAATTTACGATAATGTGCATAGGCTTTATCTCCCCATTCATAAGGGTCACCACTGTCATGACGCAAACCATCAAACAACTTGGCAAAATACAAATCGAAGTCGCGTAGAAATGCATCCATTCCGACGACATCCGTTAATGCAATCCCTAAATCTCCACGATACTCTTGTACCCACGTTTCAAGTGCAGCTTTCTGAAAATCACGCAAACGTACATCAAGTGCCTGAAAGGCTTGCAAAAACTCATGTGCCATCGTACCAATTGGTGTAATGTTGAGTTCTTTTGCCAACAGCACATTACTGGTTCCCCTAAAGATATTTGGGAAATGATGATGAAATGCTGCAATGACATGTTTTTGCCATTCAAAACTATAACGGCGACGTGTACCAAAATCAGAAACTAAAAATGGTGGCTCATCTGACTGATGCTGGGTCTGATACTGCTCAAGTAAAGCCAGCTTAGCCTGTAAGCGACGCTCACCCTCTTCAAGTACAGCATCACTTCGTATACGACGAAAATAAAGCTCATTCACAATCGCCAGTACAAATATTTCAAACATCATGGCCTGAACCATCGGTCCTTCAACCCAGATATCCAGGCGGCCTTCTTCATCAATACCCGCAGTGATAAAACGACGTTTAAGCTGGAACAGTTCCAAGTAATCGACAAAATCACTTTTAATAAACCGAAAAGAACGCAGATATTGTAGTTCGTCGTCCTTAAATTTCAGCGTACATAAATGATCGAGTTGTTCATTCAAATCATCCAGAATATCGGTTAAAGGATATTGAGTTTCATCCAGATTACGACAGCGAAAATGATAGACACTATGCGTTTGTGGAAACTGGTGTAACACCACTTGCAACATGGTGAATTTATAAAGATCGGTATCAAGTAATGAATGAATGATTGGAGACATAGACAACAAACATGCGAGTAAGCTTTATGCATTAAACCATATTTTTTTAGCAAGAATCACAGTGATTTGTATAAGACCTTTGTCGCTGATCGTAGGTTTACTGCTCTCAACGACCTACCAGATATCTGCTAAAATCTGGATTATTTGATGTGTTGATTTATTATGCGAGCCTTAATCCAACGAGTAAAAGAAGCCAAGGTTATAGTGGATGATGTCATTACCGGTGAAATTCGGCAGGGTCTGCTGGTATTTTTAGGCTTAGGACGTGATGACCAACTCGAAAATGGCAAAAAGCTGATCGATAAAATTCTCAAATATCGTGTTTTCGATGATGAGAACGGTAAAATGGGCTGGAACCTCAGTCAGGCGCAAGGTGGCTTATTGCTGGTATCACAATTTACCCTCATGGCTCAAACCCAAAAAGGATTACGCCCAGATTTTGGCCCAGCCATGCCGCCACAACAAGCCAAAGTACTCTATGATCAACTGGTAGAATATGCACAATCACAATTTGATCATGTTGAAACAGGTATTTTTGCTGCCGACATGCAAGTACATCTAATTAATGACGGGCCTGTAACTTTTCAGCTCGAAATATTATAAAAAACGCCCTTAAAGGGCGTTTTTTAACATCGATTCTTAGAACGATTTACCTGTTTTTTCTTTTAAAAACTGACGTGCCTGCTTGATTTTCTGTTTAACTGGTTTTGGCAATTTTGGCGGAATCAATTTAGCCGCCTGATTAAACCAAACCAGCAGGCTAAAATCACCTTCCATTTTGATACTGCCATTTTGCATACCGGTCATGAAGGCAGTTGGATCACCTTTGATTAAGGTTTTGACACCTTGTTCACTGTCTGCAAACTGCAAAATAAAATCGGCTTTTTCTGCACTCCCTGCGACTGTCTCGATCTGACCATGATTGACAATAATCTGGCGCGCAAATCCCAAATCGGTTCCAATCTGAATGCGGAACGCACGGTCATGGGTGAGCTCAATAAATTTTGGACAAGTCCGTGCCAATTGTTTCATACGCAAGGCCAAGCCCATCACTAATAGATCAAGCGGATCTGTGCTGAGATCAACCAATGGTAACTTTACAACAGGTAGAGAAGAAAGTTTCATGACATTAAAGCCTATTTGTATTCTTATCAAAATGAACTCAGTCATCCTAGCATAAATGTATAGGCTTCCATAAAGTGTTTGTATAACAAAACATAATAAAAAAAATAAAAAGGCATAGCAGCGCTACACCTTTTTCATTGATCTTTTTTACGGTTTAACGACTTGAAAATTGTTGCTGGTCATCTTCATACACTGGCGTATGTTCGATGTACTGGCGATTTTCCAAAGCTTTCTGGGCACGCTTGTCTTCTCTAAGTAAAACCAAAGTCACCATCACCATCGAAAAACTCAGTGCCGCCAGATAACTATATGTCACTGGAATCTCAAAGGCAGTCTGTACACCAAAACGTACAATCTCAATCAATCCCCAAAAAAACATACCTGCAAACATAAAGCCGAGCCAATGACGGTACGGCGAGAAGAAAACAACAGCAAGTGCAAGCACAATCATTGCAACGCCAAGTAATGTGGCGAAGTTCGCTGTTACCATACTAAACCTCCGTCTAAGATTAATTCTCTGCATCCTAAGCAGAACATCACGTTAAGTCCTTTAAACCGTCTCATATCTTGGGTGAAGCAAAAATCTATTTTTGTCAGTAAGAGCATTATGGAGCGTTTTTTTGAGAAAAAAAGAGTGCAAAAAGCTTATAGCGACACATATTGTCGCAACATTATTTTGTCATTACATTTTTTTATAAATCAAAAAAACCGCAGTGATAGAGATGATCATTGTTGGCGTGTCATTACAAAAAACTATGCATCAAAATTGGCTGATTTTAATTTTTTTTTGCCCGATACGTTTCAAAATTTATCATTTTTTTTAGCGAACAAAAGCCATTGATTCTTTTAAAATTAAACATAAAAAAACGCCATAAGATCATGGCGTTTTTACATCATGAGAGATTATATCAAGCACGAGACAAGTCTTTATCATGTACCCCGAGCAGATACAGTACGCCATCTAAACCAACACTGGAAATTGCCTGATTGGCATTCTGACGCACCAGCGGTTTAGCACGAAATGCCACGCCTAAACCAGCAATCGACAGCATTGGTAGATCATTGGCACCGTCACCTACCGCGATGGTCTGTTCGAGTGAAATTCCCATACACTGTGCCAGATCACGTAGTAATTCTGCCTTACGCGCACCATCGACAATCGCACCTTTCACTTCACCAGTGACGAAGCCATTTTCGACATCCAGAATATTGGCATGGACTTCATCAATCCCGAGTTTACCTTGTAAATATTCTGCAAAATATTGAAAACCGCCCGATAAGATTGCTGTACGATAACCCAATGCTTTTAGAGTAGAAATCAAACGCTCTGCACCTTCCGTTACGGTGAGACGCTCGGCAATTTTAGGTAACACAGCGGCATCAAGACCTTTAAGCAATGCCACACGTGCGCGAAAACTTTGCTGAAAATCCAGCTCGCCCTGCATGGCACGTTCGGTGATTTCGGCAACTTGCTCACCAACACCTGCTTCAAGTGCTAGCTCATCAATCACCTCTTGCTCGATCAGGGTCGAGTCCATATCAAAACAGACCAAACGACGATTACGACGGTAAGCGTTGTCTTCTTGCACAGCCACATCAATGTTCAGTTCACCAGAGAGGCTTAAGCATGCGGCACGCATCGCCTGTGCATCGAGCATTTGTCCACTTAAACCAAACTGCACACAGGCACGCTGAGGTGCATCTTGCTCCAACTCAAGTGCTGGTCGACCCGATAAACGGGTTACCGTTTCAATATTGAAGCCTTGATTAGAGACAATTTTGGTAACAGCTTGTAAATGTGAAGCGGTCAATTCTGGCGCTAATGCTGTCACAATATAGCGTGTACGTCCGCCCTCACTGACCCACTGATCGTATTCTGCACTTGAGATCGGTTTAAAGCGCACAGTGAGGCCGATATCATGTGCTAGAATCAAAATTTCCTTCATCGCTAGTGCTGTAGCGGTTTCGTCGTCGGATGCAACCACGATGCCCAAGGTAAGCTGATTGTGAATGACTGCCTGACCGACATCTAGAATTTGTAAGGAATGAACGGACAAAACCTGCATTAATCGGGTGAACTGATTAGGTTGGTCGGGTCCCAAAAAAGAGATAAGAATGATTTCTCGCATGAATTGACTCGGGTTTGAGCTACAACTATTGTAAGAATCATAATCGAATTTGAATCTATTTGCCTTGGAAGTTTACGTTGAATGCACCTCGACAAGGGCTATTTGCTAGCCTATTAATCGTAAGTTTTGCTTTGCATACCTTTTTAATGGTGATTGCAACTACCCATCAACTCAATGAAAACCGTGCCAGTCAGGGTCAGCTCATGACCAGTCAACTGGTCACCGATAGTCTGACCGAGCTTGATCCAGCCAATACGGTTTCACTGGCGTTGATTGCCAACCGCTACGCCACCAATCCAAGTGTTGCTTCTATTCGTATTCTGGATGCCAACAAACAGGTTCTGGCCACCAGTGGCATGGAAAAAACACGTCAGGGTGAGGTATTTGTCCGAGATGCAATGCAAAATGAAAAGAAGGTCGGTACGATTGAAGTGACGCTGATCCAGCCAAGTATTGGTGAAATCTTACGCACACAATGGCTTACCATTTTGGCATCCTTTCTCATACATGCCCTGCTATGGCTGGCTTATCGTGCGATTGCACGTCCGAGTCGCAGCGAATATCTGGCACGTATCAATAACGAAGCTCGACTTAAACATGAAATCCAGCAACTGATTCAGGCACTCGAAACTGAAAAACAAAATACCGTCACGCTGGTCGCACAAGCCAAACAGCAGGCAAAACAAAAAACTGCACACATCCCCGATGTAGTTTTACCTGAATCTGGTCAGAATGACCAGGCTGTGGCACTCAATGTACAGTTTTACGATCCAAAACAATTGCTCAATAGTGTGAACCAATCTGTTTCGATCCCCTATTTCAAACTCTGTCAGATCTTTTTGCAAAAAAGTATCGAACTGAGCTGCAAACACTATCACGTGAATCCAAATGAGATTCAGGTAGCCAACGAGTTCAATCAGCAAGGTGCCAACCTGATCATGAGCAAACCGACCACACAGGGCACCTTGTGTTTACTCATGACGGGTAGCGTATTCCAGTTACTCTCCGATGTGCTTTATAAAAGATATCGTGAAGATAAGCGTTTTGCCTTGCAAACCCGTTTTACGGTATCGACTGCGATTGAAGCGATGCAGCTTAATCCGATTGAAGCTGCGCAGCGTCTGACTGGGTACTTGCATGCCAAGGAATCTGCATTGCATCTCAATAACCATCAACTAAAGGTCGTGGGTGAAGCATTTCAACTGGTCGCTATGCCGAATCCAAGCAATGTGATGACACGCCATGCCTTCATGATGAATGGAATGAATAACGAATGTGCCGAGCTGGCACAGCGTTTACGTACCGAAATTCTCATGGGTAAAAAAGCGCGTGCGTCAATTGATGCCAGTCTGGAAAGCTCATCTAAAATCTGAGTTTACACACTCAAACAAACACCCGATCTGTCGGGTGTTTGTTTTTTTAAATGGACTGCTATATTAAAAATATAGCAAAGTTCATGCATTTTTTGACTATCAGCTTGATTAAAGCATAGGCAGAATGATTTAATTTTCACCCGATCAGACTTTTCAAGTGACTGATGTTCTGTGTATAAAGGTAAGCCAGAAAGTAAATAACAGAAGCATAGGCAAATATCGATAAAACACGGTAGACTATGCGATCAATTGTGAAAGGTAACAGTCTTCGGACACAGTGAGAAGGTAAAGGCTTATGCCGCTTAGTCATGTTGAAGCGCTTGTCGAAGATATCCGCGCAGGCAAAATGGTCATTCTGATGGATGACGAAGATCGTGAAAACGAAGGTGATCTGGTGATGGCTGCAACGCATGTCCGCCCAGAAGACATCAATTTCATGATTACTCATGCACGCGGACTGGTCTGCCTAACGCTGAGCCGCGAGCGTTGCCAGCAACTGAATTTACCACTGATGGTCGATCATAACGGCGCACAGCACGCAACCAACTTTACCCTTTCCATTGAAGCAGCAGAAGGGATTACCACAGGAATTTCGGCGGCAGAACGTGCGCATACCATTCGTACAGCCGTTGCTGCACATGCCAAGCCAAGCGATATTGTTCAACCAGGTCATATTTTTCCATTAATGGCTCAACCAGGCGGTGTATTACATCGTGCCGGTCATACCGAAGCAGGCTGTGATTTAACTCGTCTGGCAGGACTTGAACCTGCTTCTGTGATTTGTGAAATCATCAATGAAGACGGCACCATGGCACGTCGTGAAGATTTAGAGGTGTTTGCTGAAAAACATGGTTTAAAAATTGGAACCATTGCAGACCTGATTCACTATCGAATGACCAATGAACAAACGGTTGAACGTTTAGGGCAACAAACCATTGAAACCGATTACGGTTCGTTTGAACTCTATCGCTACCGTGAAATTGGTAATCCAGATATCCATTTGGCGCTGGTGAAAGGTGAGCCCAAAGACGGTGTAACCACAGTGCGTGTACATGGCTTTAATCCAACACGTGACTTACTCAAGCTGAAAAAACAGGATGGCGAGCCAGCCTGGAATCTGGATCGCGCCCTTCAAAGCATTGCCAGTGCTGAACGTGGGGTACTGGTGTGGATTGGACAAAATCATCTACAGGATCTGGGACCAGCATTAGAAAGTCTGACCCAGCCTAAGCCACTCAAATCAAATGCAGCACTTTCTCACCAGTACCAAACCATTGGAGTGGGTGCACAAATTTTACGTGACTTGGGCGTTGAAAAGATGAAGCTACTCAGTTCGCCTTTACGTTTCAATGCATTATCTGGATTTAACTTGGAAGTGGTGGAATATATCACCGCAGATCAAACTATAGAGAACTAATCGAGGTTGTTATGGCAATTCGCCGAATTGAAGGTTTATTACATCTCGCGAGCGAAGGCCGTTACGCGATTTTGGTCGGTCGTTTTAACAGTTTTGTCGTTGAGCATTTGCTCGAAGGTGCAATTGACACCTTGAAACGTCATGGTGTTAGCGAGGATAATATCACTGTTGCTTACGCACCAGGTGCATGGGAACTCCCAATCGTTGCTAAAAAACTGGCAGCGTCGGATAAGTTTGATGCCATTATCGCTTTGGGCGCAGTTATTCGTGGTAGCACCCCGCATTTCGACTTTGTTGCAGGTGAATGTGCCAAAGGTCTGGGTGTTGTTGCACTTGAAAGTAGTCTTCCAGTGATCAATGGTGTATTGACCACTGACAGTATCGAACAAGCCATTGAGCGTTCAGGTACAAAAGCAGGAAATAAAGGTTCTGAAGCAGCCTTAACTGCAATTGAAATGGTTAATCTGTTAAAGGCAATCTAAAGCATGTCGCAAACACTCCAAGCCGCTTATGCAGCGAAACGCAAAGCACGTCGTTTTGCTGTACAAGGCATTTATGAATGGCAAATGAGCCGTAACCCAGTGCATGAAATTGAAGCGCGTACTCGTGTTGAAAATGCAATGCACAAGGTCGATCTTGGCTATTACCATGAATTGCTCACGCAAGTGGTTGCACAACATGAAACATTGGATACGTTACTGGTTCCGGTACTTGACCGTGAATTGAATGCTCTGGATGGCGTCGAGTTAGCAACCTTACGTTTAGGTGCATATGAGCTTCGAGACCATCTCGAAATTCCTTATCGTGTTGTTCTAGACGAAGCCATCGAACTCGCTAAACACTTTGGTGGGGCTGATAGCCACAAATACATCAATGGTGTACTTGATCGTTTAGCTTCAAGATTACGCGAAGCTGAAAAACAACAAGCCAACTAAGACTTGTTGCACATATGGCTGAGTTTTCTGTTATTGACCAGTATTTTTCCCGTTCTTTATTGCAAGACGAGGAACTTGGTGTCGGCGACGACTCAGCCTTGCTTAATCCGCCAAGCGGACAGCAACTGGTCATTTGTACCGATACGCTGGTTGCAGGTCGGCATTTCCCTCTCGATACTTCTGCACACGCCATTGGCTGGAAAAGTGTAGCAGTCAATCTGTCTGATATTGCCGCTATGGGTGCAAAACCACATAGTATTTTACTGGCGCTCAGTCTGCCTCAAGTCGATCACGACTGGCTCGCAGCGTTTAGTGCGGGCCTCTATGATTGTTGTGATCAGTTTGGTGTTCATCTGATTGGGGGTGATACCACACAGAGTCCGCATCTGACCATCACCGTGACCGCCTTGGGATATATCGAAAAGCATCAAGCCATTTGCCGATCTGGTGCACAGGTGGGTGACTATGTAGTTGTCAGTGGTCAAATCGGTGATGCCGCTTATGGTCTGGCTCATTTAGGCAGCCGCTTACAACAACGACTGGATTATCCAACACCACGTTGTGAACTCGGGCAAACCCTTAAAGGACTCGCCTCCAGTATGATTGATATATCGGATGGTCTGGCACAGGATTTGGGTCACATTCTTAAAGCATCGCATGTAGGTGCTCGTCTCCGTTTAGACCAACTCCCCATCGATCCGCTGCTCGCCTCACTTGAGTCTGAACAAAAATGGCAATATGCGCTAGCAGGTGGTGATGATTATGAGTTATGTTTTACGATTAGCCCACAGCATTATGAAAAACTTTTGAGACAGCCACTCAATATTAGCATCACAAAAATTGGCGAAATCACAGCACAACAAGATTTATCATTTGAATATCAGGGTCAGGATTACCCATTGCAGCTTAAGGGATACCAACACTTTGCCTAAACCACCGATCAATTTTCAACAGATGTCTTGGTCAGATCGCTGCATTGTTTTTTGTGGTGTAGGATTTGGTTCAGGTTTATTACCCAAAGCACCTGGAACCTTTGGTTCTGCTTTTGCGTTGTTATTTATTCCATTCTGGGTCTGGGCTGGATTTTATCCAAGTGTCCTGATGATTTTGATGATGAGTCTTGTAGGCATTTACATCTGTGGTAAAGCAGCCAAGCTTATGGGCGTGCATGATGATGGACGGATCGTGTGGGATGAATTTGCAGGACAATCGATTACCGTTCTGCCTTTAATCTATTTTAATCTTATGGATGTAAAATGGGCCCTCATCAGTTTTGCCTTGTTCAGACTTTTTGATGTCTGGAAGCCTTGGCCTATTCGGGTGATTGATCGTCAGGTGCATGGTGGCTTTGGCATCATGCTCGACGATATTATCGCTGGATTGTGGGCCGCACTGTGTATTTTGATATATTTATCTCTGGTCTAAACCGTTAAGTAGGTTATTCATGACAACGACCGTTATTATTCTTGCTGCTGGTAAAGGAACGCGCATGCGTTCCCATCTTCCTAAAGTTTTGCAACCACTGGCAGGGCGTCCACTGCTTGGGCACGTTATCCAGACGGCAAAACAGCTCAATGCAAATAATATTATTACTATTTTTGGACATGGTGGCGCACAGGTTCAGCAACAATTTCAGCAAGAAAATATTCAGTGGGTCGAACAAACCGAACAACTTGGTACAGGTCATGCAGTACAAATGACCTTACCCGTATTACCACACGATGGTTTGTCTTTAATTCTTTATGGCGATGTTCCTTTAGTACGTCAGCAAACCCTTGAAAAATTACTTGCGGTATCGAGCACCACAGGTATTGGCATGATTACGCTTCGTGTTGAAGATCCGACGGGCTATGGCCGAATTATCCGTGAAAGTGACAAAATTCAAGCGATTGTTGAACACAAAGATGCTTCTGAGCAACAGCGCCAGATTCAGGAAATTAATACGGGCATCTATTGTGTAAGCAACCAAAAACTGCATGAATGGCTTCCAAAGCTTTCCAATAATAATGCACAAGGTGAATATTACCTCACCGACATCGTGGCAATGGCGGTGGCTGATGGACTTGAAATTGCGTCTATTCAACCCGATTTAGCTTTTGAAGTTGAAGGCGTCAATGACCGACTGCAACTGGCAGCGCTTGAACGAGAATTTCAGTTACAGCAAGCCAAAAGCCTGATGCAGCAAGGCGTTACCCTGACTGACCCATCACGTTTTGATTTGCGTGGTACACTTAAAATTGGGCAAGATGTCCGCATAGATATTAACGTCATTATCGAAGGCAACTGTGAGCTCGGTGATTTTGTTGAAATTGGTGCAGGTTGTGTGCTCAAAAATACTAAAATTGCTGCTGGCACCAAAGTACAGCCTTACAGCATTTTTGAAGATGCTGTGGTCGGTGAAAATACCCAGATTGGTCCATTTGCCCGCTTGCGCCCAGGTGCTCATCTGGCGGCCGAGGTACATATTGGCAATTTTGTTGAAGTCAAAAACACAAGTATTGGTGTGGGTTCAAAAGCCAATCACTTTACTTATTTAGGTGATGCCGAAGTCGGTGCAGGTTCAAACATTGGTGCAGGTACCATTACCTGTAATTATGATGGCGCCAACAAGCATAAGACAGTTATTGGTGATGCAGTCTTTATCGGTTCAAATAGCTCACTGGTTGCACCTGTAAGCATTGGTGATGGTGCAACAGTAGGTGCAGGTTCTGTCATTACACGTAATGTGCCAGAAAATACGTTGGCATTTGAGCGTGCGCAACAGATTGAAAAAGCGAATTATCAACGTCCACAAAAGTTGAAAAAATAAGAGGAACTCAGTATGTGTGGTATCGTCGGAGGCGTTGCAGAACGTAATATTGCCGAGATTTTGATCGAGGGATTAAAACGCCTTGAATACCGTGGATACGACTCTGCGGGCGTTGCTTTAATCAATCAGCAGCAGATCTTGCGTGAGCGCCGTGTAGGTAAAGTTGCTAATTTGGCAGAAGCGGTTGCACAAAGTAAAATTTCAGGTTCACTGGGTATTGCACATACTCGCTGGGCGACACACGGTAAACCTACAGAGAATAATGCACATCCGCATACTTCGGGATCGGTTGCTGTAGTACATAACGGCATTATTGAAAACTATCAAGAACTTAAAGATGATCTTGAAGCACTGGGTTATGTGTTTACTTCTCAAACCGATACCGAAGTGGTTGCTCATCTTATTAACCATGCCATGACTGAGCAGCATAACCTGCTGGATGCCGTACGGGAAGTTGTGCCTGAACTCAAAGGGGCTTATGCACTCGGCATTATCCATACCGACTATCCAGACGAACTTATTACTGTACGTGAAGGTTCGCCTTTGGTGATTGGCGTCGGGATTGGCGAAAACTTTATCAGCTCCGACCAACTTGCACTATTGCCTGTCACCAACCGCTTTGTGTACCTCGAAGAAGGTGATATTGCACGTCTAACCCGTGACAGCATTGAAATTTATGCGCATGGTGTCAAAATCGAACGTCCAGTTAAAGAGCTGGATGCATCGGTAAGTAATGCTTCAAAAGGCGAATATAAGCACTACATGCTCAAAGAGATTTATGAGCAGCCAGAAGCCATTCAGCAAACGATTTCTCAGGCTTTAAATGGCAATGCTTTACGCGAAGATTTCCTGCAATTTGCTGAAGCAGACTTTAATCAAATTCAAAATGTACAGATTATTGCCTGTGGTACCAGTTACCATGCGGGGATGATTGCCAAGTACTGGTTTGAACAATTGATTGGTGTTCCCTGCCAAGTCGAAATTGCCAGTGAGTTCCGTTATCGCTCACCTGTTATTGTGGCGAATACTCTGTACATCTGCATTTCACAATCGGGTGAAACGGCTGATACCTTGGCTGCCCTGCGTGATACTCAAAAACGTGCCAAAGCTAAAGATATTCAGATCTCAACATTAACCATCTGTAATGTCGCAACATCTTCAATGGTTCGTGAAACAGACCATCATTTGCTCACCTTGGCTGGTCCAGAAATTGGCGTGGCTTCAACCAAGGCCTTTACCACACAGCTTGCAGCATTAATGTTATTAATTCTGAAGATTGGTCAGGTGAAAGAGCAAATTGCTGCTGAGCAAATTGCTGAGATTGCATCACAACTTTGGCACTGTCCAAAAGTGATGCTAGATACATTACAGCACAATGCAGAAATTTTACGCTTATCTGAGCTGTTTGTGGAAAAGCAACATTGCTTGTTCTTAGGCCGTGGCACGCATTATCCAATCGCACTTGAAGGTGCATTGAAGCTGAAAGAAATTTCGTACATTCATGCAGAAGGTTATGCAGCGGGTGAGCTCAAACATGGTCCATTGGCATTGGTCGATAATGAAATGCCTGTGGTGATTTTGGCACCTCATGACGACATGCTGGACAAGCTAAAATCGAATATGGAAGAAGTGCAAGCACGTGGTGGTGAGCTGTTTGTCTTTGCTGATGAAAACAGTGGCGTTCGTGAGAAAGACCGTCAACATGTGGTCTTGATTCCGGAGGTCAATGCTTGGCTGGCACCGATTGTTTACAGTATTCCAGTTCAATTACTGTCTTACCATGTTGCGGTACTACGTGGTACAGATGTCGATCAACCACGTAACCTTGCCAAGTCGGTCACGGTGGAATAACTTAAGATATTGATATATATCATTTTTTAAAATATTATCTATCAACTATAAAAAACCCTGTTTCAATGAAACAGGGTTTTTTATCTATAAATTAAATTTAGACGCTGGTTCATCCAATTAAATGAATTTATATTTCAATTATAAAAATTACATTATTCGCAATAAATTTTCATAATTCGTAATTATAAAAAATCCGTATGATGAAGATAAAGAAAAAATTCATTTGCTAAGGAATGCAGAAAAATGACTACATCTTTATCTTCGTTTATTGATGTTTCACCTCAGTCAGATTTTCCGATTCAAAACCTGCCGTATGGTATTTTTAGTACAACAGTACACGGTAAACGTCGGGTGGGTGTAGCCCTCGGCGATTGGGTGATGGTCAGCGGAACTGATATTATCCGTCCATCTGGCCAAATCAAATTGCCCGATCAGGAACGTCCAGTCTTTTCTGCCTGTCACAAGCTAGATTTTGAACTGGAAACTGGGTTTATCATTGGAAAAAGTAGCCAGGTTGGTCAGCCAATTCCGATTGAATCTGCGTGGGATCATATTTTTGGTATAGTACTGTTTAATGACTGGTCGGCGCGTGACTTGCCAATGGGAGTATGTCCCGTTAGGACCATTTAATGCCAAAAGCTTTGCTTCATCCATCTTGCCATGGATTGTTACCCTTGAGGCACTTGAATCCTTTAAAACCAGCTCACCAGCGCAAAATCCCCTTCCACTGACGTATTTACAAGAAGATCTATCTGCCAATAGCTATGACATTTATTTATCGGTTGAACTCAAAGCAAAATATCAAGAACAGGCAGACATAATCTGCAAAACTAATTTTAAATATATGTACTGGTCGATAGCACAGCAACTGACTCATCACATGGTGGCAGGTTGTAATGTACAAGTGAGTGACTTGATGGGTTCAGGCACAATTTCTGGTCCAACACCTGATTCTTACGGTTCTCTTTTAGAAATTACCTGGAATAACAGCAAACCGTTGTAACTTTCAAATGGTGAGTAGCGCGGCTTTTGCAAGATGGCGATACGCTGGTAATGAAAGGCCATTGCTTGAAGCCAAAGTGCACTTGGAAAATAACGGTATCGATGTGCTTGGTATAACGAACCACGGTATTTTTCACTCGATTTATTTCTTTGATCCTAACGGTCACCGCATTGAACTGACCTATGATGACCCATGCTCACCAGAGAAAATTGCTCCGATTACCGAGCAAATTAAATATGAGATGCTGGATAAATGGACGCGCACCAAGCGGGCACCGCACCATACCCATTTTCTACATGCAGAAGAACTAAGTTAAACTCAAAACTTAGTCGATATCAATGTTACACAGATTTTGCTGGATTTTCATGTTATGGTCATGACTCGAAGTCTCATAAATCATCATAAATTAAACTTAGGAGATCAGCTTGGATATAAAACAAAAAGACGATGGCAAACACGGCGTATTTGAAGGATACGATGATGAAAAGCTTGCGGGTGAAATGGTGTACACATGGGCAGGCGATCAACTGTTCATCATTGACCATACCGATGTTGCAGATAGCTATCGTGGACAAGGTATTGGACGTCAACTACTTGATGCTGTAATTGATTTCGCGCGTAAAAAACAACTTAAAATTATTCCGCTTTGCCCATATGCCAAATCTGTTTTTGATAAACATCCAGAATTACGTGATGTATTAAGAGATGCCTAACGATGTTATTGGTCAGTGCCTGTCTTGCTGGTGAGCCGGTACGCTATGATGGCAAAAGTTGCACGGTTTCTCTGATCAAGAGTCTAATTGCACAAGGTAAAGCCAAGCCCATTTGCCCAGAATGTCTGGGTGGGTTGCCTACGCCTCGCCCTGCTGCCGAAATTCAGGGCGGCACTGGAGATGATGTATTGGCGGGGCGTGCCAAAGTGATTGATAGCAATGGTCAAGATGTAAGTGCTGCATTTATTGCAGGCGCCTATCAAACACTCAAGATCGTCCAATTCTATCAAGCCATAGCAATTGTCTTAAAAGAAAATAGCCCATCTTGTGGTTCACAGTTCATTTATAACGGGCAGTTTAATGGCCAGAAACGGACAGGTCTTGGCGTTACAGCGGCACTGCTCAAGCAGCATGGTTTTGAAATTTTGTCTGAGCATGAGCTTGAGCAATGGTATGCAAATCAAAAATTATCTCTAGGCTCTTGCTGAGTTTTTTGCTTGCTTTGACGAGCCCAATACGTTGCCAGCATTGCGCCTGAAATGTTGTGCCACAAACTAAAAATAGCACTCGGCACTGCAGTAATAGGTGATGCAGCAAAATGTACGGCGGCCAAAGCTACGCCCAGTCCAGAATTTTGCATCCCCACTTCAATTGCAATGGCTTTGCTATCGTAATCGGACAGCCTTAACCAGCGACTTGCCCAATAGCCAATCAGGAAACCCAAACCATTGTGCAACATAACTACTGCAAGTATTAACGCGCCTGATTGTAATATCGCAGCTTTGCTCGCTCCAATAATTGCTGCAACAATGGCTACAATTGCAAATACCGAAATCAGTGGCATCACCTCGATATATCGATTTACCTGTCGAGCAAAGAAACGTCGTAGCAGTAGCCCAATCAGGATAGGAAACAAAATCACCTGTAAAATCGATACAAACATCGACATTGCATCGATCTGAATCCATTGACTGGCCAGCAGATAAAAAATGGCTGGCGTCAAAAGCGGTGCAAGCAGGGTCGAGACGCTGGTGCATGCCACTGAGAGTGCAATATTCCCTCGCGCCATATAGGTAATGACATTCGATGCCGTTCCGCCTGGACAGCATCCCACCAAAATCACACCAATCGCGATCTCTGAAGGCAACTGAAATAACTGACACAGTAAAAAGGCCAACCCTGGCATCACCACAAACTGCGCCACCACCCCAATCAGCACAGCTTTGGGATAGCGCAATATTCCCTGAAAATCTTGTAAGGACATGGTCATGCCCATCCCAAGCATAATGATCCCCAGCATCCAAGGAATATAGGCTTTCAGCCACACAAATACATCTGGCATCCAGAACGCCAGCGCAGCAAAGACCACCACCCACAGTGCAAAGGTTTTTTGCACAAAAGCGGTAAATCGCAACAATGCCATCATTCGTCCGCGCTCCATCTTAATTTTTACAATTTGCATTAATCCGTAAGGGTGCGTACCTTAAACCAAAATATTGCGTGATGAAATACGTTGAACGCCCGATGCCAGCATTTCCTGCCAAGCATGTTGTAGCGAGCCATTCATATCGATGGCTTTACAGGCATCTATAATGACATAACTGTTTAGTCCTGCCTTAGAGGCATCAATTGCTGTCCATGCCACACAAAAATCAGTTGCAATCCCCACAATATAAACTGTATCAATGCCCCGCTCTTTTAAGTAGCCTGCCAGACCCGTCGAGGTATGCCGATCCGCCTCCATAAAAGCTGAGTAACTGTCGATATTGCGATGAAAACCTTTGCGAATAATCAATTGTGCCGTGGGTAAATCAAGTGCAGGATGTAACTCGGCATCCTGAGTACCCTGAACACAATGGCTTGGCCATAATACTTGCGGGCCATAAGGCAATTGAATGGTATCAAATGGCTGTTTTCCCAGATGATTACTAGCAAAAGAGATATGATTGTGTGGATGCCAGTCCTGTGTAATCACAATAGTATCAAAACAGGTACCCAACTGATTAATGCATGGAATAATCTGATCCGCACCAGCAACCGCCAAATTACCGCCTGGCGTAAATCCATTTTGCACATCCACCACGATCAACGCGCAATTGTTTGCCTGTTTCATTCTAAGCTCCAGCATCATTCTGCCTTAAATATTATCGACCTAGACAGAAGGATCTTATTGTTGTGATTGATTACGTTTTCTCACCACATCGCAGCATAGCAACTCGACATCATGATACAAGCTTTTTGCCTCAGTCAGATTGCAGCAAACAGATTTTATCATCTGGGAGAAACACGTTTACTTGTATAAAACCAACTCAACCATAACATTTTCGTTGAGAAACTCTTTATTCTGTCAAAGTTTTTTCATGCTTTGGCTAAAGCATATTGTTCTTATCTCTCTGATCAGTCATAATTTGCATAATAGTCATCCAGACTACTTGTCTAGAATATGACTTACACTCAGAATACTGCAGACCGTCCACTTTTCGTTTTTACTATTTCATTCGGATGGAAAAATAGGATATTTTTTTAAAATGACTCAGCAAGCACCGACCATTCAAGGCTCAATTGTCGCAATCGTCACCCCTATGCATCAAGATGGCAGTGTAGATTGGAAGGGTCTTGAGAAGCTCGTTGAGTGGCACATACAACAAGGTACAAACAGTATTGTCGCCGTCGGAACCACTGGCGAAGCGTCAACATTGAGCATGGAAGAACACACAAAAGTTATTCAAGAAATCATTCGTGTGGCCAACAAACGTATTCCAATTATTGCTGGTACTGGTGCAAACTCAACTCACGAAGCAATCGAGCTGACTCAGGCTGCTAAAGATCTTGGCGCTGATGCAGCACTTCTCGTGACACCTTATTATAATAAACCCACACAAGAAGGCCTCTACCAACACTATAAAGCGATTGCTGAAGCAGTTGATATTCCGCAGATTCTTTATAACGTACCAGGTCGTACTGGTGTCGATTTATCCAATGAAACTGCAATTCGTCTGGCTGATCTTACCAATATTATTGGTATTAAAGATGCAACTGGCGATATTCCACGTGGTCAGGCACTCATTGAAGGCCTAAATGGTAAAATGGCGGTATATTCTGGTGATGATGAAACTGCATGGGAACTGATTACACTGGGTGCAAAAGGTAATATTTCGGTAACTGCAAATATTATTCCTAAAGCAATGAGTGAGTTATGTGCAACTGCATTGCAAGGTCAAAAAGAGCAGGCAAAGGTGCTCAATGATCAAGTTGCAAATGTACACAATATTCTATTTTGCGAATCGAACCCAATTCCTGTGAAATGGGCGCTACATGAGATGGGATTAGTTGATACAGGTATTCGTCTACCATTAACACCTCTCGCTGAACAATATCGTGAACCTCTCCGTCATCAGCTAAAAGCTGCGGGAATTATTCAATAAGAGCAAATTATGATGCAGTTACGTCTTGGGTTTACCTTCGCAATCGCCAGTATCGCTTTGGCTGGTTGTAGCAGCTTGAGTTTAAATAATCATTCTTTGGACTATAAAAAGGCTTCTACTTTAGCGCCACTTGAATTGCCTGCTGACACAACCATGCGACCATTTACGCCGCTGTATCCTGCGCCAATTGTTGATGAGCTGGCAATCCAGCATGCACCAACGCTCGAAAACAAGCGTGGTAACCGCTATGCCTTGCCACGTCCTGAAGTAACCCCTGTACAAACAGCAAATACCTCAGGTGCGACTACAGAAACAAGTCGTCCGCGCTTGGTGATTGACGGTAACAAGAATCCGCTACTGCAAATTGATGGTTCATCCGATGCAATTTGGCAGTACACCATGGCTACACTCAGCAGCCTGAATTATTCTGTGATTGCTCAAGACAAAAATGCATATCAAGCTACGATCAAAGTCGGTGAGCAGGTTTTTGTTCTTAAGCTCACTGCTGTTGGTACCAGCAACAATCTGGCACTCTTTACACCAAGTAATAGTTTTGCAGATGCCGCCACTGCCAACCAAGTGTTAAACCAGATTTACCAAAATTGGCCAGCCTAGTCTCTCTAGGCAATTTTTTTTTGCAAAAGGTTCCCTCATGTTAAAACAAACCTTGCTCTATACTGGTAAAGCAAAATCTGTCTATGAAACAGACAGCGCAGACCATTTGATTTTAGTCTTTCGTGATGATGCCTCAGCGTTCAATGGCGAAAAAATCGAACAGCTAGATCGTAAGGGCAAGGTCAACAACCGTTTCAATGCCTTTATCATGGAAAAACTGGCCGAAGCTGGTATCGAAACTCACTTTGAAAAGCTTTTGACTCCAAATGAAGTATTGGTGAAAAAGCTCAATATGATTCCTGTTGAATGTGTTATTCGTAACTATGCTGCGGGTTCTTTATGCCGCCGTTTAGGTGTTGAAGAAGGTAAGCAACTGACTCCACCAACATTCGAATTGTTTTTTAAAGATGATGCGCTTGGCGATCCAATGGTGAACGAATCTCAAGCGATTGCTTTAGGTTGGGCAACTGCAGATCAGCTAGAAAAAATGAAAGAATTGACCTATCAAGTGAATGATGTTCTCAAGGCATTATTTGATGCAGGCAACATGATTCTGGTCGATTTCAAACTTGAATTTGGTGTATTCCATGACCGTATCGTACTTGGTGATGAATTCTCTCCAGACGGTTGCCGTTTGTGGGATAAAGACACCAAGAAAAAACTCGACAAAGATCGCTTCCGTCAAGGTTTGGGCGGCGTAGTTGAAGCCTACGAAGAAGTTGCTGCACGTTTAGGCATTAACCTCGATGATATCTAATTAATCACTTGTTAAAGTGAGTAATCAAGGTAGTCTTAATGACTACCTTTTTTTATAGCTCAAGCCAATCCCAAAGCTATTCATTTTCTGTGTATCAGATCAAATCCAGAATCATTCCATTATGGTGCAAAAACTAATCAATCTGTTAAATTCAACTAAAAATGCACGATAAAGTACCTTTCTTTACTTATTTTTAGCTGTAACTCATTTCAATAAATCAACTAAGATACTGAAATTTATATTATTTTTTAAATTTTCAGATCACTTTTAACATTGTATTTGGCTGCTATTTTGGTGATCTGGTAAGACCAGGTCTGACCAGATCACCTTATTTACGTTTTTTTATAACCTTTATTTAACAATTTTGATAATGACAACCTTTAACCACTGATTTGGATTTAAAAATTTCAACAATATATTCAAATACTTACATCAATAAATTAATTTATTTTAATCATGGCATGGTTGTTGCTAAATCTAGTGTAAATCCTGTTCTCTCTCCTCATACTGCTGGAGTTCTCATGTTGAAACGTTCTACTCTTCTTTTAGCTGTTACTACAACACTATCTGCCCTTATGCTTCCAACTTTTGCTAATGCAGATGCGCTAGCTGACATTAAAAAAGCGGGAGTAATTAAAATTGCAATTCCACAAGATTTCCCTCCGTTTGGGACAGTGGGTACAGACTTAAAAGCCCAAGGCTATGATATTGATGTTGCCAAACTTATTGCACAGGATTTAGGTGTTAAACTGCAACTGGTTCCAGTGACTAGTGCCAACCGTATTCCTTATCTAACCACCAAAAAAGTGGATCTGGTAATTTCAAGTTTGGGTAAAAACCCAGAGCGTGAAAAGGTGATTGATTTTGTTGGTCCTTATGCACCTTTTTATAATGGGGTGTTTGGACAAAAAAATGTCAGCGTCAAATCTGCGGCTGATCTTGCGGGTAAAACCATCGCTGTGACCCGTGGTTCCATCGAAGACTTAGAGCTGAGTAAAGTCGCTCCAAGTTCGACCACCATCAAGCGTTTTGAAGACAACAATTCAACGGTTTCTGCATTTTATTCAGGCCAAGTCAACCTGATTGCAACGGGTAACGTAGTTGCAGGCACACTCAGCAAACATTTCAGTAAAAAGCCATTAGAAACTAAATTCATTATCAAGAATTCACCTTGCTACATCGGCTTAAATAAAGGTGAAACTGCGTTGCAAAACAAACTCACCGCAATTATTAAAACCGCTAAGGGCAATGGTCAACTCAATCGGATCTCTGTGCAATGGTTAGGTACACCTTTACCAAAACAACTCTAAATCCCACTTCAGTCTGATTAAATGAGAGATTGATATGGCCTATCAATTTGATTTTTCCAGTGTTCTACCCTATACAGGCATGATTGCAGAGGGGCTTGGTCGCACGATTCTCCTGACGCTGATTGGTACGGTATTTGGTCTGGCACTGGGCATTATTGGGGGAGCCTGCCGTGCGTGGCAGGTCCAACCCTTAAGTACGATTTTTCGTATTTATGTGGAAATGATCCGCAATACACCTTTTCTGGTTCAATTGTTTTTTATCTTTTTTGGTTTACCTGCAATTGGCGTGACCATGAATGCATGGACGGCCTCAATTCTTGCCATGATTATTAATCTGGGAGCCTATAGTACCGAGATTGTACGTGCAGGTATTCAAGCCACGCCTAAAGGACAAATTGAAGCGGCGGCTTCGCTCGCCATGACCCGCTTTCAGATTTTGCGTCACGTGGTACTTCCTCCCTCTCTTGGGCGTATCTGGCCTGCATTATGTAGCCAAATCATTATTGTGATGCTGGGCTCATCGGTATGTTCTCAAATTTCAATGGAAGAACTGACCTTTGTTGCCAATTTTATTCAGTCTCGCAACTTCCGTGGGTTTGAAATTTATATTGTGATCGCAGTGTTGTATCTGATATTGGCGATTGTGATTCGCGCCCTGCTGATGCGTATTGGACGTGCCTGCTTTAAAGGGAGTATTCGCTAATGATGATGCAAGAATTTACACTCTGGGACATCATCCAGAATTTACTGCATGGCTTAGGCTGGTCATTACTTCTGTCACTGATGGTGTTCTTATTAGGTGGGATTTGCGGCCTACTTATTTTAATGCTGCGCATTAATCCTGACCCGATTTTACAAAAAGTTGCGATTGTCTATATCGAATTTTTTCAGGGTACACCGCTATTGATTCAGTTATTTATGACTTTTTTTGGTCTATCTTTACTGGGTATCGATATCTCACCTTGGACTGCTGCGGCATTTTCATTGACCGCTTACGCAGCCGCCTACTTTGCAGAAATCTGGCGTGGCTGTGTGCAATCTATTCCTGTAGGGCAATGGGAGGCAGCCGCTAGTCTTGCTATGACACGCTTACAGCAGTTTCGCTATGTCATTCTGCCTCAAGCCATACGTATCGCGATTGCACCAACAGTAGGTTTCTCGGTGCAAATTGTGAAGGCGACTGCTGTCACCTCCATCATCGGTTTTACCGAGCTGACCAAAACGGGCTCTGTACTCGCCAATGCCACCTTTGAACCATTCTTGGTATTTGGACTGGTTGCAATCGGTTATTTCATCTTGTGTTACCCACTGTCTGCTTTAGCAGCTTATCTTGAGAAAAAACTTCATGGCTCTGCTTCACATTCATAATTTACATAAACGCTTCGGTGAACATCACGTTTTAAAAGGAATTGGACTAGATGTCGAAGCGGGTTCAGTGGTCTCTATTATTGGTCGTAGCGGCTCTGGAAAAAGTACCTTGCTTCGTTCAATCAATGGACTTGAAACCATCGACGAAGGCTATATCGAAGTAGATGGTACTCTGCTAGAAGTCGGGCAGACTGACCTAAGAGCATTACGCTTAAAAGTGGGCATGATTTTTCAGCAATTTAATTTATTTCCGCATCTGACCGTGATTGAAAACGTGATGCTAGCGGTACAAATTGTCAAAAAAATGGATAAAGCCGCCACGCGCGATCTGGCATTGATCATGCTGGATAAAGTCGGACTTAAACACAAAGCCGACGCCATGCCAAGTCAGCTTTCTGGTGGACAGCAACAGCGCGTAGCTATTGCACGTGCACTGGCCATGTCTCCTAAAATTTTGCTCTGTGATGAAATCACCTCAGCACTTGATCCAGAATTGGTCAATGAAGTTTTGGCCGTGGTGCGGGATTTGGCACAGGAAGGCATGACCCTGATCATGGTGACCCACGAAATGCGATTTGCTCGTGATGTTGGTGATTACTTGCTGTTTATGCACGAAGGACGTGTACATGAGTATGGTAGTGCCAAAGAACTGTTTGCTCACCCTCAAACCGAGGAGCTGCGTTCCTTTATTCATCTGACCCATGCCTAGGTCTTTACAGCGGACAAAACCTTTTTATGTAACCATCACGCTATGTGCTGGTTTTGTCCGTTGATTGATTCTTCCCCATGTTATCGTTACACAAACTGCCTAGTAATGTACTGGATTGTTTTTGATAAATTCCATAAAAATCATAAATAAAAGAGATGTAAACAAATGATCTTCAATCGCTGTTCATCTCTGTAATCTTTTTTATTGAGAAGAATTAAGGAATACTCGCATGACTGAAACAGAACAAGAAAAAGCAGACGTCGAAAGAGAAAAAAATAACAATAATCTCAGTTGGCAGGAACGACTTGCGGTGGAAGAACATGAGAAGCTTTCGCCACGTCTGGTTTATGAGATTATTCGTAGAGATGGGATTGAAGAGCTGAGTCGCCCCACCAAAGCCTTAATTTTCTCTGGTATCACTGCTGGCATTATTATTAGTTTTTCATTTATCTTTAAAGCAGCACTGATCGCTTATCTTCCTGCCGAAGCAATATGGATCGATCTGGTCGCCAATATGGGATATACCGTTGGATTTGTGCTAGTGATTTTAGGACACATGCAGTTATTTACGGAAAATACCATTACCACTGTAGTACCACTGTTTAATCCATTTACTTTTGAAAAACTTAAAGGTGTTTTCCGTCTGTGGAGCATTGTTTTTATTTCCAATTTGGTGGGCACTGCCCTCGCAGCATTATTTTTACTCAATACTCAATTGTTCACAGCTGAAATTGATCATGCACTCAATGAACTAGCACATCATGTGGCATCGTTTAGCATGACCGAAAATTTGATCAAGGGCATTCCCGCAGGAATTCTGATTGCTTCACTGGTGTGGATGTTGCCTTCTGCCAGCAATAAATTTTTGCTGATTTTTTTTATTACCTATCTGATGGGATTAGGTGGTTTTACCCATGTGATTGTCGGCTCTGCCGAGATGGCTTATTGGGTTTACCAAGGACATGCATCTTTGGGTACTTATCTGTTTCAGTTTCTTATTCCCACCACACTGGGCAATATTATCGGTGGAACAGGTGTATTTACCCTGTTGATCTATGGGCAAGTCAATGAAGAACTGGATTAAGCACTATATACTGTCAATGGGTAAAGGGCGACCAAACAGGTAGCCCTGAAAGGTAAAACACTGGTTTTGGGTTAGACAAATAAATTGTTCTTCGGTTTCGACCCCTTCGGCAACCACATTTAAATCCAAAATATGTGCCAAATTGATAATAGTATTCACAATCGCAATATCTCTTGAATTATCCACCATATTTTTTACAAAAGAACGATCAATTTTGAGCTGATCTAGAGGCAATAGCTTGAGGTAATTCAAAGACGAATAGCCTGTGCCAAAATCATCCATTGAAAAACGAACACCAATTTCAATCAGTTTTTTCATTTTTTCAATCGAACTTTGCATGTCTGTATAAAACATGCTTTCAGTCAGTTCAAGACGTAAACGATATGGGTTGGCTTTGGAATCCTGAATAATCTGAATGATATTTTCTTCAAAATCTGATTTTCTAAATTGCTGTACACTGATATTGACTGATAGTGTCCAATGCGCCGAGTCAGTATTTTGACTCCATTGATATAACTGCTGACAAGCCATCATCAATACACGATTACCAATCAGATGAATCAGATCAGATTTTTCTGCTTGCTCGATAAACTCGCCTGGCAATATCAGACCACGAACAGGATGAATCCAGCGTAATAATGCTTCATAACCAATGATCTTTTTATGCTGATCGACTATCGGCTGATAGTACAATTCAAACTCATCTCGTATCAATGCCTGACGTAAATCTGAAAGCAAAGAAGCTCTTGAAATGACGTTTTGCTCCATCAGAGGATCAAATGTACAAATACAGTTTTTACCATTGGCTTTTGCCTGATAAAGCGCCATATCTGCGTATTTTAAAAGCTCATTTTGAGGTATTGAGGCATCATTAAAAACAAAAATCCCAATACTGACACTGGTTTGAATAACCTGATTTTCTAGATTAAAAGGTTGATAAATTGAATTTGATATCCGTTCAGCAATTGCTTGTGCCTGAGCTTGCGCGATCTCTTCATTTTCACTTAAATTGGACAAAATAATTAAGAGCTCATCTCCACCCAGACGAGCGATAGTTTCTGTTTCACGGACACATTTTTTGACACGATTCGCCACCATTTTGAGTAGATTATCGCCATAATCATGACCAAGTGTATCGTTCACTGTTTTAAAATTATCCAGATCCATCATTAGAATTGCACTATGATGCTGACTTTCCTTGGATAATTCGATCACCTTTTTTAAACGATCTTTGACATAACGGCGATTCGGCAAACCCGTTAATTCATCATAAAGTGCCATATATTTGGCGTGATCTTCAGATGATTTCAACTGGGTAATATCTGTCCGAATTGAAATATAGTTCTTAAGTAATCCGTCATTATCCTTTAACGGTACAATCGTCGTATCGACCCAATATAATTTACCCTGCTTAGTCCTATTACAAATCTCACCTTTCCAGATATTACCTTGTGCAATCGTTTTCCACATTTGTTTAAAAAAACTACGTGGATGAAATCCAGAATTAATAATTTTATGTGTTGTCCCTACTAATTCATAATATTCATATTGTGAAATATCACAAAATTTTTCATTTACATGGGTAATTACCCCACGATTATCTGTGATTGCAACAATAGAATGTGCATCAATTGCCAACTTATAATTTTCAAAATCCTTAAGTATTTTTTCAAGTTGTTGATGGATACTTAATTGTTCTGTCAGCTCAAATACACTGATTAAAATCCCATCGATTCTCTGATCGATAGAATATTGGGGTGCTACAAATACCGTCTTATATGAAATAAACGTGTCCAAAAAAGGGCTTTGCCAACTTATCTGGGCTGCATGTCCTTCTAAGGCAGGTGCTAATAATGGTTGGATATGTTTGCACCAGTCATGTGGAATTATCTCTAATATTGGAATATTTTGAATTTCTGAGACTTTTTTACCAATTGATTCAAAGAATGATAAATTTCCCCAACGAAATGTCAGGTCTTGATTTAAATATGTGACACTATTAACCGTATTTTCTAAATTAAAAATATTTTTCACTTTATGACAACAGTATTTTTAAAAAATCTATTTAATCATTATATTACCACATATATATTTTTATAACGCACTTATTCAATATGAATTTTTTTATATCTAAATATAATGGTTTTATTATTTAAAATACATTTTCCAGATTTGAAGTTAGATATATAGTTAAAACACCTATATATCTACGTCAGCGATATAAATAGATTATTTTATTATCAAAATCTATTTTTAAAGAATAACTTAGATGAATTATCAAACTGATTTAATCGTAAATGATACACGACGGTTGTCTTCATTATTCATCTTGGAGCTGTGACATATTAGACCAACATGATCAATTCTTGGACTTTGGTCACTTCTGGTTTTGATGTAAGCTTAAGCCTACATCATTAGAGGCATACACCTCTATACGACCTATATTTCATCAATTATGATGGCCTTATCAGGAACAGGATGTTCCAGAACACAAAACAACAATGATTTGTTCATGCATCAGGATGTGAGGTACGACAGGAGTTATACCTAGCAACGGAATACGAAAATAGCCCAACAGGATGTTGGGCTTTTTTTCTATTTTCATATCCGCATTCAGCAGTTTAATTTATTGCTGCTGATCTTGTTGCCAGCGTCTTTGTTGTAATCGCTCCCCTTCAACTTCACGTTTATTACGTGAAAATTCATACAGCTTGGTGCCTTTAAGCTCTGGTGGCAGATACTCTTGAAGTACAAAATGCTCAGGATAATGATGGGGATATAGATAATCTGCGCCATAACCTTGCTGTTTCATCAACTTGGTGGGTGCATTGCGTAAATGCAACGGCACTGGCAAATTGGCTGTTTTCTCAGCCAACGCCAATGCGCGATCAATCGCTAAATAAGTACTGTTACTTTTGGGGCTGGTGGCCAGATAAACCGCACACTGCCCCAGAATAATTCTCGCTTCAGGCATACCCACCGCCTGAACCGAGCGAAAACATTCACCAGCCAACAACAGCGCATTCGGATTCGAATTACCAATATCTTCAGATGCTGCAATCAGCATACGCCTTGCAATAAATACAGGATCTTCTCCACCTTTGATCATACGTGCCATCCAGTACAAGGCGGCATCAGGATCACTACCACGTATCGATTTAATGAATGCCGAAATAATATCGTAATGCTGCTCGCCAGATTTGTCATAGCGGGCAATATTTTGTTGTGCCACCTTGACTGTTACCGCATTGGTGACGATGTTTTCTTGATCTGGCTCAAAGGTACTGGCAATCAGGTCAATCAGATTCAGGGCCTTACGCGCATCCCCCGCTGCAAACTGGATCAGTGCCTCATATTCCTCGATATGAATATGACGCTGTTTTAAAAATGAATCTGAGTCGATAGCTCTATCAATTAAATTTTGAATCGCAGCCGAATCCAATACATTTAAGGTGTAGACCTGACAACGTGACAATAAGGCACTATTCACTTCAAAAGATGGATTTTCAGTCGTCGCACCAATCAGGGTGATTTTTCCCTTCTCAACCGCATTCAAAAGTGCATCTTGCTGAGATTTGTTAAAACGATGAATCTCGTCAATGAATACCACAGGCGTCAGTAAATCACCACTTTCTGCAATGATTTCCCGTAGTTCTTTTACCCCGGTATTTAGTGCAGATAAGCTGACAAAAGGACGATCTACCGCTTGTGCCAATAAAAGCGCAATGGTCGTTTTTCCAACCCCAGGTGGCCCCCAAAAAATAATTGAGGGTAAATGCCCCTGATCGATCATTTGACGTAATGGCGCATGCTCTCCAAGCAAATGATCTTGTCCAATAATTTCCGATAAATCTCGTGGACGTAAACGTTCGGGAAGTGGAATATGAGTATCTGACATTACGAATGACTTAATGGTGTTTTCCTGTAGTCTATTGTGTCTGATGCAAATCTACAATTTGAATCTACAATCAAATAAATCATTTCTGAATATCTGCATTGAGGATTTGCTGTAGTGTGGCATAAGCTGCTTTCACCCGTGCATCATTGGGAAAATTACGATTGGCAAGCATCACCAGTCCAATCTTTTGGCTCGGAATAACCACCACATAAGCCGAAAAACCATTGGTTGCACCAGTTTTATTCAAAAGGGCCTGCTGCGGAGCAGTGATAGGTTTTGAAATGCCTGTAACAGGTTGAGGCTGTAGAGCCATTTTAGCGGAATTTCCCGCCAGCAAGGTTGTTAAGGATACTGGATAAGTATATTGCTCCCAACCCAAGCCCTGTCGCATCTGTCCCACCCGAAAATAACCCATCTGAGTGGTTTGTATGGCCTTTCGGAGCGTGGGTTTTAGATTTTGGGGATTTATTTGAGCATCTAGAAATTTAAGCATATCGGCAGTGTTACTTTTGATGCCATACGCCTCTGCATCAAACATACCTGGTGAGACACGTATCGCCTGATCTGCCTGATATCCCCATGCATAATTTGACATCTGCGCTGCTGGAACGTTGATATAGCTATGATGCATCCCCAACGCAGGGAATAACGTATTTTCAATTAGATTTGAATAGCTATTTTTCATCGCAAGTGCGGTGACATAGCCCATCAAGCCAATGCTTGGATTTGAATATTCTCGAATACGTCTTGGAGCCGCTTTAGGCTGCCAGTGCTGAAAATACTGAGTCATGTCTTGTGTTGTCTTGATCTGCTCAGGAAACTGTAGCGGAAAACCACCTGCGGTATAGGTCCCCAGATTCAGGAGAGTCGCCTGATTCACTGCTGTATTTTTTAATTCTGGAAAATATTGGGCAGGATGATCACTCAACTTAAGTTGACCTTGTGCTTGAGCATATCCCGTCAGCGTTGCATTAAAGAGCTTACTCACCGAACCCAACTCAAATAGAGTATGTTCAGAGACATTTTGCTCGGTCTGTTTAGATGCTACGCCATAATTCTGATAGTAATGTTGCCCATTTATGCTGACCGCAATCGCCATTCCTGAAATTTGATACTGAGCCATAAGGGGCTTAAAATGTCGATCTACACTTTGTTGAATTGATTGTTGGACTGTCGATTGAGCGACCGTACCACAGGACAATAGTCCTGCAATACAGCCTGTCATGATCTTAAATGGCACGTTATCTAAGTTACCTAATATGTCTTTCATCATTTAAAATGATTAATCCGTTACTGTGGGGTTAATTGAATCAGGCTGCCATTGCGACCATCTTGAATGACCCAAATATTGCCATCATTGGCCGTAATTAACCCTCGAATCCGATGCTGCATGTTTACCCGCTGTACTTCTTGCACGGGTTTGGATTTTAGGTCAACCACAATAATTGCCTCAGAGGATAATCCACCAATAATCGCTTTATCTTTCCATGCAGGAAACTGGTTACCCTGATAAATCATCATGCTTGAAGGAGAGATAACAGGCGTCCAGCTCACTTCAGGCGCTTGAAATTCTGGACGGGTATCATGATCTGGAATCGACTTTCCTGAATAATGATCGCCATTCGAGACAATTGGATAACCATAATTGGCACCTTTCACAATCCGATTGAGCTCATCACCGCCTTTGGGGCCCATCTCAACCACCCAGAGTTGTCCTTGCGTATCAAAGGCCATACCAAGCGGGTTACGATGGCCCAATGACCAGATTTGCGCGGCAACACCGCCCTGACTGGCAAAGGGATTACCCGTAGCTGGTGTTCCATCGTCATTGAGACGTACAATTTTGCCCAGGTTGGAGTTCATATCCTGTGCTGGATCAAATTTTTGTCGTTCGCCTGAGCTGATCCAGAGTTTACCCTCTGCATCAAAAGCCAAACGGTGCGCATAATGACCTTGACCCGACATTTTAGGCACTTGCGTCCAGATCTTTTGAATGTCAGTCAAATGCGGTTGTTGTACGTTGGTCAGATCCAGTTTGGCACGAATTACCACCGCACCGTATCCACCAGTACCTGCTTCGGCATAACTCAGATAAATCCATGAGTTGCGGGCATAATCTGGATGCAGAATCACGTCACCCAATCCACCCTGTCCACCATAACTTACTTTCGGTATCCCCGTGACCTCCAGACTTTTTTTGGCGACAGGATCAAATAGTTTGAGTTTTCCTTTGCGCTCAGTGATCAGTAAGCGGCCATCAGGCAAGGCGCTCAGTGCCCATGGTTCATCAAATGTAGCAAGCGTTTTCTGATTAAATTTTTGATCCACTCGGGCTGCCTGTTGCACTTTAGCCGTGCTTTGCGATGTGGATTGAGGTGCATTTGAATGGGTATCGTTTGAACCACAGGCACCCAGCAATATAAAACTACTACATAATATCGACGTGGCAAATTGCTTCGTCATCTCATTATACTCCTAAGTCTTTGATCTTTTAGCATAAGAAAATCAGACTTAAGATATTGCTGTGAAAATGTAGTTTTGTTTTACCGCATATTTCCAAAAAGTTTTGATCCAATGATTTAAATATGAAGCTTCAATGGTCGTGTTCTTTCAGCGTTTGAACAATTTTACAGTGATCAATGGTGCTATTGGACTGGCAACGCTCACGCAACTGTTCGAGCTGAATTTTAAAGGTTTCAAACTGTCTAATTTTTTGATTAATATGTTCGAGATGCTCCTCAATGGCCTGATCAATAACGTTGCATTGTTGTTCAGGATGTTGGAGCAACTGATGTAATGCCTGAATTTCATTCAATGACATGCCGAGCTCGCGGCAGTGCCGTATAAAAATTAACTGATCCAGTGCCTGATCATCATAATAACGATAATTGTTTGGTGCACGTTGTGGTGCTTGTAATAGTCCACGCTTTTCATAAAAACGAATGCTATCGACAGAGATATGCGATTTTTTTGAAAGTTCGCCAATTAAATATTTCATCATCAGACTTGACCTTGGAGTGACTCCAGCCTTTTTAATCAGCTTATCTAAAGTTAAGGAAATTGCAAATGGCTGGCTGCTGTCATCATCACGAACCCCCAAAGCATCAAACATCGAAATTTAAAATTGCTCTATGGATTGCACTGTTGCTTAATCTGGGCATGTTTTTTATTGAAGTATTCGGTGGCGCGCATATCGGTTCAACCTCTTTATGGGCCGATGCTCTGGATTTTCTGGGCGACTCTATCAATTATATCATTTCAATATTTGCGCTTGGAATGAGCTTGTACTGGCGTGCTACCGTGGCCTTATTTAAAGGCTTGACCATGGGATTATTTGCATTGATTGTACTGGGCAAGGTACTTTGGTCGTATTTTTACGGTATACCCCCAGACGCCATTACCATGGGCATTATTGGCCTGATGGGTCTGATTGCTAATGTCATCAGTGCCTTGGTATTGTTTGCCTTTCGTGATGGCGATGCCAATATGAAATCAGTTTGGCTGTGCAGCCGTAATGATGCGATTGGTAATCTGGCAATTATGCTGGCAGCCTTAGGTGTATTTGGTACACACAGTATCTGGCCCGACCTAGTGGTTGCATTTATTATGGCATTTTTGGGCTTAAGTGCTGCATGGACCATTACACAGCAGTCACTTCGTGAGCGCCACAGTGAACATACATTACAGAAAATACAGGGCGATTAACGAATCCAACGTACAATGTAATCTTCGATGTCGTCCTCTTGTACATCAGTTTCCGAAATACAGCGCCCCGCAGCAGACTTACGCGCCTTGATGACACTTTGGCGTGAGCCTGTATTCAGATAATGCCATGAAGGTAAATTCTTGCCTTCATTTAAACGTCTATATGCGCAGCTAGAGGGTAGCCAGCGAATATGTTGTAATTTCTCTGGAGTCAGTTGAATACAGTCTGGAACCGATTGATGTCGATCAGCGTAATCTGAACAACGTGCTGTTTTACAATCTAGAAGTTTACACGCCACTTTGGTATAAGCAATTTCATTCGTCTCTTCATCTTCAAGTTTGATTAAACAGCACAAACCACAGCCGTCACAAAGCGCCTCCCATTCCGCCTGATTGAGTGCATCAAGCGCATAATGTTTCCAGAAAAACGGACGTAACTCAGGGTTCATAGTGCAATCAATTTGGAGGTGATACCTCATTATAACACTGTTTCTGTTTTGCATCGTTTACAAGGGTTTTGTAACAATATACTGAGATGATTCAATAGAATATACACATTCCAAACATAAACAACACATAGCATTCTGATCAACGGCCCTATAGTTAAGGAACGATAAATATAAGGAGAATACAACTATGTTTCGTTGGGCAATAATATTTGCAGTGATTGCATTGATCGCAAGTCTATTAGGGTTCGGTGGTGTTGCTGGCTTATCTAAAGATTTTGCAGTGATCTTATTGGTGGTTGCAGTTATTTTGGCAATTGTCGGTTTTATCTCACGCGGTCGAGTATAGCGACTCATTTATACCACAAGGTATACGGTACATAAAAAAAGAAGGATCAATTGATCCTTCTTTTTTTATGTAAAAGAAATCAGAGCGCACACCACTTTTTTAATGAAATTCATTACACTCAAGTCTCTGCGCATCTCATATTTTATGCTTTAATCGTTTCAAACCGAACTTGATGCATACAAGGATTCCACAAATGACGGCAAATATTACGACACGTGAAATTGAATATACTGCAAATGATGGTACGTCTTTCATTGGTTATTTTGCAGCACCAGCCAATGGACAGCCAGTTGCAGGCATTTTGGTGGCCCCTGAATGGTGGGGAAGAACGGATTACACCTTACAGCGTGCGCGTGAACTGGCCGAACACGGTTATGCAGCGCTTGCGATTGATATGTATGGTGATAAAAAGGTCACGTCAACAGTTGCCGAGGCAAGTCAATGGATGAATCAGACGTTTGAAGATCCCGATACCATTGTAAACCGCGCGAGCGCAGGGCTTAAAACACTCGCCGCACAGCCAGAAGTTGATCCTGAGCGACTTGCCGCGATTGGTTTCTGCTATGGCGGGAAAGTAGTACTTGATCTGGCACGTTCTGGCGCAGACCTTAAAGCAGTTGCATCATTCCATGGTACGCTAGCGCCTAAAGCACCTGCCAAGAAAGGTCAGATTCAGGGAGAAATTCTGGTTTTGCATGGCGAAAAAGATAGCATGGTGACGCTTGAAGATGTTGCTAAATTTAAAGAAGAAATGAACAATGCAGATGTAAACTACAATGTGATAGTGTTTGAAGATGCTAAACATGGTTTTAGTAATCCCCTTGCGGATGAACGTGCCAAAGCCAATGGTGTCGATTTAGGCTATAGTGCAACAGCAGAACAACAAAGTCTGGCTGCCATGTATTCATTGCTTGAGCGAACTTTATCGATATAGCAAATTTGCATTGTAGTGAAACAAGGGTTGAGAGAAAAATATAAACTGAGGATATGATGATGACTGATAAAAAATGCCCTTATTGTGAATTTGATGATTATGATGTCATTGATAAAAATGATTTTGGGGTGATTTTGCCTGAAGCAAAACCGCTTTCCAAAGGACATTCCATCATCATTCCGATTCGTCATGTCGGTTCTTTTTTTGAAGTAACCGATAAAGAACGCAAAAGCTTGATGTCACTGCTTGAATTGGCACGTAATGAGTTAAAAATCCGTCATCAACCTGATGGATTCCATGTCGCGTTTAATGATGGCGATGTGTTTGGAGAAGAATCTGAGCACTTACACATTCACATTATTCCACGTTATAAAGGTCAAGAGCTAAAGCTCGATAAACGCTGGGGAATTTTGCAGGATTAATTTTGCAACCCAGATTTAGCAAAGGGGATGACCATATGGTGATCCCCTTTTGCATCGCTATTTTTCTTTGACATAGTCTGCCAATCGCAATTTGGGTATACTGCCTGCTCTATGACCGCACGTTGTTTCCATGTCTGAATTTTCTTTCTCCGATGCCCTTCTCGACTGGTTTGATCAGCATGGCCGACACGATCTTCCATGGCAAGTTGCGGATGATCCTTATAAAGTCTGGGTATCTGAGATTATGCTCCAGCAAACTCAGGTCAAAACAGTACTACAATACTTTGATCGTTTTATGGCACGCTTTCCCACAGTTGCTGATTTAGGCACAGCAACCTGGGAAGATGTCGCACCCTATTGGGCAGGCCTCGGCTATTATGCGCGTGCACGTAATCTGCATAAAGCGGCTGCAATTGTAAAACAAAATGGTCAATTTCCAGAAACACTCGAACAATGGATCGCATTACCAGGCATTGGCAGATCAACTGCAGGTGCCCTGATGTCACTCGGTTTACGCCAATATGGCGTGATTATGGATGGTAATGTCAAACGCGTTCTCTCACGTTTTTTTGCGATCGAAGATGATCTGTCGAAACCCATACATGAACGCGAGCTATGGGCTCTAGCAGAAAACTTATGCCCCGTTGAGCGTAATCATGATTATACTCAGGCTATTATGGATCTGGGTGCTACTATCTGTACACCTAAAAAACCGCTATGCCTGTATTGCCCAATGCAACAGCACTGTAAAGCACACCAGCAAGGCATCGAAAACGAACTTCCATTTAAAAAAGCCAAGAAACCTGTTCCTGTTCGGACAGCCGATGTCATTCTTATTCGTTCAAATGCTCAATGGCTTTGGCAGCAGCGCGATTCACAAGGGTTATGGGGCGGTTTGTGGTGTTTACCTATTCTGGATAATTCTGCTGCCATTCAGGCAATGATTCAGCAATTTGACTTAAAACAAATAGCCGAGACCTTACAAATCAGCCATAGTTTCACCCATTTTACATGGTTACTCAATGTACAGACGTTCCACGTGGAACAAGACCAGATGGAATATATAATGACTGAGCTTCGAGGTCAGTGGCTCACGCCTCTAGAGGCAACTGAACGTGGTATTCCGACCGCGATGAAAAAATTGATCGCTGCCGTTGATTCATGAGATAGTCAGGCATGGATGATTCTCAAGGAATGTTTGTGCGACACTCTATTTCATATTACCTGATAGCTTTGGTTATGGTGATGTTATCAGCCTGTACCACTACACCTAAAAAGAACCAGCCATTGCCCAGCGCTCAGGTTGAGCGCTTAAGATCAATCCCCCTAGATTCACATCTCCCTATTCCAGTTAAAGGCATTAAACGTAGTGAATTGACCGATACCTGGGGAGCGGCACGCAGCCATGGTCGACGTCACGAAGGAATCGACATCATCGCTCCACGTGGAACAAAAGTATACAGTGCGACACAAGGGATCATTGCAGATTTACGAGACAACCGCCTGGGTGGTAAAGTGATCTGGATTTTGGGGCCAGCAGGTTCATGGCATTATTATGCGCATCTGGATGGACACAAGCGTGGTTTATCTGTGGGTGATTATGTCAAACAAGGTACACTGATTGGCTATGTCGGAAATACAGGCAATGCACGCGATACAGCCACCCATTTACATTATGGTATTTATCTTGAGGGTAAAGGCCGTGGTGCTGTGAATCCTTATCTATATTTACGTTAGGAAAATAAGTTATGTCCGAAGCCTTGATCAATCGTCTGGTAGAGTTTGCCGAATCTGGTAATCAACAAAAAATTTGTATTCATCAAGAGACCCATCAAGGCTGGATTATGGAAATTTCAGAAGATGCCTTACTCATAAGTACCGGTTATGCTGATAAATCAGGTAAGGATGTCTGGATCAAATTTGAGGATCTAGCTCAAGCACAATTGTATTTTTGGGATAACCAACTTGATCAATGGCAGCTGTTTACGCTTTAGCATCTTATAGGTATCCAAACGGTTGCTTCACTTTTTTCATCATAATAATATCCATGGGGAATGGTTTGTAACTCAATCAACATTCCCCATGGTGAAAGTGCATAAATACTTGCACCTTGTGGTAAGCCTAACTGTAACTCTACAATTCTTCCCTGTCTGGGTTGATCATTGAGGGTCAAGCCGTCGTAGCACCATTTTGTGCCCAATGCCTGCTCAAAAAAAAGCGTAGCCTGATCTAAATCTGGAACGGTAATTCCAATATGATTGATTCCGCGAGGAAGCTCTCCTATTTGATCAGATGCATCACTCACAGTTGAATAAGCGCTTGTTTTCATCTGAGTTCCCCAAAATATTATTGATCTTTCAAGATAAATCAGTGCCTCTTTTATTTTGCATCTGGCAACGCTTTTAAAACAAAACTGTTAAAAACTGATGCAGACTGATTCAAAACATATCCATTTATTCAGATAAATAAGTTTAGAATAAATGCTCTTTCAATGATCTAATGGTTTTGTCCAATGACGCAATTCTGGCAACACATCAGGCTTGCTCATTCGCATCACATCCCAATAAGACTTGATTACGCATTTCATTAAAACGAGAAATAAAATAGCTCATGACAACCATAAAACGCTGTGGCTGGTGTTCGGATGATCCGCTGTACATCGCTTATCATGATGAAGAATGGGGTAAACCTGAATACGACGAAGCGAAACTCTTTGAAATGTTGTGTCTTGAGGGGCAACAGGCTGGGCTTTCATGGATTACCGTTTTAAAAAAGCGAGAAGCCTACCAGCAACATTTCTTCCAGTATTGTATCGATGACATTGCCAAGCTTACAGATGATCAACTGGAACTCAAATTAGAGGATAAAGGCTTGATCCGACACATTGGTAAGCTTAAAGCGATTCGCGATAACGCCATTGCCTGGCAATCACTTAAACAGCAGGTAGAGGATGTTTCAACATGGTTATGGGAAAGGGTGCAACATCAACCAGTAATTAATGATGTTCCAGATTATCGGCAAGCCCCTACTCAAACAGAGCCTAGTGTTGAATTGTCGAAACAACTCAAAAAACTTGGATTCAAATTTGTAGGCCCAACCACCTGTTATGCCTTTATGCAAGCGGTTGGCATGGTCAATGATCATGAAAATGATTGTTCATTTAGATGATTTTAATGGTGAGGATGTTCTGTCATGACAACTAATGTGATTCATGCTTATGCTGCAATGCAGGCAGGTGAAGCACTCGTGCCTTATTCGTTTGATGCAGGCGAACTGCAACCACATCAGGTTGAAGTTAAAGTCGAATATTGTGGGCTGTGCCATTCCGATGTCTCGGTACTCAACAACGAATGGCATTCTTCGGTTTATCCAGTCGTGGCAGGTCATGAAGTGATTGGTACGATTACCCAACTGGGAAGTGAAGCCAAAGGACTAAAAATTGGTCAACGTGTTGGTATTGGCTGGACGGCAGAAAGCTGTCAGGCCTGTGACCAATGCATCAGTGGTCAGCAGGTATTGTGCACGGGCGAAAATACCGCAACTATTATTGGTCATGCTGGTGGCTTTGCAGATAAGGTTCGTGCAGGCTGGCAATGGGTCATTCCCCTGCCCGACGAACTCGATCCGACCAGTGCTGGTCCTTTGCTGTGTGGCGGAATCACAGTATTTGATCCAATTTTAAAACATCAGATTCAGGCTATTCATCATGTTGCTGTGATTGGTATCGGTGGTTTGGGACATATGGCCATCAAGCTACTTAAAGCATGGGGCTGTGAAATTACTGCGTTTAGTTCAAATCCAAACAAAACCGATGAGCTCAAAGCCATGGGGGCCGATCACGTGGTCAATAGCCGTGATGATGCCGAAATTAAATCGCAACAGGGTAAATTTGATTTACTGCTGAGTACAGTTAATGTGCCTTTAAACTGGAATGCGTATCTAAACACACTGGCACCCAATGGCACTTTCCATTTTTTGGGCGTGGTGATGGAACCAATCCCTGTACCTGTCGGTGCGCTGCTAGGAGGTGCCAAATCGCTAACAGCATCACCAACTGGCTCGCCTGCTGCCTTACGTAAGCTGCTCGAATTTGCGGCACGTAAGAATATCGCACCTCAAATCGAGATGTATCCTATGTCGGAGCTGAATGAGGCCATCGAACGCTTACATTCGGGTCAAGCACGTTATCGGATTGTACTTAAAGCCGATTTTTAATTTTATGTAGTCAATCTGGCAATCAGTTTTGATTGCCAGATTTTAACAATGCTGTTTGACCCAATCTGCTAGAAAAATAATCGCTGCATGATGCTCGTTTTGCAAAGCATGTCCGACACTCAGCCGGATAAAATGTCCATAACGCTGATCTTCACCAAATACCGTACCTGGCACAATACTAATGCCCTGTTGCTGGGCAACCTCATATAAAGTCACACTATTGATATTGTCTGGTAGTTCAAGCCATAAGGCATAGCCGCCTTGTGGCTGACTTAAACCAATGGTTAAAGGCGCAAACGCATTTAAAATGACATCGCGATATGCTTCGACCTGTTGCATCAAGCGTGGATGTAATTGGTTAAGATGCCTACGATAGCCACGACTAAAAATAAAATCGGCCAGCGCCAATTGTAGTGGGGTATTAACGGTCATATTGTGTGACAGGAATCGTGGACGCATAGGTTCGAGTTGTGACCCGATACAAAACCAGCCGACCCGATAAGCACTGGATAAAGATTTTGATACCGAACTGACCCAAATCACATAGCCGGCCTCATCCCAATACTTAATTGGTCGTGGCCGTTGACCATGATGACTACATTCTGCGTAAATATCATCTTCCAAAATAATACATTGATAGCGTGCCGCTAACTGCGCAATTTTTTGCTTATCTTCATCGGCCAGACAATAACCCAGCGGATTTTGATAATTGGCGGTGAGTAAACATAATTTCGGCTGGTGCATCTGCATGGCCTGTTCAAGGCGGAGTAGATCAATGCCCGTATGGTCTGCTGGAATCTCAATAATGTGCCGATTGAGGCCCGCCAATAATTGAAGCTGTCCGTTAAAAGTTGGCGTTGGAATCAGGATGCTATCCCCTTCCCGACTTAACTGTTGAATCAATAATGACAATGCAGGCATGCAACCATTGGTAATAAAGATATCGTTTGGCGCCACATAAATGCCATCTTCGCGCCAATGTTCACTCAGTGCCTGACGTAAACGCAAATGGCCCTGCTTTTCACAATATAAAAAATCTTCGGGTTTGCAATATTTCAAGGCTCTTTGTATCGAGCGACGTAAGCCATCAATTGGAACCAATTCTGGACTGAGTTGAATCGCACCAAAGGGAATCAGATGATTCTGGATGGAAGCCTCCTGAATCTGATTCTGTAGCATCAGATTTGAAACCTGACGTGGCATCGACTCAAATTCTGGACTCACAGGCAAACGGCTGACATTACTTTTCGGTTTAACGAAATAGCCAGACTTGGGTTTGACGTAGATCAAACCCTGCGCCTCTAACCATTCATAACAACTTTTTGCAGTGCTGATACTCACTTGATGCTGAGTCGCAAAATCACGCAATGAACTTAACTTTTGCTGAGGTAATAATTGTTGCTGATAAATTTTGTGCGCAATCTGTTGAGCCAGTCGCTGATAGTAAAACGTCATATCTGTACTTCTTTTTTATAAAAATCTGTATCTGTAATGGTTTATACAAACCGATTAATCTTTAAAAAGCAACGGATACGAGATAACATCATGAAAAAATTATGTTTTATTTTTATATTTTTCCTAACCGCGTGTCATCCTTTAGATGCCAAACAGCAACAACAGGATTATATTTGCCAAAGCATGATTCAAGGCTATTTAAAAATACAGCAACTGTATAATTATCAATTTTGGCGCAGTGAGGCACTTACGCCCAATCAAATGAACTACTGGTATCGCCCTGTCAGTGAACACGGTTTAATGATTGGCGAATTAAAAACACAACAGTTGGTATTCGAATGCAGTCAGGATCAGAATGTTTTTCGTTTGCAACGGCCTTATGAAAAAGCACCGTTACTCAAGGTTCAGCTTCCGAATACAGCACTATAACGCCTGTGTGGTTGAAAATTGCTGACTAAGTTCATCGGCTAAAAAATCAATAAATAAACGTACACGTTTAGGTAAATGCTTTTGTTGATAATACACCGCATGAATATGTTGCAACTGAATTTCAATCTGGTCTTCAAATAAGGCAATTAAACTGCCAGCCTGTAAATCCTGCCAGATTTCATACTCAGATAAACGTGCAATGCCATGACCACGCAGGGTCAGTTGCCTTACTGTTTCGCCACTCGATGCCTTAATTTGAGGATGAACGGTGATGTATTCATCTTCAATCTTTAAAGGCCATGTATTTAAATACACAGGCTTGCTAAACCCGACCAATTGATGCTGAAACAGTTCTTGTGGATGGCTCGGTGTTCCAGCTTTTTTTAGATAGTCTGGACTTGCCACAATATATAATCGACTTTTGCAGATCAGTCTGGCATGCAGGCTTGAATCGTGCAGCGCACCAAAGCGAATCGCAACATCAGTTTTGTGCTGCAATAAATCAATGACCTGATCATTACTATTGAGTTCAATCTCGATATGTGGATAAAGCTGCATAAACTTTTGCATCAGGGGGGCCAATACATGCAGTACAAACGGTGTGGCAGAATCGATGCGAATCAAACCTGAGGTATCGCTATCCGATTTTAACAGTGCTTCTTCGGCATCTGATAGATCGGCCAAAATCGTCCGTGCCCGCATCAAAAATAAACTGCCCTCTTGGGTGAGTTTAATTTTACGCGTGGTTCGTTCCAGTAAGGTGACATTAAGCTTCTTTTCCAGTCGGTTCAGAGAACGACTCACGCCAGATGGTGTTTGCTGCAACTGCTCTGCCGCGCCGACAATCGAACCTGTATCTACAATGGTAATAAACGCAATTAACTCTTCTACAGTCGATTTCACAAGTCATACCATTCGTGACAATTAAGCAAAGATATTTTGCTCATTCATGTGTTTTTCCGCAACAATAATCGGATCAAAATGTTCAGCATCTGATGAATAAATCGGTTCTTTGTAGAGAGAATCTAATTAAGGTTTGAGGTGACATGATGATCGTTCCAAAATTTGGCTTAGGTACATTTCGTTTAAACGACCAAATTGTGATTGATTCGGTGAAAACAGCACTGGATGTTGGCTATCGCGCGATTGATACGGCGCAGATTTATGACAATGAAGCACAAGTCGGTCAAGCGATTCAGGAAAGTGGGATTGCACGCGATCAGCTTTTTCTCACCACCAAAATCTGGGTCGATCATTTGAACTCTGAACAACTGATTCCAAGCTTGAAGCAAAGTCTGCAAAAATTGCGCACCGATGCCGTCAATTTAACCTTAATCCATTGGCCTGCACCTCAAAAAGGGATCGATATTGCAGCAGTCATGCAGCTATTGTTACAGGCCAAACAGCAAGGCTTAACCGAGCACATCGGAATCTCAAACTTTAATATTGCACAGACCAAAACAGCGATTGAGAGTATCGGACAATCGCATATTGCCACCAATCAAATCGAACTCAGTCCCTATTTGCAAAATAGAACACTGGTGGATTTTTTAAAAGCGCAGCAGATTGATGTGACCTCTTACATGACACTGGCCTACGGTAAGGTTTTACACGATCCTGTACTTCAAGATATTGCTTCAGAGCATCAGGCATCGACGGCACAGATTGCACTGGCATGGGCTTTACAAAGCGGTTATGCCGTCATTCCATCTTCAACCAAACGCGAACATCTCATCAGCAACTTAAAAGCTCAAGAAATTCAACTCAGTCAGCAAGACATGCAACTCATCGCAGCACTCGAACGTAACGGACGTGAGGTTGATCCTGCCGAACTTGCACCTGAATGGGATTAGAAAGGCGACCTATGAAAACTAACTTTCCGCTACTGGCCTTGGCAATTGGTGCTTTTGCCATTGGCACCACAGAGTTTTCACCCATGGGATTGCTGCCCAATATTGCGCATGATCTCAATATCAGTATTCCTACCGCGGGCATGCTAATCACAGGTTATGCCTTAGGCGTGATGCTGGGTGCGCCGATTATGACCTTATGGTTTGGTCATTTTTCACGGCGCAAAGCCCTGATACTGCTCATGACACTGTTTACTGTTGGCAATCTGCTGGCTGCGGTCGCACCCAATTACTGGAGCCTAATGGCAGCACGTCTGATCACCAGCCTAAATCACGGTGCATTTTTTGGGATCGGATCTGTGGTAGCTGCCAGCGTGGTGCCCGTACATAAGCAGGCCAGTGCGGTTGCCAGTATGTTTATGGGTCTCACCATTGCCAATATTGGTGGGGTACCATTGGCAACATGGCTCGGTCAGGTTATTGGCTGGCGTATGACTTTCTTTGCCATTTCGGGCTTAGGCTTACTTACCATGTGGTCACTGTATCAAGCTTTGCCACAAGGTTCGGCAGGACAACGCACAGATGTCAAAGCTGAGCTTAAAGTCTTGTCGCGCATACCTGTGCTCATGGCACTCATGACTACGGTACTGGGTGCCAGTGCCATGTTTACCCTGTATACCTACATTGCACCCAGTTTGACTGCATTTACTCATGCCTCCCCGATGTTTATTACATTTATGCTGGTACTTATTGGCATCGGGTTTTCAATTGGAAATCATTTGGGTGGGAAATTTGCAGATCTCTCACTCAACAAAACCTTGATCGGATTTTTATCGCTTCTCATTCTGATCATGCTCGCCTTCCCTTGGCTGGCTCAAAGCCATCTTGGTGCTGCCATTGCACTGGTAATTTGGGGGATCGCCACCTTTGGACTGGTGCCACCCGTGCAAATGCGGGTCATGAAAATTGCACATGAAGCGCCAGGACTGGCCTCATCTATTAATGTCGGCGCTTTTAATTTGGGTAATGCAGTCGGTGCCGCAGTTGGTGGTTTAGTACTCAGCCTTAATCTGGGCTATGCAGCAGTATCTTTTGCAGGTGCTGGTTTAGCAGGATTCGGCTTATTGCTGGTGTTATTACAGATGCGCTTAAGCCATTTAGTGTCTGGCAAACAGCAATGTTATCATTAAGCAAAAGCGCCTTCGGGCGCTTTTTTGCAGATATCACCAGGTTTATTTGAGCATCTCGGGGAGTTTGATATTCGCATTGGAAGTATCAGCCAGCTCCGATTTCATTTTCATGAGCATCTGGTACGGCTGCTGCTCTACAAACATATTCACGAAACTTAAAGGAATGCTTCCTGCTGGATCGGCATATCCCGAAGTCGTAACCTTGACTTTATCTGTGGCTACTTTTTGAAAAGTCCATTCGCCAACATACTGCTGTATGCGGATACGCCCGACTTGCTCAGGGTAAACACCAGAGAGGGACGTATTTTTAATATGAATAACGCCATTACTGGCTTTACTCAACTTACTTTTGACTACAACATCTCGATCTTTCAACGGAAATGGAAAATCCAGTACCATATAAAGCGTGTATTCGCCTTTTTTATCATCTCTCGATAAAATTCTGGCTTCGCCCATATAGGGCACCCATTTTGGTGCTCGATCTACATCCAGAATTAAAGATACTGCTCTTTCGATTGGTACATCAAAAGTGGTTTCAGCCTTGTACTGAATCGCGGGATTCTGTTCAGTTTTATACGTCCAAACCTTGATGTTATTACGGTATAGACTAAGTTTCTCATCAGGTGAGGTCGCATGTGAAGCAAATGATAGTAAAGCAATCAATATACTTAAAGATCCGAGTGTTTTATTCATGATCATCCTTATTCTATTGGTCTATCAAAAACAGTCATGAGCATGTGAGTCAATTTAATAATTTTTAACGACGGTCAGGTCGTTACTCATCCCAATGCACTGTTTATTTTTAGACGCTTTATTTTTCTATGGACACCAAACAGGCAAGAGAGCCCAACCTGTTTGGCATATCAGCCATGCTGATTTATTTTGATACAGAGATCAGCTTAAACCTGAATATCGTTAAAGCCTAAAACATCTTTCATGTCATATTTACGCGCTTCACGCCCAACCACCCATGCCGCTGCACGTACTGCGCCCGCAGCAAAATTCATACGGTTGGTGGCTTTATGAGTAATTTCGACACGCTCTCCTTCACCAATAAACATCGCCGTGTGTTCACCCACAATATCTCCACCACGAATGGTCTGGAAACCGATACTCTGACGCTCTCGTGGGCCTGTATGACCTTCACGGCAGTAAACGGCATCTTGTTTAAGATCACGCCCAAGTGTTTCAGCAATTGCCTCACCCATCATGAGTGCTGTCCCAGATGGCGCATCCACTTTATGACGATGGTGTGCTTCAATAATTTCAATGTCGACACTATCCCCAAACACTTTTGACGCAAGTTCAAGCAACTTGATCGTGACATTGACACCCACAGAATAGTTTGCGGCATAGACGACTGGGGTTTGGTGTGCCGTCTCGTTTAAAAGCTGCTTTTGTTGTTCTGAGAAACCTGTCGTGCCAATCACCATCGCCACACCCGCATCACCACAAAGCTTAAGGTGCTGTTCAGTTGCAACAGGTGCAGTGAAATCAATCACTACATCACAATCTTTTAAAACCTCTACCAGACTGCCTGAAATCTTGACACCGATGTGACCGATCCCTGCCAGCTCGCCAGCATCGCTTCCTACCAAGCTACTTTCTGGACGCTCTACCGCAGCGGCCAATTGATAGCCTGCCTGTTGGACAGCCTGAATAAGAATGCGACCCATACGGCCACCCGCACCCAAAACACCAATGCGTGGAGATGCTGACATAATCTAAATCCTAAATAAAAATGACCAAACTCGTGTTCTACTATATCAAAACTCAGGCTCGACGCTAAAATAATCACCATAAAAAAACCTGCCGCAGCAGGTTTTTTATCAATTTAGACTTAATCGAACAAACGATCAAAGAATGATTTTTTCTTTGGAGATGAGCTATGTTCGTCCCCATCGAGCGTGGCTTGCAACTCTTTAAACAATTCACGCTGACGACTGGTCAGGTTGACTGGCGTTTCAACCACAACACGGCACAGCAAATCTCCCACCATACTACTGCGTACTGGACGAACCCCTTTACCACGTAAGCGGAAAAGCTTGCCTGTTTGAGTTCCCTCTGGAATCTTCAAACTGACACGGCCTTCAAGTGTCGGAATTTCAATTTCTTTACCCAATGCAGCATCAGCAATGCTCACAGGAACGTCCATATACAAGTCGGCACCATCACGCTGGAAGATTTCGTGCTCACGCACCACCACTTCAACGTACAAGTCACCTGCCTGTCCATCACGAACGGCTTCCCCTTTACCACTTAGGCGAACGCGGTCACCATTATCGACCCCCGCAGGGATGGTCACTTCAAGCGTTTGTTGACGATCTGCCACACCTGAACCATGACAAGACTGACATGGGTTCTTAATGATTTTACCTTGTCCGCGACAGGTACCACAGGTTTGCTGAACAGAGAAGAAACCCTGTTGCATGCGGACTTGACCCGTACCATGACAAGTACGACAGGTTTCGACATCATTCGGATTTTTAGACCCTTTACCGTCACATACCTCACAAGGTGCAGGCGCAGTAAAAGTAATGGTTTTCTTGACGCCACGAACCGCTTCTTCAAGCGAAAGTTCCATGACATAACGTAAATCTGAACCGCGACGTTGACGCTGCTGCTGACGGCCACCGCCACCGAACGCACCACCAAAAATGTCACCAAACTGACTGAAGATATCCTCGGCACTAAATCCGCCAAAGCCTCCACCGCCGCCGCCTTCAAACGCATTATGACCCATGCGGTCATACATACTGCGCTTTTCACTGTCAGACAGTACTTCATAGGCTTCTGAAGCTTCTTTAAACTTATCTTCAGCTTCGGCGTTATCAGGGTTACGGTCTGGATGATATTTCATCGCCAACTTGCGGTAGGCTTTTTTGATCTCATCATCACTTGCGGTTTTCGAAACCCCTAAAACCTCATAATAATCTCGTTTAGCCATGACTGGCGATGCTCCTCACGCGGAATTTATTTAATACCTGATTGCGTGTAGGTTGGGGTTTTAAATTGAGTTTACAAGGGTAATATTTAAAAAAAATATGCGTTTTAAAAAACTGCCTTCTTTTTTAAATACTTAGACATACCTTTAATCCAGGTATTTAGAAGATAAAGCCATGCAATTGCTGCAAATACCACACCTGCAATCGTGAGCGCTGTCACCCACAGTGCACTGTTCCAAACAAAGAAAATAAGAGGAATAAACCAGAGTGCCGCAAAAGCAGACATGAGTAAGAATAGAACAGCACTGTGCATGATCCAGAGCGCATGCGAATTGATCCAGACTTCAGCACTTTCAGCCATAGCAACTTTTCGCGCAAGAAAATAAGCGACTGCAGCAAAAATAATGCTCACCAATGCAAGAAACATACAGACATAAGAAATCGTAATATAACGACGATGCTGTTTTAATTGGTCTTGCCCCATGCCTATCTAACCTCAAATTCATCACATTTGGATATTTTGTTGCAATGAACTTTTGCTGTGTTTTTTTGTGTTAACAATAAGGTGCTACTATATTGGACTTTTCAACATTTCGCACCTTTTATTCACAAAAAATTATGACAAAGTTGGCGTTTTTTTCACCTTAAACCACGCTGCATAAAGTGCTGGCAGAAAAAACAGGGTTAAAAAAGTCGCCACGATCAATCCACCCATAATCGCAACTGCCATTGGTCCAAAGAAAATACTGCGCGATAATGGAATCATCGCCAAAACTGCGGCCAGTGCGGTCAGTAAAATGGGTCTGAATCGACGCACAGTTGCATCAATAATGGCCGTCCATACCTCGTGACCTGCTGCAACATCCTGTTCAATCTGGTCAATCAGAATCAAGGCGTTACGCATAATCATGCCCGAGAGGGCAATGGTACCCAGCATCGCAACAAATCCAAAAGGTTTATCAAACAGCAATAAAAATAAAGTCACGCCAATCAGACCTAACGGTGCAGTCAAAAATACAATAAAGGCACGTGACAGGCTTCTGAGCTTAACCATTAACAGCGTCATCACCACTGCCAGAAATAATGGCATTCCAGCATTGACCGATTCCTGACCTTTGGCAGACTCCTCTACGGTACCGCCAACATCAATCAAATAACCATTAGGTAACTGACGACGCAATTCCTGCATTTGCAGTTTCATCTGATCCACGACAGTAGCAGGCTGTAACTGACTTCGCATATCTGCCCGAACCGTAATGGTTGGCAAACGGTCACGATGCCAGATAATGCCATCTTCAAAGCGATATTCGATACGTGCAATCTGTGCCAGCGGAACCGTACCCCCATGACTCGTCGGAATAGCAAGACTCGCCAGTGAAGCAACATCCACTCGCTCGGCCTGATCTCCACGCAAACGAATTTCAATCAACTCTCTTTTTTCACGATACTGATCAATTACCGTTCCAGTAATCGAACTGTTTAAGAAGTTCGCCAGATCGGTATTACTTACACCCAATTGTCTAGCCCGGTCCTGATCAATATTCAGCATAATCAACTTGCTTGGTTCACCCCAATCCAGATGAACATTGGTGGCATTTGGATTTTCAGCAATGACTTTGGCGACCTTTTGTGCCCATTCCCGCACCAGATTCTGGTCTTCACCCGACACGCGATATTGTAGTGGATAGCCGACTGGTGGCCCATTTTCAAGCAACGATACGCGGGTCCGCGCTTGTGGAAGCAATAACTTAATCTGTTGATCAAGTGAATGACGAATTTCGTTACGATCTTCCAAAGAAGATGCCAATACCACAAACTGGGCAAAACTGGCTTGAGGCAATTGCTGGTCTAAAGGTAAATAAAAGCGTGGCGAGCCCGTGCCGACATAGGCCACATAATTATCAATGCCTTTTTGCTGAGACAGAAAGTGTTCAACTTTTTTGACGGCCTGCTCGGTGGCTGTCAAAGAAGCACCTTCTTCAAGCTTGATATCCACCAGAATCTCTGCACGATTGGAAGGCGGGAAAAACTGTTGTGGTACAAATTTGAACAGTAGCAGCGATCCCGCAAAGAGTAATACCGTAGTCACAATGACGGTTTTACGATAGCGCACACATGCTTCGACCATGTTGCGAAAGGTCTGATAAAAGCGTGTCTGATAAGGGTCATGATGCTCTTGATAAGACGCCAGTTGGGGTACTGGCTGTTTACGTAGCTTGGCCCATATGCGTTGATACCAAGGCACACGTTGTTGCATCTGGTTAAAGTCTGGCAGTAATTTTTCACCTAAATAAGGGACAAATAAAACTGCCGCAACCCATGACACAATGAGAGCAATGGTCACGACCTGAAAGATAGAACGCGTATATTCACCTGTACTTGAGTTGGCAGTCGCAATCGGCAGGAACCCCGCTGCGGTAATCAGCGTTCCAGTGAGCATCGGAAAGGCTGTACTTTTCCAAGCAAATCCAGCAGCCTTGAGACGGCTATAACCTTGCTCCATTTTAATCGCCATCATTTCTACCGCAATAATGGCATCATCCACCAGTAACCCCAGTGCAAAAATCAGCGCACCCAAGGAAATTTTATGTAACCCCACATCAAAGATATGCATGCCTGCAAAGGTCATCGCCAGCACCAGTGGAATTGAAAAAGCCACGACCAGTCCTGTACGAAAACCCAGTGAGAAAAAGCTGACCAGCAAGACAATAATAACCGCCTCGGCCAATACCTTAATAAACTCATGAATACTACGCTGCACGGCAACAGGCTGGTCCGATACCTTTTCTAGCTTCATTCCCAAAGGCAAAGTATGCTGTAAATCGGAAAAAGTGGTTTCGAGATGTTTACCAAGCGCAATGATATCGCCACCTTTACGCATTGAGACTGCAATGCCAATACCGTTTTGTCCCATGAAGCGCATTCTTGGCTGGGCGGGATCACTAAACCCACGGTAAATTTCGGCCACCTCTCCTAACTGGATGGTTTTGTCTCCTACCAGTAAAGGTAGATGTTTCAAGTCTTCTACACGATTTAAATGGCCTGTTAAACGAACTTGTATTCGATCAGAAGGGGTTTCAAAAAAGCCCGCACTGACCATATTATTTTGCTGTTGTAAGGCCTGTTGAATGGCTGTGACAGGTACACCCAGTTGTGCCATTTTGGTGTTGGAGAGTTCAATCCAGATTTTCTGATCCTGCAATCCAACCAGCTCAACCTTGGCAACATCTGGAACGCGTTGTAATTCAAGTTGTAATCGGTCGGCATATTCTTTCAGAACCGCATAGTCAAAGCCTTCTCCTGTTAATACATAAATATTGCCAAAGGTATCGCCAAATTCATCATTAAAAAAAGGCCCCTGCACACCTACAGGCAGTTCCTGTTTAATATCATTGACTTTTTTACGAACGTTATACCAGACATCTGGAATTTGTTCAGATTTTAAAGAATCCTTGGCAAAAAAAGTCACCATTGATTCACCAGGCCGAGAATACGCCATAATATGGTCATATTGGCCCGTCGTCATCAGCTCTTTTTCAATGCGGTCAGTCACCAATGTAGAAACTTCTTTTGCCGTTGCGCCTGGCCAGTAGGTTTTGATGACCATCACCTTAAAAGTAAAAGGTGGATCTTCACTCTGAGACAGTTTGGAATAAGAAAAAATGCCCACAATCGCCAGTAGTAACATCAGATATAAGATTAAGCCTTTATTTTTTAGAGCCCATTCAGACAGATTAAAATTCATTGAACGGCTCCTGTCTGAATATTGACTGCACGGTTTTCACGGTCGATGGGTCTAATTTTTTGCTGATCACGCAATAAATGCACCCCGCCAACGACCACCCAGTCTGAACTTTTTAATCCTGAAAGGATGGTCACTTCATCTCGTCCATATGCACCCAACTGGACATTGACTTTTTGAATGGTGTTATTGGGCTTAACAATCCAGACATACGGCTGTTGCTTGGTCGCAGAGATACTGCTCATGGGAATACTTAACTGGCTTTGCTGTGGTGTAGCATTCAGAAAGACCCGTGCACTTTGTCCCATCTGAATCGATGGCTGTGCCTGCTTGAGTGCAACCTTGACACTAAAGGTACGCGACTGATCGGCTGCAGGCGCAATTTCACGTACGTAGGCTGCAAACTTTTGCTCAGGTTGCGACCATAGACTCATCCAAGCAGGCTGACCGACTTTGACAGACGAAATTGATTGTTCTGGCAGCCCAATGACGACTTCACGATCACCATCAATTGCGAGTTGGTACGCTGTTTGTCCCGCTGCGACGACTTGTCCAACCTCAATCAAACGTTCAGTGATCACTCCATTTTTATTGGCAAGTAAGCGGTTGTAGTTGGTTTGATTACTGGCAACATCATAATTGGAACGTGCCTGTTTTAAACTGGATTGCGCTGCATCATACTGATTTTTGATGGCATCATATTGCGAACGACTGACTGCATTAATCGGCAACAATTGCTGATAACGCTGTAACTCATCCGCTGCAATCTTGGCAGCCGACTGAGCATTATCCAACTGTGCCTTGGCTGCATTCAGTTGTAACTGGGCATCCTGTACATCAAGTTTGGCCAATACTTGGCCCACATGTACACGATCGCCTACCTCAACTAGACGCTCTATAATTTGTCCACCAACCCGAAACGACAATGCCGTCTGCTGACGAGCCTGCACTTTTCCAGCATAACTTTGCGCTTGAGACTGTGAAGACTGCGGCTGTGCCACCATAACTAAAGGTGCTTGTTCTAGATCTGCTGTTTGTTTATGGCACCCCGAAAGTCCCAGCATACATAACATGACCCAACCAGACAGGATCAAGAATATTCGATTCATGATGTCATCACTCTTATTCAAATTTATTTTTTAAGGCACAATATAGGGTTATCTTAGAGTGTTTGTTTTTTAATTAATATACCCATTGGTACATTAATTATTGTTTAGAGCTTATCTAGATGTTTTTTATTAAAATTTTATTGAGGATTTCGTGTGCAAGCATCAGGTAGACCTAAAGATCTGGAAAAACGTAAACGGATTCTGGAAGCAGCTAAAATCGCTTTCTTGAAGCACGGTTATCACAATGCCAGCATGAATCAAATTGCGAAGGATGCTGGGGTCACCAAACTGACGGTCTATAATCACTTTCAAGATAAGGCAAACTTATTTATTTGCGCGATTGAAGAAAGCTGCCAAGAATGCATTGCGACCCGAAATTTTCAGCTCAGCGCCGAAAATGATTTTCTTCAAAGCCTACATCATGTATGTGAATGTGCCATTTATACGATTTATTTGCCAGAAGCCTTAAAACTTGAACATGTTCTGTTTGAATTGGCTGCTGAACAAAGTCCCCTGACCGAAAAATTCTTTAATGCCTCTCATCAGCGATTATGTGGTTCCATGACGGATTTCTTTCAGCAAGCCAGCAATTTAGGCTTTATTCGCGCTGATATTCCGATCAAGCAAACCGAGCTGATTATGTCTTTGTTGCTGGGCTTAAGACATCATCATGTGTTACTCGGGATGGAGGCTGCTCCAAATACAGATGAGTTACAACAATCCATTACCGATGCCATCGAAATCTTTATGCTCAAATACGGTATTTAGACCAAAGCCGTATTGTATTTTTTGATGCTTTTTGCAGCACAGTTAGTTGCAGAACCATTATTTTTTAACTGATATTTTTTTAAGCAAAAAAAGAAAAGTTTTTTACTTGAGAGACTTGGATTGTCTACGAATAGCGGTATAGTCAAACAGAATAAGAATGGGAGAAATATAATGATTCAACAAATTGATGCTCCGCTGCGTGAGGATGTACGCTTACTCGGAAATTTATTAGGGGAAACGCTTAAGCAGCATGCAGGACAAGATTTGTTTAATCAGATTGAACAAATTCGTGCTCTCGCCAAAGGCGCACGAGATGGTCAAGCCGAGACTGAAAAAAAACTTGAACAGCTTTTTTTAGATTTAAAAGATGAAGAAATTCTGCCTCTCACCCGTGCTTTTTCTTATTTTCTTAATTTTGCCAATATTGCAGAACAATACCATGTGGTTCGCAGTAGAAGACGCAGCGAATTTGATGAGCAAGGTCCACCACCCAATCCTTTAATTCATCTCTTTGAAAAATTCAAACAGAATCAGATCAGTTCGAAACAACTTTTTCAACAGGTGTCTAATCTCAGTATTGAATTGGTTCTTACGGCGCATCCAACTGAAGTCAGCCGTCGTACCCTCATTCAAAAATATGATGATATCAATGAAGGACTTTCAAAACTTGATCAGCAGAAGCTCACGCCACGTGAACGTCAGCAAGTATTGGATGACTTAAAACAACTTATTTGCTCTGCATGGCAGACCGATGAGATCCGCCAGAATAAACCGACGCCTCTGGACGAAGCCAAATGGGGCTTTACCACCATTGAGCAAACGCTCTGGAATGCCGTTCCCAAATTTGTTCGTGAATTAGATACACTGGTACATCAGCATTGTGATGCTCATCTTCCACTCGATATTTCTCCAATCCGCTTTGCGTCATGGATGGGTGGTGACCGTGATGGTAACCCGAACGTAACGCATAATGTGACACAAGAAGTTCTCTGGTTATCTCGCTGGCAAGCTGCCGACCTATACCTAAGAGATATCGAGGACTTACGCTGGGAACTTTCCATTCAAGCTTGTTCTGAAGAATTAAGCCAGACACTGGGACGTCGTCATCCCGAACCTTATCGTGAATATCTCAGATCAACCCGCGAACGTTTAAAAGCCACACGCCAATGGTTATCGCTTCGATTACAGGGACTCGATGGTGATGACAGCCAAATTATTAGACATAAACAAGAGCTGTTAGATCCGCTATTGCTATGTCATCGCTCGCTCATGGAATGTAATCTACCAGAGATTGCCAATGGTAAATTGCTTGATTTTATCTATCGTGTGAATTGTTTTGGCATTGAACTCCTTAAGCTGGATATCCGTCAGGAATCAGGACGTCATCGTCAGGCAATCTCTGCCATTACCGAATATTTGGGCTTGGGCAATTTTGAATCGTGGACTGAACAGGCCCGACAAAACTTTTTGATTCAGGAACTACAAAGCAAACGCCCGCTTTTACCTAAATATTTGAATGAACCAGAAGGTAGTCTGATCGAACACCCTGATGTCAAGGAAGTGTTTGCCACCATGCGCACACTGGCTGAACAGCCCCCAGAAAGTTTGGGTGCCTACATCATCTCGATGGCTGAATACGCGAGTGACGTACTGGCTGTACTACTTCTGCAAAAAGAGGCTGGCATTTTACAACCGTTACGTGTTGTGCCTTTGTTCGAGACATTAAAGGATCTGGACGGCGCAGCCAAAACCATGGAAACCTTGTTTAATATGCACTGGTATAAGCAGCATATTCAGGGCAAACACGAAGTCATGATTGGCTATTCAGATTCAGCCAAAGATGCTGGATTTATGTCAGCCAACTGGGCTCAGTATCGCGCCCAGGAAGAACTGACTGCGGTTGCAAAATCACATGGTGTTCAATTGACCCTGTTTCATGGTCGTGGTGGCTCCATCAGCCGAGGTGGTGCCCCAACCCAGCAGGCGTTTTTTTCACAGCCGCCAGGTTCAATTTCTGGCGCAATCCGTGTGACAGAACAAGGCGAAATGATTCGCTTCAAATTTGGTCTGGAAGGGGTCGCATTACAAAACCTTGAAATTTATACTGCTGCGACACTTGAAGCGACATTGTTACCACCGCCTGTACCTAAACAGGAATGGCGTGACCTCATGCATCAGATGACCGATATTTCGGTGCGGGTGTATCGTGAGACAGTCCGTGAAAATCCGCATTTTGTGCAATATCTGAGGACTGTTACTCCAGAACTAGAACTCCAAATGCTCCCTTTAGGCTCTCGTCCAGCCAAACGTAAGGTAAGCGGCGGCATTGAATCGCTGCGAGCAATTCCATGGGTGTTTGCATGGACACAGATCCGTTTGATGTTACCCGCATGGTTAGGCACAGGGGCAGCCATTAATCAGGTGATTGATGAAAACAAAAAAGCGGTCCTAGATGAAATGCTGGCAGAATGGCCGTATTTTCAAACGCTTATTGATATGCTTGAAATGGTCTTGTCGAAATCGGATGCCAATATCGCGCTCTATTATGAATCTCACCTAACGGATAATGAAGATCTCAAGATTCTGGGTGAAATGTTACGCCAACGTCTGAACGATGCAGTACAGACACTTTTATCGATGAAAGGAGAATCCAAGTTACTCAGTAAAAATGATGTGCTGGATCAGGCCATGCAGGTTCGTAAGCCTTACCTGCTTCCATTGCATTTATTGCAGGCAGAATTGATGAAGCGCCGTCGGTTATATACGGCTCAAAGCAATGCCGAGCGTACACCTGTAGATCATGCCTTGATGGTAAGCATCGCAGGCATTGCCGCAGGACTACGCAATACAGGTTAATGTCTTTTATGATAAACCCGATGATCTTCAAGTGCTGAAGATTATCGGGCAACTTCTCATAACCATGAATTTAAAAATATTTTTTATAAAATTAAAATTTTATTTTTATTCATTGGTCAAAATCAATTATCTGATTTCACATTAAATAATATTTACCATTTGGTAAAATATCAGCATAAACTCATGATTTTGAACGGCTAAGATCAAGCTGACCAGATTAAGTATCGTATTTAGACAGAGTATCATATGCGCTAATCGGGTTTATTGAGTTTGTTTTTATGTCCAGCTGGTTTCCCAAATGGCGTCCCTATTCAGGTCAGATTGATCATCGTCCTGTTGCCACCAATGAATATTTACCTGCTGCACAAAGTGCGGTTTTAGGTATCCAGCATGCTTTTGCCATGTTTGGAGCGACTGTCCTGGCCCCCCTGCTGATGGGTTTTAATCCCAATCTGGCAATCTTGATGTCTGGTATATGTACCATCTTATTTTTTCTTTTTACAGGTGGTCGTGTACCTAGTTATCTGGGTTCAAGTTTTGCATTTATTGGTGTCGTCGCCGCCGCAACAGGACATGTAACAGGCTCAGGTGCCAATCCGAATCTTTCAATTGCCTTAGGCGGAATTGTCGCCTGTGGTGTTGTTTATGCAGCCATTGGTTTTTTGGTCATGCTGACAGGTACGCGCTGGATTGAGAAAATCATGCCGCCTGTGGTTACTGGCGCAGTCGTCATGATTATTGGTCTCAATCTGGCACCTGTCACGGTCAAAGGGGTTGCTGGCAATCCTTTTGATATGTGGATGGCTCTCTTGACTGTGCTATGTATGGGAACCATTGCGGTCTTCACCAAAGGCTTGTTGCAACGACTCCTGTTACTGGTTGGATTACTTATTTCTTATCTGATTTATGCAATCGTCAGCAATGGTTTAGGCTTTGGAAAAGCAATTGACTTTGGTCAGATTGCAACTGCACCTTGGTTTGGATTACCTGCATTCAGTGCGCCAACCTTTGAAACCAATGCCATGCTCATTATTGCCCCTGTCGCCTTGATTCTGGTGGCAGAAAATCTGGGACATATCAAGGCAGTGGGTGCCATGACGGGTGAAAACCTTACCCCACAATTGGGCAAGGCTTTTGTGGCTGACGGCATCGCCACCACGCTGTCTGGAAGCGTGGGGGCACCAGGGATGACCACTTATGGTGAAAATATTGGTGTTATGGCGGTCACTCGTGTCTATTCGACCATTGTATTTGTGATTGCAGGTCTATTTGCGATCTTCTTAGGTTTGTCACCAAAATTTGGTGCGGTGATCAGCACCATTCCTAGTGCAGTATTAACAGGTGCATCGATTGTTGTCTTTGGTTTAATTACCATTGCAGGCGCAAAAATCTGGATTGAAAATAAAGTCGATTTTTCAAATAATAAAAATCTGATTGTCGCAGCCGTCACCATCATTTTGGGCGCGGGTAATTTTGAACTCACTTTTGGTGAATTCAATTTAGGTGGAATTGGTACCGCAACCTTTGCCGCAATTTTGCTTCATCTGTTCTTTAGTCTAAAAGATAAAAGCTAAATCTGGATTGATCAAAACAGCAGCTTTTATCGCTGCTGTTTTTACGCTTAAAATCCTGCATATTTTGACATATTTTAGTATGCTCAAGATCTGTCTCAAAGGAATGTAACGGCTTTATGCGATTTGATTTTGTAGATTTGCGTTTGTTCTTACATGTGGTTGAGACAGGTAGTTTTACCCAAGGCGCGCAGCACTCTGCTTTATCCTTACAGGCTGCAAGTGAACGTATCCGCAAGCTGGAAAATGGCTTTGGCACTCAACTATTTACACGACACCGTACAGGTGTAGAACTGACCTGTGCAGGCCAGCGTTTTCTCGAACATGCGCGTCTGCTACTTCAACAAAGTCAGTCGCTTGAACAGGACATGAATCATTTTCGTCAGACCCCTCAGCATACGATTCATCTATGGTGTAACTCATCAGCGCAAAGTGAATACCTACCGACGCTGTTACCCCAATATCTGGCACAATGTCCATCATTCAATATTGAGCTACATGAGGCAGAAAGCTCTGAAATTATTCAGGCGCTTGAACAAGGACGTGCTGAACTGGGTCTGATTTCAAGTTTTTCACAAACCGAATATCTACAGACACAGGAATTTGTGCATGATCCACTGGTTCTGATTTGTCCAGTAAATCATGGTTTCACTTCATCTATCCCACTCAGTTTAAGTGATATTTTTAGCGATAGCATGATTGGCCTGAGTAGCCATCATTCTTTGCAACGCTCCATCGATATTCAGGCACGTGCTTTGGGTGTACAGATTCAATATCGTATTCGGTTACCCAACTTTAATGCCATTGCCGAAGTCGTGGCAGCAGGCTCAGGTGTCGCGATTATGCCAGCACGTGCCGCAGCAAGACTAAAAGCAAGCTATGATCTTGCGATCATTCCGTTAAAAGGTGCCTGGGCCAATCGAAAACTGTTGGTCGTTGCTCGGGACTTCTCTCAATTGAGCACACCCTATCAGTCATTTACTGAGTTTTTAATTCAGCATCGCCCTGTAACAAACGGATCTTAATGAATAGAGGTCACCAGCATATAGGTTCCAAGCAAGATTAATCCGATAAAAAATAAACGACGGAATTTTTGTTCTGGAATCTGATAACGTATCTTTTGTCCCCACCACATACCTAAAAGTGCAGGCAGTACAGCGATCCATGCCAGACGATAATCGATCTCTGTCGCTGCCCCCGTATAGACATACAAATAAATTGCCAGAAAAATCGTTGATAGGGTAAAGACCAAACCCAGTGCCTGAACCAGATCATCGCGTTTTAAACGCAGCGACTGCAAATATGGTACCGCAGGAATAATAATCACACCTGTTGCCACAATCAGTGCGCCGCCCAAATACCCAATCACGGGAGAAAGCCAGCGTTCATAAGGTGAAAGATCTGGAAGTTGTTTCACAAACAAGCCATAGATGCCATAAGCCACCAGCATGGCACCTAATAACCCTTCACTGGTCTGTCCTGAAGATGCACTCAAAGTCGGTAAAAAACTCCAGTATGTACCTACCATAATGCCCAGCAGCAGCGTCCAGAAGCGCCGAACCAAGGGCCAGATTCGTCCTTCCGCAAACAATTGCCAGATATTGGTTATCATGGACGGTACGATCAGCAACGCTGCTGCCTGAAAAGGTGAAATCACCATACTCATCAGTCCCATTGCCACTGTAGGTAACCCTAGACCTAATGTACCTTTAACCAGCCCTGCAAAAATAAAAACCCCCATGACCAGTAGCAGCATGTCCATTTGTTTTCTCTCCAGATTCAGTCTTTATGCTAACCAAATTAAGATCAGGACACGATTCATGCTTTTGGTAGAGTGCCTCAAGCAAATATTGAGGCTCTTGATTGAGGTCGTTTTAAAACGGCAATGAACAAAAAAACCAGTACAGCGTTTGCCATACTGGTTGATCAATCAAATACAAATGCGGTTTTTGGGCTAAATCAATGTAACTTTAACTGCGGAGATGAGCCTTTAGAAAGTAAATCTTTAATGATCATTAGGCTGGTTTTAAATACACCGTGCAACGCGACCTGATGAAACCGATATAAAGAGACATACATCATGCGTGCAAACAGACCTTCAACATTGATATTACCTAGAATATTTCCTACGGTACTCTGATTACTTAAAGACACTAACGAGCCTTTGTCTTTAAATTCAAACGTTCCAAGCGGTTTATTTTGCAAGCGATGCGCCAATGCTTTAGCTAAAAAAATCGCTTCCTGATTGGCCACTTGTGCACGTGGTGGGACAGGACGTTCAGCACCTGTCGGGATATAACATGCACAATCCCCCATCGCAAAAATGTCGTCATCCAACGTGGTTTGTAAACTTGGTTTTACCACCAGTTGATTAATACGATTGGTTTCAAGTCCACCTATATTTTTTAAAAAATCAGGAGCTTTGATCCCTGCCGACCAGACTTTTAGCGTGGCAGGAATCTGAATATCACCTTCGCAATAGACCTTGTGCGCATCAATATGGGTGACACGACAATTTTTAAGTACATTCACCCCTATTTTTTGCAGCTCTTTTTCTGCCCCCTCAGACACACGCTCAGACAGTGCAGGCAATATACGGGGCGCCGCCTCAATCAGGCTAATTTTAACGTCTTTTGGATCAATACTATTTAAACCATACTTGGAAAACTGATTGGCGGCATGATGTAGCTCGGCAGCCAACTCTACACCCGTTGCACCAGCCCCAATAATTGCAATATTTAACGTATTTTCATGCGGTTCAATCAGGTTTCTGGCTTGAGCCTCAAGATATAAACTCAAAAATTCACGTTGGAAGCGGTCGGCCTGCGGACGTGAGTCCAGAAAAATACAATGTTCTTTAGCCCCTGGTGTTCCAAAATCATTGGATGTAGACCCGATTGCCAGCACCAGTGTGTCATAGGCAATACAACGCTCTGGCGCAACTTCTTTACCATCCTCATCTTTCAGCGCGCCTAAAACAATTTTTTTGCTAGCGCGGTCAAGATCAGTCAGTCGTCCTAGAAAGAACTCAAAATGATGCTGACTGGCATGCGCAAAATAATTCAGTTCATCTTCATAAGAGTTGAGTGTGCCAGCGGCAACTTCATGCAGTAACGGCTTCCAGATGTGCGTCAAGGCGGCATCCACCAAAATTATTTCTGCGTGTTGATGCTTGCCTAGTTGATTACCCAGACGGGTCGCGAGTTCCAACCCTCCTGCACCGCCGCCCACGATCACGATACGGTGTAAATTTGAGGTCTGTGTTTTTTCGGTAGACATAAGTTTCTCCAATTTTCTTATGAATACCGACTTTTTTAATCAGTATTCATAAGAAAAATGCAAGTTATTATAAACACGAATGTTATGTGTAAAAAACATACTTTTTACCAACGTTTGTTTTTTTAGGTAAGTCATGGTTTTCTGATTTATTTCGCAACTCAGATAAATACTCACATAAAAAAAGATGGCATTTTTGCCATCTTTTTTGATTGTTTTGCTTTAGAACAGCATCATCATGCTGTATCAGATTCTAAATTGTCGTTTTTATATTTTTCTTCTAGGACATTACTGAAAATACTTTCAATCATCCAGACACGATACAAACTGTTAAAGACATACTGCTGATTATCAATACGCAACACCAGCACAGGAAAATCTGGCTGATGATAGTCCGAGCAGCGTTGATCGTTTTGTTTAGGTAACTGTTGTGCATCGTCCAGCGACACCAGTTGCGCAATTCCAAGCTGCTGTTGCATCGCCTGAAAATGTGACTTAAAGGATAAATCTCTGCCTTTGGTCCAGACTGCTTCTAAAATACTGTGAATCGTCTCGACTTGCTGGTCTTCTGGCACACTATAATAAAGCTGAGCCATATTCAGGGTAGCGCTTTGGGTGGGACGACAAAACGGCGTAAATGCAATCTCGGTACGTTTAGACAATCGTGTTGCCAAACTCCAGTCAAACCAGTCACGTCCATGATAAGGCAATGGATAAACAGTGAGTTTAATATCATAATAATTGGCCAGCTCTTCACGGATATAGGCCAACAACAACCAGCTGATTGGATCTTCAAGTGCAATGAATAAATCCAGTTCAGGTCTTAGCGTCTGAATTTCAGAAAGTTCTTCGGCGTCGTTAATCAGATGTTCACGCCATTCGATATGATTAATTAAAAAGATCGGGGCACCAGTCAAAAGCTTCTGCTGTCTTAAGCGACGTGCCAATCGGAGTAAATCATCCACCGCATGATATTTGCGCCCGCCAAACTCAAAAAAACTGGCTGCAACAGGCACATCTTTAAACATACGCTCAGGAAAGTTTTGCGGTATATGTTGCTGACTGGCCATGGTATACAAAGTACGGAGTTTTCCATATTGCTGTTGCCACAACATATGAAAAACATCTTCAAGCAAGTACAAAAAATCTTTGCCTGTCAGTGGGGTATTGCGCAAAATGACTTCTGCTTGCTGTAAAGCTTCAGCAGTGGGTAGTTCAGGCGTTTCATCAAAGCTAAAGCGGTGCTGCTTGGCCAGAATTTTGGCATCATTTAAACAATAATGTTGCCATTCTAGTGCAGTCATATTATTCGGAGGCGGCGCAGCTTCACGTGAAATAATCACTTGCAGCGGTTTAAGTTCATCACTCAGAATTTCATCAAGATGAGTTAACTGCTGTACAGCCAGATAACTATAAACATCATCCAGACGCAAATAGAGTTTGAGTCCGTGTTCTGTCGGTAAAACCGCCTGACGCGAAGGTTTTTGATAAAACCAACTCGATCGAATTGGATCAAACCAACGTCTTAACAGTGACATGAAGAGCGCCTCGAATAATAAACCCTTGTAATCTTACAAGGGTTTATAACAATTCAGGACAAAATGATCAATTACACATCAAGATTTAAATCAGTAACTGCGCCTTTGTCCGCACCTGCTGCAAGTTTTGCAAATTTTGCCAAAGCACCAGATTTATATTTTGGTTCTGGTTTCTGCCATTTTGCACGACGTAAGCTCATTTCTTCGTTAGAAATATGTAAGGTGATTTCACGCGTTTCAGCATTGATTGAAATTTTATCACCATTTTCAACCAAACCAATAGGCCCACCTTCGTAAGCTTCTGGGGTCACATGGCCAATGACAAAGCCATGACTGCCGCCCGAAAACCGCCCATCGGTAATCAGCGCCACCGATTGTCCCAGTCCTTTACCAATAATTGCAGACGTTGGTTTCAGCATTTCGCGCATGCCTGGTCCACCTTTGGGTCCTTCACCACGAATGACGACAACTTCGCCCTCTTGTACTTCTCCGTCTAGAATGCCACGCATGGCGCCTTCTTCGCCTTCAAAAACGCGGGCTGGCCCTTCAAAATATAAACCTTCTTTGCCCGTAATTTTGGCAACGGCACCTGTCGGGGACAAATTACCCTTAAGAATCACTAGATGGGAGTCTTTCTTAACAGGTTGCTCAAATGGCAAGATAATTTGTTGATCGGCAGGATAATCCTCAACCTCGGCCAAATTCTCTGCAAGGGTCTTACCAGTTACAGTCAGACAACTACCATCCAGCATGCCGCGTTCCAGCATTCGCTTCATCAACGGCTGAATCCCACCAATCTTGATCAGTTCGGACATGAGATACTTACCCGATGGTCGTAAATCTGCCACCACAGGTGTTTCCTGACCAATTCGTACAAAATCATCCAGATCAAGCTTTACCTCAGCCGTATGTGCCATTGCAATCAAATGCAATACGGCATTGGTTGAACCGCCCAAAGCAATGACGACCTTAATGGCATTCTCAAATGCCGCTTTGGTCATAATATCGCGTGGACGAATATCCAGCCGAAGCAGGTTCATCACCGCCTCGCCCGCACGATGACAGTCCTGACGCTTTTCTTCAGAAATGGCATCCTGTGCAGAAGAACCTGGTAAACTCATTCCCAGTGCTTCAATAGCAGAAGCCATGGTATTGGCGGTATACATTCCCCCGCAAGAACCTGGTCCTGGTAAAGCGACTTCTTCAATCTGCTTGACCTGAATGGCATTGATTTCTCCTTTGGCGTACTGTCCCACCGCTTCAAACACCGAAATCATGTCGGTATGTCCTTCACCTGGTTGAATGGTGCCGCCATAAATAAACAAGCCTGGACGGTTCAAACGTGCCAGCCCCATAATACAGCCAGGCATGTTTTTGTCGCAGCCACCAATGGCAATTACACCATCGTAACCCTGACAACCAATGACCGCCTCAATAGAGTCTGCAATAATTTCACGAGAAACCAAAGAATACTTCATGCCTTCGGTACCGTTTGAAATACCGTCAGAAATGGTAATAGTGTTAAAAATAATTCCCTTACCGCTGGCCTGATTCACCCCATGTTCAGCTTCTCGTGCCAGTCCATCAATGTGCATGTTGCACGGCGTGACATTGGCCCATGTTGAAGCAATGCCAATAAATGGACGATTAAAATCTTTATCTTGAAAGCCCACAGCACGCATCATCGAACGTGCAGGGGCATTTTCAATACCGTCATAAACTGGTGCCGAATACTGGCGTATATTGTCTTTACTCATGCGTCATTCTCCGTGGCTGAGGCAAGATCCCATCGCTACGCGGGTGATCATGGGACTCTTTATTATTTCCATCTGTCGTAAATCAATACTAACAGCGAAATCAGCTATTAAAACGTGCGAATTAGCAAAACTGAAATGAATAATTTTTTCGCTATTCATAATCTATTTTTATGTTTTTTATTAGGTTGTATAAAACTTGGTTAAATCATTATCAAAATACACTTTGACGCAGACCAAAACACAAGCTTTTAGGTCTTCGGGCGGTTTTGGCTTATACTTATACACATGTTGACTTTGGAACATCTGTGTGAAGATTATTTTTGCTGGCACGCCTGATTTTGCTGCAACCGCTTTAGATGCATTGATTAAAACACCTCACGACATTGTTGCTGTCTATACCCAGCCTGATCGTAAGGCAGGTCGTGGGCAAAAATTAACGCCCTCTCCAGTTAAACAATTGGCACTTGAACACAATTTACCTGTTTTGCAACCGTTGCATTTTAAATCTTCAACTGAAGAAGGTTTGGCAGCGCAAGCCGAGCTGGCTGCATTCAATGCCGATGTGATGGTGGTGGCTGCTTATGGCTTAATTTTGCCACAGATTGTTCTGGATACACCCAAATATGGCTGTCTTAATATCCATGGTTCACTCCTGCCACGCTGGCGCGGTGCAGCACCCATTCAACGCGCGATTGCCGCAGGCGATGCCGAGACAGGTGTGACCATTATGAAAATGGCGGCAGGCCTTGATACAGGCGATATGATGTTTAAAACATATTGTCCGATTGAGGCATCTGACACCTCTGCAAGCTTGTATGAGAAACTGGCTGCACAAGGTGCAGAGGCCATTTGCACGGTACTTGAATGTGAGCAGCAATTACAAAAATTTCTGGCCGAACGCGAAGTGCAAGACGAAAATCAAACCGTTTATGCGCATAAACTGGTCAAGGCCGAAGCACAGATTGACTGGACACAAGATGCCATTCAGATTGACCGAAATATTCGTGCATTTAACCCATGGCCTGTGGCTTTTATTCCTCTGGATGATAAAAATAATCTACGCGTCTGGGAATCAACAGTTTCAAAGCTCATCGCCCCAGATGCCGAAGCAGGTAAAATTATTGCGATGGATAAACATGGCATTCATGTCGCTTGTGGTACAGGTGTCGTCTGTCTGACGGCATTGCAATGGCCAGGAGGCAAAGCGCTTAATCCCGTACAAATTATACAAACTCAAAAACTGAATATTGGGCAGGTATTGGCATGAAACAGTTTCCGCGTCCAAGTACAGAACTCAACTTACGTGCTCAGGTCGTAGCGACCTTACTTAAAGTTCAACAGGGCCAGTCACTCTCGGGTATTCTTCATCAGCAGTTGAATGATATTCCTGAACGTGACCGTGCCTTGTTTCACGAATTGGTTTTGGGTACTTTACGTCAGTGGTATGCCCTAAAATCCATTACTTTGCCTTTACTCACCAAGCCATTAAACAACGAAACGGTAGAAACCTGCCTATATTTGGGCTTATATCAAGTCCTGTGTACTCGCATTCCTGCGCATGCTGCAATTTCTGAAACAGTGACCGCGACCAAGCAACTGGGTTTTCATGCACTGAGTGGGATTGTCAATGCGATTTTACGCCGAGCTACCCGAGAAACAGAGAGCTTTAAAAATAGTCTACAACAGGCGCATGGTCTGCCAAGCTGGATGTATAAACGTCTGAAAAAGGACTGGCCAGCGCAGCTCAATGAGCTGTGCCAGCAACTTAAATATTCTGCACCCTTAACGCTCCGAATCAATCAGCGTCATATTGGTCGAGATGCTTATTTGATTAAACTTGAAGCTCAGGATATTCAGGCCAGAGCCTGTCACATATCTGAGGCTGGAATCGTGATCGAGCAATCGGTCCAAATTACACAGTTGCCTGGTTTTGAACAGGGCTGGTTTTCGGTACAGGATGAACATGCCCAATTATGTGCCACACTTTTACCAGATCTCACAGATCGGGTAATACTGGATGCCTGTGCTGCACCAGGCGGAAAAACAGCACATTTGCTGGAAAAATTCACACCTGCGCATCTGATTGCACTTGATCAGGATGCATCACGTCTGGTTCGGGTCAGTGAAAACCTGAAACGTTTGAAGCTTGACCAGCATCATCTTGAAATTCTGGCAGCAGATGCCACGACTTGGCAATCATCACAAGCTTTGGATTGTATTGTACTCGATGCACCTTGCTCTGCCACTGGTGTTATGCGTCGTCATCCAGATATTCGTCTGCTACGCCAATCTACAGATATTGTGCAGACCGTGGACTTACAAAAGCAGATTTTACAACATTTATGGACTCAGCTTAAAGTCGGTGGAACCTTGCTCTACATTACCTGCTCGATTCTTAAAATCGAAAATGAGCAGCAGATGATTGAATTCTTTGCCGAACATCCAGATGCCAAAGAAATTAAAATCGAGGCAGATTGGGGCATTGAACAAATCCATGGACGTCAGTTACTACCAGTCTCAGGTCAAGGCGATGGTTTTTATTATTGTCGTATCGAAAAAGTCGCATAATGCGGCTTTTTTTATGGTTAGATTTTTCTGTGCTATACCCATTGAAACAGGACTAAACTAGTCGCCAATGCAGCCATACCTGTAACCAGCCCATATACGGTTTCATGTCCCTGACTGTATTTTTTAGCGGCGGGTAATAATTCATCCATGGCCAAATAAACCATCACTCCTGCAATTAATCCAAAAATAATGCCATACATGGTCGCTCCCATGTACGGGGCTAAAATAAAATAGCCAAGCGCCGCACCCAACGGTTCAGCTAGGCCTGACAGCAGACTGGCCCAGATCGCATACGATTTTTGACCTGTTGCCATATATACTGGAACAGCAATTGCAATGCCTTCTGGAATATTATGAATTGCAATTGCGACAGCCAGAGGTGCACCCAAAATTGGGCTATCCAATGTTGCAAAAAATGTAGCCAGACCTTCAGGAAAGTTATGTGCAGTAATTGCCAACATCGTCAGTAAACCTGTACGTCGGAGCTGGGTTTGATCGAGCTGTTGTGCTGTGGTTTTTTCCAGCATTGTATGCGGATTGGGCACGCAACGATCAAGTAATAATATGGCAATGACGCCAGTCAAAAATGCAAAGGTAGCGAAAGCAAAGCCCACTTTTGCACTAAAAACTTCTGAAAAAGAATGAATCGATTTATTTAAGATTTCAGTGAGAGAAATATAGACCATCGCACCCGCAGAAAAAGCTAGGCCAAAAGACAATAACCGCAAACTGGGTTGCTTAAAGAATAGAACAATCGCTCCACCCAGTAATGTCGCCAATCCTGCTAGAAAGGTTACGCTAAACGCAATCAGCACATCAGAGGTCAGGAACGAAGACATGCAGGAAATTCTCAAAAAATAAAGCCACCATCATAAATGATAATGACTTTCATTTTCAATAATATCTTAAAATCAATTTGCCTGGCTTTTATAGGGTATGTTGATCCTTTACCTCATCCAGAACATCATCTAGTTCTTCAGGATGCTTCATTAGATGTAAAATCGAAAGTACCAGTCCCCCCCATACAAATAGCATGGAGATAATCATCATAATGATTGCCGAAGTATTCATGAGTGTGTCTCCTAGCGATCTTTCATTTTACTGAGTACTACAGCAATCACGGCACAGAACAACACACTGCCCCAACCAAAGATGCCCAGCAAACTTGCGCTATAAGTATCATAGCCATTTTTGATTAAATTAAATACCGTCATGCTGAGCGTCGTTAACAAAATCAGCGACGTAATCACGGTTAAGGTGAAATCCCAGCCTTTACCTAATTGAATGGTCGAGATGCGATTAACGTGATCACGAAGCTCTTTCAGTGCAGTGCGCTTGAACCATGCAACGGTAATAATCGACAATAATGCACCGCCGATAATACCAATATTGTTGATGAAATGATCGATAATATCGACCAGCTTGATGGCATTAACACTTGAAAATAGAAAGATCGATACGACCGCACTACCACCGCCAATAATGGTGACGGCTTTTTTACGTCCCCACTTCAGCTTGTCTTGCATGGCAGCAATTGGAACTTCCAAAATACTAACCATCGACGAAATACCAGCGACAAACAAAGACGAGAAGAACAGTAAGCCAAAAACATCAGCACCTGCCCCCAAGCTCGAAATAATTTTAGGAAAGGCAATAAATGCCAGACCAATACCACCGCTCACCACATCTTTAACTTCTGTTCCAGCTGCATGCGCCATAAAGCCCAGTGCCGCAAAAATACCAATACCAGCTAGAATTTCAGTCGATGCATTGGCAAAGCCCACGATCAGCCCAGAACCGGTAAGATTGGTTTTTGGCTTTAAATACGATGCATAAGTCACCATGATGCCAAAGCCCACCGAAAGTGAGAAAAAGGTATGACCATATGCTGCCAGCCAAACCTTATAATCCATCATGGCCGACCAGTTTGGTGTAAAGAATGCATTTAAACCCTGTACAGCGCCTGGCAAGCGTAAGGACTGAATCACCAAAATGGTAAACAGAACAAAGAGCAACGGCATGAAAATCTTATTGGATAGTTCTACGCCCTTTTTCACGCCACCATACAAAATAATCAAGGTCAGCGCCCAGATCCCTAAAATCGGCCAGAACAAGTGACTGACAAAGGTCAGATCAAGCCCCGATGCTTTGCTGGTTTGCAAATAAGTATTAAAGAAAAATGCCTCAGGATTACTGCCCCACATTTGGCCGACGGAGAAGTAAATATAACTACCTGCCCACGTTAACACACTGGCGTAGTACAGCCCAATCACGATACAGACACAGACCTGCCACCAACCTAAAGTTTCTCCGCCTTTAAACAATTTACGATAGGCTTTAGGAGGTGAGGCATTTCCTTTATGACCTACTGCATAATCCAGAAATAAAAGTGGCAAGCCTGCGGTAATTAAAGCGAGTAAATAAGGAATAAGAAAGGCACCACCACCATTTTCATAGGCCACATAAGGAAAGCGCCAAATATTTCCCAAGCCTACTGCTGAGCCCACAGCAGCAATAATAAAACCTGATCGCGATGACCAGTTTTCACGAGTTTCTGTCATAAATCATCATCCTAGGTGTCTCACTTGCTTAGATTATTTATTGAACGTTGCAAGAAAGATACCATCTTAAAAATCGTATGTGTGCTGGACTCAAATCTGCCGGATAAGCAGCCTAATGATCCAAACAGACAAAAAATTGTTCCTTCTTCCTTAAAGATGGTCCATGATTCTTTGTCTTTCTAATGCTTGAACAATACCTGTTTTTTTTATGATTTTCTCTTTTTTTAGAGTGCAATCTCCGTACGAAGTCATCATTTTCAATATATTTGTTTATTTTTAAAACAAACTTATTTTTATGGTCTGATTACTTATACTTAACAATTAGAAAAATAACAAAATGTACTGTTCCACGTGGAACAGTACATCTCGATATTATCATGTCTCTATTTAATCGCCATGACCCACATCTGGCATCAGGAATACTAATCTTGCTGCTTGATGACCAATAATCTTTCTTCCTGCATGTCACGAATTGCATACTGGATTCCTTCACGACCAAGTCCTGAATCCTTTACACCCCCGTAAGGCATATTATCTACCCTGAACGTAGGAATATCATTGATGATGACTCCCCCCACATGCAAATGCTGCCATGCATACATCATTTTATTTAGATTTTGTGTATATATGCCCGCCTGTAATCCAAAACGGCTTGTATTGATTTTGGCAATACCCTGCTCAAAAGTTTTATATTTTTCTAGAATAACTATCGGGCCAAAAGCTTCATCTTTATAAATCTCAAGTGATTCATTGACATTTTCAAGCAAGGTTGCTTCAAAAAGCACACCTTCCAGCATCCCCCCAGCCAATATTTTGGCACCTTTCTTTTCGGCTTTATCTAGCCATTTTTTTAAGCGAACAGCTTCTTTTTCTTTAATCATGGGACCAATGATGGTCGTGCTTTGATCTGGATCTCCTGCTTTAAGCTTCTTCACTTTACTGATTAACTTCTTCTTCAATTCACTATAAATATCCGCATGAACCAATATACGTTGGACGCTAATACAGACCTGCCCTGACTGTCCATAGCCGCCAGTTATCAGACGATCAATAAGTGTCTCATTCAATTCGGTGTCTGGTTCAATCATGACTGCCGCATTACCGCCAAGCTCAAGCGTTACTTTTTTTCGTCCAGCACGTGCTTTCATATCCCAACCGACCTGATCGGAACCTGTAAAGCTGAGCAACTTGAAGCGATCATCGGTCACCAGAATATCAGCAGCAGCTCGTTCACACGGTAAAATAGACCAGGCCCCTTTAGGCAAATCTGTTTCAGCCAGAATTTCAGCAATTTTAATAGCGCTGATTGGCGTTAAGCTTGCAGGTTTCAAAACAAAAGGACATCCAGCAGCAATGGCGGGTGCAATTTTATGTGCAGTCAAGTTGAGCGGAAAATTAAAGGGACTAATTAATGAAATTGCACCTAAAGGTACACGTCGTACCATACCCTGATAAGCAGCTGCAACAGGTGTTACTGCTAATGGTAAGATACGCCCGCAGTCCATCTGCGTGGTTGCATCTGCAGCCAATTGAAAGGTATTAATCAAGCGTTCGACTTCAGCTGCTGCGGCATTTCGAGGCTTACCACCTTCGGCAATCAGAATATCTGTCAGTAGGTTTTTTTCTTCGATAAAGCGCCGCACACAATGCAAAAGTATCTGTTGCTTTTGATAAGGTTTTAAACTCGCCATTTCAGCTTCAGCTTTCACCGCAGCAACAGTCGCCTTTTCAATGATTTTGGCATCAGCCAATGCAACTCTGGCATAGAGTTCATGATGATATTTATGTTGTACCTCAAGCCATTGTCCTGTTTTAACTGGTTTACCTGCAACATAAAGGGGATAGTCCTGAACTGTTTGTGTATTGGTCGCCATATTTATTCCTTATTTGAATTTATTCGCTGTATTTAGAAAATTATTCTTATATCATGCATACATTTAATGGATGAATCGGCTGTATTTGAGTAACAAAACATGGCCTAAACCAACTGATATTATGATTTAAAGGATCAATAACAAACAATGAAAATGCTTAAATACTTATCATGTTGCATCACTTTTGGTTTGAGTAATATGGCTCAAGCCGATTTTATTGGTATTAAAGGAAGTGTAGATTACTGGTTATATCATGGCCACGTTCTGGTTCACTAATTATAAACCCTGATTTGGATTCAAATCATACCCATGATTTAAAACGTGATGCTGCACTTCAGTTTTCGCTCGCCATTGAGCATCCCATTCCACTCTTTCCAAATGCCAAAATACGCTACGTAAATCTGGATAGCCAAATCAAAAATGCAGGAGATGACAATGTATCACTTCAAGATACAGATTTTATTTTGTATTACCAAATACTCGACAATATCGTCAATCTTGATCTTGGTATAGGAGCAACTCATTTGAGTGGTGATGTCAGTCGTTCTGATACAGATCAAATTAATCTTGATAAGACTTATCCGATCATCTACTTAAACACCGAAGCAAAACTTCCATTTACAGGACTAACGGCTTTAGCTGAAGTTAACTACAGTCACATGAATAATGCGAAAATCCGAGACATTCGTGGTGAAGCAAAATACGAATTAATCAACAATATAATAGTTGATGTCGGTGCCAAGGTCGGTTACCGTATGCTCAAGATTGATCTCGATGACCATCAAAATAATGACCTCAACTTTGAATTTAAGGGTCCTTATATCGGTCTAGAGGCACACTTCTAAATTTGCTTAGAACTACGTGATTGATCCCTGCGTAGTTCTCCACAAAGAACCCTCACCTATGAAAGTCTTCTACTGTCACAATTGCCATCATCAGGTTTTTTTTAATAATACGTTTTGTGAAAACTGTAATACGCTTTTAGGCTATCAGGTCAATCATAAAACAATGGGCACTTTCGAACAGGTGGATGCAGAGCACTGGAAGAGCCTCAATCCTCAAGATCAAGGGCAGCTATTCAAGCCTTGTTATAACTATCGGCATCATCAAATCTGCAACTGGATGATAGAAGCCGATGATCCTAATATTTACTGTGAATCCTGTCGTCTAACACATATCATTCCAGATCTTTCACTCGATAAAAGTGTCATGTACTGGCATCGCTTGGAAAAGGCAAAGCGCCGATTCTTATATTTGACTCAACAGCTTAATATTTCCCCTCGCCCTAAAAAAGATGACGATGACCGTTATGGACTCCGTTTTAATTTTTTAATGTCTTCTCCAAATCAACCTGTAATGACAGGCCATCAATTGGGAACCATTACCCTCAATGCCAGTGAAGCAGATGTAGTACATCGTGAGAAAACCCGATTAAATATGGGTGAAAATTATCGTACTGTACTTGGTCATTTTCGTCATGAAAGTGGACACTACTATTTTGATGTGATGACTCACCTTTACCCAGAATGGCTCGAAGAGTTTCGCTATTATTTTGGTGATGAACGCTTAGATTATGGTAAGGCACTTGAGGATTACTACGAGAATGGTCCAATAGAGCATTGGCAGGAATTTTATATTAGTCGCTATGCCTGTGCCCATCCTTGGGAGGACTGGGCAGAAACATGGGCACATTACCTTCATATGATGGACACACTGGATACGGCTTATCATGCAGGTATCTGCATTGAAGCGAATCATAAAATTGATCCCGATATGCATTTTAAAGAATCGCCTATCGGTTCTTTAGACTTTGAACATACCTTAACCAACTGGTTTGCCCTCAGTTATTCACTCAATGCACTGAATCGGAGTATGGGACTTGAGGATGCTTATCCATTCACCCTATCTAATGGTGTACTAGATAAACTGCGGTTTATACATCGTACCCTTATGAAAGTTGCACTCAAACCAGAAACTCGACGTTCGAACAATCAGGAAATTTTTTAAGTTGTAATAATATATTAGTAAGTATAAATATCTACTTAACTAGAAATTCTATAAATATAACCGTATTAAAGTCCTAACAAAACGTTGGGACTTCCCATTCAGCCAAAATCTAATCAATGTAAGTCTATTTTACACTGGTTAAGCAGTGACACAGTTTCCTTATAAAACAGCAACAGGCCTTAAAACAATTCTTCGTTAGGCTGATAAAACAATAAGCAAATTCAACGGAATTTATATCATGACTCAAAAAGCTCTTTTTATTACCTCCAATGCTGGAATTGAACACGACGAACTGATTAAGCCTTTAGAATTTTTAAAATCAAAAGGAATTGAAAGTATTCATGCAGCCATAGAACAAAAAGAAGTTCAGACAGTAAAAGGCGATCAGGAGTTTGGACCAAAATATACACCACAAACTTCGCTAGCACATGTTGATCCGAACGACTACGATCTTCTGGTGATCGCAGGGGGTACTGTTAATGCAGATCTACTACGCCTTGATCCACATGCCGTTAAGATTATTCAACACTTTACTGATCACGCAAAACCAATTGCAGCGATTTGTCATGCGCCATGGGTATTGATAAACGCAGAGCGAATTAAGGATAAGAATCTAACATCTTATAAAAGTATTCGTTTAGATCTTGAAAATGCAGGTGCGAACTGGGTAGATGAAGTAGTTCATCGCTGTAATACAGGCGGCTGGGTGCTGATTACATCACGTAATCCAGACGATATTCCAGATTTCAATGCAGCTATTTTAAAAGAACTAGACACGATCTAAATATAGCGAAGTTAACCATGGCATTTATTGATCAGTGGAAGGGTCAATAATCTTTATTTAACCGTAGTAAAAAAGGGCATAAGCCCTTTTTTACTGTTTAGTTCTATGTGTGATTGATTTCTTTTTCTATTCCTTTCTATTTAATTTATTTTCTGCATAAAAAAAGCCCCCTGGCGTTTGGCCTGGGGGCTTTAGTATTTAAAAGCTGGCGATGACTTACTCTCACATGGCTAACGCCACACTACCATCAGCGCGAAGAGGTTTCACTTCTGAGTTCGGGAAGGGATCAGGTGGTTCACTCTTGCTATTGTCGCCAGCAAACTGTTTATGGACATTTTCGGGTCTTATTTTGACTGTGGATTGTATTTCACAGTGTGTGCCGTACTTTGTACCAAATGAGTTTAACGGATTGGACTATTGAGTCGGTATTGTAACTAGTTCATTAACTAAATCAAGTTTGAATTGATCATTTGTATGAATTTATCTTGATACAACAACTGTTTGGGTGTTGTATAGTCAAGCCTCACGAGCAATTAGTATTGGTCAGCTTCACATATCACTATGCTTCCACATCCAACCTATCAACGTCCTAGTCTTGAACGGCTCTTTAGAGGAATAAATTCCTAGGGAAATCTTATCTTGAGGTAGGCTTCCCGCTTAGATGCTTTCAGCGGTTATCCCTTCCGAACATAGCTACCCGGCGATGCGACTGGCGTCACAACCGGTACACCAGAGGTTCGTCCACTCTGGTCCTCTCGTACTAGGAGCAGATCCTCTCAAATTTCCAGCGCCCACGGTAGATAGGGACCGAACTGTCTCACGACGTTCTAAACCCAGCTCGCGTACCTCTTTAAATGGCGAACAGCCATACCCTTGGGACCTGCTTCAGCCCCAGGATGAGATGAGCCGACATCGAGGTGCCAAACACCGCCGTCGATATGAACTCTTGGGCGGTATCAGCCTGTTATCCCCAGAGTACCTTTTATCCGTTGAGCGATGGCCCTTCCATACAGAACCACCGGATCACTAAGACCTACTTTCGTACCTGCTCGACTTGTGGGTCTCGCAGTTAAGCGCGCTTTTGCCTTTATACTCTACGCGTGATTTCCGACCACGCTGAGCGCACCTTCGTACTCCTCCGTTACTCTTTAGGAGGAGACCGCCCCAGTCAAACTACCCACCAGACATGGTCCTCGCCCCGGATTACGGGGCAGAGTTAGAACCTCAACATTACCAGGGTGGTATTTCAAGGATGGCTCCAATGGAACTGGCGTCCCATCTTCAAAGCCTCCCACCTATCCTACACAAGTAAGGTCAAAGTTCAATGTCAAGCTGCAGTAAAGGTTCACGGGGTCTTTCCGTCTAGCCGCGGGTACACCGCATCTTCACGGCGAATTCGATTTCACTGAGCCTCTGCTGGAGACAGCGCCGCCATCATTATGCCATTCGTGCAGGTCGGAACTTACCCGACAAGGAATTTCGCTACCTTAGGACCGTTATAGTTACGGCCGCCGTTTACTGGGGCTTCGATCAAGAGCTTCGCTTACGCTAACCCCATCAATTAACCTTCCAGCACCGGGCAGGCATCACACCCTATACGTCCACTTTCGTGTTTGCAGAGTGCTATGTTTTTAATAAACAGTTGCAGCGGCCTGGTTTCTGCGGCTGTCAATCGCTCAGGGAGCAAGTCCCATCACCATCAACAGCGTACCTTCTCCCGAAGTTACGGTACCATTTTGCCTAGTTCCTTCAGCAGAGTTCTCTCAAGCGCCTTGGTCTACTCGACCTGACCACCTGTGTCGGTTTCGGGTACGATTCCTGTGTAACTGTAGCTTAGAGACTTTTCTTGGAAGTATGGTATCAGCCACTTCGCTAGTAAACTAGCTTGCTATCGACTCTCAGCATAGAGCACCCCGGATTTGCCTAAGATGCATGCCTACTGTCTTCCACCTGGACAACCAACGCCAGGCTGACCTAACCTTCTCCGTCCTCTCATCGCATTACACAGAAGTATTGGAATATTAACCAATTTCCCATCGACTACGCCTTTCGGCCTCGCCTTAGGGGTCGACTCACCCAGCCCCGATTAACGTTGGACTGGAACCCTTGGTCTTTCGGCGAACGGGTTTTTCACCCGTTTTGTCGTTACTCACGTCAGCATTCGCACTTCTGATACCTCCAGCAGACTTCTCAATCCACCTTCATCGGCTTACAGAACGCTCCCCTACCACGTAACTTAAAGTTACATCCGCAGCTTCGGCACATAGTTTTAGCCCCGTTACATCTTCCGCGCAGGCCGACTCGACTAGTGAGCTATTACGCTTTCTTTAAAGGGTGGCTGCTTCTAAGCCAACCTCCTAGCTGTCTATGCCTTCCCACATCGTTTCCCACTTAACTATGATTTTGGGGCCTTAGCTGGCGGTCTGGATTGTTTTCCTCTTGACTACGGACGTTAGCACCCGCAGTCTGTCTCCCGGATAGTACTCATAGGTATTCGGAGTTTGCATCGGTTTGGTAAGTCGGGATGACCCCCTAGCCGAAACAGTGCTCTACCCCCTATGGTATTCGTCCGAGGCGCTACCTAAATAGCTTTCGGGGAGAACCAGCTATCACCAGGCTTGATTAGCCTTTCACCCCTATCCACAAGTCATCCCCTGGCTTTTCAACGACAGTGGGTTCGGTCCTCCAGTTAGTGTTACCCAACCTTCAACCTGCTCATGGATAGATCGCCTGGTTTCGGGTCTATACCCAGCAACTATACGCCCTATTAAGACTCGGTTTCCCTACGGCTCCCCTATGCGGTTAACCTTGCTACTGAATATAAGTCGCTGACCCATTATACAAAAGGTACGCAGTCACCGAACAAGTCGGCTCCCACTGCTTGTATGCATGCGGTTTCAGGATCTATTTCACTCCCCTCACAGGGGTTCTTTTCGCCTTTCCCTCACGGTACTGGTTCACTATCGGTCAGTCAGGAGTATTTAGCCTTGGAGGATGGTCCCCCCATATTCAGACAAGGTTTCACGTGCCTCGCCCTACTCGTCATCATTGTGTGTGCCCTTTCGTGTACGGGAATATCACCCTCTACGTTCGCACTTCCCAGAGCGTTCCACTAGAACACACACAACTTAATGGGCTGTTCCCCTTTCGCTCGCCGCTACTAAGGGAATCTCAATTGATTTCTTTTCCTAAGGGTACTGAGATGTTTCACTTCCCCTCGTTCGCCTTGCATGACTATGTATTCATCATGCAATACCTATCTTATGATAAGTGGGTTTCCCCATTCAGACATCTCCGGATCA
>NZ_KB849625.1 GCF_000368685.1 Acinetobacter baylyi DSM 14961 = CIP 107474 | reverse complement strand
TGATCCGGAGATGTCTGAATGGGGAAACCCACTTATCATAAGATAGGTATTGCATGATGAATACATAGTCATGCAAGGCGAACGAGGGGAAGTGAAACATCTCAGTACCCTTAGGAAAAGAAATCAATTGAGATTCCCTTAGTAGCGGCGAGCGAAAGGGGAACAGCCCATTAAGTTGTGTGTGTTCTAGTGGAACGCTCTGGGAAGTGCGAACGTAGAGGGTGATATTCCCGTACACGAAAGGGCACACACAATGATGACGAGTAGGGCGAGGCACGTGAAACCTTGTCTGAATATGGGGGGACCATCCTCCAAGGCTAAATACTCCTGACTGACCGATAGTGAACCAGTACCGTGAGGGAAAGGCGAAAAGAACCCCTGTGAGGGGAGTGAAATAGATCCTGAAACCGCATGCATACAAGCAGTGGGAGCCGACTTGTTCGGTGACTGCGTACCTTTTGTATAATGGGTCAGCGACTTATATTCAGTAGCAAGGTTAACCGCATAGGGGAGCCGTAGGGAAACCGAGTCTTAATAGGGCGTATAGTTGCTGGGTATAGACCCGAAACCAGGCGATCTATCCATGAGCAGGTTGAAGGTTGGGTAACACTAACTGGAGGACCGAACCCACTGTCGTTGAAAAGCCAGGGGATGACTTGTGGATAGGGGTGAAAGGCTAATCAAGCCTGGTGATAGCTGGTTCTCCCCGAAAGCTATTTAGGTAGCGCCTCGGACGAATACCATAGGGGGTAGAGCACTGTTTCGGCTAGGGGGTCATCCCGACTTACCAAACCGATGCAAACTCCGAATACCTATGAGTACTATCCGGGAGACAGACTGCGGGTGCTAACGTCCGTAGTCAAGAGGAAAACAATCCAGACCGCCAGCTAAGGCCCCAAAATCATAGTTAAGTGGGAAACGATGTGGGAAGGCATAGACAGCTAGGAGGTTGGCTTAGAAGCAGCCACCCTTTAAAGAAAGCGTAATAGCTCACTAGTCGAGTCGGCCTGCGCGGAAGATGTAACGGGGCTAAAACTATGTGCCGAAGCTGCGGATGTAACTTTAAGTTACGTGGTAGGGGAGCGTTCTGTAAGCCGATGAAGGTGGATTGAGAAGTCTGCTGGAGGTATCAGAAGTGCGAATGCTGACGTGAGTAACGACAAAACGGGTGAAAAACCCGTTCGCCGAAAGACCAAGGGTTCCAGTCCAACGTTAATCGGGGCTGGGTGAGTCGACCCCTAAGGCGAGGCCGAAAGGCGTAGTCGATGGGAAATTGGTTAATATTCCAATACTTCTGTGTAATGCGATGAGAGGACGGAGAAGGTTAGGTCAGCCTGGCGTTGGTTGTCCAGGTGGAAGACAGTAGGCATGCATCTTAGGCAAATCCGGGGTGCTCTATGCTGAGAGTCGATAGCAAGCTAGTTTACTAGCGAAGTGGCTGATACCATACTTCCAAGAAAAGTCTCTAAGCTACAGTTACACAGGAATCGTACCCGAAACCGACACAGGTGGTCAGGTCGAGTAGACCAAGGCGCTTGAGAGAACTCTGCTGAAGGAACTAGGCAAAATGGTACCGTAACTTCGGGAGAAGGTACGCTGTTGATGGTGATGGGACTTGCTCCCTGAGCGATTGACAGCCGCAGAAACCAGGCCGCTGCAACTGTTTATTAAAAACATAGCACTCTGCAAACACGAAAGTGGACGTATAGGGTGTGATGCCTGCCCGGTGCTGGAAGGTTAATTGATGGGGTTAGCGTAAGCGAAGCTCTTGATCGAAGCCCCAGTAAACGGCGGCCGTAACTATAACGGTCCTAAGGTAGCGAAATTCCTTGTCGGGTAAGTTCCGACCTGCACGAATGGCATAATGATGGCGGCGCTGTCTCCAGCAGAGGCTCAGTGAAATCGAATTCGCCGTGAAGATGCGGTGTACCCGCGGCTAGACGGAAAGACCCCGTGAACCTTTACTGCAGCTTGACATTGAACTTTGACCTTACTTGTGTAGGATAGGTGGGAGGCTTTGAAGATGGGACGCCAGTTCCATTGGAGCCATCCTTGAAATACCACCCTGGTAATGTTGAGGTTCTAACTCTGCCCCGTGATCCGGGGCGAGGACCATGTCTGGTGGGTAGTTTGACTGGGGCGGTCTCCTCCTAAAGAGTAACGGAGGAGTACGAAGGTGCGCTCAGCGTGGTCGGAAATCACGCGTAGAGTATAAAGGCAAAAGCGCGCTTAACTGCGAGACCCACAAGTCGAGCAGGTACGAAAGTAGGTCTTAGTGATCCGGTGGTTCTGTATGGAAGGGCCATCGCTCAACGGATAAAAGGTACTCTGGGGATAACAGGCTGATACCGCCCAAGAGTTCATATCGACGGCGGTGTTTGGCACCTCGATGTCGGCTCATCTCATCCTGGGGCTGAAGCAGGTCCCAAGGGTATGGCTGTTCGCCATTTAAAGAGGTACGCGAGCTGGGTTTAGAACGTCGTGAGACAGTTCGGTCCCTATCTACCGTGGGCGCTGGAAATTTGAGAGGATCTGCTCCTAGTACGAGAGGACCAGAGTGGACGAACCTCTGGTGTACCGGTTGTGACGCCAGTCGCATCGCCGGGTAGCTATGTTCGGAAGGGATAACCGCTGAAAGCATCTAAGCGGGAAGCCTACCTCAAGATAAGATTTCCCTAGGAATTTATTCCTCTAAAGAGCCGTTCAAGACTAGGACGTTGATAGGTTGGATGTGGAAGCATAGTGATATGTGAAGCTGACCAATACTAATTGCTCGTGAGGCTTGACTATACAACACCCAAACAGTTGTTGTATGCAAGATAAATTCATACAAATGATCAATTCAAACTTGATTTAGTTAATGAACTAGTTACAATACCGACTCAATAGTCCAATCCGTTAAACTCATTTGGTACAAAGTACGGCACACACTGTGAAATACAATCCACAGTCAAAATAAGACCCGAAAATGTCCATAAACAGTTTGCTGGCGACAATAGCAAGAGTGAACCACCTGATCCCTTCCCGAACTCAGAAGTGAAACCTCTTCGCGCTGATGGTAGTGTGGCGTTAGCCATGTGAGAGTAAGTCATCGCCAGCTTTTAAATATAAAAGCCCCCTGAATCAAAATCAGGGGGCTTTTTTTATGTAGAAAATAAATTAAATAGAAAAAAACTTGCGAATTTAATAGTAGGAAGGATATATAAATTTGGTTTAACTGCATTTTACAAATAATTTGTTTCTGAAATATTTTTTTTTGTAGGATAAAGTTAAATCCTATGCTATAACAATGATATCGGCATATTTTTTGCATTGTATAATAGTAGTCAGGATATTGCTTTATGAAGTTATCTGTTGGATTGAAAGTCGCGAATTCTTTATCGCTTACCCCTCAATTACAACAAGCGATTCGTTTATTGCAATTATCAAGTCTGGAGCTTGAACAAGAAATCCAGATTCAATTAGATAGTAATCCATTACTTGAAAAAATAGAAGATGAGGGTACAGCAGAAAGTTTAACCCATTTAGAAAATAAAGAAAGCCGAGATCTAACTCAGGATTTAAATGCGGACCATTTACCCAATGATCTTCCTGTGGATACCGATTGGGATGATGTGTATACGCATCAATCTACAGCTTTGGCTTCACCAGAATATGAAGAACGGGAAGATAATCGTCAAGCTGAGCATACTTTAAAAGAACATATTTTGGCCCAAGTAAATTTATTGCATTTTTCGACTGTCGATCGGTTAATTGCTTATTGCGTTGTAGATTGTCTGGATGAGAAAGGTTTTCTAGATGCCGAAATTGAAGAAATTATTGAAGCGGCACAGTATTTATTGTCAGAAGCAGGGCTTGAAGAAGAGATTGAGGCAGATGAGGTGATGGTTGTGCTTAAGCATATCCAGCGTCTTGATCCAGTTGGTGTAGGTTCAAAGAATCTTGCAGAATGTTTGAAAGTTCAATTGGATGTTCTTGATGTTTTTACACCTTTAAGAAATGAAGCTTTAAGTTTATTAAAATATTATGAACTGCTTGTGAGTAACGATTTAAATAAATTATTAAAATCTACAAATTTGACCATGTTGCAAGTAAAAGAGGCAATTGAGCTGCTTAAAACATTAAAGCCTTATCCAGGCTTGGACTTTGAAGCACAGGATTCAGATTATCAAGTTCCTGATGTGGTGGTCACTAAAAAAGATCAATCTTGGCAGGTACAGCTTAATCCTGACATTATGCCCAAATTACGTATCAATTCATTCTATTCTAATATGATTCGTAGAGCAGATCAGAGTGATGGAAACATGTATCTGCGCAATCAGATGCTGGAAGCCAAAAATTTTATAAAAAGCATTGATGAACGTCATAAAACATTATTAAAAGTTGCAACCTGTATTGTTGAACATCAACGTAATTTTTTCGAAATTGGTCCCGAGGGTATGAAACCTTTGGTACTGCGTGATGTGGCAGAGGAAGTTGAGCTGCATGAGTCAACAGTGTCGCGGGTAACCACCAATAAATATATGCTGACTCCACGTGGCTTATTCGAATTGAAATACTTTTTTTCAAGTCATGTCGGAACAACCTCTGGAGGAGAGTGTTCTTCAACTGCGATTCGTGCGCGTATTAAAAAAATGATTTCTGCGGAAAATCCACGTAAACCTTTGTCGGATAATATTATTGCAAATATGCTCAAAGATGAAGGAATTGATGTAGCGCGTAGAACCGTTGCAAAATATCGTGAATCGTTACATATCCCCTCATCTTCTGAAAGAAAAGTCTTGATCTGATCTGCATAATCTGTCTATTCTAGAGATTCATTGTTGCAAAATAATGAATCTTTTTTTTCATCGAAGGAATAGTTTAAATGATTTGACGATTGCATTTTATAGTTAATTTCTGTCTTTAGATCATTTGGCTATACCTTTATATCCTGATAGAAGGTGAGGGATAGAACTATGCAGATAACAATTCGTGGACATCATTTAACTATAACACCTGCCATTGAAGAAAATATCAAATCTAAATTTGGTGAGATGACCAAGCATTTAGATCAAGTCAATAGTATGCAGGTGAAACTTTCGAAAGATCATCAAATTGATAAAAGAACGCACAAAGGGAGTTCAAATCATATTGCTGAAGCAATTGTACGCCTACCAGGCATTGAACTTTTTGCACAAGCGTCTGCTGATGACATGTATACATCAATTAAAAAATTATCTGAAAAATTGAAACGTCAATTACAAAAACATCGAAAAATACAATGTACATATCAGCAAGTTATTGTTCCTATTTAATTTTTTGATCTTTAAAGAGGCTAGAGATTAGCCTCTTTTTTTATGTATAAAATGTAGCGACGTACTAAATTATCTCTATGATTTATAGTAGAATGATGAGTTTTTACACCCAAGGTTGTATAAGAGGTCTAGCCATGAATAGTGAACAGCTCACACAAATTTTACAAGAAGCTTTTCCCGAGTCGGAAGTAGCGGTAAGTGGGCAAGCTGGAAAATTTGACCTCCGTATAGTGGATGATCAGTTTGAAGGAAAACGAACTGTCGCTCGTCAGCAGGCAGTCTATGCACCTTTAAATTCTTATATTGCCAGTGGTGAAGTCCATGCGGTTACTATCCGTGCAATGACTAAAGAAGAATGGCGTAAAGCAAGTCTATTCGGAGCCTAAACTTACATGGACAAATTTTTAATTACGGGTGGTGTAAAACTCGAGGGTGAAGTTCGCATTTCTGGCGCCAAAAATGCGGCATTACCTTTACTTGCGGCTATGATTTTGGCTGATTCTCCAATTACGCTGAATAACGTACCTAATCTTAAAGATGTCAATACACTGGTCAAGCTGATTGCCGGGTTAGGTATTACAATGGATTATGAGGGTGAAACTGTTAAGGCAGACACCTCTACATTATCAAATCAGTTTGCACCTTATGAATTAGTAAAAACGATGCGTGCATCGATTTTAGTGCTCGGGCCATTATTGGCACGTTATGGCAATGCACAGGTTTCTTTACCAGGTGGGTGTGCGATTGGTTCTCGTCCTGTAGATCAGCATCTTAAAGCACTTGAGGCATTAGGTGCTCATATTGAAGTTGAAAATGGTTATGTACATGCCACTGTGGATGGCCGTTTAAAAGGCGCAGATATCACCTTTGATATGGTAACCGTCGGTGGAACAGAAAATATTCTCATGGCTGCGGTATTGGCAGAGGGTACAACCACAATTCGTAATGCTGCACGCGAACCTGAAATTACGGATTTGGCACAAATGTTGATTGAAATGGGCGCCAAGATTGAAGGATTAGATACAGATACTTTAGTAGTTACAGGTGTTGAAAGTTTACATGGCTGTGAATATTCAGTTGTTGCTGATCGTATTGAGACAGGTTCTTATCTTGCCGCTGCTGCGATTACAGGTGGGCGTGTTAAGACCACACATACGGATCCATCATTACTAGAATCAGTTCTTGATAAGTTTGAAGAAATGGGTGCAGAAGTCACGCGTGGTGAAGACTGGATCGAATTGGATATGATGGGCAAACGTCCTAAAGCTGTAAGTTTTAGGACATTACCGCATCCAGAATTTCCAACGGATATGCAGGCACAGTTAATGGCGGTTAATGTGATTGGTAGAGGTTTTGCGACGATTTCAGAAACTATTTTTGAGAACCGTTTTATGCATGTCCCTGAACTGTCACGTATGGGTGCCAATATTCAGGTCGAAGGTAATGATGCTATTGTAACGGGTGTTGAAAAATTGCAAGCAGCTCCTGTGATGGCGACTGATTTGCGTGCTTCTTTTTCCTTGGTACTCGCAGCATTGGTTGCCGAAGGAGATACTTTGATTGACCGTATTTATCACATTGATCGTGGTTATGAAAATATTGAAGCTAAATTACAAAGTTTAGGCGCTAAGATTAAGCGAGTAAGTTGATGAATGATATGAGAAACGATGATCCAAACTTTAACGTAATGGGGAATTTTGATCATGGTTTAACATTGGCGCTTAGTAAGGGGCGTATTTTAAAAGAGACTTTACCTTTGCTGGAGGCAGCAGGTATTAATTTACTTGAAGACCCAGAAAAATCCCGTAAATTAATTTTTCCTACCACACATCAAAAAGTCCGTATTTTGATTTTACGTGCATCTGATGTGCCAACTTATGTAGAAAATGGTGCTGCGGACTTTGGGGTAGCGGGTAAAGATGTCTTGATGGAACATGGTGCACAGCATGTTTATGAGTTACTTGATCTTAAAATTGCAAATTGCAAATTGATGACCGCTGGTAAAGTCGGAATGCAACACCCCAAAGGCCGTTTAAAGATTGCTACTAAATATGTAAATTTAACGCGTCAATACTATGCAAGCCTTGGTGAGCAGGTGGATGTGATCAAACTTTACGGCTCAATGGAGCTGGCACCTTTGGTGGGTTTAGGTGACTACATTGTGGATGTAGTTGATACTGGAAATACCTTGCGGGCAAATGGTTTGGAGCCTTTAGAGGAGATCATGAAAGTGTCATCTCGTCTGATTGTGAATAAGGCCAGCTTTAAGCGTAAACAAGCTTTATTAGATCCGATTCTTGCTCAAGTGGAAGAGGCTGTGAATCAGCGTTAACCTTAACATCAGCAAGTTGCGTATTTTATTCAAGAACCGCCATATTCTGGCGGTTTTTTGTCATTGGAACAGGTAACTATTGTTGTTTGATTAAGATATAGGGTCTTACAGTTGATGCAAGCTGTATAAGTGTTAAGCCTACACCACCAGAATAAATTTTTAGAATAACGGTTAACTCTATTTTCAATGAAACAATGCAAGATTGTTGATGGTTGATTACCCACAGAAGCCATGAAAAAGAGTACACTAAGATCTTATTTTCACTTAGCACCTTGTAGGTAAATTGATGCGACGTTTATCGACTCAAGATCAAAGCTTTAAACAGGTTTTTGCAGATCTGTTAGCGTTTGAAACTGTAAATGATCCTGAACTTTTAAAAACAGTAGACCAAATCATTGCTGATGTACGTCAGTATGGTGATGAACATGTTCTTAAGCTCACTCAGCAGTTTGATCGACATCCAGCGCATCAATTTTCAGATTTGGAACTGACCCAAGAGCAACTTAAAACTGCATTTGAGGCCTTAACGGCTGAAATACGTGAAGCCCTTGAATTGGCTGCGGAGCGTATTCGCAGTTTTCACCAAGCTCAAAAGCAAGAAGGTTGGAGCTATGTGGATGCATTGGGAAATACCTTGGGTCAAAAAGTGACACCTTTAGATCGTGTCGGTATTTATGTCCCTGGTGGTTTGGCATCTTATCCGTCTTCGGTACTTATGAATGCAATTCCAGCACATGTGGCTGGTGTACCAGAAATTATCATGGTCGTGCCAGCACCAAATGGTGAGTTGAATTCTCTGGTTTTGGCTGCGGCATATTTGGCTGGAGTAAGCCGTATTTTTACGATAGGTGGAGCGCAGGCTGTTGCCGCTTTGGCTTATGGCACCCAGACTATTCCAGCAGTAGATAAAATTACTGGACCTGGTAACAGATTTGTTGCGGCCGCTAAGCGCGCTGTTTTCGGTCAGGTCGGAATTGACATGATCGCCGGTCCATCTGAAATTCTGGTATATGCAGAAGGTCAGAATAATGCTAAATGGTTGGCAATGGATCTTTTGTCACAAGCGGAACACGATACCGTTGCACAAGCCATTTTTATTACACCAGATGAAGCATTACTTGATGAAGTCGCTCAAGCGATTGAAGAACATTTAGCTGCATTACCTAAAGCTGATATTGCGCGGACTTCAATTGCAAATCGTGGAGCACTGGTTCTGGTTAAGGATCGTGATGAGGCCATTGAATTAATTAATCAGGTGGCCCCTGAACATTTAGAGCTGTGTCTGGATGAATCAGAAGCGATGAGTCAGAAGATTCGTCATGCAGGTGCAATCTTTATGGGACGCTATACACCAGAAGCGATTGGCGATTACTGTGCAGGTCCGAATCATGTATTACCAACATCGGGTACCGCACGTTTTTCATCGCCTCTTGGGGTGTATGACTTTCAAAAACGTTCAAGTTTGATCATGTGTTCGCAAGAAGGCGTGAAAAGCTTGGCAAAGGCGGCAGACGTATTGGCTCAACAGGAAAATCTGGATGCACATGCACGTTCTGCACGTTATCGTTATCAGTAAGTATTAATATTTTAGCAAGATCAGAGCTTAGTAACTGCTCTACGGGGCTGATTTTCAGCCCTTTTTTGAGAATAGAAAGATGAATGTCACTAATGAAAAAATGCGTTTCTGGAGTCCAGAGGTTCGTGAGTTAGAGCCTTATGTACCTGGTGAGCAACCTAAAATCCAGAACTTACTTAAACTCAATACCAATGAAAATCCGTATCCACCTTCGCCTAAAGTAAAAGCAGCAGTAGAGACTGTACTGGTAGATCAGGCAGACGCATTGCGTTTATATCCTGATCCAGATGCATCATTGCTAAAACAGGCAATTGCGAAACAGCAGCATTTGAGTGTGGAACAGGTGTTTGTAGGCAATGGTTCAGATGAAGTGCTTGCACATATTTTTAAAGCATTCTTCATTCAAGATGAACCAATTTTATATCCCGATATTAGCTACAGCTTTTATCCAGTTTATAGCCAGTTCTTTGGTGTACAAACCAAACAAATTCCACTGAATGATCATTTCGAAATTGTCGTAGAAGATTATCAGCAGAATAATGGCGGTATTATTATTGCTAATCCAAATGCACCCACCAGCATAGCGCTTTCATTGAAAAACATTGAGCAAATTCTAAAGAATAATCCCGATCGTGTAGTCGTAATTGACGAAGCCTATGTCGATTTTGGTGCCGAATCTGCTGCGAGTTTGGTAAACCAGTATGATAATTTGGTCGTGTGTCAAACCACCTCAAAATCACGATCTCTGGCAGGTTTACGCGTCGGGTATGCACTTGCACAAGCACATCTCATTGCTGCACTTGAAGCAGTGAAAAACAGTTTCAATTCTTATCCCATTGATCGTTTTGCCATAGCTGCGGCAGTAGCATCTTTTGAAGATCAAGCTTATTTTGAAGAACAGTGTTTAAAAGTGATTCAAAGCCGCGAACAATTGATTGAGCAGCTTGAAACTATAGGGTTTGACGTATTGCCATCTAAGGCAAACTTTATTTTTGTGACACATCCTGCTCATGTTGCAATTGAGTTAGCAAAAGCATTGCGTGAACAAGGGATTATTGTGCGTCATTTCAATAAACCACGTATCAATCAATATCTAAGAATTACTGTAGGCACAGACGAGCAGAATCAGCGCTTAGTAAATACTTTAAAACTATTTATTAATTAAGCCGTGCTTTGCATGCTTTGCCATGTATTGATTAGATTCAGCATGGCAGAGACTTTATCAAAACATTCCTGATATTCAGCCTCAGAGTTTGATGCGATGGTAATGCCACCACCTGCCCATAAAGAAAGTTGATCTTGATACCGTTGCAGACTACGAATTAAAATATTCCAGCAACCTGTACCATCAAAATTAAAGTAACCTAAAGAACCGCAATAAGCCCCACGTGGCTCGCCTTCAAGCTCATCTATAATCTGCATGGCTCGAATCTTGGGAGCACCAGTAATCGAACCACCTGGTAAAGCAGTGAGTAAGACCTCAAAAGGATTAACATCAGCTTTGAGCGTGGCCGTGATTTCACTGACCATATGATGAACCTGATTGAAGCTTTCAATTTCAAAAAGTTTTGTTGTTTTTACTGAGCCAACTTCTGCATAGACACTTAGATCATTACGTAACAGATCGACAATCATGACATTTTCTGCCTGATCTTTTTCTGATGCTTGTAATTTTTGTTTAGACATTTGATCTAACTCGGCATTATCAAAACGCGGCATAGTTCCTTTAATAGGACGTGTCTTGATTTGTCGATACTCATTAAATTCGATAAATAACTCAGGCGAACAACTGAGTAATTCAAAATCACCTATCTGCAAATAACCTGCGTAAGGAGCATTGGTTAAATCCCAAAGTTGATCGGCTTTTGAAAGTAAATTTCCTTTGCAGTGCGTTTGAAATTCTTGTGTCAAATTAATTTGATAACAATCCCCTGATTTGATGTAATCCTGAATTTTTTCAAAAGCCTTTAAATATGTCGATTTTGTCCATCGGGATTGAAATGGTGTTGATATATAGAAGCTTGAGTTATTCTCAGAAATTTGTTGGGTGAAAATACTAAGTAGTTGTAAATATTCAGTTTCAGCATTTGGAGATTGACTATAAAAATACCATTCGTCATTTTCTTGAGTCAGGTAACTCAGATATTTGCCTACATAAAGCGCAGGTTGTACACAGAAATCGGTATTTACATATTGTGATGCAGCATAATCATAGCCAATGAATCCAATATAACCACCCTGAAATTTACTATTTATACTTTTTGTAGAATATTCAGAATTCTGAAAAATGATAAATTCAGTCAGCTCGGTATTATCTTGATCCTCGATATATTGATTTGATTCATCTCTTTTGTAGTAATGAAGTTGATGATCTTGAAAAATACAAAATGTAGCAGGATTAAATCCGATAATCGGCTGATCCTTATTATTCAAAAAAACTAATCCAGTCACTTCAGACTGTTGAAGGAGCATTAGAATATGCTGGGCTGATTGAGCTGGAAGAGGGAGTTTTTGAATATACTGCACGAGAAGTTGCTCAAGTATGAACGAAAAAATAGCGAGTAATTTTACTACACAATTGAAACAGACATAAGCCTCATAACCATTTATCGGCAAAATGGCAAATTTTACACATTACACGTTGCAGAAAATGTGAACTAGCGCTAATTTAAAGAGGCAAAATTAGGCTACTCAGGGATAAAGGAATCATTCTTTTTAACGGAAGAATGAGAGTAGTAAGAAATAAAAATAAATGCTCTTGGGAGAGTTTGGAATGAAAATATTCACTAAATTGGCTTTGGTTTCTTCTATGCTAATCAGTGTTAATGCGATGGCTATGCAGGCTATGGATGATGCATCAATGAGTGCAACTACAGGTCAGGATGGCTTAAATATTGGGATTAAGCTTGATAATGCAGGGATTAGCATTGGCAAGTTATACGTACATGATAATGATGGTTTAGGAACTGATACAAATATCACGGGCGCGACAGGTACAGCAGGTGCAATTGCCATTAATGGTGTGACTGTTAAACAAACAAATACAAGTGAGAACCTATTAGACCTAAAAATTGATACCAATGGTAGTGCAACTACGTCTAATGGTGCTCAGGGTGCTTTTCTTAACATTGCAGCCACGGTTGGTGCTGTCGATATCGATATTGGGTCAATTGGTATTGGAAGTTCTAATACTGCTGTCAATACCACAACGGGTTTACGTGGTATTAAAGAGACAAACCCAACAGAAATTTTATCAGGTTTGACTCTTTCACTGGGTAAAGTTGCAGCTAATATTCAATTAGGTGCAACCCCTCAAGGTGCCATGATTGTTCTAAATTCTACACTGCAAAAAGGCTTGACGATTTCAAACTTAGGTATCAATGATGCCGCTGGTGGTGGTCAGATTTACCTAGACAATATTTATGTTCGCGGTGCTGATAATACCACTGGTGATTTGACGTTAAATGCCACTGTCGGTGTTACAGCAAACGGTATTGTGATTAAGAACAACAGTGCGCAAAATATCAATACTTATATTCAAGGTGTTCATTTAGGAAGTTCTACAGCGAAGTCGATTGGGGATGTTGAAGTTGCTGGCCTAAATGTAGGTAACTCGACGATTACCATTAGTGGTCATTAATTGAACTAACTGTGAATTTAAAAAACGCGTGTTCGTCACGCGTTTTTTAATGACCAAAAATTACAAAAAAATACGTATTTCGTCAAAAAAAATAAAAAAAAGCTGCATTTTTTTCAAAAAAAAGGTATCTTCAAAAGACAGGGAACGTAGAGTATTTGCTCTAAAAAATACAAATATCAGGCATTTTTTGCCCAAAAGTAGAACCGCCAGATTATGTTAGAGATTACATTAGGGTCGGCATTGATCTATTACTTTGCAGCCCACGCTTTTGACATTAAAGAGAAACCTCCAGGGACAGTTCAATATACTGAAATGTTAGATTCCAGAGAGCCATCTTTCACTAGAATGCATCGTGAATCTGTTTTGATTAAACCTGCCATAGAGGAACAATTCCGAGGAATTGTACGTCAGGCATATGACTATAGCTGTGGATCTGCGGCATTAACAACATTATTAAATGGTTACGTGGGTACAAAATTAACTGAACAGCAAACCATGAATGGTCTATTACGGTTTGGAGAATATCAGCGAATCATTGAACGCCGTAGTTTCTCACTACTCGATATGAAGCGGTTTGTAACCGCATTAGGACTAGAAAGTGGGGGATATCGTGGAGAGTTTTCAGATTTGGTTAATCAGGGCCAACCTGCGATTGTTCCAATTTCTTATGCTGGGTTTAAACATTTTGTTGTATATAAAGGATATAAAGATGGACGAGTGTATGTAGCAGATCCTGCACTCGGCAATATCAGCTTTGATGAAGTGCGTTTTAAAGAAATCTGGGAAAATAATACGCTATTTTTGATACAAGTACCTGAAGCTCAACGTCAACATATGCTTGCCTTACAAGAAAGTGATATGCGCCATGTCGAGGATACAACTATCAATAAATATGCCTTCATTGATATGCAATATCCTAGTTTTTATATGGAGCGTATTGCAGATCGAATCTCGACGGTACGTCGAGCACCAGACATGGATAAAAATTCTTATACCTATGGTCAGAATATCGATACGTTTATGCGACTTTATTACAAGCGTAAATAGTTTAGTCAGAAAAAAAATAATGTGGTGGATAGAATGAAGAGAGCTCAACGGATGAATAAAACTTTTCTAGCGCTTAGTGTCAACATGCTGATGATTGGTGGGGTTTATGCTGCTGATGATGTCCAGACATCGACACAGGAGAAATCGCTTGAACAGTCTACACAGTCTTCTGAGACTGCTGCACAAGGTAGTGTGTTTACCGATACAAGTACGCCGACAGCGGTAGCATCTGATCAAGTAAATACGGCGGCTGCAAGCTCTCCGAGTTCCGCGGCGGAAGCTTTACAAAAAAAAGAAGGCGATGCGACACAAGAGAGTAATCTTCAAGAAGTTTTTACCTCAAATGAACGACAATATTCCCTGATTAAAAAAGGTGAAATTTCAAGTTATTATGATATTGATTACACTTATTACCGAGATACGCGGCTAGATTTAGCAGTTGAAGATGGAACCATTAATCAGTTACGTGTTGAAGAAGATGCAGCGCATACTTTAACCAACACCTTCACATTGCAATATGGTTTACGTGACAATATTACCTTAAGTACCTCCATTCCATTTGTTGCAAAATACGACAATTTAAAAGCAGGCTCAGGTGGTGGGGGCACAACGGCTGGTTTAGGTGATATTGCATTTGGAGCACGTTGGGAGCCTTTCCCGTTACAAACCGGACGTTTACCACTGATTCTGTTTGGTAGCCTTTCAACCAAAACAGGTGATAGCCCATATGAAATTAATCCTGTAACTGATCTTTCTACAGGTAAAGGGTATTACTCGGCTGGTCTGGGTGCAAGTACACGTAAATACATAGATCCAGTTGTTCTGTTTGCATCAGTGTCGGCCAATTATGGTTTTAAAGAAACAGGCTTAAATCAAAGACGTGGTACCCGTACTATTACTGAGTTTGATCCAGGAATAAGTGGCGGATTCGCTGTCGGATTTGCTTACTCGTTTAACTATGATGTCTCATTGACGATGTCATATCAGCAAAGTTTTAATCTGGATTCTGAGTTTACCTATTCGTCAGGTGAAAACTACAAACCTGCTGATCAAACCACTTCCATGTTTACCATTGCCTTGGGGGTTCGTGTATCACCAACAACAATTGTCAATGGAACATTGGGAATTGGCTTAACTGAAGATGCACCAGATGTTTCTTTGGGGCTTTCTTTCCCGTTAGATATAGCTGGTTTTGCTAAAAAACTTCGTTAAGGGGAGTCGTCGCTATGCGATATCTCAGACTACGCCCGTTAGCATCTGCAATTGTCTTGACGGGGTGTTCCAATGTTGCATTCGCACAGTTGGGACAGAATTTATCAGTTGATGTACGTTCTTTAGCACTGGGAAATGCTGTCACTGCTGATCCACCTGGTATCAGTGCAATTCATTTTAACCCTGCTGCTTTAACTAAAATTGAAGGTTTACAAACTGATGTACAGGGGCTAATCGCAAATTTTGATATTAAACGTGAGTTTTCAGCACCTGCTGGATATAACGTATTTGGATATTCAGATGATCCATTAGTATGTAATGATGGCCCAGAAGTTGCATCCAATTTGTGTACCGACTACAAAGGAAGTGTAAGTGGGGATGTTGAATATGCGAGTATTTATGTTCCGATCTTAAAAAAGATGGTGGATTTGGGTGAAGGTGTTCCTTTGGCTGCACCTACAGCTGGTATTGCCTATAAACCACCAGGCTCAAAAATTACATATGCCACAGCAATTTATGCACCGTTAGTTGCTGGTTTTGGATCTGAAAATGGTAATCCTGGCAATTATATGGGGCAACAAGTTGCCTTGGAGCGGGTGACCTATTTATCACCTTCTTTAGCTTTTAAAGTGACCGATGAATTATCACTGGGTGCATCCATCGGGATGTCTTACCAAGCCATTTCAATCAAAACTGATTTAAGATTTCCCAATGAGTTGATTGGTGTCTTGCGAATGGTGGATGAAGTCGTCTGCGCACCCTTTAAAGATAACAATGACGTTATTACAGATTTGCTTCTGCTGGGGATTTGTAATGCTCAGGAAGGAATGAATCCATTTAATCGTTTTGGACAGTTAAAGGTTTCGGTTGAGCAAGCATTAAGTCCAAGCTATAACTTAGGTTTACTTTGGGAGCCAAACGACGATTTCAGTTTTGGTATGGTCTACCAAAGTGCAAGTAAAATGCGCCTAAAGGGTAAATATTTTGTTGATAATGAAAAAGCACCAAGAGAGTTAATTAGAGGATTGAATTCTTCTGCCACAGGTGCGGTATTTGCAAGGATTTTAGGTTTCCCATCCAGTATTCCAGCCTCTGAGTCTGGTCTGGTATCTATGGATTTTGAATATCCTGCACATTTTCAGGCCGGAATCAAATATAAGATCCTTCCTGATTTACAAGTAAATTTTGATGTGGGCTGGACTGATTATAGTGCATGGGACAAATTCAGATTTGAGTTTGATCGGCAAGTTGCGGCGCTCAAAATCGCTAAACTTTTATCAAGTGACATCACCGATGATAGTCTGGCATTGCCATTAAAGTTTACCTCACCATGGAGCTGGGGCATTGGGTTTGAATACTCAGCGACAGATCGTCTGAAATTACGTGCAGGTTATGAGCCGCGTACTTCGGCAATTCCAAATGATAAACGTAATACATTGATTCCAATTAACAATGCACAATTATTCGGTTTAGGTATTGGATATCGTTTTGATACAGATACAGATATAGATCTTTCTGTTGGCTTTTTGCGTAGTCGGGATAATATTCCCGCTGGTAGCAGTACTTTGGCCAACCAGACAGGCGTGAGTAATATCTTGTTGAATCCTTATGCTGGCTTGGATGTAAAAACCAATACGAAAGTGACTATTTTGGGCATCAATTATAGGACACGCTGGTAATGCAAAAAAGGCAGTTGAGACTTTTAGGTGGATTGAGTGTTTTAGGATTATGTTGGAGTGTAACATCTATGGCCTGTGCGGGTGATTTTTTCACCATCATTGGTCCTGATGGACGACCTTTGGTAATACAAAGACAATCTGGTTCAACAGAAGCACGAAAGCCAACACGTCCACAAAATGTTACATCTGCCACTTCGAACAATAGCCTACCAAATGTAATAAATTCACCAAAAACCACTTTGCCAGCAAATTCTGCTACAAAAGTTGTGAGCTCAGTGAGCACGACTGAACGACCAAAAAATGCTAATCTTAATCAACCCGCGCAGAGTCAAGCTACTCAACAATCAGATTCTGTTCCACAAAAAAATCAACCTATTACTCAAGCGCTTCCGTTAAATAGTCAAAATGCAATGACTGAAAAACAGAATCAAGACACCTTATCTGGACAAGCTCAAACAGAGGCGAAGGCTCATTTAGACGGAGCAGTTACCGATCAAGGGATTCAAGCAAAAAGCTCGCCCTATATTTCAACCATTGATGGCGAACAATATGTGAATAATGAGTATCTTGAGGAGCGTGAATTTAATCTGGATGGGAAAAAACGCTTCTATATGATGCCTGAGGGAGATATTGATCCCAAAACAGGGATTGTGAGAATGCAACCCATTGAACGCGAAAAGGGTGTGAGTCGTTCTTTGCTAAATCAGATATTTAAACCGAAATCAGATCCACAGACTTCTCAAGTGTTGGCACTGGCACCCACATATTTTAGAATGCCCAAACAGCAAGTTGTGGAAAGCTTGGCAACCGCATGTTTTGACGGTAAAAAAATAAAAGATGCGAAAAAATTCGACACTGATAAATATATTTCACTTTGGCCAAGAAAACCGTTAAAAGATACCTTTGACTATGAAGTGGTCAAACTTTCGGCACCTCTAAAACAAATGAAACTGAGTTCATATGCTTCCACTCAAGAGAACCCACGTTATTACTGGCCATTTGTGGTATTTCTAGATCAACAGGGTTGCGTGATTGAAGGTGTCAGTGGTTATAAAAATCAGGAATATGCTGCTACACGATTGCAATATGCATCACTTGAAGGTGTGATCAGACTTCCTGAAAGTACGGCTTATATTTTAATGACACCATTGGCTTCTGCCATGGATGTTGAAGATAAATCCCTGACCAATCAAGGACAAATAAAATTAACGGCTATCCGTTAAAATAAGTAGGATATCAAGATGAAAAATAAAATTTTAATGGCGACAACATTGACGACTTTGGTTTCTGCTCTTTCTGGTTGCGGTGGGGAAGGAGGGAATATTTATTTGGATCCCAATGAAGGTGTGACTGCCAGTACCAGCTGTAAAACATCAAGTGATAACTGTCAAGGTTTCTATCTGGTGTATCCAGTTTCGGGATTAAATTTTGATTGTAGTAGCAATAAAAATAATCATTTTGTCACCGTAAAAGGTGGTAATAGTGTCACAGGAGCTTGTCAATTAGGTGATACCATTACCTTCTCGATCAAGGGACAAACTACAGATAAGCAAATCAATTTAGGCAGTTTAGATTTAAAAACGATTTCACCTATCAAGGTGGGAGATCAGCCACTTTCTCTTATTGATATTGCCACAGCAATGACCGGAAAAGCCCCAACAACACTTAATTTGCAAGATGATACGATTAAGGTAGCGACAGCACTGGTTCGGGTATTTCAGGCAGTTGGTATTCAAGAAGATCATAATGTCGCTGGCGATTTACAGCCAGTTTCTTTAAATGAAGATTATAAAAATGATTTATCTAAAATCACTCGTTCGTTGACGGTGAGTGATTTTATTGATGGCAGCTATGAAACTGTACTTAGTCCTTGGGTCGATTTGTCAAAAGTGTCACAGGCACAGGCTTTTGATGTGCTTAAGACCATGATGAATCTCCAGAATGCAGGCATCTTTAACGCAGAAATTTTTACACCTACCAGTGTGAGCGAGATCCTCGTTCTAAAAAATGCAAGCGGCTTTAGAGGACAGTCAACGACTACACAATCTCAGATTCTTGCCAATATGTATTTACTTACAGATCGTCAAGGTTATACCTTAGGTTATGGTTTGCAATGGAGGGGTAAGCCAGATGAGTCTACAAGTGAGCTTGCTTACCTGACGCTCATTAGAAAATATGCACCTACCAAAATGACAGGGCAGGCCCAAAAAACGTGGATTGATCCACTTTCCAAAGCACTTTCCTCTGCTCAACCATTTCGCTTCAGTCTTAACTCAAATAGTAATGAAGACCTAAAAATCTTTCAGGGCAAACTATTAGATAATTATGTTATCGTTTCGACAGATACGTTATACAAGCGTGCAATGAATACCGATACAGTTGATACATCAGTCTATGGAAACTGGACACAACAAGTCGGAACAGAAACATTTAATGGTAAAATTGATCTTGCCAAAATTTATCCAATTTCCTATCTCGACAAGGATGTCTTTAAAACCAGTAAAAATGTAACTTCTGGTCAATACATCTTTCCTCTATATGCCACGCTCACTTTCAAATTTAATGATACCTCAGTGCCTGATGTTAAATTGGGGATTGTCATCGATGAAAATGGTGATATCCGTACAGATATCGGGCCTAATGCAACTACTACGGATATGTCTGGTACATGCGGGACTTTGATTAATGGTATGCAGGATAATAACGGCGTTACTCAATATCGAGTGGGAACCACGGGCGCGGCGAACTCTACCTCAAGTGATCAATCGATTACGATTCGTATGATTTTAAGTGATGCTAAATTTGGCCTTCTTGAAGGCGCTTTACTTGGGCTTAATCAGAATTTATCTGTGAGTACCGATGCGGCGAATGCGGTATTAAGTTCAGGCGGCGTTAAAATTAATCTTGGTAATTTACTTAATACAAATAGTAATTCCAGAAGTATTAGTGTGAGTAATTTTAATGATCCTTCATCAGGGCTGAGCACAGTAGCAAACTGGGCTAACACTTATGCGGCATATCAAAAAATTTATAACAGTATTACAAACATCCAGCCAGCACCAACGGCAGATCAAATCGAACTTGCCAAGCGAGTATCGGGCACTTTAACTGCTGAGTTACCAAATTGTTATAGTGTAAAAAATAAATAATAAAAAAGGCCAGATTATCTGGCCTTTTTTATATCTTAGGAGTTAACCTGTATGATCCAGACGAGTACCAATCGTTTCAAGATGAATCGGAAAATCTTGAGTTTTACGGTCTGCAAAATAATGTCTTAAAGTTCTTTCAACGCTTGGAAAAGCCAGCTCGTCCCAGGGAATTTCATGTTCTTCAAACAGGCGAGATTCAATACTTTCTTCACCTGCACCAAAAATTCCATCTTTGATGAATGCTTTAAATAGTACATAAATTTGACCAATACGTGGAATATTGTACATACAGTAAAGGTGCTCAATCTCGATTTCAGCTTCAGCTTCTTCACGTGTTTCCCGTGCCGCGCCTTGCTCCATGGTTTCAAAAAGCTCCATGTAACCCGCAGGTAGAGTCCATAACCCATAGCGAGGTTCAATTGCACGTCGACAAAGCAATACTTTATTGTCCCAAATTGCCAAGGCACCGCAAATCACTTTAGGATTCTCGTAGTGTATATGACCGCAGTTTGTACATACGCGGCGTATTTTATGGTCACCTAAAGGAATTTTTTCTTCGGTTTTATGTCCGCAAACGATGCAAAAACTCATAATAATCATCAGCGCTAAAGATAGCTCAGCATAACCGAATTTTTATTGTTTCGCATCATTTGTATACGACCTCCAGAAAATTCAGCTATGATGGAAAAATAATAAAAAACTGAGTGAAAGGAATGATTAAACAAGGATTAACACAGCAGTTGCAACAACGATTGCGTTTTGCAAAACGAACGCAACCTGCTGAAGCAGCGGTGTTAATTGCCATCACTGATGAACATGATCCGAAGGTATTACTCACCAGACGTTCAACCCAGCTTACCAATCATGCAGGTGAAGTGTCTTTTCCTGGCGGTAAACGAGATATAGGCGATACCAGCAATATTGTGGTGGCATTGCGTGAGGCACAGGAAGAAACCGCGCTCAATCCGTTTGATGTCGAGTTGATTGGTGATCTTCCCATGCAACGTGCACGTAACGGAATGCGGGTTAAACCTATTGTAGGACTGATTCCACCGCACGTTGATTTAAAGCCACAACCCACAGAAATAGATCGTATTTTTTTTGCTTCATTGACTGAATTGATTGACGCGCCACCAACCCCTTACAAAGTACAATACATCAAACAAACGCTTTATTTCCCAAGTTTACAGGTCGAAGATGAAGTGGTGTGGGGGTTAACGGCAAGAATGCTGATTTCTTTATTTAATTATGGATTGGGTTATCAGAAAGAGTGGCCATTTTTACTGAATCCGCCTTCATTTTATCAAAGAAAATTTTAAAGTCAGAATACAAGGAAAGATCATCATGATGTACAAGTTTCAAGGATATCATCCAAAAACAAAAACTCATCCATGGAATGGGTGGATTGCAGGTAATGCAACTGTCATTGGTCATGTTGAACTGGGTGACGAAGTGAGTATCTGGTTTGGTGCGGTGATCCGTGGTGATAACAGTCTGATTCGCCTGGGAGATTATACCAATGTTCAGGAAAATGCCGTTTTGCATACCGATGCAGGTATTGAATTGCATATTGGCAATTATGTGACTGTTGGACATCAGGCGATGTTGCATGGATGCCATATTGGTGACAATACACTGATTGGTATCAATGCGGTAATTCTTAATCATGCAGTCATTGGGAAAAATTGTATTATTGGTGCCAATGCGCTGATTCCAGAAGGTAAAGTCATTCCAGATAATTCTGTGGTCATGGGCTCACCAGGCAAAATCGTCAAAACATTAGATGAGGAGGGTGCAGCAAAACTCCGCTTGAGCGCGTTACATTATGCCGAACATTACAAAAAGTATATTCAGCTTGAGCCTTACTTTTTTGATGATTACGAATAAAGATCGTGGTCAGCACTTGTAAACATTCGCGTCAATGGCTCGCCTCATTGATGCGAGTAGCGTATGATAAGCAGCGTTTTTGTTGATTATATGGCGTAAGGTTTGCATGAAAGTGCTGGCATTGGAAACAGCAAATGAGCAATGTTCTGTTTCCCTAATAGATGAACATCAAGAGCTTTTTTATCAGCTTGACTGTAGAGCAAAAGCACAGACACAAACAATTTTGCCAATGATTGAGCAAGCCCTGCTGACTACGCAAACCTCTTTAGAGGATTTGACTGCGATAGCGTTTAGTCGTGGTCCAGGTTCATTTAGTGGTGTACGGATCAATGCTGCAGTCACACAGGCACTGGCTTGGGCCAATGATTTACCCGTCATTCCAGTCTCTACCTTGCAGGCATTGGCACAAGCAGCCTATCGCGAATTTCAGTATCCGCAGGTGACCGCAGTGCTTGATGCGCGTATGCAAGAGGTTTATCTAGCGAATTATGTTCTCGATTCGACAGGCATTATGCAATTGCAAGGCGAAGAATGCTTGCTCAACTACTCTCATGCAAAAGAAGCCGCACAATTTACCCTGATCGGATCAGGCGCACATCTTCTTGATGAAACGATTAATTTACAAGAGACTCTGCATCCTAATGCACGGCATATTGCAGAGTTGGCACGTCATTATGCTCTTGATCAGCAATGGGTTTCAGCCGAGCATGCCCTTCCAGTTTATTTACGTGATAACGCATGGAAGAAAATTTCAGAACAGGGTAAAGCATAATTAGGATACTTTATGGATCTTTTACTGCTGTTAAAAGCAGCAATTATGGGTATTGTTGAAGGGATTACAGAGTTTCTTCCAATTTCGAGTACGGGCCACTTGATTCTGGCTTCTGAGCTGATGAATTTCTGGACAAAAGAAAAAAGTGCTGTGTTTGTCGTCGCGATTCAGATGGGAGCCATTGCAGCCGTTATTTATGAGTATTGGTCAAGATTGTGGGGTGCTGCCACAGGCATGGTAACAGGAGAAGAAAAGGGACGTCATCTGGCAATCTCTCTCATTCTTGCATCTATTCCAATTGTGTTGGTGGGCTTAAGTTTTGGTCAAACAGTCAAGGATTTACTTTTTAATGACGTCGCTGTGGCGATTGGTCTGATTGTTGGTGGCGTTATTATTATGTGGATTGAGAAAAATCCACCTAAAGTAAATGCGGTCGAAGTTGAAAATATTGGTCTAAAACAAGCCATCTGGATTGGCTTAATCCAAGTTTTATCCTTGATTCCAGGAACATCACGTTCTGGTGCAACCATTATTGGGGCTATGTTTTTGGGGGTATCTCGTAAAGCTGCGACCGAATTTTCATTCTTTTTAGGTATACCTGTGATTATTGGTGCAGGCTTACTGGATCTGTATCAAAGCCATGAAGTATTACAAACCAGTTTTGACTGGAGTGTATTGGGCGTTGGAATTCTGGTTTCTTTTGTTTCTGCTTTACTACTCATTCGTGCATTGGTTGCCTATGTTGCAAAACGTGATTTCATGGTTTTTGCGTGGTATCGCATAGTATCTGGTCTGCTCATTTTACTCTTTGCTTATACGGGTTGGACAATATGGTAAAACCGATGCATCTATTTGCTGTGGTTGATGCTCTGGAGCAAGCACAACAATTTCAACAGGTGCTTGCCTCCCGAGATGTGAGCACCGAACTGGTACAGATCGAGCAGTTAAATGCTCGATTTTTACGTCATCATCCCGAGCTGGCATTGTGTGTTGATCTGGATGGTTTGTGGTTATCGGCCAATGGAATGAAAATGCAGCCAGATTGGCAAGCTGAAATTCCACGTTTAAAACGCGCCAGTTTAAAATCAGAAATGATTGCACGTGCCTGTCAGATCAATGAGCAGCCTTCACTCATAGATGCAACTGCAGGCTTAGGCCATGACAGTCTATTGATGGCTTATCTAGGTGCACATGTAACTTTGGTCGAGCGACATCCTGTGCTATTTACTTTGCTTGAAGATGCCAAGTCTAAAGCCGAAAATGATCCCTTCTTGTCGAAGTACATGCAACGTATCCATCTGATTTTTCAGGATGCTCACTATTATTTACAACAATGTAATCAGGATGATCGCAAAGTCGATGTGATTTATCTGGATCCGATGTTTCCGCAACGTGACCAACATCATCAGGTTATAAAAAAACAGGCACAAGTCAAGAAACAGATGCAATTGCTGCATTTATTATTGCCAGAAGATGGTGAGATGGATCTTGGTGATCAATTGTTGCCGTTGGCGCAGCAAATCGCATCACGTGTAGTGGTGAAACGTCCAAAACATGCTGTGTTTTTAAATGAACAACAGCCAGATCATCAGTGGCAAGGAGATGCCTGTCGTTTCGATGCTTATTTTCAGATTTCTATGTGAGTATATGTGATCATTACTTCAATATTGATTCAATATTTGCTATATAGTGGAACAGCATCACAAATAAAATTGCGCTTAGGAATCTTAAAAAAAGTGCCTACTGAAAAAATGACCTCCCGAACTGCTCTATGATCGACCTGAAACCTTCCATCAACTTTTGGCATGATTTTAAAAGTAACCAAATTGCGGGCTTGTGGTTATTTCTTGGATCAAGACGATCACTCAAAGTGATTCATCCTTCAATCTTCCAATTACTGGTATGGGGAGTATTAGGGGGGGCTGCCAATACACTGTTTAGCTGGATGGTTGCAGGGGATGGCGGACAATTTAACTCTCAAGGTCTGGTGAGCTACGCGTTATGGCCTTTTCTGGCTTTGATCGTTGGTATTTTTCTGTCACAGCGAACCAACAACCCACGCCTAATGTTGGTGCCTGCTATTTTATGGTTGGTGTTAGATACCAATATCGCCTTATTGCAAAGCTTTATTCAGTATTTGGGGCAGCTCGACTATTTGCCTTATTCACTTTATAACTATTTGCCAGGCCTATTTATGGTGTTATTTGTCTGGCAAAGTCTGGCAGTGGTATGGGTGTTCGCTCGTGAGTTAAAATGGCCTTGGTGGGAACGTGCCTTGATTATGCTGGCTACGCTAGTCACACTGGTGGTATGGCAAGGTTCGGTTCGCAGTCAGCCAATCTGGAAGGTCGAAGATGTGCCGCCTACCTTTGCTGAAGATGCCTTTTATGCACAAAGTCGCTTACTTCATAAGGCACTTGAGCAGATTCAATATGGAGAGTTTGCGCAGAGTCACTGGTATTTTCTAGGGGTAGCGGGTGCTAGCTATCAGGACGTATTTAAGTCTGAAATTATGCGCATTAAGGATCAGTTTGATACTCGCTTTGGAACATTCGGCCGCTCGATGATGTTGGTCAATAATCCTGATACACGTACTCAAATTCCGATTGCATCACGAACCAGTATTGCTATGGCATTGAATCGGATAGGACAGCAAATGAACCGTGAAAGTGATGTCTTATTTTTATATATGACTTCACACGGCGCACCCAATGATTTTGAAATTGAAAATGCACCACTCGATTTACAGCAGGTCGATCCGAAATGGCTACGTGAAGCGTTAGATAAATCGGGTATCCGTTGGCGTGTTATTGTGGTGTCATCGTGTTTTTCAGGCAGCTTTATTTCTTCACTTCAATCACCTGATACCCTGATTATTACAGCTTCTGCAGCAGATCGACAATCATTTGGATGTACCAATGAAGCGGATTATACCTATTTTGGACGTGCCTTGTTTGATCAGGCAATGCGTGATCATCATTCGATGAAAGATGCTTTTCAGCAAGCTAAGCAAACGGTGGCCAAATGGGAGTCTGCTCAGGGTTTCGAACCGTCTGAACCGCAGTGGGTGATTGGAAAAAATATGGAACTGATGCTGCCACAACTAGAGCAGCATTTATTTCCACAGCAAACTTTACCGCAAGCTACCGCCATTTCGCATGAGGAAAAAACACATGGAACTTCTGCAAAAAAACAAGTGTTATGAAGGTGAACAACGCATTTATCAGATAACATCAAGTTTTTTAAATGGAAAAACCAAGTTTGGTATTTTTCTGCCTCCTGCTGCCTTGCAAGGTGAACAGTGTTCAACTTTATTTTATCTCGCAGGATTGACCTGTACAGAAGAAACATTTGCCATTAAAGCGCATGCGCAGCGTCTGGCTGCACAGCTCAATCTCATTTTAATTACACCAGATACTTCACCACGCGGAGATGATGTGGCACAAGGCGATCATTGGGATATTGGTCAGGGCGCTAGTTTTTATATCAACGCGACGCAAGCCCCGTGGAAAGCACATTATCAGATGGAAAGTTATCTTATTGATGAGTTGTACACTTTGATCCAAACGGAATTTCCTGCTCATCCAGATCAGATCGGGATAATGGGGCATTCAATGGGTGGTCATGGCGCGCTAACCCTTGCGTTCAAATACCCAGAAAAATTTAAGTCAGTTTCTGCATTTGCACCGATTTGTGAGCCATCACAGTGTCCTTGGGGTGAAAAGGCCTTTTCAAATTATCTTGGTAATGATCAATCAGTTTGGAAAAGCCACGATGCAACTGCACTGATCCGTCAAAAGGGGATGCTGTTTAAAGATATTTTAATTGATCAAGGATTAGATGATCAGTTCTTAAGTCAGCTTCACCCCGATCAATTTGAGCAGGCATGTGAAGCAGCCCAGCAGCCATTATCGCTGAGAAAGCATGCAGGATATGATCATGGTTATTACTTTATTCAAAGTTTCATGGATGATCATTTGCAATTTCATGCAGTACAGCTTGAACACGCCTAAACAAATTTATTCAAATGAGAGGTCGTTTAAGAACAAAATAGCGAAGTAGAACGCTTCGCTGTTTCACTGAGATCACACCTGAGACCACGTTACATTAAACTCTTGCTGAGCCATTCGATTCAGATGGTCAATCACGACACCTTCAAGACGCGTGTGATCCTCAAGCTCACTTTCAATACGTGCAGTCAGTTGCTGTTCTGATGGCGTCAAAACAACAGTTGCAGTTGGCATCATGATACGAAACTCAGTATCAGATTCACTCACTTCAAATTTATGTTTCCAATGATTCAGTAAGCGTTTTGCAATGCGCCGAGCTTCAACTGTATTTAAAGATGTCTGTGTTTTCACTTATCGTTCCTCTTGCTTATCGATTTACCCTAGCAAATTTTTTAAATAAAAGCGAAGTATTCTCAACAACACAACGTTTCCTTTTTGAAATGATTGATATTCGATTGATAGGCGACAAAGCAGCAGATCAATATGAGATTTGCTATACTTTAGACCAGTTTATTTCTTTGCCAGGTTCTTCATGTCCAAGCCTTATCTGATTGCGCCGTCTATTTTATCTGCTGATTTTGCCCGTTTGGGGGAGGATGTGGAACGTGTATTGGAAGCAGGTGCAGATGTTGTGCATTTTGATGTAATGGATAACCATTATGTGCCGAATTTAACGTTTGGTGCAGGTGTATGTAAAGCATTGAAAAATTATGGTATTCAGGCACCTATTGACGTTCATCTGATGGTTTCACCTGTAGATCGTATGATTGGTGACTTTCTGGATGCCGGTGCAGACATTATTACCTTTCATCCAGAGGCAACAGATCATATTGATCGTTCATTACAATTGATTAAGGCTGGTGGTGCGAAAGCTGGTCTAGTGTTCAATCCTGCAACACCGTTACATTATCTCGATTATGTACTTGATAAAGTTGATCAGATTTTACTGATGAGTGTAAACCCTGGGTTTGGTGGACAAAAATTTATTCCAATGACACTTGAAAAGCTTCGTCAGGCACGCAAGATGATTGATGCAAGTGGTTTAGATATCCGTTTAGAAGTAGATGGTGGTGTAGGGCCAGCAAATATTCGTGAAATTGCGGAAGCTGGAGCAGATATGTTTGTTGCGGGTTCAGCAATTTTTGGCAAACCAGATTATAAAGCTGTGATTGATGAAATGCGTGTAGAGCTTGCCAAAGTTGGTTCACACACGGCATAAGAGTAATCACTTTAATTTATATCAGGGTTGTGGATAACTTTGTTTATAACTATATGGATAACTGTGTTTATAAGTATATGGATAAACTGGTGATAGAATAAACAATGCAGCAACAAGTGTTTATAGCGTGATCTTTTCGCGAATAAAAAGAATACATGATGTATTCTTTTTATTCGTTTAAGCGATTTAAAAATATAATTTTTATACTTCTGATGTTGGATTATTCGAGGTACAGTAAAATGAATAAAATATTGTCAGATTTGGATTTTGAATTGCCAGAATTGAATCTTGAGCATTGTCTTGAATTTAGTTATGCTTAAAAAATACAGTAAAAATTATTTGTGAATAACGACAAATAATCTAGATACGAGGTATGGGCTTGAACACAATTCAACGCAAACACACATGGTTTGTGTTGCTTATGATTTTGATCATGAGCTGGAATAGTGCGGCCGTTGCTTCGAGTCAGACGACACATCTTAAGATGTTGATTTCATTTGATCCATCTGTATCACATGATGATCATGCAATGCAGCATATTGCCAAAGGTGCCTGTCATACGCTTTCCCTGCAACATTCAAATATGACAGATCATGTGCATCATTTGAATCCAGATTGTATAAAGAGTCTCAATACTCAGCATGCCCATGCCTCGGATTGTCAAGACTGTAATCAGTTTCATTGTCAGACGCTGAGTCATTACATCTCAAGTTCCTCCATCGTAAATGATGCAGATCGACATGAGATATCTCATCTTGATCCCTCATCCTCCTATTACGTTCAGTATTCAAAAGGATATTGGCAAGAAATATTACGTCCACCCAAAGCTTAACCTGAATTTAGATACATCACGTTTAACGTAAAGTGTTTTTAAAATTTAGAGGTTAAGTATGCGACGTGTATTACAACAGTTATGGGCTGTTGGGATTTGCCTGACTTTTTCATCGGCAACTCTCGCAGCAATCAAAGAGTATCATCTCAACATTGATGAGCAAATTATTGATCTTACAGGGAAGCCGACGAAAAAAATCACGGTAAATGGACAGTTCCCTGCACCACTACTCGAATTTGAGGAAGGCGATGAGGCCGTTATTCATGTCCATAATGCCTTGAAAGATCGTGATACCTCTTTACATTGGCATGGTTTATTGTTACCAGGCCTAATGGATGGTGTACCTGGTTTTAACGGATTCCGTGGCATCAAGCCTCATGCAGATTTTGAATATCGTTTCAAGATTCGGCAAAGTGGAACTTACTGGTATCATGCCCATAGCCAAGGACAGGAACAAGACGGCTTATATGGCGCACTTGTGATTTATCCCAAAAATAAAAAACCGATTGTCTCTTATGAGCAAGTTGATCGGGATTACGTGGTCATGTTGTCTGATTTTCATCATTCATCTAGTGATCAGATCATGAAAAATCTGAAAAAGTCTTCCGAGTATTATCAAAATCAGCGTGAAACAATAAAAGACGTTTGGCATCAGCTTCAGCAACAGGGATTTAAGGCAACCTGGCAAGACCGTAAAATGTGGAATCAGATGCGAATGCTCAAAACCGATTTATCTGATGTCACTGATTATACATTTCTGGTCAATGGAAAAACACTTGAACAAAACTGGACAGCGATGTTTAAGCCCAACGAAAAAGTTCGATTGCGTTTTATTAATGCTTCAGCCATGTCTTTTTTCGATGTCAGGATTCCACAACTACGAATGACAGTGGTAAGTGCCGATGGTCAGCCAGTAAAACCTGTGCAGATTGATGAGTTTAGAATAGGTGCTGCTGAAACCTACGATGTAATTGTAGAGCCTCAGCAAGCGCATTATCAGATTCAAGCTGAATCGATTGACCGAAGTGGTTTTGCACTGGCCAGTTTACAAAATGAGTTATTACCAGCACCACCACAGATTCAGGTTCCTACAGCACGTCCACGTAGTGTTTTAACAATGGAGGATATGGGGCATCATCCTATGGATGTTGAATCAGATAGCTCTTCGATGCAGCATGAGATGCCGAATGATGATCATGCCATGTCACATAATATGATGCAGCATGATGTGATGAGTCATGAGATGCAACCAAGTCCTCAGTATAAATCGAGCCAGCAGTCACCAGAAGGGTGGGCAAATGCTTCTACGCCAATGGGTTTAAAAGCATTGCAATATACCGATTTAAAATCTTTGTTTCCTCAGTCCGACCTGCGTCAACCTGACCGTGAGATTGTCATCCATCTTGGTGGAAACATGGAGCGATATATCTGGACCATGAATGGCAAAAAGTTTAGTGAGGCATCGCCTTTAACATTGAAATATGGAGAGCGAGTCAGGCTCAAATTTGTGAATGATTCCATGATGGCACATCCCATGCATTTACATGGCATGTTTGTACAACTGGAAAATGGTCAGGCGATGGAGCGTTTACCGAATAAACATACTTTGATCGTGCCGCCTGGCAAAACTGTAACGGCTTTGTTGACCGCAGATGAAGTAGGAGAGTGGGCGATACATTGTCATTTGCTCTATCACATGACCGCTGGAATGATGAATAAGCTCGTGGTCGCGCATACCGAAGTTCCAATGCCGAGCACATTAAAGACGAATGAAAACAGTACTCAGGAAGTGAAAGGAGAACATCATGCGCATCACTAAGGTCACCTTTTACCTGACTGGCGTTCTGATGAATGCTTCGGTATATGCACATGATGCACATGCTATGAACACGATGGTATCCAGTGATCATCATATGCAGAGTACCCCACAATTAGACAATTTTGCCGAGACTGAGACTATTCAAAATGATGCGGCTATGGATGAACAGCATCGTCATGAGCATGGGGGGCAAATTTATCAAGCCACACAATGGGATAATCTCTGGGCCTTAAATCGGCATGGAGAGGCAAGTATCTCCTCTGAGTTAAAAAGCTGGATTGGAACAGATGAAAATAAGGTTTTTTTAAAGGCTGAACTTGAAAAAGAACAATCCAGTTCACCTGATCGCTATATTTCAATTTTATACAGTCGTAATATCGCCAATTTTTGGGATGTACAAGCTGGCGTTCGTTATCGTGATCAAGCATCACAGGTTGAATCGAAAGAACATCTTGATGCCGTATTTGCTCTGCATGGCTTAGCACCTTACTTTTTTGAAACAGATGTATCGTTATATCTAGGAGAGCAACAATATGCGAGCTTAAAACTGGAGACAGAGCGAGATATATTACTCACGCAAAAACTCATATTAAAGCCTTATTTGGAAGCTGATATCGTTTTAAGTGATCAATCCCGTGATGCCGAGAAAAAGGGCTTATCTACGCTTAAATCTGGATTACAAACACGCTATGAAATTAACAAAAAAGTGATGCCATTCATTGATCTGGCGTATCATTATAAGCACGGTCAGGATGCACAGGAAAAAACTTCCGAACGGGAGTGGTTATACGGTGCGGGCATGACCTTTAAATTTTAATTTTTTGTTTTTCAATTTATCAGACTGCTACAGCTTACGAGAGTGAGTCGTCTGATGAACATCCATTGTGGTGCATTGATGAATTTAAAACAGCAGTATCAAACCAGCTTGATTACCGATGCATTACTGCATTCGCTGCAAACACATTCTGTCTGCACCACACCGTCTGAAACCATTGATTCAGCGTTGAATAGTGATGGAATGGATCGTCAATGGATGAGTTTTTTTTATTTACCAGAATTGAATTCAACCACTGTAAATAAAATTAAATCGATCTTAAGTTCTTTTACAGAAGTTGGGTATATCGAGATTGACCAACAAACGCATCATCTCGCAATTTATCATGATGGCCCTATAACACCGATTGAAAAAAACTTAGAGAAACAAGGTATTGACGTTGTCTTTCAACAAACTCAGGCCAACTATATTCCAGAACCCATTGATTGGAAGCAAATTAAAAAACGGCATCAGATTTTAAGCTGGCTGTTTAGTATCAATCTTATCATGCTGATGGTTACTTTTTTTACTGGACTCATAGCATCTTCTACTGCATTGATTGCTTTGGCATTGATTATCATGAGTGATGTTATGATTTATGCCATGACTTTGTATGGTATTCATGAAAAACAGATCGGATTGTATAAATTCACACGAGTGGGTCTTTATCTACAAATTAGTTTAAGTCTGCTTTTGATTTTAGCGGTAATTTTTCAAAGTGTACTGCAGCATCAGCCACTGGCACAGCTCATAATTTTAGTGGCTGCCTTGGCTTTTTTTACAATGCTTATCAACATGTATTTGCTTATACAGACCCAGCAAGAGCGTCCTGATCTGTTAAACTTTCGGCAATGGTTTAGTTTTTATGATGTCATGTTTAGTTTTGCTGTCATCGTTGCGGGTATATGCTGCTTATTATTTGATTCAAACTGGCCAGATATCACAATCACTACACTCATGGTTTTCTTTTTACTTGATCGTTCTAGACGTGTTTTTAAGAAAAAAACTTCATTTGTGGTGCAGTAGTTTTGCACTGACCAAATAGTGAATTCAGATAAAACAATTTAATCGTGATAGATGTTTTGTTTTACTTTTGGAGGAACGACCTCCCCCAATGTGGGAAAATATCAGGCCGACCTGATCTTGATAAAAGGAAAGCAATATGGCTTGGCTGATTTTGATTCTGGCGGGCATGTTTGAAGTGATATGGGCCTATTCGATGAAGCTATCGGAGGGTTTTACCAAGCTAGTACCCAGCATTATCACGATTATATTTATGATATTGAGTATTATTTTACTCTCTATTTCTATGCGAAGCTTACCTTTGGGTACCGCCTATACGGTGTGGACTGGAATAGGTGCTATAGGCTCATTTCTACTCGGAATTTTGTTCTTGCATGAGCCAATGGGGGCGATGCGGATGCTGGCTGCGGTCCTGATTGTATCGGGTCTGGTCTTGATGAAACTTTCTGCTCACTCATAATCATTGTGGAATATCATGGAACAATTATTTTATCGTTATATCGATTCTCCTGTTGGAAAACTCAAGCTAGTTGCCTCTGATACAGCTTTAGTGGCGATATTATGGGAAAATGAAAATCCTAAACGTATTCAACTTGCGAATTTGACTCAAGCTTTCCAGCATCCTGTGTTATTACAGACTAAGTTACAGTTAGAAGAATATTTCTTAGGCAAACGTCAGTATTTTGAAATATCACTCGATCTTCAAGGTACGCCCTTTCAAAGACAAGTATGGACAGCTTTGCAAACTATTCCATATGGAAAAACCTGTAGCTACAAGCAAATTGCCCAAATGGTGGGCCGTGAAAAAGCAATGCGTGCCGTAGGGGCTGCCAATGGAAAGAACCCTATTTCAATCATTGTGCCATGTCATCGCGTGATTGGTGCAGCTGGCACATTGGTAGGCTTCGCGGGGGGAATAGATAAAAAACAAAAATTGCTCGCATTAGAATCCAGCTTTACCATTTAAGCTAAAACTGGGTAGGGCTTTATTAAAATCAAAGTATTTTGAAAGTACGGTAAATATTTATGGTTCAAGATCTAATTGACAATTGACCATCCATTTAATACCAAACTGATCTGTAAATGCTCCATACAACGCACCCCAGAATGTTTTCTGTAATTGCATTTCGATATGTCCACCTGCAGAAAGCTGATTAAATAAGCGCCGTGCTTCGGTTTCATCTTCCAGATTGATTGAAATGTAATGATTGTTGCCTTTATTTAAGCCCAAAGGATGGGGAGAGCAAAACTGTTCATGTACATCTGATCCCATCAGCACGGTAAATTCATTAATGGGTAAAGACACATGAAGAACCCAGCTTTTTTGTTGTTCTGAATAGACCACTCCATCTTCTGATGGAAGATCACCATAACGAGTTAATATCGAAAACTCGCCTCCGAAAACCGATTGATAGAAGATAAATGCGGCTTCTGTTTCGCCTTCAAAGTTGAGGTAATGATTGAGTTGCATTGAAAGGACCTGATTATTTTTATGATGCTGTTAACCACTGTAAAATATTTTTGAGTAAAAAATAAGCAAAAATTATATTGTTTCTTATCATAAAAAATCCCGACTTGTCGGGATTTATAGATGCATAAATACTAAATTAATTCGATAGCTACTGCTGTTGCTTCACCACCGCCAATACATAGGGCTGCTATGCCTTTTTTACCGCCTGTGCGTTGTAATGCATGAATCAAAGACAAGATGATACGTGAGCCTGTTGATCCAACAGGATGACCTAAGGCACATGCCCCACCGTGGATGTTTACTTTCTCAGCATCTAGTTCAAAATCATCGATAGCACACATAGTGACCATGGCAAAAGCTTCATTGATTTCCCATAAATCAACTTCTTGAGCATTCCAGCCCGATTTTTTTAATACTTTGCCAATTGCTCCTACAGGGGCAATCGTAAACTCTGAAGGATGCTGAGAGTTAGATGCGGTTGCAATAACTTTGGCCAGTGGTTTTAAGCCGCGCTGATCAGCATTTTCTATAGATGTTAATACAAGAGCAGAAGCACCATCTGAAATTGAGCTTGAGTTTGCAGCAGTAATGGTACCATCTTTGGCAAAAGCAGGTTTTAAAGAAGGAATTTTATCAATTTTTGCATTGAGAGGTTGTTCGTCCTGTTCAATGATCACATCGCCTTTACGTGATGACACGGTGACTGGAACAATTTCTGCTTTAAAATAACCTTCTGTAATCGCATTTTGGGCACGCTTTAAAGAGCGAATGGCAAAGTCATCCATTTGTTCACGGGTATAGCCACGTGTATTCGCCATATCTTGTGCAAAAGAACCCATTAGACGACCTGTTTCGGCATCTTCCAAACCGTCTAAAAACATATGATCCTTAATTTCACCATGTCCCATACGATAACCAGAACGTGCTTTAGGCAAAACATAAGGCGCGTTACTCATCGACTCCATACCACCAGCAATCACAATTTCTGCACTACCCGCCTTAATCATATCTACAGCTTGCATCACTGCTTTCATGCCAGAACCACACAATTTATTGATCGTGACAGCACCTGTTGTATCAGGCAGTCCAGCCTTACGCATAGCTTGGCGTGCAGGGCCTTGCTTTAGACCTGCTGGCAATACACATCCCATAATGACTTCTTCGATATCTGTAGGTTGTAAACCCGAACGATAAATCGCTTCTTTAATGGTAACTGCACCCAAATCAGTGGCAGTCAGCGGAGCTAAAGCACCTTGAAAGCCGCCCATCGCTGTACGTGCGCCATTTACAATCACGATCTCAGTCATTGTTGTCCTCTCTAGAATATTGTGGTCTAAATCTTCACACTGATTTCAGCAGTATAGACAAAAAAATAGCCATTGCAGGTGAGGGAACGACTTGATTATGTAGACTGAGCAGTTTTTATAAAGTGCAATCGTTGACCTGTTCATGCCGAATATGTCCCATACGGCTCAGCACAAGTTTTTTATTAGCAGTTTTCTCAGAGCAATAATAAAAACTGCCATTTGACGCAATTGGTAAACCTGTACCAGCTTTAAACATCAGGTTGTTTGCGTGTAAGGTGCCTCTCCAGTGAAGTGAACCATAACGAGTATTCCATTGAGTAGCAGATAAAATTTTTTCATCTAAATCACGTTCACGATTACGGTTTCGGTCCAGAAACATGATTAATCCATTGCTCCAGTCATCAGAACAAGTTTGTGTATCATGACTTGGACAGATAATCACGTTATGTCGATACATCACCGCTTCAGATTTTGCTTTTTGTATGTGAATTGTGAGTATATGAGGAATAGTACGCGCTTCTTGAGCCGCCATATGACGATGATATGCGGGAAGACCTAAGCTCACTAAAATGGCTATAATTGCACTGACAGTGATAAATTCGATTAAAGTGAAACCAAAACAATTGTTATACATAGTAAGAAAATGTCCATCTTTTGTAGTTTTTTTCTTTTTTTAACAGTAAATTACCTTATGGTTGTTGAAAAAAAAAACGAATTGAAATATTTATTACCTAAGCGTTTGAATACTGTTAAAATAAAGAAAGCGTGAAGAGTAAGTTATTCACAAAGAGAAATTGAGTAAAAAGTTACCTAATTACAACGGAAATTGTAAGTAATTTTGTCAATAATTTACTTGATTAAAGTTATCAAGCACTTGGAAATAAGTTTAAGTGTTTGTATGATTCAACGTGAGTAGCTTAAAAAAAAAACTGGGGTACAAAAAGCTTATCTCAGGAAGCCAAAAAAATTTTAGGCTGAGCTTGAACAACAAACAATTTGTTATCTCTGGAGGATATCCATGAAATTGAGTCGTATTGCACTTGCTACTATGCTTGTTGCTGCTCCACTAGCTGCTGCTAACGCGGGTGTAACAGTAACTCCATTATTACTTGGTTACACATTCCAAGATTCACAACACAACAATGGTGGTGATAAAGGTAACCTAACAAATGGTCCTGAACTTCAAGACGACCTTTTTGTTGGTGCTGCTCTTGGTGTTGAATTAACACCATGGTTAGGTTTTGAAGCTGAATATAACCAAGTTAAAGGTGATGTTGATGGTGCTGCTGCTGGCGCTGAATACAAACAACAACAAATCAATGGTAACTTCTACGTTACTTCTGATTTGATCACTAAAAACTATGACAGCAAAATCAAGCCTTACGTATTGTTAGGTGCTGGTCACTATAAGTATGACTTTGACGGTGTAGACCGTGGTTACCGTGGTAACAAAGAAGAAGGTACTCTTGGTAACGCGGGTATCGGTGCTTTCTGGCGTTTGAATGATGCATTGTCTCTTCGTACAGAAGCGCGTGCAACTTATAACGCTGATGAAGAGTTCTGGAACTACACAGCACTTGCTGGTCTAAACGTTGTTCTTGGCGGTCACTTGAAGCCTGCTGCTCCAGTAGTAGAAGTTGCTCCAGTTGAGCCTGCTCCAGTTGTTCAACCTCAGCAACCACAAGAGTTGACTGAAGATTTGAACATGGAATTGCGTGTATTCTTTGATACAAACAAATCAAACATCAAAGACCAATACAAACCAGAAATTGCAAAAGTTGCTGAAAAATTGGTTGAATATCCAAATGCAACTGCTCGCATCGATGGTCACACAGACAACACTGGTCCACGTAAGTTGAACGAACGTTTGTCATTGGCTCGTGCTAACTCTGTTAAGTCTGCACTTGTAAATGAATACAACATCGATCCAGCTCGTTTGGCTACTCAAGGTTTTGCATGGGATCAACCAATTGCTGACAACAGCACTAAAGAAGGTCGTGCAATGAACCGTCGTGTATTCGCTACAATCACTGGTAGCCGTACAGTAACAGTTCAACCTGGTCAACAAGCTCCTGCTGCTCAATAATTTGAGTTTGATCAGATAAAAAAAAGCAGCTCTTCGGAGCTGCTTTTTTATTTGTGCTAAAATTTTCATGTTTTATTCCTTCATTTAAATCTATTGATCAAGTTATAACAATTATTCAAAGTTGGTATGTCTTAACCATTGTTTGGCTTGCTTACGATCCTTGCGATGCTGGGCACGTGGTTGTTCGGTTTCATGTAATCCGCTTTTATGCAGCAATGGCGAAAGAGCAACTTTATTTCTTGCTCTGACTTGAGAGGTGTTTTTGAGTTTCATTAAATGATCCTATAAATTTAGTTTTAGGGTAGAGATAACGTGTTTGATATATTTCATACTCTGATCGTTACTATTGATGATTATCGTGACTACGCTGCCAATGCTAGTTAACGCATTTTGTATACTCATAAGTGGTGTCGTATTGGTAAATTTTCAACACCTATGAACAGACACAAAAAAACCTGACGAATGCCAGGTTTGATTTAGAGCATTCGGACAAGCGATCTGGACACTTGTCCGTGAGCTGACAACGTGCCAATTATTTAAAGAATTTCCTAAAGTTCGACATGCTGCTTACTCCTATAGTTTGCCAATTCAAATAAAAATTATGAAAATGGTTAAATCTTGCTCGTTATCATAATAAACTCAACAGAATTGTCAAATCAGCATGAAATATCAATCTTCTTTACCTGCTTTCACATTCATTTCTTGATAAGGAATGAGCTTGGTTTTATATTTCCATTTATAACCAAGCCAAATGATTAAAAAGAGTGGAATACTGATATAGGTGGATAACAATCCAGTCCAGTCTATTTTACCGCCTAATATCGCCTGATAATTTTGTCCCAGAATAATAATCGAACATAAAATAAAGGCAAACCAGGGTGCAAAAGGAAAAAATTTGGCTCGATAGGCGAGATCTTCAAGTTTATAACCTTGGGCGATATAACCTTTGCGGAAGCGATAATGTGAAATCGCAATCCCTAGCCAAACAATAAAACCACACATCCCAGACATATTCAGTAGCCAGTTAAAGACTTCCTGTTCACCAATAAATGTAGTTAAAAAGCAGAGTGCTGCAATTGCAGTTGTTGCATATAGGGCGTTCATGGGCACGCCACGACGGTCAAGCTTTGCAAACCATTTAGGTGCACGTCCTTCTTTTGCCATATCCCAAAGCATACGGGTAGAAGAGTACATGCCTGAGTTTCCAGCCGATAAAATCGCCGTTAAAATCACCGCATTCATCAGGCTTGCAGCAAAGGCAAAGCCCGCTTTTTCATACAGCAGGGTAAAAGGTGACAAGGCAATATCTGAGCTATGTGCAGCTTGAAGTAGACGCGGGTCATCGTAGCTGACCAAGGTCCCAATGATGAAAATACACACCACATAAAATAGCAGAATTCGCCAGAAAATCTGTTTAATCGCAAGCGGAATTGTACGTTTTGGATCTTTAGACTCACCTGCCGCAACACCGACCATTTCCGTTCCCTGAAATGAGAATCCTGCAATCATGGCCACACCAATCATAGCTTGTAACCCCCCTACAAACGGTGCATCTTTATAGGTCCAGTTACCAAAGGTTGCCATATTTGGGGTCATCATGATTTTAATAATCATGGCCATACCAATAATAATAAAGGCAATGATGGCAACGACCTTGACCATTGAAAACCAGAATTCACTTTCACCAAAACCTTTAACGGTCATGGCATTGATGGCAAAAATCACCACCAAGAAAATAGCACTCCAGTAAAAACCTGGAATATCTGGAAACCAGAATTTCATAATAAACTGGACTGCCACTAGCTCAAATGCCACAGTAATGGCCCAGTTATACCAGTAGTTCCATCCTAATGCGAACCCGAATCCCTCTTCTACATAACGATTGCCATACGTAAAAAATGCCCCTGAAGTGGGATTATGAGTCGCTAGTTCACCGAGACTGGTCATGAGAAAATAAATCATGATGCCGATGAGTACGTATGCCAGCAGGGCGCCGCCTGGTCCCGCATTTGCGATGGTTGAGCCAGATGCAAGGAATAAACCTGTGCCAATGGAGCCGCCAATGGCAATCATATTAAGATGACGAGCACCGAGCTTGCGCTGGAGCTGATCAGGTTGAGTGGTTTCGCTCATGAAAATTCCTTACATTCCTTAAGTCGCTTTGGCATAGAGAATTTTGAATCCTTGTTGATCGGTTTTTACTTGACACTGGCCAAAGGTTTGTTCGATCAAAAGAGGATAATTTAAAAAACGGTTCGCCACTATCCACAATTCGCCACTCGTATTCAAGTGCTGTTTAGCTGTTTTACACAATCCTTCGCTGGCTGAATAATCTGTATGGATCCCTTGATGGAAGGGTGGATTACTCACAATAACATCAAGCGCTTTCGGTGCATCCTGAATGCCAGTCACAGCATGCAGATGCAGACGTTCAGATGCTAATCCATTGCGCTGAAATGTGAATTCGGTAGATCGAAGTGCAAAAGCATCAATATCTAGTGCATGAATTTCATTGTGCGGACTCAGTTGAGCCAGATATGCACTGATGACCCCTGCACCACAACCAAAGTCGGCAATTTTACCCAATTTTATCTGGTTTAGATAAGGTAGGAGTACGGCCGTGCCAATATCGAGATGATTCTGACTAAACACGCCAGGTAAGGCGTAAATTTCTAGCTGTATATTTTCATTTTTTACAGAATAATGTTTTAGCCATTGTTCAAGTGGTTTGAGCTGTTCTGTGGTTTCGATCGTAGTTTGCCAGAGCTGGCAATGACGAGCGCTGTCGAGTTTGACTGTTTTTCCGTAGCTTTGTAATTGCTTTGATGCACGTTCTACCCCCCCTTTTTTTTCACCCACCAAAAAAATATGCTGTCCAGCAGGAAGATGACTCACCACTACATGTAATAGATAACTTAATAGCTCTTTTGACTTTGGTACAAAAATAATCACCTGATCTGGTATCTGATCTGGAAAAGTGACAGCAAAATCAGATTGAATCGACTGATGTTGAAAGTATTGGTGATCTGCAAAATTCCAAGTCCATACCGAAACTTGATGTTTATGTGCAAGCTGCTGCGCAAGTTCATCGGCAGGAGGGTTAATCAGTAAAATCTTGATAGCCAGATATTGTTGCTGCCGAAGTACCACTTCACTACGTGGGTCCATCTTGTGTCTCTCATGAATAACAAAGCCCAGTCAATACTGGGCAAATCTGTTGAATTACCTAAGTTATTGTTTGTGTTCAGGCAATATAATATTCAGTATCAGCGCTGCAATACCACCTGTAGCTACGCCAGAGCTAAAGATATTTTTAAACAACGCTGGTAAATGCTCTAAAATTTGCGGGACTTGTGCAACACCTAAACCTAGTGCCAATGAAATCGCAATAATGAGTAAGGCACGTCGATCCAAATGAATACCAGACAAAATATTAATACCAGAAGCTGCGACTGCACCAAACATTACCATCACAGCACCGCCTAAAACAGCTTGTGGTACGGCTTGAATGATGCCTGCGACAGCAGGAAATAATCCAAGCAACATGAGTAACACTGCGATCCAGATACCTACGTAGCGACTGGCAACGCCTGTGAGCTGAATCACCCCATTGTTTTGTGCAAACACTGAGCTTGGGAAAGTATTAAATAGACCCGCCAAAAATGAATTTGCACCATTGACCAGCACACCACCTTTAATTCGTTTCATCCATACTGGGCCATCTACAGGTTGATTAGAAAGCTTGCTGGTAGCAGTAATATCACCAATCGCTTCAAGAGACGTCACCAGATAGATAAAAGCCATTGGAATAAATAGGCTCCAGGAAAAACTCAGTCCAAAATGCATTGGGGTTGGAATCTGAATCAAAGGCGTTTCATGTAAACCTGAAAAATTTAAATGTCCCATAAAACCTGCAAGAATATATCCCACGATCAAGGCAATCAGGATGGCAGAACTTTTGACCCAGATCACCTGAATACGATTGAGTAAAATAATAATTGCCAAAACCGTACATGACATAATCAGGTTATCGCTGCTGGCAAAGGTTTGATCCTGCATGGCTTGATAACCACCGCCCATACTGATCAGGCCTTCTTTAATTAATGTGAGTCCAATCAGTAATACTACAATGCCAGTGACGAGTGGGGTAATCAGCTTTTTGATCCAGGGCAAAATACGCGAAACGCCCATTTCAATAAACGAGCCAGCAATCACTACACCAAAAATGGCAGCCATCACCTGATTGACTGGAGTTCCAGCTGCCACCATTGTAGAGCCGATGCCAATAATCGGGCCAATGAAGTTAAAACTGGTGCCTTGAACAATCAAAAGACCAGCACCTAAAGGACCGACTTTTTTACATTGTAAAAATGTGGCGACGCCAGAAATCACCAATGACATCGACAAGATCATATTGGTTTCTTCACGAGAAACACCCAGTGCCAGACAAATTAACAAGCCTGGCGTCACAATTGGAACAATAATAGCAAGTAAATGCTGTAATGCAGCCAAAAAGGACACGAATGGGGCAGGTCGATCATCTAAACCATAGATCAAATCGAGTTGCTCGGGACGTTTTGGGGGAGATTGAGGGAGATCGGACATCTAAAATCATCAAGTCTGGTACAACAAGTTGGCGGTATTCTAATCGAGTTAGTACTGATAATAAAAGATAAAAGGCGATGGATGAAAAAAAACGCGTTAATGTCAATAAAGTGTCACTACTTTTATGTAGGATTTTTCTGTATAATTTGCCCTCAAGTTTTAGGCTTATCGAATTTTCATGTCAGATATCAAAAATCTCCGCAATATTGCAATTATTGCACACGTCGACCACGGGAAAACTACCCTTGTCGATAAACTTCTTCAACAATCAGGTGCACTTGGCGATCGCGCGGGTGAGATTGAGCGTGTCATGGACTCGAATGCGCTTGAAAGTGAGCGTGGTATTACCATTCTTGCAAAAAATACGTCAATCAAGTGGTTAGATAAACGTACCGACACTGAATACCGTATCAACATCGTGGACACCCCGGGACACGCCGACTTCGGTGGCGAAGTTGAACGTGTGATGTCGATGGTTGACTGTGTATTGTTGCTGGTTGACTCTCAAGAAGGTCCAATGCCGCAAACTCGCTTTGTAACTCAAAAAGCGTTTGCACGTGGTTTGAAACCAATCGTGATTATCAACAAAGTTGACAAACCAAGTGCGCGTCCAGACTGGGTCATCGATCAAGTATTTGACTTGTTTGATAATCTTGGTGCGACTGATGAACAGTTAGACTTTCCAATCGTTTACGCTTCAGGCTTACGTGGTGTTGCAGGTCCTTCACCAGAAGAATTGGCTGAAGACATGACCCCGTTGTTTGAAACGATTGTAGATATCGTTGAACCACCAGCAGTTGATGCAGATGGTCCATTCCAGATGCAAATTTCTTCACTTGACTATAACAGCTTCGTTGGTGTTATCGGTGTTGGTCGTATTCAGCGTGGTTCAGTGAAATTAAATACACCTGTGACTGTGATTGACAAAGAAGGCAATACACGTAACGGCCGTATTTTGAAAATCATGGGCTATCATGGTCTTGAGCGTATTGATGTTGAATCTGCATCTGCGGGTGACATCGTGTGTATCACTGGTATTGATGCACTCAACATTTCAGACACCATTTGTGATCCTAAAAATGTAGAAGCATTACCGCCATTGTCTGTTGATGAACCGACTGTATCGATGACCTTCCAAGTGAACAACTCACCGTTTGCTGGTAAAGAAGGTAAGTTCGTGACTTCACGTAATATTCGTGAACGTCTTGATCGTGAATTGATTCACAACGTAGCACTTCGCGTAGAAGATACTGACAGTCCAGACCGCTTCAAAGTATCTGGCCGTGGTGAGCTTCACCTTTCAGTTTTAATTGAAAACATGCGTCGTGAAGGTTTCGAGTTGGGTGTATCGCGTCCACAAGTGATCATCAAAGAAATTGATGGTGAAAAGCAAGAACCTTACGAAAACGTAACGTTTGACGTAGAAGAACAGCATCAAGGCGCTGTGATGGAACAAATGGGCCATCGTAAAGGCGAAATGACCAATATGGAAGTGGATGGTAAAGGCCGTATCCGTATTGAAGCAACTGTTCCATCGCGTGGTTTGATTGGTTTCCGTTCTGAATTCTTGACCATGACGTCTGGTACAGGAATCATGACGTCAAGCTTCTCGCATTATGGTCCTGTGAAACAAGGTACTGTTGCGAAGCGTCAAAACGGTGTGTTGATTTCAATGGTTCAAGGGACTTGCTTGGGCTATGCATTGTTTAGCTTGCAAGACCGTGGTCGTTTGTTTGCTAAGCCACAGCTTGAAGTTTATGAAGGTATGATCGTGGGAATTAACTCACGTTCAGACGATATGGTGGTTAACCCAACCAAAGCGAAACAGTTAACCAACGTACGTGCGTCTGGTACGGACGATGCGTTGACGCTTACGCCTGCAATTGAATACACGCTTGAACAAGCGCTTGAATTCATTGAAGACGATGAGTTGGTTGAAGTAACGCCAAAATCGATCCGTATTCGTAAGCGTTATTTGACTGAAAACGAACGTAAGCGTAATCGCGCATAAGTCGGTTTGATTAAGTCATCAAAAGACCGCTAAATTTGCTTTAGCGGTTTTTTTTTATGGCATATTTTTATGATAAAAAGGAAGAAGTAATCCATTACTTAATTTGCTGAGTGTGGTATTTAATCAGTCAAATACAAGTTATGTTGTTAAAATGTGACATATCTTTCTTTTTCTAGAAAAAACATTACATTGAATTTCATATATCAATAAAAGTTACATTTACTAAAAAATGTAATTAGAAACAAAGTGGGCAAGTTGCCTAGCTGGAGAATTTAGATGAGTATTATTCAAGAATTTAGAGAATTTGCCGTTAAAGGCAATATGATTGATTTGGCTGTGGGTGTCATCATTGGTGGTGCTTTTGGTAAAATTGTCGATTCATTGGTGAAAGATATTATCATGCCATTGATTACTGTCATTACGGGTGGTGGTGTCGATTTTACCCAGAAATTTGTTGTATTGGGCAACAACCCTGATAATCTACAATCATTGGATGCATTACAAAAAGCGGGTGTGAATGTACTCACTTATGGTAATTTCTTAACCATTTTAATTAACTTCATTATTTTGGCATGGGTTGTATTCTTAATGGTGAAACTCATTAACCGTATGCGTCGTAAGCAGGAAGAAGCACCTGCAGCACCAGCACCAACCCCGGAAGATATCGCACTTCTGCGTGAAATTCGTGATGAATTAAAAAATCGTCCTCAGGTTTAACTGATTCATCATTAAGCGGTTGCTTGTGAAAACGGTACGCGGTGCGTACCGTTTTTTTATATGAATCGTTTGATTCTGGCATGGATTTTTCTTAAAAATTTGAGATTATGACCAGCAATTAAACACGACTGTTAAAAATGAAGGATAAGCTGTAGATGAATAGATTATTTGCTTATGGCACGTTACGACCTGATCAGCCCAATGCCCATATTTTGGCGAAGCTCAATGGTGAATGGCAAACTGGCTATGTACATGGTGTCATTCATACCTTGGATTGGGGGCCAGATCAGGGACTACCTGCGATTGTGCTAGATTCTTCTGCACCACAGGTCGAAGGATTGGTTTTTAGTAGTGATCAGCTTGAAGATCATTGGCAAATGCTGGATGAATTTGAAGGTTTTCAGTATGAACGTGTCATGATTGATGTCTTACTCGACTCAAACCAATGGATACAGGCATGGACCTATCAGATGAATCCCAATGCGAAATTCAGCTCAAACTGATTAAATAAGGCTTAAATACTTAAAGTGCTTAAGCCTTTTATTCAACGAAAATCTGTTCTAAATTTAATCTCGACCAAATGGAAACCAAACTGGCTTTTGATTGGTCCATGTAATACGCGTTCAGCGGCACTAAATACCAGTTTATCAATGACAGGAACCAGTTGACCTTTTTTAACTTCACCAAGTTCACCACCACGTTTGGCAGAATTACAGGTTGAATACTGCTTGGCAATCTTAGTGAAATCTGCACCATCCTGAATTTTCTTTTTTAGCTGATCGGCCAAATCTTTGTCTTTAACTAAAATATGTCGCACGATGGCTGTTTGCATGAATTAAACCTCGCTTGTGATCTTAAAGATACACATTATTTTCGCTTTAATGGCTGACATTGAGGGCAGAACACACTGGCGCGTTGTCCAAGTTTTAGATTTTCTAAAGGTGTTTCGCAGTTTACGCACATTTCACCTGCACGGCCATAAGCCAAAAGTGTTTGCTGGAAATAACCGTTTTCGCCCATTGCATTGGTATAGTCTCGTAAAGTTGAACCACCCAGCTCAATCGCAAATTTTAAAATACGTTTGATTTCTTGAACTAAAGCCAGAATTTGAGGCTTACTCAAACTACTGGCAGGCTGGGCAGGGTGAATTCCTAAATTAAACAGGCTTTCTGTCGCGTAAATATTACCTACGCCTACCACGACATGATTATCCATAAGTGCAATTTTTATGCCGACTTGCTTGGATTTTAACTTTTGGTAAAGATAGTCTGCATTAAAATCTTCACTTAAAGGCTCTGGGCCAAGTGGATTAAGTAGCTTGCTTTGTGATTCTTCATTCAGCCATAAAATGCAGCCAAAACGCCGTGGATCGTGATAACGCAACTCGGTGCCATCATCGAATGTTAAAATCAGATGATCATGTTTACGTAGTTCATCTGCTGCTGTCGCCACACGAAAGCTGCCTGACATGCCTAAATGCCACAGCATTTGATCTGTTTCAAATTCGGCCAAAATATATTTGGAGCGTCGCTTTAGACTCGTTAAACGCTGTCCAGCAAGACGAGAAATATCTTCGGGAATAGGCCAGCGTAATCGGGAGTCTCTGACTTGCACAGATTTGACACGTTGGTTCAGTAAAGGTAACAGGCTTGTTTTTGTCGTTTCAACTTCAGGTAATTCAGGCATCTTTAGCTCAACTCTATCAACCAACGCTAATATGGGGGCGATCTTGTCCATTGTAAAGGATGGGGCGCATTGTAGCCTCTAATATGTATAGGCTTATGTCTTTCATACGTCAAAATATGGCGTGTTTACATAAAGATCTGATCAGGCATCGATAAAATCGTTTTTTGTCGATATGATATTCAGATATTTTTAAGTTTTAATGCTTTACTTTTGGGTAAAATTTTCAAGATAAGGATAAATGAATGCGTTTTACACGATTCAATACACTGTATCGTTATATGTTTTTAGCAACAGGTTTGGGGACGAGTGGTTCCCTTTGGGCACAAGAAACTGTAAATACAGCAGTCCAATTACCCACCATTAAAGTAGAAGCGACACGAACCGATACCGAATATTTAAAAACGCCTGCCTCTATTTTCCGTATTGATGCACCGCAACAGATCGAAAGTGCAGGAGTTAACCTGACTGAAGTAGTGAAAGGCGTTCCAGGGATTCAGTTAAATAATCGGGAAAACTATGCACAAGACTTGCAGCTTTCTATGCGTGGTTTTGGCGCACGTTCTACCTTTGGCGTACGTGGTATACGTTTGTATGTCGATGGTATTCCTGCCACCATGCCCGATGGCCAAGGCCAAACCTCTAATATTGATTTGAGTAGTCTGGATCATATTGAGGTGTTAACTGGGCCATTTTCATCATTGTATGGAAACTCATCTGGCGGAACTTTACTGACCACGACGAAAGAAGGACAGGGTAAGGACTCAGTTGAACTGAATTATTCAGGCGGCAGTCATGATAAAAATCGGACAGGTTTAATATTGCAAGGCGGCGCTAAACAAAGTAATCAACCGAGTTATGTAATTAGCTCATCCTATTTTGACACCGATGGTTATCGTGAACACAGTGCTGCTCACAAAATCTTGAATAATGCCAAACTCACATGGAATCTGGACGACGGCTCAAAAATTAACTGGATCACCAATTATGTCAAAATTAATGCAGATGATCCGCAGGGGCTGACACGTGATCAGTGGAAAGCAAACCCTAAACAACAAGTACCTTTTTTACAACAATTTGATGTACGTAAAGATATCGAACAGACGCAAACAGGTGTGACCTGGAGTAAACCCATCAATGATCAAAATGAGCTGTATATGATGGGATATCTGGGCAATCGTAAAGTCACACAATATCAGTCGATTCCTAAATCTACGCAAGATGCGAGTAAAAATCAGGCTGGTGGTGTGATTGATTTTGAACGGAATTATTATGGGGCAGATCTACGTTGGACAGGTAAGGAATTATTACCGAATACAACTTTTAGCGTAGGCGTGGCTCTTGATGCGATGGATGAAGACCGTAAAGGCTACGAAAATTACGTTACGGTCAATAATCAACCAAGCTATGGGGTGAAAGGCAATTTACGTCGTGACGAAGACAATACGCTTTGGAATATCGACCCTTATCTACAAGCGTCATGGCAGTTCTTACCGACTTGGCGCCTAGATACAGGGGTTCGCTACAGTAATGTTCACTATAAGTCCGATGATCATTTTATTGTCATAGGCAATACCGCAAAAGACAGTAATCCAGATGACAGTGGCAAGACCGATTATTCTAAGGTTTTACCTTCGGCTGCTTTAAGTTGGCAAATTGTGCCTGAACTCTTGGCTTATGTGAGTTATGCTAAAGGTTTTGAAACGCCCACCTTTACAGAAATGGCGTATAACCCAGATCCAGATCTTTCAGGTTTTAATTTTGGTTTAAAAGCATCGACCAGCGATACCTATGAAGCAGGGCTAAAATCACAAAACAGACTTGGTGATTTTACTTTGGCTGCATTTCAGACCAAAACCAAGGATGACATTGTCTCGGCGGGAAGTATCAATGGGCGTGCCACTTTTCGCAATGCCGATAGAACCTTACGTGAAGGTATCGAATTTACATGGAATAAACAGCTTTGGCGTGATCTGGTCTTAAATACAAGCTATGCTTATTTGAATGCAACTTTCGATGCAGATGTACCTGCAACTGCTTCTGTTGCTGCCATTACATCGGGTAATCAAATTCCAGGAGTCGCAAAAAATCAGGCTTATGCATCTTTGGCGTGGAAGCCTCAAACCGGTTTTCATGGAGGCATAGATGCCCAGTACAACGACAAAATTTATGTGGATGATAAAAACTCAGATGCAGCACCGAGCTACACCGTAGTTGCAGCCTATGCAGGATATACATGGCAAATGCAGGACTGGAAACTAAATGTATATAGCCGTGTGGATAATATGTTCGATAAAAGTTATGTGGGTTCGGTGATTGTTAATGATGGCAATAGCCGTTTTTTTGAACCGGCAGATGGTCGAAACTGGAGTGCAGGTTTGCGTGTAAGCAAACAATTTTAATCTGATCTAGAGGTGAAACGTGGCAAAGCTATTTGAAAATATTCAGTTTGATACATTGCGCCTGAGCAATAAAATTATTATTGCACCGATGTGTCAGTACTCTGCTACAGATCAGGGTGAAATCACCTATTGGCATGAACAGCAGTGGGCAAACTATGCCTTATCTGGTGCAGGATTATGTATTATTGAAGCCTCTGCGGTGCAGGCAGCGGGACGAATCAGTTATGCCGATGTTGGTCTTTGGAATGATAACCAACGTGATCAGATCAAGATGTTGCTGAATAAGATCAAACACCTTTCACCTGTCCCTTTTGGGATTCAGCTCGCACATGCGGGACGAAAAGCATCCACAGACAAGCCCTGGTTAGGTAAAGGGCAAATCCCGCCAGATCATGTACATGGCTGGCAAACAGTCGCGCCAAGTAGCATTGCATTTGGAGAACATGATCTGGCTCCACATGCCTTAACACGAGATGAAATCCAGCAGATTCAGGCTGATTTTGCAGCTTCTGCCGTCAGAGCAGTTGAGGCAGGATTTAAACTTATTGAAATTCATGCGGCACATGGCTATTTATTGCATCAATTTTTATCGCCACTTTCAAATTTACGTGATGATGAATATGGCGGTTCATTTGAAAATCGTATCCGCATGACACTTGAGGTTTTGCAAGCTGTGAAAGCGGTCGTGCCAGAAGGTTTTCCTGTAGGTGTACGTATTTCTGCAACAGACTGGATGCCAACCCAAAGTTGGGATATCGAATCCAGTGTGGGGCTATCGCAGGCTTTGGAACAGTTAGGTGCCGCTTATATTCATGTATCTAGTGGTGGCCTGCACGTCATGCAAGATATTAAAGTGGGCGCAAATTATCAGGTGCCATTTGCGGCACAAATTAAGCAAAACGTATCAATTCCTGTGATTGCAGTGGGCTTGATTACCGAACCTGATCAGGCCGAAGCGATTTTACAGAATGATGAGGCTGACGCTATTGCGTTGGCACGTGCAATGCAGTATGACCCTCGCTGGCCTTGGCATGCTGCTGCTGCGCTTGGTGCAGAAATTGAGATTTCACCTCAGTATCTACGTTGTCAGCCGCATGGTTTGAAACAGTTATTTAAAGCATTTTCTCATTGATTCACGCGAGAGAAAGATTTTCAGATCGAAATTTTTCTCTTCTGACAAAACCCAAGGAAGCCTAGGTGGTTGTTCAAGTTATTGTTCCGATTTTCCTGTTATTGTTTGCAGGTTATTTGAGTGTATCAATACGTTTGATCACCCCTGAGCAGATCAAGGCACTCAGTGCTTTTATTATTAAAATTGCGTTACCTGCATTTTTGTTTTTTGCGCTTTCCAATAAAAACCTGACCGATATTTGGCATCCTTCTTACTTTATTGCTTATGGTGGTGGTTCACTTCTGATCTTTGCTTTGGCATTTCTTTGTTATCGTAAAGGATTTGGTTATGCATTGACACCTACAGCAATCCTGTCGATGGGTGGATCTATGTCAAATACAGGATTTATTGGTACTGCGGTCTTAACATTATTGATGGGGGCTCATGCTGCAATTTATATCTCATTGACGTTGATTTTAGAAAATTTGCTCATACTTGCACTGGTTTTGGCATTGGCCGAAGCAGGGTTACATGGTCAGCAAAATATTTGGGCTGTTGTTCGTAAAACAGCAGTAAGCTTGCTCAAAAATCCTGTAATTATTGCAATCATTTTAGGAATGAGTTTTATTTTTCTGGATATTAAGCCACCGACTTTACTCAATCAGTCTTTAGAGCTGCTTGGAAAAACAGCATCACCCTTGGCATTATTTGCAATTGGTGGCAGTTTGGTGGGTATGGGAATGACTGCATTGAACCTACAAAGCTACTTACTGGTGTCATTTAAAGTGGTATTGATGCCGTTGGTTATTTACAGTCTATTACGGATATTGCCTGGTGTGAGTCAAGAAATGCTCCACGCGGGAACTATTCTGGCTGCCTTACCTATGCCAATTGCTTTTGGAATTTTTGGTCAGGCTTATGGTTTGAATGAGCAGGCCTTGACGCCTTTGATGCTGAGTACCATTTTAGGATTTATGGGCATTAGCGGCTTGATTATGTTGTGGTGGTGAAACTGCCTTAAATGTGTAAGACAGTTTCTGATATTTTTTTAGTTTCAGCTTTTTGCTTTGCTTGCAGGTGCTTTGGCTTTTGCAGCAATCAGTTGATTGACTGCAGCGAGTGACTCCTTGGCTTGAGGGACATTGTCTTGTGCCAAAGCAGTGAAGATTTTTTTCGCTTCTTCCAGATTTTGCGGCACGATATTACCATTTGCCAGCATATTTCCTACGGCCATCAGCGCTGGAACATAGCCTTTTTTGGCCAGACTTTCGATACTGGCTAACCCAACCTTAACAGCAGCTTCATTTTTGGTTTTAAAGCCGTTGCTAATGTCGTAAATTGCTTTTAAATGCATTGCCCGATAATTATTCTTTTTGATGAGAGGGTCCAGTTTTTTCAGTGCAAGCTGATCTGATGCAGGTTTGTTTTCAGAGAATAACAACACTGCAAGCTCTACTGTTGCTTCGTCAAATCCAGCATTTGAGGCTTTTTCAAGATACTGTCGGCTTTTATTAACGTCTTTGGTGACACCCAGATCGCCTAGCGAATAAATCTGTGCAAGGCGGTAAGTCGCTACAGGATAGCCTTTATTAGATGCATCTTGATAATAGCTCAGCGCCTTTTTGGGGTCTTTAGTTGTGCCTTGCCCGAGTTCGGTCATAAACCCAAGATTATAAATGGCTTGAGGATTACCCGCTTTGGCAAGTCGATCGATTTCCTGATATGCCGCTGTATAGTTTTTTTGATTATAAAGCTGTTCTGCTTTATCAAAAGGCGTTGCTTGGGATGTATTTGCTGGCGCATCTGCAGCGAAAGTCATGCTTGCAGAAAGGGAGAGAAGTATTGCGAGGAGGTGTTTTTTCATCTCTGGATATCCTGTTTTTATACTCATTGCATTCCTTTGATAAGTATAAGTGTTGCTTGATCTAGTTCATATTAAGTACTTTCAAAAGAATGTAAATGCATAAATTAAGATAAATCACAGCATTTTGATACACGGCGTATCACTGTACTCAAACTTTGTAAAAAAGCTCCCCAATCATGAAGAGCTTTTGAAGAAAGATACGTCACCATTAACATTCAATCATGATTTTTTAATAAAGTTAATTATTCAGAAGTTGTTATACCCATGAGTGATGCTATGGGATTATTGGGCTTGATCCAGCAACGTATTTAATTGACCTGCTTGCATAGCACCCGCAATGCGTTCTCCATTTTTGAGGTACATGGTAGGTGTGCCATTAATGTTGAGTTTTTGTCCTAACGCCAGATTTTTTTGGATCGGGGTGCTACATTTTTGAGAGGCTGTTGATGCTTTATGATTGAGTAAATAATCTTGCCATGCCTGATATTGATTTTTTGAACACCAGATCTGAGTTGCTATGGTTTCTGCATTTGGATGCAACGTCGTCAACGGGAACAAAAATAAATAGATGGTCACATTATCTACCGCAGTAAGTTCTTTTTCGAGGCGCTGGCAATAAGGACAGTCAGGGTCACTAAAAATATACAGTGTTCTTTTGCCATTACCTTTGACGTGTTTGATCGCTTGGTTTAAGGGTAATGTGCTGACATCAATTTTATTGAGTTGCTGCATGCGTTCGGCTGTCAGGTTCCGCTGATTTTTAGGATCGACCAGATTACCTACGAAAAAGTACTGTGCATCGTCATTGGTATAGACAATTTGGCCTTCAGTGATGACTTCATAAACCCCCTTAACAGGCGTAGTATTGACCGCAGAAACTGGAATCTCTGGAAAGTTTTTCTTTAAGTTTTGCTGTGTTGTCGCAACATCTGCATGTGCCAGCCCCAAAGTCGATAGACTTAAAATAAGTGTAGTTAACCAAGTTTTCATCATGATTCCAGTGATCGTTTTATTGTGAGAATAATGCCTAAAATATAAAGCAACTTTCGTAAAAAAATGTGTGAAGTTGTTCATCGCTTAGCATAACTAATGATCTATCTTACATGATAAGTTTAAATAGCACGGCACAATGTTTTTAGTAACTGTTTGATTATATCTCAATGATCTGGATATAAAAAAGCCTTCAAATTTGAAGGCTTAATTCGAGCTCAATACATCATATCTGTTATTGAGGACGAGCCACATCGGCGCTTAATGCTTCGGGCAAATCAAGTACAGTGAGGCTTAATTCCTCAAGTGCAGCAGGTTTGGCAATCACCAACGCTTTATAACCTGACGCTATAGCAATACTATTAACCACTTCAACATCATTATTCAATTTAGTTGCGGATACAGGCACTTCGCCATCGCCTAATACCAGATGTAGCCAGTGCTTGGGTTTTGCCTTGAACCATAAACGAGCGACAATTTCCTGTCCCAGATAACATCCTTTGTCATAGTCGACGCCATCACGCTGATGCAGGCGTAATTCTTGTGGCTGAAACTCATGTTCGGTCAGCTTGCTAATCCATGCCTGACCAGATTCAATGGCCTGGAGTTGCCATGCATTGATATCTGTTTCGCTATTTGAAAATTCAGTCTGGATGCCTGTAACTGTTGGATAAACTGTTCCCGTTTTCTCAAGCTTCATTTTAGAAAATGCGCCATATTTTTTAATATGTAGGGCAAAATCTTCGGCCTGATCTTGGGTGGTTACAATCTGGAATTCTTCAGGATTGAGTTTGGTGATCCATAAACCAAAGTGGATACGTCCTTTAAGATCACAAATTCCTGTATAACGCGTCGTATTTTCTGCGAGGCGTTCAATATGAAGCAGGACTTGTCCTTGCAAGAATTTTTGTGCATCGACACCAATAAGGGTGAATGAAGTAAACGCCAAATCATTCATAAAACGTCTAACCTGAATTGTGTATAGAATTATTCAAACTATTTTGCGCTATTTCTTTCAAAAAATCAGCCTTTGCCTTCAATCTGTATCCAAGTCTGGAGGCAATGAAATTCTAGGCCGTATGATTGACACCTGAATGTGCCATTGCTATGTTGCGCGACGATTTTGATTTCCCATGAACTGTATCAATCAATGAGCACTAACTTTGTATACATGCCACCGCAAGACCCTATGTGTATGGTCTATGAAGATGATGACCTGATTGTGATAGATAAGCCTGCTGGCTTGCTGTCTGTGATGGGGCGCTTACCCGAACATCAGGACAGTGCTTATCTAAGAATACGGCAGCAATATCCATTGGCGCGAGTGACACATCGTCTGGATATGGCAACTTCTGGACTATTGATGTTTGCTAAACATCGCCGTGCAGAAATCGCGATCAGCAAATTGTTTCAAACACGATGTATCCAAAAATATTATATTGCTTTGGTTGATGGAGAGGTGCAGGCACAAGGAATGGTTGAAGCACCTTTAATCACAGACTGGCCGAATCGACCTAAACAAAAAATTGATTTTGTAGAAGGTAAAGCAGCAAAGACATGCTATCAGCCACTTGATTATAATGCAGCATTCAATCAAACCCGAATTCAGCTTGAACCGATTACTGGTCGCTCCCATCAGCTTCGTGTACATATGCAGCATATTGGTCATCCAATTATGGGAGATAAGCTTTATCATCCTGAACCTGCCAAATTTGCCTTAAAGCGTATGGCGTTACATGCGACTTCACTCAAATTCATCCAGCCATTTACCCAGCAACCTTTAGACATTGTAGCCACAGTTCCATTTTAAAAAATCTCTAAAAATGATCTGACACAAATTCGAGTAATAAAAAGTATCTAAGTGATAAAACTGACATAAAATTAAGTTAAGCTAGAATTAAAATTATTTTCAAACCATCATAACAAGGACATATACATGAGCCGTAACTATGAACTTTTTCCAGATGATGATAATGGCAATGTGCTTTGGCAAATGGTCGAAGATGGCAACGATTTAAACGAACCACATGAGTTCGAATTTTCAATTGTATTTAAAGAACAGTCAGATATCGAAAAATGTGCGTTACATCTTTTGCACCAAGAACAAAAAGTGTCTTTATTTCAAGAAGACCAGCATACAGAGGGTTCTGATCTGTGGGTGCTTAACATTCATGTGACCATGACGCCCGAATATGATGACATTCAGGATTTGGAACAGTGGTTTACCCATATTGCGCAGGATTTTGGTGGCGATTACGATGGCTGGGGCTGTATGAGTTACCTGTACGAATATGAAGATGATGAACCCTTACAAAACTAAATCCTCTTAGATATTAGCAAAGTGCCTGATCGAAGCAGTATTGGGTACTTTATATAAACTGGGCAGCATGATCTACAGGATGTTATCCGTTTTGCCAGTGTTCAAATCATAATTATTATAAAAGGAGAACAGGGATGGGAATGGTGAGACTACATCGTATATTTAATGCACCTCCGTCGCGCGTATATCGTGCTTTTCTGGAACCAGATGCGCTTGTGAAATGGATAGCTCCCAATGGATTTACGGCCAAAGTACATTCCTTTGAAGCCAAAGAGGGTGGACAATATCAGATGTCATTTACCAATTTTTCAACAGGAAGCTCGCATTCTTTTGGTGGAACTTATATCAAGCTGATTCCAAATCACTTGATTCGTTACAATGATCATTTTGATCATCCAGCATTATCTGGCCAGATTGAAGTAACGATAGAAATACAGCCTGTAAGTGTTGGAGCAGAAGTCTATATTACCCAATCTGGTATTCCCTATGCGATTCCCGTTGAAGCATGTTATTTGGGATGGCAACAATCTTTACATCTGTTAGGCTTACTGGTGAATGCCGAAATTCCTGATTAAGCTTCTTGATAAGACAAATCTGCATTGTTCAAATAGGATACATCAACTGAATATGAAACAATTAACATCTCTATTGATGGTCGTACTGTTTTTATTTTTATTTTATGTATTCGCTTCACCTTATTGGGTGGCATATCAGATTCAGCAAGCTGTTCAGAATAACGATGCTAAGCATCTTGCTCAATATATCGATTTTCCGATGCTTCAAAATAATTTAAAACAACGGATCCATTTAAGGGTGCTTGAAGTACAAGAAGCTCACCCTGAAGATCCGCTTCACATCTTAAGCCGCGTATTTGCAACAAAGCTGATTGATAAAGTTGTTGATTTTACACTGACTCCCGAGGGAGTTGCGTTATTGCTACAAGGCAAAGAGTTAAAACAAAGTATATCTTTTTCTCGGCCTCTAGATTCTGCGTCTACCGATCATCCCATTGAGCAAACCCCATCAGTCAGACTTGATTACTCTGGGCATTATGAATCCTTTAGCCAGTTTGAAGTGACTTTACTAACAGAACAATCGCAGGAAATTCAGTTTATTTTGCATCGTGATGGCTTATCTTGGAAGCTGGTTGATATCAAGCTTCCATTTTAGAATTCTTTTCAATTTTTTGAAAAAAAAGACAATTCACGGCATAATAATGCTTTTCGAGTTTTTTAATGTCTTTACCACATTGTCCTAAATGTCAGTCAGAATATACCTATCAAGATAATGACTTATTGATTTGCCCTGAATGTGCTTACGAATGGAAAGAAGGGGAAGCTGCTGCGCTTGATGAAAATGAAATCATTAAAGATGCAAACGGAAATATACTCGCCGATGGTGATCCTGTCACCGTAATTAAGGATTTGAAAATCAAGGGTTCTTCTTCTGTGGTAAAAGTTGGAACCAAAGTAAAAAATATTCGTTTGGTTCCAGATTCATCCGATGGACATAATATCGATTGTAAGATTGATGGCATTGGACAAATCAAGCTGAAATCTGAATTTGTTAAAAAAGCATAAACAGATGAAGAGGGAGTACAACTCCCTTTTTTATTGCAGGAGTATTCATGGCATTTTTAGACCGATATCGTGTAGGGGCACATGCGGTAATTATTAATCCACAGGGACAAATTTTACTGCTTAAGGCTACGTATGGTCATTTGGCTTGGGGATTGCTAGGGGGAGCTATTGATCCACAAGAAACAATTTTTGAGGGGTTACAGCGTGAGTGCTTGGAGGAACTAGGCGTTGATATTGAAAATGCTATCCTTACGGGCATTTATTTGCATTCCGATATCGATGCGCATGTGAGTATCTTTCGCTGCAAGTTACCGCGAGAGCATAAAATTCAGTTGAGTCACGAGCACTCAGAGTACGCTTATTTTAATCTTTCGGATTTGGCTGCAATACAGAGGCAACGTGTAGAAGATAGTCTTGGTTTTAATGGAAACGTAATTTTTCGCAAATTTTAAAAACGGTCACTGAAAATAATATCTAAAAAAGAGAAGTGAAAAGTATAAATATAGACTTTTATCTATCATTAAAATCTTTTATATTTTGAATACATTGTTTAAAAAAAATACGAAACTCATAATAACAGGGGATAGCTGATGTCAGGTTGGTACGAAATTAGTCAGGCAAAAGATGGGCAATATCGTTTTGTGTTAAAAGCGGGAAATGGTGAAATTATTTTGACGAGCGAGCTGTATAAAGCCAAAGCATCGGCAGAAAATGGAATTGCATCTGTACAAAAAAATAGTTCAGATGACGCGCGATACGAGCGTTTAGTTGCAAAAAATGACAAACCTTATTTTAATTTAAAGGCAGCCAATCATCAGGTGATTGGAACCAGTCAGTTTTATGCATCTGAACAGTCTCGTGATAAGGGAATTGAGTCTGTTAAAAATAATGGGACAACCGCTACAGTCAAAGATTTGACTGGTTAAAATGAAAGGTTAATTCAGGATGATCTTGATCATTTTAAATAACTAAGAAATTAAGTATGAAAAAACCGCCTATTAAAAGACGGTTTTTTTGAATATTATCAATAACTTATTTCACCAACTCAAAGCGCCACCTGTCTGATAGTCTGTTACGCGCGTTTCGAAGAAATTCTTCTCTTTACGTAAGTCCATCATTTCAGACATCCACTGAAATGGGTTGTTCACGCCACGATATTGCTCTGGCAAACCAAGCTGTGCCAAACGGCGGTTACAGATAAACTTCAAGTACTCTTCCATCATGGCAGCATTCATACCTAATACACCACGTGGCATGGTGTCACGTGCATATTCGATTTCAAGTAATGTACCTTCCACAATCATCTGAATCACTTCTTGTTGGAACTCTGCTGTCCACAAGTGCGGGTTTTCGATCTTGATCTGGTTGATCATGTCGATCCCGAAGTTTACATGCATTGATTCGTCACGCAAGATGTACTGGAATTGCTCAGAAACACCATTCATCTTATTACGACGGCCCATACTCAAAATTTGAGTAAAGCCACAATAGAAGAAGATCCCTTCAAGTACGCAGTAGAATGCAATCAGGTTACGCAAAAGCTGCTGATCTGTTTCAGGGGTTCCTGTTTCAAACTTTGGATCGCTCAAAGATTGTGTATATTTCAAGCCCCATGCTGCTTTGCGTGCAACACTTGGAATCTCGTGATACATATTGAAGATTTCGCCTTCATCCATACCCAAAGATTCGATACAGTACTGGTATGCATGTGTATGAATGGCTTCTTCAAATGCCTGACGCAAAATATACTGACGGCATTCGGGGTTGGTAATGAGGCGATAGATCGCAAGAACCAGATTATTTGCAACCAGTGAGTCTGCAGTAGAGAAGAAGCCAAGATTACGTTTTACAATCACACGTTCATCTTCGGTTAAGCCATTTTCAGACTTCCAGAGTGCGATGTCGTGGTTCATGTTAACTTCTTGTGGCATCCAGTGGTTGGCGCAACCATCCAGATACTTCTGCCAAGCCCATTCGTATTTAAATGGTACAAGCTGGTTTAAGTCTGCACGGCAGTTGATCATGGCTTTATCATCAACCTGTACACGTGCGGCACCAGTTTCAATCTCTTGCAGACCAGCCGTAATGTCCAGATGTTTTAGGGACTCAGATGCTCGAGCCACCGGATCGGTTGGATCTGTTGATCGCATGGAATCGGTTCCAGAGGATTGTGCAGTTGCCACACGCGGCGATGATGGCTCTGCATCAGATACCAACGGCGCAGCTGGCGCTTTTTGCGTATCGACGGGCGCAGGCTTGTGTTCATGTGCAGCCGGTTTTTGCGAATCATCTTCTAAATCGTCCCAACTCAGGATAGACATCTCAATTCTCTCTTCGTTGTTAATATCGTTATCGACACCTTTCTACGAAGATGCCATTACTATACGCTTATTATGTGTAAGCAAAATTAAGTTTTGTCGATAGATGTTCTAAAATTATTCATTAGAACAGATATCCCCACTACTTATTTTGATTACGCTGCTGTTTACGAATTTTAAAAAAAGCGTAAACCATCGGTGCGTAAAAGAAAACGAAGGCAAAAATCAGTACCATCAAGCCTAATGTGTAGTTATGACTCAGATGTAACATGATTTTTACCCCGCTCTCGTAGAAGGAAATATCAGATTCTGATATTTCCTTTATGGTGTCTTACTGACACGCTTCACAATCTGGATTGTCGATTGAGCAAGCCATAGGTACTGGTGCTGCTGTGGTGAAACCATCTTCTGCTGTCACTTCTGGTTTAGTTTCCTGAGCGACGGCAGCAACTGGTGCTGCGACAGTTGTTGGTTTTACTGCATTCAATGCACCTGTGTTGATGGTTGATTTCTCGGCAGATGTTGCACCTAATGCACGGAGATAGTAAGTTGTTTTAAGACCACGTAACCACGCCATTTTATAGGTGATATCTAGTTTCTTACCATTTGCGCCTGCAATGTACAGATTCAAAGATTGTGCCTGATCAATCCACTTTTGACGACGAGAAGCAGCATCTACAATCCAGCGTGGTTCAACTTCAAATGCAGTTGCAAAGATTGCCTTTAATTCTTCAGGAATACGGGCAATTTTTTGTACCGAACCTTCAAAGTGTTTCAGGTCATTCACCATTACAGTATCCCACAAACCACGTTCTTTTAACGCACGTACAAGGTAAGGGTTGATCACTGTAAACTCACCAGACAAGTTTGATTTTACATACAAGTTCTGGAAAGTGGGTTCAATCGATTGAGATACACCACAAATGTTTGAAATGGTTGCCGTTGGTGCAATCGCCATGACATTCGAGTTACGCATACCGTCTTTTTGGACTTTATTGCGTAGGGTATCCCAGTCCAGGCGCTGTGTACGATCAACTTCAAACATGCGCTCAGGACGTGATTTAGCCACGATATCTAACGAGTCAATTGGCAGGATACCTTGATCCCACAATGAACCTTTAAATGTCGAGTAAACGCCACGTTCGATTGCCAAATCACTTGATGTCTGGATCGCATAGTAGCTGATCACTTCCATCGATTCATCAGCAAAATTAACCGCCTCATCAGAACCATAAGCCATGTTCATTTCATAAAGTGCATCTTGGAAGCCCATGATGCCCATACCAACTGGACGATGCTTAAGATTTGAGTTTTTCGCCTGTGGTACAGCGTAGTAGTTGATATCGATCACGTTGTCGAGCATACGTACCGCTGTTTTGATGGTACGTGCTAACTTGTCACGATCAAGAACACCGCCTTGTACGTGTTGGACCAAATTAATCGAACCTAAGTTACATACTGCAATTTCATCATCGCTGGTGTTAAGGGTGATTTCTGTACACAAGTTTGATGAGTGAACCACACCGACGTGCTGTTGTGGTGAACGCAGGTTACATACATCTTTGAAAGTAATCCAAGGATGGCCTGTTTCAAACAACATAGAAAGCATTTTGCGCCATAAATCTTGTGCACGAACTTTCTTATGCAGCAAGTTCTGTTCTTTCGCTATAGACTCATAATATGCATAACGCTGTGCAAATTCTTCGCCAGTCAGGTCATGTAGGTCTGGCACTTCTGAAGGGGTAAATAGTGTCCATTCACCATCCTCAAATACACGTTGCATGAATAAGTCTGGAAGCCAGTTTGCAGTATTCATATCGTGAGTACGACGACGGTCATCACCTGTGTTTTTACGCAGCTCAAGAAATTCTTCGATGTCGAGATGCCAAGTTTCAAGGTATGCACAGACTGCACCTTTACGCTTACCACCTTGGTTCACTGCAACAGCCGTGTCATTGGCAACTTTCAGGAATGGAACTACACCCTGAGATTTACCATTAGTCCCTTTGATGTAGGAGTTTAAAGCGCGTACTGGTGTCCAGTCATTCCCTAAACCACCTGCCCATTTAGACAGCATCGCGTTGTCACGGATGGCACCATAGATGTTGTACAGATCATCACCAATAGTGGTGAGGTAACAGCTTGATAATTGTGGACGCAATGTACCTGAGTTAAACAGGGTTGGTGTCGAAGCCATGTAGTCAAAGCTTGACAGCAAGTTATAAAACTCAATCGCACGTTCTTCGCGGTTGTCTTCGTTGATCGCAAGACCCATCGACACACGCATGAAAAATAATTGTGGTAATTCGTAACGAACACCATCAGAGTGAATGAAGTAACGGTCGTATAGCGTTTGTAAACCCAAGTAAGTAAATTGGTTTGAACGCTCTGGTTGGATCGCAGCAGCAAGAGTCGCCAAATCAAAGTTGAGAAGCTCAGGGTCTAAAAGCTCAAGTTCCACACCTTTTTTTAAGAACGTCTCAAGCGCATCATTTTCTGCGGTATCTTCAGACAGACCTAAGAACTCAAGACCTTTAGCCACAAGCTCATTACGTAATAAACGTGCAGTGACATAGGTGTAGTTTGGCTCGTGTTCAATACGGGTACGGGTTGCCATCATCATGGTGGTGGCAATATCGCTGACTTTCACGCCGTTATAAAGATTTTTGACGGTTTCTTCTACAATCGCCTGAATTTCAATACCTTCCAGACCTTCTGCCGCTTTTTCTACAGTTGCTTTAAGTGCATCTAGATCAAGGGGTTGCAATTGACCTTGGGCATCTGTGATTTGTAGCGTAGGGTGGTGGTTGGCACCAGACTGTTGACGTGCGTTACTGCGTTGCTCACGATAGATGACATAAGAACGTGCAATTTTATGCTCGCCTGTACGCATCAGCGCAAGTTCAACCTGATCCTGAATTTCTTCAATATGAATGGTTCCGCCAGAAGGTAAACGGCGATTAAAGGTGTTTAACACCATTTCGGTTAACTGACTGATTCGGTCATGAATGCGACTTGAGTCGGCACTCTGCTGACCTTCAACAGCCAAAAATGCTTTTCCAATCGCAACAGAAATTTTTTCTGCATCAAAGGTAGCAACTTCTCCATTGCGTTTAATCACCTGAAGTTGTCCAGGAGTTGAAGTGATTACGCTCATGTCAGCATAGCTCCATTATCATCTGTAGTTATGTTCATGGACCGTTTGAACCGGGCAATTTTGTGCACGATGTTTGAGGGATAAACACAAGACTTAGTGGTTAATATTGTTTATAGGCACAAGATACGGGAATTTAAGCTTGATATCAATCTTGACTTTTCTTTAATTCTTTTTTCATTTGATATGTGCATGATTCTGCGATGCATAGCATAACAAAGAGCCTGAAAATTGCGTATAGATAAGTTTGTGGATAACTCAAAAAACAAACATTTAGGCTACTGTATTTCGATCAATGAAATAATTTGTTTAATATTTGGACGTACTAACCGACGATTGGCGAACTTGTAATCTGTGACTAAAATCAGATTAAAAACATCTGAAAATTCAACACTTAATAAAAATGCAACAAAATGCAACCGAGATGTATCAGTTTGGTGAACGAGGACTTGTTTACAATGTAAACGTGTGTATATTGCAATCTATTAAGTCAGTGTATCTGCTGGATTTTGATAGATACACTCCAATAGATCATAGGGGCAAAAGTATGAGCCAAGAAGAAAAGTTACCCAAGATTTTAATTGTTGAAGATGATGAGCGTCTGGCACGTCTGACACAAGAATATTTAATCCGTAACGGATTGGAAGTGGGTGTTGAAACTGACGGTAATCGCGCCATTCGTCGCATTATTAGTGAACAGCCTGATTTGGTCGTACTTGATGTGATGTTGCCAGGTGCAGACGGCTTAACGGTTTGTCGTGAAGTGCGTCCACATTATCATCAGCCGATTTTGATGCTTACAGCCAGAACTGAAGATATGGATCAGGTTTTGGGTCTGGAAATGGGTGCAGATGACTATGTTGCTAAACCTGTTCAGCCACGTGTATTACTGGCACGAATTCGTGCTTTGTTGCGTCGTACAGACAAGACTGTTGAGGATGAAGTTGCTCAACGTATCGAATTTGATGATTTAGTCATTGATAATGGTGGTCGTTCGGTAACTTTAAATGGCGAGCTGGTCGATTTTACCAGTGCCGAATATGATTTATTGTGGTTACTCGCTTCAAACGCGGGCCGGATCCTATCGCGTGAAGATATTTTTGAGCGTCTTCGTGGCATTGAATATGATGGTCAAGATCGTTCGATTGACGTTCGTATTTCACGTATTCGTCCAAAAATTGGTGATGATCCTGAAAATCCAAAACGTATCAAAACTGTGCGCAGTAAAGGTTACTTGTTTGTGAAGGAAACCAATGGCTTGTAAAAGCAAGTAATGGTGATGAGTAAAACTTCCATTTAAGGCTGATCGAGTGTTTAAACACAGTATTTTTTTGCGCATTTATGCAGGCTTGGTCGTTCTGGTCATGTTGGTTGCTTTATTTGGCTACTTACTTGTACAGATTATTAACTACCAGCGTGCTCAAGAATATCGTGAATCATTGACCGATGGCATTTCTTATGTCATTGGTGAAGGAATTGCTCGGCAGCCTACAAAACAACAAAAATTAGACTGGATATCAGATGCCTCTGATCTACTTGAGTTGCCCATCTATTATATCGATGCCAGCAAAATCGAGTTATCACGTACAGAGAAGAAACGTCTGGATGAGCAAAAATCAGTTGTTCGTTATGATGCTGAAACCTCAATTGCTTATGTGGTCATTGGCTTAAAGGATGATCCAAAACACTTCCTTTATATTAAGGTAGATAAAATTGGTGAGCGTCAAATGAAGGCGCTGCCTATTTTTATCCTGGATTATCTGATTTTTTATCCTGGACAGGAAAAACAATACGTTCAAAAAATTCAGAAATATTTTTCTTATCCAATTAATATTTATGATGTTAAAGATTTGAATTTGGACTCGGAGCAGATCGGGCGTTTACGTCAGGATCAAAGTGTGATGCTCTATAAAGATAATGCGACCATTCGTGGAACCACGATTTCGATTATCTCACCCATGCCAAACAATCCAATGCAAGCTTTGGTACTCGGGCCTGTGCCATTATTCAACTGGATGCCATTTCAACTCTCTGCTGGAATTACCTTATTTAGTTTGTTTCTGCTTAGTCTGGGTGTTTATGGTTTAATTTTACCACTTGAACGAAAGATTCGTCAGGTACGTTATGCACTCAACCGCATGAAGTCTGGTGATTTATCATTACGTGTCCCGATTGAGGGAAGTGATGAAATGGCAAATCTGGCATCAAGTTATAATAATATGTCGGATCATATTCAGCGTTTGATTGAGGCACAACGTGAGTTGATGCGTGCAGTTTCCCATGAACTAAGAACACCTGTTGCACGTATTCGTTTTGGAATGGAAATGCTCGCTGAAGAAGATGACTACAATTATCGTATTCAGCAAATGGAAATGATTGACCGTGATATTGAGGCACTGAATACCTTAATTGATGAAATCATGACCTATGCCAAGTTGGAGCAGGGTACACCTTCGCTTGATTTTGAAGAGATCATACTGGTCGATCTGCTTAATCAGGTAGCCATTGAAACTGAAGCACTCAAAACCCAAAAAGAAATTGAACTCATTCCACCGCCCACTTATGTTATGGTCGATGCAGAGCGTCGTTATTTGCATCGTGTGGTTCAAAATCTGGTAGGTAATGCCGTGCGTTACTGCAATGATAAGGTGCGAATTTCTGGTGGAATTCATCCAGATGGTCATGCATTTATCTGTGTGGAAGACGATGGTGCGGGTATTGCTGAAGAAGATCGCGCGAGAGTATTTGAAGCATTTGCTCGTTTAGATGATAGTCGTACACGTGCTTCTGGCGGCTATGGTTTGGGGCTTTCGATTGTGAGTCGTATTGCCTATTGGTTTGGTGGAACCATCCAGGTAGATGAAAGTCCAGAATTAGGCGGCGCCCGCTTTGTGATGCAGTGGCCTGCAAAACGTTTTAATGAAAATAGTAAAAAGAAAAAATCGATATAGAACAAAAAAACAAGGCAGCGATAAACTGCCTTGTTTTTTAAATTTTAAAAGTTATTCGTACTGGTTCGCATCTGGTGCAACTAAAGATTTACCTTGCTGTAAACTTTTAGCGGCATCTTCATCAAAATCAATGGTGAGTGAATTGTTTTCTGCATCAATTTTATAATGGGTAATTAGCTTCTGATCACCACTATTTAAAGTTTCAACTTTGTATTCATCGGCAATATTTAGGATACTGTCGAGATTGGTGGTTGATGATGCATAATCTTGACGAAATAAATCATAAATATCGCTCAACTCAAAGGTAGCATGAAGGACATCAGGATGTTTTTGTATATAAGTTTCTATATGGCGAATAAATAATTGCGCATAAAAGAAATAATTAGGTTTATGGGTATATTCAAGATTCATTCTTTTACTCCTTATACATTGTTATTAGCATACACATCAGTTCGAATTGATCTGTATAAAGTTAATTAAAGCATGTTACTGAATTGAAACAGGTTATATAAGGCTAAAGACATGATTTCGATCTGACTGTTTAGTTTAATACCGTACTTGATTTCTTTCTTGGGATAATTGTTCAATAGCGTGAGTATGACCACTCTAAAACAATGCCGCTCGAACAAAAAATGATACATTTGTGCCGTGGACGCATTTAAGTATAATTTATCATAGTGGTAAATGATCATCATTTAAATTTATTATGCTTGCGCTATAGTGGTGCAATTTGTAAATGTCATGAGCTCTTGCTATAAATTTACGGAATCTGGGTTTAAGACATGATTTTTTTCAAATAAAGAAAAAAATAATCATAAAGTGATAAATGATTTAATAAATCGATGATCTACGTGGGTGTTGGGATTGAACCATGTTGTGTCAAAAAAATGTATAAAAACCATGCTAAAGGCTAAGAGGCTTGAACTAGAAAGAGAAAAGCGAAATCAGGTACAATTGGCGGGATTAATTTTGTGTTTGGTGCGTTTCCAAGACCTAAACATACATTTCTTTGTTAAATAATAGGCCTGCCAGGAGTTATCCCCGCATGAGTGCCATTACTCCATACGATTGGGCAATTATTGCCTTCGTGATCGGCGTTACATTTCTGTGCGTTTTTATGCTTACTGTTCCCTTACTCCTAGGGGGTAAATCATGGGGACGTGCGAAGCAGGAACAGTTTGAATCGGGTGTGGTGAGCGCAGGTGGTGCTCGCATTCGTTTATCTGCAAAATTCTATTTGGTTGCAATTTTCTTTGTCGTGTTCGACCTTGAAGCACTTTATCTTTATGCATGGGCAACATCTGTGCGTGAAGTCGGGTGGATGGGCTTTACCACGATGGTTATTTTTGTTGTAGATCTTCTTATTGCATTGATTTATGTCTTTGCAACAGGCGCCTTAACTTGGTCTCCGTCAGATCGTCGTAAAGCAGCAGGAATTAAACCTAAAATCGGTTCTCCTAATATGAATATTGCAGAGATCACGCGATTCAATTCAATTGAAGAGTTGGTCATCGATCCAACTGGTCATATCCCTGCACAATCCTCTGGTCGAATGAAATCCAAAACATCGACAGCACCGTCATCTAAACAGGAGTAACTCGGGATGAAATATACATTAACCCGTGCGAATCCGGATGCTAATCAATATCCATTACAAGAACGCCAAGTTGTGAACGATCCACTTCAGGAAGAAGTCAATAAAAATGTATTTATGACTCGCCTTGAAGATGTATTGCATAACGTAGTGAACTGGGGCCGAAAAAATTCGGTTTGGCCTTTTAACTTTGGTACTTCTTGCTGTTACGTAGAATATGCAACAACCTTGACGGGTGTGCATGATTTATCACGTTTTGGAGCTGAGGTAATTCGTGCTTCACCTCGTCAGGCTGACCTGATGATTGTTGCAGGAACGTGCTTTGTCAAAATGGCACCTGTTATCCAGCGTTTGTACGAACAAATGCTTGAGCCGAAGTGGGTTATTTCCATGGGTGCATGTGCAAACTCAGGTGGTATGTACGATATTTATTCTGTCGTACAGGGTGTTGATAAAATCATTCCTGTTGATGTGTATGTTCCAGGATGTCCTCCTCGTCCAGAAGCACTCATTCAGGCACTTATGCTCTTGCAAGATCAAATTCAGCTTGAGCGTCGTCCATTATCAGCCGTCATTGGTGATGATCTTCAGCCAGTATATAAGCCAAAGATGATGCCAGAACGTGACCGAAAAAATGCTGAACGGATTGCAGTGAAAAACTTACGATCTATGGATGAAATTAAATAATTTTTTTGATTTTCCATCTCTATGTTGAGCATGGTTGTCAAAAACCAAAAAAGAATTTGTATTAAATAGGAAGCCAAACCAATGGCTGAAACTGACATTGCTATGCCAGAATCAACCCCTGTTGATTCACGCCCAGCATTTGCAATTGTAGAAGAACTCAAAACCAAATTCGGTGAGAACTTCTATGTGCAAACGACTTGCGAAGAGTTTCCAACGGTCTGGGTTGAGCGCTCACGCGTACAAGAAGTTTTGATGTTTCTACGTAAAGTAGACCGTCCTTATGTCATGTTATTTGACTTGTCTGCAATGGACGAGCGTTTACGTGTACATCGTGATGGTTTACCTGCTTCAGATTTCACTGTTTTCTATCATTTATTATCGTTAGAGCGCAATAGTGATATCCGTATCAAGGTTGCATTGAACGAGAGTGATTTAAACATTCCAACCGCGACCAATATTTGGCCAAACGCCAACTGGTACGAACGTGAAGCCTACGATATGTTTGGAATCAATTTCGAAGGGCATCCGATGCTCCGTCGTATTTTGTTGCCAACCTATTGGGAAGGTCATCCACTTCGTAAAGAGTATTCTGCGCGTGCGACCGAATATACGCCGTACATGCAGAATCAGGCGAAGCAGGATTTTGAACAGGAACATTTGCGTTTTGTGCCTGAAGACTGGGGTCTTAAGCGCGGTAACGCCGATGAAGACTTTATGTTCTTGAACTTGGGTCCAAACCATCCATCTGCGCATGGTGCATTCCGTGTGGTCTTGCAGCTTGATGGTGAAGAAGTCAAAGACTGTGTGCCCGATATTGGTTATCACCACCGCGGTGTGGAAAAGATGGCTGAACGTCAAACATGGCATTCTTTCATTCCTTATACCGACCGTGTCGATTACTTGGGTGGTTGTGCGCAAAACATGCCGTATGTGATGGCAGTTGAGCAGCTAGCAGGCATTAAAGTGCCTGAGCGTGCACAAGTGATTCGTGTCATGTTGAACGAATTGTTCCGTATCAATAACCACTTGTTGTTCTGCGGTACAGCGATTCAGGATGCGGGTGGTATGACACCTGTATTCTATATGTTTGCAGACCGTCAGAAAGTGTATGACATCGTAGAAGCCATTACAGGTTACCGTATGCATCCAGCATGGTTCCGTATTGGTGGTACCGCTCACGATCTTCCAAATAACTGGCATAAGCTGGTGAAGGAACTGCTCGAGTGGATGCCAAAACGTCTAAACGAATACCACACGGCAGCGCTGAAAAATTCGGTGTTTATTGGTCGTACCCGTAATGTTGCCCAGTATGATGCAAAATCGGCATTGGCTTGGGGTGTGACAGGAACTGGTTTACGTGCAACAGGTATTGATTTTGACGTACGTAAATATCGTCCTTATAGCGGCTATGAAAACTTTGATTTTGATGTGCCGCTTGAGTATGAAGGCGATGCCTATGCACGTGTCATGGTGCATTTCCGTGAAATCACGGAGTCATTAAAAATTATTCAGCAATGTCTGGATAACATGCCATCAGGCCCTTATAAAGCGGATCACCCATTGGCTGTTCCACCGCCAAAAGACAAGACATTACAAGATATTGAAACCTTGATCACACACTTCTTAAGTGTATCTTGGGGTCCAGTAATGCCTGCGGGTGAAGCATCATTCATGACTGAGGTTGTAAAAGGTGCGAGCACGTATTACCTCACATCTGACAAGTCAACCATGAGCTATCGTACACGTATTCGTACGCCAACCTTCACCCACTTGCAGCAAATGCCTTCGGTGATTAATGGTAGTCTGGTTTCGGACTTGATCATTTATTTGGCGACCATTGACGTGGTTATGGCTGACGTGGATCGCTAGGGGTAAACGATGATGATGATTTTGACTGATAAAAAACCTCGTGTGAATGTTGAAGGAATTTTGACTGCTGATGAAATTCATGAAATTGAACATCACATTCATCACTATCCTTATCCACGCGCTGCATCTTTAGATGCGTTGAAATGTGTTCAGCGTCGTAATGGCTGGGTCGATGATGCGCAAATGAATGCGATTGCACAAATGCTCAGTATTAGTGTGGCTGATTTGGAAGGTGTAGCAACATTCTATAACCGTATTTACCGCCAGCCTGTAGGCCGTCATGTGATTTTACTCTGCGATTCGATCGCGTGTTTTCTCATGGGTGCTGAAACGTTAGCAGAGGCATTCCAGCGTGAGCTTGGAATCCAGTATGGGCAAACGACAGCAGATGGTCGCTTCACATTATTGCCAATTTGCTGTTTAGGAAATTGCGATAAAGGACCAACCTTAATGATTGATGAAGATACACATGGCTTAGTTGATGTATCTTCGGTCAAACAGTTATTGGAGAAGTATGTATGAATACTGAACCAAAACCGATTTATGGCGACGGAAACCCTGAAACTCATCCGCTGACTTGGCGTTTGAGTAAGCAGGAGCATGTACGTAGTGCTGATGATTACGAAGCACTAGACGGTTATGCAGGTTTTAAAAAAGCCATTGGCATGACACCTGCTGAAGTCCTTGATGTCGTAAAAGCCGCAACAGTCAAAGGCCGTGGTGGTGCTGGTTTCCCTGCCGGGATCAAATGGTCATTGATGGCGCCAAATGATGGTGGTCCTCGCTACCTGATTTGTAATGCCGATGAAATGGAACCAGGGACTTTTAAAGACCGTCTATTGATGGAAAAGTTACCTCACCAGCTGATTGAAGGTATGTTGATTGCAGCATATACACTTGAAGCGACTCAGGGTTACATCTTTATCCGTGGTGAATATATTGAAGCTGCCCAGTACTTAAATGAAGCACTGGAACAGGCTCGTGCCAAAGGTTATCTTGGCGATAATATTCTTGGAACAGGCTGGAATTTCGAGCTTTACGTCCATACGGGTGCGGGGCGTTATATTTGTGGTGAAGAAACTGCATTGATTAACTCACTGGAAGGCCGTCGTGCCAACCCACGTACCAAACCACCATTTCCACAGGTTGCAGGTGCTTGGGGTCGTCCAACCATCGTCAATAACGTAGAAACCTATAATAACTTACCAGCGATCATGTTACGTGGTCCTGAGTGGTATATCGGATTGTCTGCTGGCAAGTCAAAAGACCCAGGTACCAAGATTTATGGTGCATCGGGTAAAGTTAAATTCCCAGGTTTATGGGAGCTTCCATTTGGTACAACTGCGCGCGAAGTGATTGAAGAGCATGCAGGTGGTATGCGTGATGGATTAAAGCTGAAAGCATGGTTACCAGGTGGTGCATCAACAGACTTTTTGGCTGCTGAGCACATTGATCTGCCTATGGATTCAGAAAGCATTATGAAGGCGGGTTCTCGTTTGGGAACATGCTTGCTGATGGTGGTGGATGAAACCCAATGTATGGTTTCAGCAACACGTAATCTGGAAGAATTCTTTGCACGTGAATCATGTGGTTGGTGTACACCCTGTCGTGATGGTTTGCCTTGGGCTGTGAAAGCATTAAAAGCGCTCGAGAATGGTGAAGGGAAGATGGAAGATATTCAGCATCTTCAGGAACTGACTCGAAAGTTATGGATTGGTAAGACTTTCTGTGCTCACGCACCAGGTGCGATGGAGCCACTGATGGGCGCACTCAAATATTTCCGTAGCGAGTTTGAAGCGAAAGTGGCAAAAAGCCCAGTCGTTCAAACTAGCCACGTAGCACAAGCTTAAGGAATTCGACTATGGCTACAATTCATGTCGATGGAAAATCTTACGAAGTCGATGGATCAGAAAACCTGTTGCAGGCCTGTTTATCACTTGGTCTTGATATTCCATATTTTTGTTGGCATCCATCATTAGGTTCTGTGGGTTCATGTCGTCAATGTGCAGTAACTCAGTATGCAAATCCTGAGGATACGCGTGGCCGTCTGGTCATGTCATGTATGACGCCTGCAACTGACAATACTTATATTTCAATTGAAGATAAAGAAGCGGTTGATTTTCGTGAGTCGGTGGTTGAGTTCTTAATGACCAACCACCCACACGATTGTCCAGTGTGTGAAGAAGGCGGTCACTGTCATTTACAGGACATGACAGTCATGACAGGTCATGACCGTCGTCGCTATCGTTTCACTAAACGTACCCACTACAATCAGGAGCTGGGTTCGTTTATTGCACATGAAATGAACCGTTGTATCGCATGCTACCGTTGTGTGCGTTATTACAATGACTACGCTGGTGGTACTGACTTTGGTGTCTATGCCAATGCATCACGTGTTTACTTTGGTCGTCCAGAATCAGGAACTTTAGAGTCTGAATTTTCGGGTAACTTGACTGAAGTGTGTCCAACAGGTGTATTTACCGATAAAACTCACTCTGAACGTTATAACCGTAAATGGGACATGCAGTATGCGCCAAGCGTATGCCAAGGCTGTTCTTCAGGTTGTAATATCTCTCCAGGTGAGCGTTATGGCGAGCTTCGTCGTATCGAAAACCGCTTTAATGGTGAAGTCAACCAGTACTTCTTGTGTGATAAAGGCCGCTTTGGTGGGGGATATGTCAATCGCGCAGATCGCCCACGCCAGCCACAGTTCCGTGTCGGTGAAGCAGTGACCACAGTTTCTGTGGATCAGGCACTGGATCAGGTCATTGCCAAGATTCAAGGCAAGAAAGTTCTGGGGATTGGTTCACCACGAGCGAGCCTCGAATCAAATTATGCATTGCGTGAGCTGGTGGGTCAGGAAAACTATTCGACTGGTATTTCCCAGAAGGAACAGCGTCTGGTTGAGCTTGCAGCATCGATCATGCAGACACAGGGAATTTACAACCCGAACATGCGTGAAATCGAAAGCTACGATGCAGTTTTGATTTTAGGTGAAGATCTGACTCAAACTGCGCCACGTATGGCGTTGTCTGTACGTCAGGCTGCTAAAAACAAAGCCAAGCAAATGGCAGCAGATCGTCGTACCCAAGAGTGGCTAGCAGAACCTGTACAGCGTATCGGTCAGGATGCAAAATCTCCGATCTATATCTTGGCTGCAACACAAACCCGCTTAGCTGATGTAGCTGCAGGCGAAGTGGTTGCATCGCCTAATGATATTGCGCGATTAGGATTTGCGATTGCTGCGGCAGTGAAGGGTGAGACCATTACGGGTCTGGAAGATGATGCAAAAGCATTTGCTCAAACAATTGCTGACACATTAAAAGCTGCGAAAAAACCATTGGTTATTTCGGGTACGAGTCTACAAGATCCTGCCATTATGGAAGCAGCAGCACAGGTCACTCAGAACTTGGGTGAACGCGCTGGTCTGACACTGACTGTCCCAGAAGTTAACTCGATGGGCTTGGCACTGTTTGGTGGCTTGAGTTTAGAGCAAGCATTTGCGCATGACTATGATGTCATGGTGATTGTTGAAAACGATCTGTTCCGCCGCTTGCCTGAAGCACGTGTTAAGGCTGCACTTGAAAAAGCTGAAACGGTGATTGTGCTTGATCATAGCCAGACTGCGACCTTGGAACAGGCAGATATTGTGCTTTCAGCAGCAAGCTTCGCTGAAGGTGACGGTACTGTTGTGAGTCAGGAAGGCCGTGCTCAACGCTTCTATCAGGTCTATGATCCAAGTTATTACAAGCCTGAATATGCGATCAAAGAATCATGGCGCTGGTTACATGCGATTGAAACAAGTCTGAAAGGTAAGTCAATTGACTGGACTTTACTTGATGACGTGATTGAATCTGTTGTGAAAAATGTGCCTGTGCTAGAAGCAATTCAGGATGTTGCACCTGATGCGGGTTATCGTGTTCATGGTCTGAAAATTGCACGTGAACCACGTCGTTATTCTGGTCGTACAGCACTTCGCGCACCATTATCTGTACATGAACCAAAACAGCCTGTAGATGTTGACTCTGCATTAACATTCTCGATGGAAGGTTATGTCGGGCCGCAAAAAGCATCAGCATTGGTTCCATTTGCTTGGGCACCAGGTTGGAACTCTCCACAATCTTGGAATAAATATCAAGATGAAGTCGGTGGTCATTTGAAAGGTGGTGATTCAGGCATCCGTCTGTTTGATCGTTTACCAAAACGTCCAGCACGTAGCTATGTCGCACCGTCGGCAGTACTGGTTAATCCAGAAAGCTTCCGTCTGGTTCCAATGCATCACATTTTTGGTTCTGGTGAATTTACCATTAAGACACCAGCGATGCAGTCCCGTATTCCAGAAGCAGCCTTTGCTGTGGGGGAGCAGGATGCAGAGCGTCTGAATTTGAAAGATGGTGAAAGTATTCAAGTTCAAGCAGGTGATACAACGGTTCGTTTACCTGTTCAGGTGATTGAATATTTACCAGCGGGTTATATTGGTTATCCAATTGGGTTGGCACCAACAATCTCAATGGCCGAACCTGTGTCTGTTGCGGTAGGAGTATAATTCATGAATCAAGAAATTATGCGTCAAACACCGCTCTGGGCAGAGAACTGGCCAATTGCATATTCAGTCATTCAGGCGATTGTGATTTTACTGGTCGTTGTTCTGGTTGCTGCATTAATGTCATTTATTGAACGTCGTCTACTTGCATGGTGGCAAGACCGTTATGGTCCGAACCGTGTAGGTCCTGGCGGTATGTTTCAGATTGTGGCAGACATGCTCAAGATCATGTTCAAAGAAGACTGGACACCAAAATTTGCAGATAAACTCACGTTTCGTATGGCACCAGCAGTGGCAATGGCAACTGCGGTACTGTCATTTATCGTGATTCCAGTCAGCCCAACACTGGGTGTGGCGGATATGAGTATTGGTCTGTTGTTCTTTATGGCAATGGCTGGTATTGCAGTGTATGCGGTTTTATTTGGTGGTTGGGCTTCAAACAACAAATATTCATTACTTGGTGGTTTACGTTCGGCTGCTCAGACCATTTCTTATGAGGTCTTTTTAGGGATTTCCCTAATGGGCGTTGTTGCAATTGCGGGTTCATTTAATCTACGTGAAATTGTAGAAGCGCAACGCGACATGTGGTTTATCGTACCGCAGTTCCTTGGTTTCATGATCTTTGTGGTTGCTGGTGTTGCGGTGACTCACCGTCATCCATTTGACCAACCAGAAGCCGAGCAAGAGCTGGCAGAGGGTTATCACGTCGAGTATGGCGGTATGAAATGGGGCATGTTCTTCGTCGCTGAATATGTCAACATCGTACTGATTTCTGCACTGATCGTGACGTTGTTCTTTGGTGGTTGGCTTGCACCGTTTAACCTTGAGATACCGTTTATTCCACCCGTATTTTGGTTCATTGTAAAAACAGCATTCTTTGTCATGATGTTTGTTTTGGCACGTGGTGCGTTAATGCGTCCACGTTATGACCAAGTGATGAATTTTGGTTGGAAAGTTTGTTTGCCGCTGGCGTTGGTCAACCTGATGGTGACTGGTGCTGTGATTCTGATGAATCAGGCCTAAGACAGCAGGGAGTACAAAATGTATAAAGTTCTAGCTGGAGTTGGGTCAATCGTTCGTACATTGTGGATGGTTTTCACTCACATTACACGTAAACGTGACACAATTCTGTATCCAGAAGTACCAGCAGAGGAAATTGTACCACCTCGCTATCGTGGTCGTATTGTTTTGACACGTGATCCGGACGGGGAAGAGCGCTGTGTCGCGTGTAACCTCTGTGCGGTGGCATGTCCAGTGGGTTGTATTTCACTGCAAAAAGCAGAGAAAGAAGACGGTCGCTGGTATCCTGAATTTTTCCGTATCAATTTTTCACGTTGTATCTTCTGTGGTATGTGTGAAGAAGCATGTCCGACCACTGCCATCCAGATGACGCCGGATTTTGAGTTGGGCGAATACGTGCGTCAGGATTTGGTTTATGAAAAAGAAAACTTACTGATTTCTGGTCCTGGTAAATATCCTGATTACAACTTTTATCGTGTTGCTGGTATGGCAATCGATGGTAAAGAAAAAGGTCAGGCACAAAAAGAAAGTGCACCAATTGATGTACGGAGTTTATTACCATGATGTGGCCATTTTATTTGATGGCTCTTGTGGCCATTATCTCGACGATTCGTGTTGTGACTAACACGAATCCAGTACATGCTTTATTAAGCTTGATTGTTTCACTGCTTGCTGTTGCAGGTATTTTCATGATTGTGGGTGCGCCATTTGCTGGTGCACTTGAGATCATTGTTTACGCTGGTGCAATTATGGTCTTGTTTGTATTTGTGGTGATGATGCTCAATTTGGGCCGCCACACTGTAGAGCAGGAGCGTAAATGGCTGACCTCTGAAACATGGGCTGTTCCTGCTTTGATGAGTTTTCTGCTTGGCCTGACATTGGTCTGGATGCTAAGCGGTGAATATACAACAGCAGGACATGTTTTAGGACGTGAAGTGATCGGTCCAAAAGCTGTTGGTCAAGCACTGTTTACCCACTATCTATTACTGGTTGAAATTGCCGCAATGTTATTGCTTGCAGCTCTTGTTGCAGCATTCCACTTAGGTAAGCGTGAACCAAGTGCAACAGAGGGACAAGAATAATGGGTAATATTCCTTTAGAGCATGGTTTGATTGTTGCTACCATTCTTTTTGCACTGGGATTTTACGGTGTAATGGTGCGACGCAACTTATTGTTTATGTTGATGAGCCTTGAGATCATGATGAATGCTGCTGCACTGGCATTCGTTTTGGCGGGGAGTGTCTGGGCACAACCTGATGGTCAGATCATGTTTATTCTGATTTTGACCCTTGCTGCGGCAGAGGCATGTATCGGTCTTGCGATCGTCCTTCAGTTTTACCATCGCTTCCACCATCTGGATGTGGATGCTGCGAGTGAGATGCGTGGATGAGTACTTTATATTTAACGATTCTTTTTCCGCTGATCGGTTTTATTTTATTGGCGGCAGGGCGCGATAAACTTTCTGAAAATGTAGCCGCGATTGTGGGTGTCGGTTCAGTTGGTTTATCCGCATTATTTGCGCTTCTTGCGGGATTGGCATTTACCAGCAGTGGTCAACCTGTTTTTGTTCAGCATTTATGGACATGGTTTAATGTCGGCGGCTTTGCACCTGGCATTACCTTGCATTTAGATGGTTTATCATTGCTCATGATGGGCATGATTACTGGCGTTGGTTTTCTGATCCACATCTTTGCATCATGGTATATGCGTGGTGAAGAGGGCTATGCACGTTTCTTCTCCTACTTTAACCTGTTTGTAGCCAGCATGCTGGTGTTGGTATTGGGTGATAACCTTGCGTTATTGTTCTTGGGTTGGGAAGGTGTAGGTCTGTGTTCATACCTATTGATTGGCTTTTACTACTCAAATCCTGCCAATGGCTGGGCTGCCATCAAAGCATTTACAGTGACCCGTGTGGGTGATGTATTCTTGCTGATTGCACTCTTCTTGCTTTACCAACAGTTTGGTACGCTCAACACGCAGTACATTGTGGAAAATGCAGCGTCAGTGATGACTCAAAGTTCATCACTTTCGATCTGGACCGCATTAATGTTGTTCTTGGGTGCAGCAGGTAAATCGGCACAAATTCCATTACAAACATGGCTTGCTGATGCAATGGCAGGCCCAACACCAGTTTCGGCATTGATTCACGCGGCAACGATGGTTACTGCGGGTGTTTACTTAACCAGTCGTATGCATACAGTGATCGAAATGGCGCCTGCTGTGATGCAGTTTATTTCAATCACGGGTGCAGTGACACTCCTTGTTGCAGGTTTTGCGGCACTGGTTCAAACCGATATCAAACGTATCTTGGCTTACTCGACTATGAGTCAGCTCGGCTATATGTTTATGGCTGTGGGTGCAGAAGCTTATCAGGCTGGTCTGTTCCATATGTTGGCACATGCATTCTTCAAAGCATTACTGTTCTTATCATCTGGTGCAGTGATTCTGGCATGTCATCACGAACAGAACATTTTCAAAATGGGTGGTCTGCGTAAAAAGATCCCATTTGTATTCTGGTGTTTTGTGATTGGTGGTGGTGCATTGGCTGCGCTTCCGATCGTAACGATTGGCTTCTTCTCAAAAGATGCAATTTTGGGTGCTGTATACGCGCAGTCTACGCTTGCGAACCTTCCGCTTTACAATACCTTGTACTGGGTCGGTGTTGCTGGTGCATTCCTCACCTCGATTTATACCTTCCGTTTAATCTGGGTAGTCTTCTTTGGCGAAGAAAAAACCGAAGCACATGCCATTCATGGCGTGACTTACTGGGGACCACTCGCAATTCTGGCATTTCTATCGACAGGTGTGGGTTATTTCCTTCAAGCACCCGTCTTAAAGCTACTGTCAGGGGCAAACATTCCAGCATTCACTATTCCTGAGCAATTAGAAGCAGCAGTGTCTCATGCTGAACATCTGGCAAGTGGTGTTGCGATTGTTGGATTGGTTATTGGAATTGCATTGTTTGTATTTGCATATAATGCGGTTAAATCTTTTGCTGCAACAGGACTCGGTTCTGGTCTGGCACACATTTGTCGTACGGCTTTTGGTTTCGATGCACTCTATGACATCGTGTTTGTTAAACCCTATTTGCTCATCGCGAAAATTTTAGGTCGTGATCCGATTGATGGTTTGTGGTTAGTGCTTCCAGCTTTGGTTAAAGGTGGTAATAGCTTTACCAGTGCCCGTCAAACAGGTTCATTGCGTGAATACGCGTCAAGTATGTCACTCGGTGTAGTGGTGTTATTGATGATCCTGATCATTATTCAGGTAGTGGGGAAATAAAATGGAAAACAATTTAATTTTACCCGCGCTGATACTCGTTCCCTTCATTGCAGGTTTTCTTTGCTGGATCATTGATAAACTTGACCAGCAACTTCCACGCTGGATTGCCCTGATTGGTATGCTAATTACCTTGGGCTTAACTTTGGCACTTTGGCAGCATGGTACTTATCAGTACGAGCTAGGGGCAAAAGTTCCAACGTGGTCTTCAGAATTTTATATTCCTTGGATTAAAACACTTGGAATTAATATCCATCTGGCTGTAGATGGTCTTTCTCTTATGATGGTTGGATTAACTGCATTACTTGGTGTATTGGCAGTCGGCTGTTCATGGGGCGAAATTCAAAAAAATGTTGGTTTTTTCCACCTTAACCTGTTGTGGTCATTGGGTGGGGTGATTGGTGTATTCCTTGCAATTGATATGTTCCTCTTCTTCTTCTTCTGGGAGATGATGCTGGTTCCAATCTATTTCTTGATTGCACTGTGGGGACACAAAGGATCGAATGGCCGTTCGCGTGTATATGCAGCGACTAAATTTTTCCTTTATACCCAGATTGCTGGTTTGATCATGTTGATCGGTATTCTTGGTCTTGTAGTTTATGGCTACATGATGACAGGTATGATCGGCTTCGATTATAACTACTTGCTTGCAGTTGCAAACAACTTGCCAGCAGGTGTTGCTTATGCCTTTATGCTGTGCTTCTTTATTGGTTTTGCCGTAAAACTTCCTGTGTTTCCTTTACACGGCTGGTTACCAGATGCACATGCACAAGCACCAACAGCAGGTTCTGTGGACTTGGCAGGGATCTTGATCAAAACGGCTGCCTATGGTCTGCTTCGTTTTGTGATTCCATTCTTTCCAGCGGCGTCTGCACAATTTGCAGATATCGCAATCATTTTTGGTTTGATTGGTATTTTCTACGGTGCTTGGTGTGCTTACCAGCAAACAGACATGAAACGTTTGCTTGCTTATACCTCTATTTCACACATGGGCTTTGTACTACTTGCAATTTATGCAGGTAATATTTTGACGTATCAAGGTCTGATGATCATGATGCTGGCACACGGTTTGTCTTCTGCTGCGCTATTTATTATGTGCGGTCAGATTTACGAGCGTTTGCATACACGTGATCTACGTTTGATGGGCGGTATTCGTGGTCAGTTCCGCTACTTGCCATTTTTCTTAATGTTCTTTGTTGCAGCACTTGTGGGTATTCCTGGTTTAGGTAACTTTATTGGTGAATTCCTGATTTTGATGGGATCTTTCAACAAGTATCCAACATTCACAATTATTGCGGCTGTAAGTTTGGTATTTGCAGGATTGTACGGTTTGATCTTGATCCATCGTGCATTATTTGGCGAACCAAATCCAGAGCAGGCTCAGCATTACAAACAACCACTGAAAGATCTTTCTACTCGTGAAGTAGGAATTTTGATGATCTGTTTAATTGGTCTGGTTTGGTTAGGAATCTATCCTCAAACTTTCCTCGATATTTCTCATTCATCAATGCAATGGTTAACCAATGGTTATGCTCCTGTCAGTCAAATTGTTGATGTTACTCAACAAGCAGTAGCTCAGCTTAGCGATGTGGAGATCCAATAAGCCATGAACTTCACAATGTCTTTTTCTCAGCTTATGCCGTTAGCACCTGTCATGATTGTGGCTTTAACCGCAGTCGTGGTAATGATCCTGATTTCGATTAAACGAAACCACAATCTGATTGCAACAGCTTCGGTCATCGGCTTAAACCTTGCGGCGGCTTATATTCTTCTCACAATGTTTGGTGGTCAGTTTGTACCATCAAATGTTATGGGTATGTTTATGGTTGATCCATTCACATTGCTCTACCAGCTTCTTATTTTGGTTGCATCATTGGCATGTTGTACCTTGTCGCATGCTTATATCGATTCATATCAAGAAAATCGTGAAGAACTCTATCTATTGCTACTGGTTTCGGTATCAGGTGCCATGTTGATGGTTTCTAGCGCGCATTATGCATCGTTCTTCATTAGCCTTGAGCTGATGTCGATTCCTGTCTATGGTTTGCTGGCTTATACCTATCAACGTAGTCGTTCTTTAGAAGCTGGAATCAAATATCTGGTTTTATCTGCTACAGCGTCTGCAATGCTATTGATGGGTATGGCATACATTTATGCATATACAGGTTCTTTAGCATTTTATGATTCTGTACAGGCACTATTTGAAGCGATTCAGCAACCAATGGTCATTTTAGGTCTTGGCCTGATCATTTTTGCAGTTGCTTTCAAACTGTCACTTGCACCATTTCATAAGTGGACACCAGATGTTTATGCAGGCGCACCGGCACCTTTAGTCACATTCCTTGCGACCGCAGCGAAAGTTGCAACGATTGGTTTGTTTGTACGCTTTATGCTGACTTCTGGGGCAATCCTGATCGATTCAATCGTGACAATTATTACCATTCTTGCGGTATTGTCGATTGTGATTGGTAACTTGCTTGCTGTTCGTCAGGTGAATTTAAAGCGTGTACTTGCTTACTCATCGATTGCCCATTTTGGTTACTTACTCATTGCTTTAGTGAGCATGACTTATGCAAGTTTAGGTAGCGTAACCGTATATGTGATCACTTATGTACTCACTACAATTGGTGCATTTGGTGCTGTAGCGCTGATGTCGAGTCCTTACAACAACGTGGATGAAGCAGAAAGTCTTGCAGATTATCGTGGTCTATTTTGGCGTCGTCCAGTTTTAACCGCGACCTTAACGGTGATGATGCTATCTCTTGCAGGTATTCCATTAACTGCTGGATTTATTGGTAAATTCCTCGTGGTAATGGCTGCCGTAACCACTCAACACTGGTTCTTGGCTGCAATGATTGTGGTGGGTAGTGGTATTGGTTTGTACTATTATTTGCGCGTCATGATTGTGATGTATATGACCCCACCAGATGTCCCACGTATCGATGCAGATAAGCATTGGGGACAAAAAGTGGGCGGTATCATGGTACTTGCTGCGGCTGCATTGGTCTTGATTATTGGTATCTATCCAGATCCGATTATCAAGCTTGCACTTGAAGGTGAAATTCTTTCTCCATTACATTTTGTGTTAGCAAATCATCAGTAATGTTTGGTTTTTAACAAAAAGAGCCTCCATTTTTGGAGGCTTTTTTTATTTCATGTTCAAAAACAATTATAATAACCAAAGTTTATCGTTGTGTTAGGTGTCTCTCGTGCCCATTCAAGAAATTCGTCATCCTTTAATTCGTCATAAACTTGGTTTATTACGTCGTGCGGAGATTAGTACCAAAAATTTCCGTGAGTTGGCTCAGGAAGTAACCATGCTATTGACCTATGAAGCGACCAAGGATTTACAACTGGTTGATCATGAAATTGATGGCTGGGTGGGTAAGGTAAAGACACAACGCATTGCAGGCAAAAAAATTACCATTGTACCAATCTTGCGTGCAGGTATTGGAATGCTTGAAGGCGTACTCAATCTTATACCAAGTGCGAAAGTAAGTGTGTTGGGATTGGAGCGTGATGAAGAAACGCTTGAAGCACGTACCTATTACAAAAAGCTGGTGCCTGATGTTGCGAATCGTATTGCCATGATCATTGATCCGATGTTGGCAACGGGTAGCTCATTGATTGCGGCAATTGATGTACTGAAAGCCAGTGGTTGTAAAGACATCCGTGTGATGGTGTTGGTGGCTGCACCAGAAGGTGTAAAGAAAGTGCAGGCTAAGCATCCAGAAGTCGAGATTTATACGGCATCTATTGATGATGGTCTAAATGAGCATGGTTATATTGTGCCTGGACTTGGCGATGCTGGTGACAAAATTTTTGGTAGTGTCCAAAAAGATTAATTCCTAAAAATAAAAACAAAAGCCACAATATTGTGGCTTTTGTTTTTTCATTTCTTGATTGTTAAATATTTTTATAAAGATCTCTTGATACTTTAGTAATAATAAATACTAATATTATTTATAATAATAATTATTCTCATTTATTAATGTGTTTGCTAGAATCCCTCCATCTATGGGGGATGATATGAACAAGAATATTTTATTTTTATCTTTAATGGCCTTACCTGTATTTGCCTTCGCTGAAAATAATCTGGTATTACCTACAATTACAGTGAGTGCTGAGCAGCAAGTGCAAAGCTATGCAGCAGATAGATTGAATAAACAAGCAGCGTTGGGAAGTCTTGGTGAAAAATCTGTGCTTGATACGCCATTTTCACTTGTGAGCTATTCAGATGTCATGATTCGGGATCAACAGGCATCTACAGTATCAGAAGTATTAAGAGCTGATCCGAGTATTCGTGAAACGACCAATGCAGGACATTTAAATGAGAATCTTCAGATAAGAGGTTTTACAGTAGGTTTTGAAGACTACAATATCAATGGCCTATATGGTATGTCGCCATCTGGACGTATACCCACTGATATTCTAGATCACGTCACCTTATTAGAAGGTCCGAATGCATTGGTCGCTGGGATGGCGCCAGCAGGTAGTGTCGGTGGGGTGGTCATGGCACAAACCAAGCGAGCCACAAAAGATCTCACTCAAGTTTCTGCAATGTATGAGGATGGTGGTTACTATAAGTCAGGATTTGATGTGTCGCGTCGTTTAGGACAAAATAAACAGATTGGCGCGCGTGTTAGCGGTTCTTATGGACAAGGTGAGCATATCATTGATGGTATGCAAGATAAAAATTCAACAGGTGTTATCGCCCTTGACTATACGACAGACAAATTGAAAATTAATTTGGATGCCTATGCGGTACGCGACGAGCGTAAAAATGGTTCACCTGCCATGGTTGGCTTCGTTCCTTGTGCCACATTATCTAAAGCCACAGCGTGTACTACGCCATATACATTAAGCAGTGCTCCATCAGGAGATACCAATTATTTTTCAAATATTAAAGGACAACAAAATAGTAAATACACAGGCTTGTCAGGAGAATATAAGTTTACTCCAGACGTGAAAATGTATGCAGGTTTAGGTTATGCACAAAAAGAATATTCAGGACATTTGTTTGGAACTCGACTGATTGTTAATGATACAAACACAGGAGCTTCTTCTTCCCAATATTACCGTGTAGGCTCAAAAGAAAATAATTTTGCAGCGAATACTGGATTTGAAAGTAAATTTGAAACAGGCGCGATCAAACACACAGTCGGGTTACGTGTCGATTACTTAAATCGAAAGTATAGTCAACATGCTGCTGCAACCAGCTCAACGTTTACTACAAATTTGTATTATCCTAGTCATGATGGAACAATGCCAACCAGCTATCCAAATATTGTACCTTATGCAGATAATACTTATGTGAGTTATACGCTGACTGATCAACTTTCTATGCTGGATGATAAATTGCAACTCATTTTAGGAGCACGTTATCAAGATATTCACACGAAAAATTTATATAAAAACTCAAATTATTCGAGCGATAAGGTTTCTCCAAGCTTAGGCCTGGTTATTAAACCGTTTAGTGATAATTTATCGTTTTATGTCAGCTATGTAGAAGGTTTATCAGAAGGCGTAACCGTGTCGGATATTACTTATCCAACAGCAATCAATAAGGGCGAAACATTTACACCATTTCAAACCAAACAATATGAGCTGGGCACTAAATACCAAGTAGGGTCATGGTTAAGTACGGTTGCACTTTTTCAAATTGAAAAACCTGAGATTTATTTAGATACGACGACATCGGCAGTAAAAGACGATGCACAAACGCGTTCTCGTGGCATTGAATTATCAACATCAGGTAATGTCACAGACCATCTTAATTTAATGGCAAATATGGCTTACATCGATGCTAAATATGCAAAATCTGGTACGCCAGCATTAGTTGATAAAACAGTGTACGGCATTCCAGATTTTACCGCAGGTTTAATGCTGGATTATGCGATTGCTTATGTAGATGGGTTGAGTACAAATGTGGGTATCACCTATGTGAGTAAACAATATTTAAATAACACCAATACTTTAGAGTTACCTGATTATACAATTCTGGACTTGGGTGCAAAATATAAAGTCAAATTGGGCGGCGTTGATACTACATTTAGAGCCAACATTGATAATGTGAATAACAAACAATATTGGTCAGGTGTATTTAATAACAACTATGCCGTTATTGGCGAGGCACGAACCTATAAACTGGGTGTAACATTTGATTTCTAAATGAAGGAATAAATAAAAAACTCTTTCAATTGAAAGAGTTTTTTATTCAGATTAATGAAATCGCGTAAAAAATTAATTCACTCGATTTTCACAGAAGTTCATAAAGGCCTTTAAACCAGGTCCCTGATATTTTTGACGATGGACTAATAGATGTAAAGGGCGGGTAAGTTCCCAAAAAGGAGTTTCTAAAATCACCAATTGACCTTTTTCAATTAAAGGTTCGATCGCTAGTCTGGAAATACAGGACATACCGAGTCCCCCAGCAACAATTTTTAAAATCGCTTCATTATGCCCCAAAGTCAAACGAATATTGGCATCAGGTACATCCTGCAAAATAGCATTGTCAAACACTTCACGTGTCCCAGAGCCTTCTTCACGCAAAATCCATTCAACATTTAAGAAATCTTGCGCCGTGAGGGGGCGGCCAAGTTTTGCGAGTGGATGATCAGGCGCACAACATACAGCAAGTTCATCATTACGCCAGTGAATACATTGTAATTGAGGCAAATGACAAGAGCCTTCAATGAGTGCCAGATCTAGCTGAAACTGATTCACTGCTTCAATCATTTGGCGGGTATTACCCACTTGAAGCTGTAAATGTGCTTGTGGATGAATTTGAAGAAAATCTGCCATCAGGTCTGGAATCAGATAGTCACTGATCGTTAAAGTTGCACCTAGGCGTAAATCAATACTTTGTAATTCACCTTTGGCTGCCTGTTCAAAGGCTTCACAGCGGCCTAATATTTCCAAGGCTTGAGGTAATAGAAAACGACCAAGATCATTGAGCTGTAAACGCTTCCCTAAACGATCAAATAAAGGTGCTCCAAGCCCATCCTCAAGATCAGCCAAAGCCATACTCGCTGCACTTTGTGTGAGGCGAACAGCATCGCTTGCTTTTGTTACAGTACCTTCTTGAGCGACTGCCACAAAAACAGCCAACTGACGTAATGTCATGCGCATGAACGAAGCCTTACCCTTTAAAAAGTATTAATAATTTGAGCTGTCATGCTAACATGAGCACACCATTTCGTGCCACGTTGAAATTATGTCTATTGAAAAATTTAGCGTAGAAAAAGTGTTGTCTATACACCGTTGGACACCAACATTGTTTAGCTTTACCTTAACCCGACCTGCACATTTTAAATTTAGCGCAGGGCAGTTTGCACGGATTGGTTTAAAAGTAAAAGATGATTTGGTAGTTCGTGCCTATTCCATTGTTTCATCGCCATTTGATGAAACACTAGAGTTCTTTTCAATTGTGGTTCCCGATGGTGCATTCACTTCAAATTTACAACATCTCAAGATTGATGATGAATTGTATCTGGAAAAGATTCCTTATGGTTTCTTGACGCTTGCGCGTTATCAGTTACCTTTACCTCAGGATTTATGGCTACTGGCAACAGGAACTGGACTGGCGCCCTTTATTTCCATGCTGCAAGATTTTTCTACTTGGGAAAATTACCAGCATATTTATCTGGTTTACAGTGTACGAAGTGCTGCCGAACTGGCCTATGTAGAAAAAATTCAGGAAATTGCAGCAAATTTTGGAGAAGGACATCGCGACTTTAAGTTTATTCCTGTCGTTACTCGTGATCCACATGCAGCATTGCATGAGCGTTTACCTGTTTTAATTGAAAATGGTGAACTTGAAAAAGCTGCCAACCATATGCTTAACCCTGCCAGTAGTCATGTGATGCTATGTGGAAATCCACAAATGGTAGAAGATACCAAAGAAGCCTTAAAACGCCGTGGTCTAAGTATGAACCGACGTGGTGAAGGCAATATCGCAGTAGAAAACTATTGGTAATGAGCTGCGACTCAAGCAGCACAAGGGCGAGTTAACCAGTTTAAAAATGATTTAATCATCCACACATAAAAAGGTTAAAGACTTTTCATCAGCTGAGTTGGGATTTTTCATTCATTGGTCTGAACAAGAATTTAATGCACGAACATATCCATAAATTCACGCAGTTCAAAAATTGCATTGTCCAGATCGGTGGTTAGCCAAGTCGGTTCAAAAAAGCCAATATAATGTTCTAAACGTTCTTGTGGCACCACCAGACGCACAGGACATTCTTCTTCTAAAAGACGCCAAGGCAAAATTGGAACGTCATTATCCAGAAAAGCGTTTACCTGACGAATATCGATAATCATGGCATTGATACAGTCAGGGAAAGGCATCACTGAGAATTCTTCAGTACGACGGCGAAAATATTCCAGATCACCCCATTTGAGTGCGTAACTCGACTTGGTGAATTCGATAATCCCGATAATGTGCTCATCACGAGTATGGTGCAATGAACATTGATGTGTGACGTCAGTGTCAAGATCAAGAGTTACACTTTGCTGACGGTACGACATAAGCGCCTAAACAAAAAAATGGGTGAGATAGTATAGCCTATTTTTTAATACAACGATGAAACAAAGAACACGTTGCTACTATGCTTCTTCACACAATGCTACATAAGTGCTTGTTATGATGGAGTTGTAGAGAAAACAATAACGAGGATAAAACCATGAAACATGATTTTAGCAAACCATCTTCGCATACATCGACACCAGAAGAAACTGAAAAGAAACGTAAGCTTCCCGTTTATATTCTTATTTTTGTTGGGATTTTCTTGGTTGCCTTGATCGCGTATATGGTGGCAGACCACAAACCAGATGCGGCAGATGCACCTGCTGATCATCCAAATCCAAGTGCACAACCTGCGACACCAAACAATTCGACCCCTGATTCTAATAAATCTTAATCCAGGAAAAGGACGGATCTCAATCAAAAGAGGCGCTTGATATGTAAAGCAAGTGCCTTTTTTGCAATGTTTTACAGTGATTTTGTTGTAATTCAGATGTTATGAATTGAATAAAAAATAAACACAAAATATGGTGATAGACATCACAAAAATATTTTCTTTATGACTAGAACTATTTTGATTTTATTGTGAGTGAAGTCAAAAACATAACAAGAGGACATCAACAATATGAATGATTTTTTAGGAAATGGGTCATCTCGTGCCCATTATGATCTGATGTATTACTGGGATATTTTTCAGCCCATTATCGCTGCGATTGCTGTGTTTATTGTGGGTTGGATTTTAGCTCTTGTCATTGCTGCAGGGATTAAAAAATTACTCAGTGCGATTGGGACAAACCATCGTTTGTCTACGGCTACAGGAAAAACGCCTGATTTTGAGAGGATTGTATCCAAGTTTGTCTTCTGGTTTGTATTGGTTATCGCGCTGATAGCTGCATTAAATGTTTTAAACATTTATAGCGTGAGTGGGCCATTTAGTGCCATGGTAACTCAGGTACTGGTTTTTGTACCCAACATCATTGCTGCTGCCGTTGTGGGACTGGTGGGATGGATTATTGCACGTTTAGTACGAGCGGGAATAAGTAATGTACTTGCCAGAACTCAACTTGATGAAAGGCTCAGTTCAGAAGTAGGCGTACGTCCATTAAGTGAAAATATCGCAGATATTATCTATTGGTTAATTCTTTTACTGTTCCTGCCTATAGTGTTGTCGATCTTGGGATTAAACGGTCTGTTAATTCCAGTTCAGAATATGGTGAATGATGCAGTCGGTTATTTACCAAATATCTTTATTGCGGGCGTCATCATTTTTGTTGGTTACATATTGGCAAAGATTGTGCGAGGTATTGTAGAAGGGCTAGTTAATAGTGTGGGCCTTCAGCAACAAGCACAAAAAATTGGCTTATTTAAACAAAGCAACATTGGACGTGTACTGGGTTCATTTGTATTTGCTCTAGTCATCATCACTGCATTGATTGTGGCATTTGAAGCACTGGGTATCGAAACAATTTCTCAGCCAGCAACATCAATGCTGAATGAAATTATGTATGCGATTCCAAATATCATTGCAGCAGGATTAATCCTGATCATTGCTTATGTGGTATCACGTTTCGTCGCGAATCTGGTGCAGGATATTTTGTCTGGCACTGGTGTTGATGATGTACCTGCAAAATTTGATTTACAGCGCTTTTTAGGCACTACCAAAATTTCCCAAGTGGTTGCAGTATTGATTGTATTCTTTACTATGCTATTTGCGATTTCCGAAGCAGCAAACCGTCTTGGGTTTGACCAGATTAGTAACCTGATTACGATCTTTATTGCTTTTGGTGCCAATATCTTGCTGGGTGCGGTCATTCTCGTGATTGGTTTCTGGCTAGCCAATGTCGTTGCGAATGTGGTACAGCGTGGTGAATACAATAGCTCGCGTTGGTTAGGCAATTTGGTCCGTGTGCTGATCATGGGTCTTGTGCTTGCCATGGGCCTTCGTGCCATGGGTATTGCAGACTCGATTGTGAATCTTGCATTCGGTTTAACTTTAGGCGCAGTAGCCGTCGCGTTTGCTTTGGCCTTTGGTTTAGGTGGACGTCAGCCAGCAGAGCGTGTATTGACTGATCTGATTGATAAAGCCAAGAAGGAAGGTAATCAACCGAACCCTGTAGCTAAAACTGCTGATGTAGACACCAGTTTGGTGCCAAAACCAGTAAGTTCAAGTTCAGATCATGACGTGCCAACAAGTTTTGATGTCGATCCTCAAAACAAGCCATTGAATAATCCATATGGCTCAAAAGGTGAAGGGGATGATATTTCTCCACCACAATCCGATGATCAACCAAAATAAATTTTGATTTTTAAATCAAGATCGGCCACTCTATCATGAGTGGCCGATGTTTTGGTCATCTATAAAAAGAACATAGAGGAGTGAAATAATGGAAAAACAACCGAATCGTTTTCTGGCGCCTATTGTGATTGCGGGTATTACCGTAGGTTTCTTGGCCAGTGCCTACAAGTTTATTTTTAAAAAGCCAAAAGTGGCAAATCCATCAGATCCAACAGCTAAACCCGAGATATCAGCGAGCTCCCAACAACCCGATGTATTGGAAAAGTATTAAACGTATTGGGCAGCAGCAAATGCAGATGCCCAAGCCCATTGGAAATTGTAGCCACCCAGATGACCTGTCACATCCATTACTTCACCGACAAAAAATAAACCTTCTACTTGCTTACTTTGCATGGTTTTGGACGAAATTTGCGTGGTATCTACACCACCTAATGTGACCTCAGCGGTTCGGTATCCCTCTGTTCCAGAAGGTTTGACATTGAATGCATGCAACTGTTGGCAAATTTCATCGAGTACGGCATCACTGAGCTGACCAATGGCAGTATCGGCATGTTGAGACCAGATCAGTTGCTGTAATTCAAGAACGATACTCTTAGCTGCAAGTTCGCTTAATAAAGTACGTAGTAGCACTTTAGGCTGTTGCTGTTTTTTCTTTTTAAAGAAATCGATGAGGTCATGACTTGGAAAGAAATCAATCTGAAAATTTTCCCCTGATTCCCAGTAGTTGGAGAGTTGTAATGAACTTGGTCCACTGAGGCCACGATGGGTAAACAACAGTGCTTCGGTAAAGCTATTTTTATGGTTTGATAATGTGGCATCTAGTGCATTGCCACTTAAACGTGTGGTGACTTCCTTAAACTGGTCCGAAAATGTAAATGGAACTAAACCTGCACGTGTAGGATAAACACGATGGCCAAATTGCTTTGCAAGTTCATAACCAAAACCTGAGCCGCCGAGTGTCGGAATGGAAAGACCACCAGATGCAACCACGACCGATTCTGCATAGTACATACCGTGCGGAGTGCTGACTTGAAAACGACTATCATCGAGTTTGGTCACGGCCTTGACTTCACTCTCGGTTTTGATGGTGACGCCACCTGTCTTATCACATTCGGATAACAACATGTTCAAAATCTCTTTTGCCCCTTTGAGGGTAAAAAGCTGCCCATGTTTACGTTCTTCATAGTCAATGCCATAGTCGCAAACTAAACCAATAAAGTCCCAGTTGGTATAACGGCTCAGCGCTGAAATCACGAAATGTGGATTGTGTGAAATATAATGTTCTGGCTCGACATAAAGATTGGTGAAATTACATTTTCCCCCACCAGACATCAAAATCTTTTTACCGATCTTATTGGCTTTTTCCAGAATCAGTACCGAGCGCCCACGCTTTGCTGCATGTGAGGCCAGCATGAGGCCCGACGCACCAGCACCGAGAACGATCACATCATACTGAAACGACATTTGAAATTACCTTGCCAGAAGAAAGGGGGCGATTATAAAAGATTCTATCAAGGATGTCAGAACTAGATGATTATTCTGTAACGCCAATGTCATGGCGACGTCCTTGTAAACCGCCTGTATGCAGAGCAAGGATGCGTGTACCTTGATCAAAATCATTTTTCTGAATCAGGTCGAGCAGTCCATATAGCATTTTGGCGGTATATACCTGTTCGAGTGGAATCTGATATTTTTGTTCAAACCCAGCTATAAAGTCGAACAGTTCAGAAGATGTTTTTGCGTATCCCCCAAAGCAATAATCATCCAGAATATGCCAGTTGGTTTTATTGGTATGGCGCTGGACATCATTGTGAAGAAAGTCTCCTTTGAGTGCGGAGAAACCTATAACATATTGCCCATGATGGCTGGCTTCAATCAGTCCAGCCAGTGTACCACCAGTACCAACCGCACAGCAGATGACATCATAATTGAGTCGATCTGTATCACTCAAGATTTCTTTGCTGCCTTGTATGGCAAGTGCATTCGTTCCACCTTCTGGAATGATAAAGGCAGATGGGTATTGACTTTGAAGCGTATGTAAAAATTCTGACTGATCTTTTTGGCGATATTGCTCACGTGACATAAACTCAAGTTGCATGCCATAGTGCTGTGCAGTTTTTAATGTTGCATTGAGAGAACGATACGCCAGCTCTTGACCACGAATAATACCGATACTTTTAAAATCAAAATGATGTGCGGCATAGGCACTGGCTGCGATATGATTGGAAAAGGCACCTCCAAAAGTCAAAATACGATCACAACCGCGCTTTTTTGCTTCAATAAGATTGTATTTAAGTTTATAAAACTTGTTGCCTGAAATGTGTGGATGGATAAGATCAAGTCGCTTGAGATCAAGACGAACAGGTGAGCCATCGATTAATGTGTGATATGGAATATCTTGGGCGATAGAGTCAAACATAGTGATGGGTTATCTAGGATTGATGGGTTGCCAACGATAAAAGCCGTGCGTTGCCAGTGATAACATCGCTTGATCTTCAATGGTATCCCCATAAGCATAAATCGCAGCATAAAGGCTTAAATCATAATTGTCCAAGATACGTTGCTTTTTGACTTCACGGCTACAGTCGCCGTTTTTATAAATTCCCGTAATCTTGCCATTGATGGTATCGACTTCACTACAAAGCAGATCAAGGCCATATTGTGTACACCAAGGCTTTAGATAGACATCCATGGATGCAGACACCACCACGACATGATCACCTTGTGCCAAGTGCCACTGAATACGCTCTAATGCCTGTGGACGAATAATTTGTGGCAAATAGCTTTGGCTAAAACTGAGTCCTTTTTGCTGAATTTCGTCTGCATCAAGCCCTGCAAAGCCCAGCTTGAAAATTTTTGAGCGTAGTACCGTACCGCGAATCAATTTTAAGCGATAACCCAGAATGTAAGGGGCAAGTAAAAATTTTCCTTTTTTCATTCTGGATGCTGGAATGGTTTGAAAAATAAAAGGGGTATAAGAATCGGTCGAGGTAATGGTGCCGTCAAAATCAAAAAAAGCGATATTTTTCAAAAAAAGCCTATCATTTTATCTTATAAGAATGAGCAACTAGTTTAACCTTTAATTTCTATATGACAACCTTGAAGTTGATCCTCAACGAGATGAGGTATCCACTGATGTAATCACAGACATGCCTGGGCGCAACCGTTTGAGCTCATCCTGATTCGGATCAATCGCAATGCGTACCGAAATTCGTTGAACCACTTTAGTAAAGTTACCAGTTGCATTATCTGCTTTAAGTACACTAAATTCCGAACCCGCAGCAGGTGAAATCTGTTCAATATGCCCTTTAAATTTTTGATGATCGAGTGCATCTACGGTAAATGTTGCAGGCTGTCCAATTTTCATATGGGCAATCTGGGTTTCCTTGAAATTGGCAATGACCCAAGTCTGGTTGGGAATTAAATATAAAAGTTGTGAACCCGCAGCGACATATTGACCAATTCGAGGTGTAACTTCTCCTAGCTGACCATCCATTGGTGCTGTAATCACACTATAATTCTTGGTGGTTTTGGCCTGATCGAGTTGTGCCTGTGCGCTGGTTACTTGAGCATTCAAGCCTACTTCAGCAACTTGAGCCGTTTTTAAAGCCTCATTTGCAACTTTGACATTGGCTTTTGCTTTCTTTAAAGCAGCCAGATTGTTTTTTGCCGTGGCTGCAATCTGATCTTGTTCAGACTTTGAGGCTGCACCGCTATCTCCTAACTGCTGATAACGTCTAAGTTGATCGAGTGAAAGCTGATACTCTGCCTGTGCCTGATCGACTTGCGCCTGAGCTGCGATAATATCCGCCTCACGCTGCGCAATCGTTTGCGTCTGGTTTGCTAAAGTATTTTGTGCCTGCGCAACAGCAGATTCGGCCTGTGTGACTTTCTGATCGTAGGTCGTGGCATCAATATAAAGAAGCGGTTGTCCTTGTTTGACATCATCAAAATCCTTCACCAGCACTTCCTTAATATAACCATTAATCTGTGATGACAAAACGGTGGTTTTTCCCTTGACATAGCTGTTATCTGTTTGTTCAATCATGGTGTGAAATGGACCAATTCGCCATGCCCACATAATCAGACCAATCCCAACCAGAAGAACAAAGAACATGATGAATAACGTCGATTTTTTGGTGGGAATGAGTTTCCCCACCCGCTGAACAGGTTTGTAAGGCGTAGGTGTAGACGAGTTTGTACTCTGGGCATTCGACTGTGCTTGCGTATTGTCATTTGATGCTGCTTGAGGCGGTACTTTTGGTGCTTGCTCGTCACTCATACATTTACTCTACATTCAGGAATTAGAAGAATCGGGAACCGATAAACGCTCTCGATAAACAAGATATTTTCCCCAAGCAATATTACATAATCCCCAAAGAAACAGGACAATTGCAACAACACTATTAAAACTAATCACATCATTATAAGCCCGTACCTGAGCTTCTCTATTGGCTGTTTGTGATAGGGTTTTCAGCGCTTGTAACTGATCCAGCGTTGGATCTGTAATATTGGGACTAAATTTAGCTTGGTACTGGTTTAAACGTTGCGTCACAATCGGATTGGTTTGTTCCAGATTGCGATCAATATTCATTTGATAAATTTGGGTCTGATGCTTTTGATAGGTATTATAAAAGGATGAACCAATCAACCCGCCAAAACTCTGGGTTGCAGAAAACAGGACAATGAACGTCACCACATGATTTGGCCCTTCCTTGAGGGCACGCCCAAATCCAACCAGCAATAAAGGCCCGATAAATAAGCCATTGGCAAATGAAATCAGAAACTGGCTATAGAAAAAATTTTGTGGGCGGATATCACTGGTTAGATGGGCATCTAGCTTGCTGGCAACCAAAATCAGAAAAGAAGCCAAGACCAGATGCAGCAGGGTTCTTTCTCTGGAAAAAGTCACTGCACTAAAGAGTACGCCAGCCAGCATGCCAAAGAAAATAATACTGTACAGACCCACAAACTGATCGGGCCCCATGCCGACAGTTTTGAGAAAATTCACTGCAGCATAACTTTGTTCAGAAAGTAAAAAGCGTAGACAGAATGCGCCGAATATAAAACGTAATACAGCGGCTGTGCCCAACCATCGAGTCATGATGAGGGGGTTACGGCGGTGATGTTCATAGAAAAAACCAAGAACCAGCAGTACAAATCCGCTCATCAGTACATAAGCCAACCAAGGCGAGTCAAACCACCATAGTAAAGGGCCTTGCGTTAGTACGGCACACAGGCAGGCAAAGCCTGGGGCCAATAGTAAAAAAGTGAAGATATCTTGCCGCTCAAATACTGCAATTCTGAGGCTACGAGGTAGCTTAAGCGAAACCACCATAGCATAGCAGCATACGGCCAACCCAAGCTCAAACGTATAAAGTACAGTCCAGTCGTTTACAGTGACCAGTGCTGGAGAAATAATCCATGCAAGCGGCACACCCAACTGTCCAAAACCAAACCCGATATATAAACCTTTAAGACGGTGTGCATTACTAAAACTCTGCATGATGTAATACATGCCTAATGAGCTCAGTGGTGCTGCGACCATACCACTAATAAAACGCACCAAAACAGCCATGTGATAGTTTTGCACAAAAATATGTAAAACCATTACCACAATGAACGCCAACAGCCCGATCTCGGTAAATAACCTTAAACCGTATTGTTGTCGTGCTTTAAACAAAATCAGGTTAGAGCTGACATTGGCCATTACATACGCTGCTGGAAGCCACGCAGCTTCTACAGGTGTTAGACCATATTCACCTTGCAATTGCGGAAGGTTGGCGGTAATAAAGCCATTACTCAAGCCTGCCGTTAACGCAATAAAAGTTCCAATAATAAAATACAGATAACGTTTATGGGTGGGATGAGCAATCGAAGGCGGTGAGCCTGGTAACACGGGTCGCTCTTCATCAGTCCAGTCTGGTGGTGTTTCCAGATAACGTGGTGTATCAGCCATGTGATTCCTCTTGATTGAGGCAGATTCCGTTCAGCAGTAAATCAATGACACGTGATGCCATACGGATCTGTTCCTGCTCGGTGTGTCCACGAAATGAAGAAGATAGCATGGTGACAATACTTCGATAATCTTCAAAATTGAAATCAGGCCTACACACCTTGTGCAAAATCGCCTGATCGATGAGCGGTTGGATAATACGTTGATGCTGTTGAATCAATGCCTGTAATGAAGTATCGCTATAATCTAGAACACGCCAGTATTCCATCAACGCTGACAAATGATTTAGATGATTGACGTGGCTTTGAATGAGACGGATTAACCCATCTGGATAAGTCTGATAGAGCTGGGTACGTTGTTTGAGTTTAACCAGAGATTGCTCAAGTAAGGCATACACCAGCATTTTTCGATCAGCAAAGTTGCGGTAAAAGGTCGCGCGCCCCACATTTGCATGATCAATGATGACCTGTAGAGGCACCATCATCCCATGAGTCTTGAACATTTCAACAGCAGCTTCGAGCAAATCCTCTCGATTTTTGGCTGCACGTTTAATGTGTTTACTCATGGAAATAATCATTAAAAATTTGAACAATATATTTTACGGACAAAATTGTCCGAATTAATAGCAGATATTCCGTAAACTTTTGTAATAGATTATATTGATAACTTTTTATTATAATTTATTAAAAAAATCATAATTATATCTTTTATTTTATTTCAGCTAATTTAAAGCAATCACTTTGTAATGGATTAACTAAAATGAAAACTCAACATGAAATTAACCAACAGCAATATCAAGATAAATCAAAATCTTATCTAAATAGTACAGTGCATGCAAAAGGAATAGAGTTTGAGAAAATGCAAGGCTTTATTCAGAAGCATCAGCTCAAGCATGTATTGGATTTAGGGTGCGGAGGTGGTCATGTCAGCTATCAAATCGCGCCTTTTGCAGAGCAAGTGACTGCTTATGATCTTACCGCAGAAATGGTGCAATTGGTGGTTGAACAAGCGAAACAAAAAAAGTTGAATAACATTGTGGGGCAACAAGGTGCAGCCGAGCAATTAGAATTTGAAGATGACCATTTTGATGGTGTGATTAGTCGTTACTCTGCACATCATTGGCAAAATATAAGACAAGCGATGAGTGAAATTTTTCGTGTGGTCAAACCATCTGGCAAAGTGATTTTGGTCGATATATTGGGAACTCAGCAGCCCATCTTAGATACTTTTTTTCAAAGCATTGAAAGCATTCGTGATCCGAGCCATGTACGCAATTACAGCTTAACAGAATGGACAAATTTTGCTGAATATGCAGGCTTTCAGATAGAAACGATTGAGAAACAACATCTGAATTTAGACTTTCAAAGTTGGGTAGGGCGCATGCAAACACCATCATTTGCAATTGAAACGATTCGATATTTACAGCAAAAAGCATCAGATCAGGTGAGAAATTATTATCAAATTCAGGATGATGGTTCATTTCGAAGCGAGGTGATGTATTTGGTACTCAGCAAATCTTCTTGAACCTGTTAGAATGTATACCTGTTTTTTGATTGAGATATAAATCTTGGATAGCTTAATTCCGCTCTTTTCGATTGCTGCTGCATTGATGCTAGGCGCAATGAGTCCTGGTCCAAGTTTTATCTATGTTGCTCAAAACTCAATCGCCAAATCGCGTAAACACGGTTTATTTACAGCATTGGGAACAGGTACAGGTGCTGCAATCTTCGGTTTTTTAGCAGTTATGGGATTACAGGCTGTTTTGCTGGCCGTTCCTTCAGCCTATATGATTTTGAAAATTGGGGGCGGTCTATACTTGCTGTGGATGTCATTTAAAATTTTGAAATATGCCAAGCAGCCAATGGAAACAGGAAGCGCTGTTGCGACGCAGATGACGTATTCTAGTGCATATCGCTATGGCCTATTGACTCAGCTTAGTAATCCTAAAATTGCAATTGTTTTGGCAAGTGTTTTTACGGCTTTGTTACCTAAAGAGATTCCAGGCTATTATTATATTGCTTTGCCTGTAATCTGTTTTATGATTGATGCTGGATGGTATTCACTGGTTGCATTACTGCTTTCTTCTGAAAAGCCAAGAACTTTTTACATTAAAGCTAAAACCATGATTGACCGTGTGACGGGTGGCATTGTCACAATTTTAGGTTTAAAGCTAATTTTTTCTAGCCGTTAATTCTGACGATACCAAATTCTACACTATAAAAAGTATGGATTTTATCTGTACTTTTTTATTTAATATAAATTGAAATAGATTAAAGGATGCATCTGAGCATAAACGTGCTAATCTGAGAAAAACAACAAAAAATAATGGAGGATGTATGAAAAAAATATCCATCATGATTATTTTATTGAGTAGTTTCACAGCTCTCACAGCATGTAACTGGAAAGATACTGTGCGACCGCCGAAGGCTGAGCGTGCGATGAGTATTGCAGGTATGCCTGTATATGAAAAAGACTATCGTTTAAATAATCAAATGCTGGCAAAACAGCAACCAATTCAACCCGACTAAATCAAAAATACTTTCTAGTTGTTTCCTAAACTGAATTTAAATAATTTTTTGAGTAAGACCATAAATGTGGTCTTACTCAAATTCAGATTAGGCAGCCAATAATTTTTTTGCTGCAATTCGATGTTCGGCTTGAAGTTTTTCAAGATCGATACCTTGAATTTGTCGATCTTTAACAACCCATTCACCACCAACCATGACATGTTCAGCCTGATCTGCACCACAGAGGAGCAGGGCTGCAATCGGATCATGGCTTCCAGAGAAACGAAGCTCATCGAGTTTGTAAAATACCAAATCTGCCTGATAACCCACTGCCAATTGTCCTAAATCTTGCTCACGACCTAAAAGTTTGGCAGAACCTTGTGTTGCCCAGCCCAGTGCCAATTCTGGTGTTATTTTTTCTGCGCCATATTTGAGTCGTTGTAAATACATAGCTTGTCGGGTTTCCAGAATCAGGTTGGATGCATCACCCGAAGCAGAACCATCAACGCCTAAGCCAATATGTGCACCTGCTTGCATTAAATCAAGCGTTGGGCAAATGCCTGAAGCCAGTCGCATATTTGAATGCGGACAGTGACAAATGCCAACACCTGCTTGCCCTAAACGCTGAATCTCATCAGCATTAAAATGAATGCCATGTGCCAGCCATGTACGATGATTTAACCATCCAACACTTTCCAGATAATCGACTGTTCGCATACCAAACATGCGGAGACAAAAGGCTTCTTCATCTAATGTTTCTGCCAAATGGGTATGTAAGCGCACATCTAGGTGTTCGGCCATAGTTGCACTTTCACGCATAATTTCTTGTGTCACTGAAAATGGAGAACATGGTGCAAGCGCAATATTGACCATGGCATCTGCATCACGTTGATGATATTTTGCAACGAGACGTTCTGAATCGAGTAAAATTTGCTCTATATTTTGCACAGTATGTTGAGGAGGCAAGCCACCAGATTCTTCGCCTAAACTCATGGAACCACGTGTTAACATTACACGAATACCCAGCTCCTGAGCTGCTTGTGCCTGAATATCAATTGCATCTGCGAGCTGTTGTGGAAATAAATAATGATGATCTGCGGCAAAAGTACAACCAGACATCGCCAGTTCGGCCAAAGCAACCTGCGTCGCCAGATGTAATTGTTCTGGTGTTAACTTGGCCCAAACGGGATATAAATTTTTTAGCCATGGAAACAAAGGTGCATTGACGACGGGTGTCCATGCACGGGTCAGCGTTTGATAAAAATGATGGTGAGAGTTAATTAATCCGGGCATGATGACATATTCCCGTGCATCAAAGATTTGATCAATCGGTTGAGTTGGTATTTTTCCTTGTTGTACCAGCTCAATGATTTGCCCATTTTGAATCACTAAACCATTACTGGCATCTTGTTGATTGGCGGTAAATATGGCGAGTGGCTGTTTAATCCAGATGCGTGACATGACTGTTCTCAGATAATTTTGCTATCTAAAAAAGCAATGCGTATACCAAAAGTGATGATTTTAAAATGCTCTATATTTGATATAACCAAAAATGGATAATCAGATTAGATTGATCTATTAATGTGTATTAATCGTCATATTGAAAAAGCCAAACATTAAAACTGTTTGGCTTGGGGCAAAGCAGGATTCATTTCTAAAGATGGTTTTGTGCTGTCGCTGAAGGCTTGGTTAATCCTTCAGAAACTGTCTTTTTTCCAAAATTTAAATGGTTAAAGAACAGGTTAAGTAACAATGCCATAATACAAGTAATACTGATGCCAGAATGGAACAGGGTTTGTACGGCACCAGGCATAGAATGAAAGAATTCTGGGCTAATTAATGGAATCAAACCAGCCCCTAGTGATACTGCCACAATAATCATGTTGGATTGTAGTTGATAGTCGACTTTAGACAATGTTCGAATACCACTCACGGCAACACTACCAAAAAGCACCAATCCTGCACCGCCTAAAACAGGCATTGGAATGGATGCGACCAGACGACCAAACACAGGAAGTAAGCCCAGTACCACTAAAATTCCACCTGCTGTTGCAACTACAAAACGGCTTTTTACACCTGTAATAGCCACGAGCCCTACATTTTGTACAAAAGCACATTGCATAAATGCGCCGAAAAATGGGGCTAGTGCAGAAGATAGCATATCGGCACGTAAACCATCTGCAATGCGGTGATTATCCACCTTGGTTTCTACGATTTCTCCAATTGCGAGTAAGCTGGCTGTGGTTTCTGTTAAAATTACTAAGGTGACAATACACATCGATAGAATGGCAGGCCATTCAAACACAGGCATACCAAAGCCCAAAATATTTGGTAGAGCCATCCATGCGCCCTGACTCACTTTAGAAAAATCTGCTAAACCGAAAGCAAATGCAACAATTGCCCCAAATATAATGGAAAGTAATACCGCTAATCGTTTGATAGATGTTGAGCCAAACTTGGTCAGTAAAAGTAAAAAGACTAAGGTAATGCCAGCCAAGCCTAAATTTTCCAAAGAACCCCAGTTGGGTGCTTTAGGATTACCACCCATGATCCAGCGAATGGCAACAGGTAGAAGTGAAATACCAATAATTGCAATAATTGAACCTGTCACAATAGGGGGGAAAAAGCGAACAATTTTGGAAAAAAATGGTGCAACAATAATTCCAAAAATGGAACTGACTATAATTGCACCAAGAATGGACTGGAAGCTGCCTCCATTTGCACCAATTGCGATCATACTTGCTACAGCCGCAAAAGAAGTTCCTTGAACAATAGGTAAACGTGAACCAAACCACTTAAAGCCAAGGGTTTGCAATAATGTTGCCAAGCCTGCCACCAAAATAGAGGCTGTAATCAAAAGACCAATATCAGCTTGGGATAGACCAATACCAAGGCCCACGACCAACGGCGCTGCGATTAACCCGCCGTACATGGTAAGGACATGCTGGAAACCATAGGTCAAATTTTTGGTGAGTCCTAGGTGTTCATGTTCAGGTGAGGTTGCTTTTGTATTCATAGCGCTTACTTCTATTCTTGATAGATTTTCAAGAAAAATTGCAACATATATGCCACGCATTCGGTCTTTCATGTTTCCTGAATTTTGAAATAACGAAATTGATATAAACCTGAACGATTTATTTTGGCTGGCATGTGAATTGCCTTCTCGATATAACATTTAAAAAAAGGTAATACATCGTGACCCAGCATATTCCGATCATTTCTATTTCAGGTTTGTTTAGTCCATTGCTTGAAGATCGCTTACAGGTTGCCATGCAAATGAAACAGGCATGTGAAGATAACGGCTTCTTTTATATTGCAGATCATGGTGTTTCTAAAAACTTACAACAGAAAGTATTTGAACAAAGTCGGCAATTTTTTGATTTACCGACAAATGAAAAAGAAAAAATTCATAAGAAAAACTCGATTGCCAATCGTGGTTATGAACCGTTAAAAAATCAGACGCTAGAAGCAGGAACACCTGCTGACTTAAAAGAAGGTTTCTATGCTGGACGTGAATATGCGTTGGACAGTCAGGCCGTATTAAACAAAAGATTTAACCACGGGCCAAATCAATGGCCCGAACAATTTCCTGAATTTGAATCGACCATGCAGCATTATCAGGCTGAACTTGAAGTATTGGCTAAACATCTGATGCGAGGTTTGGCGCTTTCGCTTAATTTAGATGAAAACTATTTTGATGACTTTTGTCAGGATTCTTTGGTGACTTTACGGCTACTTCATTATCCGCCACAACCTGCCAATCCTGAGCCAAATGAAAAAGGTTGCGGAGCACATACCGATTTTGGTGCATTAACTTTATTACTCCAAGATCAACAAGGAGGCTTGCAGGTATGGGATAAACATACCGAAAGCTGGATTGATGCACCTCCAATTGAAGGAACATACGTAATTAATCTAGGTGATTTGATTGCTCGCTGGACCAACAATCATTACAAATCGACCGTTCATCGAGTCATTAATAAATCTGGCAAACAACGCTACTCAGTTCCATTTTTCTTTGGTGGAAATCCTGATTATCTGGTCAAATGTCTCCCAGATTGCATGTCAGAAAGTGAGCCATCCTTATTTGTACCTACCACAGTTGAACAGCATCATATCGAAATGTATCGGAGAACCTATGGCTAAGCATATTGTATTGGTACATGGCGCTTGGCAGGGCAGTTGGTCATTTGATTTGATCAAGCCATGGTTGCAGCAAAAAGGTTGGACAGTACATGCAGTTGATTTACCTGATAATGGCTGGAATAGTGACACTCAAATTACAGCCAGTCAGCAAAGCTATTGTGATTATGTGGTACAAATGATTCACAACATTGGTGAACCCGTAGTATTGCTCGGACATAGTGGTGGTGGATTAACCATTTCAGCGGTCGCTGAGCAGATTCCAGAATTGATTTCGCACTTGGTTTATCTGGTCGGAATGATGTTACCCTCAAACATGAGCTTTCTGGACTTTAAAAAGCTCTGTGAACAACACTTTCCAGATGAAGACTTTTCAGGCATTTCACCTTATCTCACTTTTACAGATGATGGCTACAGTATCGTAAGTTCTGAAGGTGCAAAAAAAATATTCTTGCAAGATTGCGAACCTGCTTTGGCAGAACAACTGATTGAAAAACTCAGACCTCAGCCAGAGGCAGGACGTGATTTAAAACCTGTCTTAACGCCTGAGCGCTTTGGTTGTGTACCACGTATTTATGTAGAAGCGCTGAATGATCAGTCTTTATCAATAAACATGCAACGTTTGATGCAGCAGCTTCAGCCTAACAAACTGCAAATCATCGCCATGCAGACAGGCCATGTACCACAAGCTGTACAGCCAGATCTATTGGTTGAAAAACTCAATCAGATTCTTTCACCAGATAAAACTAAAATCCAAATTGATACAGGAGAGAAGGCGGCAGATTAAGCCACTTTCTCTATTATGCTATTTATGTGGTCTCGGAATGATCGTGATTTAAACACAAGGAAAATTAATCTTTAAAATGTATAGGCATCCATTGATAGCTTTTTCCATCTGCCGAATACACATGCCCAATTCCTGGAAATGGTAAATGCGGTGCGGCAATGGTTTGTCCATGTTTGGCAAAATCTGCAAATTGCTTTAAGCGCGTTTGTACGGCTTGTTGTGGGTTAATATCATATTCAATGGCTGTTTTTGGCCGATCGAACTGCACTGTGTGCGAGTGAACAATATCACCAATAAATACTACGGTTTCGCTATCAGTTTTAAGGGCATAGCTAAAGTGTCCCGGTGTGTGACCTGCGGTACTGATCACCTTGAAGCCTTGAATTTCGTCACCAAGCTTATAGGTTTTAAAGCGTTGTTTAGCCTGATATGGTGCAAGCGCTGCTTTGATTTTTTCGACGGTACCCAAGTAGCCTGCACGTTTGGCTTCTGGCACTTTACTGGTCTGCTTTGCATCTAACCAATAATTGGCTTCATCTTGCGAAGCATATACAGTGGCATTTGGAAAATTGGCATTGCCGTCTTTACTGATGCCGCAAACATGATCGGGATGTAAATGAGTCAGTAAAATGGTATCGACCTGTTCAGGCTGGTAGCCTGCTGCTTTTAAATTGGTCAAAACAGAACCTAAATGCGCCCCGAAGCAACTGGCGGCACCACTATCGACCAGTACCAGCGATTTTCCAGTATTGACCAAAAATGCATTGACTGAGGTTTGAACGCCTTTCTCCTGATCGGCATAGTATTTCTTTAAAATTTCATGTACTTGTTGCTGTGGAATATTTTTAAACAGCGTAGGTGACATAAAGTTTGTGCCGTCGAGCAGGGCAGTGATTTGAACATTCCCTGCTTGATATTGGTAATAGCCTGCGACTTGTTTTTGTTGCTCGATCACTGGCAGTGTTTTGGTCGTTTCTGCATGGCTCAGTAAAGGGAAGCTACTCAAGAACGAGATAGAAAGGAGTAGTGCTGTTTTTTTCATTTATGAGTATTCTCTAGATTTGTTGAATCGTCTATTTTTTAGCATATGAGGTGATTTTTTTCATCTGTTTTCTTGATATAATAAGGAATCTAAGAAAATGGAAAGATACTATAGTATTGGTTTTATTTAATACTCCTCTTCTTCATATGTTATATTGAAAAAATCTTTAGGATTGTAGCCATCACAATATTCGAAAGGAATATTTTTTAGTAATTCATATTTTTCAATATATTGATTATTTATCCATTTTCTCCCAAATCGAGATATAACATTAAAAAATATAATATATAGTTCAGCATTAGAAAACTGTGCCCGATAAATTTTTATTAGATTTTCTTTCTCTTTTTGGTCTAAAAAATTAGATTCATCAACCATTTTGATCAAATTATACATGTTCCTGAAATAAGCACTAAGATAGGTTTGATTAGCTCTGACAAATTTTCCATCTCCTCTTTTTACTAATTCTCCTTGTATTTCATTTATCATACTTAAATTAATAAAGTTATACTTTTCAAACTTCTTATAAATAAAATCAGTCCAAGATCCTTCTATTCCATAATAGAAAATTATATAACTAATATCGGCAAGATCTTTTTTTGAAAATGGAACACTATTTTTCTTTAGCACTATTTCAGTTGTATCTAGAATACGTTTGAATTGTATTTTAAACTGAATAAAGGCACGTTTACCCTCTACTAATCCATTTTCTGGCTTTAGATGCGGAATACAAATATGATTTAAATGCTGATTGTGGTAATCAATCATCCTAAAGAAATGATTTTCTAAAACATTTTTTTGAACCTCATTTTTTTGATGGATAATTGTATAAATTAATAAGAATACACTTGATGCACTTAAAAGTGTTCCTATTAATCCCCCGTAGAGATTTCCAAATTGTGCTGATAGTTCTTTATCTATTATTAGTGATTCACCGACATGAAATGTTTGATTTGATGTAATAAAAAAAGATCCAAATATGCATAGTAATATTAAAAATACTGGAATATAAAGACATGAATATTTTATAAAATTGTTCATATTTAAATTTATAACTTAATGAAAGCCCCACTAAAATATAGCAGGGCTTTTTGAAGCTGTCTAAAAAATTAAGACACCTTATCGCCCGGTTTTGCACCGCTGTCTGGTGAAATTACCCAAACACCGTCGCCATTACCCGCAGCTAAAACCATACCGTTAGAAATACCAAAACGCATTTTACGTGGTGCAAGGTTCGCTACCATCACCACCAGTTTGCCTTTTAAATCTTCAGGCTGATAAAACTCACGAATCCCGCTAAAGACATTGCGCGGTTCAGCTTCGCCGACATCTAAAGTCAATTGAAGCAGTTTGTCTGAGCCTTCAACTGTCGCAGCCTCTTGCACAAGCGCTACACGAAGGTCAACTTTTATAAAGTCTTCAATACCAATAATTTCAGCTTCACCTACTTTTGGTTCAGGTTTCTTCTCGACTTTCTTCTCTTTTTTCTTTTCCGCTTTTGGTGCTTCCGCTGTAGCAGCCAACGAATCTTTAGATGCATCGACCATCGCAGCCACAGCTTTCGGATCTACACGTTGCATGAGTGGTTGGAACTGTGCAATTTCGTGTGCAAGCAAGATTTGCTGACGTGATGCAAAATCAAAGCTTTCAAGTTGTAAGAAAGCCTGAACTTGAGCAGCAAGTGTTGGCAGCACAGGAGACAGGTAAATCGCAAGCTGACGGAATAAGTTAATCCCGACTGAGCAAACGTTATGAACTTGTTGTTCTTGACCCTCTTGCTTCGCAAGCGCCCACGGTTTTTTCTCATCGATATATTGGTTGGCTTTGTCGGCCAGTGCCATAATTTCACGAATTGCAGCGCTAAACTCACGCGCCTCGTAGGCTTGTGCAATAGAGTCGCCTGCATCGATAAAGCTTTGTACCAGTTCTGGTTCTGCACAGTTTGCAGAGAGGGTATTGTTAAAGCTGCTATTGATAAATTTGGCACAGCGGCTGGCAATGTTGACCACTTTACCGACCAAATCAGAATTTACTTTTTGTACAAAATCATCCAGATTCAAATCTGAATCTTCCACTTTGTCCGAAAGTTTCGATGCAAAGTAGTAGCGCAGGTATTCTGGATTCAGGTGCTGTAAATAGGTTTCTGCTTTAATAAATGTACCGCGTGATTTCGACATTTTCTGACCATTGACCGTCAGGAAGCCATTAACGAATAAACCACTTGGTGTACGGTAGTTGGCACCTTCAAGCATCGCTGGCCAGAACAGCGCATGGAAGTAGACAATGTCTTTCCCAATGAAGTGATAGACTTCGTTTTGGCTATCTTTTTTCCAGTAATCGTCAAAGTTGAGCTCTGGGCGCTTGGCTTTGATGTAGTTTTCAAAGCTCGACATATAGCCAATTGGCGCATCGACCCACACGTAAAAATACTTGTTGGGTGCATCTGGAATTTCAAAACCAAAATACGGCGCATCGCGTGAAATATCCCAGTCGGCTAAACCTGCTTCAAACCATTCATCTAGCTTGTTGGCAATCGATACCGGCAAACGGCCTTCGTCACGTGTCCATTTTTGTAAGTATTCACCAAAGTTGGGTAACTTAAAGAAGTAATGATCTGACGATTTTTCAACGGGTGTTGCACCGCTCAAAGTCGAACGCGGATTCAGTAATTCGGTGGCATTGTAAGTAGTGCCGCATACTTCACATGCATCGCCATACTGGTCTTCTGCTTTACATTTTGGGCAAGTGCCTTTAATAAAACGATCTGACAAAAACATTTGTTTTTCAGGATCGAAAAGCTGGGTAATCGGGCGAACGGCAATATTGCCTGCTTCACGGTTTTTTAGGTAAATATCTTCAGAACGTACTTTGTTTTCAGCGCTGTGAGTCGAGTCGTAATGATCGAAATGTACACCAAATCCGTCAAAATCGCGGATATGTTCTTGTTGTACATTGGCAATTTGCTTTTCTGGCGAGATTCCATTGGCTTCGGCACGTAACATGATTGCCGTACCATGAGCATCATCCGCACATACGTAGGTCACATCATGGCCCATTGCACGCATGGCACGAACCCAAATATCTGCTTGGATATAACCGAGTAAGTGGCCCATATGGATGGGTCCATTGGCATAAGGGAGGGCGTTGGTGACTAAAATTTTACGCACGGATTGGATTCTCTCATTCGTATTCATAAGACCGATGATTCTAACTGATGAACCCGAGAAAACAAAGCAAGGCATGGCTTGACAGAGAAGGGAAAATTAAAAAAGAGCACTTAGATGAAACGCTTAAAACAACTCAAGCCTGCGAGCAGGCTTGAGGGAGATAAATCAAGAGATGAAATACTTAGAACTGGTAACCCGCAGCGACGTAGTAGCCCCAACCATTGCTATTTTGCACAAAGTCACCGTTGCCCCAGTTGGCAATCGCGCCGTCTTTAAACTGACCGCCATTATGGAAATAACGTGCAGCAGTGAATAAACGCAGATGCTTCATGTTATAAGAAAAAACATGCGTTGAAACCAAAGCTTCATTGGTACGGTTCGGGTCTTTATCGCCAAGTTTTGAACCAAAGTCATAGTTGGTAAAGGTGAAATAGTTGAGCGATGCGCCATTATTAAATGAATAAAGCGGGTAGAAAAACTGAACCTGTAAACGTCCGCCATCATCTGAGGTATATGAGTTTGGCGCGCCGTAGTTTTCCCATTGCTGTTTTGCAAACACGTTTACATTCATACCAAGTTTGGTGTGGGTGTCAATTGAGGTACCCAAACCATAGTACAAGGTATTTTGGCTGTTATTCGAGTGACCACCAGCGTCTACGATCCAGTCAGTTGCAAAGAACCAGTCTTTAAATGGCCCAACAGAGAGATCTTTACCCGTTAAACGATTGAACGAAACTTTTGGCTGGTTTTCAGCAAATAGTTTAGAACCGTCTTTGTCCCAAACGCCTTTGATGTTGTCATTACCACCAAAATATTTTGGCGCATCAAAATAACCATACCAATCGATTGGCCCAGTTTGACCATAATATTCAAGCTCAAGATAAGCATTTTCTACCGTTTTTGGAGAAAATTTGATGTTATTGCTATAAATACCCCAAAGTGTAGCATTCACATCGGCATTGGCCTGTTGTACACCCAGCAAAGTGGTTGCAGCTAAAAAAACAGTGCTTAACGATTTAAGAGACATTATTAGAACTACTCCAACATCATAAAATTCGAGGCATATCGGAAGATGCCAAATCAGTTAATTCTTTAGAAAAAACGAACGCAAGCAAAGCTAAGCAATGAGCATGCCAGCATACATAACAAGTGCTTTCGTCTTGATATGCAGATCACTTTATTCAGATGCGCGTGATTTTATTTCATTTTGCAAACAAATTGTTAACCTTTGTAAATAAAGAACTATTTTGAGAAATTTACTGAAAAGTATTTTTTTTTAATTTTATATTTTTCATAATCTTATTTTTATTGATAGACAAATCTTTTTTTGATACAGAATCAAGTCTAAGTTAGATATTCCCCATCATTTAGAAAAAGTTTAAGAGACGCTTGATAAAATTGAATGAGCGGAGAAGGTTGAACGTATGCATGATTAATGTGCATAAAATTTACCATTTGGTGCATTTTTTAGTTTAATTCCCTTAAATTGAAAGCAATTTGAGTGGTAAACAGTGCAAATGACTGGTTTAGTCATCAATTAATTTTGTAAAAGAGTGGCTATAAAATTTTGTCATTATTAAATATCGTAGTGAGATGAAGTCTTATTGCTGATTTGACAAGGACTGCTAATAACGTAAAAGAAATTAGTATATTGAAAATAAAGATAAAACCGTTCGATACAGCATGTATCATCTTTGTTGCAAATTGCATTTTTTAAACTACCCACTTGCAATTCGTTGTATAAAAGAGGGTAAGTTTATTGCCATTGATCACGATCAGGCATTACAAAAGTTTAATTTTAATCGTAATGACAATGAGGATAGCGACATGACAAACCAAAATAAATTAGATGAATTGAAAGATAAAGCTGCAGATTTGGGTGATGAATTAAAACACAAGGCAAAAGAGGCGAAGCTTGAAGGTGAAAAAGCAATTGATGACCTGAAACACAAGGCTCAAGAAGCAAAACTTGAAGGCGAAAAAAAACTGGATGATCTAAAAAAAGATGCTGAAAAAGAGCATTCTGAACAAAAAGCAGCTTTTGACGAAAAAGTTGATGATGCAAAAACAAAGTGGGATAGCGCAAAACACGATGCCCAAGACAAGTTTGATCATCTTAAAACAGAAGCAAGCCATAAGCTTGAAGAAGCTAAGCTCAAGGCACAAGAGCTTAAACATGACGCTTCTGAAAAACTGGATGAACTCAAAGCTCAAGCCACTGCAAAGTTTGACGAACTGAAAAAAACAGCAACAGATACACTCAACAAGTTTAAAAATAACGATAAGGGATAAAATTGATCCTTATGGTATGAGATGAATCTCTGGATGTTCAGGTTTCTGTAAGTAAAATGAAACATTAATTGAGCATCCAGTGAGTGAGCAAATAAAAAATACTGTTAAACTAAGCTCCAATTGATGCATATCTCTGTTGGAGCAACTGAAATGTCTTGGCTTTCTTCACTTAAATCCGTGTTTTCACCATCACAAGAAGTTAAGGAAGATGATGTTCAAACCATATTGCAATCGTATTCACTTGAAAATTCTTCATTTGTACTCAAAGATCGAATTACCCAGATTAATGTCGAAGGCCGTATACTTCAACTCACTATAAAAACCTTTCCCGAAGAAGCCGATCATTTACAGCAAATTCATGATGAGCTTGCAGATGCATTACAAAAAGCGGGCATCCAAGAACTGAATTTACACGTGATTCAGCAGAAAACAGCACCTCGTACAGAGCCAAAATCAAGTTCATCCACCACATCATCATCCAGTCATTTACCGCCTGTAGTCGATGCTTCTGCATCACCAACACCCGATCCAAATAATCCACCCATCCAGAAAAAAGCACCTATACAAAGTGAAGTGCCTGCTCATCCACGTATAAAAAACGTGATTTTGGTTTCTTCGGGTAAAGGAGGGGTAGGCAAATCCACGACTACCGTGAATCTTGCTTTGGCGCTTCAAAAGCAAGGTTTAAAAGTGGGCGTGTTGGATGCCGATATTTATGGACCGAGTATTCCAACCATGCTTGGCAATGCAGGACGTACTCCTAAAATTGAAAATGAAAACTTTGTACCACTTGATGCTTATGGGCTTGCTGTACTTTCGATTGGACATCTAACGGGTGATAACAATACGCCTGTTGCATGGCGTGGCCCAAAGGCCACAGGTGCCTTAATGCAGTTGTTTAATCAAACTTTATGGCCAGATTTAGATGTATTGGTCATTGATATGCCACCGGGTACGGGTGATATTCAGTTAACCTTGGCTCAGCGTATCCCCGTAACAGGTGCTTTGATTGTGACGACTCCTCAAAATGTAGCCTTGCTTGATGCAAGCAAAGGAATTGAATTATTTAACCGTGTCGGTATTCCAGTTGTGGGTGTAATTGAAAATATGTCGACACATATCTGTTCAAATTGTGGTTTTGAAGAACAAATTTTTGGTGTTGGTGGTGGTGATAAACTTTCTGAGCAATATGATATTCCATTGCTTGGACGTTTACCGTTGAATGCACAAATTCGTGAAAATGCCGATAAGGGTCAACCCAGTGTGATCGCGCAAGATACTGCTGCTGAAAGTTATCAAATGATTGCACAGGCGCTCTGGACTCGTGTAGAGCAACTCCCGCAACGTGCGCGTGATGATAAGCGTATCTTTTAATTTGAAAACTCGTTCATCAAGATATGCAGGAATATAGTGTAAGGATTATATTTTTTATTAGATTCCTTATATAATCATGCTATCTATCTGATTATTTAAATTTTATTGATTAGTTTTTTTGAACGATTGGCATAAAATTTGCTAATTATTTGTTTTTGAATTTAAGGATAACGAATGAAGTTTAAAGCGTTGTTTACTGCACTTGGATTATGCTCAGGTTTGTTTTTGACCGCATGTAGTAGCCATTATGTTGCATCTACTCCCTCAGTTGAAGTGAAGTCAGCATTGAAACCGATTATTATTCAGGGTGCTTTACCCGTCGAGTCTGAGCAAATGGCATCCAAACTCAGTGATGTCAGTGTAGAAACAATTGGTGGATGGAAATTCTGGAAAGGCACGTATCACGGTTATCCAGTGATTATCTCTAAAACCCGTATGGGCATGAGTAACTCAGCCGCTGCAACTGCGATTGCGATTGAGCGCTATCAACCTGTTGCGATTATCAATCAGGGCACATCGGGCGGACATGATCCGAAGCTCAATGTGTACGACATTGTGCTTGGCCAATACACCACGAATATTGGTGCATTTAAAACGCCTCATCGTCCAGTAGGCGGCGGTTCAGATGCATTGACATGGAACGAAGCTTTTGATGTATTACCAAAAGATGAATCTGATCCAGAACCAATCGCAATTCGTAAATTTACAGCAGATCAGGGCTTAATGGCTGCTGCTCAGCGTGTAAAATCGACTTACAGCAAAGGCAAAGTGGTAGAAGGTACGATTGGTTCAGCAGATGTTTGGAATAACGAACTTGACCGTATCAAATTCTTCAACACACGTTATGGTACATCTGTAGAAGAGATGGAAGCGGCATCGGTTGCACAAATCGCTAGCCAGTTTAATGTTCCATTTATTGGCATTCGCGTGGTGTCAAACAACATCACGAATAATGGCAAGTATGATGGCGGTACAGGTGAAGCGTGTCAGGAATATGTTTTACATGTCGCTGAAGATTACATGAAAAATCTGAAAGCAAAAACCAATTAATTACTTAAGGTCGAACTGCGGTTCGGCCTTTTTTTGACGTCTTTTTTGACGGTGTCGCATGATACTCCAGCGCCAGAAAATTTCTGTGGCTGCATATAGGCATAGCGCCAGCACCAATGCTTCAATAACAAGTCCAGACATCAAAATTTTGGCAAGACTCAGGTCAATATGGCCGTGTCCAAAATGTTTGATCCAATTGCAAATCTGATGTAACACCCCCAGCATCATGTCTTTATTGATCATATGTACATGGTAGATTTTGCTGCCTAGCCAAAAACCAACATATAAAATAGGTACTAGGGTAAGTGGATTACTTAACCAAGCCAGTGCAAGGGCCACTGGAAGATTCACTTCAAGCAGTAATACTACTAAAATGATTAGTACACTATGAAAAGGGATAGGAAGTAAGCCAAAGAACGCACCAATAAATACTGCTCTAGAGATAGATTTGCGATTGACATACCACAGCAACGGATTCAAGGTTCTTTGACCAAAAAAACGCATCAACTTTAACTTTGATACCTTTTCTGGTGAAGGAAGCCAGGATTGAAAAAATTGCTTTGCCATAGACCTATGATCATATAATAAAGATGACGCTGAGTTAAAAATATTCAGATAACCCAATGCATTACAAATTGATATAGTGCAGATAGAAACTTAGAAAAAGCTTAACACCACATCATAGCAGTGTACAAAGACAGATAAAAAACCTTGATTACCGCCACGTTACGCCTTTTACGAAATGAAGTCAAATGTGCTTCGTCCCGATTGTAATTTAAGCGCTAACACCGACTTTGATAAAAGACAAACATGAAATTAATGACATAGAATTGACAATTGTGACTGCTGCGTTTTATTGGTTTTTACCTGCTAAGCTTTTATAAAATATTGAAATTTTCAATGGTTGTCACATTCTATTTCAAATGGATTAAGTTTATTTTGTCACTTGATGCTATATTCATTTTGGTCTTGTTGTATACAGGGTGAGGTCATTAGATGATTTCATGGTTTTTTATTGGTCTGGTCGCGGCAATCTTACTCACTCCTGGGCCTACCAATACGCTTTTGGCGTCATCGGGTATTCAGGTGGGGATTCGTTCATCATTACGTCTTATTCCTGCCGAGTCTATAGGTTATATCATTGCTATTTCCTTTTGGGGATTATTAATTGGCATGATCTCGCAGCATTTCCCAATGTTGCCGACTATTTTGAAACTGTTAAGTGCCTTTTATATTGTGTATTTGGCAATCAAGCTCTGGCGTACTGCCAATCATGAGCAAAGTCTGATTCAACCGACCATTCGCGTTAGTGAACTGTTTTGTGCAACGCTGCTTAATCCCAAGGGGCTATTGTTTGCTTCGGCTATTTTTCCTGCTTCTGCATGGCTTAGTTTGCATGCTTATACTGTACATATGCTGGTATTTTTGGCGCTCATTCTACCCATTGCTAGTTTTTGGATTACGGTGGGAGCCTTATTGGCAAAAAAACAAACTCGATGGTTAAATCCATGTAATTTACAGCGTACGGCATCGCTTATATTGATTAGTTTTTCAGTTCCACTGAGTTATTCGGCCATATTGAAGTTTTAATGTGGTGCAACAATAAACAGTATCCAACTTTCCCTTGAGCTTGTATTTACGTTAAAGTAATGCCAATTTTAATTTAACTGTTGTGGATAATTGAAACATGGCGATTAAGTCGGATCGTTGGATTCGTGAAATGAGTGAAAAACATGGCATGATTGAGCCCTATGCTGAAAATCAGGTACGTTTTAACGCGCAAGGGGAAAAACTGATTTCTTATGGGGTATCCAGTTACGGTTATGACGTACGCTGTGCACCAGAATTTAAAGTTTTCACCAATGTCCATTCAGCGATTGTCGATCCTAAAAATTTTGATGAAAAAAGCTTTATCGATATTCATTCCGATGTATGTATTATTCCGCCAAACTCGTTTGCACTTGCCAGAACTGTTGAATATTTTAGAATTCCGCGTAATGTCCTAACCGTTTGTCTGGGTAAATCGACTTATGCACGCTGCGGTATTATTGTGAATGTAACGCCGCTTGAACCAGAGTGGGAAGGGCATGTAACGCTAGAATTTTCAAATACCACCAACTTGCCAGCGCGTATTTATGCGGGTGAAGGTGTGGCTCAGATGTTATTTTTTGAAAGTGATGAAGTGTGCGAAACTTCTTATAAAGATCGTGGTGGTAAATATCAAGGGCAGACAGGCGTGACCTTGCCAAAAGCTTAATCTATTTCAAGCGATTAAAAGCAAAAGGCGATATAATATCGCCTTTCGTTTATCGGAAAAGTTTTTTTTTACATGATTTTTTTTGCATTTGTTTAAAGGATAAGCATAATAGAAATTGAGGAAAGGTTGGCAAAAAATAGCTAACCTTGTGGTGAGCTTGGAAGCTTTCTACAAAATAAAATCAAGAAAAAGAAGATATGGTGCGGAGCATCGTATAAAAGGATGGTCACGATGACGACAGGACATTATACGGTAAGTTTTCCCAAAGCAATTTTGACCATCGCAATTGGTCTTGGCCTGAGTCATTCGGCCTTTGCATTGGAAGCATTATCAGATGAAACATTAAGCCAGCAAACGGGTGAAGGAATCGCTTTTTTACCTGAAAACGTCAAAATGGTGTTTCAAAAAGCTGAAGATAATCTGAGCGGTGCTCAAAATACAGCGCGGATGGCTGATCGTGGGTATGATACTGGCCTGATTCGTGTGATTCCTGTCGGGCCTTTATCTTCAACAGCTACAGCTTCTGGAGCAAAAAAAGCCGATTTGTTTATTTACGGACTTGCACTTTCCAAAAGTGACAGCAATGTCAACTCACGTTTTAGTAATACAGGTGTTAATCTGGGTACAGAATCTAACCCATGGGTGCTGAATGTACTTCCTGTAAGTACCTATGACTTTGCAGGAAATGTACAGAGCTTGAGTTATTTAGGGCTTGAAGCGCCCTTACTGCGAGCCGATGGTACGCTTGCCAGTGATACCGCCAAGCTAGGGCTGTGGGGCGATATTTTTTCGCGTAATTCGACTACCAGCACTACAGTGAATGCCGCAACGGGAGCACCAGACTCTTTAGGTGGGCTTGAAAATCGTTTACGAGTACAAATGATTCTGAATGGTTTGAGTTTAAATGGTTCAAATTTGAAGTTATTTCAGACATTGGGGAATGCAACCAATAATTCTGGACTATCCACGACTTATAATAAAACGCTTGGTTTGGCAGGGTTGATCCGTTTAAATACAGATTATAACGCTGGAACACGTACCACAGCAGATTCGAGTCGTATGCTTAGAATTAGTACGGCAGAATTAACAGGGACAACCAGTTGCTCAACCACAGGTACATGTCTAAATACGCCTGCGATTACAGGCGAGAGTGCACCTAACTTTAATGCGCTTGAAGGGGTGTATATCTACAGTCCAAATATAAATTTGGTACTGGGCAGTGTTTATCAGCCTTTGATTTTTAATACAGATGGCAATAACTTCTCATTGGAAGTAACCCGTATTCCAAATGTGGCGAGTATTTATCAACAAATTTACACTGATTATTCAGGGCAAGATAAATCTTATAAAGGCTCAACTTGTAATGTTCAGAACTGCGGTACGACTTCCACGATTGCTGGAGTGAATTATCAGGGCAATACCGCCACACATAGCAGTATTAGTATCGGAACGGCCACCATTGACAACAGCAATTTACTTAAAGCTGTCAATACAAGTTCTGCGGTGGGCCTAACTTTTAAAGACTCTGCGGGTAATGCGGTTAATTTGGGCTCAGCAGCAATTGATGGCCTCATGATTCAGCATCTGAAAATTTCAACTACTGGATTATAAGGATGAATCTAATGAATAAAAAATATGTTCTTGGATTGTTGAGCTTATGTCTGGTAACAACGAGTTCATTTGCAGATGTAAAAAGTAATTTGAAACCGTTAACCAATCAGGAGTTAAGCCAGATTGAAGGTCAGGGCGGTGCAGATTTAAGCTTATCTTTGTCATTGAATCATGCTTTGCCTACTGGTAACGGCCTTGCCAATACCTATCAATGTGCTAATGGTGCCAATCAATTTTGCCGTCTTGCTATTGCATTTAATAATCGTCAGGATCAAAACGGCAATTTATACTGGCTGGTCTTTAAAAAAATTCAGGGTACGCTGGCAATTGACAAATTTCAGCTAGATGGTACGACCGTCACAGTAGATACCAATCAATACCGCTCGGCTTTAAAACTCACTTTTTTAGATGCCTATCCGATACAAATTCGTAATTTTGGATTTGGAGCGCTTTCGATTGAAACCGATACCGGCAGCTCAGATGCACAAAAGGGATATTTAAGTACCTTTGTGCCTTCGAGCTATACAGGGTTTGATCAGGGAATGGAGCGAGGATTTGTTGGGGTAAATATGAATGGTAATTTGGCATTATCAGGTTCGGTAAAAATATTTAGCTGCAATGGTTCAGCCACATCTCGTTGTTAAAAGGAACTTGGCAATGAATAAAAAGAATATCAAGTTAAGTTTACTGGTGATCAGTATGTTGCTGGTGCATCAAAGCTATGCACTGGAAGCGCTTTCAGAACAAAATATGCGTGAAGTTTCTGGACAAGATGGTCTGACCGTTCAACTTCAAACAGACAAAATTGTAGCGGACCAGATGAATTGGAAAGACAATACGGTTTTTGCAGATGGCAGTACAGGTAATCTGAATTTATCGTTAAACAAGATGTCGATTACACCGCTAGGAAATCAGGCTGTGGGAGGTACCGTCAAGCTTGATGTGGGTGGGGCAGGCAATAGTAATACTGCTGGAATCCGCCTTGAAGCAGCTTTGAATCCATCTCAAATACATTTTGCCGATATCAAAGTTTGCTCTGACAACGCAGGTAAGGCCAATTGTTCGGACAGCAGTAGTCAAAGTCTGGGTGCCTTAACGCTACAAGATCGTGATGGAACTAAATTTTTACTTCAAACCAGCAACGGTTTATTTAATGCTAAAGATTTGGCATATCTCGAATTTGGTTTGCAAAATGCCAATATTTTTTATAGCTTAAAAAATAGTAGTGCAGTGAATCAGTTGGTTTTAAAAGATTTTAACTTTAATTTTAAAGGGTCTGGATATATGTATCTTGATCCTGTAAAGGGCTTTGTACTTTCGACCAATGCCCAAAATACAACAGGTTCAAATAATCAGATTTTACTTGAGCGCGTAGCAGATCTGGATAATGCGGGTAAAACCAAGCCAGGATTTAATATTGATTTACGTTACAAGCCGAATGCAGGTTCAGATCCGAAAGCGTATTCAGCTCAAAATAGTGATACCACGCTAAAACCGATTATTCGTTTGGGTGCTTCAGGTGTGCTCAAAGATGCAGAAATTTCAGTCAATGCAGATAAACCGACTTTGGGCGGTGCTCAAATCGGTTCAACCACTGCGAGTGGTGATATGACTGGGAGTACAGGCCTACACCTCGCCATGAAAACCAGTTTTACACCCGATATTAAAGATAGTAATGGGCAAGTGACTTCTCAGGGAACCCGACTTGAACTGGGAGGAACAGGTACAAATGCTTATGCAATCGAATTTGGTAACTTAACGCCGTTGCAAATTCGACAAGGTATTACATCGGGTACGGCTAATCTTGCGCTCAATCAGAATTTAGCTTCGATTAACTTTGGTGATCTTTATATCAATACCATCAAAAGTCAGTCAATGGAGTTTCAAATCAGTTCAAGCATTGCAGCGTTGCTTGGACAACAAGCAGGTATTTATCGGCATAATCTGTATGAATCAGGTGTAACCAGCAATCCAAATATCCTGAGTCTGGCAATACGCGGCATGGAATTTCAGGCGATTGCCCGTAGTGCACGGTTTATCGCAGATAACAGTAATGATGCAAATCATCAGATTAGCAATCAGTCTGGAACATGGGGGTTAGGATTGCCTATTTACAACCTGAATGCCAACTTGGGTGTGTATGGCACGACTTATGGAACCAATAAAGACAAACAAGGGATTGGATTTGGTTTGGCGATGTCGACCCAGGGTCGTAATAGTGATGGAAGTAAAACAACTTCAATCATGCTGATTGATGGTGCAAAAAATTCAACCAGTGGCGAAGAAGTTAACTATTATGCAGGCTTACGTAATATCGACCTGTTTTTAGATACCAATGGCACGATTGGTTTTGAGCAGAATGGCATTGCGATTGACCTGACCAAACTGATTATTGCACTTAATGCCGAACTGGCGCTCGGCCAGTTACCAGGAAGTCGCTACAATACTGCGGCCTGTGCAACCAGTTCATCCATCAGCTGTTTTGTTCCATCGAATAGTTTTACTCAAAACTCAGATGTTTTATTTGCGATTGCAATGCGTTTGGATGGTACGGCATCACTGATGTTGATTCCAGGTTCTGCATCAGATTTAAACTTGACTGGAAATGTTAAGCTGAATGCATCAGGAAATAATGAAAATAAGAATTACATTCACATTGTCGACCCTGGCAGTAATGCTGCCATGGGGTTAGATCAAATTTCGGGTAATTTAAATGTGGATGCAAATCTTAAGTTAACCCAAGATACTTTTAAGATCGCCAATACACTTCAAATTAACCCAAATCAGGATCCATCGGGTGTATTAAAAGCGAATTTAAATTTTTATCCAACCGCGACATCATCTGGTCAGCAATTAGGACAAATGGTGATTACGGGTGGCAACATTCGTAGCAGTATTGGTATCACACCACGATAATTAAGGACAATAATCATGCTTAAATTAAAACTATTGTTTGCATTCATGGGTGTGGTCATCACAAATGCAGTGTGTGCCGATACATTAAAGTCTTTGGATGATCAGCAACTTTCACAAGTGACAGGTCAAGCATTACTCAATCTGAATTATGTTGCGCCAGGGGGTTCCAATCCCAATGCAAATATTGGTTTTTATCGCTTGGGGCTTGAAGCTGTACTTGAGCTGAATGCCAATATTAAAAAATTGCAGCTTGGTTGTGGTGGTGTAAAAGGTACGGGTTGTGATATCGACATTGATAATATTGCTTTAACAGGTATTACTACATCCACGGCACAAGGGGCAGGGGTAGGAACAGACTTTAAACTCACCAATCCATTTATTGAATTTGCCATACAAAATCCAGATACGGCTGCTACACGTACCGTGACAGGTTTTCGTTTAGGTGCACTCTCTGCACTGGGGATTATGAATATTGGCTCAAATGGTGACTTAAATACGCTTGCAGATGATACTGGGATTAACTCTTTAAGTGGAGATATTGGGGTAAGAGTAACCAATGCGAATTTAACCAATGTGCATGCTTGTACTTTAGGTGTAAGTTCATCTGGGAACTCTTGTATCGGTGGAAACCTACCATTGATACAATTAAACGGGACAGCAAATGTAGCAGACTACAGTACCACTTTAATTAATAATCGAAGTTCAACTTTTAGTTTGACTAAAATGACGGCTCAGGCCTCTGCAAGCTTGCTTGGTTTAAAATTAACCAATGTCAATATGAATGATATTCCATATTCAACTGTACACCAGTTACTGGTAGCCGATACCGACTCAAATGGTAATTTAATCGCGACAAGTAATGCTTATATTTCATCGCAAAGTAAAAATATTTACTGGCAAAATGTCAGTGATAAAACATGGAGCAGCAATGCAGCACAGCAAGGCTGGTGGATTTCAATTCCACAAACTCAATTTAATAATTTGAATATTACACAAGATGTGTTTTTAAGTGCTTTCGGTCAGGCTATACCAGGAGCAATATTCGGTACTCCAGTGAATCTTGCTCCTGTTGATTTGGGTCAGATGCCAATTAGTAACTGTTATGGGAATTTAAAGTTTTGTTAATATATGAGAGGAATTTTTATAATATTGAATAATATAAATAGGTTGCTTAAGAAAGTTTTCAATATTTATGCTTTTAGAGAAATTTAAAATAATATCTTTTTAAAAAATTAAAGATTGAGTTAATTTTAATAGAGAAAGGAAAGGAATATGAAAATAAAAATGGCATTGAGTCTATTTTTACTCGCTATTATTCAAAATAGTTTTGCAGCAGAGTGTAGTTATGATTTTAATGTAAATACATATCCAGTTGTAAGCGGTAAACAGTATAAATTTACGACATTAAGTAGTAACGAAGCTAAGGAATATGGGGCATTAAGAACTTTAGATGGTGGTTTAAATAATAATTTTATTTATAAAGGTTTACCCGAATCAGGTATTTATAGTTTTGAGTTAAAATCAGAAGTCATATCTTATGACTTACCTGATAATGAAGCAGTTTTATTAATTTACAGTATTCTTTTAAAAAGTAATGACTCGGATTATAGAATAATGGTTTATTATCCTAATAATAGTTTTTATGAAGATCATAAAAGAACATTAATTATTAATATGATAAAAATAACTAATGATGTCTATTCTACTATTTTTAAGAGGTCTTATCAATATAGTGGGTTAAATCAAAAGCTTGGTTTTTATTTTAATCAAAATACAAATCAGATAGGCTTAATTATAAATGGTATTAATCAGGGATATGTTGCAAATATCAATGATAAGTTAAACCAGATTGGATTTTTTATGTCTGGTGGTTTCCCACCTTTTGCTGCAAATTCATCGAATCTAGGTAAAGTGTTATCGCAAGAGTTTATTTTCGATCATAGTCAGTTATCAAGCGGTTATCCTGTTGGTACAAAAGATATTTGTGGCAATCCACTGTAATCAATATCTAAGCTTTTTTTGATAAAAAAAGCAGGTATCAAACCTGCTTTTTTAAAATCTTAAAATTTATTTGAGTTTTGCTAACAGCTCATCTTTAGTCAAGTTAACAGACTCAGCATCAGTGCGGCCTTTATATTCAAATGTTCCTGCATCCAAGCCTTTTTCACCAATCACAATACGATGTGGAATACCGGTTAGCTCCAAATCAGAGAATTTCACGCCAGGGCGTTCATTACGATCATCAAGCAATACATCATAGCCTTGTGCTTGCAATTCTGCATACAGTGCTTCGGCAGCTTCAAGTGTTTTTGGTGATTTGTGCGCATTCATTGGCACAATGGCAATTTCAAACGGCGCAATAGCAGAAGGCCAGATAATACCTTTGTCATCGTAATTTTGCTCAATGGCAGATGCCACAACGCGCGTTACACCAATCCCATAACAGCCCATTGTTACCACCAATGGCTTACCGTCATCACCCAACACAGTACAGTTCAGTGCTTCAGAATACTTCTGACCCAACTGGAAGATGTGTCCAACTTCAATACCACGTTTGATTTGCAATACACCTTGACCATCTGGAGATGGATCGCCGTCTACGACATTACGCAAATCATAGATTTCGCTAAATTTTGCGTCACGTTCCCAGTTTACACCTGTTGCATGTTTGTCGGCTTCGTTGGCACCTGCAATAAAATCTGACAGCACTGACGCTGCGCGATCAACAATCACGGTCAGGCCTTTCTCAACTAAACCTTGCGGACCCACATAACCTGCGGTCAAGCCGAGCTCTTGTAGTTGCGCTTCAGTTGCAAAGGTTAAAGGTGCTGCAATTAAAGGATGATGCTCTGCCTTAATTTCGTTAAGCTCATGATCACCACGCAAGAATAGCGCAATCACAGGGACATTACCTTTTTCATCGGCATTGCCCTGCACTAACAACGCTTTTACTGATTGTTTCGGATCAGCGTTTAAGAATGTACAAACATCAGCAATCGTTTTTTGATTTGGTGTATCTACAATGCTTAATGCTTGCGCAGGGGCTGCACGCTCTCCGACTAAAACTGCCTCAGCTTTTTCTACGTTTGCTGCATAGTCCGATTCAGTCGAAAATACGATATCGTCTTCACCACTGTCTGCAAGCACATGAAACTCATGTGAACCTGAACCCCCAATTGAGCCAGTATCGGCTTGTACAGGGCGGAAATCTAAGCCTAAACGTGTAAAGATACGGCAGTAGGTGTCGTACATGTTGTCGTAGGTTTCTTGTAGAGATGCCTGATCAACATGGAAAGAATACGCATCTTTCATGATAAATTCGCGTGAACGCATCACACCAAAACGTGGACGAATTTCATCACGAAATTTGGTTTGAATTTGATAGAAATTGATGGGTAATTGCTTATAACTTTTCAGTTCATTACGTGCTAGATCGGTAATCACTTCTTCATGGGTTGGGCCAAGTACAAATGGATTATCATGACGATCTTTAAAACGTAAAAGTTCTGGGCCATATTGCACATAACGGCCTGATTCTTCCCAAAGACTTGCGGGTTGAGTCACGGGCATAAAGACTTCAAGCGCGCCTGAGCGATTCATTTCTTCACGTACAATCGCTTCAACTTTATTTAACACGCGTACGCCCATCGGCAGCCAAGTGTATAAACCTGAAGCCAATTTACGAATCATCCCAGCTCGTAACATGAGCTGATGCGAAATTACTTCTGCATCATTTGGGGTTTCTCTTAACGTTGCAAATAAAAAGCGGCTTGCGCGCATGGAAACTGTCCTAAAAGTGGGCTCTCAAACTGAGCACGATAAAAACAAGAGATTATAATAAAAAATGAGATGAATAATTCACCTCACTTGATAAAAAACCGATTATGACATTAATTTACGGGTTTGGCGCAACAAGAAGTTTTTCAAATCGTCCAAATAGGTAAAAATGACAGGAACCACGACCAAAGTGAGCAAGGTGGAGGTAATTACACCGCCAATGACAGCATGCGCCATAGGGGCACTTTGCTCACCGCCTTCACCCAAGCCTAAAGCCAGAGGAACCATGCCCATGACCATTGCACTGGTGGTCATCAAAATTGGACGCAAACGGGTCTTGCCAGCCTGAATAATCGCATCATAGCGATTTTCTCCTCGATCCATCGCTTTTTTGATGAAGTCGATGAGTAGGATGGCATTTTTAGTCACCAATCCCATGAGCATAATGATGCCAATAATCGAAAATAGATTCATGGTACTATTAAATAAAAATAGCGCCAGAAATACCCCAATTAAGGACAAGGGGAGTGATGCCATGATGGCAGCAGGATGAATAAAGCTATTGAACTGAGAACCCAATACGATATAAATAAACACAATCGAAAGGGTGATGGCTGTGAGCGCATATCCCGCTGATTCTGCCATGTCGGCATTGGCGCCTTGCGTATCAAAACTATAACCTGCGGGCAATTTAAAGTTTTTCTGTAATTGCTCAATGTCCTTGCCGATATCACCCGCAGGACGGCCAGAGGTATTTGCTTCGACTAACACTTCACGTGCCAGATCACGACGATTAATTTGTGACGCACCCAGTGTCTGTTCAAATTTGGCGACCGAAGCCAGTGGAACCAAAATTGCCTGATTGTTGCTGTCTATCTTGCTTGAAGTTAAATACAAGTTTTCGACATCGCGTGGCAACATACGACTATGCTCAGCCAAACGCAGATTGACATTGTAGGTTTCACCACGATCATCCTCCCATGTGGTCACATTATCACCTGCAATTAAGGGGCGAACAGTATTGGCAATCTGATTCACAGAAAGGCCCAAATCACTGGCAAGCACTCGATTGACCTGCACAGAAAGTGTGGGTTTTGGTTCTTTGAGTGAACTTTCAAGATCAACTATGCCTTTAATCTTTTCCATTTCTGTCATAAAACGATCTGATATTGCTTGTAGCTCATTCAAATCTGGCCCTTTGATCGAAATCATGATGGGCTTTTGACCACCTGAAACGGTTTCATCTGCTGAAGCAACAGACGTGACTGTAATGCCAGCGACGCGTTGTAAACGTTGACGGAATTGGTTATTAATTTCGATAAGCGTTTGAGAGCGTTCTGTTCTTGGTGTAACTGTAACGCGCAAGGTGGCATGATTTTTACCACGATCAGTCACGCCATTGATGACGCCATAAGTCGATTTTACATAAGCAAACTGTGTAATGATCTGAGTCACTTGATCCAGCTTGGCTTGCGTATAATCCAGTGAAGCATCCACGGGTGTTTCAAACTTGATTCGCACTTCACCTTTGTCGGGAGTCGGTACAAATTCGGTACCAATTAATTTGGATAATCCTAATGCTCCAATGAGAGATACAACTGCAATCAAAAGGGTGATGAAACGAAAGCATAATGCCAATTTGAGTAAACGTTCATAAACATGACTTAAGTGGTCTAACTTTTGAGAAATCCAGTTGAAAAAACGCTTGATCCGACTTGGTGGCTTGTTTGTTTTTCTTTCCTGCCAATGTGCAGATAGCATGGGGTCAAGGGTAAAACTCACAAACATCGAAATCAGAACTGCTGTGCTTACAGTCACGCCAAACTGAAAGAAAAAGCGCCCGATAATGCCACCCATGAATGCCACAGGTAAAAACACGGCCACAATAGTGAGTGTGGTAGCAAGTACAGCCAGACCAATTTCCTTGGTTCCATCGAGTGCGGCTGTGACATGATCTTTGCCCATGTCTGCATGACGCACAATGTTTTCACGCACCACAATGGCATCGTCAATGAGTAAGCCAATACACAATGATAACGCCAGTAAGGTCATCATATTGATACTAAAACCAAATGCCCAGATAAAGGTTAAAGTCCCCAGTAATGCAATAGGTAGGGTTAGACCTGTGATGACGGTAGAACGGAAAGATCCAAGAAACAGCAGTACAATCAGTACGGCCAGAGCTGCACCTTCAATAATGGTACGTGCGACATCTTTGATGGAGGCGCGTATGCCTTTTGAGGTATCGACAACCACATGCAGGCTTGCACCCTGAGGCAATTGCTGTTTGATTTTATCCAGAACCTTGTAGGTATTATCGACCACCTCAATCACATTGGCATCTGAACTGCGTAAAATGTCGACTGCTACGGCTGTTTTACCATTTAGAAAAGCGCCTGTTTCTAGCTCAGCCTGAGTATCCTGTACATCTGCAACTTGTTTAAGGTAAATTGGAACGCCGTTTTTATTGGCAATGACCAGGTCGCCAAAGCCATAAGGATGAATCACTTTGGATTGGATTTCGATGACCAGTTCTGAGTCTGGCTGTTTTAAAGTACCACCTGGAATCTCGACATTTTCATTTTTGAGGGTATTTATGACCTGATCGATACCAATCCCGTAACTTTGTAATTTTTGTGGATGAATGATAATTCTGATTTGGCGTTTTGCCTCACCCAGCAAATTGACAGTACCTACGCCAGGGGTGGTACGCAGTTGTGGTAAAATCCGCTGATCGATATAAGAACTAAAATCACGTAAAGACATCTGATTGGTTTCAAACACCACAGATAAAATCGCACTACTGGCGGGGTCATAACGCTCTACAACAGGATCTTCAATTTCATCACGAAAATTGGCCTTAGCAACTGCAATCTTGTCACGAACATCTTGTGCCGCAACACTGGAGGCCACATCCAGATTGAATTCGGCCACAATCATGGATAATCCCTCGCTTGATTGCGAGGTGATCTGCTTTAAGCCCGAAATGGTATTGATCTGATCTTCGAGTTTTTTGGTAATCTCTGATTCAACCGCTTCAGGAGATGCACCAGGATAGTTGGTATAAATGACCACAAAAGGGAAATCGACATCTGGAAATTCTTCAACGCTCATTCGTTGCCATGATGCCAGCCCCAATACCATCAAACAGAACATCATCATGATGGTAAATACAGGATATTTGACACTGATTCGGGTAAACCACATAGACTAAATCCTGAATATTCTTTTTATTTGTGAGAAATCGAAACAGTTTTGTTTTCATCACGACTTTCAAATTTAATTCGGCTGATCTGATCGGAGGACTGTAATCCTTTGACGATGGCCTGATTGTCTGCAAAGCGTTTTTCGAGCACCTGTATATTGATTTTGTGTATTTTTTGCTGGCGAATGACCCAAACAAATGGCTGATGATCGAGATTCTGAATGCTATCGAGGGGAATAATCTGACCCTGGATCTGATCCTGATTGATAATAAAGCCTTCCACAAAAGCGCCAATACTGAGCGACTGAATTACATCTGAAGGCGTGGCAAAGAATTCAATCTGACGGCTGGCTTGATCTGCAACAGGTGAAATGCGACTTAAACGTGCCGATCTACTCTGTGTTTCACCTTGAATATTAAATTGTATGGTTTTTCCAGTTTTTAATGCTGCCTGCTGTTCGAGAGGAAGTTTGGCCTGAATCTCTAACTGCTTTGGATCGACAATTTCAAATAAAGTTTGTCCAGCCGAAACAGTTTGCCCTGGTTCAACCTGACGCTTGGTGATCACACCAGTCAGTGGACTGCGAATAATGCCATCCTGATCTGCTTTTAAGGCAATATCCAGATTGGCTTTTTGAGCATTTGCTGTTTCAAGCTGGCCTTTGTAGTCGACCTGACTTTGTTCATATTCCACACGTGAAATAAACCCCTGATCGAGCAGACGTTTTTTGCGAAGCATCAAGTTATGTGCCAGTTCTGCCTGAGCCTGTGCTGAGGCCAGATTTGCTCGTGCTTGTGCTAGACGGGCAACATTATCCTGATTATTTAATCTCACCAACACCTGATTTTTTGTTACAGCTTCTCCTACATCGGCATTGACTTGAGTAGCCGTTGCAGTCACCTGTGCTTGTATTGAGCTCTGATTTACCGCACGAATTGTGCCGGTAAATGGAATTTTAGTTTGAAGTTCTCCTGTTCGTACTGCAATCAGATCTTGTGCAATAAGCTCAATCGATTGGCTTGAAGTTTGAGCAGGGGGATCCGATTCAGGTTTACTGCATGCCACCAACATCAGGCTTAGACTAAGAACACTAAATTTTGATATATCAAGAATGAAGCCTGAAGCACTACGCATGCAAGTTGATCCTTTAGAGAATATTCATTATTTTACTTCGTTTCAGATTATAACGATTATTCGATTTTTTTTAAGCGTTCAATAATATTGGTGTATTGGATCTGGGTGGTACGATAATGATTCTGTAAGTCACGCAGGGTTTCTTTACTGGCATCAATTTGTAATTCATTTTGTGTCAAATGTGCCGAAATCGCTTGCGGAACACGTTGTCCTTGACGTAAATATTGGTTTTCCTGATTCTTAAAAATAATCCGTTCATTTTGTTGTTGTTTAAGCTGCTGCTGTTGAAAGATCATTTGCTTGTTGATATTCCCCAATATTTCATCACGTTTAATGCTGGCTGTTTTACTATTTCCATAGGCACGTTTCAGTTTTAAATCATATTCTTTTTGGCGAGCCTGAACTTCACGCTGCGAAGCCTGTTTTAAATCTTGATGAGTATTGTAGGCGGGTGTTCGTGCAATCACCTGCATATTCTGATCCAAAGATTCATAACCATAACGAATGTGCGCTGGCGTAACACTAGAGCTAATATTGGCGATACCTCGCTGATCATAATAACGATACCATGTGGTGTGGGTATTGGCAGCGGCATGTACGCCTAGAGATAATAACAGACAACTAAAAGGTAAAAAATTGAGATATTTTATTCGTCTCAGACACAGCAAATGCTTTTGATTATTTTTCTCTGCAATGATCATGGTGATTCCCCAAATGTATAAAATACAAATTTAATGGATTTATTTTTTAAATAATAATATTGCTATATTAGTTTGAGTTTGCGCGATTATAAAGCATTATTCGTCTTGAACAGAATCTACTTGTACCACCAAAGCATACTACAATATCTTGTCGCCGATTCATTGAAAACAAGACTTTATCTATGTCAGAATGCATCTATCTTAATCATAATCTTGTTGCCAGATTTGTGGCAAAACCATAAGGACGAGTGAATGGAAGACAAATCCAAAGTGATCAAAATCATGGTAATTGATGATTCAAAAACCATTCGTCGGACAGCTGAAACACTTTTACAAAAAGAAGGCTATACGGTAGTCACCGCAACAGATGGTTTTGAAGCATTGTCTAAAATTGCACAAACTAATCCTGATATTATTTTTGTAGATATCATGATGCCACGTTTAGATGGTTATCAAACCTGTGCTCTGATTAAAAACTCACAAAACTATCAACATATTCCTGTGATTATGCTTTCAAGTAAGGATGGATTGTTTGATCAGGCAAAAGGACGTATTGTGGGCTCAGATGAGTATCTGATTAAACCTTTTAGTAAAGATGAATTGCTCACCGCAATTCGTAATCACGTCAGTGTATAACACGATATTGTTTTGAGGTCTTTATGGCACGTATTTTGATTGTTGATGATTCACCAACGGAAACTTATCGTTTTCGTGACATACTGACCAGACATGGCTACCAAGTGTTAGAGGCGACCAATGGCGCAGATGGGGTAACACTTGCGCAGGCAGAACAGCCTGATTTGGTGCTTATGGATGTGGTGATGCCAGGTGTAAATGGTTTTCAGGCAACACGTCAGATTTGTCGGGGTGAGCAAACCAAGCATATACCTGTGGTGATTGTGAGTACCAAAGACCAAGCGACAGATCGTATCTGGGGTAAACGTCAGGGTGCCCGTGAATATCTCACCAAACCCATTGATGAAAATCAGCTGATTGAAGTCATCCAGCAATATATTCATACGGATGATTAAAAGATGAGCTCTGCAACCACATCTGCTGGTTTGGAGCAACTTGATGCTGATCAGCATCATGAGATTGATCAAGATCAGCGTTGGACAGGCATTGCTTTTGAAATATTGGGACAATATTTTGTTGTACCATTAGGTGAGGTAGCAGAAGTGATATATCCGCCTGTTTGTATTCCTGTCCCGAATACTCAGCAATGGTTTAAAGGTCTGGCCAATATTCGGGGACGTTTGCTGGCTGTTTCAGATCTTGCTGGTTTTATCGGTTCGACCAGCGTTCCTTATTCTGATCATCAGAAAGTATTGTGTATTAGTCATCATCAGCATTATATTGGTTTGTTGGTAGATCAGGTGTTTGGGGTTCAGCATTTTAATAAAGCATACTATTTTTCGGATAACGATCAACTGCCACTTGACTTGAAACCGTATTGCCGAGGATATTTTGTACAATATCAACAGCAGTGGAATATTTTTTTATTTAGTCAATTATTAAAAAATACAGATTTTATGAATGCTTCACAATATTGATGATGAAGAGGTATGCAGATGCTGTAATGGGGGATAAACATCATGGAATCAATCAATCGGAAAAAAAATAAAGCGTTACAACAGCCACATTTTAAAACAGACACTTTTTTTTCATCGTTTTCTTCTAAACTCAAGCAGTTTTCGAATTATTTTGAATCACCGCAAAAGGCTCGTTCTTTATTACAGGTTATTTTAACCTGTTTGGCATTCTCTTTTATTTTTTCACTTTTTTTATGTCAACATTCAATTTACACAAGTAAAGTAGATAAAAGCCTGATTCAGCTAAGTATTTTAAATCATCGCTTTTTATCACAATCTTTGGAAACCATTCGTTCCGATGCCGCTCAAAATCGCCAACTTTTGAATGAAGCACAGAAGTCATTTAAACATGAAATGACCTATTTAGATGACTCTTCAACCGAATTTCAAAATGTAAATCAGGCATGGCAACAGTTATCGCGTAGTATTGATCAGATTCAAGCTCATCCAGAGTTGTTAAAACAGGTTCAGTATTTGCATCTGGCAATGCAGCTTTCCATGCCAGAAATTCAGGCAAATTATGCTCAATTGATTGAGCGTATGCGGAGCCAGCAAGCACCTCTTGCTGAAATTAAAGTTGCACAGCAGCAAGAATTACTGGCCAGCAAATTATTGAAATGGATTAATACGCCAATTTTACCAGAGCAAACTTCACCTGCATCGGTGTATATATTTTTAGATGACTTCAAAGTATTTCGTTCAAATATCGATCTTCAATTAAATGGTCAGTCTGTATCAGCATTCGACCCACAATCACGCATCCTATTACAAAATATTCATCTGGAATATGAAAGTGCTTTGCAACCTAAACTCAATCGGGTATTTCAACGCCCTAATGAAATTGAGCAGTTATGGCAGGCTTACTGGAAGCTTCCCACACAATCAGAAAAACTGATGGATATGCTGGATGAGTTTGCCCAGTCAAAAAACAGTTTGTTATCAATGCTGGTTTCAGGATTACTCATCATTTTTTTGATGATTATGACTTATGCTTTGATTCGTCTAATTCGGTTGCGCCGTGCTGAAACACCGCCAAGTGAAGTACTACAAACCGAAGACAGCATGCAAAATCAGAATGCGATTTTAAGATTATTGAATGAAATGAGTGATTTTGTAGAGGGTGATCTAAGACGTCAGGCGACAGTTTCAGAGGCATTTACTGGTACGATTGCAGATGCTTTAAATATTATCGTGCAACAAAAGAAAGACTTGATTCGGTGTGTACAGCACAATATTGATGGTATTGAAAAAGCGATAAAAACATTGACGCATTCTAAGCAAAAGCTTGTCGCCTTACAGCAAAATCATCAGGGTTTAGAGACTCTAAATCAAACTGAGCAGTTAGAGTTGGCTCAATGTGTTTATCAGCTTAATGAGATTATTCAGACATTACGTACTGCCATCATGACGTATAAGCTTGATTTTGCATCTGAGTAAAGATGAGATTTGTTTGAATCAGATGTGTTTTATAAAAGGGTAAAATGCAATGGAAAACGGGGTTTATTTACAAGACATGATGTTATGGATGCACAAGTAAATCATCTTATAGAGACGATTGAATTACCTGAAGATCATTATCTGGATCAAGATCAGGAAATTCTGGAAGTCTTTATTGAAGAGTTGGAAGAAGTATTCAATGCACTGGATACTTTGCTTCAGCAATGGCAAATGCATCCTGATGATATGCCACTGATTCATGAGGTCTGTCGTCATTTTAACAATCTTAAAGGCACTGGCCGAATGGTAGGTGCCAATGCATCCAGTGAAATTGCTTGGATTGTTGAAGAAACCTTGACTCGAGTCATGAATGCATTATTGCCATTCAGTCAGCTTTTACTGGATTTTGTATATTGTATTTTTAAGCTGTATCAAGACGATCTGATTAATGATTTTAAACAGCTAAAACCGCATGAGATTGATTTAAGACCTTATGCCTTGATCGGGCAGCAATTACAATTTGAACAACAAATTTTACCTGCACTACTGTCATATGTATATCCGAACACTATTGTAATTACAGCGCAACCTGATATTTCTTTGGTGTCAGACCATCCATCTAGAGTTGAACTTTCAGAATCTTTAAATATCTTTCTAGATGAGATATCCGTCTATGTGCAAGATATTACGTTTTTTCTCAATCAGTCTCATCCCGATGACGAGGATCATAACCGCGTTTTAAGAGCATTACATACTATACGTGGGAGCTCATCAATGGCCGAAATTATGCCATTGTTTGAGGTCAGTAGTACGGTTGAGTCGATGATTAAACAAGTGCTGTTGCATCATGCCAAATTGACTGTACTTGAACTGAAGTTGCTTCGAGACTATCAGCAGTTTATTGCTCAGGCGATTGAGCTAATCCGTCAGGATCCATCATTACAAAAATTGCAACAACAAGTACATCAGTTTGAATTGAGTTGCCAACATTACCAAGCTCAGATCGTACAGATCGCCGAAAAAGAACAGCAGCAAGCTGTGGGAATTGTGGCGCACTTACTTGAATTGGGAATTGATGAATTATTAGATGCCGAGTTTGAGTTTGAGGTAAGAATCTCTCATGAGGCTAGCGAATATATCGCAAGGTTAAATGAGCAGGCGGCACTGCTACATAGCCATACTGATACTCAGCGAACGCGTTTTTTGCATAATTTTAGTGGCAGCTTACAACATATTTATCAAGACTTACTCAGTACAGCATGTACCGATTTTCCTGCTTCATTACGTCATGCTTTTCAGCGCGCTCATGAGGCCATGATTAGTTTATTTGATGCTTTGGCAGCAGTGCAACACATGACTGTTTTTGCATCTTATCAGACGATACTTGATGTACTGGTCAATGAGGTATTTCAATATAAACAAGCTCAATGTATAAATGCCGAACGTGAGGTTTTACAACATGCTGATAACGCTTATAACATTGCAGAACCAGTAACCAGTCAACTGTCATCATATCTTGCGCTTGATCGTCAACAGGATTCAGTAATCGCTTTATCAATTGACCCGATATTACTTGAGATTTTTCTGGAAGAAAGTGAAGAATTATTAGCAAGCATCGATGCAGAATTTTCGATCTGGACAAATCAACCTGATCATACAGATCCCTTGCAGCATTTAATCCGGTTTCTCCATACCTTAAAGGGTGGAGCCAATATGGTACAACTGACACATATTGGTCTGATTGCACATGAATTAGAAACAATTTATCAGCGCCTGATTTATCAACAGCTTCACGTTTCAGAAAGCCTGATCAAGATTATGCGTATGGTGCAAGATGAGCTGGCTGAACGTATTCAGCAATTACATCATCAGTCCGACGATTATCCGTCTAGCCATGTACTGGATGTGCTTCAGCATATCGAAGACTGGATTGATCCTTCAGTCATAAGTACGGTATCGTCTGAAAGTATGCCAGATGAACAGCCATCAATGGATTTTGATGCTGATCAAGATATGGGACTTAAGCAGATACTCGAATTAAAACCATTGCTATCTGATGAGGTGGATACACCGCAAAGTTTGGTCGAAAACATGTTTCTGGAAGAGGCGGCAGAGCTTTTGCAGCTTGCAGAGATCAGCTTGCAACAATGGATTAAGCAACGTGATCAACGGCACATTTTGCTTGAGCTACAACGCATATTTCATCGGCTAACACGAAGTGCTCGTTTACTCGAACTCAAGTTTGTTGTGGATATGGCAACGTGTCTTGAAATTACATTTGAGCGAATCAGTTTACATAATTTTAAAACCTCAGCCCATGACGCTGTACTCCAGCATGCAATACAGTGGTTAAATGCAGCGATATTTGATGGTGAATATGCTGACTATCATATCCTTAAGCAGAAGCTCGAACAGCTTGAATTTATTGAACCACTTTTTCCAGTACCTATTGAGCAACTTTTAACGCTGACAACACCTCAGCCAGCATTCTCAGTATCTGGTGACGGTGTCGAACCGCCTTCCATGCACGGTGAATGGGAAAATGTACTGCCGGTCGATGAAACCAATGACATGATTCGTGTGTCATCAGATCTGATTGAAAAAATGATAGATCTTTCTGGTGAAAATACGATTAATCGTTCGCGCATACATATGGATATGGGGCACTTTGATAGCATACTTGGTGACATGGAGTTGGCTATTCAACGTTTATCTGGACAATTGAAGCAGCTGGATAAAGAACTTGAAAGCCAGTCATTACAAACGGTTGATGTATTTAAAGTTCATCGATTTGCAAGGGAACAAACTTCAAATTTACAACAGTTGTCTAAATCTCTGACCGAGTCTGCATCTGACTTACTCGATTTTAAAAGTAGCCTCACGGAAAAAATTCGTGATACAGAAAGCTTATTACTACAACAATCCCGTATTCAGGCCGAATTGCAAGAAAATTTGATTCGTACCCGTCTGGTGCCTTTTGCACAACTTTTGCCAAGATTGCAGCGTACTGTTCGGCAGGCTGCAACCACATTAAACCGTCCGACACAATTGCTTGTACATAATACCGAAGGTGAACTGGATCGGAGTATTCTTGAACGACTGGTGATGCCACTCGAACATATGTTACGTAATGCAGTCGATCATGGAATAGAAGATCCCTTAACGCGAATAAAACAGGGTAAGCCGTCTATAGGAACCATAGAACTGTCTATTCGCCGTCATGGTACGGATGTTTTACTTACATTAAAAGATGATGGTCGTGGTATTGATCTGGAGCATGTTCGTCAAAAAGCACAGTTATTGGGATATCTTCAGCCTAATCAAATTTCAGATGAACAAGAATTATTGCAATATATTTTTTATCCTGGCTTTTCAACTGCTTCTCAATTAACCCAGTTGTCTGGGCGAGGCGTAGGGCTGGATATTGTACAGAATGAAATTAAAACACTTGGCGGAAAAATTACGGTATCTTCCGTATATGGCACGGGAACCAGTTTCACTATTCGTGTACCCACGACAGTGGCTGTGAGTGATGCCTTAATGGTTAAAGTCAATGATCAGCAGTTTGCATTACCTCTTGGAAAAATTGAACGTATTGTACGATTATCTCCACTTATTTTAGAACAATACTTTAATAGTCAAACAGACCGTTTTGAATTTGAAAATAGAGCCTATAAACTTCGTTATTTAGGCGAATTTGTGGATGATATACTGGTTCCTGATTGGTCAAAAGCTTCTTCAGAATGGCCTGTTTTGCTGATTAATGCACATACAGGGCAGCAAGTCGCTTTACTGGTAGATCAGGTTGTGGGGTCTCGTGGTCAGATTGTCGTTAAACCCATTGGACAACAATTTACCCAGATTAAAATGGTTGCTGGTGCAACTATTTTAGGGGATGGACAAGTCTGCCTCATTCTGGATCCTTTAAATATTGCACAGCAGGTTTACAGTAAGCCAAGGCATGTACATGATTTAATAGAGGAGTTGGGAACACGAGAAGACCGTTCACTGATCATGGTGGTAGATGACTCGGTCACTGTTCGTAAAGTAACATCCAGACTTTTAGAGCGTCAGGGTTATGATGTCGTGACAGCAAAAGATGGGCAGGATGCACTTGAGCAGCTTGAACATATTCGTCCAAGTTTAATTTTGCTTGATATCGAAATGCCACAAATGGATGGTTTCGAGTTGACCCGATATATTCGCCAACATTCAATCTTAAACTCGCTACCTATTATTATGATTACTTCTCGAACAGGCGAAAAGTATCGGGAAATTGCGCAGCAGCTTGGTGTTGATGATTATATGGGTAAACCTTTTCAAGAAGACGATTTACTTACAAAAATTCAAAACCTTCTAGCGCAAAATAAAGCGATTAAACATAGCCAAAACCAATAAAAAAGGGACTCATTTGAGTCCCTTCATAATTAAGCTAATAATTGTTCCAGAATTTTTTCATAAATTTCGGCCAATGGCTCAAGGTCTGCCACATTGACATGCTCATTGATCTGATGAATAGATGCATTAAGAACACCCAGTTCAAGTACTTGAGCACCTGTTGGTGCAATAAAACGTCCATCTGATGTGCCACCACTGGTCGATAATTGGGTATCAACACCAGTGACAGTTTTAATCGCATGGGTTGCTGCATTGACCAATTCACCTACTGGCGTCAAGAAAGGCAAACCCGAATGAGTCCATACAATATCGTAATCTAGACCGTGACGTTGCAAAACTTCAACAACACGTTCTTTGAGCTGCTCAGCAGTCACTTCGGTCGAATAGCGGAAATTAAAAGTGACGGCCATGGTGCCTGGTACGACATTGGTCGCGCCTGTACCTGCATGGATATTGGAAATCTGGAAAGATGTTGCAGGAAAGTATTCATTGCCTTGATCCCAGACTGTTTCACATAGTTCATGTATGGCTGCCGATGCAAGATGAATTGGATTGCGCGCCAAATGCGGATAAGCCACATGACCTTGCTTACCTTTTATTGTAAGTACCGCATTTAAAGAGCCACGACGCCCATTTTTAATAATATCACCGAGTTGATGAGTACTTGATGGCTCGCCTACCAGACACCACGTCATTTTTTCATGACGTGCTTCCAGTGTTTCAATCACTTTGACTGTACCGTTGATTGATGGGCCTTCTTCGTCCGAAGTAATGAGAAAAGCAATTGAACCTTTATGATTCGGATGTTTTTCCACAAAACGTTCAGAAGCAACCACCATCGCGGCAAGTGCAGTTTTCATATCGGCAGCACCACGACCATAAAGAATGCCATCACGTACTTCTGGCGCAAACGGATCACTGTTCCAGTTGTCTAAATTTCCTGTTGGAACAACATCGGTATGACCTGCAAAGCAGAAAACAGGTTGTTGAGTACCACGACGTGCCCATAAATTATCGACATCATCAAAACGCATGTTTTCAATCTGAAAGCCAGCTTTTGCCAAACGTTCAGCCATAACAGCCTGACAATCATGATCTTCTGGAGTGACAGAAGGGCGGCGCATTAAATTTAAACTAAGATCGAGCGTGTCAGAACGGTTCATACCAAAAAATTGAGTCTGTAAAATCTAACCCGATATGATAGGTCAATCTTCACACGATGGGTATGCTCAAACAAAAAAACCTTATCAAAAGATAAGGTTTTTTTGTTTTTATATAGAATTACATCTTATTTTGAGTCTTTTCTGCTGTATTTGTTACAGCATCACCTGCTCTAGAAACGTCTTTCCCAACACCTTTGAATGTATTACAACCAGTTAATACAAAAGCAACCATAACTGACGCAGCTAAGATTTTTTTCATCATCGATCTCCAATTTAGATTTAATTCTGATGTACTTAAGAGATTAAAAACTAAACGCTAAAATAAACATTGCTTTTTGATAGTAGAAACGTTAACAAATGTTTCAAAGAAGAATAATTCTTAAGAAAGATAGATTTATTTTACTTTTAACGAAATTGACTGAGCATCAATGACTGGCGATACATATAGTAATGACAAGAATGTTTCATATCGAGATATAAGCCGTTTGTCCACCATGTGGCTGCTAAAGATGAAGGAGATTTATGGGGACATAACCATTCATGACGTTGCAGCCGATAATATCCTGCTTTTACCTGTGTGCCCCAAGATCCTAAACGTCGCTGTGTATTGATCCACAAGGGCATGTATGTAGGATCTCGCTTTTCTGGAACAAACAGTTGACCTTTCATTACCGCGAAGCACTGCTCAATAGGATGACCTAGTGCAGAATCAAATTGAAACTGGCGCTGGGTAAAATAGTTTAATTTCTTATGTAATGTATCATCTCGATTTAAGCCATACCAATGACTCAAACTTAAATCACATTCTCCTAAATAGTATTTAAGCGCAACTTCCCAGTGCTCAATTTGATTTGTTTGTGTATTTAATAAAACAAAATCCAGCTCTCCCAGCGTTTTTGCACCCTCAATTTTTTGAATACTATGACCAAGTAGCTGATAAGCGTGATAATCACGATCAAGTAACCAAAACCAAAGCAGATATTCAAAACGTAAGCCTAGACGCGTACTTTTAAGTTGATTCAAAAAAGCAATTAGGGGTTCAGGGTTTCGATCAAGTTGTTTTAAACGTGGCAAATATTGCTCAAAGTGATCCTGCCAAAATGTATGGAAATGTAGTAAAAAATGGTATTTAAGGGTGAGATCATCTGGAATATTCGAAATAATATCAGGACTACCCACGCAAAAAGCTAACTGGCGAACATACGGGTGTCTGAATTGCTGCCAAGGTTCTTCTATCTCGTGATAACAAGATACCAGACCTATCATATTCATATCCTTGTTTTAGATTTCAATTTTGCGAAGGGAGCAGCACAGTTTACAGCAAAACATCTTATACTAGACCTCACGGTCAACTGTTGGTTTGCAAGGTACTGACAGACGCTAAAATTTGCAGATTAGGATTGCAAACATGAAAACATTATTCTGGCGTACCTTAGTCGTGATATTTATCATACTTGGTGTGATTGGTGCAATTTTACCAGGTATGCCCACCACGGTGTTTTTGATTTTAGCAGCTTGGGCTGCTTCCAAAGGCTGGCCCGAAATGGACGAATGGTTATTAAACCATCCGAAGTATGGTCCAACTTTACGGGACTGGCGAGCGCATGGCACAGTACCCCGCAAGGCAAAATGGATTGCATCAATTATGATGCTAATCAGTGCAATAATGATGTTATTTACCAATGCGCCTTTTTGGGTGAAGGTGTTTACAGACACGACCATGCTGATTGTTGCAATTTGGTTGTGGTTACGGCCTGAGCCTGTCAAGTTACCATTAGAATCTCCAACATTGCATCAAAATACAGAAGATGAACATGTTTAACTTAAAAGAAGCCGACATTCTGGTTGATTTAGAAACACAGCGATTGTACTTACCCAAACATCAAAAATGTTATTCGATTTCAAGTGGCAAAAATGGCATTGGCGAGCAAGAAAATACAGGAAAAACGCCAAGAGGATGGCATCAGATTGCTGAGAAGATTGGTGCAACAGCATTAGAAAATACAGTTTTCATAGGCCGAAAGCCTACAGGTGAACTTTATAATTCAGTTCTTGCAGAACAATTTCCTGAACGTGACTGGATCCTATCCAGAATTTTATGGCTGGATGGATTACAACCTGATTTTAATCAGGGGCAGGGGTGTGATACTAAGCAACGCTACATTTATATTCATGGTACGCCAGATACAGAGCCAATGGGGATTGCGATGTCACATGGCTGTATCCGCATGCGTAATCGTGATGTGATTGAGCTATTTGACTTGGTTCCCGAGTATGCTTTGGTATATTTGTCTGAACAAAGGTTAACGTTGGATTAATATTTTGATCATTGGAATTTGGCGCGAGAAATCGTATTAATTGCTTAATTCGGTGTTCTATTAAATTAAAAAAAGTAGCGAGCAGATTGCTAATTTTGAATGTAATGTTTAAATAAAATACAGAATTTGCTGGATTTTTAGCAAAACAACCTATTTTTTAATCACTCAAACTTATTTTTTAAAAAAGTCGGTGAAAAGCGTTTGACACTCAGTGAAGATTCTCTATAATGCACCACACAAACGATGAAGACGTTAAGGGCGCTTAGCTCAGTTGGTAGAGCGTCTGCCTTACAAGCAGAATGTCGGCGGTTCGATCCCGTCAGCGCCCACCAAGCCTTTACGTTAAGACTCAAGTGCAGCGGTAGTTCAGTTGGTTAGAATACCGGCCTGTCACGCCGGGGGTCGCGGGTTCGAGCCCCGTCCGCTGCGCCACTTAAGTTTTGATGATTCGTTTGCCACAAATGTGACTTTGTTGAAGTGCAGCGGTAGTTCAGTTGGTTAGAATACCGGCCTGTCACGCCGGGGGTCGCGGGTTCGAGCCCCGTCCGCTGCGCCACTTTCAACAAAAACGCTTTTGAGGGCGCTTAGCTCAGTTGGTAGAGCGTCTGCCTTACAAGCAGAATGTCGGCGGTTCGATCCCGTCAGCGCCCACCAAGTTAGTGACCATATCTCTCATGAGATATTGTAGTGCAGCGGTAGTTCAGTTGGTTAGAATACCGGCCTGTCACGCCGGGGGTCGCGGGTTCGAGCCCCGTCCGCTGCGCCATTTCCTTGATTCCCTGATCAAGAAAATGTATCATTCAAAGACTGCATATGCAGGACTTGAAAAGCTAAAAATTGAGTCCTTCAGTTTTTATCTCTCAGGGCGCTTAGCTCAGTTGGTAGAGCGTCTGCCTTACAAGCAGAATGTCGGCGGTTCGATCCCGTCAGCGCCCACCATATACTCTCCATTCTTATGTTGAACTTTCTCTAATTATTTCATAAAATTCAATTATATCATTGTCTTAATGCTGATGAAATTTCATGAGAAATCCATATCAACGCAAAGCTGCTTCAGTCACTGCGGAAAATAACTCGCTTCAGCCTAAAGAACTTTATAAACAGTTTATTGAAACAATTGTTGCTCAGCGTCAGCTTATGGCTTTATATGATGATGGGTGGGCATTGTGTGGTACACCAAATGGACAGCAGGCATTTGCAGTATGGCAAAATAAGGGCTTGGCTCAGCTTTTAATTAAAGGGCCTTGGGAAAACTATCATACACATGAAATCCCGCTTCTGAATTTTGTTCAGGAAATTATCCCTTATCTACGTGAAAAAAATACTTTACTCTCTTTAAACCTTACCCCAGAAGGTCAAAATATTTTAGTGCGCCCAGAGGCCATACTGTTAGATATTAAGAATTATTTATACCAGCTATATGTACAACAGCCTCAATTATTTGCAGATTTAAAATTACCGCTGCCACGCTCTATTCGTTTGAATTAAAGAACAGCTTAAATAGCTAATCAGTATAAATATGCTATCTAATAGCCTAAGCTACTAGATAGCATGATTATTTTTGATTTAGTATTCTCTTAAGATCCATCCACTAATAAATGCAAAATATTCACGTAACCATGCGTTGTATCGTGTCATGACCGGCGTAGGTGAACTCAGCATATAAGCCTGTTGATATTGTTGTTTATGGGCTATCGCTTTTGAACGAATGGTATGAAAATCGCTAGTCACAATGACGATAGGATCATTCAGCAAAATTTGATGCTGCTCCAATATGGGTTTACTATTTTTAAGATTTAACTCTGTACTAGTGCTTTGATCTTCCAAAGCAAGGGTATTTCGAAGTGCAGGAAATTGTTGCTTGAGATAACGTCGCATCACTTCAGCTTCAGTTTGTTGTTCTCGGTGATCTAATCCACCACTTAAAATGATCAAAGCTGCAGGATGATCTTTTGCAAAGTGGGCGGCTGTGTTGAGGCGTTCCGCCAAAATTGCTGAAGGCTGACCATTTTCAACCCCACTTCCCAGCACTATAATGGCTTTTACATCATTGGTTTTGGGGATGTTCTGGGTTGAATGATCAATATAGATAAAGAAGATCAGCACAGACAACAACCAGATCCAGAAGCCAAACCATGCAAATTTTATCCAGCGTTTAACAACAAAATGCTGGTTTAAAAAAGTTTGAATCTGATGCCATAATAATGCGTAAGTACACAGGACAAGCCCCAAGATGAACGGGAAAATGACGCCAAAGTGACTTTTGTTTTTTACAATTAAATATAGGCCATCAGCAAATAAGATAAAGCCAAAAATAAAGAGAGCAAATCGAGAAAATATATTTGTTTTCATGGTATCACGTGAGATCAATGATTCAATATTTAGAAGTGATGAGAGCATAGCAAAAAAGACAGGATATAAAGAAAAACAATCGCATAAATAAAACCGAAGTTTTCACTTCGGTTTTATGACGTGGTTTACATGATCTTAATAAACATCTCGACGATAACGTCCCTGTTGTCTAAGTTCATCGACATGATGTTCTCCTAAAATGTCTATCAATGCATGATCAACGCCAGTTGCCATACCCTCAATGCTGCCACATACATAAATCACGGCATCTTTTGCAATCCACTGTTTGAGTTGGTCTGCTTGTTCAATCAATACATTTTGAACATAACGTTTTTCGAGTTGATCGCGTGAAAAGACCAGATCAAGTCTTTTTAGCATGCCTGTGGTTTGCCATGCAGAAATTGTATCCTGATAGAAAAAATCATACGCCTGTTGACGTTCCCCAAAAATTAACCAGTTTTCGGTGTAATCATGGCGAATTCGGCTATGTAACAGGCTCATTAATCCCGCAATTCCTGTACCATTTCCAATACAGATGATTGGGCGGTTATCGCCAATCAAGTGAAAAGATTCATTGGTACGAATACGTAATAAAATTTTAGACTGTTCATCTAGATGCTGTGTTAACCATCCTGAACCTAAACCAAATTCGCCATTTTGATCAAATTGCTGACGTACTGTTAAACGTAAGATTTGCTGGCTAGGAATACTGGCAATTGAATATTCACGAGTAGGCAGGGTAGGGAGTTGCTCAAGTAAATGTTCTACATTGGCAAAAGGTTCAACTTCGACAGTTAAATCTTTATCCCAAAGGGCTTCTCCAATCTTGATATCTAATGATTCAACGTATGTAGATGCTGATATATGATGTTTCTCCAAAAATGCCTGAATCCGTTGTTTGCTATTACCAGGCTGAATTTCTGCAATATCTCCCGCTTGCCATAGTGCATCATAAGTCGGTTTTAGCTCAATATTATAAGCAGCAGCGCCTTGGCTATTGGGGTTTAACAATTCGCGTTTTTCCAGAATCCATTGATCGAAAGTTTTTTCAATATTCATCGATTGCAGATCAAGCTTAGTGGCTTTAATTAAAGACTGATTCCAGTTTTGGATATCTGTAGGATTGGCGTTATCTACTTCAATGACATCAAATAAGGCTTTCGCGCCTGATTGTTTGAGCCACTGATCGACGCGATGTCCAAAAGCACAATAACTATTTGGATATTCTTTTGAGCCCAAGGCTAAAATGGCATATTCAAGATGTGCCAGTGATAAAGATGTTTTTAGAAATTTCTTTTCAAAGTTGGTCGCCAGATCGGGAGCTTCACCTGTTCCATAAGTGCTTAAAATAAATAGTATTTGTGGCGATTCAGTTAAATCTTGCTGCGTAAGTTGCTGAACGGGTTTGACCTGAACGGGTTGATGTGCTTCTTGTAAGCGTGTTGCAGTGCGCCAAGCCAATTGTTCAGCCACCCCAGTTTGTGAAGCATATGTCACTAACCAAGGTTTGGCATCTGGATCGATATGATGATTTCCAAGCTGTTGACGTGCTGCAAGCGTAAGTTGTTTTTGTTTACGTCTTTTTAAATATAGCATCCAGCCTGTAATAAAAAATAGAGGCATGGCCAGAGATGCTAGCATAGCAAAAAAGTGATAAACCGGCCCAAAGAAGCTACCGCGATGTACCGGTAGCATACTGCTCATGATTTTTTCATTAAGCTTTTTATCTTCATATAACTCTAATTTTTTGATACTACCTGACTGATAATCATAAACCGCAGAGTTACGCGCACGTTCGTGTTGTGGAACGGGGTCAATAAAGATAAGTTCAATGTTGTTATCAGCTTTTTTGGGTAAAGTTAATGTAATGGATGAATAGTCCCGTCCAAGTTTTTGGTTGAAACCTGTCCACGTTTGAGTAAGTGCATAGCTGATTTGTTCAGGTGAAATTCTGGCAGAATGTTCTTTATTATTCTTTTGATCATGCTCGCCAGCACCACGAACATGTTCACGAGACATATTTGCATGTTGACGTGATTCGGCGTTTCGATTTGGACTTGCTGGGCTTTCATCACGTGTACCAGTATTTCCCTGCATTTGAGGTTGTGGACGTTCAACGCCCATAATTTTAAACATGCCATCGCGCCACCAGTCATACGACCAATATAAACCTGTGCATGCCAGAATGAGATAGAAAACAACCACCCATGTCCCCACAACTGCATGAAGATCCCAAATAAAATTACGACCTTTGAGTTTAGGTTTAACAAATAGCCACTGGCGCCAAGAATGTTTTTTAGGCCAGCGTAAGTAGAGACCGCTCAATACGAAAAAGATCAGGATAAGTGTACAGGCACCTGTAATTTGCTTACCCACAGGTCCAAAGGTCAGGGTGCGATGTAACTGTTGTACAAACTGAAAAAAGCCTCTGCCTTTAATTTCTGGTAATACTTCAGCGGTATAGGGGTTGACCATCATGTTGTAACCACGACGTTCGCCTTCTTTCTGAATATTCACAGTCGACGAGGCGGTTGGATCTTTCACAATGGTGATGCTATTGATTTTAATTTCAGGACTTTTCTTTTGAAAGTACTGATATAACTCTGCTGGTGTGAGTTTGGGGGAGGCTTGTGCCTGCACCACATAACTATCTTGATTGATCAGCTTTAATATTTGTTGATCATAGGAATATATCGCACCTGTAACGCCCATTAGCGCGAGAATCAATCCAGCACTAATCCCCAAAAACCAATGAATCTGGAAAAATATTTTCTTCAGCATAGTTATAAACAGTAAGTTTAAGATTTAAGTTCGAAATGATTATAGCTTAAGATTTAATAGATAATATGGATTTTCGAGATAATATTAATTTTCATTATCATTTGTATGCGTATAAAAAACCTCCATTAAGGAGGTTTCTTAACAACAACTCATGATTTATAACGGTTTGGCATCACCCACATGTTCTGCAAGATGTTTGCGAATGGTATTAAATGAAAAGTTCTTGGTATCCATACGCTTCGGAAGAAGATATGCACCTTGTTGACCTTTCACTTTAAAGTTCAGCAAAATGAAATCTGGGGTATTGTACCATTCATAAATATCTTTCCAGCCGATGGTGCCCATACCTTCTTGGCCACCCATTTGCTGACGCATTACAATACCGTGTGGTTGAACGCCTAAACGGATTCCCTTGACTTCTTGAACTGGAAATTCATTCATCTTGCGTTTTACGTACCATTCAAGGCCGTATTTGCGTAACACGTAATACAGTACAACACCGATAATCGCAACCCAACAAAAAATAGTTGAGTAATTTTTAAGAAGAATAATCCCTGCGATAGACAATGCTAAAACCACTGCCATGATAATCCATGCTTTTGTGCTGATTTTATTGGTGCTACGCCAAATCATAAGCTGAGCCTGACGTTGTTCGGCTTCAGAAACTTCGTAAATAACTGGCTGTAGCGTATAAGCGTATAAAGTTTTCGCGGTCATAGTGCTAAGTGCATAAAGTGAATTTTAAACTCGCCAAAGTTTAGCATTAAATAACCCTATTCCGTGAATATATTGTGCCATTTTCATGGGATTTATAAAGATGCTAATTCTGTGGCGGCATCGTCTCGGTCATGGCTCAGACTTTGCTTGAGTGTACTGAGTTGTTTTAGGATGCTATACATTAGTGAAAGTTGCTGCAAAATGAGTAAAGCGCTTTGATCTTCTTCACTACTTTGTTTTAACCGTGTGCGAATAGTCTGTAGCATATTATGTGCGGTCAGATCTGGCATTTCGTCACGCAGCAAAGCACCCTGAATATCATCCAGCGCCTGATCTAGCAATTGAAGAACCTCTTTGTCTTCAATTTTTTGGCGATGTGCCCCTAAAGCAGCAATATAGCTCAGAAAGGTATGGTTTAAACACAGGAACTCAAAGGCTAGATTTTTTTGCAGTGGATCAAAGTCGGGTTCTGTCGCCAGAGTCGAAATGAGGGAGGCAACATCAGCATCAGTATTATGTGCATTACGTCGAGCAATACGATAGCTTAGGCCATGGTTTCGACCTTCATGATATTGCTGAACCACATCGATTAGATAATTACACTGTGCCTGTAAGGCGCGTCGGATGGTACGTGGCAAGCGCCTGAATTTCCAGTCTGGCCAGATAAAACTGACACCGAACCATGCCAATGCACAACCAATCAAGGTATCAATCATACGTGGTAAGCCAGCAGAGAAACCGAATCCATCCAGATTAAAGTTAATGAGCGCCAAAATAGTGATAAATGCAGTGGCCTGTGCATATTGTTTACTACGCAATTCAAAAAATAATACGCCACTTATCACCAGTAATAAGAGTTGTCCTTCTAATGATGGAACAAAATACAGAATAGCAAGACCAATAATAATCCCAACCAATGTACCTACAATCCTTAAACGTAAACGGCGTTTGGTTGCATTAAAGTTGGGCTGGGATACAAACAGGGCGGTGAGCAAGATCCAGTAACCGTACTGAATACCTGTCATTTGTACAAAAATATAGCCAATCACCAGTACTGTGGATAAACGGATGGCGTGACGGAACAGCACCGATTCTGGTGTTAAATTTTGTTTGATGCGAATCTTGATGTCTTTCCAGCCTTTAAGATCATCATCTTTAAGCTGTTGTTCGAGTTGTTTGTTTTTATCAAGTGCGATATTACGTTCTGTTTCCAGGTTACGCAGTTGCGCATCGATTCCTTTTAAATTTTGATACAGTGCAAAAAGGGCATTGACCCACATCTGGTCATATACCTGATCCTGACGCAGTTTTTCAAGTGACTGCTTTAAATTTTCAAAAGCATGCTTAAATCGCTTGTTATGTTTATAAGACTCTCTTTTTAAAATACTTTCACTCAAGTCTTTACAGGCTTTGCCCTGAATACTCAAGATTCGTTGAAAGCGAAACAGAATATCACTGTGCTGAAAAATCTTACTCAATTCTTGATAATTAATATGTGCAGAATCAGCACGCTCATGAATATCTTGCGCAACGAAATAATATTGCAAACTACGGCGTGTATCTTTTTGTCCCCGGTCGCCTTTAAGCCGGGTGAGCAGAGCGGTTTTTAGATCATTAAAAATTCCCACCAATTTGCCATTTTCCAAAGACAAATCAATCAAGCTCTGCTGGTAACTATTTGGCGTCATATCGACATCAAATACACTTGATTTTGCAAAAAGAAAATCTCCCAGAGATGAATAGCATGCTGCCAGTTTGTCTTGAACAGGGCGAATCGGAAATAGTAAAAAACTAATAGTTGCAATTAAGCCATACCATGCAGCACCACAAACTAGCAGTACAGGTTGCACATACCATTCCGAGAACAAATGAACGCCGAGCATCGAATATACCGAGACGACTAAACATCCATACGAGATGGTGGCATAACGTCGCCCTAGTGAACCCAGTAAAATCCAGAAAATACAAGCGACAATCAATCCCAATGCAAATGCAATAGGATAGGGAAATAGGAGTTGAACCGAAGTTGCCGCAACAAAAAATCCAATATAGGTATAAACCAGATTCATGATGCGAACCGAAAAGCGGTCATCAATATCGCTCAGACCTGCAGCAACAACGCCTAATGTTAAGGGAATTGTCGCGAGTTGATAGTCAAGAAAGTAGGGGACAAATGCAGTGCCTGCAAATGCAATGAGCATTCTCAGGTTATACATCAATGATGTGTTGTATGTCGCTTTTCTGACTTTAGACAACCAGGGCTTCAAGAGGATTCCTTATAATCTGCTGAGTGAGGACGGTGATATGACATTTAAATTTAGTATTTGAAAAACTTTCATTGTTTTATGCTGTGAAATCATACTATGGACAGTGTAAGCTTGTCTGCACGCATAATATTTTAAATTAAAATGTGAACATGTCTGAAAGTAGATTAAATCGTCAATACTCAACTGCATGGATCATGCTCCTTGCACTTTTAACTGCACTCGGTCCATTATCTATCGATATGTATCTGCCTGCCTTGCCACAAATGGCAGAGGATTTTGGTGTAAGTACTGCAATGGTAGCAAATACCTTGCCAGCTTATTTTTTAGGGCTTGCAATTGGTCAATTGGTATACGGCCCGATTAGTGATCGTATTGGTCGTAAAAAGCCTTTATACGTGGGACTAACACTGTATGTGATCGCCAGTGCATCTTGTGTCCTGGCAGATAATGAATGGTCGCTCATCTTTGCACGTATTATTCAGGCATTAGGTGGATGCGTGGGTGTCGTGATTGCAAGAGCAGCGATTCGTGATCGACTCGATGTACAGGGTTCTGCTCAAGCATTTTCAAGTATGATGATTGTAATGGGAATTGCACCTATTGCAGCACCTGCATTAGGAGCGTTTGTACTGGAGTTTTTTCACTGGCAGGCCATTTTCTGGATATTGGCATTGATTGGCTGTATTTCTTTGGTGTGTATTCATTTTTTCTTTATAGAAACTTTGGTTCCCGAGAAGCGTCTTCGACTCAGTCTCAATCAGGTGTTTACACTCTATATTGCGATCTTTAAAGATGCGAGCTTTCGTTTTCCCATGTTTGCGGGTTGTTTGACTGGTGGTGTTTTGTTTAGTTACATCAGTTCTGCTTCTGCGGTATTGATGGATCAATACGGTTTATCTCAGCAGCAATTTGCCTATGCTTTTGGTTTCAATGCACTCGGGATCATTATTTTATCTTCACTGAACAAAAAGCTCGTTTCAAGATTAAGTACATTACAGCGCCTTAAAATTGGTGGATTTATACAATTAACAGGGGCATTGGTTGTTTTAGTCAGCGGTCTGCTGATACACGCGCCTATAGTGATGGTGATGACAGGTTTATTTTTGGCAGTGTCTGGTTTGGGAATGACAGGCCCGAATGCAATGGCGTTGGCGATGTCGCAACAAGGTTCACGTGCAGGAACAGCGAGTGCTATTATGGGCAGCATGCAGTTTGCTTGTGGCTTATTGGCTGGTGTATTACTTAATTTTCTAATTTGGAATGCGCTGTTTAATATGGGATTGATGATGCTGCTATTTTCAGGTGTAGGTGTAATCGCAATTTTTGTTGTCGCACGTCAGCTTAAGCTACAAACCACTTAAGTCTTTAATTGCATACAAAAAGACCTGAATGCACAGGTCTTTTTATTCAGATCGGTCGGTTTAATCTAAAAACTGGGTAAAACTCTCGACGCTTTCACGTGGTGTAATAAAGGTATTTACAATATGATCTGGATCTGCATAACCTAAAGCCACAGTACAGACTAATTCTTCATCTTCTGGTGCATGGAGTACATCGAGGACAATTGGATGAAAATGATTCCATGCAGCTTGGGGGCAGGTGTCTAGTCCGCGGGCTTTGGCAGCAATCATGACATTTTGAATCATCATGGAAATATCCATTTTCGATCCGATACCCATCATTTTATTGACGGTAAAATACAGTCCAACTGGTGCGTCAAATAACTGAAAGTTACGTAGTTGCTGTTGCGCCATTTTTTCCTTTTCGCCCTTTTGAATATTGAGTAATCCATACAGCCCCCATCCATTTTCACGGCGGCGATCAATAAAGGGTGAAATCCATTTTTCAGGATAATAAGCGAATGTTTCCTGATAATGCTCGGCATGGCTTGGATCATTTGTCAGTGCCATCTGGGCTTCACATACCCGACGAATCATGGTGTCGCGTGTTTGACCAGTGACGACATACACTTTCCATGGCTGAGTATTGGTGCCCGATGGTGCACGGCTTGCGACTGCCAAAATATCTTTGATGATTTGAGGTTCAATCGGTGTGGATAAAAAAGCACGAACTGAATGTCGAGACATAATGGCTTGATCGACCAATTGAATTTGCTCAGACTGCATGGGCATTCCTTATCCGTTTTTTGGGTGCAACCACTATAAAGGATTCATCTGCGATTTTTAAACCGATTTTATAAAAATCAAAAATAGACTTTAGTGGATAAATTGCAACTAAAACTGCAAAAGGTGAATGATCTTGTGTAAAAAATCATCAGGATTACAGCAAAAATACGGAGTCTACTGTAATAGTATACTATACTGATTCACTTGTGATTTTTAGCTTTGCTTCAAATCAAACTGTTTGTTCTTATTTGAATTCATCTTTCTGTTTCACTTCTTTTGGGTAATTCTTCTCAAGATTCCGTTTAGTCATCTTTATCATTCACATGTTAGAAGAATGAAAATCGATTAAATGCTTGAGAGTTAAATGGAAAATATATGGAATTTACATTTAATGCCTTCTATACGTTGATTGCAGCGGTCATCGTATTACTTTTAGGGCGATTTTTAGTCAATAAAATTGACTTTCTGAGACGTTATAATATCCCTGAACCTGTTGCTGGTGGTCTCGTCGCAGCAACAGTTTCGTTTGCTGTACACTCGATTTGGGGGTATAGCATTATTTTTAGCAGTGAACTACAAACCAGTTTTATGTTAATTTTCTTTGCCTCGATCGGTTTGAGTGCGCATTTTGCCAAACTCAAAGAAGGTGGGGTGGGATTAATCATATTCTTGATTTGTGTTGCGTCATTTATTGTTGTCCAAGATATTGTCGGAATAAGTCTGGCCACTCTATTAGGTATCGACCCGCTGATCGGTTTGATTGCTGGTTCAATTACACTCACTGGAGGGCATGGCACAGCAGGTGCATGGGGAGAAATCTTAGAAACTCAACATGGCATTCAGGGGGCGCTAGCACTTGGTATGGCGAGTGCAACTTTTGGACTGATTATTGGTGGAATTATTGGGGGACCTTTAGCCAAGCTATTGATTAATCGTCATCAGCTCGCAAATGCCAAAACACGTGCCCAAATTAAAGACCGCGATACGCATGTTGATACGCATCCAGATGATCTGGCACCATTTGAAAATCCACATCAGGTTCGATTAATTACCGCAGATAATGCCATTACTACGTTGGGAATGTTCGCTGCCTGTCTGGCCTTTGCTGACTTCATGACTGGATATAGCAAAGGAACATGGTTCGAGTTACCTACTTTTGTATGGGCACTTGGTGGTGGCGTGATCTTAAGAAATGTTCTGGAAAGTATTTTTCGTGTCGATATTTTTGATCGTGCGATTGATGTTTTTGGAAATGCATCACTTTCACTGTATTTGGCGATGGCTTTATTATCGTTAAAATTGTGGCAATTGGTCGATCTTGCTGGTCCTTTAGTAATTATCCTTGCAGCACAAACCTTAACAATGGCATTATACGCCGCCTTTGTGACGTTTAAGGTCATGGGTAAAAATTACGATGCAGCTGTACTTGCCGCTGGACATTGTGGTTTTGGTATGGGCGCAACGCCTACTGCCGTTGCAAATATGCAAGCAATTACGAATATGTATGGCCCGTCGCATAAAGCATTTTTAATTGTTCCACTGTGTGGTGCATTTTTTGTTGATTTAATTAATGCGACCGTTATTCAAGTTATTCTTAAGTTTTTTGTGTAAGACTAAAAAACTGATTGAAAGATAAACTGATTCGCAATGTCGATAAGTAAAAAAGTCTCTAGTCACAGAGGCTTTTTTATTTGTTAAATAGATTTAGATAGATGCCATAGCAATATGGTAAACACAAGTGTTTCAAATATGAATGAGCAATTAACTGCAACCCTGATGTCTTGGGTCAGCTTTTTTAATGATCCTTTATGGGATTTTCTGGTCATTTTTTTACTTGCAGCAGGTACGTTTTATACCATCGCAACCAAAGCGGTGCAGATTCGTATGTTCTGGCAAAGTATTAGAGTCATGAAAGGAAGCAGAAAAGAAGGAGAAGACGAACATGGAATTACACCATTTCAAGCTTTTGTAACAGGTCTGGCAAGTCGTGTTGGTGTAGGTAATATTGCAGGGGTTGCAATTGCGATTGCACTCGGTGGACCTGGTGCTGTGTTCTGGATGTGGGTGACTGCGTTACTCGGAATGAGTTCGGCATTTACAGAGTCGACATTGGCACAATTGTTTAAGGTAAGAGACAGTGAAACCAAACAGTTCCGCGGTGGACCTGCCTACTATATTACCCAGGGTTTAAAAAGTAAGACATTTGGTTTAGTTTTTGCTCTTTCTTTGATCTTTACTTATGGATTTGTCTTTAATTCTGTACAAATCAATGCGATTGCCAACGCAACCTCTCACTCTTGGGGATGGGACAAGGCCAATATTATTTTGCCAATGGGTGGTCTTAACTTCGAAGTGTCTTGGGTCGGATTAGGTCTGGTGGTCTTGGTTGCTATTGCAATCTTTGGTGGGATTAAGCGTATTGCCAAATTTGCAGAAATGTTTGTACCGATCAAAGCAGGTTTATATCTGGCGGCTGCATTGTATATTGCTGTAATTAACTACGATATTTTACCTGATATATTTAAACTGATCTTTACCGAAGCCTTTGAGTTTAAAGCAGCGGCTGGTGGTTTTTTTGGTGGTATGATTTCCTTGGCCATGATGCAAGGCATCAAGCGTGGTTTGTTTTCCAATGAAGCGGGTATGGGATCTGCACCTAATGCTGCTGCAGCTTCAGATGTAAAGCATCCTGTCGATCAGGGCTTGGTACAAATGCTCGGCGTATTTGTAGACACATTTATTGTATGTACTTCAACCGCACTGATTATTTTAATTTCAGGCGTGTATCATGATGGTGGTACGATTGGTGTTGAAATGACGCAGCGTGCTTTAGAATCTCAATTGGGAAGCTGGGGCGGCGATTTTCTTGCGGTATTGTTATTCTTATTTTGTTACTCTGCGGTACTGGGCAATTATGCCTATGCAGAAGGAAATATGCAGTTCATCAATAACAATCCGAAAGTGATGTTCATTTTCCGTATTTTTGTACTATTGATGGTCTATTTTGGTGCGATTAGTAGTGTACCTTTAGTTTGGTCAATGGCCGACCTGTTTATGGGAATCATGGCAACTATCAACTTGATTGCGATCTTGCTACTTACTCCATTTGTACGTTCTTTACTCAAGGATTATCAGCTACAGTTAAAGAAAGGTATCAAGCAGCCAGAGTTTAAGATTGATCAGCATCCAGAAATGAAGAAAAAAGTTGATTCTGATATCTGGTAATTGAATCTTATTTTAAAGACAGTCCGATATACGGGCTGTTTTTTTATGACAATTTAAATAATTTCGATACAGCTTTTCACACAGCATCAGACTAAACTTTGCAAACACAAAAAGAACAGGTTAAAGGTTTTTTATTGCAATGAAATGTCTGTATCTGATGTTGCTGACTATATGTATGGGACTGGCAGGCTGTCAGCATGTGTCGCCACATCTTCAGCAACCAGCACCACAGCCTATGATGGATGCATATAGTGAACCCGTGCCCGCATCATTTTCAAGTATCAAACAGCAGCGTCCCGTGATTGCGTTGGTGCTTGGCAGTGGGGGTGCGCGTGGTTATGCGCATATTGGGGTCATACAGGTTCTGGAACAAAATGGTATACGTCCAGATTTTATTGTAGGTACCAGTGCAGGCAGTATTGTAGGGTCAATCTACGCGAGTGGTAAAAATGCCTCAGAACTGCGTGATATTGCTTTAAATATGAAAGTGGGCGACGTACGTGAGATTACCCTGGATAAAAAAGGCTTTTTCGATGGGAAAAAAGTTGAAGACTATGTCAACCAGCAAGTCAATGATACGCCACTTGAAAAAATGAAGATCCCAATGTACGTTGTAGCAACCGAACTCAAAAATGGTACAGAAACTATATTTAATAAAGGCAATACAGGGCAAGCGGTTCGGGCTTCTATTTCAATACCGAGTATGTTTGTACCGACCAAAATTCAGGATAAAGAATATGTGGATGGAGGGTTAGTGAGCCCCGTTCCTGTTGAAGTCGCCAAAAAATTGGGTGCAGATATTATTATTGCCGTGGATATACTTGCCCAGCCTGTACATACCGAAACCACCAATATGTGGGGGCTATTTAACCAAAATATTAATATTATGCAAAACAGACTGGCACATGAAGAATTAAAGCATGCAGATATTGTGATTCAGCCAGAATTATATGAAAAAGCCCATATATTTGATGTCAAAGAGCGTGAAGCGACTATGCAGGCAGGTGCGCGGGCAGCCGAGAAAAAACTTAATGATATTCAGACAGCACTTGAATTACGTCAGACCGAACTGCAAGCACAACAGCGATAAAGAGTTATAGTAATGATGTAGAGTAATTAGAGGAAAATCAAAAACGTTTCCATATTTGATTTTCCTGATTTAGTGCCAAAGTAAAAGAAAATCCCGAATCATCTTGTACTAAATACTTTTCTGCAATGCGCATGACGACTCGCAAAACTGTACCACTTTCAAATACCTTGGGTTCACGATTTTCTTTATAAAGAAAAACATGTTCAATCAGTTCAATCGCTTTGGTATCCATGATTGATCTCTAAACGTGAAAATTTGATGAGATTACATATTATCATGTTTATTTGATTTGTACGATTAATAACCGATTACTAGCGGATCAATAAAAGCAGTCTAAATTTGAGTTTAGCTGCTTAAATTGATTGATGATCTTTTTATAGCGAGATTTTTGCGCCGAGTACCTGAACAAACTGTGACAACCATGCAGGATGAGCAGGCCACGCTGGGGCTGTAACAAGATGGCCGTCTGTTACTGCCTCTGTAACGGCAATATCTGCATAGTTACCACCAGCTAGTTTGACCTCAGCCGCACAAGCAGGATAGGCAGAACAGGTTTTGCCTTTCAAAATATTTGCTGCAGCAAGTAGTTGAGCGCCGTGACATACTGAAGCAATAGCTTTTTTCTTTTGGTCAAAGGCTTGAACAATTTCAATCACGCGGTTATTCATGCGTAAATATTCGGGTGCTCGACCACCTGGTATGACTAATCCAATATAGTCATCTGGATTGACCTGATCAAAACTGTAATTGATCGCAAAATTATGTCCACGTTTTTCACTGTAGGTTTGCTCACCTTCAAAATCGTGAATGGCGGTTGCGATGTGATCTCCCTGATTTTTGTCAGGACAAACAGCATGAACTGTATAACCGAGTCCAGTTAAAAATTGGAAGGGAACCATTGTTTCATAATCTTCGGCATAATCGCCAACCAACATAAGAATCTGTTTTGTCATGGTGAGTTCCTCTTATGATTTATATGTATATTTTCATCAACAGAACATATGCAAAAGCGATGTCCAGAATGACATTGGCAGACTTTGATCTAAAATAAAAGTAGAGATTTTAAGCCTCTCGGCTTGCACTTGTTACAAAAAATGATTAAAAGTGCTGAAATGTCGATTAAATCACAACGAGATAATTAATCTGGTTAGGTAAAATTTAAGCTTACTCTTTTAAATTCGATTTTTAATACGACCTGTCTGCATTCAAGGAATTTCACGACACAATGTTTAAATCTTTTTTTCCTCAACCAAAATGGTTCTTTTTGTCACTGATATTCTGGTTTGGCCTAAATTTAATCCTGTGGTATTCGGGAGGAAAACAGTGGGGCGAGTTTCTTGGATTTCCTGCGGGTTACGCAAATGCTGAATTACCTATTGGCGTAAGCAGATTTTGGGCGCCTGCTTTTTTATGGTTTTATCTCTGGTTTTTTGTAGCAACGGCTTTATTTGCAATATTTTGGAAAATATTTTCAAATAATTCATGGCAGCGTTGGTCGGTATGGGGTACTGCATTTATTTTATTTAATATCTGGTTTGGTGTGCAGACGAGTGTTTTGGTTAATGCTTGGTATGTTCCATTTTGGGATTTAATTCAAAATATGCTGACCAATGGTGGGGGAAATATCATAGATTTGTACAAAGAAACGTTGGTTTTTCTTTATATTGCCATGGTGGGTGTGACGTTAGCTGTAATTAATTCTTATTTTACCAGTCATTATGTGTTTCGCTGGCGTACAGCAATGAATGACTATTACACGGCACATTGGGACCAACTCCGACACATTGAAGGTGCTTCGCAGCGTGTACAGGAAGATACTATGCGTTTTGCTACAATCATGGAAGATCTGGGTGTTGAGCTTGTTAAAGCAATGATGACCCTGATTGCATTTTTACCATTATTGTTTCAACTCTCAAAATACGTTCCAGTGGTTCCGATAGTTGGTGAACTGGATCATTCGCTGGTCTGGGCAGCCATTGTTTGGTCATTGTTTGGAACGGTGCTGTTGATGGTGGTGGGAATCAAGTTGCCTGGGTTACAATTCAATAATCAAAAAGTGGAAGCGGCGTATCGTAAAGAGCTGGTTTATGGTGAAGATCATGCTGACCGTGCTCAACCAGCAACGTTAAAAGAATTATTTAGTCGGGTTCGTACAAACTATTTTAGGCTTTACTTTCACTATGCCTATTTTAATCTTACTGCGACTTGGTATGGTCAGTTAGATATTCTCTACAATCTGGTTGTGTTATTTCCATCCATTGCCGCTGGGAAACTAACTTTGGGGTTAATCCAGCAGATAGGTGGCGTGTTTGGTAAAGTACGAGATTCTTTTCAGTATTTGATCAATTCATGGAAAACAATCATCGAATTACTTTCGATTCGTAAACGTTTAAAAGCCTTTGAATCTATTTTGAAATAGTCAATTTCGATTTAAAATGACTCTTAGATCGAACTGAGAGTCATTTTATGCATTTTTTAATCAGTGTTATTCGCCACCGCCAGGACCATATCCACCGCGACCTCCGCCAGGACCATGTCCACCACGATCACCGCCTGAATTATATCCACCACGACCACCACCATCTGAACCATGTCCACCGTCGCCACCACCATGATGTGGTCCTCCCCACCAAAATGGATCAAGCAACATACATCCAGATGTACTAAGCGTGGATATAACCAGAATACTCGCAAAGAGTGCCTTTACTTTACGCATAACCGTACCTTTAATTTTATAGATATTTATGATGCAATATGAGTAGTGGTTTTTTTAAGTATAAAGTTCTGTTATTTTGTGATGATAAATCCATAATATATTCATAAATGATCAGTAAAAATATTTTTGGGGATTAGAAATACTTATAACTGAAGCATCGTGCCTAAACTGGCACCAAATATCATGATCCATAAAGGATGTATTTTTTTAAACATCCCCATAATTGCTGTGATGATGACAATCATGACCAAGAAAATATTTTGAGCCGATGCATCTGCAATCATCCATGCACTCACCAACACTAGACCCACAGTAATCGGTTTTAAAGCATATTCAAAACGTGCTCTAAGAGAATGATCTTTAAAACGCTGCCAGAATTTAAGTGCATAAACCGTAATAATGGATGAGGGTAAAAATTTTGCCAGTGAAGTAACCAATAAACCTGCTGGCCCAGCCACATGCCATCCAACTAAAGGTACAATCATCATGTTAGGGCCGGGTGCAGCCTGTGCCATTGCAAAGAGTGAGCTAAATTGTTCGGCAGTCATCCAGTGATGTACAGTCACGACTTGATATTGCATTTCGGGCAAGATTGCATTGCCCCCTCCAAATGCCAAAACAGAGAGATGGGTAAATACGAGTGTCAAATTGAGTAGTATCAGCATCATGATTTTTTTACTCCCAAAATAACAAGGTTAATGATCATAAGAATAGCCAGTGTCAAAGCCAGCGGTAATTTGATGACCAACATAAATATAAACGTGAGAATGATAGTAAATAAGGTCAGGTAACTTTTAAAAATAGGCCTTAACATTTTAAGACCCGTAGCAAATAACAAACCTGCCGCAGCCGCCGCTAATCCTTGAATAAGGTGCTTCACTGTTGGTAAATACTGGAAGTGGGCATATATCTGATAAATCATGAGTACAATGAGTGTGGGTGCACAAATTAAGCCAAGCACAGAACTGATCGCGCCTTTTACCCCTTGAAACTGCATACCAATGGCAACAGACATATTGATAATGTTTCCACCTGGAAGCAACTGGCAGATGCCAAGTAGGTTGGTAAACTCACTTTCACTGAGCCATTTTTGTTCATCGACAATCATGCGATGTGCCAGTGGTAAAACGCCACCAAATCCCATGAGTCCGAGTTTCATAAATCCAGTAAATAAAGCCTTACAATCTGGTGTAGTGGTTGTCTCACTCACGATTGGCATGGCATGTACCTTCATTAATTACCTCATCTTCAAACGATATATGCATAGCATGAGCCGATCATGGTATATTTACAAATGCTATTTTTGGCAATAAACATACTAAAAAAGTATCGTTATGATTGATATTCACAAATTGAATGCGTTTGTTGCAGTGGTTGAGGAAAGCAACATTTCCAGAGCTGCAAATCGTTTGCATATGCAACAGCCACCTTTGACACGTTTAATCCAGAGTCTTGAGCAAGACCTGAATACGACCTTGCTCAAACGTTTGCCACGTGGTGTTGAGGTGACAGAGGCTGGTAAAGTGCTTTATCAGGAAGCTGTAACCATCTTGGCTCATGCCAGTTCTATCCCACAAAGAGTACAAAATATTGCGCAAGGCAAAGAAGGCCAGATTAATATTGGATTCACTCACTCTATTGGTTTACATCCTTTTTTACCGACATTACTGCGTCACTTTAGAGAAAAATTTCCAGCAGTTTCGATTCATCTTGAAGAAGACAGCAGCAGTGCTTTAACGGATGCGGTGATTAATGAAAAACTCGATATCGTATTTCTACGCAAGCCAGCACCCAAGCATACTGCCGTGCAAACCATGCATGTGCTCAATGAGACTTTAATTGTTGCGCTACCAAGTAATCATCCTTTAGCAATGCAACAGGGCGCAATTCATTTACCCGATTTAGAACCTTATGAGTTTGTACTTTATCGCCGTTTAGCGGGACAAGACTTATTTGATAATATTCTGGCAAATTGCTATCAGGCGGGCTTTAGTCCTAACATTGTACAAGAAGCACCCCGATTAACGTCGAGTCTAAATTTAATTGCAGCGGGAATTGGGCTTTCAATTGTTCCCGCGTCTATCCAAGACTTTTGGAATAAACAAATTATTTACCGTCCTTTGGAAGCAAAGAAACCTTGCATTGCACCGATTTATGCAATTTATAGCGCCAAAGATAATAATATCCGTGTGGCGCATTTTTTAAATCTATTGAAAGCCAGCCAATCATCTGGAAATGTATTTCATATTAATGAGTAAACTGGTAGAAATTTAAAATTGGGCCAACCAAATGTTGTTGTGATTTATCTAACGTGACTTTGATTTCTCGGAAGTTAAAGTCACCATCATCATGATATTTTGCGACGCCATGCGTTTTGTTATTCAGCTTCGGAATCTGATAACTAAAGAAAGCGGTGTGTTTGGATGGATGTACCACATTCATCAATTTTTGTGAGTCTTGATAACCCCCAAATTCATTTTCTATACTTTCTTTTAATAATTCTGGAAAATACAGGCTGGCATAGGGCAAACCACAACCCACGCATAGTGAAGAATCATAAAGCTGAATAGCCTGCTTTTGATCTGGACTTATGATTAACGCATAACCAGTCCCATTGGCACCTGCATCTGCTTGTATGTCTTGCCATGTTCGAGGTACAAGAACCACACCAATTTCAGGAATTGCAATCAGTTTTAAGTTTTTGGCCTGTTCCGCAGGAAGTTTAAAATTAAACTGGCAGTTTTTCGGATTACAGTATTTAAAATTCTTGAGTAATCCATCATCGACAGGATTCAGCGCTGTAATTCCATAAAGTGGCACCTGAACATGATCTTTAAATGAGACTTTTCCAAGTGGGTAAATCTGATTATTTTGTTTACGCTGCTTGATCGTGCTTGAAAATTGAGGAAAAGATGGCTTAAACGTAGATACTTCAGCATGTGTCAACGGAAGCCAAAGTATCGAACCTAAAGATAGGATAGTTTTGATGATCAATTTTATCATTATAAGGAGCGATCCCAATAAAATAGCTGTTTTAAAGCTAGCATATTTTTAATACAAGCGTGTATGACTGTTCCACTCAAAAAGGTTTTAGAATAATAAATAGATTCATAATAAATTGATGAGAATTCCAAATGATTCATCTAAAAAAAATAGTGTCAGGTTGTGGCCTTATGGCAATCAGTTGCTTTGCATTCGCTCAAGAGATTAAAGGTCTTTCTTTTTATCATCAGGACTGGGAAGTGTATTGTAGCAACACAGGAACTTGTCGGGCTGCAGGTTATCAAAGTGACGATGGTAGTCAACAACCTGCATCGATCTTACTCACTCGTGAGGCAGGTTCAAAACAGCCAGTACAAGCAGAGTTTGCATTGGCAGGGGACGATCAGGAAACATTCGCAGCTAATAAGATTAAAAATATCCGTTTTTATGTCAATGGCAAAGATCTAGGGACAGTGAGCGTAAAGGGCGTAGACTCTCCATTAATGGGTAAGCTCTCTACAGCTCAGGTCAATGGATTACTGCAACAAGCGACACAAAAAGTCGATATTGTTTTTAAAAATAATCATTATGTATGGAAAATTTCAGATTCTGGCATGACTGCGGCATTGCTTAAAGTTGATGATTTTCAAAAGCGTATTGGTACTGTAGGCGCATTGGTGAAAAAGGGTAAATCTGATGACTCCAAAGTATTGATGCCTCAGCCAAAATTGGTAATCAAAAAAGTCAAAACAGCCGATCAGCCTTATTTGACACTTAATCCTAAAAATAAACAATATGCTTCACTGTATAAGTTGTTGATGGCTGCCCAGCCTACACCCAAAGAAGATGGATTTTGTGAAGGAGTGTATGACTTTGATAGCGATGCCATCACAGCGCAGTCGATTGAACTATATAAATTGACCAATAATAAAGTACTGGCTACAACACTATGCTGGCGCGGTGCATATAATGAAGGTTATGGCGCTTGGGTGCTCAATCAATCGCTAACAGGCCCGGCTACTTATATAACGCAGTCTGCTTCAGACATCGCATCTGGCATAATTAGTAGTGCACAAAAAGGTCGAGGAATTGGAGATTGCTGGATGAGTCAATCTTGGATCTGGAACGGCCAAAAATATGTACAAAATCAAGATATGTGGACAGGCATGTGTAAAGGCCTGGCCGCTGGTGGTGTATGGGAACTGGATCAGATTGAAGCAGTGGTTAAATGATCATGTTGTGAGTATAAAAATAGCCAAAGGAAACACAATGTTTAAGCATAAGATTGGTTTGGGTGGAATAATTTTAATGGCTGCATTCGCCTGCTTTGGTGCATCTGTTTTTGCTGCACCTTTACACATTCTCGATTTCAAAACTGGACAACTTAACCAGACGACTCAAGATCAACTCTGTAAACAATTCAAAGATCTATGCAAAAAAGGTGTGCAATGGAGAAGCCTAAAAACTTCAGACCAGAATTTGTGGGTGTTATCAAGTCGTAATGATATTGCACAATTTAAGCCGACAGCAATGGGTTATAAATTGATTCGACAGTGGAATATCGTGACAGTTGCTAGCGATGACGCTGATCACAGGGAATATGTATTTCCCAAACTTTTTCCGCTCACTCAACAGCGTTATGCGATTGCAATCATCGATCAGTTTTCAGAAATGTATTCGGGTGGTGGAGCAAATATAGAACAAGCCAGTTTTTATGAGCTAAAGGATTTAGGTCAGATACATCGATTTATTGAAAATTATCCATTTAGTTTTAGTCGTATGGTTCGAGCGTGTTTTTCTGAGCAAGACTATAAGCGCGCTAAAGATCAGTGTCACGATGAGGATGGCCTTAGTCTGGATATTCATCCGATCAAACCGATGTTGTGGCAATTTCGTTATCGCTATCGCTATCGTTTAGATGTATCACCAGCATCCGATTCGGGTGAAAAATCTTATAAAGGCAGTCGCGACTTAAATATTGATTTGAATCAAGTACCAAAGCAGCCCAATATTCCTGAAGCATGGAATTATACAGGTCAGGGTTAAGCGTTATATCTACTCATAAACCCAGCACAATTTTATCAATCTGGTACTGAGAGCATCAATAGGATCAACCGTTTATCATCTAAACCAAAATATATTTGAACAAGACTATAGTTTTAGACCAATTATTGATATTTGTAATCAATGGACCATGATGAGCTGTTTAGCTGATTGAGACTGGAATAAATTTTTTTTATTTGAGGAATGACATGGAATTACTTTTAGAGCCACTTTGCTCTTTTGCTAAGCTTTATCAAGCTAAAAATGATAATAACCAATTTTCTGATCTAAAAACATTATTTGAGTCTTTTCGCGTGGAAATTTTTGATCAACTACACCAGACAGGAATTTTGGTTTTTAGAGGATTTCAAATTCATAATATTCAACAATTTGAAATATTAGTTCAGCAATCATTACAATTAAAAGCATGGAATGCATTCAATCCGAATTTACCTGGATGGTTAGCCTCCTTGATGCGTAAGTATAGTGAAAATTTATTGGGTGCAGGGGATTATCGACGTTATCTGGGTAAAAATACAGTACAACTTGGTCCTGTAGACAATTCTGTACAAGGCCCTCATGTTGAAGGTGGAATTCAATCAACTCGTTGCCATTACTTATCGCTTTACTGTCAGGAACCATCGGAATATCTTGCAGAAACAGGATTTAACGATTTACAGCAAATCTGGCAAAATTTTGATAGGGACACGCAAAATTATTATCAGACTGCGTGGAATTATTTTTATTATGTTTCTAGTCGGCCTATCAATCTAATAGATAAATTACTTTTAAAGAACAGTCCTTTTCAAGTGGAGCAGCAGTCCGATAAAACTGCAAAACTGATTCTAGAAAAAAGCCCGTTAGTTATTTATCATCCAGAAACTAAGAAACCTTGTTTACAACCCTGGGCATTTGCTAAAAATACGAATTCTTATGCACATCAGGCAGCAATTCATCAATTCGAGGGGCGCGGAGAAATAGTAGGTGATGCCACTGCAAATGGTATGAATCTTTCATGGGAAATGCGTACCTCTGATGGAGAAAATTTAAACTGGTCCGATTCAGATAAATCAAGTTTTTTCAATAATTTATATAAAGATGCATTTTTACTGAACTGGGAAAAGGGAGATATTGCACTGGTTGATAATATTAAAATTGCCCATTGGCGTATGAATGGTCAGCAAGGTAAACGTCAACTGATCCAGATTCAAGCCAATGTTTTCAATGCAGAAGAATGTCTTAACGCTGAAACATCAGCTTCGTTATAGTACTACTATGCTCTGAAGTTGGAGTGATGATCGGGATGAATACTGTTTACAGCCAAGTTACAGATCGAATGAATCTAAATATGCTAAAAGTAGGCAATTGTAGATTGGAGTAAAACTTATGTTGCAGCATCGTGATTCATTATTGGGGCAGAAACGTTCTACCATTGCGTGTGCCTTTACACTTATAGCGGCCATGTTTGGAGCAACTCAAATGGCAAATGCTGGCCCTGCGGTGGATCAGTTGAGTGATTGCTTGGTGAAATCGACCACAGCAGCCGATAAAACGACGGTGTTGCAATGGACTTATGCGGCGTTGTCTGTGCATCCCGATTTAAAAGCATTTAGTAATGTGAGCGCTGAACAAAAAGATCAGCTTGACCAAAAGCTTGCACAAGTTTTGCAACGCATTATTATCGATCAATGTTCGGCACAGACTAAAAATGTGATTCAAACCGAAGGCTTGCAGGCAGTGGGGCAAAGTTTTCAGCAATTGGGACAAAATGCAGGTGAAGAGATTGTAAAAGATCCGGCAGTGAAACAGCAGTTACAAGGAACACTACGTTATATTGATTTAAACAAAGTGGCGATGACGTTTTTGACGCCGGGGGTATTGGGTAAGTTGGGTGTGCTAGGAGGGCAGTAATGATTCTTTTGATGCTGGCCTTTATCAAACAATCAAAATAACAGCTAAGATACCTTGTATAAGTAATGTTGTTTGTTAGAATTTTCACTAATTTTAGTTTTCTTTTATAACGCATGAAAAAAATATTGCTAACTTTTGTAATTACAATGCTTGCTGGTTGTACGGCTAGCGTTGTGAACCAATCAAAAAAATTAATTGGCCATAAATTATATCAAGATTCAGTTGATAGTTTAGCTAGTAATATTCGTATAGAGCAAGGCCGAAATTTTAGTGTAAGACTATATCCGAATGGATGTATAACCTCAATGCAACCCAAGTTTTTAATGTCACCAGAAGTTGAAAGTATCGGCGTATTAGGTGGAGAGGTTCGGTATAAATCTAAGTTGTTAAATATGCCTTTTCCACCTAAAAAGATTCAATTTGCAGAATTTAAAATACCAGCAGAACGTTTTATTGCTTTAAGTGCATATAAAAGTTATCACACTGGTACAGAGTTACGTGGTTGTAGTGTAGAGGCAGTTTATAAGTTTGGATCAAACAAAAATTATGAGCTGCTTGATCATAAAGGTGGTAATGAATGTTCTTTAGAAGTTCAAGAAGTTTTATCTACAGGTGAAAGAGTTGAGCTAAAACCATTGAAATATCTGCGTAATATTAATGAATGGGCTGGGTGTGAGGCTCAATTACAAGGACTTTAAGTTTGGATATATTTATTAAAAGAAGATAATACTCTTTTTTTAAAATAAGTTATTAAGCATGTCGATTGTAAAATTGCTATGGGCAATACTATTAGTGATGAAGCAGCACAATTTTATTCATCTTTAAGCTTTGGTTTATCTGTTAAAAAATCATTTGACCAAGCACAAGCAGCCCAACTTCTAAAAGGTATTTATGAGGTTGATACGCCACGACTTTATGTTAAAAATGTTTTAGTCGAAGAAGAGAGTTTTTATTAACCTCTGAATAAGAAAACCCGCTCTAAAGCGGGTTTTCTTTGAAACTAGATTAGCTTAACCAATCAATTTCTTCATCAATTCATTCACTTGAGCAGGGTTGGCTTTGCCTTTTGAAGCTTTCATCACTTGACCTACAAGGCCATTAAAAGCTTTCTCTTTACCAGACTTATACTCCTCAACCATTTTTTCATTGGCTGCAAGTACGTCTTTAATAATGGCTTCAATCGCACCTGTGTCAGTTTCTTGCTTTAAACTTTTTTCCTGAATAATGGTATCGGCAGATTTGCCTTCATCCCACATAAAGCCAAAGACTTGTTTTGCAATTTTACCGCTGATGGTGTTATCCACAATACGTGCAATCATGCCACCCAATTGCTCAGCAGACACAGGCGAATCTGCAAGCTCTAGGCCAGCTTTATTTAAGGCCCCAGAGAATTCACCCATCACCCAGTTTGCAGCAATTTTACCGTGTGCTGCACCGCCAGCCGCTGCCACGACCGCTTCATAAAAATCGGCCATTTCACGAGACAAGGTAAGTACATGCGCATCGTATTCGGTAATTGCAAATTCAGCGATAAATCGTTCACGGCGAGCAGCAGGTAGCTCCGGCATAGTCGCTTTAATTGCTTTAATTTGCTCATCTGCAATGATCACAGGCAACAAGTCTGGATCTGGGAAGTAGCGATAGTCGTTCGCTTCTTCTTTAGAACGCATTGAGCGGGTTTCCATTTTGTTTGGATCAAACAAACGGGTTTCCTGATCAATCGTACCGCCCCATTCCAAAATTTCCATCTGGCGCTCAATTTCGACATTGATCGCTTGCTCGATAAAACGGAACGAGTTAAGGTTTTTCAGCTCACAGCGGGTACCAAATGCATCGCCCGGACGGCGCAATGACACGTTACAGTCGGCACGGAATGAGCCTTCTGCCATGTTACCGTCAGAAATCCCTAACCAGCGCACGAGCGTATGTATCGATTTGATATACGCAACCGCTTCTTCGACCGAACGCATATCTGGTTCAGATACAATTTCGAGCAATGGCGTACCGGCGCGGTTTAAATCGATACCCGACTGACCTTCAAACTGGTCATGAATCGATTTACCTGCATCTTCTTCCAAATGCGCACGCGTTACACCGATGCGTTTGACGGTGCCATCTTCAAGCTGGATGTCGATATGACCCAAGCCCACAATCGGATTGTCCATCTGGCTGATCTGATAGCCTTTTGGCGAATCTGGGTAGAAATAGTTTTTACGTGCAAATACAGAAGCCTGATCGATATATGCATCGATGCCCAAGCCAAAGCGGATCGCAAGATTCACCACTTCTTCATTTAATACTGGCAATACACCTGGCATGGCCAAATCGACCAAGCTTGCTTGCGTATTCGGATCTTGTCCAAATTCGGTAGAAGAACCCGAGAAAATTTTAGATTGGGTTGCAAGCTGGGTATGAATCTCAATCCCGATCACCACTTCCCAACCATCAATCAGGTTCGACTTTGGCTTTTTTTGAGCTGCTTTTGAAGGATTATTCATTAGGCATTCTCCTCAGCAATTGCCGCACGTTGTGTGTGGAAGGTGGTGTCTTGTTGGTACTGATGCACAATCGAAAGCAATTGCGACTCAGACCAGTAATTACCAATCAGTTGCAAACCGACAGGCAAATTATTGCTGTCGAGGCCCACAGGTGCATTGATGGCTGGTAAGCCTGCAAGGTTCACTGCAAGGGTATAAATATCGCCCAAATACATTTCAACTGGTGTGAGATCGGCACCAATTTTATAAGCTGTAGTTGGTGCAGACGGTGCAGCAATTACATCTACATTTTCAAATGCTTTTAAGAAATCTTGCTGAATTAAGCGGCGCACTTTCTGAGCTTTCACATAATAGGCATCATAATAGCCAGCCGAAAGGGCATAAGTACCAATCAAGATACGGCGTTGTACTTCTGCACCAAAGCCTTCTGAGCGTGAACGCTTGTATAAATCCATCAAATCGACTGGATTTTCACAGCGATAGCCATAACGCACACCGTCATAACGCGATAGATTCGATGAGGCTTCAGCAGGTGCAATCAGGTAATAAGTGGGTACATAGCTTTCGGTCATACTGAGATCAATCTCGACCAGTACCGCGCCCATCTCTTCAAGTTTTTTTAGAGATTCTTCTACGCGCGCTTTCACCTCGGCATCTAAGCCTGCCACATTGAAGTATTGCTTTGGAATACCAATACGCAGGCCTTTTAGTGCTGTTGCATTTAAGTTCGCTACATAGTCATCGACGTCTTTTTTGACAGACGTTGAATCTTTGGCATCATGACCTGCCATGACATTCATCAGGTAAGCGCAATCTTCGGCAGAGCGTGCCATTGGGCCGCCCTGATCCAGCGATGATGCATAGGCGATCATACCAAAGCGTGATACACGGCCGTAGGTTGGCTTTAAACCTGTTAAACCACAAAACGACGCCGGCTGACGAATAGAGCCGCCCGTGTCTGTCCCTGTGGCAAACGGAGCAAGATCTGCTGCTACAGCAGCAGCAGAACCACCCGATGAACCGCCTGGTACACGGTCGAGTGCCCATGGGTTACACGTTGCACCAAAATACGAGCTTTCCGAGGTCGAGCCCATGGCAAACTCATCCATATTGAGTTTGCCCAAGGTCACTAAACCTGCTGCATTGGCTTTTTCAACTACAGTTGCATTGTAAGGCGAGATAAAGTTGTCGAGCATTTTAGAACCAGCAGTGGTTTTAATGCCTTTGGTACAAAAGATATCTTTATGTGCCAATGGAACGCCAGTGAGGAATCCAGCATTGCCAGCCTGACGCAATGCATCGGCAGCATCGGCCTGTGCCAGTGCCTGTTCGTGGGTCACAGTGACATAACTTTTTACCTGAGCGTCGATTTTATCGATGCGGTTCAGATAATGTTGCGTGAGTTCGCGGGAAGAAAATTGAGCTTGGCCTAGACCCTCGGCGAGCTCACGAACAGATAAGCGGTGTAAATCGGTCATAAGTAAAAATTCTTTACGTTCAAAATTGTAAGCAATTTAAGTAGCGAGAGTATTATTCGATTACGCGAGGAACCAGATACAGTCCAGCTTCGGTTGCTGGAGCAACTGCTTGATATTCTTCACGATGATTAGTTTCCGTTACCGCATCTTGGCGCAACGGCTGCGCAGTATCAAACGGACTCTTGAGTGGCTCAACACCATCAGTATCGATACTTTTTAAGCTTTCCATCATGTCTAAAATTTTATTTAGACTTTGAGCATATTCGGCAGATTGCGTATCATTCAGCGACAATCGAGCAAGATTGGCGATTTGCGATACGGTTTGTGCATTTAAATCTGAATGCTGAGCATCCGATGTAGACATAACATCACCTAAGTCTGTATGAAAATTTGCAAATAATGTGGCTTATAATAAGCGATTGACTTGTTCAAAGCATCACATTTAGTTAAAGTTGCCAACTTGCGTCCACATAAAGTTTAACTGGGAACGACCCGTGATTCTAAAACGACTAATTGGCTTGTTTTCGCCAGATCTAGCCATTGATTTAGGTACAGCAAATACACTTATTTATGCACCGGGCAGAGGCATTATATTAAATGAACCGACTGTTGTGGCCATTCGTCACAGTGGTTCGCAGAAAATTGTTGCTGCTGTAGGTCTCGATGCTAAACAAATGCTAGGTCGTACGCCAGCGAATATTTCTGCAATTCGTCCCATGAAGGATGGCGTGATTGCCGACTTTGAAGTCACAGAAACCATGCTGAACCAGTTTATTGGTAAAGTGCATGAAAAACGTTTATTTCCACCTGCACCGCGTGTTGTGGTGTGCGTGCCGTGTAAATCGACACTGGTTGAGCGCCGTGCGATTCGTGAAGCCGTATTTAATGCAGGCGCACGTGATGTCCGTTTGATTGAAGAGCCGATGGCTGCTGCAATTGGTGCAGGTATGCCTGTAGAACAAGCCTGCGGTTCAATGGTAGTTGACGTGGGTGGTGGTACTACTGAAATTGCGATCATCTCGCTTCAAGGCTGTGTCTATGCAGATTCTTTGCGTATTGGTGGCGATGTATTTGATGAGCAAATCATTCATTATGTGCGTAAGGCACATGGCTGTGTGATTGGTGAGACGACGGCTGAAAATATCAAGAAAGAAGTGGGTATGGCGATTGCCGATGACACTAAGCTTGAGATTGAAGTTCGCGGTCGTAATTTGGCAGAAGGTGTACCACGCTCAATTACTGTTACATCGGATGAAGTGATGCAAGCGATTGCAGATCCATTACAAAGTATTGTCAGTGCTGTCAAATCTGCACTTGAACAAACGCCGCCAGAATTGTCATCAGATATCGCAGAGCGCGGTATTGTCTTAACTGGTGGTGGTGCATTATTACGTAACCTCGACAAGTTATTGGCGCAAGAAACTGGTTTACCTGTAGTGGTTGCAGAAGATCCACTGACTTGCGTGACTCGTGGTGGTGGCAAGGTGCTTGAATTCTTTGATAATCCAAATCACGATATGCTTTTTGTTGGCTAATTTATTAAGGACGGGGCGGTGCAACCGAATCTTTTTTCAAGACAACCGCCATCTTTTCGCTCTTTTATAATTGCGGTCATTACAAGTCTGGTAGTGCTATTTTTTAACTGGCGCATGCCTCATGTAATCCAGCCTGCAAGGGATGTCTTGTATGCAGCGTATAATCCAATTTATGCGCTGGCAAGTTATCCAGTATTGTCGCGAGAGTGGCTCAATCAACAAACCAAATCTGAAGCTCAGCTACGCCGTGAAAATACAGCGATGCAGGCAGAGCTACTTCAGGCACAGGTACGTTTTCAAAAACTGTCCGAACTTTCTGCGGAGAATACACGGTTACGTGGTTTGCTTGATACGCCATTGATTATTGATGGGCGTATGGAAATTGCGGAAGTCATTGGTACAGATGCAGATCCTTTACGTCATATCATCATTATCAACCGTGGTGCAAATAATCAGTTAAAGGTGGGACAAACTGTACTCGATGATAAAGGGATTATGGGCCAGATTATCAATGTTTACCCACATAGTTCCCGTGTCATGTTGCTCTCAGATAAAGATCATTCATTATCAGTACGTTTAGAGCGCACGGGTATGCGGGCGATTGTTTCAGGTACAGGTGATCTGGGACGACTTAAAATGGAATATGTGCCAACCAGTGCTAATATTCAGGTAGGGGATAAGGTTTTTAGTTCAGGATTGGGTGAGCATTTTCCTGCGGGTTATCTGGTGGGAACCGTGTCAAAAGTTCGTCGCCAAAATTCGGGTGAGTTTGCAGAGATTGATGTAACGCCTGCGGCACAACTGGCCAGTGGGCATCATGTTGTGGTTCTATTTTCCGACTCTCTGGCGATGGAGCAACCCTATGCTAATCGCTAAATTAAGCGCTAAAAAATCAAATGATCCTTTATGGGTGATTGTACTATCGATCATCATTGGCTCTGTATTGATGGTTTACCCTTTGTCATACGATGTTTCGGGATGGCGACCATTATTCATGTTTATGATCATGTTGTTCTGGGTGCTTTGTCAGCCAACATGGTGTGGTGTTTGGTTTGCTTTTGGGGTGGGGATTTTTAACGATCTTTTGCTGGATGCACCTTTAGGATTGAACGCACTTAGTTTTGTTTTAATTACCTTTTTCACACGGTATTTGACACGCGAGCGACGTATTCTAACCTTTTGGAATATCTGGACGTTGGCAGCACTGGCTATTTTGGCGCATTTATTTTTTATTTGGTTTGCTCAAAGTCTAGGAGACATTCGTTTTTCTCTGGCAAGACATTGGCAGCCCTTATTAACTAGCATTTTATGCTGGCCTTTAGTTTATTATTGCTTGAAAAAATGGCGCATATAATTCTGGCTTCAAGCTCGCCCAGACGTCAGGAGCTGTTAAAACAGCTCGGACTGGAATTTGAGAGTTACGCTCCAGAGATTGATGAGTCGGTTCAATATAACGAAACTGTTGAAGCGTATGTAGAACGTTTGGCACGTGAAAAAGCAAATACAATACTTCAACAGTTTCCGCAATCCATCATCATTGCGGCTGATACAAGTTTGAGTATCGATGGTAAGATCATTGGAAAACCAGAATCAAAACAACATGCTTTTGATATTTGGTCTACTTTATCAGGCCGTCGTCATGATGTGTTTTCTGGAATTTGTGTTGCAGCATCAAATGCCATTCATAGCTGCGTTGTTAAAACCTCGGTTGAGTTTCAGACACTTTCCATGGCAGACATGGAATTATACTGGGCCACAGGAGAGCCGCTTGGGAAAGCGGGAGCTTATGCCATTCAGGGAATTGCTGCACAATTTATTCCACGTATAGAAGGCAGTTATACCAATGTCGTTGGTTTGCCTTTGTTTGAAACAATACAGTTACTAAAAAGAGTTAAGGCTTTCAATTAACTCTGAAACAAGAATTTTTATAACAATTTGAGTTTTTTTATGTCGGATGAATTACTCATTAATGTCACACCTATGGAGTGTCGGGTGGCATTAATTCAGAATGGAACAGTGAATGAACTGTTCGTTGAGCGTACGGTCAAACGCGGTCTGGTCGGTAACATTTACATGGGGAAAGTTGTCCGTGTATTGCCAGGTATGCAAGCTGCTTTTGTTGATATTGGCTTGTCGCGAACGGCTTTTCTCCATATCAATGACATGGTCTGGCCTCGCTCTCAGCCTACGCCAAATGTCTATGAATTATTGCATCCAGGCCAAATTCTGACGGTTCAAGTCATGAAGGATATGCTTGGAACCAAAGGCGCACGTCTTAGTACCGATCTCTCGATTCCTTCGCGTTATTTAGTGATGATGCCTTACGGACACCATATTGGCGTGTCACAGCGTATTGAAGCCGAGGAGGAAAGAGAGCGCCTGCGCGGCATTATTGAACGTATACAGGTCGAACACAAGCTTCCTGGCAGCGTGATTGTACGTACCGCAGCAGAAGGTATTGATGAAGCCTCAATTGAGCAGGATATGTGCTATCTGGCAAAATTGTGGGAATTTATCCAGCGTAAAGAAAAGCAGGCGATTGTGCCTAGCTTGATTTTTGAAGAATTGCCACTGCCACAACGCGTCATTCGTGATTTGGCTAGTGAAGACATGACCAAAATTTATGTCGATTCGCGTGAAATACATGCCAAATTAAAAGAATTTATTGATGAGTTTGTACCGAATATTCAAAATCGTCTCATTCATTATCCGGGTGAGCGCCCACTTTTTGATTTATATAATGTCGAAGAGGATATTCAAAAAGCATTACAAACACGTGTTGCCTTGAAATCTGGTGGTTATTTGATGATCGACCAGACCGAAGCCATGACCACGATTGATGTGAATACGGGTTCTTATGTGGGTGGACGAACCCTCGAAGATACTGTATTTAAAACCAATATGGAGGCAACACAGGTCATTGCACGCCAATTACGGTTACGTAATTTGGGTGGGATCATCATCATTGACTTCATCGATATGCAAGAAGCAACGCATCGCGAAGAAGTGATGAAACAGTTTCAGAAAATGCTGGAACGTGATCATGCCAAAACCAAGATTACCCAAGTATCTGAACTGGGCCTGGTTGAAATGACACGTAAACGAACGCGTGAATCATTGGAACATTTGCTGTGTGAGTCGTGTCCAACCTGTCAGGGCCGTGGCTATGTTAAAACAGCAGAGACGGTTTGTTACGAGATATTTCGTGAAATTTTACGTTATACGCGAGCTTTTGAATCACAGAGTGGCTTTACTGTTGTTGCGCATCCATCTGTAATTGATCGCCTGTTGACGGCAGAAGCACCAGCAGTCGCGGATCTTGAGCATTTCATTAATCGGGTCATAAAATTTCAAGTCGAAAATTTATACACGCAAGAGCAATATGACATCATTTTGAGTTAAAGTTGTAACAAAATTTCGCTTAATCCTTGTTACAACTGAAATTTTACTTTTATTGGCGAATTTTCAATACTAGGTACACAACATAGCCAAAGACTTTTCTCCCATATTAGTCTTAGCAAATAACGGGGTATCTCGCATGAATGTAAGTGAAAGAATACTAGCTCAAGGTTCAACGCATATGGTTGATAACAAAACTGCCAATTCTTGTTATATGGTCAATGATCAAGGTAAAGAAATCCAGATCACGACTGCAATGGTTCATCATGTGTGTCATCAATTACTTAAACAGTGTCGTACTGTTAAAAACTAAAGGGCTAATTTAGCCCTTTAGTTTTATCTGATAAATTAAAAAATCAAGTTTATTGTTTTTAATTGGCTGTTTTAATATCTTCCTGCTTTGCAATTACGCCTTCAAATAGTTGAATTTCTTCTTCTAAATGTGTCAGTAAATTCTGCATTCTTGGCAATGCATTACGGCATGCAATCAAACCAACTTCAAGTTTATCTAAATAACTGGTCATTGTAATATTCAATGCTTGACCGTCTAATACAATTGAAGCTGGGTAGAGTGCATCAAGTTTGGCACCATTCCAGTAAAGTGGCTCTCTTGGGCCAGGCACATTGGAAATAACCAGATTGAAGGCTTGGCGTTTTGGCATCATGCCAGAAATTATGTTGAGTCCTGCAGGGCCATATACGACAGCACTATAATTTAGAATCTGATCGCTGGTCATACGTTTGAAGCGTTGCTTTGAGTTTTGAACACTACGGCGGATAATTTCAAGACGTTGTAAAGGATCATCTTTGTGGGTTGCCAAATTTGCCAGAATCATCGTAATACGGTTGCTGACATCTGAATCGTCATTGCGAATAGAGGCTGGAACCATGGCAATTAATGGTTTTGAAGGCAAACTATTATGACTCATCAAATACGCACGTAATGCACCAGAACATACCGCTAGTACAACATCATTAATGGTCACATTCAACGATTTGGCAATATTACGAAAACGATCTAGGTCAAAAGACTGTGCTGCAAAACGTCGCGATGAGCTCACACGCTGATTCAAAATAGAACAAGGCGCCTGAAAGCTTGAAACATGATCAGGATTACGTCCAATATCTTTAAATACTGTCTGAGAAAGCTCTTGAATGACTGTGGGTGTCGCCTGAAGCTGACTCTTAATACCAGACATGATTTTCTTAATTTTACCTGTTTTAGGTTCTCTTAAGCGCTTTGCACGTTTTCCCTCAACACACCAAGGTGGCACGATACTTTTTTCTGTTACATCATGGGAGAGTGATTTTTCAATTAACCGCATACCAGCAACGCCATCGACCATCGCATGGTGAATTTTGAAGTACATGGCAAAACGATTGCCTTCAATTCCTTCAATAATATTGCAGGTCCACAAGGGCTTTGCCCGATCTAGCAGCGTACTGTGCTCTTGTGAAATATAAATAAGCAATTCACGAATACGACCAGGATGAGGCAGTGCAATATGACGAAAATGATGATCTAAATCAAACTCTTCATCTTCATCCCAAAAAAGCCCATTCAGTTTATTGTTGAATGGTGGAACAGGGATTGATTTTGATATCCGGATATCATTCACCAGATCTTGAATAAAGGTGTCTGGGGCGTTATCAGGAATCTGAAACAAAAATAAACCACCTACATGCATAGGCTGTTGTCTTTTTTCTAGTGACAGGAATATAAAATCAATCGGATGTAATGGGCGCATAGCGTGGATTGCCTCACTGCAAAGATATTAATAACCCTTTATGAGCTATGTTTTTAGAATTATAGAACCGAGTATTGAGTATATCGTTATTAATCAACATAAATCTAACGAATTATACTGAATAGCGAGTACATAAAAAAAACCACTGCAATAACAGTGGTTTTTTTTAAATTATTTATTTAAGTTGCCTGCATGTAGGCCACATTCTTTTTTAGTCGCTTCTTCCCACCACCAACGACCTTCACGTTCATGCTGGTTGGGCAAAACAGGGCGAGTACATGGTTCACAGCCAATCGAAACAAAACCACGCTCGTGCAATGGATTATACGGAATTTCCATCATACGAATATAATTCCATACATCTGCACTTGACCAGTTGGCAAGCGGATTATACTTGATTAACTGTTTTCCTGGGCCTGAAAAACCTGCATCTGCCTGAACAACTGGAATTTCATTACGAGTACCAGGGCTTTGATCTTTACGTTGACCTGTGATCCAGCCATCTAATGTTGCCAGTTTTTTACGAAGTGGCTGTACTTTTCGAATACCACAACATTCGGAATGACCATCTTCAAAGAAGCTAAACAATCCTTTTTCTTTTACGAAGTTTTGAACTGTTTCAGCTTCGGGAAAACAGATTTCGATCTCGATATTATAATGTTTGCGGACAGTTTCAATGAATTGATAAGTCTCTGGATGTAAACGTCCTGTATCCAGACTAAAAACACGAAACGGCTTACGTAAACGTGAGGCCATATCAATGAGTACTACATCTTCTGCACCAGAAAATGAAATGGCAATTTCACCTTCTTGATTCAGAGCAAGCTCAAGAATCTCGGTCGGATACTTGTCTGCATACTCTGTATTAAGTGCATCAACCAAATCAATGGTAGGAATGGCGGTCATAAATGCTCCTGGCAAGAGGCTTGGATGCGTATTATATAGCGCAGTAAATTATAAAGGTTCTAATTTATACGAAATAAAAGTGCGATCAATCTATTTCACGCACTTTCAATCATGATGATTTATCAAACAGCAGCGCAATTTGAATAATCTTAATGCTATTATACATCCATTTTTAAAACTGACAGTTGGAGTCTTCCATGGAAATCGTATGTCTTGATCTTGAAGGTGTTTTAGTTCCAGAAATATGGATTAATTTTGCAAAAAAAACAGGAATCAAGGAACTTGAAGCAACGACACGTGATATTCCAGATTACGATGTTTTGATGACTCAGCGTCTCAATATTTTAAAGCAACACGGCTTAGGTTTAAATGATATTCAGGCTGTTATTGCAGATATGGGACCATTACCAGGCGCTAAAGAGTTTGTTGAGTGGGTTCGCACACATTTTCAACTGATTATTTTATCTGATACTTTCTATGAATTTGCACACCCATTAATGCAACAACTGGGCTGGCCTACCATTTTCTGTCACAAGCTTAAGTCAGATGAGCAGGGGATGATCACTGCCTACAAACTTCGCCAGCCAGATCAGAAACGTGAAGCTGTTAAAGCATTACATGGTTTAAACTTCCGTGTCATTGCAGCAGGGGATTCATACAATGATACAACCATGCTAGGCGAAGCTGATCATGGGTTCCTGTTTGATGCGCCTGAAAATGTCATTGCTGAATTCCCACAATTTCCAGCAATCCATGGTTATGATGCACTCAAAGAAGCGATTCGTGCAGTTTCACAGCGCGATATTCCGGCGTAAAAACTGAATAATAAAAAAGGCGCTAAATGCGCCTTTTTTATTTGAATCCAGCCTAGAACTTGTAGCCAATTTTCATACCGTAGGCGATAGCGTGATTGTCACTAAACTCTGCGACATAATCACTGCTTCCAGCCTGTGCACCCGTTTGTGCTTTGGCATCACCTAACCAGAAGTATTTAACCCCACCTGCGATAAAGTAGTTTGGTGCAGGGCTATATTGCACGCCAAGGCCGACATTCCAGTAGCCTTCGGTTGGGCCAAGTGTGGTTACAGGGTTACCTGCACCAGAATCCCAGCCTACAGAAACATTACCTGCCCATTGCTCATTAAGCTTACGGCCTACCCCCACATTTGCAGACCATTGATCTTTCGAGTATTCAACCAGATTAAAGCCATTAGAGCGACCAATGAGAGGGCCGACTGCTTCAGAGACCTTGCCAAATTTATAAGGACGAATTGAAAAATCTTTCCAGTTGACCCAACGCACATTGGCAAATGCAACGGTATTGGCCATGATCCCTGTCTGAAAATCTAAATTGACAGACTGTGGAGTAGTAATCGTGGTTTTACCATTGCTGTTGATTGCAGCAAGTTTATCTGCTGATACTCCAAGTCCAGTTAATAATGCTGGATTAGCATCTATAACAGACTGAATAGCAAGATTTTCATTGATATTAACTTTATGATCTATTTCTGATCTATATGTCAGAGACGCCTTTAAAGCAATTTCTGGAATTTGATACGCAAAACCCGCAAGCCAGCCAACACCACCAGTTTCTTTAATGTTTGCATCGTAACCATTATATAGACTATAAGCCTGACCTCTTAGACTGACATTCCCTTTAACGGTTTGGTACACAGGTCCCGCATAAATATTCCAGTTTTGAGTTGGTTGGTATCCTAAAACCATAGAAAGGTTTTGAGTATCTACTTCTACTTGAGTATTACCTCTACCTAAGGCTGAATTGGCAGCCGCCAAACCTTGTTGTAGACCAACGACTTGTGGGCTGCTAAGAAAACCTTGGGTAACTTGAGTTATTGCTTGCTGTTGAGTCGCTCCACCTTGAATAAGTGCAGCTATTTGTTGTTGTCCAGTTGTCGATTCTAAATAACTTTGAACTTTAGTTTGAACTAAATTATTAATCAAAGCTTGTGGCAATACAGTATCATTACCTGGATTTGATACAAAAACATTATTTCCAGAATATTCTGCTTTCGCGCCAAATGGTTGATCATAGAGCAATCCAAAAGAAAATTTATCTGTAAGCTGCAGTTTTAATGCAGCGTTTGGAAATAAATAATCATCTGCCATATCATTGATATTACGACGAGTTGTACTACTTCCAGCTTCTTTACCCGATACATCAGGATCTAAAACGGAAAGACCTGCTTCAAAGTAGTTTCCTGGTTGCAAAAATGCAGACATTGACTGTCCAGAACGGTCTAATGCCGCAGCAAAAACGCCTGTTGCTGGTAGAGTTGCCAAAATGATTGCTGTACTTAAATGTTTTAATTTCATTTTAATCTTTCCTTGAACATCAAGATTTTATTATGCAGTTCTATCTTAGAACTGAGTGTTATAAGCATTTCTTTATTCGATTAACCATCGAAATATAAATAGTAACGCTGTGCAACAAAAATAGCACAATTCGCTGACGAGTAAATGCCCAAGGTAGACTCACTGGTAAAAAAAATTGCTGGTAAATACAATAAAAACATCTAAGCAATTTATGTAAATAGAATAAAAAATTTAAGGTATTGAAAATAAATAAATATTTTATAAATAAAAAATTATGTAATTGACCTGATTTCTTTTTTTAAAGGTTGAAATGATCAAGAAATTCTAAGGAAATACCATATTTTCGGTTTTTTGTAGAAAGTTTTGCTTTTGATGAGGCTGAATCAAAAATTATGATGAGCGACCAAGTTTCAATAAAATTTCGTCTAGGTTTTTGATGCGTTTAATCTCATCCCAAAGCTGTTTGGCTTCAGGATAGGCTTTGGTCATCATACCTAGCCATTGTTTATAACGGCCAATCATGCCAATTTCTGTTTTATATTCACCATTTAAAAAGCGCTGTTGTAGTTCAATCAAAGCGGCCCAATTCATTAAGGCTTCATCCACATTTTGACGGATGCACAGAGTAAGGTCAGGCGTGGTGACTGCACCACGGCCAATCATCAAATCTTCACAGCCAGATTGCTGCTGACAGGCTTTTGCATCTTGATTGGTCCAGATTTCACCATTGGCAATCACATTGATGCTTAAGGCATCTTTAATCGGCTGTATTTTTTCCCAATATGCAGGCGGCGTATAACCATCTGCTTTGGTCCGCGCATGAACCGTCAACCAGTTTGCACCAGCTTCCTGTATTGCATAAGCATTGTCCATGGTGTGATTTTCATCGAGATAACCCAGACGCATTTTTGCAGACACTGGGATATGTGCAGGTACGGCATCACGCACAGCTTTTACGAGTAGATGCACGACATCAGGCTCATCAAGTAGGATTGAGCCACCACGATGTCGGTTTACGGTTTTTGCAGGGCAGCCAAAATTCAGATCAATCGCTGGTGCGCCCAAAGCCACCACTTTTTCGGCATTGGCAGCCAGCATATCGGGATTGTTCCCTAAAAACTGAACATGAACTGGCGTACCAGCAGCAGTTTTACCGTTATTTTTAAGCTCAGGGCAGTAGGTGTAATAAACATGATCAGGCAATACGCTATCAGTCACACGAATAAACTCTGTAACGCACCAGTCGAAACTTCCGACATGCGTAAGAACATCACGCATGATTGGATCGGTCAAGCCTTCCATTGGTGCAAGAATAAGTTTCAACGTGTATTACCTGACTGGGCTAAATAAACCTGAGCGTTATACGCATTTTTATCTGAGATGTCCAGTTTGAGATTTCTTCTTCATTCGATTTACTTTTGGAGAATTAAAGTAGATGCATCATCATATGAAAAGAATAATCAACTGAACCGTTTTTTATTTACCCAAAATTAATTCAAGAATCATTTTGCTGCCAATAAAGCCAATCGCCAGTAAGATAAAACCCATGAGGGTAAAGCGAATCGCTTTTTGACCACGCCAGCCAAATTTGGTATGCCCAATTAAAAGAGAACCATAAATAAACCATGAAATAATACTAAACACGGTTTTATGGGCCAGATGTTGGCTCAGGAAATTATCTACAGTGAAAAAACCAAAAATCAGAGCAATGGTGAGTAATGCAAACCCTGTGCGTAATAAATCAAATAACAGGGATTCCATGGCCTGAAATGGCGGAAGTAGGTTGACCCAGAAACGGTGTTTTTGTTTCTTCTTCAGCTCGCGATCTTGAAACCAAAGCAAAATTGCATGAATGGTAGCCATGAGCAGAACGGCATAGGCTGAAAGTGATAAAATAATATGTGCATCTAAACCCAGCGAATGCTGCTCAATATACTGGTCTGGACGGCTAAAAGCATAGCCAAGAATAAGTCCCGTTGCTGCGACAGGAATACCAATCAGGTTTAATGCGAGTACAGGACGAAAGGTACTAAATAGTAGACTTAATAACAGCATCAGCCCTGAAGTAAATGATATCAGGTTAAAGACATCGTAATTGATGCCAATTGGGGTCATCATGTTGTTATACAACACGCCCGTATGTAAAAGCAGACCTAAACCGAGTACAAGTCCAATAAACCAATAGTTGGGATCACGTTTTGACATTAAGTGCATAAACAGATACCAAAATGATGTTGTATATGCAATAAGAGCCAAAATGGTATAAGCCAACGGGAGACTGATCATGTCAAACCTTTTTTGGGATTGAGAATATTCATCTAGATGAGATATAAATTCGCGGCGAACTACAGTATCCTATAGCATCTTATGCATAAATTTTCTATTTTGAGAAAGATTTTTTTGCAACTGGCCATTTTTAGCGGATTTTGCAATGTTTGATACCTTAACAGAACGACTCACGCAGAGTTTAAGAAATGTTACTGGCTCAGGGCAGCTAACCGAAGACAATATTAAAGATACCTTACGTGAAGTACGTATGGCACTTCTTGAAGCTGATGTTGCGTTACCTGTAACTCGTGAATTTATCGCGAAAGTTAAGGAACAGGCATTGGGTCAGGAAGTCATGACTCAGCTTTCCCCTGGGCAGGCATTCGTCAAAATTGTGCATGACGAATTGACCAAAATGATGGGTGAGGCCAATGAAAGCCTTGATCTCGCGGCAAAGCCACCTGTAGTGGTCTTGCTTGCAGGTTTGCAAGGTGCAGGTAAAACCACCACAGCTGCAAAGCTTGCACGATTTTTACAAGAACGACAAAAGAAAAAAGTCGCGATGGTCTCTGCCGACGTTTATCGTCCTGCAGCGATTAAACAGTTACAAACTGTTGCGGCAGAAGTTGGCGCGATGTTCTTTGAATCGAATGCCAATGAAAAGCCGATTGATATTGCCAACCGTGCCATTGAGCAAGCCAAAATCCAGTTTGCCGATGTGCTGATTGTCGATACCGCAGGCCGTCTACATGTCGATGAAGACATGATGGGCGAAATTAAAGAATTACATGCCTCAATCAAACCGACAGAAACCTTGTTTGTGGTTGATGCCATGACGGGGCAGGATGCTGCCAATACCGCGAAAGCATTTAACGATGCCTTACCATTGACGGGTGTGATTCTGACCAAAACTGATGGTGATGCACGCGGTGGTGCAGCACTTTCTGTTCGTGCAATTACTGGTAAACCGATTAAGTTCTTGGGGATGGGCGAGAAGCTGGATGCTCTTGAGCCGTTCCATCCCGAACGTATCGCACAGCGTATTCTTGGTATGGGTGACGTATTGTCACTTGTGGAAGAAGTCGAGCGCAAAATCGACAAAGAAAAAGCCGAAAAAATGGCGAAAAAATTGCAAAAAGGCGGTACTTTCAACTTGGAAGACATGCTGATGCAATTTGAGCAAATGAAAAAAATGGGCGGCATGATGGGCTTTCTGGATAAACTTCCAGGCATGAGCAACTCAGGGATCCAGCAGGCACTTGAACAGGCGAATCCTGAAAAACAAGTCAAGAAAATGGAAGCCATTATTCAGTCGATGACGCCGAAAGAGCGTAAGAATCCAGATATTATCAATCCAAGCCGTAAAAAGCGTATTGCTGCGGGTTGCGGTATGGATGTTTCTGAAATCAATAAATTGCTTAAACAGCACAGTCAGATGGCAAAAATGATGAAGAAATTTGCCAATCCATCTGGTATGAGCAAAATGATGCGTTCATTTGGCAATCTGCAAAAACAGTTTGGCGGTGGTGGTGGCGTTGGTCCATTGTTTGGCGGTGGTAAAGACGACAAAAAGTAAGCTGAACTCATCAGTTAAACTCAAAAAGGCGCTTGATGCGCCTTTTTCGTGGATATTAGAATCTTTACTAGGGTAATTGATGCCTTACATAATGCTGCAAGCCCTTTAGTAATAAATCAGGTTCAATTTGGGGATGATAAGGTTGTAAAAATTTGGCAAACAACGGTGCATCTCCGCCCGTCAATACGAGCTGCTGGGGAGACTGCTGCATGATGGTTTGAATCGTGCTCACCAAGCCAAGCAAAATACCATGATGTACAGCATCAATGGTGTTGTGCCCAGGTTCCAGATCATCAAATGCAGAATCTGGAATTTTAATGCCTTTGGTGTTTTGAATCAGCGCATCACGTTGCAAATATAGATTTGGCAGAATGTAACCACCTAAATGCTGATAACCTTTGACCAGATCGATGGTCAGCGCTGTACCACATCCGATCACACATACATTTCGATCAGGCTGTGCAACAGCAAGTACCTGAAGCCACCGATCAATCCCGAGCTGTTCGGGATGATCATAACCACAGCGAAGAGCAGCATATTCCTGATGTACCTTTGCCATGATCATCGGAATATGAAGCCGTTTTAGGATGCTGCGAATACGGTCATTATTGTGTTGATCCAGAACCGAAGAGACGCCCACTTTTTGAATATTTTGATGATTAAAATGCTGAATTAAGCCCAAAAGTAAATCGGATGGCGATTGCAAATGCAGTTCGGCAGCGTGTTCAATCACCGTTTCATTTTGGGTAATCCAGTATTTTAGCCGTGTATTGCCAATATCGAGCCATAATTGCTTCATATTGATTTATCCTGAAGTGTTTTCGATACGGCGCATACGGCCTTGATAAAAATGATGCAATTGTTCTGGCGTTCGGATTAGCACTGCACCCTCATGATTAATTCCTTCAAAATGCCCATTAAGATTGCCCTGATGATGCTCAAAGCGGACATGATCATGCATGAAGGCTGCATAATGATTAAAGCGCTCAGCAAGGCGATAACAGCCATGATCAAACCAGTCTTTGGCTTGCTGGATTGCGAGATACAACTGTGCGATTAAATGGGTTCGTTCTCGTTGATGACAGCCTAAATCCGTTAATGAAGTGATTGCCTGATCGGTGTCGTGATGTTCTGGCGTCACGACATTTATGCCGACACCAACAATGGCTTGGGTAGCAGAAAGCGGTTCAACCAGAATTCCGCCCCATTTTCCTTGTAAACTATACAAATCGTTGGGCCATTTCACTTGTAAATTAAGGTTGGCAAGTGCAGGCATTTGTAAAATATTTAACGCCACTTCGAGTGCCATACGACCATCTAAGGTTGTTTGGGTATTGATCAGTGTGCTTAAATAAATATTCCCTTTCGGTGAAATCCATTGCCGTTGATGTTGTCCGCGACCTTGTGTCTGAACGTTACTGCAAACCAATGCCGTCAAAATACCTTTTTGTGCAAGCTCTCGTACATCGTCATTAGTCGATGTCGTAATTTCTTTCAGTAAAAGAATTTCTGGTAATTGGTTGGCATCTGATAGCTGCTGGCGAAGTAAACGAGTCTCTAAATCCATGTTGAATCTGAGAAGAGTAGAAAATTATTTATGGAGTTAATCATATATTTAGCCATTGGCGCAATCGCTGGTTTCGCGGCAGGCCTGTTTGGTGTGGGTGGTGGGTTAATTATTATTCCAATTCTGTATGTCGTTTTTACTCAGTTACATTATGATCCAGCAGTGATTATGCATATGGCGGTAGGAACGTCTTTAGCCACGATTATTGTCACTTCTATGAGTTCTGTCATGGCACATCATAAAAGAGGGGCCGTACTTTGGAGTGTATTTAAGAATATGGCACCTGGTTTAGTCCTGGGCTCCTTGCTTGGTGCAGGAATTGCAGATTTGCTTTCGGGACAATATTTACAACTGATTATTGGTACGTTTGCAATCTGGGTTGCATTTAAGATGTTTACAGGGGCAAATGTAAAAGTTGATCAAAGTAAACAGCTTCCATCGCGCGCTATGCAAGTTCTGGCTGGCGGAGGTATTGGTATTGCATCTGCGATTTTTGGAATTGGTGGTGGTAGTTTGACTGTACCTTATCTCAATAAAAATGGTGTGGTGATGCAAAAGGCAGTTGCTACCTCAGCCGCCTGTGGCCTACCCATTGCAGTCGCAGGCGCGCTTGGTTTTATGTGGTTTGGTTATCATCAGCATGTGTCGGTTCCCAATGCAATTGGATATATCCATATTTATGCGTTTATCGGCATCAGCTTGATGAGCTTCGTCACTGCCAAAGTTGGTGCAAAGGTTGCACATCAACTCTCTCCAGCCATGCTAAAAAAATGTTTTTCAGGATTGCTGACTGTGGTCGGAATTTACTTTATTTATCAAGGTATTTTCAAATAATATGCTGATAGTTCAATCGCGATTAAAAAACAGGCATGAAGATGGAGCGATATGCCTGTTTGATGTGAATTGGCTCAAAATGCAATAAAATTGTTAGACAATGACATAGTCAAGAAAGATTCAAATCAGTTAAAAAATAACGAACACCATGATGGATTGGCAGAAGGATGCCCAATAAATAATGAAAAAGGTGAGCCATGAATCTTGATGATATAGAGAGTTTGTCCGAGCAAATTGCCCGACATATTGGTGAGCAGATTATTACAGGGGAGCTGGTTGAGGGAGAGCGCATTCAGGAATTGCGCATTGCCAAAGAACTGGATGTCAGTCGTGGCTCGGTGCGTGAAGCATTGTTATTGCTGGAAAGAACGCACCTGATTGAAATATTTCCGCGTCGTGGAGCGATTGTCTCTGAAATGTCCTCTCAGCAGGTAAAAGCATTATTTGATAGCAGTGTGCTGGTGTTAGGGCATATTGTGCAAAAAATTAGTGAGAGCTGGCGAGTACATGAAGCGGAGCAGCTTCAGCACCTTATTGAGCAATTGAATGAGCATGTCAAAGCGGGGGATACCGAAAAATTTTACGACGGCATCTTTGAATATCTCGCTCAGCAACATGATATGGTCATGAATGCGTATCTGATGAAATTTTATAAAGAACTTCTGCCTTCGTTAAGACGCAGTTATTTTTTGACCTTAAACACCTCACGACGAGAGCTACAAGAAGCTTTAGCGCTCTTTAAGCTGGTGACTGATGCTATTTTGATCCGAAAATCACATCAAGCTACTTTATTTATGGAAGATTTTTGCCGACACTTGCGTAACCTTGTGTTGGAGTCGCTTACGCGCATGAAACAGATTGAATTGGCATGGGCAAGACGTTCACGTCGATCATCAAATCGATAAAATGTGCGAAGAAATCACATAAGGAAATGGTATAACCTTTCATTTTATATTTCAGTACAGGCTGGAGTATTCATATTCCTGGATTGATTAGGACATTATGCGTTTAAGCAGTTTAAAACTTGCAGGCTTCAAATCATTTGCAGACAGTGCAACTTTACATTTTAAAGCCAATCGGACTGCTGTGGTCGGGCCAAATGGCTGTGGTAAATCAAATGTGATTGATGCCATCCGCTGGGTGATGGGAGAGTCCAATGCGCGGCAATTACGCGGTGGTAGCATGCAAGATGTTATTTTTACAGGGACTGCCAAGCGTAAACCTGTCGGGATGGCCAGTGTCGAGTTACGTTTTGAGAATACATACGGAAAACTTGGCGGTACGTATAATGCTTATAATGAACTGGCCGTACGAAGACAGGTCAATCGTGATGGAAAATCTGAATATTTCTTGAATGGAACCCGTTGCCGCCGTCGTGATATTACCGATATTTTCTTGGGGACAGGGTTAGGACCACGTTCTTATGCGGTGATTGAACAGGGCATGATCAATCGTTTGATTGATGCCAAACCCGAAGAAATGCGTATCTTTATTGAAGAAGCCGCAGGGGTATCCCGTTATCAGGCGCGACGTCGTGAAACTTTGCAGCATCTTGAACATACCGAACAAAATCTGGCACGGCTTGAAGATATTGCGCAAGAATTGAAAGGACAACTCAAAAGTTTAAAGCGTCAATCTGAAGCGGCAGTTCAGTATAAGCAGCTTGAACAGCAAATCAGAACACTCAAAATCGAGATACTTTCATTTCAGTCGAGCCAGAGTCTAATTTTGCAACAAACCTATACCATCGAGATGAATACGCTGGGTGAGCAATTTAAATTGGTTCGTTCCGAATTGAATACGATTGAGCATGATCTGGAATCGACCAGTGCACTTTTTCAGCGTCTGATTCAACAATCAACGCCGTTACAGACAGAATGGCAAGTGGCTGAAAAGAAACTGGCCGAGCTGAAAATGACACTAGAGCAAAAGCAAAGCCTCTATCAGCAAAATAGCACGACCTTAACCCAGTTAGAGCAGCAAAAGGTGCAAACCAAAGAGCGCTTGCAGTTGAGCGAAATTCAGCTTGAAAGCTTACAGGAGCAGCAAGAGCAACAGGTAGAACATCTGCACCATGCAGAACAGCAGACCCAGATGGCAGAACAACGTCACATCGATTTACAGGCACAGCATAAACAAACGCAGCAACAGTTTGACCAGTTAAAAACACAAATCGAAAAACAGCAGCAACAAAAGTCGCAGATGTCTGCACAGATCGAACAACTGCGCAAATCTGTTGAGCGTTTAGAGCAGCAAAAGCAAACCTTACAGCAGCAAATAGGTCAGGTGACAGCACAAGTTCAGCATGAAGATCTTGAACGACTGAAACAGCAGTTACACAACGATGAAGAGCTGTCTGCACAACAGCAACAGCAGCTCGAACAATTCAAACAGGCAATAGATGTCACCTTGCAGAAACAGATCACATTCAAAACTGAATTACAGCAGTTTGAGATGCAAATTAAGGTTCTCGGCTCCGAGCGGAGAAATCTTGAACAGTTAGTCACCAAAAATAGTATCAAATCTGAGGCCACCGATGTCCCTCTGATGAATGTTTTAAAGCTCACAGAGGTGGGCAGGTCATATAGCAGCCTGATTGAAAAATTATTAAGCCCATGGCTGAAAGCCAGTTATCTCGAACACGATCAGCAATTTGAAACGGAGCGGGCGCGTCAGGTTCGTCAGATTCAACGCTCTAGCGACCAATCAGTATTTGATTTGCCATCTTTATCGGAATGGATTGAAACACCACAGCTTTCACTCTGGCACAATGTCTGGATTGCACAAACACTCGATATTGCTTTGACCTTGCAGCCCAAACTTTCTTTGGGTCAACGTATTTTGACAATTGATGGTTACTTGCTGGCGCAAGACTGGGTGATCGGGCTAGATTATGATGAGAATAGTCAAAGCAATGGGATGTTGAGTCATCGCATTCGTTTAGACGAGATTGCACAAGAGCACAGCCAACTTGAAACACAGCGAGATATGGTTGCGAAAAAGCTTGAGACATTAGCACTTGAACTTGCTGAGCAGCAAAAACAGTTTCAGGATTTACAGCAAGATGCAAAACAACGACGCCACGCTATACAGAAAAATGAATTAGAGGTTGCTAAAAAGCAAGCTTCAGCTCAGGCATTTGTTTTGCAGAACCAACAGTTACAACAGCAATTAAATCAGGTCGATCTTCAACTTGAAGAAGATGCTATGCAGCGGGATGATTCGGAAATTGATCTGCATGCTTTACAGCTTAAGCTCGAAACCCATCTACCAAATTTTAAGCTACAACAGCTTGAGTGGGAGACACTCACTGATCAGTTAGATGATGCATTGCAGCACTGGCAACAGCGGCAACAAGAACGAGAGCTGTTAAGACGTCAGACCTCACAGACACAGCAACAAATGGAGTTGCTTGAGAAAGATATTTCCTTCTTAAAAACTCAATTACAGCAAATTATGGTGCAAATGGATCAGGCCAAGAAATTTGTTGACCCAATTCAGCTTGAATTGCCTGCCTTAGAGTCAGCGTTTTCTGAGCAATATCAGCAGACCGAGACCTTGCAAAAAAAATGGAAAGAATGGCAGCTTGAACTGAACCATGTGCAGGAAAAGCAGCAGCATCTCACCGAACAGCGGCATCAAACTGAGCAGCGTGATGAGAAGGTCCGTGCCGATCTTGAAGAGAAACGTCTGGCATGGCAAGCTGCAAAGTCAGATTTAGAGCATTATCAAGAACAACTGGCCGCATTAAATGCACAGATACAGCCAAACCTGACACTAGATCTGGCATTGCATCAACAACAACTTGAAAAGGCACAAAAGCAGTTTGAAAAGCTAGGTGCTGTCAATCTGGCTGCATCACAAGAATATGAAGAAGTTTCGGGTCGTTATGAAGAGTTAACTCACCAGATGCAAGATCTGGAAAATACAGTGACACAGCTTAAAGATGCCATGAAAAGCATTGATCAGGAAACCAGAAAATTGTTTATGACAACTTTTGACCAGGTCAATCATGAGCTACAAGAATTGTTTCCAAAAGTGTTTAATGGCGGAGAAGCCAGTTTAAGTCTTGAAGATGACTGGCAATCGGGTGTAAAACTAATGGCACGACCTCCTGGTAAACGTAATAGCTCTTTGGCGTTACTTTCTGGGGGTGAAAAAGCATTAACAGCTTTAGCGCTGGTATTTGCCATATTCAGGCTCAATCCAGCACCATTTTGTGTACTAGACGAAGTTGATGCGCCACTGGACGATGCCAATGTACAACGGTTTTGTAATTTGGTAAAAGAGCTTTCTGAGCAAGTACAATTCATTTACATTACTCATAATAAGCTTGCAATGACAATGGCAACCGATTTACTGGGAGTAACGATGCCAGAACCTGGCACCTCAAAACTGGTTACGGTTAATTTGGAAGAAGCAAAAGAATACGGGTTAGTTACGGAGTCATAGTATGGAAGTCACCACAATTGTGGGAATTGTTGTCGCGGTTGTCATTATGATTATCGGCTTAAGACTATTGCTAAAAAGATCAATACCCGCTGAACCCTCTTTGGATAGTGAATTACATATCGATTCGGAAAGTAATCAACCCATCATTCCAAGACATGTGAGAGATCAGCTTCCAATTCAGACACCTGAAGCACAAGAGCGTAAAGAACCAGTATTGCAAGATGCGGCTAAAATGCAGGAAGAAAAATCTATCCAGATTGAGGTTCCTGAAAAAGCTGAAGTGACATCTGATGCCGAAACTACTCATCCAGATGTAGTGCCACTAGATCAATTAGACTCGGCAGAAAAATTAGAAAAAACGGCTGAGACCGATGAGAAGACAAAACTATCTGCACCTGATGCTACTGCAAAAGTACAAAAGGAACCTGAGCTGCGCTTAAATCCAGAAGTGGAAACTGTAGAAATTGCAGACTTTGATGGTGAAAGTAGTCTGCTGGATGTGCATTTACATCAACAGCAACAGTTTGATGATGAAAGTGCTTTGGCAACTGCGGAACAGATTGTCGCACTGAATGTCTATCCCAATCCGCGCCGTGCATTGTCAGGTGATAAAACACTTAAAGTGTTACTCAAATATGGCCTACGCTTTGGCGAGTTATCGTGTTTCCATCGTTATGAAAAAACCGATGAGCCTAGTCCATTGATGTTTTCTGTGTTACGGATGACTGACAATGGGCCTGCTGGATTTGATCTTGAAGCGCTTTCAGTAGAGCAAGTGCAGGGGCTGGCTTTCTTCTTGGCACTTCCACATAATAATGCGCTGACAGGTTTTGACATGATGGCCAGCATTGCGGGGCTAGTGGCACGTGAAATTGATGGCAAGGTCTATGATGAGAATAATAATGAGCTTACGCCTCAGCTCAAAGAACATTGGCGTCATCATGTGATTGACTATCGATCATCTCAGGCATCAGTTTAAGTCAAAATCTTTTATACTGCTGGTAACAAGATAAGTTTAGGGCGGACGTTTCCGCCCTTTTATATGGTGATTTTTTTATGATGCAGCCTGCTGATATTGTTGCGCAAATGCGTCAACTGATTCAACTGATCGCAAAGCATAATCATGCGTATTATGTGATGGATCAACCATCAATTACGGACAACGAATATGATCAGTTGTTTCATCAGCTTAAAGCACTCGAAGCAGAGTATCCTGAGTTAACTCAAGCGGATACACCTACCAACCGTGTTGGTGGTCAGGCACTGAGCAAGTTTGAAACGGTGACCCATGCTGTGCCCATGTTGTCCTTGGGCAATGTATTTAATCAAGAAGACTTATTTGCATTTGCACGCCGGATTGAAGAACGTTTGCCCAATCAGCAGATTCAGTATGATGTCGAGTTAAAACTGGATGGTCTGGCGATTTCACTGTGGTATGAAAATGGTGTACTGGTGCGTGGTGTAACACGAGGAGATGGCGAAACAGGAGAAGATATTACCCAAAATGTCAAAACTATTCGAAATCTACCTAAACACTTACAACATCATTCCGTTGAAACTCCACGCTTTTTAGAGGTTCGTGGCGAAGTACTCATGCCAAAACAGGGCTTTGAGCGACTTAATGCTGCTAATGAGGCCAAAGGCGAGAAGACCTTTGCCAATCCGCGTAATGCGGCAGCAGGGAGTTTACGTCAGCTTGATCCTGCGATTGCTGCTTCACGTCCATTGGCATTTTACGCTTATGGGATTGCCCAGTGCGAGCCGCATCATGGCTTGGGAAGTATGCATGAAAGCTTACAATGGCTGACACAACTTGGCTTTGAAATTGCCGAACGTCAATTTTTATGTTCTTCGATTCAGGAAGTACAGCAGTGTTATGAACAGATTCAGCAAGAACGCCCTGATCTTGCGGTTGAAATTGATGGCATGGTCATCAAGGTAGATGATTTAAAACAGCAGCAACAGCTTGGTTTCTTAAGCCGTGAACCACGTTGGGCTACGGCGTATAAGTTTCCTGCCGAAGTTGCCATGACCACAGTAGAAAATATTGATTGGCAGGTAGGGCGAACAGGGACACTTACTCCAGTTGCTCGTTTGCAACCTGTATTTGTAGGTGGGGTAACCGTTTCCAATGTGACATTGCACAATATTGGTGAAATTCATCGACTAGACGTGCGTGTTGGCGATCGGGTCAGTGTTTATCGAAGCGGTGATGTGATTCCAAAGGTTGAAAAAGTCTGGCCAGAATTTCGCCCAGAGCTAGCCGAAATTGTGCAATTACCAGAACAATGTCCTGTTTGTTCATCGCCTGTGGTGATGCCAGAAGGCGAAGCATTGGCACGTTGTTCTGGGGGCTTATACTGTGCTGCACAGCGTATTGAAGCCATTCGTCATTTTGTATCGCGTAAGGCCTTGGATATTGAAGGTTTAGGTGATCGTTGGGTAGAGTCATTATTGCATCTTGATTTACTTAAGGATGTCGCCGACATTTACCACTTGCACGAACACCGTGAACAATTGCTCACTATTGAGAAAATGGGCGAGAAGTCTGTACAAAATCTAATGGATGCTATTGAAGCCAGTAAAAAAACCACATTGGCGCGTTTTATTTATGCACTTGGAATACGGGGGGTAGGTGAAACGACGGCACGAATGCTGGCCAATACCTTTCAAACTCTAGATGCCTTAAAGCAAGCAGATATAGAAGCACTCAAGAAAACCCCAGATGTCGGTGATATCACCGCAGAATGGATTTATGATTTCTTTTTGGCTGAGCATAATATTGAAGTGCTTGATCGATTGCTGGCAGCAGGAATTCATTGGGATGCACCGCTTGCACCGACCCGACAGCCCCTTAATGGCGAAAGCTGGGTGGTCACGGGTACATTGGAAACCATGGGGCGTGATGAAGCAACTCAGCGCTTGCAAGCGTTAGGGGCACGAGTAAGTGGTAGTGTATCGAGTAAAACCAAATGTGTCGTTGCGGGTGAAAAAGCGGGTAGTAAACTCGATAAAGCCGAAAAACTGCAAATTCGTGTGATGAATGAACAGGAGTTTCTGGCATTTTTGGCACAATACTCAGCTTAACATGCTGCAATCAGTCCAATCTAAGCGAATTGCATAAGTGATGACTTTATCAAATAAGATTTAAAAAAACTAAGAGGCGGTCTATAAATTGCCTCTTAGTTTTAATCTGAAGAAAAACAGACCTCAAGCTAATACATCATTGCTATAACCATTTCTTAATAACGCCATCATCAAGTAATTGCTGAAAATGATCACAAACACTCTCTCGGATATCACGATATTGTATGTTGAGTTCTTCCTGACTACGTTTTGCATTGAAGTAAATTGGATAGCCCATATTTAATTTTACAAATTCGCGTGAATAACCTAAAAAGGGCGCGACGAAAGAAAAAGCAGTTTTAGGTACAGTAAAGTGAGGAAATGGAAAGCGATAGCCAAAGCGTTGAGTCAGTGCTTTCCCCATATCTAGCAGGCTTAAACTTCCCCCTGAAATAATATAGCGTCCAGAGGCATCAGGTAATAAAGCTGCAGCTACGTGAGCATCGGCCACATCGCGTACATCAACAATACCATTCCACATCGACGGTACACCAAATAGCGTCACACCATTGGCAAATTGTTGTAAGAGTTCAATACTTCCAGACTGGCTAGAAGCGGTCAGAGAGGGCCCCATCACCAATGCTGGATTGATACAGACCAGTGACCAACGGTTTTGTTGATCTGCCATTTCCCATGCCTTGCGTTCGGCTGCCACCTTCGAATAAGAGTAAGGTTGATGTGTTGCATTACTGGTATTGTTCCAGCAACTTTCATCAAATTCGTTATTCGATGTTGCTTTAATTTCAATCGCATCGCCGTAAGTGGCGGCAATACTAGAGGTGACGACTACACGTTTAACAGATTCTGTGCGGTTGACGGACTCCAATACATTTGCAGTACCATTGACAGCGGGTTCAATAATGTCTTTAACAGCATCTTTATAATTGGTAATTACAAAAGGTGATGCGGTATGAATCACAATTTCACAACCCTGCATCGCTTCATCAAATACACCTTCACTTAGAAGATCCGCTTTAAAAAAATGAATACTTCCTTCAGATTTTTTTGCAATATCGGTAAGGTGTTTGATTTTTTCGGTGTTAGATGGATCACGCACCGTCGCGTGCACCGTATGGCCTTGATTAAGCAGTCGCTCAATAATCCAGCCAGCGACATATCCTGTAGCACCAGTGACCAGAATAGGGGTGTTTTTATTCATATTTCCGCCAGATTAATGTTTTTGAAGAGATTGAATTTTAAGAAATTATCTTAGGATATTTGCTGCACCATTTATAGACATTCTATCAATCAATTGTTAATTTATGTGATGATAAGAATCTATACCGTTAATGTCTAAAATGAATAAAAAATTTCGATTGATCTTTCAAAATCTGATCACAGCTTTCATCCTTGTTTCTGTAACGAATAGTAGTTTCGCAAACATTTATATTCCTATTTCATTTTTTAAAAAGCCTGACCACTCTAAAACTGTCAAAGCCAAAGTATTTAAAACTGAAGATTTTGATGCAACCACACTCCAATTGTTAAATGAAGGTTTTGTGCCTATACAGTCTAAAAAATTTGATGGACATGATAGTGCTAAAGGTTATGAGTATATCGTTTCAAATATGGAGAAACGTGCGGACACATTAGGTGCATCAATGGTTGTATTTAGTGATCAGCCATCGGCAAATATGTATGGATATTATACTTTTTTAAATCCTGCACCACAGAATCCGCAAAACCAACGATCAAATGATCATTTTTTTGGAAGTAATACCTCAAATGGGTTAACAGAAAGTGCTCCAGTTTATAATCCTCAGAAAAAGTATCAAGTGAGTTACTTTTATAAATTTGATTCAATTACGGGTATTTATCCAGTTGACTTATCCGATGCAGATCAATCAAAAACTGGCTATACATAGGGTGTGAAAGTAAAGGTGATTAAGAACCTATCTCCAGCATTTAACCAGCTTATAGAAAATGACATTCTATTAAAACTAAATGATATTGAAGTTCGGGATGTTAATCATTTTGTCGATATCTCAAGTTATTTAAAGAAAGGCAACATTCAGTTGGAAATTCTCAGGAAAGGACAAAAAATAATGAAAGAGATTATCATTCTTTAATGTGTTGTTATGAAATAAGAAGCATTGTATTTAGTTACAAAAATCTGGCCCATATAAAAGCATATTTTAAGCTGCGCATAAAACCAATGAAATATCGCAAAGCTTTATTTTATTTGGATAAAATTCACCAATTAAAACTGTAAATGCGTATGTTTATCATTTTAATTTTATAAAAATCAAATGCTTAAGATTTAATTTCTTTGCAAATATCAATAAATTTGAGCATAATATTGCCATCGAAGAGGAGAATTACTAATGCGTGGCAATCCAGAAGTCATAGACTATCTAAACATGTTGATCGGTGGTGAACTGGCTGCTCGTGATCAATATCTGATTCATTCTCGTATGTATGAAGATTGGGGACTCGGTAAAATTTATGAGCGAATTGATCATGAGATGCAAGAAGAAGCTTCACATGCAGATGCCTTGATTCGCCGTGTATTGTTCCTTGAGGGCAAACCAAATATGAATCGTGATGATATCGTTACGGGTGAAGATGTGGTGTCTTGCTTAAAGGCTGATTTGGCACTTGAATATCATGTTCGTCAGAAACTGGCGGATGGCGTTAAATTGTGTGAAGAAAAAGCAGATTATGTCAGCCGTGATATGTTACGTGCACAAATGTCAGATACCGAAGAAGATCATACATATTGGCTTGAAAAACAACTACGTTTAATTGAGTTAATGGGTTTACAAAATTATATTCAGTCTCAAATGTAAGCTAATTATTGACAAAAGACTCAGCTTCGGCTGAGTTTTTTATGCATATTATTTTTTGAGATTTTAACTAGATATCATTTCAAGATGTTTGATGAAGTGGTGATTTAAATACATTGTTTTAAGCCGTGCTATTTTTTTTATTTTTCAGTATTATGTTTTCGAAATATCTAGCTTTATTAAATTGTTAAATAAAAAAATGTGGCAATCCAGATGGCTACCTCAGGAGTATGGCGATGTCTGCAATTCAAGTAATCGGAAAAGAAAACCATAAAGTCATCAAAGATATTCCTGATAATTCGGTAAAACTTGATCAGTCTTCTGTTGTTGTTGCCAATATTTCGACAGAACAAATAGAAGAAGTGGTACGTGATGGTACCAGCATGATTATTCGTCTACAGAATGGCGAAATTATCATTATAGATAACTTCTTTAATATGGATGCCCATACAGAAAATAGTTTGGTCTTGTCTGATTCTATGACGGGTCAATTGACGTGGGTGCAGTTTATCGAAGCACAAGGAAATGCAGAACCTCAACTGGTTTATCATGCAATTGATTCAACCGATTCACTTTTATACCACAATGCAAGTGGCTTTGAAGCAGGCAGTGCATGGGCGTGGGCTGCCGTACCTGTGACAGTGGGTGGTATATTATTGTGGGCAGATCATCACAAGAATGATCAACAGGATAATGTTTTGCAGACCCAAACGGCCGATGTGCAAAATACTTTACAAGCGTCTGTCGTCACTCAGGATGCTACAGTCGAGGTTGAAGATTCTAATAATACTGAAAAGGACAAAAGTTCATCAGAAAACACAGAAGCTGCCGACCATCAGACCGTTGATACAGTGAACCAAATTCTAGATTCGTCTCAAACAGCAGAAGCCACGAGTACTTCTAGCAGCTCTACTCAAACAGATACATATATTGATAATAGTTATAGTGCCTTAAATGAGTTATTAACCACGCAAACTGCATTGGTTTAATCATGCAATATTTATCTATCTATGAATACAATGCCTAACTTAGATTTTACACATTTTAAATTCGCGCTTATTTGCTTTGAAAACGTTTTAAATCTTTAAGTACTTCATCTGCATGTGTCTGGGTATTTACACTGGTATAGTGATAAACAATCGTGCCTTTAGGGTCAATGAGGAAGCTTTCACGCTTTGCAATTTTGACAATACCTAAATTTCGGACAATACCAAACTTTTCAGCAAGTTGATGATTGTCATCAGACAAAATTGGAAAGTTTAATCCGAGTTTTTCTGAGAATTTTTGATGTGATTGGACGTCATCCAGACTGACGCCCAACACAGCCGCATTTGATTTTAAAAACTGAGGATAAAGTGCTTTAAACTGGTTTGCTTCTTGCGTACAGCCTGGAGAATTATCTTTTGGGTAAAAATATAGAACGATCCATTTCCCTGCATAATCGCTCAGGCTATGCCATTTACCATTTTGATCCTGTAATTTAAAAGCTGGGGCGGGTTGGCCTACCCATTGCTTTTCTGCCTGGTTCTGATTAGAGAAAGGATTGGCAAAAATTTGGCTAGAAAAAACTGTACCTGTAAAAACCAATGCACAAGATAACACCACATTTCTAATCATCATTAAGAGATCCATCTTTTTATTTTCACGGGTTAAATACTATCAGTTTTAATGATCGAAAGCTGTAGTATTGATGTGATTATGCCATAGCTATAGATGTTAACTCTTCTATACTTTGCAAGATAATTTTGAAAATTTGAAAAAGAGTAGATCAATGGCTCGGGTTTTGCTGATTACAGGGTGGGGCGGAGGAACAGGTGTGTTAACTCCCTTACAAAACAGTTTGCAACAATTGGGGCACGAAGTTGAATTACTCAATATATTTAATGCACTTGATCCCGATATATTACAACAACAAACTGATTATGCACTGAACTTTGATGTTCTGATGGGATGGTCATTGGGGGGAGAGTTGGCAACTGTATTGGCCCATGAGATTTTTAAGCGCACTGGTCAAACATTACCGCTGGTCACTTTAGCAACCAATCCGAGTTTTGTAGTACGAGAAAATTGGTCAACTGCTATGCCAGAAACAACGTTTAATGCATTTCAGCAGGGCTTTCAGAATGATCCTGCCAGTACGCTAAAACGATTTGGTTTACTGGTTACCAAAGGGACGTCAACTGCAAAATCAGATTGGATATCAATGCAGGCTTTATTAAAAGCACAGCCATTAGCTTTGCTCAGGCAAGGCTTAATTATGTTGGAAAAATTAAATTTAGTTGAAATCATTAAAAATTATGGAGGATTTCAGCTACATATATTTGCCGAGCATGATGCATTAGTTCCTTACCAAGTTGTGCAAAATATGCATCTTATTGCGACAAAAAAAACTAAAATAATTGAGCTAGCGAGTGCAGCGCACAGTTTTCCATTTACAAAGTTAATGGAAACAAGTAGTGAAATTGAAAAATTTATTGTTTCATCAGTATAAGCTTTAGTCGAAATGATGCATATCGCAATTTATTTACATTCCTTGCAAGTTTAACATGTGCTCTATTCAATATTTATAGCGCATCAGGAGTCATGGATGGTGGATCAATTTGATTTGGAGCATATCTGGCATCCTTATACTTCCATGATTAATCCATTACCAACCTTTAAAGTGAAACGTGCTTCTGGTGTGATGATTGAGCTGGATGATGGTCGTCAATTAATTGACGGTATGTCATCGTGGTGGTGTGCGATTCATGGTTATAATCATCCAGCATTAAATCAGGCTGTAAAAGACCAACTTGAGCAGATGTCTCACATCATGTTTGGGGGGTTTACCCATGATCCTGCGATTGAACTTGCCAAAATATTACTAAAGATTACGCCGCCGAGTTTGGATAAAATCTTTTATGCAGATTCTGGTTCTGTTGCAGTAGAAGTTGCGTTAAAAATGGCAGTACAGTATTGGACTGCACAAGGGCAACATCAAAAAACCAATTTCATTACTACCCGTTCTGGATACCATGGCGATACATGGAATGCGATGTCTGTCTGCGATCCAGTTACAGGTATGCATCAAATTTTTGGTGCAAGTTTGCCAAATCGTGTGTTTGTATCGGCACCTAAAAGCCGTTTTGATGGAGAATGGGACTCATCTGAAATGGATGAGGTCGAGCAGTTGATCCAGCAGCATACGCAATTGGCAGCGTTCATTATCGAGCCGATTGTTCAGGGGGCTGGTGGCATGCGGTTTTATCATCCTGAATACTTACGTCAGTTAAAACAGCTTTGTGAAAAATATCAGTTACTTCTTATTTTTGATGAAATCGCAACAGGTTTTGGTCGTACAGGGAAGTTATTTGCGTGGGAGCATGCACAGGTTGAACCTGACATCATGTGTATTGGCAAAGGTTTGACAGGTGGATACATGACTTTATCGGCAACTCTAACCAGTCAGCATGTTGCCGAAGTGATTAGTCGTGGAGAGGCTGGCGTCTTTATGCATGGCCCTACTTTTATGGGTAATCCTCTGGCCTGTGCTGTGGCATTAAAGAGTACCCAACTTTTGGTTGAGCAAGATTGGCAGTCTAATATCAGACGTATTGAAAATAGATTACAGCCGCTCTATCAATTGGCTGCACTAGCGCATGTTGCAGATATAAGAACTTTAGGTGCAATTGGTGTGGTAGAACTCAAGCACAATGTTGATATGAAGACCCTCCAGCAACAATTTGTCGAGTTAGGAATCTGGATCAGACCGTTTGGTAAATTGGTTTATGTAATGCCACCCTATATCATTTCCAATGATGAACTTGATGAATTAATCCAAAAAATGATGAACGTGGTTCGTCAACTTTCTTGTGAGGCGCAGCATGGCATTGCTTGATCATTATGCACAACAGCTTGATCAATTAAAACAATCTGGAAATTTACGCCAGTTTGTTGCGAATCAACAACAAGGTGCGACCATCCAGATCACAGGCCAGCAGATGTTAAATCTATCGTCCAATGATTATTTGGGGTTGGCTGCCAATGTGGAATTACGTGAGGAGTTTTTGCAACAACAGCCTGTTGAACGTTGTTATTTTAGTTCGTCATCTTCACGTTTACTCACAGGTAACTATGAAGAATATGAGCAACTTGAAGCAAGTTTAAGCCAGGCATTTTATGGTCGTTCGGCACTCCTATTCAATAGTGGCTATCATATGAATATTGGTATTTTGCCTGCGATTTGTGATTCACGTACATTAATTCTGGCGGACAAACTGGTTCATGCCAGTATGATTGATGGTATTCGTCTATCTGTAGCAAAATACGTGCGATATCGTCATAACGACTTACAGCATCTTGAACAGCTTTTATTAAAATATCATGCCAATGATGACATTGAACGCATCGTCGTGGTGACCGAAAGTATTTTTAGTATGGATGGTGATGAAACTGATCTGGATGCACTGGTTCAAATCAAACGTCGTTTTGGCAAGGTCATGCTCTATGTTGATGAAGCCCATGCGATTGGGGTTCGTGGTGAACAGGGGTTGGGCTGTGCAGAACAGTATCAAGTGATCAATGAGATTGATTTCTTGGTCGGTACGTTTGGAAAAGCAGTTGCATCGATTGGTGGATACTTGATTTGCGATCCGATTATTCGTTCATATCTGATTAATACCATGCGCCCACTGATTTTCAGTACGGCTTTGCCACCGCTTAGTATTGCATGGACAAATTTTATCTGGAAAAAGATGCTGACTGCACAAAAGCAGCGTCAGCATTTGCAGCAAATTAGCAATTATTTGCAAAATTCAATCATTCAAAAAGGTTACAGTAGCCCATCAACAAGCCATATCGTCCCTGTCATTATTGGTGAAAGCCAGGCTGCCGTAAATATGTCCAAATATGTACAGACCAATGGCTTTTATGCAATGCCCGTTCGTCCACCGACAGTGCCACAGCATAGCGCTCGTTTAAGAATTTCATTAACATCACTCATTCAAATAGATGAACTAGATCGGTTGGTGGCTTGTTTGTGAATCTGAATAAATCACTCATTGCTCAGCGTTTTGCGAAGGCGCGACAAAGTTATGTAGAAAATGCCATTGCGCAGAAAAAAATCAGTCATCATTTGTGCCATTTGATGCAAGCTTATTGTCCGTTACATCTAAGCCGTATATTTGAAATCGGCTGTGGCTCGGGCAATTTGACACAGGAATTATTTGTATCTTTTCAGATTCAGAGAGCATATTTGAATGATCTATACGATGAAGTCAAACAGCATTTTTTAGATGAGCAGCCAATCGAGTGGTGTATCGGGGACATTGAAAGTTTAAGTTTGCCAGAGCATTTAAATGCAATTGTTTCAAGCTCTGCCATTCAATGGGTTCAAAACTTACCTCAGCTTTTAGGTCGCTGTCATCATGCCTTGAATGATCAAGGCTGGCTATGTCTTTCAACTTTCGGCTCTGATAATTTTAAAGAAATTAAACAACTGACAGGTCAAGGGCTGAGCTATTGGTCTGTGCAGGATTGGCAAGTTCATTTACAAGCTTCTGGTTTTGAGCTGATGAAGATTGAACAACAGCAACTTAAGATGCAATTTGATTCGCCCAGAGCAATCCTCAAACATCTTAAGGCAACTGGTGTCACAGGGACAGTGGCTACTACGCAACCTCACTGGAATAAACAATCTTTAGCACAGTTCTATCATGATTATTGTCAGTTTCAGACAGATGATGGTCATTATGAACTGACCTATCATCCTATTTATATCATTGCTCGGAGAACGTCATGACGGCTTCTGTTTATTTTATTAGTGGCATTGATACAGGTATTGGAAAAACTTATGCCACGGGATATCTTGCAAAGCAATGGATTGATCAGGGTATAAAAACCATTACTCAAAAGCTGATTCAGACAGGCAATATTGAAATATCGGAAGATATAGAAAAGCATCGTGACATTATGCAGACTGGTTTTTTGCCAGAAGATGATGAAAAACTCACCATGCCTGAGATTTTTACTTATCCTGCATCACCACATCTGGCAACCAAAATGGATGGAAGAGCGCTGGATTTCAATAAAATTGAACAGGCCACTCACATATTGAAACAACGTTTTGATGTGGTATTGCTTGAAGGTGCAGGTGGTTTAATGGTGCCGCTGACCACAGATATGCTCACTATTGATTACATTGCAGAGCATCAGTTTCCCATCATTCTGGTGAGTTCGGGCCGTTTAGGGAGTATTAATCATACTCTGTTAAGTCTTGAAGCGATAAAACAGCGTGGCTTGTCACTTTATGCCTTAGCGTATAATTTGAATGATGAGTCGCAAGATACAATCATTTCTAAAGATACAGCCCAGTATTTAAAACAATATCTTAAGCACTCATTTCCAGAGGCAAAATGGATTGATATTCCTAAGATTTAAAAAAGACAGACTATGTCTTAGAAAAGGTTTTATTCAATGAATAAAACCTTTTCGTAAATAAAGCATTTTATTTGTAATATTTCTGAACTTCCGTGGAAATAAAATTATAGCTAACTTTATTAAATAATGTGTGTTCTCCAGAAGAATCATTATTATCAAAACCATCTTTAGATGGTATACCATAGTCAGATGAAAGAACATCTCCTTTTATGTACCATTCACCATCATAAATTTTTCCATCTTTTTCTATTGCGGGGTCGGCACCGAAGCTAAATGCAGCATTATTATTACTATCAACGCTGTATATGACATTCAAACCACCAACTTTATCTTTTTTGTATTTATAAGATGTCTTGCCATATACATTATCAAACCATTCGTCTAGGGTTAGATATTGAGTTTGATCATCTTTAGAGAATGTAAATTGAGTTTCACTATAGATTGCTGATTTTGGTACATAAATAATAGCACCTTGTGGAAAACTTATATCACTATTCAGAAGGTTATTAAGGGCTTCTTCATTTCTTTTTAGAATATTTCCAATTTGTCTATCTATATAAATATAATCATTTGGTTTAGGGGAGTTTGTCAAAATATTATCAGGCAAAATATCTTTTAATTTTTTACCTGATACATCTATAGCCTCAAATGAATAGTCAATTTTATTTGTTGTAAAATTACAATTATCATTAAAAGAAGCTAAAGATAATTTTAAATTATCTGATGCAGTAAGGTATCCAAATGGCCACCCATTATTCTGTTTTTGATAGAAGTTTATCGTTGATAAACCTGATGAATTTAATGTGTAATCTTTAGGCCTTGTTTTTATATTTGATTCTATTTCTTCCAAACTTAAATTATAAATTGGTGTGTAATTTGAGTATAACATTTGTCCATTATTTTCGATTTCTTCACCATATATACCAGTTTTTTTTATCTCAATATGACCCGAGCTTTCATCTTCAATATTAAGATAATTTAAAATATAAAGATGTTCATCAAAAATAGATTTAGCTGTTAAATTTGAATTAAGTAAAATACCACGATCACATTTTAATTCATTATTTCCATTAGCACTATTTTCTTGTGAAGCCGAACTTGAGTCGCCCGATCCACCGCCTCCACAACCTGTTAGCATAGCTAGAGAGAAGGTAATTGTTAAATAAGATAGTTTTTTCATCATGAACCTAATTATTGTTGATTTATAGCCATTAAATTATATACAGACTTGTATATATGTAAACTATTTCTCAAAAAAACAATTTAATAAAAAAGAGTTCACAAAAGTGAACTCTTTTTAGGTTACATAATGAATTGATCAGAACTTCTTAAATCCTTTATTTACCGCCACAGTCTTTCGCGCAGCAGCATAAGGTTGTTTGGTTTCGTTATTATTTTCAGTGCCATTTTCATTGTCACGGCGCTGCTGTCTCAAGTATCCACCACGGCGTGCAGCCATTGGCTTTTCGACCATACGCTCTGTACGACGTTTTGCCATACCATAAAGACCAGTGCCCTGACGTGGTTTCAACTCAACCAGTTTGGTGAGATTATCAATATCGCCTTTATCTAACTCTATCCAGCGGCCTGTACGGAGTTCACGTGGTAAAATCACTGAACCATAACGGGTACGTAATAGACGGCTGACTTTAAGACCTTGTGATTCAAATAAACGACGGACTTCACGGTTACGTCCTTCTTTCACCACAACCTGATACCAACGGTTAATTCCGTCACCACCAAGCTCAGAAAAAGACTCAAATTTCGCTGGACCATCGTCTAGAACAACACCATTAAGTAAGGTTTGACGAATTTGAGGCGTCACTTCACCCATGACGCGTACTGCATATTCGCGTTCGATTTCATTGGATGGATGCATCAAACGATTGGCAAGTTCACCATCATTTGTGAAAAGCAAAAGCCCAGTACTGTTGATATCTAGACGGCCTACCATCACCCAACGGTCATTGGCAATTTGTGGTAAATGATCAAACACGGTTGGGCGCTGTTCTGGATCGTTACGAGAACAGATTTCACCTTCTGGTTTGTAATAAATCAATACACGACGACGAATTTCGTCTTCAATCTGAAATTGTACCTTGCGACCATCAATCCTTAATTCGTCGCCTGGTTCAATCCTTTCACCAACTTGAGCAATTTGGCCATTCACACTGACGCGACCCGCGGCAATGACCTCTTCCATATATCTGCGAGAACCTAAACCAATTCGCGCTAATACTTTTTGCAATTTTTCACTCATGACAGCATAACCTTAGAAATAATTGTCAACAGTTCACCGATTTATGACTTGGGTGTATTCACATCCAAACTCATAAACGCGTCCTTGGCATCCTGCAGGGGAGGCAATTGACCTAGAGAAACCAAGCCAAATGCATTCAAAAATTGAGGCGTTGTAATCAACAACGCAGGTCTTCCGGGCAAGTCTCTAAAACCAGACTCTTTAATCCAGTTCCATTCAAATAACATTCTTAAAATTTGACTGTTATTTGAAACGCCACGAATTTGTTCAATATCCGCACGAGTCACAGGCTGGTGATAAGCAATCACCGCAATCGTTTCAAGAAGGGAGGGAGATAGCTTAGTCGGACGTTCGGGCCATACTTGCGCGATCATATTACGATATTTTGATCGAACCTGAAACCTAAAACCTTGAGCAGTCTCAATTAATTCAATTGAACGACCGTGCTGTAAAACGGCAAGTTGTTGTAAAAAATGACGAAGCTGTTGTTTATTATACTGATTTTGAAAAGCTTCTTTTAAACGGGCCAATGAAATAGGAACATCGCTGGCAAACAGAATTGCCTCGATTTGTAACAAGACTTCATGATGAATATCTTCAAGCGAAAGTGCTGAACTTTGATCAATGGTCATACTTGAGCTCCTTGAATTGCGAGCGGAGCCTCTACTCCAGAAGCAATGATTTTAATCTTTTGCTGGCGTGTTAGTTCTAAAATGGCCATAAATGTAACGACCATGCCCATGCGACCCTGTTGTGGCTTTAAAAGTGAAATAAAGTTGAGGATCTCACCTGACTGAACTTTTTCTTCGATATAAGCAATACGCTCTTCAAGCAGAACAGGTTCTTGGGCAACAGTATGAGTAACAGGTTCAGGACGATTAAAAATACAAAATAGTGCATCGTGTAGGTTCTGCACATCATAGCCTTCATACACCGGCGCAATATGACCAATTCCCACATTGGTGTGGAACGTATCTCGCTCCAAAACGGGAAGTTGCCCCAGTCGCTCAGCAGCTTTTTTGATACGTAGGTAGGTTGCTAATCGGTCAATTAATGCTTGTTTGGGGTCTTTTTCAATGGTGAGTGTCGTCGGCTTTGGAAGCAATAACCGTGATTTTAAATCTGCAAGTAGTGCAGCCATCACCATATAGTCGGCCGTTAGCTCGATATTGAGTGATTTCATTGCTTCCATATAAGACAAATATTGAGTCGCGATCGGTGCAATATCAACTTGTAAGAGATCAAAACCGTTTTTCTGGATCAGATAAATTAAAAAGTCGAGTGGTCCCTCGAAATGTTCAAGTAAAATCTCAAATGCAGATGGAGGAATATAGAGATCTTCGGGAATAGTTTCCTGCCATTCATCTAAAACACGGATGTTAGGAATGGAATCTACTGGAGAGGACAATGCTTGTGTCATTACGATTTTAGGCCACGCGAATTTTCAAAGGCATGAATATGTTCAATAAGTAATAGCATAACTATTACCAAATAAGCAAAAGCGAACTAAATAGTCTTTATTCTAATCTAAATTACGATCTGAATAAATTGTTGAAAATAACAAAATGTGAAATAAATTAAGATGAGAAAGTTTTTAAGGTCAATTTTGCTCATACTTCGCCAAATTGATAAGAAATTTACTTATCTGAGCATATTGTACTTTCAAATTATGATGATAAGGCGTGTACTTTAAGGAATTACAATGGAATTTAATCAGTTTGGACAGCCGATTGGTCATGCAATACAGCAGCCAATACCTGGTAAATTCAAAGCGCAATCGCTTATCGGGAATGATGTGAATCTGGTACTGATTGAACAGGATCGTGTTGCATTAAAGAATGTTGAGCAGCTTTGGGATTGTATTAAAACCGAACCTGATGAGCGTTGTTGGACTTATCTGCCGTATGAGGCACCAGAAACTTTTAGACAACTTGAGTATAACTTAAAACGAAATTTTGGTTTTGAGCCCTCATTTCATTATTGGATTATGGTAGAAGGGCAGGCGGTTGGCTGGATTGCACTAATGAATTTGCGTGAGCAACATGCTGCAGTTGAGATTGGGAATGTCTACTTTTCTCACCGTTTAAAACAAACAGCGGCAGCGACAGAGGTCATCTATTTGTTATTGAACCATTGTTTTGAGCAAGGTTTACGTCGTATAGAGTGGAAGTGCGATGATTTGAATGGCCCTTCGAAACGTGCAGCGCTTCGATTTGGATTTGTTTATGAAGGGTTGTTCCGACAAGATCGAGTGAGCAAAGGACGTAATCGTGATACAACATGGTTCTCAATCATTGATAGCGAATGGGCAAGTTTGAAAACTGCATATTTGCAATGGTTGAATCCAGACAACTTTAATCATGCTGGAAAGCAGAAAAAACGTTTGGAAGATTTTATTGTGACTTAACCAGATGATTTGCTTTTTGGTCAGTGCTTATTCAAAAGCACTGACATCACCTGCACCATGGCGCACGACTTCTGGATTTTCACCTGATAAATCCACAATACTGGTTGTACTTAGTGTACCAAACCCGCCATCAATAAATACATCAACACGCTTACCCAACTGATTTTCAATATCATAAGGATCATCCAGTGGATCACTTTGACCTGGTAAAATCAGGGTACTGGTTAGAATGGGTTCGCCCAGTTCTTGAAGTAAAGCCTGACAAATTGGATTAGTTGGAATACGTAATCCAATGGTTTTTTTCTTAGGATGCATTAACCGTTTAGGGACTTCACTGGTTGCAGGCAAAATAAACGTGGTGATCGATGGCGTATTGGCTTTAAGCAAACGATACATTGCATTGTCGACTTTGGCATATGTTGCGATATCGGATAAATCACAACACATAATGGCGTATTGATGTTTTGGTCCTAAACCACGAATCTGTGCAATACGTTCCATTGCAGATTTATTCCCGATTTGGCAACCAATCGAGTAGGCAGCATCGGTTGGGTAAACCACCACATCACCTGCACGTATGCGTTCGACAGCCTGATTGATTAAGCGTGCCTGTGGATTGTCTGGATGTATATGTAAATGCAACATATCTGGATACTCCTTCATTCTGTTATTGTTGTAAAGTTAATGCTTACATTTAATCATATGTATTTGATCTAATGAGTGAAGACGAGTAGAAATTATGTAATCTAATCCAGCGCTTCGCGTTGAAATTCACTTGCTTTTAACCACTGACCGTGACGCGTCGTCATACAAATACATTGAATAAAATGTTGTGCATCTAGAGGAAGTTTCGCCTCACCAGAAAAATATTTTTGTACCTGAGCAAAGACGTTATTTTTAAACGTTGCCCCGTCACCACCTTCACCTGTCAGATTATCGAGTGAAACACGGAACTTTCGACCAAAGGCCTGAGCAAACATCCATTCGATAGCTTGTGGTTTGACCTCAACCTGTTCAAATAAAGCCTGTTGTTCTGCGGTACGTCCGTCAGGTGCATACCAGTATCCTAAATCTGCCAGCAATCTTCTTTTAGAGCCAGCAATGCTCCAGTGACTGATTTCATGTAATGCACTATTAAAAAAACCATGCGCAAACTGGATTCGGGCAGGCGCGTGCCGATGTGCAGGAAAATACTCAGGTTCTGACTCACCTTTCACTAAAATCACATTTTGGTGGGAAAACCAGTGATTAAAGTGTAAAATAAGCCAGTCCACCTGATCCTGCTCAGTTTGTAAATTTTGCCATAGTGAGAGTTGCACTGTGTCTATAGACAAGGCAGAATCTAAGGTTAGATGGGTGCTAACAAGTGATGAAGTTGTTACTTCAGGTTGCGGCTGCAACAGGTGCATTGCTTAATTTACCCCGAGTTCTGTCGAAATTAGTACAAAATTGTATCTTAATCTTTGACAGAGTACTGATGAATTTGTAGAATTGCCGCCTTAATTATGTCAGCAAATACCTTTCCGGCACAGATTGAGCCGTATAAATGGGCTGAACAAGGCTTTACATGGTCAGGAACACTGCCATTGTCTCGCTTTGCTCGTATTGCTCGTGAAGCTGTTGGGTCAATTAATGATCAATTGATCTATATAGACTGTAAACTATCAATGGATGCGTATCATCGTATTGTATGGTTTGAGGGTCATATTGAAACAAAAGTACCATTAGAGTGCCAGCGTTGTCTGGAACCTGTGGAAATTCCTCTTGTTTCAGATTTCCGTCTTGCCTTGGTCGATGATGAGTCACTGATAGAGCGCTTGGATGAGGATGCTGATTTCATCGTTTTAGGTGAAAGTGAATCTTCGACAAAGGGTGATTTTGCCACTCCTGCGACTGTCGATTTACTTTCTCTACTAGAAGATGAACTGTTACTGTTGATGCCTCTGTCTCCCAAGCATGATGCCTGTGAACATAAACATCAACCTACCGTTCAGGACATTGTTGAAGAAAAACGTGATAATCCGTTTGATGTTTTAGCAAGTTTGAAAGGTAAACTTAACTCATAAGTGTTATACTTGTGGGCTAAGATAACTGAATTTGTTCTGATCCATTTTTTCGATCTTTGTAAGGAGCCATCATGGCCGTTCAGCAAAACCGTAAAAGTCGCTCTCGCCGTGACATGCGCCGTTCACATGACGCTTTAACCGAGAATGCATTAACAGTTGACCAAACTACTGGTGAAACTCATCGCCGTCACCACGTGACTAAAGATGGTATCTACCGTGGTCGTCAATTATTCGCTAAAGCAGCTGACGCTGAATAATTTAGTGAATTTGCATTAGGCTTAAGGCTTTAATGTAGAAAAAATGGGAGCGAAAGCTCCCTTTTTTTGTTGTTTTTCGCAATTATAAAATCTTTTAAATAATGATAAATTCCCCCAACAGAAATAAGTAAAGACCAAATAAAGGATTTTTATATGTCTGCTAAACGACTCGATCAAGTCGCTCAAGCAACTAAAACTGCATTTGTGTTTCCTGGTCAGGGTTCGCAAAAAGTCGGCATGCTCGCTGAACTTGCAGAACAGTTTAGTGGTGTGCAAGAAACCTTTGCCGAGGCTTCTGATGCAGTCGGTTTTGATTTGTGGCACATTGCGCAAAGTGGTGAAGGGTTAGATCAAACTGAAAATACTCAACCCGTGTTACTAACTGCCAGTATTGCATTGTGGCGTGTATGGCTAGACTTGGGTGGTTTAGCGCCTAAATATATGGCTGGACACTCTTTGGGTGAATACAGTGCTTTGGTTGCCGCAGGTGCTTTATCATTAGGTGATGCAGCAAAGCTTGTTAATCTGCGCGGTAAACTGATGCAGAGTGCTGTACCTCAGGGTGTTGGTGCAATGGCTGCAATTTTGGGGTTGCCTGACGAAAAAGTCATTGAATTGTGTCAGGCTGTCACTGCTTCAGGTGACGGTTCTGTTGAGGCTGCCAATTATAATTCACAAGGTCAGGTGGTGATTGCTGGTTCTGCTGCTTTGGTCAATGAAGTCATGACTCAGGCAAAAGAGCAGTCGGGCAAAGCCATTGCATTGCCTGTTTCGGTTCCATCACACTGTTCATTGATGAAGCCAGCGGCAGAAAAATTTGCCGAAGCATTGGAACAAACTGCCATTGAGCTACCAAGCCTTCCTGTAATACAAAATGTAAATGCAGGAATTGCGACAGATGTGACTCAATTGCGCCAAGCTTTAACTGCGCAATTGTATCAGTCTGTACAGTGGACTCGTACCATGCAATATTTGCAAGATCAGGGAATTCAGTACGTGGTTGAATGTGGTCCCGGTACAGTACTGAGTAATCTTGCAAAACGTTTACCAAATATAGAAAAAGCATTTGCGATTGATAGCAAAAGTCGTATGGAAGATGCCCTAAACGCAGTTTTAGTGGCTGAAGGAAAAATTGCATGACACAACAACGTAAAGTTGCATTAGTCACAGGCGCAAGCCGTGGAATTGGTGCAGCAATTGCAGAACAGCTCATTCAAGACGGTTTTTTTGTTGTTGGAACAGCAACAAGTGAGTCAGGTGCTGAAAAATTGGCAGCGCAGTACGGTGAGCAGGGAACTGGTCTTGTACTTGATGTGCGTCATCTGGATGAAATTGAAGCGGTTGTTACCACAATCGAACAAAATTATGGTCCTGTGCTTGTACTTGTGAATAATGCAGGTATTACACGTGACAATCTGTTGTTGCGTATGTCTGAAGATGACTGGGATGATATTTTAAATATTCATTTGAAAGCGGTTTACCGTTTGTCAAAGCGTGTATTGAAGGGTATGACCAAAGCTCGCTTTGGCCGTATTATCAATATCAGTTCAGTGGTTGCACATTTTGCAAACCCAGGTCAGGCAAACTATTCAGCTGCTAAAGCGGGTATTGAGGCATTTAGTCGCAGCCTTGCAAAAGAGATGGGCAGTCGCCAGATTACGGTAAATAGCGTTGCTCCTGGCTTCATTGCAACTGAAATGACAGATGCTTTAAGCGAAGATTTACGTAAAAAAATGAGTGATCAAGTCGCTTTAGGTCGTCTTGGTGAACCACAAGATATCGCAAATGCGGTAAGTTTCTTGGCTTCTGAGAAGGCAAGTTATATTACTGGTACGGTATTACATGTAAATGGTGGTTTATACATGGCCTAAGTGCCGATGTATTAACTTTCAAAAAATTCAATATTCAATTAAACTAACGGCAATTAAAACGCCACGAGCAATGAGGAGAATTCCTGTGAGCGATATCGAACAACGCGTTAAGCAAGCAGTTGCAGAACAACTTGGTATTAAAGCAGAAGAGATCAAAAACGAAGCGTCTTTTATGGATGATTTGGGTGCGGACTCTCTTGATCTAGTAGAACTTGTTATGTCTTTCGAAAATGACTTCGACATCACGATTCCTGATGAAGATTCTAACGAAATCACAACTGTTCAATCAGCAATTGATTATGTAACCAAAAAACTTGGTTAATTGATCAAAGTTGATAAAAACCACCTTATGGTGGTTTTTTTATGCCTGATTAATAAAAATGTGATGGGAGTTACATTATTTTACTTGAATGATGACAATATACACGTAATAACTTGCATTATTTGAGTATAACTTTAAGAGTTTTATACTTTTATTCATGACTACAATAATCATGTCAGGAGAAAATAATGGGTCTTTTTGATTTTGTAAAAGGTATCGGTAAAAAAAATCAGGCAAAAGTTGAACAAACAACGACACCAGCATCAACTGAGCCAACAGCACAAGAAGTCGCAAATCAGCTGCTTGCGCATGTTCAAAGCTTGGGGTTGCCGATAGATGGCCTAGTGGTCAATTATAACAGTACAACAGACTTGGCGACGATTCAGGGTAAAGTTAAAAGTCAGGCAGATAAAGAGAAAATTATCTTGGCTGTCGGGAATATCGATCATGTTGCGAAAGTAGATGACCAGATGACGGTTGAAACACCTGAACCAGAAAGTAAATTTTATACTGTTAAAGCAGGTGATAATTTGTCTAAAATTTCAAAAGAATATTATGGTGATCCAAATCATTACAATAAAATTTTTGAAGCAAATAAACCTCTTCTTAAAGATGCTGATGATATTTATCCAGGTCAGGTCTTGCGTATTCCACAGTATTTTTAAAATTAATCAAATTTAGCTAAGCCTAATCCCTCTAATCGAATTTTGATGGTTTCTTGAGAAACACTAAAATATTTGGCTAGAGGGATTATAATTTTGAAGTAATTATCAATATTGCAAGGTTGGTTATCTATAAATAACGGTGAAAAACCACGATTTTTTATTCCATAGTAGTTAAGATGTGCTATGAACAGCTTCTTAAATAAAGTTCTTGGTAATAATAGGCAAGCTGCAAAGTAATTTGCTTGGAATTCAAGTCTATCAATATTAATAGCTAGCCCATAAAAACTTTGTTGATTAATTGATTGTTCATCCGAAGTTCGTTGCTCGGTTTTTAGAATTTGTCCATGCCCAAGTAATATATGCCCAAGTTCGTGAGCTAGAGCAAATTTAAGCTGAGTATTGGAAAAATATTCAATACCAAATAATTTTATAGTTTTATTATGAAAGTTAAGATTGGCAATAATATCTGTTGACTCAAGTTCATTGGTTTTTATTAGCTTAAAATTATATTTTTGAATAACTATTTCTAAATCTAATTGATTTGCTTGAGAGAATTTTAAAAAAATACTTTCAGCAAATTTTTCCAAATCTTCCTTTGATTTATATGGAACATTTTGTTTCTCTTTACTTCTAGCATATTCTGATTGTAATCCTAAGTCTAAGATCATATCTTTTATGAGCTCTTTAGGATAAAAAGTATTTCTAAAAGGCGTTTGAATAAAAATATTTCCATAATTCTGATAGCCATAATTTTCTTCAGTTAAGGCGGAATAAAACTGATTGTTCAAGTTTGATAATCTGGCTTTTGTTCTATTTAGTATGATTTCATGTGGTTGATGTTGTGTTATGCGCCATAAACTAATTCCTTTATTCTTTGAGAAAGTTAATGCTCCTTCTTGAAAGCCTTTAGTTGTGATGCATAGAGCTTTAGTTTTATGAGTACTAATTTGAGAGACTTTGGATGAAAATTCTTCTATATCGTCTATTGGTACTTTTTTATCATAGTTTTTACATTCAATAAGTATAATTAAAAATGGTATGTCTTGTTGTGGAAAAAATAATTCTAGTGAAAGATCAAAAACAATCTCTTTTTCTCGATCTTTAGAATAGTATGCTTTTTGTTGAGTAAGAAGGCATTGATCTTTAGTAAAGCCAAAATATCCATTTTTAATTAAATAGTTAAAATAATTAAAAACAATTTCTTCAAATATTGAGCCTTTTTGAGTCGTATTCATTCTATAAAATTTTTATCGAGACTGATTCATTAAATCACAATTTAACCCACACGAAAAAAGTGGGTTATTATTCATTAAACTTCAACTTTAAACCGCTTTGGAATTTTTTGCCCATTTGGAGCAGGCATTTCTGCTTGTTTTAATACGTCAAATAACCATACTTCTGCATGCTGCACTGCAATTTTTAAATCATCACCTAGTGCCAGACGACCAGCAATATAACTGGCCAATGAACATCCCGAACCGTGATATTCACCTTCTAGACGTGGGCAGGTACTTTCGGCAACCAGTTCACCCTTTATAAAGAGCTGATTATGAATATGATCTGGTGTGGCTTCATGGCCGCCTTTCACCAAAATCGCCTGAGCACCCATATCAAATAGTTTTTGTGTGGCGTCTTCAATGTTGTCTAATCCAGTTAAAGCACGGAGTTCAACTGTATTTGGTGTAATGACGGTTGCCAGAGGAATGAGCTCGACAAAGGCTTTGACTAGTGTTGCCTGATCGCCTAAAGAGCCGCCGCTATTGGCAACGAGAACTGGATCAAGTACATATTGATAATCTGGATGTTCACGTAGGAACTGAGCAAGTGCAGCGATATTCTCAGTGGTACCGAGCATACCTGATTTAACACATTTAATTGGTAAATCAACGACTACCGCATTGGCTTGAGCAAGCAGTAATTCTTTCGACGTTGCTTCAAAACCAAAAACTTGTTGAGAGTTTTGAATGGTGAGTGCAGTACAGGCGATGGCAGCATGCGCGCCACTTTGTCCAATGGATTCTATATCAGCTTGTAATCCAGCGCCGCCAGATGGATCGAGACCAGAGAAACAAAGTACGGTTGGGCGCACAGTTATTATCCTTAAAATATTCAATTTGAGTTAGTATAGGCAAGTTTGAATAAACTCTCGACCCTATTTTTTATCTAGCATTGTTTGAGTGTGATTTGTGAGCGTTGTAAAAAATATTCTGATTGATTTGGATGGAACTTTAACAGACCCTAAAGTGGGCATTACCACTTCGGCTCGCTATGGGCTAAATAAAGTTGGGTTTTGTGTTGCTGAACATGAAAATATTGACTGGATTATTGGACCACCGCTTAAGGCTTCTTTGGCAAAAATTATTAATGTTGATGCCAGTCATGACTTGGCAGAGCAGGCATTACAGGGTTATCGGGAGCGTTTTTCTGTTATTGGCCTATTTGAAAATGAACTGTATCCGCATGTAAGGTCAACGTTACAAGTACTTCAAACTCAAGGTTATCGGTTATATCTGGCAACAGCCAAACCACATGTTTATGCCGTGCGTATCTTGGAGCATTTTGATTTGCTCAAATATTTTATTCATCCCTATGGCAGTGAACTCACAGGTGAGCGAACCAATAAAGGCGACCTGATTCGTTATATTCTTGAGCAAGAGCAATTAGATCCTGCAGAATGCATTATGGTGGGTGATCGCGAGCATGATATTTTAGGTGCACGTCGCAATGGAATTGAAACGATTGCAGTGGAATACGGCTACGGTACTCAGCAAGAGCTAGATCTGGCAACACCAAAGTATCGAATTCAAAGTTTCGATCAGGTTTTGAAAGTCATCACTGAACATGAATATGATCAAATTTAATTTATAATGAAAGACAGGTTTACACATTTGAATCTGTCTTTTTATAATCCATTTTTTGGTTTATTTCACAAAATAGCCTTAATTTTTATTAATATGGATCAAGCACACAATATTTTAAGCGAGAGTTGATTCCTTTCTCTAATAAATAATGATGATAAAAATGCGACATTATAAAATTGATGTACTAAGAGGCGTGGCTATTATTTTGGTGCTACTTCACCATTTTAATATTCCTTACAAATTACAAGATACTTGGCTGGGTATTTCAGTTTTGGGTGAGCCTTTAAGTACTTTAGTTGCCCGAAATGGTAACTATGGCGTCACACTATTTTTTGTCATTTCAGGTTTTTTGATTACTCAACATACTTTAAATCGGGAAGGGGCTCTATCCAGAATTAATATCAGAAATTTTTACGTGCGGCGGATTGCTCGTATAGTGCCCTGTCTGGTTTTACTGGTGTTAATGGTCACGCTATTGGGATGTTTTGGATTACAGCCTTTTCTCAATCAGGCACCCACGGGTATACATGTTTCTTACAGTCTAACTATTTTTGCGGCCTTAACCTTTTGGATGAATCTTTTAATTATCGAATATGGCTGGGTAAACTACGCTTTGGGGGTGCTGTGGTCACTTTCGGTTGAAGAGGTTTTTTACCTGGCTTTTCCAATATTGTGTTTGATATTGGGTAAAAGCAAACTATTCATTTTATTTCTGATCTCGGTAATTGCTTATGCCCCATATTTTCGTTCTTTACATGCAGGCGAAGAAAGCGGTGCATATTTGTATCATTATTTTTCAAGTTTTGACGGTATTGCCATCGGCTGCCTTACTGCGCTACTGGCACAAAAAATATCGATACGGTTCATATACATTAAGCCTGCCATTTTTTCACTGGTTGCTCTAATGATGGCTTTATATGGTTATGTACCTATTAAAGAGGTGAGTACATGGAGCATAAGTGTATTTGCTCTATTGAGTGCAGCCTTAATTTTTTGTTGTGTTCAACAACAGCAAGTTCAAAACTTGGCTATTTTTCATAGAGTGTTTGCTTGGATTGGGGAGCGCAGTTATGAGATGTACTTGTTTCATTTAATTGTTTTAGGGCTGATTAAAGTCATGTATGTCCCCAAAACCACCTTGCCTGATCAAAAAATTATGCTACTCGTGACTTTTTTAATGGTGACTTTTATTTTGAGTTGGTTGATCGAGAAATATTATTCATCACCATTAAATCAAAAGATTAGACAAAAATGGATGGTAAAAAAGCCTCAAATGGACTGAGGCTTAATGCTGTGTAACCATGCTTTAAAATTGTGGTTTGACCACGACCAGGATCACGACTGCAAATAAAATCAGTGTCGGCATTTCATTAAAATAACGCCAGAATTTGTGTGATTTATAATGGGCATTGCCAATCAGTTTTTTACGGTAGTAGCCGCAAACAAAATGATAGATAACTAAAAGTCCCACCAATCCGACTTTGATATAAAACCAGAGTGCTTCATGATAATGTCGTGTTGCATCGCCCCAATCTACCAAAAAATGAGCAGTGATCAGTGTCGCAATCATAGAAGGCCACATAATCCCACGATAAAGTTTACGCTCCATGACTTCAAAACGACGATGACTAGTGTCATCCTCACTCATGGCATGGTAAACATAGAGTCGAGGTAAATAGAATAAGGCAGCAAACCAACATACTACGGCAATAATATGTAATGCTTTTACCCATAAGAAAGCATCAGAAGGTGCATCCATTACAAATCCTTAAATAGAGACAATGAACTCGAGATAATTGCAACACACAGCATATCTCGATGCGATCATGAGTTTAGATGAACACAGTATTTAGTGTTGAGTCAGATTTTTCAAGTGCTTGCACAGAAGCATTGCAGATCATGTGCTGAATTAAGATGCCTGTTTTCTGAGCTAAAACCATGCGGGTTTGTATTGAATAGGATGCTATAAATCATCGGGCAGAGTTAAAACCTAAATTAAAAAATAAGCGGAAATATATATCCGCTTATTTGTAATGGATGTATCTTTTAAAAAATGCTTTAAAGCTTTAAAAAGAAATTATTGATCCCATTTTTTGAAGATCAAGCATGCATTTACGCCGCCAAAACCAAAGCTGTTGCTCATTACAGCATTGAGTTTTGTATCACGTTTTTCTAAAACAATATCAAAACCTTTAGCGCCTTCATCGAGTTCAGTCACATTGATGTTTGGTGCAATAAATTCATTTTGAAGCATTAACACAGAATAAATCGCTTCATGAACACCCGCAGCACCCAAGCTATGGCCTGTCATAGATTTGGTAGAACTAAAAGCAGGAACTTTACCTTCACCAAATGCACGTTCCATGGCTTTAAGCTCGGTGATATCACCAGCAGGAGTCGATGTACCATGTGTGTTGACATAATCTAGAGAATCAACACCATGTTGCTTGGCTTCTTCAAGCGCCATGAGGATACAGCGAGTTGCGCCTTCACCACTTGGTGCAACCATGTCTGCACCATCGGCATTTGCAGCATAAGCTACAATCTCAGCCAGAATGTTGGCACCGCGTGCTTGAGCATGTTCAAGTGACTCAAGTACCAAGAAACCACCACCACCTGCGATGACGAAACCATCGCGGTCTTTAGAGTAAGGGCGAGATGCAGTTTCAGGTGTATCGTTGTATTTTGAGCACAACGCGCCCATGGCATCAAACAATAAGCTTTGTGACCAGTGGTCTTCTTCACCACCACCTGCCAAGATAAGATCTTGTTTGCCTAGCTGGATTAAATTATAAGCATAACCAATTGCATCAGCAGAAGTTGCACACGCGCTGGCAATAGAATGTGAAACACCCTGTAACTTGAATGCTACGCCTACGTTTGCAGTAATGGTATTGGTCATGTTACGGGGTACAAAGAAAGGACCGACTTTACGCGCACCTTTGGTTTCAAGTAATTCCTGCATTTCTACAACAGATGCGGTAGAACCACCACCACTTCCGCCTACGATACCGTAGCGAGGATTACCTTCAAGGTCTGCTGCTGTTAAGCCTGCATGTTCAACTGCAGCGACTGCTGAGTTGTAAGCGTACATTGCACATACGCCCATAAACCGTTTTAATTTGCGATCAATATTGTCAAAATTTTGTTCTGCTGCAGCACTCACATGACTTTTGAAGTTGAGTTCTGCATAAGTTGGGTTAAAACGTGTGCCCGAGATTCCATTTTGAAGTGAATGCGTTACATCTTCTAAAGTGTTACCAATACATGAGTTGATACCCATACCAGTGATTACAACACGTTTCATTTAGAGATCCCTTATTGGTGATAGTCTTGAGTCTGAATAAATACGTCGTCCTTTACGCGCAAGGTAAGGCGAAACGAAACATCGTGTGACTCATTGTTTGAGATTGTATTCATGATAACAGAATGATTTTTTAATTCTTATGGCAAATCTTATATGTATTAATGTTTACAGCAGATCATGTTACATGAAGTGACATACCTACAAGGATTAACCAAAAGAAACAGATTAAAGTTGAGATAAATCCGTACTCCACCTAGTATTTAGCATTAAACGTAAGAAACAAAATATAGAGGTACTTGATGACTAATTCTAATAATAATCAAACCCAGAGTCTGCTCTCTACGGCGTTTGGAGTGGCTAAAAAGCTCAGCTTCACGGGTTTAGATGCTTTAAACCATGTTGCACCCGGCACAATTGCTAAAATGAATTCTGCTGTAGATCAAGCACGTACCGTTGAAGGGCATGTCGAAACCAAGGGCGCTTTTGAAATAGAAAAATTTGATAGTCCTCAACAAATGCTTCGTCAGCATTTACCCAAAGTTTCGCATCAGCTTTTGGGGCGTCATTACAATCGTGTTTATAGTGTGGCAAATTTTGTATCTCCTGATTTTCAAAATAAAATTGCAGATTACTTATTTGATCGACTCAACGATTTTACAGCGCAAACCAGTTCGGTCGGGCGTGTTTTGGAGGAAGCAGGTGCAAAATCAATTGATGAACTCAAAAAGAATCCAGATCGTTCTCAGCGTTTGAGTCAGGCTTTTATTGAGCAAAACAAACTCATTGCTATTGCACAAGGCTCAATCAGTGGTGCTGCAGGTGTTATCGGGGCGGCTATAGATGTTCCATTATCCCTACTTTTGGCATTGCGCACGATTTATCAAACAGGGCATGCCCATGGTTTTGAGCTAAAAAATGAACAGCAGGTTGTAGCGTTTGTATTTAAAGAAATTGATCTTGGTCTTGTCGCTGAAAAACAGACATTGTTATTGGCACTCAAAACCTTAAAAAATATGCTACAAACCCATGACATTTCTCAATTACAGCAGTTTCTAGGGTCGAGTAATGATGCCGAAGTATTAAAAAAATGGTTTCTGGATGAGCAAGGACAACCGAAATTTAGTTGGTTAAATGGTGTATCACGTTTTGGTGCGATTGGTAAGCTTACTCCTGTAGCGGGTGCTGCACTTAGCGGCATATATAGCTGGAAACTAATAGAGGATGCTGGACATAAGGCCCAAGCGATTTTTGGTGGGGCAAGACATTATTTGCTTGAGCATCCAGATGAGCATCTGAATGCACTAGATGCATATCATGCAGAGGCCAGATTATTCCAGTCATCTTCTGCACCGCAGATGAAAGTTGCACAGATTGAGCAAAATACCGAAAATTCTGCTGCTGTAACGCCTACTTCAGAAGAAAATCCTGTGGTTGCAAAGGTTAGAGTACGAAAAAAAGTAGCAAAGCCTGCGCCTACTGAGTCTGAGGTTGATCAAGGTGTTCAGGAAAAACTTGAATCACTAGCTGATCAATATGTGGAACCACATCCAGATACAACACCTCAGCAACCTGCCTTAAAAGAGACTACTGAGGAGGAAGGTGCCGAAATTCAAGCATTTGATGAGCAACAGCCTCCAGAAGTCAAACCAAGACGTAAACGTACACCTAAACCTAAAACACCGTAATGTCATAAAAACTTAAACAAAACAGGTTATTTTCTACCGCTTAAAAAGATGTGCAATCCAAGGGCTGGTCAACATTTGCTAATGATGCCGATGTTGACCATTCTTGTATCTTGGCTTACAATTGCATGCCCTCAAAAAGAGGTGTTTTCTTTTTGAGGTTTTTAATTAACGGGAGAATTGCCATATGGCAACAACAAATCAGTTGATCCGTAAGGGTCGCACAACTTTGGTTGAAAAATCCAAAGTTCCTGCGTTGAAGGCTTGTCCACAACGTCGTGGTGTTTGTACACGTGTTTATACCACTACACCTAAAAAACCTAACTCAGCTATGCGTAAGGTTTGCCGTGTTCGCTTGACTTCTGGTTTTGAAGTATCTAGCTACATCGGTGGTGAAGGTCATAACCTACAAGAGCACAGTGTTGTTCTTATCCGTGGTGGTCGTGTTAAAGACTTACCAGGTGTACGTTACCATACCGTTCGTGGTTCTTTAGACTGTGCTGGTGTTAAAGATCGTAACCAGTCTCGTTCTAAATATGGTACTAAACGTCCTAAGAAATAATTCTTAGTTGTTGAATGCCGCAATCCTTTAGCGTTTCGCTTGTTTGAATTCCTAAGTGTTTGAAATTCAAGCGACGTATAGTAAGGCCAGCGTAGCGTGCATGACACTTGCACAATCTGCTGGATCATCCTGAAGTGTCATATTTATAGGTAGTTTTAAAATGCCAAGACGTCGCGTAGTCGCTGCTCGTGAGATCCTTCCAGATCCTAAATTCAGCAGCCAAACAATCGCTAAATTCATGAACCATGTTATGCAAGACGGTAAAAAGTCTGTTGCTGAAGGTATCGTTTACGGTGCTTTAGAACGTGTTCAAGAAAAAAATAAAGTAGACCCAGTAGAATTTTTTGAAGCTACGCTTGAAAAAGTTCGTCCTATGGTTGAAGTAAAAGCACGCCGTGTTGGTGGTGCTACTTATCAAGTACCTATGGAAGTACGCCCATCCCGTCGTACTGCCCTAGCTATGCGTTGGTTAGTAGATGCTGCTGCTAAGCGTTCTGAAAAAACGATGGCTTTACGTCTTGCTGGTGAGTTGCTTGATGCAGCTGAAGGTAAAGGTGCAGCAATCAAAAAACGTGAAGATGTGCATCGTATGGCTGAAGCCAACAAAGCCTTCTCTCACTACCGTTTCTAAGCGGATAAAACAGTCCCTCATCAGGAGAATATTCATGCGTACAGCAGCTCGATTCAACATTGCTCTTTATCAAAGTGGGAGCTTTGCGGGTATTTAGGTTGTCTGTTTGGATATTTGTGCGCATCAATTTGATTGATGCGTCCTGTTTTAAATATAACATTTAGGAATGTAGACATCATGGCCCGCCAAACCCCAATTAGTAATTACCGTAACATCGGTATTTCTGCTCACATCGATGCAGGTAAAACAACTACAACAGAACGTATTTTGTTCTACACAGGTGTATCTCACAAAATTGGTGAAGTACACGATGGTGCAGCAACAATGGACTGGATGGAACAAGAGCAAGAACGCGGTATTACAATTACCTCGGCTGCTACAACTTGTTTCTGGTCTGGTATGGGTAACCAATTTGCACAACACCGTATCAACGTAATTGACACCCCGGGACACGTGGACTTCACAATCGAAGTTGAACGTTCTATGCGTGTTCTTGATGGTGCGTGCATGGTTTACTGTGCAGTTGGTGGCGTACAACCTCAGTCTGAAACTGTATGGCGTCAAGCAAACAAATATAAAGTGCCTCGTTTAGCATTCGTGAACAAGATGGACCGTACTGGTGCAAACTTCTTCCGTGCTGTTGAACAAGTTAAAACTCGTTTAGGTGGTAATCCTGTACCTATCGTTGTACCAATCGGTGCAGAAGATACGTTTGCAGGTGTTGTTGACCTGATCGAAATGAAAGCGATTATCTGGGATGAAGCATCTCAAGGTATGAAGTTCGAATATGCTGATATCCCAGCTGACCTCGTTGATACGTCTAACGAATGGCGTACAAAAATGGTTGAAGCTGCGGCTGAAGCATCTGAAGAATTAATGGACAAGTACCTGGAAGAAGGTGATCTTTCTAAAGAAGAGATCATTGCAGGTTTACGTGCTCGTACATTAGCTTCTGAAATTCAAGTAATGCTTTGTGGTTCTGCGTTCAAGAACAAAGGTGTTCAACGTATGTTGGATGCTGTAATTGAATTCTTGCCATCACCTACAGAAGTTAAAGCGATCGAAGGTATCCTTGACGACAAAGACGAAACTAAAGCGTCTCGTGAAGCATCTGACGAAGCGCCGTTCTCTGCGTTAGCGTTCAAAATCATGAACGACAAATTCGTAGGTAACTTAACATTCGTACGTGTTTATTCTGGTGTTCTTAAACAAGGTGATCCGGTTTATAACCCAGTTAAATCTAAGCGTGAACGTATCGGTCGTATCGTGCAAATGCATGCGAACGAACGTCAAGATCTTGATGAAATCCGTGCAGGTGATATCGCAGCGTGTGTAGGTCTTAAAGACGTTACGACGGGTGATACATTATGTGATGAGAAAAACATCATTACCCTTGAGCGTATGGAATTCCCAGAGCCAGTAATTTCATTGGCTGTTGAACCAAAAACTAAAGCTGACCAAGAAAAAATGTCAATTGCTTTAGGTCGTTTGGCAAAAGAAGATCCATCGTTCCGCGTTCGTACAGACGAAGAATCTGGTCAAACCATTATTGCGGGTATGGGTGAACTTCACCTTGACATCATCGTTGACCGTATGAAGCGTGAATTCGGTGTTGAAGCGAACATTGGTAAACCAATGGTTGCTTACCGCGAAACCATCAAAAAGTCTGTTGAACAAGAAGGTAAGTTCGTTCGTCAAACAGGTGGTAAAGGTAAATTCGGTCATGTATATGTTCGTTTAGAGCCTATGGATGTTGAAGAAGCTGGTAAAGAATACCAATTCGCTGAAGAAGTTGTCGGCGGTACTGTACCTAAAGAATTCTTTGGTGCGGTTGACAAAGGTATTCAAGAACGTATGAAGAATGGTGTATTGGCTGGTTACCCTGTTGTGGGTATCAAAGCGACATTATTTGATGGTTCTTACCACGATGTCGACTCTGATGAATTGTCATTCAAAATGGCTGGTTCTTACGCCTTCCGTGATGGTTTCATGAAAGCAGATCCTGTTCTTCTTGAGCCGATCATGAAAGTTGAAGTAGAAACTCCAGAAGATTACATGGGCGATATCATGGGTGACTTAAACCGTCGTCGTGGTATGGTTCAGGGTATGGACGATCTTCCTGGTGGAACAAAAGCAATTAAGGCTGAAGTTCCACTTGCTGAGATGTTTGGTTACGCGACTCAAATGCGTTCTATGTCTCAAGGTCGTGCGACATATTCTATGGAATTTGCTAAATATGCTGAAACTCCACGTAACGTGGCAGAAGGCATTATCGCGAAATTCCAGTCAGGCGGTAAAAAAGGTGACGACGAGTAATCTTTCGATTACTATAAGCCCAAACTAATTTTTAGTTAAAAACCAAGCGCTCATGAGCGATCCTCATGAGCAGTTTATAAAGGAAAAACTCATGGCTAAGGCTAAGTTTGAACGTAATAAACCACACGTAAACGTGGGCACAATTGGTCACGTTGACCATGGTAAAACAACTCTTACTGCTGCGATCGCAACAATCTGTGCGAAAACTTACGGCGGTGAAGCGAAAGATTACTCACAAATCGACTCAGCTCCAGAAGAAAAAGCACGTGGTATTACCATTAATACTTCACACGTAGAATACGACTCTCCAATTCGTCACTACGCGCACGTTGACTGCCCGGGCCACGCCGACTACGTTAAAAACATGATTACTGGTGCTGCTCAGATGGACGGCGCGATCCTTGTTTGTGCTGCGACTGACGGTCCTATGCCACAAACTCGTGAGCACATCCTTCTTTCTCGTCAGGTAGGTGTACCTTACATCGTTGTATTCTTGAACAAATGCGACCTTGTAGACGACGAAGAGCTTCTTGAGCTTGTAGAAATGGAAGTTCGTGAACTTCTTTCTACTTATGACTTCCCAGGCGACGACACTCCAGTGATTCGTGGTTCTGCGCTTAAAGCGTTAGAAGGTGATGCTGGTCAATATGGCGAGTCTTCAGTTCTTGCGCTTGTAGAAGCACTTGACACTTACATCCCAGAACCAGAGCGCGCAATCGACAAAGCATTCTTGATGCCAATCGAAGATGTATTCTCGATTTCTGGTCGTGGTACAGTTGTTACTGGCCGTGTAGAAGCTGGTATCGTGAAAGTGGGCGAATCAGTTGAAATCGTAGGTATCCGTGATACTCAAACTACGACAGTAACTGGCGTTGAAATGTTCCGTAAACTTCTTGACGAAGGCCGTGCGGGCGAGAACTGTGGTGTTCTTCTTCGTGGTACTAAGCGTGAAGACGTACAACGTGGTCAAGTACTTGCTAAACCAGGTACAATCAAGCCGCACACTAAATTCGACGCAGAAGTATACGTACTTTCTAAAGAAGAAGGTGGTCGTCATACTCCATTCCTTAACGGTTACCGTCCACAGTTCTATTTCCGTACCACTGACGTAACTGGTGCAATCCAGTTGAAAGAAGGCGTTGAAATGGTAATGCCAGGTGACAACGTTGAAATGTCAGTAGAATTGATCCACCCAATCGCAATGGACCCAGGTCTACGTTTTGCGATCCGTGAAGGTGGTCGTACTGTAGGTGCTGGTGTTGTTGCGAAAGTAACTGCATAATCAGTGCTCGAAAAAAAAGCGTCCCCTTGGGGCGCTTTTTTTATATCTACATTTAAACATTACTTATTTAAGAATAATCCCTTTAATTTCTCCTTCAAAGAAATGGACTTGTTTAATCTTTTCTATTGTTATGACCCAAACTGATAATTCTGTGTCCTTAACTGCACTTAACTCCTTTCCTTAATTCAGTATCATGACAATCAAGAAAATAAACAATAAATGTTAATGGCGTTAGCGTCATTGAGGAGTAATTGGCATGAATGCTAAGGTAAATATTTCGAATCGTGCAGGTGCAAGCTTTCCTGTTCGTCGTATGAATTTTGACTTTGATGCTGTACCCGAATACTGGATGAATGGTTCAGCTGGATTGACTCATTTCATGACTGCACTGTCTGCATTGTTTCCAGCAGGCGAAAAATTTTTTATTGATAGTGTTCGTGCAGTACGTTATCACCCAGCAATTAAAGACGATGAAGCATTACAAAAAGAAATTAGTGCTTTCATTGGTCAGGAAGCTATGCATACCCAGGAACATGTTAATTTTAATGCATCGGCTCAGAAGTATGGGCATGATGTCCATACACTAGAAAAATTTACTGATAAAGCCATTCAGACATCACTTAAAACCTTTGCAAAAATTGTCAAACCTTTTGGGATGACACAGGAGATGGTTGATCTAACCGCAACAACAGCACTTGAGCATTTTACAGCAACAATAGCATCTCAACTTTTGGTGAATACACATATCCAAGAACTTATGACAGATGAAACCATGTCAACCATGTGGTATTGGCATGCGATTGAGGAAAATGAACATAAAGCAGTCGCTTATGATGTATATGAAGGGGTGTTTGGTAAAGGTGCCAAGGCATATGTTCTACGAACAAGCTCACTTGTCTTTGCAATGACATTAATCTTTTTGATCCAATCATCCTTTGTACTACGGTTATTAAAACAAGATAATAAACTTAATTTGAAAGAATTGTCAGTGATATATACCTATGGCTATAGTCCATCCAAAGGGATTATTTCAGGTATGGCAAAAGAAATGATGGCGTATTTTAAGCCTGGGTTTCATCCAAACCACTTGGATACCATTGATCTTCTTAAAACATGGAAAGCAAAAATCGGTCTATAAAAACAAATTTTTAGCGCAGAGCAGCTAAGCTGCTCTTTTTTTAATAGACGAAGTTTGGTGATACCGTCTATTTAAAAGTCCTTTTTACTCGTTTTTTTATTCGAAGTTTCTATAATAGAGATACCAAAATTTCTAGTAATGCTGAACCTTTTATGATTCGTGATATGCAAGCTGCTGATATTGATATCGTTACTCAAATTGAGGCAATGGTTCAGACACATCCATGGTCAAAACAACAATTTGCAGAATCCTTAAATTCGTATCAAGCGACTGTGATTGAATTGAACAAGCAAGTCGTGGGCTTTTGTATACTACAGCCTGTATTGGACGAAGCAAATCTGCTTCTGATGGCAATTCATCCCAATATGCAGGGAAGAGGTCTTGGTTTTAAGTTACTTGAAGAATCTATCAATCAGCTCAAAAATAATCCTGTGCAAATTTTTTTGGAAGTAAGAGAAAGTAATTTATCTGCGGTTGGACTATATGAAAAAAGCGGTTTCCATCAAATTGATTTAAGACGTCATTATTATCCTAATCCTGATGGTACACGAGAGCATGCAATCATTATGGTCAAAGCATGCAGTGATAACTTTGCAGATCTTTTTAAGTAAAAATAGTTACTTAATAATCATACTATTCCATTCAGATGGCAAAATTGTCATCAGTGATTCACCAAGCTGAGATATTTCTTCTTGAGATAAGGCTCTGTTAAGACGACGCCATTGACCATCAAGCAATAGTTCAAGAGGAATATATTGTGATTTATAATTCATCTTTTGTGAATGTGGAACCCAGTAACCAAGATACAAATAATCCAGATCGATAGATTTTACATATTCAAGCTGTTTGAGAATTGCAAAAACACCTAAAGATCTACGGTTTTCATCAGGATCAAAAAAGGTGTAAACCGCAGATAAACCATCGTCCATTAAATCACATGTTGAAACACAAATCAGACGGTCATCTTTCCACAATTCAAGAAAAAAACTTTCTGTACAACTGTGAACCAGAAATTTTTCAAATTGATCTAGACTCGGTGGGAACATATCACCATCGGCATGACGTTCATTGATATAGCGTTCATATAACTGATAATGAACAGAGGTTGCCGCATGGGTGGGCACAATCGACATACGCAAGTCCTGATTTCGTTTCCATGCTTTTTTTTGCAGGCTATTCATGTTGAAATCATGAACAGGGACGCGACAGGACAAACACTGGCGGCATAAATGACATTCAGGACGATAAACGAAATCTCCACTACGGCGAAATCCGACGCGTGAAAGTTCAGAAAGCGTCACCACGTCAATTCGATGGATAGGGTCAAGAAACACCATACGTGCAGATTTATTATCTAGATAACTGCAATCGTGTGGTGGGGTAATATAATATTGTAAGTCGTTAAGAAGGGACTTTGGTTGGTATGATTTCATTGTGATACAGCCCCCTCATTGTTATCATTCGGTTAGTTTTGCATTTTGGGCAATTCTTTTACTTGAAAATACACGTTCTTGATATCTTTTCCAATTGATAGGGGGCTGAATAATTACATCTTGTAACGATTTTAAGTAGGCTTGTCGAGAAAGTGTACAGGCACCCAGACTAATTAGATGGTCATTGACCAATTGACAGTCCACCCAAGGAACCTGATTTTCCTGTCCAATCAGCATTAGTGTGTAAAATGCAATTTTTGAAGTGTCTGTACGCAAACTAAACATCGATTCGCCGAAACAACCTTTACCAATATTTACCCCATATAAACCGCCAATCAATTGATCGTTTTCCCATACCTCTACACTATAAGCATAACCTGCCTTAAATAACTCCACATACCCTTGTACAATATCTTCTGAAATCCATGTTTCATTGGTGTAGTTACGTGGTAATGCACACGAACGTATTACTTTTTCAAAAGCGCGATTCATGGTGATTTGATAATCGTACTTTTTCATACTACGAATTAAGGTTTTACTGGGTTGATACTGCTCTGGATAGATTACACAACGTGGTTCTGGACTCCACCAACAAATTGGATCACCTTCATTGAACCAAGGAAATAATCCGTGCGTATAAGCTTCGAATAGCGTCGAAGGTTCCAGGTCTGCACCAATACAGATGAGTCCCTGACCTTCTGGATCTGCTTCGGGTGGATCGGGAAAAACATACATCGATGGAAGAATCATGGCAGGGGAGATATAAAAAGATCGGCTTCATTTTAGCCGATCTTTTTTATAGGATGAGAATAAATATTAAATTTAGATGCTATCTAAATAAAAATCTGCGTCCAAAGCTGCCATACAACCTGAACCAGCAGAGGTAATAGCCTGACGATAGATGTTATCGGCCACATCACCCGCAGCAAATACACCCGCTACAGAAGTTGCAGTGGCATTTCCCTTGGTTCCACTTTGTACCTGAATATAACCATCGCGTAATTCAAGTTGGTCTTTAAACATTTCTGTATTTGGTTTATGACCAATAGCCACAAATAAACCTTGTACATCGATGGTTTGAGTTGATTCATCTTGAGTCGATTTTAAACGTACCGAAGTTACACCAGTAGTGTCACCCAATACTTCATCTACTTGATGGTTCCATACGATGCTAATTTTGCCTTCTTTTTCTTTGGCAAAAAGATGATCTTGCAAGATTTTTTCAGAGCGCAAGCTATCACGGCGATGCACCAGTGTGACATGTGAGGCAATATTGGATAAATACAAAGCTTCTTCAACTGCAGTATTACCACCACCGACAACCATGACTTTCTGGTTTTTATAGAAAAAACCATCACAGGTCGCACAAGCACTTACACCTTGACCCATAAAGGCGGCTTCAGATTCTAAACCTAAATATTGTGCAGTCGCACCAGTCGCAATAATGAGCGCGTCACACGTATATTCATCCATATCGCCTTTAAGAACAAAAGGACGGGTTTTTAAGTCGACTTCATTGATGTGATCGTAAACGATCTCTGTACCAAAACGTTCTGCATGTGCTTGCATACGTTCCATCAGAGCAGGCCCAGTTAAACCTTCAGGATCACCAGGCCAGTTGTCGACTTCAGTGGTCGTTGTCAACTGACCACCCAGTTGTAAACCAGCAATCAGGGTTGGCTTGAGATTTGCACGTGCTGCATAAACAGCAGCGCTATAACCTGCAGGACCAGAACCTAAGATAATTAACCGTGAGTGACGAGCGCTCATGAAAGGTATCCTTATTTATATCGAAATTTTTAGAATTATACGTGAAACTGAAGCGGAATGGCTGTGATTTGATGTTGATAATATTGATCAATTAAATCGAATTAGGCTATATAGATGAATCCTGCACCGTGTTAACAACAAGCGTAAACAATCATGCATCATTTTTGTCAGAACAGGTGCATAATAGAAGGATTAATTCGTAGATTTATACACAAATCTAACGAAAGAAAAATGAATTCATTGAAACTGGTTTTACAGGACAGTATATGACTGCGGTGTCGAGTGTTTATGCACAGCGATTATTAATCACATTATTTTTGGTTTCGTTCGGGATTTATCTATTTGTCGCAACTGTGACTTATACGCCTTTCGATCCTGGCTGGATGCATATTTCGAGCGACACCCAAAATGTGTCCAATGCAAGTGGTGTCGCTGGTGCATGGATTGCCGATCTGATGTTTGGCTTTTTAGGTTGGGCAAGTCTGCTGATTCCTATTTTTTTATTTATAGAAGCCATTCAGATCTGGTGGCCTAGAAGCTTTTTAACTCGACCGTTTCGTTATGCTGCGCAATTTTTTATTATTCTTGCGACCTCTACATTATTGTATCTGTACTGGAATGTACCTGCAGACACGCTAGAAAATGCTTCGGGCGGTATTATTGGTTTTGAAGTGGGGCAAAGCCTTTCTGGATTGTTGACGATTTATGGTGCGACATTATTCTTAGTCGCATTTTGGGTTTTGCTAATCACATTGGCTTTTGGTATTCAATGGAATCGTACCTGGGCGACACTGAAAGCTACACCTGCATATTTACAAGATTTATTCTATAAAAATGTCTCTCCTAACGAGTCTGATTATGATTTAACTGAACAGCCAAAGAAAACAGCTTCTACTAGCAAAACGACGGTGGCTAGCGAACAAAATCATCAAGATCAAGTACATGATCAGCATCTTGAACAAACTACTCGTACAGATCAAAAAGCTTTTGATACCACAACGAAAAACTTTGTCAGTGATGAGATGGTAGAAAAACTTTTTGCTGATGTTGTAGCAAAAGAACAATATGCACAACAACAGGTTCAAGCGGTAAACACGTCAATAGAAGATCCAGCATTTGAGCAAACGATTCAAAAAGCACATCAACTTGAAAAAGAAGCCAAACGTTTAGTGCCGACAGGTGAAGTATGGAAAGCACTTCAAACCGATGATTCAACACATAAGCAGGAAATAGATGCTTTACTTAGAGCGGCTGATGACAATGAGCCATCAGTGACGCCAATGACATCGGATGAACTTCTGGCCAATTTAAAAGCCCAACAAGCACAGCAGAACCATACGCAACCGAATAATCATACCGCCAAACTAAATTGGAATGATGATCAGATTTTTGATGAGTTATTGGCAGCGATGCCTAACTCCAAAATAGGAAGCGATATTCATACGCCTTTTGTGGAACATCGTGAAGATACAACACCAGATCATACCGATCATTTGATTCAGCAAGTTGAGCAAACCCTGCAAGCGTCTTCCAATACACTACAACCAAAAAATATGACGAATTTAGACGAAGCTGAAGAGCAGAGTGATTTATTGACTGAAACTGTCGAAGAAAATCCAAGCACTCACTATGCGGGTCAGCCACAGAACCGTAGTTTCACATCAAATGAATTAACTGCAAAAGATCAGGAAAAACTTTCTAAAGAAGAATTTATTGAAGCGTGGCAAGAAACTGCAGGTAAACCTGTAGAAGATGACTTTGATTTTGATGCACCCTTAACAGATGCATCTGGACGACCAATGTCTCGTGCCATGCAGGTTGCACAAAAACGTCGTGATTTGCCAACCTTACCAGGTTTAGAATTACTGGATAAAGTTGATCCAAATAAAAAAGTCAATTTTACGGTTGAGCAGTTAGAGCGGTTATCTGAATTACTTGAGATTAAGTTACAAGAGTTTAATGTTAAGGCGAAAGTTGTAGAAGCACAGCCAGGTCCTGTTGTTACACGTTTTGAACTTGATTTGGCGCCTGGTGTAAAAGCATCCAAAGTCACCAATATTTCGCGTGATCTGGCACGCTCTATGTCGATGGCATCTGTACGCGTAGTCGAGGTAATTCCTGGTAAACCTTATATCGGAATTGAGGTACCTAACAGCTCGCGTGAAATGGTTCGTTTGATCGAACTTCTGGAAACTGCATCTTTTAGAGATCCTGCTGGTTTACTTTCGATGGCAATGGGTAAGGATATTTCTGGTAATCCAGTGATTACTGACTTAGGTAAAGCACCCCATATGCTAGTTGCAGGTACAACGGGTTCAGGTAAATCGGTGGCAGTAAACTCGATGATCCTGTCGATGCTACTCAAGTACACACCCGATCAACTACGTTTGATTTTGATTGATCCTAAACAGCTTGAATTGGCCAACTATAACGATATTCCACATTTGCTTACCCCAGTGGTCACAGACATGAAAGACGCTGTCAGTGCACTCAACTGGTGTGTCAATGAAATGGAGCGTCGCTATAAGCTCATGTCATTTTTAAAGATTCGTAAATTGGCTGATTATAATCGTAAGGTTGAAGAAGCCATTGCTAATGGTGAAGATCTCATTGATCCAACCTGGAAACCAAGTGATTCTGCTACGCAAGAACGTGCGCCACGTTTGCAGCCTTTACCATCAATTGTGATTGTGGCAGATGAATTTGCCGATATGATTATGCAGGTGGGCAAAAAAGCCGAAGAAATGATCACCCGTTTGGCTCAAAAATCACGTGCTGCTGGTATTCATCTATTACTTGCAACACAACGGCCTTCGGTAGATGTAATTACAGGTCTAATTAAAGCCAATATCCCAACCCGTGTAGCTTTGCGTGTTAACTCTAAAATTGATTCACGTACCATTCTGGATGCAGGTGGAGCAGAAGATCTGTTAGGTCATGGTGATATGCTCTTCCTTGGGCCTGGAAAGATTGAGCCTGAGCGTGTGCATGGAGCATTTATCGGTGATGACGAGGTGAACCGTATTTGTGATGCATGGCGTGAGCGTGGTGAACCTAACTATGTCGATGAGATTCTGACACCATTTGATGAGGAGCCTACTTCTCGAGGCTTTGAAGACGGTGGTGAGGGGGCATCAGATCGGGATATGCTTTATGACCAATGTGTGGCATTTGTGTTGGAAACCCGAAAAGCATCGACATCATCCTTGCAGCGCAAGTTTAGCCTTGGCTATAACCGTGCAGCACGTATTATTGACCAGATGGAAGAAAATGGCATAGTGAGTGCCATGGGCGCCAATGGTAAACGAGAAATACTGGTCTAGACCATAATAAAAAACCTGCATCATGCAGGTTTTTTATCAAATGTATTTAAGCAAACTTTGCCAAGACTTCCAAAAATGGTTCACGTTGTCTTGGAAACTCAGCAATCACGTCATGAATACGCTGACCTTCTGGATTTATTGCATTAACATCACGACCATTGGCAACAAATTGAGTGAGTAAACGCTCATAATCGGTTGGGCGCATGTGCTTAAAAGCATGATACAGCACATGAAAGTCTGCATTTATACCTTCAGGAGGAAGTTGGTTGAGGTAGGCAAACACACGCTCATCTGACCATTCTTCGTTGAAAGTTGCTGGCTGTGATAATGCCATAACACGTTCCTCATAAAAATTAAAAGGGTAAAATTTGAGACAGGATATTGAATCTTTTAGACGAAATGAGTTGTGATTCAAGTCCACTCGAAGCATAGCTTCTCGTCTTGCGACTGGGCAAAAAGTACTGATCCAGTCCACTCGAAGCATAGCTTCTCGTCTTGCGACTGGGCAAAGCGTTGCTTTGCTGATCCAGTCTCATATTTTGCCCTAATTTTTAGGTTATTGACTAATCAGTAATGAAATTATCGTTCTTCAGGTAAATTGATATTCATTTCTAACATTTCAATATTCGCCTCAGATCTTACCTGCATCTGGATATGATCTTCATCCACACCGCGTACATAGCGACTAACCACTTGCATGATCTCTTTTTTCATTTGATCAATTTTATCTTGACTCAAACGACGCCCAAGACCTTGCTCAGATGCCACGATAACTTTTAAACGATCTTTGGCTGTTTGGGCGCTCGAAGGCTTTTCATCATTACCGAATATTTTGCTCCAGAATCCTGCCATGCTTATGCTCCAAATAATCGTGCCAACCAGCTTTTCGGTTGAACGGTAATATGTCGATAAGGACGTTCTTCTCCCAAGAAACGCGCAACAAGGTCATCGTAAGCCTGACCTGATTTTGATTCTGTATAAAGAACTACAGGTTTTCCTTCGTTTGAAGCTTGTAATACGCTAGGACATTCTGGAATGACACCTAACGTTGGAATACGCAAAATATCTTTAGAAATATCATCGATTGTTAACATTTCTTGACGATCTGCACGTTCAGGGTTGAAGCGCGTAATACATAAATGTTTACGCACACGTCCTTCATTTTGCTCTACTTTTTTAGTTTTACTATCTAGCATGCCAATAATACGGTCAGAGTCACGTACAGAAGAAATTTCTGGATTCGTCACAATAATCGCTTCATCTGCATGATACATGGCTAAAATAGCACCGCGCTCAATACCCGCAGGTGAGTCACAAATAATATAATCAAATTCTTGAGATAATTCTTCGATTACACGGGCGACGCCTTCGTCGGTCAAGGCATCTTTATCACGTGTTTGTGACGCAGGTAAAATATACAAATTTTCAATGTCTTTATCGCGAATTAAAGCCTGCTGTAAGCGTGCTTCGTTGTTAATCACATTGACAAAATCATAAACAACACGGCGCTCGCATCCCATGATGAGGTCTAGATTACGTAAACCTACGTCAAAATCAATCACAACAGTTTTATGACCACGTAGGGCTAAACCTGTTGCAAAAGATGCACTTGTAGTAGTTTTACCTACACCACCTTTGCCTGATGTTACGACAACAATTTTGGCCACCGAATCCACTCCTATTATGGTCATACACCCGCTTTTTACGGGCTTTTCAGGTGCTTAATTTATACCTTAAAATTCCAACGCCCGAAATTCAAGTTCTTGGTTATCATTTAGATAAATATGTACAGACTTCTTTAATACATCTTTTGGTATGTCTTCTGCAACACAATACGTCCCAGCAATTGAAACAAGTTCAGCTTCCAGTGCATGACAGAAAATACGTGCAGAGGGATTACCACCAGCACCAGCGATAATTCGACCACGAACATTACCATAAATATGAATATTACCTGATGCAATTACTTCAGAACCACTGTTCATGCCAGCATTTAAAATAATATCGCCATGATCCTGCACCAAGCATTGTCCTGTACGCAAAATTTCATCATGGTATGAGGTTTTGTGTGCAATCGCTGTTTTTGTTATGGGTGTTTTTGTTTCAGGAGTTGTATCTGCTGCTTTAGGTGTAGCAATGACGGTAATTTCTTCTTTGGATGCCTTGATACGTTGTAGAGGCTGATCTGCTGGCAACACCGGAAACTGAATCGCTTTTGCTTCGTCACTCAAAATACCGTCAATGACAGCCATAGGTTGTAAGCCAAGACTGATCAGCAATTGAATCAATGCAATTAATTCTTGCTCGACTGTACTATCGAGAATGACGACTGTACCTTGATACGAGCCTTCATTTAAAATAGAAGTAAGTTGTTGTCGGATGGCATCATGATCATTGGTATCGAAGGTTAATCGGGTAAAATTAACCATTCTGCCTGTAATCCGTATATCAGCCATAATTATTCCTTAAGAACTTCTGACGGGTTGTTGGACGTTGAAGTTATATTGAGTAAATAGACCAGATGCTAGAACAAATTAACTGAATTCTCTAGGTAAAAACCTAAAAAAAAGTCGATATGCTTATTCTTTAGCTTGATCTTGTTGTTTTAATATCTCTTGCCACTGTTTAATTTTCACTTGTTTGCGAATTGCTTCGATACTTTCAAAGACAATGGATTCAACCAATTGTTCGAGATGTTGATTATCGATATTTAATTCGCTTACACGCTGCGCAATCAATTGATAATTTGTATTAGGTGCAGTGTCAGAGCCTTGAATAAAGGGATCAATCAGTCCTGAGGTAATATTTTCTCCCAGACGTTGACCGATGCTCTGTATTTGAGATTCTATACGCCCACCAACAATCGGAATCAAACGCAATAACTGGGTGAGCTCTGGTGTATCCTCAATTGCCTGATTGACGATTTCACCTACACGCTGAGACATGATGGGTTGTTGAGCTTTAAGTTCTGTGGCCAGTGTTTCCTGCAAAATTTCGGCAAGCGTTGTCGCAAATAAGCTGCGGTGATGATCAACCAGGTCATGCAAAATCTTTTTATGGGTCGAACTGGTTTGAAGTTCATGTTTGATACCATCAATCACTGTGATCACAACACGGTCGGACAATTCTTCCATAATCACTTGGTAATAAAAACGACCACGCTGTAGCCATGAGGCGGGAATGATTTTATATCCCATCTCGTATAAGCGGTATGCCACAATTCCTGCACGAAATAATCGCAAAAAACGCAAGTGTGGAATAATCGCTAATATTTCATACCAATGAATAAATGGGAAAAAGAACCAACGCTGATGATGTTTGTATACAACTGAAATTGCCCAGCGAACCAAAAGTTCAACAATCAAAAAGCCAATAAACCATGCTTCTGTCGTAATTACCCAAGGATGAAGATGGGTTTTATAAAACTCCAAGACAAAATTTAGGCGGATATGATCAAAGAACCAACTGCCTATGTTGCTCATCAAAAAAAAGTTGGCACATAAGCAGAACAGGTTAAAGATAATAATAAAGACCATAAAAATGTCATAGATCAAAAATAGCTTGAATGACAAGCTATTTGGATCCAGGTGATGATATTTAGTCTGATTTTTTGAACTGTTCTGCATAGTTAAAATGGCTAACTTAAGAGGATGAAACGGCGTATTTGGCTTTCATTTGCCCGATGAGTTGATCTTTTTCAAGCCAGAGTTGATCGACCCAAGCTTGGAAGCGTTTACGATACTCTTCGTCATCTTCGTAATTGCCACCTAAGACCCAGTCAGGAATATCAATTTTACGCAGGTTAACCGCAATTTTTGATACATCTCCTAACCAGAAATCTCCATAACCTGGACTTCCATCTGGATAAACAATAGTCATATCCACCAGAGCATCAATCTTGTCACCCAAAATATTAAGGGCGAGTGCTAAGCCACCCGCTTTAGGTTTAAGTAAATGCTGATAAGGCGAGGCTTGCTGATCATGTTTTTCCTGAGTGAAACGTGTTCCTTCCAGATAATTGAGTAAGGTAAATGGCTGACTTAACAGTTGCTCACAGGCTTTACGTGCCTCAATCATGTCCCGGGTTTTAAGTTCAGGATTTTTTTCAATTTGTGCTTTGGTATGCCGTTTCATCATGGGGAAACCCAGAATTTTAAAGGCTTGTCCTACAAAAGGAATAAAGATCAGTTCCCACTTAGTAAAAAAGCGGGTCAATGGCATACGGGTGAGTCCAAAATATTGATTGACCGTGGTATCTACCCAGCTCTGATGGTTACAGGTCATGAGATAACGACCTTGCATACTTAAATCGAGCTGTTCATCAATACTGATATCCCATTCCAAATGAGGTAAAACATGGTCGATTAACCAGTTATTGACATTTAACCAACTATTGGTGATCTGAATATTTGTTTGATCGACTTTACGAGATTTTTTAAAAAGTTTGGTTAAGCCGAGAGCTAAAACAGGAGGGCCATGTAAAAATGTACTTCCTGTAATCACACTGCCCACAGTCAGTCCGCGTGTAATTTTTTTTAGCGCCGATTGCTTATTCGCTTGCGTAGACATAAAAAAGTCCTGACTATCGAATCTTGAGATGGTATAAGGGTGTCATCAATATAGACGGTGTTTTGCAAATAAAAAAGTCATCTGATCAAACAATGAATAAAATGTGATGAACTGCACAATTGTATAGTCGTTAAATATTACAAAATGTAACTAAAATCGATATTCTTAACAAAAAATCAATGGTCTAAGTTATTTTTTTCTTTCATCATTTTCATCATAGACAACAAAGACACAAACGAGGAGGCATGCAATGCGTGCACTAGTCATTACAACAGTAGTCGGGGCGGCGGTAGCACTTGCAGGTTGCCAAACAACAGGTAACAACTTGGGTGGCGTAGAGTATGATAAAGCCGCTCTAGGTACACTTATTGGTGCAGCAGCGGGTTATGGTATCTCTAAGTCTAGCGCAAACTCTAGCCGTCAAAATAACCGTGCCGCAGCAATTGGTGCGATTCTTGGTGGTGCAAGTGGTTTGTATCTTGACCAGAAAGAGAAAAAATTACGTCAACAAATGGCAGGTACTGGTGTAGAAGTCAACCGTAACCCAGATGGTTCTGTTGGTTTGGTGATGCCAGGTAACATTACGTTTGATACCAACAAATCGAATATCAAACCAAACTTCTATTCTACTTTAAACAAGGTTGCACAAACTTTGGCTGAAGATAATAAGAGCGCGATTTTGGTTACAGGTTATACCGATAATACTGGTAACGATTCAATTAATATTCCACTTTCTCAAGCTCGTGCGCAATCAGTTGCAAACTACTTGAGTGGACAGGGTGTTTCTTCTAGTCGTATCAATGCCCAAGGTTACGGTTCGTCAAATCCAATTGCTTCAAATGCAACAGCACAGGGTCGTGAACAAAACCGTCGTGTTGAGATTAGCATTTACGAACGTCAATAAGCGTCGCGTGAATTTACAAAAACCACCTTCGGGTGGTTTTTTTATGAGTAAAATCCCTTGTTTTCGATTAGTCATCTTGCTGTTAGATGTCTATAATCATGCTCGGATCAATCAGAGGAATACTTATGTCTGCAGCCAGTCATTTAAATGACAAACAACAAGAAGCCATGAAATATACTCAAGGACCGTTGTTAGTGCTTGCAGGAGCAGGTTCAGGCAAAACTTCCGTTATCACGCAAAAAATTGCATATTTAGTCAAGCAATGTCGTATTCCTGCGCATCGTATTACCGCGATGACCTTTACCAACAAAGCTGCACGTGAGATGAAAGAACGTGTAGCTAAGTTACTTTCGCGTGAAGATGCAAAAGGTTTATCTGTTTCAACGTTTCATACCTTTGGTCTGAATTTATTAAGATTAGAGCTTAAACATACACCCCTGAAAAATAATTTTTCAATTTTGGATTCGGATGACTGCAAACGCATCCTGATGGACTTGATGCAACGTGACAATCTTTCAGGTGCAGAAAGCAAAGAATTGATTGCCAAAGCCATGAAAAAGATTTCAGACTGGAAAAATGATCTGATTGTGCCCGAACAAGCACATTCAACATGTGAAACCGTTGAAGACGTTCAGTTTGCACACCTCTATCAACTCTATGAGCGTAATTTGCGTGCCTACAATGCAGTCGATTTTGACGACCTGATTGTATTACCTACACGGCTGCTTCAGGAAAATGCTGAAGTACGTGACAAGTGGCAAAACCGTACTCGTTATTTATTGGTGGATGAATATCAAGACACCAATACAGCACAGTATATTTTAGTTAAGCTCTTGGTTGGGGTGATGGGGCAGTTTACTGCGGTAGGCGATGATGACCAGTCGATTTACGCTTGGCGTGGTGCTAAACCAGAAAACATGGCGCTATTGAAAGAAGATTTTCCAAATTTAAAAGTCATTAAGCTTGAACAGAATTATCGTTCGACCAGTCGAATTTTGAAAGCAGCCAACGCCGTTATTGAAAACAATCCACATATTTTTGATAAAAAGCTGTGGAGTGACAAAGGGCATGGTGAAGTGATTCGGATTATTACCTGTCGTAATGATGATGATGAGTCTGAACGTGTGGTCAAGGATTTGATGACTCATAAGCTGATGAATGGAAAAAACTGGAAGGATTATGCAGTACTGTATCGCGGTAACTTTCAGGCACGAGTTTTAGAAACCCAGCTACGTCAGATGCAGATTCCTTATAAGCTTTCGGGTGGACAATCATTTTTTGCGCGGGCTGAAATCAAAGACGTTATGAGTTATTTGCGTTTGATTATTAACCCAGAAGATGATAGTGCTTTTTTGCGTATTATTAATACGCCTAAACGCGCGATTGGACCTGTGACACTGGAAAAGCTTGGACTATTTTCTCAAGAAAATCATTTATCTTTATTGGCTGCTGCCGCTGACCAGCGTTTGAGTATGGTGATTCCGAAAAAAGCTGCATCTCAATTACATGAATTTGCAGATTTTATTACCACATTTACCCGTGAATTATTAGATGATGACGAGCCTGTGCCTAAGGTGCGTCAGATGATGAATGAAGCGGGCTATATTGATTATATCCGTGAGCAGGCAGCAACCCCTGCGCAAGAAAAAACCAAGCTCGATAATATCGAGAGTTTATTTAGCAGCATCCAAAACCTGTTAAATCGTACCGAAGATGTCGATGAGAAAAATATTGAAAGTGTGATTCGTAAGCTGGTTTTGCTCGATATGCTGGAACAACAGCAGGAAGAAGAAGATACCGATAAGGTCAATCTTTTAACTTTGCATGCAGCTAAAGGTCTAGAGTTTCCATTTGTTTATATTATGGGGCTTGAGGAAGAGTTGTTGCCACACAAAAACTCAATTGCAGCAGATACGATTGAAGAAGAGCGTCGCTTGATGTACGTGGGAATTACCCGTGCGCGTCAAGGCTTGACTCTAACGCTTGCCGAGCAACGTAAAAATGGCGGACAAATGAAACAAATGACACCAAGCCGCTTTCTGGATGAATTGCCTCAAGATGAGCTGGAATGGCTAGGTCGTAAGAAAAAGCTGGCAGGCAATGTTGATCCGAAAGAGCAGGCTCAGCAGTATTTAGCCAATTTAAAAGCGTTATTAAAGAAATAATTGATAAACCAATTAGGAACTGTAATGAAAGTCCAAGTTAAAATTTTAGATCAGCGTTTAGGTCAGGAATGGCCTTTGCCTTCTTATGCCACTACGGGTTCTGCGGGTCTAGACCTTCGTGCTTGTCTGGATGAGGCCATTCAGATTGAACCAGGTCAAACTGTTTTAATCAAAACAGGCATGGCGATTTATATTCATGATACTAACTTTGCTGGTTTGATTTTGCCGCGTTCAGGTTTAGGTCATAAGCATGGTATTGTTTTAGGCAATCTGGTGGGATTAATTGATTCAGATTATCAGGGTGAACTGATGATTTCAGTTTGGAATCGTGGTCAAAACACCTTTACTCTGGAACCAGGTGAGCGTTTAGCGCAGTATGTTCTGGTTCCAGTAATTCAGGCTGAATTTGAGCAGGTTGAAGAATTTGTAGCAACCGATCGTGGTGCGGGTGGCTTTGGTCACACAGGTCAGAAATAAGCCAAATTGTTGAAAATAAATGTCTGTGTTAACAGACATTTATTTATTAGTAATTGAATGTTACAAAAAATTATATTAAAAATGTTTGATTGTGTTTTGCAATATTTCCCTTCCACTTTACCTCAAGCGTTTTCATGTACTTATTTCAATTTTTATTATTTTGCTAATATAGGCATAAGAAGAATTTACTTATGGATATCAAGCAGGCTTTTCCGTTTCAGATTTTTCGTGCATACGATATTCGTGGAAAACTGAATATATTGACACCTGAACGGATCGTTGCAATTGCTCATGGATTGGCATCTCAATATTTGGATGCAGAGCAAACATGTGTCGTTATTGGATATGATGCCCGTTTAACCAGTCCCTCTTATGCACAGTTAATTCAGTCTGTATTTGAGCAACGTGGTCTAACGGTGATCAACATGGGGTGTTGTTCTACGCCCCTAATGTACTTCACGGCACGCCACTACGAAGGAAATGGAGTGATGATCACGGCCAGCCATAACCCAAAATCAGACAATGGCATTAAGTGGCTCATTGATAACGAACCACCATCACCAGAGATGATTCAGCAAGTAGGGTGGTCAGCTTCCCAGATTCGGGTGGATGCGTCAGATTTTCAATCTTGTACTGCAATACCACATCAAATCAAAACCGAGTTTTTTAATGTTTATCAAGATACGATCCTTCAAGATATTCATTTAAACCGATCCTTTAAAGTGGTATTGGATGGTTTACATGGTTCCGCAGGTCAATGTGCAAAAATTTTACTCGAAAAACTCGGATGTGACGTGATTGCACTGCGCTGCGAGGCAAATGGTGAATTTCCAGATCATGCACCTGATCCTTCTCAGGCAAAGCATCTTGAGTCTTTGCGCCAGCAGATCATATTGCAGCGGGCTGACATCGGAATTGCACTTGATGGAGACGGAGACCGTTTGGTGGTGATTGATGAACACACCAACATCATTAGTGCAGATCGGCTCATTTCATTGTTTAGTCATTTATGCTTGCAAACATTACCCGCACGTGAAATTGTATTTGACGTAAAATGTTCAACGATGGTCCGAAATACCGTATTGAACTGTTCTGGCACACCTAAGATGATTCGTACTGGCAGCAGCTTTTTACGCAAGTATCTGGCTCAATCACAAGGACATGCGATTTTTGGTGGCGAATATGCAGGTCATTATGTGTTTAATGACGGGCGTGGTTTTGGTTTTGATGATGGCATTTATGCAGCTTTGCGCTTGCTCGAATATTTAAGCCAATCTCCACAGCAAACCATTTTTCAATTATTACAAGCCTATCCTGAGCGTTGTTCTACTGAAGATCTGTATATTAGTACGCATCATGCGAACCCAGAAGTCGTTTTAAAATATATAGAGCAGTTTGCACAACATATACCTGCACAGTTAAGTAAAATTGATGGTATCCGTCTTGATTTTGAAGACGGTTTTGGCATTATTCGAGCATCCAACACGGGTGAATATTTTACTGTGCGTTTTGATGCGGATACGCCCCAGCGTTTAGCTGAAATCAGACAAATATTTATCGTCATGCTGCAAAAGCAATACCCTAACATTGCACATGATCTTTCACAGGCTTATTAAGGAGAGGCGAATGCCACATCAGCATAAAGGTATCGATAAGGCAAAAATTTTGACTGAAGCTTTACCTTATATTCAACGTTTTTCTGGTAAAACGCTGGTGGTCAAATATGGCGGTAATGCCATGACAGATCCTGAGCTTGAAAGCTCATTTGCCCGTGATATTGTACTGCTTAAGACGGTCGGTCTGAATCCAATTGTGGTTCATGGTGGTGGCCCGCAGGTAGATTCATTACTCAAACGTTTAGGACAAGTTTCTGATCGTATTGATGGAATGCGCGTGACCGATGAAGCGACCATGGAAGTGGTTGAAATGGTTTTGGGTGGTAGCGTAAATAAGTCGATTGTCAATCTGATCAATCAACACGGTGGTCGTGCGATTGGCTTGACGGGTAAAGACGGCAATTTGATTCGTGCACGTAAGCTACTCATGGAAAAACATGATGAACAGGGCGATATCAAGCATATCGATTTGGGCTTGGTAGGTGAAGTCGTGGGCATCAAGACAGATGTACTCGAAATGTTTACCCAAAGTGATTTTATTCCGGTGATTGCGCCGTTAGGCGTTGATGAAAGTGGCAATACCTACAATATCAATGCAGACTTGGTGGCTGGTAAGGTCGCAGAAGCATTAGGGGCAGAAAAACTGATTCTTCTGACCAATATTTCAGGTGTTTTGGACGAAAACAAAAACCTTTTGACAGGGTTGTCCACACAAGAAGTAGACCGTTTGATTGCAACGGGCGTGATTTATGGAGGAATGATTCCGAAAGTTGGATGTGCATTAGATGCCGTAAAAGGCGGTGTAGTAAGTGCACATATTGTGGATGGACGTGTTCCACATGCGACATTACTTGAAATCTTTACCGACCATGGCGTTGGTACCCTCATTACCAATCGTCTGCATGCTAAGTCAGAGCATTAAACGTATATCCGCTACATATATCAAAAAGATCACGGAATGTGATCTTTTTTTTGGCAATAATTATTGGTCATTATTTTGTCATCTGTGTGTTTTAGTGTAAGCAGAGAAAAACTCAGTGGTGACATTATGCTAGAAAAACTGAATCACTATCGTCAAAATTTAAACTTTCCGCTTGCTCGTCCAAAAAATAGCTCAACTCAATTTAGGTTCGATTGGGTAGATAATTTAAGAGAGCTCCAAGAAGTACAACGCTTTCGTGCGACACAATTTAGCCATCAATTTGGTATCCATTTTGATGATGGTCTGGATCAGGATTTATATGATTTTAACTGTGAGCATGCCGTTTTAAGGGAGAAATGGACAGGTGAGATTGTCGCCTATACCCGATTAAAACTATTTCAAGGACATGAACTATCACAAAGTTATAGTGCTCAGGAATTTGACATAGTCGATAAGCTATCTTATTTACCTAATGTTGTTGAAATTGGACGTACTTGTGTTCATCCAAAATTTCGCTCTGGAAAGGCGCTCTCTACCTTATGGCTCAATCTAGTACCCAAAGTGCTGTGGTCGATGAAAGCCAAATATTTAATGGGCTGTGTCAGTATTCATTTAGATGATAATGCTGCACGTGTCTACCATACGCATCAAAAGATTCAACGCCTAAGTGCAGAACAAACTATTGATATTTCTTCTAAATGTGCCTATGAGCCGACTCATCCACAATTCAGTTTTCCGCAAGATGAGCGTATTCCAAAACTGTTTCAGATGTATTTAACCATGCAATCTAAGCTGTCCAAAGAAGCATTTTATGATGAAGATTTTAACTGCCTTGATTATTTTGTTTTCTTGGAAGTGAATAAAATTGCAAAGTCTTTTGTCATGAATAAGATGGTACAGCGCTAGTCTTAGCAGAAAAAGTGCATAAGATGTGCCAAAATTGAGATTTGCAACACCTTCTACTCTCATGCAAAATAGTGTTTGAATCTCGATAATTATTTAATTTGATTGTTATGTGCCAGCTACTTGGAATGAATTGTGCAACCCCGACAGACATCACCTTTTCGTTTAAGGGGTTTTCACAGCGTGCTGGCATTACCTCTGATCATTCAGATGGCTTTGGTATCGCCTTTTTTGAAGATAAAACCTGTCGTTTATTTATCGACAATCAATCTGCTGTTGAATCTCCAATTGCCGAACTGGTAAGAAACTTTCCAATTAAATCACGTAATGTGATTGCGCATATCCGTAAAGCGACGCAAGGTAAAATTACGCTGGAAAACTCACATCCATTCATGCGTGAACTTTGGGGGCGGCAATGGATTTTCGCACATAATGGAGATTTACATGGTTTTGATCCGCGTTTGACAGGTCGTTTTGTACCTGTGGGTAATACCGACAGCGAACGGGCATTTTGTTATGTGCTGGATCAACTGGTGGAACGCTTTGGCTATACAGAGCCGAGTGTACTTCAGGTTTTTGCGACGCTAGAACAGATTGCACCGCGTGTTGCCGAATACGGAACCTTTAATTTCTGTTTATCGAATGGACAGGCATTATTTAGTTATGCCACCACCAAGTTACACTGGCTGGTTCGTGAATATCCTTTTAAAGCAGCGCGTTTGATTGATATTGATGTCGAAGTCGATTTTAGCCAGGTCACGACAGCTAAAGATCGTGTTGCGGTGATTACTACTGAACCCTTGACGCATAACGAAATCTGGACGCCTTATCAGCCAGGTGAAATAATCCTGTTTCAGGATGGACGTCCTGTAAAACGTGCTTTAACCCATGTTGCGCGTCTGACACGTGAAGCACTCAATCCCGAATTAAAACGGATCACACGTGCAGACCAGTATTAAGTGATTAGATCTAATTAAAACATCTATTTTTAGAGAAGCTTTGATTTTCATACACGACAAAGGCAAAATATCGGCAGTCTTTATTCAAGGAATGCATGATGCAGGATTCTCCTCTATCACGATGGTTATCGCCGCTCATGGCGTTTTGTTTAAGCCTAGTGATTATTGTAACACTTGCGCCATCTGCGGGTATTCAGATTGATCGTCAGTTAGATTTCTGGTTATTGTGGCTAGGTAGCATGGTGGTTTTGGCACTGCCCATCTGTTATCTGGAAATTGCACTGGCACGGCGTTCAAAAACAACAGCACTGAATGCATTATCCCATTTAACCCGCGATGCAGATGCATCAGCCAGATGGCGACTGGTGGGATGGATGGCCGTGACATTCATCGCCTTTTTGGCAGGTGGAATTTTATCTCATCTTAGTTTATTGCTACCGCAATTTACCCAGTTTAATGTAATTCCGAGCTTTATTCTGGCTGGACTAGCTGTTTTAGCCTTTGCTTTATCTTTTGTCTCTCGTCAGATTTTATTACTGATGACAGGAATTGGCGTCATTCTATCTCTGATTTTAGCCCAAGTGAGCGGTACAGAAACGACACCGTGGCATTGGACATCTATCGAGTTTAAAGAGTGGGGCAATGCAACTGTACTGGCTCTGGTGGCGAGTGGGTTAGGAATGGGCTTATATTGGCAGACCAGCTTACAACACGCTTCACAATCTCAACACGCAAGTTCAACAGTCCTACCAATTTGGTTTGCTCAGCTTCTGGCTGTGGTTGCATTTGGTTTTATGAGCATTCAGCATGCCTTACCTATGTGGACTTGGGCTGTTGCGGCGATCATGGCATCTGCTTTATTAATTCAATTGGCTAAAGAGCAACTTGCACAACGCCAAATTGCTTTGCCTATACAGTGGATGATTCTGATTGTTGCTGTTTTGATCTGGATGATTCCAAATTTACAACAGCAATTCTTTGTACTGTTGATGCTGTGGGGGTTACTCCTTTGTCTGATTTATGCGATCTTTGCTGGCTGGATTATGAAAATTAGTCATTTGCGTAAATCGATGAATTTTAGTAACGAGCTGTTTTATAACCTTTGGCGCATTGCAGTACGTATTGTGTTACCTTTGGCAATCATCGTTGCCATGATTTCCGTGATTGGACAGTTGTTCGGATGAGTAACCAGCAAAATGTCTGGGTGGCTTATGCAACGCAGACACAACAGTTTCATATCCGTGTCGCATTTCAGCAAGGTATGACTGCTTGGCAGGCGATTGAGAGCAGCGGTTTGCTAACGCAGGTAGAACTACCACAGCCCTATCACCTGGGGATTTTTGGTGTGCGCTGTGTCGCGGATCGATTACTTGAAGCTGGTGATCGGGTCGAAATTTATCGACCTTTGACCATCAATCCAAAGGATATTCGACGTAAACGTGCAGAAAAAAATCCAGTAGGTCGGTTTCAGAAAGGCAATCGCTTTAAGTGATGCACTTAATAAGAAAAACCCCTCTGCTGAGGGGTTTATTTTTTTGCATAAGTCTTTATAGTGGTGGCGCAGTTAAAATCGCTTCTTTTGAGCCTGGTAAGCCAGGTTGAGAATCTGGAAGGGTATCTATTCCTTCTATACTTTTCACAATACCAGACTCGTTGAAATAGATTTTCAAATGTTGACCATGAGCTGCTGGGATTTTTGCTTTTTTCGCATAAGTTCCTGGGATGTAATTATAGATGTAATCCCAACGTAGTGGATTTAGCGGATCAGTAATCGTTGGGCTACCTAGTAAGAAACGAACTTGTTGGTAACTCATGCCGACCTGAACTTTCGATGCTTGAGCTTTGGTTAAAGGGGTTCCTTGAGGAATATCAACCTTATAAACTCCAAGCGTCGAACAACCAGCAAGCAGTGAAGTGACGAATAACGCCAACATAAGTTTTTGCATTTTGCTACACTATCCCGATAAATTATGATGCATTTGATCCAAGGATAGATCATACTGCATCTAAACACGATTGCCTATTCCAACTTGAGATTTGTTGAGAGACCTTTTTTTATGCCGATTTCCAATCAAGATTTACGAAAAGCTGGACTGAAAGTCACCCTTCCTCGAATTAAGATTTTGGAATTATTAGAAAATTCAAAACAACATCATTTGAGTGCTGAAGATATTTATAAAACTTTGCTTGAACAAGGCGAAGATGTGGGTTTAGCAACAGTTTACCGTGTATTAACTCAGTTTGAAGCAGCAGGAATTATTCAGCGTCATCATTTTGAAAACAATCATTCTGTTTTTGAAATTATGCAAGAAGACCACCACGATCATTTAGTATGTTTAAATTGTGGGAAAGTTGTTGAATTTACAAATGAAGTTATTGAACATGAGCAACATACAGTAGCTGAAAAGCATGGCTTTACGCTGACTGGCCATTCTTTAAATTTATATGGTTATTGCGATGCGACTGAGTGTCAGGAAGCATATCGTAAAAAGCAGTAAAATCACATAAATACAACAATTAAAAGAGGGCAAAATTGCCCTCTTTTATTTGAGATTACGGCGTTGACCATCAAAAGTCATTTTCCGTTCCATTTCGGACATTCTTTCTCTGTTATCTAGGGGTTTGTTGGCTTCTTCCGAAAGCTTGATCTGTAGACGTAAATTATTAGGCGAGTCTGCATGCTTGAGCGCATCTGCATAACTGATGTGCTGATGATCATATAAATCAAAAAGTGCCTGATCAAAGGTTTGCATGCCAAGTTCTCCAGAACGAGCCATTAATTCCTTAATTTTATAGATTTCACCTTGACGAATGTAATCTGACAGTAAAGGCGTATTAATCAGCACTTCGACGGCAGCACGTCGACTTTGACCATCATGGGTTGGAATAAGCTGTTGTGAAATCACCGCTTTAAGATTGAGCGATAAATCCATAAAAATTTGCTGATGTCGATCTGCATCAAAGAAGTGAATAATCCGTTCTAAGGTTTGATTGGCATTATTGGCATGTAAAGTTGCAAATACTAAATGGCCAGTTTCTGCAAAAGCTAAAGCATAGTCCATCACTTCACGTGAGCGAATTTCACCAATCAGAATCACATCAGGCGCCTGGCGCAACGTATTTTTAAGCGCGATTTCAAAAGAATCTGTATCAATGCCGACTTCACGCTGAGTGATAATACATCCAGCATGCTCATGTATAAATTCAATCGGATCCTCAATAGTAATAATATGACCTTTTGAGTGCTGATTACGATGTTGAATCATGGATGCCAAAGACGTGGATTTTCCTGTACCAGTTGCCCCAGAAAAAATAATAATGCCACGTTTGCTCATGGCCAGTTCTTTTAAAATTGGAGGTAGATGTAAATCGTCAGGAGAGGGGATCTTGGTCTCAATACGACGAATCACCATACCAGGCATGTCACGCTGTTGAAATGCGCTCACCCGGAAACGTTCGTTTTTTTCACGATTTAAGATGGCAAAATTACATTCATGCGTTTCAATGAATTCTTGTCGTTGCTTTTGCGTTGTAATCGAATCAATCAACTGAGCGATCATATCTCCATCGAGTTTGGTTTTAGAGACGGGGGTAATTTCACCGTTAATTTTTAAAGATGGTTCTACACCTGCTGTAATAAACAAATCAGATGCTTTGTGTTTTGCCATCAAATTGAGTAAATCATTAAAGTCCATCGTATTGTTTTCCTCTCAGATCGAGTAGCGTTATTCTTAGAACGACTCTGGAGATTTTGCGACAGCGCGTGCCGTTGGTAAGTTGATGATGCCTTTTGCCAAAAGCTGTTTGAGACTCTGATCCAGGGTCGTCATGCCATGTGTCGCACCTGTTTGGATAGAAGAGTACATTTGAGCGACTTTACCTTCACGAATGAGATTGCGAATTGCAGGAATTCCAATCATGATTTCATGGGCTGCAACACGTCCACCGCCTTCTTTTTTTAATAAAGTTTGGGAAATAACCGCTTGTAAGGATTCCGACAACATGGTGCGAACCATATCTTTTTCTTCGGCAGGAAAGACATCAATAATACGATCAATGGTTTTCGCGGCTGATGTGGTATGCAGTGTTCCAAAAACCAAATGCCCTGTTTCTGCGGCAGTAAGAGCCAGACGGATGGTTTCCAGATCCCGCATTTCGCCAACCAGAATAATGTCTGGATCTTCACGCAAAGCTGAGCGCAGTGCTTCATTGAAGCCTAATGTATCGCGATGTACCTCACGCTGATTGATCAGGCATTTTTTAGGCTCATGTACAAACTCAATTGGATCTTCAACAGTCAAAATATGGTCGTAGCGATGATTGTTAATATAATCGAGCATGGCTGCAAGGGTGGTTGATTTACCGGAACCAGTGGGGCCTGTGACAAGGACGAGTCCTCTCGGATAATCGCAAATATCCCGAAAAATTTTACCCAGTCCCAGTTCTTCAAGCGTCAGAACTTGTGATGGAATGGTCCGAAATACAGCACCAGCTCCACGATTTTGATTAAACACATTGACGCGAAAACGAGCTAGATTAGGCACTTCAAAAGAAAAATCTGTTTCCAGTTTTTCTTCGTAGTCTCGGCGCTGTTTATCATTCATAATATCGTAAATGAGATTATGGACTTCTGAATGATCCATTGCAGGAAGATTAATACGACGAACTTCGCCATCGACACGGATCATGGGGGGAATTCCTGCGGATAAATGCAGGTCAGAGGCACGATTTTGCACCGAAAACGCGAGTAATTCTGTTATATCCATATTTTCCCCGAAGATCGTCAAAAGGTTTAATTATTTTGTAGAATACTGAGTTGTTTGATTAAAGCTTACCAAGATTTGTGCTTTAGGTTAAGTAAAAAATACGTTTGAAATGAGAACCCTGTCAATGAATCACTTTAAAGATGCACGAAATCAAGTTCTTCATCAAATTCAGGTCGCCTGTGAGCAGGCACAACGTGATCCAGCCACTGTACAGTTATTGGCAGTCTCGAAAACTCATCCAGATTCTGCACTGCGAGAGATGTATCAACTTGGGCAGCGCGCTTTTGGTGAAAACTATCTTCAGGAAGCGCTAGATAAAATTGAAGCCCTCGATGATCTCGATATTGAGTGGCATTTTATTGGTCATGTTCAGCGTAATAAAACTAAGCTTTTGGCAGAAAAGTTCGACTGGGTGCACGGGGTCGATCGTTTGATCATCGCCGAGCGATTATCTAGCCAGCGTTTGCAGACGCAGCCGCCGTTAAATTTATGCATTCAGGTCAATATTGATCATCAGGATTCTAAAGATGGATGCCAGCCTGAAGATGTTGCTCAACTGGTTGAAGAAATCAGTCAGCTTCCTCAGGTACGCTTACGCGGAATAATGGTGATACCTGCACCCGATCAGATCACCGCTTTTACTGATGCTAAACAATTGTTTGAACAGGTTAAATCTCATCATCAACAACCACAGGATTGGGATACGCTCAGCATGGGAATGTCTGGAGATTTACAGCAAGCAATTGCTGCGGGAGCCAGTATTGTACGTATTGGAACTGCTTTATTTGGTGCTCGAGATTATGCCAAACCTTAATACTGAACTTGCGATACCCGATGATTACTTTAGAACATGATTTTATTTAAAAAGGGATATGATTTATTTCTAAAAAATTTTACGCTTTTTAATCTGTTCTTAATGGCATCTGCGTATATAAGCTGCAATAGCATATATGAGTCACGCCATGGATCTGTTGCATGTTTTTATTTTAGCTGTTATTCAGGGATTAGCTGAATTACTACCCGTTTCGAGTTCTGCGCATGTAATTTTGGCAGAAAAGCTGATGGGGTTTGATCCTTCAGCACCCAATATGACATTTTTATTGGTTATGCTGCATACGGGAACCATGTTTGCCGTTATTGTGTATTTTTGGCATTCGTGGAAGAAAACTTACTTTTTTGATTGGCAGTCATTTAAACAGCGTGCATGGTATGTGTTACTGGCAACCGCGATTACGGGCGTACTTGGGCTGTTATTGCAATCGCTCATTAAGCATGTGTTCTTTGGCGGAGTGAGCAGCTTTGAAATTGAGCATTTATTTAGTAATTCAAAACTGATGGCTGCGGCATTGGCTGCGGCAGGAATTTTAATTATTTTGTCTTCTCGTTTAGATCGCGGACAGCAAGGCGATATCCGTTTACCAAGCGCTATGATTATTGGCGCTGTGCAGGCATTGTGTCTACCTTTTCGTGGTTTTTCTCGTTCTGGTGCGACTATTTCAACGGGACTATTTTTAGGTATTTCCCGTCAAAAAGCAGAAGAATTCAGCTTCGCTTTGGCAGTGGTGCTTACTCCTGCTGTGATTGTAAAAGAACTTGTACGCTTATTGCATGCTCAACACGCAACGACAGGAGCAACGCATTTGGCGTTAGGGAGCCTGCTTTTGCCGAGTATATTTGGAATGGTATTTAGTTTTTTGACTGGTTTATTGGCACTTAAATGGCTTTCAGCATGGCTCGAGCATGGTCGTTGGTATTTATTTGGTATTTACTGTCTGGCATTTTCAGGTGTCGTTCTGACTTTGGCTTAAATACTCAAGCTAAATAATTACGAGGGAAATTTATGTTCCCTCGTTTAAAAATTAAAAACTCTTAATTAGCAAATTGATTCATCATGCGGTTTGATTTAAACAAGCTCAATCACGGGGCTCATAGAAATGAGCTCAATCTCGCCATAAACCGTTGCAAACGGAACGTCTTTGGCATCAAGCCCAGTACCAACACGTACAAATTGGTCAATCGGCCCCATACGTGTTGCATCAAAAAGCATCCATTGATTTTCAAGGTAAACCTCAAAAATTGCATGAAAATCTGGTTGAGCTTGGTAAAAAGGCATATAACCAAAAACAAAGCGGGCAGGAATGTTGAGCGCACGGCAAATCGCAATGCCTAAATGGGCAAAATCACGGCAGACGCCTGCACGGTTCACCAAAATATCTCGTGCTGTGGTGGTACTGTCGGATGATCCTGATTGATAGATAATATTGTCATGGATCCAGTCGCAGATTGCCTGCACACGTGAATAGCCTTTAGGTAACTCTGCAAAAGTGTTAGTTACCATTGTGTCGATGAGGTCAGATTCGCAAAAACGGCTGGGTGCCAGATAAAATAAAGTATCAGAAGGTAAATCTTTAATTTCACACTCTTTTAAAGAAGTATTCCGTTCTGGGATGTGCGTTTGAACTTTCGCAGTATAGGAAACACTTAAATCACCTTCTGGGGCATTGACGCGTATGAGTCGATTTAAACCCGCGTCACGTTCGTACTGCTCAAAGGCCAAATCAGGCTTGAATTGAAATGACTCATGGATCAGCGTTTGCCAAGGGTGCTCGGCCACTTCAAACTGAAAAACAAACTCAGTCATTTGGATAACGCGATAGTGAAGTTGACAATCAATTTTAAAAGTATGCATATGATAAAGCTCAAAGAAAAAATTAATAAAAATTCTTCTTCATCCTAAAAATTGATCTTTGCTTTATGAGTTTATGTGATCATTTTTTCATTTTGAATCTGAATCATTTTAAGCTATCAGTTTCTGGGATATTTTCAATTGAGTCTTGGCATACAAACGGTAGTCTAAAGGTAAAAAGATTAAACAATAAAAGGGATTTAAGCGTCGGGTTTAACCGACCACTTCAATTCGACTTGAGCCAGACCCAATCGGTTGTACTTGAATCTGCACTGGAATACGTTCGTGCATTTCCTGAATATGCGAGATGAGTACAACTTTACGTCCCTGACTTTGTAACTGATCCAGTGCATTCATCACCATATGTAAGGATGAAGCATCGAGTGTGCCAAAACCTTCATCAATAAATAGCGATTCTATTTTCATGGAGCCAGAAGCCATATTGGCAATTGCCAAAGAAATGGCAAGGGCAGTTAAGAAAGACTCACCACCTGATAGTGATGCAACCGAACGAGTTTCTCCATCCATATCATGATCGATAATCGCAAGACTCAATGAGTTATCCAAACGCTTTAATGTATAGCGTTGAGACAGCATGGCGAGCTGCTGATTGGCATATTCTAAGAGAATATCAAGATTATATTGTTGAGCTAAATCTCGAAATTCTTTCCCTTTAGCGTCACCAATGAGGCTGGAAATTTTACTCCAGCGATGTTCTTGTTGTTGAATGATTTGAATCTGATTTGCAAATTGCTGCTGCTTGCTCAGGTTTTGTTGATGTAATTCGAGCTGTATTTTTAATTGATCTCGTTGATCTGTGGTGTGCATTAAAATGTTTTGATTGGTTATCATGAGTTCAGATAACTGCTCAGCCTGAATGGCTGGTTGTAACTCAAGATGCACATTTAACTGTTGCTGAAGTGTTTTGAGCACAGAATTTACTTCACTTAACGCACGATCTGCCTGTTGTATTGTATTTCGAATCTGTTGTTCTTGAGTCGATGCAATAGCAAGTAAGTCGTTCAATTGATCTTCTACAAAATCCTGATGTTGAACGAGCCATGTAGATATTTCAGTTTTACATTGTGCGAGTGAATCCTGATTTTGCTGCTGTTTTGCTTCTAGGTGCTCAAGCGCACTTTTCTGCTGTTCAAAATTTTCACGTGCTTGTTCAAAGTTGAATTTTAACTGTTGGTATCGCTGCTGTAATTGATGACGCTGTTGATCATGCTGTTGTAACCATTCATTGGCTTTAAGCTCAGTCGAACCTGTCATGGTGAAAATCAGTTGATTGGCTGCATCTGTATTTTGTTTCCCGTTTGCTTCGATCTCTTTTAATTGCTGCGCACATTCTGCTTGCTGTGTCGTAAGTCCTGCCACATTGGATAGTAATAACTTGAGTTGCTGATCATGTTGGTCTTTTTGTTTGAGTAGGTGTTCTGCGTGTTCAAGTTGCTGGCTACGATGTTGTAACGCTTGTAAAATATGCTGTGTAAATAACAGGCCTTGTTTGGTCCAGGAAATTTTATCCTCGGCGCTTAGACAATCTACAATATGCTGAACTTGCTGCTGTAATTGATCTACTGTCTCAAGTTGATGACGTGTATTTTGAATACGTTGAGTCAGTTGATAGTGATCTTTATTGGCCTGATTGAGCAGTTGTAATTCATTTTCAAGCTGCTGATGTGCTTGAAAAGAGTCTAAGGTTAAAGCTTGAAGCTGAGCAGTGATATCTTGCTCATTTAAGTTAAAATTGAGTTGAATATTCGACTGTAATAAATGCTGTTGTAACTGCTGATCATGACCATTCAATTTTTCCCGCAGTTGCTGTAAATCGTGTTGCAACTGTTTATGCTGGGTTTGGCTTTGAGTGAATTGCTGTTGCATGTTTTGCCACAGTTTAAAACACTGCTGTTCCTGCTGAATGGCTTGTTGTTCTTGTTGTTGCTGTAATTCATATAGGGCTTTTGATATTTGACTTTCATCATCACGATAAGGATGTTCGATACTGCCACAGACCAGACATGCTTCGCCGTGTTTGAGCTCGGCACGTAAATGTTCAATATTTTCAGCGTGCAATAAACGTTGTTGTTGCAACATTTGCTGTAGTTTTTCACGTTCATTTTTAGCTGATTGATAATCTTGCTCGGTTTTTTGAGTGGACTGCTCAAACTCTTGGTATTGTTGATTTACAGTCTCAAATTGACTTTGCAGAGTGAACATTTCATTTTTTAATTCAAAATAGCGCTGGATTTTCTGTTGAGTCGTATCCAATTGATTAAGACGAATCTGCTGCGCTTGTTTTAGTTTTTGTTGTTGCTCAATGCGTTCCTCAATGTGTTGGGTGGTACCAAATTGCATGATTAATGTGTTGAATCTATTTTGATCTTGTTCAAGCCTTGCTTGTGCGTCCTGAATCGAACCTAAACTATGTTCTATTTTCTGATAGTGCAAATTAAACTGGTTAAGCTGCTGAATATGCGCTTTTAAACCTTGATCTAAAGGAGAATACTGAGCGCTGTTTTTTAATCGCTCTAAGTCATCCGTATGCTGTATATCGAGCTGATGGATCGTTTGCTCTAACTGTTGTTGTTGCGCTAATAGAGGGTGTCGTTGGCTTTCGATTTGGGTTAAACGACTTTTAGTTTTGTTATAGTCTTCTTTAATATGCTCGCGTTTCTGCAAATGATTGCGTAAATCGGCAAGCTCTTTTTGATGCTTTTGTTCAAAACCTTGAAACTGATGTAGGCTCTGTTCTGCCTGAGAATAACGCGTTTTCTCCTGCTGAAATTGCGTGGTTAAAGCATGAAACTCGTTGTGCTTTTGTTGAATGTGTGGCGCGAGTTGTTGTAATGTTTTTTGAATCTGTTGCTGTTGAAATACGATTGGACGTATTTCAGAAAATATTTCTAACTGACTCAGTAAAACGCGATCTTGTGCAATTGCTTGTTGAGCTTTAAGTTGCAGATCATATTGTTGTTGCTTTAAATCGATTTCATTTCTAATTTTATCTCGTTGTTCAAACCATTGCTGTTGCTGTTTGAATTGATTCTTTTCATTTTCAAGCTGTTGAACTTGTTGCTGAATGTTTTGAAATTGTGTGTGTAATTCAGCAATTTCTTCATCGGACCGGATTTCAAGATGCCCGAGAACGCTTTCTAATTTTTCACGCTGTAATCGAACTTCTTTCGTTTTTTCAAAAGCCAATTGTCCAATTTTGGCAAAAATGGCAGAGTTGGTCAGATACTCAAGCAGTTCACCCCGTTCATTGTCGCGTGCTTTTAAAAAAGCAGTGACTTCAGATTGTGCCAGCAATACTGCACGGGTAAATTGTTCAAAACTCAGCTGAGTAATTTGCTGAATATACGTTTCGACTGCTTTGCTTTTATCGGCAACCACGACACCATCGGTCAGGCATTTTAAATAACGTTGCACACTTTGCAATTTACCGTTGGCATTCTCGCGTGCGCGTTTGATTTCCCATCGAACCAGATAGTGTTTTTGATCTTGTGCGACAAAGCACAGTTCGGCAAAACCATGTGCTGTTCCACGACGTAGTACAGTAAGGGGTGAATTGGTTAATAACTCAGAACCATCAACATCGGTGAGTTTGCCATCGCTGTCTTTAAGTCTTGGAATTTTGTTAAACAGCGCCAGACACATAGCGTCTAAAATTGTGGATTTTCCTGCACCTGTTTTACCAATAATCGCAATGAGTCCTGCACTGGCTAAAGGCTCACTTTCAAAATCAATAAAATGCTCACCTGCCAAAGAGGCTAAATTTTTAAGTCGGATTGATAAAATTTTCACGGCAATCCTTTAGTATTTGTGTTGATCTTCAAGTTGTTGTTGTGCCTGAGCGACCAGGCTCATAAAGTCTTTTTTGACGTCATCATCTGCGTGATAGCCTTTTTTATCCCAGATTTGTTCAAACAGTTTTTCGGGAGTCGGTGGTTCTAGATTAATTTTGCTTGCTTGGGCTGCGTTGTTGTCCTGTGACAAATATTGCCGTGAGATTCGAACCAATCGATAGCGCTTGGGGGGCAATGCATCTTCAAATTGTTGTCTGAGATTGGGTAATGGTGGTGTAAGCGTATGATATTCAATATCGATATATTCGCGTAAATCAATTGATTCAATTTCACCCTGCGCCAATGATTTTAACTGCTGTATAACCTCATTGAGTTCACCACGAATTTTATGCAGTTTTATACTTCTTGGAATTTCGATTGCTTCAAACTGGAATTTATCTGTGCTCTGCGTAGGATCAATATTCACATCGACTACTTGATGTTTATAGTTAATTTCACTAAATGACAGTGGAATAGGCGAGCCACTATAACGAATGTGCGGATGCTGTACTTTCTGGGGTTTATGCAAATGCCCCAGTGCGACATAATCAATTGCATCGTCAAATAGCGCAGTCGAAAGAGCTTCTTCATTGCCAATAATAATCGGGCGTTCGGAGTCTGAGGTTTCACCGCCTTGCATATGCGCATGTGACATCAAAATAATCGCTTGATCATCCGTTTTACGTCGTTTGGCTTCTGAAATCAATTGTTCATGCAAGTAAGCAATCGCGCTTTGGCTATTGTTGGTATGCTCGTTAAAGCCTGTAATTTCGGCCGAACGTAGAAAGGGCAGCGCAATACACCATGCAACCACGTTTTTATTTTCATCATAAACAGGCAGGATCAAGCGTTCCAGATTAAGTGTTTTATCTTCATTCCAGCGAATGACACCTACAGTTCTGGCATTGTATTTTTCAAGCAAAGGCTCAACTTGTTCAATGCGATAACCCGAATCGTGATTACCAGCAATCATCAGCGTTTGCATGTGTGGAGCAAGTGCATGGGCATCGGCCAGAAACTGATAAAGTTGCTTCTGTGCCTGCGAACTTGGATTAATGACATCAAAAATGTCACCAGCGATCAGCAGGGCATGTGGCTGTTTGGCCTTGATCTGCTTAAGTAACCATGCCAGAAATTGTTCATGTTCATAGTGGCGGGAGTGATTATAAAAAAACTGCCCCAAGTGCCAGTCTGAAGTATGAAAAAAACGCACGGCCATTGCTGATGAATTTCCTGTTTTTGATGAGAAGATAAGGTAGCATAAATCACAGTCTAATTCAGATTCTACCGAGTGAAAAAGCTACTTCGGTTTTTACTCAAATCGTGTCAAGGAATATCTATAATGACCATTCATCAATATGACCTAAAAATTCGCTGGATTGGTAATACGGGTGAAGGCACTCAAACCTATCAATCCTATCAACGTGATTTTGTCATTGAAAGTGAGAATAAACCCGCTATTTCTGGTTCGGCAGATCCAGCGTATCGTGGCGATCCACGCAGATGGAACCCTGAAGATTTGATGGTCGCAGCAGCATCAGCCTGTCATAAATTATGGTATTTGCATCTTTGTGCAGTGAATCATATTTGTGTCGTCGATTATGTTGATCATGCATGTGGATTTATGGATGATGCGCATGCTGAAAAACGGGGACACATGACGCATATTGTTTTAAAACCGCATGTTATTTTAAAAGCAGGTGCAAATCTTGATCTGGCGAATCAGTTGCATGAGCAGGCGCATCATGAATGTATGATCGCAAATTCTGTGAATTTTCCAATTATGTGTGAAGCATCATTTAAATTTGAAGGGTAATGCTGATTTTTTAAACAAAGATAGGGTTGAAAATACAAAGATAGGGTTGGTTTAGATTTTAAATGGATATTTTTAGGTTTAATCCACCCGATTTAAGGCTTGATGTAACTGATCCAGAAAATTTTGTTGTTTCGCATCATTTTTAAAATATCGTTGATAAAGCACACTACAGCTTTCAACATCAGTGATATTATTTTTATTAAATGACCAATCATTTGTGTTTTTTACGGTGATGCCTAATCTCTCGTCACATGATTGCCAAAGTTGAGTAAATCTATTTTTCTGAGTATCAGGCAATCGTTTGAAATCAGCATAAACTGTATAACCATGCATTTCTGAGTTAAAAAATTTATTGATTGAGGAGATAGGAACCCCTCCCCAAAGTATGGTTTGGTTATTTGGAAATTCAATTGCGGTCAGCTTTGTCTCAGGCAGCAACCGATCTTGTCTGCCTTGTTTAAAAGATTGTTCTTGATAAACTAATTTTGTTCCTATTGGAACACGAATATTTTTTACAATTTGAGCTTGAGTTGTAATAAAAAAGGGATAGTTTGGAGATGAATTTCCACCAGTAGGATTCATATTCCCTACACAAGCAGTTAATAATGGCAAGCATAGAACCGACAAAAAATTAATTTTTATAGACATTTAAAAATCCTTTTAATCATGATTCTATTGAGTTCTGGCTTTTATAAAATAGAGATGTCAAAGATTAAGCTATGCTAACCATAAATAAAATGAAAGCTTAAAAAAATAAAGACCGACGATTCGAGTGATGATAAATCGTCGGTCAAAAACTTTAGAACAGGTTTGGCTGCTAACAAAACATATCCTAAAGTGGATGTCATAATGAAAGGTCACCGAAAATCTGCGGATGCCGTGCAAAAATAATCGGTTGCTGCTGACCTTGTACTCCATATAACGAAGCTCATACCGAAAAGGTTGACAATAAAATGAAAAAAAATTGAAAAAAACTTAAAATATTTTTTTCTTTGTCAATTTTGTGATGAATATGACCGCTTTACGCCGTTATTACCTTTGGTTTTTTCTGATTTGTTTTATTTTAACTTTAATTGGGGGTGTCATTGCAGCCGTGCTGCCTGCAGGGATGGGAGGAATTGTGACAGCAATCCCTTATCTGGTTGCGATGATCGTGGTGTTATTTCAATTTTTAAAACGTGAGCAGCGAGCACCCACGCAGCAAGAGCGTAAGAAACTGACCTTGGGATTTACCTTGATTTTTTGGGGTTACAATTTTTTGGGCGTATTGCTTGGATTAGTGATCTTTGCGCGTCAGGACGCTGAAATTTTTCAGAACTTTTTATTGTATTTACAACAGCCCCAATTTATCACTATTGCACTGATCATGATTTTATTGCTGGCGATTCCACTGTATCTGATTACCTACTGGTTTTATGGTAAACAGGCGCAACGCATGGCAGACAAAATGTTTCAATAAGCAAACGGCAATATAGATCAGCTTAGTTAGACTTGTTTCAATAATAGCAATAATGACTTTAAAAAGATGAATCATCATGTCGCAACAATTTTGATTACAGGCGCATCAGGTTTTATTGGTCGTCATGTATTACCGCATTTACTTGATGCGAATTATCAGCTTTTTGCTTATACACGGCATATTGCTCAGCGTTATAAGCATCCAAATCTGGTCTGGATTGACGATCTGGATCAGATCATGCAACCGCTCGACTATGTCATTAATTTGGCGGGAGAAAATATTGGCCAGTCCAGATGGACAGCAGAACGCAAGCAAAAATTGATCGATAGTCGAGTCGACACCACGACGCATGTTTATGAATGGTTAATCAGGCAGCAGCAAAAACCAAGACGTATTATTTCGGCTTCTGCGATTGGTTACTATGGCATAGATGAAACAGAGCAATGGCAACGCGTTTGTGATGAGCATTCACCTCCGCAGGCAATTTTTATGTCAGAACTCTGCCAGCAATGGGAGCAGGCGGCATTAAGCTATACGCAGTTTGACACCAGAATTATGCGACTTGGCGTCGTTTTTGCCAGAGACGGTGGGATTTTGCCACAAATGATGCTTCCGATTAAACTGAATCTGGTGGGTAAAATTGGTTCTGGGCGCCAAGCTGTGGTGTGGGTGCATATTCAGGATGTGCTGGCTATTCTTGATTTTTTATTACATACCCAGACCGAGCACATCATCTTTAATGCCGTTGCGCCGACTCAGACCTCGCAAGCCGAATTTGTGAAAATTGCAGGGCAAGTGATTAAGCGTCGTCCATTTTTGAGCGCGCCTGCTTTTATATTTCAGAAACTTTTGGGAGAACAGTCTCAACTGATTTTAAATGGACAGTATGTGCAACCTAAAGCGTTGCTAGACGCAGGTTATCTTTTTCAGTTTGCTCATCTCGATCAAGCATTACGCCAGATTTATTCTAAATCTTAGTGCTATACCATGACAGGCTTACTGAGGCGTTCGGGAGAATAAAGGGCTGGGTTTATGTCTGTGGGTTGTTTGAGCATGAGCTGACGTAACAGTTGTGCAGAGGCAGGCCCCATACATAACCCATTACGGAAATGCCCCGCATTGATCCATAAGTTATCTATTTCTGGCACTTGGCCAATATAGGGAATACCTGTAGGTGAGCTTGGTCGAAGTCCAGCCCATTGTTTTACAATTGGAAATTGAGCCAATTCAGGCACCATTTCCAGACAGGCATCAACAATATTTTGCTTGGTGGTTGAGTCTGGTAGGGTGTTAAAACCACAATGTGCCATACTGGAACCGCAGACAATATGGCCATCCTGACGTGGTATCAGATACATCACGTTATTCATGCACATGGTCGGTAGCCATTGGGCAGGGGCTTTAAACAGTACCATTTGTCCTTGTACTGGATGTACAGGAATATCCAGATCAAGCTGTTGTGACCAGTGCTGGCTCCATGCGCCAGTTGCAATCACAAACTGATCCGCTTCAATTTTTATGCCTGATTCATCAAGTACATACCCAATTTGATGCTGCTGAATATGAAGTTTGACCACGGGACGATGTTCAAAAAAGCGAACTAAAGGATGCTGTTTTAAATAAGCCATGATGGATTGTAAAAGGCGTGGATTACGGATATTGGAGAGTTCAGGAAAATAGATCGCCTGTTCCAATTTGGAATTGATCCGTGAATTGACCTGTTGCAGTGGGTTGCCATCCAGATAGCTGGCGTGTTGCATCGGCTCTCGATGCTTTTTTGCGTAATTTAAGCCAATTTCAAAATCGCTTTCATCAAAAATCAGCATGCCTGTATCGTGGATTTCAAAATCGATACCTGTCAGCGGCTGCAATTTTTGGTTCCATTGTTGATACAGGGTTTTGCCATTTTGGGCGAGTGTATTGACCGCTTGCGGATAGCGCCATGGATACATAGGCGATAAAATACCACCACCTGCCCACGAGGCGGCTTGTCCTGCCTGTTGCTGATCAAAAATAGAGACCTGACAACCGTGTTCAATCAACTCCAGTGCGGTGAGTAAACCACTTACGCCCGCGCCAATAATGGCAATATGCATGCTCATATCCGATGTGTATTCTGCTTATTTCATCTCTTTGAGTTTTTGTGCGGCTTCTTCTGCAAAATATGTCCAAATACCGTCTGCACCCGCACGACGACAGCACATCAGTGATTCTAAAATCACACTGTCAGATAGCCATCCATTCTGGATGGCACCTGCCAACATGGCATATTCACCACTGACTTGATAGATGAAGGTCGGAACACCAAAAGTATCTTTCACTTCACGAACGACATCCAGATACGGCATACCAGGTTTGACAATGACCATATCTGCACCTTCCTGAAGATCAAGGGCAATTTCGTGGAGTGCTTCGGCACGATTTCCGATATCCATCTGGTAGTTATACTTATTACCACCTTTAAGGTTGGTTGCCGAGCCAACTGCGTCGCGGAATGGACCGTAAAAGCTAGAAGCATATTTTGCAGAATAGGCCATGATATTGGTATAAATGAAATTATTTTGCTCTAATGCCTGACGAATCGCACCAATACGCCCATCCATCATATCACTTGGTGCAATCACATCTGCGCCAGCTGCAGCATGGCTTAGTGCTTGCTTCACCAGACATTCAACCGTTTCATCATTGAGCACATAACCTGTGTCATCGATAATGCCATCCTGACCATGCGTGGTATAAGGATCTAAAGCACCATCGGTGATCAGTACCATTTCTGGCAATTCTTTTTTAAGCAGACGACAGGTTTCCTGGACCAATCCATCTTCACGCCATGCCGCTTCGGCGCTTAGACTTTTATCTTCTTGTGGAGTCACGGGAAATAGAGCCAGTTTTGATACACCCAATTCTAAAAGCTGTTCAGCCTTTTTGAGCAACAGATCGGCAGATAGGCGCTGAACATTCGGCATGCTTGGAATATCCTGGCGCTGGTTTTGCCCTGGCAATACAAATACTGGATAAATGAGATGATGAGGCGTCAGTTGTGTTTCACTGACCATTGCTCGCAATTGATCATTTTTACGGATACGGCGCATACGCGTTGCGGGAAAAGCAGGACGATTGAACGTATAAGTCATAACAATCTCAATGTTCAGTATTAAACTTGTGGGGTATTGTAGACCCATCACTGGGCATTTGTACAAGCAGAATTGGCTTTAATGCAGATTTATCAACGTTGAGTATTTTATGACTGAATCAAAAAAACTGTGGACTGGGCATATACATTTAGGTGAAAAAGTTGATTTTGGCGTTATTCTAAATCAACTCTGTCAGGCATTTAATGGATCTCCATTTTTTAGTCACAACGCCATGCAGATGCGTGTCATTGACAATCAAATCGAGGGCTATATCGACATGCAGCCTTACCTGATTGGCAATGTGGCTTTTCAAATCTTGCATGGTGGTGTGGCCGCTACACTGCTCGATAGTATTGGCGGAATTGTCGCTATGGCTGAGATCTATCGCCGTGCTGAAGCCACTGAAATGGCAGAGGCAATCAAGAAAGTATCACGCCTTGCGACGGTAGATATGCGGGTTGACTATCTGGCTCCTGGCCGAGGACAATATTTTATTGCACGTGCAGAAGTTTTAAGATTCGGACGCAAAGGCTGTACCATGCGTATGAATCTGATCAATGATGAAAATAAAGCGATCGCAACAGCAATTGCCTCGTATGCATTTTAAAAATATAGGAGAAAAAATCTCCTATTTTTTATAGCTATTAGCATTTAAACAATAAAAATAAATACAGGATTTTTGAAATAAACAATCTAAAACATAGGCTTAATTTATAAAATGGATTTTTGTAAAATATCGTCTACTGCATTTTTGAACGCATAAGTTAAGTTTTTATTCTCATCATGTGAATTATTTCGATAAAATTGCCTGATGATGAAAATATCAATTGTCATTTTAGTTTTATTTTAAGTTTCAGTTCAGGTTCAATTCCTAAACTTAAAATTAACTTAAGAAAATCGTGACAATTAGACCTGAGCCATTTAGGAATACACAATGACTGAATCTGCACAAGTGACTGCATCAGACGTAGATGATGATGCTTTAAAGGCGAAACGAAAGAAATTACTGAGTATTTTTGCCTTGGTTATTGTGATTGTTGCGATTTTATATGCAATCTGGTTTTTCTTCTTTAATCATACTGTCAGTACTGACAATGCTTATGTCGGGGCGGAAACTGCACAGATTACCTCTATGGTGACAGGGCAGGTTGCTGAAATTCGTGTACATGATACGCAACAAGTACATAAAGGCGATATCTTGGCTCAGGTGGATCCAAGAGATGCACAGATTGCATTGAGCCAGGCACAAGCGATGCTGGCCAAAGCACAACGTCAGTATCGTCAGACAGAAGCCAACAGTAAATCTTTAAACTCTCAAGTCTTTGTAAGTGATGATGGAATTGCAAGTGCCCAGGCACAGGTAGGCAAGGCTCAAGCTGACTATAATAATGCCATTGAAGAGTTAAAACGTAGACAGACGCTTGAACAATCTGGCGCAATTTCTAAAGAAGAATTGAGTACGGCGCAAACAGCGGCACAAACTGCCAAAGCTGCACTAGATGTCGCTAAGGCAGCTGTTTCTCAGGCACAGTCAAGTCGCAAGGCAGCACAAAGTAACTTGGCAGCCAATCAGGCCTTGATTCAGGGAGCCTCTGAAAACTCGGCACCAGATGTATTAAGCGCTGAAGCCAATGTACAACAAGCGCAGCTTGATCTTGAGCGTACCGTAATTCGTTCACCTGTTGATGGGGTCATTACAGGCCGTAATATTCAAGTGGGTCAGCGTGTGGCTCCTGGTAGCGTACTCATGAAAATTGTTCCGCTTTCTGCGTTATATGTCGATGCAAACTTTAAAGAAAGTCAATTATCTAAAGTACGTGTCGGGCAAGCAGCGACCTTAACGTCTGATTTATACGGCAGTGACGTTGAATATCACGGTAAGGTGATTGGATTCTCGGGAGGAACAGGTTCTGCATTTGCGCTGATTCCTGCACAAAATGCAACAGGCAATTGGATTAAAGTGGTTCAGCGTTTACCAGTGCGTATCGCACTTGATCCGAAAGAATTGGCTGAGCATCCGTTACGTGTTGGGCTGTCTATGGATGCTAGCATCGATTTATCCAAGAAGTAACCTATTATGACCGCTCAAAGTCAGGCTTCTTCGACCAAAACCCCTTTTGCTGAACTCAGTGGCGGACGATTACTGCTCGCTGCATTTGTGATTGCACTTTCCAACTTTATGGTGGTGCTGGATACCACGATTGCCAATGTATCTGTGCCACATATTACTGGAAATTTGGCTGTTTCAGCATCACAAGGCACATGGGTGGTGACGTCCTATGCCGTTGCAGAAGCCATCTGCGTGCCGCTAACAGGCTGGCTTGCCAGTAGGTTTGGAACAGTACGTGTATTTGTAATGGGGCTGATTGGATTTACAGTTTTTTCTTTTTTATGTGGACTCTCGACCAGTTTAGAAATGCTGGTTTTGTGTCGGATTGGGCAGGGTTTGTCAGGTGGGCCATTGATGCCACTCAGTCAAACGTTGCTGATGCGGATTTTCCCGCAAGAAAAGCATTCACAAGCGATGGGCTTATGGGCAATGACCACCGTTTTGGGGCCGATATTAGGTCCAATTTTAGGTGGGTTAATTAGTGATAACCTGTCATGGCACTGGATTTTCTTTATTAATATTCCTGTGGGTATTATCTGTGTACTGGGTACGATTCGGCTTTTGAGCGTAGCAGAAACGGAGACAATTCGTGTCCGAATAGATGCGATTGGGTTGTTTTTACTGGTGCTATGGATTGGTGCATTGCAGCTGATGCTGGATTTAGGGCACGAACGTGACTGGTTTAATAGCAGTATTATTGTTTTATTTGCAGTGATTGCAGTACTCGGATTTATCGTATTTTTAATCTGGGAAATGACGGATCGGCTGCCAGTGGTCAATCTGTGGGTATTTAGACACAGAGGCTTTACCGTTTCTGTGCTGGCATTATCTTTTGGCTTTGGTGCGTTCTTTGGCAGTATTGTATTGATTCCGCAGTGGTTACAGATGAATCTTAACTATACTGCAACATGGGCAGGCTACCTGACCGCCACCATGGGTTTTGGTAGTTTGATGATGTCACCCGTGGTGGCGAAACTGGCAGCGAAATATGATCCGCGAGCTCTGGCGAGTTTTGGGTTGTTGCTACTCGGGGGAGTCACGCTCATGCGCGCTTTCTGGACATCAGATGCTGACTTTATGACGCTAGCCTGGCCGCAGATTTTGCAAGGGTTTGCTGTTCCGTTTTTCTTTATTCCATTGTCTAATCTGGCACTTTCTTCGGTACAACCTCAAGAGCTTGCCTCTGCAGCAGGTTTAATGAACTTTTTAAGAACGATGGCAGGTGCAATAGGTGCTTCTATTGCAGTTACTATATGGGACGATCATGCCAAAGTAGCACGTAGTGAAATGGTCTCAAACCTACATTCAGATGATGTTTACAATACCCTGATTCAAAGCGGTTTTTCTTCAGATACAGCATTAGGTACCATTTCAAATTTAGTGGATAAAGAGTCGATTACGATGTCGTCAGATCATGTATTCCTCATATTTTCACTCGTATTTGTATTTGCTGGATTGATCATCTGGTTAAGCCCTAAACCAAAGCAGCAATTAAAAGGGCCTGCACCACATTAAGCATTTTTTTACCAAGCGTTATGACATCAATGTGATAATGCTTGATCTATTTTTTTAAATTATCTTAATAAAATTGAATAAGTTAATCTGTTTAGTGCTGAATTATTAAGCATTTGATATAAAAGGTAATTTATTTTTTCTAAATATTGGCTCCATAATTGCTTGGAAGGAACACTTAATAATGAAATATAAATGGAGATGCAATGCAAAAAAAATATTTCCTCATTCTGGGAGGTTTTTTAAGTTTAGGATTGTTACAGGGGTGTAATGATTCAAATGATCAGGAACAAACATCTACAATCGTAGATACCAACCCGAATAGCTGTAATCAGCTGACTAGTGATGGCTCAACTGTCGTGGTAGGCAGTGGGCAAGTCGGCGATCCTTCGGCACCCGAACCTGCCTCTGCATATCGTTTGGGTTTAAAAGCAAAAACATCAAATCAATATATGGTCGTTGCCAATACACCACTGGCGACTAAAGCAGGCTGTGACATCTTAAAAGCAGGTGGTTCGGCTGTAGATGCAGCAATTGCTGTACAAGCCGTACTGGGTTTGGTCGAACCACAATCGAGTACCATTGCAGGTAGTGCATTTATGATGTACTACGATGCCCAAACTCAAAAAGTCACAGCCTATGATGGCCGAGAAACTGCCCCAGCAGCAGCCAATGAATATTATCTGGTTCGTCAGAATCTAGAGGATCCAAACTCACTCGCACCCGTGCCAAGTGCAAGACGTAGTGGTCGTTCGATTGGGGTGCCTGGTGTGATGCGTATGCTGGAAATGGCGCATAACGAACATGGTAAATTAAGATGGAATCAATTATTTGATAACTCCGTACAATTAGCCGAAGGTGGTTTTAAAGTACCAGGACGACTGGCAGCCGCTATTCAAAGTAATGCAGCTTCATTGGCTCTGGATGCAAATGCAGTAAAAACTTACTTTCATGCAGATGGTTCTCCTTATCAGGTGGGAGAAACCATGACCAATCAGGACTATGCACGCACCATTCGTACGATTGCGGCGAATGGTGCTCAAGCAATGTATAGTGGAACAATTGCACAGGCAATCATTGCTAAAGCTCAACAAGATAAAGGTGATGATGCCGCCAATACGCCCATTACTCCAAGTCTGATGACACTGAATGATTTAGCCAATTATCAAGCCAAGAAGCGTGATGCCATCTGTTTTACTTATCGTAGCCAGTATCATGTATGTACCATGCCACCGCCATCATCAGGAGGGATTGCTGTGGCTCAGACGCTGGGAATTTTAGAGAATTTTGATCTTGCATCATATGGCCCGACACAGCCTGAAACCGAGGGTGGTGTGCCTACGGTGATGGGTGTGCATTTAGTTTCCGAGGCTGAGCGTCTGGCGTATGCCGATCGTGATAAATATGTCGCAGATACCGATTTTGTGCCGCTTCCCGCTCAAGGTGTCAGCAGCATGCTCAATAAAAACTATTTGAAGCAACGTGCGGGTTTGATTAATCCAGATCAAAGCATGAAAGTCGCAACTGCTGGAGACTTTAGTGTCAATGCGGGTATTGATAATACTGTAGAGCATGGAACAACTCAGTTTACGATTGCAGATGCTTATGGCAATGTTGTGTCTATGACATCTACGGTTGAGTCGAGTATGGGTTCATTCCATATGGTTGATGGATTCTTGCTGACCAATCAATTGACAGATTTTAGTGCACAGCCAGTAGATAGCACAGGTAATTTGGTTGCAAACCGTGTTCAAGCCAATAAACGGCCAAGAAGTACCATGGCACCGACGTTGGTCTTTAAAGGGACTGCACCAGGTGATTTCTATATGGCAACGGGTTCACCAGGCGGCGGTACGATTATCCAGTATGTGGTCAAAACACTGGTAGGCGCACTAGACTGGAATTTAGATGCACAGCAAGCGACTTCACTTGTGAATTTTGGTGCGACCAATAGCGCAAATACCAATGTAGATAGTTCAAATACTTCACTTGATCTAACTGCACTCATCGATGGCTTAAAAGCTAAAGGTCATGGCATTAATTCTTCGGCACAAAGTAGTGGGGTTGCTACCATTATGCGCATTGCCATACAAAATCAGCAGATTAAGTATGTGGGTGGCGTCGACCCTCGACGTGAAGGTATTGTACTGGGTAATGGTGCTTTATAGTTTCAGGCATTTAATTTAGATCAATAAAAAAGCTGCAAGTTATTGCAGCTTTTTTATTTATATCAAATTGGACTTCGCTCTTTTGAGTGCCTGACTCCATTCACACAAACGTGATTCACGTTCGTCATTTTTCATCTTTGGCTCAAAAGTACGATCAAGTTGCCATGACGCTGCAATTTCATCCAGATTGGTAAAAACACCTGCTTTTAAGCCGGCCATGGCTGCTGCACCCCAAGCGGTTGATTCAAGCATTTTAGGCCGTAGAACAGGTACATTTAAAATATCGGCCTGAAATTGCATGAGCATATCGTTTTGGCTGGCACCCCCATCGACACGAAGTTCTTTTAATGGCCGCGATAAATCAGACTGCATGGCACACAACACATCAGAGACTTGGAAGGCAATCGCTTCAAGTGCTGCACGAGCAATATGTGCTTTTGTGGTACCGCGCGACATTCCACAAAGCAAAGCACGCGCTTCACTGTCCCAGTGCGGCGCACCAAGCCCAGTAAATGCGGGCACCAAAACGACACCTTCTGTACTTTGCACCTGACTGGCAAGTTGCTCAACTTGGGCACTATGCTGAATGAGTCCAAGACCATCACGTAACCATTGCACAATGGCGCCTGCCATAAATACACTGCCTTCGAGTGCATAACGGGTTTGATTTTGACATTGCCATGCAAGGGTAGTGAGCAACTGATTTTGACTAAATTGAAGTTGATCTCCTGTATTGAACAGCATAAAACATCCTGTGCCATAGGTGTTTTTGGCAGAACCTACCTCAAAACATGACTGACCAAATAACGCTGCTTGTTGATCACCCAATATTCCAGTAATCGGAATTGTACTTCCCAAAAGACCTTGTGCAGTATCGGCCACATATGCATCTGAGCTAATGATTTTAGGTAGAATTGCTGCTGGAATATTAAATTTATTAAGTAAATCTTCATCCCACATTTGTGTTGAAAGGTTCATGAGCATGGTACGAGACGCATTACTGGCCTCAATGATATGCTCTGCACCTTGAGTTAAATTCCAGACCAGCCAACTATCAATGGTACCAAACGCGGCATGTCCCTGTTCGGCAAGTATTCGAAATCCCGCAATATTTTCAAGTAACCAGACCAATTTTCCTGCACTAAAATAGGGGTCAATTCTTAAACCTGTTTTTTGCTGAACCTGTACCAGCATGCCATTTTCAATTAAGGTATTACACCACTGTGCTGCACGTCGATCTTGCCAGATAATTGCGGGCGCAAGTGCTTTACCTGTGCGTTTATCCCAAACGACTGTTGTTTCACGTTGATTGGTCAGTCCTAAAGCCTTGATATCCTTTGCCAGAATATGAGCTGAAGCCAAGGCTTGCTGAATAACAGCAATCTGGCTTGACCATATTTCATTGGCATCTTGTTCTACCCAACCAGAATTTGGGGTTTTGATACGTGTTTCACGTTGTGCAGTTGCATGGATCTGGCCTTTTTCATCGAAGATAATGGCGCGGCTAGATGTCGTTCCTTGATCGAGGGCAAGTAAGTAGCTCATGTTTTCTTATTAGGCATCCTTGAAAAATAAAATAGTAGCTCAATTATCATGTTAAATACATTGGCGCAGTTCATTTGGTTATAAATTGCATAGCAATTTTTCAGGGTTGTGCTATAGTGTAATACTCATCTGGGGATGTTATTGGCTTCGACGCTGGTGATGAAGCTCATAGATGCATGCCGAGAGCGCATTTTCTCTCGTAAATAAAATTTGCATTTTAATAGTCGCAAACGACGAAACTTACGCTCTAGCTGCCTAAGGGCAGTTTGTCCGCTTCCTAGAATACTTGTGGTTTAGGAACCCGACCGTAGCGCACGCACACAAGTCCGTATAGAGTCAAGCCTCGGGGCTTTATACCAAACTTAGAGGATCGCATCTTGTACCCTGTTCGTCGGGTCACTGGGTGTTAAAACAATAGACGATATCTAAGCATGTAGTATTCTCGAGTGTAGTGCTGGCGGACGCGGGTTCAACTCCCGCCATCTCCACCAAAATTACTTAAATAAATCAGCCGCTTACTAAAGTGGCTTTTTTATTGTCATTTTTTTGCTATACATACCACTTTTTTAAGTCACATTTTTAAAATGATAAAAAGGGCACGTTAAGTGCCATTTGAAGTATTGAATTGCGCCATTTCAATTTTATGTTTACCGTTATGAATCTATTTTGCATATCTTTTGATGAGTATTGTAAATAGGGCAATGACGAATACTGCAAGTGGTCATTGCTGTACACAAGTGATTTACTTGATCGTTGTTTCTTTAAGGGCAGAGTGTTTGAGCTTTGATTGAATCCAATAATCTACACTCAAATAACGACCTCCCCCCAGTACCATGAGTGCAATCAACATAATTAAATAAGTCACTGCAAATTCAACACCATTATTTAGAATCACCAATGAACCGCTAGATGTGAGCCAGTCATAATTGCCATAGGCCATTAAAATCTCCCGCGCTTTGTCTAGCTTCTCACTGGAGTCTAATACTTGAGCATTGGCAAAGGGAGCATTCGGATCGGCAATCGCTTGCCAGCCATTTGGCAAATGTACACTGAAAATGGCGACGAGCATGGTAATAATCAATGGAATACTCATAAAACGAGTGAATAAACCCAGTGCCAGCAGAACAGCACCTGCGATCTCAGTGGATGTTGCCAACGCCGCCATAACATAAGGAAAGGGTAGACCTAACCCCCAATCTGTATTACCAAACCATTCCACTGTATCCTGGAAATGCATCAGCTTATTTGTACCCGCCATCCAAAAAATCGGCGTCAAATAACATCGTAAGGCAAGTGCTGCGATACCATCTGCATGTTTAAGCAGGGTGCAGGTGTTTTGATAGCATTGAGCCAGAGAATGCAAAATGTTCTTCATGATAACTTCACACCGAATGAGATTGAATGATCATTAGTCGGATAAAGCGTCAGTTTCTTACACAAACTTTTTTTTATTTGCACTGTAATAAATTGAGATTTGCGCCGTCTAACTTTATGTACCTCTGTACAAACCGAGTATTTACCTTAAAAGGAATAGAAAAATGAGCAAACTTAATTCAATGACTTCAGTTGCAGCATTATTGGCATTATCAGTCGCTGGTGTAACTCAGGTGGCTGTGGCAGCCACCACCACAGCAACAGAAGCACATGCAAACAAAGCTGCTGATGGCAAGTGTGGTGAGGCAAAATGTGGTGCCAATAAAGCAAAACAACAGCATAAATCTGCTGAAGCCAAATGTGGTGCAGCAAAAAAAGCAGCAGATGCAAAGTGCGGCGCAGATAAAAAAGTCGCTGACGGTAAGTGTGGCGCTAAATAATCCATTCACTCATGGATGATGTCGATCTAACATCTATTAGATCGACATCAGTTCAATGATAGGAGTTTAACCATGACCGAATTGGTGGGCGTGGGTCTGGGTTTAAGGCGTGAGTTTATGGATGCATTTTTAAATGCTGAAACTCATCCAGATTTTATCGAAGTTGCTCCTGAAAACTGGATGGGTTTTGGTGGACGGCATGCCAAACTTTTAGCACGATGTGTAGAGAAAGCTCCTTTAATCTGTCATGGACTATCGTTATCGATTGGAGGGCCTCATCCACTTGATCTTGAATTTATTCAGCAAGTAAAACTTTTTTTACAACGCTATCAGGTGCAGATTTACTCAGAGCATTTGAGCTATACCCATGATGGTGGCTATTTATATGATTTATTACCCATTCCAATGACTGAAGCTGCTGTCAATTATGTGGCAGAGCGTATTTTACGGGTACAGGATATTTTAGGGCAGAGATTGGTGATTGAAAACGTTTCCACTTATTTGATGCCGAATGCAGAAATGCCCGAAGCTGAGTTTGTACGTGAAGTCTTGCTCAAAGCCGACTGTGAATTGCTGCTAGACGTTAATAATGTCTATGTAAATAGTGTGAATCATGACAGTGATGCTTATGCGTTTATTGACGCAATGCCTAAAGACCGGATTCGTTACTTACATGTTGCAGGCCACGAACAAGTTGAAAAAAATTTATTGATTGATACGCATGGTGCTGCAATTCGTGATCCAGTTTGGCAGCTCCTCCAATATAGCTATCAAGTTTGTGGAGTTAAGCCGACGTTACTGGAACGTGATTTTAATATCCCATCCTGGGCACAACTACAAACTGAGTTGAGCCAGATCAAAATCATGCAGCAACAGGGGAGCCGTAATGAAGGCAAAGCAAATATCCTTTCGCACAACGCAACGACAGTTTTGTAATTGGATTCGCAATCCTGAATTAGAGCCACCACCAAACTTTGCTGCGAATCGCATGCAGGTCTATCGTGATTTGCTATTTAATAATGTCTGTTCATTTATCAACTTGGTCTTTCCTGTAGCACAGGCAATGTTACCTGAGCAGCAATGGCAGCAATTATTGGTCGAGTTTTTTCAGAAATCACAATCCCAGTCACCTTTCTACAATGATATTTCTTTACAGTTTCGCGAATACCTAAATGAGCAACAGCATCCTGTATTGCAGCAATATCCCTGGTTAGCCGAGTTATTGCAGTATGAATGGTTAGAATTATATTTAGATACCGTCGAAATTGAATCTCCAATTTTGGCCCAGGATCAGGATTGGCAACTAACCACCCAGATATGGGTGCTTGCCTATCAGTATCCTGTGTATCAGTGGACAACTGCAATGACACCTGCTTTGGTCGAACTCATACCGAGTGCAATTATGGTCTGGCGAGATGATTTGGATCGAGTCAGATTTGAAGTTTTATCTCCTTTATTTGCTGTATTGATCGAACAACTGAATCAAAATAGACTCATGCAACTAGATTTACATCAGGTGATTGAATCCTTGCTTCCTGATTTATCTGAGCAAGAAATTAAAATACAAATCTATGAGTTAAAAGCATTATTGACTCGATTAAGATTAATTCATGTTCCCCATAATTATGGTGAGATCCAAGGATGAGTTCTGCTTCAGCGCATCACAAAAAGGATCTTTTAGATCAGGTGAATAATCCTGTCTTTTTACAAGATCTAAGACAACAAATGATTAAATTTGCTGTTTTACAGCTTGCTTCATTACCGCATGCAGAGGACGTGGTGCAGGACGCTTTGGCAAGTGCATTTCAACACTTGGATTCTTTTACAGGACGCGCTGCTTTCAAAACTTGGGTTTTTGCAATTTTAAAAAATAAGATCATTGATTTGATCAGACAAAAATCACGTTTGGTGAGTATGAGTGAACTCTTTAAAGATGAGGAAAGTGAACTCAGCATTGATGCCTTATTTGATGCTTCAGGTCATTGGCATAAATATGAGGCTCCCCAAGCTTGGTTAAGTCCAGAAGAAATGATGGAACAGCAAGATTTCTGGATTATTTTTGATGCTTGTCTTAATCACTTACCTGCCAAATATGCACAGGTATTTATGCTGCGTGAAGTGATTGAACTAAATTCCAGTGAAATTTGTGAGAAACTCGAACTGACAGTTTCACATTTTAATGTACTGATGTATCGTAGCCGAACCCGACTGCGAGAATGCCTAGAAAATAAATGGTTATTGCAGGAGGATTGCTCATGTTAACCTGCCGTCAGGCCACTCAACTCTTATCTGAAAAGCAAGATAGAGCACTTTTATTGCGAGAGCAGAGCAATTTACAGCTACATTTATTGACCTGCCGTTCATGTCGCCGTTATGGAAAACAGATAAAGACCTTATCTCAACTTTCAAAAGAATTTAAGAAATTTGATCACTGATTTATTTCATAATATTTTTAGAGTAATGCAAACAATTTATAAGGCTTTAGATTTTAATAGTCTAATTAAAATATTTTATAGATTGAAGTTATTATAATTTGATTTTAAGTAAATAAATAAGAAATAACTTAAAGGTAATTTTTGAAATTTATTTTAATTTTTGGTTTTCTTTATATAGTGTTTTATTGGGCGATAATAATTTTTTATTTTTTAAAATGAATGGTTTAGAGGTTTTTTTAATCTAAACTATTATCGCTATAAAATTTTAAAGAGCCTTTAGACATTAAGTTTAAAGGCTCTTTTGATTGTCTAAATGATTCGGCATTTTTTCAAAAAATACGCGAACATTACTTTGAGGGTGGGCCAAAAGCATTGGCGCGCGAATCTCCTTCCTCAGTCATAAAGAAAAAAATCACAATCATGATCCTAGCCAAAATAATGGACAGTACTTCCCTCTAAAGATAACGTAACGTTAACTTTGGAGATCCAAGAAATGGCCAAACGTTTTAGTCCTGAATTTAAACAGCAAGCAATTGATTATGCACTTTCAAACTCACACGAGCCTATAGCTACAATCGCCCAGAAATTAGGTGTGGGTTATTCAACTTTAGACAAATGGATTCGTGAAGCCAATCCAGTGGGTTCAAGCAAACGTCAACTTTCACCAGAACAACAGCGGATCTTGGAATTAGAGAAAGAAGTCAAACAGCTCAGGGAAGCCAATGACATCTTAAAAAAAGCGCATGTGTACTTTCTGACAGATCATGCCAAGAAAAGTACACGGTAATTCAAGATCTGGATGTGAATGAAGTCACTGTATCTTCTGCCTGTAAATGCCTGGGTGTCAGCACTTCAGGCTATTATGCCTGGCGAAAACGCCAGACCAATCTAGCGCAGAAATATAATGATTTAAAAGCCGTGTATTGGCAGCATCATGCACGATTGGGTGCACCTTCATTGGTACATGACATGCATGATTTAGGTTACAGCATGAGCGAACGAACCGTTGGAAGAATGCTTAAAAAACTTGGTTTACGGAGCAAAATTGCACGTAAATACAAGCATACGACTGATTCAAACCATCGTTTGCCTACAGCGCCTAACTTGTTGGATCGTCAATTTACGGTCAATGAACCCAATAAGATCTGGACAACGGATATTACCTATATCCGTACTAAGCAAGGTTGGCTGTATTTATGTGTGATGCTGGATCTATTCAGCCGTCGTATTGTCGGTTGGCAAACCAGCCATCGAATAGACCGTCAATTGGTGTGTGATGCGTTTCATTATGCAATGGCTCGTCAGGGGTATCCAATGGGTGTCATGGTACATTCGGACCAAGGCTCACAGTACTGTAGTCGTGATTTTAGGGCGCTATTATTGACGAATAACTGCGTTCAAAGTATGTCACGCAGGGGAAACTGTTGGGATAATGCAGTGACCGAAAGCTTCTTTCATACATTGAAAGGTCATATGGTCCATGGCAGTGTGTTTGCCACTCGAAAAGAAGCGAATGCTGTCTTGTTTGACTATATTGAGATTTATTACAATCGAATCAGACGACATTCTACAAACGGCTGGTTAAGCCCAGAAGCCTTTGAACAGAAATATTTCAAGAATTTAGAGGGATTTGTTGTCCACGATACTGTCTAGGATCATCAATACCCCTACAATCGGCACCAAGTTGATGAGCAATAGCCATCCACTGCGGTTAATATCATGCAAGCGGCGAACACTCACTGCAAGTGCAGGCAACAGCATAAAAATGCTACTTACAATAAACAAGGTATGTCCTAAATCAAGAAAATGTCCAAATGCCAGCATACTTACACCCAGCACAGTATAGAAAAACTGAAATGACCAAAACTCCTGACGTCGGGCACGACCCTTGAAATCTAATGCATTTTTAAAGCATTTGATGACCCAATCGATCATGCAGTAGTGGGCTTCTTTTTCTAGCATGGTGTGATGCTGTTTATCCTGCATATCAACCATAAGCGGTGCTGTTATAAAAGCTTTGACTGGTGTAAGGATGGGTTTTGCGATGGGCGTATCCTCCTCGGGTACATCAATAAAAACTTCTGTAACTTCCCCTTGAGCATCCAATTCAAAATAGACATGCATGCCTGGCATGGGCACAATCCACTCACGCCACGCCGAGCCTAAAAAAGAATAATGCTTTTGATCTTCTGTACGAATAATGGCGGTATTGGTTTGAACGGAATAATCGAGTATTTTGCCTTTCATCTGTATTGTTATCCTTATTTTTTGAAATGGAATGATTTTTTTGGCGCCAGAAATTTTTAGGACGAGCGAACCTATGGAAAAGCATTCCAGATATTAAAAATGAAACGTAAACATGCCGTGATCTGAAGTTAAAAAAAGATCATGAAGGTGTGGGCAATCTGCGTTTGAATAACCACAAAGACAAAATGAATGGATGCGATAAGCAAAGAAATAAACGAGCGATGTGAGTCATGGTGACTACTCCTAGATGTATTAGAAGTTCTACCGAATCACTGTCAATTGATTATGGTGGCAGAACGAAAGAGGGTTGACAGACTGGACATCTAGAACCAGCACGCGCGGACGCGTCCCCCTTCCGTTCTACCGCAAAGGGGGACGAAAAGGTTTTTACACATAAGGGTAATACTCAGAAGAGCAAACTCTGATGCGCTAGATGAACGGTCTGTCAAAACCGGCTGGCAATGTAGGCCAGCAGAGGAATGATAATCTGTGGGAAAAGGGGAGTCAATTTGTTGTCGTTGTATATGCTGGAATGCTATGCGTAATATCAATAAAAGCTAAACTAAGAGTAAAAAGCCCCGACATCCTGTCGAGGCTTTTCGTATTTGCGTCTTAGGGCTAACTCCTGTCATCCCTCGCGTCCTGTCGCTCATTTTATTGTTTTTATACGGAACATCCTGTTCTCAATGAATCCATCATAGAAAATTAAGTGATATATAACTATGGGCGATTTTCCTGAATCTTTGTACGCCAAAACCTACACCAAATTAGATGAAAAAATACTCACATAGTTATCCGCAGAAAATGGGGATTATTTCAGTTCTGTGAAGCTTGGATAACCATAAAAACTTGCATATTTGAGTATTTTTTAACCAATTTAAAACGCAGGGCTGTGTATAACATTTTTGTCGATTGACACTATATAGATGATGAACGTCCAGATTTGAATTTTTCGATTAATTACTTGGTATATGACCCGTTCTTGCATTGTGTAAAAACAGGATATTTTTGAAAAATCGCGTCATGATTTGTCTATCTATTTACATGTGCACTAGACCCGTCTGTATAAAAAATAAGAGTGACATATTTACAAAAATAAAAACCTTGTTATGATTTGTTAACTAGTTATCATTTATTTTAATAAATCCAATGAAAATCACAATTGTTGATTGTAAAGTTATTCTAAAAAAAACAGCATTATGTCTTGGTGTATGCAGTAGCATACACGGCCTGGTTCATGCCGCAGATTTGACTCAGCAGGAGATCACAGAACAACAGCGCCGCGATGCACAAAAAAATATGGCGGATAATCAGATTCGCCAGCAACAACGAGATGATGCTCTCCAAAAACAAATCCAGCCTGAAGTAAATGTCAATCTGGGTCCGCAAAACGCTAAGCTCCAAGCTCAGCAACTTCAATATCTGCGTTCGCATAGTGAAAGCCCGTGCTTTGAAATTAAAGATATTCATTTACAAGGTGAGAAGGCAGAGCATTTTTTATTTGCTCTTAATGAAATCACGCAGGGAACACACAATATTATTGGACGTTGTCTTGGGGTACAGGGATTAAATCAGGCATTAGATCTGGTACAAAACCGTATTATTTCGGCGGGTTATGTCACTTCACGTGTACTTCTACCTGCACAAAATATTGCATCGGGTCAGCTTAAAATTGCAGTGATTGCAGGTCGTGTCGATCATGTGAAATTTGCCGAAGGTACTTCGTCACGCGCACATAAAATCAATGCACTCCCGATCAAATCGGGTGATTTGCTCAACCTACATGATCTTGAGCAGGGGCTTGAAAACTTTAAGCGAGTACCCACTGTCGAAGCAGATTTTAAAATTCAGCCAGCCGAAAATAACAATACGCCAGGTTATAGTGACGTCATTCTTGCATGGCAACAATCCAAGCCCTATCGCATTAACTTGAGTCTGGACGATTCTGGTTCAGACTCAACGGGTAAATATCAAGGCACAGCGACCTTATCTTTAGATCACTTACTGACCCTTAATGATCTTTTTTATGTCAGCTATAACCATGATTTAGGTGGTGGCGATGCGGGTAAACGTGGTACAGAGGGCTTTTATACCAGTTACACCATTCCTTTTGATTATTGGTTACTTACCAGCAGTTACAGCAAATCTAACTACAATCAAACTGTAGCAGGTGCCAGTCAAAGCTATGAATATAGTGGTAAAAGTGAACTCATTGGCCTTGATTTGTCACGAGTGATTTATCGCGATGCACACCGCAAAACCACACTTGGATTTGGCGGCTGGTATCGAGAATCACGCAATTACATTGAAGATGTTGAAGTTGAAGTTCAGCGCCGAAAAACAGCAGGCTGGAAAGCCATGCTGGATCATACCGAATATTTTTCTAATGCGACTTTAAGCGGCAATTTGACCTACAAGCGCGGTACAGGCTGGCTGGGTGCAATGCGTGCGCCAGAAGAAGACTTTGACGAAGCTTTTACCCGAGTGGGCATTTTACAAGCCAATGCCAGTTTACAGGTGCCGTTTAAAGTCGGTGCACAGAATCTGCAATATACCGCTGAATGGCGTATGCAAAGTAGTAACAAACCTTTAACCCCCCAAGACCGTTTCTCGATTGGTAACCGCTATACCGTACGTGGCTTTGATGGCGAACAAACCTTATTGGCAGATCAAGGTTTTCTGGTTCGTAATGAAATCAGCGGTTCGATATTTGGTAAACCACATTATTGGTATGCCGGCATTGATTATGGCGAAGTCGGTGGGCGTACTGCTTATCAGCCTAATCCATTGCCAGGTACAAGCTTGCTGGGCAGTGTAGTGGGTTTACGTGGCCAGATTGCGCCACTACGAATGAGTTACGACGTATTTGTGGGTGCCCCACTTAAAAAGCCAGATAATTTTAGAACAGACCATTACACCACAGGCTTTAGCCTGAACTGGGGCTACTGATGTGTAGCTGAATCGTTTGAGCAAGATTTTCATTTTTTCTCGTTAATGAGATTGCAATACATAACAAAATTTAGAGTAAAAGCACATGAATAAGAATCGCTACCGTATTATCTTCAGTCAGGCTCGCGGTATGTTTATTGCGGTGGCCGAAATCGTCAAAAGCAAGACCAAACAGGCTGGCCAAAGTCAGGCAGATGGTCATGACAACAAAGCTTGTAGCGCAAGCGATTCAGACAGCATGGGCTTTGATAGCAGCCATTTAAAAAAACTCAAACAACTCAATTTTGCCGTGATCAGTGTACTGGGTGCCAGTATCTTTACTTTGCCCCTAAACACCATTGCAGATAGCCAGATTATTGCAGACAAAGGCGCACCGACCTCACAACAACCGACAATTTTAAATAGCAGTAATGGTGTAACACAGGTCAATATCCAGACCCCAAGTGCAGGTGGTGTGTCACGCAATACCTATAGCCAGTTTGATGTGGGACAGGAAGGTGCCATCCTCAATAATGCGCGTAACAACACCCAGACTCAACTTGGGGGCTGGATACAAGGCAACCCATGGTTAGCCAAAGGTGAAGCCAAAGTCATCTTAAATGAAGTCAATTCGAGCAATCCAAGCCAGCTCAAAGGCTACATCGAAGTGGCAGGCAAACAGGCACAAGTAGTGATTGCCAATCCATCTGGTTTGGTCTGTGACGGCTGTGGAGTCATCAATGCCGATCGTTTCACCCTGACTACGGGTCAGGCAGTCATGAATCAGGGCTATCTGGAATCTTTTCGGGTACGTGAAGGACAGATTACGATACAAGGTAAAGGTCTAAATGGTAGCTTAACCCCGTTTACCGATGTTTATGCTCGTGCTTTACAGGTCAATGCAGGACTATATGCCAAAGAGTTGAATGTGGTACTTGGCCAAAACGATATCAATGTAAACGACCCAACCACAAGCAATGTAAGCCCAATACAGAGTAATACCTCTGCAAATAACAAACCCCAATTTGCACTTGATGTCGGACAGCTTGGCGGCATGTATGCGGGTAAAATCTTTTTGGTGGGAACAGAGCAAGGTGTAGGCGTACGCAATGCAGGGTCAATGAATAGTACCCAATCTACACTTACCCTCAATGCCAATGGTGACTTAACCAATACGGGCAATCTCATTGCCAATCAAGGCCAGCTTCAACTCAATGCTGAAAATATTAAAAATACAGGCAATATCAGTAGTGCAACCTCACAGGTCAGTCTACACAGCCAGAATCTGGACAATTCAGGTTTAATCAGCAGTGCGGATGAGTTGAACATTCAGCAACAGGGCCATGTTGGTAATCGTGGCACTTTAAATGCAGCGCGTATCGTGGTTGATGCAGGCAGCTTGGCGAACAGTGGCTCGATTGAACAAACTGGAGCTCAGGCGCTGGATTTAAAAGCGGGTTCAATGAGCAACATCGGCGGTAAAATAGGCATTGCCAAAACCTCATCGACAGGTGGTAATGGCAGTGAATCTGGCGGAGGCTCACAACCTGTCGAGCCAAACAATGCTGCACAAGATGGCGGAAGCCTCGAAGTGGTTAATACTGATTCAACACCAACCACCCCAAAAACCTATGAGACTGGCTATATACATGTTCGTGATCAGCTTAATAATGATCAGGGCGCGATTGTGGCGCAAGGCGGAATTGACCTGGAAAGTAACAATGGACTGGATAACCAAGGCGGTCAACTCAACTTAGGTCGTGTGAAAATTCAAGGTGAGCGCTTTAATAATGATCAGGGACAATTGACCGTTAAGCAGGCAGAGATTCAGACCAATAGTTTGAGTAATCAGTCTGGTCAATTGATCTCAAACCAAAAACTGAATATTCAAACCCAGACGGCCAACAACCAGAAAGGGAAAATTCAGTCTGTTGATCAACTCGATCTCAATGTAGCGAATGGTCTTAATAATATTGAGGGTCAAATTGCCAGTGGGCAACAACTCAATATTCAGGCAGATCAAGTCAATAACCAGTCTGGACTGATCTATTCAGAACAACAAGGCATTGAGCTGAAAGCCAATCATGCCATCAATAATACATCAGGTATCATTCAGGCTAAAACTCAGTTAAATCTTGCGAGTACACAGCTTGATAATACGTCTGGTCATATTCAAGCAGAAAACATTCAGCAACAGCATACAACCGTCAATAATACCCAAGGCAGTATTGTTGCAGGCCAAAGTTTGATCAGTACGGTCGATCAATTTGACAATCATCAAGGGTTGATTGATGCCAAAAATATTCAATTGACCCATCAAGTGCTCAATAACAGTGGCAGTATTTATGCCGATCAAAACATCAAGATCACAGGGCAGCACATACTGAATACTGGTTCGATTGCCGCGGGACAAAACATTCAGCTGAATACGGCAAAATTACAACATGAGCAAGCTGCGCTGATTGCTGCGGGTCTGGATCGTCAGGGAAAACTGACAAGCACAGGCGATCTTGACATTACGGCAGAGCAAACAACACTACATGGGCAAAGCTTTGCAGGTCAACAGCTTAAAGTCGCTTCAAAGCAGCAGATTGACGCGACCAATGGACAGTTACAAGCAAAAAATATCGATTTAGCCAGTGATGCAGGTGATATTTCTACACGTGCAGCAACGGTGATTGCAGAGCAGTTGAGTCTTAAAAGTCATGATTTGATTGATAACCAGCAAGGAACACTGAGTGCACAGCAGTTAAACCTAACAGCAAACCGTCTGGATAATACACAAGGGCATATTTTACATACAGGTCAGGATCAGTTAGACCTCAACTTTAGCCAGAGCTTGAATAACCAGTTGGGGGAAATTCGCAGTAATGCCGCTGAGCTCAATATCAAGACAGCATTATTGAATAATACAGAAGGCCAGGTGGTTCATGCGGGAACCCAGCAACTGAACATTCAGACAGCGCAACTCAATGGTCACTTGGGACACATTTTGAGCAATGGAACCTTGCAACTCAAAGCTGGCACTTTGGATGTGAGTGGTGGTGTGACTTCGGCAGATCAGATTACGATTCAGGCCAATGTGCTAAACAACGCGCAAGGTCAGTTGATTCAGCGTGGGACATCAAATCCTTTAAATCTTACTATTCAACAACAACTCAATAATCAGGCTGGACTGATTCAAAGTGCAACAGCAACGGATATCAAAGCGGGTAGCCTGAATAATCAGAGGGGCACACTCAGCTCGGCACAGGGTCAGAATTTAGATGTAGACGTCGCAGGAAAGTTGGATAACAGCCAATCGGGTCAAATCTACGCAGGCAATCAAGCCCATCTTCAAGTTGGTTCAATCGACAACAGCCATCAGGGTCAAATCAATGCCCAGCAAAATCTTCAACTGACCAGCCAACAGCAGATCAATAACCAGTCGGGGCAAATTGTTGCCAATGGTGACGTGCAGATTCAATCACAAGGGCTAAACAACAGTCATGGACAAATGGGTTCGCTACAAGGCGGCCTCAGCCTAAATACTGGATCAGACACGCTGATCAATCAATCGGGTCTAATTCAGGCCAAAAAAGACATTGGTATTCAGGCACAGCGCATTGATAATCAGCAAGGCCAGATCACCACACAAGGACAAGCCGAATTAATCAGCCAAGCAGAGATTGATAATCTTGAGGGAGCGATTGCAGCCGACTTAGATGTAAATATTCGCAGCCAAGGCTTAAATAATAATAAAGGCCAAATCAGTAGTGCACAGGGTAATCTTACATTAAATGCGGGTAACGGTACTCTGACTAATCAGGCAGCTACAATTGTTTCTGGTAAAACGCTCACGCTAAGTGCCAATCAACTCGACAATAGCAATCACGGTCAGATTAATAGCCAGAATAATGCAGACATTAGCATTGTCAAAGACATTAACAATACCAGTGGTGTCATTGCAGCGAAGCAGCAATTAATCCTCAGCAGCCAGGGCCTGAATAACACGACTGGCCAAATAGGTACAGTTCAGGGCAATCTCCACATCGATGCTGGCTCGCAGCTGTTAAATAACCAGCAAGGTCGTATTCAATCTGGTCAAGATCTCAATTTAAATGCCACAGGTATTGATAATACGCAGGGTCAAATCAGCAGCAAAAATCAGTTACAACTGGATAGCCGTGAGCAACTGCTGAATAATCGCCAAGGCACGCTCAGTGCAGAAAATCTCACCATTGATTCAGGTGAACTGAACAATGATCAGGGACTAATTCAGGCACAGCAAAGTATCCAGATTGATACCCATCAGCACAACCTAAGCAATACCAACAGTGGTGCGCAAGGCGGCATCCTGAGTCAGGGCAATATTCAACTGAATAATATTCAGACACTGGATAACCAGCAGGGCTATCTTGCCAGTGCTCAACAATTGGATCTACAAGCCAATCAGGTGTTCAATCAAAACGGCACCTTACTTGCAGCAAAACAGCTTAATTTGCAAGGAACAGGCCAAAATCAGTTATTAAACAACCAGTCTGGGCAAATGTTGTCGATGGGCGGCATGAATCTGAATATTGATCAGATCAATAACAAGGGTAAAGCCAATACTGCCGATGCCGATAGCCACATTATGGCGGCAGGTGAGCTGAATATCACCACCCAACAACTGGATAACCAGAATACGTTAAATACTGATCCAGCAAACACATCGATTCAGGGCATTGATGCGAATACACTGAATGTCACCAGCAAGGTCTTAAATAACCAAAGTGGTGTAATTCGTAGCAGTGCGGATCAAAATCTGAATGTTCAACAGGCATTGAATAACCAGTCAGGGCAGATCAGTAGTGAAAAACAGCTCACGCTTGTGGGCGATCAACTCGAAATCAACAATTTGAATGGACAAATACTCGCGGGTACGGCACTTGACCTGATTGCACAGTCTTTATCTGGAGATGGCAAGCTACTGAGTTTGGGCAATGCGAAATTGAGCTTACAAAATGATTATATCCATAGCTCAGGTGCTCAATTACAAGCCAATCAGGATTTAAGCCTAAGCACAAAAGGCAATATTATTAATAACGGTACAATTAACGCAGGTAATCAACTGGCGTTAAACGCTGCCAATATCACCAACCAGCAAGCAGGCAAGATTGAAAGCCATGACACCCGACTCACTGCGCAAAATACGTTAAATAATACGGGGCTGATTAATGGTGACTTCACTCGTTTGCAGGCAGAAACCCTCAACAACCAAGGCACAGGTCGTATTTATGGCACGACACTGGCAATTCAGGCCAATACTTTAAACAACCAGCCAGATAGTACAGGTACAGCACCTGTGATTGCATCACGCGGTGACCTGCATCTGGGCGTACAAACGCTCAATAACCTGTCGAATCCGACAGACTACACTAGTCAAGCCTTAATTTTTAGTGCGGGTAATTTATATCTGGGTGCTGCTTTAGATGCAAATGACTATGCCACTGGGCAGGCAGACGTTATTCATAATGAAAGCGCCACGATTGAATCGTTGGGAGACATGAATCTTTCGGCAAAGCAGATTAACAATATAAACAAATACTTCAAGACTGAACAGGTTGAAGTCAGCAGAAAAGATGGTTTAGAAAAATATTGTGATGCTTGGTGTACCTTCGATGGAAATTATTATGATGGCAATCCATATGAAGACTGGATGAGATACTATTATAGTGAAATTACCTATGAAACTCGAACCACTGAATCAGCACCAGGTCAAATTAAGGCTGGTGGCCATCTCGATTTAAATGGTGCTCAGGTTGTTAATGATAAGAGTCAGATTCTGGCAGGTGGCGAGCTTAAAAATGAGGGGGGAACAATTGACTCGGGTACACAAATTGCAGGTATTCGAAAGATTGTGAATACAGGTACTCAAGTCAAATATTGGAAATATGAAGGACAGTGGGATAATCCATTTGAAAATTCAAGTGAAACTACATTTGATCTTAGTATTAGCCAAGCGTTAGGTAATCAAAACTTAAATCAAAATCAGCTATCAACTGTTGCAGTATCAAACAATCAAAGTGCAGAACACATCCAAAATAGCCAGACCACTCAACAAGAGATTAATGGCTTACAAACCAGCAATAACAACACACAACTGAATCAAACCAAAGATGTTGATCTGGATCAACTGAACTTAAAAGATTCACAGAGCCAGAATGCACCACAAGCCAGCGCTGTAGAGACCGTCCAACAGCAAAGCGCAACGTCTGCACCGAGTAGTACCCCACAGGGGACTTCAGAAGAAATCCGAAGCATTGATTTTAGCAATATTAAAGTCCCCAATAGTGCTTTATATAAAGTCAATGCAGACAGCAAAGCAGGCTATTTGATTGAAACAGATCCAGCCTTTGCCGATTATAAAAAATGGTTGTCCTCAGATTACATGCTCGATGCGCTTGGTCTGGATCCTGCCTTACAGCAAAAACGTTTGGGCGATGGTTTCTATGAACAGCGTTTGGTGCAAGATCAGATTGCCAACCTGACAGGCTATCGCTTTCTGGAAGGATTTGCCAATGATGATGAGCAATACAAAGCGTTGATGAATAATGGCATCACCTTTGCCAAACTGTATGGCTTGCGTCCGGGTATTGCTTTAACAGCAGCTCAAACGGCACAGCTCACCAGTGATATTGTGTGGTTGGTCGAACAAAGTGTAACTTTACCAGATGGAACGATCACTAAGGCCTTGGTTCCACAAGTGTATGTCAAGGTACGTGTCGGTGACTTAAAAGGTGATGGTACCTTACTTTCAGGGAATAGCGTTAACCTGAAACTGGACGGTGATTTGATTAATGGGGCGACTATTGCAGGCCGTGAAGCATTACAAATTACAGCCGACAACGTACAGAACCTTAATGGAAGGATTCAGGGCAATCAGGTCGCGATCGAAACCCAGAAAGACCTCAATAATATCGGCGGGCAAATCATAGCTAAAGATGCCATGGCACTCAAAGTGGGTGGCAATCTTAATATTGAAAGCACGACTCGAACATCTGAATCCAAAGTTGGCAACTTCAGTTCAAGTATTACCAATGTTGATCGAGTTGCAGGGCTGTATGTTGGTAACGGAAGCACAAAGCAGCTTGATCCTAATCAGGCCACACTGATGCTGAATGTTGCAGGCAATAGCAGCTTAAAAGGTGTGCAGATCAATAACAGTAATAGTGCGACCGTACTCAATACAACGGGCAATGTTGACCTTGGCACTGTAAGTGTCGGCAAACAGGAAACACTGAAGATCGATGATAAAAATGGCTATCAGCTTAAACAACAGCAGGACGTTGGTAGCCAGATCAAGAGTGCGGGTTCGTTGCTGATCAATGGGCAGAATATCACGAGCAAAGCTGTTGATTTAAATAGCCAACAGGGTGATATACAATTGTCTGCTCAAAAAGATATTGTGCTGGACAATGGTTTAAATCAAAGCACTGTTTCTAGTCAGTCACAAAGTAAAGGATCATTTGGCGGTAAAAAATCATCGACTTACGATGCGAGCAGCAGCACATCTATTGCCAATCAATTGAATGCTGGACAGAACATCATTATAAACAGTGCACAGGGTAATATTAGCGCGACCCATTTACAGGCTGAGGCAGGCAATAATATCCAGATCCATGCCCAGCAAGGCAATGTCACCCTGTTATCTGCAATTGATGACAAGCGTGAAAGCTCAACTTCATCGAAAAAAGGCGTTGCGACCTATAACAACCGTCAATCGGGTTATATCGATCAGGAAGTTGCACAGACCACACTCAAAGCAGGCGATACCGTCGATATCAATGCTGCCAAAAACATAGAACTACAGGCCAACGATGTACAGGCAGGCAATAGCATCTATGTGGGGAATACCCTGATGCAACGTCAGGCGGATGGTAGTCTAAAAGCCGCAGATGGGTCGCTAATGCCTGAGAACGTCACCCTATCTACCCTTGCCACCAAGGATGAACAGTGGGATGAACAACAAAAAGGCTATCGCGGTATTGTTAAAGACATTGTAAAGGCAACTGCTGTTGGTTTGGCGGGTATTGAGGCTTTAGCTCCAGGACTAAAAGCACCTAAGATTACGGTGAGCGAATCGACGGGTAAACGTACTGAGCAGATTAGCCAAACAGGATCAAGCTTAAAAGCGGACAATGTTTATGTTGGATCATCAGGTCAAACCACACTGACCAGTACAGATATTACTGCAAAAAATACAATTCTTTTAGGTCAAAAGGTGACATTGAATGCGGCTGAAGAGCAGAAAATCACTGTTGAATCTACGAGTAAGGAAACAGTTCAGGGCTTGGGAGCTAAACTAAATAAAGACAGTATACGCTTAGGCGGATTTGTTTTAGAAGATGCATCACAAAGTAGTAAAACCACCGAAACTACGCATAAACTGGGTAGTATCAATACGGAGAACCTTAAAATACAGGGCGTTGAAGGGGTTGATATCTTAGGTCAAAATATCACAGCGACAGGCGATACACTGATTGATCATGGTCGAGGTGACTTAAATGTTGGTGGCTATGAAAATAAAACGACAGTGGAAGATAAAACACACGTAGAAACCATCAGTACAGAAGTCGGTGTGCGAAATGCCTATTTGGATGCTGCACTTGCATTAGGTGCGGTCAAAGATGCAGCCGAGGCAGTCAAACAAGCCAAAGATCAATATAGTCAGGCACAGCGAGACTATGCATCAGGAAAAATCACCAAAGAAGCACTAGACGATAGCAAAGCCAATGTTGCTATGGCAACAGCCAATCTTGCCAATGCACAGATTGCGGTGGGTTCGGCAGCAGCAACCGCGGCAGCAAGTTCAGCGACTTATGGTTTTACCATTGGTGCCAATGGAGAGCGGATAGAAACGACCAACACGACCAACACCACCCAAGGTAAATGGCAAGGCAGTACGCTTGAGTTAAACAATCTGACACTTAAATCTGAAAATCAGGATGTGAATGTTCAAGGTAGCCGCTTAACCGCAACAGGCACCACCAGCTTTGATGGAACCAAAGACCTGAATGTGACAGCAGGAACAGAACACAGCCAACAAGAGACCAGCAGTAAAACTAATAGTCAGAGCGTGAGTTATACCTATGGCGGTGGTGGCAGTGCATCGATTGGTAAACAGACCAGCACATCAGAAAGCAAAAGCCTGACTTACGTCAACAGCGAAGTGACCCTGAACAAAACCGAAGGTCGCTTAAACAGCCTGAACATCAAAGGCGGAGAAGTCAGCATACAGGATCGGGGCAATTTACAAGTCAACAACATCCATGTGGAGAGCCTACAGGATACCGCGAGTAGCAGTAACAGTAGCCGAGGTGGAAGTATAGGCGGCGGATACGGCAGTGGTAGTAAAAATATCACCGCCAGCTACAACCAAAGCAAAGGCAGTAGTGACAGCGCATGGGTCAACACCACCAGCAAACTGCTGATTGGTAACGCACAAAACGATGCTAATCTCGATGCGATGGGGGTTAAAAATATCACCAACATCGGCGGGGTGATTGCAAATGCAAATAAGAATGCAGATGGAAGCTTAACCGACCACAAAAACTTAAACTACACAGGCAATTTAGAACTTAAAGACCTACAAGACCATAACAATAACAATAGTAGTGGCTTTAATGTTTCGACCAATATTGGTATCCCACAAGGTGGAAGCAAAGCAGCTTCCACTGCACCGAAAGGATCAACCACAATTGGATTGAACAGTAGTGGACAGGAAACAGAGCAACTGACCAAAGCAACGCTGGGGCAAGGATCAGTCACAAATGCGACAGCCGACACCAATCGCGACATTAACAACACCCAAGAAATCACCAGAGACCAGACCACAGGGATGCTCAATGGCAGTGTGACGGTGGATCATCGCTTGCTGAGTGAAAGTGGGCGAGCGGAGATTGTAAAAGAGCAGGAGCAATTAATTGAAAACTTTAGACAAAGTGCTGAGAATTTAGCAAAAGCATTACCAGATGGAGTTTATAAGGATAAAGCTTTACAGACGTTAAATGATGTTCAGGCAAAACTTTATAATTTACCAAGTGAATATAAAGAAGTTGGTGTGGTTGGTAATAGTGTTGCAAGTGAGTTACTAAAACGTGGAATGGAATCACAAGATGTTGAAGCATTATTTAGTAAATTAGATTTCTTCTACGCAGCGAAAGAATTTAGTGAAATTCAGAACCAGTTAACCGATTTAGAAAAATCAGGCGTTAACTTGGAAACAATTTTCAAACAACCCAAAGCAGGAGTGAATGAGCAGGAAACGATTTATGCTCAGGGTACAGATTTTGAGACGAAAGTTCGTTCGCAAACCACATTAGGGATGACAATATTAAGTAATATTGCTGACCTTGGAAATAGTATTAAGGATATTAGTGAATCTACAGGGGTTGATATAGAAAAAGTACAACTTGCAGTGGGTTTATTGATTTCAGGGCCAGTACGTTTAGTGATTGAATCTGGTAAATCAATGGCTGTAGATAGTGTAGTTGGAGAGAAAGTTGCACAAGGTGTTGATATCTTGGCAAATTCAATGACAGCAGCAGCGCATGATACAAGTGTTAATACAATAAATAATTGGACGAATCCAGACAAGATCAGTGAGCTTGAGAACTCTACAGGTGAAAATAAAGATGCCAGTCTTAAATTTGCCAATGAGGTACAAAAAGATAAGCAAGGTGCAGAGTATTTAATTAATGCAGCATCAGGTATTATCGTTGGTGGTATTGCTAAAGGAACTGTTAAGAACAATAATTCTGATATAGATATTTCTAAGTCAGGATTTGAGATAGGAAATATTAATCCTATTACAGGCCATAAAATATTAGGTACTCATAAAGATGAAAGTAATAACACAGTTGGTAATTATATTGTTGAAGGAACAAAGCCTTCTACTAAAGATAAGGTAATAAAAACGGATATTCAATATTATGAAAATCCTGGCCACCATGACCCTAAAGGAGGAAATCAAATTGGTTATAATAAGACAAAATCAGTTCTGCCAGATAACCATAAAAATTTATGGGACAATAGTATTGTAGCTTCTGATGGGAATAGGTGGGCAGTAGAGGTGATAAACGGGAAAAAAGTTTATCATCGCTTCCAAAATGATGGTAATGGTAATTTCCATTGGAACGGTTCTACGAATGGTAAAACAGCAAGTGGGGTTGATAGAAGTGATGTTAGCAAAATTCCACCTGAAATATTGAGGAAGTAAAATGTTATTTGGTGATCCTAGTATTTTCGCCTTAAAGTGTATTGATGCTGATAGTAAGCAAAGAAAAGTTATGATTAATTTAGTGCTTGTTATAAATGGAATTGAAGTTGGTACATTAGAGGATGGTACTTATATTCCTACATTTAAAGCAAGCCTTAATAGAATTGTTAATCCAGAAAAGCTTGATATAAAGAAAATAGAACTAAGCGCAGAAGGGAAATTTGATTATTTCTTAAATCCTAATACAACTGGAAAATATATGGCGAGTTTAGGTGATTCCTTTGATGATTTTGATATTTTCTTTTATGAATCTGAATTAAATTTTGTTGAATTTATTTGGAGGCTTCATAATCAAACAGTATTTTCATATCTTGATTTAAGAAGCGATATTATTTATTCAAGTAAAGTGCCTAAATCTTATATACTGAAAATCATTAAAGAATTTTTAGAATGGGTGGATAAGGTAGATTAGGAACTAAAAATTATATTAGTAAAACCCACTTAAATGTAAGTGGGCTTTTTAATGAGTAGTAATAGTTAAGAGTATGTTCTTATAAAAAGGTGTAGGTATATTGAACTAATATACTTAAATCTTATGTTTTACAGTAGATTATTTTGCGAAGAAATATAACCATATCAAAATAGAGATTAATTATGGGATAGAATGATATAATAAAAAATTTTTTATTATAATTAATAATTAAGTTGTGGAAAATATATGGAAATTTGAAAATAAATTATTATAACTGATATCATTATCAAGACAATGGATGTATGCAACTAGTCCCTGAGTGAGAATATACTACAACTGAGCATATTGGTGGTAGAGAGGTAAAAAATAGTGCAAGAATTAAGACTAAATTGGGAGCCAGTAAACATTACATCTTTAGAAGAAATAGAAGAAAGATTAATGTTTTATGTGAGCAATAGAGAAAATGGCGTCACATTGATGTGCAATGGAACAGTTTTATTTACTAAAAATGGTAGAGATCATCTATCAGGTGCCAAAATTGCATTGCAAGAAGGATTATATATGATTGATTTCAATGTAATAGAATTGAAACTAGGAGGTTTTTTTGTTGATTTTAAAGGGCCTGTAACTGTTTTTGTTAGTCAAGAGGAATTTGAAAGTCAGAAAGAAATTATTCAATCGAGAATAAAAGATTTAATGTTTCCAGAAGAAATATTTTTTGGAGGTAATGATGAAACTAAACAGAGAGATCTATTAGTAGGTTTATATGCGAGAGGAAAATTACAATATGATGCACATCATTTTTGTTTTTATAAAAGGATAGACCCATGATTCTTTAATGGCTAATTGGATGTTGAATCCTCACCACGATTGGATTAAACAGCAGTGGACAAGAAACAGAGCAATTGACCAAAGCAACAATGGGTCAAGGTACGGTGAAAAATAGCGCTGAGCTGACCAACCGCGATATTAACAATACCCAAGAAATCACCCGAGACCAGACCACAGGCATGCTGAACGGTAGTGTGACGGTCGATCATCGATTGCTCAGTGAAAGTGGAAGAGCGGAGATTGTAAAAGAGCAGAAGGAATTGCCTGAAAATGGAGTTCAAATTGCAAAAAATATAGTGAGTCAACTTCCTGAAGGTCAATACAAAACAGATGCGTTAAATACTTTAAGTCATCTTCAAGTAAAAGCAGCAGTTACCCCAGTAGGTTTTAAAGAAGTTGGAGATGAATTACTTAATCAATATGTAAAGTTTATAGAACAATGCAATGATCCTAAAATCTTTAGAGCAATGGCAGACCAGCCAGAAACACTCAAACTTCTACAAGAAGCGTATACGCTTGAAAAAGAATTAAATCAGTATAAACAACAGTTGATATCACAAGGTTTAGATGAAGAAGATGCAAATGCAGAAATCCGTCAAAGGCTATTGGAAAGACGTAATCAACCCAATCTGAATCAAACAACAACAACTCAAAGTACTGTAACCACTCAAGCAGAAATATCCTCATCAACATCAGATGACATTTCTAGGATAAATGTAGGTACTTTAGAAACGCAAGAAGTACAGGCCAGCATTTTTGCTTTGCCAAATGCCAAAACAGATATGGCTAAACTTGGTGGAGAAGATATATCGGTTGTTAACGATAGTAATTTGGCAATAGATGTATTAACAAGAATTGGTCAGTTAAAACAAAACTTTGATGCAGTAGTAGATTCAACAGGCGTAGATAAGGAAAAAGCCAGTTTGGTGGTTAATATGCTGCTAGGTGGTGTTGCTGGTACTGTTAAAACATTGGTTGAAGATAAACTAATAGGGAATCAAGTAGCCGCGATTCAGGACCGCTTGACTAAAGAGGGTGTGGCACTCGTTCATGGAACCGATTATGACACCGTACAACAAGCAAGTCAGCGTGATCAATTAGGGAATGATACAGCGAAACAATTATCTGATCAGTTAGAATTGACAGGAGAAGGAATCAACCTAAGTAGTGGGATTATAGGAGGAACCATAAATTTAGGTAGTAAGGGTACGACGACTAAGACGATTGATGGTAAAGAAGTTGAGGTTAGTACGAATGGAGAAGTATTAGGAGGAGCACATAAAGATACATCCAAACCTGTTAATGATGGTTTTGATTCACATCATTGTCCTGCAAAAAATTGTTATAAAGATGCACCTATAAGTAGTTCCGATGGTCCAGCAATTAAAATGGAACCTGCTGATCATAGGGAAACTGCGAGTTATGGTAATAGTGATGCTGCAAAAAAATATAGAGAAAAACAACAGGAATTATTAAACCAAGGAAGATTACAAGAAGCTGTTGATATGGATATACATGATATACGTTCAAAATTTGGTGATAAATATGATCAACATATTTTGGAAATGCAAAAGTATATTGATACACTAGATCCTAATATTTTTATTAAAAAGTAGGTAAGTATATGGATTTTTATTATAGTAAAACAGATGGTTTAACAATATTGAGGGGAGTACGTAATCGTGAAGGTGTTCGTAAAGCTATCGGTACAGAGTATAGGGTATTACCTAAAACAGAATTTAGTGAAAATTCAACTGATTCATTTGGCCAGTTAATTGCTAAATGTTGGTATGATAAAGATAATATTTTAATTGAGATAGAGCTTTATGATTTAGATGCTCGGTTGTTCATATCAAATAAGAATGTATTAGGAATAAGTTGTCTAGAGTTGAAAGAAATTTTAAAGAGTTTAGATTATACATATATTTTAGATGAGGAAAATTTAGGGATAAATATTTTTGATGATACGATTCGTTTTTATATTCCGAATATAGATGAAGACGAAAGTAGTGCTAAAGTTGAAGCTGTTTTAATAAAAATTAAAAATGAGAACTGATGTCAATTACTGATACTAATATAATTGATATTGTTGGAACAACATCTGATGGTTTAGTTATATTAACTATATCTGATTATTTAGATTGGAGTGAAGTTGGAAAGCATTTATTGTATCTTCAACAAAAAATTAATACATATATACAATATATTGAAAGTGAGAATATATATGAAAATTTAACATCTGGTAAGGAAAAACCCTTAGCAATTAGGGTGTATTTTAAATATGAACCTAAGGATCAAATGATTTTTTTTCTTGAATAAGGTTTCAGAAATTTTAGAAGAAAGTAATATTTTATTTTAAATAAAATATATTTCTTAGCGATGTTATTAATCAGTGGAGAAATTACTAAATTTCCGTCCACTGGACTAGATGTTCAGATGACTAATCAATGGATTATAAGTCGTACAAATGAGCTAGTAAAGACTAAAAAACCAAATGCGTTGAAAACTGCGACGTTAATTAATCAAGCAATTAACCAAGGAAAGCCAATCAATAAAATTGTAGTTGGAGTAAATGAAGGGCGTGCAGTTACCATAAATCTTGGTAATAAGGTTATAGTAAAATGAAAAAAGTGGAATTGCTACGACGTTTAGAAATGGCAATATCATCCTATGATGATAGTGAATCTGAAAATATTAACTTTATTGAACACGGGTTAAAAAAGGGAGGGGTTAATGGATATACGTATCGCTTGTTAGCTGTCAATTCAGGTTATAAAGGTTTAACTACTTTAGTTAATATAAAGAAGGTTAATGAATTAAAACAATGGTTCTATGTATCTAGCCTACTACGAGCAGAAAGTTGTAAATATGATGGTGGTTGGAATATGTGGACACCACACGCTTTTATCTTCCCGCTGTTAACTGATAATGTGGATTTAATAAAAACCTATAGCTCATTGACCACAGTGAATGACAATGATCATCATAAGTCGTTAGTAGAAGCGATCAACTATCCAAGGGAGGGACGTTTTAATGTTTTAAGACTCCAAGCAGTCTTGCGTCACGACTGGAATAATGTTAATCAAATGAAGGAGATATTTCAGGAAAAGGTAAAAAATCCAAAAAATTTTGAAATATGGGAAATGGATTTCTATGAGGCGTTACAAAATAAAGATGCAAATTCCGCACAACAGATAATTTATGAATATTTACATCCTAAAATACATCAATATTTAAATCAGCATCTCGTTGAAGAGTTCAGTGGAGATATTTGGTCGCACCATCCCGTAATGTTTACCAAACTTGCTTGGATGAATGGATTAGAAATAGAAATAGATAACCCTTTAGTTCCTATGGAATTAATGCCAATTAGACCATTAGATCATTATGACTACCATTATGACTTTTTAGATCCGAATTGGAAGCCAAAAAGCTTTTGGGAAAGATTATTAGGGCGGAAGTGAATTCATAGTAAATATCCAAGTTAAGGAAGAATCACTGTCCAGTACTATGCTCCACTGGGTGTCCAGTTGAATAAGAATATGCACTTTGTTGCAAAGATATATCGATAAAGGCTTATTCAGCCATAATATCGGCGGGCAAATTAGTGCCAAAGACAGTATGGCACTCAAAGTGGGTGGTAATCTTAATATTGAAAGCACGACTCGAACGTCAGAGAGCCAAGTAGGTAATTTTAGTGCGAGCAGCACCAATCTTGATCGAGTTGCAGGGCTATATGTCGGCAACGGTAGCACAAAGCAGCTTGATCCTAATCAGGCCACACTGATGCTGAATGTTGCAGGCAATAGCAGCCTAAAAGGCACGCAGATTAACAACAGTAATGGTGCGACCGTACTCAATACAACGGGTAATGTTGACTTGGGCACTGTAAGTGTCGGCAAGCAGGAAACACTGAAGATCGATGATAAAAATGGCTATCAGCTTAAACAACAGCAGGACGTTGGTAGCCAGATCAATAGTGCGGGCTCGTTGCTGATCAATGGGCAGAATATCAATATTAAAGGTTCAGAGCTCAGCAGTGAACAAGGCACGACTCAAATCAGTGCGACTGACCATTTAAATATTGAGGAAGGAAGAAAAACCAGTGACATGGAAAGTCAGTGGTCGAGCAAGAGCAAAGGTGTGTTGGGTAGTACCAAAAAAACTAGTTATTTCCATAATCAAAGTGACGAAGCGATTTCCAGTACGATTGACGGCAAAAATGTTGTATTAAATGCGAATAATATCGATATCCGTGGCAGCAATGTGGTGTCAGATGAGTTGACCCAGATACAAGCCAAACAAAATGTGAATATTACCGCTGCTGAAAATTACTCCTCGAATGAATCACAACAGACCAAGAAAAAATCAGGACTGACTGCCAGCTTTTCAGATGGTGTTGCTAGCGTAGGTTATAGCAAATCCAGCTCGAATATTAAACAGCAAAGTAGCAATGTTGGTTTGACCCAAAGTCAGATCTCTAGTGAAAATGGCAATACCAACATTATCGCTGGTCAGGATTTAACAACACAGGCAGCTTTATTGAACGCAGGTAAAGACCTGAACCTTAGTGCAAAGAATATTCATCTGAATGCGGGTTACACCAGTAACAAACAACAGACTGAGATTCAAACCAAACAATCAGGGTTGTCAGTCGGTGTGACATACTCATCGGCGTTGGCGGGCAAATCTGCCTATGACAAGAGTATGGATGCAAAACCTGTAGTGGGTCGTTTGGAGGTCAGTGCAGGTTATAACCAAGTCATTGGTCGACAAACATCTGATGCTAAAAGAGGATGGCGTGTGGATTTTGATCCTGAAAAAGGCACTCATATTAATATATGGGATTATTCAAAAGGTAAAGGACCTGATAAGGCGATTAAGAGAGTAATTCCATTTGAAGGGAATGAAAATACATTTAAGACTTTATTAAAACAATTAAATAGGTAATTGATATGTCATTATTTTTAGAATGCTGCGATGCTTTAAGTGAAGATGTTGAAATAATGCACAATAGTGATTTGGCTTTGAGTATGTTTAATAAATATCCAATGAGACTTAACAATATTGATTGGACAAAAATATTCTATAAAGATTATGAGGATATGAGTTTATTACTTGATGATTTTAAAGTATATGTTGATGATAAGGTTTTTATTATGCCTGATGATAAGGATATTCCAGTATTGAAGTCTAATCTCAGATTAGTTGTATATAATATTTATGAAGTAATGGCATTGTCTCCAAAATTATTTATTTTTAATAAGGATATAGTTTTATATCCTTTATTTCCGACATATATAATTAGAGTGGGCACACTTATTTAAAAATGAATTTTTTATAAAGCTGGAATAGATTATTTTGAAAAAAATTGATTAAATTAACAGAATTACTAGGAAAATCCTTCTCTAGGGGAACTTTGATAAGATTTCCCTCATAATATCCCTTTGAAAATGAGGTCATTATGATGGTATCAGAGGCACCAAATGGAAGTGGTTTATGTTTAATAACAGTTACAGGTTATAAAGCAGGTATAAATTGTTATCAGAAATTCCCAGAATCTGAAGTAAATTTAGAGATTGCTGCTGATTGGTTAATTCAGAATTGGAATAAATGAATTTGGCCAGAAGGTAATGTAAATGACGTATTAATTCATAAAGCTTTAAAACCTAATGATTTGTGAGTAAGTATACAAACTTATCTGTGTGTCCATATAATAGGCAAAAAAATTGAATATTGAGAAAATGAAAATCAAATTTTACAACTAGTGAGTCATGTGATATTAGGTTCAGTATTGATACATAAGTAATGGTAATCTAAATTGGCTAAAGATGAAAATTGATTATTTAATCATTAAAGTGATCCTAGACAGTATCGTGGACAACAAATCCCTCTAAATTCTTGAAATATTTCTGTTCAAAGGCTTCTGGGCTTAACCAGCCGTTTGTAGAATGTCGTCTGATTCGATTGTAATAAATCTCAATATAGTCAAACAAGACAGCATTCGCTTCTTTTCGAGTGGCAAACACACTGCCATGGACCATATGACCTTTCAATGTATGAAAGAAGCTTTCGGTCACTGCATTATCCCAACAGTTTCCCCTGCGTGACATACTTTGAACGCAGTTATTCGTCAATAATAGCGCCCTAAAATCACGACTACAGTACTGTGAGCCTTGGTCCGAATGTACCATGACACCCATTGGATACCCCTGACGAGCCATTGCATAATGAAACGCATCACACACCAATTGACGGTCTATTCGATGGCTGGTTTGCCAACCGACAATACGACGGCTGAATAGATCCAGCATCACACATAAATACAGCCAACCTTGCTTAGTACGGATATAGGTAATATCCGTTGTCCAGATCTTATTGGGTTCATTGACCGTAAATTGACGATCCAACAAGTTAGGCGCTGTAGGCAAACGATGGTTTGAATCAGTCGTATGCTTGTATTTACGTGCAATTTTGCTCCGTAAACCAAGTTTTTTAAGCATTCTTCCAACGGTTCGTTCGCTCATGCTGTAACCTAAATCATGCATGTCATGTACCAATGAAGGTGCACCCAATCGTGCATGATGCTGCCAATACACGGCTTTTAAATCATTATATTTCTGCGCTAGATTGGTCTGGCGTTTTCGCCAGGCATAATAGCCTGAAGTGCTGACACCCAGGCATTTACAGGCAGAAGATACAGTGACTTCATTCACATCCAGATCTTGAATTACCGTGTACTTTTCTTGGCATGATCTGTCAGAAAGTACACATGCGCTTTTTTTAAGATGTCATTGGCTTCCCTGAGCTGTTTGACTTCTTTCTCTAATTCCAAGATCCGCTGTTGTTCTGGTGAAAGTTGACGTTTGCTTGAACCCACTGGATTGGCTTCACGAATCCATTTGTCTAAAGTTGAATAACCCACACCTAATTTCTGGGCGATTGTAGCTATAGGCTCGTGTGAGTTTGAAAGTGCATAATCAATTGCTTGCTGTTTAAATTCAGGACTAAAACGTTTGGCCATTTCTTGGATCTCCAAAGTTAACGTTACGTTATCTTTAGAGGGAAGTACTGTCCATTATTTTGGCTAGGATCAAAGTGATAATTATAAAATTTTGGAATATAAGTCTAAATTATATGATTTGGAGGATGTTTAGTTAAAAATAAAAATTATTGGAATAACTTTTTAAATTTAAAATTTTTATATAGAGGTTAAAAGTGAAGCTTAGATCAACTTTAATTATATTGTTAGTAGTGCCTTTGGCGAGCTGTTTCATGGCACAGAAATCTGCACTAGTCAAAAGTAATGTTGTATATGATGCAACATTTCAAGCTCGGATCCGTCTATATGGGCCTTATGGCGACAAACTTATTAAGCATTATAATGATAGAACCTGTAAAGAATGGCGAGATACAGCAGGTAGTGTAATACATCATCGTTTTAATAACGGTGCGCCTAGAAAAATTAAAAATATCAGTATAGGTATTCCTGCTACCGAGCGAAGCTTAATGGCATTGAATGATACAGGTGTTATGTTTCGTGACTCTTTTAAAGAATATGTGATTGAGGCAAATAAACCTATGGTTCTAGATGCTTCGAGTAGTGTTGTTATGGATTCCTATAGCAAGTCTTGTCGAATAGCGGTTTCTTTTATTCCGCAAGCGGGTAAAGATTATGAAGCCGCTTATATTGAACAAAATCGCACTTGCACTATTCGTATTTATGAAATTACGCATCAAATCACCGAAAAAAATTTAGTATCAATCCAAGGTGTTGATCAATTAGAAAACTGCTCAAGACTAAGTGATTCCTCTATTTAGAGCATATTAATATCATCTAAATATATACATTTCAGATTTGATCTCCTGCATTAACTTATAAAACCGAATTCTGTTTTTAAGCAGAATTCGGTTTAAGTGAGATGAATCTGTTTAACGAACAACTGTACGGGTACGTAAAATACGATCTACTCCAACTTTTCCTGTAAACATGGTCACGATTAAACCAATCAATAATCCAATAAATGACCAAAGTGCAGCTTTAGCAGCCGCCTGAGTTGCAGCAGCAGCTTTGGCTTTCGCTTCTTCTTTCATTTGTGCATATTTAACTTTTGCTTTTTGAATATTGATTTCCAAATTATTAAAGAATTGTTCTTGCTCTGTCAGATAATTATTGACCGCTTGATCAGCCTCTTGTGGTGTCAAAGAGGTATTTTTAGCCAGAGCCTGACTCACTTCATTTCTATCGATAGAGTTGGTCACTGTTTGTGCACGTGTTTTTAACGTATTTGATAATCTTTGAATGATTTCATCACTCTGGTCTGGGTTTAAGATTAAATCTTTCGCTGCAGCCTTGATTTGTTCTTTTGCCCATTCACCTTGTGCTTTTAAATACTCTGGCTGTAGTTCCTGAATACCTGTTTTTTGAAGTGCTTCGGTCAGCTTTACATCGCCATTTTTTAATTCAGGCAATGGAACCAACTCTTCAAAAGCTTGTGATCCAAGACTGGTGAGGTTGACGGTGCCTTTTCCAATGCCAGTGGCAACACTCCCAGCAGCCGAGCTTACCGAGCTAATTGCAGTACCAGTAAGTCGTGCAGCATTATTAATGGTCATGGCACCAAACCAAATACCCACCAACAGAGAAAGTGCCCATACCAAGAAACCATGAGTCAGACCATCTGTTCCAGCCATACGACCTGCAATAAATCCACCGATCGCAAGACTGACTAATAATGAAACGAGAGTCCAGATAGTGACTGCAGTACCTGAACCATTGGTCACATCCGTAGATGATTGAGGATCAAGTAGTGCAAAGCCTAAGGCAACACCAAGCAATGATAATAGAATTGAAATAGCCAATACAGCAATTACACCAGCAAAGACACTACGTCAGGAGATCCGATTTTGGATTATAATTGTTTCTTCATACATATTATTCGCCTTTTATTTTAGGAGTTTGTTTATCAAAAGTTTTTACACTTTATAAAATTGATATTATGGAGAAATATGCCTATTAGGTGTGATGTATTTGTTGTTTTTGGTGAGTTTAAGTGAAGTTGTTAAATAGTAATGTGAGTCAATTGCTTTAATTTAAATTACATCAAAGTTAATTGATTTATGTACATTAATTCGTAATTTTAAAGTCTATCTTATTGAAAAGTTATCATTTAATTTTTTTATTGGAGAATATTTTAGATTAAATCAAGACAAATCATCAATGTCTTATATTGGAAAATTCATAGAATACTTTTTATTTCCAAAATAGATCGTACTATCTAAAGCCATCATTTTTATAAGATGTTTATGATATTGCCAAATAGATCAACGTAATAGAATCTATACTACATGATTTATTATAACTCCACACTGACTCTATACATTTTCTAGTCAAATGTTACTTCACTATAAAAATTGTAAGATCAAAATAAATTACTTTTGAAATCCTTCAGATCTACGTAGCTTAGAGTGAGTAACTCATCTTTTTATTTGAACAATAACCAATGATTAGAGGATATATTCATGGCCTATGCAACCGTAAATCCTTATACAGGTGAAACATTAAAAGAATTTCCATTTGCGACGGAACAAGAAGTTAAAGCAGCGATTGACGCAGGTTACACGGCCTTTACAACGTGGAAAGATAGCTCGTTTGCCACCCGTGCTGAAGTTTTAAATAAGGCTGCTAAAATTTTGCGTGATAAAACGGATTATTATGCAAAATTTCTTACTTTAGAAATGGGGAAGTTATTTAAAGAAGCACAAGGTGAGGTCGAGATTTGTGCGCAGATTTTTGAATACTATGCAAAACACGCAGAAGAATTACTGGCACCTACCAAACTTTCGACCGCAAATAAAGAGATTAATGCCACGATTTACTATGAACCGCAAGGCATTGTTATGGCAGTTGAGCCATGGAATTTTCCTTTTTACCAGATTGCACGAATTCTAAGTGCTCAGCTCGCTGCGGGTAACACCGTTATTCTTAAGCATGCATCAATTGTACCGCAAAGTGCCAATGCCTTTGAACAGTTGCTATTAGATGCTGGATTACCTCAGGGAGCTTTTAAGAATTTATACATGCAGCATGAGCATATTCCACTGGTTTTAAATGACCATCGGGTGTGTGGGGTAGCACTGACTGGGTCTGAAGGTGCGGGTGCAGAAGTTGCTGCCCATGCGGGTAAAGCCTTGAAAAAATCTACACTTGAGTTAGGTGGGTCAGATGCATTTATTGTATTAAAAGATGCAGATCTTGAAAAAACAGCCCAACTTGCCGTCAGTGGACGCCATAGTAACGCGGGTCAGGTATGTACTGCATCCAAGCGTTTTATCGTGGTAGATGAGGTGTATGACCAGTTTGTTGAGTTATACAAACAGGGAGTTGCAAAATTAAAAGCAGGTGATCCGATGGATCCCGATACAACATTAGCGCCATTATGTTCGCAAGATGCCGCCGATCAATTGAAAAAACAGGTTGAAAAAGCCAAAGCTGCGGGCGCGACTGTGGAAGCAATTGGTGCGCCTGTACCCGAGCAAGGTGCCTTTTTTCAGCCATTACTGATGACTGATATTCAAGAGGATAATGAAGCGCGATACTGGGAATTTTTTGGGCCTGTCACTCAGCTTTATCGTGCCAAAGATGAAGCAGATGCAATCCGAATTGCAAATGATTCACCTTTTGGGCTAGGGGGCTCGGTCTATACTGCAGATCATGCGCGTGGAGTTGAAGTAGCGAAACAGATCCATACAGGCATGGTATATATTAACCATCCCACCACTTCGCAGGCCGATCTACCTTTTGGTGGAGTAGGTCGTTCAGGCTATGGTCGTGAGTTAATCGACTTAGGATTAAAGGAATTTGTAAACCACAAATTGATTGCCATCACAGACATTGATGCCAAGCTTTAAGTTAATGATTTGAGCTTCGAGCTCAATCACTTTCACTTTAAAAAACAAAAGCCAGATCGGTTTTGATCTGGCTTTTTTATATCAGTAATTTTATAGAGGTTTAGCGTGCAACTTTATTGCAGGCAGCAAGTTCAGGTGATTTTGAATCCCACATTTTTCCAGCAGAGTTTTTGTAATAACTAATTTTACCCACACGCATCACCAGGCTTTGACACGAGTCAAGTGAGAGATCATCGCCCCAAGGGCCAGACATACTGCATGCTTTACCATTACATTTCCATACCACATTTGGTCCACTTTCTATCGGTACTGTAACTGTTCCTTTATAACTTGAACCTGCAGACCACGTTGTTTGTGCGGCAAATGCCTGATGTGCTCCGAGTAATAAACCACAGCAGAGTAGAATCCTTTTCATGAGAGTCCTTTTTTTGCTTGTTATTTATACAACTATAGGATTGGCTGTGACGAGTAGTCAACTCAATTTATAATGAATTTGTTGATGTTTTATAGGGCATTTTGAAAGAAATGTTGAACTTCGCGTAGCTGCCTAATCTTCATGATGTCTTGGATATTCAAGCATTCTAGGAAAATTAAAGTCATAGTCTTGTAAAGCAAAACGATAAAGCTGGGCAGGACGTTTGCCTGCAATTTTACTTTGATCGGTTTCCTCGACGACACCAGATTCAATCATGCGACGGCGAAATGCTTTTTTTTCTAAGTTGTGCCCCAGAATGATTTCATAAATATTTTGTAATTCAGTAAGCGTAAAAAGAGGGGGCATTAAACTGATAGGTAATGCAGTGTAACGTGTTTTATTATTTAAACGAGCAAATGCTTGCTGTAGAAGATCATGATGATCAAAAGCCAGATCCAGTTTTAAAGCTTGTTCAAGCGTGACCCATTCACTGTGTTCGCTATGCTGGATTTGTTGCTGATAGGCTTTAAAGTTGATGAGCGCAAAATAAAGTACCGTTACAGACCAGCCACGAGGATCTCTTTTTGCATTTCCGATAGAGGCGACTTGTTCAAGATAAGGTGAATCTATTCCTGTTTTTTCAAGCAGTTTACGATGTGCACATGCCATCAAATTTTGATCTTGCTCTAGATCTACGAAACCTCCAGGCAATGCCCAATAACTTTTTTGTGGGTAGTTGGAGCGTTGAATCAGTAAAATCTGCAACTGACCCTGATCAACAGAAAAGATAGCCATATCGACAGTCATGAGTGGCGATGGATAATCAGACTTTTGATACTGGGCTAAAAACGCTTGTTCTGATGAAAAGTTCACACGCAAGCTCACTCAATTCATGAAAAAGGATGGATAATTCGGAGATTATTACAGTCTCACTCGAATTATCCAAGTAAAAATCCTTAATTGGGTGATGAGATTCGCTTAATTAAATTGAATTATTAATTTGAGTCTTTAAAGGACTCAAGTTGCTGAGCAAGACGTTGTCTGATTTCATCCAGTGTGCTTTTTAAGCATAACTGCCCATTTTCAAAGACGGTATGTAACTCTCCCTGATTTTCCTGTTGCTTACTTTGCCGATCAAAAAGTGTAAAACCATCTTGTGATCTTTCAACGCGCAATAATCCTTGAGCCGATTTTTTGGTACCGCTATCGGTAACAGGGTCTTTGAAAAGTTCACGTCCAACACCATTGACCTGTCCCCAGGTTGCTTTAACTGCAAAACCGAATGTATCGCGTGTCATATAGTTATAGGTATAGCTACCAATTCCAAATACTAGATTGCTAGATGCAAAGCCTTGGGCTTCAAGACCTTGTAAAATTGCTTCAGCACGTTGTAGGGTAATTGAGTCTCCGTAAATGAGCCCGACACGCTCATGCAACACTTTATAACCTTGAGCAGTATAGGTTCCACCAAAAATTTCCCAGAGCAATTGAACAGCACCTTTATATGCAGGAGTATCCTTTTCTGCGTCAGGATCACCACAAATGATTTTAACTGGATCACCTGAATCAGGTCGGAAAACTACTTTTGCCAGCCCTAATGCATTAGGTGTGCGGTTTAAAATATCCTGTTTCAGCTTAACGCTAAATTCGCTCAGTACTCGCCAGAAATCCCAAGTGTCAGATACGATACTCACGATCCCTGAAGGGTAAAGCTCACAGATAAGCCTACGAAATGTCTCAAGCTCATTTTCTTCGCTTCCCATACACATAACACTGTGCTCAGTTGCGGGTACAGAAACACCCACTACACCAGAAGCTGCATAGTATTGTTCTGCATAATCAATTGCTGTTACCGCATCGGTTCCAATAAAACTGGTTAAATGGCCGACACCAGATTGGGCTGCATCATAAATACCACTCATTCCACGGCTACTGAAGTCATGTCCTTGTACAACTACATTTTCAATTGAAGCGCCTGTTTTTACGGCATATTGAGTTAATAAACGCTTGTATTCAAATGCAATAGTGGCTGTGGTTGAGCTTTTCCAGAGTTCAGCACTGAGCACGGTTTCGATATAGTTGGTGAGCCAGAAAAATTCTGCTTGAGTATTGATGACAGTGAGCACAGGAACCCGCATATTTACGCGACTTCCTTCTGGCAGTGCCTTGATTTTGAGTGGCAGATAACCTAGATCATGCAAGGCTTCAATATGTTCAACAGATACAGCACCTTCTCCCAAAGATGTATCCATTCTACGTTTATAGTGACTCACCACCGTCGCTTTATCTTGATTAAAAAAGCCTTCATTCCATGTTTCAATCAGAAAATGCTGAATAAATCCCTGTAAGCCAAAGAATACAATTTTGTCATCAAAATCATGCAGCATATTGGCCAGACGTGAAGAGCGGGGCGTAAAGTTGGCGTACACATATTCTGTACCTTCAGGATACTGACGTCTGTGATCTGCTTTGTAAAAATCGATGGCATTGAGTGGATTAATTCTGAAACTCATAATGTTTCTCCAATATTTAAATTGCTGTAAATTCAATTACATTCAGGTTTTTATGGAATTGTTGTGGTCGACTATTGCTGGTAAATATCTGGTCGATCAGTCCATCAAACACATCCAAACCGCGACTAAAAATTCCATGTGTGACATACAAGATGATGTGCTCGCATTGCAGTTTTCTTAGCTCTTTTGCGATACCAATAAAGGTTGCACCGCCGTCACAAATATCGTCAGTGATTACTGCGGTTTTCCCTGCCAAAGAACCAGTTTTGACCACGCTTGAAGTAATTTTTCCTGTGGTTGGTTCTCGTGTTTTGTCACAGTGAATGATTGCAATTTGCTGTGATCTTTTTGGATTAAAATATTGTGCAATTGCGGCTGTTCTCGCTTTTGCACCACGATCTGGACAAACCAGAACAGTGTGTTGCTGTTGTAATAATTCAGTCAAAGCGGGCGATGTTTTGATGATTTCAACGGGTTCAACCTGATACAGATCTAAATGTGATGAGTACCCATTCAAAAGCTGCCCAATTACATTGCTGTGAGCATCCCACAACGTAATTCTTCTTCGGATAGAGGTGTGTTTTTCTATATTGATATTTAGAAGATGACAAAACACATCCAGTGAAAATGCTTGACCTGTAGCACATACACGATCCTGCCGTGCATAAGGAAAATACGGAATTTCGACCTCAATATTCTTTCTGTGTTGTATCAATACATTTTCTAAAAGCAAATAATCCAGAATGTCATCACTGCTGTTTAATTCAGCTCTTACCCTGACGGTATTGCCTAATGTATCAAGTAGTTGGGAGCTAAGTTGGACATGACGTTCTCCACCTGAAAACTGTATAAACTCGATATTCACTTTCTGTTGTTTGATGAAAAATTGAATCGCCATTTGAATTCTCATTAATAGTGGCATAAAGCCATTAAATATATAGTGGCATAAAGACAATTTATATAGCAATACTCGAATTACAAAAAATTACACTTACCTGCTGTAATAAATCTCTTAAAAAGAAATTGGAGCATCAGTGATCTAAACGTATTAAAGGAGGCGGGATGATCGAAGCGAAATGTAGCGTAAATTTATTGTTTTAAAAAAAGCCTGTGAAACAACACGAACTTTAAAAAAAGTACGAATAATTTTTGTCAAATGCTATAGATAGGTTGTAACGCAGATTAAACAATTTTCGTGAAAGATAACGTTTTTTCGAACGGATCACGTCATGTCCAGCTTTAAGTTTAATGTGCTTTGTCTCCCGATTTTGTCTTGCTCGCTACTCTTTACAGGATGTAATGATCATGATGCCGAAACAACAACTGATTCGTCACAGCCACCTAAAGGTTTAGGCTATGAAGATACCGCACCAGTCCAGTCTAATTTGACGGCTGCGGTGGATTCATGGGCGAGCAATCAGCGGGGTGATGCGCGTTATGCAACAGTTGATACCAATGCGGGTGTGAGGGTTTTAAGTGGTTATCTGGATGTCTGGACGCCTTCAAGTTTATTTGTAGATGCAGGCGTATCGGCTGAAGCACGAGATGGCTTTCCAGCAGTAAAGGCTTCAAACTGGACAGGAATTCCAGGTGATAGTACAGACGGTACAAAAAAGAATAGTGATGTACTCAACTATAATATTCATTACTCTGTACAGACTACGCATAATCGAACTGCAGATGATGCTATTCGTGCTTATCTGGATGATAGACGTGGTAAGAGCTACAGTGTGACTACAGGCTTGGGCGCGCTGACAGATCCTTGGCGTAAACTTACAGGACAAACCACGACCATCAATGCAGTACCCAGTGATGCTCAGCAAGTCAAATATGATGATCAAGGCAATAATTCAGGTTTGACTACCGCTGAAGGCAATACTGATTTTGGTCTGGTAGTCGAATTTGTAAAGTCAATGGCTGATAACGCATCGACTGAACCTGCTAAACGGTTTTATAAATATGCACGCCCGTACCGCTGGAGCAGTGATGTGATTGTGGTGCCGAGTCTAGAATCGGCCAAGAGCAGCACACCTGCAACAGATGGTGGTTTTCCAAGTGGTCATACTGCCGAGGCAGGCCGAAATGCGATTGCCATGGCCTATCTCATTCCGCAACGTTATCAAGAGCTGATTGCGCGTGCTATGGATTTGGGAAATTCACGGATTATCGCAGGAATGCATTCTGCCCTTGATGTGGTGGGTGGCCGGATTCAGTCAATTGCTGCCGATGTTGCTAACTTGAATGCCATGACACCAGAGAAAAGACAGCAGGCGTATCAACAAGCACAAACTCAGCTAATGAAAGCCACCAATACATCGAGTTTTGAGTCTTTCTACGCAGTGGCAAAAATGCCATACGATCAAAATGATCGGTTTGCGGATATAGATCAGCTCAAAGAAAAGGTTGCGCATTGGATGACGTATGGTTTCAATCAGATTGCAGATAAAACACGAATTGCCAATGTACCTAAAGGGGCAGAGGTATTGCTAGAAACCCGATTCCCTTATTTGACCGCCAATCAGCGCCGTGTCGTTTTAAAATCGACAGCGATTGCTTCAGGTTATCCTGTAATGGATGATGCTGAAGGCTATGGGCGTTTAAACCTATTTAAGGCGGGTGCAGGTTATGGCAACTTCAATGGCGATGTAACGCTAACCATGGATGCCAGCTTAGGGGGATTTAACCAGTATGACCAATGGAGCAATGATATTTCTGGTGCAGGTAAACTGACCAAGCTTGGAACGGGGACATTGGGGTTGAATGGAAACAACTCATTTACAGGTGGAATTGATATCACGCAAGGAGCAATCAGTTTATTGACTAAAAATGCAGCAGGACAAGGCGATATTTATGTCCGTGGCAATAGCAGCTTAAATATCAATGCCAATAAAACAGTCAATATCGGCACCAATTTAACTCAACTTGCCAATTCAACTTTAGCCATTCATTTTAAAACTGCGGCACAACCAGCTTTGCGTGTGGCTAATATTGCAAACTTAAATGGTATCTTGAAAGTTACGACCACCAACAACTTACCAACAGGTACATATACGCTGTTATCAGCAAAAAAATTGCAGGGCAGCTATCAAAAAGTTACGTTGAACGGTCAGGATATTACCCCTGTTTATCAGAACAATACAGTCACATTTAAGGTGTCATGATGGATTGGCTTATTTGGTCACACAATGAATTTTTAAAATAGCTTGTTTAACTTATAAATTGGTCTGCTAAATAAACAGACCAATTTATAAATCTTAAATGATCAATGTGAGTGCAATTGTCCACATCATCAAGCCGATAATCATATCGAGTATTTTCCATGAACGTGTGCTTTTAAAAATAGGTAGCAACATGCGCGCGCCGTAACCCAGTGCAAAAAAGAATAACCATGAAGCCAGCATACATCCCGCTGCAAATAGATCGCGTTGTTGTGAAAATTGAACAGACAGTGAACCGACTAGAATGACCGTATCAAGATAGACATGTGGATTAAGCCATGTAAATGCCAGACATAGCCCAATAATTGTATAAAGAGAGTCGTTTTCCAGTTCGCTCGGATACAATGCCGATGACTGTAACGCTGCATAAAAATGTTTGGCGCCATAAAGCAACAAAAATAGTGCACCAAAATATTTTGCTAAGATCACAATCATAGGAAAACTGACAATGATTTGAGAGAAACCTATTACTCCTAAATAAATCAATACAGAATCGGACAATGCACAAACCAGACACACCCAAAATACATGTTGGCGTTTTAGCCCTTGTTTTAATACAAATGCATTTTGGGCACCAATTGCCAGAATTAAAGAAAATCCAATGCCTAATCCATAGAGAAAAGCAGTCATATTAAAGTGTCCATATATGGCTGAGGAGATATGCGCATGGATCAAGATGAGCGTAGAGGGCAATATCAAAATAAGTTCTAATAACGAAAAAAATAAGCTGCATAAGGGGCTTTAAATGAGTTCAAATCAATCACAATGATTATCTACTTTTCATTATTGAAATCAGTAAAATTAAGAATATATAAGCTGAACTAAATTTTTTTAAGGAAACTATGCTTGATAATAAACAATGTGATGCCTTTTTTGCTGTTGCAGAACAGGGAAGCTTTGAGCAAGCAGCCATTCAATTGTGCATTACTGCTTCGGCTGTGACATTGCGTGTACAAGCCCTTGAAAAAGAGCTGGGGCAGTTATTACTGATTCGAGCAAGACCGTGTACTTTGACACATGCAGGTCAGCAATTATTTGAACATTTACAGCATACTAGACGCCTTGAACAAAATTTTCTGCACAATTTGACTGACGCAACGCCATCACAATTTTTTAAAGTTATGATGGCAGCAAATGCCGATTCATTGGCCACTTGGCTTTTACCTGCTTTAAATGAAGTGGCTTCTCAACAAAAGTTGATGTTAGAAATCTTACTAGATGATCAGTCACATACTCATGCTTTAATGGAAAAGGGAACGGTGAGTGCTTGCATATCCATCGAACCCAAAGCTATGAAAGGATGCAAGTCGGTTTATTTGGGAAGTATGCGTTATAAGATGCTGGCGACGCAGGCATTTCAAGGTACATGGTTTCGTCATGGCGTACATCGTGAAGCGCTACGGGTTGCACCCGCTATTATTTTTAATCATAAAGATCAGATGCATTTTGATCTGCTCGAAAAACAATATGGACTTATTAAGGGGGCTTATCCCTATCACTATATTCCATCTTCAGCGTGTTTTTTTACAGCAGTGCAGTTGGGTTTAGGGTATGGTTTGGTGCCTGAATTACAATTAAAACAAGCAGCAGATCCCGATCAATTACGAGATATTATGCCTGAGATGCAGCTGGATATACCATTGTACTGGCATCATTGGCAGCAGCAATCTCGACCACTGCAATCTCTCACAGAACATTTAACCCAGCATGCAGCTAAATATCTGAGCCCATTATGATTATGTTGGGTTTACATCTATTTGACTGCGATGAAAGGTTTGTAAATCTTAAAAACGCACTATAATGCAGGCTTATATTTATCGTATTTGATTATACTTATGTCTAAGCCATTATCTGAAAAAAAGACCTCTAATAATATTTCGGATCTGATCTATGGACTATTAAAAGAAGATATCTTTAACTTTGTCTTAAAACCTGGTCAGCGCTTTACCGAAACAGATTTATCGGAACGTTATGAAGCGAGTCGAACTCCGATTAGACAGGCGTTGTATCGCCTTGAACAAGAGGGATTTGTGCATGTACATTTTCGAAGTGGCTGGGAAATTCGCCCGCTTGAATTTAAGTATTATCAGGAATTATTTGATTTGCGCATGATTCTGGAAAAAGAGGCGGTCAAGCGCCTGTGTGAGCTTGAGCATCCCGAACAATTACCCGCATTAATCGAATTAAAAAAAATGTGGTTGATTGCGCCTGTAGATTATTTGACGGATACCAAAACGCTTGTTTTACAAAGTGAAGACTTTCATTGTGCTTTAGTACGTGCAGCAGGAAATCAGCAAATTGCCAAAATTCACCAAGAAGCCAGTGAGAAAATCCGAATTGTACTCAGTTTAGGGGCCATGAAAGAGTTTGATATTGCACATGCCTATCAGGATCATGGTGCAATTTTACAATGCATTTTAAATAAAGACGCCGAGCAAGCGATTCATCTTGCAGAGCATCATGTACTTGAAAGCATCCATGAAGTCAAAAATATTACTTTACAGATGATCAGCGCGATTCATTAAATTAGAGTTTTCGCGGCATTACAATTTTTTGTTCGCCTATAAAAGCCTGCTGAAATGGCAAGTCATAAATACTTGCCAAAAACTCAGCATCTGTAGCCAAAGATGGATCCTTGGGCTGAATAATTTGCTGATTCTTAATAAAGTAAAAATCATCGGCATATAAAAAAGCAAGATTTGGATCATGCATAATGGCGACAATGGTATAGCCTTGTTTAGACAATTCATGCAGTTTCTGCATTAAAAATGCCTGATAATAAACATCCAGATGGTTGGTTGGCTCATCCAGTAAAATCACTTTCGGATTTTGCGTTAAAATACGTGCAATCATGATTAATTGTTTTTCACCACCCGAAAGAGTGGTGTAATCACGATCTACCAAGTGTTGAATGTCTAGTGTTTTTAATGCGTCATTTGCAAGCTGTCGGTCTTGTTTGGAGGGTGCATAGCCAGAGAAGGCAGCCCGACCAGTCATGACCACATCCAGCACACTAAAATTAAAAATACTACGATGACTCTGAGCTAAAAATCCAAGTTGTTCTGCTCGTACTTTTCCTTTAAGTGCAGATAGGGATTGCCCATCAAAGTAAATTTTTCCTGTTTGGAGAGGATAAATGCCCGCCATCAGATTAAATAACGTCGATTTACCACTGCCATTTCGCCCCAGTAACACCGAAAAACGGTTGGATCGAAACTCAAGATGAATATTTTTTAATACCGTTTTTTGCTGATAGGCAAAGTGGATATTTTGAAGCGTGATCTTACTCATAACTCAAGCCCAGTTCATTCGATAACGGCGGATCAAATACAAAAATAGCGGTGCGCCTAGCAGCATGGTAAAAATCCCGATTGGAATTTCAAAGGTCGAAAATGTTCGGGAGAAATTATCAATCAGTAGTAAAAAAGAACCACCCAGAAAAATATTGGCGGGTACTGTTTTCGCATTGTCTGGCCCAATCATCATGCGCACCAAATGTGGTAGGAATAAACCATAGAGACTAATGATTCCAGCCACTGCGACTGAAGATGAAGTCGCCAGCGTGACACACAAAATCAGTAAAAACTGGTCACGACGCGGATCCACACCCACTGCCTGTGCTTCAAGATGACCCAATGCCAGTAAATTGAGTCGCCAACGTAAACAATAGATTCCAATCAGTGATAAGCTAATGGGTAAAAAGGCCTGTTGTACTTTGTCCCAGGTTGCTTGATGTAAATTGCCCATCGTCCATTGCACAATGGCTTGTAATTTATAGGGATCACTTAAATATTGCACAATACTCAGGCCAGCAATAAATAATCCTGATACGATCATTCCCGAAAGTAAAATCACCACAACCGAACTTTTTTCATAGCGCTGCTGTGCAAAACCATAAGTCATGCAGACCGCTAAAATTCCAAAAATAAATGCAGAGAGTTGTACGGGCATCCAATTGGTTAGAAGTGCCAATGCAGCACCCAGCGCAGCGCCAGAGGAAATACCCAAGACATAAGAATCGACTAAAGGGTTACGAAACAGCGCTTGTAAGGTATTGCCCGAAGATGCCAGAGCTGCACCCACCATGAACGTTAAAAACACACGCGGCATACGCACATTGATGATGATATTTTGCATTAGTTCTAGACGCTGCATATCCAATTCATTCAAGTGTAGAGGAGGAACGACAAATGCCCAGAGTGCATAAGCAAAATCAGTCATACCAAACTGTTCAGAGGGACCAATCAATAATGACAAAATAATCAGTGGCAAAGGAATAAAATAAATTAAAAATAAAAACGAACGTTTCACAGATTATTCCTTGGTCACATCGTTGGCATATTGAATGAGCTGTTCTGCCGCTGTTTTGCCATAAAACTGGGTCAGGATTCTGAGTTTGTCCTGGGTTGCAGCCTGATCAGAATGTGGAGCTGGATATACCCAGTGATTCAATTGATTGGCCGCCAGTAAAATTTTGGGAGTATGCGGATTAAATAAAAAACTCGGACTCAAATTAAAAACGTGTTGTTGTTTTACGGCAGTGAGCGTTTTTAATTCGGAACGTTGATAAATTTGTTTCGGGTTGGTGTTCCAGAGCAAAATGACATCTGGGTTCCATTCAATAAGCTTTTCTGGATTGACATTCGGTTGATCGATAGCGGTATTTACGACATTGTGAGCACCTGCGAGTGTCATGACTGTATTGGGCATCGAGTCGCGACCAGAGGTCGAGAAAATACGTCCACCCGACCAACCGTAATAAATGGTTTTCTGATCAGACTGCGTATGATTTCGCTGTTGAATCGCTTGGATTTCATGATCAATAAACTCTACCAATTCGCTGGCACGTTGAGATTTGCCTGTCAGTTTTCCCAGATCTAACAGCTCTTTACGGGTTTGTTGTAGATTTTCTGAGAGTACAGAATAAACCGGAATATGCATCCTGTTCAGAATCTGGATCACATCTTTTTGACCTGCGCTGACAATGACCAAATCTGGTTGTAAGGCCACTACACTTTCGATATTGGTCGAAGCTTCCCAGTTGCTTGGCGTTGCGATCTTTTTTTCATAAATTCGTCGATCCAGAATTGAATAAGCGCGATACAAATCTGAAGATGTATAAATTTTTGCAGGGATTCCAATGATCGATTTGCCTGCACCGAGCATATATAAATCATCGACACTGGCTTCAAATAAACACACAATCCGTCGTGCAGGCTGATTCAACTGAACGGTATTTCCATCACGATCTGTTACGCTGATTGAAGAATGCAGTTGTGAATGTACATGATCTTGTGCTGGAGAACATCCCGTTTGAATCACTAAGCATAACGTGGTCATTATCAGATAAAAAATATTGGGGCAATAACTCAACACATAATCTCACGCCATAGAAAACTAAGAAGACCAGTAAGTCAATTAACTTATACAATCTTGTGTACAAGATGGTATTTTATTGTAATTTACCACAATTGCAACATTCGGTTTTTTTCATGACGACTTTCTCTTCTCAATCAATATTCGGTATGACTTGTTTATGGTTAAGTATTCAACTGGTATATGCGCAAGATCTACAGGTCTTGAATGCAATTCAGTTGACTGCAACAGCTCAAAAAAATTCGTTTTTAGAGGAGCCTGAAAGCGCGGCTACGAAGTTTGTGCTAGATCCATTAAAAACGCCGCAAAATGTACAGGTCGTCAATCAGAAAATGATTGAGGATATAAACGCTCAACGTATCAGTGATGTGGTTGGCCTAGTGAGTGGTGTCAGTTTACTTAATCCAACAGGAGGAATATGGGATAACTATTCATTTCGAGGATTCAACACAGACCAAACCATTGGTGTAGCAAGCCTTAGAAATGGATTAACGTCATATTTAGGGTTTAATGTTGCACATGATCTGGTCAATGTAGAACGAATTGAATTTTTAAAAGGGCCAGAGGCAGCATTATATGGTGCTGGAGAGCCTGGTGGTGTTTTAAATATTGTGACCAAAAAGCCAGAATTTGAACCACACCATAGCATTGAATTACGAGGCGGATCTTATAACCAGTATCGTAGTGCTATAGATTCAACCAATGCGATTACAGAAACAATCGCCTATCGTTTGGGTGTGGCTTATGAAAATAACAAAAGCTTCCGTGATGAAGTGCAAAACAATAAATTATTTGTTGCACCACAACTGACATGGAAGCCAAGTGACACTACTCAGGTTGATTACGACAGTGAATATACCGTGCTAAATACGTTGTTTGATCGTGGAGTTCTTGCAGTCAATCAGCAGTTAGGAGCGATTCCGAACTCAAGATTTCTGGGCGAAAAAGACGATGGTCTGATGACCGTGAATGACTATTTACAACAGGTCAGAATCCAGCATCAGTGGAATCCAATGTGGTCGACTCAGACCATCCTCAACTATAAAGATAATACATGGCGTGGTTTTTCTTCGGAAGCTTATCAGCTCTTAAATGCACAAGGTGATTTAAACCGTGAACGCCGTTATCGTATCTATGACACCACCAGCTATTTGTTCAGTCATGATTTAACTGGGCAGTTCAATACAGGTTCGTTAAATCATCGACTTTTTATAGGCATGACCTATAGTGATTTAAAAGTACAGAATCATTTGCTTAGATACAGAAAAAAGGGATCGACGAGCAGTGAAATCAATATTTATGATCCTATCTATGGCGTTAATCTTCCAGCCGTTACTTCGGTCTATAACACGCTTGAGCGTCAAAAAAATGCAGCTTTGAGTTTAAGTGATTACATCGAGATTAATCCAAAATGGGCAGTTTTACTGGGTGGACGTTACGATTACTATCAGCAAGACTATCGTGAATTTATTGCGGGCATTCAGGGCGGTCAGTATTTCATGCATTTTAGCCCTAAAGTCGCTGTCAATTATTTGCTTGATGATCATGCTTCACTGTTTGCCAGCGTGGGACAGTCGTTTCATCTTAATTCAGGACTGGATATTCAGCAGCAACCATTCAAACCCGAAAAAGCATGGACTTATGAGCTAGGCACCAAAGCAAAATGGCTAGATGATCGTATCATGGCTTCTGTATCACTTTTTCATGTCAAAAAGCAGAATGTCTTGACGACTAATCCATTGAATTCGGCTTATATGATGCCAGTGGGCCAAGAAACGAGTCGTGGTATTGAATTTGATCTCACTGCACAGCCAGTCGACCCGCTTAACTTAAAGTTTGCATATGCCTATACGGATGCGATTGTTTCTAAAAGCGAAGAAAGCTCAGGAATTGCAAAGGGCAGTGCTTTACTCAATAGCCCTAAACATCATCTTAACTTATTGGTGATGTATGATGTATGGCAAGCAGGAGCAAGTAAAATTGGCTTAGGCGGGAATATTCAGTATGTTTCGGCGCGTACAGGTAATGTCTATGACAATGGTTTTAATTTACCATCTTATACCTTGTTGAACTTAAATAGTTACTATCAGATGAATCCAAAACTCAAATTACAGTTTAATTTGAATAATCTATTTAACACTATATATTATACTGCCAGTGTAAAGGATGAATGGGTGGCCCCAGGGCATCCGAGAGAAATATTTCTAAGCATCAATTATCAATTTAATTAAATAGATTAAACCAGAAGCATAATACTTCTGGTTTTTTCAAGTTCAATGGATTGGCATGCGGTACTGGATCATTTCAGATTTTTCAGCGACCCAGTTATAGAGTTTTTGTGCAGTCAGATTATTTTCCTGAGTATGCCAGTATAAACGTGTTGCATGCTGGGTTTTGGCCTGCTGCTGTACATATTCGATGAGGCTTTTGCCAATATGTTGCCCTCTGCAATCTGGTGAAACATATAAATCTTCAAGATAACAATAATAGTGCGGTGCCCAGGTCGAGCGGTGAAAGACGTAGTGCACAAAACCTAATACTTGTTCTCCTTTCTTGGCAACTGCGCAAAAGACAGGCTCAGAATCATCAAAAAAGCGTTGCCATGTTGTTTGCGTAATCTCTTCCGTCAAAATCACCTTATAGAAATTTTGATAACCTAACCAGTATGTATACCATTGTGAATAGTCTTCTTGAGTAACTGGTACAACTTGAAGCAGCGCAGTATTCACTGATTGATCTCCTCATAACATCAGCTTTTATCATAAAAAGAATGTAGTTTTTTATACTGCTATATAAGATACAGCTATCATATTTTTAAAAGTAGCAGTTTCTAAATATGGTTGCTATTTTTATTGATATGACGCACATAATTGTTAATAAATAACGAAAATTTATTAAAAAATTGATAAAATAATAGATGTGTCACAAATTTCTAAATGAGCATAAGTTGTATGAACGAGCCTGCCCATTTATTTTGGGACAGACATTGACCATCTATATTTTAAAATCTTGACGTCATAGTACCTGCTGATTATTCTTTGCCGGCTGGCCCAAATCGCCAGTGGGTTTTGACAGGCCCGTTCAAACAAAGATGGTTCAACAATTTAGTTTGTGAGCCAAAAACCCGTTCGTCCCCCTTTTCTCTATGGTAGGGCGGAAGGGGGACGCGCTTGCGCGTGCTGGTTTCTTTGTTTGCCAGTCTGTCAACCCTCTTTCGTTCTACCACCCTCATTTGACAGTGAGATGCTAGAACTTCTTTTTCAAACAAAGGAGTACGCTATGTGCTTTTCAAATCTTTTATCGTATTTTTTTATACGGAATCCCTTAAAAAAGAGTTACCCACATTTCTATCAACTCATCGTTACAAATACTCAAAGCGCATTATCGATATTAGAAAAAATGCATGTCAAATATAGATTTATCCAAGACTATAAATAATCGACATGATCAATTTTAAAAGACTAAATCTTAAGAATGCTTGGGAAGTAAGATGTTATGAATACATGGGAATGGGATAAAACCAAGTTTTTTATCCAGCAAGAAAAGATATTGACGGTGTTGATCAAACTATTTCATTATCTGGTTCGAGATGAATATGGTTATTGTAAGCCTGAGCTATCAAAAAAAATCTTTGATCTGTTTAATGATATTACGCCACATCATCAAAATATGATTCATCATCATATACAGATTAAATCGTATGAAAGTTTAAAAACAGTTTTATTGCAACTGGGTGATGTGGAGGAACAACTCAATCTGCAACAGAAAAATTGGATCATGCATCAAGCACTTAGATTTATGCTGGCACAACGCTGGCAAGGTAGCCGTTTTCAGTCTGTTTCTACAGAGCTTATGAGAGTGCTGCAGATTAATAAATCAGAAGTAGATCAATGGGTTAGAGATATCCAGGAAAGTGAAGGGATCACGTTACAACAGTTCAAACCTGACTAAATTAATTGTCTAGGTTATTGCTGCAATCATTCAAAAATGGAAATGGTCTAATTATAAAAATTTAAACTTCATAATTAAGTTTAAATTAAGTTAGTTTGTCTATTCTAAATTTAAGGTGAATAGCTTGTTGTAATCACCGTTTAGTCAACATGAAATACCCTTCGCCACACCCTCAGATGTGGCTTTTTTTTGTTTAAAATTTGCTTTTTAAAATAAGAGACGAGGAATGCCTAGGAAAAATCTTAAACCCACGACGCACAGTATTGGGGCTTATTTTAAGATAATTGGATTTTATGACTGGACATGCACTTTAATTGAACAGAATGGATGTTTTTCTTAATCTAATAATGTCTTCTAAGAGTTGTTTTTTTGGCATATTCATTGCTTAATTCATATGAGAGTAGAAGCTGTCAACATGATGACGTTGTCACTATGTGGGTCATTGCTCTAGGTAATATCAGTTTTTGTTGCAAAACCAATGATATTGCTTAGTGTGGCTCAATCCTATATTCGACTTTTTATAAAATTGAGTCACATCATTAAATTTTCTTTTTTAATGTGAGTGACAAGCATGAACAGTTTAAACACCAATAACGAATTTTCTCTCCAAGAACTGCAAAAAGAATCTGTCATGGGTGTGATGGGTACAGAGACCCAACGTGAAGTCCGTGTAATCGATCTAAGTGATTTTGAACAGCGTAAATATGAAATTGCAGATCAACTTTGGGATGCTGCTGTTGAAATTGGTTTTTTTCAGGTTTCTCATCATGGTATTCCTCAGCAAGACATTGAGCATGCATTTGGATTGGCAGAACAATTTTTTGCCCTGCCACGTGAAGTAAAAGCACAATATCCTTTAAAGCGTAATTCCGGCTGGGAAAGCAAAGCACAGATTCGTCCTTCTACTAAAACACCGGATCAAAAGGAATCTTATCAGGTTACTCGTCCACGTATGACGGGGTTATGGCCTACGCAGCAAGAATTACCAGATTTTAAAGAACAGGTATTAAATTTTGAAAGTCAGTGCTGGTCGGTAGGCATGAAAATTTTGTCTTGCTTTGCCTACAAAATGGGATTTTCAGAAGACTTTTTTACCTTGGCGCATGATCCATCCAAGGAAACCTATCAAAGCACTTTGCGGATGTTGCATTACTATGCGGTTGATCCTGCGTTTAAAGATGAACTCGGTTTATGGCGTGCAGGTGCACATACCGATTTTGATTGTTTAACGCTATTGTTCCAGCAAAAAGGTCAGGGTGGCCTACAGGTATGTCCTGGTAAAGAAATGGAAAATCGTGCATGGACTTCAATTGAACCGCGTGAAGATGTGATTACTTGTAATATTGGCGATATGTTGATGCGCTGGAGTGATGATGTGTTGCCTTCAAATTTTCATCGTGTAAAAAATCCAGCCGATTATGAATATCAGGGAGCGCGTTATAGCTTGGCATTTTTCTGTCAAGCCAATGAAGATGTACTCATCCAAAGCCCAAAAGGCAAATACCCAGATATTACGGCTAAGGATTACTTGGCGCAGCGTGTGAGTGCTAATTTCTCTGGAAAATACTAATTTCTATTGTAGATGATTCAATCTATAGCAGTACAAAAGCAGTCTGAGCAGGCTGCTTTTGTTTTTATGACAAAAATCATATTTCAAATAAACTCAAAGGCATTGTCATCAATGTAATGAACTTGATAGCATCAGGCATAATCTTTTTTATATAAAAGTGGCTGTAATGTCATCAGGGCACCAAGTTTTAATTAAACTCAGAAAAATGATTATCGATGGCGAACTTGAGGGTGGCAGCCGAATCGCAGAAATTCCAACGGCAGAGCTTTTAGGAGTATCACGTCAGCCTATTCGAATGGCCTTTCGTCTGCTTGAGCAAGAAGGCTTGCTGATTAAAAATCCAACCCGTGGCTATGTTGTCCGTGAGATTTCGGATGAATTGGTGCATGATGCCCTTGAGGTGCGAGGTGTACTCGAAGGCTTGGCAGCAAAAACCATAGCAGAGCAGGGACTTACCGAACAACAAAAAAATATTTTGCATGAATGTATTGAAGAAACTGAAAAGCTATTTAATGGAAGAAATGAATTTGGTGACGAAGAGCTGGAAAAATATCATCACTATAATGTAATTTTTCACGATACTATTATTGAGGGTGCAAAAAATATTGCTCTGATGCAGGCGTTGGCTAAAAACAACCAATTACCTTTGGCTTCTGCACAAGCGATTACCTACGATCAAAACCGTGCCTTATCTGAATATCGACGTTTACATTATGCGCATCTACAGCATTGCTCAATTTATAATGCTTTAGTGAATCGTCAAGCTGGACGTGCAGAAAACTTAATGCGTGAGCATAGTAGTGTTGTCGTACTCGGAGAGACTGTACGTCAGATTTTAGCGGATGCCGAGTAAAAAACTCCTATACATGGGCTTAATGTATAGGAGAAAAACTGAACTTTTAAGCAAGATCAATGACTAAAATTTTAGACTTCGCACGCGAACAACACGGTGTAAACTGATCATTTAAAGCATGTTCCTCATCTGTCATAAATACATCACGATGATCTGGTGTTCCAGAAACCACGCGCGTAATACAGGTGCCGCAAATGCCTTGTTCACATGAAACAGGCACGTCAAAGCCATGTTCGAGCAAGGCTTGAGTCGCCGTCTGATGGGCAGAAACTTCAATTTTACGATCTGAGCCAAGCACTTCAATGGTAAAAGCTTCATTCTGACTTTGGTCGATTTGCGGTGCGACAAAATGTTCTTGATGCAACTGTTCATCTGACCAACCTGCCTGCTGTGCAGAATCCATCACAAATTGCATAAAACCAGCTGGACCACAGACATATAAATGTCGATCTGGAGCGACTTCTTCAAGCACTTTCGACATTTCACATTGTGTTTCAGACTGATTCTGAATGTGAAAATGAATTTGCTCTGGGAAGTGTTCAGTCAGGTTGCCATAAAATGCAATCATTTCATGACTACGTACAAAATAATGTAGTTCAAATGGAATTTGCTGATGTTTTAGACGATAAGCCATGGAGAGAATAGGCGTAATCCCAATACCGCCTGCAAATAAAACTGCTTTCTGAGTTTTAGAATGAATTTCAAATAAATTGCGCGGTGTACCAATATTTAAATGATCGCCTTCACGATAATCCTGATGAATACAACGTGAACCACCTCTTGAATTTTCATCGTGCAATACACCAATCACATAGCGATGTTGTTCACTACAACAGTTAGAAAGTGAATATTGTCGAGTCAATCCATTTTTGAGATGTACGTCAATATGTGAGCCTGCGTCAAAAGCTGGTAAGTCGCTGCCATTGGCAGAGATCAACTCAAATGCACGAATACTTGGAGTAAGCTGGTGAATTTTGTGAATGATCACGTCCATGTTTATCATCCTTAAATTACACGAATATTGGGAAATTTTCGTTGTGTATCTTGAGGTGACGGGCTATTTTCTTTTGCCAGTAACCGATCAATAATCTTGCGTGATTGAACCCCGCCAGCATCGATATTCAGCATCAATAATTGGCGCTGTGGGTTACGTAGAATATTTTGCTGCTGCTGTTCCAGCATTTCTAAATCTTCGGTAAAAATCTTGCCTTGTCCTTCACGAATCTGGTCGGTCAGTTGTTGGTTTTCTGGCTGGAAATTACGTGCCATGCCCCAAAAATACCAGTGAGACGTTTCTGTTTCAGGCGTAATAAAATCGACAACCACTGAAGCGACTTTTTTGTCTTTTGGTGCGTTATAACCACCATGACCCGCATGAGCCACACCCACTTCAATATGGACATTACTAGGTGCAAAGAAGTGACAACGTTGCCAACGATCCACAGGCACATCATCAGCTAAATGATTTCCACGTAACGCCATTTGCCAGAATGGTGGCGCAATAATATTTTCCATGTAGCGTTCAGTTACCACATGGTCTCCATCGACTTTGGTTACTGGCAATGCTTCATCAATTTCTTTTTGACCGATACTGCTCGAATGAACATAAGTTTCATGAGTCAAATCCATCAGGTTATCAATCATGAGACGATAATCACACTGGATATGAAACAGCCCACCGCCATAACTCCACTCTGGATGATCTGCCCATTCGAGTGTGGGTAAGTCTGCTTCATTTGCCAGAGATTTTTCACCTGGCCAAACCCAAATAAATCCGTATTTTTCGACAACAGCATATGCTTTATTGCAGGGGAAGCCGCCTACACGCTGCGCAGGCATAGCAATGGTCTTTCCTTCACATCCCATAACTAAACCATGATAACCGCAAACTAGATGACCATCTTTAACATAACCCAAAGACAATGGCGCGCCACGATGAGGACAGAAATCTTCTACCGCTGCGACTTTATTTTCTTTGCCACGATAAAATACGATTTTTTCACCATAAATCGTACGGCCTAATGGTTTATCTTGAATTTCTTCTGGGCGGCAAGCGACATACCAGGCATTTTTAATAAACATGTGTGACGACTCCTTATCACTTATTGGATCCAATTTATGCTAATTTTTATGCAGAGTCAATCCTATTTTATTTAATTTAGTCTCATTTGGATTCTGTCTTATAGGGTTGATATACAATGAATATGCACTAATTTAAGTATAAAAATAACGAATGGTTGATTTTTTGAATAAAAAGTATCGAAATTAAGTACTTTTGATTATTGTAATAATTGGATCCAAAAAATAACAACTCTGGATCATCTCCTTACATGAGAACTTGACGGTGTAATGTAACCTCATGCGTTGTTCGTCAAGGCTTTTGCCATATTTACGCTAGGAATAACAATACCTGTAAATAAACATAGACTGAAGCTAAATCGACTTAATTGATTCATCATGATTCGAGTAATCCTTTGAAATTCCCATGCATCTTGCTTAGGTTTTGCGGTATTAAAATAATGATTTTTTAAGGAGGATCCATTCCCGTTTAAAAAGCATATATTTTTTATTTATTGGATCCATATTTGTTCTAAATAAATATCTAGACCAAATATAATTTTTATCAAGTATATAATTTTATTGTTTTAATTTTAGTATTTAAACTTTATGTACGCTGATCGCACAAAATTTTCCAAGAACCAATTGATTTTTTGGATCCATTATATCAGTATGCAAATTGAGCAGGATGCTCCAGAAACCGATCCAATCATACTGTTTCTGACATAAATAAATTCCTTTTAGGCAATTATGGATATGGATATGCATAATCACCCAGCATTCAAGCTTTGTAATGTCGTGAGTATCTCCTGTCCAGATTGGGAGATATATAATGCAAAGAGACATTTTAAGCGAAATTAATCAGAATAATATGAGCCGTTATCAATGGTTTGTGATCGTTGTTTGCGTGTGTCTCAATATTATTGATGGCTTTGATGTGATGGTCATGGCATTTACAGCTCCATCTGTTTCAGCTGAGTGGTCACTTTCAGGTGCACAAATCGGGCTTCTACTTAGTGCTGGTTTGTTTGGCATGGCTGCGGGTTCTATTTTTCTGGCACCTCTGGCAGACAAAATTGGTCGCCGTTTACTGATTTTAATTTGTTTAGCTATTGCAGGCATCAGCATGCTCGCCTGTGGTTTGGTGCATAGCCACAGTATGTTGGCAGCATTACGCTTTGTGACAGGTATTGGGGTGGGGGGTATTTTAGCCAGTAGCAACGTTTTGGCCAGTGAATATGCCAATTTACGCTGGCGTAGTCTTGCTGTTAGTCTCATGTCAACGGGGTATGGGATTGGCGCAACATTAGGCGGCATATTGTCATTACTATTGATTGAGCATTTAGGCTGGCGTTCGATCTTTCTGGCGGGTGGTGTGACGACAGTTGTAATGTTATTGGTGAGCTTATGGTTATTACCAGAATCACTGGATTATTTATTGGCGAAGAAACCGAAGCAAGCACTAGAAAAAATCAATCTGACCGTGCAGCGTATCGGACTTGTTCGCTTAAATGCCTTACCACAGCATGAAAAAAATACACAACAGCACAGCAGTGATATTGCCAAGCTTTTTCAAGGCAAGCAGGGATTTCAAACATTATGTTTGTGGTTTGCTTTCTTTCTGGTCATGTTCGGTTTTTATTTTGTGATGAGCTGGACACCAAAAATTCTGATTGCAATGGGCATGTCGCCAAGTCAGGGCGTAACGACAGGAATCTTAATTAGTATTGGTGGTGTTTTTGGTGCTGCAATTATTGGTCTTTTGGCATCACGTATTAAAATCTTTCATGCCTTAAGTCTCTTTTTGGGATTAACCGCTGTGTGTGTATGGTTGTTCGTGGCCGTATCTTCGCAAGTGAGTATTGCACTCATGGTCGGTTTATTGCTTGGTACACTCATTAATGGCTGTGTGGCGGGTTTATATTCTATTTCTCCCACTATTTATGACGCAGATATACGTAGTCGTGGTGTAGGTTATGCCATTGGTTTTGGCCGTATTGGTGCAATTTTATCACCAACAGTGGCAGGTATTTTTCTCGATAAAGGCTTAGCTCCGTCAACCTTGTATGCCTATTACGGTATTGTTTTTATTTTAGCGATTTTCCTGATTCTGAGCTTGAGTAAGGCATTTTATCGCCAGAAAGAAGGTCTAGGAAGTTCTATAAAAACAGTTGCTTAAATCAATATAATAAAACAGTAGAGTTTAAAAAATGAAAAAGACATCCTTATGGGTGGGGGGCTGCTTATGCCTATTATTTACCCCTGTAGTCCATGCCGAATTTATTGCAGACAGTAAAGCAGAACTCACACTTCGAAACTTTTATTTTGATCGGGATTATAAACAAGATCCGTACCCCTATACCGCCGCCCGAGATTGGGCGCAAGGGGTAATTTTTAAAGGTCAGTCTGGTTATACAGATGGACCAGTGGGTTTTGGTGTTGATGTACTGGCGATGGCTGGATTCAATTTGATGGGAAATCGTGCTGATGATTATGCACGTAGTGGTTTGTTGCCTGTCAATTCAGATAATTCACGTGATGATTATTATGGCAAAGTCGGAATAACAGGCAAGGCAAAGTATCGCAACAATGAGCTGTTTGTGGGTGATTTGGTGCCGTTACTGCCTACTATTTTCTCTTCACCTGCGCGCTTGTTTCCACAAACTTATCGAGGAGTACGTTTTTTATCGACAGAAATTCCAAAATTTCAACTGGAAGGTTTTTATGTCGATGAAGTGCGTCAGCGTGATTCCATCCGTTTTACCGATGTTGGAACAGACAATATCAATCGTCGTTTTGATCGCGCTGCAACGACAGATTATTTCTATACCTTGGGTGGCGCATATCAGGTTAATGATGCGTATAGAGTACGAGCTTATCAGGCAGAATTGCATAATATTTACCAACAACAATTTTTGGGCTTTAACGGCAAACAACCGCTGAATCAACAATTAAATTTTTTGAGTGATGTTCGGTTTTTCAATAGCGAAGATGCGGGTACAAAGAAAATTGGAGAGGTAGATAACCGTCATTTAAGTGGTTTATTTGGCCTCAATTATCAAAATCATACGATCTCTTTAGGTTATATGCAGTCATTTGGTGCTACAGGTTTACCATTTTTGTCTGGTACAGAAAGCCCGGTTGTATTGGATTTTATGAGTTCGGATTATTCTAACAAAGATGAAAAAGTATATTCCGTCCGTTATGAATACGAGTTTAAAAATGTAAATGTGGGGGATATTTCTCTGAATGGGTTACGCTTTATGACCCGTTATGCCAAAGGTGAAGACATTAATTTACTCAATTATGGCGACCAGCGTTTCAAAGAAGAATCGATGGAAGTTGAGTTGGGATATCGTATTCCCGAAGGTAAGTTCAAAGGCTTAGGATTACGTGGGCGCTTTTCTCACTACCGTAATGATATGCCAACGATTATGACTTTTCATTCAACCAACGAAACACGTTTAAATGTAGATTATACTTTTAAGTTTTAAACCCACTATTTGTATACATTTAAAATGCTATAAAGATTAAGTCATGTTAAAGCATGGCTTAATCTTTAGTTTTTTACTTAAACGGCATGGTTTTAGCTCTGAGCCAATTCGGTATGCCATGCATCATAACGATAAACCCAGTCAGCATTGCCTTGTTGCTTCATCCATTGATTCCCTTGTGAACCGAGCTGGATTTGTGCGGTACGCTGTTTGCGTGTTTCCTCATATATTTTTAACGCATTTTTGATTTGCTGTTTATGGCGGATGCCTTCAAAGGCACGGCCCAATACAACAGCATCTTCAATTGCCATGCCTGCACCTTGCGCCATAAAAGGCAGCATAGGATGGCATGCATCACCTAATAGCGTGACACAATCTTGAGACCACTGAGGTAATGGATCACGTTCGTATAAAGCACTTTTTAATGTAGTATCACAGGCTTGCAGTAAGGCTTTTGCGTTTGGATGAAAGTCTTTATAAAACTCCCGTAATTCATCGACATCCCCTTGACTGGTCCAGGATTCTTCCGTCCACGTTTCCTGACCTGTAGTGGCAAAAATAAAAGTATCTTTGCCCTGATTAAGTGGAAAGGTGACGATCTGCTGCTCTGGAACAGGTCCCCACCATTTGGTGAAAGCCTCAATTTCAGGAACGTGTTTGACTTTTTCGGTAGGAACAACGCAACGGAATGAAACAATTCCTGTAAAGCGCGGAGATTCTTCACCAAATATGGCAGTTCGAACACGTGAATGGATGCCATCCGCACCCACTACAACATCAAATTTCTGCTGTGAGCCATCTTCAAAGATCAGTCGAATACCATTTTCATCCTGACTTAGCGTTTTAAGGCGTTTTGAAAAATGAATATGTTCAAGCGGAAATTGATCTGCCAGCGCTTGTACGATATCAGCACGATGTATCGTCACTTGTGGAGCACCATAACGTTGTTCGGCATCTTTACTCATGCCTAAGCGTGAAGTTTCAAGTCCAGTATCCCAGTCACGACTAATACGATAGGTGGGCATAGCTCCTGACTGTCGAATAGCTTCACCTGCTCCCAAGCCATCGATTGCGCGTACAACATTTGGGGTGAGGTTGATATCAGCTCCGACTCTGGAAAAGCTAGAGGCCTGTTCAAAAATACTGACGGCATGACCACTTCTTCTAAGTGCAATTCCTGCTGCCAAGCCTCCTACACCACCACCAATAATTGCAATTTTTAAAGTATCCATACTCATTATTTACCAGATAAAAACATCATTTAAAAAATACTTAGTTTTAAATATAAAACAAAGTTACCTATATAAAACATAAGCTATATTTATGCTAATTTAAAGGCAAGTCAATCTTTTTTTGATTGAGCAGGTGAATGTATTGGGAATGTCTCAAATTAGAGAATAGAAAGAGAGGCATCGTAAGGGGATATACGGCGCATTTTTAATTAGACTTTATTTCATGCTGAATATTTTAAGTGATGGCAATCCTTTGCCATATACATCAATAGATAAATTTAGAGATTTTATCTGCTGTCTCGATGACCTGAGCCGCGACACTATGTTTAAACGTATATTCATCGTAAGTGGTGATAGGGCAACTTACAGACAACACTGCCACCATATCTTTGGAGGATTGACGATAAATGGGTGCTGCACAGGCAGCCATATCATTATTGTAATGTCCCCAACTGACCATGGACGGCTGAGTTTTGACATAATTCAGACGCAATAATAATTCTTTTAAGTTTTTTGGCGTGAGTTCCGAGAAGGTATCCCATTCATCAAATTTACGATAACGCTGACGAATTTCAGTTTCTGATAAATTGGATAGCAATAGCTGACCAATCACAGTCGCATGTGCAGGCCAGCGCGTTCCTAAACTAATCGTACTGGTAAAAGGGCCACTCGATTGAATATTGTTTACAAAGACAATATGTGTACCTTCCAAAATTGAAAGATGGACTGCAATCTTGGTTTGATCGCGTAGTTCTTTCATTAAGGGGGTAGATAAATCAAGTAAGGACAGTTTGGATAAACTGTTAAAACCAAGCTCCATGACTTTTGAATCTAGGGCATAGGTTTTTTGAGTTGCCTTACGCAAATATCCGCAAGATTCCAGCGTATAAATCAAACGAAATGCACTAGAACGGTTCACATCCAAAATTTCTGCAATTTCAGAAATGGTCATTTCTTGAGATTCTTGATTAAAGGCTTGCAAAATCGCGAGGCCTCGAACCAGCCCTGGAACCAAGTAGCGATCATCGTTTTTAGTACTTTCAGCCTCTTGTACATCTTCTTCAATGACTACACTCATTCTATAAAAATTCCTAAAAGTAAAAAGGGAGTGATGTTGGTGCGTTGTGCTTTATTTTGGAACTATTCTAATCATATCGAAGTGATAAAACAATGTTTATATATAAAACTAAATTTATGTCATAAAACGTAATTAAATATTAAATTTTAAATAAGTATTTGAATAATATGATTTTAAAATTATTGACATAAAATCAATAAGCGCATTATGCTGTGCTTATGTTTTGAAAATAAACTAATGTTTTGTATATAAAACAATATCGAGGGCTCAAACGATGAGTTGGATTTCAGTTTGTGGCATTGATGATGTCTCGGAAGATGAACCAAAAGCAGTAGAGATTAATGACAAAAAGATTGGCGTATTTGTGATTGATGAAAACTATTTCGCAATCGAAAACGTTTGTCCGCATGCCTTTGCATTACTGACAGAAGGGTTTATTGAAGATCAGACGGTTGAATGTCCGCTGCATGAAGCTATTTTTGATATCCAAACAGGGCAATTAAAAAGTGGACCAGGCTGCCGCGATCTTTGTACATATCCTGTACGTGTTGAAGATCAGCAGATCCAGATTCAACTGTGAGGGAAAAGGAATTTTGCTATGAAACAATTTAATGAAAAACTGGCTAACTGGATGAGCCCATCGCCATCAAAAGAAGCGGGTATTAACAATATTCAGATTCCTGGGCAGGTTGAACATCTGGTCTGGCAGACTCGTTATAAAAAACCAACGGTGTATGAGCAGGACTTTGTCAAACATTTGATTCAGGCTTTTGCTTCAGGCGTAACTGAGCTGAATGATCTGGTCGACTCTCTAAATCGACAAGGGTTTCGCCGTGAATCTGGTGAAGTCTGGACCATGCAAAGCTTCACAGAAGAAATGCAGCGTTTGGGCTATTAACAGCAAGGATGACAACAATGAATGCAATTTATCAACACGCTTCAAGTACTGAACAATATCTTGATTTGGGTTTACGTGACCAATGGTATCCAGTACTCGCCAGTTGGGAAGTCAGTGCCAATCCAGTTGGGATTACCCGTTTGGGTGAAAATATTGTGGTTTGGCGTGATGAAGCTGGTCAGCTTTATGCATTGGAAGATCGCTGTCCGCACCGTGGTGCGCGTTTATCGTTGGGCTGGAATCTGGGGGATCGGGTTGCTTGCTGGTATCACGGTGTAGAAGTGGGGGGAGATGGTGTGGTTGCAGATGTACCTGCGGTGCATGAATGTCCACTCAAGGGTGCAGCCTGTGTTAAAAGCTATCCAATTATTGAAAAGCATGACGCTATTTTTATCTGGTTTGGAATCGACGCCAATGAGCCACCAGCAGAGCTAGTGTTCCCTGAACAGTTAGCCAGTGAAGCGTGGAGTTCATTTTTGTGTCAGGCAGACTGGAAGGTCAATCATCAATATGCAATTGATAATGTCATGGATCCGATGCATGGAACGTATTTGCATTGTACTTCGCACTCCATGGCAGAAGGTGAACGTACCGCAGAAATGAAACATCGCAGCACTGAGCATGGTTTTATTTTTGAAAAGGAAGGTCAAACTGGCGTTAATTTTGACTGGGTTGAATATGGTAATACAGGTGCAAGCTGGTTACGTCTGTCTATTCCATATCGTAAAGACTTTGGCCCAGGTGGTGTGTTCTGGATTGTTGGTTTTGCAACGCCTATTGATGCCGATAATACCCGTGTATTTTTCTGGCGCTGCCGCAAGGTCAATGGCTGGCAACGCAATGTTTGGCGTTTCTTATATCGTAATCACCTAGAAAAATTGCATTGGGATGTGCTGGAGCAGGATCGTATTATTCTGGAAAATCTTGCACCGAATGCACGTTCTAAAGAATTCCTTTATCAACATGATGTTGGATTGTCACGTTTACGCCGTCTGATGAAAAAAGAAGCCGAAAAGCAGTTGAAAAAAATTGCAGTGCTAAACACTTCATCTTTGACCGAAACACCATAAGGATTGTGGTTATGACCATTCATACATTACTGCACGGTAAAAAAATTATTGTCACGGGAGCAGCACGTGGGCTTGGTTTGGGCTTTGCTCAAGCAATTGCTGAGGCGGGTGCACAAGTCATCATGGCAGATATTTTAATCGAATTGGTTGAAGGCGAGGCAAAGCAGTTACAACAACAAGGTTTGCAGGTGCAAGCTGTTGGACTGGATTTATCTCAACCTGAATCAATTCAGACTGCAGTTCAATTTGCCGTAAATACTTGGGGTGGTCTGGATGGTTTAGTGAACTGTGCTGCATTGGCAACAGGTGTGGGGGGTAAGGACTTAACTCAATACGATCCTGATTTGTGGGATCGGGTTATGACGGTCAATGTCAAAGGTACATGGTTGATGGTTCAGGCATGTGTACCGTATTTGAAACAGTCACAAAGCGCAAAGATTATCAATATTGCTTCTGATACTGCACTTTGGGGTGCGCCCAAGTTGATGGCTTATGTTGCAAGTAAGGGTGCCATTCTTTCGATGACTCGCTCAATGGCAAGAGAGTTGGGGGAATTTAACATCTGTGTAAATACACTCTCTCCAGGGCTTACTCTGGTTGAAGCAACCGAGTACGTACCACAAGAACGACATGACCTATATGTCACTGGTCGCGCCATTCAGCGTCAGCAACATCCACAGGATTTAAACGGCACAGCGCTTTATTTGCTATCTGATCTTGCATCGTTTGTGACGGGACAAAATATCCCAGTCAATGGTGGCTTTGTCTTTAACTAGGAGCAAAAACATGATTACAGGAATTGAAGTTTTAAAATTTGGCGTTGAAGACAAAGCGGAAGCAATCAAGTTTTTATCCGATTTTGGCTTGGTACAGCAACCCTCCGATATCAGTGAAGCGGAACTGTTTCAAACACAAAATGGTAGCAAAATATATTTGTTTGATCTTCACGATTCGCGCCTGCCTGTTGCCATCGAAGATGGTTCAACCTTACGAGAAGTGACATGGGGAGTCGATAGTGATCAGGATTTGCAACAATTTGCACAAAATTTAAAAGATATCGAAGGCTTTGAACAAGGTACAGAATATGTTCAGTGCCGTGACCCGAATGGAATGACCATTGTCTTTAAACGTTCGATAACCAAAGATTTACCTGAGCAAAAAACCGAAGGCATTAATCAGTATGGCAATATCCAGCGTGTCAATGCAGCCAGCCCTGTTTATGAAAAAGGTGAACCGATTGCGATTGGTCATGTGGTGTTCTTTACCCCAGATTTAGCAACAACAGAAAGTTTTTATAAAGAAAAACTCGGTTTTCATTTGTCGGATGCCTATCGCAATCGTGGCGCTTTCTTGCGTTGTCGCGGTGAAGGTTTTCATCATGATTTATTTTTGCTTTCTGTACCCAATAAACCTGCGGGTTTAAACCATGTTGCCTTTGTAGTGCGTGATATTCATGAGGTGATTGGGGGTGGTTTAAATATGAACCGTTCTGACTGGTCAACTTTTATTGGGCCAGGCCGTCATCCAATTTCTTCTGCGTATTTCTGGTATGTCAATTCACCACTTGGCGGCGCATTTGAATATTACACCAATGATGACTATTTGACTGAAGAGTGGCAACCGCGTGTAGAAGAACACTCTCTGGAACTATTTACCGAATGGGCGATTGAAGGTGGGCTTGATCATGATACCCGTCGTCAGATCAAACCAGTTCAGGGTTAATCAGGTTTACAGGGAGTATACGTCAATGGAAAGAATTGTGGTGGTCGGTGCAGGTCAGGCCGCAGGATGGGCAGTCAGTACTTTGCGTCAGGAAGGTTTTCAAGGTGAGATTCATGTGGTGTCCAATGAACATCAGATTTTTTATGAACGCCCCCCATTGTCTAAGCAAGTGCTGTCCAAAGAAGCGAGTTATGACAGCCTGAATTTATTTTCACCTGAACAAATTGATGCATTTTCTGTGCAATGGCACAAACCAGATCTGGCTACCCAGATTGATCGTGATCATAAACAGGTCATTTTAGAAAGTGGCAAAATTTTACCTTATGACAAACTCTTGATCGCGACAGGCAGCCGGGCACGGGTACCTGTGAATACCTGGAAAGATATTTCTAATGTTGTGACTTTACGTGATGTACAAGACTGCGAACGTTTGGCGAATTTACTGGAAACAGCAAAGTCGATTGCCATCATTGGTGGCGGCTGGATTGGTCTTGAAATTGCCGCGACAGCACGTAAACAGGGCAAACAAGTTCATGTGTTTGAATACGCAGAACGCTTGTGTGGGCGCAGTGTCAGTCCAGAAGTTTCTGAATTTTTAAAAGAAATTCATGAGCAGCAAGGCACAAAGATTCACCTTAATAGTAAAAATCTACATTTGATTGAAAGTTCGGATCAAACGGTTCAGGTCCTCAACCATCCAGAAACAGCCCAGACATTTGATTGTGTGGTGGTGGGTGCAGGTGCAGAAATTGCCAAAGAACTTGGGGTGAGTGCTGGTCTGGCTGTAAAAGATGGCATCGTGGTCAACTGTTATGGTCAAACCTCAGATGTAGATATCTATGCTGCAGGTGATGTGGCGATTCATCCTGTTTTAGGGTACTGCATTCAGTCTTGGGCCAATGCACAAAATCAAGCCATTGCAGCTGCCAAATCAATGCTGGGTGTTGCGACCGAATATTCAGATATTCCATGGTTATGGTCAGATCAGTATCAGTTCAACATTCAGATTTTGGGTACCTATCAAGCTCAGTCTAATCCTAAATTAATTATTCGCCAGAGTAGTCCAGCTCAACTCAGTTATTTATATCTGGATGAGCACAATCGCTTGATGAATCTAATTGCAGTCAATGATGCCAAGCTGGTCAAACTGGCCAAACGCTGGATTCAAAACAGCACTGTATTAGATCCAAAATTATTAGCTGATCCTGAATTTAATGTCATGAAGCTCAAACCGTAAGCGCACTTCACGACATCCAGTCAGAGCACTCATTTTAGGCGAATCGCCAGATCGAAGGAATGTTGCATGTTAAATGATATAGATGAAAAAAAAGGATTCAAACACTGGATACCCGCCTTTGTCTTAATGGCATGTGTGGTATTGGCCTTCTTTGACAAGATTAGTATTGCAGTGTTGTTTTCAGATCCGCATTTTCAGGACGCAATGGGAATTGCTGAGGACAAAGCCAAACTGGGGTGGCTAATGACCAGCTTTTTGCTGGCGTATGGATTCTCTTCTATTTTTCTGAGCTTTCTGGGCGACATTTTTAATCCCAAGAAAATGCTGTTTTGGAGTGTAACCTCGTGGGGTATTTTAATGCTGATCATGGGATTTACCACACACTATGGCAGCATGTTGTTTTTGCGGGTATTGCTTGGTATTGCAGAAGGCCCTCTGTTTGCGCTGGCTTATGCCATTGTCAAACAAACTTATACAGATCGTCAGCAAGCACGTGCATCAACCATGTTTTTACTTGGTACACCCATTGGCGCATTTTTAGGCTTTCCAATTACTGCGGCGGTGCTGGCTAAGCACGACTGGCATACCACGTTCTTTGTCATGGCGGCTTTAACTTTAGTGGTGATGATCATTATTGTACTTGGATTGCGCAATTTACAGTTACGTAAAATCATTGAAATTGAAGACTCAAGCAAGCGTGTCAATTTTAAGGGACATATTGCCAATACCAAACTTTTACTTAAAAACAGGGCGTTCTGGCTGGTCTGTTTATTCAATATCGCACTCATGACTTACTTATGGGGTCTGAATAGTTGGGTGCCGTCTTACTTGATTCAAGATAAAGGTTTTAACCTCAAAGAGTTCGGTTTTTATTCGAGCTTGCCATTCATTGCCATGTTGGTGGGTGAAGTCGTAGGTGCTGTTTTTTCAGACAAATTGGGTAAACGTGCGATTCAGGTTTTTAGTGGTCTATTGGTCGCAGGAATCTCGCTTTACGTGATGGTCTTAATGACAGATCCACTTCTTATTATTGCAGCAATGTCATTAAGTTCAATGGCATGGGGTTTTGGGGTTGCAGCCGTATTCGCTTTGCTCGCACGTGTCACAACAGCAGATGTCGGAGCGACAGCAGGCGGAATTTTCAACGGTTTAGCGAACTTTGCCAGTGCAGCAGCGCCTGTACTGATTGGCATGATCGTCATGCAAACTGGCAGTTTTAATTTGGGAATCACATTCTTGGCAGTGGTGGCCATTGTGGGTTCCTTCTTCCTTACACCATTACTCAAACGTTACTAATTCAGTTCAATTTCTTAGCAGGAGTAAGACATGAGCACTCAACAATTTGAATCATGGACGCAACCCGAAGACAAAAGTTTAGAAGAATGGTTAAACACGCGAATCGCACGTTTTGAAACCCGTAAATATGATTTTGATGCACTGAAGTTTCAGGCAGATTACGACCCGAAATATCGCCGTGCCCAAATGCGTTACATGGGTACAGGCGCAACAGGTGTAGCCAATGATGGAAATACGGTACCTGCTGAAAACTTTACCTTTTCAACCATGGTCTTGCCGCCGCAATGTGAAGGACCTTTACACATTCATCATGACGTTGAAGAGGTGTTTTTTATGTTACGTGGCGAGATTGATCTGTTCATTGAGCATAACGGTGAGAAGTTTAGTACCCGTTTAAAAGAGCGTGATCTGATTTCAATTCCACCAGGGATTTATCGCGGTCTGTTTAATCCTGGTCAAGATGATGCCTTGATGTGTGTGATGTTGGGAACGGGTAAACCGACGATTCCAAACTATCCACCTGAGCATCCACTGTCTCAGATTAAACGTAACTAATTGATCATTAAGTAGAACGATTAAGACGGATTGATGTCTTAATGCTCAGCACGATAAGGATATGATGATGACACTTGTTGAACGCTTACAGAAATTTTCGGTGAAGTCTGTCGATATTGATGGGCAGACCCAAACCTACCGTGAAGCAGGTACAGGAGATCAGTATCTGGTGTTGTTACATGGTATTAGCTCTGGTTCTGGTTCTTGGGTCAATCAACTCGAAGCATTAAGTCATCATTTTCATGTAATTGCATGGGATGCACCTGGTTATGGCGCATCTGATGCTTTAACAACTTTAACGCCAAATGCAGAGCATTATGCACAGCGTCTGGCTGGACTATTTCAGCAATTAGGCATTCAAAAAGCCATTGTGGTTGGGCATTCATTAGGGGCACTGCAAGCCAGTGCCTTTGCCCGAAATTATCCAGAGCATGTTGAGATATTAATGATTGCAAATGTTGCACAGGGTTATCAGCGTTTTCCTGCTGTAAAGCAAGCGGAAATTTATCAAAAAAGACCAAAAATGCTGGCCGAACTTGGGCATCAGGGATTAGCACAGTCCCGAGGCCCACATTTAACTTATTTAAAAAAACCAGAAACCTTAGAGCTGATTGAACAGGTCATGCAAAACCTCAATCTGGGAGGTTTTACTCAAGCCTCTTATTTACTGGCTCATGATGAGATTCGAAATTATTTAACAGATTTGGCTGTGCCGTGCTTCGTCATTGCAGGCTTGTGCGACAGCATTACACCACCACAAGGGATTGCAGATTTGGTTCGGGAAATTGATTGCCAGAACTATATCGAGATTAGTGAGGCAGGACATCTAAGTTATGTCGATCAAGCTGAATTATTTAACGACATTATCGTTTCTGCCAAGCAGCAACAAAACGAGAGATAAAGTATGAGCTTCCAAGTAGAAGGAAAAGTAGCAGTGGTCACAGGTGGCTCTTCTGGCATCGGATTGGCTGCAGTTGAGATTTTAGTGGCTGAAGGTGCAAAGGTCGCATGGTGTGGGCGAGATGAACCACGTCTTGCAGAATCAAAACGCACTATTTTAGAAAAATACCCGCATGCTGGTGTATTTACCCAAGTGTGTAATGTCCTAGATAAAGCAGATGTCAAACACTTTGCTCAAGCGGTGAAACAGCATTTAGGCAATGTCGATATGCTGATTAATAACGCAGGTCAAGGACGGGTATCTACCTTTGAAAACACCCAGGATGAAGACTGGATGAAAAAACTTGAATTGAAATATTTCAGTGTCTTACATCCTATTCGTTCTTTTTTGGATGATTTGAAAAGTTCAGATATTGGTTCAATTACCAATGTCAATTCATTGCTGGCCTTACAACCCGAGCCGCATATGATTGCAACGTCTTCTGCACGTGCTGCATTGCTCAATTTAACTCATTCTCTGGCACATGAATTTACCCAGTATAAGGTTCGGGTGAATTCAATTTTGCTGGGTATGGTGGAATCGGCTCAATGGAAACGTCGCTTTGAAACACGTTCAGACGTGAATCAGTCATGGGAAGAATGGACAGCCAATATTGCAAAAAAACGTGGTATTCCAATGCAGCGTTTGGGAAAACCGGAAGAACCAGCACGTGCCTTGGTCTTTCTGGCTTCGCCATTGGCCTCTTATACCACGGGCTCAACCATTGATGTCTCTGGTGGTTTCAACAAACACTTATAAGGGTGAGCGCAATGAAGCAATTAATGATGATTGGTTTTGGTGCAATGGCCTCGGAAGTCTATGCACATTTACCACAAGATCTTGAGTTGAAGTGGATTGTGGTTCCCGAGCGGAGTGTTGAAAGCGTCAAGCAAAAAGTTGATCGCCACATACAGGTGATTTCCGATATCAATCAGTGTGACGGTGCGCCAGATTATGTGATTGAGGTGGCAGGGCAGGCAGCAGTAAAAGAGCATGCAAAAAACGTACTGGCGCATGGCTGGAATATAGGGTTGATTTCGGTTGGAACCTTGGCAGATAGCGAGTTTTTTACGGAATTACAGCAAACAGCAGAACAAAATGGTGCGCATTTACATCTACTTGCAGGTGCAATTGCTGGGATTGATGGAATTGCAGCAGCGAAAGAAGGCGACTTGGAAAAAGTGACCTACAAAGGCTGCAAAAGTCCAAATAGTTGGCGTGGCAGTTATGCCGAGCAGTTAATTGATTTGGATCAGGTACATACAGTGACCATGTTCTATCGAGGAACTGCGCGTGAGGCTGCACAAAAATTTCCTGCAAATGCCAATGTTGCAGCAACCATTGCACTGGCAGGCGTTGGCATGGACAACACTATCGTAGAACTGACTGTTGATCCAGATACCACTCAAAACAAACATACTATTGTTGCCGAAGGTCGATTTGGTCAAATGACCATTGAAATGGTCGGTGTACCACTCGCATCTAACCCAAAAACATCGACACTGGCTGCACTCAGCGTGATTCGTGCTTGCCGTAACAGTGTTGAAGCCATTCAGATTTAAGAGGGATATTCAGATGGTTAAGGAACTTTATATTGCAGGTGAATGGCGTTTGGGTCGAGGAAAGGTTATCCAAAGTACTTTTCCAGCAGATAATTCTGTAAATGCCGAAATTTCTACAGCCAGTTTTGAGGACATTGAAGAAGCCATTGTAAAGACAGATCAAGCGTGGCGTGCGCCAGAATGGCGTAATCGTCTGCCGCATGAACGCGCCAAAATTTTATACAAAGTGGCAGACATTATTGAAGCGCGTGTTGATGCATTAGCTGCACTTCAAACACGTGATAATGGCAAGCCACTTGCAGAAACGCGTGGCTTGGTGTTCAGTGCAGCAGCAACAGCCCGTTATGTGGCTGCGGCATGTGAAACAATGAACGATGAATTGACTTCACAACGTGCGCCCGATTTTATGACCTTCAGTGTGCATGAGCCAGTAGGTGTGGTTGCTGCGATTACCCCGTGGAATTCACCCATTGCCAGTGAGGTTCAGAAACTTGCACCGGCCTTGGCTGGTGGAAATGCAGTGATTTTAAAACCTGCGGAAGCGACATCACTGATTGCACTTGAACTGGCCAAAATTTTTGAAGAGGCTGGATTACCAAAAGGTTTACTCAGTGTGCTGGTTGGCAAAGGTTCCGTTGTGGGTGATGCAATTGTTAAGCATCCATTAGTACGCAAGATTTCCTTCACTGGTGGGACTACAACAGGTCGCCATCTGGCACATATCGCAGCAGATAAATTGATTACAACATCGCTTGAGCTGGGTGGCAAATCCCCAACGATTGTCTTGCCTGATGCCGATATCGAACTGGCTGCCAAAGGCATTGCCTACGGTATTTTTAGCTCTGCAGGGCAGGCTTGTATTGCGGGCTCTCGTTTATTTATCCATAGCAGTATTTATGATCAGTTTTTGGCGCGTCTGGTTGAAATTACCAAGAGCTTGCGTGTCGGACACCCTGAACAAAAAGATGTACATATGGGTTCTTTGATTAATGCTGCACATTTGGCATCGGTCGACCGGTATGTACAACTAGCCAAACAAGAAGGTGGTGAAATCTTAACAGGTGGTCAGGCCATGACTGAGGGTGAGTTTGCCAAAGGCAGTTTTTATCTGCCAACCATTATTACAGGATTGAAAAATCAGGCGCAGGTCTGCCAAGAAGAAATTTTTGGCCCCGTGTTAGTCGTGATGAAATATGAGCATGAAGATGACTTGATTGAGCAAGCCAATGACAGTTGTTTTGGGCTGGCAGCAGGCATCTGGACCGAAAGTTATCGAAAGGCATGGCGTATTGCCCGTGTGCTTGAAGTGGGTACTGTCTGGATCAATACCTATAAGAAATTTTCAATTTCAGCACCATTTGGTGGATTTAAAGACAGTGGTATAGGGCGTGAAAAAGGTCGTCAGGAGATTTTGTCCTATATGCAGCAAAAAAGTATTTATATGGGGCTAAATGAACAGCCAAACCCGTGGGCAGATTAAGCCAATTTTAGCCAAGATATTTATTTAACAAAATTTTATACAAAATTCAGAGGAAGATTTTCATGACTGAACGTGTCAATGTTGGAGAGGCGATTGCCCGTTTACTTGAAGCCCATGATGTAAATAGTATTTATGGTGTCATTTCGATTCATAATTTACCTATTGCCGATGCAGTGGGGCGCCGTGAAAAAATCCGTTTTGTCGCAGCGCGTGGTGAAGCTGGTGCGGTGACGATGGCCGATGCACATGCCCGTTTTAAAGGCTTGGGTGTAGCACTGACCAGTACAGGTGCGGGTGCGGGCAACGCAGTAGGTTCACTGATTGAGGCCATGAATGCAGCAAGCCCAGTGTTGCATTTAACAGGTCAGGTTGAGCGTGAATATTTAGACCGTGATGCCAGTTTTATTCATGAAACCAAAGATCAGCTTAGCTTCCTGCGTGCATCGAGCAAGGCTGCTTTTCGTATTACCAGTCCAGACAATGCGATTGGAGTAATTCGTGAAGCGATTCGTGTAGCAACGACGGTTCCCATGGGACCCGTCAGTGTGGAATTGCCTATTGATGTTCAGGCAGCAGAAATTGATTTACCTGCAGATTTAAGTCCTGTACAAGCCATGCAATTGCCGCAGGTCGCGCAGAGTCAGGTTGATTTTCTGGCAGATCAAATTAAGCAAGCCAAACGTCCTGTATTCTGGATTGGTGGTGGTGCCCTCAATTGCGTCGATGAAATCAAAGCCATTGCAGATCTGGGCATTCCTATCGTGTCATCTACACATGGTCGCGGGATTTTACCTGATGCGCATCCTCGTAGTTTAGGTGCTTTTCATAACTCAGCAAAAGTTGAAGAACTTCTAAAAGCATCAGACTTATTGGTTGTTGTGGGTTCACGCTTGCGCAGTAATGAAACCAAAACCTACTCGGTTCAATTTCCCGACAACTTGATTCAGATTGATGCAAATCCAGTGGCGCAACAGCGTAACTATAAGGTTCGCCGTTTTATTTGTGCAGATGCCAAGGATATTTTAGTGCGTACTCTAACGCAGCTTGAAGGTATTTCTAAGGTAGATACCGAATATGATCAGATGATTGTTAATGCCAAAGATGCCGCGGTTGCAGCGCTTCGCAAGCAATTGGATCAATATGCCTTAATTTGTGATCACTTACGTTCGGCTTTACCAGAAGATGGCATCTTTGTACGTGACATTACCATGTCGGGGAGTACCTGGGGCAGTCGTTTATTTCCAGTTCAGGCACCAAATCGCAATATCCACTCACTGGCAGGCGCAATCGGTCTAGGCTTGGCACATGCCATTGGCTCTAGTATTGCAAATCCAGATAAAAAAGTAGTCGGGCTTGTGGGGGATGGTGGCTTGATGCTCGGGATTGGTGAAATCGCGACCATGGCACAAGAAAACACAGATATGGTTTTGATGATCATGAATGATGGTGGTTATGGTGTGATGCGTGGCATTCAAAATAATTATTTTGGGGGACGTCAGTATTTCAATGAATTGCATACGCCTGACTATCAAAAACTCGGAGAGTCTATGGGGGTTAAAAGCTGGAAAGTTGGCAGTGCCGATGAATTCAAGATTGCCATCAAAGATGCCATTGCTTTTGATGGTCCAGCAGTTATTGAACTCGATATGCATGCCATTGGCCCATTAAATTTTGCTGGGCCACCACAGAAAAAACTGTACTAATCCCAAAGCCTAATAAAAAGACATTGGAATAGAACAAAGTAATGAGTCAAAAAGATGCTTGATCTGCCAAGGCAAGTCGAGCAGCCTGAAACAGGGGATTTATTAAATAGGATGTGCAAAGGAATTGCACTTTCAGTAAAGAGATGACTTATTTTTTTTAGCTAAAAAATAAGATAAACAAAGTTTTATATATGAAACATTAATGGTCAATTTTTATTGACAAATTATGTTTGAATAAAAGGAAAAGCAATGATGAAAAAAAATGCGGTTTCAATATTAAGTTTAACCATTTTGGCTATGGGGTTATCGAATACAACATGGGCAGATGGTTCACCTCTGGAATGGAAAAGTGACGATGGCACTGCCTCATTTAAAGTGGGAGGGGTTATTCGTGTGCAGGATCGTTATGAAAGCTGGGCACAAAGCTCAAATCGTGGCATGGGGAAACTTGATTTTGATGTGTTTCGTTTAGATCTGAAAGGAACCTATGACAATTTCTATTTGAACTCCAGTTTTTTATTGCAAGATCAGGAGTTTACCTCTATTGAAAAAGCCTATGTAGGCTATAAGTTCAATGCCAATAACAGTTTGGAAGCAGGCTTTGTATATAAACCATTTGCGATTTATCCTTATCCTCAAAATGGCTGGACATATCATTTACCGTTCTTTTTAGGCTATGGCAATAATATTGCACCTGGTTTGAACTGGAACTATACCGACAAGGATTGGGACATAAAGTTTGGGTATTATCCGCGCATGCTGGAAACCAATATGCGGTATTCACCTGAAAGTGGCACGTATGATGATCTGAAAAATACCTTTCCAAATCAGAGTGCTTACCAGAACGAAAAACGTAATCAGCTCAATGCCCGTATCGTGAAAAAGTTTGATACGACTGTCGGGCAGCAGGAAATAGGTTTATCTGGCGCGGTTTCTCAGCTTCACAATAAAGTAACCGATGATGACGGTAAATATTATGCGCTTGGTATTCATGCCAATACCAATGTGAATCGATGGAATGTACAGGGTTCTGTCATTCACTATCAATATGATGCTAAAAATCCAGAGGGGGTTAGTAATGACGTAACTCTGATGGGAACCAATGGGCTCACACCATCTTACTTTATTGCTTCAGAAGGGACTGTTTCCAGTTTAAACGTGGCTTACACGTTACCTATTAAAGACATGTGGAAGTTAAAAGCGATCAAATTTTATAACGACTTTAGCTATCTGGATAAAGAGCGTAGTGACTGGTCAGCATCGCAGATGAATACCACAGGCATGATGTTTATTGCTTCGCCATTTCTAGTGTGGGCAGATTACACCTGGGGTAAAAACTCTAACATTATTGGTGGTTCAACCAACAGTACAGGCTATACCTCTGCAACGTCGCTCAATAGTGATAAATGGCTATATCGTATCAACCTCAATTTTGGTTTTACCTTCTAAGTCTATATTTCATTTACACCAGTACATCAGTTTATGGCCATAAAATCAGCAGCCCTGTTTTGTGGTCTTTTTTAAGATGCAAAATTAAGATTGTGACTATAAATTCAACTATAATGGCGCGGTTCTATTTTTTGTCTCTGTGTATGGCCGCTTCTCAATCTTCTGCAACATTCTGGCGTGATTTACTTGTTCTGTTACATCGCTATGCAGGTATTTTTATTGCACCATTTATTTTTGTTGCAGCCTTTACAGGCTTACTCTACGTGCTTACCCCACAGTTAGAGCAATGGACTTATCGCGATGTATTAGTGAGCCAAGCCACATCTCAACCGAAATCTTTAACCGAACAGATTCAGGCTGCCCAATCGGTGATGTCTCCGACAGCACAAATTATGGCAGTCAGGCCAGCCGCTACATCGCATGATACCACCCGTGTGATCTATTCTGATCCTCAACAGCAGATGGCTAATCGAGCCATTTTTATCGATCCACATGATTTAAAAGTAAAGGGACAGCTTGCAGTGTATGGGACCAGTGGGATTTTACCTTTAAGAACATTTCTGGATCGTTTACATCGTGATTTATGGCTTGGAGAGTGGGGCCGAATATACAGTGAACTTGCTGCCAGCTGGATGGGATTACTGGCACTCTCAGGAATTTATCACTGGTTTAAGCGCCGTAAACAACTGAATCAACCGTCTGAGCATAAAAAACTTTATTTAATTAAATGGCACAGTTGGCTAGGTTTGGCTTTATTACCTTTACTTTTATTTTTCTCGATTACTGGATTGACTTGGTCGAATTGGGCCGGCTCAAATATTTTAAGTATGCGTCAATGGTTAGGCTGGCAAACGCCAAGTCTCATCACCTCATTGTCAGCAGATTCTATTTCCAAGCCAGATATGCATCAGGAGCATCATGCCAGTATGATCATGCATATGCACAGTATGGTCGATGCCAAAGATTTCTCTGATGCATTACAACTGGCACGCGACAATGGAATTACAGCCGCCAAAGTACAAATTCGCCCTCCTGTGGCAATGAGTCAGGCATGGGTGGTTGAAGAAATTGATCGCAGTTGGCCGACGCAAGTCGATAGTATCGCGGTTGATATTGTTCAACACAAAGTGATTGATCATGTTTATTTCGATCAATTTCCTTTAGCTGCAAAGTTAACGCGCTGGGGCGTCGATGCCCATATGGGTGTTCTGTTTGGCTGGACAAATCAACTGTTATTAATTTTGTTTGCTATAGGCTTATGTATCACGATTGTGCTTGCTTACCGTATATGGTGGCAAACTACAGATTTTAAGAAAACCACGATTGATTTTTCTAGACGTGCTGTGGTCATGTGGAGCAATGGCAGTCTTATTCAAAGAGTTGGCTTAGTTTTCATTCTGATGGTCACTGGTATTTCTTTACCTATCTTTGGAGTCAGTATTTTAATGGCTTTGATGATGGTGATGCTGGGATATAAAAAAGTTTAAGCCGACTTAAACATGTGAATGGTGTCATAATTTTGAATTTCTTCACGATGAATGACATCAAATCCCTGTTTTGTCCAAAAATACTCTGCCGCAGGTAAAAAAGGATGGGTGTGCAGATAAAAATACTTAATTTTCTGCTGTGCCGCATATCCAAATAAGGCCTCACATAAGCGTGAGGCAAGGCCTTGACGACGATACTCAGGCTGTATAAAAAGTTTAACCACTTCCACACTATCCTTGGGAATATCTAATGCAAAGCGATGGTTATAAGCGCGATAAGCAATCATACCAATGATGTTATGCTGCTGATCTTTAACCACAAAACACGCACCTTTCTGGTCATGCAGATATACATCCTGAAAATGCGTAAGATCATAAGGTAAAGCTAACTGATAAACGTCTGGAAAAAGCAATTGGCGTGTTCGGATAGCAAATTGTTTTGCTTGAGGTATATCTTCAAGCTGCAATACAGCTAATGTGATGTTCATTTCCCGACTCGATGATGCGCAAAAATAATGTTGAATGTGGACAGCTAAGTCTAAGGATTATAATGACCTATTATATCATGTTCAGTTCAAAGAGATTGTGAGCATAAAAACAAAAAAACTCTCAAGATCAATCTAAGTATCAATGAGTGATCTTGAGAGGGAGTAAAAGATTTATAACTTAAAACATCCACTGCACCGACAAAGAGGCATTGATTGGATCACCAGGCTGGATCCACATGTCACTATAACTTTCCAGATAGTAAGTTTTATCAAACACATTATTAAGATTAAACTGATAGCGGAACTTGGCGTTTGGAGCATAATAAGCATTTAGATTCATGATTGTATAGTCTGGTAATTCCAGACGACCTTGATCATTTTGCGTACCATTCCGTTTGCCTACATAGACGACATTCCCACCGACACCTGCTTTACGATGGCCATCATCAAGTAGAGTATAATCAAGACTTAGATTGGCATTATGCTTTGGTACACTGTTTAAACGTGTGCCTTTGGCAATGCTGGTATCTTGGGTAATGATGGCATCGGTATAAGTATAATTAGCCAAAAGATTCAGTTTTGAAGCCAGTTGGGTTTGAAAACTTAATTCTACACCCTGGCTACGTGCTTCACCTGCGGCATATTGATAGCTGGTATCATTTGGATCAATCGTTAAGGCATTGCGTTTTTTCATGTGGAAAATCGCAGCACTCAATAGGCTATCGTCAGTTGGTCGATACTTGGAACCTATCTCATAGCCTTCACCTTTTTCTGGCGCAAACACATTTCCAGATTTATCTGTTCCAGTATTGAGTGCAAAAGATCGGCCGTAGTTGCTGTAAAAAGACAAATGATCATTCAGTTTGTAGTTAAGACCAACACGCGGTGAAACTTCATTGAAAGTTTTGCTGGAATAGATTCCATTGACATTGTTATCAAGGTTTTGTTTAACGTGATCAAGACGACCACCGACCAGAACACTCCAGTGATCGTTAAAGAACATTTGATCTTGTAGATTTAGCGCTGCGTAGTTTTGTACTTCGTGGGTATTGGTAAACAATCCCATGTCTTTTGGATAGGTGCCATATTGAGGATGATTGACATTGATTTGGTTCACACAATAACGTTTTGGATTGCTGTATCCACCATTGATCTGTCCAGCACGTCCGTTATCACAGCGGAGCTGACTCTGGTTAAATACCAATGTGCCTGCTTCGCCACCCACCAAAATTTCGTGTCTGGCCCAAGAGCTGTTGACTTTGCCTAGAAGTTCGGTCTGGGCAAGGCGGTCAGTCGTATAGGTATAACGCTGACGGCGCTGTCGATTGAGTGTTTCACCATCGGCTTCAAAGCTTCGAGGTTCATTTGAACTACCTGAAATCTTACCTTGCTTGTAGCTTATCGCGCTGTTGAGTTTCCAGTCATCATTAAATGTATGTGCCAGATGCAGTTGATAAAACTGGTCACTGACTTCATTTTGGTCTGCTGATGGTTCGCCAGTGTAAGTTTTACGATCCATCAAAATTTGACCTTTATAGGCACTAATGCCACGATCAAACAGGCCTTTTTGACGCGTGATTTCACTGTCAAAATTCAGTTGGGTCTGGTCAGATAATTTCCAGCTTAATTGTGGTGAAATGAACCAGCGTTCACTGTTTACATGATTACGAAAACTTTGATTGTCTTCATGTGCAACTGCAAAGCGATATGCCACCTCATCATTAATTGGCGCTGTATATTCAAAACTGCCGCGATATTTTTCTTCGGTGTTGGCTCTGAGATAAACTTCACCTTGAGGTTCCCATTGTGGTTTTTTTGCTGTGATATTGAGTAAACCGCCCATTTCGCCCCGACCATACATTGCTGCTGCAGGACCCTTTAAAAAGTCGATAGATTCAATATTGACCATGTCACGTGGCGCACTCAAACCTCGATTTACACTCAAACCATTACGAATAATAGTCGCACTCACATTGGGATCAGTGGTAAAGCCACGAATGGAATAGTTATCCCAAAAGCCACCACCATAATTGTTTTGTGCATATACCCCATTGACCAGTTGAATTGCTTCATCAATACGCTGTACATCCTGTTGCTTCAAAATTTCTTCAGACAAGAAACTTCGACTAAAAGGAACGTCGATGACATCATGGGTAAATTTGGTAGTGGCTGAAGTTTTTGTTTGATTTTCCTGTTGATGAGCTGCTTGTAGCGTAATCGTTGAAAGCAGATTAGTCGATTTGTCATCGGCCCATGTAAATCCTGGAAATAAAGAAAACCCCAAAATAGAGGAAATAAAATAAGATGTGCGTTGCATAAATCGGCTCAATCGTGGAGACAAAATGTAGTAATTGTAATACTATAACATTACAAATTTAAGTTTTATAGTGATTATGCCTGAAGTAAAAATATTGTCTCGTTTACAGTCCATTGACGCGTTGCGTGGACTCGTCATTGTGATCATGTTGCTCGATCATGTTCGAGAAACTTTTTATCTCAACAAGCAGGTCAGTGATCCCATGAATATTTTGGAAACAGAGCCCGCGCTATTTGGGAGCCGTGCTTTAGCGCATATTTGTGCCCCAGTATTTGTCTTATTGACTGGGCTTTCGGCTTATCTTTATCAAATGAAAAATACGGTTGCCAGTACGCGTAATTTCTTGTTTAAGCGTGGTTTATTTCTGATTTTGTTGGAACTGACATTGGTCAACTTTGCCTGGACGGCAAAATTTCCACCTGACGTGATTTATTTGCAAGTGATCTGGGCTATTGGTATTAGTATGGTGGTGCTGGCCTTATGCGTGGGTTTACCTAGAAAAGCTCTACTCGCGGTCGGATTACTGATTATTTTTGGGCACAATTTGCTTGATCAGATTACATTTAGGGGTATTCCAGCTTTAGAGCAAATCTGGTTTGTACTACATGAGCGTGGCTGGATTGAATCTACAGCAGTTAGAATCAGAACTTCATATCCAGTTTTACCTTGGTTTGGTGTGATCTTTGTTGGCTATGCTTTAGGATATTTCTTTGAATCACGATTTAGTGCAGTAGCGCGTCAGCGATATTTACTTGTATTGGGGATGATTAGCATTGCATTGTTTCTGGGATTAAGATCAATCAATATCTATGGTGATCAGCCATGGGTGCAGTATGATTCGTGGGGTATGACGGCCATGAGTTTCTTTAATTTGACCAAGTATCCACCATCGTTGTTTTTTATTCTATGGAACATTGGATTAGGATTGATATTGCTTGTGGCGCTAGAACATTTAAGCCACTTCAAAGGTTTCAAACCTCTGGTTATTTTTGGTTCTGTCCCCATGTTTTTTTATATCTTGCATTTATATGTACTTAAGTTGCTTTATGTGATGGGTATTGAGTTATTTGGTCCAAACCAAGGCGATTATTTTTCTGTAGATTCAGTAAGCGCTTTGTGGCTGATTACAGTCTTTCTAATCATTTTACTCTATCCTGTTGTCGCTTGGTTTTCACGCTACAAGCATCAGAATAAGCATATTGCGTGGTTAAAATATTTCTAATATTTAAATGATAACAGGATCGTGATGATCCTGTTATAAAGCGCCATATTGCTGCCATGTTTCGCCATTATGTAAAGAGTCATAATAACCTTTAAGATAATCTAGCTCGTAATATTGAACTGCGGCGAGTGCGATGAAAGACAAGAGTAACCCAATTTTGAGTATGTTCAGTTTCTGAGGGTGATCTGCAATTTTAGGCAGTCCAAACAGAGTGAGTGCAACTGAAGGAAATAATACGATAGCTTTCATATGAGACAAGAAGCCCAAACCATGCGTATAAAGTAATCCGAAAATGATGACGATCAAGCCTAGGCCTGCAAGATTACGCGTGTGTTCTGAGGGTCGTAACGCCATCACAGATTGAAAAAATAAAATAATATTAGCAAAGAAATAAAATGTTGTTCCGCCAATGATGGCAGTATAGGTCGCATTCAGGACGCAATAGACTCCAATGATGACCAATATCAAGACATAGAAAGTGGAATAAAGTTTTTGCGACGTTTCTCTTGCTTTGGCCATAAAAAAATATTCCTGGGTAATAGGCGAATCTGAAATCAGAATAATGATTTCGATATACAAGTTCTATTTATGTGATGTAAGAAATGTATGTTTATGCTGTTTTATTTTTGATTTGAGTAAATCACGATTTATAGATGCACTGACCCCTACAAATAATAAACATATACTTCCGCCAAGGAGAGTCGCAGGTATGGTACTAAACAAACGTGCAAACAGGCTGGATTGAAAAGCACCAATCTGGTTACCAGAAGTCACCACAATGCCGTTTATGGCAGCTACACGACCCAGCAAATTCTTAGGTGGAAGCATCTGTAAAAGGGTTTGTCGAATGATCATACTCATGCTGTCAAAAGCGCCCATCAGCACCAATAGCGTAAATGAAAGCCACAGTAAGCGAGAGCATGCAAATAGAAGGGTACAACATCCTAGCCCAATCAAAGCAATCAGCATATTGCGCCATGCATGATTGATCAGGTTTGAGCGCATGAGTATAAAAGTCATTATACATGTGCCAATTGCAGGTGCAGCTCTCAGCAAGCCTAAACCTTCGGCATCAGTTGCTAAAATATCTTCTGCAAAAATTGGAAGTAATACCAGTATACCGCCAAACAATACTGTGCTCAGATCAAGAAGCATTGACCATAAAATCAAACGATTATGTCGTATAAACATGATTGCTTCTTTCATGCTACTGATGATGGGTAAATTATTAATACTGGGAAAATTTCGAGGTTGCATCGAGCAGATGGCAATACTACCAATCAATAAAAATATAAAAGCAATTCCAAGCGATATGTAGCGTCCAAATTGATGCAGCAATAGCCCAGCAATTAAGGGGCCAAGTATCGCGCCAAGTTGCCAGATGAGAGCAGTCCAAGTATTTGCATGACTATACATTTTTTCTGGAACTAAAAAACAGCGTAAAGAATTAAATGCAGGGCTATAGATGCCTCTTAAAATTCCAAGACAAAAAATGCAGCCGAAAATACTCAGCGATAACTGAAAAAGCGTAATGGTTTGTTGTTGATGCAATAAAAAGACCAAAATAAGTAGCAGTGGAATAATACAGGTCAGGCTAAATCCATATTTTAAAATGGTTTGTCGATTAAAACGATCGGCAATATATCCACCAAAAAAAGACAATAATATAAAAGGAATCAGTTCAACGATTCCAATTAAACCCAGCATTAGCGGGTTCTTACTAAGCTGGTAAAGCGAATAGGCCACCACAATTTCCTGAATCAGGATTGCCAGAGTCAAACACAGTTGATTAACACTGATTAAGATAAAATCCCGATAGCGTAAAGCAGCAAAGAAATCAGAAGAAGATGACATAAACAGATGATAAAAGCCCAAAGAACAAGAGAATAAAAAAGGATGAGCAAGCGCTCATCCTTTTCTTGAAACAGCGTAGTTTATTTAGACTGACTTGCAGCAATCTTGGCGAAATCAGCTTGAGTCAATGGTGTGTAGTGCAGGCCAAGTGTTTGGCTGGTGTACTGACGCACTTGATCAAGAAGTACAGGATTATCACTTAAATCTTGTTTGTACGATCTTACGATTTCGTGCAGCTTTGGATTCCATTCACCTTTCACTTGTTGTGGGAAAGCTTTTTCAAGCAAATTCAACATAATGTATGGTGAAGTAGACGCGCCAGGAGATGCACCCATCAGTGCAGTAACTGAACGGTCTTTAGAAACAAATACTTCTGTACCAAATTGAAGTTTGGCTGGTTTGCCTTCTTCTTTTTTGATGACCTGAACACGCTGGCCACCTTGGTTCAAACGCCAGTCTTCACGTTTCGCATTTGGGTAGTACTTTTTCAACTCATTGAAACGATCTTCATCGGTCATCATCACTTGGCTAACTAAATATTTCACCAAATCAAGATTTTCCATACCAACAGCAGTCATTGGTAACACGTTGTTTTTATTGGTTGATGCCAACAAATCAAACTGAGAGCCTTGTTTCAGGAACTTGTTTGAATAGGTTGCAAATGGTCCAAATAAAACATATTTCTTACCATCGATATAACGAGTATCAATGTGAGGTACAGACATTGGCGGCGCACCTAGCTCGGCGCGGCCATATAGTTTTGCTGTGTGTTCTGCTGCAATTTTAGGATTGTCAGTCATCAAGAACACACCGCCCACTGGGAAGCCTGCATACTGCTTAGATTCAGGTAAACCGGTCATCTGTAAAAGTTTGACACTTGCACCGCCTGCACCAATAAACACAAAACGTGTTTTCACATGATCCGCTTTGCCTGTTTTTAAGTTCTTGAAAGCAACTGTCCAGGTTTTGTCATCGTTTTGACTAATGCCAGTAACTTCACTTGAAGTTGAAAGTTTGAAATTTTGATGTTTATCTAGGTTATTCACCAATTGAGTGGTGATTGCACCGTAGTTTACATCAGAACCAATTTCCATACGTGTTGCTGCAACTTTCTGTGCAGGATCACGGCCTTCCATGGTGAGAGGCGCCCATTGTTTAATCTGGTTTGCATTCTCAGTAAATTGCATACCATAAAACAGTGGATTTTTAATCATCGCTGCATAACGTTTTTCAAGAAATGCAACATTATCACCCCATACAAATGCATGATGCGGCACTGGGTTGATAAAACTTGATGGTTGACCAAGTACATTGTGTTTGACTTGGTATGCCCAGAACTGTTTTGAAATTTCAAACTGTTCAGCAACTTTCACAGCTTTAGAAATGTCCATTTTACCGTCTTTTTCTTCGGTATAGTTCATTTCCATAAAGCCTGAGTGGCCAGTACCTGCATTATTAAAACCATTTGAGCTTTCTTGAGCAACGCGGTCAAGGCGTTCATACATCCGAATTTGCCAGTTTGGCTCAAGTTCAGTCAAATACGTTCCCAGCGTGGCACTCATGATACCGCCACCTACCAGAACAACATCGACTACAGGCTCATTGGCAGAGGTTTGAATTTTTTTAGAAGCAATAGGCCTAAAGAGGAAGGCGATCGCTGCAATTAAAAGAACAACAAGGAATACCGCGAGGTATTTCAAAAACTTTTTCATGCGATTAAGGACCTTGGGGTAGGTGATTAGCATCGCGCAGAAGCGAAGAGCGGGAAAAAAGAAAAATAAAAAATGCTGGAAATGGCGGTAAATCTAAGTTCAGAGAGAGGGAGTAAAATGTCCTAATCAACACTAGAGCGATTAATTCATTTTTTAAATTTGACCACACATTTCCATTGGGGACGTATTGTAGAGGAATTGTGTATTGACAATATAATTTTTATTTGAAATGTTAAAATAGAATTAATAAATACAAATGATGTTGTAATTTTTATGATTGATTATCAATGATTTAGATAGTTATTTTAAAAGGTCGAGGTCGGCAGATTACTTATAATTACATAACTTTATACGTATTTTATATCAAAATTGATCAAAAATTTGTACATCATCACTATAAAAATGAGAGCAAAATAAAAATATGTTCGATAATTGTCTAAGAAATTCGATATTCGAACATGATGATCGGTAAAAAACCATGTTCGAATATCACTAAAATTTATGCTGATGCAACATAAAAAGGTGCATCAGAACGTGGCAACGGCGCACGTTCACGGATCTGATCTGCAATTTTCTCTGCCATCATAATGGTGGTGGCATTTAGATTTCCTGTAATGATCAGTGGCATAATTGACGCATCGACTACGCGCAAACCTTGTAAGCCATGGACACGTCCTTGATGATCGACCACAGCCATATCATCTTCGCCCATTTTACAACTGCATGATGGATGGTAAGCCGTTTCAGCATGATTGCGAACAAAATCATCAAGTTGAGTATCGGTACTCAGTTGCTTGCCAGGGCTAATTTCTTCACCACGATACGGGTCCAATGCTGGCTGATGCATAATCTCACGGGTAATCCGAATCGCTGCGCGAAATTCTTGCCAGTCTTGTTCAGTTGACATGTAATTAAACAGGATACTTGGATGTTCAAACGGATCTTTCGATTTGAGTTTGATATGACCACGTGAAGGCGAGCGCATAGAGCCAACATGCGCTTGAAAGCCATGCTCTTTCACTGCATTACTGCCGTTATAATTAATGGCAACGGGTAAAAAGTGATATTGAATATTCGGCCACTCAAATTCATCTGAAGAGCGAATAAAGCCGCCTGCTTCAAATTGGTTACTTGCGCCAATACCTTTACCTAAAAATAGCCATTCAGCACCAATCGCTGGTTGGTTATACCATTTGAGGGCAGGGTATAACGATACAGGCTGTTTACATTTATATTGTAGGTACATTTCCAAATGATCTTGCAGATTTTCACCCACACCTGGCAGATCATGTACGACATCAATATCCATTGATTTTAGGAAGGTACTTTCACCTACACCAGAACGTTGTAAAATTTGTGGAGAAGCAATTGCTCCTGCACACAGTAATACTTCTTTATTGGCCATCACCTTTTTTAAATCACGTTTATCGGCGCCTTGTATATACTCAACACCAATGGCCTGCTTGCCATTAAACAAAATTTTGTTGGTCATGGCATGGGTGATAATGGTTAAATTTGGCCGTTCTTTTGCCATATCCAAATAACCACGTGCTGTACTGGAACGGCGCCCATTCTTGGTGACAGTACGATCCATTGGACCAAAACCTTCTTGTTGATAGCCGTTCAAGTCATCTGTACGTGGATAACCCGCCTGTACACCTGCTTCAACCATGGCATGAAACAAAACATTATTGTTATCTTTAGGCGTTGCAACACTGACAGGGCCATGATCACCGTGATAGTCATTGCCTCCAATATCACGGGTTTCTGCTTTCTTGTAATACGGTAAGCAGTCGGCATAGGTCCAGTTCTCCAGGCCTTTAAGCTTTGACCAGCCTTCAAGATCCATGGCATTACCACGGATATAACACATCCCATTAATCAGCGATGAGCCACCCAGACCTTTACCGCGACCACATTCCATACGACGGTTATTCATATGCGGTTCGGGTTCGGTCAGGTAAGCCCAGTTATAACGGCGGCCTTGTAAAGGGTAGGCCAAAGCGGCTGGCATCTGGGTACGAAAGTCCAGACGATAATCTGGGCCACCTGCTTCTAAAAGTAATACCGAAACATCGGCATCTTCAGTTAAACGTGCAGCCAGTACATTACCTGCTGAGCCTGCACCAATAATAATATAATCAAAAGTTTGAGTCGTCATTGCTATTCCTGAATATTGTTGGCGTCACGCTGTGTGTACAGCAGTGACATCAGATTTATGAGGAAACTTTAAAGTGGGCAGAGCATGCTTAAAACACGCTTTGATAATCGCCCAGTTCGACCTGAATGGATTTGGTACGGGTATAATGATTGAGCGTTGAAATCCCGTTTTCACGCCCTACGCCTGATTCCTTGTAACCACCGACAGGCATTTCGGCAGGGGATTCACCCCAAGTATTGATCCAGCAGATTCCTGCTTCAAGCTGATGAATAATTTGATGCGCCTGGGAAATATTCTGTGTGACCACACCAGCAGCCAAACCAAAGTTGGTATTATTGGCACGTTCAATCGCTTCTTCAATCGTGTCATAAGTCAAAATACTCATGACTGGACCAAAAATTTCTTCTTGTACGATTTTCATGTCATCGTGGCAGTCGGTAAAGACCGTTGGTTGTACATAAGCCCCTTGAGCCAGTAAACCCGTTGTTGCGCGTTCGCCACCAATTAAAACTTTGGCACCTTGCTGCTTACCAGATTCGATATAAGACAACACTTTTTCCATATGTGGAAAGCTGACCAATGGCCCAAAATTGGTGTCTGTATGTTGTGGATCACCCATACGAATACGTTTCACACGTTCAACAACTGCCTGTTCAAATGCAGCCTTTAAGCGCTGTGGAATAAAAACACGTGTGCCATTGGTACATACCTGACCTGAGCTAAAAAAGTTTGCCATGACAGCAATATCTGCGGCGCGATCAAGATTGGCATCTTCACAGATGATCAGTGGCGATTTACCACCAAGCTCCATGGTGACTTCTTTAAGGGTTGATCCAGCAGCACTGGCCATGACTTTTTTGCCAGTTTCCACACCACCCGTAAAGGAAATTTTTTCAATCACAGCATGCTCGGTCAGCCATTGTCCAATTTCACGACCCGCACCTTGCACCACATTAAATACACCCGCAGGTAGGCCTGCTTCAGAATAAATTTCGGCAAGTTTAAATGCAGTCAGTGGTGTCACTTCACTGGGTTTAAAAATCATGGCATTTCCTGCCGCAAGTGCAGGAGCAGATTTCCAAAGCGCAATCTGGATTGGATAGTTCCAAGCACCAATGCCTGCAACAACACCTAAAGGTTCACGGCGGGTATAAAAAAAACTGCTTTCACGTAAAGGAACTTGTTCGCCCTGAATCGCGGTTGCCAGCCCTGCATAGTATTCGAGTACATCTGCACCCGTCACAATGTCAACGGTAGAGGTTTCGCTAAAAGCCTTGCCAGTATCCAGTGTTTCTAACTGAGCAAGTTCATCGTTACGTTCACGTAAAATATCTACTGCACGGCGCAGGATGCGTGAACGTTCAACGGCTGTTTTGGCTGCCCAGACTTTTTGGCCTTCGGCTGCACTTTTTACAGCAGCTTCAATGTCGGTTTGAGAGGCTTGTTGAATGGTGGCAATGACTTCACCTGTTGCAGGGTTGATGCTGTCAAATGTTTTGCCACTGGTTGCATCTGTATATTGTCCATGGATATATAAACGATGAAGTTTTACATCACTCATTTTGTCTCTCCTGCCTGATTTGTTTCACTAGCTTTAATTGTGTATCTACATAGTCATATGCAATAGATCGAGCCAGCGTACTGTCAAATGTTGTATCCTGACTCAAACTACCACGTAGCCAAAGACCATCGATCAAGGCTGCAAGCCCACGTGCTGCAATACTGGCCTGATCTTTGGGCATCAACTCCAGAAAGTGAAATTTCAGATTGGAGTAGAGCCGTTGGTCATTAATTCTTTGTAGGCGACTGAGCTCTGGCATATGCATACTGGCCGACCAGAAATCGAGCCAGATGCGCATTGCTCTTTGATTGACCTGACTAATGTCGAAATTAGAGTCAATAATCGCCTTAATCATGCTCTCAGGATGTGAGTCTTGGACTTCTGCCTTGTATTGTGCTGTTTTACGCCGTAACACATTTAACATTTCCAGCATGCAGGCGTTAATCAAACCTTGTTTATCACCAAAATAGTGACTCACAATGCCCACTGAGAGCTGGGCCTTTTTTGCAATTTGAGCCATCGTGGTATTGGATAATCCCACTTCAAAAATGACTTCGTAAGCGGCATTTACAATTTCTTCACGACGCACGTGCTCGGGTTTAACTCTGCGTTTATTCATGTAGGTCCTTAAAAATATAAGGTTTTGCTTGTATTTAGCATTCATGACACATGATAACACTTTTTCATGATACTTTTTATTGATTGAACGTTCAATCAATAAAAAGTATCATAATGAAAAATTCCGGGTAAATTGGGATTTTTTATGTAAAAGCTAGCATCCAGCGTTCTCATTGAATGGAATGTCATGAGGGATACTCGCCAGCCACATTGATTATTAGGCGTCACATCTTGCAAGGAGCAATGTTATGTGGTCAAAACGTGACGAACAGAAAACCTATCCACCCATTCGCCTGAATCCATTTGTATTCTGGAGTTCAGCGATCAGTATCAGTATTTTCGGGATGCTCTTTGTCTTGTTTCCCGAAACCAGCCAGCACGGATTGACCTGGATTCAGCAACAGGTCAATCAGTTGTTTGGTTGGTATTATATGCTGGTGATCATATTGAGCCTCGGATTTGTTGCTTGGCTTGCTTTTTCTCAAGTGGGGAATATTCCCTTGGGTAAAGCACAAGACAAACCCGAATTTGGTTATCTGGTATGGACCTCCATGCTGTTCTCAGCAGGGATTGGTATTGCACTTTTATATTATGGTGTTGCCGAGCCAGTTGACCATTTTTTACGGCCACCTGAAGGGCAGGGCGGAACAGTAGAAGCAGCACAGAATGCCATGATGTATAGTTTTTTGCATTGGGGTATTCATGGCTGGGTACTGTATGCCTTAGTGGGTGTAACTTTAGGTTATTTTGCATTTCGTCGTGATTTACCCTTGGCATTACGTTCTGCGCTTTATCCTATTTTTGGAGAGCGAATTCACGGGCTTGTCGGGCATATGGTGGATGGTTTTGGTATTTTAGCCACGATCATTTCGCTGGTGACGAATTTGGGTATCGGTGCATTGGTCATGATTTCTGGAATCAGCTATCTGTTCCCAGATCTTCCAAATACCTCTAGCACTTTGGTGGTCACGGTCATCATGATGATGCTGGTTGCGACACTAACCACGGTGATTGGGATTGAAAAGGGGCTGGCGTGGCTGTCCAGAATTAATCTGCGCTTATTATATCTGTTGTTATTGTTTGTATTTTTGACAGGTCCAACCAATCATCTGCTGAATGGTCTGGTGCAAAATACAGGTGATTATTTGAGTCATTTTGTACAGAAAAGCTTTGATCTTTATTTGTATGACAAAAATGCAACAGGCTGGCTAGCCTCATGGACGATTTTTTATTGGGCATGGTGGATTGCATGGGCACCTTTTGTGGGAATGTTTATTGCGCGTATTTCCAAAGGTCGTACTATTCGCGAAGTCGTGCTTGGCGTATGTTTGATTCCACTGGGTTTTACATTGGCGTGGATTTCTATTTTTGGAAATACTGCGATTGATTTAATCCTGAATCATGGGCAGCAGATAATTGGTAGCCTGGTAATTCAAGATCCAGCATTGTCATTGTTCAAGTTACTTGAATATTTACCATTTCATCCCTATGTGGCGGGAATTGTTGTGGTGATTTGTTTCGTTTTATTTTTAACCCCAGTAGGCTCTGGTACACTCATGATCGCTAATTTGTCATCTCAAGGTGGCAGCAGTGATAGTGATTCGCCTATTTGGTTACGCGTTTTTTGGTCGATTGCGATTACCATTGTGAGTATTGGTTTGTTGCTGGCGGGCAGCTTCAGTGCAATGCAAAGTGCGGTTGTGCTGTGTGGTTTACCATTTTCAGTGATTTTACTGTTGTACATGTTTGGTCTTGCCAAAGCATTAAAACAGGAGACACAGCAACCAGTGGTGGAGTCGCATACTACTGAGACTTCAGGTTCAGATTAGACCAAAAAAATAGCCTAACCCAAATGACTAAAATCTAATTCTGAATATTTCAGAAAAAGAATATTGATGTCATCTATTTTGTCAATCTTTAAGCGGCTGTGAGAGTCAGACTTGAAGATTGGCGTTTTATATTTTTAATTTTCTTTTTATACCCTTGAGGATTGTATGGCAACAGATAATCCAAGAGCAGTTGATGATCAAGAGACTCATCCAAAAGATCGTTTAAATCGTGTGGTCTTTTATGTTTCTGCCCTTATTATTTTAATATTTTCACTCACCACGATTTTATTTAATGATTTTGCTAATCGTGCATTAAATCAAGTACTGGATTGGGTCAGCTCTACCTTTAGCTGGTACTACTTGTTGGCAGCCACCTTATATATGGTGTTTGTCATTTTTATTGCCTGCTCTCGTTATGGCAATATCAAGCTAGGACCCAAACACTCGAAGCCTGAGTTTAGTCTGTTAAGCTGGTCGGCCATGCTCTTTTCGGCAGGGATCGGCATTGATTTGATGTTCTTCTCGGTGGCAGAGCCGTTATCGCATTATATGCATCCGCCAGTGGGTGAGGGACAGACTTATGAAGCTGCGCGTCAGGGCATGGTCTGGACACTATTTCACTATGGACTGACAGGCTGGTGTATGTATGCCTTGATTGGTATGGCACTGGGTTATTTTAGTTATCGTTATAATTTACCACTCACGATCCGCTCTGCCTTGTATCCAATTTTTGGTAAGAAAATTAATGGCCCGATTGGACATAGTGTGGATACTGCTGCCGTCATCGGAACAATTTTTGGTATTGCGACGACTTGCGGTATTGGTGTCGTACAACTGAATTATGGACTACACGTTTTATTCGATTTACCTGAAAATTTATGGGTTCAAACTGCCCTCATTTTGGTTGCCGTCATTATTACCATTATTTCTGTGACTTCAGGTGTCAATAAAGGTTTACGGATTTTGTCTGAGGTTAACATTTATGTTTCTGTTGGCCTGATGCTGTTTATTTTATTTTTGGGCAATACCGAGTTTTTACTCAATGCACTTGTTCAAAACGTGGGAGATTATCTAAGCCGTTTTCCAAGTCTGGCGCTAGAAAGTTTTGCTTTTGATCAACCGAAAGAATGGATGAATAGTTGGACGCTGTTTTTCTGGGCATGGTGGGTGGCGTGGTCTCCATTTGTGGGGCTGTTTCTTGCACGTATTTCACGTGGACGTACCATTCGTGAGTTTGTATCTGGGACCTTGATTATTCCGTTGCTGTTTACCTTAACCTGGCTCTCCATTTTTGGAAATAGTGCGCTACACAATGTCATCTTTGATGGCAATATTGCACTTGCTGAAACAGTCCTTTCCAATCCTGCACATGGTTTTTACGATTTACTGGCACAATACCCATGGTTTCCATTTATTGCGGGCGTGGCAACCATTACAGGATTACTGTTTTATGTGACTTCGGCAGATTCTGGTGCATTGGTTCTGGGTAACTTCACCACACAATTTACCAATATTGATCACGATGCGCCGCGCTGGCTGAGTGTGTTTTGGGCAGTGGCGATTGGTTTATTGACCTTGGCTATGCTGATGACCAATGGAATTACTGCACTGCAAAATGCCACCATCATCATGGGGTTACCGTTTAGTTTCGTGATGTTTCTGGTGATGGCAGGTCTGTATAAATCCTTGCGGCTTGAAGATTATCGACAGGCCAGCGCCAGTTTAAATGCTGCTCCAGTAGTGGGTAATGTCGATATTCTGAACTGGAAAAAGCGCTTAACGCGTGTGATGCATCATCCTGGAACGTTTGAAACCAAACGCATGCTCAATGAAATCTGTCGTCCCGCTGTACATGCAGTTGCAGAGGAGTTACAAAAACGCGCGGTACAAGTGGATGTACTTGAAGTGCCACTTGAAGAAGATGAAGAACTTTACCATTTGGATATTACGATCCATTTGGAAGAAGAGCAAAACTTTATCTATCAGATCTGGCCTGTCCGTTATATTGCACCCAATTTTAGTGAGCGAAGCAAGCGAGGCAAGCAGTTTTACTATCGTCTGGAAACCTATCTTTATGAAGGTTCGCAAGGCAATGACCTTGTGGGTTATACCAAAGAGCAGGTGATCAACGATATTTTAGATCGCTATGAACGCCACATGACCTTCTTACATATTAATCGTATTAGTCCGGGTAATCGCCCGCTATTTCCAGATCCTAAAGCCTAGGAGAGCTTTTGAATGTTGACCCCCTATATCCATTCTTTTGCCTTGTTTTTTTCACTGCTGAATCCGTTCCTGATGAGTATTTACATGATCGGGATGATCCGTAATTCGGATGCCAGGGTATTTAGTAAGGCTTTAATTCAGGGATGCATGATCGCGTTTATCGTCTTCATGTTATTTGCATGGGGAGGAGAAACGATTTTTAGCAAATATCTGAACGTACGCTTTGAAGCTTTTCAGATTTTTGGTGGGTTGATTTTCTTGGTGATTGGCTATCGTTATGTGTTTCAGGGTGCAGACACGATTGGTGAAATGCGTGGTGCCCCTGAGCACTTGGCAGGCACCATTGCGATGCCTTTCATGATTGGGCCAGGTACCATCAGTGCTGCTGTCGTCACAGGGATTGGTTTGCCAATTGGTGGCGCAGCAATTGTTATTGCCTTAACTTTGGCAATGACCTGTAGCCTACTGATCTTGATGAAGTTTGCACATGATCATTTACGTTATAAACATGCCAAATATATTGATCGCTATGTGGATATTGTAGGACGTTTATCTGCTTTACTCATTGGAACTATTGCGATTGATATGATTATCAATGGCGTAATGGGAGTGATCAAGGAAATCCCGGTAGGCTAATGGCTGATCCTCAAAACCGAAGCTTCTGCTTCGGTTTTTTATTCGAGTAATTTATTGAGTTTTTCTCGATAAGGACTATCTTCGGGCAATAAGTCAAACAGCCGATGTATGGCATCGACTCGCTCTGGTGCACGACTAATCAGGCGAAATAATTGGTCTACATCTTTCATTTGATAAATCAGATGGCTGAGTCTGGCATCAAAACAGTCCCGCCATGCGCACAAAAAGGGACTATCAGATTTATTCAGGAAACTGCCTTTATAGAGTGACAGTACAGTTGTCGTAAAACCTTGATTGAGTGCCTGCTCGGACATCAGAAAGTCGGACTGGATTTCACAATTTAATCGGTAAGGACGAGACTGAATACAATCGGGCAATAAATTGCGAAGTTGGGAGAGTTCGGATTTCAGCGTGGTATTCGTCACTTGCCGATCACCATATAAAGCGTAATGTAATTCGTCTAAAGAAATGCCATCGGGACACAATGCCAAAATACATAAAATTTCAATCTGACGATGACTTAAGGTCAGTACTTTTTGATTAAATTGAATGCGCGGTGTACCGAGCACTTTAATATAGAGTACATTGGTTTGTTCAAACTGAATTGCTCTGCGGACCAGATCTGCGCAGCGCTCAACCGCAAGTACGCCAAGTGCGTTATGTTTTTCATATTTGGTCGACAGATTCATAATGCCGTGTAGCTGGCCTGTCGCTTGATCAATAATTGGCGCTGCATAGCATACCCAATCTCTGACGCTATTCATCTGGTTTTCATGTGAATAGACACAACTGGCGCGATTGGTTTTGAGTGCAAGACCAATGGCATTTTTCCCGACAGCTTGCATTGACCAGTGTCCACCTTGAACAAAGTGAACCTGTTCGGCAGAGGAGCGCATAAGATGACTACTCCATGTCCAGCATAAGGTGCCATGGTGATCGGTGATGCCAATGGCCATGCCTGCATCTTCTGCAATATGCAGTAGCTCAGAATGACAATGTTGAATGGAGCGGCCAAATAAAGCCTGTTGCCATTCTTGGCCTAAATCGAGTAGAGGCGCAGATTCGCGTTTTAGAATTTCATCTGGTGAGGACTCACCTAAAATTAAGCCTGAATTTGAGTGAATATCAAATCCTTGTTTTTTTGACATATCCATCGTCATGATCCTTATGTGTCGTCATGATTCCATCACAACGGAGATCCATCTTTTCTCTTGTTTCAACTCATCTGATATTGATTAAAAAATAGATAATATTATTCATCGAGTATCTATAGACATATCTTGGGATCTGGGCAAGATCACCAAGATTTAGACATTTATTTGTAGCATGAAGCGGGAAGTAAGCATATAGATAAATGTTCATAAATCGTTAAGCAATATCAGATGTGGTATGTTTTAGTTGTTTTAAATCTTCTCGTGTAAAAGGCTTCGGTACAGCTTCGCCTCGGTATTGACGATCTGCATGATAACTGGAGCGAACCAGCGGTGCACTCCAGATATTTTTAAAACCTAGACGTTTGCCATGCTGTTCATAATGTTCAAATTCTGTTGGTGAAACAAATCGATGTACAGGTGCATGCGCTTTGGAGGGTTGTAAGTATTGTCCAATGGTGACCAGCTCAATATCATGATCGCGCAGATCATTGAGTAAGGTAATGACTTCAGCTTCTACTTCACCAAGTCCAACCATCAGACCACATTTGGTGACGACATCTGGACAATATTTTTTAAATTGCTGTAAAAGCTTTAATGAATGTTGGTAATCAGAACCTGGTCGCAGGGCGCGATACAAACGTGGAACAGTTTCGATATTGTGATTAAAAACATCAGGCGGAGAGCTGGCTAGAATTTTTAAAGCTATTTCGAGTCGACCACGAAAATCAGGCACTAAAATTTCGATTAATGTATGAGGATTGGTTGCACGAATTGCTTTTATGCAATCAACAAAATGCTGCGCTCCTCCATCCTTAAGATCATCTCGATCTACCGAGGTGATAACCACATATTGAAGCTGAAGATTGGATACTGCTTCTGCTAAATGTTGGGGTTCTAATGGGTCGAGTGTATTGGGCCGACCATGTGCGACATCGCAAAAAGGGCAGCGCCGAGTGCAGATATCGCCCATAATCATAAAAGTGGCTGTGCCACTTCCAAAACATTGTGGCAAGTTAGGACAAGCAGCTTCTTCGCACACCGTATGCAATTTTTGTTGACGTAATAAAGTCTGAATACGTTTGATTTCTTTGGGATCACTGATTTTGGTACGAATCCAATCTGGTTTTTCTGCTATTTCAGTACTAGGAATAATTTTAACAGGAATACGCTCGAGCTTTTCCTGCCCACGTAGTTTTTCACCAAGATAAATATTTTTATCGGGTTGGTCATTTATTTTTAAATCCATTCTAAAAATCCTTTTAATTTTAACATTAATATTTGAATATAATTTAAACTTAATTAAATATCTGGTTTGAATAATTAAGTTGAATCGTGTTTAAAATAATTTATTAGTTTAGTCTAACCAAGGTTGGTTAAAGGTTTGTTTTTAAACTATTGAAAATAATATATAATTTTACATTTTATTTTTTGATAATTATGTTTTTGATTTATATTGAATATTGAAATATTAACCTATTTTAATTTTTTTAGTCTAATAGAAAAGAAAATAAAAAAGGATTTATCTATTTGTATGAGTCATCTGCTCATACAACTTGGTTTCACTATTTTAAATCAAGATAAATAGGATAAGGATATGCAATTAACGGAAGAGCAATTATTAGCCGCATATAAACGGATGCGAGATATTCGTGAATTTGAAGACCGTCTTCATGAAGAAAATAATACAGGTGATATTCCTGGATTTATTCATCTATACAGTGGTGAAGAGGCGGTTGCGGTAGGCGTCTGTGAGAATCTCACCGATCAGGATTACATTACCTCTACCCATCGTGGGCATGGGCATTGTATTGCGAAAGGCTGCGATATTCACGACATGATGCTGGAAATTTTTGGAAAAGATGCAGGATTGTGCCGAGGTAAAGGTGGATCGATGCATATTGCCGATTTGGATAAAGGAATGCTGGGAGCCAATGGGATTGTAGGAGGTGGGCCACCGCTTGCAATTGGGGCAGCTTTAACGGCAAAAACATTAAAAACTGGTGGTATTGGCTTGTCTTTTACAGGTGATGGTGGATCGAATCAGGGCCTGACTTTTGAAGCGATCAATATGGCAGTTGTTTTGAAATTGCCTGTAATTTTTGTTTTCGAAAACAATGGTTTTGGTGAAGGTACGGCACATGATTATGCAGTCGGAAGTAAGGACATTGCAGGGCGTGCTGCAGGCTTTGGTTTACCTGCCGAGAAGGTAGATGGCACAGATTTTTTTGCAGTTTACGCTGCTGCACAAAAAGCAATACAACGTGCACGTCGTGGTGAAGGGCCAAGTGTGATTGAAACAGTCACCAATCGTTTTTATGGACATTTTGAAGGCGACCCAGGTCTCATCCGTTCTAAAGATGAAATTGATTATGTGAAGGAACATAAAGATCCGATCAAGATTTTCCGTGAAAAGGTCAAGGGCCAGATTGATGAAGCCAAATTGGATGCCATTGATGCTGTTTCAAAAGCCAATGTCGATGATGCTGTAGCCAAAGCACGAGCAGCAAAATATCCCGAAGTCTCTCAACTTTTGACAGATGTCTATGTGTCTTACTAAAGGAATAGTAAAGAAATGCCAAATAAAAGCTATCGAAATGCCATTAAAGAAGCCATTGAGCTAGAAATGCGCCGTGATCCGACTGTCATTGTGGTGGGTGAAGATGTCCGTGGCGGGCATGGTGGCAAAAATACAGATGAAAATAAGCTCGAAGGTTTTGGTGGTGTATTGGGTGTAACCAAAGGTTTGTGGACTGAATTCGGTTCTGAACGTGTGATTGATACCCCTATTACCGAGTCTGCCATTATTGGAATGACCGCAGGCGCGGCAGCAACAGGCTTACGTCCAGTTGCAGATTTGATGTTTATGGATTTTTATGGTGTCTGTCACGACATGCTCTATAACCAGGCCGCCAAATTCCGTTATATGTTTGGTGGTAAAGCCAAAGCACCGATGGTCGTGAGAGGCATGATTGGTGCTGGTTTTTCGGCTGCAGCTCAACATTCCCAGTCACCTTATAATGTCTTTGCATCTGTACCTGGTTTAAAGGTCGTGGTGCCATCTAGTCCTTATGATGTCAAGGGTTTACTGATTCAAGCCATTCGAGATAACGACCCTGTTGTGTTTTGTGAACATAAACTCTTGTATGACATCAAGGGCGAAGCACCAGATGAAGCCTATACTATTCCGTTTGGGGTTGCCAATTACACCCGTGAAGGAACCGATGTCACCATTATTGCATTGAGCCTCATGGTTCATCGGGCCAATGAAGTTGCAGACAAACTCGCCAAAGAAGGTATCTCTGTGGAGGTGGTCGATCCACGTACTGTTTCACCACTTGATGAAGATGGGATTTTAGAATCCGTTGCAAGCACGGGTCGTGTGGTGATTGTGGATGAATCAGCAGCACGATGCGGTTTTGGACATGATGTTGCGGCGCTCATTGCACAAAAGGGTTTTCACTATTTAAAAGCACCTATCGAACTGGTTACACCGCCACATACGCCTATTCCTTTTTCACCAGTACTTGAAAAAGAATGGATACCAAGTGTCGAGCGGATCGAACAAGCGGTCAGAAAAATACTGGAGGCTTAGGATGAGCGAAATTAAAACACTGGAAATCCCGAAATGGGGATTGTCCATGGAAGAAGGAACAGTCGCACAGTGGCTGATCGAAGAAGGCACCAGTTTCAAAAAAGGCGATGAAATTTGTGAAATTGAAACCACTAAAATTGTAAACGTCCTCGAAGCGCCTTTTGATGGTACTTTGCGTCAGATTCTGGCACATGCAGGAGATACGCTGCCTGTAGGTGGCTTGATTGCAATCTGTGCCGAAGCTGATGTTTCTGATACCGAAATTCAAAATTTTGCTCAGAATTTAAACGGTACTCAGTCGTCTAATACTCCAGCAGACGCTAAAGTAACAACAGTTCAAACGCCTGAAGTTGATCAATTAGCAGTAGCAAACAGTCAAGCTCAGTCTCAAGCGATTATCGAAACCAAAGCACAGGTTTCAAAAGACGGTGTTGAGATTCCAGCAGCTTTGCAGGGCTTTAAGGCGTCAGATGCATTTACTACGCCGCATGCATTCAAACTTGCAGAGAAACATAATATTGATCTTTCCCAAGTTACTGGTACAGGCCGATTGGGGCGCATTAGTGTGCAAGATCTGCAATCTGCGGTACAGGCAGCAGGCGGTCAATGGGCAGAGATTAAACGTCAGGGCAGTAGCAAAGCAATCAAGTCAACTGCCGATGATCGGCATATAGCTGCAACACCTGTCGCTCGACGTTTAGCCCAAACATGGGGTATTAACTTAAATGATTGCCGAGTTTCGGGTACTCGGGGGCGTGTCTGTAAAGAGGATGTTGAAGCGGTCTATTATCGTGAACATCCTGTATCAGAAACTGCTTCAACCGCGAGTTGTGCTGATACGCCAGTTGAGCTAAATTCTGTCAAGCCTATTGCCATGAATGCGATGCGTAAGGCCATTGCTTCAAGATTACAATTGGCGAAACGTAATGCACCACATTTTCGTTTGAGCATTGAAGTGAATGTTGAAGCTTTGCAAGCTTTACGTCAGCAGATCAACGATACGGTACCCCAGCTCAAGCTATCGATCAACGATATGTTGATTAAAGCGGCTGCGGCTGCGCTGATTAAAGTGCCAGAAGTCAATGTGCAATATGACGAACAAAAACAGCAGATTTTACAGTTTAAAGATGCTGATATCTCGGTTGCAGTTGCCATTGAAAATGGACTAATTACACCGATTGTTAAAGCAGCCAATCAGAAATCGCTCGCCACAATTTCGAGTACGATGCGAGATCTGGCAACCCGAGCCAAAACAGGTAAGCTTCAGCCTGATGAGTTCCAAGGTGGTAGCTTTAGCATTTCCAATTTGGGAATGCTCGGCATCAAAAACTTTGATGCGATTATTAATCCTCCACAAGGCGCCATCATGGCACTGGGGCGTTCTGAGGCACGTGCTGTAGTTGAGCATGATCTCATTGTAATTCGGCAGATGATGACAGTCACACTCTCTTGTGATCATCGAGTCATTGATGGTGCTTTGGGAGCCAAGTTTTTGGCGAGTTTCAAACAGTTTGTCGAAAACCCAGCTTTGATTTTGGTGTAGGAGGATGAGCATGTCAGACACACAATTTGACCTTGTGGTGATTGGTGCTGGTCCTGGAGGCTATGTGGCTGCGATTCGAGCAGCCCAACTGGGTCTAAAAACCGCGATTGTCGAAGCGACTCATCTGGGAGGAATTTGTTTGAATTGGGGGTGTATACCGACCAAGGCATTACTGGCGGGTGCTGAGCTTGCGCATCAATTTAAACATGCGTCGCAGTTTGGATTTGAGCTAGGAGATATCAATTTTGATTTATCTAAACTGGTTCAACATAGTCGTCAGGTTTCAGCGCAATTGGTGCAGGGGATTGAGCACTTACTTCGTAAAAATCAGGTCAGCGTATTTTATGCAAAAGCCAGATTTATTGCCAAAGAGCGCTTAGAGCTGGTCGATGCGCAACAGCAGAAACAGATGATTCGTGCCCCGCATATTATTGTGGCAACAGGTGCACATGCGGCTTCACTTCCTCAGATTCCAGTAGATGGTGATTACGTTTGGTCTTATAAGGAAGCATTGCAACCCAAGCAACTTCCCAAGTCTTTACTGGTCATTGGTTCTGGTGCCATAGGCAGTGAATTTGCGAGCCTGTATCAGGATTTGGGAAGTCAGGTCACACTGCTCGATCTTGCCAGGCAGATTTTACCCACCGAAGATCATGAAGTTGCACAGTATGTACGAAAGCAGTTTGAACAAAAGGGCATGCGTATTCTGACAGAAAGTACCGTACAGCATTTAGAAGTTTGTGAGGGAAAGGTACATTGTGAAATACACGATCCTTCTGGAGTTCAATCCCTAAGCTTTGATCATGTGCTCTCAGCCGTGGGGGTTAAACCCAATACACAGAATTTGGGTCTGGAACAATTGGGTGTGGCATTGACAAATGGATTCATCCAGACAGATGAATGGTGTCGAACCAATGTCGTCGGCATTTATGCGATTGGCGATGTTGCTGGCGCGCCTTGTCTGGCACACAAAGCCAGCCATGAAGCCATATTATGTGTAGAGAAAATTGCGGGTATTGCAGATGTACATCCACTCAATCGGCTACAAATTCCAGGTTGCATCTTTACCCACCCTCAGGTTGCCAGTATTGGATTGACTGAGCAGCAAGCCAAAGCAGAAGGCAAACAGATTCATATTGGGAAATTTCCAATGTCTGCCAACGGCAAAGCGATTGCACTTGGGCAAACCGCCGGTTTTGTTAAAACCATTGTTGATGTGGAATCTGGTGAGTTATTGGGTGCTCATATGGTCGGTCATGAAGTAACAGAGCAAATACAAGGTTATGCAATTGCACAGGCACTTGAAGCAACGGATGAGCATCTGGCACAAGTCATTTTTCCTCATCCAACTTTGTCTGAAGCAATGCATGAGTCTATTCTGGCATCTATGCAACGGGCGATTCATATATAAAAATATGACCTTTACCACTGTGTAAGGTCATACAGTTTAAAGGGTTTCAACAAAGTTTTAAAAGGAAGATAACAATGAAAGCAGCACGTTTTTATGATCGTGGCGACATCCGTATTGAGGATATTCCTGAGCCTGAAGTAACGGCAGGAACAGTGGGCATACAGGTGGCGTGGTGTGGGATCTGTGGAACAGATTTACACGAGTTTATGGAAGGCCCGATTTTTATTCCACCATGTGGACATCCGCATCCAATTTCGGGAGAGTCAGCACCTATCACCATGGGCCATGAATTTTCGGGTGTGGTATACGCTGTGGGTGAAGGCGTAGATGATATTCAGGTAGGCCAGCATGTGGTGGTCGAGCCATATATCGTGGCAGATGATGTTCCAACAGGTCCTGGTGAAAATTATCATCTTTCTAAGAATATGAACTTTATTGGTCTGGGTGGTCGTGGTGGTGGCTTATCGGAAAAGATTGCAGTCCAGCGCCGTTGGGTACATCCAATTTCAGAAAATATTCCACTTGATCAAGCCGCATTAATTGAACCACTCTCTGTCGGACATCATGCCTATGTTCGAAGTGGTGCGAAAGCAGGTGACGTGGCATTGGTGGGCGGCGCAGGCCCGATTGGTCTACTGCTCTCTGCAATTTTAAAGGCCAAAGGTTTGACGGTTATCATTACCGAATTAAGCAGCAAGCGAAAAGAAAAAGCCAAAGAATCTGGCGTTGCGGACTATATTCTCGATCCGACTCAAGTCGATGTGATTGCAGAAGTCATGAAAATTACGCAGGACAAAGGTGCAGACATTGCATTTGAGTGCAGCAGTGTGAATAAAGTATTAGACACACTGGTTGCTTCAACAAAACCAACAGGTGTTATTGTCATTGTATCGATCTGGAGCCACCCTGCAACCGTAAATGTACATAGTGTGGTGATGAAAGAGCTGGATATTCGCGGAACAATTGCCTATGTCAATGATCATCAGGAAACGATTAAACTGGTCGAACAAGGTAAAATTAATCTGGCGCCGTTTATTACGCAGCGCATTAAATTAGATGATCTGATTTCTCAAGGATTTGAGACATTGATCCATAACAATGAATCGGCTGTTAAAATTATTGTGCATCCTTAAGTTGTACAATTGCATAGAAAGAATAGAAGGAAGAACAATATGCCAAAAGGATTAAAAAATAAAATTGCACTGATTACAGGCGCTGGGCAAGGTATTGGCCGTGGTATTGCCGTGCGCCTGGCACAAGAAGGTGTGCATCTGGCACTGGTAGACTTAAATCAGGAGAAGCTAGATCAGGTATTACATGAGGTTCAGCAATACGGCATTAAAGCAACGACTTTTATTGCAGATGTCAGTCAGCGTCATGAGGTTTTTGCTGCCATTGATCATGCTGATTTAACCTTATATGGTTTGGATGTGGTCATTAATAATGCTGGGATTGCACAGGTACAAGCCATTGATGATGTTACCCCAGAACAATTCCAAACGATTATGGATATTAATGTTGCAGGTGTACTGTGGGGAATACAGGCGGCGGCTGATAAATTTAGAACATTGGATCGTAAAGGCAAAATTATCAATGCAGCTTCAATTGCAGGACATGATGGATTTGCTTTGCTGGGCATTTATTCTGCAACAAAGTTTGCTGTCCGAGCACTCACTCAAGCGGCAGCCAAAGAATATGCCAGTGCAGGGATTACAGTGAATGCCTATTGTCCAGGAGTGGTGGGTACTGATATGTGGGTTGAGATTGATCGGCGGTTTGCTGAAATCACAGGGGCTGAAATTGGTGAAACCTATAAAAAGTATGTCGATGGAATTGCGCTAGGGCGTGCACAAACACCTGATGACGTGGCTGCACTGGTTGCTTTTCTTGCCAGCGATGACTCAGATTATATTACAGGCCAATCGATACTAACGGATGGCGGAATTGTTTATCGGTAGTTGTGATGATGTTGGAACAGGGCAGCGAATAGCTGCCTTATTTTTTAAGTGAATGATTGAATGAGTTCATTACGATTATTCGGCATAAAAATATTTTAAATTTGGATTTACATCGATGAAAATGATAAGCAATACAATATAAAATAATTTTCAACTGTGAATTATTCTCAACTATAAAACTCAAAATAATGATTCTGCTTGAATATTTGCCGCTTTTAGCATGTTTTTCAACGTTGAAATATCTCATAATAAACGGTGTAAATTCTTCCCGTGTAGAGTGAAAAAGATATGTCTCCATTAGATCAAGTTACACAAGCTTCAGAAGATCAATCCGAACTTACAATGTCTGTTTTAATGACGCCTGATATGGCAAATTTTTCAGGAAATGTTCATGGTGGTACGATTTTAAAGCTGCTTGATCAGGTCGCATATGCATGTGCGAGCCGTTATTCAGGAAGTTACGTGGTGACGCTTTCCGTCGATAAAGTGACTTTTAAAGAGCCAATCTATGTAGGCGAACTAGTGACATTTTTAGCGAGTGTTAATCATGTCGGACGGACTTCAATGGAAATAGGAATCCGTGTTGAAGCTCAAAATATTCGAAGCAGGACTGTACGACACACCAATAGTTGCTATTTCACGATGGTCGCTGTTGATGAAACGGGAAAACCACAAAAAGTACCTGAACTGAAATTAGATACAGAATGGAAAATTTGTCGTTTTGAAGCTGCCGAGCTACGTAAACAACGCCGTTTACAAGACAATTCTAATCCTTCGTGTAGCTTGTTTAAGAAAAATACAGACGGCTGATGAGTGTCTGAAATAGCAAAAGTAAATTTGACTGTATTTAAATCATAAAAGCCTAAAATAAAAGGGCAAAACCGCAGCAATGGTTTAGCCCTTTTACTAGATTAAAGTCTAAGTGTTATCTCGGAGACTTTAATGAATCTTATTGAACAGCAGGTTGTGCAGGTGTTGTGGTTGAAGCTTCAGCAGCGCTTTCAGTGGTTGGTTGAGCTGAATTTGGTTGTGCAGCAGCAGCTTCTGGAGAAGTGGTTTCAGGCAATTCCTGCGTTGATACAACCACTTTTTCGCTTGATTGTGGTTGAACTTTTTCATGTGCTGATGCAGCAAATGTAGTTGCAGCAGCAAAAACGAAACTTGAAGCAAGTAGAATTTTAACTAATTTCATTGGAGGCATCCTTAATTTATTCAAATAAACTATGACATCCTGAATAGTGTCTAAACACGGGTTGGGTCAGGACTTGTTCATCATGCTAAAAGCCAAAAATTGATCTGACAATTGTTCCAACAAAGTGAAACATTCAGATTAACACTCTATTTACATAGATGAAGCTTATGTATAACCCGTGTAAGTAAATACAAAAAATGACTTAATTAAATGTTTTGAGATATTTCATTTTGGTTATTTTTTAATCTAAATCTTTACTTAAAAAAACAACAGACTGTAAATGAGAGCGATTCAATCATTGGGATTTTCTTTTATTTAATGAATATTTATTAATTTTATTAATCAATTTCTTGCTACCTTTCACATAAATTTGATAACTGTGCGATTACTCACAGAATCGAAAAAATTCATGTCTAAGGAATTCTTGCATTAATTCAGCTCGAATTTAAGAGATACTTAGGTAAAATCATTATTTTTATTGCCTATGGATTGCATGTGAAACTGCTCATTCCTCAGACTGTTCCCACACATATTATTTCTGGATTTCTAGGCGCAGGTAAAACGACGCTGCTACAGCACTTACTGAGTCAGAAGCCAGAAAATGAAGTCTGGGCTGTACTGATGAATGAGTTTGGCCAGATTGGTATCGATCAGCAACTTTTACCTCAGCAACAAGGTTATCAAGTCAAGGAATTGTTGGGCGGTTGTTTATGCTGTAGCAGTCAACTGCCTTTACATATTGCATTGGCCCGATTACTTACCGAGACTCAACCAGATCGACTTTTTATTGAACCTACAGGTTTAGGGCATCCTGCCCAATTGGTGGAGCAACTGACTGAACCTCATTGGCAAAGTAGTTTGAATATGCGTGCATTGATTACTGTGCTGGATGGGAGCCGTTTGCATGAAGAGGCATGGGTTCAGCAAAACTTATATGAAGATCAGTTAAAAGCAGCACAGATAGTGGTGGTGTCGCATGGTGATCAAATGAGTGGTACAGATGAAAAGGCGTTAGAAAAATTACAGGAAGAATATCAAGCCTATTCACAATCTTGGTTTAAAACGGCAAATGGTGAATTAGCCTTAGACGCTATTGATCATCCTCATCTTGTCACCTCTAGAATCTTACAGCCGTTACTTATGCAACAGAAAACATTCGTTTCAGCACAAGAACCAATACCAGAGATCAAACAGCTTCCATATCACTATGTTGAAAGTTCGCAAGGTTATCATGTAGCAGGCTGGAAAATGCCACGTCGCTGGATTTTTGATTTTGACTCGTTATTTGAGTTGTTATGCAATCAATCCAACTGGCTCAGAATCAAAGCGATTTTTAATACCAGTCAGGGCTGGATGATATTTAATTTTAATCCCGAACAGTTTAATTACAAAACAGGACAGGCCAATACGGATAGTCGAATTGAAATTATTACAAGCCAGTTAGGCAACTGGCTTGATTTTGAGAAACAGTTAATGGCATGTCGGCTAGATGAGCAGAATACTTAAGTGTTTAGTTGACTGATGATTTATGCTCAAGTACGGCACGTGCTTGGGCATGGTCAATGTCCTTTTCCCAATGTGCAATCACTACCGTGGCAACACAATTACCAATGAGGTTTGTACACGCTCTCACAATCCCAATAAACCAGTCTACAGAGAGTAAAAGGACTAAACCAATTGCAGGTAGGCTTGGAATGACTGATAACGTTGCAGCAAGAATTACCAAAGCAGAACCTGGAATTCCATGCGCACCTTTTGAAGTCACCAAAGAAACTAGAAGAATCATCAAAAGATTATGCATGGATAAATCAATATTGCAGGCTTGGGCAATAAAAATAACACCTAAGGTTAAATAGATTGAAAAACCATCCAGATTAAATGAATAACCTGTCGGGATGACCAGACCTACGGTTGAATCCTTAATACCTAACTGTTTGAGTTTTTTCATGACTTGTGGAAGCACAGAATCAGAAGAGGCCGTACCCAGTACAATTGACAATTCATCTTTAAAATAGTTCAGAAATTTAAAGATATTCAGTCCTGCCATTTTCAGGATGCCACCTAAAATGACCACCACAAATACAATACAGGTGATGTAGAAAAGTAAAACCAGATAACCCAGTTGAATTAATGAATCCGCACCAAATTTGGCGGTGGTATAAGCCACCGAGCCTAAAACACCGAGTGGTGCAAGACGAATGATCATTCCCATCATTTTGAAGAAAATTTCTGAAAATGCTTCCAGTGCTTGGCGGACAATTTCAGCAAGATGTTTGGGGACCAGCAGCATGGCGACGCCAAACAAAATTGCAATGAGCAGAACTTGTAAAATATCGCCATTGGCAAATGCACTCACCAAAGTCTTAGGAATGATATGTAAAATAAAGTCTGAACCCGTACTCATCTCATGAGCACGATCGGTATATGTGGTTAAGTCCTTACCATCGAGTTTGCTAATGTCAATATTCATTCCTACACCTGGTTTGAATATATACGCAATTGCAATGCCCAAAATAAGTGCAATTGAAGTGACTGCTTCAAAATAGAGAATGGTTTTTGCACCAACTTTACCCATTTTTTTAATATCATTTGCACCATAAATTCCAAGAACTACAACACAAAAAACGATGGGTGCAATCAACATTTTAATGAGAGAAATAAAGCCATCACCTAAAGGCTTTAAATTTAAAGAAAAATCATGAAAGCTGATACCTATGATCATCCCAACAATTAAGGCGATAATCACTTGGAGAAACAGGTTTGACTTTAATTTCTGCCACATATTCAATTCATCAAACAAATAAGACTGGTCAGACCAGTGCAAAAACCTAGCCAACTTTTGATGATAGTGAATAAATCTAATCAATCTCAGTCAGAAACAAAATGCTCATTGTCGAGCTAGGCAATGCTTTATCAAATCATCAACCCGATATACTTCAAGATTGAAAATCGAGTATTCTATGCGCCATTCAAGAGGACCCTATTGTTATGGCGCTTAAAGCAACCATCTATAAAGCAGATCTAAATATTGCCAATATGGATAGTCATCATTATGCAGACTATCAATTGACTCTGGCTTTGCACCCGTCTGAAACAATTGAACGTTTGATGGTGCGTATTTTAGCGTTTGCTCGTTTTGCAGATGAAAATCTACAATTCACGAAAGATCTATTCGAAACAGATGAACCCGCATTATGGCAAAAAGATCTTACAGGCCAGTTAGAACAATGGATTGAATTAGGTCAGCCATCAGAAGATAAACTTAAGAAAGCCAGTGCTCGTTGTAAGCATGTCGTGGTGGTGACCTATGGGCAACAGGTTGATGAATGGTGGAAAAGAAATAATAAAGTCAAAACATTAAGTAATGTGGAAGTTTGGCAGTTGGCGCCAGAAACGACCTCACAACTAGAAAAGCTATGTGAACGTACTATGCAGTTACAGTTAAATGTGATGGATGGCGAGTGGACTTTATTGAATGATCATGAACAGGTTGATGTTTCATGGACAAAATTGCATTAAGTACAACATGGTTTAAATAGACAGAATTTATATTAAAGGTAGACATGCTATGCAAGAATTACAGATTATTGATTTAAAAGTAGGTGAAGGTAAAGAAGCGGTAAAAGGTGCTTTAATTACAACGCACTACACAGGATGGCTCGAAGATGGCACTAAATTTGATGCTTCTATAGATCGCGGTAATTACTTTGAATGTGTAATTGGTACTGGACGAGTCATTAAAGGCTGGGATCAGGGTATTATAGGTATGAAAGTAGGCGGAAAACGTAAGTTGATCGTGCCTGCACATCTGGCTTACGGTGAGCGCAAGATGGGAAACATCATTCCTGCAAATTCTAATTTGATTTTTGAAATTGAATTATTTGATGTAAAAACCCGTGATTAAACCAGGATTATAAAAAAGCCCATTCTGGGCTTTTTTATAGTCACTATAATTTTTAGATTATATTAATGAGTTTTATATTTTAAATTTTGATAAGCTTATTTTATAAAAACATAATGCAAACATAATTATTTTAATAAAATTTATGTTTAAATAAAAAAGTCAAGATTAAGTTGCATTATAAAAAATATCATTGGTCTAATAAAATAAAAGTATTGTGGCTATCAGTTTTAAGAAACTTTTCAGCTTAATTCGGTATAACATATGCTATGTAAAAGTCTGGACACTTTTATTTAAGTTTCAATCAAGGTCATGCTTAAAATCTTGCTTAAACTGAAAAAGTTTTCAGAAAACAACTTTTTTTTAAAAGATGATATTTTATGCTAACTCGCTTCCCTTTGAAACTAATCACATTAAGTGTTTCCACAGTCTTAAGCTTATCTTTAGGCTGTGCACATGCTGAAACTGGTACATCGACCAATGACAATCCTGCAGTGAAGGAAGTTCCGCTCGTAACCAATCCGCATACTGGAGAAGAAGCCGAAGAAGCACCAAAAATTGATGTGTCAACGCTTACTATTATTGGATATCATGAAATTACGTCAAAAGAAGCGATAATTCCTGATTATGCCGTAACACCACAGCGTTTTGAAACACATTTAGATTGGCTAATTAAAAATGGTTATCATTTTATTAGTGTTGACCAATTAATTAAGGCCAATGAAGGTAAAATAAAACTTCCAGCTAAACCCGTCTTATTAACTGTCGACGATGGTTATCAATCATTTTATGACTATGCTTATCCAATTTTAAAAGCACGTAAAATTCCTGTTGTTTTAGCCGTTGTCGGTAAATGGCTCAATGTCAAGCCAAATCAAATGGTACAGTTTGGTGACGATAAGCTTGCGCGAAATAAATTATTAACATGGGCTGAAATTAAGGAAATGCAGGATAGTGGTATTGTCGAAATTGGCAGCCATAGCTTTGACTTGCACCATGGTGTGATGGGTAATCCGCAAGGCAACTCCGAGCCTGCTGCAACCACCCGTATTTATGACCAAAAAACCAAAACTTATGAATCTGATAACGCCTACGAAAAGCGTATTTCAGATGATTTGAAGAAGAATATTGAAACCTTTAAGGCAAATGGAATTCGTGCACCGCGTGTGATGGTTTGGCCGTATGGGCGATACAATCTTGAAACTGTTCGAATTGCCAAAAAATTGGGTATGCCAATTACCATTACACTTGATGATGGTCCTGATCATGTCACCAAGTCTTTAGGTCATTTAAGCCGTATTTTGGTCAGTAAAGGTGAGAGTACCGATGATCTGGCGCAAGACATTTTGACGCGTCAAATGAATTTGACAGACAATAATCGTCCGCAAAAAATTATGCATGTCGATCTGGATTATATTTATGATCCAAATCCAGAGCAGATCGAACGTAATTTGGGACACTTGTTGGATCGTATCCGCGAGATGGGTGTTAACACAGTATATTTACAGGCTTTTTCAGATCCTGATGCCAATGGCTCTGCGGATATGGTGTATTTCCCGAATCGTTATATTCCAATGCGTGCCGATTTATTTAACCGTGTCGCATGGCAAATTGCAACTCGCACCAGTGTCAACCGTGTATATGCATGGATGCCACTTATGGCTTGGGAACTACCAAAGAGCAATCTAGCGTCAAAAAAATTGGTGGTGACTCAACAGCCAAAAGAAAGCGATCATTTGAATATGGGATATATCCGTTTAAGTCCATATTCTCCTGAAGCACGTAAAGTGATTGAAGGAATTTACACAGATTTGGCGAAATCTTCGACATTTGATGGTATACTCTTCCACGATGATACCACCTTGTCTGATTATGAAGACGCAAGTCCAGATGCGCTGAAGGCGTATGCAAAAGCGGGCTTGCCAACAGACCTCGAAAAAATCCGCAATGATGATGCTTTATTGTCTAAATGGACTGATTTTAAAATTAAGACTATCGACAATTTTGCGATGAAGTTGGCCTCAGATGTTCGTTATTATCAACCGTATCTAATGACCGCACGTAATCTGTATGCGCAGGTTGCACTGTCTCCTTATGCAGAAAACTGGTATTCCCAGTCTCTTGAGCAGTCATTAAAACGTTATGATTTCACTGCTATTATGGCCATGCCTTACATGGAACAAGCAGAAGATCCGACAAAGTTCTATCAGGATATTGTAAAACGTGTCAAACAGTATCCAAATGGAATAAAGAAAACTGTATTTGAATTGCAGGCAACCAATTGGCGAACAAACCAACCTGTTCCGTCTCAGGAGCTTGCCGATACAATTCGCTCTTTGTATCAACAAGGAGCTATGCATGTGGGCTATTATCCAGATGATCCATTTAAGGACCATCCTGATACCAAAACCATGCACGACGTATTTGTGACTAAACCTTCAAAGTTAGTCCCGTAACAGGAATTGACCATGTCAACCACTTTACATCATTTGTGGCAAACAGCGCTAAACTTCGTGTTTTATTACCCGCTGTTTATGTCCTATTTATGGATGATGGGTGCGCTTATATTTTACTGGAAAGAGCGCAAAGATCCTCCATACAAAGAGCCAGCACCACTTGAATCATATCCAATGGTCGCTGTGCTTGTCCCTTGTTTTAATGAAGGGGATAATGCCGAGGAAACCATTACCCATGCACTGGGGCTGGATTACCCAAATTTTGAGGTAATTGCCATTAATGACGGGAGTTCGGATAACACCGCAGACGTACTCAATCGTCTGGCTGAAAAGTATGAAAAACTGCGTGTGGTTCATCTTGCTCAGAATCAGGGTAAGGCAATGGCGCTTCAAGCAGGCAGTCTGTTAACTGAAGCAGAATTTTTAATTGGTATTGATGGTGATGCTTTACTCGACTCACACGCTGCAAAATGGATGATCAGACATTTTCAAGAAGATCATACCGTTGCGGCTGTGACGGGTAACCCACGTATTCGTACCCGTTCGACTTTGATTGGTCGTATTCAGGTAGGTGAGTTTTCATCGATTGTGGGTATGATTAAACGTGCACAGCGTACTTTTGGGCGTTTGTTTACGGTTTCTGGTGTCATTACGGCGTTTCGTAAAAGTGCTGTGCATGAGGTGAACTATTGGTCACCGAACATGCTTACCGAAGATATTGATATTACCTGGAAATTACAACGTGCTGGCTGGGATATCCGCTTTGAGCCAAATGCTCTGGTCTGGATTTTGATGCCTGAAACCTTCCAAGGTTTATGGAAACAGCGTTTACGCTGGGCGATGGGTGGGGCACAGGTTTTAATTAAAAATCTGGATGTTTTCCTTAAGCCAAAGTTAAATTTTTTATGGCCGTTAATGTTTGAATTATGCCTGACATTGGTATGGTCATATTTGATGTTGATCATGGCTGTATTGTGGTTGATACATTTTGTGTTCCCACTTGGGCAGCTTTCAGGAATCAGTTCACCGTTTTTACCTTACGGTAGTGGAATTTTGTTGGGTGCTACCTGTCTGATCCAATTTGCAATGAGTAAATGGATGGATAGCCGTTATGAACCAAACCTCGGTAAAAACTATTACTGGATGATCTGGTATCCGTTTGTGTTTTGGTTAATTACCATCACAGCGACAATCATGGCTTTTCCAAAAGTTCTGCTGCGTGGTAAAGAAAAACGTGCGCGTTGGGTGAGCCCTGACCGTGGTATTCGTATTCAAGATTAAGCATATTTGCTGAGTAGATGTTCATGAAGTCACATGATTTGATTATCGATTTGCGTCGCCAATTACCTTGGCATAAACGTTATGTTTCAATGACAACGACTGCCATGATGTGGGGCGGGTGGCTGTTATTGTGGCGTCCTTTCCTATTGGTATGGCTATTGGTTGAGTTACAAAAAACACATTTGGTGCATCGTGTATTTAGCGCGATGAGCCTTGGTCTTGAGCATGGGATTACAGCGTTAATCATCTGTTCAGTTTCACTATTACTTTGGAGTAACTATATTCCTGCTAAAAGTGTTAAAAAGATCAAACAAAAAGACTTAAATGACTATGCGGGTTATTTTGAGTTAAACCAGCAGCAAATTCAGCTTGGACGTACTCAAAAAGTTGCTATTGTTCATCATGACGAAAATGGACGCATTACTCATATCGAATGATAGAGCGTAAATTTTAATCAACTCATGATGTTATGAATGCCAGTTTGCTTCTGTAAGCTGGCATTTATATTATGGCTGTTTCATGGCCTCCATTTGGAATCAAATGAAAGGGAATTCAAACTATTTGTAAAACTGGTTTGTACAGAATATTGGATATGTTTAAAAAGATGCAGTGGATGATATGGATAAATCAAACAAATTAAATGCTGTCGAAAGTATCCGAGGGTTGGCATGTCTGGCTGTGGTTTTTTCACATTTAAGTTTAAGCTTTTATCCGTATTTGCATCATTTTGAAGATCATGATCAACCACAAAATGCATTAATTTACTTTATTCATCATTCTCCATTTGCTTTTTGGTATTCAGGTACTGCAGCAGTTTATGTATTTTTTGTGCTCAGTGGCTTTATTTTATCTTATGTGATCTGTAACAGCCGCCAACCCAGACAAAAGATTAAATCAATGCTCGTCAAGCGTTATCCACGTTTGGCGATTCCTGCTTTCCTTTCCTGTATTCTGCTGTGGGCTGCGCTGTATTTCACAGATTTTAATAGCTCACAAGCTCAGTACTGGCTTCAGGTACTCGCTCATCAGGACTCGACACTATCCCAGGCAATTTATGAAGGCACTTTAGGTTCTTTTCTTTTTGCCGAGTCCAGTGTTAACTGGGTGTTATGGACCATGCAGGTCGAATTGTTTGGATCATTCCTTTTATTTTTTTTATTGTATATCCGTAGTTTTAACTCGTTCATTTTCTTTGTGCTCATTTTTCTGTTCCCTTTTTCATTTCATCTGTTTGCAAGTCAGGATTTATATCTGGGTTTAATCAGCTTCATACTAGGTTCGCTCATTTTTCTTTATGGACGCGTGATTCCATCTGGCATAATTGCAATTTTGATGCTTACTCTGGGGCTTTATTTGGCGGGTGCGCATAATACTAGTATGGCATACCACTGGATTTTCAAGGTGTTAGATAATAAAACCTACGATTATTGTAATTTTATTTCAGGTTTTTTGATTGTTTATAGCATCTTAATGAGCCCTTTATTATCCAAAGCGCTTGATCGTCCAGTGTTTGTTTATTTGGGAAAATTATCTTTCTCAATTTATTTATTGCACCTGATGATCCTGTATCTGATTTGTTTGCCTGTATTTAATTTATTCATCGCCTATGGTTTGAATTATGATAGTGCTGTGATTCTGGCATCACTCATCTGCCTATTGGCAATTTTAGCCTGTTCAGATGTATATAGTCGTTATATAGACCGCTTTGCTATTTATGTAAGCAATCAGCTTTCAAAATACATGGTGGGGATGTAACGGGACTTTGAATATATGCAAAATAGATTATGGTGTTACGGATCTGCGTCACTTCCTTTCCTCTTTATGCTTGAATTGTCATTATGTCGCCACTTGAAATTTTTGCCGTAATCATCAGTGTTATTGGGGTCGCACTCACGATCAAACGTAATATGTGGTGTTGGGGATTTAATTTTCTGGCATTTATTCTTTACGGCTATCTATTTTTTAGTTTCAAACTGTATGGTGAAACCATATTGCAGGGTTTTTTCATCATTATTAATTTTTACGGGTTTTATTACTGGCTCAAAGGTAAGCAGACTGAGCATGAGATTCGTATCGTCGCCATTCCTGCCAAAACGGTCATCATACAGATGTTGCTTGCGGCGCTTGGCGGTTTAATTTTTGGATTAAGCCTAAAACATTTTACCGATGCCGCAGTACCGATGCTGGATTCGCAACTGGCTGCATTCAGCCTACTTGCAACTTATTGGACAAGTCGTAAACATATTGCCACTTGGGTGTTGTGGGTATTTGTGGATATTGTCTATGTGGGTATGTTTATTTATAAAGATTTATATTTAACCGCAGGATTATACGCAGCGTTTGTGGTAATGGCAGCATTTGGTTGGTGGCAATGGGAACAGGTGAAACGTAAGCAGCGATCAGGGTTGATCTGATGAACCTACTTAGTCTGGACCAATATAAAGCAAACTGTTTTGACCAGCTTGCGCTTAAAATTCAGCAGCACCCTGAACGTTATCTTGATTTTGATTCTGTATCGGATCTCTATAAAGCAGATTGGTTAAATGAGTTCCCACAAGGCACCGAATGGTCAGTTTCAGGGCTGGATGATGGAGCAGATGAGTTTTATATCCTCATTCAATTTAAACAGAAAAAGCTCATCATCGAGATCAGACAAGGGCATAACAAGATTGATATCAATCTATAACTTTGTATTTTGTTATACACGCTAATATAGGCGAAGGTATAAAGTTGGAATACATGCAATGAGCGATAAATTACTAATCATGTTTCATGGTGTAGGCAGTAATGGTGTAGATCTATTACCAATTGCACAATATTGGCAGCGTCAGATTGATGGGCTTGATATTGCTTATCCAAATGCACCTTTTCCGTTTATGCATAGTCATGAGGTATTTGAGTGGTTTAGCCTCACTGGAATTACCCCGCAAAACCGCTATGAACGCATTGTGGATGCACGTGAGTATTTCGATCAAACCATTTTAAGAACTTTGCAAGAGCATAAGTTTCAAGGTGACTTAAGCCAGTTAATCTTTTGTGGATTTTCACAAGGCACGATCATGTGTCTGGATGCGATTGTGTCTGGGCGCTGGTCGGTAGCAGGATGTATCGGTTTCTCTGGACGCTTGGCTTCGCCAGTCGAGTCGGATGTGCGCACGACTAAAATTAGCCTGATGCATGGAGAGGCGGATGCAGTGATTGCAGTCGAGGAAGGCCGAGAGGCTTATCATACTTTAAACGAGGCAGGTTTTGATGTGCAGCTAGAAACCTACACAGGCTTAGGCCACTCTGTAAATGAGCTCGAACTTAAAAAGGGCTTGGAGTTTCTTCAGGCACTTTAAAATAAAAAGCGCGTACTCTTTAAAAATACGCGCTTTTTATTTATGTATCTACTGAATATTTTTGTGCGGTCTCAAATTTTGTTTTAAACACAAAGGCTGTACATACAGCCATAATAGCCAGCGCAAAAATATAATACATGGCGCCAATTTTGCTGTATTGGCTCAGAATCTGAATTAAAGGCAGAGTCATACCACCCACAATCGCATAAGACACATTATAAGAAAAAGAAATGCCAGAAAAGCGAATAGGGGCAGGAAACATTTTAACCATACTGCATGACACCATACCTACTGTTCCCGAGCATAATCCAAGCAACATATATAAAATAAAGACAGTGCTATGACTTGCATGCTCAAGGCTTTGATAAAAAATCCCAGCAGTGACGGCAAGTGTTGTCGCACCAGCCATCATAACTCTGGCACAGCCAAATCTGTCTGCCAGTGTACCTGCCAATATACACCCGAGCATTTGCATCAGAATTGCTGCACTTTGCATTTTAAAGGTAAGCGCACGTTCGTAGCCAAAAGTACCAATTAATAAATTCGGCATTGCCAGAATAATCACCACGACGCATCCAGTGAGAAACCAGGTAAATAGCATTCCAATCACAACAGCCGAACGATGATGCATAACAACCTGTTGCACTGGCAGTTCTTTTGACAATTGTTTGCGTGCTTGCATGGTTTTAAATACAGGAGTTTCTTTCAGATAGCTTCTTAAATAAAGCGCAAATAGACCAAAAATACCACCTGCCACAAAAGCAATACGCCATGCCCAGGCATGTATGTCAGGTTCAGTAAATTGAACAGAGATTAACAGCGACATGAGTGCGCCCAGCAGAATTCCTAAAGATAAGCCTGCGGTTAATAGTCCATTGGCAATTCCAATACGTGACTCAGGAACATGCTCAGACACAAAGGTCCATGCAGCAGGAATCTCACCGCCAATCGCAATACCCTGAATGATCCGCATCATCAGCAAAAGCAGGGGAGCAGCATAACCGATGGTTTCAAAGGTGGGCAAAATCCCAATCATAAGTGTGGGCAATGACATCAATAAAATTGAAAGTGAAAATAGTCGTTTGCGTCCAACCAGATCGCCAAAATGTGCCATGACGATGCCACCCAGTGGACGAAAAAAATATCCTGCTGCAAAAATGCCATATGTATTGAGCATCGCCCAAAAGGGACTTAAAGTACTTGGAAAAAATAAGTCTGAAATAATTTTGGCGTAAAAAACATAGATGACAAAGTCGTAAAATTCTAATGCTCCGCCTAATGATGAAAGTGCAAGAGTACGTTTATCTTGTGCGGAAAGCTGAGGGACGGCATCCATGCTGTATAAATAATCATTAAAAAAGTGTGTTTGATATTAATAGAATTTTAAATTAAAAGTAAATTGATTCATTCTATTTACGGTAGGCCACGCCATATTGAATAGCTATAATCGGATAAAATAGGGCAGGACAGATAAAACGATACCGATAACTGTCATCCATAGCGTATTTTCAACAAAATAGGGAAAAATCATTAAACTTAAACCACATACGAGCGGAATACTACGTTGTTGTTTTTTACCATAGATAAAATAGCCTAAGCCAATACAACTAAAGATCAAACCGAGTAATAAGGGAGTTGCTGTCATTTCGATTAAAATTAAGCCTATTTGTATGCAGCCTATCGATCAAACCTGAAATTTAAATGAATAAAGCGTGAAAGATGTATTTAAATCATCAAAAGTAAAAAAATAAGTAAAAAATAATGTGATCGCTTTCATAAAACTGTGATGTACTGATAGGATAATGAAGTAAAAGTTAATTTTTCTACAACTTACTATGAGGTATAAATGCCAGTAAAACTTATCGCAGTCGATATGGATGGAACGTTTTTAAATTCAGAGAAGAAATACAATAAAGCGCGATTTTTAAAACAATATGCGCAGCTTAAACAACGCGGAATAAAATTCGTTGCAGCAAGTGGCAATCCGCTTTATACCCTTCAAGCTTATTTTCCCGAAATTACCGATGAAATTGCATTCGTCGCGGAAAATGGTGCTTATGTCACAGCTGAGAATGAGGAAATTCATTACAGCGCCTATGCGCCAGAAGTATTAAAGCATATGGTGTCTGATCTCGAAGCTAAGTATGGAAGTAGTGTGATTTTATGTGCTAAATCCTGCGCGTATGTCCGATCAGATGTGACAGCAAAAACACTTGCTAAACTGAATATCTATTTTAAAAGCATCAAACAGGTCGATTCGCTACTTGATGTCAAAGAGCCAATTTGTAAAGTCACCCTTACCACTGTTGAACATGACTTTGAAGCAATGGAGCAGTATTTAAAACAGCAAGATTATGTCAAAAACCGTCTCACCAAAGCGGTATCAAGTGGTTTTGGTTTTATTGACTTGATTCAACCGAACAAGCACAAAGCCTATGGACTTGCATTCCTACAAGAAAGGTGGGGAATTGCGGATGAAGATATGCTGACCATTGGTGATAATAATAATGATATCGAAATGATTCAGAAAGCGGGTTATGGGTTTGCCATGAGCAATGCAGTGCCAGCACTAAAGCAAGTTGCAAAGTACCACGCCAAAAGCAATGAGCAAGAAGGTGTTCTGGATATTATTGATCTGGTTTTACAATCGAAAGGCTTTTCACACAGTTTAGTGTCTGAACCTGAGGTGATGTCTTAATGAGCACTGTATTAACGGTTGCAAAGCGCGGCGAAGAGATTTTAAAGCTTAACGCTGCGCCTGTGTCTGAGCAGGAATTTGACAGTGAGTGGTTGCAACAACTGGTAAAGGCAATGCAAGCCACCATGCTTGAGCGAAATGGAGTAGGGATTGCTGCGCCACAAATATATGTTTCCAAAAGAATCATGATTGTGGCATCGCGTCCCAATCCACGTTATCCCGATGCACCTGAAATGCAACCTGTGGTGATGATTAATCCCGAGATTACGCATTTTTCTTTTGAAAAAGAGCTTGGAGAGGAGGGCTGTTTGAGCGTACCAGATCAGCGTGGTCAGGTTGAGCGTGCACAAAGTATAGATGTTCGTTATTTTAGCTTACAAGGCCAGTTGATTGAACAGCGCTTTCATGGCTTTCCTGCACGTATTGTGCAACATGAAATTGATCATCTCAATGGCGTACTATTTGTCGACAGATTGATTTAATCTGTCTGGTTTTTTTGCTTAGAGAGTTTGCCCAATGTGTTGTTTAGAGAACTAAAGTAGTAAAACAAATCGCTATATTACAAAAGACCTGATTTTAGTATTATAAATTCGCTGTACCATCAAAATTAAAATAAACTCGAAAAATTGAAGGTTTAGCCTTATGCAAACGCCCGTTCCTGAATATCTGGCTCATGTCATTGATCAGTGTGAAAACAATCAGACGGGTAAACTAGCCGATTATATTCCTGAGCTTGCCCATGCCAATCCCGACCAAGTCGCGCTGGCCATGTCAACGGTTGATGGGCAAATTTATGCGGTTGGTGATGAGGATATTGAATTTACCATTCAATCGATGTCAAAGCCATTTACTTACGCATATGTGTTGCAACAGCTAGGGCTGGATGAAGTTCTTGATAAGGTGGGTGTTGAACCTTCTGGGGAAGCTTTCAATGAAATTTCTTTAGGTCATGATAAACGCCCTAAAAATCCCATGATTAACTCTGGTGCGATAACCACGCACTCACTTATTCCTATTAAAGATCAGCTTGAAAGTGCTGAAATAATACGTCGTTTTATGAGTGAGCTCGCAGGACGTGAGTTATGTTTCGATGAAGCGGTATATGCCTCTGAAATCAAAACAGCATACCGTAATCTTTCTATCGGCTATATGCTCAGAACCGTTGGAATTTTGGAAACCGATCCTGTAGATATCGTCAATGGATATATACGTCAGTGCTCAATTCTAGTGACTGTTAAAGATTTGGTAAAAATGGGCAGTATTCTAGCCAATGGTGGTATTGATGCCACCACAGGTAAACGACTATTGAACCGTGATGTGGTACGTCAAGTTTTAAGTGTCATGATGAGTTGTGGTATGTATGATGCCGCTGGCGATTGGCTTACCACTGTGGGTATTCCTGCCAAAAGTGGTGTCGCAGGTGGGATTTTAGGCGTGTTGCCAGGGCAGGTCAGTATTGCCGCGTTTTCACCTCGACTCGATGAACATGGTAATAGTGTACGCGGGATCGAGATGATGGAGCGCTTGTCTCGAGATATGGGATTACATTTGATGGAAGGAACGCCTTCTGCACAAACTATTGTACAAAGTCATTATCGGACAGGAAAAAATGCCTCGACTAGTATTTATGTACTCCGTGGGGTTTTAAAATTTACCGAAGCAGAAATGTTATTACGTATATTTCAGGGTGAAGCAGTGGATGAAAGTACAATCGTCATTGACTTAACCCAGATTTCATTGATTCATGATGTGGGTAAACGTATGTTTTTAGAAGGTGTTGATCGTTTGATTGATGATGGTCATAGCGTGCTTCTCGTTGATCCTGAGCAACGGCTAGAACAGGCGCGTACTCACAAAGATCGAGTACTACATGTGTATCAGAATATGGATGAACTGTTAGAAAAATAGTCTGACCTATGTTGATCGTATAGTCAGGTACAGATTATTTTTTATATTGCTTAAACTGCTGAGGAGTAATGCCCATATGACGTTTAAACATCGCACTAAATGCACTGGCACTGGTGTAACCCAAAGATTCAGAAATCTGACCAATGGTTTGATCATCAGAGAGTTGCTTTAAAGCGAGCGCAATATGCATCTGCTGAAGCCATGCACGATAAGAAAGCCCAGTTTCTCTTTGAAACATGCGCATGAGGGTACGCGAGCTGGTATTGATTTCATCTGCCCATGTGTTCAGGTCATATACATGATGAGGTGATCGCAACAGCGTTTCACATATTTTAATCAGGCGATGATCCTTAGGCCATGGAATCTGTACAGGGAGTGAGTTAGCTCGTTTAATCTCATCAAATACAATGATTTGTAAAGCATGGGAAAGTTGTCTCGAACGATCATCTGGATGGTCTTTAAGCTCATCCAGTTCATTAAAACGAATTAATAATTCATGAAGCAAATTGCTCACCCGAATCAAGAAGCAATGTTCCCCCATCGACTTTGCCGCATTTTCCTCGACTAGCGCAGTATTGAGTTTAACCTGACTGAGTGAAATAACGCTGTGTTCGACCCGCGGTGGAATCCAGAGTGCGCACATGGGAGGTAAAATCCAGACCTGATCTGGTGTAAAGACCTGAATGCTGCCTTGAGAGGCATAAAGTAATTGTGCTCTCAAGTGAGCATGCGCATAAGTAATTTCTTTATAGCGATGTTCTGAAGATAGACCTATGATGAGTTCAGACTGTTTTGTTGAAATTGGCATGATAAAGTGTCACTTTCACAATGATTATTGGAAGATAACTGCATAATAGACATTTTACAATGATGTTTCATTAGAAATATTGGAGTTTGAGGATGACGTCTTCAATACAGTTGAAAGACAAAATCGGAGATGAGCGAAATTCATCTAGTCAACCGCAGAAAATGATTATCCAGATTGTAGGTGCAGTTGCGATTGCACATTTGCTTAATGATCTGATACAAGCCGTATTACCTGCGATTTATCCAATGCTCAAAGCAAATTTTGCTTTAAGCTTTGCCCAGGTTGGACTCATTTCCTTTGTCTATCAAATTACAGGTTCATTGCTACAACCGTGGATCGGACTGTATACAGATAAATATCCTAAACCTTACCTGCTTCCTATTGGGGCAGCCGTCACGCTATGCGGTGTTCTGTTATTGGCATTTTCACCAAGCTTTATGGTTCTGCTGCTTGCCTCTGCATTAATTGGCGTGGGTTCTGCAACATTTCATCCTGAAGCTTCACGAGTTGCCCGTCTCGCTTCAGGTGGACGTTTTGGTACAGCTCAATCGACATTTCAGGTCGGTGGAAATACTGGAACGGCTATTGGACCTTTACTGGCGGCTTTAATTATTGTGCCTTTTGGTCAGCACGCTGTGGCTTGGCTGGTGGCATTTAGCTTACTTGCGATCTGGATTTTATCTAAAGTAAGTCAATGGTCGATTGAGCATGCCAAAACTCAAATGGCCTCAAAAATCAGTGTTGGAATGCACAAGCTGCATGGCCGTGAATTGATCATGGCTATAGGCACAATATGTGTTTTGATGTTTGCCAAATTTACCTATATTGCCAGTATTAGTAATTACTTTACCTTTTATCTCATTCATAAATTTCATGTCAGTTTGGCCACTGCACAATTACATCTGTTTGCGTTTTTAGCCGCAGTTGCGGTAGGAACCTTTGCAGGTGGACCAATCGGTGACAAAATCGGACGAAAAGCTGTCATTTGGGTATCTTTTGTCGGGATGGCACCATTTGCCTTGCTGATGCCTTATGCTGACTTATTCTGGACCACAGTACTTTCGATCATTGCAGGCTTAGTTTTATCATCTGCATTTGCTGCTATGGTGGTGTATGCACAAGAGGCTGTGCCAGGACGTGTGGGAATGATTTCAGGTTTAATGTTTGGCTTAATGTTCGGTGTGAGTGGGATTGCTGCGGCAGGACTGGGTTATTTGGCAGATATTAATGGAATTGAATGGGTATTCAAGTTGTGTTCATTTTTGCCATTGTTAGGTGTGGCAGCAGTTTTTCTACCTAAAAACAGAGCTGTATCCAAGCTATAAGTCGAATAAATATAAATTGATGCCCATTTTGACTAAATCATATTTGGGCATCAATGAGACAGGACGTGAGCCTGCTTGGTTCAATTCAAACTTGACCATAATATCTTTAATAAACAGTTAAGATCTCTGAATACACAGGTCTAAAATCCCGAACAATGCTTGTAGATAGTCAAAATTTATTTCTCTTGTACTATTTGAGTTTTAATCCAATACTTTTGATAAGCATCTTTGCTTCTACATAAGCCTGCTTGGTCTTGCAATGTTCTCTGTACAGAATTTATAGAATCCCTAAAAGCAATGGCCCAGACAAGCCTGTTGATTGCTATTTTCCAGTATTGAATAAGATTAATGTATAATCCAGAAATTATGTAACAAACTAGGTAGTCACTATGAAATCTGAATTTTACCAAGGAAAAATCAAGCAATATGATGCCACAAAGGGATTTGGATTTATTGGGGGCTTAGAGCAAGATGTTTTTTTTCATATTTCAGACTTTCCCCTTGAAGAGGGTGAGCCAAAGCGCAATGAGCGCGTAAAATTTATGGTGGTTGAAAATAACGGTAAGTTTAAAGCAGTTAAAATCCAGCGTGTCGTTGATCAGTCTGCAAAAGCCAAAAAATCAAGAGCAGTAGAAAATAATACTTCGATTACGTCTGCCTTACTCTCAAATTTTAAAAAATAAATGACCTAAAAAATCCCTCTTGAAAGAGGGATTTTTTTGTTTAGCTTATCGAATCATCCAAATTCGGTGCTAACCAACGCTTCGCTTCATCCATTGTCCAGCCTTTACGTTTCGCATAATCCTCAAGCTGATCTTGAGAAATCTTACCCACATTAAAGTATTCGGATTGCGGCAAGCTGTAATAAAAGCCGCTGACACTGGATGGTGGCCACATAGCAAAACTGCTAGTAAGGAAAGTACCAATTTTGTCAGTTGAACCTAGCCAGTCAAACAGCACTGCTTTTTCAGAATGTTCTGGACAAGCTGGATAACCAGGTGCAGGGCGAATCCCGACATACTTCTCTTTGATCAAGGCTTCATTATCCAAGGCTTCATCAGGTTGATAACCCCAATAGTCCTTACGAATCAACTCATGCAAATGTTCGGCAAAGGCTTCGGCAAAACGGTCACCTAATGACTGAACCAGAATTGCAGAATAATCATCGCCTTTGGCTTTATATTCATTTGCCAGTTCTTCTGCACCAAAGATCGATACAGTAAAACCACCAAGATAATCGGTATGCTCTTGAGAGGTGCTAATAAAGTCCGCTAAAGATAAATTTGGCTTGCCTGTGACTTTGTCAGATTGCTGACGCAAATGTTCAAAAGTATGCGTGATATTGCCTTGCATGTCGTAGACAGAAACCGTGTCATCTCCAGTGCGTTTGGCAGGGTATAACGCAAATACAGCACGAGCATCAAAGCGTTTATTTTCAATAATGTCTTTCAGCATCGCCTGAGCTTGATTATATAAATCTGTTGCTGCTTCACCCACGATTTCATCGGTCAGAATTTTTGGAAATTTACCTGTCAAACTCCACGAGATAAAAAATGGTGTCCAGTCAAAATATGGAACCAGTTTCTCAAGTGGGTAGTTGGTAATGACTTGCTCACCCAGCAGATTTGGCTTTGGTGGAACGTAAGCATTCCAGTCGATATTAAAGCCATTTTTAACGGCTTCTTGATAGCTCAGTTTGGCTGCTTTAGGTTGCTTATTGGCTAAACGCTCACGAATTTTGGCATATTCAGCACGATGCTCGGCAATAAAATTACCGCGCATTTCTTTCGACAATAGCGTGGTTGCAACCCCTACAGCACGCGAAGCATCGGCCACATAAATGACTGCATCATTTTGGTACTGAGGATCAATTTTTACAGCAGTATGTGCTTTCGATGTGGTAGCACCACCAATCAATAGCGGAATATTAAAGCCTTTACGCTGCATTTCTTTGGCAACAAACACCATCTCATCTAGGCTAGGCGTAATTAGACCAGACAGGCCAATGATGTCACATTTCTCATCAATTGCGGTTTGCAAGATTTTTTCCGCAGGCACCATCACGCCAAGGTCAACGATGTCATAACCATTACAACCCAAGACCACACCCACGATATTTTTACCAATATCGTGTACGTCACCTTTTACAGTTGCCATCAATACTTTACCTTTAGACTGGCTTCCTGTTTTTTCAGCTTCGATGTACGGGTTCAGCCATGCCACGGCTTGCTTCATCACACGTGCAGATTTCACCACTTGCGGCAGGAACATTTTACCTGAACCGAACAGGTCGCCCACCACGTTCATGCCATCCATTAATGCACCTTCAATCACATCAAGTGGACGTTTAGCTTTTAAACGGGCTTCTTCGGTATCTTCATCGATATAAGTAGTGATGCCTTTGACCAACGCATATTCAAGACGTTTTTCAACTGATTCATTACGCCATTCAAGGTTTTCAGCTTCGCGTTGTGCGCCACTATGACCACGGAACTTTTCTGCAACTTCAAGCAATTTCTCTGTGGCGTTTTGACCTGATTCACCTTGGTTTTGGTTTAGAACAACATCTTCAACCGCATCTTTGAGTTCTTTTGGAATATCGTCATAAATTGCCATTTGTCCAGCATTCACGATCCCCATGGTCATACCTTGTTTGATGGCATGATAAAGGAATACCGAGTGAATCGCTTCACGCACAGGCTCATTACCACGGAATGAGAACGAAACGTTCGATACACCACCTGAAATCATCGCATGCGGTAAGTTCTGTTTGATCCAGCCCGTCGCCTCAATAAAATCAACACCATAGTTATTATGTTCTTCGATCCCTGTTGCCACGGCAAACACGTTCGGGTCAAAAATAATATCTTCAGCAGGGAAGCCGACTTCATTCACCAAAACATCATAAGAGCGCTTACAGATTTCACGCTTACGTGCAGCGGTATCGGCCTGACCAGTTTCATCAAATGCCATGACGATAATCGCAGCACCGTATTGGCGACACAAACGTGCTTTTTCAACAAACTCGTCATAGCCTTCTTTTAAGGAAATTGAGTTAACAACAGGCTTACCTTGTACACATTTCAAGCCCGCTTCAATAATTTCCCATTTCGATGAGTCAATCATGATGGGTACACGAGAAATATCAGGTTCAGAAGCAACCAGATTCAAGAAATGCACCATCGCATTTTGCGAATCGAGCATGCCTTCATCCATATTGATGTCGATGATTTGCGCACCAGCTTCCACTTGTTGCTGTGCAACTTCCAGGGCTTCGGCAAATTTTTCTTCACGGATTAAACGCAAGAATTTTTTTGAACCCGTCACGTTGGTACGTTCACCAACATTCACGAATAATGAATCATCGTAAATATTAAACGGTTCTAAACCACTCAGACGGCAAGCGGGTTTTGTTTCAGGAATCTGACGTGGCTGAATGTCTTTGACTGCATTATAGATGGCGCGAATATGATCTGGTGTGGTACCACAGCAACCACCTGTGATATTGATCAAACCACTCATCGCAAATTCTTTTAAAAATGCGGCGGTCTGTTCTGGGGTTTCATCATATTCGCCAAAGGCATTGGGTAAACCTGCGTTTGGATGGGCTGAAACAAAAGTATCTGCCACATCGCTAATGGTTTTGACGTGCGGACGCATGGCATCTGCACCCAAAGCACAGTTAAAACCAATCGAGAGCAAATCGCCATGACGCACAGAGTTCCAGAATGCTTCTGCTGTTTGCCCTGTTAAAGTACGACCTGATGCATCAGTAATCGTTCCTGAGATCATCAATGGTAGTTCATGACCAAGCTGCTTAAAGACTTCTTTAACTGCAAAAATCGCCGCTTTGCAGTTTAGGGTATCAAATACAGTTTCGATTAATAGAATATCTGCCCCACCTTCAATCAGGGCATGGGTGGCTTCGATATAGTTTTCTTTTAATTCGTCAAAGGTAATGTTTCGGAACGCTGGGTCATTTACATTCGGTGAAATCGAACAAGTACGTGAAGTTGGCCCAAGTACACCTGCAACAAAACGTGGTTTATCTGGTGTAGAGTATTTGTCACATGCCGCACGAGCCAAACGCGCAGCTTCACGGTTAATCTCGGGTACCAGATCTTCCATGTGATAGTCCGACATTGAAACGCGGGTGCCGTTAAAGCTGTTAGTTTCGATAATATCGGCGCCAGCGTCTAAATAGGCTTCATGAATGCCTTGGATAATCTGTGGCTGTGTTAACACCAACAGATCATTATTGCCTTTTAAGTCTGATGCCCAATCTGCAAAACGCTCACCACGATAATCGTCTTCTTCTAATTTGTGGCGTTGAATCATGGTGCCCATCGCACCGTCAATGATTAAAATGCGTTCGGCGAGAAGCGCTTTAAGGGTGGTGAGCGTGGACATAGATAATCCTGGCGAATTTGAAAAATGCGCGTTATTGTAACAGAAACTCGCTATTTTGCTGCTCATTTAAACATGAACGAGGTATACATGTTTAATTGTACAGGATTAAAGATGATTTAAAAAAGATGATTGAAATTTCATCAAAATGACATATTCAGCTTTCAAAATGAAAATGTAAATGTCGCAAATGAAACAATTGTCATTTTTTTCAACAATTATGACAGTTTCAAAAATACTTTTAATAAAAAGGGTGGTTTTGATTTAAGATTATGTTTTTATTGTATAAAAAATATTAATTTGAGTGTGAGGCAAGCATGGTAAATAGAAAAATGAAGTCAAATGGATAAAAATTGACTTCATAAAAGGGCTGTTTGTCATATAATTGTCATAATTTAATTTAAGAATAAGGGGATTTTATTAATCCTCTTGAACCGTCTGCATGAATTCAAATCTACCCCCTGTTTCGGATTCAAAGCTTGTGGAACCTTCCCTTGCAAAATCGACGAATGTACATGTACCTACACCGAAATTTTTTATGCCGGTGTTTTTTACAATTATTATTGCAACCCTGATTTACATTGGATTTCAGGTGAATGCTGATTTGGCGCACGTACCGCCTTTAAATTTATACTCTGTTATTTTACTTTCTACTGCATTATTGATTGCATTAGGTTTTGAGTTTGTTAATGGCTTTCATGACACAGCAAATGCCGTTGCAACGGTGATTTATACCAATGCATTGCCTGCACCTGTAGCCGTGATGTGGGCAGGTTTCTGTAATTTTCTGGGTGTTATGGTGGCTAGCGGCGCCGTAGCATACGGAATCATTGCATTATTGCCCGTCGAACTGATTATGAATGTCAGTAGTGGCGCTGGCTTTGCCATGGTTTTTGCACTTTTAATTGCCGCGATTATCTGGAACTTAGGAACATGGTTTCTTGGTATTCCAGCTTCAAGTTCTCACACCCTGATTGGTTCAATTTTGGGTGTAGGTATCATGAACCATATTTTGAATGCATCTTCTGGAAGCAGTGGCATCGATATGGATCAAGTCATTAAAGTGGGTAAAGCATTATTATTTTCTCCTTTAATTGGTTTTGCTTTTGCAGCAGTCTTATTCCTTTTGGTCAAGAAAGTTTTTAGACGTCAACTTGAACTTTTTCAGCCACCTGAAGGCAATAAACCGCCGCCACCCATCATTCGTGCGATTCTGATTTTTACCTGTACTGGTGTAAGTTTTGCTCACGGTTCTAATGACGGCCAAAAGGGTATGGGTCTGATCATGCTCATTTTGATTGGATTGGTACCACTCGCGTATTCATTGAATAAAAATCTTGATGCACAATATTTAAAGTCTTTTGAGCAACTTTCGAGCGAAACTGCAATCGTTTTGCATGCAAATCAGGCTGAGATGAAAGATGAAAAAGCGCGTGAAATTCTGACCAAATATATTCAGACCAAACAGCAAACGCCAGAAGTTGTTCCTGCTTTGGCAAGTATTACAGATCATCTTGGTCAGCGCGTTGCAACGTATGGTGATTTAAAAGATATTCCAGAAGTTGCAGTGAGTGAAATCCGCAATGATATGTATTTAAGTACAACCACTTTTAAACGTCTGGATAAAGCTGAAGCGCTTCCAGCAATGACACCTCAACAAGAAGGTGTTGTAAAAGAATACCGTAGTAATCTGGATGGTTTCTTACAATACATTCCAAACTGGGTGAAGGTTGCTGTAGCATTAGCTTTAGGTCTTGGCACCATGGTGGGCTGGAAGCGTATTGTGGTGACTGTAGGTGAGCGTATTGGTAAAAACCATATGACTTACGGTCAGGGAATGTCTGCTGAATTAGTTGCAATGAGTACCATTGCTGCTGCCGATGGTTTGGGCATGCCAGTATCAACGACGCATGTATTAAATAGTGCAGTTGCTGGTACCATGGTTGCCAATAAATCAGGTCTAAACTTTAATACAGTTAAAACCATTATTTCGGCATGGATTTTTACCTTGCCAGCCACGATCTGTTTGTCAGGTGGCTTATATTGGTTATTTTTACAGTTTGTAAATTAAATTTGAAAATGCAGAAGAGGCCACTAAAGAGTGGCCTTTTTTTTATCTCTGGTTTATTTTAACGGTTTATTATTTATTTTGTATTTGGGCTGTGCATGATTTTTGCCCTGTATTAAAGGTTTTTATCTATTTATGACTACATTAAATATTCAAGCCATACAACAAGATTCATTAATCAAGTCGCTAAAAAATTACGAAGAAATTTTTTGGTTTCAGCCAGAACCCACGCCGATTGAGCAGGGATTAAAACGTACCAGTCTTACTCTTGCCGATATTCAGGATGCCGAAGCACGTTTAACACGATTTGCACCTTATCTGGAAAAAGTATTTCCTGAACTGAGAAGTACACAGGGCAAAATTGAGTCTGAGATTGTATCTATCCCAACAATGCAACATGACTGTAGCAAACGCTTTGCAATCGAACCAAATGGAACATGGTGGCTGAAAAAAGATAGTCATTTACCTATTTCTGGTTCAATTAAGGCGCGTGGTGGAATCTATGAGGTACTGGCTCATGCTGAAAAGTTGGCACTTAAAGCGGGTTTAGTTACATTGCAAGATAACTATTCACAACTCGATAGTGATCAGGCACGTCAATTTTTCTCAAATTATCAAATTGCAGTAGGATCAACTGGAAATTTGGGGTTATCGATTGGAATTATGAGTGCCAAACTAGGCTTTCGAGTGAGTGTGCATATGTCAGCAGATGCACGTCAGTGGAAAAAAGACAAGCTACGTTCACTGGGTGTCAATGTGGTTGAATATGCCAGTGATTATGGTGTTGCAGTAGAGCAGGGACGCAAAGCTGCAGAGTCAGATCCAAACTGCTTTTTCATTGATGATGAGAACTCGACCACTTTATTTTTAGGCTATGCTGTTGCTGGCTTACGTTTAAAACAGCAATTAATCGATCAGAATATTCAAGTTGATGCTGAGCATCCTTTATTTGTTTATTTACCTTGTGGAGTAGGCGGTGGCCCTGGTGGTGTGAGTTTTGGACTTAAACATGCCCTTGGTGAGCATGTACACTGTATTTTTGCCGAACCGACTCACTCACCTTGCATGCTGCTCGGGGTTTATACGGGTTTACATGATCAGATTTGTGTAGCAGATATTGGATTGGATAATGCTACCGCTGCCGATGGGCTTGCGGTGGGACGTGCTTCAGGTTTTGTTGGACGGGCTATGCAAGATCTGATTGATGGTTACTACACTATTTCAGATCAACACTTATTTGAGTTTATTCGCTTAATGGATCAAACCCAATCCATCCAACTTGAACCTTCTGCTGTGGCAGGGGTGTTGGGCATTTATCATGTCAATACAAATAAATCCTATCAACAGGCTTATCATTTAAATGCGATACAACTAAAAAATGCAACACATTTAATTTGGGCAACGGGTGGCGGTATGGTTCCGCCCAATGAAATGCAAAAATATTTAAAGCAGTGTGAATAATAAAAAGCCTGTGTAGCATACAGGCTTCTTAAAACTTATTTCTTAAACAGCGATGATAACTTCTCAAGAGGTAACTTGTCTGTTGCAAATCCATAGAGTGCTGCAAAAGGTAATGCTGTTCTGGCTACATAGGCCACACGCCATAATCCACCATGATTAGCACCTTCCATCATCAACTCTAATGGATGATCGAGTGGTGTTTCAGGGTTGGCAGCAGAAGCATCATTGCGAAGATCATGAATCCATAGAGCAGCCATAATTGCATTGGTGGTTTCTGGACGAAATGCTTCAACATCAAATAATTCGGCACCATTGAAGGCTGCTTTCAATAAGGGATTTTTGGTGACAGAATGTGTGGTGGTTGAGGGGGCAATATTGATACTCACACGTTGGCCCTGATGATGTGCCAGAGTTGCACGCCATTGTTGAATTCGTTTTGCCAAAGCATAGTTTGGACCTTGCTCGATCACTAAACAATCTGCGATACCATAGTCTTTGCCATTATTAGACCGAATGAGTTGTTGTCCATTGGTTTGAAAGAAATGCTGTAGAGAAAGCGTTTTAACACCTTGAGTCAGCCATTTTTGTACGTTAGAGCGATGTATGAACTTTTCATGACTGGCTTCCACGACTTCTTTCGGAATAGCGTAAACATCTGTTGGTGTGCACATAAACATTAAACTGCTATCAGGTTTCTTTTCGCTGACAATGCTCATAATGGTATCCATCGCCATGGATACACGAACATGCTTTTCACCATCCAGATATGCAATGGCTGCCAAGTCAAGCGATTGGCTAAACTGAGTCAGCCACTGTGCTACTTCTGGAAGTTGAGTCAGTAAATTAACACCCAATTTGTTTTTAAGTTCTGATGTATGTATAGATTCACTTACAATCTCTAGGCTTGGTGCAATTAAGGTTGCATTACCTTTTTGAATCGTATTGAGAATTTTCTCCCAAACCTTAGGATTGGGTAGATCTACCGCCACAATGTTCGCTTTCCATTTTGCCAACCATGTGAGAGGTCCAGCTTCCGAAGCGGCTCCAAATAGAACCGTGGTACGGTCAGAAAGATCAAACCATTCTGGGTGTTGGTTGACCAGTCTTAATGCTTGGGCATGACTTGGTTCAATGATGCCACGCGTTTCCCACGCTTCAATCTGATCCAGTAAGGCTTGTCCTTGAAGATTTTTGCCATGATAAGGCACATACCAAGTTGGAGCTTCGTTACTTTCTCCATGCAATTTGACAGTATGTAGTGGAGTAATGTTTGCAATGTTCATCACGTCTTTAAGCAGATATTTCACACCATCGCGATAAAATACAAAACTGTGGTGGGCTTTATGCAAACCTTGCTTGGCTATGGTAATCGCATGATTTGGACTACGTATACCATGTTCAACCAAAGCTTTAAAATATGCTGGATAACGTTTGCGCCAGTTCTTTTCGTTTAAGGATTGTTGAGAGACTTTATGATCTACAATTGACAATGCTTCAGAAATAATCGCTTTACCCGTGTGCGATGTACTGGGTTTTTGTGTTGTTTCATTCAGTGGAAATTGTAAACCGTCGAGTGAATTAGGCATGCAAAAAGTCTCACAATCCAATGTAATCATTTAGAGATATTGTCATTATCTATTCAAAATATCGACTTTGGGTGGCAAGAACTACCAAATTTGAAAGCAATCGTTAAATTTAATTTTAATAATGTGAAACAATTTATATTTTATGGTAACTCTGTAAACTTTGCACAAACAGAAAGAGCCTTACAGGCTCTTTAGTTGTCTAGTGACTTAAAAAGGTAATTGAGTCAGTTTATTTAAGAAATGTTGAATCAAACGAGGTTCCAATATAATAGTCATCACCACACCATAAGCCGCACCCCACAAATGGGCGCTGTGGTTAACGTTACTGTTACCGCGCTTACCAGACCAGATGCTATAAGCAACATAAAGCACCGCAAAAATGATTGCAGGAACTGGGATAAAAAAGACAAAAATTAATTTCCATGGTTCAAATAAAATATAGGCAAATAAAACTGCCGAAACTGCACCTGATGCACCTAGGCTTGCCCAGTGTGTGTCATTCTTATGTTGGAAATAGCTCGGTAAAATGGCAAAAATGAGGCCACCTAAATAAAATAGAACAAACCCGAGATCATAGAAAAACTGACGATAAAAGCTCTCGATAATACTGCCAAAAAAGAACAGGGTAATCATATTAAAGAGGAGGTGAGTCCCATCGGCATGAATAAAACCATGTGTAATAAAACGGTCATATTGCCCACGCTGCATAGCAGGCGGCCAAAAAATTAGACGATTCATAATATTCTGGTTGGAAAAGGCCAGTAATGACACGACGACCGTGATAATGATTAAAGTAATAGTATGGTTAATAGGTAAATGCAGCATAAGCACAATAATAAAAAGGATTCTTTGACTGTCATGATGCCATTAAATCGGCATAAAAAAATAGAATTTAAAACAAATCCGACAATTTTAGTTGATTTTTTTTAATTCCACCGCATCTTCAGTTAAGATAAGCACTTCAGCTTGAGGATTATTGTTATGTCGACTGAGAACACCAGCACTGCGGTAGCAGAAGAAATTCCAAATCTTTTAATTACACCATCTGCACAAGAGTATTTGGGTGATTTATTGGAAAAACAAAATACTCCAGGAATTGGCGTTCGTATCTTCGTTGAAAACCCAGGAACGCCACGTGCTGAGTGCTGTATGGCTTATAGTGCACCAGATGAAGTAAATCCAGCCGATTACAAACAGGAATATTCTGATTTTCCTGCCTACATCGATGCACCTTCAATTCCTTATTTGCTTGATGCAGTGATTGATTACAACAAAGACCGTTTTGGTGGTCAGCTTACTTTTCGTGCACCAAACTCGAAAGTACCACGTGTAGGGCCTGATGCTTCAATTGAAGAACGAATCACTTATATACTTCAGTCTGAAATCAATCCAGGCCTGGCAGGGCATGGCGGTAACTGTGCTTTAGTTGAAGTTCAAGATGATCCAGAAAATGGTTTAACGGCTGTGCTTAAGTTTGGTGGCGGCTGTCAGGGCTGTTCAGCGATTGATGTAACTTTAAAGCAAGGCGTTGAAACCACATTACGTCAACAGATTCCTGAACTTCAGCGTGTAGTAGATCAGACTGACCATACACAGGCTGAAGGTGCTTACTTTAAGTAAGTCAATTTAGTTTTAAAAAAAGCCTCTTTATTAAGAGGCTTTTTTTATTAGAAGATATTGATAATAATTCTCAATATTATTTGTAATTTAATTTATTTTTGTTAGAATTGCCACGAAATTTAAGATTCATTTAATATTTGTAACAAAGGGGAAATGAATGTATAAGCCGCTATTTCGTACAGTTTTATCAATAGCAATATTAAGTAGTATGTTTTCAGTCGCTTATGCAGAAGAAACTGAGCAAAAAGATACCCAAAAATTAGAAAAAATTATACTCACGGCGGAAGAACAGATTAAGCAATCCTTGGGAGTATCTGTGATCACTGCTGAAGATTTAGAACGTATTCCAGTGGTCAATGATATTTCAGAATATTTGCGAAAAATGCCTGGCGTAAATTTAACTGGAAATAGTTCAACGGGACAACGTGGGAATAATCGTCAGATTGATATTCGAGGTATGGGACCAGAAAATACTTTAATTTTAATTGATGGTAAACCTGTCACTTCACGTAACTCTGTACGTTATGGTTGGAGAGGAGAGCGAGATACTCGAGGCGATTCAAATTGGGTACCAGCCGATGCAATCGAATCTATTGAGGTAATTCGGGGGCCAGCCGCTGCACGTTATGGTAATGGTGCAATGGGTGGAGTTGTAAATATAAAAACCAAGAAAGTTACCAATGAAGCTCATGGCACATTAGAGTTGTATACGAATCAGCCTGAAAATAGTAAAGAAGGCGATACAAACCGTGTCAGTCTGAACTTAAGCGGTCCACTGATTAAAGATATCCTCTCTTACCGAATCTATGGCAATTTTAATAAAACAAAAAACGATGCCGTAGATATTAATCCTCTTATTCCAAGTTCAGGGTATCGGGCCGCAGGACGTGAAGGCTTTGAAAATAAAGATCTAAATGCACGTTTTGCATGGCAGTCAACAGATAACCAAACGATCTTGTTTGATTTAGGATCGAGTCGCCAAGGCAACTTATATGCGGGTGATTCTCAAAATAGTAATCTGGACCCTACTGCAAATGCGATTTTATCGGAATTAATTGACAAGGAAACCAATACAATCTGGAAAGATAGTTACGCGATTACGCATGAAGGAAAATGGCAATGGGGAGACAGCCGCGTTATTGCACAATTTGATCGAACTAAAAATAAACGTTTTGCCGAAGGTACAGCAGGTGCAGCAGAAGGGCGAATCAATAATTTGGATAATCGTACAACTTCAACGCTTGATACTATTCGTTTAAATGGTGAAGTTAATATTCCATTAGATATCTATGTGCCCCAGAATTTGACGCTAGGTACAGAATGGGTGGAGGATCACTTTAAAGATCCAGGTAATACAACTCAAGGTACAGGTTCATATGCAGATTCATTGACCAGTGGAGATCGTAGCAAAATGAACTCTCGCATCGCTTCTGCCTATATTGAAGATAACTTGAAAATCACAGATTCTACAGATTTTGTAATGGGTCTAAGATTCGATGATCATAGTAAATCAGGATCAAATTGGAGTCCCAGTTTAAATATTACGCAACGTTTAGGTGACTATTTCACTTTAAAAGGTGGAATTGCTAGAGCTTATAAGGCACCGAACCTTTATCAAAATGCTTCAGGCTATCTACTTGCAACCAATGGTAATGGTTGTCCAATTGGTTTAACTCAATGCGTATTACAGGGCAATGACAATTTAAAACCAGAGACATCAGTAAATAAAGAAATAGGGATTCAGTTTCAAAAAGACATCGTCAATGCAAGCTTAGCCTGGTTCCGTAATGATTATAAAGATAAAATCAGTTCTGGTAATGAAGTTACTCAGCAAGTAACAATTGGGGGCATCACATATAACGTTTTACAGTGGACCAATATTCCAAAGGCGCTCGTTCAAGGGGTAGAAGGAAATATTAGTCTGGATTGGGGTAATATTAGCTGGACGAATAATCTGACATATATGGTAGATTCTGTTGATAAACAGACTGGTAACCCGCTGTCTGTTATTCCAAAATATACGATTAACTCGATTCTGAATTATCAAATTACGGATAAAACAGATGTGAACTTTGTCTATACAATGTATGGCCGTCAAAAACCACGTCAATATGTAGAAACAAATCTAGAGAATAGCCGGGGTATTGCTACTCAAAGCATCAGGAGTTATAGCATTGCGGGAATTAACCTAGGTTATAAATTTACTGATCATATGAGTGGTCGAGTAGGTATTAGCAATATTTTTGATGAAGATAAATTACGTGATCTTTCGGTCAGCCAAACTTATAATGAACCTGGTCGTGCGTATTATGCCAGCTTAAAATATCAGTTTTAAGTACTTTTAAAAAGCCGTTTAACTTCATTAGATATTCCAAATATCGTGAGGTCAAATTACAAAGGCGGCTTTTTGTATTCAAATATATTTATCATATTGCGCTACAAAATTTATTTTAAGTAAAAATAACTTAATAGTATTTTTTATAATCTTAATAATGAGAATTATTTTTAATACTATTTTAATTTTTATTTTTTTGATAAAATTGTAAAAATAAGTTAAACCTAATTTATCGTCGAAAACGAGAGTAAATAATGTCCAAACGGATTACACGTACAGCATTGTCTTTAGCTATTTTAACCAGCATATTTCATGCAACTTATGCTGCAGAAGAAAGTAAAACCCCCAATAATAATGTTGAAAATACCACCAAGTTGCAGACAATAGTGGTTACTGCTGCTGGTTATGAACAAAATGTAAAAGATGCAGCAGCATCGATTAGTGTGATTAGCCGCGATGATATTGAAAAGAAAAATGCAACCAACGTTGCAGATTTACTCACAGATATTCCAGGTGTTGATGTTAGAAATGGAACAGGTAAAACAGGCAATCTTGAAGTAGAAATGCGAGGGATGGGTGCGCAATATACGCTTATTTTGATTGATGGTAAGCGTCAAAATACCAATACTGATATTGCACCAAATGGGTTTGGATCTGGATTACGTTCATTTTTACCACCTTTAGCGAGTATTGAACGTATCGAAGTTATTCGAGGTCCAATGTCTACGATGTATGGATCAGATGCAATGGGTGGAGTGATTAATATCATTACCAAAAAGGTATCGAATGAGTGGCATGGTAATTTGACAGTTTCAGGTAATGTCACTGAAAGTAATAAGGAAGCCAATTCATTAACTACCAGTTTTGCGCTAAATGGTCCTCTGGTCAATGATAAGTTAGGTATACAACTACGTGGCAGTTACATGGATCGGGGAACAGCCGATCGTGTGGATGAAAGTAGTAATTTACGAGATCCTAGACCAAATAAAGCACATAACTATGATGTAGGCGCAAAACTGACTTATAAATTAGATAATAAAAATTCGTTTTGGATCGATGGCTTTACAGCCGATCAAATCTACAAAAATATCAATAATGTTCTTGGGACTAAAGATACTGATACAACAGTTAACTCTTATAGCCAATCTGGTGAGATGGAGTATCTTCGTAATCAAGTGTCGATTGGTCATGATGGTGATTATGATTTTGGTAAATGGTCTACTTATGTATTACAAAATAATACTCAAGTTAAAGGGAGAACATTACCAAGTACTTATATTCCAGTTGAATTACGTGGTGCTGAAAGAAGATTAAAAAATGACGATTTTCTGGCACATACTGATATTACAAGCCAATTAGGGATGCATAAAGTTACTGGTGGCATCGAATACCAAAAATCTGAAACAACAGATACATTACGTAATCAAAATCCAAAATTAGAAACCGAATCTACAGCAATTTTTATAGAAGATGAATGGCGGTTGTTTAATCCTTTAGCCTTTACCTTTGGTGGGCGTTATGAAGATCATTCTGGTTTTGGTGGACATTTTAGTCCACGAGGATATTTGGTTTGGACACCCTCAGATACATTAACGATTAAAGGTGGTGTAAGTACAGGATATAAGGTGCCAACTGCTGCACAATTATATGATGGCGTAACAGGTGTAAGTGTTATTTCTTATAATGGTGTAAGTCTAGGTCAAGGTTCTGGCTTAACGATTGGAACACCTGGATTAAAACCTGAGGAATCGAAAAACTATGAATTAGGTGTTAATTTTGATAATGGTGAGAATTTTGAAGTTAGTGTTACAGGATATTTAAACAAGATTAAAAACCTAATTTCTTCTGATGGATATGTATATAGTTGCACTTTCATTGATTCACCAAATCGCTCAGGTTGTATTACAGTTGCTGGTGCTTCAATTTATCAAGATACTTTTTCTCAATCAATGAATGCGAATTCTGCAGAAACGAAAGGTGTAGAGGTTGCATTAAAGTATAAGATTATTCCAGAGTGGGATATTAAAACTGCATATACATGGGCGGATACCGAAGTAACGTCGGGAACAAATGACGGTTTTGCTTATACTATGTTGCCCAAACATGCTATAAATACTACTTCAACTTGGCATATTAATGATGCCATAGATGTTTACCTGCAGCATGAATATAAATCCAGTCGTAAACGTTTTGCTTCTGTACCAACAGGAACGAATGCGACAGCAAGAAATAATCTTGAAATCTATAATATGACAGATAACAAGTTTAAGGCTTATAACTTATTTAATTTAGGTACAAGCTACCGTTACAGTGATCATATGCGTATAAATTTCGCGGTAAATAATTTGCTTGATAAAGATTTTACCAAAATTATTGGAAAAACAGCGACCTCACAAACAACAGTCTATGAATATATTGCCATGGGCTCAACCAATGATGGAACGTATATTTCTGGACGTAATTATTGGTTGTCATTGTCTTATGACTTTTAAAATCTTTAGGTTCTGTTAAAAAAAAAGATCCGCAATTCAGATATTGCGGATCTTTTTTTTAATATTTACTTTAATATTTGCTGAATTTGCTCTGAATAATAAAATTTTTCCAAATAAAGTCGAGCACGTTCACGTAAATATTTAGATTGAATCATTTCCTGAATAATTGGATTAAGCAGTTGGGTCAACTCATTTTGAATCAAATTTTCATCAATATTCAGGTCGTGTAATAATAAATCAAAAGAACGCTCCTGATTTCGAGCATACCAGGCATAGACGCCATCATGAACTTGTTGTTTCAAATAATCTGTCTGACGAATGTGTTCCCAGATTTCATGACCAAGCTCAACAGTTTTAGGCAAATCATTGACTTCAACATAACGACGCAACACATTTAAAGGTTGAAGCTTAATTTTATGCCAAAGATTAGCTTGAAAATGATAAAGCTTTTCTTCGCTAAAATGCTGATTGAGTACAGTTTCACTCAGCTGACTGAGCTTGATGATATTTTTCTGCAAATAGTTGTTTACCGTATCATCAAGGTTAGAGTCTGTCACAGACTCAAGCACAGACTTGCCCATCTTCATAAAGCGCCCCACACCTGGCACCTTCTTTGCCATAAGTGAATTATCCATATAATCCTGTATGGCATGCTGAATCAGTTGTGTCACCATGGCAGAAAAAGCGGGATTAGTCGTCACTTGCTTAATAAGTGCCTGACGATGTTCGGCTTTACTCGCAACGTATTGTGCAATTTGGTCAATGGTCAATACAGGAATGACATCCTCAATCTTGGTCTGATCATTAATAGGATGAATTAGGGCAAAACGGATATGCTCAGCAATTTGTTCGATTAGGAAAGCGCTGGCAGGAGTGTCTAGAATTTGTTTTTGAATGAGCTGATAAATTTGCTCAAAGGTCCAGATATTTTTTAGTTGCTGTTGTTTGAGCCAATGATAAAACGCATTAAATTCATCATGAATTGTATCAGGCATTGAAAATTCTTGCGCTAAAAATTCAAGGTGTGCTTCGATGAGCTGCTCGATAACAGGATGTTTTTGCATAGTGGTCTGGTCACGCTTGAGTTAGCTTAATACTAAAAGATACAGCAGATATTTGAAATGACTATGAACGTGGAGAATCGCAAATGATTTAACATTGATTGAAGAATACAGAATAAACAAAAAATAATAAAATTTAAAATAAATCATTAAGCTAAACAAAACTGGTGAAAATATTGTCGGCCAACATATTCAAGAGAAGAGTTGAGTTTTTGTCAGTGACTTTCCGATGTGAGCTGATTAAACTAAATCAAACTTTTTGTTGGATGGTAGAATAAATGTTAACGGCACAAGAAGCGTTGGATCGTCTAAAAGCTGGCAACCAAAGATTTGTAAAAGGGGATACTACCCATCCACGGCTTTTGTCGCATCAGGAGCGTGCTGAAATGGCAGAAGCTCAAAATCCTTTTGCGATTATTTTAGGCTGTTCAGACTCGCGTGTACCTGCTGAGCAGGTATTTGACCAAGGACTGGGTGATTTATTTGTCATTCGTGTTGCAGGTAATATCGTTGCGCCATCTCAGGTAGGTAGTGTTGAGTTCGCAGCAGAACGTTATGATTGCGCAGTTGTTGTGGTGCTCGGTCACAGTCATTGTGGTGCAATACAAGCAACTGTAGATACTTTGCTTGACCCAGAAAATCCACCTTCAGATAATTTGATGTCGATTGTGAATCGTGTACGACCATCGGTTGAAATCCTGTTGCAAACCGATCTCAAACATGACCACAAAAAATTATGCATGCATGCGGTACGTTCTAATGTTTTTGCTTCGGTTAATCAATTAAGACATGGATCTGCTGTACTGGAAAGCCTGATTGCAAAAGGCAAAATGATTGTGGTGGGTGCTGAGTACTCACTCGAAACAGGAGAAGTCAATTTTTTTGATTTCTAAGTCCTGATATGCTGTCATGCAATTGGACTAAAGGCGCTTTATAAAGCGCCTTTAATATATGGGTATGCGTTATTTAGCAAGATTGACTGGGCTTTGGCATTTGGATGGATCTGGTCATTTTGCATTAGACTTTTGTGTCCAGCCACACCATCAAGAAAAAATGGCAACAACTTAACCTGATATGTTTGACTCACTACCTTATAATTATTTTCAAATGCCTGACTATAGGCAGTGCCATAATTTGGTGGTATTTTCATTCCAAACACCACGACTTTAGATTTTGCCTTTTGGCTGTGCTGGATTAATTTTTCCAGATTACTTTGAATCATTTGAGGCGGTTGTCCTCTTAATGCATCATTACCACCAAGCTCAATGACCACCACATTAGGTCGATAAGTAGTAAGTAGTTTGGGTAAACGAGCTAAAGCACCACTGGTGGTTTCCCCACTTACACTGGCATTAATGACTTTATGCTGCTTGGGAAATTGTTGATCCAGACGTTTTTGTAATAAAGCGACCCAGCCCTGTTCGGGGTTAATGCCATAACCCGCACTCAGACTGTCGCCTAAGATAAGAATGGTTTTTGCCGAAACTGTAAAAGGTATTACGCTAAATGAACCAATCAAGAACCATTTTGCCCATTTCCCGTCTAAAAACATGTTATACAGTTGCATAGTAGATTGTCGAAGTTTTCACCAAAGGGGATATTTACCATCATGCCACAACCAATGATCGCTGCCCATCAAGTCACACAATCGGTGCAATTTAATAACAAAGTTTTAACGATTTTACATGATATTGATCTCGAGATTTTTGCAGGCGAGCAGGTGGCAATCACAGGACGTTCTGGTTCTGGTAAATCGACTTTGCTGGGGGTTTTGGCGACATTGGATCGTCCAACCTCTGGCGAGTTATGGGTGTGTGGGCAAGCAGTACATACATTAACTGAAGAACAACGTGCTCAGATCAGGCTTGCCAATATCGGATTTGTCTTTCAATCTTTTCAACTCTTACCTCATCTAAGCGCATTGGAAAACGTAATGTTACCAATGCGATTGCAGCCAAATTTTAATTATAAAGTTGCCGAGAAAAAAGCACGTTCATGGCTGTCTCGTGTTGGTTTGGAGCGACAAATTGAACAAACGCCAAAAGTTCTTTCAGGGGGAGAACAGCAACGAGTTGCAATTGCACGTGCCCTGATTGCAGAACCAAAACTCATATTCGCAGATGAACCAACGGGAAATCTGGATGGACAAACCGCCCAAGAAATTGAAAATTTATTATTTGATTTAAATCGTGAGCTGGGCACCACTTTAATATTGGTTACGCACGATCTTAAACTTGCGCAACAATGCCAGCGTCATTTCCATCTGGAAGATGGTCAGTTGAGTCAAGATATCAATCAACTGGAGCAAGTATGAGTTCAATCCTGAAACCATTATTATTGCAAAGTTTTCGTACGGGTGGCTTATATCTACTCATTATTGCGCTATCACTGGCGATCAGTGCGACAACAGCATTGAAGTTTAGTAATGATCAGGTCAAGCAGGCAGTCAGCTTACAGGCAGCAGAAATGTTGGCAGCCGATTTGGTTTTATCTGATCAAGAGCCAATTGCTCAGCAATGGACAGCACAGGCACAGCAAGACGGATTACAGCAGTCCAAAGTCACTTTATTCAGCTCTATGGCGCGCACCGATCAAAATTTTGTGATGGTTAATGTCAAAGCAATAGATCATAAATTTCCGTTAAGAGGGGATTTGAAAATTGATCCTGTACAGCAAACGCTGCGTCGTGGAGAGGTTTGGCTAAGCCCTCGTGCCAGAGATCTACTGAAAGTGAAATTAAATGACTTGGTGTTTATTGCAGATGGTCAATTTAAATTTACAGGGTTGATTCAGCATGATTCCAATCAGGAACTTGGATTTTCGGGTTTTTCACCCACGGTCATGATCAATCAGCAGGATGTGGCAAAAACCAATGCGATTCAGACTGGCAGCCGTATCGAATATCGTCTGTTAATGGCTGGGAATCCAGAACAAACAAAAACGTTTTCGCAGCAATTTAAGCATCTTCAGCAGCCGAATAGTGACAATGAAAGTTCTGAAAATCAGGCGACATTGCGGTTAAGAGACGCGACTCAAAACAACGCTCGTTTGATGAAGCCGATTGAGAATCTGGATACTTTTCTTCAACTCGCCAATATTTTAACCATCTTGCTATGTGGAATTGCAATTGCGCTGACCAGTCAACGCTATGTGCAGCAAAACCAAGATCATATCGCTTTAATCCGTTGTCTTGGCGCGAGCAAATGGCAAATCTTGCGTGCCTATATCGGACTACTGAGTATCGTAAGCCTGATTTCGATTGGTACGGGAACGCTCATTGGAATTGGGCTGGGGTATGGATTATTACAGCTCATGCTCCAGTTAATGCCTCAATTAAATATTGGTTTTTCGGCTATGCATCTGATTGCTGGGCCTTTACCAATCGCTATTTTTACCAGTGTCGTGGTGTTATTTGGTTTTATTTTACCAAGTGTGTGGGAGTTACTAAATACACCGCCAATCCGTGTGATCAGGCAAGAAATACGCTCCAAGCGTTCATTGAGTTTAACGTTTTTGGCAGGTATATCCAGTCTGATTATTTTTAGCTTGATCCTGAGTGAAAATATCCCATTGAGTGGCATGATGCTGGCTGCAATTTTACTGTTGAGTCTGTTGCTCTATGGCATCGTGTGGAGTTTACTTAAATTTCTAAAAACACTCCGAAATCGTTTATCAGCTTATGTACGTTTACCACACCAAACTGCGCTTCAGATTACCGCACTGGCATTGGGAATTAGCTTAATTACAGTATTGAGTGTACTTCGGGTAGATTTACTGGAGCGTTGGCAGCAACAGTTACCTGAAGGAACACCGAACCAGTTTGTTTACGGTTTACCGCCTTTTGAAATGCCACAGCTCAAGCAACAACTTAAGCAAAATGAGTGGAAAAGTACGCCACTCTATCCCAATATTCGTGGTCGCCTGATTGCCAAAAATGATCAGCCTTTTACAGCTGATCAGATTAAACAGAATAATGCCTTGCGCCGTGAGTTAAATCTCACGCAAGCACAAAGTTTTCCTGAAGATAACCAGATCATTACTGGTATTACACGATTTAATCAGGTCAATCAAGTTTCGGTGGAGTCTAAGCTGGCTCAAGAGCTTGGCATCAAGATTGGAGATCAATTGACATTTCAGCTTCCAGAAGGTCCTTTGTCTGCCAGAGTAGTTAATTTAAGAACAGTGGAATGGGAAAGCTTTAGTCCCAATTTTTTCTTTATTTTCTCACCCTCTACCATGGATGAAAATGCAGGAAGTTATCTGGGAAGCTTCTATGTCCCACTTCAAGATAAAACAAAACTAATCGCGGTGATTCAACAATTTTCCAATACAGTATTTATCGATGTCAGCTTAATTTTGGATGAAGTGAAACGTTTGGTTGGAGTATTGGTTCAGATTATTACGATACTGGCAGTCTTGGTGGGGGTGTCAGGAGTATTGGTACTCATTGCTTGTCTGAATTTGCTGATGGATGAGCGTCGACGTGAAGTCGCTTTATTACGCTCATTTGGGATCTCGAAACGCAAACTGAAAAATATGCTCATGTTTGAAGTTGGCTTGATCGGATTACTGTCAGGTGTTGTGGCTTGTTTGTTTGCCGAGGTGATCAGTGCAATTGCAAGTTATAAGATGAATATTGCTATTCAATGGCATATCGAGATCTGGCTGATTCTTCCAGTATTAATGATGTTAATTTGTGCAATGATTGGTCGCTACCGATTAAGTTATTTGTGTGACATTCCACCTTTGCAAAGTTTAAGGGAACTTAACCAGTCATCATAATAAGTATCAGCTTGGATGGCGTTAGCGTCCAAGCTGCTGACTCATTTGTGACAAAATCATTTGCCAAAATGGGGTAATCGGTGGAAGTAAGCTAATGCAATATTGATAAAAAACAACACAAACAAGACTACCGCTCACTAGCCCTATTAAGTTTCCTAGCATTTGCGCCTTCATTTTTTGAAATAAATACCAGATAAATACCAGAAATGCGCCCATGATCATGCCACCGATATGTGCAGAATTATTAATGCCAATGGTCATAAATCCGAATGCCAGATTGATCCCCATCACAATCAACAATGCTTTCTTATCTAAAATAAAGCGCTGTAAAGGTAATGGCGGAAAAAAAGCAAGAATGGTAAGTGCGCCGCCAAGCCCCATCACTGCCCCTGAAGCTCCTGCTGCAATATGTGGGATGAGCGACGACTGACTTCCCGCAATGGAATTGAAATGGTTCAGCAGTTCATAGCTGTCCTGAATACTCATATAACCACTGAGTAAGCTTCCCATTAAACCTGCTAAAAAATATAAGCCTATGAAGTAAAAACGTCCCAATATTTGCTCAGCAAGACTTCCAAAAATATATAAAGCCCACATGTTGAGTGCCAAATGTACAAACCCAAAATGGAAAAACATGCTGGTGATGAGGCGTTGCGGCTGTTCCAGATAGGTAAGGGGTGCAAAATCAGCTCCCCAGCGAATTGCATCCGCAGGTGCCGGATTACTGGCATCTACCCCATGCAAAATTTGCCAGACAAATAAACCTACATTAATAGCAATCAGCATGGCGGTCATCCACCATGCGTGAAGATCAAGTTTACGATTTATCTGCGGAGGTGTAAGTTCAGACATGCTATGCTTTTGTTATACATGGATAAGATTTCGATTAGCTTAGCATGAATTATCAATATTTCTGGAGAAACAAACTGGCATGAAAAGATTTATTGTTCGCGCAGTGTTAATTCTTGTCAGTTTTGTGCTGTTAATACAATTATGGATTTTTTGTAGTCTGGCGTGGTGGAGAACACACCCTGTAGAAACGACCATGTTTATGCGTTTAGATTACTGGTCTGACTCTTCTAAACCCATTCAACAGCAATGGCGAGATTATGACGAAATTAGTGATAATTTTAAAAAGGCTGTGGTGGCAGCCGAAGATGGCAAATTTGTTCATCATCATGGTTTTGACTGGGAAGGAATTCAATACGCTTTAGAAAAGAATGAAAAGTCAGGTGAAGTCGTAAATGGTGGATCTACAATTTCCCAGCAGCTTGCCAAAAACTTGTTTTTATATAATCAACGATCATTGATTCGAAAGGGACAAGAAGCGATAGCCACTTGGATGATGGAGCGCATGTGGTCTAAGCAGCGTATTTTGGAAGTTTATATGAACTCTGTTCAATTTGGTGATCATCTCTATGGGGTAGAAGCAGCTTCACATTACTATTTTCATCGGAGCGCGCAAAACTTAACACGTGATCAGGCTGCATTTCTGGCTGCACTTTTACCCAATCCAAAATATTATCAAGAAAACCGTAATGATCCACGCTTTAAATTTAAGAAGCGCTTTACTCTAAAATATATGCGTTATAGTGAGATTCCGTAAAAAGATAAACTTTGGATAAAAAACATAAAAAAACACGTTTAAGGGGTGTTTTTTTATGTAATTGAAATAATTTTGAAGCATACTAATTACAGAATTTTGCATCATAGGATAGGGTTAGCGCATGAATACTGCGATGACAACACCACCAGTAGAATACACTTATAATGATCGATACATTAATCGTGAACTTTCTATTTTAGATTTCCATTTACGTGTTTTGGAACAAGCGGTTGATCCTTTGCATCCATTATTGGAGCGCATGAATTTTCTATTAATCTTTTCTCGTAATCTGGATGAATTCTTTGAAATTCGTGTGGCAGGCGTTTTGGAGCAATTGGATTTAGGTAATGAGAGCCGCAGTCCAGATGGTTTGACACCGAAACAGGTGCTTGAGCAAATTTCCAAGACGGCACATGCAGCGATTGAGCGTCAATATCGTATTTTAAATGAAGAGATATTGCCAAAATTGCGTGAAGAAGATATTTGCTTTTTACGTCGTGGTGAATTAACACCAGCACAGTCATCTTGGGTGAAAAAATACTTTCAAGAGCAGGTTGCACCTGTATTAACCCCGATTAGTCTGGATCCTGCGCATCCGTTCCCTCGCTTAGTCAATAAAAGTCTCAATTTTGTGATTACGCTTGAAGGTAAAGATGCATTTGGTCGACAGATTGATCTGGCTGTTGTACCTGCACCTCGTTCGTTACCACGTGTGGTTCGTTTACCTGATGAGCTTACGGGTGGAAAAGAGCATCATGTGATGCTGTCTGCAATCATTCATGAACATGTTTCAGATCTGTTTCCGGGCATGACCGCAACGGGGTGCTATCAATTTCGTGTAACACGTAATGCAGATCTTGCATTAAATGAAGATGTAGAAGATTTGGCAAAAGCCTTGAAAGGCGAGTTGAGCTCACGCCGTTTTGGACGTGCTGTACGTCTGGAAGTGACTGAAAACTGTCCAAAACATATTTATGAATATCTGCTTGATGAATTTGATCTTGATGAAGAACAGCTTTATAAGGTTGAAGGGCCTGTCAATCTGGCTCGCTTATTGTCAAACTTCAAGCGTCCGCATTTACGTTACGACTCACATACGCCTGTTATTCCAAAAATCCTGAAAAAATCAGAAAATATTTTTGCGGCAATGCAAAAGCAGGACATCTTGCTGCATCATCCATTTGAATCATTTGCACCTGTCATTAATCTCTTGCGTGAAGCTGCACGTGATCCGCAAGTGCTGGCAATCAAACAAACGCTGTATCGCAGTGGTCCAGATTCCGAGATTGTTCAGATTCTTGCTGAAGCCGCGCGTAATGGTAAAGAAGTGACCGCAGTGATTGAGCTACGTGCCCGTTTTGATGAAGAATCCAATATTGCAGTTGCCAATGTGCTTCAGGAAGCGGGGGCTGTGGTGGTATATGGGATTGTAGGCTATAAAACCCATGCCAAAATGATTATGGTTGTGCGCCGAGAAAACAATAAACTGGTGCGTTATGTACATTTGGGTACGGGTAATTACCATGCAGGAAATGCCAGAATCTATACCGATTATGGTCTGTTAACGACCGACAAAGAACTATGTGAAGATGTGCACCGTATCTTTCAAGAACTGACAGGTATGGGCAAAATGGCAAAACTTAAAAAGTTATTGCATGCGCCATTTACCTTACATGCGCAGTTGCTCAATTTCATTGATGATGAAATTGCCAATGTCAAAGCAGGAAAGCCTGCGCATATTATTGTAAAAGTCAACGCACTCACCGAATTGCAATTGATCAATAAACTATATGAAGCCTCTCAGGCTGGCGTACAAATTGATCTGATTATTCGTTCAATTTGTTGTTTACGTCCAGGTTTGCCAGGGCTTTCAGAAAATATCCGTGTTCGTTCGATTGTGGGGCGCTTTCTTGAGCATACGCGTGTTTATTATTTTAGTAATAATGGTGACGCACGAATTTATTGCTCAAGTGCAGACTGGATGGATCGTAATCTATTCAATCGTGTTGAAGCATGTTTTCCGATTGAAGATTCAGCTTTGAAAAAACGCATTTACCAACAAGGTTTGTTAAATTATTTACAAGATAATCAGCAAGCATGGTTATTGCAAAGTGATGGAACATGGGTAAGAGTGGAATCTACTGAAGGCGAAACCGCACACAATGCGCAGCAAACTTTGCTGTCTATCTTTGCCTAATACCAAAATAATATGACAAAAAAAGGAGTCTTTAAAGACTCCTTTTTTCATTCTGAACATAAAATTTAATCAATGTAGACTTAATGCAAAGTTGCTGTAATTCGTTTTAAGATATCTAAAATCACATCAAATTCACTTTGCAGCGGGGTACTCTTTCTGGTAATCAGGGCAAGTGTACGGCTTGGTGCATTCTCAATTTCTTTAACCAGTAAATCATCATTGAATTTGAGCATATGTGTATTGATTGCAATTTCTGGCAATAGCGTAAAACCGAGATTTGATGATACCATTTCGACCAGTGTGGGCAAAGAGCTGGCTTTTAAACGATTGTCATTTTTGCGTTCACCGATAGGACAAGCACTTAAAGCATGATCTCGTAAGCAGTGGCCTTCTTCGAGCAACATCAGACGAGACAAATCCAGATCATCTAAAGAGTGTGCATTTACCGAATGTTTGTCATGCTTATTGCAGACCAGATACAAATTCTCTTTGGCAATGTCGGCAACTTTCAAACCACGTGTATCGAAAGGCAAAGCCAATACGACCATATCCAAATTACCATGCTCTAGGCGCTCAACGATTTTTTCGCTTTGTGCTTCGTGCAAATGTAGCTGGATCTTGGGAAGTTGTTTGTGTACTTCATCAAGCAACTGGGTCAGGATGAAAGGTGCAATCGTTGGAATAATGCCTAAATGAAGATCACCTGTCAGTGGTTCACTCATTTCCCGACTGAGCCGCATTAAATCTTGCGCATCTGCCAGTAGGACACGGGCGCGAGCTACCACTTGTTCCCCAAGAGGCGTTAAGCGTACATTTTGACGATCGCGTTCGACCAGTACGCCGCCAAGCAAACGTTCCAATTCCATGATACCGCCAGACAATGTCGATTGAGTGACAAATGAACGGCGTGCTGCTTCTGTAAAGTGCAATGTTTCCGACAGCGTAACTAAATATGACAGCTGTCTTAAGGAGGGTAATGCAGCCATAATGTCCTAGTGCTTATGATCTAAAGTGATGAGCAAAGAGATAACTAAGTTGGGGAATAAAATGTGGTGGAATATCATGTCCCATTCCCTGAATTAATTCAAACTTAGCACCTTTAATTGCTTTCGCAACTGCCTTACCATGACTTGGAGGAAGTAAACGGTCTCTCGAACCATGGATCACCAATGTTGGTTGAGAAATCTGTTTGTCCAGTTGTAGTAAGGACCCCGTACATAATATTGCTAAAAACTGTTGAAGTACACCCGCAGGGTGATAACTTCGTTGATACAGTTTACGTGCAGTCTGTATTGCTTCGACCTGATTCACATAACCTGGTGAACCAATGATCTCAAATAATTTTAGACTGTGGTTAATGATACCATCTTCATCGCTTGATTTGGGTTTTCCAATCAAACTAAACAGTTGTTTAGGGAAAGGTGGCGGAAGGAGCGGCTGATTATTACTGGTAAACATCAATGCCAGTTTTTCAACTTTCTCTGGATATTTTGCTGCAATAATCTGCGCAATCATGCCACCCATTGAAGCACCAATCACATTGACTTTTTTAATCCGCATCGCTTCAAGTAAAAGCGAAACGTCTTCTGCCATATCATAAAGTGTGTAAGGTGCACCCTGATTGCCCAATCCCAGCGTAAAACGGCTCATCAGCTTTAAGGTATTTAAGCGTTTGCCTTTGTGGCGAATTTTGGATGACAATCCAATGTCACGATTGTCAAATCGGATCACATAAAAGCCCTGATCAATTAATGATTTACAGAAAAAATCAGGCCAGAATAACATTTGGGCACCCAAACCCATAATCAGAAGAATAGTGGGATGATCGGGATTTCCGCCCACTTCGACGTGTAGCTCTAATCCGTTGCTTAGCTTTACCTTAGTTTCATGCATAAATGAAGTATAAGGTGAAGAGCTAAATTGCAAAGCGCTATTCATTTTATGATCCGTTCCTAAAAAGGACACTCAGATGAATGTCCTTGCTATTTAAACCTTAAAGCTGTGCGGGAATCAAGTCTGGAACCAGTTTGGTGAGTGTCAGGCGCTGTTTACCCGCCGTAGCACCTAATAGTACAAAACCTCTGAGTGTATCGGTATTGTCGATAGCTTTGGCAAGCATACCATCTTCAAATTCTTCTGTTTCCCAGTTTACATCTACATCCACAGGTACAGGAAGTACGGTGAGCGGGGCTGCAGGCGTTTTTACAGCAACTGGCATGGCAGGATAGTGAACATGTGTTGTTTCACCACTCAAGGTTTTCGCGAGGGCGCGGGCCTGCTGCATGATCGGCATCACGTAGGGGAGCAAGGTTCCATTAACTTCAGCACAGTCGCCTATTGCATAGATGTCTTCAAGGTTGGTTTCTAGGAGGCTATTAGTCAAAATACCTCGACTGGTATGCACGCCTGCGTGTTTTGCCAGATCAATGTTTGGTTGTAATCCGATTGCAGATAAAACAATGTCGGCCACTAGCGTCTGACCATTTGCCAGTGTGACAGCATAATCTTGACCATCGTTAATTTTAGATACTTTTTCTACTGTGGTTGAAAGTACAAAGTGAATACCGCTTTCTTCCAGATTTTTCTGAAAAGCATCTGCAATATGCGCAGGTAATAGACGACCCAGTGGGCGAGGAGACAAGTCGATGACTGTCACCTGATGCCCAGTATGCTGTAAATCATTGGCAAATTCACAACCAATAAGACCTGCACCTAGAATGACAACACGCTTATCTTGACGTTTTGCAAGATTTTCACGAAAGGCGCGATAATCGATAAGAGAGTTCACCACATGAATATCATCACTACCATCACCGGCAATGGCTAAACGGGTTGGATTGGCGCCTACAGCCAGAACCAGTTTGGAATAGGGCTGAATCGTTTCCTGACCATTTTTTTCTAATTTTAATTCATGAGTTTCTGGATTAATGGCTTTTACCCAAGTTTCTGACAAAATTTGCAGCTTGAGCTGGGTACTCATTTTTTCTGCATCACCTAATGGAATCTGTTCTGGTGCTTTGTTGCCAGAAAGCGCATTAGATAAGGTTGGTTTTGCATAATTCACTGCATCGTCAGCACAAATCATGACAAGTTCATGTTCAGGATTAAGCTTGCGAAATTCACGAGCAAGGGTATAACCTGCCATTCCTGATCCGATAATGACGATTGGGTGCATTATTATTCTCCGTAGTAAGGTAATAAAAACTAAGATTAAATTAAAAAGACCATGTTTCATGGACATGGTCTTTTGAAATACCGATTAAACTTCGATCATTTCAAAATCAACTTTTGAAACGCCGCAGTCAGGGCAAGTCCAGTCATCAGGAATATCTTCCCATTTTGTCCCTGGTGCAATGCCGTCTTGTGGCCAGCCTTCGGCTTCATCATAAATCCAACCACAAACGATACATTGATACTTTTTCATTTGATTCTCCAACCTGATAAGTTCGCTTCAGCTGCCTTTCAGTAAAACAATTCCATATAATGTAATAACGACTCTGAATATAAACATCATCAGTGCTCATATTTGGCTTCGATTTTTGCGCAGTTCGACATCTAAGTAAAGCGAATAAAAGAGTTTAATCTGTCACATAAAAAGTGAAATGGCTGTTTTAACCAAAAGCAAGGTTAATTGTGTCACTCTATATTTTCTATAAAATTGTTTTGATCTATAAGAATTAAGGCAGTCGTGATTTTGATATTATTTTATAGTATTCAAGCTGGTGATGTTTTTGTGTAATTTTTGATCAAATAAACCTGTTTGAAAAATAACATTAATTTTTAATTTAAATTCTAAACATGCATTTATCGTATCGTATGGCTAAAATATTCACTTTGAATATGATCAATTAAAATATTGAGCTTGGATGGATTTTCAAGACGGTGATGTCCACCTTCGATGCTATCGACAATCATATAGTCTTCAAGCACATTTTGAATATCATACATATTGAGTGATTCATCTCCCAATTCAATGTAGGCAATCTTGGGACTATCTGTATCTAGCTCTTTAGATGTGAGTGATGGATAATCATCTCGAAATAAAGGAGCAAGACTCGGATTGGCCACTATAGCAGCCAGATGATACTGCGACGATAGTTTGAGTGCCCAATAGCCTCCTAGATTATGACCAATCAGTAAATCTGGTTGAATCGTTTCAATCGTATTTTGATAAAAATCTGCAACAGTGTTGTAGCTTAAATTTCGATAATCGATCGTAATACAAAACTTGTTTGTACTTTCAATCGCATGAAACTTTGTGGATTCCCGAGATGAATCCAGACCATGCATAAAAAGTATTTTTAAAGGATGTTTAATCATTATATTGATGCAAACTCACAATAATTTAAATGTTATTTAACGAAATAAGTATCATGAATGACATGATGAATTAAGATTATTCTAATGAGGCAAAAGTAAAAATTAACTTAGCATTTGGTCTAAGTGTTAGGCGATATTTCATTTAAATTGTAAGGGAAAATAACTTTTTTAATGATGAACTGGCAAGAAGACATACGCAATTGTAGTGAGTTCTGTTAAGCTATACGACTTCATTTTTTAATTGACCGAGGCAGAGATGGCGCAACCAAACGTTCAATCGACTTCCGAACCTATTCTTTCCGAAAACGATTTAATTGCACAGCGTCATGCCAAATTAAAACAAATTCAAGACAAAGCCAAAGAAACTGGCAAAAGCGTTTGGCCGAATACCTTTAAACGTGAGCATTATGCTGCTGACCTGCAAGAGCAGTTTAAAGATATTGATAAGGCACAGATTGAAGGTTCAGACAAAACCTATGTAAAAGTTGCTGGTCGTGTCATGCTCAATCGTGGATCATTTATGGTGATCCAGGATATGACGGGTCGTATCCAGCTCTACGTTGACCGTAAAGGCCTACCAGCAGATACTTTAGAAACCATTAAGAGTCTTGACCTTGGCGATATTATTGCTGCGGAAGGTTATATTGGGCGTTCGGGTAAAGGTGATCTATATGTTCACCTTGAAGGTTTTGAGTTATTAACCAAGTCTTTGCGTCCACTACCAGATAAGTTTCATGGTCTGACTGATACAGAGGCGAAATATCGCAAGCGTTATCTTGATTTGATCGTGAACGAAGAAACACGTAAAACGTTTGAGATTCGTGCTCAAGTTGTTGCTGGTATTCGTGCATTTTTGACCAATCAACGTTTTATGGAAGTTGAAACGCCAATGATGCATGTGATTCCAGGTGGTGCATCTGCACAACCATTTGTGACACATCATAATGCTTTGGATATGGAGCTGTATTTACGTATTGCACCAGAACTTTATCTTAAGCGTTTGGTTGTGGGTGGTTTTGAGCGTGTCTTTGAAATCAACCGTAACTTCCGTAATGAAGGGGTTTCAACACGTCATAATCCTGAATTTACCATGATTGAGTTTTATCAGGCATATGCAGATTATAAAGATTTAATGCAACTGACTGAAAATATGCTTGAAAAACTTGCATTAGATATTTTGGGAACAACCGATGTTCCTTATGGCGATGAAGTGTATAGCTTTAAAGGGCCATTCAAAAAAATCTCGATGTTTGATGCGATTTTGGAACATAACCCAGATTTCACCCCTGAAAATGTCAATGATCGTGAGTTTTTAGCCAAATTCACTCAAGACGTGCTTAAAGAGCAAGTTAAACCTGGTTTTGGTTTAGGCAAGTTACAAACGATTGTGTTTGAAGAAACCGTTGAAACTAAATTGCGTCAGCCTACATTTATTACCGAATATCCAGCAGAAACCTCACCGCTGGCACGTCGTAATGATGATAATCCTCACATCACAGACCGTTTCGAATTCTTTATTGGTGGTCGTGAACTTGCAAATGGTTTCTCGGAGCTGAATGATCCGATTGATCAGGCAGAACGTTTTCAGGCTCAAGTTGCCGAAAAAGATGCAGGTGATGATGAAGCCATGCATTATGATGCAGACTTTATTGAAGCACTTGAATACGGTTTACCGCCAACAGCGGGTCAGGGTATCGGGATTGATCGTCTGGTTATGATTTTTGCCAATGCACCAAGTATTCGTGATGTACTGTTATTTCCGCATATGCGTCGTAAAGATGTATAAATAAAAAAGATATAAAAAGAGCTTCTAATTCAGAAGCTCTTTTTTTTGCTGAAAATTATTTTTTAATGGCTTCGTTGTAACGCTCATTAACTTTATTCCAGTTTACTACGCTCCAAAATGCTTTGATGTAATCGGCGCGACGGTTTTGATATTTCAGGTAATAGGCATGTTCCCAAACATCAAGCCCCAGTAAAGGTGTGCCTTTGGTTTCACTCAGATCCATTAAAGGATTGTCTTGATTTGGAGTAGATGTTACAGCCAGTTTGCCATTTGGAGTAACAATCAACCATGCCCAGCCCGATCCAAAACGTCCAGATGCGGCTTCATTAAATTTTTGTTTGAATGCATCGAGAGAACCAAAATCTTGAGTAATTTGTTTTACGAGGGCAGGACTAGGCTGACCTGTTTTGTTGGTTGCCGCCAAGCTTTCCCAGAAGAAAGTATGGTTAAAGTGGCCCCCACCATTATTACGTACTGCTGTGTTGTATTTAGAGATTTGCTTTTGAAGTTGAATTAAATCGGTTTTATCAAGTTCTGGATAAGTTTTAATTTGTGCATTTAGGTTATCTACATAAGCCTTATGATGTTTGCCATAGTGGATTTCCATGGTTTGTTGATCGATTGCAGGTTGTAATGCATTCGTCGCATACGGTAAAGGTGCTTGTTTAAACTCCGCCAGTGCTGACATGCTGATCACTGAGCTAGCAAGTAAAATCAGTGTTGTTTTAAGTGAACGTGTCATTAACTATTATCCCTGAGTATTAAGAATTTTTACTTCTTTATCATATTAGCTGGTTTGTGAGAGAGAATGATTATTGGTTACATTTATATAATAAAGCATTAATGTCTGGTTAAGCTTTAAGGCTTTCATCGAGATTCTTTGGATTTAAACCAATGATGACAATATTGCTTTCCAAGCATTATTGATCCTGAATTGCCTCAAGAATCAGCTTTACATTCAGCCGCTTTCGACATGCTTCAATAAAATTATTGATCTGCTCAGTTTTGTATAACTGAAAATCAAAGCCCTGATACTGTGCACAAATCGCACGTAAATATTGTGTTCTAAACGCATTATGATCAAAGACTTGATGAATAAAAGTGCCTTGAATATTGTCTTTTTGGAAATACAGTGGATACTTCTGGCTTATACCGTGATGCATTTCAAAGCCAGCAATGTTGAGGCCAAAAATTGGGTATTCTGCTTTGTTTAAGATTTTATTCTTTGCAAAGTAAATCTCATCATCGATCAAACCAAGGCCTGTCGCTGTGGTCGGCTCTAAATTTTCGATTCTTTCTGGATCATGAAGTTGTTCAAATAACATTTCATAGCCCCCGCAAATTGCAAAAATGGGCTTGCGACGTTGTTGAAGCTGTTCAAACAATCCATTTGTTTTTAACCAGTGTAAATCTTCAATCACCAGCTTTGAACCGGGCAGAATCACCCCATCAAAATGCTCCAGTGAAATAGGAGAGTTAATAAATTCCAGTAAGACTTCATCATCTGCAATGAGAGGTTCAAAGTCGTTATAGTTACTCATATACGGATAGGCAATCACGCCAATCTTGAGTTTTTTCTGACGGGGCTGTTGTACAAAGTTTTGTAGACTGGCATTGTCCTCAAAGCCCAGATTGAACGGCATATAAGGTAAAACGCCGAGTACAGGAATTTTAAACGCTTGTTCTATAATTCTGATGCCTTCATCAAATAAAGATAGATCACCACGAAATTTATTGATGATGACACCAATCACATTGCTACGTAAATCTGCGGGCAGTAAATTGTAAGTTCCCCACACCGAGGCAAACACGCCGCCTTTTTCAATATCAGCAACTAAAATAATTTTGGTTTGATAATGTTTGGCAATAAAAATATTGGATAGGTCTTTATCCATCAAGTTGAGTTCAACTGGACTACCTGCACCTTCTGCCACAATGCAATCATACATTTTTGCCAGAGTTTCAAAGCAACGTTGTACTGCGGGTTTAAGTGTGTCCAGATCACGATAATATTCCAATACATCTTGTTGAGAAATAACCTGACCTTCTACGATGACAGAGGCTTGGCCGTTTATGCCAGATTTAAGCAATATAGGATTGAGGTGATAAGACGTTGGAATTGCTAAGACTTCAGCCTGAAAGGATTGGGCGATTGCAATTTCACTGCCATCGTCACAGACACGTGCATTATTGGAGACATTTTGTGCTTTAAACGGCGCAACTCGAATACCAGCGCGCTGTAAAATTTTTGCAATCACAAAAGTGAGAGTCGATTTTCCAGCATCGCTGGAGGTTCCAAAAATCGAAATATGTCTCATACTGATATGCTTATCAATAAAATCGGGTAGGCAGTGTAAGTTGGCTACGGCATAATATGCTATTTAAAAAATCAGCGTAGTGATTTGATAGAGTATATCTTGCATGTTTTTATATGATTAATTTAGATATCAATATGAAAAAACATGCAAAGTAAAGGCTGTTTACATCACTATAATGAATATCTAATCCCAGATCTAGCATAAGGCCAATCTGGTACGCTATGTCGATATTTCTAATTTGGAGTTGTTATGGCACTCGTTCCTCCATATGGTGGCGCAATTAGTGGTGAAAAACTACTAAGCGGCTTAATGATTAAAACGGACTGGAAAGGAGATGCTCATGACTGAAGATAGATTAACCCATCTCAAGCAGCTTGAAGCTGAGAGTATTCATATTATTCGTGAAGTTGCTGCCGAATTTGAAAACCCAGTGATGCTTTACTCGATTGGTAAAGACTCTGCGGTAATGCTGCATCTTGCACTCAAAGCTTTTTATCCTGCCAAACTTCCATTTCCACTGTTGCATGTTGATACAGGCTGGAAATTTAAAGACATGATTGCCTTTCGTGACAACATGGCAAAAACCCATGGTTTTGACTTGATTGTGCATCAAAACAAAGAAGGCCGTGAAGCAGGCATTAACCCATTTGATCATGGTAGTTCAAAATATACCGACATCATGAAAACTCAAGGCTTAAAGCAAGCGTTGGATAAATATCAGTTTGATGCTGCGTTTGGTGGGGCACGTCGTGATGAAGAAAAATCACGGGCCAAAGAGCGTGTTTACTCTTTCCGTGATACCAAACACCGCTGGGATCCTAAAAATCAACGTCCAGAACTGTGGAGTCTTTATAACGGTAAAGTGAACAAAGGCGAAAGCATTCGTGTATTCCCATTGTCGAACTGGACTGAGCTGGATATCTGGCAATATATTTACCTTGAAAATATTCAAATCGTACCGTTGTATTTCTCTGCGGTACGTCCTGTGGTTGAGCGTAGTGGTACGCTGATCATGGTCGATGATGAACGCATGCGCTTAAAAGAAGGCGAAGTTCCGCAAATGAAATCGGTACGTTTCCGTACGCTTGGCTGTTATCCATTAACAGGTGCTGTGGAATCTGAGGCAGATACTTTGCCTGAGATTATTCAGGAAATGCTTTTGGCCACAAGTTCAGAACGTCAAGGTCGTATGATTGACCATGATGAAGCGGGCTCAATGGAAAAGAAAAAGCAGGAAGGTTATTTCTAAGCAGTTTTTATAAACGCTTGGGAAACGATTTCAGAATTTGTGGAGTTTGAGCATGTCTCACCAGTCAGATCTTATTAGCCAAGACATCTTGGCATATTTAAAACAGCATGAAGAAAAAGACCTATTACGTTTTTTGACTTGCGGTAACGTTGATGATGGTAAAAGTACGCTGATTGGACGTTTGTTATATGATTCAAAATTGATCTATGAAGATCAATTACAAGCCGTAACGCGTGATAGTAAAAAAGTTGGGACGACAGGTGATGCACCTGATTTGGCATTGTTGGTCGATGGCTTGCAAGCTGAACGTGAACAGGGTATTACCATTGATGTGGCGTATCGTTACTTTTCTACCGAAAAGCGTAAATTCATCATTGCTGATACACCAGGGCATGAGCAGTATACCCGCAATATGGCAACAGGTGCATCAACGGCCGATCTTGCGATTATCCTGATTGATGCACGTTATGGCGTACAAACCCAAACGCGTCGTCATACCTTTATTGCGAGCTTATTGGGTATTCGTAATATCGTGGTCGCGATTAACAAAATGGACTTGATCGAGTTTTCAGAACCACGTTTCAATGAAATTCAGGTTGAATATGATGCGTTTGTCAACCAGTTAGGTGATCGTCGTCCAGAGAATATCTTATTCGTTCCAATTTCGGCATTGAATGGTGACAATGTCGTTAATCCATCGGAAAGTACGCCGTGGTACAAGGGTCAAACCTTGATGAGCATTTTGGAATCTGTGGAAATTAAACGTGAATCGAATAAACACGAGTTCCGTTTCCCTGTTCAGTATGTAAACCGTCCAAATCTGGATTTCCGTGGTTTTGCTGGAACAATTGCGCTTGGTGAGATTCATGTTGGTGATGAGATTATTGCATTACCATCAGGTAAAAAATCCAGTGTTAAAGAGATTGTGACTTTTGATGGCAATCTTGAGCAAGCATTTGCGGGGCAAGCTGTCACATTAACACTCAATGATGAGATTGATGTTTCGCGTGGTAATGTTTTAGTTCGTGCAGGTGAGCAGCCACTCATTTCACGAAGTGTTCGTGCTTCTGTGGTATGGATGAACGAACATCCTTTAGTAAAAGGCAAGCTATATAACGTCAAAATCGGCACACAAACAGTTCCTGCTAAAGTGACTGAGATTAACTATCGTGTCAATGTCAACACGCTTGAGCATACACAAGTTGAAGAGCTTGAACTGAATGCCATTGCAGATGTAACAGTTGAGTTTGATGCGCCAGTGGTGTTTGATCGTTATCAGGACTCACGTTATACAGGTTCATTTATCTTTATTGACCGCTTAAGCAACGTCACCGTGGGTGCTGGTATGGTTGAGGCGGCAGTTGAATGGACTGCTCACAGCAATCCTGTAACCGCCGAAGATCGTGCTGCGCGTTTAGGTCAAAAACCTGCCGTGATTGGTGTGTCTGCAAATATTCTTGAGCAGTCACAAGTGCTTGAGAGCTTGTTGATTCAACAAGGTGTTGTAGCAATTGCCAAAGCTGGTTTGACACTTGAGCAGATTGGTTTATTACGTGAAACGGGTGTTGTTGTGATAACGACACAAGTAGAAGCTACAGATACCAATGTAAATGCAACAACTGTTGAAGATGTGGTTGATCAAGTGGTTGAATTGGTTCGCCTATAATTATCTTTATCATAAAAAACCTCCTAAATTTAGGAGGTTTTTTTGTAGCTTCAAGCTTAGTTTAAATCATGCTTACCAATGGGAATACACCAAATACCAATGCACTACCCATCAAGATGCAAGAGGTAATGAATGCCCATTTCAAGGTAAATTTCTGGTGATCTGCAAATTCAACTGCTGCCAAACCGCAAAGTAAGTAGGTTGATGGCACCAAAGGAGAAAGCAGGTGAATGGGTTGACCAACAATGGAAGCACGTGCAATTTCGACAGGTTCAATGCCATATTGTGCTGCGGCTTCTGCCAAAATTGGAAGTACACCAAAATAGAAGGCATCGTTAGACATAAAGAAGGTCAGCGGCATACTGAGTACACCTGTGATTGGAGCCATGTATGGACCCATACTGGCAGGAATAATTGCAACGAAACCTTTTGACATGGCTTCAACCATTCCTGTACCCGTCAGGATACCAGTAAATACACCTGCGGCAAAAATAACACCGACAACTGCCAGTACGCTATCGGCATGCATGGCAATTCGCTTTTTCTGCATTTGAAGGTCTGGATAATTGACGATCAGTGCAATACAAAAGCCCAGCATAAATAAAATCGCCATTGGTAAAATTCCTTTAACCAATGCTGCCATAAGTACAATCGTTAAAATACCATTGAACCAGCGTAAATGAGGTCTTTGCGCTTCAGGGTCTTTAGAAATAGTCAGATTATCTGCATGACTGACGTCATTCATTTCTATCACGCCCAATCGCTTGCGTTCGTATTTACCATACATATACGCCAACACAAATAACCATGCAGCAGCAATCACCATAGATGGGATCATTGGAATAAAGACATGGCTCGCATCAACTTGTAAGGCACTTGCTGCACGTGCAGTCGGCCCGCCCCAAGGCGTAAGATTCATTACACCACTGGATAAAAGCATTAAACAGGTCATCACCAGTGGGTTCATACCTATTCGCTTATAAAGTGGCATCATGGCAGCAACACAGATCATGTAAGTGGTTGAGCCATCACCATCGAGAGATACAGTGAGAGTTAGAAATACGGTGCCTAATGTAATTTTGAGCGGATCACCTTTAACTTTCTTTAAAATCCATTTAATGGAAGGATCGAAAAGACCAGAATCAATCATCAATGCAAAATACATAATGGCAAAAAGTAACATCACACCTGTAGGTGCAAGCTTTTTGATGCCATCGAGCATGGTTTCACCAAGCTTGGTGACTTCGATATGACTTAAACTGTCAAAGTGAAAACCTAAACCCCAGCCAATCAAAGCAAAGAGAACAGGAATGAGAATAAGTGCAACCATTGCACTCAGACGTTTAGTCATGATCAAGTACATAAAACACATGATCATGCCGATACCTAAAATAGTAAGCATGTACGCAATCCTTAGCCCAAAAATTATTATTAATTAAAATGTTCATCTAACTCGAACAAAGCGTATATTCATTAATTTTGCTAAAAAATGCAATTGCATAATCTATCGTTAATACTAAAGTTGATAGAAAGATAACTCTTTATTTTTAAAAGTTATTTTTGCACTTTTATGGTGCGTTTTTGTTTTTATAAATCAGTATGCCTTAACATTGTACCTATCTATAAAAACTTATTGATTATTTCGAGTGACTTGATCTCATATGCTTGTTGCAACATGTATATTTTTGAAAATATGATGAACTCATTAAGGAATTAGTGGAAATAGTTAAATTAAAGAGCTTTGTAATGAGCTGAGTCTCAAGTGATCATCAGAAAATATCTTTAATGAGCTAAACAAGCTGCAAAAACAATCTCAAATATTGAGGTTAAATCATAAAAATTATCATTTGAAACCAGCTAAAACCATTAGAAAAAATGATACATAAACTTCATGTTTTTCGTTTAGTTTTCTTCTGCTTTAAATGGACTTTTATGCGACAATAGTCTTTTTAATTTTCTCAAGGACTCCCATGGTAGATCAATCTCATGAATCTTTAACTGATATCGAAATTTTAGATATTTTACAATCGATGAAGAAAGACGAGCTTGATATCGAGGCCAAAGAGATTATTCGAAACGGAGGCAAGGCTGGACGACAAGAAGCACATAAACAGGCACTTGTGGCTTTAAATAAAAACTTTGAGGAAAAGTTTGTTGAAGCTGTGACTTTGGCACTAGGATTGAATTCTACACAGGCTAAGAAAATTCGTTATAAAAAAGATCGTATTCGTATTTTAAAAGCGCGCGGGATTGATTATCTTGCGGTAGATGGTGCGCAAACAGCGCAGGTATTAGCACAAATTGCACAAGCCATTACTCGTGAAGATGCGATTGTCACTAAAGACTTGCATGATATTTTCCCTTTCTGGAAAGAAGGCTGGCCAATGGTTCAGTTTGATAATGCCTATAAAATCTTAGCTGAAGATATTCAATTGCATTATGAAGCATTGCTTGATCAACTTCTTGTGCAATAATTTGTAGCACTTAGCTGTAGAAATTACTGAAATTTATGCACCATATTTATGCCTCTTCACGAGGCATTTTTTATGCATTGATAAAAAATCGAGCAGTCAAAATATTTAGTTTTTTAATGAATCCAAATAAATAGTCCCGATGATATATCTAATATATTTGGATTAAGGCATTGTTTTAACTTATAAATTTATTATTAAATAGTATTACTAAATTGGCATGTGCTTTGCTTCGTATTGATTCATACATAAGGTGATCTAGGGTTCCGATGCTGTTTACTAACAGGATGGCTGGTCCGAGAGATTACGGTTCGTAAGAACTACACGGAGGGATAAAAGCCCAGGAGGTTTGTCGAATTAATCCGATCAGGAGTTGTTATGAACACAGTCAATTATCACGACTAAAAAATGATCTGGGATGAACGATTACCTGGAGGACATCATTGGTTAGGTCGTCTACCAAAAGGTGCGGTTCTACACATTACTTCACTGGGTGCACATGCTAACCTTTCATTATATTTAGTGAATGCAGCAGAAAAACTAGAACGCTTTAATATGCCAGACAGTTTGAAGGCACAACACACTGCTTTTCTATCACAAGGTTATGTGTTGTATTCCGATATGGGGCGAGTCATGGCTTCAATGGTTCATGATGATCATGGTTGGAATGATGTGCTCTGTGGCTCAAGTACCACCGAACAGATTGAACAATATTATGGTCTTCAGACCTTTTAGGATGCATGTAATGAGATGTATCAAAATGGTTTGGATAGTTTATTGGTTGAAATGACCAAATATGGACTGGCTCAACAGGATTTAACTGCAACACTAAATTTGTTTTCTAAAATTGTCCCCGATTTGGCGCGAGAAATGTCTTACGTTCAGCACGACAATACTCAGCAAAGTATTGAGTTACGCTTCGAGATGGATTGCTTGGTATTTCTTTCAAACAGTCCGCATGCGTTGGATACATGTCAGTCTTATCAGCCTGCTGATATAGAACTCAAACTATTTAAAGCATTCGCTCTGGCCGAACACGATGTTTGCCGTGATTCATGTCCGCAAAATCAGCGTGGTTTTCAAAATAATGCTCGCTATTACGCAGTTTTAGTTTAAAGAGGATATGACATGACCGCATTAGTAAAATTATCCAACACGGTTTTAAGTGAAGTGTGTCCAGCGGGTGAAGCGTGGATGGGAGAAGTAAAAAAGGCCAGCATTTTCGTATTGTAGATTTAGAGGGTAATCAGGCGGTTGTGTGGAACATCGGATGGAACTAGTTCATCAGGATATGGTTATAACAAAGCTGGTCAAATGATTGTTCAGACCAGAGTTATAAAAGGTACAAATTATCAAACTAACTGGGCATTTGATAACTATGGACGCTTAATTAGCGAAAACTTTGCAAATGATAGCTACAAAGTTTCTTATGGTTATGACACTTTGAGTAGAATTAATACTGTTAAAGTTCGTATACAAGGCGCTGATAAAGATGTAGTAAAAAGTATCACTTATGAACCTTATGGCGGTATTAAAAGTTGGACTTACGGGAATGATTTAACACGTACAACTAGTTTTGATAAAGATTATAGAATTACTGGAATTAATACAGAGGCCATTCAAAAGCTAAGTCATAGCTATAATATCAATAACTTGATTAGCAATGTTGATAATAGTCTGGAAGTAAATCGATCGGCTACTTATACTTATGATGCTATAGGACAACTTACTAAATCAACTTCTACACAATATATAGAAAGTTGGACTTTTGATAAAAATTCAAATCGAAGTACTCGGGTAGGAAATACAAACCTAACTACAAATTATCAAACTAATATTGGAAATAGGTTAGCTAGTACGACAATTACAGAAGCAAAAAGCTTTACCTATGATGTGCTTGGAAATCTAATTAAAAAAACTGGTCACGGCGGGACTGTAGACTACAGCTATGATGGCTTTAATCGCCTAAAAACTGTGAAGGCTGGAAGCAACAGTACTAATTATGACTATGATGTATTTAATTTACGAACTAGAAAAACTGGTGGAGCTGGTAACGTAAATTATATTTACTCTCCCGATGGCAGATTATTAGGTGAGTCAAATACTTCAGATACAAATATCAGTACAGCTTATGTTTGGTTGTATGGACAGGTAATTGGTGTGGTCCGCAACAATACATTAAATTTTGTACATAATGATCATTTGGGAAGACCTGAAGTTTTAACTAATCTCTCTAAGACAGTTGTATGGAAATCTCAAAATAACAGTTATGACAGCAATGTGATTCAAAGCAGTATTGGACAATTTAACATTGGTTTACCAGGTCAATATTATGATGTGGAATCTGGCCTTTGGTATAACTGGAATAGATATTTTGATGGTACTGTAGGTCGTTATACACAACCTGACCCGATTGGATTAGCTGGTGGAGTAAATACTTATACTTATGTAGGGAATAATCCTGTGAATTTTATTGACCCATATGGTTTATGGTCATTAAGTATTGAAGGTTATTATGGTGTAGGTGGTGGTGCTTCAATTAGTTATAATAATGGAACATTAGAAGTTACTGGTAAACTTGGTGTCGGACTTGGTGCAGGGGTTGGTCTTGACCCTAATGGCAAGCCTTCGAAACATGCACTGGATTGTGGTTCAGGTGCTATCGCAAGAACAAGTTCAAAACTTGAAATGGGAGCAGGAATTGGACCAATTGAAGCTACACTTTTCGGAGTTTCAGGATATACAGGGAATGGACTTGTACAATCAGAAAAAGGTGGTGATTTTCAATTTACCAAACCCGAATTAGTAATACCTGGTGTTACTGTCGATCCTTCAAAAAAGTTTTCATGGCGCATTGGTGGCAGTGTTGGCGGCAATGTTTCTGCAGAATTCGGTCATTATTCTAATTGGTAATTATAATGAAAAAATTTATAATTTTTGCTGTCGTAGGTTTATTGATTGCTCTATTAATTGAGCCAATACTTGATAAAGCAATGAAGAGTGATGAGGATACAAAATACATTCAAAAAATAATATCTGAAGATCCTGAGTTAAAGAAGGATTACGGAAAAGTTGAAAGCTATAGTGTTGTGTCTAAAGGTAGGTTTTCTGGTTCGCCTAGTGTACCTGCCCATAACCATTATAAAATCCGAATTCAGACAAAAAATAATAGCCAAGTTATATTTCTTAATATATTTAAGGATGAATCAGGTAAATTATTGAAGTATGAATATTCTGATTAATAATTCTATTTTGGAACTGTTGAGTTAGTGCTCAAAGACAAAATAATTTCATAGTCCTGTTCATTAGTTCAGGACTTTTTATATGCAACAAGCTCAAGATAATGTTTTAGTAGGGATTTAAACATCCGCTGAACCCTCCTTTTTTCAGCGTAAATCAATAAACAGAATGCTTAATTAAGACGCAGAAAATAAACAATTTAACCCGACACAGCATCTTTATTTTCTAAATGTGTTTAGTCTTCAATAATATTTTGATCTTCCAGTTTTTCTAGAATTCTTGTCACCAAAAGCTGGTCAATTTTATAGTGATCAACATCGACCACCTCAAATTTAAATCCTGAAAACTCAACCGTATCCGCAGGTCTTGGAATTTTACGCAGTTGATACATCATAAAACCAGCCAGAGTTTCATAATTTTCTTCATCTGGCATATCGTCAATTTCTAAGGCATGTTTCAGATCTTCGATTGGCGTACTGCCATCAATCAACCAAGAGTTATTATCACGTTTGATAATTTGTTGATCTTCTTCAATTGGAGTGACCCAGTCGCCCATGACTGTGATCATGATGTCACTTAGTGTGATGACGCCAACCACCAAAGCATATTCGTTGATGACAACTGCAAATTTTTCTTTGGTTGAGCGGAAGCGATCTAAAACCTCAGATAAAGTGAGAGCATCTGGAAGAGTGAGAACAGTACGAATAGTATTTTCTTTCAAATGGATGAGCGATTGACTATTTAAGATTCTGATCAGAATATCTTTGGCATCCACATAACCAATCACTTGATCGATGGTTTCATTACAAACCAAAAATTTCGAGTAGGGATACTCGGCAAGCTTTTGACGAATACTTTCATCTGATTCATCAAGCGTAAAATACACGATATTTTCACGTGTAGTCATGCTCGAGGGAACAGTACGTTCTTCAAGTTCAAACACATTTTCAATAAAATGATGTTCTTGTTTTTGCAGAACGCCGGCTTGTGCACCTGCTTCCATCACCGCAGAAATATCATCAAAGGTGATATTATCATCACGTATGGTATTCACCTTAAAAAGGCGAAATAGAAGATTGGCAATCGCATTTATAAACCAAGCAAGTGGTTTACAGATTTTGATAAAAATTTGAATAGGATCTATGACTGAAACAGCAATTTTTTCAGGTGCAATCATCGCCAAACGTTTTGGCATCAGATCTGCAAATAAAATGAATAAGGACGTCACAAAAGTAAAAGACAAAATAAAGCCAATATTTTGTGTCCATGGTCCATCGTAGAAACGATCAATCAATTCAACAAAAAAAGGTCGAAATGCAGCTTCACCCAAAATACCGCCTAAAATCGCCACAGCATTTAAACCGATTTGTGATGCAGCAAAGAAGTCGGCAGACTGCGCTTGTAAATCTAAAACTTTCTGGGCGCGTTCATCACCAGATTCGGCCAGAATCTTGAGTTTAACTTTTCTTGCGCCAGCGAGTGCAATTTCGGTAAGCGATAAGAAACCAGCCGCAACGATCAATAATATAATGATGATAGCATTTTGAAAAAGGCTCACAATTCACCTGTTATATTCGTTATTGTGCGAAAATTTAAATAGAAAGCGGGGAGGCAGATAGGACTACCTCCAGATAAAATTAGTATAAGCTTGAAAAAAGAAGAATTTAAGAAAAATTTGATTTAGTAGTGAGAAAATTGTGAATTATTGACCATAAATTCACGATTTTCTTCTTCAATCATCTGACGTGCTACAAACAGAATCAATTGACGTAACCAACGATGCGCTGGATGATGATGTAGAAGTGGGCACCATGCCATTTTTAGTTCAAATTCTGGAATATAAAATGGTGGGTCTTTGATGACCAGTTTTGGATTTTGCGCTTGTAAGCGCGCGATACGGGTTGGCAAGGTTGCAATTAAATCTACATTCTGAGCTAAGAGTGCAGGCATTTGATAGTGACGGGTAAATACAGAGATTTTGCGTTTTTGACCAATTCGCTCTAGCGCTTGATCAATCCAGCCTAAACCAGCCTGTTTATCTGGATTAACGCCAAAACCCACACCCATACCTGTTTTAGAGACCCAGATATGTTGTGCATCCAGATAACTTTTTAAATTAAGATGTTGTACTGCTGGATGTTTGTCATTCAGTAAGCAGCTAAAGCTATCGCGCCATACCAACACCTGATGGAAGCTTTGAGGGATATCATTAAAGCGATTGATTGCCAAATCGACTTTACCTTGTTCCATATCTCGGTAAGAGACATCACTTGGTGTTAAAAAATCTAAAACTACATTGGGTGCTTCAGAACGTAAAGCTTTAATCAGACGAGGAATGAGAGTTGCCTCGGCATAGTCTGATGTCATGATTCTAAATACACGACTGCTGGTATAAGGTCTAAATTCTGTTCTTGGTTCAAGAATCATGGAAAGGTCTGACAAGGCATCTCGAATACGTGGTTGTAATTCCAGTGCACGTTCAGTTGGCGTCATACCTTCAGAAGAACGGATTAATAATGGATCATTAAACAAATTACGCAAACGGCGTAAGATATTACTCATGGCGGGTTGTGTCACACCTAGCTGTTCAGCTGCACGAGTAACGTTCTTTTCGCGAAGTAGTACATCAAGATAAATTAATAGATTGAGGTCGACTCGCTCCAGATTCATAAAAAAAATACCGAGAATAAAATTGAGAAATTGTTTAGGATTATGCCACAGTTAAATTGCTTTGTGTGAAAGTAAACTCAAAAAAGAAACAACTTTATTGGGAATTAAAGGTTTAACAGATCAATTCAATTATTTTTTTCTATCATTCATTTTTAAGTCTCTAATTTGTAAAGTAGAACTTAAATTTCGAATTCCATTTATATTAGTTTATTAGAAACACTAATATTCTTTGGTGATTATAAATCAAAAAATTGATGTTTAAATTGGCAATTTTTGCCTATTTTCTGGAGGTTTTCTTATAAAAATGCAATCCATCGACTTAAGTCTAATACATGGTAAAAATTATTTTTATGGGTTTGAACAACAAATAATTAAAATGGTTTAAAATTAAATTTATTTAAAATCAATATCTTAATTTGGTGTATAAGAGTTATAATACGACTTTGATCTACCCATTTTTTAAATAAATACCGAAAATTACCTTAGAATATTGGATTAATTTTTTTGCTAATACTAAGCTGTATTCATATTGATGAAGTGGCTAAATAATAGTCTAGTCAAATAAACATGAGATTTAGCACGACATCTCTTCGATGAAATCCTAAAAGGGAATATATCATGACATATCAATCAGCTCTTGAGCACGTACGTGCCGTAAAAAATAAATTAGGTGGCACTTGGGATGCAATTCGTCCTGAAGACGCTGCTCGTATGATTGTTCAAAACCGTTTCCATACTGGTTTGGATATTGCTAAATATACAGCTGCGATCATGCGTAAAGACATGGCTGAATATGATGCTGACAACAGCAGCTATACTCAATCTTTGGGTTGCTGGCATGGTTTCATCGCGCAACAAAAAATGATTGCCAACAAAAAATATTTTGGTACAACCAACAAACGTTATATCTATCTTTCTGGTTGGATGGTTGCTGCACTTCGTTCTGAATTTGGTCCACTTCCTGACCAATCTATGCACGAAAAAACAGCCGTTCCTAAGTTGATTGCAGAAATCTATACATTCTTACGTCAAGCGGATGCAAAAGAATTAAACGATTTGTTCCGTGCTCTACAAAAAGCTGAAGCGGCTGGTGATTCTGCAAAAGTTAAAGATATCGAATCTCAAATTGATAACTTTGAAACTCACGTTGTGCCAATCATTGCCGACATCGATGCTGGTTTTGGTAACGAAGAAGCAACTTATTTGTTGACTAAACAAATGATCGAGGCGGGTGCTTGTGCAATCCAAATCGAAAACCAAGTTTCTGATGCGAAACAATGTGGTCACCAAGCGGGTAAAGTCACTGTTCCACACGAAGACTTCCTTGCAAAAATCAATGCTGTACGTTATGCATTCCTTGAGCTTGGTGTTGATGAAGGTGTAATCGTTGCACGTACTGACTCTGAAGGTGCGGACTTGACTCAAAAGATCCCTGTATCTAAAGAGAAAGGTGACTTGGCTTCTCAATATATTAGCTACTTAGACACTCAAGAAATTGATATTGCGGATGCTCAAGAAGATGAAATCCTGATCAAACGCGATGGTAAATTACATCGTCCAACCCGTTTAGCTTCTGGTTTGTATCAGTTCCGTGAAGGTACTCAACATGACCGCGTTGTACTTGACTGTGTAACAAGCTTACAAAACGGTGCAGACATGATCTGGATCGAGACACCAACTCCAGACGTTGCTGGTATTGCTGGTTTCGTAAATGACATCAAAAAACAAGTTCCAAATGCAAAACTTGTTTATAACAACTCGCCATCATTCAACTGGACTTTAAACTTCCGTCAACAAGCGTACGATCGCTGGGCTGCTGAAGGTAAAGATGTTTCAGCGTATGACCGCGCTAAATTGATGAGTGCTGAGTACGATAACACTGAATTAGCTGCTGATGCTGATGAAAAAATCCGTACTTTCCAGGCTGATGCTGCACGTGAAGCAGGTGTGTTTCATCACTTGATCACTCTTCCGACTTACCACACCGCTGCTCTTTCTACGCATGAGCTTGCTAAAGGTTACTTCGGTGAAGAAGGTATGTTGGCTTATGTTGCTGGCGTACAACGTAAAGAAATCCGCGGTGGTATCGCATGTGTTAAACACCAAGCAATGGCTGGTTCTGACATCGGTGATGACCATAAAGAAATCTTTGCTGGTGAACAAGCGCTTAAAGCGGGTGATGCAAGCAAAAACACTATGAACCAGTTCGCTCACTAAGGCGTATGGTTTAAAAAACCCTGCATAAGCAGGGTTTTTTATTTTAGAGTTAAAAACATGATTTTATTTTTTCAAGATATAAAGATCGGCCATGGCACCTTCGATTTTATTGCCTTCCATATCAAGTGCGGTCAGCGTATTTTCAGCAACGAAAAACTTGCGGTTTTCGGACTTTTGATCTAACACAATCATTGAAGGATTTTTCTGATCAAAAGTGAACGTACCTTGTGTTTCAAAAGGTTTTCCATCACTTTTGCCACCCATATAGGTTTCTTTGAGTTCATAGGTTTTATCATTTTTGAGCTCAAGTGCAGTTTGAATACCTTCGCAGTCTGCACAAGGTAATTTACCAGTATATTTTCCTGCCCAATCTAAGGAATACTCTGCAGTGTGCATATCATGTTGAGTTTCTGAATGTGTAGCTGAGGAAGCGACTATGGTATGTTCTGCGGTAGGTGTTTGTTCGGTTTTATTTTCAGATTTAGAACAGGCGACCACAGCAACGCTTGTCAGAGCAACGACTAATAATGATTTTTTCATTATGTAATCCAATCTTTTTTATTTGAGAAGCTGACAAGACTAATAAATATAACTTCAAACTAAAGTAAGAAAAATGTAAGAAAGCCCATTTTTTTAACAAATAGTCAAAAAAACATTCTAAAAAACTATATTTCCAATTAGATTTTAGGGTTGATGCCGCCTAGAGCCTGACACGCCGCTTGATACAGTTGAAATTGTTGTTGCACTGCTTCATCAAGAGGCATATTAAAAGATGCATCTCCAGATTTATACTGTTCAATATAGGTTGTTGCTTTAGCTTTACTACTGGCCAATGATTGCTGATGAAAACTATTAATACTGCTATGCGAGATTTCCGTGCTTTCAATATTTTTACACTGAAAATTTTGCAATAATTTTTCGGCACGTTTCATTTCACTTGACTTTCCAATAATGCAACCAGAAAGAATTAAACAGCTCGACAGTAAAATGAGAGTTTTCATGGGATGTATAAGGATTAAGAAAAAATGGCTGCATAGTTTATAAGGGTTTATATCAAAAAAAGATGTCTAGATTTGTGAAAATTGATGAATTTTTGGCTAATTAGATGATGTGATGAGTTGATCTAATCACCTAAACTCAAAAACTATATTTCTAAAGAGCTATTGAATAAAAAATAGCGAACGCATGAGTTAAAGTTTTTACATTCCACAACGGATAATTTTTATCTAAGAAAATGAATCAAGCAATCTAAAATTCTGCTATAAAAAGAAAAGAGTGAAGTTTACAAACTGCTTTTTATAAGGTGGATGTAAATTAGACATTCAAATGTTTAATTAGATTATCTGCTAGTTATTGGTGCAAAAATTGCATTACTGATCAGACCAGTATTATATGTGACATAAAGGAACAGAATGAATCAACCACAAGACTTTCCACCCCAAAAGTCTAAAGCTTTGTGGTACGCCCAGCTTGAATTAGGATTTAGGTTTGATGGTCAACGCACCATTATGAATCATCGTAAGCATCATGGTCCTGTTCGGGTGCAAAAAATGCTATGGCCTGAAAAAACTGGGGTTTGTCATGCCATCATTGTGCATCCACCAGCAGGAATTGCAGGTGGTGATCATTTAACCTTTCAAGTGTCTACTGAGCGTAAAGCACATGCGGTGGTTACTACACCAGGTGCTGGAAAATGGTACAAGACCAACGGCAAGCAGGCTTTTCAACATATTTATTTAAATATTGCAAATGATTCAACTCTGGAATGGCTACCGCAAGAAACCATGTTGTTTGATGCTGCATATGCTCAATCTGAAACCATCATTCATTTAGATCAAACTGCCAGTTTTATGGGTTGGGATATGTTGGTTTTAGGTAGACAGGCACGTTTAGAAACCTTCGAACAAGGTTGTTACGCCAATCGATTTAAACTTTATCGAAATCACAAGTTATTAGTGGCAGACACATTACGCTTTAAAGGGAAAGATCGCTGGTTATCATCGTGTTTAGGTATGAACGGTCATGCAGTCATGGGAAGTTTTTGGGCAGTTGCGCCTGAAAAATATCGCGCGACATTATATTTGGAACAACATATTGAGCTGATTCGTGAACTGATGATGCGGATGGATGTTCCTGTTACATTGACCTTATTGGATGACGTGGTTTGTGCACGTTTTCTGGGAGATGACGTTCGTGCATGTCACGATGCATTTGCGGCTATTCGAGCCAGACTCCGTCGTTACTGGTTTGATCTGGATGAAGAGTTTCCACGTATCTGGAGAACTTAATATATGTTCTTTCCAATAATGCTGTTGAGTCACATGACATATTCAGGTCAACACCACGATATGTGCACATATTTTGCTTAAATGAATCATCAAGATTAGGAATTTTTTATGGAACTTAATCCGACCGAAAAAGACAAGATGCTGATTTTTACTGCTGGATTGGTGGCAGAGCGTCGAAAAGCTCGCGGTTTAAAGTTGAATTACCCCGAAGCAGTCGCATTCATTTCAGCCGCATTACTTGAAGGTGCACGTGATGGAATGAGTGTGGCGGAACTCATGCATTATGGTACGACCCTGTTAAGCAAAAGTGATGTCATGGATGGTGTGGCAGAGATGATTGCAGAAGTACAAGTTGAAGCAACTTTCCCAGATGGTTCCAAACTGGTTACCGTTCATCAACCGATCGTATAACAACAATAAGAAGGAGAACAAGATGATTCCTGGTGAAGTGATTACGCCTGAGGGCGATATTGAGTTAAATGTAGACCGACCAACGTTAAAGGTGAGTGTCGCCAATACAGGCGACCGCCCGATACAGGTGGGTTCACATTTCCATTTTGCTGAAGCCAACGATGCTTTGCAGTTTGATCGTGGTTTGACCAAAGGCTATCGTCTTAATATTGCGGCGGGTACAGCAGTACGTTTTGAGCCAGGCCAAAGCCGTGATGTAGAGTTGGTTGCTTTGTCAGGTAAACGTCAAGTTTACGGTTTCGCTGGGCGTGTCATGGGCGCATTGGATTAAAAATTAATACAGATTAGAAGGTCTTTTATTATGAAAATGTCGCGTCGTGCATATGCTGAAATGTTTGGGCCTACGGTGGGGGATCGTGTTCGTTTAGCCGATACAGAACTATTTATTGAAGTTGAACAAGACCTCACGACCTATGGAGAAGAAGTCAAGTTTGGCGGTGGGAAGGTGATTCGTGATGGTATGGGCCAATCGCAATTACTTGCAGATGAAGTTGCCGATACCGTGATTACCAATGCATTGATTGTTGATTGGTGGGGAATCGTCAAAGCCGATGTCGGCCTTAAAAATGGTCGCATCTGGAAAATTGGCAAAGCAGGGAATCCTGATATTCAGCCAGATATTACCATTCCATTGGGTGCAGCGACGGAAGTCATTGCAGGTGAGGGGCAGATACTCACTGCTGGCGGGATTGATACGCATATTCACTGGATTTGTCCACAGCAAGTTGAAACTGCACTGATGTCGGGCGTAACGACGATGGTCGGTGGTGGTACTGGCCCTGCAGCAGGGACTTCTGCAACGACAGTCACACCAGGTCCCTGGCACATTGGCACCATGTTACAAGCAATTGATGATTTGCCGATGAACATTGGATTATTAGGTAAAGGTAACTTAAGTTTGCCTGATCCAATTCGTGAGCAGATCAAAGCAGGTGTAGTGGGGCTCAAATTGCATGAAGACTGGGGTTCAACCCCAGCAGCAATTGATAACTGCTTAAGTGTTGCAGATGAGTTTGATGTACAGGTGGCAATTCATACCGATACTCTCAACGAAAGTGGTTTTTTAGAAGAAACCTTGGCGGCATTTAAAAATCGTACCATTCATACGTATCACACCGAAGGTGCGGGCGGTGGACATGCACCTGATATTTTAAAGGCCATTGGTCAAGCCAATGTCTTACCATCTTCAACGAATCCGACACGTCCTTATACCATTAACACCATTGATGAACATCTGGATATGTTGATGGTGTGTCATCATCTTGATCCAGCGATTGCAGAAGATGTGGCTTTTGCAGAAAGTCGAATTCGCCGTGAAACCATTGCTGCGGAAGATATTTTGCAAGATTTAGGCGCAATTGCGATGATGTCCTCAGATTCACAAGCAATGGGGCGTGTGGGTGAGGTGATTATTCGTACATGGCAAACTGCACATAAAATGAAAGTCCAGCGCGGTGCATTGCAGGGCGATGAGACAAGCCATGATAACAGCCGAGTCAAACGTTATATTGCCAAGTACACCATCAATCCTGCAATTACGCATGGTTTAAGTCATGAAATTGGTTCGGTGGAAGAAGGAAAACTCGCAGATTTGGTATTGTGGAAACCTGCTTTCTTTGGGGTTAAACCTTCTATGATTATCAAAGGCGGTATGATTGCGGCTGCGCCAATGGGGGATATCAATGCCTCAATTCCAACGCCACAACCTGTACATTATCGTCCAATGTTTGGTGCTTACCCACGTGGTGTGCATAACACCTGCATTACCTTTTTGTCACAAGCCGCAATTGATGATGGTGTAGCAGAAAAGCTAAAACTGAAAAAGCTGATCAGTCCTTGTAAAAATACTCGCCAGATCACTAAGGCTGATATGAAACATAATACCTATTGCCCAGTGATGGATGTTCATCCAGAAACTTATGAAGTACGTGCAGATGGTGAGTTGTTGACTTGTGAACCTGCGGATGTATTACCAATGGCGCAACGTTATTTCTTGTTTTAAGGCTAAGATAAGACGTGATTTATTTAATCCGGCATGCGCAAAGTATGGCTAATGTAAATGCAAGATGTACTTCGCATGCCAGTATTGCATTGACTGAACATGGAATTTTGCAGGCTGAGCAGCTTACACAACAGCTACCTCTGGCAGACCGGGTTTTTATTTCACCTTTTCTTCGCACGTTCCAAACTGCAAGGCCTCTTTTGTTGAGAGATCATTTACAACCTGAAGTTGTTGAAATTCAGGAATTCTCGTATTTATCTGATGCCAAGTGTCACAATACAACTATAGAAGAGCGTAAACCCTTTGTAGATCGTTATTGGGCACAAGCGAATCCTGATTATAAAGATGCCGAAGATGCTGAGTCTTTTAGAGAGTTTTATCATCGGGTTGTGGACTTTGCCCAGATCCTGAATGGTCTTAAAGATCATTATCTCACTCAAAATTTAATGGTATTTAGTCATGGGCAATTTCTTACATTATTTAAGTTGATTGCATTTGAACATCAAGCATTATCAATAGATTTAATGCATAAATTTCGTGATCGCATGCTTCACGATCCAGTTAAAAATACAGAATTTTTTATTTATTCATAGGGTTATCGCATGAAAATCTACACCCAACGTCTTGATGAGATTGCATCGGATCAGACCTTTGAAACACTTGAACTGACCTTTGATACACGTCAAAAATCGCGTTTTCGTGCCACTTTAACCAACGGCACAGATATCGGTGCCGATTTGCCGCGTACAGGGATTTTACGCAGTGGTTCTTTTATTGCCACCAATGAGGGTGACATATTACGTATTGATGCCAAGCCAGAACAATTGATGCAAGTCACTGCCAAGACTGATTTTGAATTACTTAAAGCGGCTTATCATTTGGGTAACCGCCATGTTCCGCTTATGCTCACGCCTTATGCGTTGTATTTTGAACCTGATCATGTTCTGGCGGAAATGGTCGAAGGTTTGGGCTTGCAAGTGAAACAGGTTGAACATGCTTTTGAACCTGAAAGTGGTGCCTATGCACAGCATAACCATGATCATCGTTTAAGTCCAATTAAGTCCTTGCATCATGTCCATTAATGCCGCGCAACTGCTTAAGCTATTGACTTTATCCTCAACGGCGTTACCTGTCGGTGCATATTGCTATTCGCAAGGTGTAGAAAGCGCGATTGAAACAGGATTGATTCAGGATGAAGCCAGTAGTGTGGCCTATTTTGAAGAAGTGCTTGAAATGTTGCTTGTTCGATTTGAACTGCCTATCCTGAAACGACTAATGCAATCGTATGCAGATGAAGAACAGTTTCTACTGTGGGCTGATTTATACAAGGCCAGCCGTGAAAGTAAAGAATTATTGGCTGAATCACAGCAATTGGCATTTTCCTTAAACGCATGGATCAAGGATGTGTTGAAAATGCCTGTCGAGGTTAAAAAGCAGTTTGGTTTTGTCCCTGTATATGCACAACTTTCTGGAAGGCTGGGATTGAGTGCTGCAGATGTGCTTACGGCATATAGTTTTAGCGTGCTCGAAAATCAGGTATTGGCTGCGGTCAAAACTGTGCCACTTGGGCAAATGAGTGGCCAACGAATTTTGTGGCATTTACATGAAAAAGTACCGCAAGCTGTTGAACAGGCTTTAGCTTTAGAAGATGACGAGATGAGTAGTGCATTGCCACATTACGCCATGTTGAGTATGCAGCACGAAACCCAGTATTCACGATTATTTCGATCTTAAATCAGGTTATATGAATCTCCTCGTTGAGAACAATCATCAATTAAGGATATATAGGAAACAATTATGACAGAACGTAGTCCATTACGCGTAGGTATTGGTGGTCCAGTTGGATCAGGTAAAACAGCGCTGACTTTAAATCTTTGTCGTGCACTGCGTAATAAATATAACATGGCCGTCGTCACCAATGATATTTATACCAAAGAAGATTCCAATTTTTTGACACGCAATGAAGCGATGACACCAGACCGTATCGTGGGGGTGGAAACAGGAGGATGTCCACATACCGCCATTCGTGAAGATGCATCGATTAATCTGGCAGCGATTGATGATCTTTGTGAAAAGTTTGATGGCCTTGAGCTGATTATTATTGAAAGTGGTGGAGATAATCTAGCAGCGACGTTTAGTCCTGAACTTTCCGATTTAACGCTTTATGTGATTGATGTAGCGGGAGGAGAGAAGATTCCACGTAAAGGTGGGCCTGGTATTACCAAGTCTGATTTACTCATCATTAACAAAACTGATCTTGCGCCAATGGTAGGTGCCAACTTGGATGTGATGGAACAGGATGCTAAACGCATGCGCGGCGAAAAACCGTTTTTGTTTTCGAATATGAAAACAGAAGATGGTTTAACTCAAATCATCGAATTCATTGAAAAACAAGGTCTATTTAAGGCTTAAGGAGGCGCTATGCGCTCAATTAACAAATATTTGTTTCTAGCGACATTGAGTTTTATTCCAGCAATTGCGATGGCACATCCTGGACATGATCAGACACATATTGGTTTTTGGGAAGGCTTGATCCATCCATTTACAGGACTAGATCATTTGACCATGGCAATTGGTTTTGGTGTATTGCTCTGGACTGTAGCAAAACAATGGAAAATTTTAGGAATTATTGGCTTAAGTCTAAGCTTGATATTCGGTTTTGTTGTGGGCGCAAATGGTGTTATTCCAGCAACAGTGGCCGAATATGGCATTGTGGCTTCACTGATTGTTTTAGCTGTCGCCCTATGGAGCAAATCTTATCGTGTACTGCCTTTTGCTGCGTCATTAATGGCAAGTTTTCATGGTATGGCCCATGGCGTTGAGCTGGCACCACAAGGACATGTTATTGGTCTGGTGGCAGGTATGGTTTGTGGTATGAGTGTGCTGTATAGCAGTGGTTTAGGTTTGGGTTATCTGATACAGCATTATGTCCCTTATGGTCGCAAAGTTTTATCTGGTATTGCAGCCATCGTTGCTGTGATTGGTTTAAGCTAACCGCTTTATTAGATGGGAAAGGTAGCATATGCTACCTTTTTTATATTTGATTTTTTATAAAAATGATGTCTTTAACTCGTATTTTTAATTTTAGTTGGGTGTTTATTTTAATATGCAATGAATCATGTGCTGATTCCTATGATTTTTTTGCCGAACCTCATCAAGATGATACAATTAATTTGGATATTAACCTTGAAAATACAGATCTGAATCAAGAGCAAAAACGTCTTGCAGAGCAGCACGACCAAGAAGAAAATAATTATAAAGTACTCAAAAATCTTTTTTATTCAAATGAACGCATTAGTGTTTATAACTATACCGCTTACAATATGAGTGATTTAAAAAACAAAGTGATCGATGGTTCAACAGATCACTTGGGTGTAAGTGATTTATCTATTTCATTTGGTTATGGTCTGAGTTATCAGCTCAGACAGGATACCAGGTTAGGTTATGAATATATTTCCAGCTTTCCTTATAATCGTGGGCAGTTAATACGTTTTTTCTGGATTCGATCTTTTTAAGATTGCAGTTAAATTTTTTAACTTATGCAACGTAAAGCCTATCAATTCATCATAAAGCTGTCCTACTTTCTTCAACATCATTGAATGGCTTTACGGCAGACTAAGCTCACTGATAAACAGTGATGTAATGAATCATGATGAAAAAGTTTCGCGTCTTTACCTTTATTTTTCTGACAATGGCTGGTTTTTTGTTGAGCCTCTCTATTCAGGCACAGACTGTTTTAATGTTCAAAAATCAATTGGTGGGTCATCAACAACCACATTGGTCATTGCAAGTGCAACAACAAGCAGATGATGACGACGTTCGTGAACGTCGTGAAGAGGAGATCATTCGCAATGTTCGACCAGTTTATTTAGATCGGCCAGAATGAGTATGGTTTTATTAGAATAAAAACTAACTTTTTTGAAAAAGTCCTGCTTGTACTGTACCCGCTTGCGTCGATTTAAGGAGTTGCCAAGAACTTGGAAGTTGTAATTGGGCCAATCCACGATCGGCTTCAACATAAATAAACGCCCGATCTTTTAAAAGCGGATCAATGAGTACAGAGAGTGTTTGCCACAAATCAAGACTATAAGGTGGATCTAGAAATACCACATCAAATTGTTGCTTAAGTTTTGGTAAAATCTGCTGTGCAGTAGCAACTTTTAATTCGCAATTTTGAGCATTTAAAAGTTGAATATTCTGTTTGAGTATTTTGGCCTGAGTCGCATCTGGTTCAATCATTACGACCGATGCAGCGCCACGTGATAATGCTTCAAAACCGAGTGCGCCAGAACCTGTACATACATCCAAAACAGAAGAATTCTGGATATCCCACATTAACCAATTAAATAAAGTTTCACGAACACGATCTGGAGTTGGACGTAAACCATCAATACTGGCAAATGGAAGGATACGCCGTTTCCATTCGCCACCTATAATTCTCAGTTGATTTTTCATTATTCAGTCACCTCAATATTTGCTGGGGCAGTTGTCGCAGCAGGTGCAGAGGCAGAAGTACCAGGTTTTTGTTGAGGTTGATTCACAGTGGCATGCGGATTAGCTTCAAGTAAAGCACCGCTTGGTAACTCGCCAGGTTTAATGCCAGCCGTCATTAATCCGCCACTGATCTGATGATTGGCTGGGCGAATTGGATTTTTCTTACGGTTCACAATCCAGTAATCAAAAATAGGTCGTGCAATCTGAGCAGCAGATCCGCCATGACGACCATTTTCCCATACGACTGCAATTGCGATTTCAGGATTATCTGCTGGCGCAAAACCAACAAATAAACCATGATCGAGCTGGCGTTCACTTAAAATGGATTCGTTATATTTTTTACCTTGCGCAATACTTTTAACCTGTGCTGTCCCCGTTTTACCTGCGATTTGATAAAGCGGAGTACGAATACCACGACCTGTTCCTGATTGAACCACATCAACCATGGCATCACGCATATTGATCCAGTCTTGCTCGGTGCCATTAAAGTTAATTTTACCATCTGGAGCGTTATGAACCGTATGTGGTTTTGCACCATGTGAGGCTCTCAATACATGTGGGACAACATGCGCACCGTGGTTCGCCATAATTGAAGTTGCCATAGCAAGCTGTAATGGTGTGGCAGTAAATGCACCTTGTCCAATACTGACAGAAATTGTTTCGCCTTTTAACCATTTTGATTTACGGGTACGCATCTTCCATTCTGGATTTGGGTAAAGTCCTTCACTTTCACTTGGAAGGTCGACACCCGTTTTTTGACCAAATCCGAACTGTCGCATCCATTCATTCATGCGGTCAATGCCTAACTGATAGGAAAGGACGTAGAAATATGTATCACAAGACTCAACGATAGATTTGTGCAAATTTACACTGCCATGTCCAGTCTTTTTCCAGTCACGAAATTTATGTGAATCACCAGGTAAATGGAAATAACCTGGATCATAAATCGTGGTTCCCCAGTCGACTGTACCGTAATGGATGCCCCCTAAACCTTCCATTGGTTTAATGGTTGAACCTGGTGGATAAACACCTTGTAGTGCGCGGTTATAAAGGGGTTGATCCAGATTATCTCGCAAGGCGCTATAATCGACATGACTGATACCTGTAACAAACAGATTTGGATTAAAGCTTGGGCTTGAGACCAATGCCAGAATTTCACCTGTACGTGGATCAATAGCGACTACAGCACCACGCTTGTCTTTAAGTTGTTCGGCTGCAACCATCTGTAACCCATAATCTAACGACAGGTAAAGATCATTGCCGCGAATAGGTTCTTTGCGTCCAAGATGGCGTAAAACATTGCTATGTGCATCGGCTTCTACAGATTCATATCCTGGCGTACCATGCAATAAATCTTCATAGGTTTTTTCGACACCAATTTTACCAATCAGGTTGGTCCCTGCATAAGTATCTTTATTGAGAGATTTTAATTCTTTTTCATTGATGCGCCCGACATAGCCAATCACATGCGCAAATAGATCGCCATGGGGATAATAGCGCGTCATTTGCGTTTCTATTTTAACCCCAGGGAAGTTGTATTTAAGTTCACTAAATTTTGCAATATCTGTTTCTGTGAGATTCAATTTGATCGAAACTCGTTCAGTCTTTCGTGCTGTTTTTATACGGCTTTTGAAGCGATCAATATCTTCTTGTGTCAGACTGAGTATGGGTGTTAGACGCGCAATAGTTCCATCAATATCTTCAACATCTGCACGGCTCATTGTGGCGGTAAAGACAGGATAATTGTCGGCAAGCAAAATACCATTCCGATCATAAATATAGCCACGCGCAGGCGCCAAAGGTTGTAAGCGAATTCGGTTTTTGTCTGAAGCCGTTGAAAACTCATCATAATGCACAATCTGTAGATAAGCATAGCGGCTCATCAGTAGCAGTAAACAACAACACACCAGACCAATTGCGAAAAAAATTCGACCTCGATACAGGCGCTTTTCTTGCTGATTATCTTTTAAAGGAAAGTGCTGCTTCATACAAATGGACTTAAATAGAGCGGGACAAATAAACAGCCGATAAGTTTAACCCATCACGATCATAAAAATGAGATAAATTTTGAATATTACAAAATAAATCAGATTACATTTTTTGACTCTATAGACAGTAAAATTGTAAGAGGCTGCATATAAGAACCAAAATATTTCTGTTAAAGTCACAAAATGGATAAAGGACTTCGCTAAAGTATTCTATTTTAGCGAAACATGGAGAAAATAATGAAAAAAATATATTCCTTCTTTGCTCTCTTTACCTTAAGTTCTATGGCATTTGCAAATACTTATGACTTCATGCCTGAAGCTAAATTAGAGAATAAAGATGTTGCAAAGTGGAATGTGGGCTTAGGTATTACCCAAAAACTTGGGCATTTAAATGTGGAATGGATTAATCCATATGGTATTGCTTATGTAAAAGGTGGTGCTTATGTGAACGGAGATCATGCGATTGGTGGACAAGCGGGATTTCGTTATCCATATTATCTCACGGGTACCCAAGAAAATGGGTATTATATTGGCTTCTATGCTGGTTCTCTAGATAGTCATCGCGTTAATGACGATTATAAATCACGTTTTGGCGGTGGTCTTGATTTGGCTTTTGTGTGGCTGAATAAAGAGCGTGTTAGTACTGTAAGTGTTGGTATTGGCGCTGGAGAAGCACTAAAGGATGCAAGTGGAGTAACTGTGGTTGAATCTAAACCTCAATTGCAATTTTCCTATACACTTAGTTTTGGTCTGTAATCAATCAACAAATCTTAACCATGCATACGCCCATAAAGTAAAAATTAAATACGAGAGTAATGGATGTTAGATTTCATCAGTGGTTTGTGGCAAACCTTTTTAAATCGACCAGATCATTTGGCTGTTTTAAGTATTATTCCGGTCACGGCATTTGTTACATGGGCACATGTATGGATGGCCCTCAAAATGGTTTTTTATCCAATCAACTTCTGGGGTTTTCATCTTGGACCTTTGCCTGTTGGCTGGCAAGGTATTGTGCCACGTAAAGCAGGGCGTATCTCTGGAATTATTACTGATAATACCTTATCCAAGTTGGGTTCTTTGCGAGAATTCCTTGATGCCATGGATCCGGAAGATATGGCACGTATTATTGGTGAACAGGTTGGCTTTGAGCTTGAGCATCTGATTGATGAAGTCATGATTGATCGAAATGCCGTACTTTGGGAAAACCTGCCATACTCCATCAAACGTCGAATTTATGCACAAGCGCATAAGCAACTTCCTGGTGTGCTGAGAGAGCTAGTGACTGAACTGACCTTAAATGTTGAATCTCTTGTTAACATGCGTGAAATGGTGGTTAGCCAGATGGAAGGTGACCGCCGTTTAATGGTTAGGATGTTTTTAAAAGTTGGGCAAAAAGAAATTAATTTTATCTGGCATATTAGCGCATTAATCGGTATGTTCTTTGGTGTGTTTCAGATGATCGTGTGGTTTTTGGTGCCATGGCATTGGACCGTACCATTTTGGGCAGCAATTTGGGGATTCTTAACCAACTGGATTGCCATCTGGATGGTATTTAACCCAGTGGAACCGCATTATATTCGCTATCCACAATTTTTCCGTTTAACACAGGATCGTAAGTTTCCGTGGATTGTGCCTATTATTCCACAGATCGGAACGTACAATGTGCAAGGCGCATTTATGAAGCGCCAGGAAGAAGTGTCAGATGTATTTGCCAGTGTAGTGACTGAAGATTTGATTACGCTCAAATCCATCATGACAGAAATGATGTATGGTAGTAAAAAGGATAAAACCCGTCGTATAGTTAAACGTCATATCAATGAAATAATGGAAACTCCATTGGTAAGAACGTCACTTCAACTCTCCTTAGGTCCGCGTGAATATGCTAAACTTAAGACAGACTTGATTGATCGCTCAATTGAAATTACGATGGTGCCTGTATGCGACCCTGCGTTTAATGCGAGCCGTGCACAAAAAATATTTCAGATGTTTAAAGACCGTATTCGTGAGTTAACTCCAAAAGAGTTCCAAAACCTTTTACGTCCAGCGTTTCAAGAAGACGAGTGGATACTGATCGTGCTTGGTGGGGTCACAGGATTTTTTGCAGGTTTAATACATTTGTTTGTCGCTTTCTTATAATTTAGATGCTGTAGACATGACATATCAATGGTCATATTCCAAGGCATCGTGATGATTGTTTTTAATGAGGATGCTTTCTTATGCGCATTATTTTACTCGGACCACCTGGAGCAGGTAAAGGTACTCAGGCTCAGTTGATCTGTAAGCGCTATGATATCCCACAAATTTCAACCGGTGATATGCTCCGAGCTGCGATTCGTGAAGGAACTGAACTTGGCTTAAAAGCTAAAAGTGTGATGGAGTCTGGTGGACTGGTATCAGATGAGCTAATTATTGGTCTGGTAAAAGAGCGTATTGCTCAACCCGATTGCGAAAACGGCTGCATTTTCGATGGTTTCCCGCGTACGATTCCACAAGCTGAAGCTTTGGAAAATGCAGGAATTACAATTGATCACGTGATTGAGATCGCTGTACCAGACGAAGAAATTGTAAAGCGTCTCTCTGGTCGACGTCAGCATCCAGCTTCTGGTCGTGTCTATCACATTGAGTACAATCCACCTAAAGTGGAAGGTAAAGATGATGTGACAGGTGAAGAACTTGTTCAGCGTCCAGATGATTTAGAAGAAACCATTCGTAAGCGTCTTGGGTCTTACCACAGTGAAACTGAACAATTGGTTGGTTTCTATCAAGGTCGTGCAGCGTCTGGTGAAAATGCACCGACATATAACAAATTAGATGGCTTACGTACCATTGATGTGGTTCAAAAAGATCTATTTGCTATTTTAGACGAGACTAAATAATTTATTTGGTTTTTTGCTAATATAAAAGAGTCCTGATTATTGCAGGACTCTTTTATATTTTGAGGATATCCTGTTTGCTAAAAATTGCTCTAATTATTCTCGTAGTTATCAGTTTAGCTGTACTTTTATTTTTGGTTTATCAGAGCCAGAAAATGCTGCGTCAGATTCAAAAGCAGGAAATGCAAGAAAGGCGTTTGAATCAGCATCCTAAAGAACGGACGCTGCATCCAAAATTAAAAGATAAAGAGTGATGATCACTCTTTGACTGCCATTTTGCGTGTTGCACCATATTCAAAGCGATCTGGCCAATTACACACATCTGAAACAACACATTCTGCACATTTAGGTTTGCGAGCAATACAACAATAACGTCCGTGTAAAATCAGCCAGTGATGAGCATCGATTATAAATTCTTTAGGAATTACCTTGATCAAACGATGTTCAACTTCAAGTACATTTTTTCCAATAGCTAGTCCAGTTCTATTTCCTACACGAAAAATATGTGTATCTACAGCCATTGTGGGTTGTCCGAATGCGGTATTAAGAACAACATTGGCTGTTTTACGCCCTACACCTGGTAAAGCCTCAAGCTCAGCACGGGTTTGTGGAACTTCTCCCTGATGCTTTTCTAAAAGAATTTGACAAGTTTTAATCACATTCTCAGCTTTGGCATTATACAAACCAATGGTTTTGATATATTGTTTAAGCCCTTCGACCCCTAGCGCATAAATCTGTGCAGCAGTATTGGCAACTGGATAGAGTTTGTCTGTGGCTTTATTTACACTAACATCCGTTGCTTGTGCCGAGAGCATCACTGCAATTAAAAGCTCGAAAGGGCTTGAATATTTTAGCTCAGTTTGGGGATAAGGTCTCTGCGCTCTAAGGCGTTCAAAAAACGTCCGAATCTGTTTTTTGGTCATATTTTTTACCGCCATCTAGACCTCCAGAATCTGATTTAAGCGTAGTTGTAACTGTTCAAGTTGCGTTTGCTTTTGTTGATCAGCTCTAATGTTGAGTTGTTTTTCCAGTTTTTTGATTTGGGTGCGCAGTTTGGCAAGCTCAATCGTTGTTTTTGCGTCGACAGAAGCAACGGTTTTTACAGCTTGCTCGACGCGCGCAATCGATGGTACTTCTTCTAACCAATGTGAAAATTGGCTAAACAGATCGGTATCAATTTCGGCACGAACGATAGGGCCTTTGCGATGGATGCTGCGTTGTTCTTCGCGTTGTATATGTGCATAGTAGCGTTGGCGAAGTTGTTGCTGTTCATTATTTCGCTCAGCTATCGTTGGCAAGGGTTCGCGGTCTTCCACCAGATCAATACAATCGACAGGACAGGGTGGAATACAAAGTTCACACCCTGTACACAAGTCCGTCAAAACAGTATGCATCAATTTACCGCTACCAATAATCGCGTCGACTGGGCAAGCACTTATACATTTGGTACATCCGATACATTCATCTTCACGGATGATTGCTTTCATCCGCTGTGGTCGTCCGTCAGACTGAATCGGCCATATACTTTGTTCTGCTTTTAGATGAGGACGATTAAGAAGCTGTGCTAAAGCATCTGCAACAGGCTGACCTCCAGGAATACATTTATTTGCAGCTTCACCTTCTATCATCGATTTTGCATAAGGTAGACAGCCATCACGATGCCCACACAAACCACATTGAGTTTGAGGCAATATGCTATCAATTTCGCGCAGAAGAGCAAAAGAAGAGGTATTCATCATAAAGTGTTAAAGCAATTAGAACAAAGGTGATTACAGCGTGAGGAGCGTATTTTAGCACAAAATAAAGCATATCAGGATGATCAAAATAGATGCATAATATGCATCATAATGAGTCAAAAAGATATTTTAAATTTTTTGAGGTGTTTGTTGAAAGTAAATTTAATTAATTGAATTTTTTGAATAAATAATAATTATTATAAATTGATTGAGAAAAATTTATAAAAAGTATTTAATTTAGTGCTTTAAAAGTTTTCATTTTTTTAAAAATTGCACAATATTGATTCACTTTATGAGAGAGGATGAAGCGTTGAAATACAGCAAAATGAGTGATTTTTTGGATTACGTTAAAACACGTGATCAGTACCAACCTGAATTTTTGCAGGCTGTTGAAGAGGTGATGATAAGTTTATGGCCGTTTATTGAAAAGCACCCAGAATATGCAGATTACGGATTATTAGAAAGACTGATTGAACCTGAACGAGTCATTCAATTTCGTGTGGCATGGATGGATGACCAAGGTCATACCCAAGTTAATCGTGCATTTCGTGTGCAATACAATTCTGCGATTGGTCCATATAAAGGCGGAATGCGTTTTCATCCTTCAGTAAATTTATCTATTTTAAAATTTTTGGGTTTTGAACAGACATTTAAGAATGCATTAACTACTTTGCCAATGGGGGGAGGTAAGGGCGGTTCTGATTTTAATCCGAAAAATAAATCAGAAGCAGAAATCATGCGTTTTTGTCAGGCATTAATGCTTGAACTTCATCGTCATTTAGGTGCAGATACGGATATTCCAGCTGGAGATATTGGGGTCGGCGCTCGTGAAGTTGGTTATATGGCGGGAATGATGAAAAAGCTGAGCAATGATACGGCAGCTGTTTTTACAGGAAAAGGTGTCTCATTTGGTGGAAGTCTGATGCGTCCTGAAGCTACAGGATATGGAACTGTATATTTTGCCGAAGAAATGCTCAAAACACGTGGTCAAAATTTTCTAGGAAAAACAGTTTCAATCTCTGGCTCTGGTAATGTGGCCCAATATGCAGCCGAAAAGGCGATGTTTTTGGGCGCAAAAGTGGTTACATTGTCCGACTCAAATGGTACTGTATATTTAGAAAATGGTTTCACCGAAGTGCTTCTAGCCGAATTAATGGAATTAAAAAATAAAAAGCGTGGACGTATTTCAGAATTCGCCTCTAAACACGGATTTGAATATTTTGAAGGTCAAACACCTTGGCATATTCCAGTTGATATTGCTTTGCCATGCGCAACCCAAAATGAGTTGAATGGAGATGATGCTGAAACTTTGATTAAAAACGGAGTGATTTGTGTGGCAGAAGGTGCGAATATGCCATCTACACTCGAAGCAGTAGAAAAATTTCTGCATGCAAAAATCTTGTATGCACCTGGTAAGGCATCAAATGCTGGAGGGGTTGCAACCTCTGGACTTGAAATGTCTCAAAACTCTATCCGACTCAACTGGTCTCATGCCGAAGTAGATGAAAGATTACATGCGATTATGAAAGATATTCATGCCAATTGTGTCAAGTACGGTACCAAACAAGATGGTTCAATTAACTATGTTGATGGGGCAAATATTGCAGGTTTTGTCAAAGTTGCAGATGCCATGTTGGCACAAGGGATTTACTAATCTTATTGTAATGAAATGAAAAAATCCGATGCTGTTGCACCGGATTTAAAAAATAATGCGGATTATGGTTTTTGAACAATTTCCTGTTCAACAATCATATCCTGAACATACGCATATTTTGATTGATCTGCAGCAGGATTCTTACGTTCATAACGTTTAATGCGAACAATTACACGTTGATCTGCACGGTGCTGAAATCCTTGAATTTGATCATAAAATAAAGTCCAGTCTTTATCGACCTGAGTCTTTATACCTTTGTCATTATATTTGATTTCACGAACTTGTAAGCATGTTTGAGGTGCTACACCTGTACATGGTTTAGTTTCTGGGGAGATTTCCAAGAAAATAATTTCACCTTGAGACTGATATTTTGTCTCGGGTGTCATCGTTCCTTTAAACTCGTATTTTTGACCATCCGCAGCAGTGAAGATTAAACTGGGCTGTTCTACTGAGCTAGTATTCAGCTCAAATTTAACTTTCTGATCATTCAATAAATTGCTTGAAAACTGCTCATTTTTCATGAGTTCAGGACTACACGCTTTCATGGTTGATACAAGAGACGAAGTCACTAAGTGATGTCCTTCAATTTTCCATGAACTGCCCTGATTATTACAGCCTGTAGTAATACCAAGATGATCGGCTGTAAAGTGGAGCTGAATAGGTGTTGGGGTTCCTGAAGGTTGGTAAGACCAGGTATAAGCGGTTATGGTTTGAGCTTCATTTATTTTTTTTTCAGTCATAATAGAAACTGGTTTTGACGATTGCATAGATTGGCATGCCATAAGAGAAAAAGGCAAAAAAGCAAGGATCAGATATTTAATTTTCATAAAATAAGAGTTAACAGATTTAACAGGCTTTATGCTAACCAAAATAATAAAAAATAGTGTAGATACATTTAAGACTTTAAGTTTGATAAATGTATCTATTTTAAAACAGGTCTACAACGCTGTTGTTACATATTCTTAATTTTAATTTAAGACTGATCTAGCACAAAAATTTAAGATCCAGGCTATGTTTTAGTCAAAACGATAAATATCCATACCCAATGAGCCCATAGAAAAACTACTATGCACGATTGAAAAGCGATGACCTGTTCCCATTGCAAAAAACAAGGGTGCAAAATGCTCAAGGCTTGGATGATTGCGCTCAATAAAAGGAAGGTCGGGCCAGTTGAGGACGGCCTCATAATCTTGATGATGCAGTTTACTTACTACATGATTACGAAATACAGATGCCCATTCGGGTATTTTTTGTGCGTCACCATTCCAAGATAGTTCAGCCAGATTATGAGTAATACTTCCCGAGCCAATCAATAGGATTTGCTGCTGGCGCAAAGGCGCCAAAACTTGACCAATATTGTAAATTTGATCTGCATTCATCTGCATAGGTAATGAGATTTCAATAACAGGAATATCTGCATCTGGATACATATGTAGTAAAGGCATCCATACCCCATGATCACGTGGACGTGTACTATTGGCATGGGCAGGAATATGGGCATCTGCCAATAATTTTAAAATCTGTTCGGCCAGATCTGGTTCACCAGCAGCTGGATAATGAATCTCATAGAGTTCTTTGGGAAAACCCCGAAAATCGTGCCAAGTCCGTGGGCGTGTTGATGTGCTAATTTCAAGGGATTGGCTTTCCCAATGTGCAGACATCACAATAATAGCCTGAGGTTTAGGTAAATTGAAACTTAAGCGGTGTAAAGCAGGCCCCACCTGTTCTGGATCAAGTGCCAGCATGGGAGAGCCATGCGAGATAAATAAGCCAGGTAAAGTTTGTAGATTCATAATGCACTACACCTAATTTTTATATCAACATACTAAGGTCATATTTGAAAGCAAGAAACATGCTGGATCGCAGATATTTAAAATATAAAAGATCAAACAAATCCCAAATTTTTATGCACGGTGATATGGATGATTGTGGTTGATACTCATTGCACGATAAAGCTGTTCAATGAGTAAAATACGAACCATTGGGTGGGGCATGGTGAGCTTTGAAAGTGACCAGTGCCATGCAGCAGCTTTACGCACTTGATCTGATAGGCCATCTGGACCACCAATTGCCAAAGCGATGTCATGACCTTCTAACATCCATGATTTCATGGTGTCTGCCAGTTTTTCTGTACTGAGCTCTCGTCCACCTACTTCTAATGCAATCAGAACTTCATTCGGCTTAAGTGCTGCCAAGATACTTTCACCTTCAATCTGGCAATATTTGAGTATGTCTGCATCTGAATCATTTTTTCCGCGTTTTGCCATAGGTAGTTCAATCACCTGAGTTTGTACAAAAGGCTGGATACGTTTGAAATAATCTTCAAAACCCGTGAGTACCCAAGCTGGCATTTTTTGACCGATGGTAAGAATACGGATTTTCATACAGATATCCAATGGCAGAATTAAAACGAGATAGTATAGCCATGAATATTACAACAAGTATAACGAATATAATTCAAGACCCTTAAACTGTCTAAACGTTACACAGATGTGTCTATATCACACAAAAAAACGCAGCCCAAAAGCGTGAAGGACTGCGGTTAAAAGGGCCACCTGTCTGGAGATTCAGATGACCATACTGAAAATAGTTATTTAATAATGAGTTGAGCATATAATATTATTATGGAGATAATTGATCATTTTTCAACCTTATAAATGTAAAAAAGAGAGCCGAAGCTCTCTTTTTTATTGGATTTTTACTACATCAATGACGTGCCGCTTTTGACTCTTCTACAGGCTTAACAATTGGTGCTTTGGCCAATGGTTTAGGCTGTTCTGTCAAAGCTAAAGGTAAGATTTCATCAATGCTTTTCACTGCTTTGATTTCTAAACCCTCTTTAACATTGTCTGGTATTTCAGCCAAATCACGCACGTTATCTTGCGGGATAAAGACAAGTTTGATTCCACCACGGTGTGCAGCCAATAGCTTTTCTTTCAAACCACCAATACGTAGTGCATTACCACGTAAAGAGGTTTCACCTGTCATTGCAATATCAGCACGAATCGGAATACCCGTAAATGCAGATACAAGTGCGGTAGTCAGTGCCAAACCAGCAGACGGACCGTCTTTTGGTGTAGCGCCTTCAGGCAAATGCACGTGAACATCGGTTTCTTCAAAGCGTGAAGCTTCAATACCCAATTCATCCGCACGTGTTCTCACTACCGTCATGGCCGCAGTAATCGATTCCTTCATGACATCGCCCAAAGAGCCAGTCGTAATGAATTTACCTTTACCTTTCACCGCTGCCACTTCAATAGTGAGCAACTCGCCACCGACTGATGTCCATGCCAAGCCGTTTACACGACCAACCTGAGCTTCTTCCTCTGCAATACCAAAGTCAAACTTGTGTGGACCAAGATACTCAGGAAGCGTTTCTTGAGTCACATCGATATGCAGATTTTTACTCTTCTTGCTTACCGCTTCTTTCACTACCTTACGTGCAATTTTAGACACTTCACGCTCAAGGCTACGCACACCTGCTTCACGTGTGTAGCGTCGTACAATGTCACGAATCGCTTCTTCATGAACAGTCAATTCACTGCTACGCAAACCATTGTCCTTAATTGCTTTTGGAACCAAGTAGCGATCAGCAATCTTAACTTTCTCTTCTTCGGTGTAGCCAGGAAGACGAATTACTTCCATACGGTCTAACAACGCTTCAGGAATATTCATGCTGTTTGCAGTACAGATAAACATCACTTCAGACAGATCAAGGTCTAGATCAAGATAATGATCGTTGAACTTGTTGTTTTGCGATGGATCCAATACTTCTAGCATTGCAGATGCAGGATCACCTCGATAGTCTTGCGCCATCTTGTCGATTTCATCGAGCAAGAACAATGGGTTTTTTACGCCCACTTTGGTTAAAGACTGTACGATTTTACCTGGCATTGCACCAATATAAGTACGACGGTGACCACGAATTTCAGCTTCGTCACGCACACCACCTAAAGCCATGCGTACAAACTCACGACCTGTTGCTTTGGCAATCGATTCACCCAGTGAGGTTTTACCCACACCTGGAGGTCCGACCAAGCATAAGATTGGTCCGCGAAGTTTTTTCACACGCGATTGCACAGCAAGATATTCGACAATACGGTCTTTGACATCATCAAGGCCATAATGGTCTGCATCCAGAATTTCCTGTGCTTTTTTCAGGTTAATACTGACCTTGCTTGCAGTATTCCAAGGTGTATCTAGAATCACTTCAAGGTAATTGCGCACCACGGCCGCTTCACTTGAAGCAGGCTGCATTGCTTTTAACTTACGAAACTCGGCTTCAGCTTTTTTACGCACATGCTCAGGCAAATCTGCTTCAACAAGACGTTTTTCAATTTCAGCAACATCGTCTTCAGCACCGCCATTCATGTCGGAAAGTTCACGCTGAATCACTTTCATTTTTTCATTGAGAAAGTATTCACGTTGATTCTTTTCCATTTGGCGTTTTACATTATCATGCAGTGTTTGTTCTATCTGTTGCTCAGCAGATTGCTGAACCAGATAGCTCATCAACTCTTGTAAGTGTGCTTCAAACTCGTTATGTTCAAGAAATTTTTGTTTCACATCAATGTTGAGCGGAACACGTGTTGCGACAAAGAACATCAGTTGTAGCAAATCTTCAATTTTATTTGCCGCAGCAATCAGTTCACGCGCATTACGCAATTTTGCTTCAGCATATTGGCTAAATAAATTGCGTAATTCTTGAAGACGAGTCTCTTGCGTCTCTTGATCGATTGTTACAGTCATTGGGCTTAGTTGATGTTCGGCAGTCAAATAACTGTCTTCATCAATAATTTTTGTGAGTTTTGATCGATATAAGCCTTCGATCAAAACTTTGATACAGTTTTCATCATTTTCGTGATTCACAACTTGCACAATCTTCGCGACAGTACCGTATTGATAAAGGTTGTCGTGATCAATTTCTTCGGTGAGAGAATCCTTTTGTGCAACTACAAATACTAAATTGTCACTGTTACGAGCCACATCAACTGCATTGATCGATTTTTCACGACCTACAAATAGCGCGATTTGCATGTGTGGATACACCACAACATCACGTAACGCTAAGAGCGGTAATACACTTTGAACCTGAGGCTCTAAGGTTTCTACTTTCATAATATTTTCAGACATGGGCACTCCTAATGAGTGACAACGAGGTTGCCATGTTTTTTATAGTGATGGGTATTTTAAAAATTACAAGGGCATGACAATAGAAAATGTCAAAAAAATGAGCAAATCAGTCGGAATTTAATCATTCTCAAGCTCTGGGCATGGTTTAACGTTTGAAACGATAGCATTTTTCTGGTGTGAGTAATGCATCAAGAGGCTGATCCCAAGACTGGCGAAACAACTTCTGATCGAGATATTGAAATGAATGAGCCAAACCTAGTCGAAAGGGGGTATGCGAAGAAGTGACTAACGTTCGATCATAAAAACCACCTCCCATACCCATACGTGTACCTTGATCATCGCAGGCAACCAAAGGCATAAGCAGTAGGTCAAGATGTGATACATGATGACCTCGACTGGCCATCGGTTCTTTCATGCCTAAAGCATGATGATAAAATCTTCGGTTAAAATATTGTGTTTTAGTAATTTCTATCCAGACCAGTGTCTGGTTCACATTACAGATCATGGGCAAATAAACCTTTTTGCCCAACTTAAAACATTCTAAAATTATCTTTCGCGTATAAATTTCGCCAAATGCATGCAGATACAGTCCAATATTCTGACTAGATGTTAAACGGGTATTTTTTAAAAACTGTCGAAATTGATACAGGCATTTTTGTTCGGACTGAAGTTGAAGATAACGATTAATAAACCGACGTTGTCTGATTATTTTTTTTCTGAGCGCTTTGATCTCTAGACTGGAAAGTGGCTGCTCTGTGGTCGGGTTTAGGGCATGATTCATATCGAATGTTTACCTCACGTATTCATACTATTGTAATGCCGCGATTTAAAGTTGAACAGACGTATAAAATGATTTGATATTGTTTACTAAAGATAAGCAGATGATGAAAATATTTTCATCATCTGCTTATCTAGCATTTTATGAAATGTGTTGCCAGCAATAGCTATTGAGTTGGCTTAAAAATAAATACGTTAAAATTACGATTGTGAATAATTTGACTTGCTTGTCGGTCAAGGGGAAATTGTTTGGCTGACGTAATGACAATCAGGTTTTCATGTTGCTGAATGGCATTTTGAAATTGCTGTCTGCTCCAGAGTAGTTTTTGCTGTTCAGGCTCGAATTTCAGACCATCTCTCAATTCTAAGGCAGAATTATCCGATTGATCTGCTTGCCAGTCATTTACGACATACACTGGGTGCTTTAGATCCAGCATAAAAGGAATATCATAGAAATAATTTTCATAAAATACGATTTTGCTTTGTGGTTGAATGTATTGGGTAAAATTAAGCTGATCGTGATTGTTTTTAATGTCGAAAATTTTGACAATAAATGGAATTGTCGTACACAGTATCATTAGACTACCTGCAACATAATGGATATATTCAATTTTTCGATGATTGAATAATCGTAATAAAACAAGCGGAATAATAATCAGCATACTTGTCATTAAGATAATCTGAAATTGCTGAGTAGGAGATAAAACAAAATCAAGTTTAATCAAATGAAGTGTAGATGCCAGAACGCTGCCAAGTATGATTAAAAATGTAGCAGGGCCATATTTCTGAACCCGAGTTAGAGATATGGTGTTTTTTAGGCTTTGTTCTAGCCAGACGCTACAGATAATGGTCAAAGGGGCAATTGCAGGCAAAATATAGCCTGCAAGTTTTGATGGTGGAATGGAGAAAAAGACACTCACTGAAACCGACCACCAAAATAATAATGATTGAATCAGGCGTGAAATATGCTGTTCAGAAAAAGCAGTTTTGTAACTGCGGACACGTAAACCCATAAGCCATGGTAAAAAGCTAAAACATAAAATAACTAGATAGAAGAACCACGGGCGTTTGTTATTAAACTGCTCAGAATGAAAGCGATCAAATTGCTGCTCGATAAAAAAATAATGTAAAAAATTAGGGTATTGATGTTGCATGCTATATAACCAAGGTCCAATCAATACGCCTAAAAAGATCAGTGCCATTGGATTAAAAAATGCAGGGATTCTTTTAAATTGTTGAGTGTAGATCAGCCAAGGAAGCAAAATCATGCCTGGAATTAGAATACCGATCAGACCTTTGGTCAGAAATGCTGCTGCGCCAAAAAAATATCCCAGAAAAAGCATTGATTTACGTCGAGATAAGCTGAAATCTACCAGACAAAAAACACAAAGTGTTATACCCGTGGCAAGTAGCAGATCATGATTGACATATTGGCTACTTCCAAAGAAAAGCAAATTAGTCGACAAAATCAACACACTAATTTCCGCTACTTTTTCTGAAATGTAGCGGCGAACAAATAAAAAAGTCCCTATAAGCATTGCGCAGGCTGCAAGTACCGGTACAAGTCGAACGACCCAGACATGCGGACCAAAAAGATGCATCAATAGACTACTGATCCAATGTAACAATGGAGGTTTGTGAATAAAAGGCAGATCATTTAATCGAGGAACCAGCCAGTCTCCAGATTCATACATGATTCGGCTGATATCGGCATAGCGACCTTCATCTGGTACGGATAAATAGCGTACAGTTGAGCAAAGGAATAACCAAATTGATATAAAAGTCAGTAAAAACCGTGAAGAACGGAACCATGCCTGCATATGAATTTATCCTTGAGGATGAAATGCAAAATAACGATTAAATAGAAAGCTAATGATCGAAGTGCAAAGGATGGCACTTATAACAATGAAACTGTTGGATAAATGGCTAATATGCTGCAATAGCACGACCAGACTTTCATTCACTAAAAACCCAGAGCAAGCGACGAGTATAAATTTAATGAGCGTGCGCTTTGAGCGACTGGCTTGATGACCAAAAGTAAAATAAAGGTGTCCAAAATAGCTCACCCAAAAAGCCACCAAAAAACCTGCGATATTGGCAACAGCCAATGCAATAGACATTTTTGTTAGAACTAAAACAACACAGACATGGGTACATGCTGCACAAATACCAATCACACCAAAGCGGGCAAATTGCCAGAAAATCTGCAAATTTTTAAGGCTTTGAAACATGTTGATCAAAATCTTGTAATTGATGAGCAGCTTTTACGTGCGAATATTCACTCGACACAATATATTTAGGCCGATTTTTGACCTCGGCATAAATTCGTGCAATATATTCTCCCACAATTCCCAGAAAGAGCAGTTGTATGCCACCGAGCAATGTCAGACCAATCACTAAGGTGGCCCAGCCAGGTACCCTAATTCCTTCAATCAGCGTTTCAATCAACACCCAAATGCCATATCCCATTGCGCTTAAAGCAAGTAAAGCACCCAGATAAATACTCAGTCTTAAAGGAAGATCGGTAAAGCCCGTCAAGCCCGACATGGCAAGACGAAATAATGCTTTGCCATTAAAACTGGATTGACCAAATTGACGTTGTTGCTCGGAAAAATGAATACCAATACTTTTAAAACCTACCCATGCATACAAGCCTTTCATATAGCGATTTTTCTCGGGTAAACGTCTTACAGCATCGACTACTTTGGCATCCATCAGACGAAAATCGCCTGCATTTTCAGGAATATCAATAGGTGAGCTCATATTTAGAACTTTATAATAATTGTTGGTAAGAATACGTTTTAACCAAGATTCACTGCTTCTGTCTCGAATGCCATATACCATGTCATAGCCGTTTTTCCATAAGTTGACCATAGTCGGAATCGCATCAAGTGGATGCTGAAAATCTGCATCAATGAGCAGCGTGATGTCACCCCGAACGCGATCTAGACCCGCACTGAGCGCCGCTTCTTTGCCAAAATTACGGGATAGTTCTAACACCACTAGCGGATAGTGATCGACCATCGATTGTAAAACATGCAGCGTATCGTCCCTACTACCGTCATCAACCACAATAATTTCATAGCTTAATTGCTGTTGTTCTAAATTGGCGGCCAAGGCTGGAATAAACTTTTTCAGATTTTCAGCTTCATTGTAGGCAGGAACAACACATGACAAGAACGGCGTTAATTGCATAATATTGCTCCTATTTTGCTACGCTGAATATTAAACTTATGGCAATCCTGTTCAAATTGATTAGATTGCAAATATTGGTATTCTGCTACTCGTGCCGAATGAATCGGATCTTGAATGTTGCTATGCAACAGTGATGGATGACACATCACCAGTAATCCGTCTTGGGCCTTTCGTAACCATTGCTGATTTAAAGCGGCATAATTTGAAAATTTAAAATCATAAATGCCCGCAAAATATCGGTTTTGTTGAATATGATGGGTTTGACAACTTCTATTGAGCTGAGCCGCCCCCAAATGACGAAGCATGAATGTTTTCAAACGATAAGGTGAGACTGATAGAGGATGATCCAAATTGCGAACCCATCCATCAAATCTCTGTTGATTGAGAAACTCGACCAATACGTCACGTATTACTGGAAACTGATGAACGTGCTGGTGACCATCAACAAAATCAGGCGTTTTTCCTGTCGCCTCAATAAAATGATTCCATTGCGTTTCGATATTTTGACGTATCGCTGCCGCATCAAGCTGTTTGCTCCAAGCTAGAAACATCAACTTTGGCAAAGAAAAACTCGGTGTGTCTACATCAAAGAAATGAGTAAAATTAAGATGTAAACCACATTCAATGTGTTCCGAAAACTTCATTAAACGTTGAGCATCACTTTTCCACAAATGTGACTGTGTCATGCATGAGGTCGCATGTAACCTGTGTTTTTCAATAAGATCTAAAATTGCAGAGGATATTTCTGGACTCATTGAAAAGTCATCTGCACAGTAACAAACTTTCGTCATTTGTGATGTCTCAACATAAAATAAAAAATGAGCATGCCAAGACATTTCATTTTTCTGCTTATGAGTGATAACTATCAGGTCAAAGACTTAAGCCTAGATTAAGACCACAACAATGTTTAATAATGTATTGATATAAACACTGTAAAATAATTTTGAAAAATAAATTTAATTTTAATATTTCAAATATTCTATGTGTTTCTTAATGCTGAACAGCGTAATGGATTGACACTGTTCAGCGGTATTCAATATAGATAATAATCTAAGGTTGTTTATTTAAAAAAATGAGATATTGCTGTGAAACAAGTTGATCGGCTTCCAGAATAGGCATATGGCCAACACCCTTTAAAATATAAGGCGTTTCAGCATTTTTTAATAAACTTTTTAATTCTTGAGCCGCTTCTACATTAATAATTTTATCTTGATCACCCCATATAATATAAGTAGGTACATCAATAGACTTAGTTGCGATTGCAAAGGTATCTGGTGTATATATTTTAGACATAGCGACCAGTTGATCTACCATTTTTTGGGTATTTTTAGATTGAGCAATCATGAGTTTTTCTTGTTCTGTTTTTAGCTCAACTGGAATAAAAGGGGGAGAGGCTGTCGCTAGCTTAAAAAGTTTATCAAAATCTCCTGTTTTTTTAACGACCAGATTGTTGAGTAAATTGGGATCTTTTAAGTAAGGTGTATTGGCGGTTTTAAATACACCCGCGCTATCGACAAGCAATAACGATTTGGTTTCGAGCGGATATTGAGCTGTATAAAGCAGTGCAATTGCGCCGCCCATAGAATGACCTGCGATATGTACATTTTTTTCAAAATGTCCTGCTTCTGCAAAACGGCGTAATTTCTCAGTTAAATTAGGAATAGAGAGGTCAAAATCATTTGGGATTTTGGTATCACCATGTGCAGGTAAATCTGGAATAATGACATGATAGTAAGGTGTTAAATTGTATGCCACCCGATTCCAGTTATCACGACTTCCCGCTAAACCATGAATTAAGATAATCGTGGGCTTGCTTGAATTGCCACTTTCGCTGTAAACCCATTCAATATCACCTACTTTAAGGTGTTTGGTTTGTAAGCCTGCCCATGCTCGTTCTTGCTGTAATACATTTTGAATATCAATGCCTGAAGCTGCTGATATCGCAGGGCTGTAGATGATTGTTGTTGTAATGGGTAACAGTAGACTACAACTTAAATAAAGATTGGCGAAAATCCGTTTCATTTTTTACTCGTATTTTGTTTTATCGTGTGGGCTAGTTTAAAAATGAATCATCTAAATTACATTTGCTATAATTTCATTTTTGCCTTAACTAAAGTCAATTTAATATCTAAAAATGATAAAAATCATGATTTTAAATATTGGTTAAATTGCCCGTCGGAATATCCCTTAAAGTCAATTATCTTTTTATAAGGCTGCTTTAACTTGAAGAAAAGAATCAAGGAAAAAGATGAAGAAATGGAAAATTCATATAACCACAGTCATACAAAAAAGCATGTTATATGTCGTACTTTAAATGCTATTCCAGCGATATTTATTGTCTTGAGTATGCAGATTTGCACTGCAACGTATGCTGAATCTCTAGATTTGAGTTTGTCTACGTATTCTACTCAGAAAATAAAAAAACTGCTCAATGACCCCAAAACTTGGCAAAGTATTCCTAAGCAAGTTGTACTTTGTGTGTACTCACCGAATGGTGAAAATAGTGAAGCATTTCAGCAAGCCACGCGTTATATCAGTGAATTGCCACGTATTGGCAGAGTCGCAAAAGACTTTGGTGTAAATTTGCAGGTAACACGTCCATCTAATCTTCAGATTAAAATCAATATTGATTATCCAAAATTAAATAAAAAAGCTGAAACACTGGTCAAGTTGAATGTTTATACCGATGAACGTGTTTTAACAGAAGATTTTAGGAGTAAAAAATGTGACGGTGCAGGCATCAGTAACCTTCGTGCCAGACAGTTCAACCCTTTTGTAGGGAGTATAGATGCCCTGGGTGCAGTTCAAAATAACAAACAAATGACTGCAATTATACAGCTTTTGGCACGTCATGAATTTGACCAAAAAATGATAAATCAGGATTACGAAGTGGTTGGAATTATACCCGTGGGCGCGGCGTATATTATGGTGAATGATCGTAACATCAATACACTGGCAAAAGCAGCAGGTAAAAAAGTTGCTGTGTTTCAGTTTGACCCGACGCAGAGGAAATTGGTACAAAATGTAGGAGCTCAGCCTGTTTCGGTCGATCTCACGAGTGTAGGAGGTAAGTTTAACAACAAACAAGTAGATATTATTGCAGGCCCTGCATTGTTATTTCAACCACTCGAATTGAATAAAGGGATGACGGATAAATCTGGAAAAGTGGTCGGAGGGATTATTCGTTTCCCATTAATTCAGGTTACGGGAACTCTCATCATGCATCGAAACAAATTCCCCGCAGGAATGGGGAGTATTGCGCGTGAAGTGATTGCAAAGCAGCTTACACCAGCCTTTGAATTTATTGATAAAATTGAGCGTGATATTCCAACAAAATACTGGTTAGATGTGCCAGAGGCAGATAAGCCTGGTTATATTAAAATTATGCGTGAGGCACGAATTCAGATGACGAAGGAAGGATATTATAATCAGGAGATGATGCATCTACTCAAACAGATCAGATGTTCACAAAATCCGAGCAATTATGAGTGTGCTTTAAAAGACGAATAAAAATGCCTCCGAAGATGCCGCTGCCTGTCATTACCCTTGAACCCTTAAGTTCAAGGTGGAAGCGACGCATACTTGCTGGGTTTCCTACTCTGGGTAGGCATACACTCTAAATATGCAGAACGCTATCCTAAAGTGATAGTATCGGCTCAGGGGATTCTGACTCGCTGGCGAGCATCCCAGAGACAACTTAAGTATAACCGATCTATGCGTGATGGCAATTCCTACAAATCACTCTTATGTAAACTTAGTTTTCAAGTGGTGAACGTTTGCACGAAAAACAGGAGTTTTATATGCTTTGTTCAACATCTTGTAAAATGGCGTCCAATAAACGTTCACAGTGTTCATATTCCTGAACTGTTTTATTCAGGCCTAATACTTCCTGCGTGAGTTGTAATGCAACCATGATGACGAGTTTATTGTGCTCAACTCTCGGTGCGTTACGACGCATTTCATTAAATCTTTCGTTAAGTAATTCAGCGGCGCGTTCGAGCTCTTCCTTTTCCTCAACGGTTGTATTCAGACGAAAAATCTGCTCAATTAGACGTAATTCAACAACAACGAGCTCACTCATGGCTGGATCTCCTCAGTTGGGTCGGCAAGTTGCTGAATTTCTTGGGCATGCTGATCTTGCGATGTACCTAAAATTGAAAGACGTTGAATAATGGCCTCAACCTTCGATTTTGCAAGTTCATTCTTTTTCTGTAAACGGTCACGATCTTGCTGTAACTCTTGTACTTCCTGATGCGTTTGACGCTGTTGCGCTTGTAACTTTTCTTTAGTCACACGCAATTCGTTACGTTCAGCAAGAATTTCCTGAAAACGATTTTTAAGATCGGTGCAACTTTTTTCTAGTCGGCTATAACGATCAGCCAGAGCTGTCGCATCGGTATTCAACTGCTTAAATTGACTTTGTAACTGGGTAAGTTGCTCGGTTAGCGTGTCAATTTCCTCTTGCTTGGCGGTAATAATGCCATTTTTTTGCACAATTTGGCTATGATGTTGCGCGGCACTTTCATCCTTAGCCTGTGTAAGAGTTTCATTGTCACTTTCTAAATGAAGTAAGCGCGTTTTTAAAACGCCAACATGCGCTTGTAGTCGCTGTAATTGTTCTAACATAACGTAGTCGCACAGAATTGCAATCAAAGGTAATATATACGAAGTATAGAGATTGGATAAACGAATGCAAGACGATATTTCAGGTTGGAACGAGTGGAATCAAAATTTCAACGGTATTGAAGAAATTACAAGCCCAAGTGAGTTACATGGATTGGTAACCGGTATAGTTTGTGTGACAGAGCCACCATCAAGAGATGAATGGTTACAAATTTTAGCAACCTTAAATGTGCCGACTTTAAGCGATGCAGCTCTTTCGCTTTTAGGAGATGAAGCTGAAGATGTATCACACGCGTTATCTGAAGATGAATTGGACTATCTTCCAATTTTGCCAGATGATGAACATACCCTACAGGAACGGGTACAGGCACTGGCAGATTGGTGTGCTGGTGTGGTTTTGGGCTTTGGATTGGCGTCGGGGCATATTCGATCAAACGAGATGGAGTTGATCGAACATCTTCAGGATGTCGCAGCGGTTGAATTTGAAGATTCAGATGATGATGAAGATGGTGAAATCAGCTACCAAGAATTGTACGAATTTGTACGTTTGATTCCTGTTAGCCTGTCGATTGGTCGTAAAAAGATAGCTGTCAGTGAAAGTACCTTATTGAGAAATTTTCAATCGAAGCTTCAAAACAATAGTACATCAAATGAAAACCAGAGTATTGTTGAAATGTTTACACCACATCGTCCAAGCTAAGCTTGGGCGGTGTTTATCACACCGAATGACTTGATAACGAAATAGATAGACAAATAGCCTCATGAAATTGACTCAAGCTGATTTTGAACTACGCCGAGACCGCCTCGCTCAACAAATGGGGCCAAACAGTATTGCCATTATAGAAACCAGCCCAGTTGCTTATCGTAATCGTGATGCAGACTATAAATTTCGAGCAGATAGCAGTTTTTTTTATCTGACAGGGTTTGCAGAACCAGAAGCTGTTGCTGTAATTGAAACCACAGATACGGTGGATGACTATACTTATAGTCTGTTTTGCCGTGAGCGTAACCGTGAAATGGAAATCTGGAATGGCTATCGTGCAGGTATTGACGGTGCAATTGAAGATTTTGAAGCAGATGAGGCTTATGCAATAGATTTACTGGATGAAGAAATCCTTGAAAAATTGCTCAATAAAGAACGTCTTTATTATCGCATTGGTCATCGTGCAGAATTTGATGCAAAGATTAGCCAGTGGATTAAACAGGCAGATGCCCAGCAACGCCGTGGTAATGGCTCACCTTCACAGGTTTTGCAGTTAGATCGCATCGTTGATGAAATGCGCCTGATCAAATCTGATCAGGAAATTGAACTGATGCAAATTGCATCAAATATTAGTGCGGCTGCACACACACGAGCCATGCAGCAAGTGCGACCAGACATGATGGAGTATGCGCTTGAGGCCGAGCTTAATTATGTGTTTGGTCAGCATGGGTGTGTACCCTCTTACAACAGTATTGTTGGCGGTGGTGAAAATGCCTGTATCTTGCATTATGTCGAAAACAATAAACCTTTAAACAGTGGGGATCTGGTTTTAATTGATGCTGCTTGTGAATATGAGTTTTATGCCTCAGATATTACGCGTACTTTTCCAGTCAATGGAAAATTTAGCCCAGAGCAAAAAGCACTCTATGAAATTGTATTGGCTGCGCAGTATGCAGCTATAGATGCAGTTAGAATTGGAAACGCTTACCGAGAACCGCATGAGGTTGCAGTTCGGATCTTGACGCAAGGACTGATTGACCTTGGATTGTTGAAAGGAGATTTGAACGAGCTGATTGAAACGGAGGCATTCCGACAGTTTTATATGCATGGTACAGGCCACTGGTTAGGCATGGATGTGCATGATGTAGGTTCATACAAAGCTGACGGCGAATGGCGAGCATACGAAGACGGTATGGTGGTGACTGTTGAGCCAGGACTATATATCGCACCTGATGATGAAAGTGTAGATCCAAAGTGGCGTGGTATCGGAATCAGAATTGAAGATGATGTGGTTGCAACGCAGCAGGGACCATTGGTTCTGACCAAAGATGTGGTCAAGGAAATCGCCGATATTGAACAGCTCATGGCTCAAGCAAAGTCATAACGATTAGAAAACGGGAGTAGATCACGTGCAACAGCAAGTCATTATTGTGGGTGGGGGAATGGTCGGACTGAGTCTGGCTTTAATGTTGGCGAAGCAAAAAATCGCGGTCAAACTTTTGGAAGCAATACGTTATCCAGATTACGACGATGCGAATCTGGCGCCTTATCACTCCAGTTTTGATGCACGTAATACTGCGCTTTCACGCCGTAGTGTACAAATTTATCAAAAATTAGAGTTGTGGAATGCACTTCAGCAGCATGCTACCCCAATTTTGCAGGTTCATATTACAGAGCAGGGAAGTTTTGGTAAGGCACGCTTGACTGCCGAACAAGAGAAAGTCGAAAGTTTTGGGCAAGTCATTGAAAATGCCTGGCTTGGTCGGGTGTTGCTTACCGAGGTTCGCGAGCAAACCTTGATTGAGCTGATTGATGGGATTGAAGTGACGGCATTGCATCAAGACGCTGAAAAGGTCTTTATTGAGGCCAAACGTGGTGATGAACAGCTTAGTTTAAGCAGTCAGTTAGTAATTGCTGCAGATGGCCGTGATTCCTTTTGTCGTCAAGCCTTAGGTATTGGTGCCGATGTGCATGATTATGATCAAGTTGCAATTGTCACCGCAGTACAGACATCTAAACCACATCAACATATTGGTTTTGAACGTTTTAGCGAGTTGGGGCCTTTAGCATTACTCCCATTGCCAGGAGAGTATCGTCGATCTGTGGTATGGCCTGTGAAAAAAGGTACAGAAAGTGAATGGCTGGGTGAAGATAACGATCAGCATTTTTTGAATGCCTTGCAACAGACTTATGGCGATCGTGCAGGGAAATTTGAAAAAACGGGTAAACGTTTTAGTTATCCATTGTCTCAGGTACTCGCGCACAAACAGGCGGTGGGTCGGGTGGTATTGATGGGAAATGCAGCACATACCATTCATCCTGTTGCAGGGCAGGGTTTTAATTTATGTTTGCGTGATGCAGATGTTCTGGTTCGTTATTTATTACAACAGTTAGCGACTTCGAATGATATCGGTCAACCAGAAAACCTGTTGGCGTATGAGCAGGCGCGTTTAAAAGATCAGCAGCGTGTAATTCGGTTTTGTGATTCTGTTGTCCGTGGTTTTAGTCATCAAAATCCTATTCTTAAGTTATTGCGTAATACTGGTTTGATTGCTTTTGATGTGATTCCTGGAATCAAGCCGTTGGTTGCCAATTACGCTATGGGATTAAAAGCATGACACAAATCGCAGATGTGGTAATTGTAGGTGGTGGATTGGTTGGTGGCCTAACGGCATTGCTGCTTGCCCAAGGTGGTGTTCAAGCGACTGTACTGGATGCTGCGCCCATACTTGATACTGCAAAAGTTGAAAGTGTGATGAACCCGCGTGTGCTTGCACTGAGTCAGGCAACAATTCATCTGCTTAAAACCGTTGAGGTATGGGAGCTTATTTCACGGCAAATGCCTTATACAGGGATGCAGGTGTGGAATAAAAATGGCTATGGTGATATTCAATTTGGACATCACAGCGCCTCAACGCCTATGATTGATCAGGCACTGGGTTCTATGGTCGAACCTAGTTTATTGAATCTTGCGATTCAGCAAAAAATGAGAGCCGTTATTCAGGATTATCGAACCGAGGTTCAGGTTGTTCAGATTGAACAACTGCCAAATCTTTGGCAGATCCATCTGGCTGATGGTCATTGTATCCAGACACGATTATTAATTGGTGCCGATGGCGCAAATTCGTTCGTACGCGAAAAGGCCATGATTGATCTGGATGTACTTGACTATAAACAAGCAGCAATAAGCTGTGCGATAAAAACAGCGCTCTCGCATGAGCATGTCGCTCGTCAAATTTTTCTGCCAACAGGGCCTTTGGCCTTTTTGCCTATGGCAAGTCTCGTTCCAGCCGAGCAGGGTTTGTGGCAATCGATTGTTTGGACCTTACCAGATGATTATGCAGATGAGTATTCAGCGCTGTCGGATCATGAATTTAAAGCGTTGCTAACTCGTGAGAGTCAGCACATGCTAGGTGAGGTTGTTGAAGTCCGATCAAGAGCTCAATTTCCATTAAAAGCTCGTGCAGCAAAACAATATGTGAAAGAGGGTCTGGCATTGATTGGTGATGCCGCGCATGTGATCCATCCTCTTGCTGGACAAGGCGTAAACATTGGCTGTCTGGATGCTGCGGTTTTGTGTGATGCATTACTGCATGATCGTGCGCGTGGTGTCTGGGCTCATGAGCAAACTTTGAGACGCTATGAACATGAGCGTAAAGGTCAAAATGATGCCATGATGCATGGCATGTCGATCATTGGCTGGCTAGAAAGTCAGGAGTTTTTCCCGCTCATTGCACTACGCAACACAGGGTTACGATGGGTCGAAAACAGTGAAATTCTTAAAAATTCATTTTTGCAACAAGCGACGGGATTAAGCATTTTAAATAAGACTCGGTATGTGTCTTGATCCATCTTCGCTATTTGTGAATCAAACATTGATCTAATCTTACAAATTAGATTAAAAAAATACGAAATTGTTGTAAAAGCCTCTTTGCGAAAGCGCAAGAGATTGTTAAATTTCTTCGTAATTTATGAGTAATGTTCATGATGTATGAATCGGTCATTGAGGGGAGAAAAAAATGACGGATATGAATGACTACGATGAAGTAGAAGATGCGGCAGTCGATGAAGATGAAGCCAAAGCTGCTGAGCGTGGCGCCAAAGATGATGAAGAGGCGAGCGGTCAAGATACTGACATGGCTGAAGCTGAGACTTTAACTGTTACAGCCAAGCAGAAACAGCGTCAGGCCTTGGAAGATGAAATCGCTGCATTTCTTGCAAGAGGTGGAAGTATTACTCAGGTTCCACCTGATGAAGATGCAAGAGACTAACTCAATCAGTTAAATAAAAAAAGCATCAGATCTCTGATGCTTTTTTTGCTTTTAGCTTTCTTGGTTTTGAGTGAGCTCGAGGGCACGCTGGTAGGCAATTTTCTTTTTAATGCCAGTCAAATCCGCTGCAAGCTGTGAAGCAGCCTTAACCGAGAGGTCTTGTAATAATCTGAGAAGGAGTTGATCAAGTTGATCTTGATCGACATCTTTATTGACTGGGTTGCCCCCTACAATAAGTACAATTTCGCCTTTTTGCTGATGATGATCATTCTGGATAAAACTCACCAGTTCTTTCAATGTCATCTTTTTAATGGTTTCAAAGGTTTTAGTGATTTCACGTGCAAATCCAACAGGACGATCCTCACCAAAGATATGCATCATATCGGTGACACAATCTAGAATTCGATGCGGTGCTTCATAAAAAATCAGGGTTTGAGTCTCATCTTTGAGTTTTTCGAGCTGAAGTAAGCGCTGAGAAGACTTGGAAGGTAAAAAACCTTCAAAACTAAAGCGATCACTTGGTAAACCTACCGCGCTGAGTGCAGCAATTGCAGCACAGGCACCAGGGACAGGAACCACTCGAATTTGATTTTCCTGAGCAGCACGTACCAGCTTGAAACCAGGATCACTGATCAATGGCGTACCTGCATCACTAATTAATGCAATATTTTCACCAGACTTAAGACGTTGAATCAATTGATCAATTTTATTACTTTCATTATGATCATGGCATGCTGTCAGTGGAGTTGCTATATTATAGTACTTAAATAACTGAGCAGATTGACGCGTATCTTCTGCAGCAACTAAAGCAACAGATTTTAATATTTCGATGGCACGAAATGTCATGTCATCTAAGTGCCCAATAGGGGTTGCTACTACAAATAACTGAGCACTCATAAGGTTTACTCCATGCTAAATAATAAAAACAGTTGGCTGCTGATTTCTCTTGCAGCTTTTACATCTCAGGCATATGCCGAAGTTGTGGTCATTCTACCTGAAACGGGTCCAATGGCGCGAGCCGCGACCAGCATTAAGCATGGTTTTTTAAGTGCATACGCACTTTCTGATCAAAAGGTTGCACTAAAATTTGTCAATTCCGATCAACGCAACATGAAAGCTGTTTTTAAACAAAATGTCGGTAAAAAAACACAAATGGTGGTTGGGCCATTGGCAAGACAGGATGTCGAAGACGTAATCAAGCTAAACCCTAAAGTTAAGGTTTTGACCCTCAATGAGGTAAGTGCGCAAGCAACCAATGTGGTGCAATTTAGTCTGTCTAAACAAGACGATGCCAATTCTATGGTGAAAATGCTGCAAAAAGATAAAATTCAGGAGCTTTTTGTGCTACGTCAGCAAGGGCGAGAGGCAGACACAGAGCTTTATTTTATGTCGGTGGTATCCCAGTTTGGTCAAAACATCCATTTGCTGGAGCAAGTACCGCAAAAACTTAAAAAAGGTCAGGGATTATTACTGATGGGTGATTCTACTTGGATCAACCAATTACAGAAACTTCCAAAACAAGGAATTTATGCACAAGCCATTGCGATTGTTCATGATAAACCTATTCCAGAGGGCTTAAAATTCTGTGATGTACCGGCACTGTATGAACAGCAATGGCCTGATGTTTATCATGCGTATTTACAAAAGCCAGAACCTATGCCTTATCAGCGTCTAATTGCATTTGGCGGCGATGCCTGGATGCTAACAGAATTGTATGTGTCTACGCCTTTAATTCAAAACTTTACTTTAAAGGGAAGAACAGGAGACCTAGATGTAAATTCAGAGCGGGTGCAGCGTTCGGTACATTGTTATCAAAAGATCAAGCAATCGATTAAGGTTTTATAATGCCAGATATGAAACCTGTTCAAGATATACATGCACATCACCTAGGTAAATGGGCAGAGAATCAGGCACTGAATATACTACAAGCGAATGGGTTTAAATTGGTTATACGTAATTTTCATTCACGTGTCGGTGAAATTGATCTGATTGTGGCAAAGGCTGATGAGCTCATTTTTGTAGAAGTAAAAGCACGAACTCTAGGAAGCTATGCCGCTGCCAATGAGGTACTTCTGGTATCTCAGCAAAGGAAAATTATCAAAACAGCACAGTATTTTTTAAATCGATATCCAGATTATCAACAGTTTTACTGTCGTTTTGATGTCATTTGTTTTGATTTTCCGCATAAAATTGCAAAAACAGTACAGCAAGATTTTTCCAAACTTCGCTATGATCAGCAATGGATTGAAAATGCATTTACTTTGTAATCAGAGTTTATTAATCTTTGGATGATGTAAATGCCTAAAAAATCAGTACATTGTTTTTAAGCGAGTTGATAGGGAGTCTTGCGCAGTGTTTAAGCGAATTGCAGTAACGATGGTATGCGTAGCAAGTTTATCTGGTTGTGCGAGTTTTATTTCTGGCGGAACGGGTTCTGCGCCTGTAGGAACAGAAAGTGGTGCGCGTAGTTTAGGCCAAGTGTTTATTGACTCTTCTATTAAACGAACAGCGAGTATCAATCTTTATAAACTTGATCCGCGTTTTAAACAATCTCGCGTCAATATTGAAAGCTTTCATAGCAACGTTCTTTTGACAGGACAAGTTGCTGATGAAAACTTGCGACAGTTGGCCGAAGATAATGTGAAATCCATGAGTGATGTAAAAACGGTACATAATTATATTACCGTTGGTCCACAGATTGGATATTCCACGATTATGCAAGATACGGCTGTAACAGCGAATACACGTGCTTTACTCATGCGTGCGCCTGTAGTATCTGACAATAAAGTCATGTTGCATACCGAGGATGGTGTACTTTACGTTATGGGACGTTTAAACAACGCTGAAATTGCGGACTTGAATGATGTATTACAAAAGGTAGGGAATGTCACCAAAATTGTGACATTGATTGATAATATTGAACAACCTGCTAATGGGACCGTGACCAGCTCTACTATGGCAACGCCTTTAGTCAACAATACCCAGCCTGTAGTGCAAACCCCTGTAGCGATTGATCCTGATCAAGGTACACCAACGAATGCTCAATAATCCACAATTTTATGTCGAGCAATTGAACAAACAGATTGAACGTGTCAAAGAGCAATATAAATCATTTCGTTTCTATGATCTGGGAAGTTATGCACTCAACCGTTTAACCCCTAGAACTAGTTTTGAATTGGTTGAAAATATTGCCTATGGTCTCAAATCTCGGCAGCGGCTGGATTTATATCGTGCAAAAAAAACCTTAGCCCATCGGCCTCTAATTGTTTTTGTTCATGGTGGGGCATGGCAGCATGGCGATAAAAAAGACTATGTTTTTATTGGCGAAAGCTTAGCACGAGCGGGTTATGATGTTGCAGTCATCAACTATCATCTAGCGCCACAATCGATTTTTCCAGTGTATATCGATGATATTGCGCAGGCACTCAACTATCTGAATCAACATCAACAGCGTTTAAATATCTCTACGCAACATATCATTTTAATGGGACACTCATCAGGCGCATTTAATGTGATGTCGGTTGTTTACCATCCACAACAGCAAGCTATACATTGTCGAGATCAGATCAAAGCCATTGTTGGATTTGCTGGTCCGTATCATTTTGATTATAAAGGGGATCCCTTAGCGCAAGATGCGTTTGACCAGAGTGTGCCCTATCAAGAGGTAATGCCTTTTTATTTTGTGGAAACAAACTCAATCAAACATTATCTTTTTTTGGCCGAAAATGATCAAATCGTGAAAAAAAGTAATACTTTTGATATGCACCAAAAACTATTACAGGCTGGTAACCACAGTCATGTTGCAGTAATTGCAAAAACAGGTCATGTGACCATTATTGCGACATTATCAAGCCTGTTTAGTCAGTATTTTAAGACTAAACGTACATTATTAAACTTATTAAAAGAAACGCACCCAGCGTAAAAAACAGCCCATTAAATGGGCTGTTTTTGAATCACATGCATAATCATGGCGTGGGCGATACTTCCTTTAAAAGGAATTTCTGGCAACTGATCAAATTTAAAGAATTGAGCGTCGCTAATTTCTTCCTCCTGAAGTTTGATATCACCTGATTCATATTCGGCATGAAAGGCCAGCATTAAATTACTTGGAAAAGGCCAAGGCTGGCTGGCCAGATAGCGAATATTTTTAAGCTTTAAACCCACTTCTTCAAGCGTTTCTCGTTGCACTGCCTCTTCGAGAGTTTCTGCAACTTCGACAAAACCTGCAATTAATCCATACATGTTACTTTTATTATTGGCATTCTTAGCCAGTAGAATTTCATTATCACCTCGGGTAATGACAGTAATTACACAAGGTTGAACACGTGGATACTGGCGATATTGACAAGCAGGACATACCATGGCGTATTCGGTAGGATGGATTTCTGTTTCATGGCCACAGTGACTACAAAATTTGTGATTGCGGCGCCATTCGAGCAATTGTACGGCACGACTAGCACGCATGAATTCTTCAGTTGACCATGATGAAATCAGTTGGCGAATAGAAACCAGATGCCAGCCTTCAGGAATTGTTTCATCAGCGCCTAAATCTCGTGCAATGACGTTATCACCGCTTCCAAATTGTAAATCACTTGCTAAGGTTTCAACTTTGGGTAGTTCTAGCTTTTCATTTACAAGAAGTTGTTGATTATGAAAAATATAAGCAAGTGATAACTCAGACATTAGGCAACCGTTGATTGAAATTGGGAGGCGTTTCTTAATGCTACCTCAAAGGTTGATTTTAAAACAGGCTGTTTGGTTTTTAAATTGTCTACAAAAAGGTCTAAACAAGCCAGTATATTGAGGAGTGTGGTGATATTTTCTGGCGACAGAAAAATATGCTGTTGTTGCTGAATTTTAATAAACCCGGCACTGTCAGTAAGTGCTTTAGCCAGCTCCTTGGCGCCTAAAAATAATGCTGCACCTGAGAGTTCCTTGAGCTGAGAACTAAGGCTAGTAAGATCAAGTTCATTTATTTGTTGCTGCTCAAGAGATTGGGCGGTTGTATTGACCAGAAGTTTGGTTTCATGCAGAAGCGCAGAATGTGCATCATCAAGACGATCTAGCGAGATAGCCATATTGTGTGCACGAAGCTGTAAACGGTTTGATGTATAGTTACGTTGTAGAATACCCAACGAATTCATGGCAGAGAGAATGCTTCGCATCAGTTGTTGTGCGTAGCCTTCATTGGTCAGAATATCTGGCTGGCTTAAGTGTTCAGCTTGCTTGGATAACGCTTTATTCGCTTCATGTAAGTTTAATACCTGAAACACATTGGCAATATGATGCAACTGATTTTGTATGTCCTGAATTTTTTCAGGCGACATATTTTGATAGTTATATTCGATGTCATTGCGAATGTGTGTCATTGAATCGGTAATCAGCTCACAAATACAGTGAATGGTTTCATAATCTGGGCCATACAGGTGGCTGCTGAGTACTTGTAACTGTGCGTCAGTAAGCTGTTCATCGCCAATTCTAAGCTGACGGCGCAATAATTCTGAAATGGCATCATCTTGACTAACACATAGGCTGATGATGTCGGCTAAGTCCGAGACGGAAGCTTGAAACTGCTCTGGTTGTTGTAAAAAATGTCCGATATTGGTTTCAAGCTGAATAAGGGTTCTGAGGCGAGCATCACTTAAAATCAATTCTTCAATATGACCAAATGCGACATAGACCAGTTGCCAGTACTGTTGAGATGAACGTTTCTTGGCATCGCTTGCCAGATAAGCCCCAATCAATTTAATGGCCTGAAGGTCAAGTGACGTTTCTGTATGACGAATCAGTTTATAGAGACTGTGTTTAAAAAGCTGATGAACGTATTGGGATTTTTCAAGCTTTGGTGGTGAAGGTAAAGATAAATCACTTTTAAATGCATTAAGACGGGGAATTAAACGTTGGCCTTCTTTGGTTAAAGGCTTATCAAGTGCGAGTTCCAGACGATTTAAGGTATCAAGTAAAAATTGGGGTGCTTTTACTTCATGCAGACAGGTAAATTCGATATACCGTTTCAGCATGGTGGTGCCTTCGCTCAGTGCCATCATTTGCTGTGTGTCTACCAGCTCAGGATTGGCCATGATTTTGCGCACTAACATGGATAAATACTCAATCATCTGAGCAAGATGCCCCATATCAATGAGTAAAAGTACTCGCGCGCATTGATCAAACTGTTCTAAGGTTTCTTCTAGTTCAAAAGGAACTTTCTGTTCATCATTCAAGGTTTGAATTGCAATCTCGATCAGTTGAATCGCATGATCAATTTCTTTTTTTATAATCAGTAATGCTGAAGGATCGAAGCGAATAGAAACTTGTGAAGACATAAAAACTGCACCATTTTATAATGTTTTAAGCGTCCAGTGAGGCGCGAATGAATCAATAGATTGAATATACCTGAAGTTTATCTGCTTGCATCATTCGCATTTGAAAATCTTTTGCTTATTTGGCAAATAGACATGGCTCGCCATTTTTTTCCTGATAGCTTTTGACCCATTCATTATGTTTTTCGAGTTCGTTGGCTGAGGGCCGAATGACAGGTAAATCAGCTTCAATCCGAGCCCGTTGGCCTTTTCTCTGATTTTGTTCACGTTGTGACAGGGCATCCATATCAAATGAAACCTGTCCACCCGTCATGGCTAAATACACATCAGACAGAATTTCGGCATCAAGTAATGCACCGTGAAAAGTACGATCCCGTGCTGGTATTTCGTATCGTCTAACCAATGCATCAAGTGAGTTTTTTTGCCCTGGATGTTTATTTTTTGCCAGTGCTAATGTATCTGTCACTTCACACACTTCGGATAGTGTCGGTAAACCCGCACGTTTAAACTCCATGTCCAAGAAGTTCATATCGAAGCTTGCGTTATGGGCAATAATCTCTGCGCCTTTTAAGTATTCAAATAAAGGCTCTGCAATTTCAGCGTATTTGGGTTTATCAAGTAGGAATTCATCGGTAATTCCATGGACGTCCACCGAATCACCAACAGGTTTTTCAGGATTGATATAAATGTGGATTGAACTTCCAGTGAGTTTACGATTGATCATTTCAATCGCGCCTACCTCAATAATTCGATCTCCGTCCTGAAAATAAAAGCCCGTTGTTTCTGTATCCAAAATGAGCTGACGCGGACCCTGAGCCTGTATTTTGGCAGGTGTCATGACAATTTGAGGATGTAGGCTCTCTGTTGACGTTTCAGGTATTTCATTTTCTAACCGCGGATCTACATGTTTTTGTAATTCTGTTTCTTGCAAAGTGTCGTCTGTATCCATATCGTTCGTCATCATGTCAAAGCCAAATGGATCGTCGAGCAACCAGTCATTTTGAGGTTTTTTTTTATCAATTGCTGCTACCGAGCCTGACTTTAATTGAGCCGCAGTTTGGCTTGCGCCAAGATTGGCTAACTCATCTGCCATTTCGTTTCCAGCGTGCCCCGCATGACCTTTAATCCAGTTCCACTCAATTTGCCTACCCTGACAAAGTTGATCGAGGATTTGCCATAAATCAGGATTTTTTACATCTTTCCAGTTTTTCTTTTTCCAGCCATGAATCCATTCGGTAATACCTTGCTTAACGTAATTGGAGTCTGTCCAAATAATCAGGGAGGCATCTTGAGGGCAAAAGCGTATTCCTTCAATTGCAGCAGTAAGCTCCATGCGATTATTGGTCGTTTCTGCTTCACCACCACATAATTTATGTTCGCCTTGCTCTGTGATGACATACGCGCCCCAACCACCTAAGCCTGGATTTCCTTTACAGGCGCCATCAACATAAAGCGTGATTGTTTGTGACATAATTACCGAACCCGACACAGAAAAACGAAGATAAGTCTTGGTATTGTATATGCAAATGGGTAAGTTCTCTGCTAAAAAGCGGCAGTTTTTTTAATTTCTTGTAACATTTCCACGCAAATCACGCTAAATTATTGCCTTGTCTCGATGGCATGCTTCACTACAATGGCATATTTAAAGAATTAAACTTTACGCGAGTTGTTTGGAACATCTTATGTATAAATCTACCACAATGATGTGGCCTTTTTCAGTCGCCTCACTTTTCAAATTTACGGTACTTGGTTCTGCGATTGCAGCATTGGGTCTGACAGGATGTTCTTCAACACCGCAAACAACACATACCAAGACCACTAAAAACGTTGGATCGGGTTTTCTTGATGCCAGTAGTCTCGATTCTTTGGAAGATCTACTTTCTGCAACAGACATGCGTGCTGTAGAGGGTGATCGTTTATTGATTCTTAAGCATGGTGATGTGTGGAAACGTATGACCGTCGGCTTTAAGATGGATGAGACGCATTGGGATCCGAGAATTGAAGCACAAAGAAGCTGGTTTATTTCACGTCAACCGTATTTGGATCGTTTAAGTGCACGTGCCAGCCGTTATTTGTATCATACAGTGAAGGAAGCCGAACGTAGAGGCTTACCAACCGAATTAGCACTTTTACCTGTGATTGAGAGTTCGTATGACCCTGCTGCCACAAGTAGTGCAGCCGCAGCAGGTTTATGGCAGTTTATTCCAAGTACAGGTCGTATTTATGGCTTGCGTCAAACCAGCCTATATGACGGACGCCGTGACGTGGTGGAATCGACGCGTGCGGCTTATGAGTTCTTGGGAAGCTTATATAATCAGTTTGGTTCTTGGGAGCTGGCATTAGCTGCTTATAATGCTGGGCCAGGTCGTATCCAGCAGGCGATTAACCGCAATCAGGCAGCAGGCTTGCCAACCGATTACTGGTCACTCAAGTTACCTGGCGAAACGATGAACTATGTACCTCGGTTCTTGGCTGTTGCACAGATCATCAAAAACCCAAAAGCATATGGCGTATCTTTACCACCCATTGCCAACCGACCTCACTTTAGAGAAGTGACACTTAATAGTGCAGTTGATTTAAACCAAATTTCTTCAGTTACAGGTTTGAGTCGAACTGAGCTATATGCGCTTAATCCAGGTTATCGTGGTGACGTCATTGACCCAGCCAGCCCAATGCGTATTTTGATACCAGCAGATTTAAGTCCATCTATAGATAACAAACTTAAAGCACTTAAACCTTCAGGGAATTCTGGGCTTTGGGCATCATCTTCAGCACCTGTACAACCGACTCCTACAGTGAGCATTAGCACAACACCACGAAATAGTAATTCTGGTCAACCACTGGCAACGACAAAGACCAGTCCTCCAGTGATGACAGCAAGTGCAAGCAGACCGACCGTAAGTTCAACGGTATCGAGTATTTCGTCATCCATCAGAAAATCTGCAACACCTAAAGGTGCCGATGCTTTAGCCCAATTTGCTGCAAGTGCAGATATCCCCAGTGCACCACGTATCCCTGTTGCTGTAACACCTGCAACAAATGTAAAACAAGTCGCCATCGAACCGCCTATCTCAAAAGCTGAACGTCAGGATATTGTGGCTGTAATTCGGGCAGAAGGTGAAAAGGAAAGTGTCAAACAGGCACTGGAACCACAGCCAACGCAGGCTGAAAAAGATCAGGTGCTTGCAGAGCTTTCTGCAATTGTGCCAAAAGGAACGCAGATTGTTGATCCATTGGATGGCAAGATTAAGCTGACTGCAATTCAGACCAGTCAATCTGTTGCAGACCAGCAAGGCAAGGAAGTTACCAAAGAGTTTGCTTATCCTAAAGCGCTGGCTGACAATGTCAGTGCTTCTGATCAGGACGTACAGCGTAATAGCAATAAACCTTATATCAAGACCGATACCGATATTGTGGTCGTGCAGCCAAAAGGTAAACGTTCGACTTATACAGTAGTTTCAGGGGATACATTAGCGATTATTGCCATGAAAAATGGCGTAAGCTGGCGTGATATTGCCAACTGGAACCAGATTGATCCAAATCGCACACTGTATGCAGGAACGTCATTATATTTATATGATGCCAAGCCGCAAATCGATTCGCCTGCTAAGTCTGATACAACACCTGACAGCTATACCGTGAAGGCCAATGATAGCTTAACCGGCGTTGCAGAGCAGTTTGGCCTTACCGTTAAGCAACTGGCAGATCTCAACGATTTGAATGTGACGAGTGGTTTATTCGTAGGTCAAAAGCTTACGCTCAAAGATAAAAAGACGTCATCCACAACGTCTGCTCGTCATACAGCAGAGAGTAAAACAGCCAAACAAGTTCCAACCAAACTTTATACTGTGAGACGTGGTGAATATCTTAAGCAGATTGCAGAGCGTTATGGCTTATCCAATCAGGAGTTAGCAGATTTAACGACTGGTTTAAACGCTGGCAGTAATTTGTACATTGGTCAAAAAATTAATGTACCACTACATGAAGTTGGCGAAGATGATAGCAAGCTGAATGCCAAGTCTGCTAAAGCTGTGCCTTCGGTAAAAACTGAAAACTATAAAGTGCAACGTGGTGAAACGCTATCCAGTATCGCGACAGCATCTAAAATTAGTCTGAGCGAATTGTTGGAACTGAATAATCTGAAATCGGCTACAGGATTGAGAGCGGGCCAAACCATAAAGATACCTGCGGGTTCAACCATCCCTGATGAGTATGTAGTGCAATCTGGTGATAGCTTGAATGCAGTTGCCAGCAAATTTAATCTGCAACTCGATGTGTTAGCCGACTTGAATGGTTTAAATCGGAATGCGGGTTTACGTGTTGGACAAAAGCTAAAACTGACAGGTGAGCCATCTGCTCACTCGACTGCAAAGAGCAAAGCCAAAGACAACGAAATACCAGACGTCTATACGGTTAAATCTGGCGATACCTTGGGAAATATTGCAAACCGCTATAGCCTTCAGGTTGATGACCTCATGCAAATCAATGGATTGCGTCATTCTACTTTGCAAGCTGGACAAAAAATTAAGTTGACTGGTGATATTGAAAAGGTTGCTGCCAGTAAAACGGATAGCAAATCTAAAACTGTTTCAAAAAGTTCAGGTAAAACCGAAGACTATACGGTAAAAGCAGGAGAGTCTTTGCACAGTATTTCAAGTCGTTTAGGGTTGTCTAGCAAAGAACTTGCAGATTTGAATGATTTGAGTGCGCGTGCCAGTTTACAGCGTGGTCAAACAATTCAGATTCCTAAAACCGTGACTGAGTACAAGATTAAGCGTGGAGACACCTTGAATGGTCTTGCAAGTAAGTATGGTATGGCATTGGCCGAATTAGCAGATTTGAATGGACTTAAACCGTCAACGAGTTTGCGTATTGGTGATGTGATAAAAGTACCTAATTTATAAAACTCAGGATGATTGATGCGCCATAGTCAGGCATTTTTCTTTAAAACACTTAGCCTCCTTGTGGGGCTAGGTGTTTTTTCAATGAATGGGTTTGCAGCAATTCAAACCACACCCTATATTGCGATTCATACACAGGCAAAGTATAAAGGTATAGCTAGCATGCCTTATGCCAATCCTGATGCGCCTAAAGGTGGAATCTTGAGTCAGTCCAGCAACGGAACTTTTGATAACCTCAACAGTATGAATGGTAAAGGAAGTTCGACAGATGGCATCAATTATGTATTTGATAGCCTGATGTCAAGTTCACTTGATGAACCAGGTGTTATGTATCCCTTACTGGCCAAAACCGCGACATTTGATCCAGAGCAAACCCATTTTGTCATTTTTGAATTAAACCCCAAAGCCCGATTTAGTGATGGAACACCTGTTACAGCACAGGATGTAAAATTCAGTTTTGATACTTACCAGAGCAAAGCCAATCCTGGGCTACAGATGTATATCAGTGATCTGGCAAAGACAGAAGTATTGTCTAAATACCGCGTCAAGTTTAGTTTCAAGTCTCAAAATAATGCAGAAATGCCGCTGATTTTGGCAAGTTTGCCCATTTACTCGCAAAAGGATTGGAAGAATCGAGATTTTACTCGCGTGACTTTACAACCGATTTTGGGTTCGGGGCCTTATTTAATTGAAAGAATTGATCCGAGCCGAAGTATCACCTATAAGCGTAATCCAGATTATTGGGGTAAAGATTTGCCTGTGAACCGTGGGCGTTACAACTTTGAGCGTCTTAAATATGTATATTATCGCAATCTGGATATTGCCTTCGAAGGCTTTAAATCTGGTCAATTTACACTGCATGAGGAATTTACAGCGCGCAAATGGGTGACCGGTTACGATTTCCCTGCCTTTCGGGCTGGTTTGATTAAAAAGTATAAATTCAAACATGAAAATCCCATGACAACTCAAAGCATTGTGTTTAATACACGTCATGCGCCACTCAATGATATTCGTCTGAGACGCGCCTTAACCTATGCTTATGATTTTGAGTGGCAAAATAAAGCCCTGTTTTATGGGCAGTATCAGCGCCTACAAAGTTATTTTAATAACAGTGAGCTTGCAGCGACTGGTCAGCCAAGTCCAGCCGAGTTAAAGGTATTGGCGCCTTTTATGTCACGCCTGAACCCGATCGTTAGGCAGGGGGTGTTGTCAGAATGGAAATATCCTGCTTCCGATGCAAGTGGTTTTAATCGTTCAAGTTTACTCAATGCCCGAAAGCTATTGATTGATGCGGGTTATCGTGTTCAGAATGGCCAATTACGAGATCGACAGGGAAAACCTGTTCAATTCGAGCTTTTGATTCATCAGGATAGCTTGCAACGTACATTAATGTCTTTTATTCGAAATCTAAAACGCTTGGGCATTACGGTCAATATTCGATTAGTCGATACACCGCAGTATGTAGAGCGAATGCGCCGTAACGATTTTGATCTAACGACTATGGCGTTGCCACAATCTTTGAGCCCAGGAAATGAGCAATCTCAATTTTGGGGCAGTGCTGCTGCAGATCAGGCAGGTAATTACAATTATTCTGGCATTAAAGATCCCGTTATTGATGCCGTTATTGAGCGAGTCATTCACTCACAAAGTCGTGAAGAATTGATCATCAATACCAAGGTTTTGGATCGTTTATTGCGTGCAGGGTATTACCAGATTCTCACTTATGGCAAAGATGGAAACTGGTACGCTTATTGGGATATGTATGAACGTCCGAAGCAGAGCCCTAAGCTGTCGGTGGGTTTCGATTATTGGTGGTCAAACCCTGACAAGGCAAAAAAAGTTGCCGATTATTTGCGTAAAAAATAGCGATACAAAGTAGAAGGATATCGAGCGATGGGTACATACATTATCAAGCGGCTTCTACTGATTATTCCGACACTTTTTCTCATTTTGTTGATCAATTTTATTGTGGTGCAAATTGCACCAGGCGGCCCTGTTGAGCAGGCCATTCAGCAAGCAGAAAGTATTCCTGGCCTTAAGGGTGGAGGGGAAACAGTTTCTGTAGCGACAGATACGCATTATCAAGGGGCACGTGGGCTTACTCCAGAAATGGTCGATAAAATCAAGGCACAGTATGGTTTTGATAAATCCGCACCAGAACGGTTCTGGATCATGCTTAAAGGTTATTTAACACTGGATTTTGGAACCAGCTTTTTTAAAGATAAACCCGTGACACAGTTACTTTATGAGAAAATGCCTGTCACTGTCTCTTTGGGGTTGTGGAGTACCTTGCTGATTTATTTGGTGTCCATTCCGTTAGGTATTCGAAAAGCAAAACAACATGGCTTGTTGTTTGATAAATCTACCTCAATGCTACTTGCTGTAGGCTATGCTGTTCCGACGTTTGTATTTGGTGTGGTGCTGATTGTATTTTTTGCAGGGGGATCGTATTTTCAGTGGTTTCCTTTACAAGGCTTGGTTTCTGATAATTTCCAAAGTTTGGGAATGTGGGCGAAGATCAAAGATTATTTTTGGCATATGGCATTGCCCCTTGTTACCATGTTATTGGGTGGATTTGCGGGACTCACCTATCTGACCAAATACGCATTTATGGAAGAGCTTAACAAACAGTATGTGCTCGCGGCGCGTTCAAAAGGATTGAGCGAAAACAGAGTGCTTTATGGGCATGTCTTTCGTAATGCGATGTTGATAGTCATTGCTGGACTTCCTGAAGCATTGGTCGGAATTTTCTTTGTCGGTAATCTGTTTATCGAAATTATTTTTAACCTTGATGGAATTGGCTTGCTTGGATTTGAAGCGATTACCCAGCGTGATTATCCTGTGATTTTTGGTACTTTATTTTTGTTTACCTTATTGGGGTTGGTGCTAAGACTGATCAGTGATGTGCTTTACCAGATCATTGACCCTCGCATTAATTTCGAATCAAGAGGAGCAAAATAATGTCTCCATTGATGCAAGAGCGAATCAAACGGTTTAAGCAAAATCGTTTGGGTTTCTGGTGTTTTATTATCTTTATCATCATTTTTGTTTTGTCCTTAATGTCAGAATTGATTGCAAATGACAAACCTCTGATCGTGAAATATCAGCAATCTTATTATTTTCCTGTCATGCAAAGTTACCCAGAAACAACTTTTGGCGGCGTATTTGAAACAGAGACAGATTATAAAGACCCTGCTGTTCAACAATTGATTGATGCCAAGGGCTGGAGTATCTGGCCACTTATTCCATTTTCATACCAGACACCCAATCTGGATCTGGCAGTTCCTGTACCATCTCCACCCACCGCACAGAACTGGCTTGGTACAGATGATCAAGGACGTGATGTTCTAGCGCGCATTTTGTATGGTCTTCGTGTGTCACTTTTATTCGGATTTGCGCTCACTTTTTTCTCTGCGTTGCTGGGTATTTTTGTGGGTGCGATACAAGGGTATTACGGTGGATGGATTGATCTGATTGGGCAACGGCTTCTTGAGGTGTGGGGCGGTTTGCCAATGTTGTTTATGGTCATGATTCTAGTCAGTATGTTTACACCCAATGTGTATTGGTTATTTTTAATTATGCTGCTTTTTGGCTGGACTGCATTGGTGGGTTTAGTGCGGGCTGAGTTTTTACGTGCCCGTAATCTTGATTATGTACGTGCTGCACGAGCGTTGGGTGTAAAAGATCGAACCATTATATTTCGGCACATTTTACCCAATGCCATGAGTTCAAGTTTATCTCAGTTGCCATTTATGCTAACAGCCAATATTACCGCACTTACCGCACTGGACTTTCTAGGATATGGCTTACCGCCAGATGCTGCTTCATTGGGAGAGCTACTATTACAGGGAAAAAATAATTTAACAGCACCATGGCTTGCCATGTCTGGGTTTTTTACTCTGGCGCTGGTCTTGTCATTACTGATTTATGTGGGAGAAGCGACACGTGACGCATTCGATCCAAGACAATAATCTTTTACCTGTACTCTCTGTTGAGCATTTGCATATTGCGCACACTTCTTCGCAAGTCTTGGTGCACGATCTCAGCTTTAACTTATATCAGGGTCAAACGCTTGCCATCGTGGGTGAGAGTGGTTCTGGAAAATCAATCAGTAGTCTGGCTTTGCTGGGGTTACTTCCTCCGCAGTTAACTGTTTCTGGACAGGCAAAATTCCAGAGCCATGATTTACTTAAACTGAATCAACCCCAATTACAGCAAATTCGTGGTCATAAAATCGCCATGATTTTTCAGGAGCCCATGACTGCGCTTAATCCCTTACATCGCGTTGAAAAGATTATTGGTGAAGCACTATTACTGCGTGGTTGGTCAAAGCAACAGGTACGTGACAGAGTAATTGCCTTACTGAATGATGTAGGAATTCCTGAACCGCGCTCCAAACTTAGACGTTATCCTCATGAGCTGTCTGGCGGTCAGCGCCAGCGCGTCATGATCGCAATGGCTTTGGCGCTGGAACCTGATGTATTGATTGCAGATGAACCCACAACAGCACTTGATGTCAGTCTACAATCTCAAATTCTGAATTTACTCAAGCAATTGCAGCAACAGCGTAAAATGTCGATGATTTTGATTAGCCATGATCTAAATTTGGTTAAGCACTATGCCGATCAGGTGGTGGTGATGAATCAAGGCAAAGTAGAAGAGCATGCAGATGTTACACAGCTGTTTAACTCGCCTCAAACCAGTTATACACGACATTTACTCAATCATGATTTCGGAAAAGCTTTAGCAAAAATAGATCAGACTGAAAATATTTTAGAAGTTCAAAAACTTGAAGTTAAGTTTCCAATCAAGTCTGGATTGCTAAATCGAGTGACAGATTATTTTGTGGCATTGCAAGCACTCGATCTCACCATTCAACAAGGTGCGGCACTTGGAATTGTAGGAGAGAGTGGCTCAGGTAAATCGACATTGGCACTTGCGATTACACGACTTATAGAGAGTAATGGAGAAATTACTTTTCTGGGTCGTGATATTAATCGGCTGAAAGAAAAGCAACTTCGATCTGTAAGGCAAAATCTACAAATTGTTTTTCAGGATCCTTTTAGTAGCTTAAACCCACGTATGAATATTGAGCAAATCATTGGGGAGGGGCTAGAACTTAAACACATAGCCATTGCTGAGCGACAATTACGCATCGAACAAGCATTACAAAAAGTTGAGCTGCCTGTCGAGTTTAAGCGACGCTACCCACATGAACTTTCTGGTGGTCAACGACAACGAGTGGCTTTGGCACGTGCGCTGGTGTTACAGCCTAAACTGATTATTCTGGATGAACCGACATCTGCACTTGATCGTACAACCCAGCGTGCAATTGTAAAACTACTGCGACATTTACAACAGCAAGAAAATCTAAGCTATTTATTCATCAGTCATGATTTGCAGGTCATACGTGCATTGTGCCAGCATGTTATGGTACTGCGGCATGCACAAGTGATTGAATATCAACAGACCGAACGATTATTTGAATCTCCACAATCAGATTATACACGTCAACTCATTCAAGCGAGCCAGTATAAATAAATTGACAACTTGTATTGTCAATTTGTCGGTTTGCGCTTGACAGTCATTTCTATTGATTTAGATTGAAATAAATAACCTAATTATTTCTGTCGGATATCTTTATGAGTCAGATCGCTGAGCCAATCACAATACGAAATGTCACATTCAAAAATCGCATTATTAAAGGGGCAATGAGTGAAGCGCTTGCCAATCGTGCAGGTCAACCTAATGATTTGCATTTTGGCTTGTATCAGGCTTGGGCGCAAGGAGGGCTGGGTTGTGCCATCACAGGCAACGTGATGGTTGATTTGCGTGCCAAAAATGAACCTGGTGTAGTGGCGATTGAAAGTGAGCGTGATCTGGAACGCTTAAAAAAATGGGCGGATATTGGGAAAAAATATGGCATGGTGCAGTTGATTCAATTGTCACATCCAGGTCGTCAATGTCCGAAAGGCCTAAATCAGGAAACAGTTGCTCCCTCTGCTGTGCCATTTAGCCCCATGCTAGCGACCATGTTTGCGACTCCGCGCGAATTACATCATGAAGAAATATTAGATATTATTCAGCGCTTTGCCGATGCTGCGCGTGTATGTGAAAAGGCTGGTTTTGAAGGTGTACAGCTTCATGGTGCACATGGCTATTTAATCAGCCAGTTTTTATCACCACTGACCAATAAGCGCCAAGATCAATGGGGTGGTTCAATTGAAAATAGAATGCGTTTTCTGCTCGAAATTTATCATGCTGTACGCGCAGCGACTTCAGAGAATTTTATTATTTCGGTAAAACTGAATTCTGCCGATTTTCAGCGTGGTGGCATTACCGAAGAAGATGTCATTGCGGTATTCAAAGCAATTGATCAGGCAGGAATTGACTTGATTGAAGTCTCTGGAGGCACTTATGAAGCTCCTGCAATGGCAGGTGTCAAAGCAGAAAAGCGTAAAGCGAGTACGATTGCACGGGAGGCTTACTTTTTAGAATTTGCCGAGAAAATTCGAGATTCTGTGCAATGTAAACTGATGGTGACCGGAGGTTTTCGTAGTGTAGAGGGGATGAATGCAGCATTACAAAGCGGTGCATGTGATTTTATTGGAATTGCACGTCCTTTTGCGGTAGAAACAGATTTAACCCATCGGCTGATTGCGGGGCAAGACGTTAAATATGCAGTGAAACCCATTAAAACTGGAGTGCCGTTTGTAGACAAAATGGCAGTTATGGAAATTATTTGGTATGCGGCGCAGTTTAAAGCGATTGGTAAGGGGAAAAAGCCAAATCCAAAACTATCACCATTATTGGTATTTTTAAACTATGCCAAAGGTAATGTGAAGGCGTTGATACAAGGTCGAATTAATTCTAGAAAATCGGCATAAGCCATAAAGTACAGTTTTGTATTGGGTAGGATTTAAAACTACAAACAAATAAGCCTCACAATTGTGAGGCTTACTGATGATCATAGTGATCGAATTTGGCGTCCCTACGGGGATTCGAACCCCGGTTACCGCCGTGAAAGGGCGATGTCCTAGGCCTCTAGACGATAGGGACTTATAGTGAGGCAGTATCTGAAAATTGGCGTCCCTACGGGGATTCGAACCCCGGTTACCGCCGTGAAAGGGCGATGTCCTAGGCCTCTAGACGATAGGGACGTTTCAGAGGTGGGCGTATATTAGGTTGATTTCATAATACTGTCAAATTGTTTTCGGCAAAAAAACTGTATTTTACTTTTGAACGATTAAAAATAATTCATTTTAATGATATTAGTATGATATTTAACCCGTATTTTCAAATGGACAGCATACTTTCAGAATGGTTTTCAAAACATCGGGGTGTTGTAAGTAACTCATAATTTGATGTGGGTGTAGGGCAGAGGTCGAAATTTCCTGATTAAAAATAGGCGGATTAAAATCAAAAGGTGGCTTTTGTAATGGGAAAGCCGTTAAAAAGTCATCGTGCGAATAAAAATTATACCATCGTCCATGCAGTGACTCTGGATAGTGAATGGGCATACTCAAGCGTTGCTGAATAACACGAAAGGCCAGAGGTGATCCTAATGTGATAAAGCACTGAATATTCGAATCTGCATTCATGTTGCACAATAGATTATAAGCAATCACAGACCCCAGCGAATGTGCAACCACAATGCAGGGTTGCTGCGATGGTATGCCAAGCAGAATACGTTGATGGACGTTATGCATAAATTGTGGGTTGGCCAGATAACAATACGTTTCTACCAGAAATTGATGAATAAGGCTTTCATGTAATTTAGGAAAGTGGTTCAGTAAGATCATAAGCTCTTTGAGAGATCGATCTTTAATCAACATGGTTTCTTCGTGTAATTGCTTTTTGATGGATTTGGTATTGATGTGGTCTGGATGCAAAGTACTCAGAGATGCTTGATGCTCAATTGTAGTATGGTGGATATTTAAATGAACAGGGAGATGAAAGTTAAGGAGCGATTTAGGTAAAAAAGTTTCCAGATCAAAAGTATTACTGAGATGACTTTGTGTAAGCAAATCACCATAAAATGGAAAATGTAATTGATGTATATCAAAATTAAATGGCAAATGATATTTTTTCAGCCCTTGGCGAAAGATATTTAACCAGTGCTTACGTAATGAGAGTGCATTGAATTGCTGTTGATTCATGCCATGTATAAATACAATATTCATCGCATCTTATCTTCTTATAAGTGTTAGTTTTGAATCAGTCCTGCAAAATTTGATAATCGTCGATATTTTCTATTGATCTTAATCCATTGGTTAGCAGCTTTGAATCGAATAAATTAGCCATAATCCAAATAACGCATAGGGCTTGGGAAGATAGGATCAATAATGCTTTGTATAACAGATGGATGTTGTAAATAACCTAAAATTTCATGTGGCTTATGCACAAAAGTTGAAATCCCCTGATTAATAATGGCGGGTTGAAAATTAAAAGGAGAGTGTTCTAGGGGGAATGTGCTCAGATAATCTTCATGAGAATAAAAATTGAACCAGTCCCCTGTCAGGCTATTGGGTCTAGTGATGGGATTGATGAGTTTAGACTGAATAACACGAAATGCCAGTGGTGAAGCCAGCGTAATAAAGCGTTGTACACGAATATGTTTCAGTTGTTGTAAAAGGTTATAGGCAATGATGGTTCCTAAAGAATGGGCAACAACAATATAGTCCTCATCACGATCAAAAGAAGCCGCTATTCTGTCATGTACATCCTGCATAAACTCTGGATTTGCCAGATATAGGTAGGCTTCTATAATGAGTTTTTGAATCACACTTTCATGGAGTTTAGGAAATTTACTGAGTAACATCACAAACTCTTTCAATAATCGATCTTTTGCCAAATGCGATAAAAGGTAGAGCTTGGAGCTTAAGTTAAGCTGCTGTTCGTCCTGGGTCAGTAAAGAAATGAGTGTTTGATCGTTCTGTATCGTTTGTGGCGGATTTTGAGGTAGAAAAGGCAGGTGCCAGCTTTGCCAGGCATGTGTGAATCCAACCTGCTCAACAGGGACATGACTGTAGGTATGTTGTAACAGAAGATCACCATAATAGGGTACAGAAACATCGACACCCTCTAGGCTCATCTCCAAATCAGATTGTTTAAGACCAAGCTGAAAAATATTTAACCAATACTGTTCAAGCTGTATTGCATCTATATTTTGTTGATGTGCGCCATGTATAAAGACAATTTTCATCGTGATCTTAATAATTTATTCTTATGTTAATTCAAAATTTACAGGTGATTCGGCATTTAAACCAGTGTTATTCAAAGAAAAGTGTAGCGATTTTGCTACACTTTTCCGAGGTTCTTGTGTGTATCTATCACAGCTTGCTTTTTTCCCGATAAAATATGTAGTGGCTCAAATAGCAACACGCTACAAAAATTAAGCATCCAATAAAACCAGGCAACATTTCTGGATCTTTCGCCATACTTAGTCCAGTAATCAAACAAAACAAGAAGCCTAAAATGGGTAAAATTGGAAACAGGGGAGCTGCGAATTTTAAGTCTTTGGCGTGATAGCCTTGTTTATACCAGTGCCGTCTGAAATTAAACTGACTTAAGCAGATGCTCATCCATACAATCACCATGGTAAATGCAGCCACGCCCAAAAGATTCTTAAAAATCGTTTCAGGTGCAAATTGCTCCGAGAGTAAGCCAGGAATTGCGCCAAACATGGTAACCACTAAGGCAATAATGGGGGTGCCACTGGCCGTTAGCTTTGAAAAGACAGAAGGAAGCTGGCGTTGATTTGATAAAGACCACATCATGCGTGATGCGGCATACAAACCAGAGTTTGCTGCTGACAGGAGTGCGGTAATAATCACAAAGCGAATAATATGATCTGCATAGGGAATACCAATATATTGAAACACAGTTACAAACGGGCTATTACTGACGTTATGACCGCCGAGGCCAGTCTGATCATAGGGCAATAAAGCACTTATAACAACAATGGTTCCAACGAAAAAGATCAGCAGACGCCAGATGGCAGCATTGATGGCTTTTGGTACATTGATAGAAGGATCTTTGGTTTCGCCTGCTGCCACACCAATTAGTTCAGTTCCAGAAAATGCAAAATTTACAATCAGCATTGTTGCAAAAATTGGCATCAAACCCTGTGGAAACCAGCCGTGACTGGTCAGATTGCTAAACAGTGGTGCGGAGGCATGTCCCTCAAAATGAATAATCCCGAAAATAGCCAATAGTCCAAGAATAATAAAGCTAATGACAGTGAGGACTTTAACCAATGATAACCAGAATTCTGATTCGGCAAAAATATGTGTGGAACTTAAATTTAGCCCAAAAATAGTCAAGGCAAAAATAATAGTCCAGATCCACATCGATGTATGAGGAAACCATTCCTGCATGAGTAATGCAGCGGCTGTAAATTCGGTACCCAGCGTTGCTGTCCATGTGAGCCAGTAAACCCATGAAATCATGTAGCCTGTGCCTGGCCCGATGTATTTTTTGGCATAAGCGCCGAAAGATCCTGATACAGGCATGTGTACGGCCAGTTCACCCAGACATAACATCACCATATATGCAATCAAACCGCCAAGCATATAGGCAATCACTGCTCCAATCGGCCCTGTCTGGGTAATGACTTCCCCTGAACCAAGAAACAACCCTGTACCAATCGCACCGCCTAATGACAGCATAACCAAATGACGGGTACTCATGGCTCGTTTTAAGGGTGCAGCACTATCGAGCACTTTTGTATCTGTGGATTCTGGCGGCATAGACAAAACACATCAAGATGAAAGAAGAGCGCTATTTTAGAGAAAAAACCAAAATGTGCAATCTGAGAACACTCAAAGAATAATCAATGAGATAGAAGCGTTGGTTTGAGAGAGAAAATGTAGATATGGCGTCCCTACGGGGATTCGAACCCCGGTTACCGCCGTGAAAGGGCGATGTCCTAGGCCTCTAGACGATAGGGACGTTGCGAGGTGTGCGTATAATAGGGAGTTTGAACTTTTGTGTCAATTTGCTTTTGAGTAAAATATCGAAAAAAGAGATTGATTGTTTAAAAAATAGCGGAGAGTAACAAAATAAGTTAGGGATTGAATACCTACGAGATAAGGAGATCGTAGAGGGCTAGTTTGAAGATTAAAATGAAATATAAAAATATAATGCAGCAGGACGTAATATTGACTTTCTTTACTATATGCATACGACACTCATCTCTTACAGGACGAACGGTATAACCTAAAAACAAAGAAAAAGAAGATGGCGTCCCTACGGGGATTCGAACCCCGGTTACCGCCGTGAAAGGGCGATGTCCTAGGCCTCTAGACGATAGGGACGTTGAGGATGGCGGTATCTTATTGATCCGCCAGGAAAGTGTCAAGTAGGTGTGGAGAGAGTTTGTTTAAAATATAGCAAAACAGTTCAGCAGTTTTTTGTGTATCGTACAACGCCGAATGTGCTTCTTTGCCATCAAAATCAATGCCAGCTTGTATACAGGCTTTGGCCAAAACGGTTTGGCCAAACATGACTGCACTTAATGTGACCGTATCAAATACAGAAAAACTATGAAAAGGATTCTGGTTTTTGGTACTAGTACGTGCAATCGCAGCCTGTAAAAAACCTAAATCAAAGTGAGCATTGTGTCCCACTAAAACAGCATGTGTACATTGCTGCTGCTTACGTACCTCATGAATGGATTTAAAAATCCGTTTTAATGCACTGCGTTCATCTTCTGCCATCGCAATTCGCATCGGATTAAATGGATCGATTCCGATAAAATCCAGCGAACGACGATCTAGATTAGCGCCTTCAAAAGGATTGATATGCGCATGATAAGATTCACCTGGAACAAATAAACCCTGTTCGTTATAAACGATAGGGATGCATGCAATTTCAAGAAGTGCATCAGTCTGGGCATTAAAACCTGCTGTTTCGACATCGACAACAACAGGTAAAAAGCCACGGAAACGCTGACCAATCACAGGAGGGGTGGCATTTTCTTGTGTCACACTTTTCTCCATTGAATGGTTTTTCCTGCATAAAGTGGAATAATCTTTTCATCATCCAGATAGTCAAGCTGTTCAGGAATAATCTGATCTTCCTTGACCAGGGTAATGGTATTGGTGTTACGTGGCAAACCGTAAAAATCTGCGCCAAAATGACTTGCAAAGCCTTCTAGACGTTCAATTTTATTGACTTGATCGAATGCTTGAGCATAGAGCTCAATCGCTGTTGGTGCGCTATAGCAGCCTGCACAACCACATGCATTTTCTTTGGCATTTTTTGAGTGGGGTGCGCTGTCTGTACCCAAGAAAAATTTAGGATTTCCGCTGGTCGCCACTTCAATCAGTGTTTGCTGATGTGTTTGGCGTTTTAAAATTGGCAAACAATAGAAATGTGGTTTAATTCCACCCACCAACATATCGTTGCGGTTGAAGAGTAAGTGCTGTGGTGTAATGGTTGCAGCGACATTACGGTCTTGTTCGAGTACAAAATGTGCAGCTTCACTGGTGGTGATGTGTTCAAGTACCAGTTTAAGTTTTGGAAACTGTTTGAGAAGCGGGGAAAGAACTTCATCTAGAAAGCGCTTTTCACGATCAAAAATATCAACGTGATGATGGGTGACTTCACCATGCAATAAAAGAGGAACCTGATGTTCTTCAAGCTGTTCAATCACTGCATATACTTTACGAATATCACTTACGCCGTTATCTGAGTTGGTGGTTGCACCCGCAGGATAAAGCTTGATCGCATTGACATGGGCAGAGTCTTTAATTTTCTTGACCTCACTTGGTGAAGTATGGTCAGTAAAATAAAGCACCATGCGCGGATCAAAATGTACACCCTCTGGAACATGCGCCATGATTCGTTCACGATAGGCTTCAGCTTCATCTACAGTTTTTACGGGTGGAACAAGATTTGGCATACAAATTGCGCGGGCAAATTGTTGAGCTAAATCTGGAACGGTACGTTTAAGGGCAAGACCATCACGTAAATGTGCGTGCCAATCATCTGGCTGTAAAAGAGTAATCGTGTCCAAGGGTATTCAGGCTGTAAAATAAAACAGATGATAATCCAATTAGGCTAAAAATGGTAACTTGAATTGTCTGTAATTCACGTTAAAAGCAGATTGCGATCATGATAGGTGCATTACATGATGCATTCCGAGACGTATGAGCTCTTTAAAAAATAAAAGCCATCAATAGACGGCTTTTATTTGGATCATTTAAAGATGATTATTTCTTAGTCTCTAACTGAGGTACAGCAGAACCGTGACCAATAGAAAGCAGACCAGAATTTGTATAGATACCTAATTTTGCACGAGTATCGGTAATATCCAGATTACGCATGGTTAATTGACCGATACGATCCATTGGACTAAACATTGAGTCACCTTTCTCCATGGTTAAACGCTCAGCTTCATACGTGAGGTTTGGAGATTCAGTGTTCATGATGGTGTAATCATTACCGCGACGTAACTCTAGAGTTACTGTACCTGTAATGGCTTTTGCAACCCAGCGCTGTGCAGTTTCACGAAGCATAAGTGACTGTGAATCAAACCAGCGACCTTGGTAAAGTAAACGACCTAAACGTAAGCCATTGATACGGTACTGTTCGATGGTATCTTCATTGTGAATACCTGTCACAAGACGTTCGTAGGCAATATGCAGAAGTGCCATACCTGGAGCTTCATAAATACCACGAGATTTAGCTTCGATGATACGGTTTTCGATCTGATCTGACATGCCTAAACCATGACGACCACCAATACGGTTTGCTTCAAGAATGAACTCAACCGGATCTTCAATACGTTGACCGTTCAATGCCACAGGCATACCTTCTTCAAAGGTAATGCTGACTTGTTCTGGTTGAATTTCAACCTCATCTTTCCAGAAAGCAACACCCATGATTGGATCTACAATCTTGATACCTGCATCGAGGTATTCAAGATCTTTGGCTTCGTGAGTTGCACCCAGCATGTTTGAATCGGTTGAATACGCTTTTTCTTTTGACATTTTATAGTCAAAACCGTTGTCGATTAGAAATTGTGACATTTCCGCACGACCGCCTAATTCATCAATAAACGTTTGGTCAAGCCAAGGCTTATAAATTTTTAGGTTTGGATTGGTGAGTAGACCATAACGATAGAAACGTTCGATGTCATTTCCTTTATAGGTCGAACCATCGCCCCAGATATTGACATCATCTTCTTTCATGGCAGTCACAAGCATTGTGCCTGTAACAGCACGGCCAAGTGGTGTCGTATTGAAATAAGGAACACCGCCTGTGCTGATATGGAATGCACCACACTGAATTGCTGCAATACCTTCAAGCGCAAGCTGTAAACGACAATCGATCAGACGGGCTTTAACTGCACCGTATTGTTCTGCTTTTTTTGGAATCGCATCGTAGTCGTCTTCATCTGGCTGACCTAAGTTTGCAGTATATGCATAAGGTTCTGCGCCTTTTTGTTTCATCCACAATAAAGCAGCTGAAGTATCCAGACCACCAGAGAAGGCAATACCCACTTTTTTACCTACTGGTACATGCTGCAAAATGGTTGCATTATCAGTCATTACTAATCCTAACGTTTATAAAAAAAGACCTGAAACGAGGGTCTTGAGAATTCGGAATGGTATGTATTGTAGCACTTATTTTATTTTTTCTGAGCATTGAATATCTTGAGTGGAAAAAAAATTAAATCTCCTTGTTGAGTTTGGTGGGGACATACAGATTTTGTTATTTAACCCAAAGATAAAATAGAGAAAACCGATGATTAGACTTTCTCTAAAGCATTATTTAAATCGATAAATTGTTTTTCAATAGGAGTGAATACATGGTTATTTCGGGAAATCAGATATAAACCAATATTTCGGTAGAGTTCAGGGACTTCTCGATAGTATTGAATATTAAATTTTTTGACTAAAGATTTTGCGATCATGGAAATTCCCATACCTAGCTGGCTAAAGTGAATCAAAGCCTCATGATCATAAATATGCGTCAACTCACCTTTGGTTAAATTGTAATCTGTATAAATGTTGTCAAGAATCGTGGCATAACAACACTGTTCTGAAGCAAAAAGAATATTTTGATGATCAAGACAATCTTGTATATTCTCATGATTAATCACGTTTTTCCCAATGAGAACCAGTTGATCCTCTGCTTTTTGAATGTATTGCAGGTTTTTCTGTTTGGGATGTCCAAGTACATAAGCAATATCAAGATTTCCATTCAGAATTTCTTCTTCAATATAACCTGTAGCGCCTGTTTTCATGGTGATGCTCAGATCAGGGTAAGCTTGATAAAGTTGACTGAACGATGAATAAAAGCGCATACCTCCCAAGCTGGTATTGGTTCCAAAGCGAAGAACATTATCGTGCTGCTGAATTTTATTTTCAGTTTCTTCCCAAGTGAAGAGCATCTTTTTAAACTGCTGATATACATTTATACCAGGCACTGTGAGTTCCACACCTTTCGGTTTTCGTATAAAAAGCTGTTTATTGTAATGATTTTCAATTTTTTTAATTTTGGCGGTCATGTTGGACTGTAAATAATTCAACTTCTGTGCCGCAGCCGTAATACTTTTGAGCTCCGCCACTGTAATAAATGATCTGATGTCACTGATATCAATATTCATGGCATGATTCTCAAATGAAGATGCATAGACATCAAAAAAAATGATGTATCTATTAAAACATAACATTATTCATGATGTCATTTATTTTATACAATCAGTTTAATCTTTATGCGTTGAGTAAAATACGTGAATATTCGGGTCATCAGTGCCATTATCCTGTTATGTCTGGTATGGGGATCTTTATGGGGCTTGGTCAAGCATAGTCTGCAAGTTTTCCCGCCGTTTTTATTCATTTCTACACGACTCATTCTAGCCGCGCTCACGTTGATGTTGGTTCAGCGCGTGATGAAAAAATCGGTGATGCCACAACGGCATGAATGGCCGCGTTTGATGATATTGAGTGCTATGGTCTGTTTAGGCTTTTATACAACTCAGACTTTTGCCATGCAATTTGTTGACTCAGGTCTTTCTGCGGTATTGGTCTTTACTATGCCGATTTTCATTGGAGTATTGGCACATTACTTCTTGAATGAATATCTTACTCGACAAAAAATATTCGGTTTGATTCTAGGTACATTAGGGTTGATTGCGATTTTGTGGCCACAACTTCATCATTTGGGTTTGAATTTGTCTCTTGTGGGTCAGATCATGTTGATTGGTTCAGGATTATTTTGGGCAATGTCTACGGTATATATCAAAAAATACTTTGCCACTTACGACAAAATTAAATTGACCATTTGGCAGCTCTTGCTGGGTGGGGTTGTTGTGTTTATAGGTGCTTTAAGCTTTGAGCCAGTAGATGCGAAGGTGTGGTTAAATCCTTTAAATGAATCTTTGCTGATTTATATTGCAATTATAGGAACAGGTTTTGCTTTTGCACTGTGGAACTGGATTGTGAGTCAGGTCGATACCTTCGTCGCATCTATTTCAATCATGTGTATTCCTATCTTAAGCCTGTTGTTTGGTGCATTGATATGGCATGAAGCTTTAACGCTGAATATCGTGATTGGTGCAGCTTTTATCTGTATGGGAATTGTGATGAGTGCATTAACCTTAACTCATCAAAAAACATCAATGCAATATAGCCGCTGCCCTAAATGATTTAAGCAAGCTAAAAAATGATTCATGCCCATATGGACTTACACAGAAATTAAAATATATACCTACAATTGGTCAGTCATATTGTGAAATATGGCTGATCTTTTTCTATTAAAGTGCTTGTACATAAATGGATATACGTAGAAGATTAAAAATGATCGAACACATTCATTTCGACCTATTTTAAAAATGTTCAAACAAACGAGGGCACCATAATTATCTAAATAATTCGATTGATCTATTGACAATTTCAACACGCAAAAAAAGAAGCAAGGTCATCCCAACAAATCAAAAAAGTATTAAAGTACTATGCAACAAGTTGCAAAGCCAATAACATTTCAAGGATTCATCATGACTAGCTATGCACATATTTTAAAACCTTTACATCTTGGTTTTACAACAATTAAAAATAGAGTTGTGATGGGCTCTATGCATACGGGCTTAGAAGATCGTTTCTATAATTATCCTAAACTCGCTGCTTACTTTGGTGAACGTGCTAAAGGAGGCGTTGGTTTAATTATTACAGGTGGAATATCACCAAACCGTCAAGGTTGGCTATTGCCTGCGGGTGGAACCATGAATTCATTGGCCGATATTCCGCATCATCGTTTAGTCACTCATGCAGTACACAAGCATGGGGGTAAAATTCTCATGCAGATATTGCATGCTGGGCGTTATGGTTATCAGCCTTTTATCGTTTCTGCGAGTCCAATTAAATCTCCAATTTCTCCGTTCAAACCACGTCAGATGTCCGAAAAAAATATTCTGGACACAATTGAAGATTATGCGCGTTGTAGTGAACTGGCAAAAAAAGCAGGGTATGACGGCATAGAAATTATGGGATCTGAAGGCTATTTGCTCAATCAGTTTTTGAGCCGTCATGTCAATCAACGTGAAGACCGTTGGGGTGGGGCTATCGAAAATCGCATGCGCTTTGCAATTGAAATTGTAAAGGCAATTCGAGAAAAGGTCGGTGAAAAATTTATCATCAGTTTTCGTTTATCCATGTTGGATCTGGTGCATGACGGTAACACGATGCAGGAAGTCATTATTGTTGCTAAAGCTTTAGAAAAGGTGGGTGTCACACTGTTAAATACAGGAATTGGCTGGCATGAGGCGCGTGTACCTACCATTGTGACCTCTGTACCACGTGCAGCATTTGTAGATTATACCGCTTATGTAAAGCAGCATGTCACTATTCCAGTCATTGCTTCTAACCGGATTAATATGCCAGATGTGGCAGAGAATATTCTTGCAACTGGTAAAGCCGATATGATTCAGATGGCACGCCCTTTACTGGCAGATGCTTTTTGGGTGACCAAGGTGGCTACCAATCGGGTCGATGAAATCAATACTTGTATTGCCTGTAATCAGGCATGTTTGGACCATACCTTTAAAAACCAACGCGCGACCTGTTTGGTCAATCCACGAGCAGCGTATGAAACCGAACTCACCTATATCAAAACTAAAAAGCCAAAGAAAATTGCAGTCGTGGGTGGTGGTGTTGCAGGCATGTCTGCTGCAACAGTTGCAGCGAGTCGTGGACATCAAGTCACATTATTTGAAGCTTCTCATGACGTTGGGGGGCAGTTTAATTTGGCAAAAGTTGTACCTGGTAAAGAGGAATTTCATGAAACCATTCGATATTTTAAAGTCCAAATTGAAAAAACAGGCGTAGATTTACGCTTGAATACGCGCGTAAATCGTGAACAGCTAGAAAGAGAAGGTTTTGATGAGGTCATTGTCGCGACTGGGGTTATACCACGGCAGCTCAAAATTCAAGGAAGTGATGCACCTCAAGTATTATCTTATGCCGAGGTTCTTAAAGGAGCTTCTGTTGGCCATAAAGTGGCTGTGATTGGCGCTGGTGGAATTGGTTTTGATGTTTCAGAGTTTCTACTTAGACCAGAGCATCAACCACAGCCACAACCGTTAGCGCAATGGCAGCGTGAGTGGGGAATCGACCCGATGCCAGACTATATTACCGAAGGTGGATTAGTACCTACAGAGCTTGAACCGCCTGTACGCCAGATCTATTTATTACAGCGAAAAACAAGCCCATTGGGCGTTGGTTTAGGGAAAACATCGGGTTGGGTACATCGTGCACAACTGAAAAAACATGCAGTTAGAATGATGCGGGGTGTACAATACAAAGCAGTGACTAATGAGGGCTTATGGATTGAGCTGGATGGACATGACCAACTGT
>NZ_KB849624.1 GCF_000368685.1 Acinetobacter baylyi DSM 14961 = CIP 107474 | reverse complement strand
ATTTTGCGATCTGTGGCTCTGTGAGGGGTTTTATAGTGTCTGAAGTATTTTGGGGTGCTTGAATCGTTTCTATGGCAATTTCGGCTTGTTTGGGCTTCTTCTGCTTAAACTTGAATGAAAACCCTGTGATTGTCCGCCCTTTTTTGTGCTGTTCGTAGCTCGCTGTAATATCGGTATGCTCATTAACTTGCTTTAGTGCAGGCTCTAATACACGTTTTTTTAAATCATTCATGGCTTGATATGTGTTTTCTAAAACCCCAATTTTTTGCCGAAAGTCAGTCAATTCAATTATTGGAGTTTTCCCAGTAGTTCTCCAGCAGATCAATAGTTCATACAAACGAATGGCATAACCTGTCGAAAGGTCGCTAATTTGTTGCATTTCATATTGAGTAAAACGTTCTTCAAGTCTTGTAATCAAAGGGATTACGATAGGAGAAAAAACTAATTTAACGGTGGCCTCTGCATCAACATAACGTATTTCGCTAACCCATCTAGAACGAACATTTTCGGTATTTCCTCGTTCATTGATTTCTTGATAACTGAATTGACGGGCAAACAAGTCTTCACAAGCATCTTTCAAAGCTTGGTATGCCGTTACTCGATGTACGCCAAATTGGTTGATATAGCTCTCTGCATGAACCGTTAGAGGGTCATTGGCATTAATTCCTTTACCTGATTCTCTAGCCTCAATAATTGCAAGCAAGATTAATCGCTGTTCAACGAGATCCAAGTTGTAACTAGCGTTCATTAGGGCATTGTCTTTTACTACTAATTTGCTCATAAGGACTCAGTATTTTTTTTCATTAAAAAGACTTTACTATATGTTGTCCCATTATGATAGGTAAGTGTCCCTTAATTGATAGGTAAGTGTCCCTTAATTGATAGGTAAATGTCCCTTAATTGATAGGTAAGTGTCCCTTAATGTCCTCTGTATGCCTTGCTATATGGTCTTCTCAGGTGCGCTAAAAGCATTTAAAAGCATTTAAAAACATTAAAAGCCCATTTTAATCATGAAAATTGCCCTATGTTTTCGCTTCTCTCAAACTTTTTTGACTTCGCTTTGCTACGTCAGGGGCAATTTCTGCAAAGGATAGGAAAAGTCGAAAGATTTAAAAAGGAATTAGATTCAATAAGCAAGCCTACCTGTATATACAAAATTCTACGAATTTCGATATACAGGACTTGTTAGGGATTTCATCCCTAAGACCCTAAAAGCAAGATCAAGAACAATATTGGCACTCACTTCGCTCGTGTCTTCTCAAAAGCAAAAGCCCACGATAGTTAAAACTGTCGAGCCACAACAGTTTTTAAAAGCTGTAATCAGAGGGGGGAATAGGCGAACTTTCTTTGTGTCGCTCGTAGACACTCGCTAATTTTTTCTCACTGAAATCATTATTTTTAAGACAAGGTGGAAAAAATACTTAATAATCCAATTACTAATAATTCACTTAATTAGTAATTAACAAACCTTATGTCGGCGCAAAAAACATAAGTAAACCCACTTCGGTGGGTTTTTTAATGCAAAAAATCTCAATTCATCCGACTGAAACCTGCATCAAGTCAAATTTCGGAACTGCTTATTATGAAATCTTATTTTGAGCACCTATCAAACAAAAAACATTTCTTTAAA
>NZ_KB849623.1 GCF_000368685.1 Acinetobacter baylyi DSM 14961 = CIP 107474 | reverse complement strand
GAAAGTACTTCGGTACTAACCTTAGCGGCGGACGGGTGAGTAATACTTAGGAATCTGCCTATTAGTGGGGGACAACATCTCGAAAGGGATGCTAATACCGCATACGTCCTACGGGAGAAAGCAGGGGATCTTTATGACCTTGCGCTAATAGATGAGCCTAAGTCGGATTAGCTAGTTGGTGGGGTAAAGGCCTACCAAGGCGACGATCTGTAGCGGGTCTGAGAGGATGATCCGCCACACTGGGACTGAGACACGGCCCAGACTCCTACGGGAGGCAGCAGTGGGGAATATTGGACAATGGGGGGAACCCTGATCCAGCCATGCCGCGTGTGTGAAGAAGGCCTTATGGTTGTAAAGCACTTTAAGCGAGGAGGAGGCTTACCTGGTTAATACCCAGGATAAGTGGACGTTACTCGCAGAATAAGCACCGGCTAACTCTGTGCCAGCAGCCGCGGTAATACAGAGGGTGCAAGCGTTAATCGGATTTACTGGGCGTAAAGCGCGCGTAGGCGGCCAATTAAGTCAAATGTGAAATCCCCGAGCTTAACTTGGGAATTGCATTCGATACTGTTTGGCTAGAGTGTGGGAGAGGATGGTAGAATTCCAGGTGTAGCGGTGAAATGCGTAGAGATCTGGAGGAATACCGATGGCGAAGGCAGCCATCTGGCCTAACACTGACGCTGAGGTGCGAAAGCATGGGGAGCAAACAGGATTAGATACCCTGGTAGTCCATGCCGTAAACGATGTCTACTAGCCGTTGGGGCCTTTGAGGCTTTAGTGGCGCAGCTAACGCGATAAGTAGACCGCCTGGGGAGTACGGTCGCAAGACTAAAACTCAAATGAATTGACGGGGGCCCGCACAAGCGGTGGAGCATGTGGTTTAATTCGATGCAACGCGAAGAACCTTACCTGGCCTTGACATAGTAGAAACTTTCCAGAGATGGATTGGTGCCTTCGGGAATCTACATACAGGTGCTGCATGGCTGTCGTCAGCTCGTGTCGTGAGATGTTGGGTTAAGTCCCGCAACGAGCGCAACCCTTTTCCTTACTTGCCAGCATTTCGGATGGGAACTTTAAGGATACTGCCAGTGACAAACTGGAGGAAGGCGGGGACGACGTCAAGTCATCATGGCCCTTACGGCCAGGGCTACACACGTGCTACAATGGTCGGTACAAAGGGTTGCTACCTAGCGATAGGATGCTAATCTCAAAAAGCCGATCGTAGTCCGGATTGGAGTCTGCAACTCGACTCCATGAAGTCGGAATCGCTAGTAATCGCGGATCAGAATGCCGCGGTGAATACGTTCCCGGGCCTTGTACACACCGCCCGTCACACCATGGGAGTTTGTTGCACCAGAAGTAGCTAGCCTAACTGCAAAGAGGGCGGTTACCACGGTGTGGCCGATGACTGGGGTGAAGTCGTAACAAGGTAGCCGTAGGGGAACCTGCGGCTGGATCACCTCCTTAACGAAAGATTGATTGATTGGTAAGAATCCACAACAAGTTGTTCTTCTAAGATGTATCTGAGGGTCTGTAGCTCAGTTGGTTAGAGCACACGCTTGATAAGCGTGGGGTCACAAGTTCAAGTCTTGTCAGACCCACCAAGTCTACGACTGAAAGATACATAAATGATATAAGCTGGGGACTTAGCTTAGTTGGTAGAGCGCCTGCTTTGCACGCAGGAGGTCAGGAGTTCGACTCTCCTAGTCTCCACCACGTACTTTAAAGAGTACGGCTAAGGTGTAGATTATAGAACTTAGTAAAAAGAAGATCATGAGATCTTGTTTTATTAAGTTCTGTGATTTATCACAGTTTAGTGTGATCTGACGAAGACACATTAATTCATTAACAGATTGGAAAATATTGAGTCTGAAATAAATTGTTCACTCAAACACAAACAAAGCAATTTGAATGTGAATGAGAACTAGCAAATTAACTGAATCAAGCGTTTTGGTATATGAATTTAGATTGAAGCTGTACGGTGATTAAGTTCACGAAACAACAAGCTGTGGAGCTAAGGTAACTTAGTTCTGTCTTAACCTGACTTGTAAGGGTTAACGACTGTTTGGGGTTGTATAGTCAAGTAATTAAGTGCATGTGGTGGATGCCTTGGCAGTCAGAGGCGAAGAAAGACGTGATAGCCTGCGAAAAGCTCCGGGGAGGCGGCAAATATCCTTTGATCCGGAGATGTCTGAATGGGGAAACCCACTTATCATAAGATAGGTATTGCATGATGAATACATAGTCATGCAAGGCGAACGAGGGGAAGTGAAACATCTCAGTACCCTTAGGAAAAGAAATCAATTGAGATTCCCTTAGTAGCGGCGAGCGAAAGGGGAACAGCCCATTAAGTTGTGTGTGTTCTAGTGGAACGCTCTGGGAAGTGCGAACGTAGAGGGTGATATTCCCGTACACGAAAGGGCACACACAATGATGACGAGTAGGGCGAGGCACGTGAAACCTTGTCTGAATATGGGGGGACCATCCTCCAAGGCTAAATACTCCTGACTGACCGATAGTGAACCAGTACCGTGAGGGAAAGGCGAAAAGAACCCCTGTGAGGGGAGTGAAATAGATCCTGAAACCGCATGCATACAAGCAGTGGGAGCCGACTTGTTCGGTGACTGCGTACCTTTTGTATAATGGGTCAGCGACTTATATTCAGTAGCAAGGTTAACCGCATAGGGGAGCCGTAGGGAAACCGAGTCTTAATAGGGCGTATAGTTGCTGGGTATAGACCCGAAACCAGGCGATCTATCCATGAGCAGGTTGAAGGTTGGGTAACACTAACTGGAGGACCGAACCCACTGTCGTTGAAAAGCCAGGGGATGACTTGTGGATAGGGGTGAAAGGCTAATCAAGCCTGGTGATAGCTGGTTCTCCCCGAAAGCTATTTAGGTAGCGCCTCGGACGAATACCATAGGGGGTAGAGCACTGTTTCGGCTAGGGGGTCATCCCGACTTACCAAACCGATGCAAACTCCGAATACCTATGAGTACTATCCGGGAGACAGACTGCGGGTGCTAACGTCCGTAGTCAAGAGGAAAACAATCCAGACCGCCAGCTAAGGCCCCAAAATCATAGTTAAGTGGGAAACGATGTGGGAAGGCATAGACAGCTAGGAGGTTGGCTTAGAAGCAGCCACCCTTTAAAGAAAGCGTAATAGCTCACTAGTCGAGTCGGCCTGCGCGGAAGATGTAACGGGGCTAAAACTATGTGCCGAAGCTGCGGATGTAACTTTAAGTTACGTGGTAGGGGAGCGTTCTGTAAGCCGATGAAGGTGGATTGAGAAGTCTGCTGGAGGTATCAGAAGTGCGAATGCTGACGTGAGTAACGACAAAACGGGTGAAAAACCCGTTCGCCGAAAGACCAAGGGTTCCAGTCCAACGTTAATCGGGGCTGGGTGAGTCGACCCCTAAGGCGAGGCCGAAAGGCGTAGTCGATGGGAAATTGGTTAATATTCCAATACTTCTGTGTAATGCGATGAGAGGACGGAGAAGGTTAGGTCAGCCTGGCGTTGGTTGTCCAGGTGGAAGACAGTAGGCATGCATCTTAGGCAAATCCGGGGTGCTCTATGCTGAGAGTCGATAGCAAGCTAGTTTACTAGCGAAGTGGCTGATACCATACTTCCAAGAAAAGTCTCTAAGCTACAGTTACACAGGAATCGTACCCGAAACCGACACAGGTGGTCAGGTCGAGTAGACCAAGGCGCTTGAGAGAACTCTGCTGAAGGAACTAGGCAAAATGGTACCGTAACTTCGGGAGAAGGTACGCTGTTGATGGTGATGGGACTTGCTCCCTGAGCGATTGACAGCCGCAGAAACCAGGCCGCTGCAACTGTTTATTAAAAACATAGCACTCTGCAAACACGAAAGTGGACGTATAGGGTGTGATGCCTGCCCGGTGCTGGAAGGTTAATTGATGGGGTTAGCGTAAGCGAAGCTCTTGATCGAAGCCCCAGTAAACGGCGGCCGTAACTATAACGGTCCTAAGGTAGCGAAATTCCTTGTCGGGTAAGTTCCGACCTGCACGAATGGCATAATGATGGCGGCGCTGTCTCCAGCAGAGGCTCAGTGAAATCGAATTCGCCGTGAAGATGCGGTGTACCCGCGGCTAGACGGAAAGACCCCGTGAACCTTTACTGCAGCTTGACATTGAACTTTGACCTTACTTGTGTAGGATAGGTGGGAGGCTATGAAGATGGGACGCCAGTTCCATTGGAGCCATCCTTGAAATACCACCCTGGTAATGTTGAGGTTCTAACTCTGCCCCGTAATCCGGGGCGAGGACCATGTCTGGTGGGTAGTTTGACTGGGGCGGTCTCCTCCTAAAGAGTAACGGAGGAGTACGAAGGTGCGCTCAGCGTGGTCGGAAATCACGCGTAGAGTATAAAGGCAAAAGCGCGCTTAACTGCGAGACCCACAAGTCGAGCAGGTACGAAAGTAGGTCTTAGTGATCCGGTGGTTCTGTATGGAAGGGCCATCGCTCAACGGATAAAAGGTACTCTGGGGATAACAGGCTGATACCGCCCAAGAGTTCATATCGACGGCGGTGTTTGGCACCTCGATGTCGGCTCATCTCATCCTGGGGCTGAAGCAGGTCCCAAGGGTATGGCTGTTCGCCATTTAAAGAGGTACGCGAGCTGGGTTTAGAACGTCGTGAGACAGTTCGGTCCCTATCTACCGTGGGCGCTGGAAATTTGAGAGGATCTGCTCCTAGTACGAGAGGACCAGAGTGGACGAACCTCTGGTGTACCGGTTGTGACGCCAGTCGCATCGCCGGGTAGCTATGTTCGGAAGGGATAACCGCTGAAAGCATCTAAGCGGGAAGCCTACCTCAAGATAAGATTTCCCTAGGAATTTATTCCTCTAAAGAGCCGTTCAAGACTAGGACGTTGATAGGTTGGATGTGGAAGCATAGTGATATGTGAAGCTGACCAATACTAATTGCTCGTGAGGCTTGACTATACAACACCCAAACAGTTGTTGTATCAAGATAAATTCATACAAATGATCAATTCAAACTTGATTTAGTTAATGAACTAGTTACAATACCGACTCAATAGTCCAATCCGTTAAACTCATTTGGTACAAAGTACGGCACACACTGTGAAATACAATCCACAGTCAAAATAAGACCCGAAAATGTCCATAAACAGTTTGCTGGCGACAATAGCAAGAGTGAACCACCTGATCCCTTCCCGAACTCAGAAGTGAAACCTCTTCGCGCTGATGGTAGTGTGGCGTTAGCCATGTGAGAGTAAGTCATCGCCAGCTTTTAAATACTAAAGCCCCCAGGCCAAACGCCAGGGGGCTTTTTTTATGCAGAAAATAAAAAGATCCAATAATTAAAATATTCTGTCATGATTTTTATCATGGATATGGCATCAATTGCTGATTATCATTTTGCTAGGTTCCAGCTGTCATTTAAGGCATAGTGAATGACCAATAAATATATTAAGTTATGTTTTATTGATCTGGTTGATTTAAAGAAAATGTCTAAACAAAATTTGAAGATCGTTTTGTTTCATGGATTTATGGCACGTGAGCATATGCAACGGCATTGGTTATGCTATTTAAAAAAACTAGGGTATTCAGATATACATTTATATGGACATTTGTCCTCTGCTGAAATGCTCGCAAAGCAAATTCATTCAACTCAAAATTCTGCTCAAAAATTAGTTTTATTCGGATACAGTCAGGGGGGATTTCAAGCAGTTAAAGTTGCTCAAGCATTTGAACAATTACAACTTCCTGTTGATCTTTTAATCACGATTGCTGCGGGAGGAAAAGGTCGTTTATTACCCAAACAATGGCATTATAATCCGCGTCATATTCCACAGAATGTGGTGAAAAGTTTAAATTTCTTTTCATTGAGCGATTCTTTGGGTACTGATCGCTGCTATCGAGATAATTTAATTCAAGCTTCGCATCATGATCAGTGTATTGAAAATATTATTTTTGATCAAAGTGCTCAAGTGGGGCATATTGAATTGAGTCGTTGCTATTCTAAACAGCGTATTCATGGTTTGGTTAAACAGCATCTTATTTCTCGCATTGAATATGAACTCTCTATATTGGAATAGTTCTAGCTAATTTAAGATAGATTAAATGATCTATTTATTGTTATGCATAAATATTTCTGAATTTTAAGTTTAAAAAACAAACAAGTTAATTGTTATTTCATTGTTTTTACACTATTTATAATCCTAAAAAATGAATGAAATTCATGTTAAAATGATCGGCTTTCATCTTTGATGTCAGCCTTCTTTTTATTCAGCAAGCCGAGAATTGCAAGCTATGTCTACTGCCTATACCATGCAGACCGCGCCAAAAGCGCTGTTTGATTACGACAAATATTGGGCGTCGTGTTTTGAACCTGCGCCATTTTTGCCGATGTCACGCGAGGAAATGGATCAGCTAGGCTGGGATGCTTGCGATTTTATTTTAGTGTGTGGGGATGCCTACATTGATCATCCATCTTTTGTTTCAGGCATTATTGGGCGAGTATTAGAAGCACAGGGTTTTCGTGTTGGAATCATTGCACAACCTGACTGGACTAATGTAGAAAGTTTTCGCGTACTGGGTAAACCGACCATTGCATGGGGTGTAACGGCTGGAAACATGGATTCGATGATCAATCGTTATACGGCAGATCGTAAAATTCGCTCAGATGATGCTTATTCTCCGAACAATGAACCAAACAAACGTCCTGATCGGGCTGCAACCGTATATTGTCAGCGTTGCCGTGAGGCATTTCCAGATGTACCTGTTTTATTGGGCGGGATTGAAGGCAGTTTACGTCGTATTGCTCATTATGATTATTGGTCGGATAAGGTTCGTCGCTCAATTTTGATGGATTCTAAAGCCGACTTGCTGATGTATGGGAATGGCGAGCGTGCCATTATCGATGTTATGCATCGTTTGGCTAAAGGTGAAAAAATCCATGAAATCACTGATGTTCGTGGTACAGCTTTTATCATTAATAAACATAATAAAGCATCTAAAGCACAATTTATCGAAATTGCCAGTAATGATGTGGATACTGTGGGTCGGGTTGATCCAATTATCAATCCTTATGTGATGACCGAAGATATTGATGGTTGTGAAGTTGAAAAAGAAAAAGGTAATTCACTGGCGCAATACCAGAATTTCCAAAAAGAGATCGTAAGTAAGCCAGTGGTCCGTGAAGGTGACCAACTGGATAAAGACACCCAGATTATTCAGCTTAAACCTGTCCCATCAAAAGCAATTAAGCACAAGTTACCGCCACGTGAGTTAGCGGTAATCCGTCTACCTTCTTTTGAAGAGGTTGCTGATGACCATGTGCTTTACGCACATGCTAACCGAATCCTGCATTTAGAAACCAATCCAGGTAATGCACGTGCATTGGTACAGCGTCATGGTGAACGTGATGTCTGGATTAATCCGCCACCTATTCCATTGACCACAGAGGAAATGGACTACGTATTTGATTTGCCGTATGCACGCTTACCGCATTCAGCCTATGGCGATGCGCGTTTCCCTGCGTTTGATATGATCAAGTTTTCAGTCAATATCATGCGTGGTTGCTTTGGCGGATGTACCTTCTGCTCGATTACCGAACATGAAGGTCGCATTATTCAGAACCGCTCAGAAGAATCTATTCTGCGTGAAATTGAAAAAATTCGTGATACCGCCCCACAATTTACAGGTATTATTTCTGACTTAGGTGGGCCGACTGCCAATATGTATCGATTGGCATGTAAAGATCCAGAAATTGAAAAGAACTGTCGTAAACCGTCTTGTGTATATCCTGGTGTTTGCCAGAATTTACATACCGATCACACACCACTGGTACAGTTATACCGTAAGGCGCGTGCGATTAAGGGAGTGAAAAAGATCCTGATTGGTTCTGGTCTGCGTTATGATCTGGCTGTGCTGAATCCTGAATATGTAAAGGAACTGGTCCAGCATCATGTGGGGGGATATTTAAAAATTGCCCCAGAGCATACAGAACAAGGCCCGCTTTCAAAAATGATGAAGCCAGGTATTGGTACTTACGATCGTTTCAAGCAAATGTTTGACCGTTTTAGTAAAGAAGCTGGTAAAGAGCAGTATCTGATCCCTTACTTTATTGCAGCACATCCAGGTACCACCGATTATGACATGATGCATCTGGCAATCTGGCTTAAGAAAAATGGTTTCCGTGCCGATCAGGTGCAAACCTTCTATCCATCGCCAATGGCGACAGCAACCACCATGTACTACTCTGCCAAAAACCCATTGGCCAAAGTGGCGCGTTATACCGAAAATGTAGATATCGTAAAAGGTGAAAAACGTCGTCGCTTGCATAAGGCTTTCTTGCGCTATCATGATCCAAACAACTGGCCGCTATTACGTGATGCACTGAAAGAAATGGGACGTGCTGATCTGATTGGTAATTCCAAGAATCATTTGATTCCGACTTATCAACCGAAAGGTAGTGATGGTGAATATAAATCGGCGCGTAAGAAAAATTCAAGTAGTGCAGGGGATTCGGTCAAACGTAATACTCAGTCAAATCAGCAGCCATCTCAACAAGCGAAACGTCCACAAAAAGGTCAAATATTGACTCAGCATACTGGCTTACCACCGCGTGAAAATGGTGAAAACCGTTCTTCCAAAGATCGTCAGCCATCGAAAAATAAATCTCGAAGCAAAGCTCATCGTTAAATGATGATAAAAACGCTCCAGATCTTGGGGCGTTTTTTGTTTTTAATCATTTCGAAAAATTTATATACAAAAAATATCAGTATTATAGAAAGAAGTTCTCATATAAATAATCAGTTTCTCATTATCTGAAAATATTTAAACTTTTAGCGGAAGTAATTCATTTTTATGAATAATCATATAGGTAATAATGACGATAAAAACAAAGATGATGAGGTAAAACACTGAAATGACCAAACGGCGTCATACATTGGTCGCTCTTGCCAAAGTGATGAGAACAATTTAATTTAAAGTAAAGCGAGGGATATTGCTGTTTGATCTTTATAACAATAGATCAAGATATAAATTTGGTTTTTAACCGAGATTATAAAAATACATAAAAGGAATGAAATAAATGTACTGGTTATTAATGATAGGCATATTTGCCTTATTTGTTTTTGCGAGCTTGAAAGGGTTACAGCGTAAACAAAAAAATGATAGCGTACTCAAGCAACGTGCTGTATTTAGTGCACATGAGCAACTGTTTTTTAATCGTTTAAAAGAAGCTTTGCCTGAGCTGAATGTATTGGCACGTGTTTCATTTGATGCGTTGATTACCACAAAACTACCGCGTACCCGTGATAAATATCAAAATATGATGGCAGATTTTGTAATTCTGGATCAGCACTACCATGTACTGGCCATTGTTGATTTTTCTGATCCATTACATACGCGAAGAACGCAACAAGATAAATATAAAGAGCAATTGCTGGAATCTGTCGGCTATCGTATTTTGCATTATACGCATGTACCACATCTCGTGAGTTTGAGAGATGATTTTTATCAGTCAGTATTACCTAAAGAAGTGAATTATCCAATTTTGACAGAACCCAGCGAAAGATTGATCAAGTATAGTGCATTTGCCAAAGGCTAATTAGGGTTTTACAGCCGTGACAGTCATTTCGACTAGTACGTCTGGGCGATACATCTTGGCTTCAACACAGGTACGTGGAAGGGCTTGGATATCTGCACACCATGCATCCCAAATTTCATTCATTGCATCATAATCATGCTCGATATCTTTTAAGAAAATCATGACTGATAAGATATGACTTTTGTCCGTACCTGCATCAGCCAAAAAGCGATCAATGATATCCAGAGTTTGTTGGGTCTGACCTTTGATATCAAGCTGGGTATCGCTTGCGAGCTGTCCCGCAAGATGAACCAAATTGCCTGAAATGGCAATTTCAGAAAAGCGTTTTTCTACATGTATGCGCTGTACGCTCATTTATTTGCCTGTAACATAACCAGAAGAAGGATGTACTGATTGTACTTGGGCTTTCATTCGTGCTGCAACCCACGTGGTGAGTAAACAACCGATGGTTAAATAAATTGCGACATATTGCCAGTGCCCATGACCTAGTGTGATCAGACCTGTTGCAATAAAAGGCGTAAACCCACCGCCTACAATACTGGCCACCTGATAACCTACGCCCGCACCACTATAACGATAAGATGCACCAAAGAGTTCGGTAAAAATAGGCTGATGAACACTGACCACCATATCATGTGACAGATTGGCCAATAAAATAGCAAACAGTACGATCCAGAAGGTAGAGCCACTTTCAAGCGCAAAGAAAAATGGAAATGCACAGATTGCACCAATCAGACCGCCAATCACGCACATGCGTCGGCGTCCAAAACGATCTGAAATATGTGCAAAGAAAGGAATCGTCAAACAGCTAATTGCACCGACCATCAGACCAATGTGTAAAAATAAGCTAGACGACATGCCCAGATTTTTGGTGGAATAATTTAGAGCAAAAGTGGTGACCAGATACATGGTCAGCAGTTCTGCTAGACGCAAAGCGATAATGTAGAAAAAACCTTTTGGATTTTGACGAACAGCTTCAAATAAAGGAATTTTAACAGGTGCGATCTGTTTTTTAATCACTTCTTGTTCAAATTCATGTGACTCATCTTGACCGCCACGAACCCAAAGTGCGAATAGCACCAGAATGATACTGGCAAGAAAAGGGATTCGCCATGCCCAGTCAGCAAAGCCGTCTTGTCCAAAGATATAAATAATCAAGGATACGCTACCAGTCGCCAACATAAGACCGACGCCATAGCCGATCTGTACACCGCTGCTATAAAATGCTTTTCGGTGCGCAGGCGCATTCTCAACTGCCATTAAGGCAGCACCACCCCATTCACCACCGACAGCGAAGCCTTGAATAGCACGCAACAACACCAGTAAGACGGGTGCCCACCAGCCAATTGCTTCAAAGTTGGGTAAAAGACCGATCAATATTGTTGCAGTACCCATCAGGAATACGGTCAGAAATAGCATTTTTTTACGACCTAAACGGTCGCCAAAATGTCCAAAGACCACACCACCGAGCGGGCGGAAGAGGAAGCCTACACCAAACGTTGCAAAGGCGGCCAAAGTTCCCATCGCAGGACTAATGCTTGGAAAAAACTGTTGATTAAAAATCAATGCAGCGACAATGCCGTAAAGGAGAAAATCGTACCAGTCAACAACCGCACCGATAAAACTACTAAAAGCAGCTTTGCGTGCACGTTTTTCATTTGAAGGGACAGAAGATGATAAATTTGAAGCCATTTATAATTGAGAATCCCATGCTTTCAGGTCGGATGCCCTGCAATATTCGGATTTTGTCGTCGCGCCAATTACAGGACATAATGCAATAAGTAAAGGTATCTGATTGCATTTCAGCAGATACATGGGTAAATGCATTTGCGTGGCTAAGATTACTCTAAAATTTATTCAATGTGAAATAGCTTTGATCAAGAATTTAAATTTTTGTGTAAAAAAAATACGACTACCACAAAGTGAGTTGTGATTCACTTGCACTTGGACTTAATTGATAGAGTCCAACGCCAATTAAGCGGTATTGATCATCTAAGGTTAAGGAAATTTCTTGTAATAACAGCGCTAAAACTGATTTAAATTCATCCAGTGATTGCAGGGCACGTTTAAAGCTTTTGCTGTGCTGAAAAACCTGAAAATGTTTATTTTTTAGTTTGATATTTACCCCACGTGCCTGTAAGTTTTTGTTTTGAAGCGATTGCCATACTTTTTCTGCAAGCATCAGCCAGTAGCTTGAACATTCATGAAGATACAGATCCTGATCAAAGGTGGTTTCTTTGGAAATTTGTTGACGGACACGTTCAGCTTGTACTGACCGATGATCGATCCCTTGGGCATATAAATAGAGCTGTTTGCCATATTTACCAAAGTGCTGAATGAGTACCGCTTCTTCGATGTGTTGTAAATCTCCAAGTGTTTCAAGTTTAAGCTGCTGTAGTTTGTCTTGGGTGACGCGTCCTACACCAGGAATTTTTTTTAAGGGTAGATTTTGTATAAACTGCATCACCTGATGCGGTTTAATCACACAAAGGCCGTTGGGTTTATTCCAGTCGGAGGCAATTTTTGCCAAAAATTTATTGGGTGCAACCCCTGCAGATGCAGTAAGACTTGTTTGCTCCCAGATCTGTTGTCGGATCTGAATGGCAACATCGGTTGCGCTGGGTAAATTGTTTAAATTTTCAGTCACATCCAAATACGCTTCATCTAAAGAAAGCGGTTCAATAATATGGGTATGCTGTTGAAAGATTTGGTGAATCTGGTGAGAAACCGCGCGATATTTATCAAAATTAGGTTCAATAATAATGAGATCCGGACACAGCTTTCTGGCTTGTCCCATCGGCATGGCAGAGCGTAACCCATAGACCCGGGCTGGATATGAAGCTGCTGCAATAACGGCACGGGGATGATGTGATGAAATAACAACAGGAAGCGTTTTAAGCTCTGGTCGCTCCCGCAATTCGACAGATGCATAAAAGGCATCCATATCAATGTGAATGATTTTTCTCATTTTACTGTATTTGTGATTTGAGATTTTTGATTTACAAACTGTTGCCAGTGTTGTAATGAACCTGCATAAACATTGAGATCAACAGGCTTTTCAATTCCTTTAATGCTACTCTTACTGGTGTATTGCCAGAACAGCCATTGACGATCATCTTTGAGTTCGGGTTTGCCATCGTAATCCCGAATCCATAAAGGAGCATTCTGAAAGCTTCCCATTAAGACAATATGATAAAAGTTCTTTGAGACATAAAAAATCGGCTGTTTGCCATAATGTGCTTTGAGCAAATCATGCGTTACTTTGATTTGTTCAAGCAGTTGCTCTTTGGTATAGGTATTAATGCAGTTTGCATCGTATTCGAGATCAATGACAGGTGGCAATGCATCAATCTTTTTAGGCACAGTAGCAATAAAGTTTTCTGCCTGAGTTTTGCCATCACGACATAAACGATAAAAATGATATGCCCCGACGTGAAAGTGATACTCGCGTGCCTTTAACCAGTTTTCCTGAAATTTTGGGTCTTGAAAATCGCCCCCTTCTGTCGCTTTGAGATATACAAACTGGAATTTTTGCGGTGAAATTTTAGCCCAGTCGATATTACCCTGATGATGTGAAACATCAAATCCTCGAACTGTATAGTCTTGTGCCGAAGCCATCTGATTATAAAAAAAGCCGACATAAATCAAGATCACCATAACGAGTGAAAACCCGATTCCCAAAAACTTTGGAGAGTAAAGTAATCTAAGTTGATGAGGTAATTTCATTCCGACTTTGTGATGGATAATTTGTCTTATCATAACGTGAAGCAGCGCATCGCACCATGTTCAAAATGCAATGCTCATACAGGGATGTTGCGAGGAATTCTTGAAAAAATTAAAGCTGTGACCACATTAATGCAGCCCATACAAATTAAAGTGGCATGGAACGTGGTTGCCATGTGTTGTGGTCCAAAATAATGACTAAACATATTGACCAGTGTGCCTGCCAGCGCCACCCCAATACTCATCGAGAGCATCATGATCATGGAAAGAAAACTGTTACCACTACTGGCTTGTTGTTGTGACAAATCCTTTAAGGTAAGGGTATTCATGGAAACAAACTGAATCGAATTGAGAGTTCCAAAAATAAAAAAGTGAATCGCGCGTAACCATTCTGGGGTTTCGGCAGTTGTGAGAGAGAAACTGGCAATACAGCAGCCGACCAGTATGGTGTTGGTTAATAATACGTTGCGGTATCCCAGACGCTGAATAATCGGACGCACAATCGGTTTTGAAAATAATGAACCCAAAACCAATGGAATCATCATCAGTCCTGTATAAAACGGTTCAAATCCAAATGCAACCTGAAGCATCAGCGGCAAAATGAATGGGACAGCATTGCCGCCAAAGCGCGCAAAAAAGTTACCCAATACGCCAATTGCATAAATTTTGTTTTTAAATAGCGTGCTGCGAAATAAGGCATTTTCATGCATGTGTGAATGGTAAGCATAAATGATGGTTGCCAAAATACCTGCAATGAGTAGAGAAATACTCACCCATTGTGGGTATTCACGACTAGAGAGTTGTTCGATGCCCAAAGATAGACCAATCATTGCGACCATCAATAGAACAAAACCACTTAAATCGAAGGACTTTACTTCTTTTTGTTTGACATTTGGCATGGCCTTAAAGGTCACCAAAATCCCCAAAAGTCCCATTGGAATATTAATTAAAAATACCCAGTGCCAAGTTGCCACTTCGACCAGCCAACCGCCTAGGGTTGGGCCAATCAGCGGCCCAATGAGGCCAGCCAGACTCATCAGGCTCATCGCAGAAAGAAATTGGGTCCGTGGGATCAGTTTGAGCATCGCCAAACGTCCCACGGGAAGCAATAATGCACCGCCTAGTCCTTGAATCACACGGAAGAAAATCAATTGATTCAGAGATTGCGATAATCCACAACCCAAAGAGGCTAAGGTAAAGATCACAATAGCGGCAAAGTAGGTATTACGCACGCCAAAACGATCGGCCAGCCAGCCACTGAGGGGAATAAAGGCTGCGACAGACAGCACATAAGCGACCACCACGCCGTGCATGTGAAGTGGATCTTCATTAAGATGGCGAGCCATTGCAGGAAGTGCGGTATTGACAATAGTGGTATCCAGTGCCTGCATGAAAAAACCGATCGAAACCAACAAGACCAAAAGTCTGAATTCAGGCTGTAAGCGTTGGTGCGATGGAGTAGCATTCATAGTCAATACATGGTGTGTGTAGAACTTAACTCAAAAACTAACATGAAACGTACTGTAGTAATATCTTTTAAACAGGGGCTGCTTTGTTTTTGTAGCCAGGTTGCCACAAAAAACAAAGCAAGGACGTAAGAGGGGTTAGGCCATAAAGCCACTCGGAACATTGAGATTCTTAATAGCGGTATAGATCTCTTCAAGACTTTGACAAACGATCAGCTTGGCGCGATGTTGGGGTGGCAAGAATCCTTCCTCAACGGCATGGTCAAGCTGAGCAATCAGCGCTTCATAAAATCCATTAACATTATATAAAATCATGGGTTTTTGATGCTGATTTAATTGCCCCCAAGTGGCAATTTCCAAGATTTCCTCAAAGGTGCCCAGGCCACCAGGTAATGCAATAAATGCATTGGCGCGATCTGCCATCATGGCTTTACGTTCATGCATGGTTTGTACGACGTGTAATTCTGTCAGTTTGGAGTGAGCGACTTCATAATCGAGCATGAACTCGGGAATGACACCAACTACTTCACCAGCGTTTTCGAGGACTGTATCTGCCACTTGTCCCATCAGGCCAATACTGGCTCCACCGTAGACGATACCAAAGCCCTGTTCGGCAATACCTTGTGCCAGTTCAATGGCTTTTTCTCGATAAATAGGTTTATTTCCGGCGCGTGATCCACAATATAAGGCAATCAAAGGTTGGGTTGTTTTGTCTTTACTATTCAACTCTAAGGTCATTTTAACTACGCTATTCATCTTTTCGTTTTTACCTTATCACGTTATTCGATTGCCTAATATTAAGCAAGAAATATGACAACTTTATCCTGACCTTGTATAAAGCGTGAAGACTTATATGACGATATAGTTACACAGCAAGGCAAGTGAAATAAAAAGAGTGAATTTCTGATTAATCTTGCCTATACTGAAAACCTGTTTAACAACATTATTATGAACATGGGTAGTGGTTGTCGTCGCTCCGATATTTTCTCTTTTTTTATAGAATATTCTGATCAAAACATCTCAACTTTCAGTTTTGATTTATATCGCCATAAATACAACATGTTGGATTTTGGGGAGAAGCATCAATGATTTTTGAATGGATGTCTGATCCTTCAGCATGGGTAGGTCTTGCTACGCTCGTTGTTTTAGAAATTGTACTGGGTATTGATAACCTGGTCTTTATTGCTATTTTGGCAGAAAAGCTTCCGCCAGAACAACGAAATACCGCACGTATTGTGGGTTTAATTCTGGCCTTGGGAATGCGTCTGATTCTGCTGGCTTCAATTGCATGGGTGGTTACGCTGACCGAGCCACTCTTTCATATTTTTGATCATCCATTTTCAGGGCGTGATCTGATCTTGCTATTTGGTGGTGTATTCCTGCTGTTTAAAGGAACCATGGAACTGCATGAGCGTCTGGAAGGTAAACAGTTTCAAAAAGAAGAAAATCCTGTCCATGCAACCTTCTGGATGGTGATTGTTCAGATCGTGGTGCTTGATGCCGTCTTCTCGCTGGATAGTGTAATTACCGCAGTGGGGATGGTTAAGCATCTTCCTGTTATGATGATCGCAGTAATCATTGCTGTAGGTATCATGCTGTGGGCATCTAAACCATTGATGGATTTTGTCAATAAACATCCAACAGTCGTGATTTTGTGTTTGTCATTCCTGATGATGATTGGTTTCTCTTTGGTGGTGGAAGGCTTTGGTTTTCATATACCAAAAGGGTATTTATACGCAGCAATCGGCTTTGCGGTGTTGATTGAAATGATGAACCAGACCATGCGTCATAATCAGGAAAAATCAGTCACCACCACAGATTTACGTTATCGCACTGCATCTGCGGTGATGAAAATGCTGGGCGGGAAAAACTCAAGTAATGGTTCAGATTCCCAGAAAAATGAGAATGAAAATGTACTGGCGACACAAGCCTTTGCAGATGAGGTTTTTGATGAAGAAAATAGTGTTTATCATAGTGTGATGGTTCAAGGTGTTTTAGGTCTTGCCGAACGCCCAGTTAAATCGGTGATGACACCACGTCCAGAGATTGAGTGGATTGATTTGGATGTTGCACCAGAGTTGCTGAAAGAACGTTTACTTACGATGACACATTCACGTCTTATTGTGGCACGTGGCGAGCTGGACAATATTGAAGGCATTACCCTGACACATAAGGTGCTGAATGAATATATCGAAACAGGTGTACTGAACTTTAGTCATCATTTAAGAGAACCTGTGATTGTGCATGAAAATGCGCAGGTCTTGATGGTGATGGAACAGCTACGCCAAGCACCGTTACAAATGGCGATTGTTCTTAATGAATATGGTTCAATTGAGGGGATTGTGACGCCTATTGATGTGCTTGAAGCCATTGCGGGTGAGTTTCCAGATGAAGATGAACTTGAAGCGGCAGCAGAGAGTCTGGAAGATGGTTCATTAATACTGGAAGGTTCGACCGATATCCGTCATGTTTCCTTGCTTTTGAATCGTGATTTGGTTGATGAGTCAGAGGAATATTCGACCTTGTCAGGTTATATTCTATTTCACTTGGGGCGTTTGCCTGAAAATGGGCAGAAAATGCATGCAGATGGCTATATCTTTGAAGTCGTGACCATGGATGGCCACAAAATTGAAAAAGTCCATATTGTTGCTGATCCCGACGCGGGGAAAGAGAAAGACTAGTTTTTAGAAAGTGAATGAAGAAATAGCCCATTTGGGGCTATTTCTGCTTTAAGAGATGATGATGAATGATTTAACCAACTGTCCTTGTGGTCGCGGTATATATGCGCAATGTTGCAAACCTTTGCATCAGGGCTTAGAACGGGCCAAAGATGCAGAGCAACTGATGCGTTCGCGATACAGTGCCTTTGCATTGCAATACATTGAATATCTGATTGAAACCACAGCCAAGGGGCAGCAAAAGTATCTGGATCAGGATGCGATCAAGGCATGGAGTCAACAAAATCAGTGGTTAAAACTCGAGGTCATCGGGCATTTACCTAAGCTGGACAAGTCCCATGCGCAAGTCGAATTTAAAGCGTATTATCATGATGGCGTACAAGAGCAGATACATCATGAGGTTTCACACTTTGTACTGTTTGAGCACGCTTGGTATTTTCTGGATCCGACACTTGATATGCAAGTCACCATGAAACAGGCATGCATTTGTGGATCTGCTAAAAAATTTAAACAATGTTGTGCACAATTTATCTAACTATCCCTTAGAATAACCGCCATCTTTTAGCCTGATCGGATGTAGGCGATGTTACTCACTATTATTTATATTATCGCAATTACCGCAGAAGCCATGACAGGCGCGCTTTCTGCTGGTCGGCGTAGTATGGATTGGTTTGGAGTAATTCTGATTGCTTGTGTAACTGCTTTAGGTGGCGGTTCTGTCCGTGATGTCCTGCTTGGTCATTATCCTCTGACGTGGGTCAAACACCCTGAGTATCTTGTGCTAACCTGTTGCGCAGCATTATTTACGATTCTGATTGCCAAATGGATGAGGCATTTACGCAATATTTTCTTGATTCTGGATGCACTGGGTCTGATTGGATTCACGATTATTGGCTGTCAAATTGCTTTGCAAATGGGTCATGGTTTTGTGGTGTCTGCTGTTGCTGGTGTTCTAACAGGCGTATCGGGCGGTATTTTACGCGATATTTTGTGTAATGACGTTCCGCTGGTTTTCCGCCGTGAGTTGTATGCCAGTATTTCATTTGTTGCCGTGATCTGTTATTGGCTGTGCCTCAATATTGGTATGTCGTTAGAACTTACAGTAATTTTCACATTAATTTTTGGCTTTGTACTGCGCTTAATTGCCATTTATTTTGGTCTGGAAATGCCAAAATTTATTTATCAGGAAGATGATGCAGATTCAGCCTCATCAACTGATAAGCATTAATTATTTATATATTCAAATAGTTAATTAGATTTAAGCTAAAGATAATCTAGCCATAGTTATCTCAGTGTCTTGAAAAATCTGAATTTTAATCTTTACCTAAATGCATCAGATCAATGCATTATTTGCATATTTTTTGCAGATATGTATACCAAAATATAACAAGAAATGACATGATTCATAGGCAAAACATAAAAAGCCATTTCTTTATTAAATTTATATTGAGTCCGAACTATGGATTTAGTGTCACGTATAGAAAATTTACCGATTGGGAAATTTCATTACACTCTACTTTGGGTCGTAGGGTTGGGATGGATGTTTGACGCGCTAGATACAGGTATTATCGCTTTCATTATGACCACACTGGTAAAAGACTGGGCGCTTACACCTGCTGAAAGTGGCTGGATTGTCAGTATCGGATTTATTGGTATGGCACTGGGTGCTGTGTTTTCTGGCGGACTGGCAGATCGATTTGGCCGTAAAACCGTATTTGCCACAACCTTATTGATTTACAGCCTTGCGACGGCAGCCTGTGCTTTTGCTCCAAACCTGACCTGGCTCCTAGCATTTCGTTTTATTGTGGGTTTAGGGCTGGGTGGGCAATTACCAGTCGCGGTGACACTGGTTAGCGAATATATCCCCGCGCATGTACGTGGCCGCTTTATCGTTTTATTAGAAAGCTTTTGGGGGCTTGGCTGGCTGGTCGCTGCTCTAGTTTCCTATTTTGTGATTCCACATTTTGGTTGGCATATTGCCTTTTTGATTGGCGGTCTGCCTGCAATTTATGTCTATGTAATTATAAAAAAAGTTCCAGAATCAATTCCTTACCTGATCAATCGAGGACGAATTGATGAAGCACATGAATTGGTTCAGCAAATCGAGCGTCACGCAGGTGTTCCAGTCATTGATACCATAGTCGTTAAGCCTGTGGCTCAAAAACAGCAGGTTTCATTTCGGCAGCTCTGGTCTGGACGGTTTGCACGACGCAGTTTAATGCTGTGGCTGGTCTGGTTTGGAATTGTCTTTTCCTATTACGGAATCTTCACTTGGTTGCCAAGTTTGCTGGTCAAGCAAGGTTATAGCGTAGTGCAGTCTTTTGAATATGTCTTGATCATGATTTTAGCTCAGTTACCTGGCTATATTTCTGCTGCCTGGTTAGTTGAGCGTTTAGGGCGTAAAGCCACACTGGCTGGATTTATTGGAGCATGTGCAATATCAGCCTACTTCTTTGGACAGGCAGACACAGTGTTTAACATCATGGTGTGGGGATGCTTATTGTCATTCTTTAATCTTGGAGCATGGGGCGTACTCTACACTTATACGCCTGAACAATATCCAGCCAATATTCGAGCATTCGGCGCAGGCTGGGCTTCTGCCGTTGGTCGAATGGGTGGCATTGCAGCACCTATCGTGGTTACACATATGATGGTGGCCCATGATGGATTTCATCAGGTGTTTATGATGTTTACTTTGGTGTTGCTTGCTGTTGCAGCCGTAATCGTCATATTGGGCGAAGAAACACAAGGCAAGACGCTTGAGTCGATTGGGTTATAAAAAATAAAAATATTGCATACCAGATCAAAACTGGCTAGTTTTACAGCATAAGACATAATTTGACGCAGAGCATATAGACATTCCCTTGTGTCTATATGTCTGGCGACATAGGATAACCAATAAGACAAAACATATTAATTTAGGATGATTCGTTGTTATGACCAGCCTTGCGCATCATGCGACTGAAAACCGTTCCGTTGCCGAATTTACAGAACAAGCGTATCTCAACTATGCCATGTACGTGATTATGGATCGTGCATTGCCTCATATTAGTGATGGTTTAAAGCCTGTACAGCGCCGTATTGTATATGCAATGAGTGAGTTGGGCCTAAAATCAACAGGAAAACCCAAAAAGTCAGCACGTACTGTGGGTGATGTACTGGGTAAATATCATCCTCATGGTGATTCGGCCTGTTATGAAGCCATGGTTTTGATGGCACAGCCATTTAGTTATCGTTATCCTTTGGTGGAAGGGCAAGGAAACTGGGGTTCTCCTGATGATCCTAAATCTTTTGCTGCGATGCGTTATACCGAAGCCAAACTGTCGGCGTATAGCGAACTGTTATTGAGTGAATTGGGGCAGGGAACCGTAGACTGGCAAGATAACTTTGATGGATCGTTAAAAGAACCGATCAATTTACCTGCGCGCGTGCCTAATATTTTATTAAATGGCACTATGGGAATTGCAGTGGGCATGGCCACGGATATTCCACCCCATAATTTACGTGAAGTGGTCAAAGGGACCATTGCCCTGATTCGTAACCCTGAAACCACAGATGAGAAACTGGCAGAATATATTCCAGCACCCGACTTGCCGACCAAGGCAGAGATTATTACCCCAAAGGATGAGTTACTTAAAATTCAGACCACTGGGCGTGGTAGTTATCGTGCTAGGGCGGTTTATCACATTGATAAAAACGAGATCGTCATTACTGAGCTACCGTATCAGGTATCTGGCTCAAAAGTCATTACTCAGATTGCAGATCAGATGCAGGCCAAAAAACTACCGCTGGTCAGTGATGTCCGTGATGAATCAGATCATCGTAATCCAACGCGTTTGGTCATTGTATTACGTTCAAACCGTGTAGATGCTGCGGCTGTGATGAGCCATTTATTTGCAACCACCGATCTTGAAACCAGTTATCGGGTCAATTTGAATATGATTGGTTCAGATGGTCGTCCTCAGGTGAAATCAATTCGCCGAATTTTGCTGGAATGGATTGAAATCCGTAAAACGACTGTGACACGTCGTTTGCAATATCATTTGAATAAAATTGAAAAACGCTTACATATTCTGGCTGGTTTGCTGATTGCGTATTTGGATATTGATACCGTGATCAAGATCATTCGTGAAGAAGATCAGCCCAAACCTGTCCTGATGCAACATTTTAATATTGATGAAATTCAGGCAGAAGCCATTTTGGAACTTAAATTGCGCCATTTGGCAAAATTAGAAGAAATGGAAATTCGCCGTGAACAAGAAGAGCTTGAAGCCAGAGCTGCAGTTATTCGTGAACAATTGGGTAATCCAGAATCGTTAAAAAATCTGATTATCAATGAACTTAAGGAAGATGCTAAAAAATTTGGTGATGATCGACGTTCTCCAATCGTACAGCGTGAAGAAGCCGTACAGATTCGTGAACAGGATTTGCTACCAGCAGAGACGGTGACAGTTGTTCTATCTGAGGCAGGCTGGATTCGTTCTGCCAAAGGTGAAGTCGATGCAGAAAATCTAAATTATCGTGCAGGTGACCAGTACCAAAGTCATGCCATTGGTAAGTCAAATCAGCGTGTTTATGTACTTGATGAAACCGGGCGAAGCTATGCGCTTAGTATTGGCAACCTACCTTCTGCACGTGGACTCGGCGAGCCGTTAAGTTCAAAACTGTCGCCTGCCAATGGTGTCTCCTTTATTCAAGTGTATATCAATGATGAGGAATCTGAACTGATTGCAGTAAGTGATGCAGGTTATGGCTTTAAAACGCAGACCAAGCAACTAGATACCAATGCCAAAGCAGGCAAAGCATTTCTGAGTGTTCCAGAGGGCGCCAAAGCATTGCCATTATTGACGATACGTGATGCGACGCATCTGGCTATGCTTAGTTCGTCTGGTCGTTTACTGATTGTAGATTTGTCAGAATTACCAATATTAAACAAAGGTAAGGGTAATAAGTTGATACAACTTGATGATAAAGATCAAATTTTATCCATGACATTGCTCAGCTTAAATGAAATAATTCAGGTGGTTGCGGGACAGCAACATTTAAAAATAAAAGGTGATGACCTTCAAAAATATATGGGTAAGCGTGCGACAAAAGGGCAACTCTTACCACGAGGTTATCAAAAAGCAAATAGACTGTTGATTCAGAGATAATGCTCGCATCGGTTATCTAAAATACGTTATATATGAAAAGCAATGTAGGAAATAGATGACATGATGGGGCAGCAGAAACCAATAATAGGCTCGATCATTGAATAAATAGTTGATATTTAAAATTACCGATTGGAGATATTTGTATTATGGAAAAAATTTGGTTTGCTGAATACCAGAAAACAGGAATTCCGGAAACAGTAGAATTACCACCAGAGAATACATCGCTCGTTGATATCTTTGAGCGTAATTTTCAAAAATTTGGCTCACGTGATGCATTTATCTTTATGGATAAAGCATTGACCTTTAATGAGCTTGAAGAAGCGAGCCGTAAATTTGCTGCCTATTTACAAAGTCTGAATTTACCGAAAGGTAGCCGCGTTGCAGTCATGATGCCGAATGTATTGCAGTATCCTATTGTGGCATTAGGCGTCTTTAGAGCGGGTTTGGTTCTGGTTAATGTCAACCCATTATATACCGCGCGTGAACTCGAACATCAGTTAAATGATTCTGGTGCAGAAGTGCTGGTGATCATTGAAAACTTTGCGAGTGTTTACCAAACAATTTTGGGTAAAACACCTGTTAAGCATGTGGTGATTGCCTCAGTCGGCGATATGCTCGGGACACTTAAGGGTACACTGGTTAATTTTGTATTACGTAAAGTGCGTAAGCAGATTCCAGCGTGGAATGTGCCAGGTCATGTAAAGTTTAATTCTGCTTTAAATAAGGTAAGTCCATCTCATTACAAGCGACCAAATCTCACTTTAAGTGATACCGCTGTGCTTCAGTATACGGGTGGCACGACAGGCGTATCGAAAGGGGCTGAGCTGACACATCGTAATCTTGTGGCAAATATGCTGCAATGTGATGGAATCTTCCAGAGCAAGTTTGGATCAGGTGACAGTTCTAAAGACGATAAAATGTTCTGTGCCTTACCGCTTTATCATATCTTTGCCTTTATGGTATGTGCCATGTATGGCATGTACAAAGGTCAAGCCAATATTCTGATTCCAAATCCACGTGATTTACCTGCTGTGATTAAGGAATTACGTAAGTATCAACCGACGTTCTTTCCTGCCGTAAATACCTTGTTTAATGCATTGGTTCATAACGAAGAATTTAAGCAACTTGACCATAGCAAATTGAAAATTGCGATGGGCGGTGGTATGGCGGTACTTCCTTCTACCGCAGAAGCATGGAAACGAATTACAGGCGTTACCATTATTGAAGGCTATGGCTTGTCAGAAACCTCACCTGTGGCAACGGTAAATCCCCCTGCGTCGAGTGAATTTAGTGGCACAATTGGTATTCCATTACCATTAACTGATGTCGCGATTCTGGATGATGATGGTCATCCAGTTGCACTCGGAGAACAGGGTGAGATCTCGATTCGTGGGCCTCAAGTCATGAAAGGATACTGGAATCGTCCAGATGAAACGGCGAAGGTTATGACCAGTGATGGTTTCTTCCGTACAGGTGACATTGGCGTGATGAATGATCGCGGCTACGTCAAAATTGTAGATCGTAAAAAAGATATGATTTTGGTGTCGGGCTTCAATGTTTATCCAAGTGAAATTGAAGAAGTGATTGCAAAACATCCGAAAGTACTGGAAGTCGCTGCAATTGGCGTACCTGATGAAAAATCTGGTGAAGTACCCAAACTGTTTATTGTGAAAAAAGATCCATCACTCACAACCGAAGAAGTTTTAAGCTTTGCCAAAGAGAATTTGACAGGTTACAAACGTCCGCGTTATGTCGAGTTTATGGATGAGTTACCAAAATCTAATGTCGGTAAAATCTTGCGTAAAGACCTGCGTAAAACCAATTAATTCATCTATATCAAAAAACGCCTGAAAGTCAGGCGTTTTTTTATATTCTGATTTTTTAATGTGTCATTAACCAGCGATCCATATAAGGCCGTCCAATTCCGACCAATCCTGCAAAAACCAGCATACAGCCGAGTTGCAGACGTAAATATTCAAGCTGGAGCTGCCCATAACTTAAGTAGTTATCCATTAGGCAATAAATACTGATCAATACCAGCCAGATCCAGAGCGACATTCGTTTAATTCCCACCGCCCAGAATGCGATGGTGAGAATAATGAATGTTGCGAGCGTGGATTGCCAATTTAGATTTGCACAGATGGTACTGAGTAAGAAAGCAACAATTGGTAGGACAATTTTGAGAACACGATCCACTTTCAGCTGATTTTGGCGCTGTTTGGCCAAGACCTCAAATATTTCGTCTTGATCTGTAGGACTCATTCGTATTCCTTTTAAGCTTCCGTTATACAAAACACTATATTTAACCGAATTTAGGCGTAAAACACCATGTTATGATAGGCAAATCAAAAAATATGTCTTGAGAAGAGATCATGCAGGGGATAAATGGTATTGTTTACCTAATTTTAGCAGCATGTTTACTGCCATATGCGTTTACCATCATTGCCAAACTTGCAGGTGGTTTTAAACCCAAAGATAATCAGAATCCGCGAGCCTTTCTGGCCAATACTACGGGGCTAGCAGCACGTGCCAATGCAGCACAGCAAAATAGTTTTGAAAGCTTACCTCTATTTATTGCCGCAATACTCATGGCAGAATATATGGTAGTTCAGCAGGTGGTGATTATGACTTTCGGCATCGCCTATCTGATTTTGCGTGTGCTCTATGGTATTTGCTACTTGGCAAACTGGGCGATGCTACGTTCAATCATGTGGCTATTGTCGATGCTGTGTCCGATCTTTCTTCTTATTCTGGTTATTCGTCTAGTCTAAGTTCATAGACTAAAACGGAACAGATATTTTTCCTTAAGCAAAATGTATAATCAGCGCAGTTCGATTGATAAAACCGTTATAATCGACGCGATTTAAATCAGGTTTAACCGTTAAAAGAGTGTTGCTATGAGCTACAACAATATCCCTGCGGGCAAAGATGCACCAAATGATATTTACGTTATCATTGAAATTCCAGCAAATGCTGCGCCAATCAAGTATGAGATTGATAAAGATTCAGATGCATTATTTGTAGACCGTTTCATGGGTACTGCGATGTTTTACCCTGCAAACTATGGCTATGTACCAAATACATTGTCTGAAGATGGTGATCCACTAGATGTATTGGTAGTGACACCTTATCCAGTTGCTGCTGGATCTGTGATTCGTTGTCGCCCAGTGGGTAAACTCAATATGGAAGATGACGGTGGAATTGATGCGAAATTGATCGCTGTTCCACATGAGAAATTGTCTCCACTTTATAAAGATGTGCAAGAATATACAGATCTTCCACAATTACTTATCAGCCAAGTTGAGCATTTCTTTGCTCACTACAAAGATCTAGAGCCTGGTAAGTGGGTGAAGATCAGTGGTTGGGAAGGTGCTGATGTCGCGAAAGCAGAAGTGCTCAAAGCGATTGAAGCTGCAAAAAAATAAGATAAAAAAATCAAATACCAGTTTGCTGATATTTGATTTTTGATATCTAAAAGGCCCTAGCGAGCGAACTGGCTAGGGCTTTTTTATGACTTAAAGGAACTTGATTGGGAAATCAATGAAGATACGCGTTTCGTTGGTATCGCCATAACCATTCGCCCCAATGTCGCTTTCACGCAAAATAGAGTAACGTGCACGGATTTTTAAATCTTTGGCAAAACCGCTTTGAACGGTATAGCTCAATTGGTTAAAGAACTCACGCTCGTTGGCATTATCGATGTTCTTGCTGTCAATATCGATATCCCAGCCGTAAACAAATGCAGTGGTCCACTTCAAGCCCGGTACGTTATACGCGCCCAAATCGAGGTTATATTGCAATTGAACCGATTTTTCGCCTTTGCTGTTAAAGTCTGAAAGGTAAGAGTTTGGTAAATAAATACTTTGACCACCGTCTTGGTTTACACCGTAATCATAGCCGATACCACCGGTATTTTGCTGGTAAGCACCCATCACTGAGTGTGGACCTTGACTATACGTTGTTGAGAAAGCCCAGATATAGTTATTCAGATCTTCTGTACGTGTATTCACTGGCGTATTGTCATATACAGACGCACCTGGTTTAAACTTAGTGCTATAACCGGCCCACTCGTAACTGAGAGAACTGTCATTTGCCAGTGGTTGCTTATAAGCAGCACTCACGTAGTGACGCTCAATTTTATCTTTGATATCAGCGCCGTAATACGATGCATTCAACTGGTCATTAAATTTATATTTGGCACCCCAGACATAAGCACGATCCAAACCATTTTGGTCAGATGCAATATGTTCTGGAAGTTGGTTCTTGGTGAATTTACCAGCCACAAGCTCAAGGTCTTTTATTTCATGGCTGGTAATCAAAGTCCCTTCAAAATATTCTGGCGTGTTACGAGTGGTCATACTGGCCAAAACAGGCAAATCAAGTACCTGAGTACCGTAGGTTAAGGTGGTATTCGACGCACGTGCTTTTACAAAGCCACCACCACGTGTCCATTGATCGTATGGATCAACGCGACCGTTGGCATCTTCACGTCCATCGTTTTTCAGTGCAACCATGCTGTTGCCAGAATGATAATTATCACCCAACTTAAATGAAAAATCGCCGACTACACCAGCAGCAAAACCAATCGGGCCTTGAGTAAAGCCAGACTCAAGATTAAGCATCGCCGATTGAACCCAAGAATTTTTATCTTGCAGTCCTTTCTTTTTATCGCGCTGGATAAAACCATTGCGCAGTAAAATAGAACCCTGAGCACCTTCAACAAATCCTTTTGCATCGCTTTGTTCGCTTGCGTATGCTGAAGAAATAAGTACAGCGTTAATTACAACGGCTAACGTCAGCTTTTGTGCCTTTAGCATTAAATACCTCGAAAATTTTAATCATCATTTTTGTTTCTAAGCAGGCTTAGAAAATGACAAAATTGTATAGATAATCTATAAAAAAGACACATTTTTTATGAACATTTTTTACCATTGTATATAATTTTTTAACATATACCTGTTAGAGCGCTGATGTGATCAGATTGAAGTTCTGATAATTTTAAATTTCATTTTAATCTTCATGTATAAGGTTTTGCCTAATTTTTGTGCGTAATAAAAAGATAGACAGTAAAAAAGAACTTAAATGGTGCAATTTTATATATTTTGTTACATGTATTGTAGTTACATCATTATTGATAGTTTTAGATACTCAAAATAAGAGCAAAGTATATTTAATGCTCTATATTGGATGAGATGAACCATTGGTAACAAATGTTTGCGTAACTCTGTATGATTTTAAAACTGATAAAATCCACTAAAAATAAAAAATACTTTAATTTTTTAAACTCATGTTTTTAATATAAATATTTTTAAAAATTAAAAATAAGATTAAATAAAAATAATTTCTGACCCAATTGGCACAGCATTTGCTAAATCATCACTGATGCAATTTTAAAATCAGAAATCCGTTGGTGAGCACCAACACAGGGGGAGAATTACAATGAAAAAATTTGCATATCAAGCAGCCGTATTAGCAAGCTTAGCCGCGAGCGCCACTGTTGCTATGGCAGAAGATAGTAAATCAAGCATTGCCGGTTTTTCAGTCGCAGGTAGTGTTGCTGCTACTACTGATTATCGCTTTCGTGGTGTATCACAAAGTTCGAACAACCCTGCGATCCAAGGTGGTTTTACCATTAATCATGAGTCTGGTGCATATTTGGCACTATGGGGTTCAAGTGTCGATTTTGGTGTGGCAGGAAACTCAACTGAAACGGATGCATCTTTAGGTTATACCAACAAGATTCACTTTTCTCCTAGCTATAGCGCAACCTATGATGTCGGTATAACTCATTATGGTTATATTGGTTCTGGACATAGTTTTGACCGAAGTGGGATTGGATATGAAGGTAAAAATGGTCTGGACTTTAATGAACTTTATGCAAAATTAATTTTTGCCGATAGCTTATTCACTGGTGATAGCCTAACTTTAGGTGTTAACTATTCAGATGATTACTGGGCACATACTAAAAATTTCTGGTACTTCAATGCAGGTTATAGCGCCCCAATCGCAGACACTGGATTTACTGGTATTGCATCCGTAGGTTATAACAATTTCAAAAATAAAGATGCAATGGCTGTGGTTGCAGGCGGCCCAGCAAAGGATGACAGTTATATCGACTATAAATTTGGTGTGCAATACACAGTATTAGGTGTAACTGCTGAATTAGCTGGGGTGGGTACTGATGTAAGTACTTCAGGTGTGCCAGGAGCATTACAAAAACCATATGAGTTAGGTGCTGTATTTACGTTGTCTAAAACATTCTAATTTTTAACATAAAATTTTGTTATTGATTGATTTGAAAAGACCGTTTTATTAAAACGGTCTTTTTTATTTTAGCTATGTTCACTGCGATAGGATAAGGCTTCATTTAAATGATGACGCTCAATCTCAGGGCTCTGTTCCAGATCGGCAATGGTGCGTGCAACGCGTAAAATCCGATGATAGGAGCGTGCTGACAGATTGAGCTTTTGCTGGGCAAGAGCCATAATTTTCTGAGAAGCAGGACTAAGCTGGGCTATTTCTTCAAGCTGTCGTGGCGTGAGTGCTTGATTTAAACAGTTTTGTCGTTTGATTTGGTACGTATAGGCATTTTCTACACGCACTCTTACACTGGCAGAATTTTCAGTAGGGGCTGTACTTTGTAATTCGTTGGCCTGTAATGGTGGTACATCAATGTGTAAGTCAATTCGATCTAATAATGGACCAGAAATTCGAGCCTGATAACGACGAATGGCTTCTGGAGTACACTGACAACGTTGATCCTGACTAAAGGCATAGCCACACGGACAAGGATTCATGGCAGCAATTAACTGAAAGTTTGCAGGAAAAGAAATCTGACGGGCTGCCCGCGAAATAGTAATTTCCTTCGCTTCTAAGGGTTGACGCAATACTTCAAGAACTTTGCGATCAAATTCTGGAAGTTCGTCCAAAAATAAAACGCCTAAATGCGATAAGGTAATTTCACCTGGTTTTGGATTTGAACCCCCTCCCACTAAAGCAATAGCCGAAGCTGTATGATGGGGTGCCCTAAATGGTCGAAGCCCAAAAGGATGAGAGGTATTGGCGATAGAATAGATACTCGCTACTTCAAGATTCTCTTGAGGGGTAAGCGGTGGCAAAATACTCGGTAAGCGAGAAGCCAGCAATGTTTTTCCTGTTCCAGGTGGCCCACGAAAAAGTAATGAATGCCCACCAGCCGCAGCGATCTCAAGAGCGCGTCTTGGACGAAGCTGACCTTTGACATCAGCCAGATCCAGTGAATAGCGATGTTGCGTATTTAAAACAGCAGTTTTATTTGGAGAGAGCAGTGTGATCTTTAAAAAATGCTCACATACCTGTTTTAAATGGGCAGCAGTATATGAAGAAAAATCAGGAAGCTGGCCAATCTCTTGGCCATTTTCATCAGGTGCAATTAATTGATGTTTGGCTTGTTGACATGCGATGGCAATAGTCAATGCACTGGTGACTGGGCGTAAATGACCGTCTAAAGCCAGTTCACCAATCAGTTCATATTGATCTGTACAACCTTCAGGTAACTGACCTGAAGCAATTAAAATACCCAAGGCAATAGGAAGATCCAGACGTGAACCATCTTTGGGCAGATCGGCTGGTGCTAAATTAATGGTTAGGCGCTTGGTCGGGAATTGAAAACCACTATTGATGATGGCAGAACGAACACGATCTTTACTTTCACGGACCGCGGCTTCGGGTAATCCAACGATAGTCAGTGAAGGAAGTCCTTGACTTAAATGAACTTCAACTTCAATTTGTGGTGCGTGTAAACCCAAAACACCCCGCGTAAAAATTTTTGCAAAGGACATACTATTATTGTTCCATTATGGTGCTTTTTTAGAATAGGTATAAAGTATAAAAATGCGCTAAAAGAGTGCTTATTTTTTATTATGAATCTGTTGTTCAAGTAAAGTCACTTGTTCTTGTAGGCTTTTTAAACGTAGATTCGCTTGATGAAGAGCGTGATGTTGACGTTCGATCTCTTGTTTTGAGACCAAATCTAGCTTTTCAACTGCTTCATTGAGTAAGGCACGCAGGTTTTTTTCCAAATCTTTTTTGGGTTGATCCACTTGTTCTAAAATGGCGTGTAATAAGGTCTCAAGCATAATAAATACTAATAAGTTATAAATTTCTAGTGAGTTTAACACCACTGATCGGATCACTAAAGTCAGGCGTGTGAAAACAATCTGATTTTTATGAAACTACAACATCATAAATATAAGGAAAAATGTTTAATTTTTAAGGCCAAAGCTACATCTCACTGCATAAATAGGTTATAAAGAAAGCTCATGCTCATATTTTTATGGCCCCCAACCTTTGAAATATTGGCATGAAAATTGAACATAAAACCTTACTGGTGAAAGAAGCCGAAGGAAAACAAACATGAAGCTCGTAACTGCAATTGTAAAACCATTCAAACTGGATGATGTGCGTGAAGCCCTTTCAGAGATCGGTGTTCAGGGGATTACTGTCACTGAAGTAAAAGGTTTTGGACGTCAAAAAGGCCATACTGAACTCTACCGTGGTGCTGAATATGTAGTTGATTTTCTACCAAAAGTAAAAATTGAAATTGCAATCAGCGATGAGATGGTCGATGCGGTGATTGAATCTATTACACGTGTTGCAAGCACAGGCAAAATCGGTGATGGAAAAATCTTTGTAACGAACCTTGAACAAGTGATCCGTATTCGTACTGGTGAAACTGGTGCAGATGCTGTTTAAGTGTTGGCATAAAGTTTGCTGAGTACAAATAACTCATAAAAATTGAGGTTGGGGGATACGAATGAAAAAAATGCTTTTAGCGCTAAGTCTATCTGGTGCGCTTTTAGGTGGTTCGGCTGCGTGGGCAGAAAATGCGGCATCAGCACCGGCAACTGAAGAAACAACAACCGTTGTAGCTACAACGACTGAAGCACCTGTAACTGGCTCGGCAGAAGCACCTTCCGCCGCTACTGCTACACCAGCGCCAGCAGCAACACCCAAAATGGATTCGGGTGATACAGCATGGATTCTGATTTCTACTGCTTTAGTTCTTTTAATGACCATTCCTGGTTTAGCACTTTTTTATGGTGGTATGGTACGTAAGAAAAACGTATTAAGCACTATGGCACATAGCTTTGTCGCTGCTGCAATTGTCAGTATTGTTTGGGTGGTGATTGGTTATACCTTGGCATTTAGTACTACAGGCAATGCCTTTGTTGGTGGTCTGGATAAAATCATGCTGTCGGGTATTACCACAGAGGCCTTGAGTGGTACCATTCCTGAGATTCTTTTTGTTATTTTCCAAATGACCTTTGCGATTATTACTGTTGCCATTATTAGTGGCTCGGTTGCTGAACGTATGAAGTTTGGAGCCTTTGTTGCATTTATCACCATTTGGGTCATCGTGGTGTATGCGCCAATTACCCACTGGGTATGGGGTGGTGGCTGGTTGGGTAGCGATGGCGCACTTGACTTTGCTGGTGGTACCGTTGTTCATATCAATTCGGGTGTTGCTGGTCTGGTTGCTGCGTATATGCTCGGTAAGCGTATTGGGCTGGGTAAAGAATCAATGGCACCACACAACCTTGCACTCACAGTGATTGGCGCAAGCTTGCTCTGGGTAGGTTGGTTCGGTTTCAATGGTGGTTCTGCACTTGCTGCAAATGGTGCTGCAGGCTATGCCTTGGTGACGACTCAGGTTGCAGCAGCAGCAGCGGCAATTTCTTGGGGTATTGTTGAGAAAATTGTTCGCGGTAAAACTTCATTGCTTGGTCTTCTTTCAGGTGCAGTTGCAGGTCTGGTTGTGATTACACCGGCTGCAGGCTTTGTTACTGTAAGTGGCGCGTTGATCATGGGATTGATTGGTGGTGTCGTTTGCTTCTGGGGAATTTCTGGCCTAAAACGTATGTTGAAAGCAGACGACTCATTGGATGCATTTGGTCTGCATGCCGTAGGTGGTATGGCAGGTGCAATCTTGACGGCTGTATTTGCAAGTCCATTCATCATGGGTGACAAAGCGCCAGCAAGTGTGACACATCAGCTCTGGATTCAAATAGAAGGTGTATTGGCTACAATTGCATATAGTGCTGTGTTGACCTTTATTATCTTGAAAGTCATTGATGTCGTGATTGGAATTCGTGCTAACTCTGATGATGAGCGTATGGGTCTCGATTTGAGCCAGCATGGCGAACGTGTAGAATAATTATTGAGTTCTTTAAAAAACAGCCGATCAGGCTGTTTTTTTATGGCGTTTTGTGGTCGAGATTCTGTAAGCGTTTAAATTTTGCTACACTAGCTTAAATAAATGAATTCATTTGAGCTGCCATGCATTGTCCTTTTTGCAACGCCGCAGACAGTAAGGTGATTGATTCGCGTCTGGCTGCTGAAGGGTGTCAGATCCGTCGTCGACGCGAATGCATCAGTTGCGGTGAGCGTTTTACCACATTTGAAAGCTATGAAGTTGTGATGCCTAGAGTGATTAAATCAAATGGTAAAAATGAGCCGTTTGATGAAGCCAAGTTGCGTCGCTCGTTGATGCATGCTTTACAAAAACGTCCTGTGACCCAAGAGCAGATTGAAGCAGTCCTGAGTGATATTCAGCTAAAAATCCGTCGACTTGGCGAGCGAGATGTAAAATCACGTATGATTGGCGAGATTGTGATGCAGGCGCTGTTTGCATTGGATCATGTTGCTTATGTTCGCTTTGCCTCTGTTTATCAAGATTTTCAGGATGTCGAAGCATTTCGCCGTCAGATCGAACAAATGCAGCAACGTGAACAGGAATGTGAGAAACATGATGTCTGAACAAGAGCGTGATCATTACTGGATGTCACAGGCACTCGCACTGGCAAAAACTGCACAATTTCGCACACGTCCTAATCCTGCGGTTGGCTGTGTGATTGTAAAAGATCAACATATTGTTGGGCGTGGCTCGACAGCACCAGTGGGTGGCCCGCATGCTGAAGTGTTTGCTTTGCGTGAAGCGGGAGTTCAAGCACAGAATGCAACAGCCTATGTAACGTTAGAGCCCTGCTCACATTATGGACGAACACCACCATGTGCCAATGCCTTAATTGAAGCTGGAGTTTCGCGTGTCGTCATTGCAACGCTTGATCCAAACCCGTTAGTGGCAGGAAAAGGTCAAACCATGCTCAACCAAGCGGGTATTACCACGCAAGTGGGTGTGCTTGAAGAGCAGGCGCAAGAATTAAATCGTGGTTTCTTAAAAGTGATGGCAGGCGGATTGCCTTACGTCCGGTTAAAAGTCGCATCTAGTCTAGATGGTCGAACTGCAATGGCATCTGGAGAATCCAAGTGGATTACTGGTGTAGATGCAAGGCTCGATGTGCAATACTGGCGAGCACGTTCTGGCGCAATCATTACAGGTGTTGATACTGTACTGGCTGATGATTGCCAGTTAAATGTACGGGCTTTGCCAGATGTTGATGATTTGAGTGAGATTGTACAACCGAAGCGAATTATTTTAGATCGACAAGGTCGTTTACCGCTCACAGCAAAGCTGTTACAACATCCTGAAACTGTGGTGGTGATGGGACCATTTCGTCAGGAACTTGCTGATCTAGGTGTGGTACAATTTCCCGTTCTGCCATTGCAACAGCTTTTAGAGCACATTGCCAAAGAGCATCATATATATGATGTCATGATTGAGGCAGGCGCGACTTTATCTACTGCCTTTTTACAAGAAGATTTGGTTGATGAAGTCATTAGTTATGTGGCGCCAACATTATTAGGGTGTTCTGCGCGTGCCATGTTTAATGCTGAGCTAGATAAGATGGCTCAACAATTACGATTTGAACTGATTGACCTGACTCAGCTTGGTCAAGATATCCGTTTAAGGTTAGTTCCGATTCAAGAGACAGTATGAATTCAGAGGCTTCGGTTTATCATAAACGCCGCCATGCGGCACGAACGACAGATGAATATTTGTTTCATCAACTTGTGCCTTATCTGGGCAATAAGCGTCGTTTGCTGCATCTCATTTTAGAAGCACTGGAAATTACTGGAACGCTCAATAGCAAAAAAAAGAATCCGCCAATTTTTGCCGATTTTTTTGCTGGTAGCGGAGTTGTTTCACGCTTAGCTAGACAAAATGGTTATCGGGTCATTGCCAACGACTGGGAACCTTATAGCCATGCATTGAATCATGCGATTTTAGCGTGTGTCGATGATGCGCCAGCGTTTAAAGAACTTGGCGGCTATCAAAAGGCAATTGATTATCTGAATCGTTTGCCTGAAGTTAAGGGCTGGGTGACACATAACTTATGTCCACGCAATGACGATATTTATGATCCGAGTCGAGATCGTTTGTTTTTTAAGCGTCGAAATGGAATGCGTATCGATGCAATCCGTCAGCAAATCGCGACTTGGCAGGCGCAGGGTGCCATTAATGATGTCGAGATGAGCGCATTGCTGGCGCCATTATTATATTCGGCCAGTTTTGTCAGTAATACGAGCGGCGTCTTTAAGAGCTTTCATCAGGGCTGGGGTGGGCGTACCCAAACAGCACTTGAACGAATTGAATCATTGCTGTGGTTAACACCCAGCCGGTTTTGTGACGTGGGCGATTCTAAACGTCCTGCCGCTGAAATGTGGTGTGTAGACGCGCAGCATCTTGCCACTCAGATGAGTAGTTTTGAAGTTGATGTGGCGTATTTGGATCCACCTTATAATCAGCATGCCTACAGTAGTAACTATCATGTATTAAATGCTTTAACCTTGTGGGATCAGGTGGATTTACCCTCACCCGATACCAAAGGCTATAAAAGCGGAATTGACCGTGCTTGGCGTAAAGAACGTCCGAGTCCGTATAATTCGTCTAAGTATGCAAAAGATGCTTATGAGAAGTTACTTGAAACGATTAATGCACGTTATATTTTGACCAGTTATTCGACAGACGGAAATATTGAGCCAAAAGATTTACTCACTGCAAACTTAAAGCGCGGCAAAGTCACGTTATTAACTCAAGATGTGCCACGTTATCGTGTCAGTAAACAGCGTCAGTCAGAACGTGCACGTGTACTGGAATTTATTGTGATTACAGACACCCATGCCAAATCTGGCCCGCCATTACGTCAGTTGCTGGGTCAGCTTTATCATTTTGCTGAACTGGGTGGTGTTGATACTTCTGGGAATAGCACCCAGCTTGCGCTGTGGTAGTTACCGTCTGGTATTGTATTGTGTAGGAATTTGGAGAGATCAACATGTTTACAGGCATTATTGAAAGTTTAGGTCAGGTTGAAAGCCTCCAGAGTGTTGGCGGTGATGTACGTTTGCGTATTCAGACTGATCTGGATATGTCTGATGTACATTTAGGCGATTCAATTGCTACCAATGGTATTTGCCTGACTGTGATTGAATGGGGTAAAAACTGGTATGCAGCAGACGTTTCACGTGAAAGTTTAAATCGAACGACATTGGGTCAATGGAAAGTGGGGCAACCCGTGAATGTTGAAAAAGCCATGTTACCTACGACACGTTTTGGCGGGCATATTGTCAGCGGGCATGTCGATGCTGTCGGTGAGATTACCTTAGTCCGAGAAGATGCGCGTTCAATCTACTATGAAGTCACTGCGCCTGCCGAAATTGCAAAATATCTGGCAGAGAAGGGCTCGGTAACGGTGGATGGCATTAGTCTGACCATTAACCATTTACGCGGCAATATCTTGAGCCTGAATCTGATCCCGCATACTGCTGAACGTACCAACATTTCGACATGGAAAACGGGAAGTAAGGTGAATCTTGAAGTGGATGTATTGGCGCGTTATATCGAACGTTTATTACTCGGTGATAAAGCGGCTGAACAAAACCCAAAATCTGAGATCAGCATGAGCTTTCTAGCAGAAAATGGATTTTTAAAATAATAGTGTAAAAAGCTCATCTAAAAGATGAGCTTTTTTCTATGTATGTTTTAGTCTTTGACCACGGTCAGTGATGTTGTCCCCAGCCAAGGTTTGATGGCTTTTGGCACAATAATTGAAAAGCATCCATTTTGTGATTCACGCGCTAAAAAGACAGATAAAGAACTAAAATCATTACGGCTCATATATAAGTCATGTGCAGATAACGTCCACGACTCGCCTGTGTTTAACTGTGCGATTTTTTTTGAAATATTCGACAAAATGTCCATGATATATTCCTAAGTTTCTGATTTTATGTATATTCAAGAATTTAAATATACAATTGCAGATTGCATGTGACTATCATGTGACAAAAACATGTGAATTTTATGACATAAAATAGCTTTACCGATCAGTTGCTATCACGAGTTAAAGTTGAAAAATGTGAATGTTGCAAAATATAGTCAATTTCGTCTTGCGCAGCTTTGCGTAATTGGGCGCGAAATCCATTCACTGCCTCTTCAATCAAAGTGTCGGCTTCAAGTTCGAGGCGTAAACGTACACTTTCAAGCTCAGACACAATCTGCGAATCTGAAATACGGCTAGAACGTGAATAATCAATGGTGGCCTGTTCTGGATTTCGGCTATAACGTGCAGCAAGCTGTTCGATTTCTTCGTGTAGCTGACTGCGTAAAGCCATTAAGGCATGGGTTTGTTGTTGTTGTTGGTATGCTTCGTCTGCATATAAAGCCGCAATCTGTTGGGCGTGCTGTTCACGTTTTTGTGATAGAGACTGTTCAAGTGCCTTTTGCTTTCGAATACGTGCTTGCTCAATCAGTTCAGCTTTTAGCTTGGCATATGCTTGCTCAATTTTTTCATGTGCATGTTGTTGTTGTTGCTGATCCTGTTCAATCCACAACTGAATTGGAGTTTGTGGCTGTAATAAGTCACAGATTCGAGCAAGATCTTCTTTAAAAGTTTGACGTACAGCTTCAGGCGCATCTAGCCAACGCTTTTTAAAATCATGCCCGACATTTAATGCCACAATATTTCTCCTTACACCACAGCATGGTTTAACACTTATAATTTAAAAGTACGAGGTTCTACACCTAAACGACGATAAAGTTTGAATTTTTCTCGTCCAATCTGCTTTGCGGATTCAGTATTCTCAATAATTTCAATAATGTGACTAAACTCACTCATTTGTTCAAGTGCTTGATTGTTAAAATTAAACACAATCCATTCTTTCGAGGTAGGTAAATGGCTTGAAATACAAACAAAAGCGTGAGGTTGATCAATACCATGAGTGATAAAACTTTCCCGATCAAAGGTCCATAAACGTTCATCAAGCTGCTTTTGTAACTCCAGATCTGGACAAAACCACCATAGCTTTTGTTGTTGTTTCACGAGTTTTCGGCATAAACGGCAAGCACTTTCGACTTGCCGTTCCTGACTGGTTTCAAATAAATAGAAACTGATTTTAGTCATTCGTACCTACACGATTTGCTAAAAACTGAACTAAAAGTGGTACAGGACGACCTGTTGCACCTTTTGCTGTTCCTGAGAGCCAAGCTGTTCCTGCAATATCGAGATGCGCCCAGCGATAGTCGCGTGTAAAACGTTGCAGGAAGCACGCCGCCGTAATTGCACCGCCATAGGGTCCACCAATATTGGCAATGTCTGCAAAAGGAGAATCGAGTAATTCCTGATAGTCATCCATGACAGGTAAGCGCCAAACACGGTCAAAGGATTGTTCGCCTGCCTGCTGTAATTCTTGTGCAAGTGCATCATCTGGAGAGAAAAGACCACTGACCACCTTGCCAAGAGCCACTACACAGGCGCCTGTCAATGTCGCAATATCAATGACCAGACTTGGATTAAAACGTTTGATGTAGGTTAGGGTGTCGCATAAAACCAGACGACCTTCTGCATCGGTATTCAGAATCTCAACGGTTTGGCCACTCATGGTGGTGACAATATCACCTGGGCGAGTCGCTTGCCCTGAAGGCATATTCTCTGCGGCTGCAACGGCTCCCACCACATGAATGGGTAAACGAGCTTCGCATAGGGTACGTATTGTACCAAGAACCGAGGCTGCACCACACATATCGAATTTCATTTCATCCATGCCTTGAGCAGGTTTGATTGAAATACCACCAGTATCAAATGTTACCCCTTTACCTACCAGTACAACAGGCGCCTGTTCAAGCTGTGCATTATATTCAAGTGTGATGATACGGCCTGGACGATCTGAACCCTGACTCACAGCAAGGAAAGCATTCATGCCAAGATCAGCCATTTGCTGCTCATCCAGAATGGTCACTTTGAGCAACTCTGGAAACTCATGAGCCAATGCTTTGGCTTGATCGGCTAAATATTCTGGGAAGCAGATGTTACCAGGACGATTACCCAAGTCACGTGCCAAATCTTGTCCAGATGCAATCGCTTGAATTAAATCAAGCTGTTGCGTCGTGAGTCCAGTTTGAGCTGTAATCAGGTGAATCTGTTCAAGCTGTGCTTCACTTTTTTTAGACTTAAATTCATCAAAAACATAATTGGCTTGTGTAAGATTAAGTGCAAATAAATAATGCAGCTCGATTGGTAATGCGGAGATATCTAGATGAATTTGTTTGAATTTAGTTTGAACCAGTTTGATAATGGTTTGTGCAAGTTTTGCGATTTTGGCAGGTTGTAGGTCTTTTAAATCACCAAGACCAACCAGATTCAGATAAGAACAAGTCTCTGCCTGTCCAATGAGCGTGAGGACTTCGTTAAAACCAGATTTGAACTGACTGGTATGTGTAATGGTATCTAATGTATTGATTTTGTAGGTATCTGCTGTATTTTTCAATTGTTGTTCAGTGACCAATACCAGCAAATATTCATGCTGTGCAGATTGGGGTGCAGTAGATTGTAGAGTAAATTTCATATTGATTTAAACTGCCTGTATGTGTGTTTTCAAATAATGACATTGAAACATTTTCTTTGCGCGAGTTTCAATGTGCAACACATCGATAGGTTTTATATTTTTAGCATTCGGGTAAACTAGCGTGAGTTTCGATTGCCTTTTTGGAAGCACTAATTTGATTATTCGACGTTATCTTGTCAAACAAGTGGTATCGACGTCCTTGGTAGTGATTGCCTTATTGACCTTAATCATGATGGGTGGTCGTTTAATCAAGTATTTTGGCGTGGCTGCTCAGGGTCGTTTGGATGCTGGCGTACTGTTTAGCATCATTGGCTATCGTATGCCTGAATTTTTAACCCTGATCTTACCGTTAGGATTCTTTATTGGTTTGATGCTGGTGTTTGGTCGACTTTACGTTGATCATGAAATGGCTGTACTCAATGGCAGTGGCATCAGTCGAATTCGACTTGGACAGCTATTGATTCCACTGGCTTTGGTCTTCTTGGTGATACAAGGCATTTTGATGCTATGGATGACGCCTTGGGGGCTACGCCAGTTTGATCAACTCTCCAGTAGTCAGGCTGTTCGTACAGGCTTTGATTTAGTCAGACCCAAAGAATTTATATCATCGGGGCCTTATACCATCTATGCAGGGGATTTATCCGAAGACCGTAAAAACCTGAAAGATATTTTCTTCTACCAGCGAGCACAAAAAGAAGGCAAACCCGATGTCATGATTCTGGCCAAAGAAGCCACGCGTGTGGTCATGGAAAATGAAACGGCCAATGTAGTGGACTTGATTCAGGGACGTCGCTACGAAATTTATCCAGGAAAGGCAAAATATTCACAGGCCGAATTCCAGCGCTATCGTTTACGTCTAGAAAATGATAAGTCGGCAACCTTTGAAACTGACAAAGTTGAGGCATTGCCAAGTTCAAAACTCTGGAACAAATGGAACGATCCAGTCATTGCCAGTGAAATGGGCTGGCGTGTATTTGGCCCTTTTACCATTGTCATTGCCTTGATGATGGCTGTTGCACTGTGTGAGGTAAGTCCGCGTCAGGGACGTTATTATCGACTTATTCCTGCGATTTTTATCTTTGCGAGTTTAATTGTATTGTTAATCGCAATTCGTACACGTATTAGTCGTGATGAACTAGGTGTATGGGCTTATCCAGCAGCCTTGGCTGTGTATGGTATTGCTGCGGCGTTATTCTCACGCAAGCAAAAGCTGGCGCCTAAAATTAAGAAACAGATCAAACGAGTGAGAGCATAATGTTAGCACGTCGAATCGTCGCAAAGCATGTGACCAAAACCACGGCGCTAGCAATGCTAGGAACCACGATTGTTTTGGTGATTTTGCAGGTTTTATTTACCTATTTAGGTGAGCTGTCCAATCTTAAAGCAGACTATAGCGCCTGGCAGGCATTTTTATATGTTTTATGGGGAGCACCGCGCTATCTCTATGAAATTCTGCCTATCTCGGCGTTGATTGGTGCAATTTTAGGATTGGGTACACTGGCATCCAACAGTGAATTGATTGTGATGCGCTCGGTGGGAATCAGTTTATGGCGGATTGTCGGTTGGGTCATTCGTTCGGCATTAGTACTGGTTTTACTCTCGTTTGCATTGAGTGAGTGGGTCGTGCCGTATACCAATGAGCGAGCAAATAGCGTGAAGAGCCATCAAAGTGTTGCGGCACTGGGCGAGGTACGAGGTTACTGGTCACGTGAAGGACAGCGCTTTATTTATGTGGATTATGCCAACTCACAAGGTCAGCTTAAACGGATTCAGGTGGTCGATTTTGATGACAACTATCGTTTAAAGTCGGTAACCAATGCCGAGCAAGGACAGTTTGTCAAAGATGGTCAATGGTTGTTAAATCATTCGCAGCAGATGGCGATTCAGGGACAAGGCGATGCTGTATTGGCAAATGCAGCTAAACAGCCATTTTCATTGGCATTGCAGCCTAAGTACGTGCATATGGTGACGATTGATCCAGAAGATTTATCCTTTAGCCAACTGGTCAGTTTTATGAACTATATGCGTGAATACAGCCAAGTGCCGAAAACCTATCAGTTGGCATTCTGGAAGAAAGTGGCTTCACCTTTTGCATTGATTACGTTGGTATTGGTTGCCTGTTCTTTTATTTTTGGGCCACTACGCCAGCAATCGATGGGTTTTCGCTTGGTGATCGCGCTGTTTATTGGACTAGGTTTTTACTATTTACAAGATTTTCTTGGATATGCAAGTTTGGTTTATAACCCATCACCCGCATGGTTTGTACTTGGGCCAATTGTACTCATGTTTGTTGCGGGGAGTTACTTGTTATATCGGGCAAGATAAACCCGAGCTATAGAAAAAACACATGATCAAGATCATGCAAAGTCATCATACAGACGTAGAGTCTTGATGGAAAATTCGGTAAGATAACGCGACGAAATTATAGGCATAACGAGAGTAAATCATGACGGATGCAACTGTTGCAAAAATCCCTCACGTTTTGGTGATCATGGATGGGATCGGACATCGCGAGGCAATCAAAGACAATGCGTTTTTGGCAGCGAAAACTCCTTCTCTTAGCATGATGAAACAAAAGCATCCGCATAGCCTGATTTCTGGCTCTGGTGAAGATGTGGGATTACCAGATGGTCAAATGGGTAACTCTGAAGTTGGCCATATGAATCTGGGTGCTGGTCGTGTGCTGTATCAGGACTTTACCCGCATTACCAAAGATATTCGTGATGGTGTTTTTTTTGAGCATGAGGTTTTAGTCGATGCTGTTGAAAAAGCCAAAGCAGTGCATGGTGCTGTTCATATTATGGGTTTGCTCTCGGAAGGTGGTGTTCATTCACATGAAGATCATATCGTCGCCATGTGTGAATTGGCTTTAAAACGTGGTGCAACCGTTTATTTACACGCTTTCTTGGATGGTCGCGATACACCGCCAAAAAGTGCACAGCCTTCTTTAGAAAAACTGGATGCACTTTTTGCTCAGTATCCAGAGCAAGGACGTATTGTGAGCATGATTGGTCGTTATTTTGCGATGGATCGTGACAATCGTTGGGATCGTGTTGAGCAGGCTTATCGTTTATTGACCGAAAGCGAAGCAGTACGTACCGCACAAAGTGCAGTGCAGGGTCTGGAACTGGCATATGCTGCTGGTGAAAGCGATGAGTTTGTCAAAGCAACACGTATTGGCGATGCCGTAGCCGTACAAGATGGTGACAGTATCGTGTTTATGAACTTCCGTGCCGACCGTGCCCGTGAGTTAACACGTGCATTTGTAGAACACGATTTCTCAGGTTTTACACGCCAACGTATTCCACACCTTTCAAAATTTGTCATGCTGACACGTTATCAAGCTACCATTGATGCGCCAGTCGCTTATATGCCAGAAGCACTACATAATTCGATTGGTGAATATTTATCAAATTTGGGTAAGACACAGCTTCGTATTGCTGAAACTGAAAAATATGCTCATGTAACGTTTTTCTTTAGCGGTGGACGTGAAGACGAATATCCAGGTGAAAAACGTATTCTGATTCCATCACCAAATGTTGCCACCTATGATTTGAAACCAGAAATGAGTGCCTATGAAGTCACAGATCAATTGGTCAATGCCATTGATTCTGGTGAGTTTGATTTACTAGTTGTGAACTATGCCAATGGTGATATGGTCGGTCATACAGGTATTTTCGATGCTGCAGTGAAGGCCGTTGAAGCAGTAGATACATGTCTAGGCCGTGTTTACCAAGCCGTAATGGCAAAACATGGTCACATGATTATTACGGCAGATCATGGTAATGTGGAGCAAATGCAAGATTACCAAAGTGGTCAGGTGCATACACAACATACAACTGAACTGGTGCCATTTATTTATGTTGGCCCAACACAGGCAGTGATTGCAGAAGGTGGTGTCTTGGCTGATGTGGCGCCAACATTACTCAATTTGATGCAACTTCCTGTACCTGCAGAAATGCAGGGACGTAATTTAATTACTCTCTCTTCATAAAGGTGACTGCATGGCTCAACGCTTCAATTATCGCGTTTTTTTAACAAGTGTGTTGATGTGTTTGAGTCCGCTTTCATTTGCTGCCCCTCTGATTCAACCTTCAAGTAATGTTGATGAAGATGGGCATGAGCTACATTCTGCTGAGGTACCAGTCGAATCCATTCAGCAGTTTGTTCAGATTTACAATCTGGTCAAAGACAACTATGTGGAAGCTAAATCGGATGATGCCTTGTTCCAGCAAGCGATCAAAGGTCTGGTCAGCGGTTTAGATCGTTATTCTCGCTATTTGTCTCCAGAAGATTATAAGCAATTGGTACAATATACCGAAGGCGATTTGGCATCTGTCGATTTTGCTTTGGTTTACGATGCACGAATTCATCAGTGGGTGGTCCGTGATCTTAAAGAAGGTGCAGATTCCTACAAGTTAGGTCTTAGAAATGGTCAGAATGTTCTTAAGATTGATGGACAAGATCTCCAAACGCTCAATCATGATCAGGTGCATACCCTGCTTTATGGCTCCATTGGTACGCCCATACAAATTCAGACGGCTGAAATGCCAGTATCTCAAACCCTGATCCGAAATAAAAAAATAGAGGCGGATGTTCAGCCAATTCTTTTGCATAACCAAGTGCTGGTTTTAAAAGTTAAAGTCTTTCAGCAGGATACAGCTAACGAAATTAAGCGTTTGTTAGAAGAATACGGCTCGCCACGTTTGAAGGCTGTCATTATTGATCTGCGTAATAATCCGGGTGGACTTCTTTCTGCCGCAGTTGAATCTGCTGATTTATTCTTGAATCAAGGAATTATTGTTTCAACCAAAAGTCGTTCGGAAGGTAATCAACAATTTCAGGCCTTACCAAGCAGTGAATTTTTGCGTTTGAAGATGGGTATCTTGATTAATCACCGTTCAGCATCTGCTGCCGAGGTATTTACCGCTGCCATGAAAGATCATCAGCGTGCCTGGGTGATTGGCGAAAAAAGTTATGGCAAAGGCGTCGTGCAGAAACTATTTCCATTGCCAGATGGTTCAGCTTTGCAAATGACGGTATCGCATTATTACACACCAGATGGCAGCATGATTGAAGGTAAAGGGATTCAGCCGAACCAGCGTTATCCTTTACCTGCCGACATGAAAGATGAGACTTATTTGGAAAATGTAGCAGATCTATTGCTTAAACAGCCCAAATCCTGATTTAGCCATCATCAGTATCAAGCCCAAATTTTTTCAGACGATAGCGAAGAGAGCGAAAACTCATTCCTAATTTTTTTGCGGCTAAAGTACGATTCCAGTGTGTACTATTTAACGCATTAAGCAGCATATCTTTTTCAACTTTTTCTAAATATTGTTCAAGTCCTTCATGTGGAAATTCTAAATTTTGCTGAGATGTTGGTGCTATTGATACTGTATTCGAAATCGGTGTTAAATCTAATTCTGGGATAGTGGTTTGGCGTAGTAGAGAGCTGTTTAATTGCTGAAGGTCTATTGATGCTCCATCACTTAAGGTAATGGCACGTTCCATCATATTGCGTAATTCCCGAACATTTCCTGGAAAGTCATAATGTAGTAGATAATGTTCAGCCGCAGGGCTCAAATGCTTTAAAGGCAGGTCCCATTCATGACAAACATGCTGAATAAAATGCTTGGCTAACAGTAAAATATCTTGTCCACGCTCACGTAGTGGAGGAAGCTGAATATCCATGACATGAATTCGAAAGAATAAATCCTGACGAAATTTGCCTTGCTGGACTAAAAGTTCCAGATTCTGATGGCTGGCACTGATCACACGAAAATCGACATCAATTTCACGATCTGAACCAATTGGACGGATTTTCTTTTCTTGAACAGCGCGTAGTAATTTAACTTGCATCGTGAGAGGAAGTTCTGCAATTTCATCCAGAAATAGACTTCCTCCATGTGCCGATAAAAGTAATCCCTGTTTATCTTGTGTGGCACCTGTGAAGCTGCCTTTCTTATGGCCAAATAACTCACTCTCCATGAGTTCTGACGGAATTGCACCACAGTTTAGTGCAATAAACGGCCCTTCATTGCGATTGCTTAAGCGATGTACCAGATTGGCAACCACTTCCTTACCTGTTCCAGACTCACCTGTAATAAATACGGGTGCCTGCGAACGTGCAATTTTTCTAAGTGCTATACGTAGTTGTTCAATGGGTGCAGATTGACCAATCAATAAACGATGCTCAAGCGTGTCTTGTTCATTGTCTGGTGCCGTTTGGCTACTATGCAGTGCAGTTTGAATCAGTTGACTAAGATGCTGTTGATTGATGGGTTTGCTCACAAAGTCAAAAGCACCGGCTTTTAACGCTGCAATTGCAATGCCCATATTGCCATACGCCGTAATCACGGCAATGGGTAAGTAAGGAAAGCGTTCTGTAACGTACTGAACAAAATCAAGTCCATGTCCATCGGGTAGGTTGAGATCGGTTAGGCAGGCATCATAATGTTGTTGTTGTAACAATTGTTTGGCACGTTGTAGGTTGTAGGCACAATCTGTCTGGACGCCGAGACGTGAAAGACTGATTTGCATCAATGTACAAAGGTCTTCTTCATCATCAATGAGTAAAACACGTGGTTGTTGTTCGGTCATAACCCCAAAAACCTAAATTATTCGTTTTCCTTTATTGAGCACTGAATTCTAAAACAGGCTCCTTTTTCTTGTTCTACATACGTTAGCTTGGCATGATTGACCTCGCACAGACTATGAGACAAATATAATCCTAAACCAGTTCCTTTGATTTCGGTACTAAAAAAAGGCTTAAATAGTTGAGAAATATTCCTTTTTGTGACGCCGTCGCCATAATCAATAATATCAATCCACAATATATCGCCATTTTCCTTCACTGAAATTTCGACGAAGGGTGCATCAGGTGCATTATGACGTAATGCATTACGGGTCAGATTAATAAGAACTTGACGTAACTGTGATGGATCAAAAATTATTTGTAGATCTTCACGGGAAAAGACCAGACGAATTTGATCTTTGACATCGGTTAGGTCTTCTTCAAGTAAACCATATAAAAATGCTGTCAACTGAATCACAACAGGATAAGTCGCATGATTACGAGCCATACCTAACGTATCTTCAATAATACTGTTAATACGTTTGGTCTGTTTTGCAATCATATATTGCAATTGTTTCTGTTGTGCAGAATCACTATCTGTAAATAACTCATTGGCTTGAGCAATGGCTGCCAGAGGATTACGAATTTCATGCGCAATACTGGCAGAAAGCTGTCCGAGTGCGGCCAGTTTAAGCTGCTGCACATGCTGATTGAGTTTTTGGGTATCTTGTAAGGTCAATAAAATTAATGATTGCTTCGGAATCTGTAAGCGTTGAATGCGGATATGGATTTGGTAAGTAGAAAGCTGTGATTCAAAATTGAATTTTTCACCATCTTGAAGATTTGTAGACTTTAAAATTTCAAACAGATCAGGTTGAACTTTTGCCAAGGTTAACTGCTCATGTGCGAACAGGGGGGGGATACCTAGAAAGTTACAGGCTGCTGGATTGCTGACCACAACATAATAATTTTCATCCAACACCAGATAGCCATCATCGACCTGATCCAGAATATATCGATTGATATTTTGCAGTTGATTTAAGATATCGGACTGATAGTTGGTAATGGTTTCCAGAATCTGAAAACGGCGTACGGCAATCTGCCCGATTCCGTATACCACGAAAAATAGAAAGGCCAGTAGAATGCTATCCCCAATCGCATTGAGGTGATCTGTATTAAATAAAACAATTACAATTTGCTGGTAAACCAGAATAATAACCGCCAGTAGAGTCATCACCAGCGACATTCTGGCATGTAGTAGAATCGCCGCCGAGAAAACAGTCACGACATACAGTAGCCCCAAATGTAAATTGGGACCCCCCACGGCATATGTTAAAAAACTTAAAGCGATAATATCGATAATAAACAGTGAACTGAGTTGCTGCGTTATCCACTTAGGATAAAATCGAAATAGCGCACCTTGTATAAAATTGATAAGTGTGTAGGCAATGAGGGTATAAAAGTAAGTATCAGGTTGAGGATAATCACTTCCAACTCGCCCACCCGTGATATAAAAAATGAGTAATAGGCTAAATGCAATAATAAAGCGATACAGGGTATACCATGTGCCCAAACGATAGATGGTATAAGACAGCATGGTGGATGGTAGCTGAGATTGCATCAATCATCCTTGTAGCGCAGATTAAGGTTTGATTAATCCGTAACGTATTGCTAGATGGGTGAGTTTTACATCGCTATCGATGCTGAGTTTTTCAAAAATTCGATAGCGGTAAGTATTCACTGTTTTAACACTAACAAAGAGTTTATCTGCAATTTCCTGAGCACTAATACAGTTAACGACCATCATGGCGACCTGCATTTCACGTTCTGATAAAGCATCAAATGGAGATTGTTGAGTGTCGGAAAGGTAAGAGCTGGCAAGCTGCTCGGCAATATCAGCACTAAAGTATTTTCCACCTTGCATCACTTTATTAATGGCGCGAACCATTTCAGCAATGGGGGCACCTTTGGTGATATAACCTTTGGCACCTGCTTTCAGTAAGAGCGATGGGTAGGGTTCTTCTGCTAGACCGCTCACCGCAATCACTTTGGTGTCTGGAGCTGTCTGCAATAAGCGACGTGTCGTTTCTACACCACCAATACCAGGCATATTGACATCTAGTAAAACCACTTGAGGATGCTTCTGACGCACAATATTAATGGCTTCTTCTCCAGATTCTGCTTGCCCAATCACATCAACATCGGCTTGATCCTCAAGCATACGGCAAATACCCGTACGTACCAATTCATGGTCATCAACGACTAATACAGTGATCACACAGGCCTCCTGAAATTACAAAGATGGTTTTTTGTTACATAAAGCAAAATTCGCTTGCATTGTAATGACAAAATTAGCAATCCTATTCACATAAGTTGAGAGAATAGTTGTACGCAAAAATGTCTGACATTGCCATCATGCTTTATGCTCAAATGTAAGGCATAATAGTGGTAATAAGCAAATTTGTGTTTACCCTGAGTTGAGTAATTTGCCGTGAAAAATGCCAAAAAATCTCTAAAACATGTATTAAGCATGTCGATTTTATTAGGTTTGAGTTCAACAAGCTTTGCAGAACTCATTGTGAATCCATCTTCAGGGAACGCTGCTGGGTCTGCTTCCTTAACATGGTCATCTGATGATGCAAACCAGTTGTTAAACTCGGATCGTACGATTGATACTGTGCGAAGCCCGCAAGGTTCTACCTCAGTAACCACCACTGTCCGTAATGCAGCGCCACCATCATCTGCTTCATCGTCATCACCTGCCTATGTGATTCGGGATACGACAAACTATGCTGCACAGCCGTCCGTGAATGCCCGTGCTGCACTGGTGATGGATGCCCAGACGGGTGAGGTACTGTACAGTAAAAATACCAATACATCTATGCCCATTGCTTCATTAACCAAATTAATGACAGCGGTAGTCACATCTGATGCACGTCTTGATATGTCAGAAGAAATTACCTTAGAGCAAATTGATTTTGCTGGGGCAGGCGGTAAAAACTCAAGTTCTACATTGCGCGTGGGCGACAAGATGAATCGTGCAGAAGTACTTTTGTTTGCATTGATGAAATCTGAAAATCCTGCTGCTGCTGCGTTGGCACGTACTTATCCTGGCGGTCGTCCTGCATTTGTTGCTGCCATGAATGCGAAAGCGCGTCAGTTGGGTATGACATCTACTCATTATGTAGAGTCATCAGGGCTTGATCCGCACAATGTATCTTCAGCTCGCGATCTTGGTATTTTGGTGAGTGCGGCGTCTCAATATGGTTTGATCCGTCAGTTCTCGACCACACCAAGTTATGATTTCAATTTAGGTTATCGTGTTTTAAAGTCAAACAATACCAATGCATTGGTACGTAATGGCGGTTGGAATATCAATTTATCCAAAACGGGTTATATTAATGAAGCAGGTCGCTGTGTTGTCATGCATACCACTGTAAACTCACGTCCTGCTGTTGTGGTTCTGTTGGGTGCAAGTTCGACACAGGCACGTAATAATGATGCCACTAATCTTTTAAACTGGTTAGCGCAACAACCAAAACGAATTTAAGACGATCTACAATATCAAGTTAGATGTCATAAAAATCTAGATATAAAAAAACCAGTTGCAAGCAACTGGTTTTTTTAATGGGAAAATTAATTCTTACATATTAGAAAGAATCGAATCTTTTACCTGATTCATTGTGGCATCAATGGATAGCATGACTGCATCAGCACATTGTTTGATGGCGGTATCTGGATCTTTTAAGCCATTTCCTGTCACTGTACATACAATCACAGAACCTTCAGCAATTTTGCCCGCTTTAATGTCACGGATTGCACCACCGATAGACGCTGCAGAAGCAGGTTCTACAAATACACCTTCGTACATAGAGAGTAAACGTTGAGCTTCTAGAATCTCGCTATCTTGAAGTTCATCAAACCAGCCTTGAGAGTCACGTACAACGGCTTTAGCGTGGTTCCAGCTTTGTGGATTACCAATACGAATCGCAGTTGCAACAGTTTCTGGTTGCTCCACTGGTGCACCACGTAAGAATGGTGCTGCACCTGCTGCCTGATAACCGACCATCGTTGGTAAGCCTTCAGGTTTAGGACCAGTAAACTGGTCTGTAGCGGCATCATAAATCACTTGCTCAAATTGATCTGCTGGCTGGTTAGCGACTGCTTCGGTATAACCCATCCAGTGTGCCGTGATATTACCTGCATTACCCACGGGTAAGCAGTGATAATCAGGCGCACGACCTAAAGCTTCCACGATTTCGTAAGCAATGGTTTTTTGACCTTGCAAACGATACGGATTAATTGAGTTAACAATGGTGACAGGCGCTTGATCGGCAACTTCTTTTACTAGACGCATACCATCATCGAAGTTACCGCGGATTTGCATAGTGATTGCGCCATACATCATGGCTTGCGCCATTTTACCCATGGCAATTTTACCTTCAGGAATCAAAACAAACGCTTTGATGCCTGCACGTGCTGCATAGGCAGCAGCGGCAGCCGAGGTATTGCCTGTCGATGCACAGATAATCGCTTTTGAACCTTCTTCAACGGCTTTGGTGACTGCCATAGTCATACCACGGTCTTTAAATGAACCTGTTGGGTTCAAACCTTCATACTTGACATAAATTTCGACATCTTTGCCAATGATACGTGGAATATTCTCTAGTTTAATCAGTGGAGTATTTCCTTCACCTAAAGAAATAGCTCGTGTCGTTGCAGAAACTGGCAAGCGGTCACGATAACGATCTACGAGACCGGTATAACGATTGGCATTAGACATGATGATGTATGTTCCAAGAGTAAGGTAGAGCTGGCGAGAGGGAAGACCCTCTCCACCCGATTAACTATCAAGCGATTCTAAACGAATTCGCACAATTTCGCCATGAATTGCAGGTAAAGCCTGAATTTTTGCAAGTGCTTCGTCCATTTTGGATTCCACAACTGGATCAGTCAGAATTACAATAGGGATAAGATCTTTTAAACGTGACTGCTGCATAATTGCATCGATACTAATACCAGCACGGCTTAAGATGGTGGTGATATCTGCCAACACACCTGTCTGATCTTCTGCATCGACACGAAGGTAATAACCTGTTGTCATTTCTTCGCGTTTTAAAATAGGTACATCAGTCAAGGCTTCAAACGCCAGTTGTGGAATGGTCCCCGCACCATCTTCGGTATATGAAATATCACGTACAATATCCACGATATCGGCTACCACAGCAGATGCTGTTGGGCCTGCACCTGCACCTGCACCATAGTACAATGTTGGGCCTACAGCGTGTGCCTGCACCAGTACGGCATTTTTAACGCCGTTGACATTGGCAATTAATTCTTCTTCTGGAATTAGGGTTGGATGTACGCGTAATTCGATACCGTTTTCAACACGACGTGCAATCCCGAGATGTTTGATACGAAAGCCAAGCTCTTCGGCATACTTCACATCTTGCGCTGTAATCTTGCTAATACCTTCGGTATACACCTTGTCAAATTGAAGTGGAATACCAAACGCGCATGATGCCAAGATCGTAAGTTTATGTGCAGCATCAATCCCTTCAACATCAAAAGTAGGATCGGCTTCTGCATACCCTAACTCTTGTGCTTCTTTTAGTACATCTGTAAAGGCACGGCCTTTATCACGCATTTCGGTCAGGATGAAGTTTCCAGTCCCGTTAATAATACCCGCCAACCATTCAATTCTATTTGCTGCCAAGCCTTCACGAATCACTTTAATAATCGGGATTCCGCCAGCCACTGCTGCTTCATATGCAACTTGTACTGCATTATCTTCAGCCGCCTTAAACAGCTCATTACCATGCTCTGCAAGGAGTGCTTTATTTGCAGTAACGACCTGTTTGCCATGCTTGATCGCTTCCATGATGACTTCGTAGGCAGGATGGATACCACCCATAACTTCAACCACAACATCGACATCTGGCTGACGGACGATATGCATCAAGTCATCGCTTTGTTGAATACCTTCCAACTCAAGATCTGGACGAGAACGGCGGGTTCCGACATGGGTAATTTGAATTTCACGACCGGTGCGACGTTTAATTTCAGCAGCGTTTTCTTGTAATAGTTTAAGGGCACCACCACCAACGGTTCCAAGACCGAGTATTGCCAGACGAACTGGTTTCACGTCACACTCCATACATGCATAAAAAATTGAATGAGTTTAGATCATAGCTAAAAAAAACGTCAGACTCTAGGGTTTGTTGGCAATTCCATAAACAATTGCCAACGCATTTAATTTTTAGTCAAGACCTTTTTGGTTTAAACAAGGTTTTTAATTATTGTTTGAATGATAAAACAACTTATTTCAAGCGTTTTACCAGTTCATCAGGTGTCAAATATCCACCTAAGTATTCGCCATTGGTGTTGTAAATTGCAGGTGTACCATTTACACCAATATTTAAACCAAGCTGATATTGTTCACGTACTGGGTTTTTACATTGAGCTGCTTGTACAGGTTGTCCTTGCACGGCCTGCGTAAAGGCAGCTTTACGATCCTGACTACACCAGACCGCTTCCATGGTTGGCATAAATTGCTCACCACGTGGCCAAGCAATATAACGAACTTCAATACCTTTGGCGGTAATTTCATCAAGATGTTCATGCAGTTTATGACAATATGGACAGCTTGCATCTGTAAATACGTAGATGACATGTTTTGCCTTGCCGTCTTTAGCTGGATAAACAATCAAGTCTTCTTTTTTTAAGGCTGCAAAGAGCTTTTTGTTTTCGGTGGCTTGTAATGCATCACCGACACTGACCAATTGTTTGTCGCCCAAACGAATGACATCCCCCTGAATAATATACTTTCCATCACTCGTTGCATAAATAGAGGGCATACCTTCCAAACTCACCCAATATAAATTGGGAACTTCAGTAGCTTGAACATTCACAATCTTGGCATTGATATTTGCTGTTTTAAGATGCTGTTGCAAAGTTGAAATTAAACGTTGTTGCGCATTTCGTTCACTTAAAGTTGAAGCTTCGCCTGTAGCAGGAGTATTGGCTGTAAGCGTATCTTGATTAGCAGATTGATCCTGCTTAGAACATGCAGATAGAGCGAAACTGCCAGCCAAAGCGCAGGCGATAAGAAGATGCGAACGGGTAAACGTCATAAACAACCCTTTTCATTTCATTTGTTATTCAAGCCGATAAGAATATCAAAAAAATACTCAAATGATGTTAATTATTCGATGCCAACTGTAACTAGAAAAATATCGCATGCACATGATTCAAAAGATAGATTAGCCACGAGGATGGTATTTTTCATGTAATTGTTGCATACGAATCTGTGCCACATGGGTATAAATTTGGGTGGTTGAAAGATCGCTATGGCCTAACAATAACTGTACTACGCGTAAGTCTGCGCCATGATTGAGTAAGTGAGTCGCAAAGGCATGGCGCAAGGTATGAGGAGACATTTCTGGTAAAATATTGGCCTGTAAGGCATAGCGTTTAATGGCATACCAGAAATTTTGTCTGCTCATGATACCGCCATGCTGGGTAAGAAACAGATAATCAGTATGGCTTTTATAGAGTTGTGGCCGAGACTCTACCAGATAACGTTCAATCCAGTCTGTTGCCATTTGGCCGAGCGGAACCAGGCGCTCTTTGTTACCTTTGCCTGTGATCCGCAAATAACCCTGTTTTAAATTGATGAGTTCAAGGCGTAAGTTCAATAGCTCTGAAACACGTAAACCACAGGCATACAACACTTCAAGCATGGCCCGATCGCGTAGTCCAAGTGCAGTATTGGTGTCGGGTGCATGAATTAATGCTTCTACATCCTGTTCTGATAAATCTTTTGGCAATGTACGACCAAGCTTTGGACTTTTATGTAAAGCTACTGGGTTATCATCGCGAATTTTCTGTTCACGCAAGAATTTAAAAAACTGTCTAAGCGCTGATAAGCTGCGTGCGATTGAACGAGGGCTTTTACCTGTTTTGGTCAGTTCAATCAGCACATCCGAAATAGTTTCTGAAGACCATTGTGGTAAAGGCACAACCACAAGCTGAGCACATTGGATTAAATCGCTCAGATAGGCGTTACGTGTATGAGGACTTACACTTTGAGCCACCAGATAATCGCGAAAACCTTGTAAAAAACTAAATTGTTCTGGAATGGTAACGGGCGCAGGAATACGAGGTTTTTTACTGACCATTTGGCATCATGTGTCTTGAAATAACAGTACATTAGATCAAAAAAAACGACTTGTCGATGAGATTCCGATGATGCAAATCGTAAAGATTCCTTATTTGTTAATTATTCTCATTTGTATGTATACTATGCAAAAGAGTTTAGGATCATATTGCAGTGCGTTTATCAGAGCTAAGAGTTAAGCAAACTGCCATCATCACAGCGGTGGATCATACCCTTGATGGCAATACGGATCAACGGGATCCAATCGCAAATCGTCTTGAAACTTTAGGATTTGTGCCTGGAGAGAAAGTGCAGATCGTAACAAAGGGTGTGTTTGGTGGTGATCCTATTCTGGTTCAACTGGGCTTTACACGATTTGCTTTGCGTAAAGTAGAAGCTGCGAAAATTCAGATTTGTTCAGAAGGAACTGCAACATGAGTGATGCACTTCGTATTGCCCTTGTTGGAAATCCAAACTGTGGTAAAACCTCTCTTTTCAACCATCTCACGGGAACGCGCCAGAAGGTCGCGAACTACGCAGGTGTTACGGTTGAGCGTAAGGTTGGGCATTTTGAATTACCTTCAAATAAAGCTGTACGTGTACTGGATTTACCAGGAACATACAGCCTGAATGCGACAAGCCCTGATGAAGCCATTACGCGTGATGTCTGTTTAGGCAAGATCGATGGCGAGCGTGAGCAGGACGCATTTCTATGTGTGGTCGATGCCACCAATCTCAAACTACATCTGGGATTGGTGCTTGAAATTCTGGAGCTTGGGCGTCCTGTTTTGATTGTACTCAATATGATGGATGAAGCTCGCCGTCGTGGGATACAAGTCAATACACAACGATTGTCAGAACGTCTTGGTGTGCCGGTCGTAGAAACAGTTGCTGTACGTCATTCAGGTATCGAAAATTTAATGAATGCACTGGATCAGCAAAAGTTTATGGTTCCTCAGACCGAATTAAGCGGTTTAAAGGGTAGCCATCATCAAAAGATTCAAATGATTTTAAATGATGTGGTGCATTCTGTTGATCAGGCCGATCCTCGCTCAGATTTTCTGGATAAAATCTTTTTACACCCTGTACTTGGATTATTGAGTCTTGCCATTTTGATGTTTGTGGTGTTTCAGTCTGTTTTTGCATGGGCGGCACCCTTCATGGAAATGATTGAAAGCTTCTTTGGCTGGTTGGGTGAAACGGTCGGGACGTATATTTCACAGCCTTTACTGCACAGTCTGGTGGTTGATGGAATCATCGCGGGTGCGGGAAGTGTGGTGGTTTTTTTACCTCAGATTCTGATTCTCTTTTTCTTTATTTTGGTACTTGAAGAATCAGGTTATCTACCACGAGCCGCGTTCTTGCTTGATAAACTTATGTTTAAGGCGGGTTTGAGTGGACGAGCCTTTATTCCACTGCTTTCAAGTTTTGCCTGTGCGATCCCAGGTATCATGGCAACCCGTAGTATTACAGATCCACGAGATCGCTTTACGACGATTATGGTCGCGCCATTAATGACCTGTTCAGCGCGTTTACCCGTGTATGCCTTGCTGATAGGTGCATTTATTCCGAGCCAGACGGTCTGGGGAATCTTTAACCTTCAGGGGCTGGTGCTGTTTGCTTTATATATGGCTGGGATTTTAAGCGCGCTTTGTGTTTCATTTGTTATGAAGTTTTTTCAAAAAGACAAATCGCAACATGCATTATTGATGGAACTACCGAGTTATCGCTTTCCAGATGTCAGAAGTGTGGGCATAGGCTTACTTGACCGCGGCAAAATCTTTTTGAAACGGGTTGGTGGGATTATCTTTGCTTTGTCCATTCTGCTGTGGTTTTTGTGTACATTCCCTCAACCCCCAGAAGGCGCAACACTACCTGCAATTGATTATAGTTTTGCAGGGATGCTTGGGCATGTCATTCAGCCGATTTTTGCACCTATCGGATTTAACTGGCAAATCTGTATTGCATTGATTCCTGCTATGGCAGCACGTGAAGTAGTCGTTGCGGCACTTGGAACTGTCTATGCATTATCTGCAACAGGTGACGATGCGGTGGCTCAGGGGTTGTCGCATCTGATTAGTGCTGAGGGTACAGGTTGGTCACTGGCGACAGGATTGGCTTTGTTAGTGTGGTTTGTTTATGCACCACATTGTCTGGCGACTTTGGCAACTGTACGCCGTGAAACAGGTTCATGGAAAACTGTAGCTGTGATGACAGGCTATTTGTTTGGTCTGGCATATTTGATGTCATTTATCACTTATCAATTGGCAGTACGTATTTTGGTTTAATACGTAGGAGGCTAACATGATTGAATATCTAATTATTGCGGTATTGGTCATTTGGAGTGCTTTAGTGGTTTTTAAAAAAGTATTTCCAAAAACAGCGACGCGTACATTTATGGCGCTTTCTGAACGATGTGAGCAGCAGGGTTGGCACGCGCTAGCCAAGTATTTAAAACCTAAAATGGTGGCAGGCTGTGGCGGGGGGTGTGGCTGTTCAACTGAAGATAAACCAGCACCGAAGACGCAAGAGATTAAACCTGTAAAATGGCACTGATCCTATCTGATATAAAATTGCTTAAAAAGCCGTCAAATTGACGGCTTTTTTACGCGCTGACACAAAAAACGTTGAATATAAGTGAAACTGAAAAAGCATTCAAAACCCCAAAGTGCTAACATTTTGCCAATCAATTTCTGTCACAATGCGGGGCATACATGCTAATTCAACGGGGTGGACTTAAAGTCGTTGCGGGTCTTGGAATCTCAGGGGTTTCAGCCGTTAATTTTTTACATGAACAAGGCTACCGCGTTGCTGTCACAGATTCTCGAGAGACTCCACCTGGGCATGATCAGATTCCTCAAGATGTGCAAACCAGTTTTGGTCAGTTAGATACTGAACTACTCCTGCAAGCCGAAGAAATTATTTTAAGCCCAGGACTGGCACCACAATTACCCGAAATCCAGCAAGCGATTGCACAAGGCATTCCAGTCATTGGAGATATTCAAGTCTTACGCCGTGCGACTCAGGTTCCGATTGTTGCGATTACGGGTTCAAATGCCAAAAGTACCGTAACCACTTTGTTTGGTCAGATGGCAAAAGATGCAGGTAAACGCGTGGCAGTAGGAGGTAATTTAGGGCGTCCAGGATTAGATTTGTTAAAAGACGAGCCTGAGTTGCTGGTACTAGAGCTGTCAAGTTTTCAACTGGAAACGACATCGCACCTGAATGCTGAGGTGGCAGTCATATTAAATATGAGTGAGGATCATCTAGATCGTCATGGAGACATGCTGGGCTATCATCAGGCTAAACATCGTATTTTTCAGGGTGTAAAAAAGGTGGTTTACAACCGTGATGACAGTTTGACACGCCCTCTGGTGCCAGATAGTACACCGATGCAAAGTTTTGGACTCAATGCACCCGACATTAAGCAATATGGCGTTTTACGTGAAGATGATGGAACCATGTGGCTGGCACGTGGCCGTACCCGCCTGATTAAGAGTTCTGAGCTGTATATTCAGGGCACACATAATATTGCCAATGCACTGGCTTGTCTGGCATTGGGTGAAGCGATAGGTTTACCTGTCGAATCTATGCTTGAAACCTTGAAGCAGTTTAAAGGGCTTGAGCATCGCTGCGAATATGTAAAAACAGTCAATGATGTACGTTATTATAATGATTCGAAAGGGACCAATGTGGGGGCAACGCTTGCTGCGATTGATGGTCTTGGTGCTGCAATTGAACCCAAACAAGGCAAAGTCATTGTGATTTTGGGCGGCCAGGGTAAAGGCCAGGATTTTAGCTTGCTGCGCCAGTCTGTTGAGAAATATGTGAAGGCTGCGATTCTGATCGGTGAAGATGCTCAGCAGATTGAGCAGGCGTTGACAGAAACAACTCAGTTGGTGCATGCATCCACTTTAAAAGATGCGGTGACACAGGCACAACAGTATGCACAGCCTGAAGACGTCGTGTTATTGTCACCTGCATGTGCAAGTTTTGATATGTTTAAAGGTTATCCAGATCGGGGACATCAATTTGTTGCCTGTGTGGATGCGCTGGTTTAAAACAAAAATGAGAAGGAAAATGTGATGGCTGGCTTTGCTCAGACAACCATAACCAAGATTAATCAGTTTTATGAACGCTGGATGCCACGCCTGCCCGCAGAAATGACAGCCCGAAATGTCTTGGTTTTCTGTGTCGTATGTTTACTCTGTATTGGTTCAGTCATGGTCGCTTCGGCGTCTATGCCGTATGCCGAGTATATGCATGAAAATCCGTTTCATTACGTGGTGCGACATGCAATTTCAATTGCGACCGCGGCAATCGTGGCTTATCTGGTGTATAAGGTTCCGTTGAATGTCTGGTTTAAAAATACATTCTCATTTTGGTTGATCACCATTTTGCTCTTGCTTGCAGTATTGGTCATTGGAACAGAAGTGAACGGTTCACGGCGCTGGATTCGTCTGGCTGGATTTACCTTGCAGCCGACAGAAGTTGCCAAAGTGATGATGGCGATTTTTACTGCCGACTATGTTGTACGGCGTGCCAAAGAAGTACGGACACACTGGAAAGGGCTGGTACGGTTGAGTGGTGTGATGGCGATTACTGTCGGGCTGATCATTGCAGAACCAGATTTAGGTGCTACTGTGGTAATCGTCCTGATGATGGTCGGGATCTTTTTTCTGGCGGGTGCACCACCCACTCAATTTGCGATTATGTTAGGTGCAGTGGTGATGGGAATTGGTTTCCTGATCCTGTTTGAGCCTTATCGTTTGGCACGGGCAATGTCTTTCACCAATCCATGGGCAGATCCGTTAGGCACAGGTTATCAGCTTTCCAATGCCCTGATGGCCTTTGGGCGAGGTGAATGGTTTGGCACAGGTTTAGGTCACAGTGTTCAAAAACTCTCGTATTTACCCGAAGCGCATACCGACTTTATGTTGGCTGTATTGGGTGAGGAGTTTGGCTTCGTCGGTATTTCGATTGTTATCGGTTTATCGTTTATTATGCTGGCTTGTTGTATCAAGATTGGACATCGTGCCTTAAAGCATAATTTCTTGCGTGCAGGTTATCTGGCGTACGGTATTAGTATCATTTTTCTGCTCCAGATTATTGTAAATGCAGGTATGAACATGGGGCTCATGCCAACCAAAGGTTTGACTTTGCCATTCATTAGTTATGGTGGAACATCATTAATGATGTGTGCAGCGATGATTAGTTTGATTTTGCGAATAGATGCCTCGACTCAGGAGATTAATCCTGATCGTGAAGAATCCAACTTCTAAAAAATCAGTATAAAAAAGCCGCCCATTGTGAATTGCATCCTGAAAGTTGGACACTTTTAGTCTAATTTGAAGGGTGCTTTTCTATGGCAAGGTACTAGAGATAAGTCCCTGCTAAGCGTGTTTGGTGTGGAATATGATTGAGTTGCCACTGTGCTACAGCTTGTTTGAGCATTCTGTCTGGCGTGTCCAGATCGACAGCAGGCTGATGTAATGCTGCTAGCGACTGCTGTATATATTGGGATGCTTTGGAGAGATCCAGGGCTGCTGCCATATTTTGCTTAGAGAGTTTCTGTCCTTGTGCATTCATGGCCAGTGGCAAATGCAGATAGTGTAAGCGCGGATAACCAAGAAGGTCGCCTAACCAGATCTGGCGTTGGGTATTATCCAGTAAGTCCGCTCCACGAACCACGTGGGTCATGCCTTGCATATAATCATCCACCACCACAGCGAGCTGATAGTTGATAATGCCATCCCGCCGTTTTAAAACAAAATCCCCTAGATCATGTGCAAGATTACTGCACTGGATACCTTGCAAGCGATCATCAAAACAAATCAGTTGATCTTTGACTTTGACGCGAATAGCTTGATTTTGAAAGGGTAAATTGAGGTTACGACAGGTGCCTGAATAGATGGCATTTGAACCCAGCATTTTACGTGTGCATTGACAGGCATACACCAGATTTTGAGCCTTGAGTTGCTCAAGGACATTTTCATAGAGATCAAGGCGATCTCGTTGAAACAGGATCTCGCCATCAGGTTGAAAGCCGAAAGCATCGATACAAGCAAGAATATGTGCTTCACTGCCAGGATAGATTCGCGGGATGTCGGTATCTTCGATACGAACCAGCCATTTACCTTGATGGACCTTGGCATCGCAATAGCTTGCAATAGCGGTAATCAGTGAACCAAAATGCAAGGGGCCGGTTGGCGATGGCGCAAACCGACCCACATAAGCAGTATGACGATGAGACATCGTATTAACCGTTATTTTGCTTCTCTTTGATTTCTGCGAGCGTCTTACAGTCAATACATTGCGTGGCTGTAGGACGTGCTTCTAAACGACGTAATCCGATTTCGATACCGCATGTTTCGCAATAACCGTAATCGCCTGCCTTAATATCTTCAAGAGACTGTTCAATTTTACGAATCAGTTTGCGTTCACGGTCACGGGTACGTAATTCGATTGCAAATTCTTCTTCTTGGGTTGCACGGTCATTGACGTCTGGCAAAGCTGAAGATTCGTCCTGCATGGTATTAAGGGTACGATCAACTTCAGTCATCAATTCGCTTTTCCACGCCTGTAAAATCTTGCGGAAATGCTCAAGCTGACCTTCAGACATATATTCTTCGTTTTTCTTAGGCTGATAAGGCGCGATACCAAATAAGCTTGCAGTCGTACCTCCTTCAGAGGTCTTTGGCTTGGCTTTGCGTGCAGGTTTAGCAGCCTTGTCTGCGTCTAAAACTTCTGTATTTTCGTCTAAGACGTGGTTTTGGTTGTCATTCGCCATATAGGGCATTCCTCATCATACACGTACTATCTATACGCAAAAAATATGGTGGTATGCAAGTGTTTTTTATCCAATCCCGTTGGCGGATTTTCCCTCGGGGACGTCATCATATAGATTTTTACAACAAGATGATAGTCGTCCAGATGGTGATTTTATGCAAAATGATGCGGGTTAAGGTCTTAAGATAGCGTGAAAGAGCTAAAAAGAGAGGTTAATAGCCTGAAATTTCAGTATTTATGTTTTGTAGCATATTTTCGATACGATGAATATTACTGTCAAATTGACCATCTGAATTGAGTCGTAATATCCGATAACCTGAGGGTAGGGTATCAAATGCAAATTCATCACTACGCGGTTTAAATTGTACCGAGGTCGAAGGTGAAGAAAGAAAGTCGATGTGCTCCCAGCGGTGCAGAGATTCTTGATGGACATGGCCGCATAAGACAGCCCGAATTTGGGGATAATGTTTAAAAGTAGCCAAAAGATCGGGTGTGTTTTTCAGTTTATGCTGATCAATCCATTTGGAATGCATATCAAATGGATGATGATGACAGGCCACAATCGTCGGCGTATCTGGATGAGCCGCTAAATGATCTCTCAGTTGTTGAATCTGTTGGTCATTGATCCAGCCATCAACCTGACCGACCACAGCACTGTTCATTAAGATCACATGCCAGTTGCCCAGAACAACAATACTCAGCTCAGAAGGAGACGCTTGATGAAATGGAAAGAACTCAGGATGATCATGATTTCCAGGAACATGAAAAAAAGGAACCCCAAAGCTTTGCATGAAATCTAAATAGCGTGCATAAGTGGCTGGCGTCGGCGTTTGTGCCAAATCTCCAGTGTGAATGATCGCATCAATTTGAGCATGATGCTGGCGGATATGTTGCATGACACAATGAAAACTCCGCTCTGGATTAATGCCAACAAATTCCTGTTGTGGGTCTTCCAGCAAATGGGTGTCTGTAATTTGGATAATCACATGTTGTTGAGTCGAAAAGGGCGTAATCTTAAACATGATTATGTCGCGTCCTGCTGACGAATCTGCTGAGCAAGCCATTGTAGTGCCATAATCACAGGTGCATTACGCAAACGACCCTGTGACAGCAATGTGGTGAGTTGATCATAGTCAAAAAGATGAAGTTTGATGTTTTCACCTTCTTCTGCAAGTCCAAAAACACCGCCATATTCAGGTAGCGTCGTTTGAGCAGTATAAAGATGGAATAACTCTGAACAGGCACCTGCTGAAGGGTAAAAGCTAAACAGATGTTGAGCTGCCTGAATTTCACAGCCAGATTCTTCTAGGCATTCGCGTCTGATACAGGTTTCTGGCGACTCATCTCCATCGAGTACCCCTGCAATAATTTCAAGTTGCCAAGGTGATGATGTATCTTCAATTGCACCAATCCGAAATTGTTCGATCAATGCAAATTTTCGTTGCGGATGACTATACAGCAACACACCCGCCGCTTGCTTCCTTGTGATCAATTCACGCTGAATCACGGGGGTGTATTCTTGCTGATTAAACAGGCGATGTCGAAAGCTGACTTTTTCAAGTCGAGTGAAGCCTTGATAAAGTGATTCACGTTTTTCAATTTCGACATCGTGATGCGAATAACTCGCCTGTTCTAATATGGTCATAAAATTTAAAAAGGATGAAATACATGTCTGTATTTCATCCTAACTGAGTTCAAATTAAAGACAAACGCTTTTTTTAGCGTTTTAGACTTTTTGATACAGTTTTTGACCGTTGTCGTGATAAGCCTGTTTCATGCTCTTGAGACCTTGTTCAACCTCTTCGGTAGATGGATTGAAATCCTTTGCAGTCTCTTGATTTTGTGCATAGTTTCGCACATTTTGAGTGATTTTCATGGAGCAAAATTTAGGACCGCACATCGAGCAGAAATGCGCAGATTTATGTGCCTCTTTTGGAAGCGTTTCATCGTGCATACTACGGGCAGTATCTGGATCTAGACTCAAATTGAACTGGTCATCCCAACGGAATTCGAAACGGGCTTTAGATAAGGCATTGTCACGTACCTGCGCACCTGGATGCCCTTTAGCAAGATCGGCAGCATGGGCGGCAATCTTGTAAGTGATAATCCCATCTTTGACGTCTTTCTTGTTGGGTAGGCCTAAATGCTCTTTCGGAGTGACATAACACAGCATGGCTGTACCATACCAGCCAATCATGGCTGCACCAATGGCTGAAGTAATATGATCATAACCAGGTGCAATATCGGTAGTGAGTGGCCCTAAAGTATAAAATGGTGCTTCCTTACAGACTTCAAGCTGTAAATCCATATTTTCCTTGATCATATGCATCGGTACGTGTCCTGGCCCTTCAATCATGACCTGTACATCATGTTCCCATGCACGATGTGTCAACTCACCGAGTGTACGGAGTTCGCCAAACTGTGCTTCATCGTTGGCATCTTGAATACAGCCAGGGCGGAGTCCATCACCCAGACTAAATGACACGTCATAGGCCTTCATAATCTCGCAGATTTCATCAAAATGCGTGTAGAGGAAGTTTTCTTCATGATGTGCCAGACACCACTGCGCCATAATTGAACCACCGCGTGACACAATACCGGTCAGGCGATTGGCTGTTAAAGGAACGTAGCGTAATAATACACCCGCATGAATCGTAAAATAATCGACCCCCTGTTCTGCCTGTTCAATTAAGGTGTCTTTAAAAATTTCCCAAGTTAGATCTTCTGCTACACCATCGACTTTTTCGAGTGCCTGATAGATTGGAACGGTTCCAATCGGAACAGGCGAGTTGCGGATAATCCATTCACGGGTTTCGTGAATATTTTTACCTGTGGAAAGATCCATGATGGTATCTGCACCCCAGCGGGTCGCCCAGGTCATTTTTGACACTTCTTCATCAATACTCGAACCCAATGCCGAGTTACCGATATTGGCATTGATCTTCACCAGAAAGTTGCGACCAATAATCATGGGTTCGATTTCAGGATGATTAATATTGGCAGGAATAATGGCACGTCCAGCAGCCACTTCTTGGCGAACAAACTCAGGGGTAATTTCGGTCAGATTCTTTGCTCCGAAGTTTTGTCCTGCATGTTGACGCATGTCTACTTCGTCACGCTGACGCTGGTTTTCACGAATCGCGATATATTCCATTTCAGGGGTGATCATGCCCTTTTTGGCATAGTGCATTTGCGTGACGTTTTGTCCTGTTTTGGCACGACGTGGTTTCTGGATATGTGCAAATCGGATATCTGCAGTACGGATATCTTTCAGGCGTTCTTGTCCAAAGCTGGAGCTCAAAGTGTCGAGTACATCGGTATCTTGTCGCTCTTCAATCCAGGCCTGACGAACATGAGGTAAACCCTTGTTTAAATCAATCGCAACCTCAGGGTCGGTATAGACGCCCGAAGTGTCATAAACCATCACAGGTGGGTTTTTTTCGCCGCCTAGACCGGTTGGTGTGTCTGTCAGTGCGATCTGGCGCATGGGCACCTGAATATCTGGTCGGGAACCTTGAATATAAACTTTAGTGGATGCGGGCAGAATACGGGTGAGATCCTTGGCATCTTGTTCATGTTGAGCTGAGAGGTCAGCAGGGGACAGATTCGTTAATTGGTTCATGGCATGATCCTTATGAAAAACACTAACGAATCAAGCAACCAAAAACGATGGCAAAAGTATCTGATAGGCAGATAGAGGGCATATGTTTTTTGATGACTTGATTCCTACGCAGGTATTAACCTGATCAGGTTCAACGGTACTTGGGATCAAATCAGTTCAAAAAACAGATTTACCCAATCTCAGCGAGTTGTTACTCGCGCTCCGTCAAGCATGCAGTCATAGTAACATGGATTTTGGTTGGATAAAGGTGGGAGAAAAATCTTTTAAATGTAAATCTATAATCATGTGAATTGTAATTTGCATGGTTTTTTCTTAGTCTACATAAGCATTGTTCATCGTTGATCATCAATTCATGACCATCAAAAAAATTATACTTGTGACAGGTTTATGGGGATGCTCTGTTCCTGTTTTTGCACTGGATCTTGTGGGTGTATATCAGCTTGCCAAAAATAATGACCCTGCCTTACAGGCCGATCAATATCAATTTCAGGCCGATCAGCTCAATTTAGGCCTGGCAACAGGGAATTTATTACCCACAGTGACTTTAGCTGGAAATGTTACCCGTGATCGTCAGACGGTTAAAAATGATCAATCTTTTGAATTACCTGCTTTTGGTGATGCATCCAATGCATTGGTGAGTAATACTTCTACCAAAAAACAAGTGTCTTTAACCGCCAGACAGCCTATCTTTCGTATGGATGCATGGCAAGGCTACAAACAGGTTAAAACATCGGTATTGTTAAGTGAAGTCACCTTAAAAATACAAAAACAGCAACATATTCTTGATGTCGCTGAGGCGTATTTTAATGTGCTGCGACAGCAGGCTTTAAGCGCTGCATATCTGCAGGAAGAGCAAGCCTTGTTGCAGCAGCTTGACATGATGAATGCCAAACTCAAACAAGGATTCGTTGCAAAAAGTGATGTGAGTGAGGCCAATGCACAATATCAAAATGCACGTGCCAATCGTATTGCTGGAGAAGTACAAATGATGCTGGCTCAGGAACAATTGAACCAGTATATTGGCGCAAATAGCACACAAAATTTGGCTACACTCAGACCAGATTTTCAATTCCAGTCTCCGTATCCAGCTCAGTTGCAAGATTGGTTAATGTTAGCTCAGACACATAACTTGGCGATTCAGCAAGCTACATTGCAACGACAGTATGCCGAGGATGGACGGCGTGTGGAAAAGGCAGCACTTTATCCACAGCTCAACGCAGTTGCCACTTATGGTTATACCGATCAAAGCCCCGAAACATTGATTTCAACCAATGGTCAGTTTGACCAGATAGGTCTTGAGTTAAGCTGGAATGTCTTTAATGGTGGACAAACCCGAACTTCAATTAAAAAAGCCAGTATTTTAATCGATAAGGCCCAATCACAGCTTGATACGGCCAAACGCAATGCTTCAGTCGACGTTAAAAAAGCATTTTTACAACTGGAAACAGATCAATCCAAGTTGCAGGCTCGAAAAGCGGCTATGAGTTCGGCCGAGTTAGTCTCACAGTCGTCTCGTGCCAGTTACAACGAAGGCCTCAAAACTATGGTGGATGTTCTTTTGGCACAAAGAAATGCTTTTTCTGCAAAGCAGGATTACTTAAATGCGCAATATGATTATCTGGTCAACGTTTTAAAACTAAAAGCCGCGGTAGGGCAGCTTTCAGAGCAAGATCTGGCTGAGCTGAATGCATGGTTGATGCCTGAAAAAATACAGGACTAAATTTTATCGCTGTCATTAAAGTTTCATACAGAATGTGCTTTAATTCACAATTATATATGTTCAGCGCATTAAGCCGGTTCGGAGGCTGTCTTGAGTCCAACTAATCCTGTATTGACCCATCATATTTCCTCACAATTTAATGAGGATCTCCAGTTGGTGAATACTAAATTTATGACCATGGGTGGTCTGGTCGAACAACAGGTTGCAAATGCCATTCATGCCTTGCTGGATACGGATGCTGGAATGGCAGTTGACGTGCAGTTTCAAGATAATGTGGTTAATCAGTACGAGCGTGATATTGATGAAGGCCTGACATTGATTTTGGCACGCCGTCACCCAGCTGCAATTGATTTACGTATGGTCATTGCAATGAGCAAAGCCAATACAGATTTAGAGCGCATTGGTGATGAAGCTGCCAAGATCGCCCGTATTGCACAAAACTTGTGTGAAGAAGGGGGCTCGCCTCGTGGTTATATGGAAACACGTCATATTGGTAATCAGGTTCGTGTCATGATCCATGATGCCCTGGATGCCTTTGCGCGTCTGGATGCAGAGCAGGCTTTACAGGTTTTACTCGCAGATGCTGATATTGACCGTGAATATCAATCGGCGACACGTACTCTCATGACCTATATGATTGAAGATCCAAGACATATTTCCCGGGTCATCAACGTGATGTGGGTTTTGCGTTCACTTGAGCGAATTGGCGATCATGCACGTAATATTGCCGAGCAAGTGATTTATATGGCAAAAGGTCTGGATGTTCGTCACACCAAAATTGAAGAAATTGAAGAAAAAGTTCAACAGCGCAAATAATATTGATTTTAAAACATTGATTAAAAAAAGACCTTGAATTTGCATCAAGGTCTTTTTTATTACACTTTTGAGGGTATCTCCGAACATCCATTTCGGGGTTGCTTCTTCACAGCAAGGCACATTTAAGATTTATTTTGCTTTTGGGAGGCTTCCTGCTTCCTATATGTTCAGATTAATGACTCTAATCAATAAATAAAAGCAGTAAAAGGCGATAAATCATGTAAGAAAAAACGCACAAAAAAATCCCAGATTTTTTGGGGGAAAATCTGGGATGAAAAACAACATCAAATTGTGTTGTTATCCAAGATGTGGGGTAACATCTTGCTATGGATTCATCATAAAAAATCAGTGCGAGGATGTCTTGAGGAGTCTTGTTAGGCTATGTAATGTTATATGTTCATCTGTAATGTTATAAGAATAACGTAGCTACTCTGTCACTAGGTTTGCATATATGGAGTAATAAAGTATTTTTATTTGATATCCATCTATTCTAAATAATCAAAATGAAGCGCAACAGCAAATTCAAATTAACAGATATTGCGTCTTATCTGTATCTATAAATTGATTTAGAAGTCTTGAGGCCATTTGAATAACCTCAAGATAAAATGATTCAATATTTAAATCAAAGCATACTTTTGAGTTTGATCGAGCAATGATCAATACACATCATGCTTCTGGTTTCCAGCCTTCTGCTTTTTCAACACTGGCATCGTTATTGAAAAACTTTTCGCGCTGTTCTTCCAGAAATTTTTTCGCTTCTGGTTCAAACACATTTAGGCGTTTTTCATTAATCAGGGTTGTTTGGTGCTGTAACCATTCTTGCCAGGCTTGTTTTGAAACATTGTCAAAAAACTCCTGACCTTTTGCTCCAGGGAATGGCGCAAAATCCAAGCCTTCCATTTCCTGTTGATATTTTCGACAAAATACAAGACGTGTCATGATGTTTCCTTAAGCATAAAGTTTTTCGAGACGATCATAGGCACGTGCAATCGCGGCTTCTACCTGCTTTGGTGACGTTCCACCAATGTGATCACGTGCATTGACAGAAGCTTCTAAAGTCAGTGCTTTATCAAAGACATCCGCAGTAATGAGATCTGAGAATTGTTGAAGCTGCTCAAGCGAAAGTTCAGAAAGATCTTTTTCTTCCTGCACGCCTAACGCAACGGCTTTCCCCACAATTTCATGTGCATCACGGAAAGCGACGCCTTTTTTAACCAAATAATCTGCAAGGTCGGTTGCAGTTGAGAAACCACGCAATGCAGCTTCGCGCATAATTTCAATATTTGGACCTAATGCTGGGACCATATCTGCAAATGCCATCAGTGAGCCACGAACTGTATCAATAGCATCAAATAAAGGCTCTTTGTCTTCCTGATTGTCTTTGTTGTAAGCCAAAGGCTGACCTTTCATGAGTGTCAATAAGCTGATGAGATCACCAAAAACACGTCCAGATTTACCACGAATTAACTCAGGCACATCTGGGTTTTTCTTCTGAGGCATAATCGATGAGCCTGTGCAGAATCGGTCAGGAATATTTACAAACTTGAACTGTGCTGATGTCCATAGAATAAGTTCTTCAGACATTCTTGATAAATGCATCATGATCAACGATGCAGCTGCATTAAACTCAATGGCAAAATCACGATCAGATACAGCATCTAGCGAGTTTTCTGATACTGCTTCAAAACCGAGTAATTCCGCAGTAAAAGCACGGTCAATCGGGTAAGTGGTTCCAGCAAGTGCTGCCGAACCCAGTGGCATACGATTGACGCGCTTACGGCAGTCTTGTAGACGTTCGGTATCACGCACAAACATTTCAAACCAAGCCATTAGATGATGACCAAACGTGACAGGCTGTGCTGTTTGCAGGTGAGTAAACCCTGGCATGATCGTTTGGGTATTTTGCGCTGCTAATCCAAGCAAACCCTTTTGTAGACGTAATAAAATCGTCAAAATGTCATCGATTTCATCTCTGAGATACAGGCGGATATCGGTCGCAACCTGATCGTTACGGCTACGGCCCGTATGTAATTTTTTACCTGTAATACCAATGCGTTGAGTCAAGCGAGACTCAATATTCATATGAACATCTTCTAAATCAATACGCCATTCAAATTGACCTGCTTCGATTTCTGATTTGATTGCGCTCAGGCCCTGAATGATGTCATCACGCTCTGCTTCGGTGAGTACGCCTACTTTAGCCAACATTGTGGCATGTGCGATTGAACCAGCAATATCTTGTTTATAAAAACGTTGGTCGAATTGCACAGATGCGGTAAATTCAGCAACAAAGGCATCGGTCGCTTCAGTAAAGCGACCGCCCCACATACCAGAGGTCTGGGTTGAGGTTGGCTGTTCAGAGGAATGAGAAGATGTGGTCATGTCGGCTCGGTAAAATAAAAAAGAGTATAACAAATTCTGCTGCACTTGCCGACGCATCGCGTGACAAGAAACTTGGTCGAGGATATATCACTACGACAAAATCTTCCTATTTTTTTACGAAAATTGGTGGTTGGCAATATTTATTAGAACTCATTGTAGCAAGTAATGTACTGGCGCTGGTGTTGTCCTTGGCGGAAGCGGGGTCGTGGCGAGCTTTTGATTTATTTCGATTATTACAATACATCTTATTTATTAACTGGGTTATTTTTGCTTTTTCAGTTTTGATTAATCGGTTGCAGGGCAGGTTAAATCGTCTTTCACAGATCCCAGCATTGATCGTAGGGTTCATTTTATTACAGGGTATTGTGATCGTAACCACATGGTGTGCAAATGCAGCGTTATATTGGGGAGGCCATTTCTCATTTAAAGATATGAACCTTTCAGTATGGTGTTCTGGTTTAACAATGCATCTCAGCTATGGCGTATTGCTGGGCGGTTTTTGTTTACGTTATTTGTATGTCAGAGATCAGTGGGTGAGGCAACAGCATAGCGAATTAGAAGCTCGGATCCAGGCTATGCAAGCCAGAATCCATCCCCATTTTTTATTTAATAGTTTAAATAGTGTTGTCAGCCTGATTAGTATCGATCCAGATAAAGCAGAAACCATGTTAATTAACTTGTCACGTTTATTTCGAGCAAGTTTTCAGGAGCTTAAATTGGTGAGTCTGGCAGAAGAAATCGAGCTTTGTCAGCATTATTTAGCGATTGAGTCGATCCGATTAGGTGAGCGCTTAAATGTTGAATGGAAAATAAATCATTCAGATCAAATGCTTAAGGTTGCAAGAATTCCATTACTTACCTTGCAGCCTTTAATTGAGAACAGTATTTTCCATGGTGTAGAGACCAGCAGTCAGCCCAGTAATATTAGTATACTGGTTGAAATATTGCAGAATCAGGTCAGTATAGTCATTACTAATCCGTACAGTCCAGATAAAATAAAACTGAGAGAAGGGCATGGTATTGCGGTAGAGAATGTGAAAAAGCGCTTAATTGCGTACTATGGAAGTTCAGTGAAGTTTCAAATCTATTGCGCAAGAGAGTTGTATACCATCGTAGTAAATTATCCATACCAAACAAAATAATAAGTCGTACCACCTCAAAAAAACGGAACTTATGGGAGGGCGACAAAGGAGGAAGAAATGAGGATTCTGATTTGTGATGATGAACCTCTTGCAATTGGACGATTATCACGGTTAGTGATTCAATTGGGTCATGACGTAGTTGCGACAGCACAAAATGGTCAGCAGGCACTTGAACTGGTTGATGTTTATCAGCCTGATGTAGTGCTGCTGGATATTCAGATGCCGGATATGAATGGTTTGTTGTGTGCCGAACAGCTCAGCCTGATGGATCCGATGCCAGCCATTATTTTTTGTACGGCTTATGATGATCATGCTCTCGATGCATTTAAGTCTAAGGCGCAGGGATATTTACTCAAACCCATTGCTCAGCCTGAATTACAGCGTGTGCTTGAACAGCTTCCGCGCCTGAATCAGGTACAAATTAATCATATAAAACAAAAAGAAGATATAGACACCTTGAAGACACAACGACATCAGATCACAGCACGTACTTATCGGGGGGTAGAACTCATTCCGGTCGAAAATATTTATTATTTTTTAGCCGATCAGAAATACGTCACAGTGCGTCATAAGAATGGCAGTGTACTTATTGATGAAACCTTAAAAGAGCTTGAACTTGAATTTCAAAATCGGTTTATTCGGATTCATCGTAATGCACTGGTGTCAGTCGATTATCTCGATGGTCTTGAAGTGATTAGCTCTGGTCAGTATCAAGTGCGTTGCCGTGAGGTGAATGAACGTTTGGCGGTAAGTCGACGTCACCTTCCTTATTTGCGAGACCGTATGCAAAAAATGTAAATTAAGTCGCACATTCATCGTACTAAGGGTGTGAAAGAACATATTTTACTTGCATTTTTAAGCAATCGGGTTAAGTTTAGAGTCTGTTTTTTATTGATCTCAATCCTTATGCAAACCTTAAAGATTGCTACACGACAAAGCCCGCTTGCGTTATGGCAGGCAGAACATATTCGTGATCGGTTACAGGCACTTTATCCTGAGCTTAAGGTTGAATTAGTCAAGTTTGTTACACAGGGTGATAAAATACTGGATACACCTTTAGCTAAAATTGGTGGTAAAGGTTTGTTCGTTAAAGAGCTTGAAGCAGCGCTATTGGATGGACGCGCAGATTTGGCAGTACATTCCATGAAAGATGTCCCAATGCATTTGCCAGAGGGTTTAAGCCTTGCGGTCATTTGTGAGCGTGAAGATCCATTGGATGCTTTTGTGTCTAATCATGTGATGAGTTTTGATCAATTGCCTTTGGGGGCGCGTGTGGGGACGTCAAGCTTACGCCGTAAATGTCAAATTCTTAAACAACGTCCAGATCTTGAAATTATAGACTTACGTGGCAATGTGGGGACCCGTTTGGCAAAGCTTGATGATGGACAATATGATGCCATTGTTCTGGCAAGTGCAGGATTAAAGCGTCTAGGACTAATATCACGTATTCGTCATAGCATAAATGCTGAAATTAGTTTACCTGCTGTAGGCCAAGGGGCTTTAGGGCTTGAATGTCGAGCAAATGATAAAAAGATTCTTGATCTAATTGCACCGCTTGCACATCAGCCAACCTCTGCTTGCGTTAGGGCTGAACGTGCGTTTAATGCGTATTTGGAAGGTGGATGTCAGGTTCCGATTGCTGGTTTTGCTACACTGACACAGGAGTGTCTGACTTTGGAAGGCCGTGTAGGAAGTGTAGATGGTAAAACCTTACTTAAGGATCATGTAGAAGGTCATGCAGATCAGGCTGAGGTGCTTGGTGTGCAATTGGCGAAGCAGTTACTTGCACAGGGTGCAGGCGAATTGCTGCGTGATTTATATCAATAAACTACCATGCTGCTGATTAATACACGACCCGCAGATCGTGCAGATGAACTGACACAGGCTGTATCTGCACAGGGTTATCGTGTAGAAAATCTTCCTTTATTGGTGCTTAAAAAGAAACCATTTTCAGCGCACCTGAAACAACTGTATCAGCAGCTTGACCAGAGTCAACTGATCGTGGTGGTTAGTCCGACAGCAGTTGAAATTGGAATGCAATATTTGCAAAAAGCCAATATTTCACTGAGCAGCTTGAGTCATATACGCTGGGTTGCTGTGGGAAAAAGCACGGCCAAAGCGCTGCAATACTACGGCATATCTGCCGAGATTCCACAGGTTGAAACCTCAGAAGGCATGTTGCAGCTTCCAGTATTCCAGATGCTTAAATCGTTTAGGCAAGTGGCGTTCTGGCGTGGAGAGGGAGGGCGTCAATTGATGATGCAGCAGCTCATAGATCAGGGTGTGCACCTACTTAATTTTATTTTATATGATCGGCAGTGTCCCGAGTCTGCAACGCAAAAAATATTGTCGATAGCGCATGATATTGTTCAAGACAAGCAACCTGTCTGGGTCCTGATAACTAGTGAGGCAAGCTGGTTGAACTGGTTAAGTTTAATTCAGCCACATGCTGGATTATTTCAGGATTGTCATTACCTCGTATTGGGTGAGCGCTTAGAACAAATTTTAACGATCTATCAGAACCAGCATCAGCTCAGTTTTAATATGATACGTCTTGAGAATCTGAAAGCCTCAAGCATAGTGCAGCACTTAGACGCATTATAAGGAATCTTATGAGAAAAATTTTATTTGTTAGCTTGTTATTGGTTTTAGGCTGGATCATAAAGCTGAGCTATGACATGTTTCAAATCTCTCAGCAGATTCCACAGTTTCAACAAGATATCTTAAAATTGGAGCAAAACAACGCCAGTCTTAACGATCAGATTGTGGCGCTACAGCGCCAGTTAAGTTCAGGCGAAGCTAAACCTGCTGGCGCAACAAATGTGCAGCAGCCTATGCAGTCTCAACCTAACCCTGTGATACTCATTAAGCAACAACTGCAACTAATTCAATTTGCGTTACAGCAGCAACAATACATATTGGCGATCGATAAGTTAAATAGTTTAGATGCATCTCTTGGACAATATGAATTGGCAGGTACTTTAAAACAAAGTTTACATGAAGCAATGGTTAAAGATCGACAGGCAATTCAGCAATTTGTCCTGATGAAGCAGCAGCAGCAAGAACAATTTAATAATCTGCTTTCGCAAATGGATAAAATTTTACAGCAATCACAGCAAGGCGGCCGTGTTCAACTCAACCGAAAAGACAATACATCGTTCTGGCAAGGCTGGATTCAGTTTGAAAAGGTCAAAAGAGAACCTGCGGCATTATTGGATCGTCAGATTCTGATTAAAGAAGTTCAATTGCGTTTAATTCTGGCAAAACAGGCATTAAACTTGGGGCAGGTTTCTGAGTATCAAAATACCGTGCAAATGGCGATTGAGCAAATATCACAGTTGCCTGATCGCGATAGCCAGCAGCTTAAGCAAAAGCTTGAAAAAATCAAACAAGTTCCAGTTCTTCCTATTCCTAAACTAGCTGCTCTTGGGCTACTCGGATAAGGAGGACGACATATCATGAAAGCTTTAATCTGGACTTATCTGGTTAGCTCACTATTTTTATTGGCCTTACTCAGTGTAATAAGTTATGGATATGGCGCGGGTTATATCTACGTGTACTGGCATGATTGGCAAATACAAACCAATGTTTGGATTGCTGGGTTTGCTGTTATTACATGTGGATTAATACTTCAACTGCTGTGGACGGCTGTAAAACGTTATCGCACCCGTGAACAACGTAAGCTTAAAACGATATTTGATTTTAAAACGTTGCATCCTTATGAACAATTGGGCGTGATTTGGTTATTGGAAGCTGCTCAAGATCAGCAAGAGTTTATCAATCGAATTTTTTCTCAATCTGGATTATTAAAGGGGATTGTAGAAGCCAAATTGTTATTTAAGCAAGGTGAATACCAACTGGCTTTAAATGCATTACATCAGACAGCCCCTATGGCTTTTGAACTTGCCGAATTAGAGCGCATTGAAATTTTTCTGGCATTGGGTGATACCGAAAAAGCCTTAACTCATCTTGAATTTTTACAACAACATCAATTGTCTCCATGGTTACAGGATATTGAACACGCCTATCGGCAGAAAATCACAGAACTTTGGGGGAGTTTGGCTCTACAACAATCTTGGGTATATTTGCGCTCATTAAAATATGGTCATCTTGATGCACAAACACGCGATTTGTGGCTACAACAGTTATTAACTCAGTTTGACCAGGCATCTTATGAAGATTTACAGGCAGTACAACAGCGTTATTTAGTACTTGAGCAAGAAATACAGACAAGGCCGTATACCAGTAAAGTTTTATGGTTAAAACTTTTATCTCGATTGCCAGAAATGAGTATTCAACATGAACGGCTTGCATTACATTTATTAAGAGAACAGTTTGACCGCGATGTATTTTACTTGTGGTTTCAGCAACAATTATTAAAACAAGCACCAGATTATCAGGATATTGAAAATAAAATTGAAGAAATGGAGCAGCAATATTTAAGTCAGCCGATTTTGAGCTTTGCCAAATGGTATGTGTATGAAGCGACAGATCGTCATGAACAAGCTGAAGCATTATTAACACTTTATCCAGACAATGTCTTAATGAGTTATCTTAGAATCAAATCAAAAATTAAAAATAATGAATATCTGGTGCAGCAGTTAAACTTAATTTTTGAAAATGATGCAAATTTTCTGCAATTTAAAATATGAGTAAAAACATGATGGAGTTCTCATTTTATCCTGTGATACATGAGCAAGCTGTGGCTTGGGGAGATATGGACGCTTTTGGTCATGTCAATAATGTCATGTATTACCGTTATATAGAAAGCGCTCGAATTTATTATATGCAGTCCCTCGATATCTTCTCCAAAGATATATATACCGTTGTTGCATCAAATCAGTGCAAATATTTACGGCCAGTATTTTATCCCGATACGCTAAAAATAGCTGTGAGAATAGAAGAACTCAGAAAGAGTGGTTTTCGTATGGTATATCAATTATGGAGCGTGCAACAAAATCAACTTGTTGCCACAGCGGAAGCCATCATTGTGGTAGTAGATAAACATGATTTAAAAAAGACACTTATTCCTGAGTATATAAAAAATAAAATTATAGAGATAGAAAATAATGTTAATCATCCGATTGTCTTTTCTGAGTGATGTTATTTAAGTCAAACTTAAGTTTTGTATAAATAATGAAAGTAATGAATCAAATCGATTTATTTAAATAAATCGATGTTTTAAGATGTTGTGATTACTTGATTATTCAAAGCAATATAAATAGTATTGCTTTGAATTTAATTCAAAGAATTATTTTTTTATTTGTCTGTCGTCTAAAAGTTTTTTTAAATCGGAGTGGGTTCTAAATGAAACCAGATATTAGTGAGCTATCAGTAGAAGAGTTGAAACGTTTGCAAGAAGAAGCAGAAGCTTTAATTGCGACGAAAAAAGATCAGGCAATTGAAGATGCGTATAATCAATTACTTGAAGTTGCAGAAAATGTAGGTTATACCGTTGAACAGCTACTTGAATATGGTGCTCAAAAACGTAAAAAAACAACACGTAAATCTGTTGAGCCACGTTACCGCAATAAACACAATGCTGAAGAAACCTGGACAGGTCGTGGTAAGCAACCACGCTGGTTAGTTGCTGAACTTGAAAAAGGTGCAAAATTAGAAGATTTCCTGATCTAATTTCATCATTTGGTCATGAATGACCAATATGCTTAATAAAACCAAGCTTGAATGCTTGGTTTTTTTATACAAGTGAATTGGCGATGATGGAAAAGTATGCATAATGTCTGATAGGGGAAACTCTGATAACAGGACGGTACAGTGCATAATGGTAATGACTGAATGAAGAAAAAGTCGAAACAATTAAAATGGTGGATATTTGCAGTCGTTGCATTTGTACTATTTGTTTTATTACAAATTCCGGCCAACTGGTTAATTTCAAAGTTTTCAAAAAATAATCAAGTTTTAACCAATGTGAGCGGTAACATTTGGCAAGGACAAGCCGACTGGCGTAAAGATCAATTACATGGCTCGGTTCACTGGACGATTCGTCCTCTAGATATTTTTTTATTAAGACTGGGGGCTCAGGTCGAAATTCATAGCGCCGATACTCAGCTCGACGGTATTATTGGTTATGGCTTTGGGAAAAAACTCATTATACGTCAGCTCAATGGGCAGGTTTCACCGGAAACGCTAAAAAGCTTAGTCAATTGGCAATGGCCAAGTAACAGTATCCAATTGAATAATATTAAATTTAATTATCAAAAAGCAAAAGGCTTTAGTGATGCCGATGGTCAGCTCAACTGGGGCGGTGGTGCATTGGTATATAACTTTGCGCAGCGTCAAGAGCGGATGAATATGCCTTCCCTACAGGGAAAATTACAAAATCAGGATGCGCGTTTAGAGTTTGATATTCGAGATCAGCGTAATCAGAAAATGGTGAACTTACTTTTAGATCCTGATTTGATGCTGGATGTCCGATTAACCCAACGCTTTTTGTTGAATGTTCCTTCTTACGATGGTAAAGCTGGACTCGATACTTATGTCATTAGTAGTAGGCAACCGCTGTTAGGGGGTGCAAACTAATGTTTAAGTCCCTGATGCAGTATGTTCAAGATAAACCATGGCAACATCTAGATCGCTTGGCTTCTGTGACTTTAGCTGTTTTAATCTTGTGGTTATGCTGGAAATTGGCTGCTTTATTTTGGTTGCTTCTTGCTCCGCCACAAGTGATGCAATTTGAGCGTGTTCAATTGGGTTCGCAACAGGCACAAATTCCAAATATTAGTAGCTTTGCTTTATTTAATGAGCCAAACGTGACTAATAATGCCAATGATCAGCAGAATTTTGAACTGCAAGGGGTGATGCTGGCTTATCCAGCGCGTTTTTCATCGGCAGTGATTAAAGGTAAGGAGAATGCAGATCGCTACCGTATTGGTGATGCCGTAGATAACAGTTCGTATCAGTTGGCAGAAGTATATTGGGATCATGTGGTGCTCAGACAGTCAAATGGTGCAACGCGCGAAATTCGTTTTAAGGGAATGGAAAAAGGCCTTTATCAACCCATCGTGCCTCCTGCCTCTGCGACGACTTCAACCACAAATGATGAACATCCATCTTCACCACCTTCGGCAAGTTCTGCAATTGGTCAAGCCATACAGCAAATGCAGCAGAATCGAGATCAATATTTGCAAAATATGGGTGTAAGTAATTCGGGTGAAGGCTATGAGGTCACAGACCGAACACCTTCTGCACTCAAAAATACGTTGGGTTTAAGGGCGGGTGATCGTATATTGTCTGTCAATGGACAACGTGTGGGGCAGGGACAAAATGATGTGCAGCTTTTGGAGCAAGCGCGTCGTGATGGACAAGTGAAAATAGAAATAAAACGTGGTGATCAGGTGATGACCATCCAGCAAAGTTTTAAGTGATACCAGATGATCATCATAATTTCAGGAAATATAACAGGCTATGGCTTTATTTAATCATCGTCCGCTTTGGGCTTTAGTGGCAGCAGCTCCAATGATGGCTGTGATCAGTACAAGTGCTTATGCTCAAACATGGAAAATTAATCTGCGGGATGCAGATTTAACTGCTTTTATCAATGAAGTGGCTGATATTACTGGTAAAAATTTTGCAATAGACCCTCGAGTTCGTGGAAACGTTACAGTGATTTCCAATAAGCCGTTAAATCGGGATGAGGTATATGATCTATTTTTGGGGGTGCTTAATGTCAATGGTGTCGTGGCAATCCCTTCTGGTAATACCATTAAACTTGTACCCGACAGTAATGTAAAAAATGCGGGCGTGCCTTACGATATGCGCAATCGCGCGCGTGGAGATCAAGTGGTTACGCGAGTGATTTGGGTTGAAAATACCAATCCCAATGATTTGATCCCTGCTTTACGCCCACTCATGCCACAATTTGCCAACTTGGCTGCCGTGGCTGGAACCAATGCGCTCATCGTTTCAGATCGTGCTTCCAATATCGCGCAGCTTGAAACTATTATTCGCAATCTGGATGGTACAGGGCAAAATGATGTTGAAGCCATTGCACTGCAAAACAGTCAGGCTGAAGAAATCATTGGTTTACTAGAGTCCATGAGTTCGACAGGCGCATCTAAAGATTTAAATGGATCCCGTGTGCGGATTATCGCAGATACACGAACCAATCGTATTTTGATTAAAGGTGATCCAGGTACACGTAAGCGAATCCGCCATATGATTGAGACGCTAGATGTACCTTCTGCAGACCGTTTGGGTGGTTTGAAGGTTTTTCGTTTGAAGTATGCAAGTGCTAAAAGTCTGGCTGAAATTCTACAAGGCTTGGTGACAGGGCAGTCGAGTTCTTCTTCAAATAATGCATCGGGTAATCAAAATTCTCGAACAGGTTCTAATAATTCAATTAGTAGTCTGATTGGAAATACGGCTAGCAATAATTCGACTACAGGTACAAATAGCGGCTCTGTTGCTGGCTCTTCAATTAATTTAAATAGTACTAATAATAACAATCAAAACTCGATCACCAGTTTTAACAATAATGGAGTGAGCATCATTGCTGATAGTGCTCAAAATGCATTAGTTGTGAAAGCCGATCCGCAATTGATGCGTGAAATTGAGGCCGCGATTCAGCAGCTAGATGTTCGACGCGAACAAGTTCTGATTGAAGCGGCAATCATTGAAGTTTCAGGTGACGACAGTGACCAATTAGGTATTCAATGGGCTTTGGGTGATTTAAACAGCGGTGTGGGTTTGCTGAGTTTTAGCAATGTAGGCGCGAGTCTGGCATCAATTGCGGCGGGTTATGCTTCGACTGGAACAGCAGGCGCTGCTGCTGCGATTGCCAGTGGAACAAATAGTGGGAATGGCGCTACCTTTGCTGTTGGTGACTTTAGTAATTCACGTAAAGCATATGGTGCATTGATTCAGGCATTAAAATCAAATACCAAGTCCAATGTGTTGTCTACGCCATCTATTGTGACCATGGACAATGAAGAAGCGTATATTGTGGTGGGTCAGAACGTTCCTTTTGTCACGGGTTCTGTATCTACAGGATCTACAGGAACGATCAACCCTTACACCACGGTTGAACGTAAGGATGTGGGGGTAACGCTAAAAGTTATTCCACACATTGGGGAAAATGGCACAGTTCGTCTGGAAGTAGAGCAAGAAGTTTCTGATGTTCAAAGCAGTAAAGGTCAGGCCACAGACTTGGTGACCAACAAACGCGCCATTAAAACCGCAGTACTTGCTGAGCATGGACAGACCGTAGTATTGGGGGGGTTAATTTCTGATAATACCAGCCTTACCCGTCAGGGCATACCGGGTTTAAGCAATATTCCTTATTTGGGACGTTTGTTTAGAGCAGATTCTAAGAGTAATGAAAAACGAAATTTGTTGGTTTTCATTCATCCAACCATTATCGGTGATGCTGAAGATGTACGTCGGATTTCACAGCAACGTTATAATCAGCTTTACAGTTTGCAATTGTCGATGGATCGTAATGGAAATTTTGCAAAACTACCTGAAAATGTGGATCAGATTTATCAGCAGGCCTCTGTACCCGCAGTTGTAAAATCCAAACAAAGTAACTATCAGCAAGTTTCAACTACACCTGTAGTCACGGTTCAGACACCCGTTGCATCATCAGCCAGAGAAAATGTGACTCGTAAAGGTGTTTCCTATGCCTTACCTGTACAACCAACGGCAAAGCAACAGTTGCCAACTCAGCCAGATGTTGAACGGACAAAAAATACGGTGACTACGACAACATTGCGCCCAGCATCGTAACAGGATACACAATCAAGCCTAAAAGAAGCGTGCTATGATGTTGATGAATCACAATAAGAGACATAAATGATGACTTGGAAACTACAAGCTGTTACAGGTGAATTTACAGGACAAGAGATCACTGTTGAGCATGATATGCTCGTCGGGCGTCATCAAGATGCTGATTTGTTGCTACAAGCTGCAGAGATTTCTCGTAAACACGCTGCACTTTTGCTGCAAAATGATCAGCTTTGGGTTCAAGACCTTAACTCCTCAAATGGTACGTTCGTAAACGATATTCGTATTGAGCAAGAAGTTCAGTTACATGATGGTGATTTTGTTCAATTTGCAAGTCTTAAATTTTCAGTATTGGCACCAAATCCAGAATTAATCGTTGATTTACCAGAAGTCGAAATAGAACCTGTTAATGCAACAGATCAGCAAACCCTGACAACACCTGCACAAGAGATGGCTGACAAAGGGATGCCGAGCCTCAATGAGCGTGACACAGATGTGACCGTCAATCGTGAAGGTATGCCGCAGAATATTGTGACACCAAAACCTGCACCTATTCCTGAAGGTGTAGACATTAAAGCAGTCCCAGAACCTGAGCCTGTTGCAATCAAACAGCCTCCTTCTTCTGTAGAACAGGAAAAAGAACAGCAAAAGAATGCCTCTGTTGGGCTGTTTACAATTATTACACTCATTATTCTTGCTGTAGTCGCTTGGTTGTTTTTTAAATAATCTTGCCTGAGCTAGACAAACGTCTGTAAAGGCATGCGAAAAGCATGCCTTTACTTTTTTATAAGGTGCAATATGTCTTTAGTACAATTAGAACGTCGTCAACTGGTCTTGTTTGATCTAGATGGAACATTGGTCGATACAGCATCAGATATGTATCGTGCGATGAATCTGACTTTGGATCATCTGGGGTGGTCTCGTGTTACAGAAGCTCAAATTCGCCAATGGGTTGGACAGGGTACTGGCAAGTTATGCGATGCAGTTTTAAAACATTTGTTTGAAGAAGTAGAACCTGCAAAGCATCAAATGCTGTTAACCACTTATCTCGAAATTTATGCACAAGAGTTGTGTGTGACCAGTCGCTTATTTGAAGGTGTGCAAGCATTTCTTGATGAGTGTAAGGCGCGTAAAATCGAGATGGCTTGTGTAACCAACAAGCCTGAGCAATTGGCGAGAAATTTATTGGAAACACTTAAGATTGGCGATTACTTTGACTTGGTCGTGGGTGGGGATACTTTGCCTGTACGAAAACCAGACCCGCTTCCATTGCTACATAGTGTGCAGGTGATGAAGACCACTATTGAGAATACCTTGATGATCGGTGATTCAAAAAATGATGTTGAAGCAGCCAGACGTGCGGGTATCGATTGTATTGTAGTCAGCTATGGCTATAATCATGGAGAAAATATTTATGATAGTCATCCGCAAGAAGTTGTGGATCGTCTGGATCAATTGATTTAATCATTGAGGAGTGGGGAATGTATCACCTTATGGTTTTTCGATGGCGATAATCGCGTCTTAAATCACCTTTATCGTACTTAACTTAAAACCATCGAGAATACTCATGACATCACTAACTCAATTTGAACAACTAAAATCAGCGGGTTATAACCTTATCCCTGTATATCGCCAACGCTTAGCCGATACAGATACGCCATTGTCTGTATTTGCGCGTTTAAAACAACATCAACAAGCTTATCTTTTTGAATCTGTCGAAGGTGGCGAAAACTGGGCAAGATATTCAATTATTGGACTGGGTGAATCAATCGTATTTTCCTGTAATGCAGGACGGCTCACGATCAAATCGGTAGATGGCTCGATAGATACCCAGCCATGTGCAGATCCCTTTCAATATATCCGTGATTTTCAAGCGCAGTTTAAAGTACCCACCCAGCAAGATTTACCCGCACTGCCTAATTTTACTGGCGGCTTGGTGGGTTACTTTGGTTATGACGCAGTACGTTATATTGAGCCAAGGTTAAAGAATGTGCCTGAGGCGGATCCCGTTGGACTGCCAGACTTATGGATGATGTTGTCTAAAACCGTCATTGTATTTGATAACTTAAAAGATACTTTGTTTTTAATCGTACATGCAGATGTTAATGATACAGAGGCTTATGCCAAGGCTCAGCAACAGCTGGATGAGATTGAGGCATTATTGGCTATGCCAATCAGCTTGGTTGCTAAAAAACATACCGCTCCGCATTTTGAGTCACTGACTGGGCATGACAAATTCCTTGAGTCAATTGAGAAAGTTAAAGAATATATCCGTGCTGGTGATGTGATGCAGGTTGTTCCTGGGCATCGTATGGTGTCGGATTTTGATGGTGAGCCTTTACAGGTTTATCGTGCATTACGACATCTCAATCCATCACCATATTTATTTTTGGTGCAAGGGCAGACCCTTTTAGATCAAAAGCCGTTTCATATCGTAGGTTCTTCACCGGAAATTCTTTCTCGACTCGAAAATGGGATCGCGACTGTACGTCCGCTTGCAGGTACACGTCCACGAGGAAAAACCAAAGAAGAAGATTTGGCGCTTGAAAAAGATTTGCTTTCTGATGAAAAAGAGATTGCGGAACATTTAATGCTGATTGATTTAGGCCGTAATGATGTGGGGCGTGTCTCGAAAATCGGTAAAGTGCAAGTGACTGATCAAATGGTGATCGAACGTTATTCACATGTCATGCATATTGTTTCCAATGTACAAGGTGAAGTGTTGGATGATGTCGATGCTTTGGATGTTTTTAAGGCAACTTTTCCAGCAGGCACGCTTTCAGGTGCCCCAAAGATTCGTGCAATGGAAATTATTGACGAAGTTGAGCCGGTAAAACGTGGAATTTTTGGTGGTGCAGTGGGTTATTTGGGCTGGCATGGCGAAATGGACATGTCGATTGCGATCAGAACCTGTGTTATTCGTGAAAATAAGGTCTATGTACAGGCTGGCGCAGGGTTGGTTGTCGACTCAAATCCTGAATCAGAGTGGAATGAAACCCAAATAAAAGCTCGCGCAGTGATCAAAGCGGTTGAATTATCGTCAAACGGATTGATTTTATGAGTTTTTGAGGTTTTTTTTGCAAAAAACACTTGCAAGGATTCTGAGTTTTGCTAAACTGCACACCGTTCCGATACGAAACGTACGAAACACTAAGAAACGCCGGCATAGCTCAGTTGGTAGAGCAACTGACTTGTAATCAGTAGGTCCACAGTTCGAATCCGTGTGCCGGCACCATCTTAAGGTTTTGTGTTATAATGTTGAAGAACGACACTGAAAGTAAGTGTAAAGGTGAGATTCCCGAGCGGTCAAAGGGAGCAGACTGTAACTCTGCCACGAAAGTTTCGAAGGTTCGAATCCTTCTCTCACCACCATTACTTCGATAAGTGGTAATTACCAACATTAAGCGGGAGTAGCTCAGTTGGTAGAGCGGTAGCCTTCCAAGCTACATGTCGCGAGTTCGACCCTCGTCTCCCGCTCCATCGAAGATGATGCTCTTATAGCTCAGTGGTAGAGCACTCCCTTGGTAAGGGAGAGGTCTCGAGTTCAAATCTCGATAAGAGCTCCAGATACAATTTGGTAGATTATTCTACACCAGTTTCTCAAAAGCAGGCTTATTAGTCTGCTTTTCAAGTATTAGGTGTCTAGTTTTTTAGACGATTGTCGATGCTGAGTTGTTTAACTCGTGTTCGACATAAACGAGGAAGAGCAAATGGCTAAGGCTAAGTTTGAACGTAATAAGCCACACGTAAACGTGGGTACAATTGGTCACGTCGACCATGGTAAAACAACTTTAACTGCTGCAATTGCAACAATTTGTGCAAAAACTTACGGCGGTGAAGCTAAAGACTACGCAGCAATCGATTCTGCACCAGAAGAAAAAGCACGTGGTATTACAATTAATACTTCACACGTAGAATACGATTCTCCTATTCGTCACTACGCTCACGTAGACTGCCCAGGCCACGCCGACTACGTTAAAAACATGATTACTGGTGCTGCTCAGATGGACGGCGCGATCCTTGTTTGTGCTGCGACTGACGGTCCTATGCCACAAACTCGTGAGCACATCCTTCTTTCTCGTCAGGTAGGTGTACCTTACATCGTTGTATTCTTGAACAAATGCGACCTTGTAGACGACGAAGAGCTTCTTGAGCTTGTAGAAATGGAAGTTCGTGAACTTCTTTCTACTTATGACTTCCCAGGTGATGACACACCTATCATCCGTGGTTCAGCGCTTGCTGCACTTAATGGTGATGCTGGTCAATATGGCGAATCAGCTGTACTTTCACTTGTTGAAGCACTTGATTCTTATATTCCAGAACCAGAACGTGCTATCGATAAAGCATTCTTGATGCCAATCGAAGATGTATTCTCTATTTCTGGTCGTGGTACAGTGGTAACAGGTCGTGTAGAATCTGGTATCGTTAAAGTCGGCGAAGAAGTTGAAATCGTTGGTATCAAAGATACAGTTAAAACAACTGTAACTGGTGTAGAAATGTTCCGTAAACTTCTTGACGAAGGTCGTGCGGGCGAGAACTGTGGTGTTCTTTTACGTGGTACTAAGCGTGAAGACGTACAACGTGGTCAAGTACTTGCTAAACCAGGTACAATCAAGCCGCACACTAAATTCGATGCAGAAGTATATGTACTTTCTAAAGAAGAAGGTGGTCGTCATACTCCGTTCCTTAACGGTTACCGTCCACAGTTCTACTTCCGTACAACTGACGTAACTGGCGCAATCCAATTACAAGACGGCGTTGAAATGGTTATGCCAGGTGACAACGTTGAAATGTCAGTAGAACTAATTCACCCAATCGCAATGGACCCAGGTCTACGTTTTGCGATCCGTGAAGGTGGTCGTACAGTTGGTGCTGGTGTAGTTGCGAAAGTAACTGCATAACCGCTAATATGTTTGTTCTAACCGAGAGTTTAGGCTCTCGGTTTGTTTATAGGTCAGTAGTTCAATTGGTAGAGCGTCGGTCTCCAAAACCGAATGTTGGGGGTTCGAGTCCCTCCTGGCCTGCCATTTTTTCTAAATAAAAAGCTTGATGCTGGCTTAACTGTCATATAATAAGTCGCGAATTCTACGACGAGTACAAAAATGTCGAATGATAAATCGCGTGACGCATTAAGCGACGCGCCAATTCCTCAACGAAATAACTCTGCCGAAGTAGTCACTTCTGGTTCTCCATTAGACGTGGTGCTATGGGTCATTGCACTGGCATTATTGATTGGTGCCGCGATGGTGAATCAATATTTACCAGCCTACTGGCCACCAGCAAATAATATTTGGGTGCGCGTTGGTGTAATTTTGGCTTGTATCGTCGTCGCTTTAGGTTTATTATACGCCACCCATCAAGGTAAGGGCTTTATTCGTTTGCTGAAAGATGCGCGAATCGAGTTGCGTCGAGTAACTTGGCCGACCAAGCAAGAAACAGTGACTACATCTTGGCAAGTGCTGTTGGTCGTAGTCATTACATCCATTGTATTATGGTGTTTTGATTATGGTTTAGGCTGGTTAATTAAGTTGATTATCGGGTAAGAGAGCTATGAAACGTTGGTACATTATTCATGCCTATTCAGGTTATGAAAAACAAGTGATGCGTTCACTTAATGATCGAATCCAGCGTAGCGCTGTTGCTGATAGTTTTGGTGAAGTCCTTGTTCCTACCGAAGAAGTGGTAGAGATGAAGGATGGTAAGAAACGTAAATCAGAGCGTAAATTCTTTCCTGGCTATGTGTTAGTCGAAATGGAAATGAATGATGAAACTTGGCACATTGTTAAAGAATGTCCAAAAGTATTAGGTTTCATCGGTGGTACAGCTGAAAAGCCAGCACCAATTACGCAAAAAGAAGCTGATGCGATTCTTGCACGTGTACACAATAAAGGTGAAGCACCTCGTCCTAAGACGATGTTTGAGCCGGGTGAAGAATTATTGGTTATTGACGGTCCATTCACAGACTTTAAAGGAGTCGTGGAGGAAGTTCAGTACGAAAAATCACGTTTAACGTTGACGATTAATGTATTTAATCGACCAACTCAAGTTGAATTGGAATTTCGCCAAGTCGAAAAAACAATTTAATTTGCACTGTTTGAAAGCGCCCGATTTGTTATGGATCGGGCATTGTTGTTGTAACGGTATCGTTACTTGAAATGTTGGGGAGCTCTAAAAGGCGTTTGTACCCAGAGGTAATTTGAAATGGCTAAGAAGATTGACGGCTATATCAAGCTGCAAGTTCCAGCTGGTAAAGCGAATCCATCTCCACCGATTGGTCCTGCACTAGGTCAACGTGGTGTTAACATCATGGCATTCTGTAAAGAATTCAATGCTGCTACACAAAAAGTTGAACAAGGTCTTCCAATTCCTGTAGTGATTACTGTGTACAACGATAAGTCGTTCACATTCATCATGAAAACTCCACCTGCTGCGATTCTTCTTAAGAAAGCTGCTGGTATCCAAAAGGGTTCTGCTGTACCAAACAAAACTAAAGTTGGTAAGTTGACTCGCGCTCAGTTAGAAGAAATTGCGACTACTAAAGAACCAGATTTAACTGGTGCTGATTTAGACGCACGTGTACGTACCATTGCTGGTTCTGCGCGTTCTATGGGCTTGGAAGTGGAGCTATAAGACATGGCAAAGTTAACTAAACGTCAAAAAGCCATTGCTGCAGCTATTGAAGCAAACAAAGTTTACACTTTGGAAGAAGCAGTACAAGTTCTTAGCAGCCTACCTGCTGCAAAATTCAAAGAATCTTTGGATGTTGCGGTAAACCTAGGTGTTGATCCTCGTAAATCTGACCAAGTTGTTCGTGGCGCGACTACACTTCCTGCAGGTACTGGTAAAACTGTACGTGTTGCTGTGTTTGCTCAAGGCGCTGCTGCTGAAGCTGCTAAAGCTGAAGGCGCGGACATCGTTGGTTTTGATGATCTTGCTGAAAGCATTCAAGCGGGTAACTTAGACTTCGACGTTGTGATTGCTGCTCCAGATGCAATGCGTGTTGTTGGTAAGTTAGGTACGATCCTTGGTCCACGTGGCTTAATGCCAAACCCTAAAGTGGGTACTGTAACTCCTGACGTAGCAACTGCAGTTAAAAATGCAAAAGCTGGTCAAGCACGTTACCGTGTAGACAAAGCGGGTATCATCCACGCTGCGATTGGTCAAGTAGGTTTTACTGCTGAAGCAATCCGTCAAAACGTTGAAACCTTAGTTGCAGACTTGAAAAAGTTAAAACCTGCGACTTCTAAAGGTATCTACATCCAAAAGATCACTTTGAGCTCAACTATGGGTCCTGGTCTTGTTGTTGATGTACAAAACGTTTCTAAATAATTATTTTTCAATAATTATATTGCGATAAAAGAATTTTAAAGTCCTGAGTAAAATTTGAAGTGTTACTTCAAATTTTACGCAAGAAAGAGTGATGACTTCTATTGAGGTTGAGCTTTTCTTCTTGTGGATTGATAAAGCATTGCTTTGTTGATCATCAGGCGGACTTTGAATTGATAGATGTAAATTTATCAGCGTCAAAGACCTCAGGCGAGGGGAGTCTTCGGATTCGCTTCTTAAAATACCAGTCTGAGTAGACGCGGTGGTGTGATTGATTCCTCCTCCGCGTGTAAGTCAAGAGATTGATTTACGAATTGGGAGTGCAGTCCGTGGATTGCATAAATCACCGTTAGGAGGTTTTACAATGGCTCTTCTTATCGAAGACAAAAAACAGATCGTTGCGGAAGTAAATGAAGTTGCTTCTACCGCGTTTGCTGCTGTTGTTGCTGACTACCAAGGTTTAACAGTTGAACAATTGACTACACTTCGTGTTGAAGCTCGTAAGCTTGGTGTTGCTACACGTGTTGTACGTAACACTTTGGCTAAACGTGCTTTCGAAGGTACTCAATTTGATATCTTAGACGAAAACCTTGTTGGTCCAACTATTCTAGCTTTTTCAACTTCTGAAGATGACATGGGCGCAGCTGCTCGCTTGTTTGAAGAATTTGCTAAAACGAACAAAGCATTTGAACTTAAAGCTGCTGCATTTGACGGCAAACTTTATCAAGGTGCTGACGTTAGCGTTATCGCGAATCTTCCGAACCAAGAAAAAGCACTTACTATGCTTGCCAATGTTCTTCAAGCTCCTATTTCGAAATTGGGTCGCCTTATTACAGCGCTCAAAGAGAAAAACGAGTCAGAAGCTGCATAAGCTTAATAAATTTCACACACCATTCAATATCCATTTGGAGTTATTCTCATGGCTTTAACTAACGAAGAAATCTTAAACGCAGTTGCTGAAAAAACTGTTCTTGAACTTGTTGAACTTATCTCTGCTTTCGAAGAGAAATTCAACGTATCAGCTGCTGCTGTAGCTGTAGCTGCAGGTCCTGCTGTTGCTGCTGTTGAAGAGCAATCAGAATTCAATGTTGAATTGACTTCTTTCGGTGCTAACAAAGTTGCTGTAATTAAAGCAGTACGTGAAGTTACTGGTCTTGGCTTGAAAGAAGCTAAAGACTTAGTAGAAGGCGCTCCTTCAAATCTTAAAGAAGGCGTTTCTAAAGAAGAAGCTGAAGAACTTAAGAAAAAACTTGAAGAAACTGGTGCTACAGTTACTGTTAAGTAATTTCGCTAGGGGTCGAATTTTAATTTGACCCCAAAAATTGGCTGATGGCTCTTGGGTCATCAGCCTTTTTGCGTTACAATAATCGGCTCGATTTTAGATTGATTGGTAGAAAAACCATCAATTTTAAAAATAAATAAACACAATCAAACGCTTAGCAATATTTTTCCATTTTAAAAATATTGCTAAGCGTTTTGTACCACTGAAATTTGCAGCATTTGTATAAAAGTGGTGGTCATATCGACCTGCGTAATTCCTTCTAAGTTCGTTCTGCAGGCGGACTTAGTTTACTTTCCGAGGACTCCAGATGGCATACTCATATACCGAAAAGAAACGGATCCGTAAGAATTTTGGTAAATTGCCCCAAGTCATGCATGCTCCGTACCTGCTCTCGATTCAAGTCGACTCGTACAGAACATTCTTGCAAGACGGCAAAACACCAAAAAATCGCGAAGATATCGGTCTCCAAGCTGCATTTCGTTCAGTTTTTCCTATTGAAAGTTATTCGGGCAATGCTGCTTTAGAATTCGTTGAGTATAGTCTTGGTAAACCAGAGTTTGATGTTCGCGAATGTATTCTTCGTGGCTCAACCTTTGCGGCACCAATGCGCGTTAAAATTCGTTTGATCATCAAAGATCGTGAAACGAAATCTATTAAAGACGTACGTGAACAAGAAGTGTACATGGGTGAAATGCCACTCATGACTGAGAATGGTACCTTTGTGATCAATGGTACTGAGCGTGTAATCGTATCTCAATTACACCGTTCACCAGGCGTATTCTTTGACCATGATAAAGGTAAAACGCATTCAAGCGGTAAAGTGCTTTATTCAGCACGTATCATTCCTTACCGTGGTTCATGGTTAGATTTTGAGTTTGATGCTAAAGATTTAGTCTTTGTACGTATTGACCGTCGTCGTAAATTGCTTGCGACTGTTGTGTTACGTGCATTGAGCTATAGCAATGAACAAATTCTGAATATGTTCTACGAAAAAGTACCTGTATATCTTGATATGGGTAGCTATCAGATTGACCTTGTGCCTGAACGTCTTCGTGGTGAAATGGCTCAATTTGATATCGTGGACAATGATGGTAAAGCCATTGTTGAACAAGGTAAACGTATTAATGCTCGCCATGTACGTCAAATGGAAGCTGCTGGTTTAACTAAACTTCCAGTTCCAGATGAATATTTGTATGAGCGTATTACTGCTGAAGATATCGTACTTAAAGACGGTGAAGTAATTACTGCTAACACTGTATTAAGTCATGAGATTTTGGTCAGAATTGCTGAAGGTGGTATTAAACAATTTAATATCCTGTTCACCAATGACATCGATCGTGGTTCTTTTGTTGCTGACACCTTACGTGCAGATACAACATCTGGTCGTGAAGAAGCGCTTGTAGAAATCTACAAAGTGATGCGTCCAGGTGAGCCACCAACGAAAGAAGCGGCTGAAAACTTATTCAATAACTTATTCTTCTCTACAGAGCGCTATGATTTATCGCCTGTGGGTCGTATGAAGTTTAACCGTCGTTTGGGTCGCCCTTACGAAGTAGGTACAGATCAGAAGTCTCGTGAAGTAGAAGGTATTCTTTCTAACGATGACATCATCGATGTACTGAAAACACTGGTAGAAATTCGTAACGGTAAAGGTGAAGTCGATGATATCGATCACTTGGGTAACCGTCGCGTACGTTCTGTTGGTGAAATGACAGAAAACCAATTCCGTGTTGGTTTAGTTCGTGTTGAACGTGCTGTTAAAGAGCGTTTAAACCAAGCTGAAACAGATAACTTGTCTCCACAAGATTTGATCAATGCGAAACCAGTTGCTGCTGCAATCAAAGAATTCTTTGGTTCAAGCCAATTGTCACAGTTTATGGATCAAAACAACCCATTGTCAGAAATTACACACAAACGTCGTGTATCAGCATTGGGACCAGGTGGTTTGACACGTGAACGTGCAGGCTTTGAAGTGCGTGACGTACATCAAACTCACTATGGTCGTGTATGTCCAATTGAAACTCCTGAAGGACCAAACATTGGTTTGATCAACTCGCTTTCTGTTTATGCAAAAGCGAACAACTTCGGTTTCTTGGAAACACCATACCGTCGCGTTGTTGATGGTCGTGTAACAGATGATGTTGAATATTTATCTGCAATTGAAGAAGTAGGTACTGTTATTGCACAGGCCGATTCTGCATTGGATAAAGATGGACATTTAACAGAAGACTTCGTTTCAGTACGTCACCAAGGTGACTTCGTTCGTATGCCACCTGAAAAAGTGACGCATATGGATGTATCTGCTCAACAGGTTGTATCTGTCGCTGCATCACTTATTCCATTCCTTGAACACGATGATGCCAACCGTGCATTGATGGGTTCAAACATGCAACGTCAGGCTGTTCCTACATTGCTTGCTGATAAACCACTTGTGGGTACCGGCATGGAAGCAAACGTAGCGCACGACTCTGGTGTATGTGTGATCGCGAAACGTGGCGGACGCATTGAGTTTGTAGATGCATCACGTGTGGTTATTCGTGTCAACGAAGATGAAATGATCGCGGGTGAAGCAGGTGTAGATATCTACAACTTGATCAAATACACGCGTTCAAACCAAAACACATGTATTAACCAAAAAGTGCTTGTGAGCATGGGCGATAAAGTCGGCCGTGGTGACGTTCTTGCTGATGGTCCATCAACTGATGGTGGTGAATTAGCATTGGGTCAGAACATGCGTGTCGCGTTCATGACTTGGAACGGTTATAACTACGAAGACTCGATTTTATTATCTGAACGTGTTCTTCAAGAAGATCGTTTAACGTCAATTCATATTCAAGAATTATCATGTGTTGCACGCGATACGAAGTTAGGTGCGGAAGAAATCACTGCCGATATTCCTAACGTAGGTGAAGCAGCGTTATCTAAACTTGATGAATCAGGTATTGTTTATATCGGTGCTGAAGTTGCAGCGGGTGATATTCTTGTTGGTAAAGTGACACCTAAAGGTGAAACACAATTAACCCCTGAAGAAAAATTACTTCGTGCAATCTTTGGTGAGAAAGCAGCAGACGTTAAAGATTCATCTTTACGTGTTTCTTCAAGCGTTAAAGGTACAGTCATCGACGTTCAAGTGTTTACACGTGACGGTATCGAGAAAGATGAACGTGCTCAAGCGATTGAGAAAGCGCAACTTGATGCTTATCGTAAAGACTTGAAAGAAGAATTCAAAATCTTCGAAGAAGCTGCTCGTGAACGTATTATCCGTTTGTTAAAAGGCCAAGAGTCAAATGGCGGCGGTACGACCAAGCGCGGTGATAAGCTATCTGAAGATGTATTGTCTGGTTTAGAGCTTGTTGATCTTTTAGAAGTTCAACCAACAGACGAAGGCATCGCTGAACGCTTAACTCAAATTCAAGTGTTCTTGAAAGAGAAGAGCTACGAGATTGATGAGAAATTTGCTGAGAAAAAACGCAAACTTTCTACAGGTGATGAGCTTACAACAGGTGTATTGAAAGTTGTTAAAGTTTACTTAGCTGTAAAACGTCGTATCCAGCCTGGTGATAAAATGGCGGGTCGTCACGGTAACAAAGGTGTTGTATCAAACATCTTGCCTGTTGAAGACATGCCGCATGATATCCATGGTGTTCCAGTTGATGTCGTACTTAACCCATTGGGTGTACCATCACGTATGAACGTGGGTCAGATTCTTGAAACTCACTTAGGTATGGCTGCAAAAGGTCTTGGCGATAAGATCGACAAGATGATGAAAGAGCAACGTACCGTTCTTGAGCTTCGTGATTTCTTAGACAAGATTTATAACAAAGTTGGTGGCGAGCAAGAAGATCTTGATAGCTTAACTGATGAAGAAATCTTGGTGTTATCAGGTAACTTGCGTAAAGGTGTTCCTTTAGCTACGCCAGTATTTGATGGTGCAGAAGAAAGTCAGATCAAAGAGTTACTTGAGCTTGGTGGTATCTCACGTACAGGTCAAACAGTATTGTATGACGGACGTACAGGTGAGCGTTTTGACCGCCCAGTAACTGTTGGTTATATGTACATGCTCAAGTTGAACCATTTGGTTGATGACAAGATGCATGCACGTTCTACTGGTTCTTATTCACTTGTAACTCAACAACCGCTTGGTGGTAAAGCACAATTCGGTGGTCAGCGTTTCGGTGAGATGGAAGTCTGGGCACTAGAAGCTTATGGTGCTGCTTATACACTTCAAGAAATGCTTACTGTGAAGTCGGATGACGTTGAAGGTCGTACTCGCATCTATAAGAACATCGTAGATGGTAACCATTATATGGATCCGGGTATGCCTGAATCGTTTAACGTATTGACCAAAGAGATCCGTTCTTTAGGTATCAACATTGAACTGAAAAATGGTGACTAAGCGTTAAGCTGACTCAGATTTTTCAGGAAAAACAGTATTTGTGACCCAGCCGAGTGAGCGAATGCTCCTCGGTATACGGAGAAATAAATTGAAAGACTTGCTCGATATCATGCGTAAGAAAACGGACTCAGACGGTCACACACCGATTGAGTTTGACCGTATTCGTATTGGTCTTGCGTCACCAGAAATGATTAAGTCATGGTCTCACGGTGAAGTTAAAAAGCCTGAAACCATTAACTACCGTACTTTTAAACCAGAACGTGATGGTTTGTTCTGTGCCAAAATCTTTGGTCCAGTAAAAGATTACGAATGCTTGTGTGGTAAATACAAGCGTATGAAATACAAAGGCGTCATTTGTGAAAAATGTGGCGTTGAAGTAACAACTGCAAAAGTTCGTCGTGAACGTATGGGTCACATCGAGCTTGCATCTCCAGTGGCTCACATCTGGTTCTTAAAATCATTGCCAAGCCGTATCGGTTTGCTACTTGATATGACACTACGTGATATCGAACGTGTATTGTATTTCGAATCTTACGTAGTAACTGATCCTGGTATGACTCCGCTTGAGAAATATCAGCTTTTAACCGACGAAGAATATTTCAACGCGCTTGAAGAGCATGGCGATGAATTCTCTGCCAAAATGGGTGCAGAAGCAGTTCAAGACTTGTTGAAAGATATCGATCTTGAAGCTGAAATTTCACGTCTACGTGAAGAAATTCCACAAACAACCTCTGAAACGAAGTTGAAAAAAGCGTCAAAACGTTTGAAATTGATGGAAGCTTTCAAAGAGTCGAACAACAAGCCAGAATGGATGGTGATGAATGTATTGCCAGTACTTCCGCCAGATCTACGTCCGCTTGTACCACTTGAAGGTGGCCGTTTTGCGACATCTGATCTAAACGATCTTTACCGTCGTGTGATCAACCGTAACAACCGTTTGAAGCGTCTTCTTGATCTTGCGGCGCCAGATATCATCGTACGTAACGAAAAACGTATGTTGCAAGAATCTGTAGATGCATTGCTTGACAACGGCCGTCGTGGTCGTGCGATTACTGGTTCGAATAAACGTCCATTGAAATCTTTGGCAGATATGATCAAAGGTAAACAAGGTCGTTTCCGTCAGAACTTGTTGGGTAAACGTGTTGACTATTCTGGTCGTTCGGTCATTACCGTAGGTCCTACTTTACGTCTACATCAATGTGGTCTTCCAAAGAAAATGGCACTTGAGCTCTTCAAGCCGTTTATTTTTGCAAAACTACAGGCATCTGGTCAGGCAACCACCATTAAAGCTGCGAAGAAAATGGTTGAACGCGAAACCCCAGAAGTATGGGACGTTCTTGCCAACGTGATTCGTCAGCATCCAGTGATGTTGAACCGTGCGCCAACACTTCACCGTTTAGGTCTTCAAGCGTTTGAACCGATTCTGATTGAAGGTAAAGCGATCCGTCTACACCCACTCGTCTGTGCTGCGTTTAACGCCGACTTCGACGGTGACCAAATGGCGGTACACGTGCCATTGACACTTGAAGCACAGCTTGAAGCCCGTGCCTTGATGATGTCGACCAACAACATCTTGTCACCGGCCAACGGTGAGCCGATTATCGTTCCTTCTCAGGACGTGGTCTTGGGTCTTTACTACATCACCCGTGATGCAGTCAATGCCAAAGGCGAAGGCATGATGTTTGCTGACACACACGAAGTTAACCGCGCGCTTGCAACCGGTCAGGTGGCTATTCACGCACGCGTAAAAGTTCGTGTTCACCAAACCGTAATCAATGAAGACGGTCAACGTGAAAAGCAAACTATTGTTGTGGATACTACACCAGGTCGCTGCTTACTTTGGGAAGTTGTTCCTGAAGGCTTGAGCTTTGAAATGATCAACCTTGAGATGACTAAAAAGAACATCTCGAAGTTAATCAACTCGTGCTACCGTAAGCTCGGTCTTAAAGACACGGTTATTTTCGCCGATCAGTTGATGTATCTTGGCTTCCGTCAAGCAACACGTTCAGGCGTTTCTGTTGGTATGGAAGACATGGTCATTCCACCGCAGAAGCAAGCGATTATCGACAAAGCAGAAACTGAAGTTCGTGAAATCGAAGAGCAGTTCGAGCAAGGTTTCGTAACCGCAGGTGAGCGTTATAACAAAGTGGTCGATATCTGGGCGCGTACCAACGACCAAGTTGCAAAAGCGATGATGGACAACTTGTCTTTCACCAATGTGAAAAACAAGCAAGGTCAAGACGAGAAACAAAAATCGTTTAACAGCATCTATATGATGTCTGACTCGGGTGCCCGTGGTAGTGCGGCGCAGATTCGTCAGTTGGCGGGTATGCGTGGTTTGATGGCGAAACCAGATGGTTCGATCATTGAAACGCCAATTAAGGCAAACTTCCGTGAAGGTTTGACGGTACTTCAGTACTTTATTTCAACGCACGGTGCGCGTAAAGGTTTGGCCGATACCGCATTGAAAACTGCAAACTCGGGTTACTTGACACGTCGTCTTGTTGACGTTGCGCAGGACTTGGTGATTACCGAGCCAGATTGTGGCACCATGGGTGGTCTGGTGATGACACCATTCATTCAAGGTGGTGACGTGATCGAGCCATTACGTGACCGCGTATTGGGTCGTGTAACGGCAGAAGACGTACGTCGTGCATCTGACAATGAAATCGTATTGCCTCGCGGTACGCTCATTGATGAAAAAATCGCAGCTCAGCTTGAAGAAGCGGGTGTCGATGAAGTTAAAGTCCGTTCAGTCATTGCATGTGAATCTACATTCGGTGTGTGTGCAAAATGTTATGGACGCGACCTTGCACGTGGTCATCAGGTCAACCCTGGTGAGTCTGTTGGTGTTATGGCTGCCCAATCAATTGGTGAGCCAGGTACACAGTTAACCATGCGTACCTTCCACGTGGGTGGTGCGGCAAGCCGAACTTCTGCTGCAAACAGTGTTCAAGTACGTAATAAAGGTACGGTTCGTTTCCATAACGTAAAAACTGTACAGCATGCAAAAGGTCACTTGGTCTCTGTTTCACGTTCTGGTGAAATCGGTATTGCAGATGAGTTAGGTCGTGAGCGTGAACGCTATAAACTTCCTTACGGTGCAAGCATCTTGATTAAAGATGGTGAAGCTGTAGAAGCTGGTGGTATTGTGGCGACTTGGGATCCGCATACGCATCCACTCGTAACAGAAGTAGCAGGTAAGGCACGTTTCAGCCAAATCGCGGATGGCGTGACTGCAACATCGAAAACTGATGATGCAACAGGTATGACTACTGTTGAAATCTTGCCTGTAACAGCACGTCCTGCGTCTGGTAAAGATTTACGTCCTGCGATTGTACTGGATACAACGGATGGTGGTGAACAGTTCTACTTCTTGCCACAAAATACCATTGTGACCGTTCGTGACGGTGAAACGATTGGTGTAGGTGATGTACTTGGTCGTGTACCACAAGAAACTTCACGTACACGTGATATTACCGGTGGTCTTCCACGCGTAGCTGACTTGTTCGAAGCGCGTAAACCGAAAGAACACGCGATCTTGGCAGAAGTGTCTGGTATCGTGAGCTTTGGTAAAGAAACCAAAGGTAAGAACCGTTTAGTGATCACGCCTGATGATGGTTCTGAAATTTACGAAGAATTGATTCCAAAATGGCGTACCATTAACGTGTTCGAAGGTGAGCATGTCAACCGTGGTGAAACCATTTCTGATGGTCCGCAAAACCCACATGACATCTTGCGTTTGAAAGGCGAAGTCGCATTGACCAATTACATCGTGAACGAAGTTCAAGACGTTTATCGTCTCCAAGGTGTAAAAATCAACGACAAACATATTGAAGTCATCGTACGTCAAATGTTGCGTAAAGTGGACATCACCGATGGCGGCGATACCAGCTTCATCAAAGGCGAACAAGTGGATTACATCCGTGTTGTTCAAGAGAACCAAGCAGTCTTGGCGCAAAACAAATTCCCTGCGAAATTTGAGCGTCAATTGATGGGTATTACCAAAGCATCGCTTTCGACTGACTCATTTATCTCGGCTGCATCGTTCCAGGAAACAACGCGCGTGTTAACCGAAGCGGCTGTTACTGGTAAAGAAGATGATCTACGCGGTCTCAAAGAGAACGTGGTGGTGGGTCGTCTGATCCCAGCAGGTACAGGTCTCGCTTATCATCTAGAGCGTCGTCGTCAGGAAGCGGAAGCGGCAGAGTTTGAACTGCACAACGACTTCAGCGAAGTCGATCAAGCGTTTAGTCAAGCATTGAACCAAGAACAGTTCTAATCTGAACAGATCATAAAGAAAGCCACCTTCGGGTGGCTTTTTTTTATCGTGTTATATTGCTTGATATATCCATTTAACGCTGCGTTGTTGTTAAAGCGCTCACCAGCTTTAGTCATTGATAAGTTATGCAATATATTGCGATAGTAGTTACAAAACTCCTGCACTTTTTTGTAGGAATTAACATTTTGACAAGTATGAGTTCACAAAAAATGCTTATGCTGAGTTGAAAGAAAGGAGGATCTTTTCATGAAAAAGACAATAAGTTTAATTGCTACAGCACTCGTTTCAACTGTACTGCTTGCAGGCTGCCAAAACATGAGCCCATCTGATCAACGTATTGGTGCAGCAGCACTCGGCGGAGCAGTTGGTGGTGGTGTAGGTAACCATGTCGGTGGTGGTTTAGGTGCAGGTGTAGGCGCAGCTGCCGGCGCAGGTGTAGGATCAAATGCCAAAGGTGGTAGCAGTAATACCACCACCAGTAGTGCAGTCGGTGCTGGTATTGGATCTGTGGTGGGTAAAGCTATTTTTGGCGGCGATAGTGGTGCTGCGATTGGTGGCGCGATTGGTGGTGGTGCAGGAGCCGCAATTCAAGAGAAACGCTAAAAGCTCTATATGTCTATCAGAAAAAGACGACACTAAGTCGTCTTTTTTAATGCTGATAAGGCTTGGGCTTCTTACGTCTAATGTATAAAGTCTTGTGTACCTCGGCGATGCGTAAACCTGACTCATCAAAAATATTCACTACATAATTACGGATGACGGGTGCATAATTTTCTGCAAGTTCTTTGACATGATTGATTTCATTGGCATCGAGACGTATGTCTGCATATACCGTACTTCTGCCAGGAGCTAAGAAGTTAATTGTCGCTGCTTTATCCCACACGATATATTTTGAGCCTAAATGATGCATTAAGATCAGCATGTAGAACGGATCAACCATTGAGTAAAGACTGCCGCCGAAATGTGTCCCCACGATATTTTGATTTTTACGAGTCAGTGGCATTTTGACGCGAATATAGTAGTTGGCTAGATCAATCTGATCAATTTCAATCCCCGCACCGCGATAAGGGGAATATCGATTGATCATAAATTTGGACACCATGGGTATGGTTTGAAGTTGTTTTAAAATATTCATATCGGTCAATTGTTTTTATATCGTGATTATTCATACTAGATAACTATCACTAATATGGCATTGATGGCAATGCCCAATCTGACTAACAATATGGTCAATCAAAATAAAAAGGAAACGACAATGCATCCACAGATTCATACCGTCCAGACCTCAGATCATCAATTCTTATGTGCGAAAACTTGGGGAAAACCTGAACTTCCAGCATTAGTTTTAGTGCATGGCTATCCAGATAACCAAGAAGTGTGGGAGCCGATCATTCACGAGTTAATCAACGAGTTTTATATCGTCACGTATGATGTTCGAGGTGCGGGTGAGTCTAGTATTCCAAAACATATCCGTGATTATCGTCTTGAACGCTTATCCTTAGATCTGGAAGCAGTGGTTAATCAGTTATTGGGTCATCGTCCATTTCATCTGGCTGCACATGATTGGGGATCCATCCAAACATGGGAGTCAGTGACAGAACCTAGATTCAAAGATCGCATACTTTCTTATACGACTATTTCTGGCCCTTGTCTGGATCATGCTGCGATGTTGCTAGGTGATGAAATCAAACAAAATCCAGTAGGATTTTTGAAAAAACTGTCTAAATCATGGTATATCGCAGCATTTCATTTACCGTTACTTGCACCTACGGTGTGGCAATTTCTTACTGCAAAACAATGGGCCAAAGTCTTAAGTGGTCTTGAAAAAAAATCAAATTTACCACTTAACCACAATATTGCAAAAGATGGAAAATATGGCATCAATTTGTATCGTGCCAATTTTATCCCTGCGCTGACCAAACCGCGTGAGCGTTATGCTCAGTGCCCTGTACAGGCCGTTGTTTTGACACGTGATGCTTTTGTCAGTCCTGATTATATTTTAAAGGAAATGCCAAAGTGGGTAGATCAATTTGAATACGTAGAACTTGATGCAAACCATTGGGCTATCCTGAGTCAGCCACAAACGATTGCCAAGTATATTGCAGGTTTTGCACAACGACATCCTGTATAGGTTATCTTGGAATCATCAGGAGACGACATTGAAGTGGTTTGACTAAATAGTGAATTATCCAGAATCATGAAAGTGAATCTGCTAAAATATCGCCCTTTTATGTTGTCTAACCTGAATTCATGAATGCTGTTGTTATTGCGATTGCCGTGATGTTTATCTTGTCACTGGCACGAGTTTCTGTTGTTTTAACGTTGGTAATTTCTGCTGTTGTTGGGGGATTGGTTGCAGGATTAAGCTTGTCTGATACCGTTCAGGCATTTAATGCTGGACTCGGAGATGGCGCTGAAGTGGCACTTGCCTATGCAGTTTTGGGTGCATTTGCGCTGGCATTGTCTAAATCTGGATTACCTGACTTACTGGCACATAAGCTGATTGGCTTACTGGGGATGGAAGCCAGCAAGAGCCGAGAAAAGAAAGTTAAATTTCTTCTGCTTGTGATTTTATTGATAGCCGCTATTTTTTCACAAAACCTGATTCCTGTGCATATTGCATTTATTCCTGTGCTGGTGCCACCTTTACTCAAAGTAATGAACCATCTGAAGTTGGATCGTCGCGCGGCGGCATGTGTACTGACCTTGGGATTGGTAGGTACCTATATCTTTTTACCTGTTGGTTTCGGCGCAATTTTTCTAGAGCAGATTCTAATGGGGAATATCAACAAGATTGGTACTCAATACGGCCTGCATGTCGATCGCTGGATGATGCCAATGGGCATGGCAATTCCAGTGGTTGGAATGGTGGTAGGAACATTGGTTGCCGTGTTTATCAGTTATCGAAAACCACGTCATTATCAGGATCGCGCTGTAGCACGCGTGACCAGCATTGATCTGGATAAGCCACTTCGCTCAGACGAGCATGTGACCCACAATTTACGTGAAGATGCAGAAGAACTGAAACATGAAGCAGAACAAGTGCCTTATATTTCAAAGAAAACCATGTTGATGGCGGTCATCGCAATTGCGCTGACTTTGGTCGCCCAGTTGTATTCAGGTTCGATGATTTTAGGTGGATTGGTGGGTTTTGCTGTCTTATCCACTGCAGGTATTTTCAAATGGCAAGATGCCGATGATGTCTTTGTGCAAGGTATGCGCATGATGGCACTCGTAGGATTTATCATGATTTCGGCAGCGGGTTTTGCATCAGTGATGACGCATACAGGCGATATTGGTCATCTGGTCAATGGTGTTGTTCATATCATTGGTGATAATCGTGCTTTAGCTGCATTTCTCATGCTGTTTATTGGTTTGTTTGTGACGATTGGTATTGGTTCTTCATTTTCAAGTGTGCCTGTATTGGCGGTTATCTATGTACCTTTGTGTGTACAGTTTGGCTTTTCACCACTCGCAACCATTGCACTCATTGGAACCGCAGCAGCATTAGGTGATGCGGGTTCACCTGCTTCTGACTCAACCTTGGGGCCTACAGCAGGGTTAGGTGTTGATGGGCAGCATGATCATATTTGGGATACGGTGATCCCTACTTTTGTTCACTTTAATATTCCGCTGTTGATATTTGGATGGATTGCCGCAATGGTGCTTTAAAAAGCACCATTTTTTTAAGTTATTAATCAGAGTAAATTGCTCTGATTAATATCAATTCTGATTTATTCACTTGGTTTAATTTATATAAAATAAATAAAATATAAAATCATATTAAAATGGTATGGATTTATTTTAATTCATACTAAAATGCTATGTTTAAAATAAATATTTATATAAAACAAATTATTAAAAATATTGTTGTTAATTAATTTATAATCCATATTGCATTAAATTAAAATAGATGTTTATTATTATAAAAGAAGTTGAGGGGTAGTAAAATGTTAGGTAAATTATTTGTTGTAGCATTAATGGGTTTGTCATCTTCTGTATTTGCAGGTGGTTGGCAAGTTAAAATTGGTGGTAGTGTTTTAGCGCCATCAAAAGACAATAATACTTTGGCTGATGGTGCGGTAACCAATGCAAAAGCCGATCATGCTTTTAGTTTTACCCCATCGATTGAATATTTCTTCGGTGATACGAATATTTCTTCAGAGTTATTATTGGCGACACCATTTAAGCATGATGTCACTGCCAATGTCGCGGGTGGGCCATCTGAAACAATTGCATCATTCAAGCATTTACCGCCTACATTAACGGTGAAATATAACTTTAAAAATTCAACAGGTTTTACGCCATATATAGGTATAGGCGCAACAGCCGTGATTGCCTGGGATGAAGAGACCAAAGGTTCACTGACAGGCACTGAACTTAAAGCAGAAAATGCATACGGTATCGCGGGTCAGGTCGGTTTTAATTTTCAACCTGCCGATGCTAAAAACTGGGGTGTTTTTGCCGATGTGCGTTATGCCGATGTAGGCTCTGAACTGAAATGGAATGGCCAGAAAATTGGTACGTTGGAAGTCAATCCATGGGTTTACAGTGTTGGCTATAGTTATAAATTTTAACCAGCGACCGAACAAAATAAACCGTACAACATAATTAAAAGTAAATCAGAACAATAACCCAATAATAATAACGATAATGTGCAATCGGCGATTTAGACCTTAATGGAGAGCTTAAGGTCTTTTTTTTTCACTTTTCAAAGATACATAGTGTCACATATTGTGGTGAAAAATTACTAAACATCCTATTGGCTTTTTCTAATCTAATAGGAACCATCTTGAAGAGACAATTAGAATGAAAGCTTCAATTCAACTTATCACCATATTCATAGGTGTAGCACTCAGCGGAGCTGCTTCTGCGGCAAGTTTTCCATGTAACAAAGCACAGTTGCGTTCAGAAAAAACCATTTGCCAGACACTTTCTCTCAACGATGCTGATGTCAAAATGGCAACCACCTATAATATTATTTTACATGCGTTGCCTATGGGCGGACGTGATTCAGAGAAAGGTGCACAATATCAGTGGCTCAAACAGCGTAATGCGTGTGGTTCAAATGTAAGTTGTTTAACCGCCAGTTATGCCTCACGCCAACAACATTTAGACAGTATTATTCAAAATCGGATTTTAAGCCAAGGGCCGTTCTGATTGATCAAAAAATCTTAAGCAGCCCCATTGAAAAAAGCATAGGGCACTCCAATACATATGGCATTACATAAAAAGATGTCGCTATAGATTTTAAGGAGTGCTTTATGACTGAACAAACAGCAACACAGAATTATAGTTTTCAGGCGGAAGTTGCACAGCTTTTGCATCTTGTGACCCATTCATTGTATTCCAATCCAGAAATTTTCCTGCGTGAATTGATTTCGAATGCTTCTGATGCCTGTGATAAATTACGTTTTGAAGGAATTAATCATCCTGAATATTATGAAGATGATGCCAACTTACGTGTTCGTGTGAGTTTAGATAAAGAAAACAAAACGATCACTATTTCAGATAATGGTATTGGTTTAAGTCAGCAAGAAGCGATTGATAATCTGGGAACCATTGCAAAATCGGGCACCAAAGACTTTATGTCGAAACTCACGGGTGACCAAAAATCAGATGCACAACTGATTGGTCAGTTTGGTGTTGGTTTTTATTCTGGATTTATTGTTGCGGATAAAATCACGGTAGAATCACGTCGTGCGGGTTTACCTGCAAATGATGGTGTGCGCTGGATTAGTGGCGGTACAGGAGATTTTGAAGTACAACAAATCACCAAGGATTCACGTGGAACAAGCATCATTTTGCATTTACGCGATGATGCATTGGACTATCTGGATGCATGGAAAGTTAAACAGATTATCAATAAATACTCTGACCACATTAGCCTGCCTATTGAAATGCAAAAAGAAGTCTGGCAGGAAGAAGAAGTCGCGGAAGGCGAAGAGCCAAAAGGCGGTCAGTATGTAAAAACAGACGAGTGGGAAGTCATCAACTCGGCAAGTGCCTTATGGACACGCAGCAAAAATGAAATCAGTGAAGAGCAGTATATTGAGTTTTACAAAAATTTGACTCACGACTTTGACGCTCCTTTAGCTTGGTCACATAACCGCGTAGAAGGCAATACCGAATACACCCAGTTACTTTATATTCCTGCCAAAGCATCGAGTGATATTTTCACCCGTGAAGCCAAAGCAGGTATTAAGCTGTATGTGAAGCGTGTGTTTATTATGGATGATGCGGATAATCTGATTCCAAACTATTTGCGCTTTGTTAAAGGTGTCATTGACAGTGCAGACTTGCCACTCAATGTGAGCCGTGAACTTTTACAAGAGAGCCGTGATGTTAAAACCATTCGTGAAGGCAACACGCGCCGTGTATTGACTTTACTGGATGGTCTGGCCAAATCTGAAGATGAGAAAGATCAGGAAAAATTCAAGACTTTCTATCAAGAGTTTGGTTCTGTACTCAAAGAAGGTTTAGGTGAAGATTTTACAAATCGTGAGCGTATTTTAAAATTATTGCGCTATGCGACATCAAATCAGGACGAAATCTCGACCTCATTTGCCGATTATAAAGCACGTATGAAAGAAGGCCAAAAGGCCATCTATTATGTGAGTGCTGATAGTTTGGCTGCTGCCAAAAATTCGCCACAGCTTGAATTATTTAAGAAAAAAGGCATTGAAGTATTACTGATGTCTGAACGTGTAGACGAATGGGCAATGAACTTCGTACATGAGTTTGATGGTACACCTCTACAAAATGTGTCTAAAGGCGCGGTAGATTTGGGTGACCTGCAAGATGCCGAAGAAAAGAAAGCATTGGAACAGGCAGCAGAACAGTTCAAACCTGTGGTGGATAAACTCACAGATGCTTTAAAAGACAAAACCAAAGAAGTACGCGTGACTACACGTCTAGTAGACTCGCCAGCATGTTTGGTCACCAGTGATGGTGAGTTGTCTCCTCAACTGATTCGTATGCTGAAACAGGCGGGTCAGGCTGTACCAGAGAGCAAGCCGATTTTAGAAATCAATCCTGAACATCCTTTGGTACAAAAACTAGAAGGTTCGGCTCAGTTTGATGATTTGGCCAATGTCATTTTCGATCAAGCTGTGATTGCAGAAGGTGGTTTACCAGAAGATCCTGCGGCTTATGTCAAACGTATTAACAGCTTACTGTTAAAATAAAACATTTAAAAAACCGATCTAGTATCGGTTTTTTAAACACACTGTGGATAACTTCAAGGTTATCCATAGTTGTTGCTGTGGTTAAAAGTTGGCTTCAAACGTCATTTGATAACTTAAATGATAGCCATGCTGGTCGTTTAAATCATCGGTATAGTTTAAATCATTTTGAATATATAGCCAGTTGCGCCACAGTGGACGTCGCCAAGAAAAATAAGGCCCCCATTGGCTCACCTTCATATCTTTTTTCTCTTTTTCATACACACCTGTACTAAATACACCATAGGTGAGCTTATCTTTCGTCGGAAAACTCAGTTGATGAAAGGTATAGTTTTTCCACGAAAAATCTTCGTCCTGACTTTTACTTAAATTAAATTGACTGGAAAACATGGTGTTGTCCCGTAACGTCTGATTTAAGTTTAGATTGGTTTCACTATAATTTTTACTGGTGGCGCCATAGCGAAAAATCTGTTGGGTATCAAGATTGAGATGATGCTGTAAAACCCATTTTTTCTGTGCCAAAAATTGCACATATACATCTGAATCTGAATTCGAACCTAGATCCAGACCATTTGAGAATGGAAGCAAACTAGACAGTGTGTTCCAGCTCGCTGTAAGTGGATTGCTCAGTGAAACAGACTTAGGCGTAACTTTGGTCTTTTTTTTCGACTTACCAAATTTTTTAATCTCTTTCGGATAGTTTTTTTCGGTACGTTCCCACAATGAATCTTGTGCGAAAGCGGCCATAAGCTCTTTGATCAATGCTGGATTATTTTTTTCATTGAGTGAAGCATCTGAAACAGAATCCAGTTCTGCTTCACAAGGCTGGGGCATCAGCTTGTGGTCGCCTTGTCTTGCCAGAAATTGTTCCGCATACAGCAAACTAAATTGTTCTGATTTTTTAAATGATCTCTGTAAATAGTGAGACATTAAGGAAGAATGTAAGGAAGTTGTGAAACAACAATATGAAGCAAATATTGCGACCATCACAGAATACGTTTGAACAGCATACCGTTGAGCCATGAGAACAAGAAAAATAATCAGCGATTAAAAAGAAAATTATAAAGATCTAATCTTAACAATTTATTTTTGGCTAATACATTATTTAATTATTCGCTGCTATCTGTCAGGTAGCCAGGCTTTAAAAGAAGGCAGGCATAATGCAATATGCTACATTGTGATGCATATTTTGCATTAGGATAAAAATGTTAAATTCTACTAGTATATATAAATCAAATACATATAAAAATTTGGATAATTCTTATATTTTAATGTTATGCAAAATGTAGATGGTTAATCTGTATTTTGCAAGGTGATGGATTTTTTTTCTGTAAAGCTAATAAATATCTTAGATTACAGGTAAAACTCATGCATAAAGCAATCGGAATATTAGGAGGAATGGGACCGCAAGCAACAGTTGATGCGATGAATAAAATTATTAAAAACACATCTGCTCATTCTGATCAGGAACATATTCCTGTCATTATTGTTTCTATTCCTGATATTCCAGATAGAACAAAATCCATTATTAATCATGATGATAAGCCATTCGAAAAAATGAGAGAGTATCTTAAAATTTTAGAGAATGCGAATGTCGGCTGTATCATTATTCCATGTAATACTGCGCACTTCTGGTTTGATCAATTACAGCAACAAACACATACCAAAATGATTAGTATCATTGAAGCAACGGTACGCTTTATTCAAAAAAGTAATGCTCAAGAGATTTGTATACTTGCGACGTCAGCAACCATCAATACGGAACTGTATCAAAAAGAATTAGCGAATCATCAGATAAAATTTACTCTTCCTGAGTTGGAGATCCAGCAACTGGTCATGCAAAGTATCTACTCCTATAAGTCTGGAAATATTGAAGAAGCTAAAAATATAATGATTAATATCATTAATTTATATGAATATAATCCTGCCAGAAAATTTCTTTTAGCATGTACAGAAATTCCTTTGATCTTAGAAGACTGGATTATAGAAAAACCAGAATTATTTATTGATGCGACCGATGTATTAATTCGAAATGCAATCGAATGGTATCAAAACGGACAGCCAGAAACTTGTAGCTGATCATGAAGGTTCATGCATTTTGTGCATGAGCTTTTTTATTTATGCATTAAGCAACAAGAAAAAGCTGCCATAACTAAAAAGGGACACTGAGTTCTTCGGTAATCTAGTGAGTGTAGTATGAAAAAGGAAACCACAGTACGCTATGTACTTATTGCCATATTTTTGGGTGCCATAATTGGGTTGTTATGTCACTATCTGGCATCTACAGCAGAGCAGGCAAAAGAAATTTCATCTTATTTTAATCTATTAACCGCTATCTTTCTTAGATTAATTAAAATGATTATTGCCCCATTAATCTTCTCAACGATTGTCGTTGGTATTGTATCTATGGGTAACTCATCATCAATAGGTAAAATTACCTTTAAGGCCATGGGATGGTTTATTAGCGCCTCAATTATTTCGCTAGGGCTTGGAATGTTATTTGCAAATGTCTTCCATCCTGGTGTTGGCTTGAACCTCACTCCTGATCATGCAACCAATGCATTACCTTCTTCTATTAATACAGATGGGTTTTCATTAAATGGATTTATTACTCATCTATTTCCGCGCAGCTTTGCTGAAGCCATGGCGAACAATGAAATTCTGCAAATCCTCATTTTCTCGATTTTCTTTGGGAAAGCGCTCAGTTTTATTAATCATCAATACACGTCAGTTATTTTTAAGATGGTTGAAGAACTTAGCCATATCATGTTTAAAATTACAGAATATGTCATGAAATTTGCACCTGTTGCTGCATTTTCAGCGATTGCTTCTGCAATTACAGTACAAGGTGTTGGTGTATTTGTAAATTATGCAACTTTTCTCGGTTCATTCTTTTTAGCTTTAGCTGTTTTACTTGTTATTCTATTTTCTGTGGCTTACATTTTCCTTAGAACGGATACATTTAAGTTGGCTAAACTTATACGTGAACCTGTCATGTTAGCTTTTGTAACGACCAGTAGTGAATCTGCTTATCCTAAAACCATGGATGCATTGAATAAATTTGGTGTACCTAAGCAAGTGACGAGCTTTGTATTGCCTTTAGGCTACTCATTCAACTTAGATGGTTCAATGATGTATGCAGCGTTTGCAATTCTTTTTATTGCACAAGCTTACAATATAGATTTGAGTATTACACAACAAATCCTCATCTTATTGACGTTGATGATTACCAGTAAAGGGATTGCAGGGGTATCAAAGGCATCGATTGTGGTGGTTGCTGCAACGCTCAGTTTGTTTAAGCTCCCTGAAGCTGGATTACTCCTGATACTCGCAATTGATCAATTTTTAGATATGGGACGTACCGCGACGAATGTTGTCGGTAATAGTATTGCAACAGCAGTGATTGCGAGAACGACACCAATGGAAGAGTTAAAGCCAGAAACGAATATGGAAGACGTTCAACAGATGGTGAACACTTCGCAACAAAGTGCCTAACTCAGTTTTTAACTAGGACAAAAGAAAGTAGCTTAGTTGGAGTTACTTTCATTTTTATGCAATTGTCCAGTCAATTGCTTTAATGAAGTTCCATAGACCTTCTGATGCTGCATTCAATCTTGAGCTACTTCTATATAAGTAGATATCAACGGATAAAACAGAATCTTTTAACGGAATAATCATCAATTCATTATTTTTAAGTTCTTCCTGAATACTATAATCGGGTAACCATCCAATACCAAAACCCCCTTTAATCATATCTTTAAGCAAAATACTCATAGAAGAAACAAAAGTAATATTAAAATATTCAGATTGACTGTCTTGAAGAAATTTATTGACCTTTTTGCCCATATAGCTATCATCGGTATAATTCATTAATGGCAATGACCGATCTTCTAAAGAGAATTTTGGACGCCCAAGATGATTCGGTGCGGTCACTAAATACAGTTTTGCAGAAAAAATTTTATGGCATAAAAACTGTGGATTCATCAATTCATCATCATAAAATGAAGCAATAAAATCACATTTTCCATTTCGTAAATGGTCTACCGTTTCATTGACATTGATTGCTTCGACATGAAAGATTTTTTCTTGATAATTTTTAAGATTGCCTAAGATTTTTGGAAAAATATAGCCAGCTAAAGAATGGGCAGAAGCAATGGTCACTTTACTTCTGATATTGTCAGTTCCTTTAATTTTATCAATATTATATTCAAAATCATCGAGAAAGCTCCTTGCATGTAAAACAAAGAGCTTGCCTTTCTCGGTGAGTTGTAATGGTGACATTTCTCGATTAAAGACCTCAAATCCTAACGTATTTTCTAGGGTTTGAATGCGTCTACTGAGTGATGATTGAGAAATATTTCGCATATCAGCGGCCATGGTGAAGTTCCGATACTTTTCTAAAGTAATCAGATCGTACAACCACTTTAATTCAATATTTTGTATCAAGGACATTCACCATTTTTGAATTGCCTAATCAAGAGCAATAACTACTGTTACACACTAAAAATAACTGGTTATATAAGTTTGATTTTAACATAATTACCTGTCTAGTCATTTTAGTCTATCGACGATGCTCAAGCTTGCAAGAGTTTGGGGGGTGACCTTTACTAGATTATTTATAGCTTTTAGGAAAGTTTAATAAGGGCTAACTTTTTTCTACTGTTTTACATCCTTTAAGGTGAGTAGCAAGATGAATCTATGCGATCAAATTTACTCACCATGAATAGAAAGTGGGGCATTACTCATGCTTATATGCTCGAAATAACGAGTGTGATAGCTATGTTAGTTTAATTCTTAGATTAAAAAATTAGAGGGAACTCCAAGTTAAATAAGAATAAGAATATGAATGCTGAACAATTCTTTGATGTTCAGCATTAGAATAAAGCTTCCAGACGCACAAACGTACTCAGATAATGATTGCGGTCTTCACGATGATCGTTTAGGTAATTTAGATCGCCTTGGACATAAAACCATTCCCGCCACACAGGTTGACGCCAAGACATAAAAGGCCCCCAACTATTTAGACGTAGATCATTATCGTTATAATATCCACCTGCATAGATGCCGTAGCTGAAGCGATTATTGGCAAAGAACTGATGTTGCCTAAATAGTCGATTGTCCCATGTCCAGTTATCATCCTGATCATCGGCATGCGTTAGGCTGAGCTGATTTGAAAAAAAAGCTTCGTCTGGTCGAGCATGTGTCAGTTCAAGATTGGTTCTAAAATAGTTTTTGCTATTGATCCCATAACGGTAAATTTGTTCGGCATAGAATGAAAAATCATTTCGAAGTTCCCATGTACGTTTTGCTTTTAGGCGAACATAGATATCATCACCTGAACGTATCCCAAGATCTGCATCTGTTTCAAACGGAAGACGTTTTGCAAAGTCAGACCAGCGTAAGGCAATTGAACCATTACTATCTCGGGTCTGGCGTGTATCCAGACGTTTATTATCACCATTTGGATCGATATTGGTATTTGCAATATTATTGTCAAATTCGTTATCCAGGGAATCATCACCAAAAACGACACTTAAACGGCGTTCAAGCGTAGGCAACTTGATTTTACCGCGAATACGGGGTTTCACTTCAAAGCCGTTATATTTATCCCAATAGTTATCCAGCATGATTCGCAAGGAGGCATCGGCTGGTTTTTTTGGATCAATTTCACCAAACCAGTTATCAATTTTAACTGATGTTCGATCAGCCCATTGACTGATTTGTTTTTGTTTACGATCAACCCATGTCTTGTTTTGTGTTTCTATCACAGAGGGAACTATGGATTGATTGGATTCTGGGGGAAGAATCGTTGGTAATGCATCAATCCAGGCTGGAATATAATCCAGAAGATTTTTATCGTGTACCTGATTGAGATTACGTAATTCAATGGGATAAGCCACCGAGGTTGGTGGTATGTCTGGATTATTTGGCAGGATCAGGTCATTTGAAGATGAATCATGTGGTTGAACCATTCCTGCAAAGCCAAATTGGGGTGTCACCAATAACAGGCAAATTGAAAGTGAGGCTAATTTCCATATCTTTTGTTGTGCTGTCATCATGTAAAAATTCATTATTATGAAGATGATGTGACAACTGTTATTGTTTTCACTTATAAAATCAAGTGTATACAACAAAATAAAGTAAATTTAATAAGATAAGTGTCTTTTAATCTAAAACAATTGGTTTTTTAACCAAACATTGGTTGCGCCAAAGTAAAAATGCGGCCCAGATAGCATGATATAACATACCCTGAGCCGCAATTGGTCTAATTGTTCGCTTGGTTCAATATGCATGACCCATTATGCTTTGGCACAGCGCTTGGAATAGACTTTACCTGCGATACCTCCAATTAAAGCACCGCTAAAAGTACCAAATACGGGCAGAATGCTACCCGCAGCTGCACCAATTAAAGCGCCTTTAACCGTAGGTGAAAAACGAGACTTTTTATTCGGCACAGGGGTTTCATTTTTTTCTGAAGGTTCTACAGAACCTAAAGGACGAGCTGTATCATGCGTATCTAATGTAGTCATTGAATGGCCCTCGTTGTAAATTATTAAATTAAACAGATATAACAATGATCTGATTTATTTTATCTAAACACAGAATAGATTTTAGAATGTGGTCGAGATGTTACGATGCCTTTCTGTTAAGTAAAAAGCAGGAGTATTTGATTGCAAATATAGCGTAGTGCACTGTTTGGGTAACGGTATGTACTAAACTCGATAAGCTGAAAGTTAAAAAGATGACAGTATCTTTCCATTCACTTTTAAAAACAGTATCAATTAATTTGCTTACTAAAAAAACCAGATAACTCGATTTGCAATAAAAACTAAATAAAATTGCCGTAGCATCATGAACTAACGATAGATCATGGATATATCAGTATGTCGGAAGTTTCGGTTAAGTATATTAACAAGATGATTGATCAAGCAGTTGAAGCAGGAAAAAACCCAACTAAACTTTTATTAGGTTACAAAACTTTTCCGCTATTGCTGAATGATGAGAAATTTCAAAAAGATTTATCATCAACAGGTAAAAATGGAAAAGATAAATTTTATAAAAAATTAAAAATTAAGCTCGTCACAGAAAAAGACTTCTGTGATATAGAGTAAAAATAATGACAATAAATTTAATTTTCATCGTTCAATATTTACGCTTTTTTGGCTTTAAAGCAGAATTCCACTCGAAAATTTTGGGCGAATCATAAACTTTAAATTCAACAGCAACAAAAGTGATGAGCAAAATTTTATATAAAAATAACGTTTTATTTCGCTATAACGTAATAAATGAGATGAGGTGATTATAACGTGCAGAAACAAAAAAACCTCTCTTAATGACTCAAGAGAGGTTTATAAAATATCATCTCAAAAAGTGAGATAAAATAAGAGAACTACAGCGCGTAATTTCAAAAATAACGTGAAGGCGCAATAATACGGATAAATATCAAGCTTGTACAGTCACAATTTTGCAACGCTGCATTCTATTTATTGGTTAATAAATGATCGATAGTGTGCTTTATTTTGCAAATTTGCTTAACTTTTTTGCGGTATATCACAGCTATCATCTGAGCATACGGCATCAGACGATGCCTCGGCAACGGCATCATTTTCACGCTGTGTCAAAGCTTTTTGTAAAACCTGCAAAAATACTTCTTTAGGTTGCGCACCTGATAAAGCGAGTTTCTGATCAAACACAAAAAAAGGAACCCCAGAAATATTTAATTGCTCATGCGCAATTTTTTCATCATGTCGAACAAAGTCTGAAAGCTCATTGCTATCCAGTACAAACTCGACTTCGGCATGATCAAGTCCAATACGCGATGCAATTTCTTCTACAACTTCACGCTCACCAATGGCTAAACCTTCAGTCATATAGGCATGAAAAAAAGCTTCTTCTGCTTCATTTCCCAGCCCTTTGCTTTGTGCTAAATGGATAATACGGTGTGCGTTAAAACTATTGCCAGAGTTGGCTTTTTGCCACTGGAAGTCAATGCCTTCCTGTGCTGCCATACTCGCGATATTCTGTTGCATCTCCTGCATTTCTTCAAAGGTCCGTCCATACTTCTTAGCCAGACGTTCAGTATTTGATGTGTCATGAGATGTGGGTGCATCTGGATCTAATTCAAAACTATGCCAGTGCACATCAAGCTCAATACCTGCTTCTGCCGCCACATGTTCAAGACGTTTTTTTCCAATATAACAAAATGGACAAACTACATCTGACCAGATATCTACACGCATGGAAAGTTCTCAAATCTATAATTCATTATTTATAATAGGGGTCATCTCATCAGATTTAAAGTCTGCAATGTGTAATGGCGTGTTGCATCTTATGAAATAAATGGCATATAAAAGAATAAGTAAATGAGCGATCAGATAACAAAATAGTGTAGCCAAGGGAGATGCCTATGCGTCGTGTCAGCATCATGATCGTCAGTTTGATTGTCGTCGCAAGCCTTGTATTTTTTTCATACCAATACATTCAGAAAAGAAAGTCACAAGACAGTAGTCAGATGTTTGATCTGGTCATGTCTGAAAAAATGGGTCAGCTTTATGATCAGGCACAAGACTGGTCAACACCCGTACAATTAAATATTCACGATAAACGTCTGGCAGGCAATTACAAGAAAATGTCTGAATTTTTGCTCAATTACTGGATTGAGAATATCAATGCACGTAACGCTTATTTAAGAACACTTAAAGCAGCAAAATGGGATACATTCCTAAATGTAGATCGTTTAGAACTGGATAAAAAACAGAAATATGCCGAAACTGAAAATATGTTGGCAGCAGTGAGTGAAGCCTCCGAGCAGTACCAAGTTCAATATGAAAAAATTCATCAAGCATTTCTGACACAAGCCCAAAGTCTATCGGTAGAACCAGAAATGCGTGTATTACTTGAACAGAAATTGGGAAGTAATGAAAAAGTTGGGCAGGATCATGCAATTTTTATGATTGAACTGAAAATACTAGATAAGGCTAAACAAATGTTTGCCTTATTAAAACAGTATCCGTGGGAAAAAAAGGATGGCATGATTTTGTTTCATGAAAATGCCCAAGTTAGGAAATTTAATGGTCTTTATCAAGATGTTTTAAAACTGAATGCCAAAATTGAAAGTATTAAGAAAAAGAACGTAGCTGCTTTAGAAGACGATTTAAAAGAATAATTGCAGAATGAATAAAATATAGAAATGTATTTTATAGAATCAATACATTGCTTCTAATTTATGGGCTGTTTCGTATCGCTAGTTTTTTAATAAGAAAAAGAATTGTGGCTAAGTAGAAAAATCCAATGCTATTTACCGTTTATCCGAGCCTTACTGAATCAATAAGTAGTTTGATGTAGCCTGATAATAGAGACCTTGATTCAGATCTTCATCTTTTAAGTGTAATAGAGTGACTGATTTTTGGAGTAAGTGATGAACTTTCTAAAACGATCAGCTTTGATCGCTGCATTTGCTTTGACGGCCTTACAAACTATTCAAGCAGAAGATGTAACTAATTTACCGACTATTCGCGTTATGGCTGAATCTGAGCTACGAGAAGAGGTGGGCTTTGTACCGCTCCAAGAAGATAAGGAAGTACGCCAAGCGCTGCAACATCGTATAGATCAAACTCAGAATGCGACACAGAATATAAATGTTAAAGAAAATTTTCCATTGGCTATTGATTATCAGCCCATAACAAGTTCTCCTGATCTAAGTCAATTTTCTCCATTCTTACAACAGTATATTTTAGCCATAACCAATGGAATCCAATCCTCTGATCCTACAAATGGTCTTTTTGAAATGTTAAGACCTCTGAATATTAATCGAAATAATGTTGATACTTATCGTGAAGGTACAATGAAAGTAAATATGAATGACCTCATAAATCTACAGCAGCAAATTCAAGACGGTTTAAAAGGCCGATAAAATAAAAATCCCCGCATTGAGCGGGGATTTTTTATCTTGGTATTAATTAAACACGTTCAATCACGGTTGCGATCCCTTGGCCGAGACCAATACACATCGTAGCAAGACCAATTTGAGTGTCTTGTTGTTCCATCACATTAAGTAGGGTCGTTGTGATACGTGCACCCGAGCAGCCAAGCGGGTGACCCAGTGCAATCGCGCCGCCATTTAGGTTGACGATATCTTGTTTCTCATAAAGTCCCAGACCTTTAAGGACAGACAAACCTTGAGCCGCAAATGCTTCATTCAGTTCAACTGTTTGGATGTCTGCAACCGATAAACCAGCACGTTTAAGTGCTTTCTGCGTTGCTGGAACTGGGCCATAACCCATAATCGCTGCATCACAACCCGCAACTGCCATAGAGCGAATCACTGCACGAGGCTTTAAGCCTAATGCTTGTGCGCGCTCAGCCGACATTAATAGCATGGCAGAAGCACCATCAGATAAAGCTGAAGACGTTGCTGCCGTTACAGTACCGCCTTTCGGATCAAACACAGGACGTAATGCTTTGAATGCTTCAAGGTTTGCATCTGGACGAATCACTTCATCGATATCGCAGAGAATTTTAAAGCCATTGGCATCGTGGCCTTCAACACCCACGATTTCATTTTTGAAACGACCTTCTTGAGTTGCAGCCCAAGCACGGCGGTGAGATTCAACACCAAAAGCATCTTGCTCTTCACGGCCAATACCATTCATACGACCCAGCATTTCGGCAGTTAAACCCATCATATTCGATGCTTTAGCGTAATGTTTAGATGCTTCTGGGTTCAAGTCGATACCGTGCATCATTCCAACATGACCCATATGCTCTACACCACCAATGATGAAGATATCACCTTGATTGGTCGCAATTTGCGCTGCTGCGGTATGAATCGCTTGCATAGAAGAACCACACAAACGGTTGACGGTTTGACCTGCAACAGTTTTAGGTAAATCGGCCAATAAAACAATATTACGGCCAATGTTCATGCCTTGTTCAAGGGTCTGATTGACACAACCCCAAATCAAGTCTTCAACTTCATTAACATCAAACTGGTTGCGGGCAACAAGTGCACGAACGAGCTCGGCAGAGAGGCTGTCTGCGCGTACATTGCGGAACATTCCGTTTTTAGATTTGCCCATGGCAGAACGAACACCATCAACAATCACAACGTCACGTGGATTTAAATTAGTCATTCACGTTGCTCCCTTAACCGTAAAATTTCTTGTTGTTTTCAGCCATGTCGCGCAGTAGTTGCGGCGCTTCATAAGCTTTACCCAAATGTGCGTACTTGTTGCAAAGCGCAACATACTCAGCCACACCTGTTTGATCGATATATCGACATGGGCCACCACGAAATGGTGGGAAACCAATCCCCATAATCATTGCCATATCTGCTTCAGCAGGTGTTGCAACGATATTGTCTTCAAGGCAGCGTACGGTTTCATTGCAAAGCGCCAGCATCATACGATCAATGATTTCCTGAGCATCAAACTCACGTTTTTCACTAGTCACAACTGGTGCAATGACTTCATATGCGGTTGAATCAACCGTTTTTGCTTTCTTGCCTTTTTTGTCGAGTTCATATTTGTAGAAACCAACGTCATTTTTTTGACCTAGACGCTTGGCTTCATACATGGTTTGAATTGAACCTTTGTAATCTGGCTTCATCCGATCTGGGAAACCTTCTGCCATGACTTCGGCACCATGAACACCAGTGTCAATTCCCACCACGTCCATCAGATAAGCAGGGCCCATTGGCCAGCCAAATTTTTCCATGACTTTATCGATTTGCTGGAAGTCAGCGCCATCTTTCAGTAATAGATCAAAGGCCCCAAAGTAAGGGAACAATACGCGGTTGACCAAGAAGCCAGGGCAATCATTGACCACGATTGGGGTTTTACCCATCTTCTGAGCCAGAACCACAGTCGTTGCAACAGCTTCTTCAGAAGTCTGTTCACCACGAATGACTTCAACCAGTGGCATCATGTGTACTGGATTAAAGAAGTGCATACCTACAAAGTTTTCTGGACGCTTGAGTGCTTTTGCTAAACGCGTAATTGAAATGGTTGAGGTATTTGAGGCAATAATGGTGTTGTCACGCACTTTTGCTTCGGTATCTGCCAGGACTGCTTCCTTGATTTTTGGATTTTCTGTGACCGCTTCAATCACGATATCCACTTCTTTAAACTCGTCATAGCTTAAAGTTGGACGGATACGCGCCAAAGTTTCGCCCATTTTTGCAGGGGTAAGTTTTTTGCGCTCGACCTGTTTGGTGAGTAGACCATTGGCTTCTTGCATACCTAACGCAAGCTGCGGATTACCAATATCTTTCATGATAATTGGCGTGCCTTTACTCGCTGCTTGATAAGCAATACCACCGCCCATGATACCAGCACCCAGTACCGCTGCCTGATTCACAGGATGCGCGCCTTTTTCATGTTTCTTAGAGGTTTTCTTAATGATCTGATCATTCAAGAAAAGACCAATTAATGCTTCTGCCTGTGGTGTGATTGCAGCTTTAGCAAAACCTTCTGTTTCAACTTTGAGTGCTTCATCACGACCCAAGCTTGCACCTGCTTGTAATGAATCAAGCATGAGTTTCGGTGCAGGATATTGAGCCGGATTGGCTTTTGCTAGTACAGCACCTTTTGCTGTATTAAAAGCCATCATTTGCTCAAGTGGATTAAGCTTCACAGGGTTTAGCTTTTCCTGACGTTTGGCTTTCCAGTCGACACGACCTGCCAACGCCTGTTTTACCAGATCAATTGCAGCTTCCTGTAATTTGTCTGCTGAAACTACAGCATCCACGGCACCATCTTTGAGTGCTGCCGCTGGTTTTTTCGGTGCCGCCATGGCAATCCATTCAACGGCATTGTCAATACCAATCAAACGGCTTAAACGAACAGTACCGCCAAAGCCTGGGAAAATTCCCAGTTTAATTTCTGGTAGGCCTACTTGTGCTTGATCTGACATCACACGGTAGTCACAGACCAAACACATTTCAAAACCACCACCCAACGCCATGCCATTGATCGCAGCAACTTTAGGGATGTCTAAATCTTCAAAGCTATTAAAGATGTCATGTACAGGTAAAGCCCATTCAACAATGGCTTTTTCGCCTTGAGCAAAGTTTTGTCCAAACTCGGTAATATCTGCACCCACGATAAACGTAGATTTTGCTGAAGTGACAATCAAGCCTTTAACTTCAGGATGATTTTTGACTGCTTCAATCGCAGCTTGAAAGTCTTCGATGGTTGCACGGTTAAATTTGTTGACCGACTCACCTTGTAAGTCAAAGCGGAATTCTGCAATTCCGTCCGAAAGCATTTGGACGGTAATGGCATTGCCAGCGTGGATCATGCCTGATCTCCTTTATTTTGGAGGACTTATACGTTGATGTTATGAAGCCTGTGCATCTTTATACACTTAAAATGCTCCGCTAATCTTACGATAACTATATCTAAAAAGAACATAACAAGTTGTATCTAGTCGTGACGCGAGGGTCACCTATTATTTTTAAATATTTTTTATCCATATTTATGAAAAATATATTTTTAATTGTGAAAGCTGCTTGTTAGGAAATGCTTCAAGATAAAGCTAGGGAATGTAATACACAGTTATTAAATTAGGGGCTTAGGAAGTTACCTTATTTTTTAATATGCTTAACTTCCTAAGCCCCAAAATTAATATTCTATGTGTGAATTATTAGACAGAAAGGCTTGTCTATTTTTTTATCTTTGGATAAACTTTGTGTTATAAAAATGTTCAATAAAGTATTTATTATGTTAAAAAATAAATTTATGATTTTGACAATTCTTTCTTTTATGTTGAGTGCATGTGGGGGAGGGAGTGATAATAATCAAAGCAATACATCGCAAGATTCTACTGCGAATGGAACTCGTTACTATTTTATGGATTATAATGCGAATGAAACAGATGAGCTAAACGTTTCTTATTTTGAAATATTCAATAAAAAATCAACAGATGCCGCCTCCAATCAAGCTTTGAATGAGTATTTACTCACAGAAAAAAAACTTTATTTTCCAACTGATAATGCGATTAATGTTATGAATATTAATTCGCTAACAGATTGGACACTAGATATTATTGGAGATGTCAAAGAAGATTGGAAATTTCAAAGAGTTGATTTGTCTGGTCAGAATATGTTTGATACTGTTTTACCTGGTTATCGAGCAATAGGGTTTCCAGTGAATAATCAGACCTCAACTAATGGACGTATATTTCTTAATACTTATGGGCAGAATAAGTTTCCTCAAGGAAGTAGTTGCTATCGTTTGATTTCAAAAAAGTCTAATCAAGAAACATTTGCATTTAATATCAGTCAGGATTATGAGATTAATCAAAATTTTGAAGAATTCGATGCAGAAAATGAACCTTTTCTTAAATATTTGAATCAAACAAGTCCATTTGGTTTAACTTATAAAGCAGTTAAGGGGACATGGCAAAATGTTCAATGGACCACAATTTATGATACTACTTTAGGTCTTGCTGTAGATGATGGTGTTGCGGTGCAATATCAAGGTAAAACATATTCAGCAAATTACACGAGTAACATTGGCTGGACCGCTGATCAAGAAATTAAACATTGGGAAATATTCTTAAAAAATACTGATGCTCCTGAAAGTATCCGTTTTGCTCAGTTAAAAATTGCACAATTGAAATCTGGTTGTTATGCCTATAATGAAACTGCTGCAAAAGCACTCGTTTCTCTGACTGCATTAAATTGGCAACCATATAAAAACTAGTTTAGAGTTTGAGAAATCTCAAAAATAGGTATTTTTGAGATTTCTATTTAATCAAAATAATACTTGCTAATACTAAGTCTGAATTTTCTTCGAGATTTTGTTATTATTCCTTCAATTTCAAATTTTTTGAAGTATCTTTAAATATGCTTAAATGCGAGTAACTATATGATTAAGTGGATCATATTAGCGATTTTTGTGATATCAGCCTTGTATATCCAGCATCGCGGCAAAGTTCGTCATTCGTTTTATCGTCAGTTCTTTGATCATTCGACGTTACTTGCGCCCATCAATTTTCTGATGTACATGTTTTCAAAAGTGCCTAATCAGCCTTATATTGAAACTCAACATTTCAAGGATTTGAAAATACTGGATGAAAATTGGGAAATGATTCGCGATGAAGCCAGAGCATTGTATGATCAGGGCGGGATCAAGGCTTCAAGTACTTATAACGATCTTGGTTTCAATTCATTTTTTAAAACTGGCTGGAAACGATTTTATCTAAAATGGTACGACTCTGCGCATCCTTCTGCGGCTGAGCTCTGTCCAAAAACAACGGCACTATTAAAAACATTGCCATCTATTAAGGCGGCGATGTTTACCGAGCTTGCACCCAATAGTCGTCTGGTTCGTCATCGTGATCCTTATGCAGGTTCATTACGCTATCATTTGGGTTTGATCACGCCCAATGATGATCGTTGCTTTATCGATGTAGATGGACAGCGTTATTCATGGCGTGATGGGGAAAGTGTGGTGTTTGATGAAACGTATATTCATTATGCTGAAAATACCACAGACCAAAACCGGATTATTTTCTTTGCTGACGTTGAACGTCCTTTAAAAACAAGGCTTATGGAAAAGTTTAACCACTGGTTTGGTAAAAATGTAATGACGGCTGCAAGTTCTCCAAACGAGACAGGTGATAAAACTGGTGGTCTTAATAAAGCCTTTGGTTATATTTATCAGATTCGTATCAAAGCCAAAGCATTAAAAGCCAAAAACCGTAAACTGTATTACTTCTTGAAGTGGTTTCTCATGCTTGGAATCTTTTTCCTGATTTTTGTACGTCCTTATGTGTTTTAAAATTTAAACGCCCAATAGGGCGTTTTTTTTTGAGATGTAAAAAAGCATAATAGGGTGTAGATGTGATGTGTATCACGTTGTTTTAAATTTGTTACAACTATTAAAATTGAATTAAGTATTTTAGCTCTAAAATGGCTCGGTTTTTGAGAAGTGGTTATTTTAGATAGGTTCAACAATGGCTCATGTTCATCACGCGGTACATGTTCAGCACATGCAGGTTACAGAAAGAAAAAATGCACATGTACATCATAAAGTACAGCATCCGCTAAAGAAAACATACACAGAGCATCAAGGACATTCAGCGCATACTTCTCGTAGCAAGTCGCACCATACTACTCAGCATAAAATTCATCATAAAAACCTATCTCAAAATATTGATTTGCATAAATTTTCGCACAAACTAGAAAGTATTTCAGCAAGACATAGTAAGGAAAAGTGTGCTCAACATATCCGCATTGCTTTGCAAACAGCAGGGGCTGATGTCTCTAAACATCCTGTGGCTGCTTCTGATTGGGGACACACTTTAGAAAAAAACGGCTATAAAAAAATTAAACCCGCGTTTGGTAATCCTCAAGAAGGTGATATTTATATTATTCAGCGCACGGATGGCCATATGTATGGTCATATTGCTGGATATACAGGCAATGGCTGGTTTTCAGATTTTCGTCAAAAAACCTATGCGGTTTATAGAGAAAAAGACGTCAAATACAGTTACTATCGCCTGGAATCTTAAAACTTCAACATTTTGTCATCATGACAACGCTTGAAAAGCATACATGGAAACATCACATTAGTATTCTAGCCTTTAGCCAAGAATCTAATAGTGAATCCAAACGCGCGTCCACATATTGAAAAAATTCTCGCCAACATGACCCAATTACCTGGCGTATATCGTATGCTGGGTAAAGACGGCGAACTGCTCTACGTTGGTAAAGCCAAAAATTTAAAAAATCGTGTTTCCAGTTATTTTGTCAAAACGATTGAGCATCCTAAAACACAGGCCTTGGTCGCGCGAATTCATGATATTGAGACACTGGTTACACGCTCTGAAACTGAAGCACTCTTACTTGAACAGAATCTGATTAAACAGCATCGTCCGCCTTACAATATTATGCTGCGTGACGATAAATCCTATGTCTATATTTTTGTGTCCAGTGATAAACCTTATCCACGTATTGCAAGTGGAAGAGGTAAAGGCAAGCATCAGATTGGGAAGTTTTTTGGGCCGTATCCAAGTGCATATAGTGCCCGAGATACTTTGCTGGTATTACAAAAACTATTTAATGTGCGTCAATGTGAAAACAGTTATTTTGCCCAGCGTAAACGGCCGTGTTTGCAATACCAGATTAAACGCTGTTCTGCGCCGTGTGTGGGATTGATTTCCCCTGAAGATTACAAGCAGGACGTGGACAACTCGATTCGATTTTTGCAAGGTGATACCAAAGAGCTCAATCAGGAATTGATTGCCAAGATGGAAGAGGCTGCCGAGCAGCTCGCGTTTGAAAAAGCCATGTTTTATCGTGATCGTTTAGGGCTGTTGCGTGAAGTACAGGCACAACAGGCAGTTTTCAAAATTAAAGGTGAGGCAGATATTCTGGCAATTGCTTTTCAGGCAGGTGTCACCTGTGTACAAATCATGTATGTACGCAATGGACGGATGCTCGGTGGAAAAAGTTATTTCCCAGATATGCTCAGCGATGATTTGGGGCAAATGCTGAGTGATTTTATTGCCAATTTCTACTTTCAGGTGGCAGATGAAGTTCCTTCAGAGCTCATTGTTAATGTTGAGCTGCCCGACCGTAAAGAGCTAGAACAAGCACTACAAACCCAGTTTGACAAGAAAATTCAGATCAAACACAAGGTACGAGAAACCCGTGCAGAATGGCAAGAACTGGCCATCATGAATGTTCAGCATGCCATTAAAGGTCAGTTAAGTAATCATTTGGAACTCAATGAGCGTTTCCATCAGCTTGAACAAGTGGTAGGGCGCCCAGTAGATCGAATTGAATGTTTTGATATCAGTCATACCATGGGCGAAGCCACAATTGCATCTTGTGTGGTTTTTGATCAGGGAGGTGCGCGTAAACGTGATTATCGTCAGTTTGGTATTGAGGATATTACCGCAGGAGATGATTATGCAGCGATGCGCCAGGCACTCACCCGACGTTATAAAAAGCACATTGTACCTGATTTATTACTAATTGATGGTGGCAAGGGGCAGTTACACATGGCCATGGAAGTGATGCAGACACTGGGTCTGGATGCATTTATGGTGGGCGTATCTAAAGGTGAAGGTCGTAAGCCAGGGCTTGAAACTTTACATTTTACTGATGGCAGCAAGATTCAGTTGCCAGAAGATCACAAGGCATTACATCTGATTCAGCAGGTACGTGATGAAGCGCATCGCTTTGCGATTACCAAACACCGTGCCAAACGTGATAAACGTCGTGCCGGCTCGGTTTTAGAAGTAATTCCAGGATTAGGGCCTAAGCGTCGTCGTGACTTATTGACTCATTTTGGTGGTATCCAGGGTGTACTCAAAGCTTCGGAAAAGGAGCTGATGCTGGTTTCTGGTCTGGGGCCTTCTATGGCAAGAACCATTTATAAAATCTTGCATGAATAAATTGGCAAAAACATCCTGTGACTGGCGCGTCACTGATCATTTTTGTTGTCATAAAATACTGCACAATAGCAATCAGAATGAAAAATAATGAGTGATGCTATGCCTTTAGATCAGACATTGGAACAACTGACGCAAGATGAATGGATTGATATTCCCCAAGGCTGGTCGCAGGGAAGAACGATTTATGGTGGATTGGTTGCAGGCTTGCTCATGCATAAAGCATTAAGTGTGATGAATGATGAGTCCAAAAATCTGTTAAGTACCAGCATTACTTTTGTGGGACCAGTGAATGAAGGGCGGGTACGACTAACAGTTGAAATCTTGCGGCAGGGTAAATCTGTCACCACAATTGAGGCACGTTTATGGCAGGACCAGGCTGTTCAAACCATCTTGATCGCAAGTTTCGGACAGCCGCGTTCTTCTGAAATTTTTGTGCTTAACTTACCCGAGGCACCAGACTATTTGTCTCCCGAGCAGTTCTCAAGAATGCCTTTTGTAAAAATGATGCCAGAATGCTATCAACAATTCGATCTGCGATGGGCAGAAGGTCATTATCCCATGACTCAACAAGCTCCAGATTTTGGTGGCTGGTGCCGTTACGATATCCAAAAACATTCACCGCGAGCATTGAATGTGGCTGATTTGTTAATTTTGATGGATATCTGGCCACCAGGGGTACTGCCCATGTTTCAAACCATCGCACCTGCCAGTTCTCTAACATGGCATCTCACTTTTGTTCGTCCCGTTGCTTATGAGTTACATGATTGGTTTAAGTATCAGGTCGTCACGCAGCATGCTGCCTTTGGCTATGCTACAGAATATGCGCATTTATGGGATGCTCAAAACCGTCTGATTGCTATTTCGAGGCAGACAGTTACTGTTTTTGCCTAGTCGACACTGTGTGACATTTCGTATAAAGTTGGCGTTAGTGAAAAATGCATAAAACCTTAATTAACTAAATTCGCATGATGTAATTAGGGGACTAACAGGCGGTGTCTATGACAACAGGTCGAATCCTGAATATCCCAAATATTTTAACACTTGCACGAATCGCCCTTATTCCTGTTTTTCTTATAGTGGCATATTGGCCACCTGCAATCGGGGTAAACTTCCATGAAGGAAGCTTTCTGCGGCATCTCGTGCTGACAGCCATTTTTATTTTGGCTGCGGTTACAGACTGGTTTGATGGTTATTTGGCGCGAGCTTTAAACCAGACATCGGCTTTTGGCCGTTTTTTAGATCCTGTGGCAGATAAATTAATGGTGGCTTCGGCACTGATTGTATTGGTGCAGTGGCAACCGACGATCTCCATGGCATTTGCTGCAATTGTGATTATCTCACGAGAGATTACAGTTTCTGCATTACGCGAGTGGATGGCAGAACTGGGTGCAAGAACCAATGTTGCAGTTTCGACCGTAGGTAAATATAAAACAGCTTTCCAGATGATTGCGATTAGCGTCTTCTTATTAAACTGGCAGCCCCTGGATCTGCTGGCGTATGCCTTGCTTTACACGGCTGTGATTTTGACTTTATGGTCGATGTTTATTTATCTGAAAGCAGCTTGGCCTTATCTCAAACAGCCTTAAGATGTGTAAAAAGCCTTTCAAGTTGAAGGGCTTTTTTATATGTTTAGTGCAAGAATCGGGTCGAAACACGATGCTGGCTCGTCTACGCTCAACATAAAATGCAGGAGTTTGAGCATGAAAAATCTCTCTACGACTCAGTTTATGACCATGGCAGCAGTTATCGATTATTTGTATCAGCATCAAGATAAGCAGCCGACGCTTGAACAGATTGCAGCGAGTGTGGGCCTGAGCTCAGGTTATGTGCAGCGCCAGTTCCAGGAATGGGTAGGTATTAGTCCCAAAAAATTTGTTCAGTATTTGAGTTTACAGCATGCGAAATCGTTGCTTCAGCAGCAGTCGAGTATACTAGACACCGCATTGGATTCGGGCTTATCTGGTACAGGTCGTTTGCATGATTTATTTATTCAGTTTGAGGGAATGACACCAGGTGCCTATAAGCAGAGAGGTGTTTCAGTCTGCTTGAATTATTCTTATGAAACCACGCCATTTGGTGAAATCTTTGTCGCCAGTACGCCAAAAGGCATTTGTTCTATACAATTTATCCAGACAACGTCTGAGTATGAGCAGCCTCTGAATGAATTACGACAAAAATTTGTTGCTGCTGATTTTTGTCATAGATCTGCGCCTCTACATCAGCAAGTCTCGGCATGGATTTCGGGAGACCTGACCCAGTGTTTGCAGCAAAAGCTGCCTTTGTGTTTGCAAGGCACACCATTTCAGCTCAAGGTTTGGGAGGCTTTGCTTTGTATTCCAGCGGGACAATTACGTAGTTATCAGCAGATTGCAGAGCAGATCGGACAGCCACAGGCGGTGCGTGCAGTTGCCAGCGCCGTAGCTAAAAACCCAATTGCCTATTTGATTCCATGTCATCGCGTGATCCGTTCAACTGGGGCGATTGGTGAATATCATTGGCATCGTAGCCGTAAATTGGCTTTACTTTCATGTGAAATGGCAAAATATGGGAATCAGGGATGACGCTGGATTTATTTGCACCACAGCCTAAAACGAACTTATTACCCTACGATGGTGACGTTGAGGATTATGGATGCTTTATTTCTACAGCCGAAGCCGAGCAGTATTTTCAATATTTTTTGAAGCATCTGGCTTGGCGGCATGATGAAGCACGTTTATACGGCAAGCATTTTATTACACCACGTCAAGTGGCATGGTATGGCGATGATCATTATCGTTATGCTTATTCGGGAATAATGCGTGATTCACTACCATGGGATCCGCAGCTTCTCATTCTAAAACAGCAGATTGAGCAGACATTAGCAGAGCGTTTTAATTCTTGTCTAGCAAATTTGTATCAGGAAGGTACGCAGGGAATGGCTTGGCACAGTGATGGCGATATGTCTCTGGCCAAGCAAACCACGATTGCTTCTTTAAGCTTAGGCGCCACCCGAAAATTTTGTTTTCGTCATCTTCGCACCAAAGAAAAAATCGAGATGCAGCTACAATCTGGGCAGCTCATTGTGATGCGTGGTGAAACACAACAGCATTGGCAGCATGCCATCATGAAATCACAAAAGGTGATTCATCCCAGAATCAATCTCACTTTCCGACAGTTCCTGTTATAAATCGTTCAACGCAAGTGATCACGATTCTTATCCTTTGACGTTTTAAAGTGGCTTTAATGTAGTGATTTCTCGATTTGGATTAAGGCCAGCGATTTCTGTTCAATATGGATGACATTGGCCTGCAAAATTTCAATTAATTTATCAATATTAATAAACTCGAAACGATTTTTAGAGGCTACCAATGTAAGAGCCATCGGAGATTCTTTGGTGTGCGAAAATTTGATTGGAACAGAGAGCCCTGTCACATCTGGATTGAGTTCACCATGTGAAATGTAATAGCCATCTTTTTTGATTTTTTTCATACGAATCAGAAAGCTTTCTTCATCGTGGGCAAAATCTACTTCTGCCAGTTGACGCGAAAAACGTTGATAATAATCCTGAATCTGCCGTTTAGGCAGATGTGCCATAATCACTTTAGGCGATGAGCCCATATACACAGGTCGTGGGCAACCTCGTCCGTAAGAAAGCAAGTCTGCATTACGAAATACTTCGTGGTGAACATCGATACAATAATCACGGTTAAGGTGTGTAAGTAAGCAGCACAACTCTGTACGTTCGGCAATATCACGCATAAATGGACTGCTCATTTGCACAATCGGATCGGTGGTACGTGAAATATAATCCATGACCGCAATTTTAGGCCCCAGCGTATAATCTCCCGACGTGCCACTGATTCTTTGCAAAATTTCTGATGAAACCAGTTCTTTTAGATAACGGTAGCCTGTGGGTTTTGATAAAGCCAGTTCTTCACAAATGATATCTACATTGATGATTGGTCGATGAACAGAAAATAAATCAAGAACTGTTAATATTTTACCAAAACTAGAAAGCGCCATGATCACCTACTAAAATGACTCAAAAATCTGAAAGATGAATAGTTTGTCTTTATAACAAATTGCCTTCTGATTTGCAGAGTTATTTATGGGAAAATTGTATTGTAGCTATTTTTAGCCACAGCATATTGTTTTAAACTGGTTAGATTATCACTATAAGATATTTTATCGTATTTTTAATTTCATTTCCAAAAATAATTATGTAATAATATCCAATAGTGAAATTAAAGCACTTTAAGTTTTTTGCTTCTCCTTTTCTTTTTTCATTTTAGAAAAAAGTATCTCGTCTATTGAGAGTCAAGCTATTGGCATAAATGATCTAATAGCACGTAGTTTGTATTGGCTATGATTTTGATGTGTAAGATAAAACTGATGCGCCGTGTCGGTGTTGACGTCTTCACACAAGTAACTCGCTGAATGATGTAATACCAAAGCACACCGTGTAGAGAGCTTTTCATGTTGTGGAAACAAATTCTGGCATTTCGGCCCAATCGAATGGACCTGATTTTTGCGGTCAAGACGTTTATTGCGATGCTGTTGGCCTTGTATATTGCATTTGCACTGGATCTGACCTATCCAATGTGGGCAGCAGGTACGGTGATTATTATTGCACAGCCTTATGCTGGGATGGTGTCGTCTAAGGCGGTTTATCGTTTGATGGGTACCGTGATTGGTGGGGCATTTGCAATTTTTCTCACGCCTCGTATGATCGATATGCCAATTCTCTTTACGTTTGTTTTAGCGCTTTGGATTGCCTTTTGCCTGTATGTTTCTTTGCTTGATCGTACGCCGCGAAGTTATGTATTTATGCTGGCAGGCTATACCACGGCTATGGTCGCCTGTAGTTCAATCAACAGTATTGATACCTATAGTGTGTTTGACATGGCGTTGAGTCGTGTACTTGAAATCTCGATTGCGGTCATCTGTAGTGCAGTGGTTTCTGCGACGATATTTCCTGCACATCTTGGTACTCAACTCCAGCACAGGGTGCAAAAAACACTGGATGATACCCGAGAGGTGTTTAAAAGTATTTTGACCGATCCTCAGCATAGTAGTAGTTATGCAGAACTTTTGGCTGGGATTACACGAGATACTTCTGATATTCACGGTCTAGCTGTTCATCTGACCTACGAACATGGTGAGCTTAGGGGCATGACCAAGCCTTTGCAGGAATTACTGCATCAGATCACGATGGTGGTTGCCAATTTGATGTCGATGTCGGAGCGCATTTTACAATTGGATCAAAGTGACGTGCAGTATCGACAGGGGCTGGGCGATCTGTATCAGCATGTGGTGACATTTTTACGTGCCCAAACCGAGATTGAAGAACAACAATTAAATCGTTTGCCAGATGAGTTTGAACAAGACTTTCATCATCTGATCGCACTGAGTCAGCCTCCACAGCAGGTCATGCTCATGGCACTGAAAATGGATATTCGCCACTTTGTGCAGAATGTCATGACGATCAAACTATTATGGGCAAGAATTCAACAAGGTGATAAACGCATTCCAGATCATATTGCAGCGTTGACAACTCAATATCCAAGTTTGCATCGTGATCATGGTATAGCCGTTCGTAGTTCGATAGCGGCTGGTGTAGCAACCAGTATTTCGTTTTTGCTCTGGATCTATAGTGGTTGGCATGCAGGTTACATGATGGCGCAGTTAACAGCTGTCAGCGTATGTATTTTATCCATGCTGGATAATCCTGTGCCTGCTTTAAAGCTGTTTGTCCGTGGTTCTATTTATGCTGCGATTCTTACTATTTTTTATGCTTTTGTGATCATGCCAGAGGTTAAAGAGTTCTGGCAACTGGCTTTTGTGTTGGCACCGATGGCGATTTATCTGTTGTCGATGTTTCCACATCCGCCTTTAATGGGGCTGGCTTTGCCCATGCTGATTAATTTCATTATGAGTCTGAACTTGCAGAATCATTACACAACCAATGCTGTGATTTTGATGGATACTGCCATGGCAGGTGTAGTCGGCCCAATTATTTCGATTTTGGCCATTTATTTTATTCGTGCGATGTCTCCCGAAACCAGTGCGACCCGAATTTTGGCATCGCATTATCGTGCGATGCGAGCAGCTTTGTATATTCCGTATGGTGTGGGGTTTCGTATTCATTTGCGTGGCATGCTGGATCGTATTGGCATTCTCAATACCAAAATGGTACAGGTTGATGAGCTAAAATTTGCGATGAATCAGGCATTAATTGAAACCAGTGCTGTAGTAAATTTAAGCCGAATTGCTGAATTGATGTATCAATCAGCAACCTCTCAACCTTTACAGCATGCCTTATTTCGTTTGCAGCAACTTCTAGATCGTGCCTTTCGTGAGCTAGAAAAACAGTTGACGTTAGATTTGTCGTTAAAGGATAAAATTTTGCAGCAGATTCAGCATATTCAGGAATTACTGGTTAATGAAACCCATACAGAAATTCGGCAGCGTATCGAGATCAGCTTAAATAATATTCAAAGCAGTATTTTGCATGTTCAAGGGACTGAAACTGTTCAAGCCCTGGCTAAAGTGAGAGAGATTGATGGGCGAGTTTAATGCATACGGTGTTTATATTCCGAGTTTCCTGATACAGGCAATTTGTGCATTTGTTTTATTCAAACTCGTTACATTGTGGACAGATCGTCTGATTGCTAAAGGCTGGATTGGCTTTCCAGGGGTTTTTAATCTTTCGCTGTATATCCTGTTATTAATGTGTATGCATTGGATCTTTATTTGGCATTTTGGCAGATGAAATCGTCTTTAATATTTGAAATTGGAACACGATCATGAGTCAGGTAGATTTACGCAAAATTGTTCGGCCCGTGGTGACACTACTAATGGCTATAGTGGCAATTGCGGTGATTATTCATTTGTGGAATTACTATAATTCAGCACCTTGGACACGCGATGGTCGTGTACGTGGTGATGTCATACAAGTGTCTTCAGATGTATCTGGACTGGTCACAGAAGTCTTGGTTCAAGATAACCAGACCGTTAAAAAAGGACAGGTTTTGTTTAAAATCGATGTGGTTCGTCAGCAACTGGATGTAGAACAGGCACGTTCTGATTTGGCCAAGGCCAAAGCTGGATTGGCTCAATCCCAAGCCAATCTGATTGCAGCCAAAGCGAATTTGACCAAATCTGAGGCGAATACTGCACTGGCTGAAAAAAATGCTGCACGTTATTCAAGTTTATTGGATGGCGCAATTTCTAAACAGGAACAAGACCAGATTTATGCAACACGCGATCAGTCACGTGCTGAAATTGCTCAGATGAAAGCCGCAATTGAGCAGGCGGAAGCAACAATTGTTCAACAGAAATCACTAATAGAAGTTGCTCAGAGTAATTTAAATCTGGCGTTGTTAAACATGCAACGCTCGGAAGTGGTTGCTCCAGCAGATGGTACACTGTCAAATTTTGGCCTGCAGGTAGGAAATTATGTGAAAACAGGTGATGCTGTTGCTGCACTTATTGATCGTCATCAATTGTATGTGGTGGGATATTTTGAAGAAACAAAATTAAATCACATTCATATTGGAGATCAAGCCACCGTACAATTGATGGGCGATGACCAGAAGATACGGGGTCATGTGCAGGGGATTGCTTCGGGTATTGAAGATCGTGAACGTTCAAGTAGTTCAACCCTACTTGCGAATGTCAATCCAACATTTACATGGGTGCGTTTAGCTCAGCGTGTACCTGTAAAAATTGTACTGGATGAAGCACCTAAAAATTCTTTAGCTTTTGTGGCTGGACGAACTGCAACGGTGAATATTGTACAAAGTAATTCGCAAAAAAACTGAGTGTGATACGAATTTTTGATCGAAAAAGATGGCTTGACCCTGTGGTTGGGCCATCTTTTTATTTAGGGTTGGACACCTTGTGGGGCGCGATACCAGCTTTGAATTAAAAGTGATGCTGCGATGCTGTCTGCCGCAATCTTTTTTGCACGTCCTTGCTCTTGATAACTTTCAAGCTCATCACGTGCTTCACGGGTGGTAAGCCGTTCGTCGACCATCCACGTTGTAATATTGGTCTGGTGGCGTAAGCGACGCGCAAATTTACGTGCTCGTGCAGACAGCTCCGATTCAGAATCGTCCATATTGAGTGGAAGACCAACCAGAAAAAGTGTGGGTTGCCATTCCTTTACGATTTTTAGCAGTTGGTTCCAGTCTGGAATGCCATCCTTCATCGGAAAAAGCGCCAGTGGCGTACTGCTTTCAATCGCGGCTTGACCTATGGCGATTCCCATTTTCTGAGTACCAAAATCAAAGGCCATAATCATTTGGTGAGACATTGAATCAGGCATGGCCGATCTCTGAAGATAACCAGATACGATCAACGCCAAGCTTTTTATAAGCAGCATCCCAGCGTTCGTCATAAGGAAGATTAAAAATAAGATCCATATCGGCATCACAAATCAGCCAGTCGCCACGTGAAATTTCACCTTCAAGCTGATTCTTGGTCCAACTGGCATAGCCAAGTGCAATCTGGTAACGTCCTACACCTTCATTGTGGGCAATCGCATCCAGAATGTCTTTACTGGTGGTAATACACAGATTTTCACCCACCGCAATCGAGGAATGCCATACAGGTTGTCCTGTATGCAACACAAACCCTGCTTCGGGGCGTAGCGGCCCACCTTGCAAAACCTCATGGGGCTGCACATGATCTGCCTCGATATCCAGATCGTTGAGAAGTTCTCGCACCTGAATGCCAGAAGGACGGTTAATAATCAGTCCTTGTGCGCCTTCATCATCATGACGAGCCAAATAAATCACAGTATTCGCAAAAAAGTCATCGGCCATTTCTGGAGGGGCAATCAGACAACGGTGTGTCAAATATTGTTTGGTCACCTAGATGCTTCTCCTTAAATTCAGGTCGTGTTGAAATATAGATTCTTCATATCAACATACAAGAGTAAATGGGTTTCGCCAATCGTTTTCCTTGATTTATTTCACAGTTTAATACTTATGAATGTTGAAATTTCAAGCGTCTTAGCTGTTTTGCATGCTGTAAAGTCGTTTCATTAATTTCTACACCACCTGACATACGTGCCAGTTCAAAAATACGCTGTTCTTCATCCAGTTTAACAATGGTACTGCTGGCTGGATCTGTTTGCTGTTTTTTGACCAAAAGATGTTGATCTGACTGAGCGGCAACCTGTGCCTGATGTGTGATACAAAGCAATTGCACATGTTGAGCCAGATCTGCCAGTAGTCGACCTACTACTTCTGCTGTGCCTCCACTAATTCCGACATCAATTTCATCAAAGACCAAGACTTCTGACTCAGTTTTTTCGGCATTCATCACCTGCATGACCAAGGCAATACGGGATAACTCACCACCAGATGCAACACGTGCCAGTGGTTGCGGTGGAATACCTTTATTGGCAGTAAATAGAAGCTGGATGAAACTTAGACCCTCAGCATTGGGTTGTTCTAAGGGTTCAAACTTAAACTCGAAATGAGCTTCGGGCAACGCAAGTGGCTTGACTTGTTCAGTGAGTTGTTTGGCCAAAGGAAGGGCAGCCTCACGACGGATTTGATCCAAATATTTGGCTTTTTCCAGAAATTGCTGATGTGCAAGATCGACCTGTTCGGCAAGTGTTTCTGGATCCTCAAGTTGATGCAGTTGATCCAGTTCTGCCTGCCATTCAGCATAGTCCTGTTTTAACTGTTCTGGTTGAGTGCGGTATTTTCGTGCCAGACGGTGGAAACTTTCAAGTGTACTGTTAAGTTCTTCCATGCGTGCAGGATCAAAGCTCTGCCGGTCCATGAACTGGCGTAAGTTTGAAGTTGCATCCTCAATTTCACTTTGGGCGTTGACCAGTGAATTATAAATTTCTGAAAGTTGTTCGCTGCGTCCTGCATGGGATTCGATACGGCGTAATAACGATGACAGTTCTTGTGTAATGTTTGGCTCAGCTTCATCCAGCAGATTTAAGCTGTAGGCACAATCCTGCATGATATGTTCATGATGGCTTAAGCGGTCAAATTCCTGTTCGATGTCTTTATAATCAATTTGAACAATATCTTCGAGCTCTTCAAGTTGTAATTCTAGCGCTGCAATACGTTGCTGACGCGTTGCCTGAGCATCTAGCGCGGCTTGATGCTGACGAATCGTACTTTGCCATACGCTATAAGCTGTTTTGACTTCCTGTGCTGGAGCATAAAAGTTGCTGTAACGGTCTAGCCAGTGTTTTGGGTAAGGCGGTTCTAATAGCTGTTGCTGACTGTGCTGGCTGTATAACTGAACCAGTAACCGTCCGAGTTCTTTCAGTTCAGATAAACTGCTTGGACGGCCATTGATCCATGCTTTGCTACGACCAGTCGCAAAAATGACACGACGCAAATGAATTTCTTCAGATTCATCATCGAGCTCATGTTCTTTGAGCCACTCGGCTTCAGGACTATAATTTTTATAACTAAACGTTGCACTGATATCGGCTTTCTCGGCACCGTATCGAACATAGTTGGTATCTGTACGTTCTCCCAGACTGGCCGAGAGGGCATCCAGAAGTAATGATTTTCCTGCACCAGTTTCACCAGTCAGAACATTAAATCCCTGTTCAATATCGAGTGCGAGGTGATCTGCCAAAGCAAAATTAATTAAAGTTAAATGTGTCAGCATAAACGCATCCAGGGCGCCAAGAGTTTTTTGTCTAAGATAGAGAAGTTTTGGACTTGTCACAAGACATTCGTTATTCTAAGTCCAGTATAAGAATAGCAAGATTTATTAGCAAAATATGAAAATGAAACTCCCTTTGCCTAAACCCAGTACAAAAATAGCAAAAAAACCGCAACAGCTTGCGCTTCTAAACCAGCGTTTAAATCAATTGTCACAGCAATTTAAACAGGCATTGGCTCAAGAGGACTATCAACGTGCCTATGAGTGTGTACATGAGGTCATTCATCTTGTACCAGATCATCGAGTCGCTTATATGGATTTGGCATATACAGCATTAAGACTTAAACGTTTTGACGCAGCTTATCAGCATTATCAAAAAGCACTTGAATTATCTGAGAAAAATATTGATCCCAATATCTATGATGGGTTAACAGAAGTTGCTTATTTTTTGAATCAGCAGGAACAAGTGAGACACTATGGACATTTGTCACTCAAGACGAAGCAAAAACAAGTTGCGTCTGAAACGATGACCGCTTTACCACATAGCGCGCCACCGCCCATTTCAATAGAATCTCCTGAGCAAAATATTATTGCTTTTTCCTTATTTGGAGATCAGCCACGCTATTGTGAGACTGCGATCTTAAATGTGATTGAAGCCCGAAAAATTTATCCCGAATGGCGCTGCCGTTTTTACGTCGATGAGAGCGTTCCCTCCTCGGTACTAAGTCGGTTGCAACAACATGGTGCACAGCTTGTACTGGTTTCCCCAGAACAACAACAAATCTCTGGATTGTTCTGGCGATTTTTTGTGATGGATGACCCAGAAGTGAAACGTTTTCTTATCAGGGATGCTGATTCACTCATTTCGATGCGTGAACGGGAGGCTGTCGATGAGTGGTTGCAAAGTGATCGATGGTTTCATGTCATGCGCGATTATTATTCTCATACCGAACTTATCCTTGCGGGGATGTGGGGGGGCTGTACAGGCATATTTCACCAGATTGAAACAAGTATCCGCCAATATATTGCATCTGGTCGCTATTTAAATGAGCGAGTGATTGATCAGCATTTTTTACGGTATTGCATCTGGCCCACATTACAGCAGAGCGTAATCACGCATGATCGCTATCTATTTGCAGATAATGCAAGTCGCTTTCCACAAGATCGTGATCGACAGCCAGACTGGCGTATACAATATCAGCATGTGGGTATGAATGAATCTGCTGCAACGGTGAGTGTGACGGTTAATCATCCTGATGCAGTGCGTGTAAAGTGGGTACTGCTCAATCAAATGAAACAGATCGTGTGTCAATATTCTGCACAGGTTTTAAGCAATCGAAGCATAGAGATTCATCTGCCAGAAAATTATGTCGAAAAAATTCGACTCAAGGCATGGAATTTGCAAATTTATCCTTATGAAAATTGATTGATTAGTTATTTCGCCACAATTAAACTACGTCAGTCATCACCTAATATAAATGCGGCATTATTTGGAGAAGTATGCATGAGTTCAGCTCAGTTTGATCATGTCACAGTCATTAAAAAATCAAATGTTTATTTTGGCGGTTTATGCATTAGTCATACGGTTCAATTTGAAGATGGTACCAAGAAAACTTTAGGTGTGATTTTACCAACAGAACAGCCTCTTACCTTTGAAACGCATGTTCCTGAGCGCATGGAAATCATTTCAGGCGAATGCCGCGTCAAGATTGCAGACAGCACAGAAAGTGAATTGTTCCGTGCAGGCCAGTCTTTTTATGTGCCTGGCAACAGTTTATTTAAAATCGAAACAGATGAAGTGCTCGATTACGTTTGTCATTTAGAAGGCTAACTCTTCGGCTGTTAAATCAGTTAAAATAGTTGTGTTAAAAATCCTGTGAAGCTGGCTTTACAGGATTTTATTTTTTATATGCGGTTTTAGAGGTTAAACATGGCAAAACCAGAATATTACTATGGCGTTCATTCGGTGGAGTCATTGTTAGAATTAGAACCCGAACGTGTTTTAACACTGTTTACTTTAAAAGGTCGTGATGACCAGCGCTTGCAAAAGATTCTGGAGCTGGCGGAACCTTTTGGTATCAGTGTACAAAAGGCGAGTCGTGACAGTCTTGAAAAGCTGGCTGGCCTTCCTTTTCATCAGGGCGTTGTTGCTGCAGTGCGCCCTCATCCTGTACTCAATGAAAAAGATTTAGATCAGCTTTTACAAAATAATGATCAAGCATTGTTGCTCGCGCTTGATCAGGTGACCGATCCACATAATCTGGGGGCTTGCATTCGAACAGCCGCTGCGATGGGCATTGCTGCGGTGATTGTGCCACGTGATCGCTCAGCGAGTCTGACACCGACAGCACGTAAAGTTGCGGCAGGTGGGGCAGAAAAGGTCAAATTTATTCAAGTGACCAATCTGGCACGGACCTTGGCGCATATCAAAGCGCATTTTTTTGTGAAAGTGGTCGGCACCATGCTGGATGAAAAAGCACTTCCGATTCAGAAATATGATTTTTCTGGCAACGTTGCGATTGTGATGGGGGCTGAAGATACAGGTTTACGTCCAATCACACAGTCTCAATGCGATCAAACCGTTTATATTCCAATGTCAGGCAATTTGCAAAGTTTGAATGTGAGTGTCGCAGCAGGAATGGCATTATATGAGGCATGTCGTCAGCGCCTCGGCTAAAACGCTATTTCGCTTCTCTTTTGTTGCTTAAGAAGGTCTTATGTCACCGCGTTTTCAAGGTTATTGTTTTGTCGCGATAACAATGTGTATTTGGGGGGGATTTACAATTTTCTCCAGACTCAATGCGCAGTGGCATATTAGTGCCTGGGATATTGTTGCCATCCGTTTTGCAATCGCATTCTGTATTCTCATGCCGATTTTAATCTATAAAAAAGATCTGGCATTTTTATGGCAACGTGAAGCAGTCATCTTGGCGCTGATTGGTGGAATTGGATACTGTCTGACCGTTTATAGTGCGTTCTTATATGCGCCTGCGGCACATGCTGCTATTTTTTTGAATGGCTGTATCCCTTTATGTACGGCCATTGCAGCCTATATATTATTTAAGCAACCCTTCGATGGTCATACGTGGTTAAGCTTTTGCATCATGCTCGGTGCGATTACGCTCATGAGCTTTCTGATGATGCAACGAGATCATGTCAGTTTTGGTGTGGGTGATCTGCTTTTTGTTATGAGTGCTATTTGTTGGGGCGTTTTTACTGTGCTATTGAAGCAGTGGAAGCTTTCGGCGTGGCATTCTATGGCCAGTGTAGCGATCTGGTCAGCAGTAATTTATCTACCTGTTTATCTGTTGTTTTTCCCTAAGCATTTTACAGGTGTCAATCCTATACATCTGATGATTCAGGGCGTCTTTCATGGCGTGTTTGTCGTGATTATTTCGACGCTCGCCTATATTGCGGCCATTGAACGTCTGGGTGCTTTCAAAACAGGAAGTATTGTTACCTTGGCGCCATTTATTGCCGCGGTGGTTGCTGTTCCTTTATTGAATGAGCCGTTAAGTGCTTCAATCATATGCGGTCTGATCGGGATGGGAATTGGTGCTTTACAGCCATGGCGTTGGCGACTAAAAGATACCCTCACCATTGAGCTGGAGAAACAAAAGCAGAAATCTGATTAGTGATTCAGATAGTTTTCATGTAAAGCTATAAGTTGCTGATAAAGATGTTTCAAATGCCCATCATTGAGGACGATATCATCGGCACGTTGTTGTTTTTCAGCTCTTGGCATTTGTGCCGCAATAATCTTTTGAATCTGCTGGATGGATTGACCATCTCGTTGGCTGGCACGTGCAATTTGAATTTCTTCACTAGCATCAATCAGTAAGTTGCGATCTGTCAGTTCGTGCTGATTAGTTTCAAATAAGAGTGGAGAAACCAGAATGACATACGGGCTTGTGGCAGCATTGAGTTGTTCAATAATAGACTTTCGAATGATGGGATGGGTAATAGCTTCAAGCGTATGCCGTGATTCTGGTGACTGAAAAATATGCTCTCTTAATGCGCGGCGATTCAGACTTCCATCTGCTTGTAACACCCAGTCACCAAACGCTGTAGCAATCTCTTTGAGTGCAGGTTGCCCGACATCGACCACTTCACGCGCCACAATGTCGGCATCTACTACCTGTATGCCTTGCTTTTCAAACCATTGGCTTGCAGCAGATTTACCGCTACCAATCCCACCGGTCAGGCCCACAATAAACATGATCCTTAGCCTCCCAGGTAGACTTTCATAATCTGATCGCCCCACAAAAATGCAATCCAACCTGCAATCGCGATATAGGGACCAAATGCAAAAGGCTGATTTTCCTGACGCTTACGTAGCAAAATGATACCAATAATGGCGCCGACGCAGGATGACAAGAGCACGATCAATGGCAGCATCATGGGTCCCATCCATGCTCCTAGAGCCGCGAGTAATTTAAAATCGCCATAGCCCATGCCTTCTTTTTTGGTAATCAGCTTAAAAATGTAATACACAATCCAGAGGCAAAGGAAGCCCACAATATAACCCCAAATCGCTTGAGTGGGGGAAACATAGATTGTGAAGCTATTTACAGCTAACCCTAATCCTGCAAGTGTCAGGGTAAAACGATCAGGTAGAAGCTGGGTATCAAAGTCAATAAAGGTCAGCGCAATCAATATCCAGGTCAGCACTAAACCGAAAAGCATGTGTAGTGTCGCACCAAATACCACAACCACCAGCAGCGAACAAAGCATGGTCAGTAACTCAACCAGCGGATAACGACTACTGATGGAAGCTTTGCATGACTGACATTTACCACGTAGAAATAACCAACTGATTAATGGAATATTTTGATACCAGCGGATAGGAGTATGACAGTGTGGACAAGTTGAAGCAGGGTAACTGAGCGTTAACTTTTCACTTTCGATGAGTGGCTGATCTGGATGTAATATCATCTGACATTCTTGTTTCCATTCTTGTTCCATCATTTTGGGTGTGCGAAAAATCACAACATTGAGAAAGCTTCCTATACATAGACTTAAAATACCTACAAGACAATATAAAGCAGTTAAATTTTCAGAAAAATAACGAATGAAGTCAGACATTAAACCACAGAGCCCATTTGGAAAATTGGAAGATACATTGCAATAACCAGTCCACCGACTAAAATGCCCAAAATCGCCATAATCAGCGGTTCCATCATGGAGGTAAGGCCATCGACCGCATGATCGACTTCACTTTCATAATAATTTGCGACTTTATCCAGCATTTCATCGAGTGCTCCAGATTCTTCACCAATCGCTACCATTTGGATAGCCATGGTTGGAAAACGATTGGATACGCGCATAGCGAAGTTAAGTTGTTGTCCAGTTGATACATCTTCTCGGATTTTAAGCACTGCCTGTTCATAAACAGTATTATTCGTGGCACCTGCGGTAGAGGCCAGCGCATCAATGAGTGGTACACCTGCAGCAAAAGTTGTGGCCAAAGTGCGACTGTATCGGGCAATGATTGCCTTGTAGACCAGATCACCAACAATGGGCAATCGGAGAACCAAACGATCAAGTTGATCGCGAAAGCGTTTACTGCGTTTTCTAGCTTCCAGGAAACCTGCAATTGCAGCCCCAATCACCAGAATTAAAATAAACCAGTAATCTTGCATCCAGTTTGACATATTGACCACCAGTTGCGTAAAAGCAGGTAAATCTGCACCAAATGATGTAAATAAGTCTTTAAATACAGGGACAACCTTTACCATCAAAATAATGGTTACCACAATCGCAACTACAATGACGGTGGCAGGATATTTCATGGCTTTTTTAATTTTTTGCTTAAGAACTTCACTTTTTTCTTTATAGACGGCCACACGGTCTAGCATAATTTCAAGAGAACCCGACTGCTCCCCTGATTCAATGAGGGAACAGAATAAGTTATCAAAATACTGGGGATACTTGCGTAAAGCACCAGCAAAGGTATTGCCGCCTTCAACTTCATTTTTTAAGCCAAGCACTACATCGCGCATGGCTGGGTTTTCTAACCCTTCTGCTACAATTTCAAATGCTTGTACCAATGGAACACCTGCCTTCATCATGGTGGCAAGTTGACGAGTAAAAATGGCAATATCGAGTGGTTTGACTTTCTTTTTAAGTAAACCTTCAAAAATATTTTTACGTTTTTCACGTATGGTGCGAATCGTAATGCCTTGTTTTCGCAAAGTGACTTTGGCCAATGCCATATTGCGTGCAGGTAATTCCCCTTTTAACTTGATGCCTTTACGGTCGACACCTTCATAAGCAAATACTGGCATTACTTGCGTTTTTTTTGCTGCCATTTGGTTATCCTTATTTTGAGACTTTGCATTATTCACTGGTTACACGATTAATTTCCTGTAACGAGGTGACCCCCTGCATCACTTTTTTCAGACCCGACCGACGTAAATTATTGAACCCCAATGTTTCGGCTGTTGCGGCAATTTCTAGCGCATTACCATCTTCCATAATAATTTTTGATATTTCTGGTGTAATTTTCATGACTTCGTAAATCCCCACACGGCCTTTATAGCCTTCGCGACAGTCATGACACCCTACAGGCTCAAAAATCTGAAATTCTGGTTGAGCTAAATCTTCTGGCGTAAAGCCCATTTCCAGCAAACTTCGCTCTGGAACCTGAATCGGTCGTTTGCACTGGCTGCATAAACGCCTAGCAAGACGTTGTGCGATCACCAGATTCACTGAGGTTGCAATATTAAAAGAAGCAACGCCCATATTTCTGAGTCGAGTCAGTGTTTCTGCTGCATTATTGGTATGCAACGTCGACATGACCAAATGACCTGTTTGAGCTGCTTTAATGGCGATCTCAGCGGTTTCCAGATCACGTATTTCCCCGACCATAATAATATCAGGATCCTGACGTAAAAAGGATCTTAATGCAGCAGCAAATGTCAGTCCAACCTTTGGATTGACATTGACCTGATTGACGCCTTCGAGATTGATTTCTACTGGATCTTCTGCTGTGGAAATATTGGCATGTTCGGTATTGAGTATATTTAAGCCTGTATATAAAGATACGGTTTTACCTGAACCCGTTGGTCCCGTAATTAGAAGCATCCCTTGCGGTTTGTTTAAAGCCTCCATAAATAGTGCTTTTTGCTCGGGTTCATAACCGAGTGCATCAATACCGAGCATGGCACTGGCTGGATCAAGAATCCGAAGAACAATTTTTTCCCCAAATAATGTCGGCAAAGAATTGACCCGAAAATCAATGGTTTTACTTTTAGACATTTTGAGTTTAATACGGCCATCTTGCGGAACACGTTTTTCCGAAATATCCATTTGTGACATGACTTTCAAACGTGAGGCCAGTCGTGTTGCCAGTTGCAGGGGAGGTGTTGCAATCAACCGCAGTACACCATCTACCCGATAACGGACCCGATAGCTTTTCTCATAGGGCTCAAAGTGTAAATCCGAAGCACTCATGCGTATCGCATCAATCAGTAACTTATTAATGTATTTAACAATAGGTGCTTCGTCTTTAAGTTTGTCATCCTCATCGTCGTCATCCGTTGTATGTGGATCGACTTCAACATCCAGATCAAGCTCTTCTGTATCAAAATTAAAATGAGTTTCCTCAACAAAATGTTCTGAAAGCAATCGCTCTAATTTGTCATGTTCAACAATAATTGGTTCAACTTTGAGCTTGCTATTAAATCGAATCGCATCCATTGCCTCAATGTTGGTTGGATTACTGGTTGCGACATACAACACATGCCCGCGATGCACCAATGGCATGATTCGATATTTCTGGATCAGTTTTTCATCAATTTTATCTTTTAAAAATAAAGCGGGATCAAAAACACCCAGATCAAGTAATGGTTCTCCAAACTCTAAAGAAATGATTTCTGCAATGGTGAGTGGAGAGATTGAAAAATTATCAATCAAGTAGGGCACAATATCTTGTTTAAATTTTTTTGCTTTTTCCAAAGCCTGCTGCATATTTTGTGCATTCACATAGCCTTCTTCGACTAAACGCCGAATAAACCCCGAAAACTTAGGTGGTGTTGTAAATGCTGACATTAGACCGCCTTGTGATTCTGATATCATTATAATTTGTATATAGAAAATTATACGGGGCTTATGGAAAAATTCTACCCTTGCGACATGACTTTCGATACATCGGAGAGGTTAATTTGTTACTTGACGTGCAGAGATGAACTGTAATAAATATCAATTTAGTCATAAATTCACTTCGGTGAATAAGAAGGGTGTGAAAAGAAAACGTTCTAATTTTGCCAAAAACCCGTGTAGAATGTGCTGCATTTTCGATGAAAGGTTAGCAATATGTCGGGCTCGACTATTATTCCTTGGGTTGTCGGCAATTGGAAAATGAATCCTAAACAATCTGATGCCATTCAACTTGTACAACAATTTAAAGATTTATTAAAGCAGCAACCTATTTCTGAGCAGTATTGTCATGTGGGTGTTGCACCTATAGCCATCGCATTGACAACAATTCAAAGCGAACTGGCAACGGCAAACCGTCAAGTTGCGACGGTTGCGCAAGATGTTTCTCGTTTTGCTGGTACAGGTGCTTATACAGGTGAAATAAGTGCCGAATTGCTGACAGATAGCCAAATTCGATATGTCCTGATTGGACATTCTGAGCGTCGTGACTTACTTGGTGATCATGTTGAAATTTTAAAAGCAAAACTAAGCCATGCCTTAAATGCAGGAATGACAGTCATTTATTGTGTAGGTGAAAGTCTTGAACAGCGTGAACAAGGTTTGGCTGAGCAGATTGTGTTGCAGCAAATCTGTGATATTGCACCTGTAGTGAGTGCCGAGCAGTGGCAGCATCAAATCGTCATTGCTTATGAACCGATCTGGGCCATCGGTACAGGCCGTACTGCATCACCAGAAGATGCGCAAGCCATTCATGCCAAAATTCGTGAAGGTTTATGTCAGATTACCCCAGCAGGCTCTCAAATTGCATTACTTTATGGTGGTAGTGTCAAGCCAGAAAATGCGGTAGAGTTGGCGGCTTGTCCAGATATTAATGGGGCATTGGTTGGCGGAGCATCACTCAATGCTGAGTCATTTTATAAAATTGCTCAAGCATTTGCCCAAACGCAACAATAGGAGTTCAGCATGCATACGTTTGTATTGGTTGTACATATCATTTTGGCTGTACTAATTATTGGTCTCGTGTTGATTCAACACGGTAAAGGTGCTGATGCCGGTGCATCTTTTGGTGGTGGCGGTGCTGCAACTGTATTTGGTGCTTCAGGTTCAGGCAACTTCCTGACCCGTGTCACCGCAGTCTTAACCGCATTGTTTTTTGTGACCAGTTTGAGTTTGGCAGTCTTTGCAAAAAAACAAACCACAGATGCTTATAGCCTAAAATCTGTACAAACAACGAACTCAGCTCCTGCATCAACGCCTGAAACTTCACCAAATGCACCTAAGTCGAGTCAATAATTTAAAATTGCTCTTTATTTTTGTGTAGGAAGCGACTAGAATTCCTGCCACAAGCTGCGGTGGTGGTGGAATTGGTAGACACGCTACCTTGAGGTGGTAGTGCTTTCGGGCGTGGGGGTTCAAGTCCCCCCTTCCGCACCAATAATTCAAGCAATTCAATTATTGGTGTATGCAGCAGTTGATGGAAGCGCATTGAATGCGATCATCCAGAGATTAAAAAAGGTATCTTTCATAAGATGCCTTTTTTTGTTTGTGCGAATTAAAAATATGACTTTAATTTCTGGTTAAATGTTGATCAAGTGATGATGCATCGTTCAACAATGTGTAACTTGGTCTGATGTGTTGCTCATCAAAATAGATCAAAGCTCGAAATAGCTCCAAACAACGTCAACGCCAAGAAAAGTTTCGTTTACTGGATGAAAGGTCGCGATTTTGGGTGTAAATTGCGCGGTATTGTTCGTTAATTGGACGTTCAGTAGGTATGAAGCTGAATAATCAGAATCATTGGTTGACAGGGTGGGCTTAACTCTCTATAGTTCGCTTCACCAGAAAAGTTGCACTGTTTGTGAGACACACAGCAGGCTAAGATGTTAAAAATCTTGGTGCAAACTTTTTGCCACACGAAGTGTGTGTCGATGCGGGATGGAGCAGTCTGGTAGCTCGTCGGGCTCATAACCCGAAGGTCGTTGGTTCAAATCCAGCTCCCGCTACCATTTTCAATTTGAGTTGCAAAATCAGATTGGAGCATTGGTTGAAAGATTGACTTTTTTCAATGAATGTATATAATATTTGCACGTTGATGCGGGATGGAGCAGTCTGGTAGCTCGTCGGGCTCATAACCCGAAGGTCGTTGGTTCAAATCCAGCTCCCGCTACCAAGTTTCTAAGAGGGCTCACAGATAGGTGGGCCTTTTTGCACAGTGGATTTTAGGTTGCTGTGCAAAATATAGGGGCGATTAACGCCCTTTTTTATTGGCTATCGTGTAGTGTCGACATCAATTGGTCAAATAGTCATGCTTCACTATAGTAAGTCTGAATCGGTCTAAAGACCGATTGAATCGCACAAAATGACGAGAGTAAATGAAGTTATCAAACAAAACCCAAGCACTCCATGATCTAATCGCTCCTGCAGTGCAAGCCTGTGACGTGAATCTTTGGGGAATTGAATTTATTCCACAAGGCAAGCGCTCATTATTGCGTATTTTTATTGACAAGCCCGTAGATGAGACTGCTGAACCTGTTTTAAATGAAGACGGGGAAACTGAGCTCGGACGTGGTATTGGCGTTCAGGACTGTGTTCGTGTCACCCAGCAAGTGGGTGCCATCTTGGACGTTCATGATCCGATTTCAGGTGAGTATGCACTTGAAGTTTCATCGCCAGGTTGGGATCGACCATTTTTCCAGCTTGAACAAATGTCTGCATATATCGGACAACAAGTCGCTCTGAGATTAATTAGCGCTGTCGAAAATCGTCGTAAGTTCCAAGCAAAACTGTTGCTCGTAGATCTTGAAAATGAAATGATTCAAGTAGAAGTGGACGGTAAGCATGTGCTTGAGATTGATAGTCATAATATCGACAAAGCAAATTTGATCTATCAGGACTAAATTCATTTAAATTAATAAGAATCTGTAGGTGACTTATGAGCCGTGAAATTCTTACCGTTGTAGAAACGGTTAGTAATGAAAAAGGTGTTAGTCGTGAAGCGATCTTCGAAGCGCTGGAACAAGCTCTTGTTGCGGCAACGAAGAAAAAATTCTACGAAGGCACAAATGCAGAAGAAGCACAATTACGTGTAGAAATTGACCGCAAAACAGGTGATTACCGCACGTTCCGTCAGTGGACACTTGTTGCGGATGAAGATCATGAAATGCCAGCATGCCAAGACGCGATTTCTGATGTTGATGCATCAAAATGGTCAATTGGTGATGTGCGTGAGCTTGAAGTAGAGTCGATCGAATTTGGTCGTATTGCAGCACAAATTGCCAAGCAAGTGATTGTACAGAAAATTCGTGAAGCAGAACGCGCATTAATTGCCGATGCTTACGAATCAAAAGTGGGTGAGCTGATTTACGGTGAAGTGAAAAAGCAAACCAAAGATGGTTTCATCATTGATCTTGGTGACAATGCGGAAGCGTATCTGGCACGTGAAGAGATGATTGCAAAAGAAATTTTGCGTCCAAAACAACGTATGAATGCAATTTTATACAGTGTCAATCGTGAAGGTCGTGGTGCGCAATTGTTATTGTCGCGCGCGCGTCCTGAAATGTTAATGGCATTGATGAAGAAAGAAATTCCAGAAATTTCTGAAGAAATCATTGAGATCAAGGCTGCTGCGCGTCAACCAGGTGTGCGTGCCAAAATTGCGGTGAAAACCAACGATCATCGTATCGATCCAGTCGGTGCGTGTATTGGTATGCGTGGTACACGTATTCAAGCAGTTCAGCAAGAACTCAATGGTGAGCGTATTGATGTGGTGGTGTGGTCAGATGATCCAGCACAGTATATCGCAAGCGCACTTGAACCTGCGGATGTGTCGGGAATTGTACTTGATGAAGATACACGCAGTGCTGACATTATTTTTGCTACCAATGATCAGCTAGCTCGCGCTATTGGATCACAAGGTCAAAATGTTCGTCTTGCTTCAGAATTAACTGGCTATAAACTCGACATGATGCTTGAAGAAGAGTATCGTGCTCGTCAGCAAAATGAAGCGCAGCAATATCTGGATATGTTTGTAACACGTCTGGATATTGAAGAAGATCTCGCAATGGCACTGGTTGAAATGGGCTTTACTTCACTTGAAGAAATTGCTTATGTGCCACCAGAAACATTTGACGAAATCGAACTTGATCAGGAACTGGTTGAGTTATTGCAAAGTCGTGCAAAAGAAGCAGCATTAACAGATGCATTAAAACAGCAAGAAAATGTTCAGGAACCAAGTGTTGAGCTCCTTGCAATGGCAGGAATGACACAAGAACTGGCATATGCTCTTGCAGCACGTGGTGTCGTGACAGTTGATGACTTGGCTGATCAGGCTACTGATGATATTTCTGATATCGAAGGGCTTAGTGAAGAGAAAGCGGGTCAACTGATCATGAAAGCACGCGAATCATGGTTTAATTAGGAGGTAATACATGACGGACAAGTCGATTAAAGAGTTAGCACTCAGTGTAGGTCGTCCTGTAGAAAAGCTCCTTGAACAGGTTCGTGAAGCAGGTCTGCCACAACGTACAGCAAATGACATTATCACCACTGAACAGCAAGACACCCTAGTGAATCATTTGAAAAAGATTCATGGGCAAGAAAGTGGTGCAGGAAAAATCACGTTGAAACGTAAAACTACCAGTACGGCAAAAGTGGCGAGTACATCAGGCAAAGCCAAAACCATTAACGTAGAAGTTCGTAAAAAACATACGTTTACCAAGCCAAATCCAGAACAAATTGCTGCTGAAGCGAAAGCGCGTCAGGAAACTGAAGAGCGTACACGTCCTCAGGAACAACCACGTCAGGCGCCTCAACAGCAAATGCGTGATGAGTCTGAGAACAAAGCGCAGGCTACTTTAAATGCCATGCGTGCAGCGCAGCAAAAAGAAACAGCAAAAACGACTTCAACCACAACAGAAGTTGTTGTGAAAAGAAAGTCAACCAACAAGCCAATTAAACCTGTCAATGTAAAACAGGTGGAAACGGCTGAGCAACGTAAAGCACGTGAAGCAGAAGCAGCGAAGCTAAAAGCGGTTGAAGAAACAGCACGTCGTAAAGCGGCTGAAGAAGCACAGCAACGTACGCTTGAACAAATGCGTAAAATGGCATCTAAGTATTCAACTGAAGAAACAGGTGCCACCATCCGTGTGATTGATGATTCTCCTTTGGCAGCAGGTCTTGTAGGCCAAGCTTATGAAGATTCTTTCAATCAGGAAGACCGTGAGATCAAGCGTGGTGGTGCAACCAATCCACGTGGTCAGAAGAAAGGCGGCCGTAATAACCAAGAAGAGCAAAGTTTTAAATCACATCACAAACGTGGTTTAAAAACTAGCCAAGCCAACAAGCATGGTTTTGAAAAACCTGTTAAAAAACAGGTATACGATGTTGAAATTGGTTCAACCATTGTGGTTGCCGATCTTGCTCAAAAGATGGCGATTAAAGTTCGCGAAGTAATCAAAACCCTGATGAAAATGGGTGAATTGGTTACTCAAAACCAATCGATTGATCAAGATACCGCTGCACTTGTAGTGGAAGAAATGGGTCATAATCCAATTCTGGTGTCTGATACTCAGGCGGAAGATAACTTGCTTGAAGCGGCTGAAGAAGCACGTGGCGAGCAAACAACGCGTCCTCCTGTTGTAACAATTATGGGTCACGTTGACCATGGTAAGACATCATTACTTGACCGTATCCGTCGCTCTAAAGTGGCTGCGGGTGAGGCAGGTGGGATCACTCAGCATATTGGTGCATATCACGTTGAAACAGATAAAGGAATCATTACATTCCTTGATACACCGGGGCACGCGGCATTTACTGCAATGCGTTCACGTGGTGCGAAAGCAACGGATATCGTGGTTTTGGTCGTTGCAGCTGATGATGGTGTCATGCCACAAACAGCTGAAGCAATTGATCATGCGCGTGCAGCAGGAACTCCAATTATTGTTGCCATCAACAAAATGGATAAAGAATCTGCTGATCCAGATCGCGTATTGAATGAATTGACGACCAAACAGATCGTACCTGAACAATGGGGTGGTGATGTTCCAGTCGCAATGGTATCGGCGCATTCGGGTCAAGGTATCGATGAACTTCTAGACTTGATTCTGATTCAATCAGAGTTGATGGAATTGAAAGCATCTGGTGAAGGTGCTGCGCAAGGTGTTGTGATTGAAGCACGTGTCGACAAAGGTCGTGGTGCAGTAACCTCGATTCTGGTTCAAAACGGTACATTGAACATTGGTGACCTTGTTCTTGCAGGTTCATCATATGGTCGTGTCCGTGCGATGTCAGATGAGAATGGCCAGCCAATTAAATCGGCAGGTCCATCTATTCCAGTGGAAATTCTGGGCTTACCAGATGCACCAATGGCGGGTGACGAAGTTCTTGTGGTGAATGACGAGAAGAAAGCACGTGAAGTGGCTGATGCGCGTGCAGACCGTGAGCGTCAAAAACGTATTGAGCGTCAAAGCGCAATGCGTCTTGAAAACATCATGGCATCAATGGGCAAAAAAGATGTTCCAACTGTCAATGTGGTGTTGAAGGCAGACGTACGCGGTACGCTTGAAGCCTTAACTGCGGCATTGAATGAATTATCGATGGACGAGGTTCGTGTCCGTGTGATCAGTTCAGGCGTTGGTGCGATCACAGAGTCTGATGTAACGCTTGCAGAATCGTCTGAAGCAGTATTGCTTGGCTTTAACGTTCGTGCCGATACAACAGCGCGTCAGAAGAGCGATCAAGACGGCATCGATATTCGTTACTACAGCATCATTTATGAATTGATTGATGATGTGAAGAATGCCATGAGCGGTAAGCTTGCACCTGAACATCGTGAAACCATCTTGGGTGTTGCTGAAGTACGTGAAGTATTCCACTCAAGTAAATTTGGTGCAGCAGCGGGCTGTATGGTACTTGAAGGTATGTTACATCGTAACAAGCCGATTCGCGTATTGCGTGATGACGTGGTGGTGTTCCAGGGTGAGCTTGAATCTCTTCGTCGTTATAAAGAAGTCGTGGAAGAAGTTCGTGCGGGTATGGAATGTGGTCTTGCAGTAAAAGGCTATAAAGACATCAAAGCGAAAGACAAGATCGAAGTGTATGATGTTCAATTGATTAAACGGAGTCTTTAATGGCGGGTAGCCAACGCTTAAAGCGAATGGCGGATTCAGTACAACGTGAGTTGTCTGAACTGATCCGTCAGGAGCTCAAAGATCCTCGCTTAGGGGGTCTGGTGACCATCTCTGCAGTGAAAGTCAGTGCAGACATGGGATATGCTGAAGTTTATGTCACTGTGATGGGGCGTGAGCTAGGTGATGAACAAAGTGAAGCAGCAAATAAAGAAACTTTAGATGTCTTAAATAAAGCGTCTGGTTTCTTGCGTCATGAACTAAGCCGTCGCATTAAAACTCGTATTACGCCACGTTTGCGTTTTCACTACGATAAAACCAATGCCTATGGCAACTATATGTTTGGTTTGATTGAAAAGGCAGTGCAAGATCTGCCAGAGCAGTCATCTGAAGATAAGTCTTAAGCCATATAAAAAGCCACCTGCGGGTGGCTTTTTATATGTAGTCATTTATTGATCTGTTGGTGGATCTGAACGTTGATGGCTTTGATTCAGACTACGACGGCGGTTTAGAAATGAATAACGATCCCAAGGAAGTGGACGGTTTAGGCTTTCAGGAACTTCACCACTTAATGATCTTAAGCGTAAATGCAGTGCTGCTTGTGCCATCAGATTGGCCGAAACCGGTGCTGTAATAAAGGCCAGCAAAGTAATCAACAACTCTGCAAAACCAAAACGGCCATGAAAAGCAGAATAAATAATTGAAGCAATTAAAAAGCTACCCAGTCCCAGTGTGCTCGACTTGGTAGGCGCATGCAAACGCATAAATAAATCAGGCAGACGGATCAGGCCAATACCACCGACTAGAGTAAAAAATGCACCTAAAATCAGAAAGATGGATACCAAAATTTCCATAATCAATTGCATAATAGCCTCCTAGTCAATTACATGACCCGTTGTAAAATAACGGGCCAGTGCTGCGGTAGATACAAAACCAAGCATGGCAATCAGCAAGGCACCTTCAAACAGATTGGTGGTGGCCCAGTAAATTCCAAGTACGATCACTAAACAGGTTGCATTTAAAAAGAGTGTATCTAGTGCCAGTAGCCGATCAATGACTGAGGGACCAAGGACTAAGCGGATCAGACACATAAACATCGAAATCGTAATGGCAATCAAGCAGATGCCTAATGCGTATGGAAGAATGGTCATTTAGGATCTCCTTGATTTACATCAACATCAAAGATGGCAATTAATGGTGCTTCATAACGGTTTTTAATCTCTTGAATATCGAGTTCGGTATTCTCGGTACTCAGTGAATGTACCAAAATATCACCACGTTCCTGATCAATACCTGCCGAGACGGTTCCAGGTGTGGTGGTAATGATCATTGCCAGAATACTATTGACCTGTTCATGTTGCGTTTCAAGCGGTACTCGATACCATTTAGGATGTAAGTGCTCAGTTGGCCCTAAAACAAGTTTGGCCACCCGAATATTGGAAACCACAATATCCCAGAGTACGATAAAGATCAGTTTGATCGCGGGGTTCCAGTGGATGTGGGGTGTTCTGGTAATAAAAGGGCGAACCAAGCGTGGAATAAAAACTCCCAAGAGAATTGCAAGTAAAAGATTTGCAAATTCAAGGCTATGTGCCAGCATAAGCCAGCTTAGAGCAATAATCACCGAAACAAAAGGATGTGGAAACCAGCGCTCAATAAAGGAATGCTTACTCATGACTAGGGCTCCATGGGTTTGAGCTGTGCATCAGTTGGAGCAACGCTTTCATTATTCAGTTGTTGCTGGATTTGACGCTGTTTATAAGGGGAAATATGTTCACCCTTTAGTGAGTTTTCCGAAATGATGTAGGGAATATAGTGAGCATTACTATCCAATGCTTCACCGCCATATTTGGTTTCGGGCAAATAAGTCGGATCATAACTTGCTACACTAATCACATTGCCTTCACGATCTTTCTTTAGGACTTGATTGATATATAAGCTACGATCACGAATTTGTTCGGCAGTTGCAAGCGTATATTGCTGAATAGGTGCGGCAAAAACGACATACAAAATTAGACCAGCAAGCAGTACATAAATGGTTTGATTATTACGTGCGGGTGCGCGATCAGGTAAAGCTTGATAAACTGCATAAGCGGGTTCTTTCGGATTATCTTCAGGACGGCTAGCCCGCCAAAATAATACAAAACCAACACGTGTCAGGGCAATAATACTCAGCAGGCTAACGATTAGAATGATCGCAATAATCCAGCCTTGATAAGCCGATTGTGCAGACGATTGCAAGATAAATACTTTACCCCAGAAACCACTAAAAGGGGGTAAGCCTGCCAGCATCAGCGCAATGACCAAAAAGGTGATTGAGGTAATTTTTTCTTGTTTCATTTGAGGCGCAATTTTTAAATGATCTTTAAATTCGCCACGTTGTGAGGTGATCCAGCCTGAAAATAAATAAAATGCGGCTGCAATCAGGGTGCTATGTACTAGATAGTAAAGTGCGGCTGCCCATGCTTGGGTATTTGACATGGCAATTGCAATCAAAATGGTTCCGACGGATGACAGAATCATGAAGCCAATGAAACGACGTAAGCGGTCTGCACCAATGGCACCAATCACGCCATAAAGTGAGGTAACAAGACCGATTGGAAGTAACCATTTTTGCAACATCGCTTGAGAGAAATCGTCATCAAAGACCGTTCCATTGACTCGCAAAATCGCGTAAATCCCCACTTTAGTCATAATGGTAAACAGTGCAGCAACTGGCGTAGTCGCGACAGCATAGGTCTTGGGTAGCCAGAACCCGACAGGAAGCATGGCAGCTTTGATGCCAAAAACAACAAATAGTAATAACCCCCCTGCAATCGCAAGCTTATGTTGTTCTGGTTCAAGAATAGGCACCAAACGCGCAACATCGGCCATATTTAAGCTGCCTACATTGCCATAAATCATGCCTAGCCCAATCAGGAATAGTGCCGATGCAAGCAAATTGATGGTGACGTAATGAATTCCGAGCTGAAATCTGGCTTTACCTTGGGTGTGTAGCAGTAAGACATAAGACGCAAGTAGTAGCACCTCAAAAAATACAAACAGGTTAAATAAATCGCCTGTTAGAAATGCGCCACATACACCCATCAGTAAAAAATGGTACATCACATGGAAATAGCGACCACGTGCATCCCATTCTTTACTTGCAAACCAGAGTACTGGTGTAGCGAGTACATAGGTAAGTAGCACCATAAAGGCAGATAATCGATCAAGAACCAGTACAATCCCAAATGGTGCAGACCATTCACCTAACTGATATACCGTGATCTGACCTGTGCTGGCCATCATGAAATAGCTGATAGCGGTTGCAAGGCCCAATAATATCGAGATGAAACTAATTCCCCGACGCCAGGGTTGGCGTGGATCATGTTCAAGTGCCCCTGAGCCTGGATTGCCCAATAAAACTAGACTAAATGCGGTAAATGCTGGAATTAAAATACTCAAGATCGGCGCATGCATATGCCAAAAAGTGATGAAATCAGACATTAAGGCTTATCCTCACGCGGGTCATAGTTTAATGCAGGATCTTCTTTAGAATCGACATGATCAGTTCCTGATTCATAGCGACTACGGATTGCAAGCTGCACAATAAATGCAGTGGTTGCAAAACCAATCACGATTGCAGTAAGCACCAGTGCTTGAGGCAGCGGATCTGTGACGTTGGCAGATTCGGTGAGAATTGCAGGAGAGTTCACCTGAAGACGTCCCATCGCAAAAAGAAACAGGTTGACTGCATAACCAATCATGGCCAGACCCAATACCACAGGGAATGTACGTGCACGTAAAATCAGATAAATACCTGTTGCAACGAGTAGCCCGATTGCAGAAGCCAGCAAAAATTCAAGACTGATCATGATGAATCTCCTTCTCGTAATACAGGACCCGACATGGTTGAGTGGCGAGAATCGCCCAGCACCGAAATCAATAACATGGTCGCACCGACCACTGTGGCATAAACACCCACATCGAATGCCGCGGCAGAAGCAAGATGCATTTCTCCAAGTAACGGTGGATGAACGTGAATATGGGCGCTGGTCAGAAATGGTCTCATCCAGAACCAAGAGGCTACGCCTGTAAGACCTGCAACGATGAGTCCAGCACCAATCCAGATTTCATATAAACGACCAGATTTGGCCTGAAGAAGACGTTCTGTACGATCCTGGCCCTGTGCAATATATTGAATAATGAGTGCCATGGATGTAATCAGACCTGCGATAAATCCGCCACCTGGATAATTATGACCACGCAGGAAAATATATAAGCTGACCACTAAGGCGATCGGGAGTACCCATGAAGCCGTGGTTCTGAGCATGAGTGGCGAGGGATTAAAGCGGTAGGTGAGTCCTTGGGTAACACTGGTTCCGTGAATACGCATACCGTCCATCAGACACAAGGCGCCAATCGCTGCAATTCCCAACACAGTGATTTCACCGAACGTATCGAAACCACGGAAGTCGACCAGAATCACATTGACTACATTTGAGCCACCACCCAGCGGTAGGGATTGTTGCAAGAAAAACCAGGAAATCGAGTTATGATCGCGGGTTAAAATTAGCCAAGCAATCCATCCAATCCCAACACCGCCAACAATTGCGATAATGGCATCCCGCCAGCGACGTGTACGTTTTGACTCATAAGGCGTGAGCTGTGGGAGCAAAGACAGGCTCATGAGCAGCAGTACAGTGGTCACAACATCAACCGTAATCTGGGTCAAGGCCAGATCAGGCGCTGATAATCCGACAAAAACCATGGTCACAACCAGTCCGATTGCACCACTGATCAAAACGGCCTTGATACGTTCGTGATGAAACCAGATCATCATCCAGCATGCACAAAACAGGACGAGCCATAACACAATGGCCACCCAGGGTGCATGCAGCAATTCACGTGTACCTGTTGTCAATCCTTGATTTAATAATGGTGTTGCAACAATTGCGATGCTAAAGATAACGATCAAAAATAGATAGAGCTGCAAAGAACCAGTTTCGGTACGTTGCTTAATTTTGCGACTACCCAGTAGTAGGTACTGAAGAAAACGATCAAATAATTCTCGACCTTGAAAGATTCCAAAATAAGGATCGAGATCGATATGTCGAATGCGCTGATTTTTTGCCAGTGTAAAATAGAACAGTGCACCACCGACCAGTGCAATGATACTCATGAACAGTGGAAGGTTAATACCATGCCAGATGGCTAAATGGACACCTTCAAAGTTGGGTGCCATCAGGCTTGCACGTGTTGTTTGATTGACAATCGTTTCAACCAGTAGTGCTGGCAAAATTCCGACTAAAATACATAAAACAGCCAGTAATAATGCAGGTGCACGCATACCAAAAGCAGGTTCGTGAGCCTCTTTGTTTGGAACTTTGTCCCCCACGGGGCCGTCAAAAAACACACCATGAACTAAGCGAATGGAATAACTTACTGCGAAGATCCCTGCCAGCGTAGCCACAATTACAGAGAAAATAAGCGCACCGCCATTGAGGCTGTTCACCAATTCGGTAAAGAACATTTCTTTAGAGATAAAACCGTTGGTGAGAGGGACACCCGCCATGGAAGCCGCAGTGATGAGTGTTAATGTGCCTGTAAATGGAAGAAGTTGCCAGAGACCACTCAGTTTACGTAAATCACGCGTGCCCGATTCATGGTCGATAATTCCTGCAATCATGAACAATGCGGCTTTAAAGGTCGCATGATTGATAATATGAAAAATAGCGGCTGCAACGGCTAATGGTGAACCGATCCCGAGTAAGCAAACAATTAAACCCAGATGGCTAATGGTCGAATAAGCAAGTAAGCCTTTCAGATCTTCTTTAAAAATGGCAAAGAAGGCGGCCATACATAGGGTAAATAACCCGACAAAGGTGACAATGTTATGATACAGCGCAGCACCAACAAAAATTGGAGCTAAACGCGCCAACAAGAAAATTCCAGCTTTAACCATGGTCGCCGAGTGTAGATAAGCTGACACTGGTGTTGGTGCAGCCATGGCATTAGGTAACCAAAAATGGAAGGGGAATTGGGCACTTTTGGTGAATGCGCCGGCTAAGATCAGTAAGAGTGCAGGAACGAACAGACTATGCGATTGAATCATCTGCTTCATTGCAAGCAGCTCATCGATTTGATACGTACCTGTGATCTGTCCAATCAGAATAAAACCACCCAGCATGGCCAGACCGCCCATGCCTGTAATGGTGAGTGCCATACGAGATCCGCGTTGAGCTGCATCGTAATTGCCCCAGTAACCCACCAGTAAGAAAGATGAAATACTGGTCAGTTCCCAAAATACCAACAATAAGATCAGATTATTGGAAAGTGAAATACCGAGCATGGCCGCCATAAATATCATTAATAGCAAATAAAGCTTTGCCAATGAATTCTTGGGACTGAGATAGTAATAGGCATAAATATAAATTAAAGTTCCAATTCCCGTAATGAGTAGGCTAAACAGTAAGCCTAAAGCATCGAGACGAAAACTGAGATTAATGCCGAGTTGAGGAAGCCAGTTCCAAGTTTGCTGAAGCGTTGCGCCATGAAACACATCCTGAGCATGTGCCAGCAATAAGCCAAAACTGGTTAAGCTTACCCCGATTGCGCCTAGAGCAGTTACTCCACGTGAAAATCGCTGGAGTAATGAGACAAGGGTAGTGCCTAGTATTAACGGTAATAAGATAATGATCGGTAACACACTGGTATCCATGTCATGAGTTAGGCGAAGCCTAAACGTGAATCTTATCTTTTAAGCGATTCAGGATGACAAAGAGCCTTCCAAAGGTTGATCACTTAAAAACCAAAATAGAACAAAGAGAAAAAATACAAGCTGTATTGCGCAACTTGACAAATAAAATTTTAAGAACAAAGTCAGTATACAGGATAGAGATTTAACTGTCCTAAAATCATTACATGAAAATAACATTATCAACTACTTAAGGCTCTATAGCCTGTAATTTCAAGTGTTACTCAATAATAGGTAATTTCAATCATAATATATTAAATGATTAGATTTGTAAATTATAACGGCGAATTATTATGCATGATCTGAAGCATCTTGTTCGGTTGCAGAGTCAGGCTTGATCAGGCGAATAATGGCGGCTTTTTGATCTTCTGTTAAATATTCAATTTGACTAAGCAGCTGATCAAAATTTTCTGTCGTAAATGAACTTAGGCTGGTGATTAATCCAGTATCTGCTGATGTTTCATCAAACAAGTGACTATAAATTTCATCATAGAGTTTAGTTGGTTGCCCTAACTCAATAGGAACAATCCCCTGATGTGAAAGTTTATAGCACTGATAGGATGTGGTATGCTCAAGTAATTCATCCCGATTACCTGTGGCAATGATCTGGACTTGAGGGAAAGCCTGGTTTAAACGAATTAGAATTTCACGCGATAGCATTTGATCGAGTTGAGTATCAATCTGATCAATCAGGATAATGCCTTCACCTTCCAGACATGGATATAAACTTAAAGGATTGAGCAAACATAAGCGTCTAACCAAATCACCAATTAAGGCAATCCAGATTTTAAGTGAATTAGACAGTTGTTGATATTGGATGATTTGATCTTGATAACAGACCATAAGCTGCAATTTTGGATGATATTCAAGATAAAAATCAGTCAAATCAGGGAAAATATGCTGCAAACTATTTTTGAGTGCTTGCAAGTGCGGTGTTTTAAGTTGTGCCTGGGCATGAAACAACAGTTGTTGCACATCTTGCTCATTGTCTATGGCATTTTGCTGAGTAAGCTGTTGTAAAAGCTGGGCTGCCTGCGCATTTTCAATATCACTGACTTCTCTTAACCATTCAAAGAAGCGTGCAAAGGTGGTAAATGGCAGTATTGAAATATCATAAGCTGCACTTGGCTGGAAGACTGCCGGAATATTTTTGCTGAGTAAGTTGATTTCATTGATAAAGCGGTCAGCTGGATAATAAGCAATGACAGGCAAGCTTTGCAACGGATCTTGTTTGATCGCGTGTTGATATAGTTCAACCATTTGTTCGAGTTGTTGGGTTTCAACTTGGCTAAATCCAGTACCACTAGCAGTCAGAGTTTTATAGAGCCGCCATGAACAACTGCTCTGATCCTGATTTGAGATGTCACTGGCGTCTGATAAAACACCTAATTCAGCAGGAAAGTGAACTGAAATCGCAGTTTTAGACTGGGTTTTTTGAAAGGAAATATCCTGATCCAGCGTCACAATGCCTGCGGTACGACTATCTTTAAAGCGAGCAGGAAACCAGCTTAATGCCTGAAAAATATGCTTGAGCAGAGTGGTTTTGCCCACAGCCTGTTCGCCTAAAATTAGCGTAATGGGCTTATGCGCATAGTCAAACTCAACATGCAAATCCTGAAAAGGGCCAGTATGTTTTAAATGAATCGACTTTAACTTCATAAGCGTCTCACTTTAAACGACGGACGTACGCAAACTCTGAGGTGCTCGAAGCTTAAGCTGTTGTACGAGGTCATAAATATGATGAATATTGAGACTTACTTTAGCACGTGTACAGGCAACGTACAGTAAACGGAGCTCTTCATCACTGATTTTATGTTCAAGTTGATTAATTTTAAATTGGTAATCATCTTCCAGATGGACACGATTCCATTCCAGACCTTTTGCTTTATGCGCTGTAGAAATGACATAATCGGCCTGCTCAATTGGCGTGATTTTGGATAACGCGTGTTTTAAAGGGGCTGTTCCGTGATCATCGACCAGTTTAACCAGTGGCTTGATATCACTCCCATCATTGGTTTCACAGTATTCATGCACATCATGCCAAGAGTTAAACCAGGCCAGCTCTGGCACATCGGTTACGCGTTTACCTTGCTTGAGTAGACTGGCCGCATCAACAAAACGGTTCAGTTTATTGTGATCTGCTTGCAAGCTGACTTTGTCGCCATGTACTAAACCTGCCAGCAATAATTCCATCGCTCGCGCATTGGTACGGCATAAAATCGCATCACGTTGTTTGGTATGTGGCTTATTGACGACTTTGGAATTCAGATCTGGATTGCCAAGCAGGGGAATAGTTTCATCTAGACCATTGAGCAGGTAATTGGCAACATTGGCAATGCTTTCACCAAAACGAAAAGAGGTGGTAAGTCTGGACTCGGGCAATGGAAGCTGCTGCATTGCATTAACGGCACCACGCCATGCATAAATTTGCTGATGCGCATCACCCACATAAATTACTTGGGTATTTCTTTGCTTAAGTAAAATACCCAGCATGAGTGGATCAGCATCCTGTGCCTCATCAAATAAGACATAATCGGCTGGAATGTTCGGTTCAGATAAAGCCCACAGCTTGAGATAAATATCATGTCCGATACCTGCCTGATGCTGGGGATCAATAGACTCAAGCCAGCGTCGCTCAATAGCGGGATATAAATGTTGCTGTAACTGGGTAAGATCGTCTGGATGTAACCAGCTTGGTGCCTGAATATGACGTGGCGCAGGATATTGAGAATTGGTTGAGCAGAAATAACTGACGGTGTTGGCGACCAGACTAGCTAAACGGCTTGGCATCAGCACATATTTTTCATAACGTCCACCCATCAAACGACGCAAGGTAATCGGCTCCAGTCGATAATCTTTTGCCATAAAGCTTGGACTCAGACGCGGTAACCGCAATTTGTCGGTGACCCCACGCGGTACACTACGAAAAGCCAGAGAGTGAAAGGTACGACAATCGACATGACGATGGAATTTTTGTTGTGCTTCACTGGCAATGGCTTTATTAAATGCTAGATACATGCCACGCCGCTCGGGCATGGCATCACTAATCATTTGCAAGGTTGTTGTTTTACCTGTACCAGCATAGGCAATGACCTTAAAGGATTCACCTAGACGTGCATTATCAATTGCGGTTGCTTGTTCATAGGTTGCCTTCGGTTTTTCTATACTCGACACAGGTAATTTTTATCCTTGATTGCGATTGGCTTTTTCAACAAGACCTGATAAACCCTGACGGCGAGCAAGCTCATCCAAAACGGCTTGTGGCGTAAGATCGAAATAGCCGAGCATGACAATACTATGAAACCACATATCGGCAGTTTCATAGATTAAATCATTTAAATGTTCTTGAGTCGGTTCGGCAGCATAATCTTTGGCTGCAATAATCGTTTCAATATTTTCCTCGCCAACTTTTTCAAGAATCTTATTGAGTCCTTTTTGATAAAGGCTGGCGATATATGAGCTGTCGGCTGTTGCTTGCTTACGTTGCTGCATTAATTGACCGAGATATGATAATACATCCACCTGTTCGTTTGAATGACCATGATCATGCGCTTCAACCTTAGCCGATTGACCATAAATCGCAGTAGGGTCTTTTAACTGCGCATCGACAATCTCCCAACCTTGCGGAGTAAGCTTACGATAAAAACAAGATTCACGGCCAGTATGGCAGGCGATGCCGCCATGTTGTTCAATCTGTAAAATAATCACATCGCCATCGCAATCCAGACGAATTTCATAAACGGTCTGAAAGTGGCCTGATTCTTCACCTTTATGCCATAATTTTTGGCGTGAACGTGAATAATATACAGCCTCTTTCTTTTCGGCTGTAAGTGCCAGCGATTCACGATTCATCCACGCGACCATTAATATACGTCCAGTTTGATGATGCTGAGCGATGGCCGGGATTAATCCTTGTTCGTTAAATTTTACTTCATCGAGCCATTGCACGTTGTTCATGAGACATCACCAAAATTAAAGGAAATATAAAAAGGTTGATCGGACTGCCTAGAAAGACAGCTATATAGTGTACGGCATCTCACCAGATTTGCGAAAAAAAAGTCATCTTTTTTGTAGTGAAGTTCATCGACTTCAGCGATATCTTGATCTCAAGCTTGATATAAATAATCAGATTTTTGACTTATATTGAGCAACATCTGAATAATCGAGATGATGCAGGGGATTGGTTTTTAATCCCGAAATTGTGATGGCCATTTGTTTACGCAGATAGGGAATCTGATACATCCAGTAAAAGCTAAAATCGCGAAATGGGCCAGTCCAGGCAGAATCTGATTGATAAAGTGGGGTCAGTAGGCGACTCAAGGACTGATAAAACTGAGTAGAGCTGTAGCGAAGTTGATGATAGTGCTGCCAAAATTTGTTCCATTCGATACGATGGTCTGGAAATTGTTGTAATGCCTGCCCCAATGCCCATGCATCAAGTAATGCCATATTCGCACCTTGCCCTAATTGAGGGCTCATGGCATGTGCGGCATCTCCAATAACACCAAGACGTCCTTGCCCAAATTTTGACATCACCACATCACGATACTGTGCCGATAACCAAGATGAGCTGGATTGATTTTGTGTGATTTGCTCTAACCAGTGGGAGACAGGTGTCCAGCGAGATGAAATTTGATGAATTAAATCATTAAGCTTATTTGGATGGTTTAAAAATTGATCAAGCTGACGAGTAGGTAAACTCCAGAATATACTGGAAAGTCGTTGATGCGGTTTTTCGGGAATTGCACCTGTAGGCAAAATACCCATCATGATTTGTGAACGATCATAAAATTGATGCAGAATCTGGGTATCTAAAATTTGACATTCGGGCACAATATTCCATACCGCACCCCAGGGATAAGGCCGATCAACTTTGACCCAGGCTTGAGGTCTTAAATGGCTACGAGCACCATTGGCAATGATAACAGCATCAAAATTTTCTTCAAAATCCTGCATTTGATATTGACCATAGACTGTAATGCCATGGTTGTGCTCACTTAATCGATTCACCTCGTGTCCCATTTTCCATGAGACATAAGCGTCATACGCTTCCAGCTTTGATTTCAAGACATGGCATAGTGTTGCCCGATGAATTCCGATGCCATAATACTTGTCATGTACTTCACGGTAGTGACTATTGACCAGTAAGCGTTGATTGGCCAGACGTCCTTCAAGGCCTGTGACCATCGCACCGAGTATTAAAGTGTTTTCCAAGATGCCTAAATGTTCAAAAACTGCGAGTCCTGCAGGTTGTAATAATAATCCTGCACCAACGGGTTGTAGTTGTTCGGCTTTTTCAAAGAGTGTCACCTGAATTTCTTGCCGTGCAAATAAAATGGCAGTTGCTAAACCTGCTGTACCAGCACCGATAATGGCAATCTTATTTATTTTTTTCATTGTAGGGGTATTTAATATTTGAGGTGAAGTTTGAATCAGCGCTTCACCTCATGATCCATTATTTAACGATTCGCCAGATCGATAGCAAGATAGTGAGCGTAATCAAGACAATCGAAATATACCATGGTGCAATGATGGCAATACTCAATAGGATGGCAATGATACTGCCAAAAATCCAGCTACGCTTTTGCTGATGTTCCATTTGCAAACGTAATTGCTGTAATTCCCGAACTTGACGATCCTGCCAGGCAGACTGATTTTTTAAACCATTTAAACTGTCAATCAGTAAGGTAGGTAAATCCTGTGCACCTAACAATAAATCAGGAATTTGTTGTCCAATTTCCTTGATATTCTTGACTGGGTTCATATTAGATTTGACCCATTCGGTCAAAATGGGTTTGGCCAGTTTCCAGATATCCAGTTGAGGATAAAGATCTGTTCCGAGTCCTTCAACATGTACCAGTGTTTTCAGCAATAACATCAATTGTGGTGGAATTTCCAGATGAAAGCGGCGTGCAATATCCATCACTTGCAGTAAAATTCCAGCAAAATCCAGTTGATCCATTGGTTTGGAAACCATCGGTCCAACAGTACGACGCATTTCACGGGCTAAAGCATCTTGATCTGTGCCAGGTGGAATCCATCCAGCTTGATGTACAATCTGGATTAACTGCATAAAGTTGTTGTTCATGACCGCCAATAGCATGCGAGCAACGGTCATCTGGTCGTGCTTGGAGAGTTCCCCCATAATTGCACAATCCAGTGCAATAAAGCGTGGGTTGGCGGGATTAATGGTCTCAACAAACACATTGCCAGGGTGCATATCGGCATGGAAAAAGTTATCTCGGAAAACCTGAGTGAAAAAGATAGTTAATCCTTTTTCTGCTAGATCCGCGCGATTCATTCCCAAACGATCAAATGTGGCTGTATCCGAAATAGGCACGCCAGTGATTCGTTCGGCGACCATGACATCTTTACTGTCCATATACACTTCAGGCACATACATCATACTGGAGCCAGTAAAGTAATGTCGCATGCGCCGCGTATTATCTGCCTCTAACGTAAGATCAAGCTCATTGAGAATAATCTGACGATAGTCTTGAATAATTTCACTCAGGTGCAGCGCACGAGCTGCTTCAAGTCGACTTTCTAGTGATTGACCTAGCCATGAAATAATTTCAAAATCTTGCAGAATTTGTGTGCGTATATTGGGACGCGTGACTTTAACAATCACTTCTCGGCCATCGAATAGTGCTGCGGTATGAACCTGAGCAATCGATGCGGCTGCAAGTGGTTGCTCATCAAAGCGAGCAAAGAGAGTATTGACCTCTGCTTTTAAAGAATCTTGAATCCGCTGTTTTGCAATTTGGGGATCAAAAGGTTTCACTTGATCTTGAAGTAAAACCAGTTGAGACAAGATTTCTGGCGGAATAAGATCGCGTCGGGTGGAAAGCAATTGTCCTAATTTAATTGCCAACGGCCCCATATCCTCAAGTGCTTCTTTGAGTTTAAGCGGGTTTTTTCGTTCACGACTGGACCATGCTGCGGGATGTAGCTTGATTAGATTAATCGCATGGCGGGCTTTGGCAGGCAATTCTTCCGCAGGAAACAGGGTGTCGAGCCGATAATGTGCAGCAATACGCCAGAGTTCGAGTAACCGTGAAACGTGCGGAACCATAATAAAATATCACCTAGTTGTCTGATTGTAATTGCAGGTTGAGCTGTTGCAGTCTGGCTTCAACACGATCAAGCTCTTGATTGAGCTGGCGAGTGGCATGCTGTAGATCGTCCATTTGCCAGCGAGGTGCAAACAGACCACTATCTTCTTTTAAAGCATCTTCCACAAAAAACAGATGGCTTTGCATGGATCGTTTGAGTTGCTGTGGCGCAAGCCGAATTTTACCTAACTCATGCGCTAGGGCAGGTCCAATCCAGGGGCTTAAGTGCGCCGCCAGATCGGGTTCAGACTGCTGCATGATTTTCTGAATATCCTGCAATAGATGATAGTCACCCTCGACTGGAATATTGCCAATTTGATCTGGATCGTTGAACAAAAGTTTAACTAACTCAACGATATTTTTCACATGCAAGGTTGCAGTTGCATCTGTCATTTTATACTGAGGATCAAATGGTCGTTGTTCAAAAATAGAAGGAGTTTGACTTTGTCCAGTCACAGTCGGTTCAAGACGAACTCTATTTTCATCAAAAAATACATCAACAGAAAGCTGAGGACTGTCAGTTACAACTCTCAGTAGTTTGCCTTGTAACTGATTGGTCTGAATGCGTGTGATGGCATCCAGATCAATGATATGGTGGATACAGCGTTCGACTGCACCAAGCGCAAGAATCGACCACATGGTTTGAACCTTTTAAAGTTTGAAGCCACGATGAACGGCAACGATACCGCCTGTTAAATTATGATAATCACAATTCTGGAATCCTGCCTGCTCCATCATGCCCTTGAGTGTACGTTGATCTGGATGCATACGAATCGATTCGGCTAGGTATTTATAACTTTCAGAATCATTTGCCACAAGTTTACCCATAAGAGGTAAAGCTGTGAACGAGTAAAAGTCATAAAGTTTTGAAAATGGCTCGAAAACTGGCTTAGAAAACTCGAGCACTAATAAGCGACCACCTGGCTTTAATACGCGATACATGGCTTCAAGTGCTGCATCTTTATCGGTTACATTACGCAAACCAAAACTAATGGTCACCAGATCAAAGCTATTATCTGCAAAAGGTTCTAAAGTTTCAGCATTTGCCAGCACAAAATCCACATTGGTACATCCCGCGTCAATGAGACGGTCACGACCTACATTCAGCATGGATTCATTGATATCGGATAACACCACATGACCTTGTGGGCCAACTTCGCGACTAAAAACTTTCGCCAGATCACCCGTACCACCCGCAATATCCAGCACATGCTGACCACGACGTACACCTGACATATTGATTGCAAAACGCTTCCATAGGCGATGGATACCAAAAGACATTAAGTCATTCATGATGTCGTATTTACTGGCAACCGAATGAAAAACTTCTGCAACTTTTTGTGCTTTGTCATCGGCATTGACAGTTTGGTAGCCAAAGTGCGTTGTTTCTCCGACATTGCCTGTTTTTCCAGCACCACGCGGCAAGTTATATTTTGGAACAGCACGAGTAGAAGAATTGGTTAGGTCTTGTTGTAAGGATTGCTGCTGACCTTGTGGGGTACCTTGAGGAAGTGGTTGATTCAGGAAAGGACTTTGAGTGTCTGAACGCTGGGCCTGCTCAGTAGGAGTTTGTGGCTTTTGATTTTCGTTAGACATGTTGTCGCTCCTGAATGTAAACACACATTATCAAGTAATTATGGCTGTGCATCATGACAGAGTTTGGTATGGTTTTACAGCCGTCACGATGCAATTGTTATTAATACTATACATAAAACCAGACAGCGCAAGCGTTCAGTTCTATGTAGATTATGTTTTAAAAAAATGAATGGAATGGATCGGGATGACCTGAATGTACTTGGTCTATAATTTGTCTTTCGACAGCTGTAAACGATTTAATAAATTTTTCTGCCGATTTCATCGGTTTCATCGCATTAAAACCATCCTGAATAAACTCATACATCAAATCAAAATGATACTTATGCGCCGTGCCTTTGCACATTTTAAATGCAGCGTACATCATAAATGAACGCATATATTTATCTAAGGCTTCACCCAGATCATCCAGTAAGGCAAGTTGCTGCAAACGTTGCTGCTTTTGATCGAGTTTGAGTAATGTAAGACGCATCATTTCATCTGTAATCGGTTGATCTAATGGATAGTCTTTAAGAAGTTGAAGTGCAATTTGTTCATCTAATTGCATGGCAAGAACAGCCAAACTGACTGATTTTGTTCCTGTTTTTATTGCATTTTCAGGAAGAAGTTTTTCTGCTTTATGTGCATATTTAAGTAAACGTTCAATTTGACTGGCCAGCAGATCAAAATCAGGACCACCATAAAGCCGATTTAAAAAATACTGTGTCATCAGATGATACTGTGGCTGGCTAAAAAGAGTGGTGTGCGTTCGCTTTATTCGTTCTTTTAACCAGATTTGAGCATCATTAAGCCGATCAAGAATCAAAGGATCCTGATGATATTGTAACGCATAATATTGTTTTAATAGGTCATCAAATGGAGCAAGCTTAGACATAGATAGGCATGATAGGTAAGCAAATTTTTAAAAGCATACTGCCCTTTATGAAGCAGAGCTATGACTATTCTATATATAAGCTAAAAAAATTAGTCCAACTATGATTTTTTCTATCTGTAAAGGCTTGTGCAATTAGATAGCTCTTGAAAAACTAACCACTATCTAAAATTTATTCCATGATAAAAAATCTTCTCTTTATAAGAGGACTGGGATACTAGTCTAAGAATAGACGAAATTTATCTAGGAAATTGGTAGCAGTCCAAAAAGTTGACGATAATTCTCTAGGTGAATGGTAGCTATTCATTAAAATTTTTAAATTCTAGCAAATAATTAGAGGTGCTACTGTGCTGAATATTCTTGGGATACTTGTGCCCCAGTACGACGCCAAATTTTTTGTAATTCTTTAATAATAGAATTTGTAGTGACTGCTATAACATTTGTCTGCATTTAGCGTGTTCAAGTTGTTTGAATAACTAAAGTGTCAATGATTCTAGATACAGTCAACGACTGTGCAAATATTAAATTCTTCTTGTGCTGTAACTATAATTGGAAAAGTCATACAGACACTGATCCATACGCCAGCGATCATTCGATCCTTTTCTATGTGAATAAGATTTGCTAAATCAAGAAAATTCCATGTCCTAACTTTTTTATTAAGAATAATCAATTAGATATTTTATTTGTTTTTCACTTCATTGATGAATCAATCCATAGCTCGATCATACTCAAATGCTGTTAAAACGCCCTTAATAGAGTCCCATTAACCTTAAAACCTTAATGAATTCTTAATTTGAGATCTAATACATTTTTTTTAAAAAGTGTGTTTTATTTCACATAAATTAATGTATTATGTAAAGGTAATGAAAAAAAGTTTTGTTTTTTTGTAAACAAATCACATTTGTTGGAAAGTAAAGTTAAATCACAAAGCATAACTTTTCAGTCATTACACAAATTTTCTCTGTAAAAATTAAATTGATAAGGTTTTAGTGATGAAAAAACTTAATTTAGCTTTACTTGCAACAACGCTATGTGCTGCTGGTGCAATGACTTCTGCTTTCGCTGCCGATGGTACGATTACGATTAATGGTCGAGTGATTACAAGTACTTGTACTTTAACTGGTAGTGGTACAGCTGGCGCTGACACACAAAACGTGGTCGTGACACTTCCGACGGTACTGAATTCAGCATTTACAGCAAATAGCGCAGTTCAGCCGACTAATTTTACTTTATCTTTAACAAATGCTGCTGGCTCGGCTGCATGTGATGCAGTGACTATTGCGGGTCTTAAAGGGATTACTTTGGGTGGGCCTACAAATTCAGCTCAGTACGTAGCTGGCGATACAACTCGATTGGTTAATACGGTTTCTGGCTCAACAGTAAATACCCAACTTAAATTGGCTTCAGCAACTGCACCAATTGATTTTGCACTAACTAATCAATTAACAAATAGTAATGCGACAACGACCACAAGTGGTATTTGGAATATGCAAGCACAATATTACTCAACCACAGCAACGCCAGCTGCTCAACAAGTAAATTCTGTTGTTAATTATATTTTAAACTATAATTAATCTTTTTGAGTACGAGGAAAAATATGCGTAAGTTCAGTTTTATTATTTCGATATTGTTACTTAGTCAGTATACAAATGCTGGTGTCAGCATAGATGGTACTCGCATTATTTTTCCTTCCAATGCTAAAAGTGTTAGTGTGCAATTACGTAATGGATTTGCTACACCGGCGTTGGTACAAACCTGGATTGATCAGGGTGATATGAGCAGTATTCCTGCAGCTGATCAAATTCCTTTTGTACTCACGCCACCTTTATCGCGTGTTGAGGCTAAAAAAGGACAAATCATTCGTATCATACCTACAGGTTCTCCTGCTTTACCGCAGGATCGCGAGTCCTTGTACTGGTTTAATATGTTGGATATTCCACCTGAAGATTCGGCAAATAAAGATAAAAATATACTCACTTTTAATGTACGTAGCCGTATTAAACTGTTTTATCGTCCAACAGGCTTAAAAATGTCCTCCGATAAGGCATTTGCTAGTGTTGGTTATAGCTACAATAACGGCACTCAAGCTGTCACTTTAAATAATCCGACGCCTTATTTTGTCACAGTGACCAAAGTAGATTTTAAAAATCAAAGTCAAACAGCAAGCTATAACGCAGATGTAGTCATGCTAGCGCCCTTTTCACAACAAATATTGAATAAGTTTCAGTTGAAGTTTAAGCCTGATCAAATGAACTATACAATTATTAATGATTTAGGCGGCAACCAGACTTTTGAGATGAAATAAAGAAACACTCATTGAGTATTTAACGGTATGAAAATCAGATATTCGAGTAGTTTTTTACTGCTTATTCTTCTTGTAAGCAAGTCTTATGCTGCTTCCGAATCAGATATTTCTGGTCGAAATCCGGAAAAAATATTAGCTCAAGAAAATAAAAATGTTTTAACATTTAGTTCCGCTTCATTGTTTGGAGGACAGAGTCAGAGTGTTGATCTGTCCATATTTCGTAATGCGAATTATGTTGCCGAAGGTACTTATATCGTAGATACGGCAGTTAATGAGCGTTCGATTGGTGAATTAAAAGTATTATTTAAGCATTTGGATGCAAACTCAACCGCAGTTTTATGTATTGATGCAGATATATTAAAACGTCTGGATTTGCAGCCACACTATTTGGCATCACTTGCTAAAAAAGACTGCTTGACTATTAAAGATATTAATCCTGATGCATATTATGATTTTGATCTCTCGACTCAAAAAATTGCGATTTATATTCCCCAGAAATTTGTTGTAGATCGACCAGCGGGTTACATTGATCCTGCATTATTTGATTCGGGCATTAACTCAGCGTTCATTGGTTATAATGCAAACTTTAACCAAAATGATCAGGAAGACAGTAAATATTTAGCATTAACTGCAGGATTAAACTTAAAAGGCTGGTATTTCCGTCATGCAGGAAATTTTGACTCGAAGGATTCAGGTTTAGGGAAATATCGTTCATATCAAAATGTACTTTATCGTGATATTACCGCGATAAATGCGCGTATAAGTGCGGGACAATTTAATACATCTAGTCTACAAACTGAAAGTTTGCCAATTGTAGGGATACAACTTGCTTCAGATTTGTCTATGTTGCCTTGGTCAATGCGTAGCTATGCACCAGTCATTGAAAATGTGGCCAATACCAATGCCTTGGTTCGTGTTTTTCAAAATGGTCAAAAGATCTATGAGAGAACAGTTCCTGCAGGTCCATTTCGTATTACTGATTTAACTTCGTTTGCTTCAGGTGTAATGACACTAGAAATTACAGAGAATGGTGGGGAGAAGAAAACCTATATCATTCCTGTGCAAAATAATATGAATTTGCTTAAGCCAGGACAGAAAACTTTCAGTATAGCGCTTGGAAATTATAAAACGATTGAAAAACTGACCGATGATAGTGTATTACAAGCAAGTTATAATTATGGTTTAAATAATTATTTAACATTATTAAGTGGTATGAATCTCACTCAGGATTATCAGGGTGGGATGCTGGGAGCAGGCTTAAATACTGTTTTAGGCGGAATAAGTATAAAAGCAAATGTTAGTCAGGCGACATTGCGAGATCAGGACTACAGTGGTCAAAAAATTGCGCTGGATTATTCTTATTATTTACCTGCATACAAAATAAATTTTTATGCTAATGCACAGACTCAAACACAACATTATCTATCAGTATTAAATTTACTTTCTTATAAAAATTATGATTATTTAAATACAGATGAGTTAAATAGTTTATCTTTGACGGCTGATTTAAGAAATCAGGTCAATTTTAGTTTAAGTAAAAGCTTCGATAATCCGAAGATGGGCGCATTAAGTTTAGGGTTTTTAGTAAGTGACTATTGGAATAGCGATAATAATCGATATCAATATAACTTGAGTTATGGAAATTCATGGAAACGCATGTCTTATTCGATTGGATTCTCTCAAACTAATTATAGAGAGAATACTTTTGATAAGGATCGCAGTATTTATTTCAGTGTTTCTTTACCTTTAGATCTTCGTAAGTCTAACATTAACCTTAACTCAACTTATCAGCATAGTGAACAACAAGGGATTAGTAGCGATAACTTTGGCGCTTATTTGTCTGGTACGGCGGGTTCTAATAACAATATTAACTTTGGTTTAGGTGCAACTTCCAATCGTTATGATGGTAGCACCAATAATTCATACAATGCCAATGTAAATTATTTACTGCCTCAGGTGAATTTAGGTGCAACGGTTTATCATAGTAATCAAGATACCCAATATTCACTTTCAGCACAGGGTGCAATTGTAGCGCATCGCTATGGTATTACAACCACCAACACGGCAGCAGATACTTATACTATTGTTCATGTCGATCATGGTGCTGGTGCTAGTGTTGAAAATGCATGGGGTATAAAACTTGATCGGTGGGGTAATGCAATTTATCCAAATGCTTCCGCCTATTCGATTAATACGCTCTCGATTAATCCAGATCAATTACCGCCTGAAATTACGTTAGATGGTAACCAAACTCGGGTGATTCCGCGTATGTACAGTTCAACCCTTGCGACTTTCAAAGCGAATCAACAAAGCAATATTTTAATGCGTATTGATAGTAAAAACACACAACAGTTTCCTATGGGAAGTCGTATTGAAACATCAAGTGGTGAGCTAATTGGTTTGATGGGTCAGTCGAATCAATCCTTACTTACCCATGATATTCGTGATTTGAAAGAGCCTTTAAAAGTCGTGTGGGGAGATCAGGTTAAACAAAGCTGTAATATTCCGCTAACAGAATTTAGTTCAGTGGTGAAGAAGAAAAACAGTCAATTAGATATTATTAATGTGGAGTGCCATTAAATGTATAAGAAAATAGCGCTAGTCTTGATGTGTCTATTGGCACTTGTCTCCCAAAGTCATGCAGTCTGTACTACTAGAACAAACCCTGTTAATTTTACTGCAAATTTAACTAATGCACACAGTGATAATGCTTATCTACAGCTTGTAGCTCAAACCATAGCTGCTTCATCCCCTCAGCCCATTGATTCATGTATTGGAAGTGGTCCAAGTACTTTTACCATGAGTGGTGTAACCGATCTAACAACTAGCAGTACAATTAGTAAAGATGGTTATACCTATTATCAGATTCCTTCAGCTAAAATTACTCCAACTGCTGCTGCGGCAAATCTTAAGGTCTATCTCGCTTTTAGCGTCAAGGATAATCAGGATAGTGCCACAGAATACTTGGTAGACAGTGCCAGCACCACCTATACGATCTATACAGGTGCCAGTGATACACGAGGCATTCGCTTGCAAAATGTCCGTTTGTTGGTAACGGGTTTGGGCAATACAGCAGGGACTTATACTATTTCAAGTTTAAAGTTGGGTAACTTTTCTGCAAAAGGCTCTGCTTCAACTACTGCAACTACTGCAATCGTGCTAAATAGTGCTACTTTTCAAATTACAAAATCTACCTGCGTAATTAATAATGGTGCGGCGATTAATGTTACTTTGCCCACTGTGCCGAATAGTACCTTTACGACAATAGGCCAAACAGTCGGCGATACGACATTTAACGTGAGTGTCACTGGTTGTGGTAGTAGTGACGCCAATAAAACGTTGGTTGCCTTGTTAACGGATAATAATAATGCATCTGCAAGTAATACCAATGGACTATTAAAAAATACCTATTCTACCAATGTTTCAGTTCAAATCACTGACAGTGCGGGAACTGCTTTACCTATTGCGCCGAAAAGTATTGATAGTTCAAGTAGCTTTTTTAGTTTTGGCACCATTGGTTCAGGTGGTGCGGTTTCTAAAGCATTTAAAGCACGTTATTATTCGAATGTCGCTGCTGTACCAGCAACGCTGGTTCAGGCACAGGCCACGATTACATTGATTTACAATTAGATAGGCAATGAATTGATTTATTATTTTTTACTATTCAATTCTTTTTAAGAATTTTAAATAATCAACAGGATATTTCAGAAATCATCTTTATTTCTATTGGATATAAATGTTTTCACTTTAATCATTTTAAATCTTTTTTGGGCATCGTTGACACAAAGATAAGAATAATGGATTTAAAGGACTAGCTTGTTACCAGTGCATGATTTATCTCGTTTATATGCATCAATTGGTATGCCATGCTTTACATATCACTTTGATGAAAAGCCAAAATAACACATATGTATGGATTGACTCGACAATTTTAGCTGTCTGCAAAAATGGGTGTAGCTAATGTCATAAATTGTTGATCAAAATTCCATCTTGAGTCGAAATCTTGATGGATTGGTTCTTTATTGTTGTAAAACGACTAGCTGTATCGGCTAATAACCATATCTCTAACGTTAAAATGGTTGAGCAGTTGGTTTGAAGGTGTGTAAACAAAGTTGTATTTGGATCGCGGGTATAGCAGTAATGTCCTAAAATTAAAACTAAAAAGATTAAAATATTGATTTAATTACATATCATCTTACGGACCTAGCCAGTTTAGTTCTCAAAAAAATAAACATCATTTAAAACAATGAAATATAAATATCATTTAGCTTGCAAAAGGATAGATACAATCTGAAGACAAGCAAAACCCGAAGTATTGTCGACTATTTAGCAGCAAGAATTAATATATCTTTATATATTGATCAAATTTGTCATCAAAACAAGTCGATGATTCCTATTATACCGATAGGGCTTAAGCGGGATTCAGATCAGATAGTAACAACCTAAGTCATAGGTGTGAGCCATCTCAAACCAGCATGTATTTAAATTTTTTAGGCAGTTTATTTGGTTTTATTGACACTTAAACTGGACTAAGATGAAAACAAGCTTAGACATAAAATAAGTAGAGCATAGAATGCATCAGCCTCATTTATCAGCAGAAGAAAAGCAGCATAGTCATGATCATTTATCCCTGGATTTGATCGAAGCACAATACCAGCTTAAAAATAGTGCAGGAAAGAAAAATGCCAAAAGTGTGTTGGTTCTGGTGAGTGGTATTGAGCTGGCTGGTAAGGGTGAATCAGTTAAACAGTTGAGAGAATGGGTTGACCCACGTTATTTGAGAGTTAAAGCGGATCCGCCGCAATTACTCACGACAAACCAAACCTTTTGGCAGCCTTACAGTAGTTTTATTCCTGCAGAAGGACAAATTGTGGTGCTATTTGGAAACTGGTATAGCGATTTGTTGACCACAGCAATGCATGTTTCCAAACCATTAGATGAAACCCTATTTGATGCCTACGTCAACAGCATGCGTGCTTTTGAACAGGACTTAAAAAATAATCATGTAGATGTTGTAAAGGTATGGTTTGATTTATCTTGGAAATCTTTACAGAAACGGCTTGATCATATCGATGCATCGGAACGCCAGTGGCATAAACTGCATGGTTTGGATTGGCGTAGTAAAAAACAATACGAAACCTTGCAAAAATTGCGTCAGCGTTTTACTCCAGATTGGGTATTCATTGATGGCGAAGATGAAGCTCTGCGTGACCGTGAGTTTGCTGAATGTATTTTAAAAGCATTAAAAGATGTACCTGATCACGTGCAGCAAGCAGATGCTGCATGGACACAGTCAGTAGTTCCTCAAGCGTTATTGCAACCTTCATCTGAAGTGTTGGAAAAGGCAAAATATAAAAAGAAACTCAAAAAACTGACCAGACGTGTAGCAGATGCACTGCGTTATGACCAGCGCAATGTCATTGTTGTATTTGAGGGGATGGATGCTGCTGGCAAGGGCGGTTCGATTAAACGTATCGTGAAACGTCTTGACCCGCGTGAATATGATATTTTTACCATCAGTGCCCCAGAAAAATATGAACTCAGACATCCGTATTTATGGCGGTTTTGGACCAAACTCCAAAACTGTAGTGATATCCGTATTTTTGATCGAAGCTGGTATGGACGAGTTTTGGTTGAGCGAGTAGAGGCTTTTGCATCAGATATTGAATGGCAGCGAGCTTACGATGAAATTAATCGCTTTGAAAAAGATTTAACGGATAGTCAAACCGTAATCGTTAAAATCTGGTTATCGATTAGTAAAGAAGAACAGGAAAAACGATTTGAGGCACGCGAGAAAACACCGCATAAGCGCTTTAAAATTACCGAAGATGACTGGCGTAATCGGGCAAAATGGGATGAATATTTAAATGCCGCTGCCGATATGTTTGAACATACCAGTACAGATTGTGCACCTTGGACCATTATCGCGACCGATGATAAGCCTACGGCGCGTATCAAAATGTTGAAAGCGATTCTGAAACAGTTGAAATCTAAATAAATCAATATAGAACAGAATGACTCTGATTCGGATCAAGAGATACCGAAACAGAGTCACAGCATGATCAGTGAGATACTGAAGAGGCTAATTTTGTTTGAAGGGGCTTGGATTGAGCCGTATTGTGCTGACGTTTGCGAAATACAATCAATGTCGCGATCAAACTAATGATGGCTGCCAACATCAGCCAGAAAGCTGGCATGCTTTTGCTACCACTTTGCTCTACAAGATAGGTTGCAATCATTGGAGTTAAACCACCAAATACCGAGGTTGCCAAACTATAGGCGACTGAAAATCCAGCAATTCGTACCGAGCTTGGCATCATTTCAGTTAAAGATACGACCAGCGCACCATTATAAAAACTGTAAAGTAATGATAACCAAAGCAAAGATATCAGCATATGAGTCAGGCTAATATTCTGGGTCAGCCAACTGAGAAGTGGATAAGCCGTAATAAAGATCAGCGTGGTCGTTGTAATCAATAAAGGTTTGCGACCAAATTTATCAGAAAGATAACCACCAATTGGAAGTAATATAAAATTACTTACGCCTACCATCACGGTTGCCAGTAAGCTTTCTGCACTGGTTAAATGCAAAACTTCCTTACCATAGGTTGGCGTATAAACTGTAATGAAATAGAACATGGTGGTCGTGGTTGCAACCATACACATGCCAGTCAATACAATTTTCCAGTTCGCTGCCAGTGTTGACATGATCTGTTGAGTCGTTGGATGTTCTTTTCTTGAGGCAAACGCTTCTGTTTCTTGCAGAGATTTACGCAACCAGAAAATAAATGGGATGATGGCACAGCCAACAAAAAACGGAATGCGCCAAGCCCAATCAGCCACTTGAGCTTTGGTAAAGACCAGGCTAATCATATAACCGAGCGTTGCTGCAAAAATAACGGCGACTTGCTGACTCGCAGATTGCCAACTGGTAATAAAACCACGATTATGAGGCTCGGCAATTTCGGACAAATACACCGAAACACCGCCAAGTTCTACACCTGCGGAAAAACCTTGTGCAAGACGACCAGCAAAAATCAGAACAGTGGCAGCAAAACCAATGGTTGCGTAGCCTGGGGTTAAAGCAATAATTAAAGAGCCAACCGCCATAATACTCAAGGTGACCATCAAACCTTTACGTCGTCCGATCCGATCCACATAAGGCCCCAGCACCAATGCGCCAATTGGACGCATCAAAAAGCTGACTGCAAAAACCAGAAAGGTTTTCATGAGTGCAGCATAACTGCTATCAGAATGGAAAAAAGTTTCGCCAATCGCTTTGGCATATAGACCAAATAAGAAGAAATCGTACTGTTCTAAGAAGTTGCCACTTGTTACATTAAAAATGGCACGTATACGGGATGTTTGTTGTCCATGTTCCACAACGACTCTCCATCATTTGTCTGTCATCGTAGTGTGGAGAATAAATAGACAATCTTTAAATAAACTTAAAAAATTAATTGAATCATAAACTAAAATAAAATTAAGTTGGGAAGTGTTAATGAAATATTGAATCTTATGAATAACTTGCTGTTTTGATTGGGCACCCGAAAGTGCCCTTTTAATTTTTATTTAAACTGTAGTAGAGGTGTTTTTTTGCTGAAGACGTTTGGCAAGGTGATAACATTCTTGCACATGTGCTTCGGCTACCTTTTTCATCACAATATATCCCAGGCTGGCTGCTACAATCTGTCCACCAAGTGGAATAAATTTAGTCACTTGCTTGGTCAGAACCTTGCCAATAACGCCATTGAGTGATTTTTTGACAGCAGTACGCGCAACTACAAGCCCTGAAAATTCAAACCCACGCTTACGTAGTTCGTTCCAGTGAATTTGTTTGGTTTGCGGGTCATACACCGTAATATGATCTGGCGATAAACCAAATTTTGCACTGATCTCTGGAATAAGCTGTGAAAGAATACCGATATCAATCACGACATCGAAAAATGGAATAGGTACCACAGCGGCCCCAGCCGAAAAGTAGGCACGTTTTTTAACCATTTCTAAACAGTCTAGACGTATTGATTCTAGATTTAAAGTTGGATCAATTGACTCAGGGATATTCTCTATTTTCATGGATTTATACTCAAGTTGGCTCTGTATGATTCAAGCGTTTATTTTGAGAATGACTCAAATTTTTATTCATGACGCAAACGTGACATAGTTACATAAAGATGTATAGTGACGAATGTTTATGATTTTGTGCATAAAAGTGTAGATTTTAAAAGGGTAAGAGGTAGATGGCCATACATGTAATACAAAGTCAGCGTATTGATGTTTTGCTACAAGGCGTGTGGCAATCGGTGCATCAACCTACACGTCAGCCCTTTGATGTGTTGGCAACACAGCACTTTATTGTACCAAGTCCTGCTGTAGAGCAATGGCTGACTGAAAAATTATCTGAGTTGCAGGGAATTACAGCAAACTACCTGTTTCATCAACGTATTCGTGGCTTTCAATGGTATGCCTATCAGCAGGTTTTGAGTGAACATAAGGATGATGTTCGTAAAGCGAATATTCCCCGTTTAATTTTAAAGTGGCGTGTCTATCAGGCGTTATATGACTTTATTCAGCCCGATCAGATTTTAATTACTCAAGATCATCCTGCGTATTCGATTATTGCCCGTATTTATGACAGTGCTGACCGCCTTGAAAATGGATTTGAAAAACAGTTAAAAAAACAAAAAATGCTGTACTGGGTGGCAGAGCAAGTCTCGCAGCTCTTTAGCAACTATATGATTTATAGGGGGCATTGCCAGAAAAATTGTGCTGGAAATTGTGGTTGCGCCAGTAACTGGTTAAGTGCTTGGGGAGAAAACCGCGAGCTGGATATCGAGCAACTCATCGTTCAGGGAAACAAGGAGATTTCGGCCTTTCAGTTGCAACAGGCTCAGGAATTGGAGGCATGGCAGCGCTGGTTGTGGCATCGCTATTTTCATCAGGATTTTTTGGATATTCAGAACATTGATGATCTGTTCTGGCAAGTCCTTGAACAGCCACAGACACGGGATATCGCATTAAAACGCTTACCTAAACAGATTGTGATGTTTACCTTGCTGGATTTGCCACCAAGTCAGTTGCAGTTTTTGCGCCGTTTAGGCCAATATTTAGACGTGTTGATCTTGCATTACAACCCATCACAGGAATATTGGGCAGACAGTGTCGATCCACTTTGGAAGCAGCGTTACGATGTACGTGTCAAACAGCGCTTTATTGAAAAAAATCCAGCGGCTACAGATGTGGATATTGCCCAGTTTTTTGAGCAGTTTACCTTGCATTTCAATGCAGAAGCACGAGAGTCCAGACATCCATTGCTTACCCGACTGGGTAAGCAGGCACGCGATCATTTTTCATTACTTGCCAATCTATCTACTGGTGAAGAAGGACGCTGGGTGGATGCTTTTGTTGATGACTTTCCTGACACTTTGCTGGGGCAAGTACAATCAGATATCTTGAATCTGGCTGAGCCTCAAGCAGGGCGATATACGCTAGAGCCATCAGATGAATCTATTCGTTTTCACGTGTGTCATTCGAGTCTTAGACAGCTTGAGGTCTTGCGTGATCAGTTGATTCACTGGTTGTCACAAAATGATGATGCTTCGGTGCGCCGCCCAAATGATATTTTGGTGGTTGTACCAAATATTAAAGAAATTGAACCCCTGATTCGGAGTGTGTTTCCAGCAACGCCAAGTGATGATGGCGTCTTTTTACCTATCAAAATTTCAGGCGTGGTTCAACTGGATGTGATGAATGCCTGGCGTGCTGTGCTGGGGCGTATGACATTATTGCAAGGACGTTTGAGCTACGATGATTTTGCAGACTGGTTAAGCCTGCCTGCTACTCAGGTTTGTTATGATCTTGAAGATAGTCAGATCAAACGTATGCTGGCGTTACTGGCTGGCGCAGGATTTAAACGTGGCTTTGACATACACCATTTACAACAAAGCTTAAGTGCCGAGGATCATGATGATCGTTATAGTTTTAAATTTGCGCTAGATCGGCTGGCACTGGGTATCGCGATTCCTGAGCATACCTTGTTTCAGGGTGTATTGAGTTATAGTGGCGTTACACCTGATGACTTTGAATTGATTGGAAAACTCATTCAGATCTATCAGGATATTGATGCACGACGTAATTGGGTGCTTGCTCATGAGCAAGGCACGCAGCATTCAGTTGAAGACTGGCTCAAAATCCTGATGCAGGACGTGATTGAGTTTGAGCAGGCGGGTGTGGTTGCTTTAAAAACTGCGCGCGAGATTATCAAGAAACAAGAACGAATGGTCACGCTGGCCAGTTTTTATGCAGACAAAGATGCGCATACCTTACGTCAGATCGCTTTGCCTTTGCCTTATATTTTAGATGAGATTCAACGCACCCTAGAACATCAATCCGCTCAGGCTGAGCCTACGGGGCAGATTACCTTTAGTCAGATTGGACAGATTCGTCCTTTACCCTATCGCTTGGTTGTCATGCTAAATCTGGATACAGGAAGATTTCCAAACCGAGACAGTCATATTCCTTTTGATTTGATGGATGCACTTAGGCAACAACTGGGTGATCGTTCTCGTCTCGAAGATGATCAGGGCGCTTTTTTAGATGCAGTGTTATTGGCACAACAAGCTTTGTGGCTTTTCTATAATGGATTTGACTTGAATGATGGAGAAGTACGGGAGCCGTCAAGTATTTTGCAGGAGTTCCGTGATCATCTGGCTTTGATTGTTGCACCAGCAGAGCAGATAGCAAAACATGAGGATTCCAATTTAACTATCCAGATGCAACAGCAACAGTTCAAATTGCTCGATATTCCCAACCAGTTATGGCCTTTATATTGCGTGCATCCTTTGCAACCATTTGATCCGTTAGGGTTTGGGAATTTGCCTGTAGCAAAACGTTATCAAGATCAGTGGTATCAGGTGGCGCAAAGTATTCAGGAGGCATCTGCGATATTGCAACCTTGGGTCAATATGGTGTACACGCAGCCACAGCAAGAGCTGAGGGTACTCGATAGCCAGCAGTGGATGGCAGATGTGACTTTCCCTGCGCGTTTGTATTTAAAAAATCTGGGTGTCGAAAATCTGGCCATGACCACTTTGCTGGATCAAAATGAACCTTTATTTCTGGATGGTTTAGGGCGCTATGCCATTCGAAACTTTCTACAAAAACAAGAACAAACCACGACGCCAGACACTTTGCTGGATCAGTTGCCTGTTGGGAAAATTAAACATAGTGCTTGGCAGCAAAGCTTGGCAGAGCAAGAGCGATTACTGGAGCGTCTGCATCACTATACAACTCAGCCTACAGCCACAACACATCACGTCTGGCGGGTTTCTAAAACCCTGCACTTAAATATCATAATGCCTGAACATGACGTACAGGACTGGGTCAGCCTGGAAGCTTCCAGTGCACGTGCAAAACGCATCGCCAAAGTCTGGCTGGAATATCTGCTATGGTTATCGTACTTAAATGAAGGTGACGCTGGACAGCGTCGCCGTCGTATTGTGGTTTTTAGTGATCAGACTGTGATTTGTGAAGGGGTGAGCTCGATTCAGGCACGGGATTATCTCACACAATGGCTAAAAATGTGGCAAGTGGCATCTACACAACCTGTCGTGCTACCCGCCGCCTTGATTCTGCAACCTCTGGAAAAAGCGAAACAGTATCACTGGGTGCAGCAGTCAGACCAATTTCAGTTAGTAGAAAAAGATCTGTTGAATATTTTGAAAGAATGGCAAGACCCCAAAGCGTATATGCAAATAGATACCTCACAGCTTGAAAGCAGCCAGTATCATCTTGACTGGTCATTTATTTTACAACAGCAAGATGCAACTGCTTTATTGAAAGATGCATTGCAGCGTTATTCATATGATTTGTATGCGCCAATTTTTCAGTATCTGCGTCTGGAGTAAGCCTGAATGACAAAATCTAAAGTGTCGTATCAACCGATTACAGAGATTGAATTTTCGGGATTACATTTGATTGAAGCCTCAGCAGGTACAGGTAAAACTTATACTTTATCGAGTCTGATGGTTCGGATTTTTCTAGAAAAATATCTGCCGCAACAAGTGATTGCCACAACATTTACCCGTGCAGCAGCAGCCGAACTCAAAGCACGGATTCGTTCGCGTTTACACCAGACATTAACGTATTTACAGGAATGTCGAGGTTTAACTGAGTCTGAGATATTACAAAAAGCGCAGCAGGAAACAGATCCGTTGCTTGAATATCTGTTACAGCAATTTTCGCTACGGATTGGCTATGCCTGCGAGCGGCTAAAATTGGTATTGGATCAGCTTGATGAACTCTTTGTTGGAACACTAGACAGTTTTAGCCAAAAATTATTACGAGAATTTGCTTTTGAAAGTGGCAAAATTGAACGTGCGGACATTACCGATGATGCCAAGGCATATACACGTCAGCTCATTCATGATGTGCTACGGGCCTGGATTCAGGCACAGCCTCAAGCCTTGATTGATGGGCTTTACAATATGGGCGCCCTAAAAAGTGTGGATGCTTTTGTGGGGTTGGTCGAAAGTTCATTAAACTTTAGCTCGGCAAAATTTCAGCAGCAACAAAGTCCAGAAATTGATTTATATGCATTAGAGCAAGTCGCAGCTTTAGCCTGCCAGATTGATGTAACCCCATTGTCTAGCTATTACCAGCTTGATGGGGAATATTATTCGTTTATTCATGGTTCATCATTTCGCAATCATGGCTTTCATGCGCTATTTGTTCAGCATATTCCTTGTCTTTTAAAAGCTTTACAACAGGATTCTGTGTTAAGCATTTTTGACCCTGCATTTAAAGCATCTCGAGAAGCCGCTGATAAGTTTATAGAAAAGCTGGAGCAGGAAAAAATTTTTAAAAAATGTCCAGCAGATGTCAGTGATGGATTTTATCAGCATGCTGTGGTTGCACAGTTAAAACAGGTGATTCAAACATTACAGCATTATCAGGCGCAATTTGAACAGCTTGATCATGCTTTAAAAGCCTATCTGTGCATCGAAGTTAAACAGCGCTTACCCCAAGTCTTGCAGGAGAAAGGAGAAACCACCTTTTCACAGCAAATTAGTACCTTGGCAGAGGCTTTAAAGGGTGAGCAGGGGCAGCGATTTGCAATTTTTGTGCAGGCACGTTATCCGTTAATTCTGGTCGATGAATTTCAGGATACCAACCAAGATCAGGATGATATGCTGGCGAGTATCTGGCGTCATCCGCAGCGCTATCAAAAAGGCTGCATGATTATGGTGGGAGACCGTAAACAAGCGATTTATGGTTTTCGTGGTGGTGATATGCTGACTTTCCTCAATGCATATCAGGATATTCTGCATAAGCAGGGGCGAGAATATAAGCTGAGCCAGAATCATCGTTCGGTCAAGCCGCTTGTTGAAGTCGTTGATGCCTTATTTCAACGACAACCCAATTTTGGTGAGCAGGTGATTTATGACCCGATTCAGGCGGGTAGCCGAGCTCATCCTGCTTTAATGGATCGTGCACAGGTCAATACCGCACCTTTGCGATGGATCATGCTTCAAGACAAAGCGTCAGAAGCAGAACAGGTCGCATGGAAAATTCGTGCACTGCTCAATCAGGCCAGTTCGGGAGAGTTATATTTAAAAGATGGGTCGGTGCACCACTCGATTATTGCCGATGATATCGCAGTACTCTCGAAAAATCATAAAGGATTGGATGATGTACAGGCGGCACTTGAATATTTGAATATCAAGGTGAATCGACCTTCACGCCGAAGTGTATTTGATCATGTTGTTGCACACGATGTGGGGGCATTTCTAACCGCCATTTTATTTCCTTATGATGAGGCCAAAGTCAAACGTGCGCTGTTAAGCCGATTGATGGGCTTCGATCTTGAGCGCCTGTATCAGCTTGAACAAAGCCCAGTTGGACTGAGTGATTATATGAACCAGTTGGATGGATTAAGAGAAATCTGGCTCCATCAAGGTTTTTTACCAGCATGGCAGCGTGGTCTGAATATATTTCAGGTCTGGCAAAATTTGGGAGCCAAACATAGCAGGGAAAATGAACGTGCTGTGGTCAATCTGCGTCATCTGAGTGAATTGCTGAGCAAACACAGCGAGCAGTATCAGGGTGCACAAAATTTATATCATTGGTATCTCAAGCAACTCAGATCGCCAAGCGAACGAGAGTGGGAGCTGGAACGCAAACTTTCCAGTGATGCTGGGGTGCAATTAATGACGATTCATCAGTCGAAGGGCTTAGAGTTTAAGATCGTTTTTTTACTGGGTGCAGATAAACCTCTTCGGGATCAGAACAAAGACCTGAATTTTTCTAGGGCTGAAATTCTGGATGAATCTACAGGACAGATGCAGACCAAGCGCGTGATTGCGATTGCAGACAAAACTCAACTGACTCCAGAGGCAATCATTCAACATACTGAACGCGCTACCGCAGAACAAAACAGGATCTGGTACGTTGCGCTTACACGTGCTAGCCATCGTGTCTATGCCATGTTGCATGATCCGCAGCAAAAATCAAAAGATGCCTTGGCATTCTGGAAAAATCAGGATTCACCTTTTCTGCATGAATACAGTATTGAAGAAGCGCTGCTGATGCAGTGTCCCGAACCTTTGACTGTCCATGAAACGCCTCAGAAAATCCTGATCTATGCGGCACCTTTGCCCCAGCAGCGTTTCTATCCACGCGGGAAAACCAGTTTTAGTTATCTGGCACAACATTTAAAGCCACGCGTGAGCTATGCAGATACGTTGGTGTCAATGCAAACACGCCCAGAGCAGGCAGAGGATGAGCGTGATACCACCACAAGCATTCAATATTCTCAAGCCGCTATACAGCCAATTGCATGGATTAAGCAAAATTTTCCCAAAGGCACACTGGCGGGAAACTTTCTGCACGAAATTTTTGAACATATCAATTTTAATCAGACAGAAGAGTGGATAACTGAAATTCGTCGTCGATTTAAAAATGATTATGGCAGCCTCTGGGAGATGCTTTATCCTGTTTATATAGATGCTTTCCCAGAGCTGAATGGCGACGAAAATAGACTTTACCAATGGCTTGCCGATTGGTTGGATGATGTACTCAAAACGCCTTTGCATCAAGACTTTCAACTCAAGCAATTACAAAGCGGGCAGTTTTTATCAGAGTGTCCTTTTTATCTGGCGCTATCTGATCGTGTCCTCGCCATGCGCCGTATTCAACAGTTATTTATCGAGTATCACATCGAGATGCCAGAATTTCTGGATGCATATTCTGCCCGATACCTGAATGGCTCAATTGATTTGATGTACTTTGATGGCCAGCGTTTTCACATTGCCGACTACAAGAGTAACTTTCTCGGAACAGATCAAACTCATTATGATGGCCTGGCTATTCGCGAGAATATGACCCATTCGAGTTACTGGTTGCAGGCAGCACTGTATCTGGTGGCTTTACACCGTTATTTGAAAGTAAAACTTGAACATTATGAGATTGCAGAACATTTGGGAGGCGCCACCTATTTATATCTGCGTGGAATGAACGGACATACAGGGCAGGGTTATTATTACTGGAAACCAGAAGATGAGTTTATCTTAAGGCTTGATGCCATTTTAGGCTATGCCACTGAGGATAAAATTGGATGAAAATGGGGGTGTTTTCAATAATACTATATAAATCAAAAACTTAATTTGTGGATAAATGTGTTTATAACTATGTGGACAAGCTTGAGGATAACTGTGTGGATAAGCAAAACATCAGTAAAGACACTGATTTAGCATGGCTTGAGACGTGGAGCAAGTATCTTGTCCAGACGCCGTTCAATCTCGGGGAGCGCAATTCTGCCCAAATTACGGCAATGTTGCAAGCATTAATTGAAGCAAGTGTGCAAGGCGATAGCGGTTTGGTGGTTTCTTCATCAATTGTGGCTGAATTGGGAAATTACGTTCTGGATGAAGCTCAGGCCCAAACTCAGGTTGCACCCATGATTTACGATGGGGAACTGCTGGCACTGTATCGTTACTGGATGCTTGAACAGCGTTTAGCGATACAGGTGGTGCGTTTGAGTCAGCAAGTTATTCCGCCTGTCGAGGTTATGCCTCATCTCGATTTACTGACCGATCCGCATCAGCAAGCAGCAATGTCGATGGTTGCTACCCAAGCATTTAGTCTGATTACGGGCGGTCCAGGAACAGGAAAAACCTATACACTTGCCCGAATTATTGCTGTTTTGAATCAAGCAATTCCGAATATTCGTATTGCTATGGCAGCACCTACGGGTAAAGCCGCTCAGCGGATGCAGGAAGCATTACAGGCTTCATTTAATGATGAAAAGCTGACAGCTTCGGGTTTATTGAGTCATGAATTAAAACAGCAAACCACGCAAACACTGCATCGTTTACTCGGACTTGGACATCAGCAGTTACCGCGTTTTCATGCCAAACAACCTTTACCGTATGATGTGATTGTGGTGGATGAGGCATCTATGCTTGATTTGAAACTGGCCACCTTATTGTTCGAAGCTGTGCCAGCAGGTTGTCGACTCATTTTACTGGGGGATGCCAATCAGTTGGCTTCGGTTGATGTGGGTTCGGTACTGGCAGATTTGCAGCAAGTCGAGGCACTTGAACAGAATCGAGTCAATCTGGTGACCAGCCGTCGTTTTCGCGAAGGCGCAAAAATTGGTGAATTTGCCCAGTTTATTCAATGTCTTGATGTAACGTGGGATCCACAGCAAATTCTGCATGAGTTTGAGCATCAAATAGCTGTACCTCAAGCATTACAGCCAGTTTCACTATTGCACGATAGGGATGATATGGTGCAGCTTGAATATCTTCCACCTAAGGTAAACTTAGAGCACCTTACACCGTATTATCAGAAACTCATGCAAGGCTTTGAAACATTTGCCCAGCAGCTCAAGCATTACCGATTACATGATTATGCAGAATCGGAAGTGGCTGCAGTGATTCAGGCATTTGATGATTATCGTATTTTGGTTGCCATTCGCTTTGGAGATTTTGGTCTTGAACACATCAACAAAATGGTTGAACAGTGGCTCACTCAATATTTGGGCATTTTGCCTGTAGGTGGCTGGTATATCGGTCGTCCCGTCATGATGACCTATAACGATTATCAGCTTGGACTTTCCAATGGAGATATTGGGATCTGTTTTAGACATCGAACACAATATGATCAGTTTGAGGTGTATTTCCCAAGTCTGGATAAATGGATTGCTGCCAATCGTCTCCCTAAAAATATTCAGACTGCATTTGCACTCACCATTCATAAATCACAAGGATCAGAATTTCGGCATACAGCGATTGTATTTGATCATATGGCACAAAAAGTGCTGAGTCAGGAACTCATTTATACCGCGATTACGCGTGCTAAACAGGCGGTTAGTCTATTGGTCGATCAAGATGCCTTGCTACAGTCTCTTATTATTCGAACGACACGAAAAAGTGGCTTAATTAAAAAAATTAATAAAGATATCATTTTAGTAAGTTTACCTAAGGAGTAGACAACTCTGTACGAAATTGCTTACACAGATTCGAGAAATTTGCTTATAGAGTCGAATGTCAGATTCTGAGAAGATGATCGTGCAAAAATACTCAGCATGGAATGCAGAGCAAAACCGCAAAAGAATAACAAGACGTCACAGACAGCGAACTTACAGTGAAGTAAGGACAAAGAGGAACTTACAGCCGCTAAGCCTTGTAGTTTTGGGAGAGACTACAGGGCTTTTTTATGTCTATAAATTTTCCAGATGCCAAAAAATAAAATTAAAATGCTAAGTCATCAATAAAAACTGCTTTGTTTTCCTATATATACAGACCTGTACGTTTTTGCTTACATATTGCTACGAAAATTACGACTTTTATTCATAATTAAATGTGGCAGAATGAACTACATAAGGGAAAGTTATTGATGTCAGGGACCTTGATGATAATGAAGAAAAGAGTTCTAAGAAAACTCTCAATATAATAGAAAAGTATAAGAATAATGCTCAAAATAAGAAACTACAGCGCATAAAGCCCAAGTCTGACTTGGGCTTTTATTTTTTATACCATGTCCGTTTCTGATGCATCACTACCAAAAAGTGAGCGACGCTGATTCTTTTCAACTTTTGGGCATTGGGTTGCAATTTGGTACAACACTTTTGCCAGTGCAGTCAGATGTGTACCGACGACGGATTTTCCAGTAGTAAGTAGGGATACACTGATATCACGTTCGGGATCGGCCCAGCATAAAATATTCGAAAATCCCAAATGTCCAAACGCTTGTCCTGTCATGGGGCCAAACAATCCCACTGGATTACTGCCGAGCATTGGTCCTAGCGCATAACGCATAGGTACCAGTAACGTTCGATCTAGGCTGGTGACAGAAGTAGGCAAAGTAGCGCGAAACACGGTTTTTGAAGTTAAAATCCGTTTATTTTTATAAACGCCGCCATTTAATAACATTTCAAAAAAACGCCCAGCCTGTTCTGCACTGGTATAAATATTGCCAGCAGGACAAATAGTCTGCATAAAGCGTGGATCATTGGTGACATCTACAGCGAGCTTTAAGCCACCGCCAAGGACATGATTGAGATAATGATCTGTACCCAGACGCGGGTGCAGACCTGTCGCCACATTAAGCGCAACCTGTTCTTGATATTGTGGCTCAAGACCATAATTGAAGTAAGACATTCCCATGGGTTTTTCAATGGCGTCATGTAGAACAGTTTTTAGATCTTGCCCTGTGACTCGTTCAACCAGCTCTCCTAAAATATAGCCTGCAGTAACGGCATGGTAAGCCAAATGAGTGCCTGCAGCAGACACAGGTTTAGCTTGATAAAGCCGTTGCAAAATAGCTTGTTTATCAAACAGTAATTCTGGTGTGACATCATCTTCAAGACGTGGGATGCCACCACGATGTGAAAGAAGATGAAAAATAGTGGCACGACGTTTGCCATTCACGCCGTATTCTGGAATGTAATAACTGACAGGATCAAGTAGATTAATCATGCCTTTTTCATTGAGTAAATGAACCAGCATGGCAGTCACGATTTTGGAAGCAGAAAATAAACAGATCGGAGTATCTGGGGTTGCAATGACTGCATCGTTTGCCAAACCATGGACAGAGTTACCACGCGCATGACCAATACTCCGATTAATCAGGATATGGCCCTGACGGCGCAGACAAAAGCTAATCAGTGGATGATTTCCTGTGCGATACAATTTTTCTACACTGTTCCAGATTTTTTGAATCTGTTCGTGCTGCATACCGCCAAGTTCTGCTGGGTTCTCATCCTGGGCACGTATTACCGAGGTTAAGTCACTTGGAATTTCACAAGTGTTGGTCGAAAATAGTTTCACAACATCCTCATTGTTCGTTGTTTTTATCATGCAGAGCGTGCCACCGATGCGGATGAAAGTCAGTGTCTTGAATGACCAGTTTTATAAGAGAGTTATACCAGTCAAATCAGGAGGGAGCGATGACTGATTTGATTTATGAATTGTCAAGCGCGGCTATATCCTTTAAAATAGCAAGCTGCTGTAGTGATGCACGGCAGTCAAAAATCTTGTTTTTAGTGAATTAGATCTTTGATATTTATCATTTTGTTATTACTTTTTTAAGCATCTCGGAGAAATCGAATGGCTTTAACAAACGCAGATCGCGCAGCGATTATCGCTAAATTTGCTCGTGCTGAAAATGACACTGGTTCACCAGAAGTTCAAGTTGCTCTATTGACTGCTCAAATCAATGATTTGCAAGGTCACTTTAAAGAGCACAAACACGACCACCATAGCCGTCGCGGTCTAATCCGTATGGTTAACCAACGTCGTAAATTACTTGACTACCTTAATGGTAAAGACCATGGTCGTTATGTAAGCTTGATCGGTGAATTAGGTTTACGTCGTTAATTCGATTTTGGCTTTATTTTTGGTATTACGCCTTATGGTGTGTTTAATTGCTAAAAACGAAGCAATGTCTGGTGTGTGGCACTAGGCAAATTCTAGAAGGGGCGAATGTTCGCTCCTTCTTTGTGTTTATTCTCTAGTGAGGTCGGCTTCTAAGCTTTGTCATTTATCATTGCTGTTGGGGTGATATGAATGCCAAACCTTAGGGGTCTCCACTAGAATAACTGTTCAAAAAGAACTAGGAAAAAAGATTACATGTCGATGTTTAATATTATTCGTAAAGAATTTCAGTTTGGTCAACATCAGGTGGTACTAGAAACGGGTCGCGTTGCACGTCAAGCAAACACCGTTTTAGTCACGATGGGTGGTGTGACGGTATTGGTTGCAGTCGTTGCACAACCTAAAGCGAAAGCGGGTCAAGACTTTTTCCCACTGACTGTGAACTATCAAGAAAAACAATATGCTGCTGGTCGTATCCCAGGTGGTTATGGCAAGCGTGAAGGCCGTGCGTCTGAAGCTGAAACTTTAATTTCACGTTTGATTGACCGTCCAATTCGTCCGTTGTTCCCAGAAGGTTACTTCAACGAAATTCAAATCACCGCGACAGTGGTTTCTTCTGACAAAACGATGGATGCCGATATTGCAGCCATGCTAGGTGCTTCAGCGGCATTGTCAATTGCGGGTACGCCATTCCGTGGTCCAATCGGTGGTGCACGTGTTGGTTTGATCAATGGCGAATACGTTTTAAACCCAAATTTTGAGCAACTTGCTCAGTCTGACCTTGACCTTGTCGTTGCGGGTACAGAGTCTGCTGTACTCATGGTTGAATCTGAAGCAAAAGAACTTTCAGAAGATCAAATGCTAGGCGCTGTACTTTTTGGTCATGACGAAATGCAAATTGCAGTTCAAGCGATCAAAGAGTTTGCTGCGGCGGCTGGTGCAGTTGAATCAACTTGGGTTGCGCCAACGAAAAACGAAACATTGCTTGAGCAATTAAAGGCAGCGTTTGAAGCTAAAATTTCTGAAGCATATACCATTGCGGTGAAACAAGATCGTTATACAGCACTTGATGCACTTTATGCAGAAGCTGTAGCTCAGTTCGTTCCAGAAAATGACGAAACGGGTATTGCCGATGAAGTCAACGAATTATTCGAAGACCTTAAATACCGTACCGTACGTGACAACATCTTGTCAGGTAAGCCACGTATTGATGGTCGTGATACTAAAACTGTTCGTGCTATCGACGTTCAAGTGGGCGTATTAGATCGTGCACATGGTTCTGCATTATTTACACGTGGTGAAACTCAGGCGTTGGTGACCACCACTTTGGGTAATACGCGTGATGCGTTAATGGTTGATACCCTTGCGGGTACTAAAACTGACAACTTCATGTTGCACTACAACTTCCCAGCATACTCAGTGGGTGAAACTGGTCGTGAATCTGGTCCAAAGCGCCGTGAAATTGGTCATGGTCGTTTGGCACGTCGTGGTGTTCAAGCCGTTTTACCTGCAGCTGACCGCTTCCCGTACGTGATTCGTATCGTATCAGACATTACTGAATCAAATGGTTCATCGTCAATGGCGTCTGTATGTGGTGCATCACTTTCATTGATGGATGCAGGTGTTCCATTGAAAGCACCAGTTGCGGGTATCGCAATGGGCCTAGTCAAAGAAGGTGAGCGTTTTGCTGTACTTTCTGACATCTTGGGTGACGAAGATCATTTAGGTGATATGGACTTTAAGGTTGCTGGTTCTGCCAATGGTATTACTGCACTTCAAATGGACATCAAAATTGAAGGCATCACTGAAGAAATCATGGAAGTTGCATTGAATCAGGCGTATGCAGGTCGTATGCACATCCTGAATGAAATGAACAAAGTGATTTCACGTGCGCGTGCTGAAATTTCAGCACATGCACCAACGTTTGAAGTCATTACGATCAATCCAGACAAGATTCGTGACGTGATTGGTAAGGGCGGCGCGACGATTCGTCAGATCACTGAAGAAACCAAAGCCGCAATTGATATTGAAGACAATGGTACAGTGCGTGTATTTGGTGAAACCAAAGCGGCTGCACGTGCCGCAATTGCAAAAATTCAGGCCTTAACGGCTGAAGTTGAACCTGGCAAAATCTATGATGGTAAAGTCATCCGTATCGTAGAATTTGGTGCGTTCGTGAATATCATGCCAGGTACTGATGGTTTGCTACATATTTCACAGATTTCAAATGAACGTGTAGCCAATGTCTCTGATGTTCTTAAAGAAGGTCAGGATGTTAAAGTACAAGTTGCAGATGTCGACAACCGTGGTCGTATCAAATTGAGTATGAAAGATATTGAACAAGCTTAAGCCTGTTTCGTAAATAAAAAAGTCCGCTTCGGCGGACTTTTTTAATTTTAGTATTTACAGTCCAGTTCAGTCCAAGGAATAGATTAATCACTCAGATTAACCAACTCTGGTCTGTGTTTAAGTTATCTTGTCTAGTGAGTCATTGTTTTTTTAAGATGTTTTGGACATTGAGATGTACTTAAAGGTCTGTATCGAGATATGAATAATTCCGAACCTATAAATTAAATTGTCTTTGCAAAATCAAAGAAAGTGAATTGAATGTTTATTTAGAAATTTTGTGAAAGCTGCGTTTTTCATGCAAAGATCATTTAATATCAATTTCATTGATCATGATCTAAGCTGGTTACGCATGCAGGTTTACTACTTTTACCGACATACTACAGACAACTATATTTTTTTAAGTCGTGAACGCATGACTGATCATGAGCTCATTTTTAAATGGGCAGACTGTGTACGTGAAGATGTTGTCAATCATGCAGAGCAGTGGCAGAAAAATATTAAAGGACTCACAGATCTGAGTATCAATGAGTTTCATATTCGAGATATTCTTAATATCGATCATCCATGTGCATTTGACACTATGGAAGATTATGATCTACTCATTTTTAGGAAAATTATCACACCCGATGATCAGATCTCCAATAGTGATGTGACAGGTGAGATTCATGAAAGTATTTTTGGTCTGGCAACCACACCGATTAGCTTTATTATGAGTCAGCATGTGTTGATCAGTATTCGTGAAACAGGAAATAAAGCCATTGATCACTATGTAGAACGTTTTGAGCAAATTTTACAGCGTAGTATTGAAGAGCAGAATAAACCGCGTAAACTTCCATCGACACCGATTGATCTGACCTTACGAATGCTCAATAGCATGATTGATGCTTATCTGGATCTGAGAACACCATTGACTCGTCGGGTCGAACATTGGCAGCGAGAGCTACTTCAAGGACGCAAGCGATTTAACCAATGGCCCCAATTATTTCAGGAAAATATGGCGTTTCAGCAAGTCGAAAATTTATGTGAAGAGCAGATTGAAACCTTACAAGAACTACGTGATGAACTGGTTGAAAATTACCATCATCTAATGGGCGAACATGCTGCTGAGTCTCCAGATTTACTCTTAGTTCGAATGAATGATCTGGGGAGTCATATTGAGCGAACACAGAAACATACCTCCAGATTACGAGCTGCGATTCAGTCAGCCATCGATTTACATTTTAATGCGATTGCCAATCAAACCAACGAAAACATGCGTATTTTGGCCATCATTACCGCAGTCTTTGCACCTTTAACGCTATTAACGGGGGTGTATGGTATGAATTTTGAGTTCATTCCAGGCCTCAAATCTCCAGAGGGATTCTGGATGATGTTGGCGGCGATGCTATTGAGCACGGTCTTACTTTTATATTATTTTTATCGACAACATTTGGTCGGGCGAGGTGAGAAAAGTGTCATTGAGATGCTGGCACAACAGAAACACCAGCGGAATGTTAATCTGTTCTGGTTTCTAGATTATGAACCCATTAAACAAACGCTTAAAGAAGTTGAAAAGATCACACGATTTAAATAAGCGTCCAAATTGATACGATCACAGACTTCACATTGTGAAAGTGCTAGGCTAAACTCGACAGATAGGAGATGACATTCCTCCTCGCAAAAACCGCCGTTCTGGCTAATGATGTCTACGTTACCTCTTTTCAGCAGGGGCGTAGATGTATTGTGCGTGCTCTGTCTGAATATTCATCAGGAGCATGTATATGTATTCTTCCTTGCTTTCAATTGCCTGTGGTGCTGTATTGGGTGCATGGCTACGCTGGTTTGTTGGTCTTAAGTTTAATTCAACCTTTCAAAATTTTCCGCTTGGTACCATTTTAGTGAATCTGGTGGGTGGTTTTATCATCGGCTTTGCAATTGCCCTGTTTGCCAATATGCAGCTTAGTTCTAATTATAAATTATTTGTGATTACTGGCTTTTGTGGTGCTCTAACCACATTTTCGACATTTTCAGCCGAAGTGATTGATCTGTTACAACAGCAGAAATATGGTTTTGCCATTGCGCTTATCACTATTCATTTGATGGGATCATTGCTCTGCACTGTTTTAGGTCTATTGTCTTATCAATGGTTAAGCCAACACTAAATAGAGCATGCTCACCAGTGATAAGTATAGCTACAAATAATTGAATGCTTAGTCGAGTCATATTTTCGCGATAATCAGATTATCGCGAAAATAGAAAAGAGCCAAAGCTAAGGAAGGTGACGAACCTTACGGCGCAACTGATGCACTTCATCAAGCAGATCTAGCATTAAAGCAACAGCCGGCAGGCTGGCATCAAAGTCACGTTGTAGACGGTAGGCACGGCGTGCCCTAGAAACATCTTCACTTAAAAACTGATGCTGATGTGGATGAGTGGCCGATAAAATATCATATTCAATCAGTTGTAACACCCAATCTGGGCTCTGACCACAGACTTGAGCAAAATGCGTTAAGCTTAAACCACGTTGCTCATCCAGGATTTCGACATTCAAGTCACCTTGGCAGATCACTTCACGATAATGAATCTTAGACATATGCGGGCTCCTTATCCACGTGGCTTAAATGAGGCAAATGCCTGAGCGAGTGTTTCATAGGCTTGCTGTTGTTGTTCAGTTTGTGCTTCTGGCAATACAATATTCAACACCAGATAAAGATTTCCAGGTGTTTTGTTTGGAATGCCTTTATCTTTCAAACGCAACTGCTGACCTGTTCGGGCATTTTTAGGTAAATTGACATTCAAGCGTCCACTTGGAGTCATCACTTCAATATTTTTACCGAGTGCAGCTTCCCATGGTGCAACATCAATAGTGTAATAAACATCAACACCTTCAACGTGTATCCGATCAGTGTCTTTATATTGAATTTCAATGTAAAGATCACCATTTTCACCGCCGTTGATTCCAGCCTGACCTTGTCCATTCAAGCGGATTTGCTGGCCTTCTTTCATTCCTTTTGGAATTTTCACTTGTAAAGTTTTACGCTGAACTTCAGGCTCACCATAAGCATTTAAGGTTGGAATCTGTAAAGTCAGATTCTGGGTAGTACCGTGATAGGCAACCTCAAGATCAACTTCAATACTGGCATGTTGATCTTCACCGCGATAGCTACGTGTCTGGCGTTGATACTGCTGATTACTGCCACCAAAACCCGCTCCGAAACGACCAAATAAATCTTCAAAGCCACTAAAATCGGAAGCATGACCTTGCTGGTAAAATTGTCCACCATCAAAACCTGCACCACCTGGAGTACCTTGTCCAAAACCAGAAAAGCCTTGAGGATGATCTAGCATTTGATCATATTCAGTTTTTTTCTCTGGATTGCTGAGTGTATCGTAAGCGACATTGATTGCCTGCATTTTAGCCTCAGCATCTGCCTCCTTACTTACATCGGGATGATACTTTCGGGCAAGTTTGCGATAGCTCTTTTTTATTTCATCTGGAGTTGCATCGCGGGTGACTCCAAGTTCTTCATAATAATTTTGTGCCATAAAAGCTCTTTGAATATTTGAAGTGATATATTTCTATATATATGATGATAACTTGATCAATTACAAGACAAAATCAACAACAAAATGTGGGTTTTTGGCAACGCTAATGTCTATGAAAAAGGCCTGACCAGAGAAATATTCTGATCAGGCCCTATGCAATATAATCGGCGTTATAAGTAACGCCGATATAGCATCGTGTTGATTAACTCAAATGCTCACCAAATAAACCCAAAGCTTCTTCAGCAGTAAAGGTGTATCTGGCCTGACAGAATTGACAATCCATTAAAATTGGATTTTGTTCGGCCAGTGTTTCACGTACAGCATCGACACCGATCTGGATCAGGGCATTAGCACAACGCTCTTTAGAGCAGGTGCAACCAAACTTAAGCTGCTCGATTTCAGGAAGTTTTACTTGCTCTTCGTTATAGAGGCGATACAGAATTTCATTGGCCGAGAGCTGTGTAAGTTCTTCTGATTTCAGCGTTTCTGTCAGCATGGTCAAGCGTGGCCAGATGTCTTCATCAATCAGTTGCTGTTCTTCTTCGTTATTACGAGGCAATAACTGGATCAGTAAACCACCAGAGCGTTCAGTGGTGGTAGCCAATACAATATGGGTAGGAATCTGCGCAGACAAATCGTAATACTGCATCAAACAACGAGCGAGTGTCGGTTGGTCAAGTGGTACGATCCCTTGATAACGCTCCCCAAACTCAGGTTCAATATTGATAAACAGAACTGGGTTTTGCAGGGTTTTTAATACCGTACTGCTATCGGAAGCCTCTTGAAAATGCGGATCGTCTTCATAGTCTGCCAAACCACGCACTTCACCCAGATGCGTACATTCAGCCATTGCCCATTTAAGTGTTCCCGATGCCTGAATCTGTAGGCTGATACGACCTTTAATCTTAAGGGTGCTTGCCAGTAACGCCGTTGCACTGAGCATTTCACCAAGCAATATTTGAACTGCAGGCTGGTAAGGACGTTGCGACAAAATGGTTTGTAATGCTTCTTCAAGATGAACGACTTCTCCACGAACAGGGCAGTCCTCAATATAAAAGCGTTGGCGTAGGTCAGACATATTTTTCTCCATAACCCTGTCTTAATGGTGTCAATATTGTAAAACACAAGTCATAAAGGATCATCTCGTGTAACATCAATCCGATGATTTTCCAGTCCGCGTTTTAAATTAACCTCAGAATTACGTTTAGTTTGATGACGTTCATCACTTTCAAACAAATGTTCGAGTTCTGCCAGTGCATTTCGATGCGTCTCAAAAACTTTCTGCTCATCATTGTAAATATTTTGCTGCTGGGTCAACAACTTTTCATCATAGTCTCTAAACAGTTCGATATTGTCATAGGCTTGTTGTTCTGGAATACCTAATTCGCATAAAGCACGATAGGCCATACCTAACGACGAGAGATAAGTTTCACGCCAGATATGCTCAACCCCAAGATCACGTAATAGATGAACCTGATAACGATCTCTTGCTCTGACCATCAGCGTGATTTGAGGATAATTGAGACGAATGTGACGTGCGACATTCATACTATCTTCGACATCATCAATCGCTAAAATAAAAACCTTTGCTTTTTCAATGCCTGCGGCACGTAAAATATCGGGTTGGGTGATGTCACCATAGTATAATGTGCCACCGTAACGTCTGACAAAATCGATTTGCTGGAGATTATTGTCAATGGCAGTAAACCCAATATGATTGAGACGTGCATTCCGGGCAATGATCTGACCAAAACGACCAAAACCCGCGATAATCATGGGATGTTCATGCTGTGGAATAGCATCATACTCAGGTGGATGTTCCTTAGAAAACAAAGGCAGAATCTGTTTCTGAATAAGCCAATAGCATATAGGTGTCATGACCATAGACACAGTGACAATCAAAATCACTGGATCCGTCATCGCTTGAGCAAGAACCCCTTCTTTTTGCGCTACTTTCAGAATCACAAAGGCAAATTCACCGCCCTGTGCCAAGCAGGCAGCCAGCAGCAGACTGTTTTGCCAGCTATATTTAAAATAGCGCGAGATTGCGGTCAGCACGATGCCTTTGATCAGAATTAGACCCAGCGCACCACCAATAATCAGCCAAGGCATATCAAGGAGAAGTGAAACTTGAGTGGTCATGCCCACGGTCATGAAAAATAGACCAAGTAAAAGGCCTTTGAATGGCGCGATACTTGCTTCAAGTTCGTGTCTAAATTCTGAATCTGCGAGAAGAACGCCTGTTAAAAATGCACCAAGAGTTGTGCTGATTCCTAATAAGTCCATCAGCATCACCACACCCAGCACAATAAATAGCCCAACCGCAGTGATCAGTTCTGTTGCACCACTTTTGGCAACAAAACGAAAAAATGGCCGCATGATATAGCGGCTAAATAAAAATAGCCCTGTAAATGTCGCAATAATCGCAGCGAAATAGGCAATACCATGGTGTGTAGATGAGGTTCCAGTTAATAATGGAATCATGGCCAGTAGCGGAATCGCTGCAATATCCTGAAACAGCAAAATTGAAAAAGACTGCTGACCATACGTGGTACTCAGTTGCTGTTTTTCTGCAAGCAGTTGTAAAACAAAGGCAGTTGAGGAGAGTGCCAGTGCAAAACCGAGTACAAAACCACTGGCAATATCCAGCTTGAATAGCAAAATAATCACGGCTATCAGCACAATGCCTGTCAGCACCACTTGTAAGCTGCCCATCACAAAAATGGAATGACGTAACTGCCACAGTCGTTGTGGCTGCAATTCCAGTCCAATCAGAAACATCAATAAAATCACGCCAAAATCGGCCATATGTAAAATGGCATTGGCATCACTCGCAATATTTAAAATACTGGGTCCTAGCAGGATACCTGTAAACAAATAACCAAGGACAGTCGCAATACCCAAGTGTTTACCCAGCGGTACAAGAAGAAGGGCAGCACCTAGGAAAATGGTGATTTGTAACAGTAAGGACATGGGCGACTCTGAGGCAATCAATCATATAGCAGTGGATAAAACTTTAGCATTATCCACCCATGATGTTTAAATTTCAGTTAAATTCCTGTGGATCAACATCAATTGATAAACGTAATTGATGCTGACGAGGGAGTTGAATCACCTCAGCCCACCATGGACGCAAGAAGAAATGTAGACGCGCCCGATCTTGCGCCAAGATCACCATATGTGCCCGATAACGTCCTGCTTTACGTTCCATCGGGGCAGGAATGGGTCCCCAAATTTCTATACTGTCGCCCGCTTGATGCTGAAGCATCTGCGCAATCTCTTGCAAGAAAGCCTGACTATAATCCCGATCACGTGATTCACATCGAATGAGTACACTGTAGCGATAAGGCGGTAATCGTGCTGCTTTTCGCTCTTCAAGCATATCTTTCGCCACAGCCCGATAGTCTTTTTCAATCAGTGTCGTCAGCATCGGATGATCTGGACGCAAGGTTTGCATATAGACATGACCTTTATGTTCACCGCGACCTGCACGACCTGCCACCTGCACAATTAATTGAGCTGTTCGTTCAGGTGCGCGAACATCGACACTTAATAACCCTGCATCAATATCCAGAATAGCCACTAGCGTTACATAAGGGAAATGATGCCCCTTGGCCAGCATTTGTGTGCCTAACAGAATCATGGGTTTATTGTGCTGGATTCGGTCATAGATTTTTTGCCAGCTTCCGACACGACTGGTACTGTCACGATCGACTCGAATCACATCGTGTTCAGGAAACAGTGTTTTCAGATGTTCTTCCACCTTTGCTGTTCCCATGCCCAGCGTTTTTAAGGTGTGATGATGACATTCGGGACAGGTCTCGGGCAAACGATGAATCGTTCCACAATGATGACAATGTAAATAACCATAAGGCTGAGTGTGTAATGTGAAATGCGCATCGCAATTTGGACAATTGGCTTGCCAGCCACAGCTTTCACAGACCAGAACAGGCGCATAGCCACGTCGATTTAAAAAAATCAGCACCTGTTCCTGACGATCCAGTGTGTGTTGAATCTGATCGATGAGAATCTGGCTGAGTCCCTCATTCTTTTTGGCAACCTTGAGATCGATCAGGTGCATTTTAGGTAATAGCGCGACACCAGCACGCTGATTGAGCTGGAGTAGCTCAAGCTTATTTTGTTCCACCAGATGATAACTGTCTATACTGGGGGTCGCCGAGCCTAATATTACAGGGCATTGTTCTAAATAACCACGATATAGGGCAACGTCTCGCGCATGATAGCGAAAACCTTCCTGTTGCTTATAAGACAAATCATGTTCTTCATCCAGAATAATTAAGCCCAGTCGTGGTAATGGCGTATAAATGGCCGAGCGTGTTCCTAAAATAATCGAGGCTTTACCCATTTTGGCTTGTTGCCATGCCTGTAATCGTTTGGAATCATTGAGTCCAGAATGTAATAAAGCAACATCACAATGAAAGCGGGATTTAAAACGTGAGATGGTCTGTGGTGTCAGTCCAATCTCTGGAACCAGCACCAGCACTTGTTTTCCCTGCTTGAGGACTTCATGCATGATCTGAAGATAGACTTCCGTTTTGCCGCTACCCGTCAAGCCATCTAGCAAAAATGCCTGATAATGATGCAGGGACTTTAATACACGTTGGATTGCATTGTGCTGATCTGGATTGGGTGTGAGCGGCATTTGTGCCAGTTGCACAGGCATCGGGGTAAAGTCTTGAATTTCCTGTGTACAAGCAACCAATTCTTTTTTGGCCAGTGCACGTAAGGTTGCAGTTTCTACACCACTCAAGTTTAAAATAGTTTCTGTCGTTCCAGTGGGATGAAGCTTTAAAATTTGATAGGCATCATACTGTTTTTGTGAACGTTTTAATTTTGATTCGGCCTCTGGATGTGCGGTAATTTTCCAGATATAAGTTAAAACATCTTGAGATTTACCTTGTCTGAGTAAACTTGGAAGCGCTGTCTGAATGACTTCACCGATCGGAAATTGATAATAATGTGCCGACCATGTCAATAAAGTTAAAACTTTGGTATCTAAAATAGGCGCTTGATCGATCAGTTCGCGTATTGTTTTTAATTGAAAACGCGGGTCTATGGGAAGATCTGGCGCGAGTTTTTCAGTAATTACCCCAATCAGTGATTGTCTGCCAAATGAAACCAGTACGCGTGCGCCAGCTTGTGCCTGTTCATATTGTTGCTGGCTTACGCTATAGTCGAAAGTATCGTATAAATGCACAGGAACAGCCACACGAACACGATAAATTTCAGTTGAAGGCTGGGGTGGCGTTAGTGGCATAAATTTATTTCGTCACTCTAATTGGGGTTAAACAGGACTATACTCACACAGTGTGAGCAAATTCCCCAAAATATGAAGGATTCTGAGGGAAAGATGCAACATCAACATGATTATTTTTTGGAAAAACTAGAGCATTACAATGCCTGCATATCAATTTACCGCACTTGATGCATCTGGAAAACAGCAAAAGGGTGTTCTGGAGGGAGATTCTGCCCGTCAGATTCGTCAACAATTACGTGATCGTGAATGGACACCCATTGCTGTCGATCCTGTCGAGCAAAAGGATAAACGTCAGGGAAATACATGGTTCCAAAAAAAAGTTACTGCCTATGATCTTGCATTAATGACGCGTCAATTATCAGTCTTGGTGGCTGCGGCTATTCCACTTGAAGAGGCATTGCGTGCCGTGGCTAAACAGAGTGAGAAAGCACATGTCCAGAATTTACTGCTCTCGGTACGTTCCAAGGTATTAGAAGGGCATTCACTGGCGCAAGGTATGCAGCAGTCAGGCCGTTTTCCTGATCTATATATTGCGACCATTGCTGCGGGTGAGCGTTCAGGGCATTTAGATCTGATTTTAGATCAGCTTGCGGATTACACCGAAAACCGCTTTGCCATGCAAAAGAAAGTTCAGGGCGCCATGATTTATCCGATTATCCTGATGCTGATGTCGTTTGCCATTGTGATGGGACTAATGACGTATGTGGTGCCAGATATTGTCAAAACCTTTGATCAGAGCAAAGAAGCATTGCCCTGGATTACGGTTGCGCTCATGAAAGCCAGTGATTTTATTCGTCTTGCTTGGCCATTTTTAATGAGTTTTGGCGTGATTGCCATTATTTTGTTTATACGATTTTTAAGAACCCATGCAGGTCATTATGCGTTTGATCGTTTAACACTCAGATTGCCATTATTTGGTAAATTATCACGTGGTATAAACTCGGCGCGCTTTGCAAGTACCCTGTCTATTTTGACTCAATCAGGCGTGCCTTTGGTCGATGCCTTGCGTATTGGTGCCGCGGTCAGTAGTAACTGGGTGATCCGTGATGCCATCAATCATGCGGCAGAAAAAGTCACAGAAGGTGGGAACTTGGGTACACAACTGGAACGATGTGGTTATTTTCCACCAATGATGGTACAAATGATTCGAAGCGGTGAAACGTCTGGTGAGCTGGATCGGATGCTTGAACGCGCATCGACCATGCAGGATCGTGAAGTCACGACATTTATTTCAACCTTGTTGGCATTACTCGAACCTTTAATGCTGGTGTTGATGGCAGCCATCGTACTGGTCATTGTGATTGCAGTCATGCTACCGATCGTTAATATGAATAATATGATTTAGAAAATTTGATATTCGAGATGAAAATGGATCAGAAAGAAACAATTTTAAATAATACGTGTGTCTCTGCGACTCAAACAAAAATGATTCGTCCGAAACGCGTTTCAGGCTTCACTTTGATTGAAGTGATGGTGGTGATTGTGATTTTAGGTGTCTTGGCAGCGCTGATCGTTCCGAATGTTATGGGGCGCGGTGAGAAAGCCAAAGTAGACACTACACAAATTACTTTGAAAGGAGTGGCAGGCGCACTGGATCAGTACAAGCTAGATAATGGACATTTTCCAACCATGCAGGAAGGAGGACTTGATGCACTGGTCAATCAACCTGCAACAGCAAAGAACTGGCTACCAGGTGGCTATGTAAAAGGGGGATATCCTAAAGACAGTTGGGAGAATGACATTCAATATGTAATTCCTGGCACGGAAGGTCGAGCTTTCGATTTATATTCTTTCGGTGCTGACGGTAAAGCTGGCGGCGAAGGTAATGATGCAGATATTTATTATAGTGGTAAATAATTTGTTGCTTTAAGTAGATTATCACTTCACTCAAACTAAATAAAACCAAGATGAAGTGATAATCGATATCGATACAGTTTAAAAAGCAAAGTTCTGATTTTATTAGATAAATAATAATATTCTGATTTGAGATTTATAATAAGAATTACTTCTATCTGTACTGGTTACAAGAAAGCTGATTTATGAATAAAAATAGACTTTTTATTTAAATAAAAGCTTGCATAATAACAATAAGTCGTATTTTTACTGTCGGAGAAGATAGCATGAGAGCATTATTTTTATCAGATGACGTTAATCAGTTTCACTGGTCTGTGCTTAAATCTGTTCTTCTGATTCTTAGTTTACTGCCCATCAGTCAGGGTATTTTAAGCCTATGGCAGATGTCTGATGCAAGCAGCCAGATTATTGTGGGTTTTATTGCTCTCAGTATATTTAGTGCAGTTTTGATTCTAAGTTTTTATTCAGCTTTGAAAGCAACTGTAATGAAACTGAATGCACAGCAAGAGATTTCAACACTTGAACAGGTGATATTTTCAATTTATGGCTATCTCCCGATGTTGAGTTTGGCTGCAATGCTATCTTATCTAAGTGCAACTTGGTAAATCTATCGGATTGAAAGAGGAGCTTGGGCCTCACTTTAAATTTGGGTATTTAAACTCATATGTATTTATAAAGCATAGTTTCAAAGATGAGTCATAAGAATCAGATAGGACTGACATCATCGGATAGTAGAATTTTTGAAAATCGAATGGTGCGTAGGAAAAATCATTTTGGTTGAAGTCTTTGAAAAAAAGCATGCAAGCCTACCTATATTTTGCCAATCTGTTTTGGCGAAGCGATTGGTGTTAAAAACCCAGCGTTTAAATCATTTAGTTTTATCAGGCAGAAAATTTAAGTCATCAATGGGACGTTGCAGTGGGGAATTTCCCTAAAAAAATGAATTTAACTCATCAACATGTATAAAAAAACCGAGATGGGTGAACCATCTCGGTTTTAAAAGCCCGACACATTTAGCAATTAGCGACGTGATTTAAATGACACATCGACCTGACGTGGACGATAGATCCAGCCCAGAATCAGCAATAGAACCGAAAACAGTAAGATCGGCCAGTCACTTAAACGGGTGTATAAGGTTTCACCCTGCATTGCAGGTAAGTCGCCACGTAAAACAGCTTCTTTATCAATAGGTGCTTGTTTCACAATATGACCTTGGCTATCAATAAATGCAGTCACTCCAGTATTGGTGGCACGGATAAACCAGCGTCCATTTTCTTTGGCCCGCATTTGCACCATCTGTAAATGTTGCATTGGGCCAGCCGTACCCGTAAACCAAGCATCGTTAGATACCGTAACCAGAAAATCGCTATTTTCTGCGTTGCGTCTGGTCAGGTTTGGATAAGCCACTTCATAACAGATGGCAGCAGCAAGTCGATGACCTTTGATCATGAGCGGTTTCTGATTATTTGATCCCTGACTAAATCCACTCATAGACGGATCATTTTGCAACGCTGGTAGTACCCAACTTAATAGACCAGACAACGGAATATATTCGCCAAACGGAACCAAACGCTGTTTTTTATAGAGGCCTTGAGAATTATCGCCAGAAGCCATGATGCTATTATAATAGAGTGGCGTCCCCACTTCCCGCGAACCTGTAACATCCCAATAAGGAATGCCAGTGACCCATGCCGAACCTCGATTTTTTGCCTGTTGGTTCATGGCATCTAGAAAAGGTTGAATATCGGTTTGAAACATTGGAATTGAAGATTCAGGCCAGACAATCAGGTCTCGTCCCCATTCTGAACGCGTCAAATTGGCATAAATCATGAGCGTTTTAAATTGATATTCGGTCAGCCATTTTAAATCTTGTGGAATATTGCCCTGAATTAATGAAACAGAAAGTGGAGGCGCTTTCTTGGGTTGCACAAATTGTAAATGGGATGCACCCCAAGCACCGAGCAGCAGCAGACCCGATGGAATGAGCCAGAAAATACGCCCTTTGATGATTTCAACCAAAGCACAAGCTAAGGTAATAACCACAAAGGAAACACCGAATACACCAAACAAAGGTGCATAGTGATCTAAAAAACGCTCGGTGAATGCATAACCCGCAAATAACCACGGAAATCCTGTAAACACCCAAGTTTTTGCCCATTCAAAGACAATCCAGATGGGCGCAAAAGTTAAAGGCGTTTCGGGAAAAAAGCGGCGGTAAAACCAGGTTTGGATGGCAGTAAATAAGCCCATCACCAGTGCCATAATCGCAATCATCAACACACTGAGAATGGCATTGGTATCGCCATATACATGAATGGAAGTATAAAGCCAGAAAGCCCCGACAAACCATAATCCCAGCCCATAGGCCCAACCCAGCATAAATGCCTGTTTGGCTGAGCGACGATGTAATACGGCATAAAGCAGAGCTGGAGATAAAATCGCAATCCACCAATAATAATAAGGTGCTAAAGCGAGACTAAATATTGCGCCAGAACATAGCGAAATTAAAAAAGGAAAAATAAAAGGAAGCTGTTTTTGCTGTCGGGAATTGCCTAACAGCTGCTCAAAGTATGCTCTCATTTATGTACAGCTCGAATCAGATGAATAGTGCGTGCATCTGCTTCAATAATTGTAAATTGCCAGTCATCCAGTTCGATCACCTGACCTTGTAGGTCACTCACCAATCCAATTTCTTGAAGCAATAAGCCGCCGACAGTTTCTACTTCATCGTCAGAAAAATCAGCATCTAAAACAGTATTAAAGTGTTCGATTGGTGTAAGTGCTTGTACCATCCATGAATTGGCTGTGGTATGCGCATGATCTGGCACAATGTATTGCGCTTCTTCATCGACATTGTCATGCTCATCTTCGATTTCACCCACGATTTCTTCAAGAATATCTTCAAGGGTTACCAGACCAGAAGTGGTGCCATATTCATCAATGACGACCGCAATATGTGTTTGGGTATGTTTGAGCATACGCAATACCTGATCTGAGCGGGCGCTTTCAGGTACAAATAATGGCTGGCGCATCAGCGCACGGACATCGACCTTGGCGCTGGGCTCTGTCAAGAACGGCAGAAGATCCTTGGCAAGAAGAATTCCAACGACATTATCTGGCTGATCAGAAGAAAAAACCGGAAAGCGGGAATGTGCCGATTCAATCAAAACATGCAGAATATCGAGCAACTCGTCGTCTTCTTGCAAGCTAATGATTGAGGTGCGAGGAGTCATGACTTCGCGTACTTTTGTGGCAGGAAGGTCAAGGACACCTTCAAGCATCGCCACGGTATCGGGTTCTAAAAAACGACGTGAATCTTGAACTAATTTAAGCAGTTCATCGCGTGTTTCTGGCGCAGTACCGAGCCATTTTCGTAAGCCGCGCATACCCCACGATGGGCCTGATTCCTCGTGCATGATCTTTCCTAAAGACTCTTATGCTAAAAATGAATTTTAATCATACCGAAGAAAATGTGCTTATGCATCATCCAATCGGCGGGAAAAAGTAAATGATTCAAATTGATGAGGTAAGTAGCCTCAATTTAATGAGACCGAACAAGTTTATGTTAAACTACGGCCAGTTTTTTGAAATGAAGTGTGAGCATGCCAGAACACGATCTTACGCCAGCAATTCAGTTAAATACACGAGGGTTGCGTTGTCCCGAACCTGTCATGATGCTGCATCAGGCGATTCGTAAATCAAAATCTGGAGATATTGTTGAGGTATTTGCCACAGATCCTTCAACATCATGGGATATTCCTAAATTTTGTACACATTTAGGACATGAGCTGTTATTGCAGGAAGAGCATCTGGATGCGAATGAGCTTAAGGAATACCATTACCTCATACAAAAGGGGTAATATATTTGTCTAAGGTTGCAAGACCCTATATTTTAGCCCGATCTCAGGGTATTCCTCGCTTTTTTAAAAATTGAATTCTACAGCATTGATATTTATAAAAAATCGGTAAGATTTGGTTTGACCCCATGCCAGATTGAAAAGGCTTCAATCGCCTGACCGACTAACATACCGAAACCTTCTGTTGTAGGAACGCCGCGAGCTTTGGCCTGATCCAGAAAAGAAGAGGGTTTACCATATGCCATTTCATAAGCATATTTAAACTGTAGTGTTTCTGGCAATACCAGTGCATCGCCGCTGAGGCTCGCAGACGTTGCGTTAATAACCAGATCAAAATTGCCGTGTAACTGATCGAGTGTCATAACCCTCAATGTTGCTTCTGAAACGGATCCAGCAAGATCCTGAACCAGTTGTTCAGCGCGCTGTTGTGTGCGGTTGGCAATCACAATTTCAGTGACGCCTGCCTGAACCAGTGGATAAATCACGCCACGTGTTGCACCGCCAGCACCAAGGATTAAAATACGAGTACCCTGTAAAGGCCAGTTTAGAGCTTGAATGGCATCGACTAGACCTTGACCATCGGTATTATCCCCATGAAGTTGACCGTTTTCGATCCAGAGCGTATTTACCGCTTTAGCAATTTTGGCACGTTCGGTAAGTTGATGACACATGGCAAATGCCTGTTCCTTAAATGGAACAGTGACATTTATTCCCAAGCCACCTTGATCGAAGAAAGTTTTGACATTGGCTTCAAAGCCATCGAGAGGTGCAAGTCGTTTACTGTAGTTCAGCTCAATTCCCAGCTTTTCTGCAAAAGCATGATGAAGTTCTGGTGAGCGGGATTGTTCAATTGGATTACCAATTACAGCAAACTGCTTGGTCATGCGATATATCCATGAAATTCAAAATGGCATCACTATACGCCAAAAAAAGTCTGAGTTTAAGTCTGTAAGCTCAAGATTAATCTTCGTAATCGTCAGAATGCTGGCCTTTTCCAGAAGTTGGTGCATCTTGAGTTTTGAGTTTATATTCTTCACTGGCCCAAGCACCCAAATCAATCAGTTTGCAGCGTTCTGAACAAAAGGGACGACTTTCATTACCTTCCCAGACAGAGGGCTGACCACAACGAGGGCAGGGAAATGTACGTGGCATTATAAAATCCTTCATTTCATCATCAAGATATTAGGCAAAGCATGAATCAGTTGTTAGACTTAAGCCTGATTTCAATACTCTACTTGAATAGTTTGCTGTGATTATGCCGATTCGTCAATTTCAAGCCCACCGTATGCAAGCCCCTCGTCATTTTAAAGCCATTGAGAACACACCTATATGTGTGGAAATTGGTGCAGGTAAGGGCAAACATGCGTTGTTATTTAGCGGATTACAACCTGCACAAACCTTATACGCCGTTGAACGCACCAAAGAGAAATTTTTGGCTATGCAGAAACAACAGGTACTTGATCCTCGACCAAATCTTTATCCTGTTCATGCCGATGCTTTGCCGTGGATTGTCCATACACTTTATCCTGTGCAAGTCGAACAGTTTTTTATTTTATATCCGAATCCTGAGCCACATAATCCTGCACAGCGCTGGCTGAATATGCCATTTTTTGAGTTTTTACTGTCACGCTTAAAGCCAGAAGGAACAATTACATTGGCCAGTAATATTCCTGAATATATTGCAGAGGCAGCTCAGCAATTAGAGCAATTATGGCAATTACCATTTGAAAAACAGGTGATTGCATCTGGCTCAGCCCGTACTCATTTTGAGATTAAATATTTGGAGCGTGGTGAGCCGTGTCAGCAATTGGTGATCAGCAAGCCTGCAACCTATCAAACGCGTTTTGATAATTTCATGCCTTTATTGGGTCAGAATCATGCCGAATAAGCAGGTCGCGATTATTGGTGCAGGGCCAGCAGGACTGGCCTGTGCCGAAATGTTATCTGAGCTGGGTCATTACGACATCACGGTGTATGAGCAAAAACCATCCGCTGCACGTAAGTTTTTGATGGCGGGAAAAACAGGCCTTAATATCAGTCATGCCGAAGATTTAGAAATTTTTATTGCACGTTATGATCATGCCGACTGGCTACGTCCGATGATCCAGCAATTTTCTGCGCTGCAGATTCAAGCATGGATGCACGGTTTAGGAATTGAATCTTACATTGGCAGTTCAGGCCGGATTTTTCCAAATGAAATGAAAGCCGCACCCTTACTGCGAGCATGGCTCAAGCGTTTGCAAGATCGTGGGGTGAAATTTCGATATCGGCATCAGGTCGTGAATGTTAAAGATGACCAATTGACAGTACTGGATATGGTACAACAGCAAGGACATACACTAAAAGTCGATGCCATCGTATTGGCATGTGGAGCACTGTCATGGCCTCAACTGGGGAGTGATGGCAAATGGCAAAGCTGGTTAGATGCGTCAGTGATGCAGCCGTTTCAACCTAGTAATGTGGGTGTCTTGGTCAATTGGTCTGACTATTTACAAGCAATTTTTGGGCAACCTTTAAAGCGGATTCAAGCGTGGGTTCAGGGGAAAGTTCCTCAATTTGGCGAAATGGTCATCAGTCATTATGGGCTGGAAGGTGGTTTGGTCTATCGTTGTAATCGTGATTTGCGTGAAGCGATGCAAAATCAAAATTCAACCGTTTTATATCTAGATTTGCTGCCAGACCAGCGTGTGGAACAGATTTTACAAAAACTACAGCAAGGCAAAAAACAGTCTTTAAATACGTTATGGCAAAAAATTGGGTTAGATAAAACTAAAATCGCATTGGTACGTGATGTGGTAGACAAAGCCGATTGGAATGATGCAAAAAAAATGGCGCAGCATATCAAACAACTTGCGATAAACATTCATGGCTTTCGACCGATTGAAGAAGCGATTAGCTGTGCAGGCGGTATTTCCTTGGATGCATTGGATCAGCATCTCAAGTTAAAACATACATCAGCTATTTTTGCCTGTGGTGAAATGTTAGATTGGGATGCGCCTACAGGTGGATATTTATTAACTGCATGTCTCGCGACAGGACGTATAACAGCGCATGGTGTGCATGCACAATTAAATGCTGACTAAATTAAATTGGCTATTTTCCTCATTCATAAAACCTGTTAATTTATTTGAAAAATCAATAAATACGAGAGGGAGTATCTTCATGTCACAAGCTGCATTATTGACGGGAAGCTGTTTATGTCAGGGCATTCGTTATGAAATTTCAGGTCATGGCTTGGGAGACATCATAGAATGCCATTGCCAGCGTTGTCGTAAAGCCAACGGCACGGCTTATGCCACTAATACCCCTGTGCATGTAGATGATTTTAAGATTGTGCAAGGTGAGCACTTGCTCAAAAAATATCAATCGACCCCGACCACACAGCGCTGTTTTTGTAGTGAATGTGGTTCACCAATTATGAGTATTAAAACCGATACGCCTGAATATTATCGGCTAAGGATTGGAACACTCGATACCAAAATCGAGCAAAAACCGAGTATGCATATTTTTGCGGCGCATAAAGCAGAGTGGGATACCATTACCGATGATCTGCCACAATATGCTGAACGACCTTAAACTTAAATGGTTTTTGATAGTCCATGTTTTTCATACTGAATAACATGCTTAAAGATCTATAACCATGATGGATGGCATGAATTAATTTTAAGAGACAAATAAAAAACCCAGATGAGGAATCTGGGTTTTTTATGCGTTTATTATTTTATTTGGCCTGAAGTGCCTCACCTTCAAAAGTCACACCATCCCAGCCATGTTGCATAAACTGACGGATATTTTGATGATCTGTACCTTCTGGTGTATTTAAAACAGCAGCATAATGCTCTGCAAATAAGCTTAAAGTTTCAGTCTGATTTAAACCTTCAATTTGTGCCAATGAAAATACTTTTGCACTCCCTTGGTTTTCAGTGGCTGCATTCTGTTGTTGACCATTTTTAAAAGCTGTTGGCTGATGTTCAAAACGCGATTCGATGTAAGCTAAAACGTCAGCAAATTTGGCTTCACCATTTTGAAGCTGTTTTAAAAGTTCTTGTACCATGGGGTTCCGTCATTCAATTGCATATCAAAAGTAGGATCAAGCATACCATTGAATGGGGCGATATCCGCCTGAAAGACGATGAAAAATGAATCAGAAAATCATGCAGATGAATAAAACTAAAATGAAATCTTTGAGATTGTGGATAACTTAAGCTTTATACACAGACGGTATAAAGAAAATGTAGACAAAAAAAGAAGCCCAGGTGGAGGAGATAGTTCCATAGGCTTCCAATACAATAAGTTTAGATGAATAAACTTAAGGAAAAATTAACGTTTGAAACGGCTAAAGCGTTTATTGAATGTGGCAACACGACCTTCATTGCTTGCTTGACGTACTTCACCAGTGTAAAACGGATGCGATGCACTTGAGATATCAAGTGTGACGTAAGGATAAACCTTACCTTCGTATTCACGTGTTTGTTTGGTTTGGATGGTACTACCAATAATAAAATACGCGTCTGCATTGGTATCGTGGAACAAAACTTGTTGATACTCTGGATGGATACCTTGTCTCATATTAACCTCAAATTTATTCTTGCCTAACTATGTAATGTTATATTATTTCATTTTGTATAGTCAATGATCTCTATGCAGATACCTGTATCAATTAGTTAATGGTGGTTGGTACCAACTCTTCAAACAAATCGCTTAAATCATCATGCACTTTTAAATGAATCAGATTCCAGTAATGACCAGAAATAGTTCGATTGACCATCAGCGTATCTGGTGAAGGCTTGAATACATCCCAGTATTTTAAAGATTTTTTTACAAGTGTTACACCATCATGATGTGCTGAATTTTCAGCAAAATCGTAATGTGTAGTAAGAGGACGTAATAGCACTTCTAACCATTGTAAATAAAGCTCTTCTGGGAATAATCCCTTATCCGAGAGCGAATGCAAGGCATCCAGATGATTTTCAATGGCGGTAATATCTTGCTGGCGAGCAGCTTGTACCAAATGTTTAAAATGACTAACGATATCGCTACTTAATGTTTTAACACCACCAAAATCATAAATGATGACAGTACCATCCTCACGAAATGCAAAATTGCCAGGATGAGGGTCACAATGGAAACGTTTAAGGTAAAAAATTTCTTGTCCGAGTGCACGAATGAGACGTCGACCAATTTGATTTCGAGTTTCAAGAGGCCAAGTACTTGCAGTTTCAATGGAATCGCCACGTTCCAGACTCAATGTCAGAATACGTCGTGAAGAATAGTTCTTGTATACAGTCGGAATAATGATTTTATTATCTAGTTGTTGATGAAACGTTTTAAAGACTTCAAGATTTTGAGCTTCAATTTCATAGTTTAGCTCGTCAGACAGACTGTCCTGAATTTCTGTAAAAAGTTGATCCTGAAGTTTTTTATCAATCTTGATCACACCCATCAAGCGTAAAGCAAGACGAACCTGTTTTAGATCACTTTCACAGGCTTCATCAACGCCAGGATATTGTACTTTGACCACAACTTCTTGTCCGTCTGGCAAAACAGCCCGATGTACCTGACCAATTGATGCTGCGGCAAAAGGTTGTTGATCAAAAGACTGAAAGGCCTGGAGTAGCGGTTTACCGAGCTCTTTTTCCACTTGCTGTTGAATTGCGCTGAAAGGAACGGCTGGTGCCTGACGCTGTAATTTTGCGATGGCTTTGGCCACTTCGGGTGGGAAGATATCTTTATATTGTGAGGCAATTTGCCCCACTTTCATGACCGCGCCTTTCATTTCACCCAGAGTATCCGCAATCTGGATGCCAATATCCTGAAAAAGTTTGGTTTTTGAGGCAAGTTTTTGCTCATCATCGGCAGTCAGATTACGGATGGAGTTGGAGACCGTTTTGGTTGCAATACTTGCCGTCATGCCTGCAAGCTTCATAAAACGTCGACTCGGTGAGCTCGCATTCTTTGCCATATTAGATACCTTCGCATAGCGATTTTTCAGTTTTGATCATAGGTGACATTAAATTGATTGCATAGTTGAAATTGTTTAGATGCTGTTAATACCACAATGTAAACAAGAGCTTAAATAAATACAATTTTCTGAAAAGCTTTGCAAAAAACAATTCATAAACAATGCGTTAATCTCTATAAGTGAGCCCATTTTTTGGTGTTATGTTGTTGTCACAAATAAGCACAATTCATCAAGAGGGTAGATCAGAATGAGTCATTTAAATGTCGCTCATAGTGAAGAATATCGAGCAAATTCTGTGCCATTTAATTTTTTTGAGCACACACAAGATGCGCACATTATTCGTTCAGATGAAGAAGCAGTTGAAACTGCAAAAAAGCTCGCACAAACATTTGCCAAAGAAGCATCGTTGCGTGATCAGGAGCGCCGCTTACCATTGAATGAAATCCAGCAATTTTCACAAAGTGGATTATGGGCGATCACTGTCCCTAAGTCATTTGGTGGTGCGGGCGTCAGTTATCGGACTGTGGCAGAAGTGATTAAAACCATTTCAAGTGTGGATCCTTCTCTGGGTCAGATTCCACAAAATCATTTAGTATTTATTGAGCATTTGCGTTTGGATGCGAGTCCAGAACAGCAAAAGTTCTTTTTTAATCTGGTGTTAAAAGGGACACGTTTAGGCAATGCCTTTTCTGAAAAAAATGCAAAAACTGTTGCAGATTTAGAAACGACCATTCGCAAAACTGACAAGGGTTATGAAATTAATGGGCAAAAATTTTTTGCTACAGGGGCTTTGTTGGCACATTGGATTCCAATCGTTGCAGTGAATGAGGATGGCTTGCCCGTTGCAGCATTGGTACCACAACATACTTCAGGTGTAAATATTATTAATGACTGGTCTGGTTTTGGGCAGCGCACAACAGCAAGTGGAACGGTTGAATTAAATCAGGTTGAGGTCAATGAAAATTATCTGGTGCCTATTCACCATGCATTTGAACGCCCAACGCCAGCAGGTGCGATTTCACAGTTTATTCAGGCAGCAGTTGATGCAGGAATTGCACGAGGTGCAATTGAAGAAACGATTGGTTATGTCAAAACACATAGTCGACCATGGATTGATTCAGGGCTTGAACGTGCAACTGACGATCCTTATACCATTGCCAGCATTGGTGATCTAAAAATCAAGTTGCGTGCTGCCGAAGCTGTTCTGGATTTGGCAGCCGACCAGATTGATCAGGCAATTGTACAACCTAGCGAAGAAAATGTCGCACAAGCGACCTTACTTGTGGCGGAAGCAAAAGTACTGACTACTGAAATTGCTTTGTTGGCAAGTAATAAGCTATTTGAGTTATCAGGAACACGTTCAACCTTGTCAGAGCTGAATCTGGACCGCCACTGGCGTAATGCACGAACTCACACATTACATGATCCTGTGCGCTGGAAGTATCACATTGTGGGTAACTATTACTTAAATAATGTACAGCCGCCACGCCATCCGTGGAGTTAAGGAAAAAGCTAAAACAAAGATAAAAATGAGGATTAAACCATGAGTCAATTTGAACATATTCAAGAGCAGCTTTCTTTAGGTGCAGATTATGAAACGGTTGCAACCAAATTTCGCCCTATTTTTGAAAAAATTGCAGCAGGTGCTTTAGCACGTGAACAGCAACGAATTTTGCCTTTCGAGCAAATCGAATGGCTTAAACAAGCAGGCTTTGGTGCAGTACGTGTACCTGTTCGTTATGGCGGGGAAGGTCTTTCTTTACCTCAGCTTTTTCAGTTGCTGACTGAGCTGGCGAAAGCTGATTCCAATATTGTACAGGCATTGCGTGGACATTTTGCTTTTGTCGAAGATCGTTTGATTGCACATAAAACGCAATCACAGCAAATCTGGTTTCAGCGCTTTGTTGCAGGAGACCTGGTTGGAAATGCCTGGACTGAAGTGGGCAATGTACAGATTGGTGATGTCATTACCCGAGTTACTCAAAATAGTGTAGGCCAGCGTATTGTGAGTGGCGAAAAATATTATTCGACAGGGAGTATTTTCTCTGACTGGATTGATCTGTTTGCATTTGACGAAGTGAGCCAGCAAAATGTGATTGCAGCGATTAGTCGTCATGCGCAAGGGGTCGAGATCAAAGATGATTGGGATGGTTTTGGTCAAAAAACAACAGGAAGTGGCACCATAACCATTGATCAGGTAGAAGTACCTATTTCACATATTTTGCCGTTTGATCAGCGTTTCAAATACCAGACTGCATTTTATCAGGTAATTCATCTGGCTACATTGTCGGGTATTGCATACGCTGCTGTAGAAACATTTAGTCAGGAAGTGCGGGATCGTAAGCGTATTTTCAGTCATGGCAATGCCGATCTGGTACGACATGATCCTCAAGTGTTACAAGTCATTGGTAAGGCATCTGCACAGGCCTATGCCAGTGAGGCCATTACCCAACGTACTGCTGAGGCATTACAGCGTGCCTATTTAAGCCATTTTGCTGAAGACGGTGAAAAAGAGCATCAGGCCAATATTGATGCAGAGCTTGAGTCTGCACAAGGGCAGGTAGTGATTGCAGAATTGGTTCTTGGCTTAACAAGTCAATTATTCAATGCTTTAAGTGCATCGGCTGCAAGTACCAGTAAACAACTGGATCGTTTCTGGCGTAATGCAAGAACGGTATCATCTCACAATCCACTGATCTATAAAGAAAAAGCGATTGGGGATTGGGAAGTCAATCGGGCAGAATTACCTTTTGTCTGGCAAATTGGCGCAAGTCCACAAGCAAAATCTGCCTGATATTCTGCTTCAAATCCTTTCAATGGATTGATGACCTTAATCCGTTGGAAGGATTTCTTTCTTTATGATTGTTGCGCCAACTTATGGTTATTGCGATATAAACGCATCAAAAGTAAAACGCAGGCAATGCTTAAACCAGTGATTAAACCCAACCAAACACCCGCAGGCCCCATTTTTGCGACACGTGCGAGATAAGTTCCAACTGGAAATGCAACGACCCAATACGCAATCAGGGTGATCCACATCGGACCTTTGGTGTCCTGCATGCCACGAAGACAGCCTGCGGCACCCACTTGCCAGGCATCCATCAATTGATAAGCCATCGCAAAAAGTAGTAAATATAAAGCAATATCAAATACGGCTGGATCTTGGGTATAAATTGCGACAATTTGTGGGCGTGCAAACCAGATCAGGCTCATGGTACACATAGCAAAAAAAGTGGCAGTTGCAAGTCCGAGTTTCTGTACGAGACGCATGGATACCCAGTTTTTTTCTCCATAATACATTCCCACCCGAATGGTCAGTGCAATCGCCAGTGACATCGGAATCATAAACAGTTGCGATGTGACCGACATGGCAATCTGATGCGCAGCGACCAATGTATCACCCAGTGGACTTAATACAATTGCCCCTGTACTAAAGATACTGACTTCAAAAAATACCGCTAATCCAATGGGCAAACCGAGTTTTAAAATACGTTTGACTAACGTGAGATTGATTCTTTCCCAATGACTAAACACTTGAGTGCTTTGATAGGCTTTGGCACGATATATATAGCTGGCCAGTGTGATCAGCATCAGCCATTGTAAAATGGCAGTTGCAAAACCACAGCCTGCACTGCCTAAGTGCGGTACAGGGCCGATACCATACATAAAAATATAATTCAGTGGAACCAGCACAACCAGTGCTAATAGACTGATGACGGTGACTGGTCGGGGATAGCCAAGTGCCTCGGAATAGCCCCGTAACGCAGCATACATGGTCACTGCGGGCATGCCAAAACCAATGGCATGTAAAAACAAGCCAGCTTTGGGCTGTAAACTTTCGGGAACGCCCAAGATCGGCAGTAAAAAAGGCATGAGTTGTAAAATCAGCATCGCGATCACACCAAGTGAAACCGCAACCCACAATGACTGGCGAACAATAACAGGAATATGTTCTGGCGTTCTGGCGCCTTTTGCTTCCGCGACCAAGGGGGTAGTTGCAATCATGATGGCACTAAATAGCAGCATGACTGGCATCCATAAGCCAACACCAACCGCAATTGCAGCCAGATCATTGGCAGATAAATGTCCTGCCATGATGGTATCGATGAGCCCCAAACCTGCTTGCGCAAATTGCGTAATCAAAATTGGCCACATCAGGTGGAATAGCTGTTTTAACTCAAAGCGGAAGCCCGCAACTTTTGCCACAAAAAATACTCATCTATCAATATAAAATTTAGCGTTGAAAGGTAAAAATTACCCCAATAAAAATCATCAGTGCCCCAATTAGCCGCTGCCAGTTTACAGGCACTTTGTCTGTGCCAAGCCAACCAAAATGGTCCAGAAGCATCGACATGGCAATTTGCCCAAAAATGATCAAACCCGATAAGGTGAGAAAGCCGAGCTTCGGTGCAGTATAAATGCTCAAACTAATCGCATAAACCCCTAAAAATCCACCTAACCAGAGAAACCATGGAATTTCGAAAAGCTGAGAAATGGAGGGTTTTTCTGCATCCTGAAACATGACGAATACCCCCAAAACGATTGTCCCGATCAGAAACGAAAAAAAAGCTGCTTGTAAGGGAGAGTCCAAATAATCTCTGAGTTGAGTGTTTAAAGCGGTTTGCACTGACATTGCAATGCCGATTCCAAGTGCCAAAGGTAAAAGCAAAACGAGTTGCGAGGAGATTTTTAGCATTATTATTCCATATTGTGTTTTTGGTTATTTTTAGTCTAAAGCAATTCGAACGGCTTGAGCGTATGTGATTGCTATAGTCATGTTAAACTAATGCAGTTTCATTGTCTGAGCACACTTTTTGACTGTTTTACTTAACCCTGCCGAAATTCCACTGTCATTATATATCCATATGCCGTGGTGTGTACGTAAGTGTCCTTACTGTGATTTTAATTCACATGCTGTGCCTAATGGCGCTTTATCACTGGAGCTAGAGCAACAATATTTACAGGCATTGGTGGCTGATTTTGAAACGCAGGTGAAATTTGTTCAGGGACGCAAGATTCATAGTGTCTTTATTGGCGGAGGTACGCCATCGCTGATTTCTGCCCAAGGTTATCAATGGCTGTTTGAAAAAATACGTGCTTTAGTCGATTTCGAACAGGACTGTGAAATTACATTAGAAGCTAATCCAGGAACGGTCGAACATGATCCTTTTGCCGATTATTTAGAAGCGGGAATTAATCGGTTATCGCTTGGGGTACAAAGTTTTGATCAGGATCATTTAGAGCGTCTCGGGCGTATTCATAGTTCAGAGAATGCAATTGAAGCGATCAAATTGGCAAAACAGGCGGGTTTTGAGCGTGTGAATGCCGATTTAATGCATGGATTGTCACAACAAACTTTAGAGCAAGCGTTACTCGACTTAAAACTTGCGGTAGACAATGGCGCAACACATATCAGTTGGTATCAATTGACCATTGAGCCCAATACCGTTTTTTTTAGAACTCAGCCTGTCTTACCACAAGATGAAATTCTTGAACAGATTCAACGACAAGGTGAGCAGTATTTAAAAGCACAGGGTTTTAGCAATTATGAAGTTTCTGCATGGCGCAAAGAAAAACCTTCAGCACATAATTTGAATTATTGGCAATTTGGCGATTATCTGGCGATTGGCGCAGGGGCACATGGCAAAGTCACACAACCTGATGGTGTTTATCGGTTTCAGAAAACGCGTTTGCCTAAGGATTATCTCGCTAAAGTTCCAGCCGAGCATGTACAGTGGAAACGTATTGAAGCAGATGAATTACCATTTGAATTTATGATGAATGCACTGCGTTTAAATGAGGGTGTAGCGACAAACTTGTATGAGCAGCGTACAGGATTATCACTGGTCGATATTGAGCCTGCCCTAAATGCTTTGCGTCAGAAAAAATTATTGGTGAATGATCCCGAGCGAATTGCCTGCACCGAGCAAGGGCATCTGTTTTTAAATTCAGTCTTGGAAGAATTTCTATAATTTTTCTCTAACACCGTCATTTTTAAAATCGGTCCATGTGATTGAACATATCTCAGTAAAATCACGATGTAGTCTTCAATAAAAATGGCTAGGGAATAGGGCTTCCCTAGCCAAGTCGAATCATTAACGTGTGGTATAACCCCCATTCGCAAAAATGGTTTGACCTGTAATCCACCAGCCTTCAGTAACCAAGAAACGTACCAAAGGTTCGATATCTTCAATTTTGGTGAGGCCGCCAAGGGCAGAAGCCGATTTGTGATAAGCCACAGCTTCTGGTGCTTCCTGACCATAGAAAAATGGCGTATCCATTGGGCCTGGTGCAACAGCAGTCACAGAAATACCACGCTCACCAAACTCTTTAGAGGCGGCGCGGGTGTAGTGTTCCACAGGTGCTTTTAAACCTTCATAAGTCGAGTAAAGACCCGTATAAGCTGCCAATAATGAAGTGACAATAGTACAGATTTTACCGCCATCATTCAGATGACGACCTGCCGACTGGATAAAGAAGTAAGCAATTTTAGAGTTGATATCACTCATTGAATCAAATTCAGTTTCGGTGGTTTCCAGAAACGGTTTTTTAAGAACTCGACCCACAGTATTGATGGCAATATCGATACCACCAAAATGTGCTTTGGTTTTGACAAATAGCGCTTCAATACGATCAATTGAACTCAGATCACCTTGTAATAATATGGCATCTGCACCTAGTGCTTGCACATCAGCCAGTGTTTTTTCAGCGTCGGCTTTAGTGGATTCACTGTTGTAATGAATTGCCAGTTTTGCACCTTGCTCAGCAAATTTTCTTGAAATTAATCCACCGAGATTTTTTGCACCACCAGTAATTAAAACCACTTTATTTTTAAGTGTTTGAGCAGTCATGTTGTTTCCCTTTTGGCTGTAAAACCATAATCACAATTAATTTGATTGAAATTCAGTCTAAATTTCAATCATGTAATGATCAATTGTGCTAATTTGGTTTCACTATTCAGAAAACACGAACAATATGATGGATCGGTTACAACAGTTTGAGATATTTATAGAGGTTGCCAAACGAGAAAGTTTTAGTGAGGCTGCATTACGTCTAGATCTACCACGCTCTACCGTTACGGCCGCGATTCAAAATCTGGAAGCAAGTTATAAAGTTCGTCTTTTTCAGCGAACGACGCGTCGAGTAAGTCTGACGCAGGATGGTAAACGAATTTTGCCAGAGTGTCAGAATTTGCTAGCCGACTACCAGCTTTTAGAGCAAATGATCCAGACACATCATCAGGATTATCAGGGCATTATCAAAGTGGATATGCCAAGCCGAATTTCACATCAGATTGTTGTACCTGCAATTGGTGATTTTTTTCAGCAATATCCTCATATTCGGATTCAACTCCATAGTTCAGATCATTTAACTAATTTAGTTGAACAGGAGGTAGACTGTGTTGTGAGAGTCGGAATCTTGGAAAATAGTAGTCTGATTGCAAAAACAGTGGGTCATTTAAGCATGGTAAATTGTGCCAGTCCTACATATTTACAGACATTTGGTGTACCCCAACAGCTTAAAGATTTGCATCAACATCAGTTAGTCAATTATCAGAATGGTGTGGGCGATCAACAAGGTACCTTTTTTTATGGTGATCAATACATCAAGTTAAATACTAGATTGAGCGTAAACAATACCGAAGCTTATATACAAGCAGCTCGTGCTGGTTTGGGAATTATTCAAGTACCGTACTATGATGTCTATCAGGATCTTTTGAGTGGAAGGCTGGTTGAAATATTAAAAGACGATGTCTGTCCATCCTTGCCTTTAAATGTACTGTATCCGAATCGACACTATATTCCGCGCCGTCTGGATGTATTTATGAGTTGGCTGATTCCATTATTGCAACGGCAGTGCTGTATACGATCTTAAATACAAAAACCACTTCCTGTTTGGGAAGTGGTTCATAGCTTAAAGTGATATAGGTTTAGATTTTACCCACTAGATCAATCGATGGTGCAAGTGTTGCATCACCTTCTTTCCATTTGGCAGGACAGACTTCACCTGGATGATTGTAAACGTATACGGCTGCTTTTACTTTACGTAGCAGTTCTTGTGCGTCACGGCCAATTCCACCCGCATTGATTTCAACAATTTGGATTTTACCTTCTGGATCAATTACAAATGTTCCACGATCAGCCAAACCTTCAGCTTCAATTAAAACTTCAAAGTTTTTAGAAATGGTCCAAGTTGGGTCACCAATCATGGCATATTGGATTTTACCAATGGCATCTGATGTATCATGCCATGCTTTATGGGTGAAGTGAGTATCTGTAGAAACAGAGTAGATATCGACACCTAGCTTCTGAAACTCTGCATATTGATCTGCAAGGTCTTCAAGTTCCGTTGGACACACAAAGGTAAAGTCAGCAGGGTAAAAAAATACCACAGACCATTTTCCTTTTAAGTCAGCTTCGGAAATATCGATAAATTGACCATTTTGATATGCAGTCGCTTGAAAAGGTTTGATTTCGGTATTGATTAAACTCATTATCTTGATCCTCTTAATGGCGTGAGAAAGTTCTTAATGTGGCAACCAAGATAACGCATTTATATAAATCGTAAAAACAGAAATTTTTTATAAAATTGATCGGATATTTGAATTATTTGATTTTTGGCGTCATGAAACATTCATGGTTAGGTTGTAAAATTCTAAACAAAAAAAAGCCTTAACATGATCAGTTAAGGCTTTTTTAGAATCTGGTGGGTCGTCCGCGACTCGAACGCGGGACCAACGGATTAAAAGTCCGCTGCTCTACCAACTGAGCTAACGACCCTGAGTGTTTTAAAGCAAGGCTTTAAACGCATTGTAAGATGAGATCGTCTCTTAATCTTACAAGAAAGAAGGTGGTAAATTATCTTCTTTCATCAGATCAAACAATAAATGGTGGGTCGTCCGCGACTCGAACGCGGGACCAACGGATTAAAAGTCCGCTGCTCTACCAACTGAGCTAACGACCCTGTATCGTTTGATGGAGCGTATTGTAGCAAGTTATTCAGCTAACACAAGAGGAAAATTCAAAACAATTGCATGACTGTTTATAAAAAACACGATTTCCTCATGTTCAGCTAAAAAATGAACTAAAAACGGTACTTATATGCCTGGATGTTATCAAAAATCTCTGAAGTTACCTCACAATAAGCACTTTCACCTGGTAATAAAACCAGTAAACGTTCTTCTGTTTTGCTTGGATCAAATGCCTGTTCTTTGAGTTTATTCTTCTGATATTTAAATGTTCCTGTCGTTTCGACCGTTTTTTGTACACGTAAAAATACAGGAATGGCATATGCAGGTAAACATTTTTTAAAGGTATTCACCATCGCGCTCATATCTTCATCGTTGAATTCGGCCTGATCGTTAAGCGTAATAGCGGCCATTCCTGCACGTCCGTTGGTATTTGGAATTTCTACGCCGTATACCACCGCCTCTACAATCTTCTCGTATTCACACAGCATATTTTCAACTTCAGTGGTTGATACATTTTCACCTTTCCAGCGGAATGTATCTCCCAAACGGTCTACAAATTGAGCATGACGGAAACCAATATCACGCACCAGATCGCCCGTATTGAAATATGAATCACCTTTCTTAAAAACATTCTTAAGAATAACCGATTTATTTTTTTCAGGATCGGTATATCCATCAAAAGGTGATCGACGCGTGATTTTACCTACCAGTAAACCGACTTCACCCGTTTTCACTTTCTGGCAGTAGCCATTTTGATCACGAATAGGTTCATTTTTCTCTTTATCAAAGGCAATTACTGCGTAAGGGGTAGGTGAGAAACCAACGGTATTGTCAAAATTAAAGATATTGCTAAACCCGACGTTGCCTTCACTTGAGGCATAGAGTTCAAGAATTTCTTTTACGCCAAAACGCTGCTTGAATTTATCCCAGATATTGGGGCGCATGCCATTACCGATCATTTTGGTCACACGATGATGACGGTCAAGCTCGGAAGGAGGTGCATCCATTAAATAACGGCATAGTTCACCCACATAACCAATAGCAGATGCATTAAATTTTTGTACATCTTTCCAAAATGCGCTGGTGGAGTATTTTCGGCGCAATGCCAGTGTTGCACTACCTGCAATCACGCCGCACCAACACACCACAATACCTGTCGCATGATACATTGGAAGAGTCACGTACATGACATCATTTTCATCTAGCGCCAGTACGTGGCCATAAGTACCATAAGCCAGTGTCCAGCGGCTATGGGTAAAAATTACAGCTTTAGGTAATCCAGTTGTTCCTGAGGTATAAATATAAAATAATCCATCTTTGCCTTGCACAGTCTGCGTGGTTGGCGGATTAAATTTTGGGAAATGATCGATTTTTTCTGCCAGATTGATGTAGTCACGTGGTGCAGAGCCCGCATCTTGACGAGTGGCCTGATTGGCAAACCAATGAAAGCGATCCTGCGCAAGATTCAGATCTTGTTTAATTTCATCGACACATTTACGGACTTCTTCACCAACAATCAGTGCAATAGGTTGAACCAGATTAATACTGTGGGTTAATACTTTGCCTGTTTGTGAAGTATTGACCAATGCAGCAGTCACCCCAATTTTGGCAAGCGCCACGATGGTTGCTAACAGTTCAGAACGGTTTTCTACCATCACCGCAATGACATCACCTTTACGCGCACCTAATGATAAATAAAAGTGTGCGATCTGGTTTGCCCATTCATTCAGTTCCTGATAGCTATAGCGTTCATCTTCAAATAGTAAAGCCATACCATCTGGATTACGTTTGACTGCTTTTTCAAAAGCGATACCTAAACCAGCAGGGGTGCTTGGGGTTCTTAAATAGGCTTGCTTGAGACCATTGAGGAGATGAGGCACCTTTGGAATCAGTTGAGGAATTTTTGCGGCAACAGCGCCAAGCGTAATGATGTCGGTCTGTGTGGTCTGGCTCATATGCATCCTATTTATTTTTCGATTAATCCAATCAGGTTTACGTGTCTATAGCAAAATACGCAGTTTAATCTACAACTGTTCTTTTACGAGATATGTTGTAGTGCAATCAACCTAATCTGACAAAAGTATCAAAAAAAACCTAGTCACCGAAATGACTAGGTTTGTTTTATTGACCTGCAATTTTGCAAATCATTCAGTGCCAGTTGATGTTTTCTTCGGTGGACGACCACGAGGACGACGAGGACGAGCGATTTTTTCTTGCTCTGTACTGGTCTCTTTAGGTGCCGATTTTGCCGTAGCTTTACTGGTTTTTCCTTTAGCTTGCGGCGTCGTTGCAGTTTCTGCTTGCTCGATTTCAGGTAACGAGGCTTGTACCGCATCGTGCTGAGGCTGCTCAGCTTCAACCGCTATTTGCGAAGTTGCTGCTACTTCCTCGGTAGAGGCTTCTTGCACTATCGTAGCTGTTGGTTGATCTACAACCGCTTCTACTAGAGCTATAGCTTCTACAGGCGTTTCTATGCTCTTAGGCGCTTCTTCAACCTGAGACGTTGCAACGGCATCAGCAGCAGGCTGTTCCTTTGAACCGATCTGTGCCTGTTCTGCTGCAAGTTTAGCTTGTTCATGGGCCTGCTCTGCAGCCTGTTTTGCCAAACGACGACGTTCACGTGGATCGTTGGCAACACGGCTAACCGATGCTTGTGGTGGTGTAAGCGGCAAAACAGGTGCTGGCTCAACTTCTTCAGCAGGTTTGCTGTTTGGAAGCTCTACATCACGGGTGACTGGTTTTTTGTCTTCCGTAGCGTTGGCAACTTCACTCACCACCAGCGTTGCTGCATATTGCTCAGTAAACTTGAGCAAAGCGCGGTTAAACGTTGGAACAAGCCCAAACTGTTCAATCAGAACCGTACAGTCTTCACCATACACATGACGAATTAGACTGCCAATACTGTACTGAGCTAACTGTGGAACCTGTGACGGTAACACTTTTGGTGTTTGCGCTTTTGCTTTTTGTGCCTCGCGTTGCTGACGGCGACGCATACGTGGATCATTACTTGCACGTCTAACCTGTGTTGATGCAGAGTCAGTGCTTTCAGTCTGTTTAGACTTGGTCTCTGCTACAGCAGGTTCAACCTGGGTTGCTGCTTTAACTTTATTTTCTGGTAAAGTTTTAGCTTCAACAGGTTCAGACTTCATTACTGGTGCAGTTTTTACCGTCTCTTTTTGCTCAGTCAATGCCACGATTTCGCTTTGAGATTCATCTACATTGATGACTAATGCAGTAGCTAAAACTTCATCACGTGGTACATCGATCTGATCAACACGGACTTGGCGTTCATCTACTACAGGTGCAGTTGCGTTAGCTGGTGCTTTGGTTTGAGCTGTTTCTTCGCTCAATACGCTTTGGTCACGATAGCGATTTGGGCGATTTGGACGTTGTTGATTACGGTCACGACGTGGAACTACAGCTTCTTCAGTCTGCTGCTGTTCATTGTGTTGTTCAGAAGGTGATGACTGATGACGTTTTTGATGACGTTTTTGCTCACGCTGTTCCTGACGAGACAGTTGCACGGTTTCTTCATGTATTTGTACCTGTTGTGGCTGCTCTTGTACATGATTGTGCTGTTCACGATGCTCTTTATGCTTGCGCTTTTTGTTGTTCTGACGTGATTGTTGCTGTGGCTTCTCGTCTTTCTCAACCTGTTCGCGTGCATCATGCTTAGTCGTGTTTTGTGACATATAGGCATTGTTTGATGGCACTGCCACTGGTGCTGTTTCTGCAATCGCAGGAACATGTGCAACCTGACCAAACTGACCACGGCTCACGGCACCATTGTTAACCATTTGCTCAATTGCAGCAGCTGCATTTTGTGCTGAGCGTGATTGATCAACGGTTTGAGCTTGTTTTTGTACAAAAAGATTTTCAAGCCATGCACATGGGCTTGCCGCTTTTACTGGTGTGGCAGCAGGAGCAGATGCTGGTGATGCAGGTTTTTGCTGGTTTTTCGCTTTAGACGCTTCTTGTGAAACAGGACTTGCATGCTGATGCTCTGTATCTTCAAGATGCCAGCCAGATGATTCATAACCCAGTTCTTTTTCACTTGAACGCGTTGCTTCAGTACGTTCATAACTTGATGGTGCAAAACCTTCAGGATTGTACTGGATTTCGTAATGCGGTGTTTCAAGGTGTGGGTGAGGCAAGACAGTGACACGTACACCCGAAGTTTGTTCAAGATAAACCAAACTATGACGTTTTTCGTTAAGCAAAAATGCTGCAATTTCTACAGGTACTTCAACTTGAACTTCACCATGACGTTCACGTAATGCAATCTCTTCAACTTTACGCATGATTGAAAGTGAAAGTGAACGCAGGTCACGTACCATGCCTGTGCCATGACAACGTGGACAAACATAACCAGTCGCTTCTTCTAGAGAAGGGCGCAAACGTTGACGGCTCATTTCCATCAAGCCAAAGCGTGAGAGCTGACCAAATTGAATGCGCGCGCGGTCACTTTGCGTTGCTTCACGTAATTTGGCTTCGACCATACGCTGGTTACGGTCTTTAGTCATATCAATAAAGTCAATGACGACCAAGCCACCAATATCGCGTAAACGCAATTGACGGGCAATTTCTTCTGCTGCTTCTAAGTTGGTATTAAGAGCAGTTTCTTCAACATCATGACCACGAGTCGATTTGGCCGAGTTAATGTCGATCGAAACAAGGGCTTCGGTTTGATCAATCACGATTGAACCGCCAGAAGGTAGTTTTACTTCACGTTCGTATGCGGTCTGAATTTGACTTTCAATAGCAAAATGAGCAAACAGTGGTTCATTGAGCGTGTAAGTTTTCAGTTTATCAAGCTGACGCGGCATCACTGCTTTTACAAAGTTATAGGCTTCGTTATAGGCTTGTTCGCTATCGATTAGGATCTCAGCAACGTCATCACGCAAGTAATCACGGATGGCACGAGTAACTACACCTGCTTCCTGATGAACCAGCATAGGTGATGGCCCAGAATTTGAGGTGCTCTGAATTTGGCTCCACAAATCTAGAAGGTGCTGTAAATCGAGTTGCAATTCTTCTTGCGAACGACCAATACCCGCAGTACGTACAATCACGCTCATGCCACGAGGAACATTCAGTGAGGCCAGCATTTCTTTTAGTTCTTCACGCACTGAACCCGAAATTTGACGGCTAATACCACCACCTTTAGGATTATTTGGCATGAGAACAAGATAGCGTCCTGCAAGCGAGATAAAGGTAGAAAGCGCTGCACCTTTGTTGCCGCGTTCTTCTTTTTCAACTTGAACCAGAAGCTCGGTACCTTCAGTGATCAGTTCACGGATATTTGAGGTCTGACGTGGGTCGGCATGCAAGTAAGAACTTGCAATTTCACGCATAGATAAGAAACCTTGACGCTGTGCACCGTATTCGACAAATACAGCTTCCAAAGACGGTTCTACACGTGTGACATGACCTTTGTAGATGTTCGATTTTTTTTGTTCGCGGGTACGATTTTCTAAATCAAAATCGTAAAGACGATTACCAGTGATAAGTGCAACGCGGACTTCTTCAGCGTGGGTTGCATTAATCAACATACGTTTCATGGGTGTGACACCTAATAGTGACTCACTCAGATCACTGCGATGATCAGCTGCACAAACATCAATCCTTTATGGTTCAGGACTGGATCTCAATAAATGTGGTTCCAATCATGATGAACAGCTAGCGCATAATGCTTCAGTTCAATATCTGTCTTGATGTCGGCGATACTGCTTTAACTGTCAAAACAGTTAAAGTGCCCGAGTTGCTTCACTGGCGGATAAGCGGTGTATTGGATGATAACTTTCACTGTCACTGAGCTTGAAGATCCTTCTTGTGAAGTCTTGATACGGAATGTTCATCGTATCAGTGCTATTTGGCAGTTCCAATACATCAACACTTTAGCCTGAAGATATCCTCATGGCGCAATGTATCTGATGTGCATCAGTTTACGTTTAATAACCAACGTGAGGGTTGGCGACATATTTCTTTAAACAAACTGTTGTGCAAATGCACAATTAAACGCGACAGTTTGTTTTTTGCCGATATAATAAGCCTTCGGCGTGGGCATATTCTTTTGGGACCTATCCGAGTTTTTGGTGAAGCCTTGACCGAATCATAATTTCAAACTGAGTTGAAATTATTTCGTTTTTTGTTCACTTACGGTGGTATCCGTGCGCTGACTATATCAAACCTTGCACGATCTGCCTATGGGCTAATTGAAAGTTTCTTGTGAAATCAAGTAGCTAAATGATCATTTTTTATTCAAATTTCATCTTTTTCGGGTTTTAATTACTGTATGAATTCTACGCAACAATGGCAAAGTGTCACTTGGTTTGAGGTGGACGAGCACCAGGCAGGTCAGCGAATCGATAATTTTTTGTTTACCCGATTAAAAGGCGTACCTAAAAGTCGTATTTATCGCTTGATCAGAGAAGGGCAGGTACGGGTCAATAAAAAACGAATCAAAGCTGAAAGTAAACTCAGTATTGGCGATCAAATACGTGTTGCCCCGATTCGCTACGAACAAAAAGATGAAAGCGATGCGCCAGTCAGCGATCAGGTTGCCAAAAGCCTGCTCAACCGCGTGGTGTATGAAGATGAGGGTTTACTGGTGGTGAATAAACCATCGGGGATCGCCGTACATGGCGGAAGCGGTGTGGCATACGGTCTGATTGAAGCCATGCGAGCGGCCACTGGAAAAAAATATCTAGAATTGATTCACCGAATTGACCGTGATACTTCGGGGTTGGTCATGATCAGTAAAAAGCGCAGTACGCTCAAGTTACTGCAAGATTTATTGCGCGAGCATAAAATTCGTAAAACTTATGCCGCACTGGTGAAAGGACAGGTGAGTCTGGATCAACAATTGATTGATGCGCCGTTATTACGTTATGAGCTGTCCAATGGTGAGCGTCGTGTACGTGTCTCCAAAGAGGGTAAACCGAGTAAAACAGAATGGCGAGTGGCTGAACGATTTAAGGAAGCGACTTTGGTATATGCTTCTCCACTTTCTGGACGTACACATCAGATCCGTGTGCATGGTTTAAGTATTGGTCATCCACTGGTAGGAGATGATAAATATGGACATCAAACTGTCTATTCAGGTCCAGAAGCGCGTCGTTTATGCTTACATGCGATGCGTCTTGAAATTCCAGGCTATCCTGTGATTGAAGCACCGCTTGCAGAGGATATTCAAAGCGTTGTAGCGCAGTTGAGAGCACGTAAATGAAGCGTCCAGAACTGATTATTTTTGACTGGGATGGCACCTTATTTGATTCCGTGGGACAAATTGTTGCGAGTTTGAGATTCGCAGCAGATCAATTCAATCAACCACTCACCGATGAAGCTGCACAAAGTATTATTGGTCTGGGTTTGCCAGAGGTCATGCAAGCCCTATTTCCACAGGTTCCTCATCTGCATCAGGAGATTTTGGTACATTATGGTGAGCATTATGTAGAGAATTCTAAGCATGATGCGTGGTTTGAGGGTGTAGCCGAGTTATTACATGATCTTAAAGCACAAGGCATAAAACTCGCTGTAGCAACAGGCAAAAGCCGTCGTGGGTTAGATCGAGTGCTCAATAAAACACAAAGTCATGAGCTGTTTGATATTACGCGTGCAGCCAGCGAAACCATGTCTAAGCCTCATCCACGCATGCTAGAGGAAATTTTGCAGGTCACACAAGTTGAAGCTCAACATGCCATTATGGTCGGTGATAGTAGTTATGATCTTGAAATGGCCAAGAATATTGATATGCCACGTGTTGGGGTCAGCTATGGTGTACATGAGGTTGACGTGCTGCAACGCTATGAGCCTTTGACAATTGTAGATAGTATTGCAGAATTGCATCATTATTTAACACAGTTGCTTCAAGAAAAAATCCACGCTTAGATCTTAATTAGGCATCTAGTAAAACAGACAGAGAGTAAACCTCAGCGTGTTTCTCTCTGATAAAAAACTAGAGGTTCAGATGAGTCGTTCAATTCGATTATTGAATTTATTGCAGCATTTGAGAGAAGCCAAATATCCAGTAACCTCACAAACGTTGGCAGCGCAACTTGGCATTAGCCAGCGAAGTGTTTATCGAGATATCGAGACGCTCCGGCAACAAGGAGTAAGAATTGATGCCTGTGCAGGAATGGGATTTCAACTTAAAGAAGATTTTTTTCTGCCGCCGATCACACTCAATGAAACAGAGGTAGAAGCAATTTTTCTGGCACTGCATTGGCTTAAAAGTGTGCCTGATGGTGAGTTACAGTGTGCTTCTTCTTCGGTATTGACCAAACTAAATTCGGTTTTACCCGCTCATCGCCAGCATTTGCTTGAGCAAACGACATTAAGAGCATTTAATGTCTGGCTGCCTGTCGATATGAAAATTCTAGAACAAATCCGAATGGCGATTCGGCGACAAGTCAAGATTTCGGTGATGTATTGGGATGAGCAACAAAGAGAGAGTCATCGTATTTTATGGCCGTTTGCAATGGGATATTTTAACGACAAAATTATGCTGGCTGCTTGGTGTGAGCTGCGGCAGGCATTTCGAAACTTTAGGATTGATCGAATCCAACAACTTCATTTAAGTCAGGAGATTTATCCTCAGTTTAAGCAAAAACTGTTTCATCAATGGTGGACTCAGGAAGTATGTAGCACTACTGACAAGAACTGACAATCGACTGCTCTACACTAGACCGATCACATCAAAAAAGGAGTAAATCAGATGGGTCTTAAACTTTATACCAATAAAGAATCACGCGGTGTCGTGGTTGAGTGGTTACTCATCGAGCTTGGGATCGAGTGTGAGCGGATTGAGGTTGAATATAATACCAGCATGAAATCGCCCGAATATCTCAAATTAAATCCATTTGGCAAAGTACCTGTACTCACTGATGGCGATGTCGTGATCTATGAACTTGCTGCAGTTTGTGCCTATTTGGCAGATAAATTTCCAGAAAAGAATTTAGCACCTGCTCTTAATGATCCGAAACGAGGTCTGTATTATCGCTGGCTATTTTTTATCTCAGGACCATGGGATGCATTGGCAACCGATCAGATGCGAGGTATTCAAATTCAATCTGAACAAAAAATGTTTATGAGTTATGGTGATGAAACAGATGCGTATCGCGCATTGATTCAGGGATTGAATGAAGCACATCCTTATTTATGCGGTGAACAGTTTACCGTAGCAGATGTATGTGTTGGTGCGATGTTGCTTTGGCAAAGCAAAACGGGACAGTTAAAAGCGGATCCTGCGATAGACCGGTATCTTGCGACAATTCGACAACGAGACAGTTTAAAACAGAGTAATTCTATTTTTGCGAATTAAACAGATTTAAAGTGACGAAGGAAAGCGAAGATGCTTTCCTTTTTATTTAATTGGATAAAAAACTGGCTGCGACATTAATACAGATGGCTAAGATCGTGGTATTAAAACAAAATGCCAGAAAGGCATGGAAAATATTGAGCAGTCGCATGGCACGTGACGTGATTGAAACATCAGCAGTTTGTGCTGATGTGCCAATGATGTAACTAAAATATAAAAAATCAGCGTAGGTTGGATCTGCTGTTTTAGGAAAATCCAGACCGTCATCTTTACCTTTACTGCGTGCCATATAAAAATCATGGGCATAGTGCAAAGCAAATACAGTATGCATAAAAATCCATGCCGAAATAATGGTTAACATTGCCAATCCGACATGTTCAATTTCATAAGGACTGTTTTTAGACAAAATGGACAACTGCACCACAATGGCTATCAGACACATGCCTAACGCGAGCAAGACTACAAGCATAATCACCCATTTGCTTTCATCCTGACGTTTGGCTTGTTGTTGCATTGCATCGATATCGACATGCCAGATTAAGCGTATCACATGGGTAAAATATAAAATAACAGCGATATTCCAACTGATCAGGGTGATGGTGGACCAATGCCAAACTGTCAACCATGACAGTGAAAGGGCCATGATTAAGCCAACACACAAAGCAATAAAAAAATGTGGACGTGTATAAATGCTGCTACGAATTTGAGAAAAAAATCGAATCATGATTTTTAACGTCCCTGTATCTTAGGCAATGCTGTGATTTTCAAATGTATAGCATAAATAAATGATTCTTGTCTGAAATCGAATGCGTAGATCTATGACCATAAAAATCATTTAAAATGGTCAATAGCCAGCAGGTTGAAACCATTTGTCCAATGCCTTGATAAATGTCGTTACTGGTGGCGTTTTTGATGCTGATTGGTAAGCCATAAATAAATCAAAATGTGGCAATTCAATATCAAGTGGTCGCATCACACAATTTTCTGGCAAGAGTGTTGACACATAATTAGGTAAAATACTACAGCCCAGATTGAGTGCCACAGAAGTAATGTTGGATAAGACAGTATCAGCACTTTGAATAATGTTGAACTGGATCTGATGTTGTTTGGCAAACTGCAAAATATGCTGGTTTAACACTCTGGCCTGATCTGCTGCCGGAATAATAAAATCGATATTGTTTAATGCTTCAAGCGGAATGCGTTCAAGTTTGGCCAATGGATGCTGTTTAGGCAGGATAAAAATGAGTGGTTCACTTAATACCAATTGACTATGGATACCATCACGATGCTGAATATTATCTCGGATAAAACATAAATCGAGTTCACCACGTTTAAGCGCCTTAAGTTGCTGATCGTTATTTAAACTATGGAGTTCAATTCTAAGTTCTGGATGATGCGCACGAAAATTAGGTAACACATGCGGAAATACTTGTACTTCTGCAACAGGAACAAAACCGATGCGCAAACATTGTTGCTTTGCCTGAGAGACTTTGCGTGCCATCATGACCGCTTTATCTGCCTGAGCCAAAGTAAGCCGAGCCTGTTCTAAAAATACAGCGCCTTCTTCTGTGAGCTCCACTTTACGTTTGGTTCGATAAAGAAGTTGTACACCGACGTCTTCTTCCAAATCTTTGATCTGTTGGCTAAGTGAGGGTTGAGCAGTATAAAGTTTTAAGGCAGCTTTACTAAAGTTAAGCTCTTCAGCTACAGTGACGAAATATCGGAGATGACGCAATTCCACTAAGTTAATCCAGAAATGTCTTGCTTGAGCCAGTCTAAAGTATATTAAATCAATAGAAAATCTTTAAAACCGCTTTTGTCATTTATAAAATAAATAGTATTTTGGTCATCATTAATAATTCGATATAAAAAATAAATTCATGAATTAATTCATAAATTAGTTTAATCAAATGCATAAATAAAATGAATGTGACACGCGAATAGGAGTGTTTAAAATACATTTTATATCATTATTTGGCGTTGAAAATAATATTTAGTGGACTAAAAACAATTTTCAACAGTAAAACATTTTAAAATAAAATAGCTTGACGCTATAACATATAAAGATGCCTTATTTAACTGAAAATAAAAATTATGTCTTCATCATCCAGTAAAATTGTTGTATATGCAGCGCTAGTTGGCAATTTACTTATTGCTCTAAGCAAGTTTATTGCTGCATATTTTACCAACAGTGCTGCCATGTTAAGTGAAGCAATTCACTCGGTTGTGGATAGCCTAAATGAGATTTTATTACTCTATGGTTTGAAAAAATCCCAAAAGCCTGCCAATTATCGCCATCCCTTTGGGTATGGTCGGGAATTGTATTTTTGGGCCTTTATTGTCGCTTTACTGGTCTTTGCATTGGGGGCTGTGGTCTCTATTTATCAAGGTGTTTCGCATATTCTTCAGCCTGAAGAAATGAAATATCCATTGGTCAATTATTTGGTTCTTGGTTTTGCAATTTTGTGTGAAGGCGCATCTTGGTGGGTGGCGGTTAAAAATTTTAAAAAAATGAAAGGTTCATTGGGCTATTTTGAAGCATTTAAGCGAAGCAAAGATCCAACGACATTTACTGTACTGTTTGAAGACTCGGCAGCTTTGATTGGTTTGATTATTGCATTGATAGGTATTACCGCGGCACAATTTTTACAGATACCTATTCTGGATGGTGTGGCATCGGTATTGATTGGTGTTGTACTTGCTGTTTCTGCTTTTTTATTGGCACGTGAGACCAAAGGGTTATTATTAGGAGAAACAGCAGATCCAGAGCTACGTAAAAATGTATTACGTATTGCTCAGGACGATGAAGCAGTTTACTCTGCCAATGGTGTCCTGACAGAACAGATAGGTGCGCATCAGGTCATTGCATCTTTGAGTCTTGAGTTTAAAGATGGTTTGATCTCGGATGAGATTGAAAATTGCGTCAATCGAATTGAAGCACAAATTAAACAGATTCATCCTGAAATTGTGGCACTCTTTATTAAGCCCCAATCTAATGAAGTTTGGTTAGAGAGGATGAAAGGACGATTAAATCAACAAAACGGAGAAATAGTCGCTGCTAAAGTTAAATGAAAAACATGCGTAAAAATATGTTTATTTGACCACGAGATGATGACTGAAATCACCTATGAAAGAGAAGCCGACATTAACTTATCAATTGCCGACTAAATCTTGTTTGACCCATACATGGAGTAAGCCTTCTTTTCATTATGTAGATTCTGAGCAAGCGGGGCCAGCCCGTTTCTATAATCAGGTGAAACGTCCGTCTGCGCGTGGTTCGACTGAACTTCTGCGTTGGTTAGCGACGCGTGAATCATACACATGGCAGGTCGACATATCTCGTGAATATGAGCTGCGCCTTAACACGCCTATTGCCATTCCACAAAATCGGCCACATGCCAGCTTAGACGACTGGCAAGTATGGTTTGTTGGTCATGCAACAGTACTGCTTCAGATTGGGCCATATAATTTTATTACCGATCCAGTCTGGTGCGAATATGCCAGTCCTCACCAAGGTCGTGGCCCGCGTCGGGTTTGCCCAGCAGGAATTGCACTGGAACACTTGCCCACAATTCACGCCGTGTTGCTCAGCCACAATCATTATGATCATATGGATCTGGCGACACTGGAATGGCTACATCGTAAATTCGCAATGCCCATCTATACTGGATTAGGAAATCAATATTATTTACCCAAAGACTATCATGTGATTGAGATGGACTGGTGGCAGATGATCCCGTTTCACGATCTCACCATTATGTATACGCCAGCTCAACACGGTTCAGGTCGTGGTATACGTGATCAAGGCAAAGCCTTGTGGGGTGGGTTTTCAGTTATTGCAGAATCAGGTCACGCTTTTTTTGCTGGCGACACAGGTTATGGGCCACATTTTAAAGAAATTTATGAGCGTTGTGGTGCCCCTCGAATTGCATTGTTACCAATCGGAGCCTATGAACCGCGCGATTTGATGCAGTATGTCCATATGAATCCACAAGATGCTCTGCATGCACATCTAGATTTACATGCACAACGAACCATGGCAATTCATTATCGAACATTTCAGCTCACAGATGAACATCGTGATGATCCAGAGCGTGAACTTACGCATCTGTTAAAAACCTCATCTAAATTGGTCAATCCATTTTACTGTATCCGTGAAGGACATAAGCTCACTGTTTAAAGCTTTTTGTTTGCAATAAAAAACCACCCGCAGGTGGTTTTTTATTGCTTTTCTATTATAAGAAACCAGGATGACCTTTAGCAGGATCACTGTCACGGGCTGCTTGAGCATCTGCAACCGTCATGCCGAGTGCCTGAGCAACACCTTCTCCATAGGCAGGATCACAGGCGTAGCAATTACGGATGTGGCGATATTTAATGAAGTCGAGCGCATCACCCATCGCACGTGCCGTATTACCAAATAATGCCTGTTTTTGCTCATCATTCATCAAATTAAACAAAGCACGGGGCTGGCTAAAATAGTCGCTGTCATCTTGACGGAAATCCCAGAAATCTGCATCGCCCGTAATTTTTAAAGGCGGTTCACGAAACTCAGGCTGTTCTTGCCATTGATGGAAACTGTTCGGTTCGTAGTGTGGTAAACCACCATAGTTACCATCCATACGGCCTTGTCCGTCACGGCGGTTACTATGCACTGGACAACGCGGCGCATTTACTGGAATTTGAGTGTGATTTACACCAACACGATAGCGGTGTGCATCGGCATAGTTCACCAAACGTGCTTGTAACATGCGGTCTGGAGAGTAGCTAATCCCTGGAACTAGATTACTTGGTGCAAATGTCGCTTGCTCAACATCCTGAAAATAATTTTCAGCATTACGATTTAGTTCAAATTCACCGACTTCGATCAGTGGGTAATCCCCATGCGGCCAGACTTTAGTGAGGTCAAATGGATGATAGGGTACTTTTTCCGCATCAGTTTCTGGCATGATTTGAACGAACATGGTCCATTTTGGATAGTTACCTTGTTCAATCGCATTGAACAAATCGCTTTGGCTACTTTCACGGTCTTTGGCAACAATCGCTTCAGCTTCAGCATCAGTTAAATTCTTAATACCTTGCTGGGTGCGGAAATGGAATTTTACCCAAAAGCGCTCATTGCTGGCATTGATGAAGCTATAAGTATGGCTACCAAAACCATGCATATGGCGATATCCATCTGGAATACCACGATCTGACATCACAATTGTGACCTGATGCAGTGCTTCAGGCAGTAGCGTCCAGAAATCCCAGTTATAGGTGGCACTACGTAAATTAGTTTTTGGGTCGCGTTTTACTGCTTTGTTAAGATCTGGGAACTTACGTGGATCACGCATAAAGAACACAGGCGTATTGTTTCCCACCATGTCCCAGTTACCTTCTTCGGTATAAAACTTGAGGGCAAAACCGCGAATATCACGTTCTGCATCGGCAGCACCACGTTCACCTGCGACCGTTGAAAAGCGGGCAAACATTTCAGTTTTTTTCCCAATTTCACTGAATATTTTGGCACGGGAATACTGTGTAATATCGTGGGTTACCGTAAAAGTACCAAATGCTCCTGACCCTTTGGCATGCATACGACGTTCTGGAATAACTTCACGTGCAAAATTAGCCATTTTCTCATTGAGCCAGAGATCTTGGGTCAGAAGTGGACCACGTGCACCTGCCGTCATACTGTTCTGATTGTCTACAACAGGCGCGCCTGCATCAGTCGTAAGGTGGGTGACTGGACACTTTAACTTATCGTCACTCATTAGAATTCTCCGTCAAGTGTTTTAGTAGTGAAAATTTTAATAATGTCATGGATATAGCAACATTATATAACTAGCATTCCTATCCTCGAATAACATTGCATTTTTTGTAAAAAGTACTCAAAACATGCATTTTTCAAGGTTAAGTTATTCAATTTTAGAATCAACGTGTGACAGTGCTATGCACACTTCAATCTATGTCACAAGGTTATTCTGTAGATGTTAGTGAATGATGCAGCATGGTTTACTTTTATTACCATAAAGGGTCTGTTATAAAATAGCAAAACGATTAAAATAATTTAATTAAGAGATAAAAACGATTATAAGGAATTTTATATTTATTTTTCAGCATAGTAGATGAATCATGTAAAGACAACGTTTGAATTAAGATCAATGAATTTGGTCGATCATATTTTTAATTTTGAGAAAATTAGTACTACTGATATACATAATAATTGCTAATGGCTTGATATTTAAAGATTAAATGATAAGAAAATCATATGTTTGGAAAATAAAGATCATCATGACCTATGTGCCCAAAATTCTGGTATATCTAGAAAACCATCTAGAAATAAAATAAACCATGGATAAGTCGCATGATGACAAGGATACCCGATCAGTCTGATAACCAATTTAATGAATTATGTAACTACAATTTATATCAAAGCGATGTGCCTTTACAGGAAATTCTGAAACGTTATGGACATCACGAGCAGAAACAGCTTACAACGTTTGGCGAAATACTTGGTCATCAACGTAGTTATATGCTGGCAGATCAAGCCAATCGACATTTACCACAATTGCATGGTTTTGATGCGCGTGGCCGACGAATCGATGAAGTTGAGTTTCATCCCGCCTGGCATCAATGGATGCGACAAAATCGTGAATATGCATTACATGCACATCCATTTATTACAAGCGCTGCTCAAACGGGTTGGGTGGAGTGGGCTGCGCGTTTTTATTTGAGTGGCCAGGTTGAAAGTGGCAGTTTGTGTCCGAGCGCAATGACATTAGGAAGTATTCCCTTGATTCAACGCGAATCTAAATTATGGCAAACCTTAGGTAAAAAACTGCTTTCTTGTGACTATGATGAACGAGATATACTCATCTCCCAGAAATCATCAATCTGGGTTGGAATGGGAATGACCGAAAAGCAGGGTGGCTCGGATGTGCGTGCCAATCAAACATTCGCCAAGCCCGTTGGTATTTCAGGTCGTGGAGAGGAATATTTATTGACGGGGCATAAATGGTTTTTTTCTGCACCCATGTCGGATGCGCATTTGGTGGTCGCACAAACTTCACAAGAGGAACTCGCCTGTTTTTTTGTGCCGCGTTGGTTATCAAATGGGAGTAAAAACCATATTGAGATTCAGCAGCTCAAAAATAAGGTGGGCAATAAAAGTAATTCCAGTAGTGAAGTCGAATTTCGCGATGCATTGGGCATTATGATTGGAGAGGAAGGGCGAGGTATTCCCACGATTATCGAGATGGCAACCTATACCCGTTTAACATGTTCGGTTGGAAGTACAGCGATACTTCGTCAGGCTTTGGTACAATGTATCGCTTACACACGTCAGCGTCGTGCATTTGGTCGAGTTCTTGCAGATCAACCGCTTATGCAGGCAGTTCTGACCGATATGGCACTGGAAACTGAAGCAGCGCTACACTTGAGCATGCATTTGGCAGCATGCTACCAACGTGATGATGACATCTCACAGGCATGGGTACGGTTATTGACGCCAGCAGCCAAGTTCTGGATCTGTAAGCGTGCTGTTGAGTTGACTGGCGAAGCTATGGAGGTGTTTGGTGGCAACGGTTATGTCGAGACAGGCATAATGTCTCGGCTGTTTAAAGAAGCACCTGTTAATTCAATTTGGGAAGGCTCAGGAAATATTATGTGTCTGGATGTGCTTAGGGCAATACAGCGTCATCCTGAATCTATTCAGGTTTTATTCGATTCATTTGGCGATGTAACTGCGCAAGAGTCTTGCTTGTATCAGGACCTTCAGGCGTTGAAAGATGAGTTGCAATATTCTAGTGAGCAATTGCAGTTTAGCGCCCGTCACTTTGTTAGCCGTTTGGTGCTGCTGACACAAGCCGTATTGATGAGGCGCTACGCTCCCCATTGGGTATCCGATGCATTTATCCAGTCTCGTTATGGTACTTGGCATGGACGAGTGACTGGAATATTACCCGTTATGCCAGATTCCAAACTAATTTTGGAGCGTGCATATCCAGAATAAAATTTTCAATTAAAAAAGGGCAAATGATTTGCCCTTTTCTGATGAAGCCTAATTTAAACTGATACCAATCTGTTAGATTTGACCATGTCGCCAAGCCCGTGATTTTTAAAATAATACTCGATCCAGCTTTTGACCATCAGTGGATTATTCATTTTAACCACTTCACTGAGTAGCTTTTCTGCATCGCTCATGGCGACGTGACAGATGGCTTTACGCACCCGCAAAATATTACTTGAACTCATCGAAAGCGTGTTGAATCCCATCGCCATCAGTAAAATTGCTGAAAGCGGATCGCCTGCCATTTCTCCACAAATACTGACGGGTTTTTCATACTTATGACAGTCTTTGACCAAGCGTTGCAAGGCACGTAATACAGAAGGATGAAAATGAGAGTAGACACTTGAAACACGTGGATTGTTACGGTCTACCGCCAGAAGATACTGAATCAAATCGTTAGAACCCACAGAGAAGAAATCGACCAGTTCAGAAAATTCATCAATCTGCAAAAGTACACTTGGGACTTCGACCATGATACCAATTTTCGGTTTGGTAATTTTGACCTGTTCTTCCTCTTGTACGGCATTCCAGTCACGTTCTACCAGATACAAAACCTCTTCAACTTCACTAACACTGGTTACCATTGGCAGCAAAATATGCAAATTATTCAGGCCAATACTGGCTTTGAGCATGGCACGAACTTGGGTCGAGAAAATCTCTGGATGATCCAGCGTAAAACGCAGGCCACGCCAGCCCAATGCCGAGTTTTCTTCCTCAATACTAAAATAAGGCAGATCTTTATCGGCACCAATATCGAGGGTACGCATGGTGACAGGTTTGTTGGCAAAGTGACTCAGTTGCTGGCGATACATGGCACGCTGTTCCTCTTCGCCAGGAAAGCGGTCGCGTAACATAAACGGGATTTCACTACGATATAAACCGACACCTTTAGCACCGCGCTGTACACCACGCACCACATCAATCATCAAGCCTGTATTGACATATAAGCGTACTGCAACACCATCAGGCGTAATGGCATCACGGGTTTCATACTGTTTTAAATCCTTCGCGATTTGTTCTTCTTCTTTCTGGATTTCTTTATAACGCTGACGCATGCGACGTGGTGGATTGATAAAGATGCGTCCTTGATAAGCATCGACAATCATCTCTGCATCATCAAGCGTATTAATGGGCAACTCAGTTACCCCAACCACTGTGGGAATACCCAAAGCTCGCGCCACAATCACCATATGTGAATTGGCAGCACCTTCTGTGGTCACAATTGCGGCAATATTATCAACAGGCAATTCAACCAGTGCCGCCGTACTGATTTCTTCTCCAATAATAATACTGTCTGGACTAATTTCACGATGACTGGAATCGGCTTCCTGGAGTGAGGCTAAAATGCGGCGCCCCAAATCTTTTAAATCTGAAACACGTTCACGTAAATAGTCATCTTCCATTTGGGCAAAGAGGGTAATGTGCTTGTCGATCACCCGACGTACGGCACCTTGTGCCCAATTACCTGCACGAATTAATTCCTTGATTTCCGCAGGGAGCGCATTTTCATCCAGCATGCGTAAGAACACACTAAATAATGCACGCTCTTCAGACATCAATGAGTCTTGCATTTTTTCATCAAGCTGCTGAATTTCTGTTCGAACTGAGCTGACCGCCTGATCCAGTAGTTGTAATTCATCACTGATATCTTCAGCCTCACGATCTGGAACCGATGCCAGATCTGCAGGAGGATACAGTACAATTGCGCGTCCTAATGCAATACCACCTGAACCAGGTACACCCTGGAAGGTTTTATAAGTTGCACCATTGCTTGGCTTACGGAAAACATCGATATTGCCTACCGCATGTGCATGGGCAATAACACCTGAAAGCTGTGCGCACAAGGTCACCAAAAAGGATTCGGCTGCCTCACTAAAGTCTTGTGGCTGTTTGTTTTGCACCACCAATACGCCCATGACCTTACGGCGATACATAACAGGAACACCGAGAAAAGAATTGTAAATTTCTTCTCCAGTTTCGGGTAAATAAGCAAAGCGCTCGTGCTTGGAGGCATTCTCCAAGTTGACGATTTCTTCACGCTGTCCGACCAACCCGACTAAACCTTCGCTGAGCTGTAACGAGACGTGACCGACAGACTCAGGATTGAGTCCTTTTGACGCCATCAGTAAATAGCGCTGGTTCCGTTCATCAAGCAAATAAATCGAACATACATCCACTTTCATCGCGTCGGCCACTTGATTGACCATAATATCGAGCGAATCATGCAAACTTACGGACGAATTGATCTCCTGAACAATACGTCTCAAAGTGTCAAGTTGCATGTTTGACATGGATGCATACTCCAAAATTTTTAATTTTTCATAGTGATGTTATAACAGCACTCGACCGAAAAATCATTTGCTAGAGAGATGATTTTTCGAACGTTTGTTGTTGTGGCAAGAGCATACACAGCTCCATCATGGCTTTACGGTATACATCTCGCTTAAAATTGACGACTTGGCCTAATGGATACCAATAACTGACCCACTGCCATTCGTCAAATTCGGGCGGGTCGGATAGGTTTAATTGAATATGCCGTGTCGATGCGGTGAGCTTCAATAAAAACCATTTTTGTTTCTGTCCAATACATACCGGGTCAGAATCTGGCCGGATGTACCGATGTGGCAAACGATAACGCAGCCATCCTTTGGTCTGCGCAATAATCTGGACGTGTTCTGGCAATAAGCCGACTTCTTCTCTCAGTTCACGATAAAGTGCCTGCTCGGGGGTTTCTCCAAAATGGATTCCTCCTTGTGGAAATTGCCAAGCATTGTGACCAATGCGTTTTGCCCATAAAACTTGTCCGTTATCATTTGCCAAAATGATCCCGACGTTGGGTCGGAAACCTTCTGAGTCGATCATTTGGCTACCTAAAATTTATCAATATCGTTGACTTTGAAATCGGGGGCGGTCACTCTTAAATGCCCAGCTCGAAAAGATCAAAGTAAAATGCATTAAAATTGCTATGATCTTAACGAATTTCTATCGACTAGCGGAGATAGATTTACATTTTTTTTCTTAAATTTCAGTTTTAACGAGAATTTTCATGAAATTGGCTTTGTTTGATCTCGACCACACTCTACTTAATACAGATTCTGACCATTCATGGGGAGAATTTCTGGTCAATGAGGGATTGGTCGATCCTGTACATCATCGCCAGATGAACGATAAGTTTTATGAAGATTACAAAGCGGGTCAGCTTGATCCGATTGCTTACAATGAATTTGTATTTGAGTTTTTAACGCAAAATACGCCTGAGGTGTTAACTGACCTACATGCGCTATTTATGCAAAAAGTGATTCGTCCACAAATGCGACCAAAAGGCTTTGATGGCATTAAAAAGCATCAGAATTTGGGACATGACATTGTCGGGATTACCGCCACCAGCGATTTTATTACTGCACCTATTTTTCGTGCATTCGGAATTACTGAAATTATTGCGACCAATGCCGAAGTACAAGATGGGAAATATACAGGTAAAGTCGCAGGCTTACCATGCTACCAAAAAGGTAAATTGGCTCGTTTAGATCAGTGGCTGGCAGGGCGTAGTGTAGAAGAATCTTGGGCATATTCAGATTCGATTAATGATCGCTTTTTACTGGAATACGCAACCCATGCCATCGCAGTCAATCCAGATGATCGTCTGGAAAAATTGGCTATTGATCAGGGCTGGACAATAGAAGATTGGTCGATTTGATATTACTTAAAGCCAGCCAATGCGTGATTGAATTTTATTTCCATTTGCTCAGTCAAGGTCCGAATTAAAAGCTGTGCAATACGTGATAACTGGCGCCGCGAACCACTACAGAGCGCCAGCGTTAATGGCTGTATGGTCTTGTCTTCTAATGGAATAAAAATTAACTCTTGTTTTTCTACTGCACTATAAACATCCAGATAACTCAATAACGCGATGCCCATATTTTTCTTGAGCATGGACTGTATAAGGCGAATGTCATTGGAAAGCGTAATCTGGGCTGGGTTGGCGTGATATTTTTTATACATTGCCATTACTCTATCGTGAATAACCAACGGTTGATCGGGGACAATATGTCGGGTATCTAGGGTTTGAGATAACGTGAGATGAGTGTGCTGTGCCAAAGGGTGATCGGGACACATCACAAAACCTATCGGAATTTCGACAAAAGACATGACATCTAGTTGGGCGCTGACAACTGGATCAAGAATGAGGCCAACATCAATCTCATTAGTGATGATTTTGTTAATCAGGACATCACTATCATCGGTCAGAATGTTGAGCGTAATCCATGGAAACTCACTCTGTAATGTCGCCAGTACATCCACCACAAACCCGTCGCTTAATGCGGCAATTAATCCAAGTTCAATAGCGCCACGTTTCAATCCTTGTATTTCATCAAAACGCATACAGGTTTGTTTATATTCTTTTTGCCAACGCAGCACATCTGAATACAGCATTTCTCCTGCCAAGGTGAGCTTTAAGCCATTTGGCAGCCGTTCAAACAATGCAATATCTAGCTCCTCTTCAGCTAAAGCGATTTGTCGGTGCACCGCCGAGACTGAAATATGTAATTGGTCAGCAGCCTTTCGGAGGTTTCCAGTTTTGGCGACTGTCATAAAATAATCGGAAAAGCGAGAAAAGGGGATACTCATTATGGTGTTCTAAAAATCAGAATGATTACTTCAAATCATTATAATAGACAGAACAATGGATTTCTATCAGAGTAGCACTTACTGCACGACTAAACAGTGATATATCTTAGGCTTCTGGTGAGCCGACACTGGATAGCGTGTTTTCTTGATGTCGGTGTTGTTAGATAAGAGTAACTGCCATGAATGCAATCCCAGTAGTAAATTTGGTGAATAAACCTTGCTATAGCCAATTTGAAGATCAGGATTGGGAGATACTTTCCCAGCACTGGTATCCTGTGGCCAGAATTGAAGAGGTTTCGATGCAACCACAACAAGTCACTTTGCTTGATGTGAAAATGGCATTATACAAAACAGCGTCGGGCGATATTCATCTGGTGCGTGATATTTGTCCTCATCGAGGTGTACCACTGACTAAAGGATGGGTAGAGGGCGAAGAAATCGTTTGCCCTTATCATGGCTTACGCTATAACGCGGAAGGGAAATGTACCAAAATCCCAGCACAGCCTGAGCTTACCAAGATTTCTGATCGGTTCAGCCTTACCAAATTTCCAGTCATTCAAAAATATGGCTTAATCTGGACCAGTATCCAAAATCGTAATGTAGCATCGGCTAACTTGCCTGAACTCGATACATGGGATATGCCAGAACATCAGGCAATTCTGCCGCCATTTGTGGACATTGCAGGTTCAAGTGGTCGTCAACTTGAAGGATTCATTGATGTCGCGCATTTCGCATGGGTACATCATGAGGCATTTGCCAGTCGGGAGAATCCTGTAGTACCGAAGTATTCAACAGTTAAAACAGATTATGGATTGCGCACTGAATACATGAGTGATGTGAGTAATTATCCTCATGAATTACAGCACTTAGCACCTAAAGATTTTTTATGGAAACGTACCTTTGATGTCTATCCACCATTTTCGGCAGTATTAACGGTCGATTTTCCAAATGATGGTGTCCTCAAAATTTTAAATGCATGTTGTCCTATTTCACCTAATAAAACGCGATTATTTGTGCCTCTGACACGTAATTTTGATACGACTGGTGACTTGCAGGCTGTATATGATTTTAATGCCCAGATTTTTGCAGAAGATCAAGAAATGGTAGAGGCTCAAAAACCTGAAGAATTGCCACTAGATTTAACAATGGAAGCACATTTTGAAGCTGATCGTTCATCAACTATGTATCGACGAATATTGGCAGATTTAGGATTGAGTAAACGTTATATCGTTTAAATAAGTCTGGTTAAAAATCTTAATTTTAATAGGGTGGTAAGCATTTTAATACTGACCACCTGACCTTATTTATTCTTATAACGCATCGCATTGTTGCTATCTTGAGTTATTTGATACGCTCCCAAAAGGTCACTTCAGATAGGCTATGCTGAAACTTATGTTGTGTTTCACGGATCACAAATGGCACTTCTTTGGGCGCAGTAATCAATCTAAAATGTTGATCTAAAATAGCGTGCAGACCATCTAAGGTGGTAAAGCTTTCTCCATCTTTTTTGAAGCCACCAATCCATTCTTCACGCGGTGTATGCTCTTCTAGCCAAGTATAAGGTGACGCAATCATAAGAACGCCACCAAGATTCAGGCGTTGATGGATCTGACTTAAGAACTGACTTGGACGATATAACCGATCAATGAGATTGGCTGCAAATATCAGATCATAACCCGTAAAATTCGATTTGAGGTTACAGGCATCGCCCTGATAGAAATCGACCTTATCTTTTATCTGCTCTAGTCCGAGTTGATGCAGCGAACAGGCTTTGTACTGAACCAGTTCACCTTCAGCGGCAAGGGTATAACGTAATGTTTCACCTTTGGTCAGTTGAACCCCGTGCTGGATAAAACGTGCTGAAAAATCAATGCCTGTTACATGCTCAAAGGCGCGAGCCAATTCAAATGTCGCGCGTCCGACCGCACAGCCAATATCTAACGCTTTGACTTTAGGACGGTCAATCATAGTTTCAATGGCAAGTTCGGCCAGTGCTTTGGAAAAATTGGGGACACCAAAATATTCACTTCCAAAATGAAATTCGGCATACTGAGATAAAAATTGATCTGTTTCATAATGTGAATCAGGAATACTCACCGCTTGCTCCGAGGCGACATAACGAAAGCCCGCATGTTGGAAAAAATGACGTCGAAATGCGTACCGCGAAGCGTATAAGCTTTCATTGCCACAGGAAATCCATGAACCGCCTTTGATCAGATTATGGCGTTCATCAAAAGTGGGGGTAGTGAAATCATCATAAATTGGATGAGCTTCGAAATCGTTATATGGATAAATGGGTGTTTCTGACCATTGCCATACATTTCCACGCACATCAAAAAAATCACCGTGCTGAAATGTATTTACAGGGCAGGATGATGCTGCGTAATCCAGATGGATGTTAGCATCGGCAGGTTGTTCCCCAACTTCTTGTAAACTGGCAACATCGTAAAGTCGATACCATTCATCTTCTGTGGGCAAACGAATATTCTGGTTTAATTGTTGGGATTTCCATTGGCAAAACGCCTTGGCTTCGTGGTAATTCACCTCAACTGGCCAGTCCCAGCGCATAGGCACTTCTTCGGTCATCAGTCGCAAATACCATCCATCAGGTTTTTTTAGCCAGAATGTAGGATATTCAGCCTCACTAAAGTTGAGCCAACCTTGACCTTCTTCTCCCCAGTATGCACTATTCAGATATCCACCAGCCTCTACAAAACCAAGAAACTCATGATTGCTGACGATGTATTTTGAGGCAGTAAATGCTGTGATTTCTGCCTGGTGATGACCAAATTCATTATCCCAACCGTAATACGCATTGTCTTTTTGCTGATTATGCGTGACTTTGCCTGCTGCTACATCAATCAGTTCATTTTGCGGTACAACACCTGTGATCGGACTAGGTTGCCATGCCTGATGGGATTTGACCAGATCAAGACGCTGCTGACGGATTAAAACTGATGAGGTTTCCAGATGAATGCGTTCATGTTCGATGCCCATCATAATCGCCCACCATGGATGCTCCCAGTTGACTGGTGAGCTAAGCGGCGCAGTATCAATCACATCAAGGACCACTTTTTTGACTTTATCCCGATAAGCCTTCACTTGTTGAGGTGATGGCCAATCATAGTGTTTGTCATCAAGATCATCCCAACTCATCTCGTCTACACCTACAGCAAATAGGGCTTCATAACGAGGATTCAGTCGCTCTGTGATCAAATGTGTAAGTAGGAGTTTATTGATAAAAAAGGTGGCAGTATGGCCATAGTAAAAAATTAGCGGATGCCGAAGAGCAATCGGTTTTTCATAAAAAGCATCTTCACAGGCAAGACATTCAAATAGAGACTCATAAGTCTCAAAGGTATTCATAAAATATTCCCGAATGCTTTCTCTGAGCGCCTGAGTATCTTTCTGAGTCAGATCAGGAGTTCTTAACATCTGAGGGCGTAAAGCAGGAGAAGACACCTTGTTTTTTATAGTATGACTTGAATTGTTGGAATAACATGACGCCGTAGATAAATGGGGGGAGACTTCTCTTAGCATTCTTCAACTCCGTTCGGAATATTATTGTCAAAATACCGTGATAGGTTGGGAAGTTATAATTTTAAGCCGATTCACGGTTGGGTATATTCAACACGTTACTCCATTCTAATTTGAATTTTATTATATTTCGGTAAAGTCATTGATGAAATTGGTGTTGATTTAAAGTGATTCAGTGAGCGTTGAATCCTGTGCATACGCGATTAGTGCTTTTGCTGCTTTAGACTGAATACGGGCGGGATGCCATACAATGCCAAGCTGACGATTCAGATCAACTTCAAGCTGTAACTGGGTTAAATCCTGATTAAGTAAAGTTTTGGGCAAAACCGACCAGCCCAATCCAATAGAAACCAGCATGCGGATAGATTCGAGTGGATTATTGCTCATGGTGATTTTGGGTTTTAAACCATGTTTTTCAAAGGCCTGTAAGGTAATTTGACTGGTATAGGTCTGTGAGGATGGTAAGAGGCTTGGATATTCAAGTAAGTCTTGTAATTCAATATTTTGTTTATGCGCTAGAGGATGAAAAGGCGCCACCACAAAAACCAAAGGATCGTTCCAGATCGTGAGATACTTTAGGCGTTCATCACCCTGAGGTGGCAGTGTCAAAAAAGCCAGTTCCAGATCGCCTGCAAACACCTGTTCATGTGCTTGTTCTGAATCGACAAAATGCACATCTAGTGTCACATCAGGAAATTGTTGTACATAGTTACGTAAAGGTTTGGGTAAATGATGCAAGCCAATGTGATGGCTGGTTCCGATCTTAAGACGTCCTTGTACCTGATCATGTTCATGACTTAAGGTATGGTGAATTTCGCCCAGTTCATTAAGCCAGTTTTTGACTTTGGGAAGTAATGAGTGCGCCGCATGAGTGGCCTGAATACCACGACCTGCCGATTCAAATAGCTTAACCCCAAAATAATCTTCAAGACTATGAATACGTTTGGTAACCGCGGGTTGCGTAATAAAAAGTTGATCTGCTGCCAAGGAAATTGAGCCTGTTTCCATCACTTTGATAAAGGCTTCAAACGCAGCAAGATTCATAATTTAAATCCAATTTCTCAATGTAAAATAAGCGGGTATGAAGGCAAACCAGCTTTTTACATTGTAGTAGTCAAATCAGATCAAGTGCAAACAATTAATGGGCTGTATTGGATTCTGCTGCATGTATTTTATCTTTAACCGCCCAGACTTTTTCATGAAAAAAGAAGGCAACTGCCTGTACAGTCGGTTCAAGCATACTTAAGGTGATGGCAATCCACAGATTACCAGTGACGACATAAGCGACTAACATTGCGACGGTAATGTGCATGATGTAATAGCTTAAAGTCTTTTTTAAGGTACGCCGATTTTTTGAAATAAAATGCATGATATGTGTTGTCATGTCTCTGCCCTCATCATTGTTCATCTGGATTTGTATAGCTTGAGTTTATGCAATGACACTGATAATGGGAAATGGAATGTTTAAATGAGAATTATTATTAAATCCGATACTACTTTAAAATAGTTTAGAAACGGAGACAAATCCAAATAAATTATTCCATAAAGTTTTTTAATTAATAAAAATGATAAATTAGATTTATGTGAAACTGTGCTTATAATAATAAAAATACAGAATACGATACCCAGTCCAATGGAGCATGACGACATGGCAGGCACGACCCAAGGCGCTAAAACCTTGTACGACAAATTATGGGATGACCATTTGGTTTCACAACGAGACGATGGTTCATGCTTGATTTATATTGACCGTCATTTATTGCATGAAGTGACCAGTCCACAAGCTTTTGAAGGTTTACAGCTTGCAGGTCGTCAGCCTTGGCGTCTAAATGCCAATATCGCGACACCAGATCACAATGTTCCAACCTCTAAAAAAGAGCGTGAGCAAGGAATTGCGGGTATTGAAGATGATACCTCACGTATTCAGGTTCAGACGCTAGATGATAACTGTAAGACATTTAATATCGTTGAGTTTGGTATCAATGATATTCGTCAAGGCATTGTGCATGTTGTCGGGCCAGAGCAGGGTTTAACCTTACCAGGCATGACCGTTGTCTGTGGCGATTCGCATACAGCGACGCATGGTGCTTTTGGTTGTTTGGCGCACGGTATTGGTACATCTGAAGTGGAACATGTGTTAGCAACACAATGTTTGATTCAGAAAAAATCTAAAAACATGTTGATTCGTGTAGATGGCCAGTTAGGCAAAGGTGTGACACCCAAAGACGTGGTATTGGCGATCATTGGTAAAATTGGCACTGCAGGCGGAACAGGCTATGCCATCGAATTTGGTGGACAGGTCTTCCGTGACATGTCGATTGAAGGCCGCATGACTGTATGTAACATGGCGATTGAAGCAGGCGCACGTGTGGGTATGGTGGCTGTAGATGATAAAACCATTGAATATGTACAATCTCGTCATTACGCACCAAAGGGCGAACAATGGGATCAGGCAGTAGCCTACTGGAATACCTTGCATTCAGATGATGATGCGGTATTTGATGAAGTTGTTGTATTAAATGGTGCAGAGATTGAACCACAGGTATCTTGGGGAACATCTCCTGAAATGGTGATTCCAGTATCTCAAGCTGTTCCAACTTTAGAACAGGCAAAAGACGACGTACAACGCAATGACTGGACACGTGCATACCAATATATGGGCCTAACAGCAGGTCAGGCGTTGGCTGATATTCAGCTAGATCGTGTATTTATTGGTTCGTGCACCAACTCACGTATCGAAGATATTCGTGCAGCGGCAGAGGTCGTGAAAGGTCGTAAAGTTGCTTCGAGCATTAAGCAAGCGATGATTGTTCCTGGTTCTGGTTTGGTCAAGCAGCAAGCAGAGCAAGAAGGTTTGGATCAGGTGTTCCTTGAAGCTGGTTTTGAATGGCGTGAACCAGGTTGTTCGATGTGTTTGGCGATGAACTCTGACAAATTACAGCCAGGTGAACACTGTGCTTCGACCTCAAATCGTAATTTTGAAGGACGTCAGGGCAATGGCGGACGCACCCATTTGGTAAGTCCAGCAATGGCAGCAGCAGCAGCAATTGCAGGTCACTTCGTCGATGTTAGAAGTTTCTAATGAGCATGACTTTGTATCTGGGAACAAAAAATTATTCTTCATGGTCTTTGAGACCTTGGCTTGCCGCAAGAAAAGCAGCTATTAAATTTGATGAAATAATTATTGATTTTGATCAACCAGATACGAAGTCTCGTATTTTAGAGGTAAGTCCTTCTGGTAAAGTTCCTGTGTTGATTCATAAGGAATTGAAAATTTGGGACTCTCTTGCTATTTGTGAATATTTTGCTGAAATCGAGCCACAATTATGGCCTGAACAGTCTGATTTAAGAGCTATAGCGCGCTCCGTTAGCGCTGAAATGCATAGTGGTTTTATGGCTATACGGAATGAAATGGGTATGAATGTCAAAGCTAAACATAGAAAGGTGACTTTGACTAATCAAGCTCAAGAGGAGCTACTGCGTATTGATCAGATTTGGACAGGCTTACGACAACAGTATCATGCACAAGGTAATTGGTTATTTGGCAAATTTAGTATTGCAGATGCCATGTTTGCTCCAGTTGTAATTCGATTAAAAGCCTACACAGTTAAAACATCTCCTACGATGCAGGCTTATGTGGAAACATTTTATAATGATTCTGCTTTTTTAGAATGGATTAACGATGCTGAACAAGACACTTTAATTGTGCCTCGTTTAGAGTGTGGTCAAGTTTAGGCATAAAGAGTTTTTATTATGAAAGCATATACAGTAGAACAAGGTATTGTGGCGCCATTAGATCGTGCCAATGTCGATACCGATTTAATTATCCCGAAACAGTTTTTGAAATCCATTAAACGCACGGGTTTTGGCGATAATTTGTTTGATGAATTACGTTATTTGGATGAGGGTTATCCTGGTCAAGATAACGCTAAACGTCCTAAAAACCCTGATTTTATTTTAAATCAGCCATGTTATGCATCTGCGACAGTATTAATCGCACGTAAAAACTTTGGTTGTGGTTCAAGCCGAGAACATGCGCCTTGGGCATTAAATGAATATGGTTTTCGTACCGTGATTGCACCAAGTTTTGCAGATATTTTCTTTAACAACTGCTTTAAAAATGGCATGTTGCCAGTCATCTTGGATGAAGAGACTGTTGATCAGTTGTTTAAAGAATGTGCCGCAAGTGAAGATTATCAGTTAACGATTGATCTTGCTGCTCAAGAAGTTAAAACACCAACGGGTGAAGCATTCAAATTTGAGATTGATCCATTTCGTAAACATTGCTTGTTAAATGGCCTGGATGATATCGGTTTGACTTTGCAAAATGCGGGTGCTATCCGAGAATTTGAAAGTAAAGCTAAACAATCACGTCCTTGGGTGTTTCAAGATTTAAAAGCGTAATCGACACGGGAGATTTTAAAGATAGCCATAGCGTAGATGCCTAACTCTTGTTAACATGCATGAGCATAAATTGCTGAAAACTTTGCTCGAAAAAGGGTTGGGCTCCAACAATGATCAGGATATTTGGCCGTAATGTAGTACTGGCAGCGTCTTTAGGAATACTGGCGGGGTGTCAAAGTACCAATCATGTGGTGGATACATTACGTATTAAACAAGCAGAAACTGGTCTGAGTTCAAATGCTACAATTTATTGTACAGGTGCCAAGCAGTGTGAGTTTGAGCGGATTAACACCACGATAATTGTTGATCCACAAAACCATCGCGTTACCGAACAAGCCTTACATCAAGGATTAGTCCGTTTACAGGGCTCAGTGTTTAGCCCTGCTAATTCGATGTACTTGTCTGTACCAGCACAGCAGTATGAGCTGGTGATTCGTTTTTATCCGATCTCTCCAGATCGTGCTGAAACTTTTCACGTGATTCATCGATTTAAGGCAAACCAGCGCTATACCTTTAAAATGTACCGTGATCGTTCCAAACATACGGGTGGCAGTTTACTCAATGTTTCTGCGCCAGAACCGTTATGTGTTGAGCTTGAGCAAGAAAGTCATCCAATTCGTCGTTTCTGCCGTCCTTTTGATGCAGTGACAGGATTGGGTGAGTTTATTGAACAACGAATTTAATGATCAATCAGCACGTGTGATGCTGAATTAGTAAAAATGGAAACGTTCATGTCGAAGCAAATTTTAATTTTAGCTGGTGATGGTATTGGTCCTGAAATTGTGGGGGCTGCCGAGCAAGTATTAACTAAGGTCAATGAAAAGTTTGAACTTGGATTGACTTGGGAACATGGCTTACTCGGTGGTTCTGCCATCGATGCCCATGGTGAACCCTATCCTGCCGTTACAAGTGAACAAGCAAAAAAAGCAGATGCGATTTTACTTGGCGCCGTCGGTGGACCTAAATGGGATACGATTGAGCGTTCGATTCGTCCTGAGCGTGGATTGCTTAAAATTCGTAGTGAACTGAATCTATTTGCTAACCTTCGTCCAGCGCTTTTATATCCTCAGCTTGCAGATGCATCTAGTTTAAAACCAGAAATCGTTGCGGGTCTGGATATTTTGATTGTACGTGAATTGACGGGTGGTATTTATTTCGGTCAGCCACGCGGAATTCGCGAACTCGAAAATGGTGAGAAACAAGGCTATAACACTGATGTTTACAGTGAGTCTGAAATTAAACGCATTGCAAAAGTGGCATTTGAGCTCGCGGCATTGCGCGGTAGTAAAGTGTGCTCGGTTGATAAGGCTAATGTACTTGAAGTAACTGAATTGTGGAAGCAAACAGTGACTGAGTTACAGCAAGCTCAATATCCAAATATTCAATTGTCACACATGTATGTTGATAATGCGGCGATGCAATTGGTACGTGCACCTAAACAGTTTGACGTCATTGTTACAGGCAACTTGTTTGGTGATATTTTATCTGATGAAGCTGCAATGCTGACAGGCTCAATTGGCATGTTGCCATCTGCATCGTTAGATGAAAACGGTAAAGGCATGTATGAACCTTGTCATGGTTCTGCGCCAGATATCGCAGGTCAGAACGTTGCTAATCCATTGGCTACCATTTTATCGGTGGCCATGATGCTGCGTTATACTTTCCGTGAAGAAGCTGCTGCAAAAGCGATTGAAGATGCAGTCGGTCAAGTGCTTGATCAAGGCTTACGTACAGCAGATATCATGTCTGAAGGCATGCAAAGAGTGGGTACCGTTGAGATGGGGCAGGCGGTTGTTGCTGCTTTGGCTTAAATAATATTGCCCGAACACCGATCTTAAAAGGAGATGCCTTGAACAAGCATTTCCTTTTTTAATATTATAAAAATAAATTATTGTGATAAGTTAGAGACAAAATAATCCTGACTAGAATTGATGAGTCAGGTTGTTACATATGCTTTTTGTATGTACTGGAATATTTCAATAAAACACAAAAAAGTAAATGAACGAGGATGTCATGATGAAATTAAGCATAAAACTTCTGTCTGCTGTGATATTTCTGGTTGTTTCAGGTACTTCATATGCAGATAACTGCGATAAAACCAGAAATACCTATGATGATATTTATTGTACCAATAAAATTTTCGCAAGCGCAGATGAGGATTTAAATCGAAACTACCAAAAATTACGTACTCAATTAAATCAAAACCAAAAACAAATATTAAAGAAGTCACAACTTGCATGGATTCGTGAACGTGATGAACAGTGTGTCGAAGATCAGAAGGTAGATGTAGAGTGTCGTCTGGAAAAAACACAGCAACGTAATCAGTGGCTGGTTGAACGCTTACGGGAGTGTAAAACAGTAGGTTGTAAAACCAGTCGGTTGAGTAATTAAGCTCTCCGGAGCTAATTTCGATAAAAATCCACTGCTAAAAATTCAAGTCGTAAAAAAAGCCACTTCAGAGTGGCTTTTTTGCATTCGCTAAACGTGATTAACGTGCACGATACGTGATACGACCTTTACTTAAGTCATATGGGGTCATTTCAACTTTAACGTTATCACCCGTTAAGATACGGATATAGTGTTTACGCATTTTACCAGAAATGTGCGCAATTACTTCGTGACCGTTTTCTAAACGTACACGGAACATCGTATTAGGAAGCGTTTCGGTGACAACGCCTTCGAACTCAATGAGTTCCTCTTTATTGGCCATAGCCTACCTGATGATCAAATTGGAAAGGCGCAAATTATAGGCAATTTTTTTTGAAAAAACAAGCCATAGGCGGTGATCTTATTGGCTTTTAAATTGGGAATACAGGTCAAAATTGACAAAAAAAATCTACAAAAATGACCCGAATAGAGTTGTCAGTTTGGTCAATCGACGCTAATCTAAAATGAGAGTTTTAAGTATAAATGAAGAACATACAAGGAAGGGCGCCGCGTGGGTCAGCTAACAGATGCATCGGTTGTACTACGGTTTGGCTATCAAGCGATTCGTCGTGCTGGTTTGCCAACCGAAGAAATTTTAATGAAAGCAGGTGTAGCACTCAATCAGGTCGATACCAACTCTCGAACGCCTGTAAGTGCGCAGTATGCTTTCTGGGTCGCAGCAGAGGAAGTCAGTAAAGATCCAGATATCGGTCTGCATCTGGGCGAGCATCTGCCACTTTATCGTGGTCAAGTCATTGAGCACCTGTTTATCAGTAGTGAAAATTTTGGTGAAGGGTTAAAGCGTGCTTTGGCCTATCAGCGGTTGATTAGTGATGTATTTCATGCGCGTCTGGTGATGGAAGATGGACGTTGTTATCTAACCAATGGTGAGCAACCTTTTGCAGATACCATTGTGAATCGCCATTTTTCAGAATGTGCCATTTCGGGAATTCTACGGTTTTTCAAATTTATTACCGAAGGTGCATTTCAGCCGATTTTTATCGATTTCAATTTTAATGAAGGCGCTTCTGAGGATGAATATTTTCGGGTTTATGGCTGTCCAGTCAGTTTAGGGCAGAGAGAAACACGTTTATATTTTGACTCAGATATTCTTAATTATCCGTTATGGCAGGCAGAACCAGAACTGTTGCAGTTGCATGAGCAGCTTGCCATTGAAAAACTGCAAGAACTAGCACGTTACGATTTGGTAGGTGAGGTGCGTCGAGCGATTGGCTCAACCCTAGAAAGTGGTGAAACGACACTTGAAACGGTCGCTTCTCAGCTACATATTACACCACGGCGTTTAAGAACCCAGTTGAGTGAAGCCAATACCAGTTTTCAGCAAATTTTATCGGACTATCGTTGTCGTCTAGCCAAACGATTACTAGCCAATACCAGTGAAAGTGTGGAGCGTATTGTGTATTTGACGGGTTTTTCAGAGCCAAGTACATTCTACCGTGCATTTAAACGTTGGACCAACGAAACCCCTGTTGAGTATCGTAAGCGTAAACAACGTTAAATGAAAAAAAATGCATCGAAAGATGCATTTTTTATAGAAGCTTAATTATGTGTTTAATCAAATATTGGGTATCTCATCGGGTAAATTGAGCCAATGTGGGCCAAGTGGATGCTGAGGCAACTCAAAATGCTCAGGATAATAGGCCTGAATAAAATACAATCCGTCCGCTGGCGCTGTCACTCCCGCGGCTTTGCGGTCTTGAGCAGCAAACATGGTATCAATATGTTCAATTTCATAACAGCCTTGACCAATTTCGAGCAAGCAGCCCATGATATTACGAACCATATGGTGTAAAAAACCATCTGCCTGAATGTCCAGTACCAGATAACGTCCATGTCGGGTTAAACGACAATGGCTTAAGTGTCGTACTGGCTGACTGGATTGGCAGGATGCTGCACGAAACGTTTCAAAGTTGTGTGTACCTTCAAATTTTCTTGCGGCCAGCATCATTTTATCGACATCAAGTGTCTGATAAACATGTGTTACCTGCTTGTGTAACAGGGCAGGTCGATTCAGCGTATTGTAAACTACATAGCGATAGCGACGGGCCGTGGCTTTAAAGCGTGCATGGAAATCCGTATTCATTTCCTTAATCCACTGGATAGAAATGTCTTTGGGAAGTTGACTATTGGCACCCATGAGCCAGCCGCGTTGAGGGCGAATTGCATTGGTGTCAAAATGCGCCACCATATTGGTGGCATGCACACCAGCATCGGTTCGTCCAGCACCATGCAAAATAATGGGCTCATCGGCAATCTTGCTGAGTACTTTCTCAATGGTTTCCTGAATGCTGGGTACGCCAGCCTGTTGAGTCTGCCAGCCCCGATAACGGATACCACAAAACTCAATTCCAACTGCGTAACGTTGCATCATTTAACCTCAATGTATTTATTAATAATCATACCAGTGCTGTTGCCATTGTTCGGCCGTGGCGTATTTTAAATAAAGCTGTAAAAGTTTGGCATATAGATCGGCATGCCCATGACCTGTATGAGTGACAATACCAGCCGTATTGACCCAGTCGCTAATCGCATAGCGCTGATCAATCTGCCCGAATGTGACTTGTGTGGTAAGAATCACCAGACAGCCTTGCTCACGCAGTTTTTGGAAGATGGCAAGAATATCGGCGTTTACAGCCAGATTTCCTGTGCCAAATCCTTGGATAACTAAAAAATGCGGAGCAGTAGTTAAGATATTTTGCAGTTGTTGTGCCAACTGATGCATCGCAATGGGTTGCATCATTAGATTGACGACTGAAAGTGCTGCGCTACGTTGAATCTCTTCAGTATGTACAATCGTGGCTGTGCTGCTGGTACGGCATTCTTGGGTTGCATCGATACCTGAAAAAGCATCCAGTTCTGTAGTATGGCTCTTTAGCGCGGTTTGAGCATGAAAGACCTGATGGTGAAACGCCAGATAGGTACCAGGATTCAACGCTTGAACCTGTTCTAAGGCCAGATACAGATTGTCGATGGCATCAGTAAATTCACGCGTGTTGTCGCCTGCTGTATTGAGTAGCGGATACTGACTACCTGTGATGACTACATGACAACTGTTACCTAAAAAACGTGCCAGCGTTGCAGCTGCATAGCTCATGGTATCTGTACCATGAATCACGACAAAACGATGAAATCCTTCAAGTTGCAGACGTTGAATTTCTTGAATGAGCAACAGCCAATCTTGAGCTGTACAAGCACTGCTGTCTTTAACAGATGGTGCTTCAAAGCAACTTACTATGAATTGTGGTGGAATAATTCGCTCTAACTGGGGCTTAAATGTCTGAAAAGGCATTGGAGCCAGTGGCTCGCCAACACACCCAAAGGTTCCACCCATGTAAATTAAGGCAATTTTATTCATAACTAAAAAGCAGTCCAAACTGACTGCTTATGTTAGAACGATATTTTTTAAGATGCCATTCGATTTAGCAGTTTTTTTGAGAGTTCAAGCTGTTGAGCGCTAAATTTTGATTCATTTTGATTCAAAAGAATTTGGGCAGAAGCATAAGCTCCGAGTTCAATATATTGCTCGGCAAGTTCTAAATCGAGTTGAGTTTCATCCAGATTGGCAAGCTCAGGAAAAGCCTGAATCAGTGGATCGTGGTCTACAGTGATCTGAGCGGGTTGTGGTTGGAGACTTTCAGCGACAGGTGGTAGATGTTGCTTTAACGTAATTGGTGGTGTGTCTTGTCGCGTTAAAGTCGGGGGCGGTACAGGCGTATGTACAGGTGGTGTATCTATACGAGGCTCAACTACTTTAGGTTGAGCCAAATGTGATGCTTCTTGATCTGCATTTAGCGCTTGTGGGGGAGAAGCAGCAAGTTTTCTGGTTTGATTTTCTACTTTAACTTCCGCAGCGGCTTCATTCTTTTTAGGCGATACTGTAATTTGATCCGCCATTTCCAATACAAAAGAAATATCCTGATGAGGGACTGTATTTGATTTTTCAGATTTATTGACTGGCGCAATCGGCTTGGGATTGAACTCTAAGCTTTGATGTTCTTCGATAATGTGTTTTTGAACGGGAGCAGGATTGGTATGTGTTGTTTCAACCTTGATTGCTGCTGTAGCCGTTGGAGACGCAGTGCGTGTAATATCTTGAATATTTTGCTGTTTTTGTTGAATAATTTTTGCATATTTTTCTTTTTGTTCATGTGTATTGCGGTACTTCCCCTCAATTTGATTCAACACATCATGTAGTTGTAATTGCTGTAAGTTTTGAATCAGTTGTTTGATTCCTAATTCATCATTCTGGCGTAAATGTAAATCCAATAAATAAAGATAGAGATCATGCCGTGAAGGATCACGATTGAGTGTCTGATTAATCAGTGCTTCAGCGGCAGATAAATGACCGATATCAATAAGATGATCGATTCGTTCATGAATATTAGGATCAATCGTAACGGGTGTCTTTGCTGCTGAAAGATCATTTTCAGATGTTTTGATTTCATTGTTTTTATTATTTTTTGCATGAGATGAGCTTGAAGCGTTTTGGCGACGTTGTCGTATTATAAAAATGATCGCCACGACCAATAAAATAATAAATGGAATCACGTATAACACAGTTTTCCCCTGAACCACGTGCGATGCGGGCTAAGAGATTTAACCGTTTTCCACGCATAGATTTTTTAGTGTTTAGATAAGCTGTAATTTAGCGGTTTTTTGGGGTCTTGTCATACCCTTTCTGAGCAACACCGACAAATACATCGCATGATCAGTCTTTAAAATGTCGATGCACAAAAAAGCCGATCATCAAGATCGGCTTCATGACATCATTAACAATCAAGTTTAAGCATTTTTGTATTCGATCAGAATACGTAACATACGACGTAACGGCTCAGCAGCACCCCAAAGCAACTGATCACCTACAGTGAACGCACCAAGGTATTCTTTACCCATATTTAATTTGCGTAAACGTCCAACTGGTACAGTCAATGTGCCAGTCACGGCAACAGGAGTGAGATCAGTCATAGACGCTTCACGAGTATTTGGAACCACCTTTGCCCATTCATTTGACTGACGAATCATATCTTCGATTTCATCCAGTGGAACATCTTTTCTGAGCTTAATGGTGAGTGCTTGTGAGTGGCAACGCATTGCACCAATACGTACACAGTGACCATCAATTGGGACAATTTGAGCATTCCCCAAGATTTTGTTGGTTTCTGCTTGGCCTTTCCACTCTTCTTTAGACTGACCACTTTCAAGCTGTTTATCGATATAAGGAATCAATGAGCCTGCTAATGGCACACCAAAGTTTGCTTTTGGAAAACCTTCACCACGTTGTAATTCTGCAACGCGACTGTCGATATCCAAAATTGCAGAACGTGGGTCATCTAGCAATTCTTTGGTATTGTTATACAAATACCCCATGCCAGATAAAAGCTCACGCATGTTTTGCGCACCTGCACCAGATGCAGCCTGATAGGTCATGGCACTCATCCATTCAACCAAATTATTTTGGAAGAGTGAACCAAGACCCATGAGCATCAAGGAAACTGTACAGTTACCGCCTACAAATGTTTTAGTGCCTTTAGCTAAACCATCTTTAATCACATGTGCATTCACTGGATCTAGTACGATAATGGCATCATCCACCATGCGTAACGTCGATGCAGCATCAATCCAGTAACCATTCCAGCCTTCGGCTTTGAGTTTTGGAAAAACTTCAGAAGTATAGTCACCACCTTGGCAGGTAATAATGACGTCCATTTGCTTCAGACTCTTAATGTCTGTTGCATCCATAAGTGCTGGGGCAGTTTTACCACCAAATGAAGGAGCTTCACCACCTGCATTACTGGTAGAAAAGTAAAATGGCTCAAAGTGAGCAAAATCATTTTCTTCAACCATACGTTGCATAAGGACGGAACCAACCATCCCGCGCCAACCGACCAGACCTACTTTCATGTCATTTTGCCTCGGTGCGTTAAAAAATGTAAAAAGGGGGCTTGAGTGTATCAAAAGCGATCACAACTGCAAGTATTATCCAATTAAAACATGACGTTTATTGTGAATAAATTTATGAGTGTGCTACATAGAGAGTATAGAAATAAAAAATGAATCCAAAATGACAGGATGGAATAAAACTTGATACTTTTGCTTGAAAGCTGTGCAGTGCTCGTCATCTGGATTACGTTCTGGTCTTTGATTCCTCGTGATGAATGGTGGATTCGAGGCGCTGATTTTCCACGTTTGCAGATTTTGGCGCTTGGTTTGGTGGTTTTGGTTGCTTATTTATTTTGGGATGCAGCATGGACCTTAAGTCGAGAAATTATATTGGCTGGTCTGATTGCTGCCATAGCCTATCAGCTTAAGATGGTATTACCCTATACATTCCTATGGAAAAAACAGGTGGTACAAGTTCGACCTGAACAGTCCAATAAAAATAAGCAAATTTCATTGCTGGTTTCCAATGTACTTACCCCCAATAAAAAATATCATCTTTTGATTGAGCAAATTCAGCAGCTCATGCCTGATGTGGTATTGACACTCGAAACAGATCAGACTTGGCAAAATGAGTTATCAGTTATTGAAGCGGATTATCCTTATCAGGTTGCGGTTCCGTTGGATAATTTGTATGGCATGCATTTGTATAGCCGTTTTAAATTGCTTGATACTCAAGTTAAATTCATTTTGAGTGATGAAATTCCATCAATTCATACCAAAGTTATTCTGCCATCGGGTTTAGCTGTACAGCTATGTTGCTTGCATCCGAAGCCTCCTAGTCCAACTGAGGCTAAAGACTCAACCTTACGAGATGCCGAACTTTTAATTGTGGGTGATCAGATCAAGGACATGAATGACAGTTGTATCGTCATGGGGGATTTAAATGATGTCGCCTGGTCCAGAACCACGCGGTTGTTTCAGCGAATTAGTGGATTGCTTGATCCACGAGTTGGACGCCACTTTGTCAATACATTTCATGCAGATTATCCTTTATTACGCTGGTCGCTGGATCATATATTTCACAGTACTGATTTTGCCTTGGTAGATATGCATCGTTTGAGGCATATTGGTTCAGATCATTTTCCTGTTTATGTCGTCCTACAAACCGATAAGGTATTTGAACAATTGCAAGAAGAACTCGATGAAACTCAGGAAGATCATGAAGATGCTCAAGAAGCGATCCAGGAAGGAATTAGTAAAGCTCAAAAAGAAGAGAAAGTGGTAACAGATGAAATTGCACAGTCGTATAAACCATTATCCTGAGCGTGAACGTTGTAGGAAAATGCTTACAGGCTATGGCGACCATAACGCCTGGTGATATGAATAGCATGGCGATAATATACAACCATCGGCACATGGAAGCGGGAATGGAAAATCCCAACTAAGGAAGACGAAGCTGATAGGAAAAAGCATCATGGATGTGATGTAGCGATGGAAGCAACCCCAAAATAAGAAATGTCTCGAAAGCACAACCTCATTTACCCGAGTTTTACAGGATGTAGAACTCGGGTTGTGTTTTATTCTAACTCACGATTTTGTTTACTTTTCACAAAAAAATAAAGAGATGACGTCTCTACCTGAAACGTACAACCATGTACTTTGAATTACTATTACGGGGCAATTCATTCAAAAATTTATTTGACGATCTCTCATTATTTAGATTTATACGTGACAAAATTTCGTCAAAAATTATGTCCTAAGTATATAAAAACAGCTTTTTATGATTAAAAAAACTACTTAATGTGCTTAAAAAACTGGCATATAATTTATTTTTGGAGATTTAATATTCTATTTTTGATCGTAAAGTAACCGTTTATTTTTTATTAAGTTATTGATAATAATGGATGTATCTGTTTAATCTGAAAAATAGGCACTGTTTTAGTGAGTTTAGTCTTGTTTAATAATCAAATCTCAATAGAATGTTGCGATTATTTTATCGTTCACAGTCTGTAAAAAAGACTGTATCTACTTATTTGTCATGATGATCACTCAGTTTCTTTAAGATGACATAAAAGGAGTTTTATGAACGAACTATTTGCAATGCAAGTGGTTTTCTCCCGTTCTAAATTAAATGCTTGCCAAGCATAAGGATTGTCTTATGAAAAATTTTAAAATTAGCCTCGCATGGCAAATTTTAATTGCGTTGATTCTAGGGGTTGTGGTTGGGGCTATTTTACATAATCAGCCTGAATATAAAGATTTCATGGTCAATAACGTTCTGAAGCCATTGGGCCAGATCTTTATTAGCCTGATCAAAATGATTGTGATCCCCATTGTTTTCTCTACCCTGATTCTGGGAATTGCAGGGGTTGGAACAACTAAAAGTTTAGGTCGTTTAGGTTTTAAAACGATTTTATACTTTGAAATTATTACCACAATTGCGATTATTGTGGGATTAATTGCAGCGAATGTCTTCCAGCCTGGTGCGGGCGTTGATAAAGCCATGTTGGTGATGAGTGATATTTCACAATATCAACACACTGCTCAAGAAGTCGACTCTCAATCACATGGCCTGATCCAGACCATTCTGGCGCTGATTCCGACCAACATTATCAACTCTATGGCGCATGGTGAAATGTTGCCAGTCATTTTCTTTGCGGTATTGTTTGGTATTGGATTGTCTTCATTGCCAACGACCACCAAAGAGCCATTGTTGCATGTATTCCATGCTGTGTCTGAAACCATGTTTCGTGTAACACACATCATCATGAAATACGCGCCAATTGGTGTGTTTGGCTTGATCGCGGTGACTGTCGCCAATTTTGGTTTTGCATCGCTGATCCCGCTGGGTAAGTTGGTGGTCTTGGTTTACGCAGCAATCTTTTTCTTTGCTTTTGTTGTATTGGGGATTACAGCAAGAATCTTTAAAATTAATATCTTGACGGTGATGCGTATCCTCAAGGATGAATTGATTTTAGCGTATTCAACTGCAAGTTCTGAAACTGTACTTCCACGTATCATGCAAAAAATGGAAGCATACGGTGCACCTAAAGCAATCACAAGTTTTGTGATTCCAACTGGTTATTCATTTAATCTTGACGGTTCGACCTTGTACCAAAGTATTGCCGCGATCTTTATTGCACAGCTTTACGGGATTGAGTTGTCGTTGACACAGCAGATTATTCTGGTCGTTACCCTGATGATTACTTCAAAAGGGATTGCGGGTGTACCTGGCGTATCGTTTGTCGTGCTCCTTGCTACATTGCACACGGTAGGTATTCCACTTGAAGGTTTGGCATTTATTGCGGGTGTCGACCGTATCATGGATATGGCACGTACTGCATTGAATGTTGTAGGTAATGCGCTTGCAGTACTGGTGATCAGTAAGTGGGAAAATGCCTATGATTTTGAGAAAGCCAAAGAATATGAAGCGTCTCTGAATCAACCCAAAGCTGATGCTTAAATCGCATCAATAAACCTGATTCAAAAAACAGGAAGCCAAAGCTTCCTGTTTTTTACTTTAAGTTATCTGCGATTCACGACAGATTGGTATAAATCTAAGGTCTTATTGCACATATCATCAAGGCTAAACTGCTGCACAGGTGCAACAGGTTGCAGATTTTTAATGTGTTGTTCTACAGCATGAAACAGCGCTTCACGATCATCCACCTCAATTAAGCCTTGAGGATAAAGATGAGATAGAATTTCCGCGACACCACCTCGATTCCAGCCAATGACTGGCGTTCCTACCGAGAGGGCTTCAAGTGCAGTACGCCCAAAAGTTTCTGCCTGATTAGACAAAGAAAGCACGATATCACTAAAGGCTAACCATTCACGGATCTCAGAGGTGTGACCGACGAAAGTAATCTTTTCGCGTAAGCCCCGATCCTGAATCGTCGCCTCTAACTCATCTAGATAAGCCTTCTTCTTGGGATCAGCACCGCCAACCACAACAGCATGTACATTTGGATACTCTGTTTGTAATCGTTCCATCAATTCGATCAGTGTTTCATGGCCTTTAAGGCGAGTAATACGTCCAGGCAAGCAAATTAAAAATTTGTTTTCCAGTTGAGGAAACAACGTGTAAATATGATTGATCCATTGTGCGGATGGCTGATAGCCATGAGGAAAGGCTTGAGGATCAATTCCACGATAAATGCGCACAATATCTTGAGGGGGACAGTTCTTATAATGATCGGTAATGTATTTAACTACACTGTCTGATACTGCAATCACCTTCTCGGCTTGGGTCATGATTGCGCTATAACGATTGACTGAATAAAAACCATGTACAGTACTGATGAGATGCGGACGTCTTTGCTTTGGGATACCACGTAAGGCGAAATGTGTGAGCCAAGCGGGTACACGTGAGCGTACATGTACGATATCAGGTTGGTGTGCCTCAATGAGCTGACGTAATGGACGAATCTGCCATAAACTTGAAAGCGACTTCTTGTGAATGGGTAGGGTCAGGTGTGTAGAACCCTCAGCTTCAAGTTGAGCGACTAAACGCCCGCCGTGAGAGACGACCAGTGATTGATGCTCTGCCTTGACCAAGGCACGTGCAATTTCCAGTGTGCCGCGTTCTACGCCACCGCTATTGAGTTCTGGAAGAAGTTGCATCACTTTCATTGTTTTTTTGCCTTATACATTCATAAAAGATAGATCATTCACAGATACATCATTTCAAACTAAATCATGATCCAGAATTTACTATCGTGTTAGCGACATGGATGGCGCTGTTTCGCTGTGTTACATGGAGGTAACATCAGCGGAACAAAGGATTTTTGCTTACTTTTTATCCCTGAAAAGTAAGGTTGGCCTATTCGAAAGTATTTGAATTTCACTTTAAACTGAGGCTGTGCTTACGACCACTTTAAAATCATTATAGCTTTATCTTAATAGATCTCTTCATACCCCTCAGGACGTGTCTTAAAACGGCGATGAAACCACATATATTGAGTGGGTGCGATTCGGAGTTGCTTTTCGATGATTTGGTTAACACGTGTTGCATCATCGACTTCGTCCTCGCTTGGCATATTTTCAACTGCTGCTTCAATTAAAACATGATATTTTGGATCACGGACATCGCCGTGACGATAAAAATACAATGGCACTGCTGCTGCTTTAGAAATTTTTAACAGGCGACGATGTGCAGTTACTGTAGCGGCAGGCACACCAAAAAAAGGTGCCATGACGCCTTGTTTAAGACCAAAATCTTGATCAGGACTGTACCAGATCGCATCTCCATCCTTGAGTTTACGAATCAAACCACGCATATCATCATGATCAATTTGATGTTTATAGATAGTTGCACGGCAACGATAAATGAGCATATCCAGTAGAGGATTGTTTTGAGGTCGATAAACCACATCTGGCTCGAAGTATTGTGCACAAAGATACCCGCCTGCATCAAGTAAAGTGCTATGCGTACCAAGTAGTAATACACCTTGACCTTGTTTTTGTGCATTGGTGATGTGTTCTAAGCCTTCAATGGTACAGCGATGTTTAAACCATTGTGGGCAATACCAGGCATTTAAGGTTTCAAAAATACCGAGCATCATATCGATAAACACCCGTTTGGCCTGTTTCTCGACTTCCTCAGGTGACCATTCTGGAAAACAGACCTCTAGATTACGAATAGTGGTCTTACGCCTAGATTTTAAATATTTCCAAGCTAGGTTCGCTAACCCGTGAGCCAAACGCCATTGGATTCCCCATGGTAAAATAGCCAGTAACATTAATAATGTAATACCAATCCAGATACCCCAATATTTGGGCAATAAAAAAGACCATTGAAATTTACTGGGAATATAGGCTTGCTGCTGGCTCATGCTGAATTAGGGGGTGACCAATAATCATTTAATAATAGAGCAGTGTAACATGAAGTGATTTTTAACTGACAGTTGAGAGTTGGATGTATTCAAAATTGTCTTTAAGAAGGAAAGCTTAGATCTAAAAAATGATAATTTTTGTAGGGGAAATTGTTTCAAACAGATCTTTATTCTAAAGATGACCTATTTTTTAAAATAGGTCATCTTGTTGTCCATATAATTTTAATAACCTGCTGCAAGTCCATCGCTACGCGGATCTGTTGCGGCACTAATCACACCTGTTTTTCGGTTAATTGCAATAGCACCTGCATGTCCCATCGTATCCGTATAGTCATCTAGTATTTCAACAGGTTGCCCACGATCTTTAAGTGTTTTAGCGACATCGCTTGTAATACGTCCTTCAAGTTTTAAGGTGTTAGATTCGGCACCCCAAGTTCGTCCATATAACCAGCGTGGTGCTGCCACAGCTTCTTGTACACTCATTCCATAATCAACGACTCGTGTAGCAATAGCGGCTTGAGTTTGAGGCTGTCCTTCACCGCCCATCGTGCCATAAATTAAAACAGGCTGGTTGTTTTGATCGAGCATCATTGCTGCATTTAAGGTATGAAAAGTACGCTTTTGGGGCTCTAAATGATTGACGTGGTTCGGATCAAGGGAGAAAAAGCTTCCTCGATTTTGTAAAAGTACGCCTGTACCCTTCGCTACAACGGCAGAGCCAAAATCGTGATAAATACTCTGAATTAGAGAAACAGCATTGCCATCTTTATCAATTACACCAAGCCAAACTGTATCACCTTTGGGTTCAAGAGGTGGATTTTTGCCTGCGGCTTTGCTCATATCAATGCGTTGAGCTTGATCTTTACCGTGTTGTTCTGAAAGCAAAAACTTTAGTGGAATTGGAGAAAATTTTGGATCGGTTAAATATTTATCTCGATCAATAAAGGCTTCTTTGGTGGCTTCAACTAATAGATGATAATAATCTGCTGAACCTTCAGGAATTGCACTGACATTAAAATTATTAAGAATATTTAAAATTTCTAAAGAAGCCATTCCTTGTGTATTGGGCGGCAAATTATAAGCGGTATATTGACGATATTTGACTGATAATGGATCAACCCAATCGGCAGTATGTTGCTTGAAGTCATTTAAGGTTAAGACACCACCATTTGCCTGTAAATCTTGCACAATTGCTTTAGCAATTGAACCTTGGTAAAACTCTTTTGAACCTTTAGTCGCAATAATATCCAGTGTTTTTGCTAAATCGGGTTGTTTAAATAGGTCACCTACCTGATAAGGTGAACCATCAGATTTAAGGTAAACTCGTTTAAACTCATCGAAGCGTTGTAAATTACGTGCAACAGAGTCTTTAGTATCTGTATTGATTGCTTCCCAACGTGCTAAAGAGGGCGTAACTGCAAAACCTTGAGATGCATACATGATGGGTTTATTAAATAAATCTTTCCAAGCCAAACCTTTGTTGGTCATGGAGCCAGATGCATATTGATAAGCTTGATCCCATCCTGAAACGATTCCTGGCACGGTGTTGGCAGCTAAATAACCACGGCTTGGAATTTTGTCATAACCTCTGGATTTATAAAAATCGATGCTGACATTTTCTCCAGCACGACCACTGGCATTTAAGGCACGTACCTGCTTCGTTTTGGCGTTATAAATGAGCCAGAAGTTATCCCCACCAATCGTATTCATCTGCGGATAAACGACTGCTAAAGTTGCAGCAGCAGAAATCGCAGCATCGACGGCATTACCACCTTTTTGTAAAGTCTCGACAGCTGCCTGTGTTGCTAAATAGTTTGGTGTAGTAACTGCCGCATTGGTTAGCATGGGATCGAGGCAGGCCGATGCTGTATTGCAATACTTACTTGGAGATTGCTCTGCATACACTGTACTATTACTGATTACCGTTAAAAAAAGTGATGCAGAAAGAAGCGAGAGTCTAATCATTATACCGATTACCATAAAATATATTTATGGCAACAAATCAGCAATAAATATACCATATTTACAATAATTTATTTTTATCGTTAAGGTTTTTAAGTTTTTATTAAGAATTTATCCTAATTGGGTTTTTTATCATCTTTTCATAAAGTATGATTTAATAATCTATTGCTCATTTAACTAAATATATTAAGTTCAAATAAATCACATTGTCCTTTTATCAGGCGATATTTATTTGCGGTGTTCTAAAAGAATACGGACAGCGAGTCCAGCTAATACAGTACCCATAATCCAGCGTTGGATGCTTGCCCAAAGTGGTTTTTGCTGTAGAAAAAGTGCAATGCTGCCTGCAGAAAACACAATCAGTGCATTGACTGAAACACTTACAAAAATTTGTATGGTTCCGAGTTGAATAGACTGCGCCAAAATACTGCCTTGCTGTGGATGTATAAACTGTGGCAATAAAGACAAATACATAATGGCAATTTTAGGATTAAGTAAATTTGTCAAAAAGCCCATTAAAAATAGTTTTAATGGTGAATCGATAGATAAGTCTTTTACACTAAAAATAGGTGCTGCATTTGGACGTAAGGCTTTCCATGCCAGCCAAAGTAAATATAGGGCACCTACAATACGAATAGTGTCATAAGCATATGGAACTGCGACCACAAGCGCTGTGATCCCGAAAGAAGCGCAGAGCATATAAAATACAAAACCAACCGCAACGCCACCGAGGGAAATAAATCCTGCGATTTTGCCCTGACTAATGGAGCGAGAGATAAGATAAATCATATTCGGGCCTGGGGTGATTACCATCGCCAAGCAAATGAGTCCGAATGCCAAAATTTGAGAAAGATCTAGCATGAAAAATTACCCGAATATTATTATATTGGTAGATATAACATAATTATTTTTATAAGTCTTATCTTCAATCAGCGTGATATTTTAAACGATTAAGGCTGACTAAACTTAATCTCTCATCACGTGTTTTTTTACAGAGTTTGAGCCTTAAAATTTATATATTCTGAAAAAAGCCCCTTAATTTCAGGGGCTTTTTCGTTATTTAAACTGTAGGGAAGAACGCAAATTAATTTCCTTTACTCATTTGTTCAAGTTCATCCCAACGCTCTAATTTTTCAAGTAGTGCTTCTTCAATTTCTGCCAAACGTTGACTGGCTTGGGTCGCAGCAGTAGCATCCTTGAGAAACCATGAACCGTCGGCAAGTTCATCCGATAATGTACTTTGCTCGGCTTCTAATTTCTCAATTTCGACTGGAAGCTGTTCAAGTTCACGTTGATCTTTAAAACTTAGCTTCACCTTTTTAGCAGGAGCAGGTGTATTTGCTGCTTCAGCTTTGGCTTGAGCTTTTTTTACTTCAGATTTTTGATCGACTACTGTTTGATTCGGACGCTGTAACAGATAGTCTTGATAACCACCGACGTATTCTTCAATACTACCCTTGCCATCGAATACCCACGTCGATGTCACTACGTTGTCCATAAATGCGCGGTCATGGCTGATCAACAGCAATGTGCCTTTATATTCAGCCAACATTTCTTCGAGTAATTCTAAAGTTACCATATCCAGATCGTTGGTGGGTTCGTCCATCACGATTAGATTCGAAGGTTTGAGTAAAAGCTTGGCCAGTAATACGCGATTACGTTCACCACCTGAGAGTGCTTTAACAGGTGTTCGCGCTCGTTCAGGTGAAAACAGAAAGTCTTGTAAATAGCTATAAATATGACGACGCTGACCATTTACATCAACAAAGTCCGAACCTTCAGACACATTGGCCATCACTGATTTTTCAAGCTCAAGCTGATTACGCAACTGGTCAAAATAAGCCACTTCAAGCTGGGTGCCTGTTTTCACTGTACCTGTATGTTCAATTTCACCCAAAATCGCTTTGATCAATGTGGTTTTGCCCACACCATTATCACCGACTAAGCCAATACGGTCGCCGCGTAATACCACCGCAGAGAAGTCGCGAATCAAGAGGTTGCTATCGTAACTCACGCTAAGATTTTCAATATCAAAAACCAATTTACCTGAACGCTGTGCATCCTGGACGCCCATATTGACTTTGCCTTGCTGGAAGCGGCGAGCTTTGGATTCCTCACGTAAGTCTTTTAATGCACGAACACGACCCTCGTTGCGGGTACGACGTGCCTTAATGCCTTGACGGATCCAAGCTTCTTCTTCTGCCAGTTTCTTCTCAAACAGGGCATTTTGCTTTTCTTCGGCCTCAAGCTGTTGTGCTTTTAAATCTAAATAACGTGAATAGTTACCTTCATAGCTGCGCAAAATACCACGATCCAGTTCTACAATACGCGTTGCCAAACGATCTACAAATGAACGGTCATGCGAAATAAACAGTAAGGTTAAATTGTTCTGCTCAAGTAGAAATTTTTCTAGCCATTCAATACTTTCGACATCCAAATGGTTGGTTGGTTCATCCAAAAGTAAGATATCAGGCTGAGTGAGCAGGGCACGTGCCAGCAACACACGACGCTTACGTCCACCTGATAAATCTGCTAAATCTGCATCAGGATCAAGGCCCATTTTACCTAAAATGGTATTGACCTTGTTTTCGAGTGCCCAGCCATCGACTTGATCTAGTTTGTGCTGTAAGTGACCCATACGATCACACGCTTCCATATCGCCCAGTACACAAGCATCACTGGCTTCATGATAAGCTCTTAATACAATCGCCGCTTCACCTGCACCATCTGCAACGATATCGGCGACTTTGCCCGAATCCATTGGAACATCCTGAGCCAGCATGGAAACCGTCAGCCCATTTTGAATAGAAACTTCACCACGATCGGGTAATAAGCTTCCCTCAATCAGCTTAAGTAAAGTAGACTTACCTTCACCATTACGGCCGATTAAACACACTCGTTCGCCACGCTCCAGTACAAAGTTCGCGCCATCGAGGAGGGCGGGTCCACCAAATGCCAGTTGGACATCCCTTAAAGTAATATAGGCCATAATGTTTTCCAAAATCCCAAATGAGGAGAGTTAAATGACTAAACCAACAGATTACGATGATCATGCGTCATTTTCCGCACCCATTGAAGATTTGCAAGTCCGAATTGCATTTTTGGACGAATTAGTTGAGCAATTAAATACTCAACTGGCTTTGCAGACACAAGAAATTGCGGATTTGAAAAAACAAATGCAGCTTTTGTATCAACGTGTTGAAGCTTCGGATTTATCTGAGGGAATTGCACCGTTTGATCCAAATACCAATAAACCCCCGCATTATTGATCTGATCAACCGTGTGGTGAATCTGTCTGTATATTGACCTGAAGTAATTTGACATGAAAAGCATTATTTTAATTGATCTTGAAAAAAATCCAATTCAAGCCAATAGCTTGCGTTTATATATTGAGAATGAACAATTGATATACTTGTTTCATCCAGAGAATAAACTGGAATGTGCGCTAGATGAATTGACAGAATTATCAAGCTGGATCAGCAGTGGACAGGTCATTATTTTAGATGTTCCAAAAATAAAAGATAGAGCAAGTGCATATGCGCTCATAGCAGGGCAATTACTGGCATTGATTGAACCAGAAGCTAATATTGAAATTATTTCAAAGAATACTGCTGTACAGCAACTACTAGAAATTTTGCAAGCTTCTGGCAAAGTTGTCGAGCAGGTATTACCGCAGATCAATCAAAAAGCGTTATGCCATCTGCCGAGCATGCAGTCGTTTAACGAACAACCGATGCTACGAGAAATTAAGAAGTACTGTGATGCTGTTGGAAAAACCATGAAAGGTATCCCGCTAACCGTAGAGGGATTAAAAAACTCAATTGCCAATATTTTACAGCTCTCTCCTGCACAAGTGCCACAGATTATGTCGATGTTGATTAATCTTAAGATTATTAAGCGCGATCAAACGCAGATTAAATTTCGCAAGAAAATTTTGAAACAATGGTTGAATTTAGAGCTCATCGAACAAGAAATAGCGATTCAACCTGCCCAAGTGCAGTCAGTGACACAACAGCCCGCAATTGCAGGCTTGCCGCATGTTGTGGTGGGGGATGTCGATTCAATTATGCAGTTTTTAAAAGAGCAGCATGGACCATCTGATGGACCATTTCCTCCAAGTTTGGATGAGTTGCAGTGGCAAGCCCTGCAAAAACTGGATGAGCTTAAACTTGGCCGACCTAAAGATATTTTTAGTTTGCGTGATATGCTGCAAGACTGGTTTCCTCAGGCCAATATTCAAAACTTATTAAAAGCGTTAATGGATAAAGGGTATATTCAAGTCAATGGTGATCAGTTGCATTACAGTCATCAAATGTTTATTCATTAATGTTATAGATCATGATCACGACTATTGTGATTGATTAAAAACATTGGTGATTCAGTCGCTTGTAAAGCATTTAATACTTATATTTGTTTAGTTTTAATTGATGATCCACATTTCATCTGCACGAAAAACTTGCGTTTTACATTCCGCTTATGCAAATCTAATAAAAGAAGATGATAGGGTTTGGTATGGAACATTTAGGGTTATGGGTCGCGATTATTATCGTGATTTTTGTTTTGGGTTCAATTTTTGGCTTACGTGTTAGTCCGCGTGAAAAAGCTTTGGGATTGATGCGAGACAAAGCACGAAAAATGGGATTGCATCCGCGTCTGGTTCCTGCTCCAGAATGGACCAAGATTCCGATGGCATCGGAAAATCGTGCCAGTATGGTGGCTTATTATAGCGTTTTAATTCCAGATGCGCGTTTGGCTTTAATGCGCGCCTGTGTTGTAGAGAATAAATTACATGTTGTGGCAGGTGATACGAAATTTAATGATTACCCCATTGCATTAAAAGGGATTTATGCTATTGATATGCAGGCAAACTGCGTTGGCATGTACTGGGATGAAGAAGCAGACCTTAAAGCCACACAACTTGAAGAGATGAAATCGTATTTACACAGTCTGGCGACTGTCTAATTTTTAATTTATCCATTATAGGAATCACTGTTGATTATGGCGAATGCCCCTCGTTCCACCACCAAAAAAAGTACGACAGCGTCTTCTGAGCCTGCTGGTAATAAACGTGCACTGGTGATTGTGGAGTCGCCTGCGAAAGCGAAAACCATTAATAAATATCTGGGTTCACAATATATTGTTAAATCTTCTGTCGGCCATGTCCGTGATTTGCCAACAGGGGGTTCTGCCAAGTCCGGTGAAAAAAAGCCAGCAACGCGCGCTAAACTGACTGCCGAAGAAAAAGAGCAGAAAGCACAAAATGCGTTGATTAATCGCATGGGTGTTGATCCTGAACATGACTGGAAAGCCCATTATGAAGTTCTACCAGGTAAAGAACATGTCGTTGCAGAACTGAAAAAACTCGCTTCACAAGTTGACGAAGTTTATCTGGCAACGGATTTGGACCGTGAAGGAGAAGCCATTGCCTGGCATTTAAAAGAAGTCATTGGCGGTGATGACAGTCGTTATCAACGTGTTGTATTTAATGAAATTACCAAAAATGCCATTCAGGAAGCATTTAAGCATCCAGCGCGTTTAGACACCAATAAAGTCAATGCACAGCAGGCACGCCGTTTTCTGGATCGTGTTGTCGGCTTTATGATTTCGCCATTACTTTGGGAAAAAATTGCACGGGGTTTATCTGCGGGGCGTGTTCAATCGGTTGCAGTGAAGCTGGTGGTTGAGCGTGAACGGGATATTCGTGCATTCATTCCAGAAGAATACTGGCAGATTTTTGCAGATACCCTGTCTAAAAAAGATCAGATTCGTTTGGAAGCCGTCAAACAGGCAGGTAAGACACTTAAACTCAGAAACAAAGCGGACACCGATGCGGTTTTAAATCTGCTTAAGGATGCCGAGTATAAGGTTGCACAACGCGAGGATAAACCGACCAAGGTGAATCCAAGTGCGCCCTATATCACCTCGACTTTACAGCAGGCTGCCAGTACTCGACTTGGTTTTTCAGTGAAAAAAACCATGATGCTGGCACAAAGACTATATGAAGGTGGTTTCATCACCTACATGCGTACCGACTCGACCTTCTTGAGTGATGACGCAGTCAATATGGTGCGTGATCATATTCAGCAACAGTTTGGTGACAAATATGTCCCTGCAAAACCAAATCGTTATGGCAATAAAGCAGGTGCACAAGAAGCGCATGAAGCGATTCGTCCTTCTAATGTTGCTCTAACAGGTGATCAGCTTGCAGGTATGGAGCGTGATGCACAGCGTCTTTACGATTTGATCTGGCGTCAATTTGTGGCCTGTCAAATGACACCTGCCGAATATTTATCTTCTACTTTGATTGTTGATGCCAACAATGTTGAGTTACGTGCCAAAGGCCGTACCTTGGTATTTGATGGATTTACCAGAGTTCGTGGTGCCAACAAATCTGACGATGATGTGTTATTACCAGCAGTGAAAGTGGGTGAAACGCTCAAGCTTGAAAAACTTGACCCAAGTCAGCATTTTACCAAACCACCTGCACGTTTTACCGAAGCATCTTTGGTCAAAGAGCTGGAAAAACGTGGAATTGGCCGTCCATCGACATACGCTGCGATTATTTCTACGATTCAAGATCGTGGTTACGTCAAACTTGAAAATCGTCGTTTATTTGCCGAAAAAATGGGCGAGATCGTCACCGATCGTCTCGATGAAAGCTTTAATAACCTGATGAACTATGCATTTACTGCTGATCTTGAAGGCCAGTTGGATAAAGTAGCGACAGGTGAGCGTAACTGGAAAGAGTTACTGGATAGTTTCTATGGTGATTTTAAAAACCGTTTAAATATGGCTGCCAGTACCGAAGGCATGCGTCGTAACCAGCCTGTTGAAGTACCAGATGTGGCATGTCAGCTCTGTAGCCGTCCAATGCAGATTCGTACTGGAACCACAGGCGTATTTTTAGGCTGTTCGGGGTATAACCTACCACCAAAAGAACGTTGTAAAGGAACGCTTAATTTAACACCAGTCGAATCACTGGCTGCTTTCTCTGATGATGATTCTGCCGAAACTGCAGATTTGATGGCGAAGCATCGCTGTGCAAAATGCGGTACTGCCATGGATAGTTATGTGATTGATGGTGGTCGTAAACTTCATGTGTGTGGTAACAATCCAGACTGCGACGGTTATGAAGTTGAAGAGGGCGAATTCAAAATTAAGGGTTATGATGGGCCCACCATTCCATGTGATAAGTGTGATGGTGAAATGCAGTTAAAGACAGGACGTTTTGGTCCTTATTTTGCCTGCACCAGTTGCGATAATACCCGTAAGGTATTGAAAAGTGGTCAACCCGCACCGCCACGTGTAGATCCAATCAAGATGGAGCATTTGCGTTCGGTCAAGCATGATGACTATTTTGTATTGCGTGATGGTGCAGCAGGTCTTTTTCTGGCAGCCAGCAAGTTTCCAAAAATCCGTGAAACGCGAGCACCCAAAGTGGCAGAATTACGGACAGTTGCTGAACAGCTTGATCCAAAATATCAATACTTGCTACAAGCACCTGATGCAGATCCAGAGGGTAATCCAGCACTGATCAAATTTAGCCGTAAAAATCAGGCGCAATATGTCGGTTCTGAAACGCCTGAAGGCAAGCAGACCAAATGGAGTCTGGTATATCAGGATGGAAAATGGACCGAAGCTTAGGTTTTTGATTCTATTAAAAATGCCGACACATTGTGTCGGCATTTTTTATGAAGCTAATTTTCTATTAGATATAAGATATAGATGTTTATATTTCGATAAATTCTGCAAAAATCTAGTCATTTCCACAAAATAGTGCAATTTTAAAGCAGTTTTTATACAGAAACTTGTGCGATACATGCTCACAATAGAGCAGCAATTACACATTATAACGAGATAAATCATGAAAACAGTGGGCAATGACTTAATAAGAAATGAACTCCATCATCAGCGTAAGTGGTATCTACTTTTCGGAATTCTCATGATTATTTTTGGCGTTCTGATGCTTGGATCCTTAGCCATGGCAACACTTTCAGTGATTTTGCTGTTTGGTGGATTGATGATGATTGGTGGCCTTATACATTTGGTTGCTGCATTTAAGCTATTTCAAGGCGGAACGCGTTGGTTGTGGGCACTGTTTGGTGTGTTATATCTGCTGGCTGGCTATTATGCATTTAAGACACCAATCACAACTGCGATTGTACTCACGAATTTGTTGGCTATATTTTTGCTGATTGCGGGTGTATTTCGTACCTTTAACGCCTTTATTTTAAAGCCGATTGCTGGTTGGGGCTGGACACTATTTTCAGGTATCCTCACCTTTGTTACAGGTGTTTTGATCTTGATCTCTCCTGATGCACCTTTTTGGGTACTGGGTTTATTTTTAGCTGTTGATCTATTGTTTCAGGGCGTAAATTATCTGAGTTTAGCCTCCGCTATTAAACATCTGCCACACAGCTCTACCACTTCGACCTGATCATGATTCAATGTCGATTTAGGCATTGTTTCATCTTTCAATGAATAGACTCTGCTACACTGGAGACTATCCCTTTTAGATGATTGTCGTTATTTACTTATGAGTTTTGAGCAGTTAATGGGTGAATTGAATCCCCAACAGCATCGTGCCGCAACCACGCAGGCCCAACATTGTCTGGTATTGGCTGGTGCAGGCTGTGGCAAAACTAAAACCATTATTGCACGTGCTGCCCATCTGATTCATCGTGGTACGCCAGCTGATCAGATTCAGATATTAACCTTTACCCGTCGCGCAGCCAGCGAAATTGTGACCCGTGTGGAACAGCATTTGGGCGCACCTGCCAAAGGTTTACGTGCCTCAACCTTTCATACATTTTGTATGTATCTGCTTAGACGTAACCCGCAAGCTTTTGGTTTGGGACAGTTCACAATTATCGATCGTGATGACCAAATGCTGATGTTTCGTCTGTTACGTGGTAAAGATAAAAATAATGTATTGCCAAAAGCTGCTCAGCTCTGTGATGTTTACTCTTATGCACGCAACACACAATCCAAATTGTCAGATGCTTTGATCAAGCAATTACCTGAAGCACTTGAACATAAAGTCCAAATTGCAGAACTCATGCAAAGCTATGAGCAGCGCAAACAAGAACGTCATTTTCTTGATTACGATGATATTTTAGCGATTGTTGCTGTCAATCTGCAAAATTCGCCTGAACTGGTGCAGTGGGTCACCAGATTCTGCAAAGTCATGTTGGTTGATGAAATGCAAGATACCAACCCGTTGCAATGGGGGATTTTACAACCCTTGATTGAGCATGTTGGTCTATTTTGTGTTGGGGATGATGCTCAATCAATTTATGGCTTTCGAGGCGCAGATTTTGAAAATATCCATCATTTTAAAGAGCGCATTCCCAATGCGGAAGTACTGACACTTGAAGAAAACTACCGCTCCACCCAAGAGATTCTGGATATTTCTAACTGGTTATTGGCACATAGTCCAATTGAATATCACAAGCAGCTGAAAGCACATCGAGGACAAGGTTTAAAACCCCAACTGAATATTTTTCAGAATGAGTTTGAAGAAGCCAACTGGATTGCACAGGATTTACTGGCACGTCACCAGCAGGGTGCACACTGGCATGAGCATATGATTTTAGTCCGCTCAGGTTTTTCGGCACGTTATCTGGAAGGGGCCTTAATTTCCTGTAACATTCCTTATCGATTTATTGGTGGCGTCAAGTTGCTTGAATCAGCGCATGTGAAAGATGTGCTCAGTATGCTGCGTGTCGTCATTAATCCTCAAGATGATATTGCATGGATGCGGTTTCTCACGTTATGGAATGGCGTGGGTGATGTCGGTGCCAGCAAACTGGCGCATGAGCTGATTCAATTGCCAGATATTGATGCACGTTGTGAGCGTCTGGAACGTCACGATAAGGTGGATCCCAAAGCCATTCTCATTTTAAAGCAACTGGATGTATTACAGCAGCATGTAGAGGCTTCAATTGGCTTGGCACTTGACGCATTGGCCGAACAATTAGAGCAAAACTATAAAACGCAAGACTGGTCACGACGGGTCAAGGATTTTGATCTGGTTAAACAGTTGGGGCGCAAGCATGTGGCATTGTCTGAGTTCTTAGAAGAATATGTACTTGAACCAGTTTCAATTTCAGAGATTGAACGCTCTGGTGATCAGGACCTGGTCACCATCATTACCATTCATTCTGCAAAAGGTGCCGAGCAAAAGGTATGTTATGTACCGCATGTTTCGCCAAATGCTTATCCTCATGCGCGAGCACAAGGCGATTTTGATGAAGTAGAGGAAGAACGTCGGGTGCTATATGTGGCATTGACGCGTGCCGAGAATGAGCTAATTATTACCAAACAAAATTATAATACTTGGGCGCAGGATCAATATGATGAACAGGGCAGAAAAATCGAAAGCTACTTTTTAAATGATCTGCCTCAACACTTAGTAGATGCACATATCCATCAAACTGTGCCTAGATTTCCACAAAAGACACAAGTTCGGCAGAAACGATTTAGTTTTGGGATTGATCTCGAGTAAACTGCCGCTAAGATGTAGGCTACTCTACATTGCCATTTATTTTGACATAAGGTTGTATATGAAAATTTTAGTTCGTAATCTTGAGCGTTCTGTGACTGAACAGGAGCTTCTTGAGTTGTTTCAACCTTTTGGTCAAGTCGCGTCTTGTACACTGGTTTTGGATCAGAAGACGGGCAAATCCAAAGGGTTTGGCTTCGTTGAAATGCCGCATGCACGCGAGGCCATTAAGGCGATTAAAGGTTTAAATACGTTTAAAGTAAAAGGTGCTGGCATTCGAGTTAAGGCAGCAGATGAGCAAAACAACCAAAATAATGCTTAAAGATGCTTGGGCTTTGTCAATCGTTGCACCTAGTGGGACGCGTATCGCACAAGGACTAAAGACTTTGGAAGTGCGATCATGGAGACCTGATGTTCTTCCAATTCGCGATCTCCTGATTATTGAAAATGATCACTTTTCAACACAACACCATGCGACAGAGTGGGGGCGTGCTGTAGCGTGGATCGATATAGAATCGGTACATCCTTGGCAGGCTCACGAAGTAGAAGCTGCCTGTGCATCGGCATGGTCAGAGGGCTATTTCGCATGGGTCATTAGCCATGTTCGCCCATTGAATGAAACGTTTCGAGTGTTGGCAAAGAGAAAATTGTATAAACTAGATATGGCTCATGATGTAAAGCTTTAAGTGGATAGTCTTGCCAATTTTTGTAGGAAAAACCGAAGAGTGAAAACGTAGCTAGAGCTGATCTCTATCTAGTGTATTAAAGTTACTTGGTGTTGATGAATAAAGTAAGGAAAAAATTATGTCTCGCGTTGCCCGTTATCATGCTGATCGTACCAATCAGAAACTTTACTTTGCTCGCTTGGCGTGTCAGCAAGCCGAGCAAACAGAACATGTTCAGCAAGCGCAGGCATATCGTGAGGCAGCCGTGTTTCACTTACATGGCGCAGTTTTAGCTTTCCTGCAAGAATTGGTACGTTATTATCGATTAAACGATGTACAGCCGACACTCAAGTCGATTGAAGAGAAAATGGCAGAAAAAGGTCAAGTATCGCCTGAAATTTCTGTATTGCAGCAGATTGCCAAAGATGGCTTTATTGCTGAACTTAAACGTGCCTACCGTATGTGTCAATATGCCCCTGAACCAACAGAACCAACACCAGAAGCCGAAACTTCTTCTAATTTGATTATCAAGGTGACACAAGGGCCGCAATCTTGGCTGCCAGACGTGAAAATTTTACGCGAATGGCATCGTGAGCTTAGTCAGTTGATTGACGGTTTTCGTAATGAAATGGTTGAGTTCTAGTAGATAATCAGATCATAGCGCTTGAAATTTGTGGAAAGAGCTCCTATATATAAATTCTACAGTATGCAAAGTGCAGGTGCCCTTTGCCACCATGTTGTAACATGGAGGATTTATGTCTATAGAACAGTTAAAAGAGTTATTTGGTAATCAAGAAGCGATATTAGAGTTGGTTCAACTTGAAGGTGGCGAATTGGCTTTGCGCAATGCAGATTCAGAGCAAGAGCCTTTGGTTAAGATTCAGTTTAGTGATGAAGTCAAAGCGTTACTTGGTGATCAAACTGCATTGGTTGCTCAACACATGATTCAAGCTGCATTGTTTGGATTGCTTGAAAAACAAGTCAATCAGTTGCAGGCAGAAGTTGTAGATGAGCAGCCTCAATATCTAAGCTAATAAAAAAGCGTACATTTGTACGCTTTTTTGCAATTTTACAGAATTAAAATGACACAATGCATCAGTGACCTAAAGATAGATGATGTGCACGTTCAATCTGGCCTAAAATATGATGACTCATATTTTTCGCCATTTCTTCTTTCGCATAAAATACTAAGCCAATCTCATCTTGACGAATGATCTCTGCTTCTTCTTTATTTTCAGCACAGCATAATACTTCAATTTGAGGGTTGAGTTGCTTGGCAATATCCACGATACGATGAATATCCAGAATATCCATGGGCGATAGAATGAGCATTCGTGCGTGCATGATATGTGCCTGAATTAATACACTTGGCTCGGTAGCTTCACCGCTTACTGCGGCGATGCCTTTTTTACGTAAGTCTTCGACAATCTCGCGGTTTTCTTCTGCAATCACCACCTTAATTTCTTGCTGCATTAAGGTCTTGGTGATTCGGCGGCCGACTTCACCATAGCCAACCATGACCACTTGATCGCGAAGATAGTTTTGATCCACTTCATCAGGCAACATCGCCAAAGGGTCACCACTACGTTCGAGCAAACGTGCCAGATGCGAACGCTCGCGAATCCAGCGTTGAATGGGTTCAATAGCAGAAAATATAAAAGTATTAAGAGTAATTGAAAACAGGGCGCCTGCCAGAATTAAATTCTGAGCATCGAGTGTGAGTAAACCAAGAGATACCCCAAGTGTAGCTAGAATAAAAGAAAACTCGCCAATTTGTGCCAGGCTGGCACCCACAGTCAGTGCGGTATTGATGGGATAACGGAAAAACAACACCAGTGCCATGGCTGCCAATGTTTTACCAATCATGATAATGGCGATGACTGCTAGAATATGTAAGGGCTGTTCAACCAGAATGCGTGGGTCAAATAACATCCCGACAGAAACAAAAAATAAAATAGAGAAAATTTCACGTAGGGGAAGAGTTTCTTCTTCTGCCCGGTGACTAAAATCAGACTCTTTTACCACCATGCCTGCAAAGAATGCACCCAGTGCCATTGAGACCCCGAAGATCGCATACGAGCCATAGGCAATGGAGACTGCCGCAGCCACAACAGTGAGCGTAAACAGCTCACGTGAGCCCAAACGTGCCACAAACTGCATGATCAGTGGTACCAAACGTTTACCAATAATCAACATGAAGGCGATAAAACCAGCGACTTTAAGTAGCGTAATTCCAAGTGTTAGCCAGATATTTTGGCTTGCGCCAGCATGAGCCAGCTCTTTGCCACCCAGTAGTACGGCTGTTGCAGGTAAGAGTACCAATACCAGTACCATCACCAGATCTTCAACCAGAAGCCAGCCAACAGCAATCTTACCATTGACAGAATCGAGTAAACCTCGATCTCCCAAAGCTTTAAGTAATACAACCGTACTGGCACAGGACAAACTTAAACCAAAGACTAAGGCTGAACCAAAGTTCCATCCCCACCACATCGATACGCCAAACCCTAACAGGGTCGCAACTGCAATTTGTAGGATTGCACCTGGAAGTGCAATTCGGCGGACTTGTAGCAAATCATTCAGTGAGAAATGCATCCCCACGCCAAACATCAAAAACATGACACCCAGTTCGGCAAGCTGATTGGCCAGTTGCATATCTGCAACAACACCAGGTGTATTGGGGCTAATAATAATGCCTGCGATCAAATAGCCGATGAGCGGTGGTAAGCGTAGACGAGCAGCGATATAGCCAAAAATGAGGGCGATACCAAATCCGACTGCTAGTAAGATAATTAAATCTACGTCATGTGGCACTCAATACTCCTTAATAGTCGATTTACAACAACAAGCATAAAAAATGCCAAGTTTTAATAATTGAAAGTTTATCAAGCTGAAGAAAAAGAATGCAAAAAAAAACGACTTCTATTGAAGTCGTTTTTTTAAAGAATCTAAAATTATTTGATTTTAGCTTCTTTGAAGATGACGTGTTGACGGATTTTTGGATCAAATTTTTTGATTTCCATTTTTTCCGGCATAGTACGTTTGTTCTTCGTGGTAGTGTAGAAATAACCAGTACCAGCTGAAGAAACTAAGCGAATCTTGTCACGCATTGCAAGGTCTCCTTAGATCTTTTGGCCTTGAGCACGAAGATCAGCTACAACCTTTTCAATGCCCAATTTGTCGATAATACGCATACCTTTAGTGGTTAAACGAAGACGTACAAAACGTTTTTCGCTTTCTAACCAAAAACGGTGGTGATGCAGGTTCGGCTCGAACCGGCGCTTGGTTTTGTTGTTGGCGTGTGAGACGTTGTTTCCAACGACTGGACGCTTGCCGGTAACTTGGCAAACCTTAGACATGGTGGAACTCCATTGATTTAGCCAACAGCAATTCTGTGGCCAGTCAAACAAATAAACGGATTGAATTTATTCAAGGGGCGTTTTATACCAAAAATACGATTAAAAGACAAGCGAATTCGGTAAAAACGCGGCATGATCCAGTGTAACAGATCATGCCTTGATCAGGTTATCGTAGAAGTGTTTTAGAAATGAGTCGATGAATAGGTTTGTTAAATGGTGGCAGAATATATTTTAAGCTATACAGCTTTGGATTCGACATCATTGAACGTTCATGCGACAAGTTGAAAAAACCTTCTGGGCCGTGGTATTTACCCATACCCGATGCGCCAACGCCTCCAAATGGAAGATCGTCCTGAGCAACATGAGTAAGTACTGTATTTAGACCAAAATGGCCTGAGTGAGTACGCTGTGCAATATAATCGGCACGTGCCTGATCAAAGTCGAAGTAGTATAGCGCAAGTGGACGTGGACGGCGATTAATAAACTCGATTACGTCTTCCATTTGATCATATTCAAAAATTGGAAAAATTGGACCAAAGATTTCATTCTTCATGATGTCCATTTCGGTCGTAACCCCTGTCAGTAGCGTTGGGGCAATCTTGCGCACGTCATCAAGCGATTCATTGTGAGGATTCACTTCAATAACACGTGCACCATGTTCACGTGCATCATCTAAATAGCCTTGTAAACGACGATACTGTTTATCATTAATAATAGAGGTATAGTCTTGATTGTCACGGAAGTGTGGATACATATTCAGAGCAATCAGTTTAAAGTTTTCGATAAACTCGGCAGAGCGGCCTTTTGGCAAGAAAACATAATCTGGAGCGACACAGGTTTGACCTGCATTCCACAGCTTACCTACTGCAAGACGCTGCGCTGCTTCTTTCATATCCATAGATGGGTGAACAATTGCAGGTGATTTTCCGCCAAGTTCTAAAATCACAGGAACTAGATTTTCTGAGGCTGCAGCCATTACGGTTTTGCCAACACTGGTTGAACCTGTGAAGATCATCTTATCAAAAGGTAGATGACTAAATGCATCTGAAATCGCGCCACCACCATTAATGACGGTGACCAACTCCTGTGGAAATGCTTCCGAAAGAGCATTTTCCAGCACTTGTCCAAAATGTGCTGATGCGCTGGAAATTTTAATCATGGCATGATTGCCAGCAGCAAGCGCGCAAATAAGCGGACCTACCGACAGCAGTAGCGGATAGTTCCAAGGGGTAATAATACCAATCACACCAAGCGGTTGATACTCGACCCAGCCTTTTGCTGGCTGATGCAGAATACTAATGTGGCGTTTAGAAGGTTTCATCCACTGTGTTAAATGCTTGCTATAATAACCAACATGCTCAAGACAGGTGAGTAACTCACCAATTTTGGTTTCACCTACCGAGCGATTACCATAATCTCGGTTAATGGCTTCTGCGAACTGGTCTTGATATTTAATCAGAATTCGTTTCAACCGTGCTAGACGATCAATACGATCTTTTGCAGATGGAACAGGATAGCGCTGATATGCTCGTTTTTGCTGATCAAGTACGTCCTGTAAATGATGAATATCGAATGAATGTGGAGTCATCGAAGTTGTTTTTGTTTGACTGTTCATGACACGCTACCATAGTGTGAAATTTAGCTATACTATATTTTTTAGAGTAAATACTCTAAAGAGTCAAGTCTGTTTCTGTGTTAGTTTTCTAACCTATTGAATATCAACGGTTACTAAGAATGTCTGTATCAAAAGTACTTAAAACTAAAGATCGTATCTTACAGATCAGTTTGCAACTGTTTAACGAACGTGGAGAACGTTCTGTGACGACCAATCATATTGCTGCTGAACTGGGGATCAGTCCAGGCAATCTTTATTACCATTTCAGAAACAAACAAGAAATTATCAAAGAACTCATGGAGCATTATCAGAAGGAAACGCTTGAGATGTTGGCACTTCCCGAAGATCGACTTTTAAATGCAAATGACAAAATCCGTTATTTTCAGGTGTTGAGTGGACAGTTATGGCAATACCGTTTTTTACATCGAGATGTTTATCATCTGGTTGAAAATAATGATGATTTTAAAAAGATTTATCCAAAATTTGCTGGGCAGGTGATGCAGCAAGGTCAAAAGATTTATCAGGCTTTTGTCGATGCTGGACTCATGAAAATGACCACCTCGGAAATTGAAGCGCTGATTATTAATCTTTGGATTGTACTAACCAACTGGACTAATTTTCTGTATATGTCTGGACATATCAGTGATAGTAATCATCTGGAAGAAAAGTGGGTATGGCAGGCATTACGTCAGATGGTGTTTTTGGAAGGGCCTTATTTGATGGGGGAAAGCCGTGAAACTTATGAGCGCTTACTCGAAAGTTTTGGGCAATCTGAATTGTTTGCGAGTCTGTCGTTGAAAAGTGAGTAATTGATGAGCCCTATTCAGTCTGAGATAAAAACGCGCTAGAATAATCGGCTTGTTTTTTAACTGACCTATAGTGATATTAATCAAATGAACACCACTACTGCCAATACAGCACGTCTACTGATTACTTGTGAAGATAGGCCCGGGATCGTGCAAGCTGTATCGAGCTTTTTGTATCATCAGGGAGCAAACATTACCGCACTTGATCAATATGCTACAGAAGCTCAAGGTGGCCGTTATTTCATGCGTGTTGAGTTTGAGTTAGAGCATTTACAAAGTCGTAAAGATACATTGATCCAGACTTTCTCTGCGAATGTTGCTGAGCGTTATAACATGCAATGGCGTTTGGCTTTTGTCAATGAGTTGAAGAAAGTGGGGATTTTAGTTTCTAAAGTCGATCATGCTCTTTTAGAGTTGCTATGGCGTCATTCGCGTGGTGGTTTACCATGTGAAATTACTAAAGTTGTATCAAATCACGAAGACTTACGTGAAGCGGTAGAAAATTTTGGTATTCCGTTTGAAGTGGTTCCTGTCAATAAAGAGAACAAACGTGAAGCTTACGCCCAAATTGACGAATTGATGCAGGGCAATGACTTGTTAGTCCTTGCACGCTACATGCAAATTCTGGATGAAGCCTTCGTTGAGCGTTGGGAGATGAAAATTATCAATATTCATCATTCATTCCTACCTGCATTTGTGGGGGCTAATCCGTATAAACAAGCCCATGAAAAAGGGGTGAAGCTAATTGGTGCAACTGCACACTACGTTACGGCCGATTTAGATCAGGGGCCGATCATTGAGCAGGACGTAGAACGAGTCAATCATGACTTTACCGTTGAACAGTTACGTGAACTGGGCCAAGATGTCGAGCGTAATGTGCTGGCACGTGCGGTGAAATGGCACCTTGAAGATCGAATTATTGTTGATGGCAATAAAACCGTTGTTTTTCAATAAAATAAATCTCATTTACAGAAAAAGTATGTGGAGATGCATACTTTTTTTAGTCGAATAAAGTATTATGTTATAACATAATTTATCTCAGATTAAATTGTTGATAAATGAGCTGCGATTTTTTCGGCTGTAGTCCAATGAAATGATATTTATTGGGTTTTTGATGAAGATTAACAATCTGTAAAAAAACAGTTGCAAATGAAAACACTTCTCATTTATTATTGCGTTACTTTAATTGTTTGAACCGATCAGCTAAATCGCTCTTACACTTTGCAATGAATATTTGGTTTTCAAATAGGTAATTAGATTCACATGAGTCAATCTCCTGCATTAACTTTGAATTCTTCTCCTCCGAATTCTCCCAATCCGATGAAGAAAAAGGTCATCGCTGCACTTGTTGCGGTTGTGATTGGTCATGTGGGTGTTTTGTGGGCTGTCAGTCAAATGAAGAGCCCAGAGCTCAAGCCAATTGAGAAAAAACCGCTCAATGTTCGGTTTGTCAAGATTCAGGCCCCACCACCATTGCCTCCAAAACCAAAGGAAGAACCTAAAAAAGAACAACCTAAGCCTAAAAAAGAGGTGAAGGAAGTTAAGGTCGTTGAGAAAGTTGCGCCGCCACCAAAGAAAGTAGAAAAAGTTCAGCAAGTCAAAAAAGCTGAAACTCCTAAACAGGTCGTGAAAGTCGAACCTCAAGTGGATGTTAAACCTTTAACAACCAACACGACGATCACAGAAAAAGTGGCGGAAAAACCAAAACCTCAGCCTGCAGCACAGCCACAGGTCAACCGTGAACCCTCTCCGAAAAATGTATCGATTGGTGGTTCTGGTGTGCAGTGGAGTCGTACACCTCGTCCGTCATATACCAATCGTGATTTACAGGGTGAAACACGCAGTATTGTGGTCATGATCGAGGCAGACGAAACGGGCAAGATTATCAATGCGCGGATCACGCGTAGTAGTGGTATTCCTGCACTGGATGAAAAAATCTTACGTTCGGTACGTGGTGCGAGATTCAAACCGTATAAAGAAAATGGTGTGGCTTATCCGATTCGTGCAGAGCAACCTTTTGACCTAACATTAAATCCTAACGGCTAACATTTTCAGGAGTTCGAGTATGAACTTTTCAGTTTATTGGCAACATGCAGATGCAGTCAGCAAAACACTGTACTTCGTGCTTTTGGCAATGTCGATTGCAACATGGACAATTTTCATCTTACGTTTGATGGGAACACGCCAATTAAAACAACAAGCTTATGCTCAACTATCTAAAGCATTATCAAGCTTGAAAGCAAAGTTTACACATCTCACATTTGAACAACGTAAGGCAGTTGCAGAACAAGCTTTACTTCGTCAGATTTCTGCTGAAAAATCAAATGCAGAAAAGGGTGTAGCAGTATTAGGAACTATTGCTTCGATTGCACCATTTGTCGGCTTATTTGGAACGGTATGGGGTATTTTCCATGCGCTGGTTGCAGTCGGTAAAAGTGGTCAGGCTGGTTTGGCACAAGTGGCAACTCCTGTAGGCGAAGCACTGATCATGACAGGTTTGGGTCTGGCTGTTGCAATTCCTGCGGTATTGGCTTACAACATTTGTGTACGTTTTAATCGTGGCTTGGCGCATGATCTTCAAGATCAGGCACATAGCTTATTGATTGATACCATGTTGCAGCAAGAATCTGTAGATCCAAAATCTGAAACGAAGGCAGCGCAACAAAGCTATGCTGGAGGTCAAGCTTAATGGCTTTTCAACTGGGTGAAGACCACGACAGTGGCATGAATGAGATGAATCTCATTCCGTTAATTGACATTATGTTGGTACTGATGATCATCTTTTTGGTCACAGCAACGGTTGCAAACCCATCGGTACCATTAAGTTTGCCAAAAACAACAGCTGAAATTCAGCCACCACCACCGAAAGAAATTACCATTAGTATTAATTCAAATGGTGATGTTTCGTGGGGACAAGAAGCAATTACATTGGATGAGTTGCAAAAACGCTTTCAAGAAGCTGGCCAGTCAGCTCAGAAACCAACAGTGATGTTAAAAGCAGATAAAGAATCACGTTACGATACAGTAGCACAAGTGATGTCTCGCGCGAGTGGAGCCGGACTCAGCGATATTGCTTTTGTCAGTGAAAATTAAACGCGCTTGATTCAGCGCAATAAAAAAAGCAACTCGATCGAGTTGCTTTTTTTTGTTCAGGCTTTGAGTAAAGACTGAAATTTGCTACGTAATTTGGCAATTTTTGGAGGAATTGCAAAATTACAAAAACCTTGTGATGGATTCTTTGTATAAAAATCCTGATGATAATCTTCGGCTGGATAAAAAGTGGGCATTGGACTCAGTTCAGTCACTACACTCATGCCTTCAGCTTTTAACTCGGCAATCAGTTTTTCAGCATCTTGTTTTTGATGTTCATCAAAATAATAAATGACTGAGCGATATTGAGTACCAATATCATTGCCTTGACGGTTCAGCGTCGTTGGATCATGAATAGCGAAAAATACATGTAATAAATCATCATAACTGACTTGTGATTCATCAAAGTCAATCAGAATTACTTCAGCATGATTGGTTTCACCTGTACACACGGCTTCGTATGTAGGATTTTCATTTACACCGCCAGCATAACCACTTACGATTTTTTCAACGCCACGGATTTGTTGAAATACGGCTTCGGTACACCAGAAACATCCACCGCCAAATAATGCCTGTTGCATGATGGTCCTCAAAATAACAAATGAATTTACTATAAAGGTTTTTTATGAACCTACAATCTATATCGTGACGATCTGCTCAATAAAAAGCCCTTGAACATTTAATTTACGGATTGAGCTACATCAAAAACAAGAAGTGTTGAACCTGTGCTGTCGAGTAAAATTAGGTGTTCTGGACTCACACGATATTGTGTTGTTTTTTCAAGAGACTGTTTATATTGCAATGTCAGGTTTTGGTCAGCAGAAGCACAGAGCATTTTCGTGGTCGCAACTGCTCCAAAATTGAGCTGATCAGAGCTCAGTTGATAACTGCCCATAATACGATTACAACCATCAGAACCACTAAAACGTTTTGTTGCTTGGTCTAGCTGAAGGCTGGGTTTATTCGTTGCTTTTGGATCAACCTGAAAACCATTAATTTCACTGGCAATCCAATGCTGTTTAAACAAAGAAGGTGAAATCTGCGGTAATGATGATGCATTTGCTGTTGTATGGGGGGAGTTTGATGCTATGGGTCCAGCTGGTGAAGTCGGTGTACTGGTGCAACCAGACATAATCAAAGCTACACACAGACTTGAACCTAGAAAAAGTTGTTTCATTATATGACTGCTCTTTGCTCGAATATCAATGGCAGATAGAAAAACAAAACAGCATAGATAGAAGGCGAAGAACATAGTGAGTTTATGTATCGTTTTCGCATTAAATTTTTATATTGATTTACCATTAAGTGACTCAACAACAAATGGCTTGCATCACTGTTCGACACGTGGCAGGCCTTGTCGAATTACTTCTGAAAAGTGCGTACTGGTTTTATATTTAAAAGTTTCATATTCGGTAGCACGTTCATTGATATACGCCATTTTGTACCATTGCGGCATACTATAGTGATGGCTCAAAACTTTGAGGTCGTACAGATAATTGGGCAAATAACCTGATGCCAGTAAGCGATAATCTTTGGGCAGTTTGTCAGGATTAATCGCTTGAGCCATATCAAACACCAGTGTGGTACAGTTACTGGTAAGTGTGTTATACCATTTTGGTTCTGCGCGTAGCTCATCGGCAGTTTTTAAATATTCCAAAAATAAGGCCTTGGCCTGTGGTTTTGGCATCTTGATGGGAAAGAGATAAACTTGTTCTTTACGGATATTACTGCGTGTGTAAACAATATCTTTTTCATCAGCCGCGACCAGACTTAATTCAAACTGACGAAAAAAACCGCCTATGGCAGAAAAGCTTTCATTTTTTTCCTTACGAATCTCGATGGAAAAGACCAGTGGTGTTTGATTGGTAAATTCAAAGCTGACAAGTGTATGTGCAATTTGCGGACCCATCCAGTAAGACGTAATAATGTTTACACCCTGAATCTGGTTAAGATCGTAGCGACGAGTATCCCATTGTTCGGTATAGCTACCATCCATGTTCCAGTTAAAGTTACGTACGTTATGTAGGGTAATCTGATTGCCTTGTCGTTGGTAGGAAAGCAAGCGAGAGACCTCAGGATCCCAGCTACGGTTTTGCTGTGGTTGGATATTAAAATACCAAATCAGGCTACAAGCAAAAGCAACCATATAAAGCAGACTATCTTTACCACGACCCAGAAAGTGCTGGGTGATATAAATTCCTAAAACACTCAGCGCAAATATAAGCCAAAGACCAATCAAAATACGGCTGATGAGCCAGCCAAACGGTTGTTGAATCCATAGCGCCAGACACAACCATACGCTGGAAAACACCACAAAAAGACTAAAGATCATAGAGAGAAGCCCCGTCCCTAGGGCATGTAAAAATTCTTTTTTTCCAATATTATGCATCGCAGACAATCAGCTAGAGATTGTCTTTATTTTTGATAACTTACGAACTCAAACGCAATACCTGTTTTGTCATCAAAGTGTTTTTCACTCGACACTTTATTAAATTGTGAAGGAATCGCAGGATAATAGGCATCACCTTGTACATCTAATTCGACATGCGTCAATTCCAAACGGTCTGCAATATTGATGGTTTGTTTAAAAATTTCCCCACCACCAATAATAAACAGTGTTTTCTTATCAGTATGTTGTAGATCCTGAGCTGCGCCTTTAAGTGCAGCTTCTATGCTGGATGCAACTTTGGCGCCTTCAAACTGCCAATTAGGATCACGGGTAATCACCCAGTTGACACGTTTAGGGAGCGTGCGCCCCATGGATTCAAGTGTCTTACGACCCATAATCACGACGCCATCTTGAGTGATTTCCTTAAAATGTTTGAGATCGGCAGGAATGTGCCAAGGTAATGCATTGCCTTTACCAATACATTGTTTTTGATCCATCGCAACCACATGCACGACTTCTAAATCTTGAAATGCCATTGCTGAGCTTCCTTATACGGCAACAGGGGCTTTGATTGCAGGGTGGGATTGATAATCCACAATTTCAATATCTTCAAATTTAAAATCAAACAGATCGGTAATTTCAGGGTTTAATTTAAGCTGACAAAGTGGTAACGGTTCACGTGTCAGTTGAAGTTGTGCTTGCTCAAAATGATTGGCGTATAAATGGGTGTCACCGCCCGTCCAGACAAAATCGCCTACACCTAGGCCACACACCTGCGCAATCATATGGGTGAGAAGGGCATAACTGGCAATGTTAAATGGCACACCTAAAAACACATCGGCACTACGTTGATAGAGCTGACAAGAGAGTTTGCCATCCTGAACAAAAAACTGAAACAGGGTATGACAAGGTGGTAAAGCCACTTGTCCGGCTTCATTTGGATTCCAGCCTGATACAATCAAGCGACGTGAATTCGGATTGGTCTTGATTTCATTAATGAGCCATTTGATTTGATCAAAACCGTCGTTTTTGTAGCTCCCATCTGAATTTTGAGTAGCACCGAAATTACGCCATTGGTGTCCATAAACTGGGCCAAGCTCGCCTTCTGGACGGCCAAAACGTGCAGTTTGCTCTGCCGTTGCCCACTCATCCCAAATGCTGACTTTATGGTCTTTTAAATATTGAACGTTGGTATCGCCTTTGAGAAACCACAGCAGCTCAATCACAATTGAGCGGAAATGTACTTTCTTGGTGGTAAGTAAAGGAAACCCTTGAGATAGGTCAAAACGCATTTGATGACCAAATACAGAACGTGTCCCTGTGCCTGTACGGTCACCTTTGTCGCCGCCGTTGTCGAGGATATGTTGTAAAAGGTCTAAATAGGTGCGCATGATTCTCTCTAATCGTATAGTTGCCGCTTGACTAAGCAACAACAAGTTTCAATCGACTGCAAATTTTAGCGGTTTTTGCCTTCAAAGAACAGTAAACAATCTTGTCTCAGTTATTTACGTGGCTCGCGGTAATGTGCTGTAGAGGCTAGACATACTCCAAGCACAGTAAAGCCCAAAACTTGCAGGCCGAGTATCCATTTTGCTGTTTCTGGCAGCATGAAGATGGTGACGATGAGTGCCATAATTGGCAATACGGTTGCTAAAATTTTAAAGCCTTCACGGTATGGATTGCCCTGATGAATTTGCTGCAACTTATGACGAATGAGATGGATCACAATGCCAATCATGACGCTTGCAAGAACATAATAAGGGGTGAGCTGTTGAATGCTGGAGAGCCAATAGATCAAGACGCAGAGCACAATACAAAATCCAAAACGTATGGGGCGTGTGATGCGCTCGGAATACCAAAATTCAAGCATCGGGATTCACGCTTGAATTCGATGATTTAAATAAAAACTGCGGTGAAAAAATAAAGACCGCCAGTGCCATGAATGCAATGCCTTGAACTCCCCACCACATCAAATTGTCAATGGTTTTGACAAACAGTAGGGCAAAAATAAGTGCAATTGGAATCCAGGTGAGTAAACGATAAAGAAGCCCGGTAGGCTTTTTATCGGAAAAATTCAACTTTAGATAGCGACAAATCAGAAAAATAATGCCTGTTCCTGTAAACATTAAAATGACGTCTGTAGGTAAGGGCTGAAAATGATACAAACCCAGTGCAACCAGTAAGGTGCTAATTAGAATAAGAAATTTTTTGGCACGGGAAATGGTCGAATCGAACCAGAATTCAAGCATAAGTAAAAATCTCAGCCAATAATCAATCAAATGTAGCACAATACCTGCTTCGCTCAATGTTTACTAGGTTTGATCAAATTGAGCTATAGGTGATAACATATCGAAAAGAGTTAGATAAGAAGATGCCCTTTATATCTAAAAGGGCATCTCAAAATCATTTGTGGGTTTTTAATGGGCCCCAGTCATAAACTTTGCGTTGATAGGCATACCAGATCATCCACAGACCAATGAGTAACATCGGCACAGTCAGAATTTGACCTTTGGTCATCCAGCCAAATAAAATGAAGCCCTGATCTGCATCAGGTTCTCTAAAGAACTCAACTACAAAACGAGCAACACCATAGCCCATCAGAAACAAGGCCGATACCGCCATACGCGGACGTGGTTTTGAACTAAACCACCACAGTAAGATAAATAAAAGTAGACCTTCACATATAGCTTGATAGATCTGAGAGGGATGACGTACAAGGTGGAATGGATCGGTTGGGAAAATCATACCAAACGGGTAATTAGGATCTTGAACTTCACGACCGTAGAGTTCAGCTCCAATAAAATTACCAATTCGGCCAAACATCAGTCCAGTAGGGACACAAGGTGCAATAAAGTCTAATGTTTCGAACCAAGTCTTTTGATATTTACGGCACCATAAAATCATGGCGAGCATGACCCCAATGAAGCCACCATGAAAACTCATGCCCCCAGTCCAGACTTGAAACAGCCAGATCGGATTGGCCAGAAACTTATCAAACTCGTAAAACAGGACATAGCCGACTCGTCCACCTAGAACGACACCGAGAGCACCGTAAAAGACCAGATCAGAAACCATTTCTGAAGTCCAACTGTCACGTTGTTTCGCGCGGTAGGAGGCCAGTCCCCAGGCACATAAAAATGCCAGTAAATACATCAGACCATACCAGTGTACTTTCAGTGGACCTAGTGAAAGTGCAACAGGATCAATATTTGGATAGGTGAGCATACCTGTTCCTTCATTTTATCTTTGGCAGAGATTTTAACGGAATGTGAGAAAAATGTTGTACATTCAGTGTGTAAAGTTAAAGAGAAAACATCATGTGTATTGTTGCACTGGCATGGCAAGTGTTTGATCAGATCCCGCTATGTCTTTTATCGAATCGGGATGAGTTTTATGCACGTCCCACAACACAATTACATCTTTGGGAAAACACACCGATTATTGCAGGTCGGGATTTACAGTCGGGCGGCACCTGGATGGGGATTACAGCTTCGGGGCGTTGGGCGGTGGTGACAAATTTTCGTGATGGCCATGATAAAAAGATCTATGACACTTCTCGGGGAACATTGGTTGAAGATTTTTTATTGTCTGATTTAGCCCCGATTCGTTTTGCCAAACAGCTTGAGCAAAGGCAACAACACTATGCAGGTTTTAATTTATTTATGGGGGATCAGAGTCAGGCTGTTTATATGAGTAATCGTGGTGAAGCGCCACAGGTATTGGCAAAAGGCGTTTACGTGGTATCCAATGGTCTGATGTCTGAACATTGGGAAAAAACAGCGCATTTGCGCAAAAGGTTTACTCAAGAGTTTGTACCGATGTTACAGGCTGAAATCGCCGAACACGATTTAGAATATACAGCGTGGGATATTCTGGAGGATGAGCGTAAAGTCATTCCAGAATTACTCCCGAGTACAGGAATCCATCCAGATATGGAAGAACTGCTGTCTTCGACATTTATTCAAAGTCCAGTGTACGGTACACGCTGTTCCAATTTTTTAAGACTGATGAAACGACGCTGGATCTGGGCAGAGAAAACCCAGTGGGGGGATCATGCAGGAGAGATGATGCGAATGGATATTCAGATTCAATAAAATGCCAAGTAAGTTAAAACTCACTTGGCACACACACTACACTTGATTTTATGATGATTTTTTTACCATCGATGGTGCAATAGGATCAGCAGTAAGATAACCAACGGCAGCCGCATAACCATTATTATAATTGGCATTGATATAGCTTTGCAGTGTGCCTTTTACATTTGAGTGAATGCTTTCCCAATCTCCGGCATGCTGAAAATTACTCATGATATAGGTCCAGCCATTGATTGAATCGACTGCGTGAAGGCCTGTTGATTCTGCACCTGCTGGTGTAGATAGAATACGTGACAATACTTTGGTATCGACGTTATATGCCCATAAGAAGTTATTGACATGCATCCCGCTGTCTTCACCAATAAATAAGGTGCGTAATGCTTCCGAGTATTTCAAGTTATCAGGATTGGCAATTTTATCAGGATTGGCTGTATTGCCAAGCGTATCTGAGGCTGCAAGATCTTCTCCTGCAATCAAGACACGTGATTGATAAGCAACCCAGTCACTATTGATGGTTGCACCAGTCGAATCAATTTGGCCACCTTTCATGTCATGCGCTACGACAGCACCAGCATTGATTGCTTTGCTGAAAGAAACGTTATTTGATTCCACCCAGCCAGAACCATTCTTGACCATCGATTTTTGCAAATAAGATACCGCAGAGTAGGCCACTTTATCTTTGATATTGACGGTTGTGCCTTCCAGTTTGGTAAAGGCCATACTTCCGCCTTTCAATGCTGCATAACGGTGTGTTTCAAGGAAAGCCGCTGCTTTTTCCATACCCGATTTAACTTTTACCCATAGTGTTTTGGTATTGAGGGTAATTTGAGTATAGCCTGTTGTATCCGCAGGTTGTGTAGATAAGCTTTCCATAATATCAGTCGGCTTAATTTTACTCACATTGACCAAATCTGAGATTTCTTGGCTGGTGGCATGCCCCAAGTTAATCCATTGAATCGGTGCAATGGTATTTTCAGAGAATACAGAAGTATATTTGGCAACATAGAGTGTACCTGCAGATAAATCTTTTTCTTTATCTGCAACAAACATGAAGAAACCACCATTGGTATAGTCATCGCCCATAATCAAGGTACGATTATCTGGCATCACCTGTACCAATTCATGTGAAATACGACCTACACAGAAATGCTTTTTCACGCTGCCTGTACCATCTGCATGAACCGTGACTTCAGGCAAATGTCCATAGTTATATGGATTTGCTGTGGTGGTATCACCAAAGTAGTTTTGGCTATAAGCAGTCACTGTAGATAGCGCAGTCCCGACACCTTGATCAAATGCATCTGGCTCGTATTCTTCGCTAGAAAGATGAGTTCCCCATGGTGACATGCTCGCACCACAGGTAATCCATAAACCATGCGCAATGGACATATCAACGTTATAGTATTTTTTAAGTTCCAAGTGACCCGTTTTTTGATCCTGATCTAGGGTAAGTACTGCAATTGGCGATGGTAATTTACCATACATACTTTTACCAGCCAGGTCTTTTGTTGTGTATTCAAATTGCACCACATGAAATACTGGATTATTCACCCCAGCAACATTTGCATTGGGTACAGTAATTAATGAAGAACCATCTGGACAGTCCGAGAAAAATTGACGTTCAGAACCTGGGATAGATTTGTCGATGATAGGATTACCTTTGGCATCAACATACCCACCAGCGATCACTGTTCCAGATGTTAAGCTTGGAACTTGATCGCCTGTTTTAAAAAATGGCTTATAGGCAAGCTGATAGTCAGTTTTAGAGCCATCATCCCAATTCACACTCAGTTTTGAATTAACTGTTGTTGTCGCCATAGCTGCAGGGTTGCTAAGCGTAGGTGCATCCATAGAGGTAAATGTTGCACTTTTAAAGTTTACAGTCTTTGTTGGTGTAGTTGATGTGTCACTGTCATTGCATCCTGCCAGTGTTGCTGCTGTTGCCATTGCCCCGAGTGGTAAAAAAGGAATACCAGTAAACCATTTTAGAAGATCGCGACGGGTAGGGTGCTGATTTGCCGATGTCGTTGTCATGAGAAATCCGTATAAATTATTTGTGTTTGGAACAGCAATGATTTTAAGAAAGCTTAGTGACGTTTTTTTTACACTTTTAAGTCAATTTGAAGACAATTTTGTGAATTAATTTTTATAAATCATATAATTATACACCTGGTGAATGGACAGGATTGCAGTATTAAAAATAACCAGATGTTAAGCTCTACGTTTTTCGAGGATCTTTCCAAAAATTAATCCAAGCTCAAACAATAACCACATTGGAACAGCGAGCATAATCATGGAAATCGCATCGGGCGGTGTGATAAACATCGAGATAAAAAAGCAACCGACCACAATAAAACGTCTTTTCTCGACCAGACTTTGTGTATTTACGATTCCAATCAAGATGAGCAATAAGGTCGCAATTGGAATTTCAAAGGTAAAACCAAAAACCAGAAATAACTTTAAACAGAAATCCAGATAACTATTGATATCGGTCATCGGCGCGACAGTTTCAGGTGAAACGCTCATAAAGAAATGTAAAATGCCAGGTAAGGCAATAAAGTAAGCAAAAGCAACGCCTGTATAAAACAGCACAATACTACCCACTAAAAGTGGTATGGCTAAATGTTTTTCTTTTTCATATAAGGCGGGTTTAACAAAGGTCCAGAGCTGAAATAAAATAAATGGCATGGCCAACATCATGGCAACACATAAATTGAGCTTGAAAGGTGCCATAAATGTTGCTGTAACATCTGTTGCAATCATGGAGGATGTGCTTGGCATCTGGCGACGAAGAGGCTCTGACAGCCACTGATACGTCGTATTACGAAATGGTAATAAAATAAAAAATAAAGCGAGCGTAACCCCAACGATCTTAAATAGGTGTCGTCTCAATGCAATCAAATGTTGAGTAATAGGCATCTGTTCCAAGGTTTCTTGGGCAGGCATGATGTCATTTGAAGGGATCTGGCTCATACGGCAATCTTTAACTCGACAGAAGAAGATTCAAGCACTAAGTCGTTATAACGTTCAGGCTGTTGATAATGCTGCTTTTGATGGCAAAAAGGCACAATCGTTTGTGGGGTTATACAAAATATGTATTTTTGGGGCGTGATAGATGGTTCTGATTCAATCGGTTGTTTGGGCTGTTCAGCAATTTTTTCTGTTGACGCTTTTTCGATTTCTTTTAATCGCGCCTGCATCGTTTGCTCAAGCGTATGTAAACGATCTAATTCATCCTGCATTTCTTTACGGAATTCGGAAAGATTCAATTCACGATCAATCTCATTTTGAATATTTGAGATATAACGCTTAATTCTGGCATACCAACGTCCTGCGAAACGTGCAGCAACGGGAAGTTTATCTGGACCAAGCACGAGTAGTGCAATAATCCCGAAACAGAAGAGTTCACCAAAACCGACATCTAACATTTTAAAACACTCTTAGCTTTTCGCAGAAGAATGATCTGCTGTCTTAACTTCTGCATCAATAGTGCGTGGAGTATGTAATTGAGCATTTTCTTCAGTTTCATCGCGCATTGATTTTTTAAAATCTTTGACTGCACCGCCGACATCTTTTCCGAGATTTTTTAGTTTTGATGTACCAAATAAAAGTACGACCACAATCAAGAAAATGACCACATGCCAAATCGATAAACCTGCCATTTTTATATACTCCAAAAGTTTGTTGTTATTTCAACAGTTTGGCATGACAATCTTGTGACATTTGGATTGCAGTTTTAAGACAGTCTTATTTTTTAAGATTGAAATGTTAGTATCCCTATCAAAAGTTTAAATTGTATTTTAGAGATGGACTGTGAGTTTAATTCTTCCACTGATTGCATTTATCGTTGGGTTATGTCTGGCGCAATATAAGCTTTCCGAACATTTAAAACCCTTGTTGGCAACCTTGTTGGCGCGCGTGTTTATACCGATTGTCATTGTCTACAATATGGTGTTTTACCAACCTGGTAGCCTGAGTTTAATGCTGTTTAGTTTCATCTCGGCAGGTTTATTGTATGGACTATTTATTACGCTATTTAAAGACAGACTAGGTGCTTTATGCTTTAGTTATGTCAATATGGCATGGTTGGGATTTCCTTTTGCAATTGCCATTTTTGGTCCACAAATTAGCCCTGCGATTGTTGCGTTATATATTGGAGGGTCTATTTTTGGCAATATCTGGGCGGTTACTGCTGTTTCTACGGAACCACAAGCTAAACGCATCATTTTAAAAAAAGTCATGCAATCCCCACCCTTTATTGCACTTGTTCTTGCAGGGTTCTGTCGTTTATTGGATGTACAAAATATTCAAAATACCCATTGGTTTGATCTGGTCTATCATGCCAGTAAAGTCGGAATGACCTTTGCTGGAATGTGCGTGTTAGGCATGTGGTTACGCAAAACCAAAGTCAATTTTAATGACTTGAAACGCAGCAGCATGATTTTAGCGTTAAAGCTCGTTTGTGGTTTAGTGCTTTGTAGCATTGCTTATTTTTATCTACCGATTCCACGTATTCAGGAATATATAGGTGTGATGTTTTTGTTGTTCTGTTTGCCACCTGCGGCAAATATTGTTGCACTGGAAACACATTATCAAGGGACTGGTCTTTCGGCAAAGTATATTGCATCGGGTACGATGGTGAGTTGTGTAGTCATTGCTGTTTATGGGATGTTGCTGCATTTTTATTTTTAAGTCTAAATGGTCGAAGCCCAATAGAATTTAATCCGCTATGTTGTTATTTCAGAACAGTGTTTGACCATTAAGACTTGAAAGCAGATTTAACCTTCGGTTCGACCTACCTTGCGAAACGATGTTTCTCATTTGGCAAAAGTAGGCAAAACCATTGTCGTTCGCAAAACTCGTTATCTTGCATTACATAATAATATATCGCAGAAACAATATATTGCAGATAGTGGTTTGTCTCGAACAGTTGCGAACGACGTTTTCGCGTATCTAATTTTATTTAACTTATTCACTCTCTAGTCATCAAACTCTCACGAAAGCGCTGCATCGCCTGTCCACGATGGCTGATTTTATTCTTTTCTTCCTTGCTCATTTCCGCACTGCTCATTTTTAGTTCAGACAACCAAAATAATGGATCATAACCAAAGCCATGTTCACCACGTGCTTGTTCCAAAATTTCGCCATGCCAAAATCCTTGGAAAATTTGCGGCAGAGGATCTTCGGCATGCTCGACTAAGGCGAGTACGCATACAAACATGCCTTGAATCGCTTGTTCAGCATTACGGAACGGCTTTAAGTCATGCAGAAGTTTCTCATTATTGGCAGCATCATTGCCATGATCACCTGCATAACGTGCAGAATAGATTCCTGGAGCACCGCCCAATACAGGAACACAAATTCCTGAATCATCGGCAATCGCAGGTTTCCCTGAAATTTTAGAGGCATGCCGTGCTTTAATAATGGCATTTTCAACAAAGCTTAAACCGTCCTCAATGGCATCTGGGATGTTCAGTTGGCCTTGAGGAATGACATCGACAGGAAGCTGAAGCTCGGCAAATAACTTTTCAAATTCGGTAATTTTACCTTTGTTGTTGCTGGCTAAGACGAGTGTGCCTTGAGAGAGCCAATGTGGTGCAGACATAATTAAAACTCGAGTAAAAAGAGAAAAACTAAAAAACAAAAAGCACCCGAAGGTGCTTTAAAATTCAAAAAACTTACTGCGCCTGAATCCATTTATCCGCACGATCAACCGCTTGACGAATCTGATCTTGGGTCAAGTTGGCAGCCAAAGCGGTTTTTTTGCTTTGCGACATATTAATGACTTTATTGTCCAGCATACCGTCACGGGTTGAAAGCTCGTACCATTGGTACGCACCCTGATAGTTTTTCTTCTGTTCTTCCATCATCGCCAGATTGTAGCTGGCACGATTGTCACCATTACTTGCCGCTTTTTCAAAGTACTTGCGTGCCATTGCTTCATTTTTAGCAACACCGACGCCATCTGCATACATACGGCCCACATTGAGCTGAGCAGGGGAAAGTCCCTGATCTGCTGCAGCCTTAAACCACGTAAATGCTTGCTTATCATCTTTGGGAATATTTTTACCGTGCTGATAATGTGCACCCAAATAGAACTGGGCACCAGCTTGACCAGATTTTGCTGCTTGAGTCAGCTCTGGAATACTCATTACAGAATAACGTGCTGCTTGTGCTGCAATAGATTGCGGTTGTGCCACATAATCTGCATGGGCTTGAAAGCTTAAAAGTCCAATGACTAGTGTGCTAAATACTGCTTTTTTCATAGAGCGCTCACTCGGTATATTGCGACTTCACCAAACAAATTCGGGATATGCTTACTCAGAAGACTCCCTTGCTGATTCCCATTCACGGCAAGTCGATTAATAATTTGAATTTCATTTTCTGCACAGAGTGCTTCAAAGTCCTTAAAAGTACACAGGTGAATATTGGGTGTGTTATACCACATATAAGGCAAAGCTTCAGAAACAGGCATCATTCCTTTCAAGGCTAAAAATGAGCGCGTTTTCCAATGCGCAAAGTTTGGAAAGGTAATAATAGCCTGTTTTCCCACACGCACCATATCCCGTAATAAAACATCTGGTGCATCTACTGCTTGCAAAGCTTGTGCCATCACCACATAGTCAAAAGACTGATCGGCAAAACGGCGCAGGCCCAAGTTCAAATCCTGTTGGATAATATTTAACCCGCGACTGACCGCAATTGCAATCTTTTCTTGATCAATTTCTAATCCATAAGCACGAATTTGATGTTTTTTACTCATATGAGCCAATAATTCACCATCTCCACAGCCTAAATCTAGTACGCTTGAGCCTGGTTTAATCCACGTTTCTGCAAGTTGTTGGTCAATACGCATCAGTTGATCTCCACTTGAGGTGTCGATTTTAAATGTGCTTCACCGCCTAAAAATGCACGAAGTGTTTTCACGTAAAGCGGAATCGGAAACAGAAATGAATCATGTCCCTGTTCAGCATCTACGTCCAGATAAGTGACGGGTTTATGGTTGGTGATGAGTGCATCTACAATTTCTTGGGATCTTTCTGGTGCAAAACGCCAGTCGGTGGTAAATGACACCACTAAAAAGCGGCATTGCGTTTGCGCCATAGCCTTGGTTAGAGATTGTTCATACTCACGAGAAGGATCAAAATAATCCAATGCCTTGGTCATAATCAGATAAGTATTGGCATCAAAGTTTCGGCTAAATTGCTCGCCTTGATAGCGTAAATAACTTTCGACCTGAAACTCGACATCAAAGCCATACATAAATTTGCCCGATTTGAGGTCACGACCAAATTTTTGTTTCATGGCTTCTTCAGACAAATAGGTAATATGTCCGACCATTCGAGCTAAAATTAAACCACGTTTGGGATAGCTGTCATGCTCTAAATAACGACCGTGATAAAAATCTGGGTCGGAAAGAATCGATTGGCGGGCAACTTCATTAAAGGCAATATTTTGTGCAGAAAGCTTTGGTGCACTGGCAATAATCACACAGTTTTTGAGACGATCAGGATAATCGACTGACCACTGTAAAGCCTGCATCCCGCCCAATGAACCGCCAATCACTGCATACCAGCTCTGGATACCTAAGTGATCCGAAAGTAATGCTTGTGTTTTAACCCAGTCACGCACCGTCACCAGTGGAAAATCTGGGCCGTAAGGGCGGTTTTCATTTTCAGGATTGGGTGAGGTAGGGCCAGTTGATCCATTGCAGCCACCAATGTTATTCAGTGCAACAACAAAGAATTTATTGGTATCAATGGCTTTGCCAGGACCAATACAGGCATCCCACCAACCTGCTTTTTTATCATCATCGTGATGATAACCTGCTGCATGATGGTGACCAGAAAGTGCATGACAAATCAAAATTGCATTTGAATAGTCTGCATTTAAGGTGCCATAGGTTTCAACCATCAGCTCAAAACGTGGCAACACTCGACCACATTCGAGATGCAGAGGTTCTTCAAATTGGAACTTTTGCGGAGTAACCAACCCCACTGAGTCAGATGGAAAAGACACGGGAGCAATTCGCCTTTTATCTTTAAATCAATAATAAAAGAAAGGATACCATAGGTATCCTTTCAAAAAGAGTCTTTTACCGAGATTAAACTGCGGCAGCAGCAACTTGTTCTGTGCTGAGTACACCTTGCTCAATCAAGCGGTTGGTACATGCAAGGATCGCTTCAATAGATGAAGTGACGGTATTGTCATGTACGCCTGCACCAAATGCACTCTTGCCAGTACCTTTTACTTGAATTTCAATCAGTGTTAAGGCTTTGGCATTAGCACCTGAGCTGATGCTGCGTTCTTCATAGTTTAATACATCAATTGGTAATTGAAGTGCATTCATAAATGCGGAAATTGGTCCATTACCTTCACCGCGAAGCTGTTGAATTTCACCATCAATATCAATATCTAATTCAATAATTTGGGTTCCATTGATATCAGATAAACGATAGTTTTTCGCAGTATAGTGCTGTTCTTTTGCTTGCACATAGGTATCTTGGAATAATTTCCAGATTTCAGAGGCACTGATTTCTGTACCATTGGCATCTGTGGTTTGTTGAACGATTTGTGAAAACTCAATCTGTAAACGACGCGGTAACACCACGTTGTAGTTCGATTCTAACAAGTACGCAATGCCACCTTTACCCGATTGGCTGTTGACACGAATCACCGCATCGTAGTCACGCCCCAAATCTTTTGGATCGATTGGTAAGTACGGCATATCCCAGATGTCTTCATTTTTCTGGAATTCAAAGCCTTTCTTAATGGCATCCTGATGTGAACCAGAGAATGCGGTGAAGACCAAATCACCCGCATATGGATGACGCGGATGTACAGGTAAGCCTGTACATTCTTCAACAGTCGCAATAATTTCATTGATATTAGAAAAATCTAACTCTGGTGCCACACCTTGGGTATACATATTCAAAGCAATTGCAGCAACGTCGACATTACCTGTACGTTCGCCGTTTCCAAACACACAGCCTTCAACACGGTCTGCACCCGCCATAATGGCAAGCTCAGATGCTGCAATCCCACAGCCACGGTCATTATGGCAGTGAACAGAAATAATCACGCCATCACGACGAGCAAGATTACGGTGCATCCACTCAATTTGATCGGCATAGACATTCGGTGTTGACACTTCGACAGTCGCTGGCAAGTTTAAGATTACTTTATTTTCTGGTGATGCTTCCCAGATTTCAGTCACAGCGTCACAGACATCTTTTGCCACTTCTAATTCAGTGGCAGAGAAGCATTCTGGACTGTACTGAAAAATCCAGTCAGTTTGCGGATACTGTGCTGCATATTCCTTGACTTTATGAGCAGCATTGATGGCCAATTTTTTGGCACCCTCAACGCCGACATTTAAAACTTTCTGGCGGAAAGTTGGAGAGTTGGCATTATAAATATGCACGATCGCGCGTTTAGCACCAGCTAAAGATTCAAAAGTACGCTCAATTAAATGATCGCGTGCCTGTACCAATACTTCGATATACACATCATCTGGAATATGGTTTTCTTCAATTAATTTGCGGGTAAAGTCAAAATCAATCTGTGATGCAGATGGAAAACCAATTTCAATATGTTTAAAGCCAATTTTGACCAACATTTGAAACATTTTAAATTTTTGATCGATATCCATCGGTTCAAAAATAGCTTGGTTACCATCACGTAAATCGGTACTCATCCAGATGGGCGCTTTGGTAATTTCATTATTTGGCCACTGGCGGTCTGGTAAATCGACTCGCTGGTACATGCGACGGTATTTTTTGCTTGGATCTGCCAACATCATGAGAGTGCTCCTTGTCGTAGCGCGCTTGAGGGATTGTTCTCAGGCAAAGCACTACATTTATATATGGTATTGAATGACTAAAATTTAAATAAAAAACAAGAGAATCTGGGCCTGTTTCAGGCAAAATTATTTATACGCGCGCTTGGCGCAGCATCAGGAGTGCCATCATGCTTGGCGTTTTTGAGGAAAAAGCAAAAACGTATTTCATTGCTATGTACCGTTAAAATTAGCTGAGTGATTTCATTAAACTCAACAAAAACATCTTGTGGTTTGAGTCTAGGTGAAAAACGTCATGTATGCAAAATCATATTGTAGATTTTAATTTGAATAAATGGAAAATGTTTCCCTGTTTTTTGCATGATTAGGATGGTTGATGAAAATTTTTTCTAAACTATCCTAATATTTTAATAAAAATTATTGTGTTTGAGTCTTACGCATTCAAAATGTGGTCTAAACCTCAGACCACATTCGTATGAGGTTGTGATAAATATTGGTGAGCTTCACTACCTCTGGATAGCCATCGCCATGCTGTATACGCAAGCTACGTACAGTTTCATCCAGATTAAAAAGTAGATGTCGTTTGGTATCATCTCGAACCAGACTTTGTACCCAAAAAAATGAAGCGAAACGACTACCGCGAGTAATACTACTGACTTCATGCAAACTGGTTGACGGATAAAGCACCAGATCACCTGCGGGTAATTTGACCTCATGATAACCGTAGGTATCTTCAATGACCAGATCCCCACCATCGTATTCTTCAGGTTCGCTCAAAAACAGGGTACACGACAGATCGGTTCGCATCTGCTGGCTCGTGCCTCGAATCAGGCGAATGGAATTATCAACATGAAAACCAAAACTTTCATGCTCATCGTAGCGATTAAATAATGGTGGAATAATATGATGGGGAAGTGCGGCTGTTTGAAAGGCTGGATTGTTCCAAATCGCCTGAATCACTAAATCGCTTAAATGATGCGTAAGCGGGTCTTGTTCAGACAATTGTTGGTTATGTTTAACTGAGGCAGATAAAGTTCCAGCAGTTACTTTTCCATTTACCCATTGAGCAGTATCCATCAGTGCCCTAAATTCTGCAACTTGCTGTTTAGTGAGAACATTTGGAATATGATGAATCATTGGGAAATACCTATGAAAAAGGACATTGGAAAATAGAAAAATAGCCTCAACAATTGAAGCTATTTTATATGGGTTTTCATTAAAGCTATAAAACGATAATGGCTTTATATTTTAGTACTTAAAGTTAATCGCGAGTACTGCATTGCGACCATCACCTTCAAAAGCATAGTGTGCCGCATGCGCGCTAGTGAAATAACGTTTGTCCGAGATGTTGTTGATGTTCAGCTGTAGATTCACATTCGGGTTGATATCGTACTTCGCCATCGCATTATAAATGGTATATGCTGGCAAGTATTTCTCTGCGGTTGTACTTGAGTTTACAAAGACTTTGTCTTTGTACTGCGCGCCAGCACCGAGGGTGAACTTTGGCATGACTTTATAAGTCGACCAAAGCGTCGCACTGTTTTTGGCTACGAACGGAATTGGGCCGCCCGATGGCACTGCCGCGCCACGTGAGTAACCTCCATTTTTTAGCTCGCTATCTAAATAGCTATAGCCAGCAGAAATATCCCACTTTGGGGTAAGATGACCATTTAACTCCAGCTCAAACCCATCAACTTTGCTATCGCCAACATTCGAGTACAGACCCGATGCATCTTGAATACGGGTATTTTGCTTTTCTGTGCGGAAAATCGCCGCTGTTAGATTGGCACGCTTATCAAATAAATCCCATTTAGTTCCCAATTCGGCAGTACGTGCTTTTTCAGGTGAAAGATCTGCAATCGAGGTACTCACACTGGATTCGCTGCTGTCTCCTTGACCAATTCCCACTGGGTTTGCAGAAGTGGCATAGCTTGCATAGATGCTGCCATTTTCTGTTGGCTTGAAAGTCAGACCAGTTTGGTAAGAGAAAAAGTCACTGTCACTGTCTACATCGACACCTGTAGATGCGACACCAGCATACGTCATCGCGGCTTTATGATATTTCACGCTGGTATCGAATTTATCCCAACGTACACCTAAATTTAGCAACCATTGTGGTGTGAATTCAATGCTATCCAGCGCGTACAGTGAGGTTGTTTTACTGCGTGTGGTATACATGTTGGCATAAGGTGTAATGGTGCCTGTATATGCTGGGTTAGTTGGATTATAAAGGTCTGTACATTGGTAGTTTGAGCTGGTGCAGGTGCTACTGGTGGCAGGCGTGATATAAAGACCCAAATCAGTACTTTGATCACTGTATTCAACACCAGTATTAAAACTATGTTTAAGCATACCAGTATTGAACTTGCCCGTGAGTGCCAGTTGATCTGAAAAAGCATCGGTATTGGAGATACGGCTTAGAGAGTGACCACGCCATACGGTGCCATTGGCCACGTTACCCTTGGAGTCATCGGCATTGGTATAAATATAGTCAGTTTTAGATTTGGTATAGGTAGCTACATTCGACACAGTGAGATTGTCACTTAAATCGTGTTCAAGCTTGAACGTACCAATGTGGTTTTCGCGTTTATCAAAATCGCGATTTTTCCAGCCGTAATACGTACCTTGCTTCACCGAAATCGGCTTGCCGCCTGTGGTTGGAAATGGAATACCTGCATCTGGCTCATCATAACTTTGCAGGTAATAATAGCTCAGTAAACCACGTGTTGGAGTACCAAGTCCCCACGCAATACTTGGGGCTAAACCGACACGATTATATTCGGCACCATTGCTCTGACCTGGCTTTTCATTTTGATGTCCCATTACGACCACTCGGCCTGCAACACCGTTGCCAAAGTCTTTATTGGCATCCAGTTGAATATGACGATAATTATCTGTACCGCCAGCAACAGTCCCTTGATATTCATCGCCTTGGTGTGCCTGTTTGGTAATCAAATTGATACTACCACCCACACCGCCACCGCCTGAAAGTGTAGAGCTTGAGCCTTTGGTGACTTCAATTTGCTCGACTGCAAAGTTATCACGATTTTGTGTCGTGGCATTTCTTACGCCATCCACATAAATGGAAGACTGTGCGCTATACCCACGGATATAAGGCGTATCGCCAAACGGTGTACCGCCTTCACCAGCTGCAAAGGTAATACCTGGTACATTTTGCAGGGCTTGCGTTAAAGAGGTTGCACCGGTGTCCTGTAGTAATTTTTGTGAAACGATCGCGACCGATTTTGGTGTGTCGAGTAACGGTGCGACATATTTCTTGTTGGCAGATGTATCAACTTTTAAGCTTTCTGTTTGTTCTGCTTGCGCACGAATGGTTGCAAGGTGCGAAACATCATCTTGCGCAATAACGGGAGTTGACATGACGGCAAGGGAGGAGGCAATAGCAGAAGAAACAATCTTCTTTCGAGTGGTGATAAACGCCATAGAAGTCTCAATATCAATAAGAAACAGTATGCGAATAATAATGATTATTGTTTTTATGTGTAAATTTTCTTGATTGGTTTTATTGGTAAAAAATAGAGAAATTATGGATTTTAAAAGATTAAAAATTACATTTAATATTTAAGATTTTGAAAAGTATTATTTTTATTTTTAAGATAATGAAGTATGAACAGATGAAATTAATTTTTTTAAGCATTTTTTAAGATTTATACTGAATTTGTTTTTCTTGTTTTAAGGCTAAATCTAGGCTTTTTCACGATCTGTTTTGTATATCGGAAAAGTTGTCATATAATATAGCACTTTTAAAAATTGCTACTACTAACCTAATTTATCGAGGAAGCCATGCAAGTAACGACTGAAGCGGTTTCGGGCGTTGCCCGTCGTTTAAATGTTTCTGTACCGACGAGCCGTATTAATGAGCAATTTGAAGCTCGTTTAAAACGCACTGCCAAAACTGCGAAGATCAACGGCTTCCGTCCTGGAAAAGTGCCATTGTCCCGTGTACGTTCTGATTTTGGCCCAGGTATTTACCAAGAAGTTGTTAACGACATTATTCGTGATACTGTGTTTGAAGCGATTCAACAAGAAAAAATCAATGCTGTGGGTATGCCAAACATTGAAAAAGTAGAACATAAAGACGACGCTTTAGTTTATGAAGCAACAGTTGAAGTGTATCCAGAAGTTGAAGTAAAAGCATTTGATACGCTTGAAGTTGAACGTAAGGCTGCTGAAATCAACGATAAAGACGTTGATGCAATGATCGAAAATCTGCAAAAGCAACGTCAAACTTGGGCTGTAACGAAAGGTATGGCCAAAAAAGACATGCAAGTCACGTTTGACTTTGAAGGTGAAGTTGACGGTGAAAAGTTTGAAGGCGGTTCTGCTGAAGACTTTAAACTGGTACTTGGTTCTGGTCGTATGATTCCGGGCTTTGAAGACGGTATCATCGGCATGAAAGCGGGTGAAGAGAAAGTTATTGATGTCACTTTCCCAGAAGACTATCAAGCAGCGAACCTTGCAGGTAAAGCAGCAAAATTCAAGATCACAGTGAAGCAAGTTGAAAAGCCAAAACTTCCTGAAATTGATGCTGAATTCCTAAAAATCTTTGGTATTTCTGAAGAAGATGGTGTTGAAAAGTTAAAAGCTGATGTTCGCAAAAACATGGAGCGTGAAGTTCGTAACGGTCTTCGTAACCAAGTTAAGCAAGCAGCGTTTGATGCGCTTGTTGCAGCGAATGAGATTGACGTACCATCAGCAATGGTTGCTCAGGAAATTGATCGTCAACGCGAGCAAATGATTCAGCAATTTACTCAGCAGTTTGGTGGTGCGGGTGCGCAATCATTTGATAAGAGTATGCTTCCAGACGAATTGTTTAAAGAACAAGCTGAAAAATCAGTAAAACTTGGTGTACTCGTAAGCAAAGTATTGGCTGATGCGAAACTTGAAGTCGATCAAGCACGTGTTGATACTTATATCGACGAGATGGCATCTTCTTATGAAGATCCTACAGAAGTTGTTGATTACTTTAAAAATGATAAGCAACAACGTGCACAAATCGAAGCAGTTGTATTAGAAGATCAAGTGGTTGATCATATTCTTGCTGCAGCGAAAGTGACTGAAACAGAAGTTTCTTATGATGATTTATTGAAAGAACAACAAGCTCGTCAGGCTCGTTAATTCTGGATCGTAAAAAAGGCGCGTAAGCGCCTTTTTTTATTGATGTTGTGATTTTGTTATCTTTCAAACAATTCTGCTATCTTAAGTCGAAATAATCTGATATTTCGTTTGGAATGTTTTTGCAATTTTAGTCATTATCCCTCATATTGTCGTTATGGGTTAAGTTACAAAAATTTAGGAATAAATAAACGTATGTATGTTCCAACGATTGAAAATGCTTTAGTTCCTGTTGTGGTTGAACAATCTTCGCGTGGCGAACGTTCTTTTGATATTTTTTCACGCCTTTTGCGTGAGCGTGTCATTTTCCTCACAGGTGAAGTGGAAGATAACATGGCCAATTTAATTGTGGCTCAGATGTTGTTTTTAGAAGCTGAGAACCCAGATAAAGATATTCATCTTTATATTAATTCACCAGGCGGTTCTGTAACTGCTGGTATGGCAATTTATGACACCATGCAGTTTATTAAACCTGATGTGGTGACTTACTGTATGGGACAAGCGGCTTCAATGGGAGCCTTCTTACTCAATGCAGGCGCAAAAGGTAAACGTTATTGCCTTGAAAATGCCCGTGTCATGATTCATCAGCCACTGGGTGGTTTTCGTGGTCAGGCATCAGATATTGAAATTCATGCGCGCGAGATTCTGTTTATCAAAGAACGTTTAAACCGTTTGATGGCAGAACACAGCGGTCAAGATTATGAGAGAGTTGCTCGTGATACAGATCGTGATAACTTCATGACCGCACAAGCCGCAAAAGAATATGGTTTAGTGGATGAAGTTTTATCTAAGCGTCCCTAATAATTAAGATTTAAGTTGTGGAGTAGATATGTCCGAACATCCTCAAGGACAAAAACACTGTTCATTTTGCGGTAAATCTCAGGCTGAAGTCGGAAAACTGATCGCAGGCGAAAACGCTTATATTTGTAATGAATGTGTGGATGTGTGCTTGGATCTTGTTCAAACTAGCCAGCAAGTTGAAGCAGGGGATTGGGCAAGTCGAGATTTGCCAAAACCTCATGAAATTCGGGCGGCTTTAGATCAATATGTGATTGGTCAAGATCTGGCAAAGAAAACGCTATCTGTTGCAGTGTATAACCATTACAAGCGTTTAAAGGCTGGTCAGTCTGGACATGTATCCAAGCACGAAGTTGAAATTGCAAAAAGTAATATTTTACTGATTGGGCCAACGGGTTCAGGTAAGACTTTATTGGCACAGACGTTGGCGCGTCTACTGGATGTGCCATTTGCAATGGCTGATGCCACCACACTGACCGAAGCAGGTTATGTGGGTGAAGATGTTGAAAACATTGTACAGAAGCTTTTACAAAAAGCAGATTACGATGTTGAGAAAGCACAGAAAGGGATTATTTATATCGATGAGATCGATAAAATTACCCGCAAATCTGAAAATCCATCAATTACCCGTGACGTATCTGGCGAAGGCGTGCAACAGGCGCTATTGAAGATGATCGAAGGCACAGTTGCTTCGATTCCGCCACAAGGTGGTCGTAAGCATCCGCAGCAGGAATTTATTCAGATCGATACTTCGAACATTCTGTTTATCTGTGGTGGTGCTTTTGCTGGTCTTGAAAAGATTGTTCAGCAGCGTCATGAAAAAGGTGGTATTGGTTTCAATGCCGAAGTGAAAAAGAAAGACGAAACCAAAAAGCTGGCTGAATTGTTCCGTCAGGTTGAGCCAACCGATTTGGTGAAATTTGGATTAATTCCAGAGTTTATTGGTCGTCTGCCTGTTATTGCGACGCTTGAAGAGCTAGATGAAGCAGCATTGATGCAGATTCTAACTGAACCAAAAAATGCTTTAACGCGTCAATACCAGTCATTATTTCAAATGGAAAATGTTGATCTGGTGTTTGAAGAGTCTGCATTACGAGCGATTGCCAAGAAAGCACTTGAGCGGAATACAGGGGCACGTGGTTTGCGCTCAATCATGGAAAATGTATTGCTTGAAACCATGTATGATTTGCCAAGCCGTAAGGATATTGGCACTGTCGTGGTGAATGAAGCTGTGATTCGTGGTGAAGCAGAACCCGAGTACAAGAAAGAGCATACTCAAAAAAAAGATACCCATGAACATAACGTTGCTGATTTAAAGGTCATTGATTCTAAATCTGCATAATGTTTCATTGGTCTGAAAAGCATGATTTGCCTCGGCATTTCATGCTTTTTTTATTGCAATTGTAAAGTGAGATGTTAATCTAAATTTGAGATACGCATAGTTTTGCGAGCAAATAATTCAAATAAGACAGCGCTTAGAGGGATATCATGCGTTATTTATTATTATCACTGTGTTGTATTGGGATATTAGCAGGTTGTCATAGTAAAGCTCAGTTAAAGACCGAGCCGCAGACACTTACTGCAACCTTACCAAGCGTAGATACCAATAAAGAACCTGGTTTAATGGATCAATACCATGTGGGTAAATTCTCTGTGGGAGGGTGGGTCAATCAAAAGCTTGGTCAATATTTTCAACCGATTCAACCTCAAAATCCTCAGGCAGCGGTGATATATCTTTACCGACCAGATACACGCTGGAATCAGCAGGAAATTGCGGCAGCCAATATTTTTGTGAATGGTCAGCGTATTCCGAGTTTATTGAATAACCATTACTACTGGATTGAATTACCTGCAGGAACATATCGTATTTCGACCAGCCGACCACTCACGGTTTTTCATTTTCAAGAACCCAAATATATTGATATGAGCGTTGATGCTGGGCAAACATATTATTTAAAATACGATGAAGAGAATCCTGCAAGGAAGGAGCGAACAGGTCCTTTTTTGATCATGCAAGAAAAGACAGGTCATCATGAGATTGCATTTACCCGATTGAAGTCATCAAGTTATAATTTTGTAGCGCAAGATGCTTCTGGCAATATTCGTAATAAACCACAAGAGATCAAGCCAGTAAAATATGATGAAAAGTCTGATGTGTTATTGGTGAAACCATTTAAAATCTGGAATCCCTTAACATGGTGATTTCTTTAAAATGACTTCAAGGCCATATGAGCAATATATGGCCCTAATTTCTCAGTAAAACTATTCCTGAGATGGTTTTTTCTTATCGACAATGAGTGGTGCAATAATCGCCATCATTTTTTCTTGGAAAGTATCACGCGTTTTGGCATCGTTAAACATTTCTTGGCCTGTACGCATCATGTATTCAGAAAGTTCACCCATCATTTTTGCATTTTTGCGAGTAATTGATTGCCCTTCAGGTGTTTTTAAAAACTTGATGCTGGCTTGTACTTCTTCCTCTGTATAGGTTTTTAAGTAAATATCTTCAATAGCCTGTTGGGTTTTTGGATTACTGATAATTTGAGTACTTGAATCACGCATGAGTTGACTCAATTGTGTCGCTGCTTGTCTTTCTTTGTCGTTAAGTGTCGTAGATTTGGTAATATTGAGAATAATCTGTTCGGCTTGCTTGTCATAGTAAGGCGAAAGTTCTGTGAGAGATTGGCGCAGTAAATCATCAATTTGGCTGACTTGCATCAATTCTTTGACGGAACTCATTTTGGCGGGTGAAGCAAAAATACCTGTGCTAATACAAGTTAAGCATAAACTAATTGAAAGTCGTTTTAAAATTTGAGGAACCGTCATGGTAAAGCCTCTGTAACCATTAATGTTGTTGTGAATTATTCGGACTTATTCTACTGGATTGAGTGGGATTTACTTTTGTGTTTTTGTGGTGTTTGTGCACATTAACACTTTTGGGCAAAAAAAAGCGCCCGTAGGCGCTTTTATCGCTTAAACTGCAGTGGCATCAATCACTGGAATTTTACCAATCTTTTCTTGCCAGATTTTGGGTGCAATTGCATGTACCGATGTACCGTTAACATCAACTGCAACGGATACTGGCATGTCTTCGACTACAAATTTGTAGATAGCTTCCATACCTAGATCAGCAAATGCAACCACTTCGGCTTCACGCACTGCCTTAGATACAAGGTATGCTGCACCACCGACTGCCATGAGATACGTTGCTTGATTATCTTTAATCGCTTCAATCGCGGTTGGGCCACGATCTGCTTTACCAATCATGCCAAACAGACCCGTATGCTCAAGCACTTTACGTGTGAATTTGTCCATACGCGTTGCTGTTGTTGGGCCAGCAGGTCCAACCACTTCATCACCTACAGGATCGACTGGACCCACGTAGTAAATAAACTTACCTTTAAGATCGACAGGAAGCTCTTCACCATTATCGATCATTTCTACCAGACGTTTATGCGCTGCATCACGACCAGTGTACATGGTGCCACTGAGCAACAAGGTATCACCTGGCTGCCAAGAGTTCATTTCTTCTTGAGTGATGGTATCAAGGTTTACGCGTTTTGATTTAGATGAATCCCACGTCACTTCTGGGTAATCTTCAAGTTTAGGTGCTTGAATATGTGCAGGGCCTGAACCATCTAACTGAAAATGAGCATGACGAGTCGCAGCACAGTTTGGAATCATGCCCACTGGTTTGCCTGCCGCATGACATGGATAATCTTTAATTTTGATATCGAGAACTGTAGTCAAACCGCCAAGACCTTGTGCACCAATACCAAGCGCATTCACTTTCTCGAAGATTTCGATACGAAGTTCTTCAATTTTGTTTTCTGGCCCGCGACGAAGTAATTCGTCCATGTTGATTTCTTCCATCAATGCTTCTTTGGCAAGCATCATGGCTTTTTCAGCAGTACCACCAATCCCGATACCCAGCATACCTGGAGGACACCAGCCAGCGCCCATAGTTGGAACAGTTTTCAGTACCCAGTCCACAATTGAATCAGACGGATTCAACATGGCAAGTTTAGATTTATTTTCAGAACCACCGCCTTTAGCGGCTACTGTAATATCAACTTTGTTACCTGGAACAAGTTTATAATGGATTACAGCGGGGGTGTTGTCTTTGGTATTTTTACGGCCAAAGGCTGGATCTGCAAGCACAGAAGCACGGAGTACGTTGGTATTTTCAAGATAACCTTGGCGTACACCTTCATTAATCGCATCATCTAGGCTCATGCTAAGATCGAACTTAACATCTAGACCGACATCAACAAATACGTTGACGATACCTGTATCTTGACAGATTGGGCGATGACCTTCTGCACACATACGAGAGTTGATGAGAATTTGTGCGATTGCATCCTTTGCAGCTTGGTTCGCTTCACGATCGTACGCACGGCTCATGGCCTGAATAAAATCTTGCGGATGATAGTAGGAAATGAACTGAAGGGCATCCTTGACCGAAGTGATCAAGTCTTCTTGTTTGATAATTGTGGTCATACCAAAAATCTCTTGAGCGGGCAGTTAGCTAGCGGGCTAAATTATATGACAAAACGATCAGGCTGTGGGGAGTTTTGGCGAGATTTTGGCTAAAGCTCGAAGTGATACATGAATTATGATCTAGAGCAGGGAATTTTGCTTTTAATAGAGAGAAGATGCTTATGCAATATAGGGATTTAGCAAAAAATATTATTAAAATTTATCAAAAACATGGTCGTGACTGGACACAGTTAAGAGGTGATTTTCTACACGAAAAAATCTGGCTTGATCGTTTTTTAGGCCTATTACCTATGTCTGCAAAGGTACTTGATTTGGGGTGTGGTTCGGGGACACCCATTGCAAAATATTTGATTGAGCAGGGTTGTCAATTGACGGGAGTTGATACGTCCGAAGTCATGTTGGACATGGCGCAGCAAAATTTTCCTGAACAGATATGGATAAATGCTGATATTCGTCAGTTTAGTACTGAGCAAACCTTTGATGGTATCTTGGCGTGGGATAGTTTTTTTCATCTTGATCCTGAAAATCAGCGCCAAATGTTTGCACAGTTTTCAACGCATGCCGCATCAGGTGGGGTACTTATGTTTACTAGTGGGCCAAGCTATGGGGAGGCGATTGGTGATATGTTTGGTGGGCCACTTTATCATGCCAGTTTGGATGCCGCAGAATATCGAACCTTACTGGCTCAATATGGCTTTGAAACCATCAAAATGATTGCAGAAGATCCAGAATGTACTGGACATACGGTATGGTTGGCTCGAAAAAAGTAATACTGCCAATCAATTTAAAAAGCCACTTGATAGTGGCAAGTGGCTTTTTAGAGAGCGATTAAAAGCGATTATGACGCTAGCGCAGCAGCTTTGGCTTCAAGTTGTTGTTCGGCCTGAATCGCAGTTAAGGCAATGGTAAACACAATGTCATCGACCAATGCACCACGAGACAGATCATTTACGGGTTTATTCAAGCCTTGCAGCATTGGACCCACACTCACAACATTGGCAGAGCGTTGAACCGCTTTATAAGTCGTATTCCCTGTATTTAAGTCTGGGAAAATAAAGACGTTTGCCCGTCCAGCAACTTGAGAGTCTGGTGCTTTTTGTCGGCCTACACTTTCTACCGAGGCTGCATCGTATTGTAATGGGCCATCGATCAATAAATCTGGACGACGCTGTTTGGCAATTTCAGTTGCTTTGGCAACTTTCTCTACATCTGCTCCTGCACCAGAAGTACCAGTAGAATAACTGATCATTGCAATGCGAGGGTTAATTCCAAAGGCTTTAGCTGAATCTGCAGACTGAATTGCAATTTCGGCCAGTTGGTCGGCATCTGGATCTGGATTGATTGCGCAGTCACCATATACATATACTTCATCTGGCAACAACATAAAGAAAACTGATGAAACCAATGAGTAATCAGGTGCTGTTTTAATCAGTTGAAATGCAGGGCGTACCGTATTTGCTGTGGTATGAATGGCACCTGAAACCAAACCATCCACCTGATCAAGTGCGAGCATCATGGTACCCAAAACGACGGTATCTTGTAGCTGTTCTTTGGCTTGTAATTCGTTAAGTTTGCCATTACGTAGCTCAACCATCGGTGTGATGTATTGGTTACGAATTAGATCTGGATCAATGATTTCCAGATCATCAGGCAGCTCGATACCCCGTGCTTTGGCTACTTCTACCACAGCTTCAGGTTTTGCAAGCAAGATACAATGAGCAATACCACGTGATTGGCAGATTGCTGCAGCTTGTACTGTCCGAGGCTCATCACCTTCGGGAAGTACAATACGTTTTTTTGCTGCAATTGATTTTTGCACCAACTCATGACGAAATGCAGACGGAGATAAGCGCGGCTGCACACCAGTATTGATTTGTGAGTTGAGCCATGCAGTGTCGATATGACTCGAAACAAAGCGAGTCACTTGTTCCGCACGTTCGGTATCATCCACTGGAATTTCATTGCCAAAATCTGCAAGACGCTGCGCAGTTTCTAATGTATTGAGCTGTGTATGTAAAATAGGTAAGCCCTGCTTGATGGCATGCTGACAGAAATCCAAAATTTGTGGATTAGGTGCTTTACGTTCAGTCAGGACAAGACCAGCCAGTGGAATACCATTGCTTGTAGCGAGACTACTGGCCAACAAGACATCAGTTCGCTCAGATGCGCTGATGATCAGTTCACCTGCAACAAATTTGTTCAGTTCATATTCGATACTCGAGGCGATCAGACTAGAGTGCAGGATACGACGATGTCTGGCTTCACCTTGATGAATCCAGTCTCCCTCAATGATGGATGCAATATCCAGTGTGCGTGGGACGCTCAAGGTATTGCTAAAAGGCACTAAACCAATGATCGGTAGGGTGGTTGTACCCAGATTACGGTTATAGCGCTGCAATTCTTGGCTAAAAGCTGCAATCTCTGTATTGAGGCGGAGTGATGGATCTATAGTAAGCGGGATTTGTGCCGTTTCTTCAGGTAAGCCTCGTGTACGCATAAAAAGCACACCTGCGGTACGATTGGATGAAACTCCACCAAAGTGATGCAGGTGAGCTTCAATTTTTTCCGCAGTACGGCGTGGGTTTTGAACATCGGCAGTACTAACCAAAACGACTTTGGCATCTAGTGCTTGTGCGAGTGCAGCATTGAGTTCTGTCGCAAAATGATCCTGTGCGTTTGGAAGTAAACCCTCCACAATAATCACATCATAATTTGCCGCAACATTACGATGAATACTCACGGCTTCTTCAAGAAGCTCATCTCGTTCGCCCAAAGCAAGACGTTGCAATACTTTTTCGTGTGAAATAGAAGTTACTGTCTTGCCTTGAAAAAGATGGCTAAACAGTGAGGTCGTACGATCAACCTGATTGGGAAGTTCTTGTGAAAATGGCTTTAAAAAACCTGCTTTAATTCCATTACAATCGAGTGCATAAATCAGCCCAAGACAGGCTGAAGTTAACCCGACACCTTCGCCAGTCGGGATCATTAAAATTGTATTCATAAAAGCCTTATCAAATAATCAATGTTGGTTTGAAGATCAATGGCTAGGTAAAGCTAACCATTGATTCAGACTTTTTTGCGTGTTCAACCACCTGTTCGGTTTCTTTGGCAATACGGCCTTCCTCATCTGTTGGAATAACCCAAATCTGAGGACCTGTACCTTGGTCAATTCGACCTTCTGTACCACGCTTAAGTGTATTGTTTTGTTCTATGTTTAGTTTAAAACCAAAGTGTGGCAAGTATGCCATTGTTTTTTCGCGAATGTAGGCGGAGTTTTCACCAATACCCCCTGTAAAGAATAAACCATCCAGACGAGGTAGTGCACAGCTGAGTGCAGCAAGTGATTTGGCTAAACGATAGCAAAATACTTCAATTGCAAGAGTCGCGTCTTCATTACCTTGTTCTGAGGCTTCAATTAGAGTACGCATATCATTAGATAAATTGTCAGAAAGTCCGAGCAAGCCGCTTTCCTTATTCAGCATTTTATCGATTTTAAAAATATCCCATCCAAGATTACTGGCCAAAAAGCTATGGATACTTGGGTCGACATCGCCGCTACGCGTGCCCATCACAATACCTTCAAGCGGAGTTAGACCCATCGAGGTATCAACACTTTCACCATTCCAGATAGCACAAGTTGAGCTGCCATTACCTAAATGCGCAGTGAGCCAGCCACCTTGTTTGAAACTGCCAGCCAGTTCACTTCCACGTTCAGAAACATAGGCATGACTGGTTCCATGGAAGCCATAGCGACGGACATTGTGTTCGGTATATAAAAATTTAGGCAGTGCATAACGGTATGCATGCGCTGGCATGGTTTGATGAAAAGCTGTATCAAACACTGCCACTTGTGGTAACTCTGGAAATAAACGCATAGTTGCATCAATTCCAACAAGGTGAGCAGGATTGTGCAAAGGTGCAAGTGGTGTTGCTTCACGAATTTTTTCAATGATTTCTGGTGTAAGCAATTCTGCCTTGGTGCTTGTACCGCCATGGACTACACGGTGTCCAATAGCCTGTGGCTTGTAGTTTGCAAGGCGACCTAGCAGGGTTTCTAATGCTTTTTCATGGTCAGCATACGGGATGGAAAGCTCTAATGGTGCACCGCCAACGGTAATTCCTTTGATGCGCGCATCGGCAGAACCCAGATTTTCTGCCAATCCATAGATCCGATCTTCACGGCGTTCTGAAACCAAGGCATATTTGATTGATGAAGAACCGCAGTTAATAACTAATACTGATGTAGACACGTTATTTTACCCGAATGCTGTTGTAGATTATTTGCTAACTTAAACTTCAAGTCCATGAATGATTAAGACGTTAGATCATAGTTGATGTTTTAGCACGTGTTGTTTTTATGTCCAAGATAGACTTTAGCAGATTAGACTTAAGCACTATCGACCATTACATGATTTGTAACTAATATTTGTTAATTAACCCGAATTTGGGATAAGAAATTGAATTGAAAATAGGGGAATTAAAGCCAAGAGTTGAATTACAACACTAAGCTCACAACGCTAGTCCTGATGTTTAATCCTACCAAACTCTTCTGCTTAATTAATAACGGCTTTCTTGGCTTGAATCGATTTATTCGACATTTATAAAACATAACTTGAGATGCTCAAAATTTCACTTTGCGCGACTCTGTATGTCTAAACTTAATTTTTAATAATTTATTATTAATCAATGTCTTAAATCTAATATTGGTATTGAGATATAGCTTTGTATGAAACAACACTACATCAGTCAAAATAAAAACTCAACCCTTAAAGTCTTAATTTGATAAGCAAGTATCACTCCATAGATCATACAGTCAGTTTAGCTGTGAAAAGAGCATATACATCAATTAAAGCCCTCTAATTAAATTGAAGTATTATTAAGATTATTTAAAATAAAACGTTAAATAATAATACCTAAAATTCAAGAGCGAATAGAATCTTTTATAAGAATTTAGGCATCATTATGGGCAAATCAGCCTTATCATTTTAGTGAAATAAAAAATTAATTAAACATCTGTTGGCTTAAATACAATTTGGATTCGCTTATATCTAATAAATATAAATCCCAATAAAAAGTGATTCTGAAATTGCGTATCGATCATATTTATGTAGTTTATATTTTAATCATTATATTATATTTGTTTTTTCTCATAAATTTATAACCCATGAATTTAAATAATAAATCGTTTCTGGGTTGTATGAATTAAATTCTATTGACTCAGATTGTGATCATCTTGGATTAATTTTATGGAGTATACAGATAAGTATATGCACTATTTAAATTAATAATCTATGAGTATTATAAATATAAAAAATACTAGTATTTCTTTAGGTGTATGATTAGATTTTCTTATTGAATTGTTTGCATAAAATTAAAAAATATTATATTAAATTTTATTTAAATTAATGACTTAATATATTTTTTGATTTTATTTTGTACATTCGTTCAATGATGAAATTTAAATATATTTCTTGGTATTGATATCGAGATAATCTTGCTGTAGTTTTAAAAACCAGTTTTGAGCATAATGATATATAAACTTTATATGAGTCTTTGATTTTAAAAATCTAGTTTCTCTATACCATTTAAAGTATGTGTTTGGGTGATCAAGTTAATATTCATTGAGATTGCACATCACTTTTGCCTCAATAATATTATTTATTTTTTTCAAATGATCATGAAATCATTTGGTCTATTTTGTTTGCCAGCTTATCCAGTTGTAAAAGGAGTGCTTAGCATGGACTTGCTGAATCCGATATTAGTAAAAGTGACCGAACGTGTGACTGCACGTAGTCAAAAAACCCGTGCCGCATATTTAAAGCGTATTGAACATGCGCAAGGTAAATTTCCTGCTCGTGGTGCACTTTCATGTGCCAACTTGGCGCATGGCTTTGCCAGTATGGATAATTCAGAAAAACTAATTATTAAGGTTGGGCGTGAGCCAAATATTGGCATTGTATCTTCTTATAATGAAATGCTTTCCGCGCATGCACCTTATAAATCATTTCCAGATTTAATCAAAACAGCCGCTCGAGAAAATGGCGGTGTGGCACAATTTGCCGGCGGTGTACCCGCCATGTGTGATGGTATTACGCAGGGCAATGCGGGAATGGAACTCTCATTGTTTTCTCGTGAAACGATTGCAATGAGTACCGCAATTGCATTGTCACACAATATGTTTGATGCAGCATTGTGTCTGGGCGTTTGCGACAAGATCGTACCGGGCTTATTGATTGGTGCTTTGCAATTTGGGTATTTACCCACCATTTTTGTACCTGCTGGTCCAATGACCAGTGGTTTGTCGAATGATGACAAGGCCAAGATTCGTCAACAGTTTGCAACTGGTCAGGTGGGACGCGATGTTTTGTTAGAGGCTGAGTCTGCTGCTTATCATGGACAAGGGACTTGTACATTTTACGGTACCGCGAACAGCAACCAAATGCTGATGGAAGTCATGGGCTTGCATTTACCGAGTGCGGCATTTGTTCATCCTCATACGCCACTGCGTGATGCGCTCACCGCAGAAGCAGCCATTCGTGTACTCGATTTAACCGTTGAACGTGGAAACTATACGCCTATTGGTCATGTGGTGGATGAGAAAGCAATTATCAACGGCATTGTCGCTTTGCTCGCTACAGGTGGATCAACCAACCATACCTTGCATTTAATTGCCATAGCCCGTGCCGCTGGCATCTTGATTGACTGGGACGACTTTGATGAATTGTCGGCTGTTGTGCCGCTGCTTGCAAAAATCTATCCAAATGGCAAAGCTGATGTTAATCATTTTCAGGCTGCGGGTGGTGTTGCTTTCCTCATTCGTAATTTGCTTGAGGCTGGATTGTTGCATAACGACGTCAATACGGTAGCGGGCAAAGGTTTGCAGCATTACACCAAAGAACCGAAATTGATTGATGGCAAGCTGATTTGGGTGGATGCGGTCGCTCATAGTTTGGATGAAAAAGTATTACGCAGCATTGAAGCACCATTTCAACCTGATGGTGGCTTGCGTCTAATGCAAGGTCGCCTTGGCCGAGGTGTGATTAAGATTTCTGCTGTTGCGCCAGAACATCGCAAAGTAAAAGCACCTGCAATTGTGTTTGATTCTCAAGAAGCCGTACAGGCGGCGTTTGATCGTGGTGAATTACATCGAGATTTTATTGCAGTTGTTCGTTTCCAGGGTGCACGTGCAAATGGTATGCCTGAATTGCATCGCTTAACTCCTGTATTGGGTGTTTTACAAGATCAAGGTTTTCATGTGGCCTTGGTCACCGATGGGCGCATGTCGGGTGCATCGGGCAAAGTTCCAGCCGTGATTCATTTGTCTCCAGAAGCCTTACTCAATGGTCCGATTGCCAAGGTACAAACCGGCGATATGCTGATCATCGATGCTGAGGCTGGCGTACTTGAGGTAGAGCTTGACGAGCAGGTCTGGCAGGTACGTCCTGTTGCCCAGCCAGCGCATCAGGCGGAAAACGAAGTTGGTTTTGGTCGTGAGTTGTTTGGTGTGTTCCGTGCGGCGGCTGCACCTGCTGAGCATGGCGCTTCTGTATTTGGTGCCTTGGTCGATGAAAACGTTCAAGTTTAGCGTTGAAGAATAAATAATAGGAACATAAAAGTAATGATCAAGATGGAAGATGTTGTTCAATTAGGGCCTGTGATTCCTGTACTGGCATTCGATTCGGCGGAACAAGGGGGACATGTATCCCGCGCGTTGCACGCTGGTGGTGTGAAAGTCCTTGAAATTACCTTACGTACGGCGGCTGGTCTTGCTGCAATTGAGCGTGCGAGCCAGTTGGCTGATGACATTGTGGTCGGTGTCGGTACGATTACCAAACCAGAACACTGTGCTCAAGCCAAAAAAGCAGGTGCACAATTTGGCGTATCTCCTGGTTTAACCAAAGACTTACATTTGGCAGCCCAAGATGCTGGCTTACCACTGTTACCTGGTGTGATGACCCCAAGTGATTTGATTCAGGCAATTGAGCTTGGCTATGAGATTGTCAAGTTTTTCCCAGCTCAGCAAGCGGGCGGTGTCGCGATGCTTCAGGCATTTTATGGGCCATTTCCAAATTTACGTTTTTGCCCAACGGGTGGAATTACAGCAGAGACCGCTCCAGATTTCTTAAAACAACCCAATGTCGTGTGTGTTGGTGGATCGTGGTTAACACCCAAGAAGTTGGTCGCCGCCGAAGAGTGGGCGCAAATTACCCGTTTGGCTCAAATCGCCAGTCAATTACGTAATGAATAACTACAATCTCAAAGAAGTTTTCAGGCGTGGTGTCGACGTGATTAGCGGATGTTAGTCACACTTAAATATAAAAAATAGTGTCTCAACAGCAGGAGTCTAGCTGATTGAAGTCACTCGTTTGGGTGGTTTGCCCAAATTGTACTACTGCAAGGAGAAGTGTCACATGGAGACGGTTCAGGGTGGCATGTTGCTTATTTATACTGTAGTCGCGATTGTTGCTTTGGTCGTGATGATCGCGAAGTTTAGAATTTATCCATTTCTGGTTCTTATTATTGTCTCGCTTGGTTTGGCTTTAGCTGTTGGGATGCCAATGGGTGATATCGTTAAATCATACGAAGCTGGTACTGGTAAAACCTTGGGCCATCTTGCAATTGTAATTGCACTCGGGACCATGCTCGGAAAGATGATGGCAGAGTCGGGCGGGGCAGAACGCATTGCGATTACCTTAATTCAATGGTTTGGAGAGAAAAATATCCATTGGGCCATGATGTTTATTGGTCTTGTGGTTGGGTTACCTGTGTTTTTTGAAGTGGGTTTTGTGCTGCTCATTCCAATTGTATTTAACATTGCTAAACGTACAGGTAAGTCATTATTAATCGTGGGTTTGCCAATGCTGGCAGGCTTGTCGGTAGTGCATGGTTTAATTCCGCCCCATCCAGCAGCGCTGCTCGCTGTACAGGCCTACAATGCTGATATTGGAACAACGATTGCCTACAGCCTCTTGGTGGGGGTGCCAACCGCCGTTGTTGCAGGGCCGTTATATGCACTCTGGATCAATAAATACGTCAAATTGCCTGAAAATAATCCATTAGCAAAGCAGTTTGTTGAAGCAGATACAAACAGAAATCGTGAGCTACCCAGCTTTAGAATTACTTTATTCACGATCATGTTGCCTGTGGTCTTGATGTTGGTGGGGAGCTGGGCAGATTTATTCTTTGCACCCCAAACCTTTGCCAATGATTTGCTGCGTTTTATTGGCACCTCTGATATCGCGTTGTTAATTGCAGTACTGGTGAGCTTTGTTACCTTTGGGACTATGCAAGGTTTTACCCGTGTACAAATTGAAAAATTCTGTGGTGGCTGCTTGGCTTCGATTGCTGGAATCATGCTGATTGTGGGTGCTGGTGGTGGTTTTGGGGGTATTTTACGTGATAGCGGTATTTCTGATGAGATTGTTTCTACAGCCTTAAAGGCCAATCTATCGCCGTTATTGCTGGGCTGGTTTGTTGCAGCATTGATTCGTTTGGCAACAGGTTCGGCAACTGTTGCGATGGCCACAGCCTGTAGTATTGTCGCACCGATTGCGGCGACAGCGGGCGTCGTTGTTAGACCAGAACTCTTGGTACTTGCCACAGGTTCAGGCTCACTGGTGTTTTCGCATGTCAATGATGCAGGCTTTTGGCTGATCAAAGAATATTTCGGTATGACGGTGGGACAAACACTTAAAACCTGGTCTGTACTGGAAACCATTATTTCGGTGCTGGGTTTGTCTTTTACGCTGCTACTGAGCGCTATCTTATAATTAAAGGTGAATATCCATGATTGTGATTGCAATGGGTGTCTGTGGAACAGGTAAATCGCTAATTGGTGAGTTATTGTCAGCGCGTTTGGCTTGTGAGTTTCTTGATGGTGATACGCTGCATTCGGCTGCTAATAAAAGCAAGATGAGTCAGGGTATTCCGCTTACCGATGAAGATCGTTTGCCGTGGTTGCAAGCCATTCGTCAGGCAATCGAAGCGAAACAGAAAATGGGTCAAACGGCGGTTTTTACCTGCTCTTCGCTCAAGAGAATGTATCGCGATATTTTACGTGGTGATGATCAAAATGTGCAGTTTATCTATTTAAAAGGCTCATTTGAGTTATTGCAGCAACGTCTTGCTGAGCGCGCTGGACATTTCTTTGATCCATCATTATTACAAACGCAGCTCGATACATTGGAAGAACCAGATGTGAATGAAGCAATTATTGTTGATATCACGCTGACACCGAAACAGATCATTGAGCAAATTACCCAGAAGTTAGGCATAAGCAACAGTGTCTGTCGCGGTTAATCTCGTTTAAAAACTTTGTAAGTCTTGATGGCTTGTGGCCCGAAGCTGCGAGTCAGGTCAATACCAGTTTTACTACTGGTATCTATAGAAACTGAACCTGAGTCTGAGTAGTCATCAAGGTTTGGACATATAAATAATTGGAGATAACAACAATGGGCTTATCAAATCATTTGCAGCAGAAGTTTCCTACAGTAGATGGCGTGCCTGAAAATATGCGTCTACCCCAGATTCATCAACGCGTCTCGTTAGTGGATGGTGAACTCAAAACATGGGCAGGAGCGACCAAGACCACATTGTCTCCGATCTGGACACGCCAGCCTGATGGTAGCCTAGAGCAAGTTGAACTGGGCAGTTATCCTGTGATGGGTGAAGAAGAAAGTGATGAAGCATTAGAAGCAGCAGTACGGGCTTACAGCAATGGTCGTGGTGAATGGCCAATGATGAAAGTGGCGGAGCGTATTGTGTGCATGCAAAACTTCATCCAGCGTATGGTGAAACAACGCGACCTGATTGTGAAACTGATCATGTGGGAAATTGGCAAAAGTCTGGCCGATTCTGAAAAGGAGTTTGATCGTACCGTCACCTATATGCGTCAAACCATTGATGCCTTAAAAGATCTGGATAATGCCAACTCACGTTTTGTGATGGCTGAAGGCACTATTGGTCAAATTCGTCGTACGCCATTGGGTGTGGTGCTGTGTATGGGGCCATATAACTATCCGCTCAATGAAACCTTTGCGACTTTGATTCCTGCCATGCTGATGGGTAATACCATTGTGTTTAAGCCACCTCAATTTGGAACCTTGTTGTTCGAACCCTTACTAGAGGCGTTTCGTGATTCATTCCCGAAAGGGGTAATCAATACCATCTATGCGCCTGGCTCATTGGTGGTTCCGCATTTGTTGGCATCTGGGAAAATAAATGTACTTGCATTGATCGGTTCAAGTAAAGTTGCCGATTACTTGAAAAAACAACATCCAAAATCACATCGTTTACGCTCAATTTTGGGGCTAGATGCCAAAAACGCAGCGATTATTTTGCCAGATGCGGATTTAGACTTGACGGTCAAAGAGTGCTTGTTGGGCGCGTTATCATTTAATGGTCAGCGTTGTACCGCGCTTAAAATGCTAATGGTGCACCGTTCAATTGCCGACGAATTTGCTCAGCGCTTAACGACTGAACTTGGCAAGCTCAAAGTTGGTATGCCATGGGAGCCAGGCGTATTTATTACGCCATTACCAGGTATGCATCGCACAGCCTATATGACCGAAGTCATCGAAGATGCTGAGGCCAAAGGAGCGAAAGTCATTAATCCAGAGGGTGGTGAACACTGTAAAACCATGTTCTATCCAGCGGTGGTATATCCAGTGACAGAAGAGATGCGACTGTATCGTGAAGAGCAGTTTGGTCCAGTCGTGCCGATCTGTGTATATGATGATGTTGAAACAGTGCTGGACTATGTTACAACATCCGATCATGGTCAGCAGGTGAGTATTTTTGGTAGCGATCCTGAGCAAATTGGTCATTTGGTCGATCCATTGGTGCATCAGGTTTGCCGTGTCAATATTAACAGCCAGTGTCAGCGTGGTCCGGATGTATTCCCGTTCGGCGGTCGTAAAGATTCTGCGGAAGGCACCTTGTCTGTGCATGATGCCTTGCGTGCATTCTCTATTCGCTCAATGATTGCCACCAAACAAACTGATGATAACAAAGGTATGCTGGCTTCTATGGTGTCTGAGCACTACTCTAAATTTGTGAACACCGACTTTATTTTTTAACAAGTAGAGAAGTAAAAAAACCAGCCTTCGGGCTGGTTTCTGATGTGTAGGTATTTGAACAATAATATAAAAGCGCCTGAGATTAATCAGGCGCTTTTATTTAAAGTTATAAATTACTTTCTGACTTAATGGCGAATTTGACCATCGCCAAACACAATCCATTTTTGTGAGGTTAATCCTTCCAAACCGACTGGGCCGCGTGCATGGATTTTATCGGTCGAGATGCCAATTTCCGCACCTAGCCCATACTCAAATCCGTCGGCAAAGCGGGTAGAGGCATTGATCATCACCGAACTTGAATCGACTTCAGCCAAAAACTTGCGTACTTTGCTGTAGTTTTCAGTCACAATTGCATCGGTATGATGAGAACCGTATTTATTGATATGCTCAATCGCCTGATCAATATGTTCGACCACTTTAATGGCTAAAATGGGTGCCAAATATTCGGTGTACCAGTCTTCTTCTGTTGCAGTTTTTACGCTGCTACCCAAAATACGACGGGTTTCCTGACAACCGCGAAGCTCAACATGCTTCTCTGCATATAATTCAGCAATTCGTGGTAAGAACTCTTCTGCAATTTCCTCATGAACCAATAAGGTTTCCATGGCATTACATACCCCATAACGATGGGTTTTTGCATTGAGTGCAATGGGTAATGCTTTGTGAAGATCGGCCTCAACGTCAATAAACACATGGCAATTGCCATCCAGATGCTTGATGACAGGAATGCGTGCTTCGTTACTGATACGCTCAATCAGGCTTTTACCCCCACGTGGTACAATCACATCGACATACTCTGTCATGGTGATGAGCTGTCCAACTGCAGCACGATCTGCTGTTTCTATGACCTGAATGGCATGTTCTGGTAGTCCAGCTACTTTTAGGCCATGCTGAATGGCTGTGGCAATTGCCTTATTCGATTGCAGGGCTTCTGAGCCACCACGTAAAATAATCGCATTACCAGATTTAAGCGCTAAAGACGCAGCTTCAAGTGTTACATTTGGACGTGATTCATAAATCATCCCAATCACACCCAATGGTACGCGCATTTTGCCAAGTTGAATGCCAGATGGTCGATAGGCCAAGTCGGTGATTTCACCAATTGGGTCTGTCAGTGCGATGACATCTTTTAACCCCTGTAACATTCCTTTAAAGCGTGTGGGTGTAAGTTCTAAACGATCTAGCAGGGCACTATCCAGATGGCTGTCACGGCCTTTTTGCATATCGACAGCATTGGCTGCCAAAATTTCGGGCTCATGATTTACCAAAGCAGTATAAATCGCAGAAAGTGCGTTATTTTTAGTATGAGTAGATGCGCTCGAAAGCACGCGCGAAGCCTTGCGGGCTTGCTGACCTACTGCCTGCATGTATTGTTCAATTGAATCTTGCATACGCTTAGAAAGATTGATTCCAGGATCTTCATAGTATCAGGCTATGCAGCAACAATGAATGCTTTAACCGAAAAAACAGATCATTCCTTTAAGATACTTAAATATTTTGAAACTGAATCTGGATGAATGGTCGTTAAACCTATTGCTTAAAAATCCTGCATTTGTTTAGAATGAAAAGTAAAATATGTCACATCTTAATTCACCCAAACAAGTTGCATAAGATTACATCTTTGAGTCAGGATTGAAAAATAGCTTGTACAAATAAAAAATCAACACAAGCAGGAGGAAGGATATGAATTCCATTATCCGCATGGATGAGGAGCTTCATCGAATAGGGACGTCGTCTGTTTTTTTTGATGTGTATCATAAAGACAGTTTTAAGCAGCCTGCACGTGAAACATGGATAGACGGCTGGAAAGTCGAATATATGGCAATTGCCGATCCTCAGACAATCGATCAAACTCCGATTGTGATCGTTGGCGGCGCATTTCAAAATTTTAACTCTTATAAATACTGCGTAGAACAGCTCTTTCATTGTGGCCCAGTTATTTTAATTGATCTGCCTTCGATGGGTGCCAATCAGCAAATTACCAATCGTGACAGTGGTGTGTCTGCTGCAGTACTCGAATTGCCTGATCTTGCAAAGATTCTGGTGGAATGGCTCGATATCATCAAGATTCAAAAAATTTCGATGATGGGTATGTCTTTAGGTTCGGTGGTTGCTTCTTGTTTTGCCGATCTCCGTCCAGACATGATTGATCGACTGGTTTTAATGGGGGTGATGCAAAAAACACGTAAAAGCTGGCGCATGATTCTGGAAGAGTCGCTTAAACTCATGCAGGAAAATCGCATGGAAGAATTTGGGCAAGCGGTCATTTTGTATTTGGTTAATCATGCCAAGCTGGATCAGACCCGTATGTCACCTACAGCGAAGCGTTTGTTTTTTCGTCAAATGGCAGAGTTTAATCCAACTGAACGCTTACGTTATGAAATCAATTGTCAGCGCCTGTTGCGTCTCAAGGATGTGCCTATACCCCAATGTAAAACATTGGTTGCCGCAGGACAATATGACAGCTTTACCTTGCCATTTGAAAATGCCAATTTTGCATTACAATGCCCTGATGTTGAATTCGCCCTGATTGCCAATGCTGATCATGTGCCGCAGCTTCAGCGCCGCAAAGAGACCATGCGATTATTTGAAACATTTTTGAATCATCAATCTATCCAGCATCTGGATGGAATTATTCCCATGACTCGTGAACAGATGCAGGTCATGGAACGCCGTGGTGAAGTCCGTGTCGAAGTGAGTCAGCCAGAGACGATTCTAACGCATCGTTATTTGCAACAGATGATTTCGGTACATATTGCAGATCTGAACTTTTTTGGTGTTTTACTGCATTTAAATTATGCCAATGATCTGACGTTGGTACAGGCTTCACCGCGCGATCTGGCACTTCATCTTCAAGATGAAGAAGGTGATTTTAAAATTGAATGCCTGATTTTTGAGTCAGAACAATCGAGCATTCGTGCGTTGTTTAAGCATGGTGATTTTGGTGTTGCTGATCGCTTGCTCAGATATATTGAGCGGCAAAAGCATCAAGCTCGGCAGTATGCTGCTGTAGTATAAGCAAATAAAATAGCAACGCTAAGTTGCTATTATTTTTGTGCATGTATCATCCAGACCAGATCGCCTAGATGTCGTTTTTGATCGTTAGTAGATGTTGAAGGGGGATTAAAGTACGAAGTCGGTTGAATCACCTGAACTTTAGAAAATTCGTTCTCGTTAAAAAATGTTGTAACTTCCTTCGGTGTCGTAAAGTGAAAGCTAAATGCACTGCGCGAGGCCCATTTTAACAATTTGCTACTGCGCCAGATGATTGTGGCCATTTTATGATGTACAGGTTCTGGATATAGATCGGTCAGATAATGAAGCTGATTGAATTGTTGTGTATAGCTTGCGATAGAGAGTAGTAACTCTGAAAGTAGGGGTTTGCTAAAATAATTAATCAGTCCTTCGCTGATAATTACTAGCGGTTTTTGAGGATCAAACAGCTTAAATATAGATTCAAACTCCTGAGTAAATAAATCGGCAGATAAAACCTCTGGGCTATTCTGCTCGAATTGCTGTAGGGCCGTCTGCTTGATTGCTGCCATATCGGGCAAATCTAGCTCACGGTAATGGATATTGGGATAATGCTGTCGAAACCACCATCCGCGAGGTGAAAGTCCGCAAGCAATTTCGAGTACCTGTAGTTCAGGTGAGAGATTCACGAGTTTTTCAAGGGTTTCATCAAGCATGCTATGACGCTGTTTAAGCGTGCTACGCATACTTCCTCCCACAAATTTTTCTGCCCAGCTTTCTAATGGATGGACCAGAGCAGCCAGTGTTTTGCCTTTTTTTGTGGCAAGTGCCTGATGTGAAATTCCCATGCTGTACCAGATATAGCCAGTATAATGAGCTGTAAATGAAATATGTCGGTGTTTGGAGCGTGTTTGTGTCATGTCGTCCTGAGCTCATTTTTATTTTACTTGATCGATCAGAATATAAATTTCTGTAGAACAGGAAAGTGCGGACACTTTCCATCATGTTTTATCGCATTATTTAATCATGTCCATTCAATTTAGAATGAATCTCGGAAGCATTCAATCGTATTTTGAGTGATTTGCCAAGTTTCGCCTAACGAGAGCTGATCTGTAATTTGAATATTGGGGATTTTTCCGCGCATACGTTCAAGGCGTGACTGATCTGGCAGAGCAAAATTTTCAATACTGTCCAGAGCGAGACAGGCTGCTTCTCGATCATTGCATACCAGTCCCATATCACAGCCTGCGTTAAGTGCAGCTTGCAACCTTGCATCGGCACCACCTGCAACACAAGCAGCCTGCATGGTTAAATCGTCAGAGAAAAGAACACCTTTGAAGTGGAGTTGCTGGCGTAAAACCTGTTGTATCCAAAATGGAGAAAAGCCAGCCGGATGCGCATCAACCTGTTGATAAATCACGTGTGCTGGCATCAGGGCATCCAAATGCGGCATAAGCTGGATAAAAGTTTGCATGTCTTGTTGGTAAATCTCATCGTAACTACGCAGATCAATGGCAGCTGCAACATGCGAGTCAGCTTTGACCGAGCCATGACCAGGGAAGTGTTTACCTGTTGTTGCCATGCCTGCCTGCTTCATGCCTTTCATAAATGCCGCTGCTAAAGGCACGATATCCTGCGGATTCTGGGCAAATCCACGATCTCCGATGACATCGCTGATGGCATTAATATCCAGTACAGGTGCAAAGCTAAAATCGATACCGACCGCCAGTACTTCGCTTGCCATAAGCCAGCCGCACTGTTCGGCAAGTGTAATGGCTTGATCTGGTTGCTGCTGATACAATTCACCAAAACGGCCCATCGCAGGTAAACGTGTGAAACCTGTTTTTAAGCGTTGTACACGACCGCCTTCCTGATCGACAGCAATTAAAATATCGGGACGAATGTCACGCATATGATCTGTCAATTGACGTACCTGAGCGGGTGATTCAATATTTCTTGAAAATAAAATCATGCCGCCGACTTGCGGAACACGCAAGAGTTCAATATCTTCTTGAGTAAGCTCTGTGCCAGCAATATCGAGCATCAATGCGCCAATCATAAGCAAGTCCGTGTTATATTTTTCAGAAAAAGAACGATAACGGAATTTTGCAATGATTTGCTACATTTTGTCAGCACAGAATATGATAAAACTACACGACACAAACAAATTAAGTTGATTAAGATGTTGAATCGGCGATATATAGATCGAAGACTCGGCGTGTGGGGTTCATTGCATTTGAAATCAACATGGCAATTTTCCCTGATATAGGAAAGTTCAGGAAGTATTAAGAATTTATGAAACTTCAAGTTATCGCATGTGCCGTTGCAGTTGCAACTGGCGGTTTTTTTTTCTCCCATGCCATTAATGAGGCGCTTGCTGCTACAGATACTGTTTCTGTTACCCAGTCGATTCAGCCGACCAAAGAGCAGGCATTGGTTTCTCGGCAGCTTGCAACACTGGTCGATCGCCAGCATTATTTGAATATGCGTCTGGATGCAACCACATCCAATCGTATTCTAGATATGTATCTCGATAGTCTTGATCCAGATCATTCTATTTTATTGGCATCAGAAGTCGCCGAATATAAGAAGAAATATGGCCCGACCTTTGGTGCAGCCCTCAAAGCAGGTGATTTGTCTGGTCCATTTGCAATTCATGCACAATACCGCGCCCGCCTTAAGGCGTTTTACGAATATGTACTTGGTGAGTTGAAAAAGCCGCAAAATCTCAAACAATCGAATGTCTATGTCGATACAGATCGTGAGAAGGCGCCTTACTTTAAAACTGTTGCTGAGCAGCAGGATTACTGGCGCAAAATGCTGGTTTCCCAGTTGATTAACCTTACCATCAGTAAAGAAGAAGATCTGGCCAAGCAAAAAGCCTTGAAAGACAATCCTGCTCTAGCCAATGGTCAAGACCTTGCCAGCGCAGAAGATCTCACGCCAGTTCAAACCCTGACCAAGCGTTATACACGTCAGCTCGAACGAATTAATCGTGTGAAAAGTGATGATGTGCTGGATAAGACATTGAATGCCATGATGGCAACTTACGATCCACACAGTAATTATTATCCACCAATCGATGCAATGGAGTTGAATCGTCAGACCACTTTGCAACTTGAAGGTATTGGGGTGTCGATTCGTCCTGAGCGCGGTAATGAAGATTACACCAAAATTGAAACCATCGTTGAAGGTGGGCCTGCGAGTAAATCAGGACAGATCAAATCGGGTGATCGCATTATCGGTGTTGCGCAAGATGGCGACAAAATGGTGGATGTGATTGGCTGGCCTAGCTCTGAAATTGTCGGCTTGATTCGCGGTAAACGTGGGACAAAAGTGACTATCAAGTTACTTGGACCAGGTGCTCAAATGAGTCAGGCACGTACTGTTACATTGGTACGTGATGTAATTCAAGAAGATGATGCAGGGGTGCGTTCACGTACTGTTGAGATTACCCGCGATGGTAAGAAACATGTATTTGGTGTGATTGAAATCCCATCATTCTATTTGAATTATCGCGCGCGTCGAGCAGGCACAGAGTATCGTTCTGTTTCTGAAGATACCAATAATGCATTGAAAGCACTTTCTGCAAAAAATGTGGAAGGCATCATCATAGACTTGCGGAATAATCCAGGTGGTTCTTTAGAAGAAGTTGCTCGTATGCTCGGGCAAGTGATTAAGTCGGGGCCTGTTGTACAAATCCGTGACGGCAATGGCAATGTCAGCGTTTTTGAAGACAATGACGGCGGTGCTCAAACCTATGCAGGTCCATTGGCTGTATTGATTAATCTGGCATCGGCATCGGCCAGTGAGATTTATTCGGCAGCCATTCAAGATTATGAGCGTGGTGTAGTGATTGGAAGTACCACCACGGGTAAAGGGACTGCTCAGGTACAGCTGGATAGTTTGGCCTATGGTCAGGCAACCCTCACGCAGCGTAAATTCTACCGTGTGACAGGCGGCAGTACTCAGAATAAAGGCGTCATTCCAGACGTTAAGCTGGTCGATATTTATGATGAAGAGTTTGGTGAGCGTAAAGCCAAGAATGCTTTGAAATGGGATACTATTCCAACAGCACCGTTCAAACGTGAAGGTTCAATCCAGCCGTATGTAACTAAGTTATCTCAGCTTTCTTTACAGCGTGTTGATAAAGATCCTCAGTTTACTTATCTGGAAACACGTAAGTCGATTGCACAGGAAACCAAAGATCAGAAACGTGTTGTACTCGATATCGACCAGCGTAAGGCTGAAATTTTGTCACTTGAAAAGCAGACATTAGATGCCGAAAACAAACGTCGTCTTGCGACAGGTTTAAAACCGTATGCAAACTGGGAAAGTTATCAGGCCTCTCTGGATGCTCTTAGTGAGTCTAGAGCCAAAATGAAAGCCACGCAGCGTCCTGCACTTCCAGAAGAAGAAGCATTTGTGACAGAAGCGGGTAATGTGTTATTAGACTATTCAAAATTGCAGGGTCATTAATCTGGTCTAGCAAACGCAGTATTTTAAAATAGCTGTAAATTTTTCAAGGCCCGTTTTGTTCTGAGATGATTTGATAGAACGAAACGGGCTTTTTAATGCTCGGGATTGTCAGAAAAGTGTCATGTAAAGATCATGAAAATGTCAAATCTTGTGGCTAAACTTTGAGCTATGACAATAAATCGATGGATGGTTGTATGCCAGGTATATCCGCTACAACACTGCTAAAACAACAAAATATACCAGAAAGCTTTAAGTTTTATTTCAAACGCCGCTTTGCTCCGCTTGTAACTGATGGACCTCATTTAAATGAGCTGGTACGTCCCCGTTTAAAAATTGCAATCGTAACTGAAACTTGGCCACCAGAAATTAATGGCGTGGCGATGTCACTTTTACAATTATGTAAGGGCCTGCAAGAGCAAGGGCATAAAATTTTGTTGGTTCGTCCACAACAAAAGCGAGAATGTTATGAATTTTCGCCTCACAAAGAATGTTTGGTGCATGCACAAAGAATTCCAAAATACCCAGAATTACAATTTGGCTGGCCGCAGTATTTGAAGGTTGCAAAAGCATTTGAAGATTTTACTCCAGATGTTGTGCATGTGGTGACTGAGGGGCCACTGGGTTTGACGGCCTTGTATGCTGCACGTGCCAAACAAATTCCAGTATCCAGTGGCTTTCATTCGCCATTTCAGGATTTCAGCCGATTTTTTGATTTGGCATTTTTACTGAAACCTATTCAAGGATATTTGCGCTGGTTCCATAACCATACCCAAATCACTTGTGTACCAAGTCAGGATACAGAAAAGGCGCTACGCGCTTTTGGTGTGACCTGCCCGCTGAGTATTGTGGGGAGAGGCGTCGATCCTAAGTTCTTTTCACCAGATTTTCGTAACGAAGCGTTACGTGAACGATGGAAAGCTGCATCGGACACCGTCGTCATGTTATATGTTGGACGGCTTTCTCCAGAAAAAGAAATTCATATTCTGATTCAGAACTATGCTGCGATGCGGCGTGTTGAACCCAGGAATGTGAAACTGGTTATTGTGGGCAGTGGCCCAGACCGTGCCAGACTAGAAGCACTGGATGAAACGCAAGAAGTCATTTTTATGGGGAGTTTAAGTGGCAAGAATCTTGCAGAAGCTTATGCAAGTGCCGATGTTTTTGTATTTGCAAGTCAAGTCGAGACATTCGGTAACGTGGTTTTGGAAGCGATGGCAAGTGGTTTGCCTGTTGTAGCTTATGATTACGCGTGTGCACACCAGTATATACAACATGGTGTGACAGGGTGGTTGAGTCCTTTGGGGCAGCCAGCGACATTCATTCAGGCCATGCGACAACTTTCTGGTGTAAAACAACTGAGGCAAATGGGACAGCGTGCTCGTCAATGTGTTGAGCATGATGGATGGCAGTATCCCGTACAACAAATGGAACAGGCCTTATATCGGGTGGTAAAGGAGCCCTACATGAAATGAATCTAAGCGCAAGGCGTGAGGAGTAGTAAACATGATGAATTTTAAAAATGCGAAAATAAGAATGCTTGACCTTGATTTGAGAGGTTGTGTTTACCTGAATCATTTTTCACACTCTCAGCGAGTCGCCTGGTTTTTTAAAGGAATCAGCCGTTTGGGCGATGGTTTTTTTTGGTATGTCATGTTGGCATTGGTCTGGATCAATCAGGGTTTGATGTATGGCTTACAAATCCTGTATTTGGTAGTGGGTGGTTCAGTTGGAACAGGTATTTATAAGTTTCTCAAAAACAAGACCACTCGACCTCGGCCTTATCAGGTGCATCAAGTAATTGTGTTGGGTGAGCGACCATTGGATCATTTTAGTTTTCCTTCAGGTCATACGCTACATGCAGTCATGGCAACCATTACATTAGGTTACGTCCAACCGATATTGGTTGTTTTGATGTTGCCATTTACTTTACTGGTTGCACTGTCCCGGATGATTTTGGGGCTACATTACCCAAGTGATGTTCTGGTTGGTGCATTTATTGGTGCAATTGTAGCCTGTGGAATCGTATTCTGTGCGCCATTGGCGGGCATTGTTCTTTAATAAAGACATTCTCTCGGTTTTAGAAATTTGTTAGAGTAGCTTTAAGTTAAATCATGAAACAGGAAGTAAGAATGGGCTTACGTTGGACAGATACAATAGATATCGCCATAGAGCTTTCAGAAGCACATACAGACGTAGATCCTCAATGGATTCGTTTCACCGACTTACATGCATGGGTGTGTGCTTTGCCTGATTTTAGTGATGACCCATCCAAATCCACAGAAGGGCTGTTAGAGGCCATTCAAATGGCTTGGATTGACGAAGTTAGATAAAAAAATCATAAAAATCGTAACTTTTACATATTCAAAGCTGATTATTACCAGTGACATCGGTATAATGCGGCAAATTTTTTTCACGTTTGAAAGAGTTATAGGAGCCAATCATGGCAGTTGAACGTACTTTGTCTATCATCAAGCCAGATGCTGTAGGTAAAAATCACATTGGTGAAATCATTGCTCGCTTTGAAAAAGCAGGTTTAAAACCAGTTGCGATGAAATATAAACACCTTTCTCAAGCTGAAGCTGAAGGCTTTTATGCAGAGCACAAAGAACGCGGTTTCTTTGCTGACCTTGTTGCATTCATGACTTCTGGTCCAGTGGTTGTATCTGCACTTGAAGGTGAAAATGCAGTACTTGCTCACCGTGAAATCCTTGGTGCAACCAATCCAAAAGAAGCTGCGCCTGGTACAATCCGCGCTGACTTTGCAACAAGCATTGACGAAAATGCTGCGCACGGTTCTGACTCTGTAGCATCTGCTGAGCGTGAAATCGCTTACTTCTTTGCTGCGGACGAAATCTTCCCGCGCACTCGTTAATTAAAAGCATTTAAACCAGATAAGTGTTATTATACTTATCTGGTTTTTTTATTCTCTCTTGATGTGATTGCTTGTTTTTTAGGCAGTCTGATTTCATCTCAATTTTTGGTTTAGGTAATTACATGACTTCTGCAGTGGGCATTTCAGTGCCAAATACAGACGCACAATCCTCTCAATCTGCATCTCAAACGACTGTAGAGCAGGAAGTCTTGAAAAGTAAAGTTAACCTGTTGGGAATGTCGCGGATAGAGCTTGAACAATTTTTTGAGCAAATTGGAGAGAAAAAATTTCGTGCTGGCCAGATCATGAAATGGATCCATCAATATTTTGTGACTGACCTTGCTGAAATGACCAACATATCAGGTAAGTTGCGTACAAAACTTGAGCAAGTTTGCGAAATTAAAGCGCCTGAAGTTGTACATCGTCATTATTCAAAAGATGGTACACGTAAATGGGTTTTTCGGGTCGGTGAAGGAAGTGGTTCTTTGGTAGAAACCGTTTTGATTCCTGCCGAAGACAAAACAGGTTCACGCAAAACGCTATGCATTTCTTCGCAAGTCGGTTGTGCTTTGGATTGCTCATTTTGTTCGACAGGCAAGCAAGGTTTTCAGCGTGACTTGACACCTGCCGAAATTATCGGGCAGTTGTGGGTGGCTAACCAGTCTTATGTTGAAGATGTACCTGTGGCAGAACGTACCCGTGCAGTGACCAATGTGGTGATGATGGGGATGGGTGAGCCTCTACTTAATTTCAAACCAGTCGTACATTCCATGTCAATTATGCTCGATGATTATGCTTATGGCATGTCGAAACGTCGTGTGACGTTATCAACATCGGGTGTGGTGCCTATGATTGATAAACTTGCAGAAGAGTTAGATGTCGCCCTCGCAATTTCATTACATGCACCGAATAATCCTTTACGTGATGAACTGGTGCCAATCAATAAGAAATATCCGCTTGAGCAGTTGATTGCAGCAGCGCAGCGTTACATTACCAAAGATGGTAATGAGAGTGCCCGTAAGCATGTCACGATTGAGTATGTCATGTTAGATGGCGTGAATGATCATCCAGAACATGCTCAACAGCTCGTCAAATTATTAAAAAATTTACCAAGTAAAATTAACTTGATTCCATTTAATCCATTTCCGCATGCACCTTATGGACGTTCAAGCCGTAATCGTATCATGGCATTTCAAAAGACTTTGTCTGATGCTGGATTTGTGTGTACGATTCGTCAGACACGTGGTGATGATATCGATGCAGCCTGTGGACAGTTGGTGGGTCAAGTCGCAGATCGGACACGTCGTGCAGAACAATGGAAAAAGAAAGTTGCTGAGCGACAAGAGATTATTCGCTCGCAAGGATAATTATCTGGGGGTGGTGGGTTGAGCAAGTGGACAATAAACAAAACGTTGGGTTGTGCCGCCATTGTAGGGGCGTTTATTTTGTCTGGATGTCAGACTGTTCCAACCACCAAAGACCCTGAAAAGGGTGTAAAAGTACGTACTCAACTTGCTGCCGAATATATTAAATCTGGTGATCTTGATTCGGCTAAACGTGCTTTAGATCAAGCCTTAAAAGTAAATCCCAAAGATAGCAGTGCCAACATGATGATGGGTGTGCTGCTGCAACAAGAAGGTAGTCGCCCTAACCTTGAAAAAGCAGATGCTTATTTTGAGCGAGCTGTACAGCTTGATCCAGAAAATGCACAAGCGCATAACAACTATGGTACCTATTTGTATCAGATGAAACGTTATCATGATGCAATTCAACAATTGACACTGGCTGGTAGTTCATTAGGATATGACCAGCGCTATCGTGCATTGGAAAATATTGGGCGAATTTATTTGCATCTGGGTGGAGTCGCAAATGCTGAAAAAATGTTCAGTCAGGCGCTTCAGGCAAATCGTGATTCTTCCGTTTCGATGTTAGAGTTAGCAGAGATTTATTATTTGCAACAAAGAATTCCTGCCGCAACAGGTATGTACGAACAATATGTGCGTACAGTTGGGCAGAAAAATCAGGGTGCGCGAGCACTCTGGATTGGTATTCGTGTGGCGAGAGCCAATGCCGATCGGACTGGGGTACAGGTGTTAGTTAATCAGCTTCGTATTTTTTACCCAGATAGTTCAGAATATCAACGTTATTTGAAATTACAGTACAGTACTGAGGCCGTATGGAAATAAATCCTAATTCACAGCAGCCAACTGGCTCAAGTTTACCCACTTCTGCATTAGGAAATGTACAACGTCCCGGTGAGTATTTACGTCAAATTCGTATTGCGAAAAAGCTGGAGCTGGAAAGTGTTGCCGCAGATTTGAAAATGCCAGTTAAAACCTTAACTGCATTGGAAAATGACGATTATAAGGCGCTTCCAGAAGCAACCTTTATCAAGGGGTATTATCGTTCTTATGCCAAGTATCTAAGCGCAGATGCTTCGGTGATTACCCAGCGTTTTGATGAAATTTATGCCAACGATACCGGCTTGCTACCTAATCACGCCTTGACCAACTCACCGATTAAAATCATGGGCAAATTGCCAGGGTCTAACAGTGAGCGTAATCGTAAATGGTTAAAAAGAGGTGTTCTGATTGTTCTAGCCATCGCGTTGATTGCGCTGGTCGTTACAGTAATTCAGAACTGGTCAAATAAAAAGAGTGGGGCAACTGCACCAGCTGCATCTAATGTAGAAGTATTGCCACTCAATTCGGCATCTTCCACGTCGGGTGACCATCTTGTGCTAAACTTTACCCATCCCACTTCTGTACATATCGTGGACTCGACAGGCAAAGTTTTGGCAACAGGTCGTCAGGCTTCAACTTTAGAGTTAACGGGTCAATCACCGTTCCAGATTCGCCTTGATGATGCGACTGCTGTGTCATTAAGCCTGAATCAAGAGCAGATTTCATTGTCTCCTTATACCGTAAACGGTAAAGCAGAATTCCGTTTATCGCGTTAAGACAGAGAAAGTAGAGCAATACGATGATCGAAAATCCAATTAAACGCCGCCCCACTCGCAAAATTCGTGTTGGCTCTGTTTATGTGGGCGGAGATGCGCCAATCAGTATACAAAGCATGACCAATACCGAAACCTGCGATGTCGATGCAACAGTTGCACAGATTCAGCGCTGTGCTGACGCAGGGGTGGATATCATGCGTGTTTCTGTACCTTCTATGGAAGCTGCTGAGGCATTTGGCAAAATTCGCCAGCGTGTATCTGTGCCATTGGTGGCGGATATTCACTTTGATCACCGGATTGCACTTGCTGTTGCAGATTATGGCGCAGATTGTCTGCGTATTAACCCAGGTAATATTGGTTCTGATCAAAAAGTCCGTGAAGTGGTTGCAGCAGCGCGCCATCATGGAATTTCGATTCGCATTGGTGTCAATGCGGGATCACTTGAAAAAGATTTGCAGAAAAAATATGGTGAACCGACAGGTGCGGCTCTGTTGGAGTCGGCCATGCGTCATATTGATATTTTGGATCGTCTTGATTTTCACGAGTTTAAAGTGAGTGTGAAAGCATCGAATGTGTTTTTGACCATGGATGCTTATCGTTTATTATCTCAACAGATTGATAATCCATTGCACTTGGGTGTAACAGAGGCTGGTATTTATCGTACGGGTACGGTTAAATCTGCGATTGCACTGGGTGGCTTGCTGATGGAAGGTATAGGCGATACTATGCGTATCTCGCTTGCTGCTGAACCTGAAGACGAAGTCAAAATTGGTTTTGATATTTTGAAATCACTTGGATTGCGTTCTAACGGGATTAATTTTATTGCCTGCCCGAGTTGTTCGCGTCAGGAATTTAATGTCATTAAAGTGATGCAGGCACTCGAAGAGCGTCTTGAAGATATTCGAACACCGATGGATTTGTCGGTGATTGGTTGTAAAGTAAATGGTCCGGGTGAAGCCAAGGAAGCTGATATCGGTATTGTGGGGGCTTCTCCTCGTTCTTTGGTGTATCGTAATGGTGAAAAAAGTCACTTGATTGATACAGACCAACTGGTTGATGAAATTGAAGATATGGTTCGTCAGCGTGTTAAAGAAATTGAAGAAGCTAAATCTAAAGAAATTATTCGTAGTTCATCATGAGTTCAATTGTCGCAATAAAAGGTTTTAATGACGTTCTTCCTACTCAAACAGCAGCATGGAGACGTCTTGAGCAACATCTCGCATCCTTGATGGATGCTTACGGTTATCAGCAAATTCGTTTGCCAATCGTGGAGCAGACAGGACTTTTCAAGCGTGCCATTGGTGATGCGACAGATATTGTTGAAAAAGAAATGTATACCTTTTTTGACAAAGGAACACCTCCCGAATCACTTACACTACGTCCCGAAGGGACTGCAGGCTGTGTGCGCGCAATGTTGGAACATAACCTTCTGCGTGGCGCAACACCGCGTGTCTGGTATGTGGGGCCAATGTTTCGCTATGAAAAACCACAAAAAGGTCGCTATCGTCAGTTTCATCAGTTTGGTGTAGAAACTTTTGGTGTGGCAACGCCAGACATCGATGCAGAATTGATTTTGATGACAGCACGCCTCTGGAAACGTATGGGTGTTTCAGAGAAGGTTCAACTCGAACTCAACACGCTAGGTGAAATAGATGAACGTGCAGCCTATCGTACGGCGTTGGTTGAATTCTTAACTCAGCATAAAGAGGCTTTAGATGAGGATTCACAGCGCCGTCTTGGCACCAACCCTCTGCGTATTCTGGATTCTAAAGTTGAGTCTACTCAAAAAATTTTAGAAAATGCACCCAAGCTGCATGATTTTCTTCAAGAAGATTCGTTAGCGCATTTTAATCAGTTGCAAGAATACCTAACCCATGCAGGCGTATCATTTGTAATTAATCAAAAACTGGTTCGAGGTCTTGATTATTACAACAAAACTGTATTTGAATGGACCACCACTGCACTGGGTTCTCAAGGTACGGTGTGTGCTGGCGGTCGCTATGATGGTTTGGTCGGACAGCTCAAGGGTAAAGCGGATCAATCGGTTCCTGCTGTCGGTTTTGCGATGGGTATGGAGCGTTTATTATTGCTGCTTGAGCAAGTTGAACAGGCAGAAGTAGTTCGTGATTGTGATGTGTTTTTAGTCGCAGAGTCTGCTTTTCAAGGACATGCACTGGTTTTGGCTGAACAGATTCGTGATCAGTTCGAAGGATTAGCAAGTACAATCCGAGTTAAAACAGGTTCGCAAGGTAGTATGAAAAGCCAGATGAAAAAAGCGGATCAGTCGGGTGCGCATTATGCTGTAATTTTGGGTGAGAGAGAGTGGACTACCCAAGAATTGACAGTAAAAGAGCTAGCAACGTCTGAGCAATCTCAAGTCGCTATTTCGGAACTTGTACCGTTTTTAGTTAAAAAATTTGAAAAATAAGCTGAAGAATTGAAGGATAAAGGACACTCACATGAGCGCATTAAGTGAAGAAGAACAACTCGATAACTTGAAGTCGTTCACGAAAAAATATGGTTCGGCCATTATTAGCGGTATCCTTATTGCGCTCATTGCCTTTTTTGGTTGGCAGTACTGGCAAAAGAAGACCTTGGCTGAAAACCAGACGCGTACAGCAAAAGTTCAACAACTGATTGATCAGGCACAAGCAGCCGAAGCCAATCCTGATGCTTTGAATAATTTATATGCTGCAGCAGACAAAATCGTGAAGGATGCACCTGATTCGATTCAGGCTGTGCAAACCGAATTTTTACTTGCCAAGATCGCTTATGACAAAGGTGATTATGCAACTGCTGAAAAATCATTGAAAAAAATCGAAAATTCAAAAATAAATGATGAAGGGCTTGTGCAACTGATCAAATTACGATTAGCTAATGCGCAACTTGCACAAAAGAAGTATGATGAGGCGTTAAAAACGCTATCACTGGTCACCGATCCAGCATTTAAAGCCACTGCTGAAGAAGCACGTGGCGATGTCTATGTCGCAAAAAATGATATTGCTTCAGCACGCAAAGCATATCAAAGTGCATGGAATGTATTGCTTGAACGTAAACAAGAGCGTCAAATTTTACAAATTAAACTCGAAAGTGTAGGCGTTTTAGTAGATGATCCTGAGATCGAGCGCCCGATTCTAGACACACAGGTGGATGAGTCTTAATGGATATAAAGTATAAATTCCCGTTTGCACTAATCATTGCATCAGCTGCATTAGTTGGCTGTACGAGTAATCAGGTTAAAAAGGAAGAGGCTAAGCCAAATCCATTACCTAAACTTGCTCAAACGCAAACGCAAGCACTCGTTCCTATTTTTTCACAAAGTGTTTCGTCGATGCCAAAGGCAGATCCGCTGCGTTTGCAACTCGACACGCTGAATGGCGTCATTTTTGTACCAGATCCGAAAGGCAAAGTTTCTGCTTATCGTGGAAAAGAACGTCTATGGACGACACGTGTCACGAAGCACCGTTTGACTGCGGGTACGGTTGCGGGTGAAGGTATTGTTGTTGTAGGCAATATCAAAGGCGAATTGATTGCACTTGATCAGCAAACAGGTCAACAAAAGTGGAAAGCACAATTGACGGGTGCCGTGTTGAGTCCATCTCTGATTTATCAGGGGCGTGTGACGACTATTGCGAACGATGGTACTGTGTTTGCACATGATGCGGAAACGGGTCAGCAGGTTTGGACCTATAAAATGCCGACCATTCAGTTTAGCTTGCGTGGTCAGCCATCACCTGTGATGTTAGATGACCGTACTGTGGTTGTGGCAAGTGCCAATGGTTATGTCTATGGTATTGACGTGATTAGTGGTGTGCCTCGCTTCCAGCGCCGTGTTGCGGTAAGCGAAGGACGTTCGGATATTCAGCGCCTGATTGATATTGATGGTGACCCAGTCGTTTCTGGTCAATATCTGGTGACGGTGAGCTATCAAGGCCAAGTGACGGTAACCGACTTGACCAACTTAAGTGTGGTCTGGAATCAGGATGCGAGCAGTAATAAGCGTCCAGCCGTTTATGATAATAAAGTTTTTGTCGCACAAGCCGATGGCAAGCTGACCGCTTATGATTTAGGAACAGGTTCTAAGTTATGGGAAAGTGACGTATTGCTGAATCGTCAATTGAGTAACCCAGTCATGCTTGGAAAAGACTTGGTGGTGGGTGATCTGGATGGTGTGATCCATCTGATTAATCCAGATTCTGGTCAATTGATTGGTCGTGCCAAGACCCGTGGAGAAGTGAGTTCGCTGCGTGTGGTTGATGGTCATTTATATACATCGACCAGAAAAGGTGCCTTAACCATCTGGGAAGTGCGTTAATTTTTCCTCAGCTTGTGTTAAACTAGCCGCTTGGCGAAACGCTTATCAAATTCATCGGGGTATTTTGAATATCTAGACATTCAAAACCCCGTATTTTTATTTGGGCCTCTGGCCTTTTATCTTCCTTAAATTTTTCGTTTCTGATGCAGATGCCATGAGAGATGGCAGATCTTGAAAAAGGTTACTCTATGAAACCCGTTATTGCGCTCATTGGTCGTCCGAACGTCGGAAAATCAACATTGTTTAACCAGATTACCAAGAGTCGTGATGCACTCGTGGCTGATTTTGCAGGGCTTACCCGTGACCGTAAGTATGGTGATGCGGTTTACCAAAATAAATCATTTATTGTGGTTGATACTGGTGGTATTGGTGAGGGTGAAGCGGGCATTGACGCTTACATGGCTGAACAATCTAAAACAGCCATTCATGAAGCAGACATCATTATTTTTGTGGTTGATGCACGTGCAGGCTTGCTGGCATCGGATGAACAGATCGCGCGTGAAATCCGTAGCTTAGGTAAAAAAGTCTACCTCGTGGCCAACAAAGTAGACGGTGTTCATGCAGAAGCTGCTGTGGTGGAATTTTACAAGCTTGGCTTTGGTGAGCCGTTACATGTAGCGGCGAGTCATGGTCGTGGCGTGGCGCAAATGCTTGAAGATGTGCTGGTAGATGTACCAGAAGATGAAAATCCTGAAGACCACGATAAAGCTACAGGCCTGAGACTGGCAATTATTGGTCGTCCAAATGTGGGTAAATCAACCTTAGTCAATCGCCTGTTGGGCGAAGAACGTGTGGTGGCGTTTGACCAGCCAGGCACAACGCGTGACTCGATTTATATTCCATTTGAGCGTGATGGGCGTCAATACACGCTGATCGATACTGCGGGTGTGCGTCGTAAAGGTAAAGTCGATGAAATGATTGAGAAATTCTCGGTCGTTAAGACGCTACAAGCCATGAAAGATGCACATGTGGTCGTGGTGGTGGTCGATGCGCGTGAAGGAATTGTTGAGCAAGACTTGCACTTGATCGGTTATGCACTCGAAGCTGGCCGTGCCATGGTGATCGCCATTAATAAATGGGACAACATGACCGAGTATGATCGTAAACAATGTAAACTTGATGTTGAACGTCGCTTTGACTTTATTCCTTGGGCGAAGATTCACTTGATTTCTGCGCTGCATGGTACGGGTGTAGGTGAGCTTTATCCGTCCATTCATCGTGCATATGAGTCGGCTAATCTCAAAGTTTCACCAGCCAAGCTGACCCAGATTTTAAATGATGCAACAGAGGCGCATCAGCCTCCAATGATCAGTGGTCGTCGTATCAAAATGCGTTATGCGCATATGGGTGGACAAAATCCACCAACGATTGTGATTCATGGCAATAAGGTTGATAAAACGCCAGCGGATTACCGCCGTTACCTCGAAAATGTATTCCGTAAAGTCTATAAGCTTGAAGGTACGCCTGTACGTATCGACTTTAAAACGTCTGAAAATCCATTTGAAGGTCGTAAGTCTCAAGTCGATGAGCGTGTGGCTGCACGTCGTCGTCGTTATGTGCAAAAATTTAAGAAAGCAGAGAAAAAGTTTAAGCGTTAATTACCAAATTGCTAAGCCCCGAAAATGTTCGGGGCTTTTTTATACACTGTATTTATTTTTATTAAATAATATCTTAAAGAAAATAAAACGTAATTTTTTGTTAATTTAAGTACTAGTGGTATAATTTCGCTCCAAATTTTTATGTTTTGTTCATTTGATTATTCAAGGCACGGTCGAGCATGCTGCAACTTCATCTTTCTAACTTAAGAGTTTATGATGCTCAACAAGGCCTACCTGTGCTTGAACATATTCCAGCCATCCAACGACGTCGGCTTTCTGCTTTAGCCAAGTTAGCATTGAGTGCTGCCTCTGAGGCAAAGCAACAGCAATCTGTTGATTATATCGTTTGGGCTTCCCGTTATGGTGATGAAGCCAAAACCTTAAATATTTTAAAGGATGTGCTAACGGAGCAGACCCCATCACCCACCCAGTTTTCGACTTCTGTACATAACGCAATTGCTGGCTTGTATTCCATCTTGTGTAAGGATGAAACGGTATCGACGAGTCTGAGCTGTTCATGGACTCAGGCAATGATTGAAGCCTATGCGATTTTAAAAGCACAGCCTGACATTCAACAGGTGTTACTGGTATATTACGAGGCAGCTTTACCTGATATTTATCAGGATCGGGAAGATTTTGAACCATTTGCCCTATCTACAGTATTAAGTTTAAACCAGGCCAATATTAAACTGTTGTCAATTGAGCAAACTGATCAACTCGATGTCATCGATTTTTATCATTTTTGGCAAGATAAAAATCGATCAAAATTGCTAGGATGGCAAAAATGCTCAAGTTAAAAACAATAAAGCAAAAAGCAAATTACGTCTGGCGTGTCGGTGCGACAGGCTTGAGCTTTGCCAGTTTTGGCATTGGAGGAATGACGATAGCAACCGTGATTGCTCCGCTCGTCAATATCTCCACACGGGATCCTCATACGCGTCAGCAACGTGCCCAAAAAGTCATTAAAACCAGCTTTAAAGGCTTTACCGAGATGATGGTTAAGCTCGGTATTATGACGTATTCGGTAGAAGGTCTGGAAAAGTTACAGCAGAGCCGTCAGGAATTGGTGATTGCAAATCATCCGACGCTCATTGATGTGGTGATTTTGATTGGATTGATGCAACAGGCCAACTGTGTCGTGAAAGAGTCTCTCTGGTCTAATCCTTTTACAAGTGGGCCTGTACGTAGCGCAGGTTACATTTTAAATGCAGGATCTAATCAATTTATTCATGATTGCGTGACACGTTTACAGCAAAATAATGCCGCTTCTCTGTTAATTTTTCCAGAAGGAACTCGAACCCAGAAAGATGAACAGATTAATGAGTTTCAGCGAGGTGCTGCCAACATTGCGATTCGAGCCAATGTGCCGATTCGACCAGTGCTGATTCGCTGTACACCCACCACATTAACCAAAAACGAAAAATGGTATCACATTCCATCAAAACCTTTTCATATTGAAATAAAGGTGTTAGATGCAATTTCCATTTCAGATGCCTTAACTGATTTGAGCGTAAATCCTAAAAATGTACGACTATTAAATCAGTATTTACAACACTTTTTTAAGCATGAGTTATCCCAATGAGCAATCTTGCTGATGAAATAAAACAGATGATTATTGATGTTTTGGCCCTTGAAGATATCCAGATTCAGGATATCGATGAGACCGCACCTCTATTTGGTGATGGACTTGGCCTTGATTCGATTGATGCCCTTGAGTTGGGACTTGCGCTGAAGAAGCGTTATCACATTCATTTAAATGCGGAATCGGATGAAACCAAGCAGCATTTTCGTTCAATCCAAAGTTTGGTGACTTTGGTTGAAGCACAACAAAAAGCATAAGAGGTCGCTATGTTAAGTCAAGAACACATTCTTTCTACTTTGCGTGAATGGATGGAAGATTTATTCGAGATTGAACCAGAAACGATTCAACTCGATTCAAATCTTTATTCTGATCTGGATGTTGATAGTATTGATGCTGTTGATTTGATTGTAAAAATTAAAGAGTTAACAGGTAAGCAAGTCAAACCTGAAGATTTTAAAAATGTTCGTACAGTACATGATGTCGTGACTGTCATTCAAAATATGACGGCCTAATGAACAGCCTATTCAAATGGATCATCGCGATATGCTTTATCGCGTATCCATTTATTGTAGGGTGGAGTCTGGCGCATGGACATTTCTATGTGGCGAGTTTGCTATTGATTGGGATAGGACTGATTCGATTCCTCAGCAAATCTAATTCATTATTGTGGCCATTAACTGCATTTGCTGTGTTGTGCGGCAGCTTAAGTTTAATCCTCAATGATCATGCTTGGTTGAAGGTCTATCCTGTATTGATGAGTTTAGGTGCATTTTGCATTTTTGCTTCTACATTATGGCGACCACCCTCTATGATTGAACGCTTTGCACGGATTATGGAACCCGATTTACCTGAGTCGGGTGTGCAGTGGACGCGAAAAGTCACCATGATATGGTGCGGTTTTTTTCTGATCAATGCCAGTATTGCATGGTGTACGGTCATATGGATGTCGACCCAAATCTGGGTCATTTATAATGGTTTTATCTCCTATGTGTTGATGGGGATTCTTTTACTTGGCGAATTTATATTAAGAAAACGTTATCGACGTTTACACCATAATGATGAACAATCACTTGAATGATTTTATTCGGTCACCCCGAACCTTGGCGATCAATGCTCAACTAAAAGCAATTTCTTTTGCAGAGTTTTGGCAGGATGTTGCAGCACAGGCGGCCTGGATTCAACCATCCCCCCAATCTGTCTGGGCGTTATGGGAACAGGACAGTTATGATTTTTTAGTCCTGTTATTTGCAGGGCTGGTCGCCAAGAAACGTATCCTTCTTCCACCAAATCGTGTCGCACAGCTAGAACAAGACTTTCGTAGGCAGGACATTCACTTTCTCTCACGTCAGTTGAGTATTTCACCAGTACAGATGATACCAATTCCTGAATGGAACACTGAAACACTCAATCAGGCACATATCGATTTTTATACATCAGGTTCGACAGGACAGCCCAAACGTATTGAGCGAAATTTGGCGCAATTACTCTCTGAAGTACAGGGACTAGACCAGACTTTTGGTTTAGCCGAGAACAGCATTGCGCTGGCAACTGTGAGTCACCAGCATATCTATGGTTTACTGTTTAAAGTGCTCTGGCCACTTGCCACGGGACGATGTTTTTACAGTCCACAATTGGGATTCCCGGAAGATGTGGTGATCATGCAACAGCGCTTCACTACGTCTAATAGGCAAAATTATGTGATCTCCAGTCCAGCATTATTAAAACGCTGGAATAAAGATATGGTATTGCAAGCGTGTGAAGCTGTGTTTTCTTCAGGTGGCAAGCTGGAGTCTGGAATCCGACCTCAACTGAATGATGCCATTACTGAAATTCTGGGAAGCTCCGAGACGGGTGGTATTGCTTATCGACATCAGGATCATGCCGCATGGCAGGCTTTTGCTGATGTTGATATCCAGATTGAGCAAGCACATTTGCAGGTTAAAACGGCGCATGCTTATACCGAGCAATGGATTGAAACAGGCGATTTGGCACAATGGCAGCAATTAGACAATACCACACTCGGCTTTGAACTTTTAGGTCGTGCAGATCGTTTAATCAAGCTTGAAGAAAAGCGGCTGAGTCTGGATGCAATTGAGCAGGGGATTCAGTCACAACCTCAGGTTGAGCAGTGTCATGCCTTGGTGGTTGAGCATGAGCAACGGCAGCTTCTCGCCTGCATCGTGGTACTCAACGCTGATGCACGTGCATCTTTAAAGCAGTTGGGCAAGCGCCAGTTTGTATCGCAGTTAAAACACCAGTTATCCCATGGTCTTGAGCGCATTGCGATTCCGCGTCTTTGGCGTTTTCTCACGGATATTCCGCACAATAGTCAGTCCAAGCGAGATAAACATTATTTAAAAAGTTTGTTTCAGCCGATGCTATATCCCGTTGTTTTACAACGTACAGCACTTGAAAACGAGCATTGCTGGACACTTGAATTTTCACCAGAACTGGAATGTTTTAAAGGGCATTTCCCAACACAACCGATTTATCCTGGTGTCGGGCAGATTGGTTTTGTTGAGGCTTTTGCCAAACAGATTTGGGCCGATCTGGACTGGTGTAGTGGCTATGAGCAACTTAAGTTTCAGCATGTGATTGTGCCTTATAGTGTGATCGCGATGAAATTGACACGTAAGCAACATAAAATCAGTTTCGAGCTGCACCAGCAAGATCAAACCATGGCATCTGGACGCTTGCTATTTGCGCTAAAGATTGCAGGTGAGGAGCGTTCGACATGACAGCTTATGGTTTTATTATTCCAGTGTTTAATCATCCGCACTATCTGGATCAGTTGGTGGAAACTTTAAGCCGTTATCAATTGCCTATGATTTTGGTTAATGATGGCAGTAATGAAGAATGTAGCACTAAGCTTAGAGTGCTGGATCAGAGCTATACTCAAGTACATCTGGTTGAGCATGCTTATAATCAAGGTAAAGGACAGGCGGTGATCACTGGGCTACACTATGCTGATCAGCTTGGACTCAGTCATGCCTTGCAAATCGATTGTGATGGTCAGCACCAGTGGGCGGATGTCGAGCAGTTTTTACAGTTGTCGCAGCAATACCCAGAAAAAGTCATTATTGGACAACCCATTTTTGATGCATCGATTCCTAAAAAGAGATTGTATGGACGTTATTTAACTCACGTCTGGGTCTGGATCAATAGCCTGTCTTTTGAGATTAAGGACAGTATGTGTGGCTTTCGAGTTTATCCGCTCGGACCCACTTTAAAGGTCATCAAGCAGGCCAAGTTTCAGCCACGTATGGGCTTTGATAGTGAAATTCTGGTCCGTCTGAAATGGGAAAATCTCGCATTTATAAATGTGCCGACAGCTGTGATCTATCCAGAACATGGTATTTCTCATTTTCATGCATGGCGTGACAATGTCGGAATGAGTCAGGCGCATGCCCGTTTGTTCGCGGGGATGCTATGGCGATTCCCCAAACTCTTAAAACAAAAGATTAAGGCCTAAACATGCAACGCCAGACCCAACACTGGAACCAGACCAAAGAGCGTGGTGGCCTAGGCTTACTCACCCTGGTTCTGTATTTCTATCGTTTGGGTGGGCGCTGGCTGTGTAAGGCGATTTTGTATTTTATTATTTTGTGGTACTGGATGTTTGCGGTGACAGCGCGTGAAGCATCGCTGACTTATTTACGTCAATTGCATGATTTCGCAGGTCAGCAATCTCCTTTTTCTGCAACGCCCACCTGGATCAATAGTTATCAACATTTTATGCAGTTTGGACTCAGTATTCTGGATAAGATGGAGGGCTGGCTTGGTCAGATCCCCGAGCAGCAATTACAATTGTTGGGGCATGAGCATTTTCAGCAAGCCTATCAAAAGGGCACACTGCTGGTGGTCTCTCATTTTGGTAATATTGAATTATTGCGTGCTATCAAAGCTGAACATCCACAGAAAATTAATGTGTTGGTGTATCAAAAGCATGCCACACAATTTAATGCATTTTTAAAAAAGCTCAATGATCAGGTGGATGTTAATTTAATCTCGGTCGATGAACTCGGGCTAGAAACCGCGATTTTACTTGAAGAAAAAATGCAGCAAGGTGAATGGGTCATTGTGGCAGCAGATCGGGCACCTGTGCATTCAGATCGCGTCCAACATATTGAATTTTTGGGTAAAGAAGCAATATGGCCACAAGGCGCTTGGATTCTGGCAAATTTGCTGAAAGTGCCTGTGCTGGCCGTGTTTTGTTATCGTGAGCAGCAACAGTTTCAGGTACATATTCATAAACTTGCTGATGTGGTGAATTTGCCCCGTCAGACACGACAACATGCCATGCAAGAGATCACCAAACGATATGTGCATTTATTAGAACAACATTGCCTGCGTGCGCCTTATCAGTGGTTTAACTTTTATCATTTTTGGACGAAGTAGCGTGAATACGACTTTGAATATCACCCAGCCGCAGACACTGACGGTTGGCTTAGAGCCTTTGAGTATTGAAGATGTTGTTCGTGTGGCTCAGGCAAAGTGCCGTGTTGCATTACCTGAACAACAAGACTGGCGCGATTTGATTCAGAAAGGTGCAGATTTTCTGGATACTTTGCTTCAAGAAGAAGGCGTCATTTATGGGGTGACCACAGGTTATGGAGATTCTTGTCTGGTCGAAGTGCCGACTCATCAAGTGCATGAACTGCCGCTACAGCTTTCACGCTTTCATGGTTGTGGACTTGGGCAAAATCTGGATCTGGTGACTGCACGCGCTGTGGTCATTACACGACTCTGTTCGCTGGCACGTGGTTATTCTGGTGTTTCATTGGCATTGCTGGAACGTCTAGTGTGGTTGCTCAATGAAAATGTGATTCCTGTAATTCCTTCCGAGGGCTCGGTAGGGGCAAGTGGTGATCTGACACCGTTATCTTATATCGCTGGAGTATTGGTCGGTGAGCGAGAGGTGTATTACCAAGGCAAGATTATTCCTGTGCAACAGGTGTATCAGCAAAAAGCTATCCAGCCTTTAACCTTGCGTCCTAAAGAAGGTTTGGCCTTGATGAATGGCACTGCGGTGATGACCGCAATCGCTTGTTTAAATTATAAGCGGGCTGAACAGATTGCACAGACAGCCACATTAGTCACAGCAATCAATGTACTGGCACTCGAAGGTAATCCGACACATTTTGATGAGGTGTTGTTTGCTCAGAAGCCGCATACAGGTCAGCAAAAAATTGCAGCCCAATTGCGTGACTGGCTTAACAGCGAGGTACAAACCGCACATCAAAGCCCACGATTACAAGATCGTTATTCGCTGCGCTGTGCGCCGCATGTGATTGGTGTATTTGAAGATTCAAAAGTCTGGCTACGTCAGTTTATCGAAAATGAATTGAATTCTAGCAATGACAACCCGCTGATTGATCCTGTGAATTTGAGAGTGCTGCATGGTGGACATTTCTATGGCGGGCATATTGCACAGGCGATGGACAGTTTGAAAATCATGATCGCAAATATTGCAGACCTGATGGATCGTCAGTTGGCACAATTGGTCGATCACAAAATGAATCATGGTCTGCCGCGCAACCTGACAGGTGCAACCGCGGAACGTTTACCGCTGAATCATGGATTCAAGGCGGTACAGATTGGCGTATCTGCATGGACGGCTGAGGCATTAAAACAGACTTTGTCGGCATCGATCTTCTCACGATCTACCGAGTGTCATAATCAGGATAAAGTCAGTATGGGCACCATTGCTGCGCGTGATGCGACACGAATTATTGTATTGACTGAACAAGTGATGGCTGCACTGTGCTGTGCCAGTATACAGGCAATACATTTGAAGCAGTTGGCACAACAATTAAGTCCAACCCTCCGTGCATTTAGTGCATGGACCTTACACAGTCTTGCACTGGTGATCGAAGACCGACCATTACAAACCGAATTGCAACAGATTGTTGATCGTTTTGCCCATTTTGAGCTGTCTAATGCAGATTGGATGCAGCAACAGGAGCAGCTTTATGCAGGCTGAAGTCGTTATTGAAGTTCCGTTTCATGATGTGGATACCATGAATGTGGTCTGGCATGGACATTATTTAAAATATTTTGAAATTGCGCGCTGTAAGCTGCTGGACCAGTTTCATTACAACTATAACCAGATGTTGGCTTCTGGCTATGCATGGCCAGTGATAGAAAGTCATGTCCGTTATGCACAAGGCATTCAGTTTGAACAAAAAATTCGGGTACGTGCCATATTAAAAGAATGGGAAAATCGTCTCAAAATCGATTATCTGATTTTTGATGATGCAACGGGTAAGCGTCTGACCAAAGGCTATACCATTCAGGTCGCCGTCGAAATTGCGACGCGTGAAATGTGTTTTCAGTCTCCACAGGTTTTATTTGATTGTTTAAACCAGTGGCCTGCATTTCAAGCGCTGAAAGGAGGGGAGTCGGCATGTTAAGTCATCGTGTATTCACCCGATCAGCTTTAAATCGATGGATGAACATCTTCATCAGTGTTTTTGCAGTGCTGTGGTTTATTTTGCCTGCACACGCAGTGACGCCACAAAGTGAACAGATATTCAAACAACTTTCGCAAACATCTCTGGTACGCGCTCAGTTTGAACAGCAAAAGAAACTGGCCTCACTCAATAAAACGTTTGTGTCGAATGGAACGGTGGTATTTTCAAAAACCAATGGCGTGTTGTGGCAATTACAACGACCTGTACAGGCCGATCTGATTGTCACACCCAAAAAACTGGTTCAAAAAACCGCAAAAACCATGAGTCAACTGGATGTGAGTAAATCACCTTATGGATCTGTAGCAACATTATTTTTGCAATTGATGTCGGGCAATCAGGCTGTACTTGATCAGCATTTTAGTATTGCTCAAAGTCGTATCACGCCACAGGGCTGGTCAATCCGTTTGATGCCGAAAAGTACATTATTCAAGAAACTATTTGTACAGGTCGATATTCAAGGACAGCAATACGTCAACCAGATTGTTATCCTTGAACAGGGCAATAACAGTACCACCATTAATTTTAGTCAACAACGCTCACAGCCTGTAACACTCTCTGCAAATGAACAAGCACTTTTCCAGTTGGCAAAATAAACTGAGCGCACTTTGGCTCATCATTTTAATCGTGATTGGTTTAGTGATGGGCGTGGCATGGCTTAAAAAAGACATTCACATTCAAACCAATATTTTTGCGTTGTTACCTGAGCTGAGTCAGGATGCCGATTTGGTCAAGACGCAGCAGTATGTCAGTGAGCAACTGAATAGTCGGGTATTTTTAGTCATAGATGCCAAAAATGCAGCGCAACTACAGCAAGCCACGATGTATTTACGGCAAGCAGTTGCTCAAAGTACGCTGTTTGAGCCATTACAGCCAGAAGTTAATACCGAACAATTAGGGCAAACGCTGTATCAGCATCGTGCTGGTCTGATCAGTCCAGAAGATCAGCAATTACTGGATGATCATGACTATCAAAGCCTGACTGAAAAAAGCCTGATGCAACTGTTTACGCCTGGACTACCTGTCAATGCTGAAAGTCTCAAGCATGATCCCTTGATGTTGTTTAGTCGCTATGTACTTGCCAGTTCGCAACATTTACAGAATAGTCAGGTGGAACTGGAAAATGGTTTTGCCACGATTCATGACGCAGATAAAATCTCGCGTTTGTTTACGCTTAAATTGAAGCAAAGTCCGTATAACATTGATTATCAAGAGAAGGCAACAGCCTGGATTGAGCAGAGCAAACAGCAACTTCATGCGATGCAGGTCACGAGCCATTGGACAGGTACTTTACTATTTTCGAACTACGGCACACAGTCGGCTCAAAAAGAGATTTCGACCATTGGTTTGGGGTCGACTTTAGGACTAATTTTATTGGTCTGGTTCGGTTTTCGTTCCTTCCGCCCATTACTCACAGAGTTTATTGCGGTTTCTACGGGCTCTTTGGTGGCTTTCGCTGTAACACATTGGGTCTTTGGTGAAATCCATCTGATGACGCTGGTCTTTGGTGCGAGCCTGATAGGTGTATGTGTCGATTTTTCTTTTTATTTTATGGCAATGCAATCACAGCATCGCAACATTACAGGATTTGAGGTATTAAAACCGTTATTACCCAGCTTGTTTATGGGCTTGATGACCACAGTCGTGGCTTATGTGTTTTTAAGTTTTACGCCTTTTCCTGGCTTTAAGCAGATTGCAGTGTTTTCGATTGTTGGACTGGTATCTGCTTGGATCACCAGTATTTTATTGCTTCCGCGTTTACCTGCACTCAATGCAGAGCCTGCAATCCGCCGTCTGAAATGGATTGGAACATTTCGAGTCTGGTTTCAGTCAAAGCGATTGCTGGGTTATGTTTCGGTCATCTGTATTTTGGTGGCGGGTCTGAGCAGTCTTTTCTTCTTAAACAGCAATGATGATATTCGAAATCTGCAAAGTATGGATCGTGGCCTAAAACAGGAAGATCAGTATGTACGTGAGCGTTTTATGGGGGAGCAAGGCAGTGACTATTTTGTGGTGCGCGGCGCAACCCCAGCGCAAATGCAGCGCAATGAGCAGACTCTCATTCAGCATTTACAAAATTTGCAGCAACAAGGCAAGCTGGGGAGTTTTCAGGCTTTAGGACAGTGGATTCCGACACAAGACCAGCAACAACAGAATATACAGCGTTTAAAAGCAATTCCTGTTCAGGTTTTACAGCAATATGCCCAGAATATTGGGTTGACCTCATCGGATGTCATGGCTTGGCAGCAACAACTTGATCATTTACCGCTACTAAAATTACAGGATTTTCAACAACATCCACTTGCATTTTTACAGGTTAATCCTGAAGAACGTTTGGTGATGCTCAGTGGGGTTAAAGACAATACAGATGTGCTGGCGATGCAAAATAAGCAAGTGACGTTGCAACAGCCGATCCATGATTTGTCAATGCTGTTTAAGCAGCATCGTATACAGGCACAAAGCTTGTTTATGTATGCTTTACTGGCTTTAGCTGTAGGGTTAGGGCTGATTTATGGTTGGCGTTCAGTATTTCCGCTGGTTTTACCTGTGAGTCTGGCACTTTTAACCACCTTTGCCATTCAGGCGTGGTTAGGTGTAGAAATCAATTTGTTTAGTATTATGGGGACGTTCCTGATTGTAGGGATTGGGGTGGATTATGCGATCTTTTATCGACATGGTCATGATCATCCTCAAGTGGTGGGTATGGCATTATTCTTATGTATGATGTCGACCTTGCTGGGCTTTGGTTTATTATCGCTCAGTCATACTTACGCCATACATTGCTTTGGTTTAACGGTATTGTTTGGTGTTATTTTTTCGTTTATCTATGCCACATTGTTTACCCGAGCGGATGAACAGCATGGGGTTATTTCACACTATCAGTCAAAGAACTGAGATTTTAAGGTCATTTTGATCATGCAACAGATTCAAGACAATAACTTACAACAAACCGATGTCATTATTATTGGGGCAGGACCGTCAGGAAGCTCAGCCGCAGCGCTGTTACGACACAAGGGCATACAGGTCACCATCATTGAAAAACAACATTTTCCACGTTTTTCAATTGGAGAATCCTTGTTGCCTCAGTCGATGGTGTTTTTAGAAGAAGCGGGTTTATTAGAAATTGTAAAAGATCATGTTGAACGCTGTGCTTTCCAGTTTAAAAATGGTGCTGCTTTTTTAAGGGGGCAGCAACGTAGTTTTTATGATTTTACCCAGAAATTTAGTGATGGGCCGGGGACCACATGGCAGGTGCGCCGAGGGGACTTCGACCATCTCTTGGCCAAGCAGGCACAAAAATATGGGGCAGATATTCGCTTTGGTCATGAAGTCTTGGATGTCAATGTTGAGCTAGCTCATCCTGTTGTCACTGTAAAATCTGAGCAAGGTGGGGTTTATCAGCTGCAAGGCAAGTTTTTACTGGATGCCAGTGGTTTTGGTCGAATTTTACCAAAGTTTCTAAATTTAGAATCGCCATCAAACTTTCCAGTACGTCGTGCCTTGTTTACTCATATTGAAGATGGGATAGCTAACGATGCCTCATTTGACCGTAATAAGATTTTGATCACGGTACATGAAAAAGATCATCGTGCATGGTACTGGCTCATTCCATTCGCAGATGGTCGAAGCTCGTTTGGTGTCGTGGCAGAACAGGACTTTTTCGATGCTTATCTGACAGGCAATGCAGATCTCGATCAACATGAGCAATTACTTAAGCGCATACTGGCAGATGATCCGAGCTTATCCCATGTTTTAAATGCTGCCAAGTTTGACACACCTGTGAGAACACTGGTTGGCTACTCGGCCAACGTCAAACATTTGGCACAATCCAATTATGCGTTGCTAGGCAATGCGGGTGAATTTCTAGATCCTGTATTTTCATCGGGTGTAACCATTGCGCTTAAGTCTTCAAGTTTGGCGATTCCTTTGGTTGAGCGTACCCTGAATGGTGAACAGATCGATTGGCTGACCGAATACGAGCAACCCTTGAGACAGGGAATCCAGATCTTTCGTGCTTATGTTGAAGCATGGTATTCGGGGGAGTTTCAGGATGTGGTATTTTCTACGCTGAAAAATCCTGAAATTGAACGTATGATTGCATCATTACTGGCAGGCTACGCATGGGATATGAATAATCCAATGCATAAAAATGCCAAACGACGTTTAGCAACGCTGGCTGAATATTGTCGTGATGATCAACCCCAAGCAAAAGTACTGGATGTTTAAAATGGCATGGATGCGCTTATTATTAATGACAAGTTTAGCTTTTGGAATCAGTGCTTGCCAAAGTATCATTCCGAAAGCATCGGGATTGTCACAGTCAAATTGGTCAGCATGGTCACATTCCGATTATCAACGTCAAGATCAAGTCGATGTGCAGTGGCGAAAGCAAAGTTTTAGTTTTCTGCTTTATCAGCAACAGCAGGGCCAGGTGCTTGAATTAGTAGCATTAAGTTTGACTGGACAACAACTGTTTCAGGTCGATTATGATGGACAACAAGTTTTAGTTAAACAGCGGATTGAGCAAATGCGGTTATTGCCATTTGAATTTGTAGTTCGAGATATTCTGCTTGCAACTTATCCAAATTTTGCCGAGCAACAACATACAGCAATTTATACTCAACCCACGGTCAATGGTCAGAATATTTATATTAAACAACAACTGGCTTTAAAAATAAGCGCATTAGAACAACACATTGAGTTGGATAATGTACAAGTGCCGTATCAAATGACGTTTTCACCGATTGAAAATACATTGCAACCTAATTAAAAAAATCTGGTGAGAAAAACCGTGACGCATCAACAACAACATTCTGCCGCAGTGGGTATTCAGTTAAGTGCAAGTCTTTCTGCTTTGGGCAGTTCATCTCAGCAAGTGCGCCAGAATTTAACCCAGCCCAACTCGACTCAACAAACTACATTATCATTACAACAGCATTGGCTTTCAGAGCACGCAGTCTGGGTGGGGGCCTATCAAGAGAACTTCATTGAACAATTGCCTGAGCGCTGTGCGCCGTGGCAATCCCGTAATTTACGCTTTGCTGTCACTGCACTTTCGCAAATCGAAACAGAGCTAAGACAACGTACAGCCCATATAAATCCATCACGCTTAGCGATTGTGGTGGGGACATCGACATCAGGCATTGCTGATAATGAGTCATTATTGGCAGAATATTTTCAAGGTAAAACTGAGGTGGTGATTGATCATCACAAACAGGAAATGAATGCGCTGGCCAAAGGCTTGCAAGCGTATTTGGGCTGGTGTGGCGCTGCATATACGATTTCAACAGCCTGCTCATCCAGTGCCAAAGCGTTTATCGCGGGACAGCGTTTACTCAATGCGGGTTTAGCAGATGCCGTACTGGTCGGTGGTGTCGATACACTTTGCCGCTTAACCTTAAATGGATTTAACAGTCTGGAGAGCTTATCGGCGAGTATCTGTCAGCCTTGTGGTGCAGAACGTGATGGAATTAATATTGGTGAAGCTGCCAGTTTGTTTTTATTGACCCGTGATATCGCACCTGTCATGTTTTTGGGTGGGGGGGAGGCCATGGATGCATGGCATATTTCGGCACCTCATCCTGATGGGCTGGGTGCTGCACAAGCCATGCAGCGCGCATTAAAGGCTGCAAATCTTGAAGCTGCACAGATTGATTATTTAAATTTGCACGGTACTGCCACACCGCAAAATGATGCCATGGAAATTAAGGCCGTACGACAAGTGTTTGCAGGTCATCCGATCAAACTCAGTAGTACCAAGCATCAAACTGGGCATTGTCTGGGAGCAGCAGGCGCGGTTGAAGCATTTATCTGTCAGCAGGCTTTACTCGATCAGAGCTGGTTACCCTGGCATCAACAGGGACAACTGGATCATGAGCTTGCGGATCAGACCTATGTCAATGCCAGTACCAAAATCGAATCACTTCATTATATGATGAGCAATTCATTTGCGTTTGGTGGTAGCAATGTGAGTCTGATTTTTGGCCGAAACTTTGAACAAAACCTCTTGGGGACAGCATCGACATGAACATCAATGAAAATGCCAGCCAATATATTCCACATGAAGCACCCATGGTGTTTGTGGATGATCTCATTGAAATCTTTGATCAAGGGGCTTTGGCCAGTTTAACCATCCGTCCAGAACTTTTATTTTGTACAGCGCAAGGCTTACCGAGCTGGACCAGTATTGAATTGATGGCACAGACCATTAGTGCATATTCGGGACGTAATGGACGTCAGCGAGGCCATACGCCCAGAATTGGATTTTTATTGGGAACACGCAAGTTAAATTTGCCTGTTGCATTTTTTGAATTGGGTTCAACACTAATCATTCGTATCGAGCAGCAATACTTACATGAAGGTTTGGGACAATTTGCCTGCGAGATTGAGTATCAAGCGCATAAAATTTCAGCGTTGTTAAGTGTTTATGAGCCTACAGTAGATCAAGATAATAAGGAAAATACGTGAGTAGACGAATTTTAGTCACAGGTTCAAGTCGCGGAATTGGTAAAGCCATTGCTTTGCAATTGGCCCAGGCGGGTTTTGATATTACGGTACATGCGCGTTCACGTTTGGACGAGGCCCAAGCGGTGGCAGAGCAAATTAAACAGCTTGGAAGAAACAGCCATGTATTGATGTTTGATGTCAATGCACGAGATACCGTACGCGAAATGCTTGAGCAGGACATTGAAGTCCATGGTGCATTTTATGGGGTGGTATTAAATGCAGGCTTAACCCATGATGCCGCGTTTCCAGCATTGAGTGATCATGAGTGGGATGACGTGATTTCAACCTCACTGGATGGTTTTTATAATGTATTAAAACCACTCATTATGCCGATGATTCACCTGAAACAGGGCGGGCGTATTGTGACCTTATCTTCGGTGTCTGGCATCATGGGAAATCGTGGGCAGGTCAATTACAGTGCGGCCAAAGCCGGTCTGATCGGCGCAACCAAAGCGTTATCGCTGGAACTTGCCAAGCGTAAAATCACGGTGAACTGTGTGGCGCCAGGTCTGATCGAAACTGAAATGGTCACAGAAGAAGTCAAACAGCATGCATTAAAGATGATCCCCTTACAACGTATGGGACACGTAGATGAAGTTGCCAGTGTGGTGAAATTTTTGTGTTCAGATGAAGCCTCGTACATTACCCGTCAGGTCATCTCCGTCAATGGAGGACTGATTTAATGAAACGCGTAGTGGTTACAGGAATGTCGGGGATTACCTCACTGGGTGAAACTGCAGATGCAATTTTTGAAAAGTTTGCTCAGGGCAAAAGTGGCATTCGCTACATGGCCGATTGGGAACAATATACGGACTTACGTACCAAACTGGGTGGGCCTGTTGAAAGTTTTAGTATTCCTAAGCATTTTAACCGTAAAGTAACACGTGGCATGGGACGTGTGGCGCTGATGTCGGTCATTGCTGCCGAGGCTGCGCTTAAAGATGCAAAACTGTTCGATGATCCGATATTGAAAAGTGGTGATACAGGTGTTGCATTCGGTTCATCTGCGGGGAGTGTTGATGCGGTACGAGAGTTTGGTTGTATGCTCATTGACAACGATATGACCAAAATGAATGCCACCACGTATATCCGTATGATGTCACACACCAGTGCAGTCAATATGACCGTATATTTTGGTTTAAAAGGCCTCACCTTACCAACCTCAAGTGCTTGCACATCGGGTTCGATGGCAATCGGACAGGCTTATGAGGCGATTAAATATGGCAAGCAAACTGTAATGCTGGCAGGTGGAGCTGAAGAAATTAGTGCGGCTGGCGCAGCGGTATTTGATGTGTTACTTGCAACCAGTGGTATGAATGACCATCCTGAGCAGTCACCGCGTCCTTTTGATGCAAAGCGCGATGGCTTGGTTATTGGTGAAGGCGCAGGATGTTTAGTTTTAGAAGAATATGAGCATGCGCAAGCACGTGGTGCCACCATTTATGCCGAAATTGTTGGCTATGGTAGCAATACCGATGGACAGCATGTCACCCGTCCTGATCAAGCCATGATGGCGCGCTGTATGCAACTCTCGTTAAAAGATGCAGGCTTGAGCGCAGAGCAGATAGGATATGTCAACGCACATGGCACTTCTACCGATCAGGGTGATATTGCCGAAACTCAGGCCACTGCTCAAGTACTTGGTAAGAAACCGATTAGCTCATTAAAAAGCTATTTTGGACATACCTTAGGTGCTTGTGGTGCCATTGAGGCTTGGCTTAGCATTGAGATGATGCAGCGTAACCAGTATATTCCAACCTTGAATCTGGATGACGTAGATCCATTATGTGGGGATTTGGATTACATTACAGGGCAGTCGCGTGCGTTGGGTGCCGATATCGTAATGAGTAATAATTTTGCTTTTGGAGGGATTAATACCTCCCTGATTTTTAAACGTGTTGAATAAGAGGAAAACAACAATGTTATTGAAACAACAACTCACGATCGCTGTACTTTGCCTTGGGGCAATGGGTGCGGCACAAGCAGCAGACAATGTCCATAACCTTGATTTTAAATCTGCTGTTGAGCGTGCAGTGGCAGATGGAACACTGGATGGCTCAGTAAAGTTTTATCTGAATGGTACTAAATCGGGTGGAAAGGTTATCCAGCCAGGTATTGTCACCAATAAAAAAACCAATGGCTTTGGTAAGTCGGCAGAAAATGCATGTGACTGGGTACTGCGTTCAGCGCTGATTCAGTTACAAAATGCAGCCAAAGCGAAAGGTGCTAATGCGGTGACCAATATTGTGAGTTACTACAAATCGAATGAAACCAAAAGCACCACAACTTACGAATGCCACAAAGGCACGGCTGTGGCTGGCGTTGCTCTAAAAGGCGATATTGTTAAATTTTAAATCGAGATACAAGGTGAGTCAGTGTTCATGAAAAGCATACAGGTTTATGTACGATCATTGGCTCAGCTTGTGGATATGACGATTCAGGATTTCCCGAGTCGTCGTGATTATAACCATTACCAAAAACAAAAGATTCATCAGTATCGTGATGAGTTGATTGCACAGTGCTTAAATGTTCCTGTAAATAGCTTGAGGTATATCATTGCAGAGCAGGGCAAACCCTATCTGGCAAATTCAGGACTTCAGTTTAATCACTCACATAGTCAGCAAAACTACGCGCTGGCCATCAGTCAAAACTTACAAGATATTGGTGTAGACATTGAAAGTCTGGATCGAAAGATTCGTTTTGAAGCGCTGGCACAGCATGCATTTCATCCCGATGAATACCAATGCTGGAAAGCCTTAGATGAAGATGTCCGATACTGGTTTAAAGTCTGGACCACCAAAGAAGCGATTTTAAAAGCGCACGGGATGGGGATTCGACTCGATTTAAATACACTCAATACGCATATGCATCCTGTACATGATCAGGGACAAATTTTAGATGATCGATTGGGTGTTTTTGCCTATCAGTGCTTTGATATGAAAGATTCGATGTTAAGTGTTGCGTGGCGTTCAGATATCGGATGCGGTCAATTTATCCTGCCACAGATACAAATTTTTCATACTCAAAATTAAATTTTTTCGTCGCATTAAAACATTGGATCATAACAATGAAATTAAAATTACGTGATAAAGATATCCGATTTCTCTATTATTTCTTTGCAACAATGATGATCATTTCATTACTTGCTGCGTGTTATGCAAGACTTTTTCAGAATGGCGAAACACTTGATCTATCTGCATTTTATACCTTTTTTGTCATGATGTTATTTGCCCGATTTTACTATGCGATTCAGTATGGACTCGAAAAGATTGAGCAGATTAATCGGCGAGAGCGCCAGCGTCAGCTCGATCTAGAGGCAAAAACCAAAACACAATCTTAAATGTGTTGATTAAAAAAATGCCAGCAGATTGCTGGCATTTTGAATAACATTCAAATTTAAAGATTATGGAATATCATCTTCAAATTCAGGTTTGACTTGAACCACAAAGTCTTGACGGTTCAGACCACGCCACAATGCAAATGCTGTTCCGATATAAATCGAAGAGTAGGTCCCGACAAAGACACCTACAAACATCGCAACAGAGAACCATTTCAAACCATCACCACCCAAGAACATCATGGCAAGAACCACGAGTAATAGGGTCATGGAGGTATGAATGGTACGTCGTAAGGTTTCGGTCAATGCAATGTCGACAATTTCACGTGGTGTTGCACCGCGAATCTTACGGAAATTTTCACGGATACGGTCTGATACCACGATGTTATCGTTGAGTGAGAAGCCAATGACCGCCAATACAGCCGCAAGCACGGTTAAATCGAACTGCCATTGAAACAGCGCGAAAGCACCAATGATAATAATGATGTCGTGAAATAACGACATCACGGCGCCCATCGCAAGCTTGAATTCAAAACGAATGGTCACGTAGACTAGCATCAGAATCAATGCCAAAGCCACAGCGCCAGCAGAGCGAATATAAAGCTCGTTACCGACCTGACCGCCAACAGCATCGACCTTATGCACTACTGCCGTATTATTTGGCAATTGCACGGCCTTGGTCAGCGCGTTACTAAGATCATCGACTTTGAGATCGTCTTGTACAGGCATACGCACGATCAGATCTTTATTACTGCCGAGTGTTTGCACCACAGCATCTTTAAAGCCGGCTTTATCAAGCGCTTGTGAAACAGCGGACTGATTCACCGGTTGCGAATAATTCAGCTCTGCCGAAACGCCGCCAGTAAAGTCCAAACCGAGGTTAAGGCCCTTGGTTACAATAAAGAAGATACTGGCCAAAGTCAGCAAGACCGAGAAAATTGCCGCTGGTTTGGCAATTTTCATAAACGGAATCACCCGCTCGTTGTCTGGACGGCCATACTGCTTGGGTTTAGGTTGAGTCATATCAGTCATCATCGATCTCCTTATATGCTCAACTTTTTCAAGTTACGACGTTTGCCATAAATGAGCTGTACAATTGCACGGGTCACGGTAATGGCAGTAAACATCGAGCAGACAATACCAATCATCAGCGTCACTGCGAAACCTTTGATTGGACCTGTACCAATTGCAAACAAAATGAACGCCACCAAGAATGTGGTTAAGTTCGAGTCAAAAATGGTGTTGTAGGCACGATCATAGCCGGCCACAATGGCCTGCTTGGGCGAAGCCCCCCATTTGATTTCTTCACGTATTCGTTCACAAATCAGTACGTTCGCATCGACCGCCATCCCGATGGTAATGACGATACCGGCAATCCCCGGTAGGGTGAGCGATGCACCAATCCACGACATTACAGTAAGAATCATTGCCAAGTTAAACACGAGAGCAAAGTTTGCAATCAAACCGAACAAGCGGAAGAACACGATCATCCAGATCGCGACCAGAATAAAGCCGACTTCAGTAGACAGAATCCCTTTGTCGATATTTTCCTGACCAAGACTTGGACCAACCACGCGTTCTTCAACAAAGTACATCGGTGCTGCAAGTGCACCCGCACGAAGCATCAACGCCAGTTCAGCCGCTTCTTGAGGAGAATCCAGACCGGTAATTCGGAACTGTGAGCCCAAAACAGCTTGGACAGTCGCGGCGTTGATAATGACCGATTCCGTAAATGGTGTACGCACTTCAGTTTGTGCACCAGTTGCCGGATCCGTCACATAACTGACGCGTTGTTTATTTTCGATAAACAACACCGCCATACGTTTACCCACTGCATTTCGTGTCGCATCTGCCATGAGCTTACCGCCAGCGCTGTCGAGCGTGATATTCACTTCGGCACCGCCTGTATCCTGACTAAAGCCAGAACTTGCGTTTTGCACGCGTTCACCGGTCAAGATGCGGTTGCGATTGAGCAACAACTGACGACCACTGTCGAGTGACTCATAGGCAAACAACTCTGTGCCCGGTGGCAATGGCTGACCATTATATTTACCGGTATATGGGTCGATATATTGATCATTTTGATCGGCAACCAAACGGAACTCAAGATTGGCCGTACGACCCAGAACACGCTTGGCTTCAGCAGTATCCTGAACGCCCGGCAATTCCACCACAATACGGTTGCTGCCTTGGGTTTGAACCAAAGCTTCAGCCACGCCCAACTCGTTAATACGATTACGCAATGTGGTTAAGTTTTGGTTAACCGCATACGACTCGATTTCCTGACGACGAGCATCGGTATAGCTCAGACGCAGTGATGCACCAGTTGCCGTTGCGACCGCCTGTTGTGTGTATTCGTTGCCATTACGACGTAAAAAGTCCATCGCCGTGTCGCGATCTGCGTTATTTGCAAATTGCAGCACAATCGCATTGTTGTTAAGCGATAAGCTATTGAACTTGATATTGTTGTCGCGGAATTGGCGGCGAATATCACTGACCGACGTTTCCATGCGCTGCGCAATCGCCTTGTTCATGTCCACTTCGAGCAAGAAGTGTACGCCACCACGTAAGTCGAGGCCCAGTTTCATTGGTTTGGCACCAATTTTCTGAAGCCATTCTGGCGTGGTTGGGGCAAGGTTTAACGCCACCACATAGTTGTCGCCTAAATCACGACGCAATACATCCTGTGCCTTGAGCTGATCTTCCGATGAGTTAAGACGTAACAGGGCAGCATTATTGGCAAAGCTGTTGTCATGACTGGTGATGTTGGCAGTTTTTAAAATTTGCTCTGCTTTTTGCACCATGCTCTGGTCGATTTGAGTACCGGCTTTGGCACCAGAAATCTGAACAGCAGGCTCGTCTGGATACAAACTTGGCAGTGCGTATAAAGTGCTGATAATCAAGACAACAATGATCAGCACATATTTCCATGCAGGGTAACGCATTCGCTTTCTTCTTAAAATGAAAAAGTCGTGCGGGGTGCACGACTGTCTTTTTGATTAAAGGTTATTGAGTGTGCCTTCAGGTAACACTGAAATCACACTAGCGCGTTGAATTTTAACTTCTACGCCACGGCTCAATTCAACCACAGCATAATCGCCTTCGATTTTGGTGATACGGCCCATTAAGCCACCAGCAAAAACAACTTCGCTGCCTACACCTAGGCTCTCAACCAAAGTACGATGTTCTTTGGCACGTTTCGATTGAGGACGCCAGATCAAGAAATAGAAGATTGCAACAAATACAACAATCATCAATATGTTAGCCATCATGCCTGGACCTTGCGGCGCCGCATCTGCAGCGTGAGCAGTAGAAATTAAAAAGCTCATTTTGGTTTCCTAAAGTTAAAAAATGGGCGTCAAATCATGACAAAAATACCAGTTCGCTCTGCAATTTACCTTGTCTTTTTGTTGAGCGCAAATTCTGATGAATTAATCCACCGGTGCGGGTGGTACATCTAAACCACGACGCGTGTAGAAGTCGGTGACAAACTCATCAAAGGTACCCTGCTCAAGTGCATCACGAATGCCTTGAGTCAGGCGTTGATAATACCGTAAGTTGTGAATTGTACCGAGCATTGATGCCAACATTTCACCACATTTTTCAAGATGGTAAAGGTAGGCACGGGTAAAGTTTTTGCAAGTATAGCAATCGCAATGTGGATCGAGCGGGCTTTGATCATGACGATATTTACTGTTGCGGATACGTACTAAACCGTCTGTCACAAAGTAATGACCGTTACGTGCATTACGGGTCGGCATCACGCAGTCAAACATATCGACACCACGGCGCACCGCTTCGACGATATCTTCTGGTTTACCCACACCCATCAGGTAACGCGGCTTATCTTCAGGCATTTTAGCCGGCAGATAATCGAGTACCTTGATCATTTCTTCTTTCGGTTCGCCTACCGATAACCCACCGATGGCATAGCCATCAAATCCAATTTCGAGCAAACCATTGAGGGATTCATCACGAAGATCTTCATACATACCGCCCTGAATAATTCCAAATAGCGCATTGGTATTATTGAGTTGCTCATGATGATGGGTTTTACAACGTTTGGCCCAGCGCAAAGACAACTGCAACGATTTTTGCGCTTCTTCGTGAGTGGCTGGGTAGGGCGTGCATTCGTCAAAAATCATCACGATGTCGGAATTGAGCACTTGCTGGATTTCCATAGAAATCTCAGGTGACAAAAACACTTTTGAACCGTCAATCGGTGAGCGGAAGGTCACACCTTCTTCTTTGATTTTACGCATCGCGCCAAGGCTAAACACCTGAAAGCCGCCTGAATCGGTCAGAATCGGTTTATCCCACTTGATGAATTCATGTAATCCACCATGCTCTTTAATCACCTCAAGGCCCGGACGCAAGTACAGGTGAAAGGTGTTGCCTAAAATAATTTGCGCTTGAATTTCTTCGATATCGCGCGGTAACATACCTTTTACAGTGCCGTATGTGCCAACGGGCATAAACACAGGTGTTTCGACCACACCGTGTGCAAGGGTTAAACGACCACGGCGGGCGCGGCCAGATTGACCTAATTTTTCAAACTTCATGCAACTTTCCAAATCAAGGCGAAAAAACAGTTCGCTGATTAACCTATTTAAAGGCGGCTATTTTCCTTGATTTGGACGTGTAGCGCTACTACTAAATGTAGTGTGTTTGATAAATGGCAAATGAAGCTAAAAGAGGACGGGATAAATGATTTACCGTTTACCAGCTTGATTGGTATAAATGGCCTTGATTCATTCAATTTCGGGCAGATCGGATAACCAAATCCGATCTGACTAAAAGACATCAGATTTTCACAAACTAGCGGGCTGTGTTTCCTACAAAAACAACGACACTATAATTAAAGAGGCAAGCCTCATAATTTAGACCGCTTGATCAATCAGCATCGCATCGCCGTAACTAAAGAACCGATATTTTGATTGAACTGCATGTTCGTAAGCAGACAAGATATTGTTACGATTAGAGAGCGCCGAAACTAGCATAAGCAGGGTGGATTCTGGTAAATGGAAGTTGGTAATCAAACGATCAACTACACAGAACTGATAACCTGGATAAATAAAAATTTGAGTATCACCAGTCCATGCATCAATTTTACCACCATTTGCTTGTGCGGCACTTTCAAGTGCACGTGTAGCTGTTGTACCTACAGCAATCACTTTATTGCCACGTGCCTTGGTCTGACGGATCAGCTCGGCGGTCGATTCTGGTACATCACACCATTCGCTGTGCATAATATGGTTTTTAATGTCATCTGTTCTTACAGGCATGAATGTACCTGCCCCCACATGTAGCGTGACAAAGGTTTTTTGGATATTTTTAGCTGCGAGTTTTTCTAGTAAATCCTGATCAAAATGCAGGCTGGCTGTGGGAGCAGCAACACTGGCAATTTTTTGAGGATCGTGAAAAACAGTTTGATAACGTTCGGTATCAATTTCTTCTGCTTCACGATTAAAATAAGGTGGAATTGGCAGTTGGCCATAACGATCCAATACCGATAAAATGGGTTCCGAAAACTCCACTACAAACAAATTTTCATGACGGCCCTGAACCGTAACTTTAATGCCGTTTTCCCCTACAAATAATTCTGCACCTGCTTTGGGAGTATTACTGGCCTTAATATGACAATGTGCAATCTGATTGTCCAACATCCGCTCGACTAAAATTTCAATGGCACCACCTGAAGCGCGTTTTCCTTTGAGCCGTGCTTTCATTACTTTGGTGTCATTAAGCACCAGCAAATCGCCGTCATTGATCAAATCTAGAATATCGGTAAAAGCATGATCGTGATAATGACCATGCGCATCTAAATGCAGTAAGCGAGAAGCAGAACGTGTGTCGAGTGGATAGCGAGCAATCAGCTCATCAGGCAGATCAAAATTAAAGTCGGAAAGTTGCATAACTCAAGTACAGGCCAAAACTTGGCGATAGTATAGTGCTTTTCAAAGTGATTGGGCAGCGACCTTTTTTTATTGAAACTTATTGTTTGTATTAAAAGTGAGCAAAAGTCAATATGTTAGCATTGACAAGTTTTGGAATTCATATAATATACGCATCACAAAGCAAACATCATGCTCTTCCCGAGGTGGTGAAATTGGTAGACGCGGTGGACTCAAAATCCACTGTTCGAGAGAACGTGTCGGTTCGAGTCCGACCCTCGGGACCACAGTTTAGACTGTACAGAATTCTAGAACCCTGAAACTATATGAATGTTTCGGGGTTTTTTATTTTTTATACTTTTAAAAAATCATAGTCTAAATATCTTTAAATATGACTTCGATATATCTTATTCAATAATGTTGACTTTAATTTTTGTCACGCCATGATCTAGGCAGCTTATAAAGAATAGACTGATCAAAAAATTAAAACTTCGATAAGACAGCTTCTGTTTGAATACTGACCAACAATAATCTGAATATCTTTAAAAATGCCGCGAATGTTTTAATAAAGAATTTGATTAAAAAATATATGGCTTAATCTGACAGTGATCTTTTCAATTTAAATTCAACTTTTCGAGTAAACAAATTTTACATTCTTAATTCACTTTATCTTAATGAAACTAAGATGAATAATTGAGCTATGTCTATATGGATGTAGATACAGTTATTGCGCAAAATATTTTTATAAGTAGCTGTATTCTACGATCAAAATTGGTTATTACATACAGAAACAATGCCATAAAATTTAACAACTTAACAATTATTTTGAATAAAAAATATGCTATACAAAAGATCAAGCACAAATTGAGGTATGGAAACATGAATGTTATTCAGGTTAGGGTAAAAGATCAATTTGATAAAACGTATTTGGCTAAGGCACGTTTGAATGAACAGCTTAAGTCCACATCAGGTGCGGATTTGAGTTTGTATCAGCGTGTTCAGGAAATTCAGGTAGAGGATGAGATTCTACTTCCATCAACAGAGCTATTATTTGAAAGTCAGGAAACAAATCGGATTTACCGAATTATTGGTCAGTAGATATTTCAATTAATTTTTCAACTTTTAGAAAAACCACTTTGATTTGGCTCAAAGTGGTTTTTTATTATGATTCATTGAGTTGTTACATTAATGGATGAGTTAGAAGATCATTCATTTGAACTTGGGGTGTTTAATGATTGCTTTTTTAAGGAAAATTTGCTAAATGTATTAAATAAATTCTTGTTTTGTTGTTCTGTTGTTTCCATTTATTAATTTTTCTTAATAATAATCAAAATCACTGCGAGGCGAGCATGGAAATGCAAGTGTTACGACTTGATCAAGTTGATCAACTGAGTGCGTGTCGTTTATCCCTCATGCTTGGCCTAAATAGCGATAATGATTTGATAAAACGCTATCTTGATTTTACAACAAAGTTGTTAAAATCTGGAAAAGCCTTATTAAGTTTTCATGAAGAACCTTATTTCTGGTATAGCGATACTCAAAGTATTTGTGCAATTCCCAAAGTAGAAGGTATTGATATTGCTGCTTTTCATCATTGCGATCATATCAATTTGAATGAACACGCTTTTAATTCTTTATCTGGCTTGCCAGGATTTATCAATACAGCCCATAAGCGTATTTTAGCAATCAATCTACAAAAAACGGATCAAGAGTCAATCGGCTTTGCCTTGTTTTTTGATGATGAAATCAATGCATTTGATTCGAATTTAATTGATCTGGTTAAGGACTATACTGCTGGTTTTGTTCGACATATTGAACTGAAATTTAACTTTGAAGAGCTAAACGAGCTATATGAGCAACAAGCCGCATTAAATTTTAGTAAAACCAAGTTTTTCTCCATTATTTCACATGATTTGCGCGCACCTTTTCACGGTTTGCTCGGCTTTTCTGAGGTTTTGGCAAAAGAACGAGAAACACTTGATGATTCAAGTATTCAAAATATTGCCGATTACCTATATGAGACGTCTCAATCGACCTATAATTTGCTGGAAAGCTTGCTGAATTGGGCAATGGCTGAGGGTGGTCGCTTTGTATATCATCCAATCAGTTTTAATTTGAAACAAGTCACGACCATCGTAAAAAATATTCTAAATACCTTTGCCCTGAAAAAAAATATTGAGTTGATTGATCACGTAGCTGATGACATCAAGATCTACGCTGATATCAATATGATTACTTCCTTGATTCAGAACCTAGTATCCAATGCCTTAAAGTTTACTCAGACAGATGGCACGGGTAAGGTGATTATTGATGCGATAAAGGTTGCTGATCATGTTGAAATTACGATACGTGATACAGGTATGGGAATGTCCGAGTCTAAAATACGGGATATTTTTCAACCAAGAATCACAGTGAGTTTTCGAGGGACAAGTGGTGAGAAAGGGGCTGGTCTTGGTCTTGTCCTGTGTAAGCGTTTTGTCGATCTTAATCTCGGTGCAATTTCAGTCACCTCCAAAGAAGGTGAAGGTACTGTATTTACGGTGACCTTACCTATTGCCCAGAATGTTGCAGAGATTTATGCGGAAAAGCAGGTGAGTGAAGAAAAATTGGTTTAAATAGAACTCCCTAAACATGCCTGCAACTGCTATAACTATGCAAACAAAAGGTTGCAGGTTTTTTATGAATACTGAGCAGTTGCAAAAAACATTAAGATCAAGTCAGTACGCAGAACAGGTTTTAGGATTACATCAGCTTTATTTAGAACAAGATTATCAAATTGATCAGTTTGCTGCTCCGCTTTCGAGAGAGAATATTTTCCAGTCAGTTGAAAATGAATTAAAAGACATTCAGGATGAAAGTCAGTGGATGCGAGTAGTTCGTATTCTGCGTGCGCGTTTAATGTTCCGTTGGATCTGGCAAGATGCCAATCGACTCACCAATGTGGTGAGTTTGACGCGAGAGCTTTCAGATTTTGCAGATGCCTGCATTTGTGCAGCCAAGCAGTTTGCACGTGCTCCTTTGGTTGCCAAACATGGAGAGCCTGTAGGATATGATGGTCAGATTCAAGATTTGATCGTCATTGGTATGGGTAAGCTAGGGGCACAAGAGCTGAACTTATCCAGTGATATTGATCTGATTTTTGCCTATGATGAGCAGGGCGAAACAAATGGTCGTAAATCAATTGATGTGCAGCAGTTTTGTATTTTGTGGGGACAAAAGCTGATTTATTTGCTGGATCATATTACCGCAGATGGTTTTGTATTTCGTGTGGATATGCGATTACGTCCCTGGGGTGATGGTTCAGCTTTGGCAATTAGCCATATGGCATTAGAGAAATATCTGATCCAGCATGGACGCGAATGGGAGCGTTATGCGTGGATCAAAGCGCGTATCATCAGTGGTGGAAAGCACGGCGATGACCTGCTGGAAATGACCCGACCATTTGTGTTTCGGCGCTATGTCGATTATTCCGCTTTCGCAGCCATGCGTGAAATGAAAAGTATGATCGAACGTGAAGTGGCACGTCGTAATATCGCAGATGATATTAAGCTAGGCGCGGGAGGAATACGTGAAGTTGAATTCATTGTTCAGGTATTTCAGCTTATCTATGGTGGATCGAAACGTGAGTTGCAAGATCGCCAATGTTTGGTCAGCCTAAATCATTTAGGTCAGGCTGGCTTACTTCAGTCACAAGATGTGATTGAGTTAGAAGATGCCTATTTGTTTTTAAGACGTGTAGAACATGCCATTCAAGCCTTGAATGATCAGCAAACCCAGATGTTACCGATGGAGCCTGAGCTACGCCAACGTATACTAGATACGCTTGAATACCCAACTTGGGACAATTTTATTGAGGCTTTAAACGAAAAACGTCATAAAGTGAGTGAACAGTTTAAAAAACTGATTCAGGAAGAAGTCACTTCACCAGACGAAACCGATACAGAGCTAGAACAACAACTTAATGCTATCTTGGATGAGACAGCCCAAAATTTAGTGCATGAATTTTGGCAGAGTAATGCATTAAAACGGCTTCCTTCTAAAGCGGTACAGCGTCTAAAAGATTTCTGGCCTCATTTTATTGAAGCTATTTTACAGTCTGAACATCCACAAATGGCATTTATGCGTTTGATGCCCTTGATTGAATCTGTCATGCGCCGCACTGTATATCTGGTGATGCTGATGGAAAGTCGAGGTGCCATGCAGCGACTGGTCAAAATGGCCACCGTGAGCCCCTGGATTTGTGAGGAGCTAACGCAATATCCTGTGTTACTGGATGAATTTCTTTCTATGGATTTTGAACTGCCACAGCGTAAGGATCTGGAAGATTCTTTACGTCAGCAGCTTCTTCGGATTGAAATTGATCAGGTCGAAGACCAGATGCGTGTACTGCGGCTGTTTAAGAAAAGTAATGTCCTTACCGTTGCTGCAAGTGATGTTTTAGCCGAAAGTCCTCTCATGAAAGTTTCAGATGCATTGACCGATATTGCTGAAGTCAGTGTCGCAGCAACCTTAAATTTGGCCTATCAGGCTGTTGTTAAAAAACATGGTTATCCCAAAGATGCCAGTGGTGAACGTTGCTCACTGGAGCATACAGGTTTTGCAGTGATTGGTTATGGGAAGCTGGGGGGGATTGAGCTGGGTTATGGTTCTGATCTGGACCTGGTTTTTATTCACTATTTTGATGAACAGGCCGAAACAGATGGATCAAAATCCATCACAGGTTTTGAATTTGCCATGCGTGTGGCACAAAAGTTTTTATCACTCATGACAACTCAAACCTTGGATGGTCGTGTGTATGAAATTGATACTCGACTTCGACCATCTGGAGAAGCAGGACTACTGGTAACAAGTTTAAAAGCATTTGAACAATACCAACTCAAAAGTGCATGGCTTTGGGAGCATCAGGCCTTGGTGCGTGCTCGTTCAATCGCAGGTGAAGCACAGTTACGTCAGAAATTCGAAAGTTTACGCTGCCAGATCTTGACGCAGAGCAGAGATGAAAATGAAGTACGTGATGAAGTATTAAAAATGCGCCAGAAGATGAAAGATCATCTGGGATCATCCAATGAGCAAAAAAAACATGGCATTTTTCATTTAAAACAGGATGCAGGTGGTATCGTTGACATCGAATTTATGGCACAGTATATGGTGCTTGCATGGAGTGGAGCGAATCCTGATCTCGCCCATTTTTCCGACAATGTAAGAATTCTAGAAGATGCTGCTCAAGCAGGCTGCTTATCCAGTGAAGATGCCACAGCATTAATGCATGCTTATCTACGTGAACGAGCCGAAAGCCACCGTTTAGCCCTTGCAAATCAATCCATGCAAGTGAATGCTGCACAGTGGCGCCATACCCGAGAGGTCGTTTGCAAGTTATGGCAAAGATTAATAGATCCAGCGTCTACAATGGCGTTGGAGAGTGAATGATTGTGTAAAAATTTGGAGTGTGTGCCATGAATTTGGCTGATCGTGATGGTTTTATTTGGCAAGATGGACAATTGGTTGACTGGCGTGATGCAAAAATTCACGTTTTAACTCATACGCTACACTACAGTATGGGTGTCTTTGAAGGTGTCCGTGCCTATGAAACTCCTAAAGGCACTGCAATTTTTCGTCTCCAAGATCACACTAAGCGTTTGTTAAACTCTGCAAAAATTTATCAAATGAAAGTTCCATTTGATCAAGCGACACTTGAGCAAGCTCAAATTGATGTGGTTCGTGAAAATAAATTAGCATCTTGTTACTTGCGTCCATTGATCTGGATCGGTTCTGAAAAATTAGGTATTGCTGCCACTGAAAATAGTATTCATGCTGCCGTTGCGGCATGGGGCTGGGGTGCTTACCTTGGTGAAGAGGCAATGGCACGTGGTATTCGTGTAAAAACATCTTCGTTTACGCATCATCATCCAAACGTGACGATGTGTAAGGCAAAAGCATGTGGCAACTATACTGTGTCGATCTTGGCACATCAGGAAGTAGCGCGTTCAGGTTATGATGAAGCGATGTTGCTAGATCCACAAGGCTTTGTGTGTCAAGGTGCAGGCGAGAACGTGTTCTTGATTAAAGATGGCGTGTTGCATACCCCTGATTTGGCTGGTGGTGCATTAGAAGGGATTACCCGTCAAACAGTTATTACCATTGCAAAAGATTTAGGATACGAAGTGGTTGAGCGTCGTATTACCCGTGATGAATTCTACATTGCAGATGAAGCATTCTTTACTGGTACTGCCGCAGAAGTGACGCCAATTCGTGAATACGATGACCGTGAAATTGGTGAAGGATGCCGTGGCCCAATTACCACAGAAATCCAGAAAACCTTTTTCGATGCGGTTCAGGGCAAAAATGCAAAATATGAACACTGGTTAACTTACGTGAAGTAAGCGAATCCGTTAAGATCAAGGCGAAACACATGTTTCGCCTTTTTTATTGATGTTTTTAGGAAAAAATATGCATGTTGTGTATGTGAGTGATGGAAAAGCAGGACACCGATCACAAGCTTTAGGCCTGTATCAGGCAATGCATAAACTCGTTATCCATAGCCGTTTTGAGGAAATTCCTCTACAGCAGTTGCCATTATTAACGATCTTGAAGGGGCTGTTTACACATCAGGTATCACAGATCAAGCAGCCGCCTGATTTTATATTGGGGGTAGGAAGTCATACGCATTTTCGAGTGTGGTTACTTGGAAAAATTTATCCTCAGGCGAAAACGATTATTTTGATGAAGCCAAGCTTACCGATACATTGGTTTAATTATGCAGTTATTCCTGAGCATGATGGTGTGGCTGCATCTGATCGAGTCATTGTGACACAGGGGGCGCTGAATCCAATCGTAAATGAGCATCGTCACGACACTAATCGAATTTTGATTGCCCTAGGCGGCGACTCCAAACGACATCAATGGAATCAAGAAAAAGTTTTAACGTCTATTCAAAATATTGTTCGAGACTATCCAGATACCCATATTATTTTGACGACCTCACGACGTACGCCTGTAAATTTTATATCACATTTAAAAACATTGCCTTGTGCACAGCAATTACAGCTCTTTCCTGTTGAAGAAACCCCTCAAGGCTGGATATTTGAACAAATGCAGTTGGCGGCCACGGTATGGGTCACAGAGGATAGTGTTTCCATGATTTTTGAAGCATTGACTGCAGGCTGCCGTGTAGGTGTGATTGCAATGGATCGTTTAAAATCTGATAGAATTACTCAAATGATTGATCAATTGCCTTTTGAGCAGAATATTGGTGTCATGCGTGTGCTGCAAAACTCGGCTCCACTCAATGAAGCAAGTCGTGTAGCATCTCAAATATTGGACTCATCGAGTTTTTAATTAAATGAAAATATTGCACATTGCAAATTTTGGTTTTAACAAGCAAGGCGCGCATTTCTACTGCACCGATCGTAAAATTTCGGCGGGGCTGGTAGAAAATGGACATTTTGTTTACGATTTTAGTTTTCGTGACATGGCGCGCATGGGCACAATTTTTAAAACCAAAAAACTCGGTGCGAGTTGGGCCAACAAAGAAATTTTAAAAATTGTGAATAACCTCGAGCCTGATTTGGTATTGATCGGGCACAGCGACCTGATGAGTCCTGAAGTGCTTAAGCAGATCAAACAGCAGTTTCCAGAAACCAAAATTGCGTTTTGGTATGTCGATCCATTATATCTTGAACATAAGCTGGATTTTGTAAAAGCGTTTTCTCCCTATCTGGATGCGATCTTTTGTACTACTGCAGGGGAATATCTAGCAAAGTTAAAACAGCCACATTTGAGTGCAGCGTATATGCCCAATATCGGGCATCGTAATGTTGAAAGCTTAATTCAATTTAAAAATCTTAATACAGATAAAACCTTTATCTTTTGCGGTGTGGTGTATAAAGAACCAGAGAGAGAAAAATTTCTAAAAGATCTGGCAGATGCATTAACCCAATCGCAGGTAAATTATCGCTATTATGGCTGTTTTGACCAGCCAGGCGTATATGGAAAAGCCTATTATAAAGTGCTGTCAGAGTCGAAAATGGGGCTCAACTATTCGCGTCGAAATGATGTCACGTTATATAGCTCAGATCGTATTGTACAACTGACTGGGAATGGCCTTTTAACCTTTAGTCCGCGTATTCCTGGTTTTGAAAAGCTATATACAGAGCAGGAAGTCATTTATTTTGATGATCAGTTTGATCTGGCTCAAAAAATTCAGTTTTACGATCAGCATCCTGACTTGGCAAAAGCTATTGCACAGGCTGGTTGGCAAAAGACCCGTGACTCATTTAATGCGAAACGGATTACTCAGTATATGCTTGAGGTCACGTTTGGTCAGCCACTTTCAGAAGCTTATGAATGGTCGCACGAGGTATATACATGATGTGGTTGCTATATGTCATCATCGGTTTAGTGATTTTGGCAGGTTTGCTTTATATCATGGGCAACTATACATTCTGGTTGCCGTATCGCTCAAACGCCTTACCGCGCATCGTGATGCTACATCAGGTCACGCCGCATGCCGAAGCCTCGGGGATGAATATGCCACCCGACAAGTTTGAGCAATTGCTACAATTGCTGGTGAAAAAAAACGCGGTATTTTGCTTTGTATCTGAACTTGAGCAATATCGTGAGCAAAAAAATGTGGTGGCGCTAAGCTTTGATGATGGATTTATGGACAATTACGTGTACGCCTTTCCACTCTTAAAAAAATATCAAGCCAAAGCGACGATCTATCTGGCAACCCAGATTGAAGGCATCGAAGCATTGACCGTCGATCAGGTGCAGGAGATGGCTCGATCAGGTTTTATTGAGTTTGGGGCACACACGCAGCATCATGTGAATTTATTAAAACTCGATGACGAAACGGCCTATCAGGAAATGCTGCATTCCAAACAGGATGTAGAGACGCTAGTAGGAGCATGTCCGAGTTTTGCCTATCCATTTGGCCGTTTTAATGAAAAGCATCAACAGATGGCCCGTAAGATTGGTTTTAAAAATGCCGTGTCTACACGTAAAAAGATTGAGCCCTATGATCCAGAGCATCCATTTAATATTCCGCGCGTGAGTACCCACGGCGCAATGAATGCCCTGCAAATGCGCATTGCGCTTGCCAAAGGACGCTATAAACTATGATCCCTAAAATTGCGTGTAGCGTGTATATCGTGACCCTTAATTGTGAGGCGTGGTTATTCAAGACCTTGCAAAGTGTGCAAGATTTTGATGAAGTCATTATTTTAGATTCGGGCAGTATCGATGCCACCTATGCCATTGCACAGCAGTTTGATAATGTGCACATTGAGCATCAGGACTGGCAGGGCTATGCGGGTCAAAAAAGTTTGGCTTTAGCCAAATGTCGCAATGATTGGGTATTGAATTTAGACGGCGACGAAGTACTTTCTGAAGGGCTGAAGCAGGAAATTGCTGAGGTGATTCAGCATAACCAGCTTGATGCCTTAATTACACCGATTAACGATGTGTTTTTGGGTGTACCCAACAGCAAACATACTAAGAAACATGCCAAGGTGCGTTTCTTTCGCAAGGCCAAAGGTCAGTATGATCTGGCCAATAAAGTCCATGAAAATGTGATTGTAGAGGGTGAATCTCGCCGTGCCGTGCATGATATTTATCATTTCGGTGAGTCGAGTATTTTCGTTAAAGTAGAGAAAAATAATCAATACTCCAATTTAAAAGCCGCTGAAAAATTTCAAAAAGGTAAAACGCCGAGTCTGGCAAAACTGGTGTTGGTGATGCCGATGACGTTTATTAAGTCGTATTTTATCCGTCGTAGTTGTTTCAACGGCTGGCGTGGTTTTGTCAACAGTATGATCAATGCCTTTTATGCTTTTTTAAAAGAAGCCAAATTGTTTGAACAAAGTATGAATAAAGACAAGAAATAAGTAGATTGATGATGAAAATTGTTCAAATATTGGCAACAAGTGGCGGATTGGGAGGCTTAGAACAGCATACGTTTAATCTGACCAATGAGTTGGCGTTGAGTCAGGAACTACATGTCATTGCACATCCTTGTTATGCAGAGAAATTTAATTCAAATGTTAAATTCCATGCTGTGGACTTTGCACGTAGCCGCTGGAATATTTTTCTACTTTGGCAACTCAAATCGCTGATTCAACAGATTCAACCTGATATTGTCCATGCACAGGCAGGTAAAGCAGCGGAACTGATTTCACGAATCCGACCCTTTTTGCCAGATATAAAAGTGGTCACGACGATTCATGGAACTAAAAAAAATAAATCTACTTACTTGGTTGGAGATGCGGTGATTGCAGTGAGTCAGGCTTTGGCTCAGGGCATTCCAAATAATAAAGCACATGTGATTTATAATGGGGTTTATCCTCAGCCAGACCTGAGTATTGAGCATAAACAGCATTTATTGCAAACGATTCAACAGGATTTTCCTCAGCTTGACTCAAATAAAAAACTGGTGATGTGTATTGGACGTCTTGAGCCCGTAAAAAATATCAGTTTACTGATTGAGTCGATGCAACAGATTGATGCCAATTTATGGATTATTGGTGATGGTTCACTTCGAGCAAGTTTAGAAAAGCAAGTCAGTGAATTAAACATACAAAACCGAGTCGCTTTTCTTGGGTTTCGAATTGATGCCAGAGAACTGATTCAATTGGCAGATGTTGTGGTCTTGTCATCAGATCGTGAAGGTTTTCCACTGGTGATGGTTGAAGCCTTACAAGCAGATAAGGTTATGGCTTCGACAAGAGTGAATGGGGTGGTGGAATGGTTGCCAAACCAATATATAGCAGAGATTGGAGATGCACAAGGTTTAGCAAAAGTGATTAAATGTGCGCTTCAACCTGAGGCTCAAAATGACTTTAGCGCTTTGTATGCAAAAGCCAAGGCTGAACTGACTGTACAAGCCATGACTGAGCAGACGCTTAATATTTATAAAGGCCTGCTGAAAACTTAATTATTTTTTTGGTGTAAGGCGGATGGCATCAAGTACCACGAAGCTATCTTCGACATTAATGGTATGGCAACCGTCATCTGCTTGATTCCAGTCAGGCAAAACTACTTCTAGTAACTTTTCTTCGTAAGCTGTCGGGCTAAGCTGAGTAATCGCTTTTAATTCGATATTGCCGCCATAACGTTTTAAAGAATCTTGGCTTGGTCGAACCAATTGTCCCTGATAATAAAAGGGTTTGCCTGCCATACGAAACTGTTGACTACCTCGGCACACTGGGTTCATTGGGTGCTCTTGCCAGTTCGGATTTAAAATATCTTCGGTAAAGAATAGATCTAAACGGTCACCAAATTTCTTACAATCACGACGCGTTGAAGTAAAAAGATACCATAAGCCTTCATGATAAAAAGGTGTGCTGTCGACTGCTTCAATATTCTCGATCAGATTAGAATGCTTTTCCCATCTAAGCGGAAACTGCACACACTTCCAAAGCTCTATAGTCTTATTGGCCGACGTCTCTGGAATCATGTACCAGTCATCGTCTATTTTAAATACGCAAGGATAAGAAAGGTGGTAATCGAGTTTTAATATAGTGGTAGGTTTGCTATATGTACCATCTTTAAACACTTCGAGTACAGATAAAAAGCCAACAGGATGCTGATCATCCACTTCTTCAAAAAAAATAAAGTGTCGGTTATCTTTTTCGGCGTAGAAACTGTCTGCAAAGGTGAATCGATGAGGGGAGTGAATTTCAAAAAGATCGTTAAGTTGATTTAAACTTGAAAAAGGTTGCTCTATCCAGCCAAAACGCAGATACCAATGAGAATCAAAAGATTTATCTTGTTTTTTTTGTTGGTATTTGTACCATTTTTTGGCAAGCGACCGAAACATCTATATTTACCCAAAATCAATTCTTATTATAATAATACATATACTTTTAAAGTTGTCCAAAGTCGGGTAGAAAGATGCAAATTTATGTCATTAGTATTGAGGAAAATGATTCTATCCGATTAAAGCAATTTTTTTCACAGCCCTTTTTTTCTAGCTTAAATGTACGGCCAAAACGCATGGGAGTGAAGGGAGCTGATTTATTAGCGAAAGAGTATTTTGAGCAAGCTGTGAAAGGTCGAGAAATTCCTCTTACGCCAGGTGAGCTTGGCTGTACCTTGTCTCACTTGCAGGCATTGAAGGATTTTTTAAGCACCGAAGATTCGCATGCACTGATTTTGGAAGATGATGCGATTATTCCTGAGTATTTTGACCTTAATCAGTTAGATCAAGAAATCATTAAGTTACGATTGCCCCCTAAGTCGTTATTAAGTCTGGGCGGAATCCAAATGAAAGAATCTCGCAAAGTACGGGGTAAGCCATACTCAGCAATGCTGTTAAAGCATAAAATTCTTGAGGTGATTCCAGATTATTATCATCGTGTCAATTATGCAATGGCTTATGTGATTGATCGCGACATGGCACAACTGTTATTACAGTATCATCACCCACTAAGAAGAGCAGATGACTGGAGTTGTTTATATGATTTTGATGCTACTGTTCACTTGTACATGGTTCATTTAATTGATCACCCTGTTATTCAAAAAGGTGAAACGAATCAAGCACTGAGTGCGATTGAAGCAGAAAGAGTGGATCAGCAAGGATTACGTAAAAGTAAATACGGCAATAGTTTACGCCGTAATTTAGCGAAACTATTTAGTGAACGGTATTTCTAGAATTTTGATTTTCTTATTAAAATTAAAGCTTCTGATACAATGTAAAAATTTTTCAGATATCACAAATTACTTGGGATGTATATATCATAATGAACGTTGCAATGGTTGTGATTGTCTATAACAAGGCTTTAAATGAGTCTACTACTTTACAGAGTTTACTCACTTTTACTCACGCAATTCAGGAATTAGTGATTGTAAATAACGGACCAGAACAGCTTGATGAAGATGAATTTTTTTTTGCACTTAAGCAAAAACACAGTCAAGTATATTTAGAAAATTATCTACAAAATAAACCCTTAAGCTGGATTTATAATGATTTAATTGAAAAGTATGATGCTGATTATTATGTGTTGTTTGATGATGATACGATTATTAATTCACAATATGAAAATCACTTGTTTAATACTTTAGATCAAACAGATATTGAGTTTCCTAAAATTTTTGCTCGAGTTGAGCATGTTCAACATTTTCCCGTGCTTAACAATGCCTTACTAAAAGATTCAGGTGAGCTAAGCAATATCGAAACGATTTTTTCGGTGGGTTCAGGACTCATCTTATCTAAACGACTTAAATATATATTTATTGAGCGTTTTGGGCATGTATTTGATCAACATTTTGCTTTTTATGGGGTCGATTCAACATTTTTTATTCGGTTAAATCTCTTACTTAGCGAAAACATTCCATTTAAGATCACTTCTTGTTCGTATTTGAATCATGGTCTGTCGCTCACCGAAGAGGCATTAACGCCATGGCGCAAGCGTGAGTTTATTTATGAAAATACCCTTAAAGTGAAATACTATAGCGGTAATACCTTCATGGCTCGACTCAAGTTTATTCGTCTGATGTATAGAAAACTAAGCCACTTTGAGTTTTCTGATTTAAAACTAGTGATAAAAACATTTTTAAGTGGTAAACATCCAAGATGCTAAAAGTTCAACAAAATTCTGAGAAAACGATTGCACTTGTTTACGGTATTTATATTAACTCGTTGGTCAATTGGAAAAAAATCCTGGGTAGGCAGATTTTAGATATAAAAAAATCAGGAATTTTAGATCTTTCAGATATTTACTTAATTGTTTCTAATCCTGACTCTGTACCTCAAGTAGAAGATTATCTTCGTCAGCTGGATTTTAAAAATATTATTATTCATGCTGAAAATAAATATGAATATCCTGCACTGCATTTTATTTGGATGTTATCTCGGCAGAAGAACTCATATCAATACATGATCTATATGCATACTAAAGGAATGAGTTATGCAAAAAAAAGAAGAAATAAAACAGAAGAAATTTTGACACACTATACGCTTAAATTTTGGAGAGATTACCTGACTATTTTTGATGAACATGATCAAGTAAATAAAATTGGAATTTTACCTGGCGAAGGATCGGGATTTGGTGATGAACAGCAAAAATATATCCATTTAAAAGGATGGGTTTGGTTTAACTTTTGGTGGGCACGAAAATCTTACATCGCTACACTACCTGAACCCATAGAAACCAGTGATCGATACTATTACGAATATTGGTTAGGATTGCAGGAAGCAAATCAAAATCAGAATGATACATATTCAATGTATACACACCAGACCCAGTTTTTTAAATCTGATGTGGCGGAGAATATTTTGATGAGACTTTATGAAAAAAATCGTTTCAGATTTAAACTCAAATCTATGCTGCAACGTTTTTTACGTCGGGTTTAATCTATTAATTTCGAGAGTATCAGTATTTTAAAACAATCTTGAGTACCATTTGCGCTTTCTTTTTGGGTGATAGATTGCTTCAGGAATTTGAAAGTCTACACAACTTTTAAAGCTGGAAATATCGAGTTTGTTTTGAAGAAGTTCATCACATCGCTTAACAAAGAGTTCGATATTTTCTGCTGTTCGACTCTGAAATAAATGATAAATCTGATCAACAAAAACAGTTCCGATACCGTAGTAACCGTAGCTTCCTAATGCCCAGCAACCTTCACTAGGTGCTTTTTCATATCGTGTTGGAAAAAGCGTACGGTAGCTGATTCCTTTTTCTTCAGCAGCAAAAGCCAATGCTTCAGCCACATCACCTTTTTTATCGGGCATAAAGGATGGATGACCTAACTTCTCATAGCAACTGCGTGTAATAAAGAAGAACGCGGGAGAGGCAAAGATATGTGTGCCAGTTCCAATATGATTTGAAACCTGCGCACAGCCTAAAAAAGTGTCGTGTTCTAACACATAGGCAATCGCTTTTAACACGATTTCCTGATTCAATGGAATAAGGTCGGGTTCAATGATTGCAACGACATCAGATGTTGCTGCTGCCATAACCTCATCTAGCCATTGGCCATGTGGAATATTTTTTTGAGTATATTGTACGTTTAATCCCAAATGAGCCATCACATTTTTATGCGCTTTAAGAATATCGGGACTAAAGTTATCCCAATGAAAAGAATGAAATTCAGTTTGTTCAAGCAACTTGTGATTCATGTTTATTCTTTGTTTAGTCAAAAAGGGAGAATCTATTCATAAATGATCGGTAGAGCGATTAAGTATTATCCGCATTACCTTTAATGACCATATAAAGTAATGAGGCCATAATCAGAAAACCACCGCCCAAACAACTTACGCAGAATAATAAAATACGTTGATACGTATCTAAATTAAAAAGTTGATTGTTTAAAATATATAGAACGAATCCCCACTGAATGAGTGAAAATGCAACAAGAACAATGGTACGACGACGTACTTCTGGACGCATAGCCATATTGAACGATCCAAGGGAGAGTAAAGATATATTATGCCATTGTAGAGAATCAATCTCAATTCATGTCGCATTATTGTTGTGAGACTAGACATTAAAATGCAAAAAAGCCAGCATATCTGCTAGCTTTTTTAGGTACTTTATGATGAGATTAGTCTTCTTTCTTTGGCTGTTCGCGTAAACGAATACCCAAATCACGTAGTTGATTCGCTTCAACTGGTGCTGGTGCCTGAGTCAGTGGACATTCAGCAGTCTTGGTTTTCGGGAATGCAATCACATCACGAATTGAAGATGCACCAGTCATGAGCATGATTAAACGATCTAGACCAAATGCCAAACCACCATGCGGAGGCGCGCCATAACGCAAGGCATTCAGTAAGAAGCTAAACTTCTCTTCGGCTTCTTCGTCTGAAATACCCAATGCTTCAAAGATGGCTTTTTGCATTTCAAGCGTATAGATACGTAATGAACCACCACCGACTTCGGTACCATTCAAGACCATGTCATAAGCAACAGAAAGTGCTTCACCCGGATTTGCTTTCACATCTTCAACGCTTGATTTTGGCAGCGTAAATGGATGGTGAACTGAAGTCCATTTACCATCATCTGTTTCTTCAAACATTGGGAAGTCGACCACCCAAAGCGGCGCCCATTCACAGGTTACAAGTTTAAGGTCGTGACCGATTTTCACACGAAGTGCACCCATGGCATCATTTACCACTTTGGCTTTATCTGCACCAAAGAAGACGATATCGCCATTTTCTGCGCCTACACGCTCAAGCAATTGCATCACGATCGGTTCAATGAATTTCACGATTGGAGACTGTAAGCCTTCTACGCCTTTTTCAATTTCATTGACCTTGATGTAAGCGAGGCCTTTAGCGCCATAAATGCCCACAAATTTGGTGTATTCATCAATCGCACTACGTGGCAAAGCGCCTGCGCCCGGCACGCGAAGTGCTGCAATACGGCCTTTAGGATCTTTGGCTGGACCCGCAAATACTTTAAACTCGACGTCTTGCATCAGATCTGCAACATCAACAAGTTTAAGCGGAATACGTAAGTCCGGTTTGTCCGATGCATAGTCACGCATCGCTTCGCTGTATGGCATACGCTGGAACTTGTCGAATTTGATACCGAGCAATTCGTCAAACAGCTTAACGGTCATGCCTTCCATCAGATCCATAATGTCATCATCATTTAAGAATGATGTTTCGATGTCGATCTGGGTAAATTCAGGCTGACGGTCTGCACGCAAGTCTTCGTCACGGAAACACTTTGCAATTTGGTAGTAACGATCAATACCGCCCACCATCAACAATTGTTTGAACAACTGTGGTGATTGTGGAAGAGCATAGAAACTTCCATTTTGTACGCGGCTTGGAACCAAATAGTCACGTGCGCCTTCAGGTGTTGCACGCGTTAAGATTGGGGTTTCAACATCTAAGAAACCATGATCGTCTAGGTAGTTACGAATCAGGTTGGTCACTTTAGAGCGAAAACGCAAACGATCTAGCATTTCTGGACGACGAATGTCCAAGAAACGGTATTTTAAACGATGCTCTTCAGAAATATTAATATTGTCATCATTTAATGGAAATGGCGGAGTTTCAGATTGTGCGAGAACTTCGATCTCTTTGCCCAACACTTCAATTTGACCACTGACCATATTTGAATTTTCAGTGCCCTCATAGCGGCGACGTACACGCCCCGTAATTTTCAGTACAAACTCAGAGCGTACTTTATCTGCGGTCGCAAATGCCTCTGGCGTATCTGGGTCAATAACCACTTGAACCAAACCATCGCGGTCACGCATATCAAGGAAAATCACACCACCATGATCTCGGCGACGGTGTACCCATCCACATAGGGTTACGGTTTGGTCAATTTGGGCTTCTGTTAAAGAGCCACAGTAATGAGTTCGCATCATGTCGTAAAAATCCAAACTATATTGGCTGTTGGGGCGTATACGTAAACAGCGTACCGCCAGTGAATCAGCGATTATGCCTTTTTGAGTGGCGGGTCACAAGAACTAGCGCCAAAAACTGCAAAAAATGCGCTATTTTTGAACGGATTTAATCAACTTTGTGAATCTGGTTGTGTGGAAAAACCAATCCATGCCAAAAATACAATTGACCATAGCGCCATACTGCCAAGAAACCCGCGGAAAAAGTAATTGATCGATTTACCTACATGATCGTAGGTTTCTGCTTTCCACGAATCGAGGCTGAGTGGTTCGGCATAGCCCATCACCCAATATAGGCCGCTTAAGATAGAAAAAATAAACGCAGTCCAGCAAAAACGCTGAATCAGTCGTGATACCAGTTTAGTCTGCTGATGCTGCTTAAAATAGTGTAAACACATCCAGATCAAAATCGGCAGAGTTACCACCGAAGTACCAATCTGCATGAGCATATGTACATGGGTATGATAGCCCAAAATCGAAATTTCTCTGCTCAGTGCATCTTGAAAGACAAAGGTTCGAAAATCGGCATGGGTAAAACCATCCCAAATAATATGTGTGGCTGCGCCAATTAAAACTGAAACCACACAGCCAATCAGAAAGCCACAGGTACGGTCTAGAGTATTCAGATTGAGTGGATCGTGTAAAGACAACCAGCGATAGATAAATGGACGATACAGCACATACCACACCGCACAAAACAACAGCCCAACCAACAGATTAGGCACAATCATCCCAGACCACTCATGACTGATGGTCAAGCTGGCATTGGTAAATAATCGAAACAGATCGGGAGTCATACAGCCGATTGCCAGAGCAGCAACAGGTAAGCGCTGGCCGCTCAGTTTGGCAATGGGAGGTGCCAAAATGGCATGTGAAAGCGTAAACGGCATATTGAAAGCAAAATTATTTTGTCTTTTAGGTCGTGCCTAGTGTAGTCAACAATGCAGTTTGAGAATGTTTTTTATTGCAAAAATAGTGCAATGTTATAATATTACAAAAATTAAGCAGATTTTAAGATTTTAAGAATTCGAGGGGAATCCAATGTTGTTCACCAGAAGTGTGCTCGCACTTTCAATTTTTGCTGCATTGTCGAGTGTGGTACATGCGGCCAATGAAACAAACACCGTATCAAAACTCAAAACTATCGAAGCAACCGCGCATCCATTGGTTCAAACTGCGGTCGATTATGCTGCGGCAGACAATATTATTCAAAATCAGCAATTGGTACAGGGCGGCGCTACCATTGGTGAGGCGTTAAGTGATCAGGTGGGTGTGTATTCGAACCAGTTTGGTCCTGGCGCAAGCCGTCCTGTCATTCGTGGTCAAGACAGCGCACGCGTGAAGGTATTACAAAACGCCTCAGAAACGATCGATGTTTCAACCTTGTCTCCAGATCATGCGGTGATGGTTAACCCGATTTTAGCCAAGCAGGTTGAAATTGTACGCGGGCCTTCAACGTTGCTGTATGGTGCAGGGACGGTTGGCGGACTAGTCAACGTGACAGACAACAAGATTCCCACCCAAATGCCTGAGAAAGGCTATGAAGGGCAAGTGGGGCTGCGTTATAACACGGGCAGCGACGAGAAGTTAGGGAGTGCAGGCTTGACGGTAGGTTTAGGCGAGCAAGTCGCATTGAGACTTGAAGGCCTGAAACGAGATGCCAATAATTACATTGCACCGAACTATCTGCATGAAGGTGAAAAAGAGCGTCGCGTTGACAATACCTTTGCCAAATCTGAAGATACAACCATTGGCCTTTCTTGGATTCATGATCGGGGCTTTGCTGGTATTTCATATACCAACCGCCAAGATAAGTATGGCTTACCCGGTCATAGCCATGAATATGAGAGCTGTCATCCGCATGGTTTAAAATTGCATTGCGGCAGTCACGATGATCATGACCATGGAGATCATGATGAAGAAGAGGGTCATGACCACGATCACGAACATGCACACGATCATGCAGGGCCATGGATCAATTTAAAATCTGAACGCTACGATTTTAGAACCGAACTGAATGATCCCTTTTCTGGCTTTAGCAAGCTACGCGCACAAGCCAGTTATACCGATTACAAACATGATGAAATCGAAGAAGGTGAGGCTGCAACCACTTTCAAAAGCCAAGGTTATGATGCACGTCTAGAATTGGTACATCAGCCTTTAGCCAATTGGGAAGGCGTGGTAGGTGCACAGTTTGGTCGCCAGAAACTCGACATCACTGGCGAAGAGTCGCTCTTTGCTGGCCCGAGCACCACTGACAAATGGAGTCTATTTGCACTTGAACACACCCAGTGGAATGATGTGCATTTTGAAGTGGCTGCGCGTTTTGATCAGCAAAAAATCGATATCGATTCTGCACAAAAAAACTATGATGATCACGCCTTTTCGTATTCAGGTGCTGCCAACTGGGCATTTGCACCAAATTATAAATTATCCTTTGTCGCATCACATCAAGAACGGATGCCACTGGCGCAAGAGCTCTATGCCAATGGTAAACATTTGGCCACCAATACCTATGAACTGGGCAATCAAAACTTAAGTACTGAAAAATCCAACAACCTTGAGCTTGGCTTTCATTACGATGCAGATAAGCTAAATTATCATGTACATGTGTTTCATAACTGGTTTGACGACTACATTTATGCCCGCACGTTGGATCGTTTTGAAAACTTCCGTCTGGTTGAATACACGCAAGATAAAGCACGTTTTTATGGTGTGGAGGGAGAGTTGTCTTATCAACTTTCTCCACGCTATACAGCTACAGTATTTGGTGACTATGTACGTGCCAAAATTGAAACCGAAGGCAATGCCCCGCGTATTCCGGGTGGCCGTTTAGGTACACGGATTAATGCAGACTTTGGAGATGGATTTTCTGGCTTAGCCGAATATTTCCATGTGTTTAAACAAGATAAATTTGCGGCTTTTGAGAATGAAACCGCGGGTTACAACATGGTGAATCTAGGCTTGGCGTATGCGGCACGTGCCACCAATCGCACCGATTACCGTGTTTATGTGAAAGCCAATAATATACTTGATGAAACCGTGTATAACCATGCGTCATTCTTGTCGAATCTTCCGCAGGTTGGGCGCAACTTTACTGTAGGCGTAGATTTTAGCTTCTAAGTGATTGATGCAATTAACAATGTTTTACGTGGAGTACCCTATGGGTACTCTGCGTGGTTTAAGTGAACTGCTCTACCGTTTTTGCCTTCATATTTGCATTAAAATCACCTTAATTTCTAATCAAAGCCATAAAACTCAAGCTTTGAATGGAAATATAAATACCCGGTTAAATTTACTTGTAAAAAAATAGATATATTATAACGTAACGAGTGATTGGCTTTTGGAGCATCACGATGCTTACTCGTTCTCATGTCTTTGCACTTTCTATTCTCTCACTTTCGATTCAGCATGTTTTTGCACAAAACTCACCCAGTGATGCTGCTGTCAATGATTTGCCAACCATTGAACTTCAAGCTCAAGCCTCGCCCAAACAGCCATTCAATGAGGCGGCTGGAGATGCGAGTGTGGGACGCGATCAACTGATTCAAGGCGCAACCACGATCGGTAATGCCTTGAATGGTCAATCGGGAGTTTACTCGGCGCAATATACAGGTGGGGTGAGTCGGCCTGTGATTCGTGGCTTAGATGGCGCACGTGTAAAAATTACCCAAAATGGCGGTGATACGCTCGATGTCTCCTCGGTTTCTCCTGACCATGCTGTAACGGTCGATCCTAACGCATCCGATCAGATCCAGATTTTAAAAGGTCCTGAAGCGCTGCTTTATGGTGCAGGCTCGGTAGGCGGATTGGTCAATGTGATTGATCATAAAATTCCATCTAAAATGCCAGACAACGGGTATGAAGGGCAGTTGGGTGTTCGCTACAACACGGGTGATGATGGCCTGGTTTACTCAGGAGATAGCACTGTCGCACTGGGCAGTCAGTTTGCATTGAATGTAGGCGGTTTAAAGCGTGATGCCAACGATTATATTTTGCCGCATGATTTGCAGGGAACATCGCGCCGTGAAGAGAGTACGTTTGCCAGATCTCATGATTATCATGCAGGATTATCTTGGATTTATGATCGGGGTTATACGGGTATTGCGTATAGTGAGCGTCATGATAAATACGGAATTCCTGGCGATAATCCGCTGTATGGCTTATGCAAACCAAGTCATGGCAAACTCGATTGCGGCTCACTGGTCGATCAGCAGGCAGCCATGCAGGCCAATGATGGCGCAGCAGCATGGATTAATCTCAAGGAAAAGCGTTATGATCTTAAAAGTGAGTTGAATGATCCATTTGCTGGTTTTTCCAAGTTAGCTGCCCAAGCGACCTATACCGATTATCAGCATCAGGAAATGGATGGTGATGAACCAGACACCACCTTTATTAGCAAAGGCACCGATGCTCGTATTACTTTAGATAATACACCTTGGGCAGGTTGGGAAGGTCAGTTTGGCACACAATATACTCAGCAAAAACTTACCATTAATGGTGACGAAGCATTGATGGACCCAACCGTCACCAAACGCTACAGCGTGTTTGGTTTGCAAGAAAAACAAGTCGATCAACTGCATTTTCAAGTGTCGTCGCGTATCGATCATCAGACCATCGATATCGATGGCAATGATGTAGATGTGGGTGCAAAAAATTATAGTGGAACCGCATATTCGCTGGCTGGCTCGACGGATTGGGCATTTAAACCAAATTACAAACTGTCTTTGACAGGCTCTCATCAGGAACGTTTACCATTGGCACAAGAGTTGTACTCGAATGGTGCACATATGGCCACCAATACCTTTGAACTTGGTAATGATGATTTAGATAAAGAAAAATCCAATAATATTGAGCTTGGCTTACATTTTGACAATGATCGATTGAAATATAATGTAAGCGCTTTTCAAAGCTGGTATGACAACTTTATTTATGCCAATACCTTAGATCGGTTTCAGGATTTTCGTCTGATTCAGTATGATCAAACCAATGCCCGTTTCTACGGTGTAGATGGGGATATCAGTTATCAACTCAGCCCACGCTACAATGCTGGATTATTTGGCGATTATGTACGTGGTAAGCTGGATGATGCTGGAAATGCACCACGTATTCCAGGTGGTCGTTTGGGTACCCGTATTAAGGCGGACTTTGGTCAAGGATATTCGGGTACAGCCGAGTACTACCACGTGTTTAATCAGGATGATATTGCCAATTACGAAACTGAAGGCAAGGGCTATAACATGCTGAATATGGGCTTGGCGTATGATGGGCAAATCAATGCCAAAGCAGGTTACCAGCTTTATGCCAAGGCCAATAATTTGCTCGACAGTAAAGTGTACCTACACGAGTCATTTTTATCGGATGTTCCACAGATCGGACGTAATTTTACCATGGGTGTAAACTTTAATTTCTAATGAGATTAAGTTGGAAACTATGCAGGAAAGCTTCGGCTTTCCTTTGGTTTTTATAGGTCATAAAAGTCAGAATTAACGAAATCAATCTTGAAAAATAAGCAGATAATCTTTAGCCTGAACCCAGTTATTGGGATGGCTTGTTATGCGTATTTTTCAACGAATTCACACAAAACTGAATTGGTCAGGGCGTGGCTATGCTGTTCTGATTCTGGGTATATTGTTTCTGGGTTATGCAACATCCGCTATTTATCATATCTATAAACCTTTGCCACAGGGCTTAAACTTTACTGGAAAATTGCGACATGCAGAGGTCAAGTTTTTATCCGATCAAACTTATCTGGATACGCAAGGTCGCCAGCAGCAGGATCATCAGATTTTCAATGAAATTCTGCAACTGATTCATCAAGCAAAAACCACCATTGTGCTGGATATGTTTTTGTTTAATTCCGAGGTAGGTGATTCTAAACTGACACAACGACCATTAATGCAACAGTTAACAGAAGCATTAATTCAAAAGCGTCGTGAATCTCCAAATATTGACATTACTTTTATCACTGATCCAATTAATTCGGTTTACGGCGGTATTTTGCCAGACCAGTACCGAAAATTACGTCAGGCAGGAGTTAATGTGATTGAAACGAATCTCACGCCGTTACGTGCATCTAATCCATTGTGGTCAGGCTTTTGGTATATTTGCTGTCAAGATTTGGGAAACAATCCTGAAAAAGGTTGGTTAGCTAATCCTTTTGGTCAGCAAAAAGTCACTTTGCGCAGCTACTTACAACTGGCAAACTTTAAGGCGAATCATCGTAAAACGCTGGTGGTCGATACCGATCAAGGCTGGACAACACTCATTACCTCTGCCAATCCACATGACGGCAGTTCACGACATTCAAATGTGGCACTTGTGGTTAAGGGGCCGACAGCGATGGACATACTCAAAACAGAGCAGAGTGTGGCTCAGATGTCAGCCAGTACATCACCTGTGGTGATTATGGGGGAAGTCAATGCGAGTCAGGATCAACCACAAGTACAGGTATTGACGGAAGCTGCTATTTATCACGCAGTGCAGGAGCTGATTCGAACAGCAAAGACCAATGAACAGATTGATCTGGCGATGTTCTATTTATCCGAACGTCAAATTGTAAATGAATTAAAAGCGGCACAGCAACGTGGCGTCAAATTACGGATTTTGCTTGATCCAAATAAAGATGCATTTGGTCGCCAAAAAAATGGTATTCCAAATCGTCAGGTGGCGTCAGAATTACATGCTGCTGGTATTCCTGTACGCTGGTGTGACACGCATGGTGAACAGTGTCATAGCAAAATAATTGTCAAAACCAGTGCAAATCAAGCTGAAATGATTTTAGGCTCTGCCAATTTTACCGCGCGCAATCTGAAAAATTATAATCTGGAAACAGACATATTGGTCAAAGGTCAAGCGCAGGCCGCCGTTTTTCAGGATGCTACACGATATTTTAATACCGCGTGGTCAAATCTGAATGGCCGTCAGATGAGTGTGGATTATGCGCAATATGCAGATGATTCAAAGCTAAAATACTGGACTTATCGTTTTATGGAATGGTCAGGATTATCCACTTTTTAAGCATGTTTAGAATATGGGTTGTGTTTGGCATTATTTATCATCCGTCCAAACGCTAAGAATAACATGCCAGAGTACTTAAGCCCTCAACAGAGGTATAAATAACAAGTGCTCTGGGTTTCTTGGTAAAATCCAAGTCACCCATAAGCGCATGATCGTAAGCGAAGGTCACAAGTAAAGTACGCTTATGCGAGTCCAAAATTTTTACAATGTCTTTTCGCTGTTCCAATAGATGCTTAACGCGTAGGTGGTATAAGCTGATCCAAAGCTTTATCGTCTAACTTTTCCAATTCACTCAAATCGGTCTTAATTTCCCACTGGGTTTCATCTTCGACTGGATTGGGCAAACGTGCTTCTAACCAGTCACATACAATATCTGGACTGAAATCTGGATGATTACATTGAATCACCCAAGCCAGAAAATTTTGTGGCCCGCCATTCATATATGGAGGAGGGGAAACGGGAAAAAACTGAGTTGGAAGCCGTTCGTTAGTCGACAGGTAATTCAATACGTGACCTAATTCTTGTATCGTCTGCCATGCCAGTGGGTGTTCGATATCAATGCTAAATTTGATCCACCATGCATGTTGACCATCTGTACCGTGTGCAGAAATTCGCTGATTTTGAATACTTGGTACTTGACTAAAAAATTGATAAATACGTTCAAAATTTAATTCTGACACAATGCATCGTCCACTCATTCAAATAGGCGGTTATTATAATCTTATTTCAGCATGAAGATATGCGCACATGCCTTAAGTTAACCAAATCACACCGAATCCTGCTTATACAAGCGCGCACTATTCTTTTAAAATAGAACGATCATAAATGGTCTGGATGATCATACAATGGATATAAATAAAAAAGTCCTGAGTTCTTGCCTGGGGATATTGATTTTGGGAATGTCATCTATGGCTTTATGGGCATATGAGCAAGATCTACGTTCACCATCACAAAAGTGGAGTCACTATAGCCAGAGAACAGTGGCTTCTAGCCCTGGATTTTCCAGTCAAACCGTTCCATCATCCAATCCCGAGTATTCCTCGCAGTCTGCACCTTTACCAGATATGCGGTTTTCCAATCAGCAAGTGCCAACTGTAAACCCACCTTATATCTATCATCAGCATTTGCACCATGAGCATCCGCGACGATTCTTTGTGGTCGGTCAGGTTATTCCCGTTGAATATCGCAATAACTACTATTATGTTGAGGACTGGTACGGTAGCCATTTATATGAACCGCCACAAGGAACACGCTGGATCTTGATTGACGGAAAATATTTATTAATCTCAAGTCATAATTTTCAGATTGAAGTCATTCGCTAAAACAAAATCTTCATAATTTATTGATGATTATTACAATCCTATCCTAAACACGGCAATTTTATCCATCCTTTCTTCTTGGCTAGGCTTTAAGCTAATTTTATTGTTAAGGAAAGGATAATATCTAATGAAAAAGCCATTCACTGTATTGATGATTTCTAGCTTATTGCTCGGCATTTCTGCGGCAGCATCGGCAGCACCAGGTGATTGGGAGCGAGAGCATCATCCACGCCCAGCGCCTCATGCAGCACCATCAAAATGGTCTCATGATCATCGATCATATAAACGTGATCGCCCAGTCGATATCCGAAAAGGTGATCGTCTTCCGCCAGAATTTAGACATCATCGCTATCATGTAGACAACTGGCGTGCTCATCGTTTGCACACTCCACCACGTGGTTATCATTGGGTTAAAGCAGGCGGACATTATATGCTGGTATCAGACCATAATAATCGAGTCTATTCTGTACGATAATTTAATCGATTTCTCACTCATCCCATTCTTGATCAGAATGGGATTTTTTATGCCAGATGATTTGGCAGAGGTATCGCAGAATTTCAATATAGTATCAGTGTATAAGGACAATCTGTTTTAAAACTCAGCTAAAACGATAACAAATATATTGCAGAGTTGAAGCTTTTATCCATGATTTCTCCTCAAGCTATTTCTACAATTTAAGCTTGGCGTTATTGCGGATTACCGAACATGAAAAGGATCATCGCCGCTTCACTTTCTGTCCTGATGCTGGCTGCATCAACCATTACATTTGCTGACCCACCACAACCGCCGCCTGGTTGGGGAGAACATGGCTGGGGCCGTTACCATGCTGGACCTGACCAGCGTTATGAGCGGTTTGAACACTTTCATCATGGTTGGCGACCCGATGGCCCACCGCCACGTGTGATCGAAAATCGTTATTATTACGATGCTCCGCCGCCTCGTTACGAGCGGGTCTATGTATTTCAGCCAGGAGATCGTTTACCGCCAGAGTATTATAATGAACGTTATTACGTACATAACTGGTATGACTATCAACTTCCACCACCGCCACCCCAACACCGCTGGGCGTATATTGATGGACGTTATGTTTTAGTGGCTGTGGCGACAGGAATTATTGCCCAGATACTATTGAGTCATCATTAATAAATAGATATTCAATTGGTATTATTCAGCTTATGCCAATTCATCATCTTCTGGGCGAGGTGTTTTACCTTGCTCTAGAGGACGTTCTTGATGCTTTTCACGAATCACAGAAGGGAAGTTCCATGATGCATAACGTACAATCAGGATCGCGACAGCCAGAATTAAAATAGAGCCTGTAATAATCAACTGACTGATATCTGCTTTATGGTTATGCTGAATATCTGAAATGAGCAAACGGGTTAATGCTGTAATCGCAACGTAGATGAGAAATCGGACGGGCATATGATTGGTTTTGAAATAAATTCCAACCATTGCGCCAAGTTCGAGATAAATAAACAGCAATAAAATATCATCAATAGTGGCGTATTTTTTGATGGTAAAAATTTCGATGGTGGTATGTATTGCCGACCACACGATCATACAGCCAATAATAAAAAGCGCGATATAGTGAAAAGCTTCGACGGCATAATTACCAAATCGGTCAAGCATACTTTCAAGTTTATTACTATTTTTAGGTGTAGGCATAAATACAGTGAACTCAAGTGATTCATTTATAGTTTATTTTATGCAAGTTTCATGCACATGAAAGTAAAAATAACCCAGAATTGATGACATATCACTCAAAAATAAGCGTATTTTGGATGTGTGTTACGTGATTCTGGAGTGATAAATGTATTTGCCCACCCACTTTAAACAGGAAAATCAAGCAGAGTTATTTGATTTGATTGAACATCATCCCTTAGGAACATTGATCGTGATGCATGCTGATGGATTAGAGGTTAATCATATTCCGTTTGAGTTAGATCGATTACATCTTCCTGCTGGGATTCTACGCGGACATATTGCTAAAGCTAATCCTTTGGCTTCGCTTTTATCTGAACCACAATCTGCTTATGTTATTTTTCAAGCAGAACAGCATTATATTTCTCCAAACTGGTATCCAGGTAAGCAGGAACATCATCGTGTCGTACCAACATGGAACTATCGCGTGGTACATGCAACAGGTCAGTTATCTGTCATTGAAGATCAAAAATATCTAAGGGGCGTACTGGCACGATTAACCAGACAGCATGAGGCTGATCAACCTGCACCTTGGCGTTTGAGTGATGCGCCAGCAGATTTTATCGAGCAGCAGCTTGAGAAAATTATGGCGATAGAATTTAATATCGAATCGATCATTGGTAAATTTAAGCTAAGCCAAAATCGTTCTCAAGCCGATGTGGCAGGGGTGATCGCTGCATTGAACGAGCTTGAGCCGCAAATAGCAAATTCAATTCATAAGTTTTATCCTAAATAAAAAACGCCTGCATAAGCAGGCATTTTTTTATTTGCGGTAAATTAGGATTGAGTCGTAAAGTAGTCTTCAGTAAAACTCATTACTAAATCTGAACCCGCCTCAATTTTCTTAATACGTGATTCCAGTTCTGGCAAAATACGACCTACAAAATATTGTGCAAGTGCCAGTTTATTTTGATAGAACTCGCCTGATTTTTCTTTAGCGGCGGCTGAGATTTTAGCAAACATATAGGCAAAACTGAGTAAACCAACTGCATGCAAATAATCTACTGCGGCAGCATTTGGAAACTCCGCACTTTCAGCAGCTTGTTCAATAATGAATTGAGTAATCGCTTCAACTTCTGTGGCGGCATCCAGTGTGGCATCTTTGATAAAGTTGAGATCGGCACCCAAAGTATTGGTAAAATCACGAATTTCGCTGATATATTCAGCAATAAATGCGCCACCACATTTAATGGTTTTACGACCAATTAAGTCTTGAGACTGAACGCCATTGGTACCTTCGTAAATCTGGGCAATACGTAAGTCACGAACACATTGCTCCATCCCCCATTCACGAATATAGCCATGCCCACCAAAGCACATTTGTGCATCTAATGTCGCCTGAAAGGCTGTGTCAGTCAGATAGGCTTTGGCAATAGGTGTCAGCAAAGCTACACGGTTATTGGCTTTTTTTACCGCCTCTGGGTCAGTTGAAAACTTGGTAATGTCGAGTTGTTGGCCCACATAAACTGCAAAGGCACGTGAAGCTTCATTATTTGCTCTGACATTGAGCAACATACGACGCACATCACCATGGACCAAGATGCTATCGGCAGGTTTATTTGGTGACTGAACACCCGATGCACTACGACCCTGTAAACGGTCTGTCGCATACTGTGCTGCATTTTGATAGGCAAACTCAGAAGCACCTAGACCTTGAATACCCATGGATAAACGTTCGTAGTTCATCATGACAAACATGGCAGCCAGCCCTTCGTTTTCCTTACCGACCAAAAAGCCTTTGGCACCATCGAAGTTCATGACACAAGTAGCCGATGCTTTGATCCCCATTTTATGTTCAATCGAACCAGGACCAACTGCGTTGCGTTCACCCAGCGAACCATCTTCATTGACTAAAAATTTAGGCACAATAAACAGCGAAATGCCACGTGATCCTGCAGGTGCATCTGGGGTTTTGGCTAATACAAGATGGATGATGTTCTGACTGAGGTCATGATCTCCACCAGTAATAAAGATCTTGGTTCCTGTAATATGGTAGCTACCATCAACATTTGGTTCAGCTTTGGTTTTGATAATACCTAAATCTGTCCCTGCATGTGGCTCAGTTAAACACATCGTTCCAGACCATTCGCCCGAATATATTTTTGGCAAATAGGTTTCTTTTTGCTCTTGAGAGGCATAACTATTCAATGCCATACCTGCACCGACAGAAAGCAGAGGATAGAGCATAAATGATGGATTGGTGGCAAATAACATTTCGTCAGCAAGAACGGTGAGCATTTTTGGCATACCTTGGCCGCCCCATTCTTCATCCGCACCTAAACCAATCCAGCCGCCTTGTGCATATTGCTGAAAAGCATCTTTAAAACCCGCAGGTGTGGTGACCTGACCTTGATCATAATGTGCGCCTTCTTCATCGCCTGTACGGTTCAAGGGTGAAGTAACATTTTGCGCAAATTTGGCCATTTCTTCTAAAATGGCTTCTGCTGTCGCGGCATCAATATGTGCAAGATTTTCATTGGCTTGCCAGAATTGTTCTGCATTAAATACATCGTTTAGGATAAAACGCATATCTGCAAGGGGAGCATTATAAATTGGCATGGTGTTCACCTTTGTTATTTTACATTTATGTGCTTCATATTACACAATAAATATAAGCAATGACGGTTTCTGGAATAGCTTTAATTTATCACCGATTTTATAAAAAAAGGACTGTCAAAACTGATCAGTCCTTTCTCTGACTATCACGTTGCAATCAACGCTTCAGTATGATTAGAACGCAAAGTGTTCTGCATCAAGTGCCATCAAGGATTCTACACCCGTTGAAAGTACATCTACATGAGAGCGAACACGTGGCAGAATTTTCTTAAAGTAGAAGCGAGCAGTGGTCACTTTGGCATTGTAGAAATCTGCATCTGTGGTTCCAGCAGCAAGTTTCTGTTGCGCTACTTCTGCCATACGTGCCCACAAGTAAGCCAGTGTGACATAACCAGAGAAATAGAGATAATCTACTGCTGCTGCACCCACTTCATCTGGATTTTGCATGGCACGCATACCAATTTGCATGGTGACATCACCCCACTCTTTATTTAGTGAAGCAAGTGGTTCAATAAACTCTTTCATTGCAGCGTTGTCTTTGTTGGCTTCGACAAACTTGTGAATGATTTTCGTGAAGTCACGTAACATTGCACCTTGAGTTTGTAGAACCTTACGACCTAATAAATCCAGAGCCTGAATTTCTGTCGTGCCTTCATACAAGCAAGCAATACGGGTATCACGAACAATTTGTTCCATACCATGCTCAGAAATAAAGCCATGACCACCGAATACCTGTACGCCATGTTTAGCAGATTCTGAACCAGTTTCAGTCAAAAATGCTTTGGCAATTGGGGTGAGTAAAGACAGGATATTATCTGCAAATTTCCGTTCTTCTTCGGTAATACCATGCTCAACCACATCTGCATATTGTGCCAGTAAATATACCAATGCACGGCCACCTTCAGCAAAAGCCTTCTGTGTTAAAAGCATGTTGCGTACAGCTGGATGAACAATAATTGGATCTGCATCTTTTTCTGGAGCTTTTGGACCAGAGAGTGAGCGCATCGCCAGACGATCTTTGGCATAAGTCAAAGCGCCTTGGAATGATGATTCAGAAGCTGCCAAACCTTGTACTGCTGTACCAATACGTGCAGTATTCATGAAGGTAAACATACAGTTCAGACCACGGTTTTCAGGCCCAATCAAGTAACCTTTAGCACGATCAAAATTAATCACGCAGGTTGCATTACCATGAATGCCCATTTTGTGTTCAATAGAACCACAGCGCACGTGATTACGTTCACCTAATGAACCATCTTCATTGACCAGAAATTTTGGTACGATGAATAAAGAAATACCTTTGGTACCTTTTGGGGCACCTGGCAAACGTGCAAGTACAATATGAATAATATTGTCAGCCATGTCGTGTTCACCAGCCGAGATAAAGATTTTCTCGCCTGAGATTGCATAGCTGCCATCTTCATTCGGTTCCGCTTTCGAACGAATAATTCCCAAGTCTGAACCTGCATGAGATTCAGTTAAGCACATGGTTCCTGTCCATACGCCTGAAACAAGATTAGGCAGATAAGTATCTTTTTGTTGCTCTGAACCATGATGTTCTAAGGTACGTACAGCACCATGTGAAAGACCAGGATACATACCCCAAGCCCAGTTTGATGAACCGACCATTTCTGAAATGGCAATTCCAAGAGAGTTTGGTAATCCTTGCCCGCCATATTGTTCTTCGGCAGAAAGTGAAGGGAAACCGAGTTCGATATACTTCTGATAGGCTTCTTTAAAACCTGTTGGAGTCGTGACAACACCATCATTCCATGTACAGCCTTCACGGTCACCGACTTGATTGAGTGGAGACAACTCGTTTTCACAGAAATCTGCGGCAGCTTCCAAATATTGATCGACCAGTTCACGGCTTACGTTTTCTTGGAATGCGGGAAGTTTTGCATAATGTTCATTGGCATTTAATAACTCATGCAAAACAAATTGCATATCACGTAAAGGCGCTTTGTATTGTGGCATATCGGTTTCCTCAATACTGGTTAAACCAGCGTTTATAATATCCTGACTGTAACGATGGGGGTGCCCAGCAGACACCTTTGTTATGCTTTACATCGTGCAATAACTTATACGTGTCTACAAGCTTTTCGGGGTGTTAATCCATGACTGTAAAGTCAAAGAAAATTATCTTAAAATGTGCAAGTGTTTATAGCGTATAGAGTTTTAGTGAATTTTAGATGAAAGAAATAGTCAAAATCGTAAAAACTTGTGTATATAAAAAAAGGTACCGAAGTACCTTAATATTTTAATGAAAGGCAAGTTATGGTGCAGGTGGTGCCATTGGGCGTTCATTGTCTTGATTAGGCTTAAAGCGTAATTCACAGGTTCCATCAATTGTTTTATCCTTGATGCTGATCTGCACGCTTTGACCGACTGTTTTTCCAGCACAGGCTTGTTGAATCTGGGCAAATTCGGCTTGTCGTTCTGCATGGCGTTGTTGCATTTCTGCGCGTTGTTCAGGTGTAAGATGATGACGTTTCATGAATGGTTTATCAGGAGAACCATCCATCATCGGGCGAGGCGGTTCTTTAGGCGTTGGCGTCGATTGGCATGCAGCTAAACTACCTACACAAACCAATGTTGCGGCTAGAATTGCAATTTTACCGTTTTTCATGATTAATCCTTATGTATGGCTGAATTGATTTCACATGTTAAAGATTAAGCAATAAACATGAAGGAACAATGGAGAGTTTTTTTAATGAGCGTTGGTTACAATAGTTTATATACAAGAAAAATGAGAGTTTTCTTTTGAAAATCCGCCGTGTACCGATAGCACTTCGACTGTTCCTGACGGTTTTATTGACAACACTGGTCATTACGACGTTGAGTCTAGGTGTATTGCACTGGACCATGCAAAAAAACTTTGCCAAGTATGTTGCAGATGTAGAGATGCAGAAACTTGATCATCTGATTACCAATCTGGCGAATGTTTATAATATTTATGGTGATTGGGGAAATGCGATTCAGGCGCAAATTTTACAAATCGAAGGCAATGCTGCACCAGATGATTATGATCGACTCTCTCGCTGGTGGTTACGGCGGCAATATGATATTGCATTACAGCAGCGTTTTTTTAATGAACAAAACATGATTATGCTTTCACCGAGTCTGGCGAATGAAAATCGACTGAAAAATAGACCGATATTGGATGAACAGGAGCGACGTTTTTTACAGGATAATCTACCTTCTGAATATCAACCATTTGAAGGTCTTAAGTTTCCACTCAATTCAAATCAAAATTTTTTCCGTCCAGACGGTGACAACAAGAAAAAAGAGCCACCGCGAGGGCCTGAAATGGCCAATCTGATGCACCACGATGGGAAAAAACGTTTCATTGCCATGCCAGATCGTTTAGGTTTAAGTTCGCGTCTTTCATTATATGATGCCAAACATCAGTTCATTGTAGGCGAATACTCCAATGAGCAAATTTCATATCGTCCAATTATGGTCAATGATCGGGTGGTGGGTTATTTAGGCTTAAAACCTGTACTAGATGAAGATGATGCCTTAAGTATTAATTTTTTTAGTAACCAGAAACGATTTTTGTTGCTGATTTACCTGTTTTCTGTATTGGCGAGCTTGGTGGCAGCACTGTTACTTGCAACCTATTTCAAAAAACCTATTCAGCGTTTGCTGAATGCCACACGAGAGCTAACACGTGGTCGCTATCAGCATCAGGTAGAGATTAAACGTAATGATGAACTGGGAGACTTGGCAACTGAACTGAATCAATTGGCCAAAATTCTGTATCAACATGAAGAATCTCGTCGTCAATGGGTGGCAGATACCTCACATGAGTTGAAAACTCCGTTAAGCGTTTTACAGGCTCAGATTGAAGCGATGCAAGATGGTATTCGTAAGGCAACACCAGAACATTTAGCAGCCATGATGAGTCAGATCAGTAGCCTTAAAAAACTGACTCAGGATCTGGCCGATCTGGCTCAGGCCGATGCGCAACAATTAAAATGTTATTTTGCTGAAGTCGACCCTTGGGATGTTATTTTGCAAGAAGTTGAAAACTTTAAGCCTAAAATTGAACAGGCTCAGCTTTCTATTGTAGTAGAGGGTGCAGGCACCAAGTTACAATTAGATATAGATCGCTTTAAACAAATTATGGTGAACTTGCTAAGCAACAGCGTACGTTACACCGAAGCAGGTGGACAGATTAAGTTGCATACACTTCAAGATGAAGAACAGTGGAGTGTGATTGTGGATGACAGTCCTTTGGGCTTAAACGATGAGCAACTCTCTCGATTGGGTGAGCGTTTTTATCGTGTTGATGACTCACGTACACGCAGCACTGGAGGTACAGGATTAGGTCTGGCGTTGTCATATAAGTTAGCACAGGCGCTTGGCGGTCAATTACGTTTTGATCATTCGCCTTTGGGTGGTCTGCGTTGCATTCTGACTTTTCCAAAAACACATTCAAATATTAAGGAAATTTGATCCATGAAACATGTGATGTTAGTTGAAGATGAAGTGGAATTAGCTCATCTGGTTCGTGATTACTTAGAAGCATCTGGATTTGAAGTCAGTATGTTTCATGATGGACAAGAAGCCTATGAGAGCTTTTTACAGCGCAAGCCTAACCTGATGATCCTCGATTTAATGGTACCGCGTATGGATGGTCTGACTATTTGTCGTAAAGTGCGTGAACAATCTGACCTTCCTATTATTATGGTCACCGCACGTACCGAAGAAATAGATCGGGTTCTAGGCTTAAACATGGGTGCCGACGATTACGTTTGTAAGCCATTTAGCCCTAAAGAACTGGTGGCACGCGTTCAGGCAGTATTACGTCGTCTGGATCGTAAAGCAGAACCAGAACAAAATGATCTGTTTCGTATCGACAAAGCGCAACAACGTATCTGGTACAAACAAAAATCTTTAAACTTAACACCGACCGAATTTCGTTTGCTGGAGCTTTTTTTAGAGCATTTGGGGCAGGTGTATTCACGTGCCCAGTTACTCGACCATATTAATCCAGATAGCTTTGATGTCGCAGATCGTGTCATTGATAGTCACATTAAAAATTTGCGCCGTAAAATCAGTGAAGCCGCAGATACAGGTAATCGTCATGAGTGGGTACAGGCAGTGTATGGTGTTGGCTATCGTTTTGAATATCCTGAAGATTGATGTATAGATATTATTTGGCTTAATTAAGCATCGCTATAGGCGGTGCTTTTTTATTGTATAAATGGACTGCGCAATCCTTTCCACCTTCGATTATAAAAACTAAATATGTTTTGATTCATTTGTAAGTAGGCCTAAGCGCATCTTTTGTACTTTACTTAATCGGTTAACAACCAACTGATACGAAGATTTGACTAAGCTTTCAATCAGTTCAGCGTCAATCTTTGAATCTTCAAATATAGAAACCCAGTGTTTTTTATTCATATGATAGCCGGCCTTTATTGACGGATATAATTCTTTAAGTTCATCTGAATAATGTGGATCAACTTTAACATTCATAAATTTTTGACTTTGCGTTTCACTGGTCAACATAAATATTTTGTCAAAAACTTTTAAAACATGGCACTGTGGCCCAAAAGGCTGAGTAATTGTCGTTTCAGGTAGCTTTAATGCAGTTTGGATAGCCAATTTTTGTATTTGCTCAGCATTCATTTTATTTTCCATCAGGTGAATTTTAAACCGATTATGAAATTTGTGTATTTTATTCATTCCAGATTGGGTTTTATATCTATGAGCTAAGATAGATAGAACGTTATCCTGTGGATAATCACAGTGTTATCCACAGAAAATGGGGATAAGTGAGCCTGCTTTATGTACTTTAAGAAGAACAACTCACCATAATTTCAGGCACATCACTTGGCAGAGGTGCCAAATCCTGTTCTTTTTCAAGTGCAGGTTGACGAGTAAATGGCTTAGCAAGTAGGGTAAATAAACGCTCTACTTCTGAAAAGTCACCGCGTTCAGCTTGTTCAATTGCCTGCTGCGCCATGTGATTACGTAAGATGTAAACGGGGTTTACGTCACACATAGTCTGATCAAGTGCTGTGATGTCCTGATGCTCACGAATCTGATGATACAAATTGAGAAAATCATCAAACTGGCGTGTATCCAGACAATCATCTCTTAAGGCTTTGTAGTCATGATTTTGAAGTCTTAAAAAGCTTTGCGTGTAATCCAGTTGTTCACTTTGTAAGACTTTTAAGAATGCCATCCCACAATCAAAGCTATCTTTATGAAAATCAGGTAATCCCAGTTTTTTGCATAAGCCTTCGGTATAAGCCGTTAAGAAAGTTGGTTCAAAGTGTTCCAAACAATCTGCCAGTTGTTTTTTAAAAGTTTCTTTATCTTCAGGTTTTGAGAGTGGAATTAGATTATTGAGCCAAATCCAGAGATTCCAGTGAGCTATACTTGGCTGATTTTGATAAGCATAGCGACCTTGATGATCTGAATGATTGTTGATCCAGTTAGGACGGAAACGTTCCATAAAACCATATGGGCCAAAATCGAGTGTTGAGCCTGTAATATTTAAATTATCAGTATTCATAACCCCATGAGCAAAACCTACCAATTGCCAGTCTGCAATCATTTTGGCCGTATTCTTAATGACGCCCTCGGCAAACGCCAAAATTGGATGCTCCGCCTGAAGTGCTTCTGGATAATGCCACTCGATACATTTTTGAGTGAACTCAGCCAAAAGTTCAGGTGCATATTGATTGATCCATTCAAAATGTCCAAGCCGAATATGACAGTCAGAGGTGCGTAGTAGCATGGCACCTTGTTCGAGCGTTTCACGTTGCACACCCTGTTCGGAAGTTGTAAAACCAATTGCATTACTTGAAGCAACCCTTAGTGAGTTAAGTGCATGACCCGCCAGATATTCACGGATTACAGAACGTAATACTGCGCGACCATCTCCCATACGTGAATAAGGTGTTAGGCCTGCTCCCTTTAAATGCAGATCAATCGTTTGTCCTGAGCGATGAAGTACCTGACCAATTAACAAGCCACGGCCATCACCAAGTTGACCTGCCCATTGACCAAACTGATGTCCCGCATAGACCATAGCCAGCGGCTTAAAGGCATCAAAAGTTTTCTGACCACTACAAATGTCTACCCAGGATTGCTTTTCTTGGGATGTCCATTGTAATTCATCTGCGATAGCTTCATTAAAATGTCCAGCTTTTGCACCTTTTAATGGTACAGGGGCTTGTTGATGATAAAGCTTGGCGTTTAAGTCAGAATAACGTGAATTAAATTGCATGATCATGGCAAAGTCATAAATGAAGAACATTACTATAGCAAATAAAAAAGCCCCCTGAGCGGGAGCTTTGTATAATCACTTCTTTCTTATTCAGACACAGTGTTGCGCTTTTTAACGTTGCGCATCAAGGTTTCAAGACATTCACGATGATGGCTTAAACGATGTTCTAATAGTTGAAAATCAACTTTCAGTTTGTGATCCATTTGATGAAGTTTTTCTGCAACCGCAGCTTTTTTAGACTGTAACTCTTGTTCTTTGAGTTTGGCCCAATCATTCAACGTATGGGTAAATGCATCATATTCCTGTGCAATGCGTTGTTTCATCTGTGCTAAATCAGAGTTGACATCATGACCATAAATTGCCAGATCTTGTTCTGCATACTTAAACTTCATTGCCAATTCGGCTTTCTTGATATTAAAGCTTGGAATACGACGTAAGTTTTTAGCAAGCCCGAGTTTCGAGCAGCTCCAGATCAACCATTTTGTTGGATCGTATTGCCACCATTTCACGCCATTTCGGTAGTCATACTGAAAAATGTGATGATAGTTGTGGTAGCCTTCGCCCCATGTCGCAATCGCGAGCCAGAAGTTATCACGAGCGGTATTTTCATCTGTATATGGGCGTTTGCCCCACATATGGCAAAGCGAGTTAATGAAGAATGTCACATGATGACTCAAAATCAGTCGAAGCAAGCCACCGAGTAAAACAACGCCCCAGATATCGCCAACAGCCCAACCTACAGCAGTTAAAATGACAACGTGCGTCGCGATAACAAGAGCAACGTAGTATTTGTGTTGGAACATCACCAGTTTATCATTGAGCAAATCTGGTGCATTTTTAAAATCTGGTTCGGCAGCAGGATAATTTCGTAACATCCAGCCGAAATGGGCATACCAGAAACCGTTTTTGATTGAGTACGGATCTTTTTCGATATCATCGACATGACGATGATGAGTACGGTGACCCGAAGCCCAGAACAAAATACTATTCTGAACCGCAAATGTACCCATAATCATTAGCATGATTTTTAAAGGTAAAGTCGCTTCATATGCGCGATGCGCCCATAGACGGTGATAGCCAGCTGTAATGCCTAGACTGCTCATTCCTAGCAAAACAAACATGCTCACCCATGCGCCAATGCTGAAATCGTGATGATAGGCATAAAGCGGGATCGCAATAATTGCAAGAACGGGTAAAAAAATTAAGGCGAAAACGGCAATCCAGTTAATTGGGGCTTGAGGTAGGGGAGGATTCATCTCCGACAGCGCTCCTAGAACCCTTTGTCCGACAAAGGTTAAAAACAAAACAGCTTGGCCCAGAAATTTTTTTAATGACTGGCGATATGATCAACATATTAGCATGAGAGAACAGATGTTCACTAGCAATATTGTACAAGTGTATTCAAAGAAAAAGTAACAGAATTCAACAAAGGATAAATTGATTTTATTTGAGGTTCATTCATCTTTAGATGATAACAAGTGACAGAAAAGATTGGAGAAAAATTTGTTCAAAAAAATCTTGAATATAGGTGGATTTTTGATTTTGACTACGCTTGTTGCAGCCTGTCAAAGCACGCAAGTTTCAACACAAAAACAACAATCACATACCATACGTTCGGCATCCCATTATTTAAAACATTCTGCTGTTCCAACTGCTCAGGTATCATCAGATGGTGTACAGGATGTTTCATGGCAAATTACACAGATTCAGCAGCAACGAGCTAAATTTTTTAATCAAATTCCCAATATCCGTCTTAATTCAAGCCTAAATACGGTAACAGGTCATACTGGCTGTAATCCTATATTCGGACGTTATCATTATAATTTTGCTCAATCAACATTGAATTTTGATGTCAAAGCGGGTCATCAATCCTGTGATGGTGCACTTGTACAAGAAGCAAATTTGATGGATCTATTACAGCGCGTTACAAGTTTTAAGGTACAAGGCAGCGAATTATTGTTATTGGATCAAAACTCACAAATTTTGATCAAAGCACAAAGAAAATAAAGATAGGCAGGAGCTCTCCTGCCTTTCTTCATTTTAGCTGTTGTTGCATTAAACCTGGGAAATCCGTGATTAAGCCTTGAATTCCTTCATCTCTCAATATTTTGGCACGCTCAACGTCATTGACAGTCCATACGCTGATATTAAGCTGTGCCTCGTGTGAAAGCTGAATCATTTGTGTGGTTGCGAGCTTGTCCATCCAGCCGATGTGGCAGCATCCCAGTTCAAGCGCCTTTTCGATAGCTCTGGCTTTGATATCTTGTTCAATCAGAAAACCACGTTTAAAACGGCTCTGCTGGATTTGTAGCGTTTGTAAAACTTTTTCATCAAAACTGGTAATTGTAATTTGATCATGAAAGTTTTTTAGCTCGGTATCTAGCCGTGCAATCAGTCGTTCTGCCTGCGCTAGGTCAGTCACATGCTTAACCTCGACCTCAATATGTTCAAAGTCTTTTAATACAGACATGACTTGAGTGAATGTAGGTGTAAACTCAGCTTGTGTCCATAAAGGCCAGTTTTGACGATGATCGTACTGACCCAAGTCATCAGGTAAACAGTGATAAACTGAAATATCATGTCCTGTCGTTCTTAAAAAAGAATCATCGTGAATGACAATGGTGGTGTCATCTTTAAGCTGACGAACATCAAATTCTACTGCACGGATGCCAATCTTTTTAAGATATTCAAATCCACCAAGTGTATTTTCAGGTGCCTCGCCTCGGGCACCACGATGACCAATAATACGCATAGGTACTCTAAACCAATAAACGATGCATTATTTTAGCGCTTAAATAGTGTCATTAATATTTTTTTGCCAAAGCATTTCGCTGCCACCAGATTCACGCTGTAGCATACGTGAGGCAACAAATAGCCAGTCTGAAAGACGATTTAATAGTTGCAGCGCAGTGGTCTGAATATTTTGATCGCGTTGTTGAACTGCAATCAGGCTACGTTCTGCACGGCGACAAACAGCACGTGCTTGGTGCGCATAACTACATGTAAGACTGCCAGAGGGGAGAATAAATTCTTTCAGCATGGGTAATTCTTCATTCATTTGATCAATCTCTTTTTCCAGAAAATCAATACTGACTGGCTGTAATAAGTGATAATTGGGGATGCACACTTCACCCCCCAGATCAAATAACCAATGCTGGATTAAACTTAAATTCTTATCCCAAGCAGATTTTGTTTGCAGTGTGCTACTTGCGATTTGCGCGCGAAGTACACCTAAAATGGCATTTAATTCATCGACATCGCCCAATGCTGTAATTCTTAAATCATCTTTTGCAACACGTGAGCCATCGCCTAAACCTGTGGTACCTGAGTCGCCTGTGCGTGTATAGATTTTGCTTAAACGGTGTCCCATATTTTTTCCTGTAGACTAATCAATTGGATGCAATAAAAAAAGGGTAATATCGGTCAAGAACATTACCCTGAAAATGGAGTTAAGAAAATATTTTTATTGGACTGCTGGATTAATAACTGAGTGTTACACCAACTGAGGCAAGGCGGCCACCGTTAACATATTCTGAGCCAAAGTCATTAACCACAATATTTTGTATATCACCAATATTTTGAATATTAGTAAAAAGTTTTACATTTGAGTTAACATTCCAAAAGGCATTTAGATCAATTGTCGCGTAACCTGAGACTTTAACATTTGCGGCACTTGTATTGGCTTTTGATCGAGAAATCAATGCAGTATTCACGCCATAGACACCATCATCATAACCTAGTGTGAGTGTATAGGTTTGACGAGGTCGATAAGAAGTATCTGACTTAGTCGCTTTATTTTGTGCTTTTGAGTATGCATACTCAGCATTTGCAAATAAATTATCTAATGCCCATTTTAAGCCAATTTCACCACCCTGAATTGTGGCTTTATTTACATTTATATAGGTTGTTTTTCCATCTATTTTACCTGAGCTAATCAAGTTTTTAACATCAGTAGAATATGCAGAAATATAAGCCGATAAGCCATAGTTTAGTTTCTGGTCTACCCCAATTTCGTAGGAGGTACTTTCTTCTGGTTTTAAGTTTGGATTACTGTAAAATGTATTACCATAAGAGCCATATAAATTTTCAAGAGTTGGCGCTTTAAATGCTGTACCAATATTGGCATAGATACTTGTAAGTGGTAAAAGCTGATAACGTGCTGCAATCTGCCCTACGGTATGCGTACCAAACCAATCATTATCTTCTAAGCGGACACCAGCTTGTGTGTTAAAGCCATTATTTTGATATTGATGCTGTAAATAGTAACCTGTGGTGTTGATATTGCGTACAGCTTCAGGAGAGGATGAAGAGTCGTATTCTGACTTGCTATATGTAACGCCAGCTAAAATATTTTGATGCGCTGTAAATTTCCAAATAGCGTTTAGATCACCTTCATTTGTCTCAGTATTGTAATGGCTAGTGGCTGGTTGAAATGTTTGCCAATCTGTATCAGTTGATTCACTTATGTTTTTTATATTTGAATAGCGTGCATTTACTTTAATATCAGAATTCAATTGGTATGAACCTAACCAATTGATCAATTGATTTTTAAAATCGCGGATTCCTGTATTTGAGTCTATAGTTGAGTCCCAATACACATTGGTACCTTGATTCTCACTAATTGAAATACTTGTATCTACAGCATTTTTTTGATAACCGAATTTCGCATGATAGCCTTTTTGATCAAAGCCTGCTTTGTCATTTTTATTTTGACTACTAAGTATTCGTGTTCCATCAGATTCTAAACGTTGTCCACCTACTTGTGTATAGAAACCCGAAGCATCAACATAGTCTGCATTCAAAATAGATTTATAAGTGTTGTTCTCACCATAAATCCCTGTCAAATTGACACCTGATTTAGTTGGTGTTTTTGATATTAAGTTGATTACACCACTAATTGCATCAGATCCATATTGTACCGATGCTGGACCTTTTAATATTTCAATTTGATCGACATCAGTTAAATCCATAAATTCAGGTGAAACAGGGCCGAAACTATTTTGAGTATTTAATCTAGCGCCATTTTTTAACAATAAGGTTGATCCTGATCTACCACTTCTTAATGATAAGTCTGCAACTTGTCCAAGACCACCATTTTGTTTGATATAAATGGATGCATCCTGTTGTAAAACATCTGATAAATTTGAGATAGGATTTTTTTCAATTTCTTTTTTAGAAATCACTGTAATCCGTGCGGGAACCTGACTGACTTTTTCCTCAGATTTTGATGCAGTCACTACAATTGGATCAAGTTTAGTTGCATCTGTTGAATCATCAGCAAAAACAGTTGTTGAAGAAAACCCCATTGCAATTGCAATCGCCCCCACTAAACGGGTAGGCTGAAAAGAAATAGACATGTATTGTGCTCCATACATTCACCCCACGTGAATGATTGAGTGGATAGATGTAACAAGCAGGTCTCCGGACTCAAATGGCATCTCAAAAAGAGACAAGCATATTCACCTTCCCACATCTATGCATGCAGTGGCGTAAGTCTAAATGACTTTTTTAATATGGTTTACATTTTTACCGTTGCGGGGGCAGCACTGGATTTGCACCAGTTTCCCTAAAGCGAATGCTTTTAACTTGTTACGAATTGTGTAAAGTATAAAGTCTGAGCGAAGATTAAACAATCTGAATACGATCAAATTCGTTCAACTTTGACGCAAAGCACAAAAATTGCATTACAATACTTAGCCCAATGATGGATAGATCGGCTGTCTGTCAGGCAATACAATGAGCTTCTTTCTATGCGAACGCGCGCAAAAATTTGCGGTATTACCCGTTCCCAAGATGTCCAAGCAGCAGTAAGTGCAGGTGCAGATGCCATTGGACTGGTTTTTTTCCCACCAAGTCCTCGACATGTTTCTATAGCGCAAGCGCAAGCATTGCTCCAGCATATTCCCGCTTATGTTCAGGTGGTTGGTTTATTTGTGAATGCAACTGCGGATCAAATCAAATCAGTGCTTGATTGTGTGGCTTTGGATGTATTACAACTACATGGCGATGAAACGCCTGAGCAATGTCAAGAGATTGCTCTGCAGTGCAAGCGTCGCTGGTATAAAGCCATTCAAGTTAAACCAGAGCTTGATGTAGTTGATGAAGTTCAGCGTTATCAGGCCGCTGGTGCAAGTGCGGTATTGCTGGATGCGTGGCATCCAGAGCTCAAAGGTGGAACTGGTCATCAATTTGATTGGTCGAAGTTTCCCAAGCTGGATATTCCACTTATTCTTGCAGGCGGTTTAACGCCTGAAAATGTTGTAGATGCCATTCAAACCACACACGCTTTTGCAGTGGATGTGAGCGGAGGGGTAGAGGCCGCAAAAGGTATTAAAGATAAACAACTCATCGAACGATTTATGCAAGGAGTCCAATGTGGATCAGCAAAATAACGTGATTGACTATACGCAATATCCAGATGCTCGTGGGCATTTTGGTATTCATGGCGGACGTTTTGTATCAGAAACACTTATGGCGGCACTTGAAGATTTAGAAAATCTTTACAACCGCATGAAAAATGACGAACAGTTTCTGGCAGAATTTGACCGCGATCTTGCCTATTATGTAGGTCGTCCTAGTCCACTTTATTATGCTGAACGATGGTCAAAGAAGCTCGGTGGTGCGCAAATTTACTTAAAACGTGAAGACCTGAATCATACAGGTTCACACAAAGTTAATAACACCATTGGTCAGGCATTATTGGCCAAGCTTTCTGGCAAAAAACGTATCATTGCAGAAACGGGTGCGGGTCAGCATGGTGTTGCAACTGCAACGATTGCAGCACGTTTGGGCCTCGAATGTGTCGTGTTCATGGGTGCAGAGGATGTCAAGCGTCAGGCCATGAATGTGTATCGCATGCGTTTGCTTGGTGCGACAGTTATTCCTGTACAAAGTGGTTCAAAAACCCTAAAAGATGCCATGAATGAAGCCATGCGCGATTGGGTGACCAATGTAGACAGTACTTATTATGTGATTGGCACTGTAGCAGGTCCACATCCTTATCCTCAGTTGGTGCGTGATTTCCAGTCGATTATTGGACGTGAAGCCCGTCGCCAGATTCAGGAACAGGCAGGACGTTTGCCAGATGCGCTTGTGGCGTGTGTCGGTGGTGGTTCTAACGCGATCGGGCTGTTTTATCCATTCCTGAATGATCAAGACGTCAAAATGTATGGTGTTGAAGCTGCGGGTCATGGTATCGAAACAGGCAAGCATTCTGCTCCGCTTAATGCAGGGCATGTGGGTGTATTACATGGTAACCGCACCTATTTGATGAGTGATCCACAAGGTCAGATTATCGAAACCCACAGTATTTCTGCGGGTCTGGATTACCCTGGTGTTGGCCCTGAGCATAGCTTTCTCAAAGACATGCATCGTGTTGAATACGTACCTATTGACGATAACGAAGCATTACAAGGCTTCCGTGACCTTACTCGCATTGAAGGCATTATTCCTGCAATCGAGAGTGCTCATGCAATGGCTTATGTCACCAAGCTGGCACCTACCATGGACAAAGATCAGATTATCATTGCCAATGTGTCAGGTCGTGGCGATAAAGACCTAATGACGGTGGCACGTATTGATGGCATCGAGATGGTAGAAATGTAATTCTAATCATGAACGTGATGTGGAAATGGGCAACATCAATGTGGCCCATTTTTTTGGAGAAAGATAAGCATGTTGAGTTTATTTATGGTGATGCTGGGTGGTCGGCATCAGCGTGCCAATACCGAAGTACATGATGTGGTATTTGCCATTGGAGATACATTGCAAGACATCCAGCCCCAACTCAAGCAAGCATGGTTTGGTGAGTTAAAAGGGTTACATATTGACGCTTGGGCGAAAATACAGGGTATTGCATTTCAAGGAAAAAACTATCAATTGCATTTTTCACAGCAACAACCTGCTATCAATGATCCCAAACTATTTTTGATCAATTTGGGTGGATACTCTGCCCAAGAGTTTGGAGAGTTGCATCAGTATAAACTGGTTGTTGCTTCCAATCGTAAAGTTGCAAAACAGCAGGCTAAACAACTTATTCCTCATTTCTGGCAAAAACCACATACAGATGCAATCATTGATATTGATGATTGTATACCTGTCGATCATGTTGCTGGATGTTATCTACATCTAGTTGAAGGCCCTTTTAATCCTACGATTTGGCAAAATACATATTTAATTTTAGATGAACTTCTCTTAGACTAAAGTCTCAATAATAAATCTGATTTTTATACAATTTGCACAGCAATTGTTTATTTTGCATAGGAGCATGCTTCCTTGTGGAGCGAATCAAATGGATTTAATTCAGGAAAATGGACAACCTCGATACGGTCGCTTTTCGCAATTGCCTACTGCAATTGGTTTAGATCGTTACATTTATAAGTCACCTTATGGGAAAATCGAAAAGGGCTGGCGTAAAAAACTGAAATATAAAAAATTTAAGTTTTGTAGCATTCAACATCAACATTACAGCATCGGTTTAGCCATAGCTGATATTGGATGGGCAGGGCATGGATTTTTTTATGTTTATGATCATGCCAAACATCAAGTGCAGGAGTGGAATGCCATTCATGCCTTTGCGCGCAAGACTTGTGTAGATGAACAACCCCTTTTCAATCAAAGTTATTTTTACAAATCGCCGTTTGAACTGGATATACAACATGCCAATGGTGTCCGATATCTGCGTGTCACTAAATATGGTGAGATATTATTAAGTGCCCGAATTTTTTGTGCAGGTACAGAGCCTTTAAGTTTATGTTCACCCAATGGCATCAATGGCTGGACCTATACTCAGAAAAAAACCACATTGGGTGTTGAGGGATATTTCACTACAAAACAGGGTGAGATGATTGAATTTAATGAAACCAGTTTGGCTTCTTTAGATGATACCTGTGGTTTTTTACGCCCAGAAACGGCTTGGTTCTGGCTCTCGAGTAGCTTTTGGACTGATCATGGCGACAGAATCGGTATTAATTTGGCATCGGGTGTCAATGAAAGCTTTGGTAATGAAAACTGTATCTGGATCAATGGTGTTTTACATTCCATAGCAGATGTATTGTTTGAACGACAAGATAAAAACCATTGGGTGATCCGATCCTTAGATCATAAATTAGAACTTCATGTAGAAACAGGCTGGCGTCGTTATGAAAGTATTAACCTACGTATGGTTGGCAGCCAGTTTAGTCAATGGCAGGCGAAACTAACAGGTAAGATTTTGCTTGATGAAAATAAAACGGTAGTGCTTAATCAGGAATATGCCTTGCTCGAACAGCACTACGCAAAATGGTAATAAGCAACTGAGTGATGACAAGCTGGTTTTAATAACCAGCTTCCCAGAATGCCTGACCTGCCAGAATAGGATCTTTGGTTTCTTCAAAAGTTTTGACCCACACATCATATTGATGAATGACTGCATGTTGGCTTGGATGAAAATCTGATTTGTACCAATCCAGATATTGTTTTTTCATGGCAGTTAAAATGCCTTTACGGCCTAAAAACCAAGGTAAACCCTGACGAAAAAGCTGTAAACGCTCACGTGCTGAAAATCCATCATAACGCAGCATGACATTGGCACGATACATGGTAAAACTAAACATCAAAAGCGTGGTGAGTGCCAGCGTGAATTTACGTATAGTTTCTGGAACCTCTCCCACCTGTTGCATGACATCATATGCAACATCACGATGCTCCATTTCTTCAATTGAATGCCAGGCCAGTAAAGCTCGGACATAAGGATGAACCTCTTTTAGCGTTTCTTTTTTACTGTAAAAAGTTTCTGCCATGAGCGCTGTTAAGTGTTCGGCAGCTGCTGTCATCGCAATGTTATATTGTGGTGAACGTTTACTCAGCTCGAAACGAAAGATTTTTTTAAGCATGGTGGTAAATTGTTCTACAGGCATGCCTTGCTGCTTCATGAGTTGATTCATTTTATCGTGAGCAATACCGTGCTGTGCCTCTTGTTTAATAAAATCAGCTACACGTGCCTGTAGTTCAGGGTCTTGAATCTTGTCGCGAAATAAGCGTACGCATTCAATGAAGTAACGCTCCCCATCTGGAAAAGTCAGACTCAATGCATCAAATATTCGCGTACGGAATGGGTCACCAGCAAACCAAAAACGTGGAATTTCTTCAAGCTTAAAATCAAGTTGGGTACGCACAACTGGATCGACTTGATACTGAACCTGTGCATTCATTTTTTAATTCTCATAAAAAGATAACTTGAGTATGGCAACAACCATCGGTTTTGTTTTGACAGACCTTGCCATTTTTTATACAAATAGCGACATATCTCTTTTGCGGTGTAACCATGTCAGTCAAAATTATTGTGGGTTATCTACGATTATTGCAGCGGGTAAGACAACATTATCATCTTGAGCATCTCTCACAGCAGAAGGCTTGGGCTGACTACTGGTTACAATTTTCCCAAGCCCTCGATCAGGAGCTAGAACAGGGTTTTGATTTACATGTTTATACGCAGCTTCTAAAGCAGGTACAAAGTACTTTATCTCGGCCTGTCAGTCTGGTCTTGGCCGAACACGCAACCTTGCAAGATGTGGGACTGATCGGTTATCTCGCTTCAACCAGTCTAAATTTACAACAGGCATTGAGTTTGCTTGAACAATATTATCCCTTGATTTTTAAGCAGACCAATTTAGAGCAATTAAAAATTGTAGAGCAGCAGGATTTAATACAAATCAGTTGGGGCGCGTTATATGAAGATTATCGTGAAATGTACGAACTTAATCAGGCTCTTATATTTAAGATTGCACAGGCGATTATACAGCAGCATTTGATTCCTCCTGTTTTTATTCAATTAGGGCATGTCCCCAATTTCTCTATTTCATATTATGCGCAGTTTTACGGATGTGATGTGACGATTCGTGAGGGACAGTATTGTATTGGATTTTCAAAACAAATTTTACGAGCACGAAGTTTTGCTGCGGATCAGCATTTAAATCAGATGCTATCGAGTCAGGCAAAGCAGTCCTTGCAGCATGCCGATACATTTGAACATCGTCAGCAACAATTTAAGCAAAAAGTGATGGGATTAATCGAGCAGGGGCTTCGTCATCAAAATGAAGTCATACAACACTACGTGGCTAAACAGTTACATGCGTCTGAACGAACCTTACAACGTCAGCTGAAGCAGTATCAACTCAATTTTCAGGACATTCTCGATGAGTTTCGTTTGCAGCAAAGTCAGCTATATTTGAAACAAGGGCGTGCTTTAACTGAAATTGCTGAATTATTAGGTTATGCAGACCAGAGTGCATTTGGTCGGGCCTTTAAACGTTGGACAGGTCGAACCCCTAAAAACTATCGGGCTGATCTGCATCAAGACTGATATACCAGCTTAAAATAAAATAAAAGATACGTTTAAACTTTTAAAGATCATCTATAAAAATGATCTTTAGCCACATCTGAATATAAAAAATTTGTGATAGATTTTAAAACACCTAAAATAAAAACGTGATGAAAATAAACTAAATAAGTGCTTTTTATTATTTTTTTTAGAAGTAAACCCTATTTTTTTTCAAGGCGTTGATCTTGGTGGTTGCATAAAAATAGGAAGCTTTGATCATTGAGAAAAAAATCAAAATATTGATAAATGTACGCCATGGGTTGTATGAAATAGTAAAGAGATACGTATTGCTTAATGCCGAGACTGTTCAATGAGCAAAAAATAGCGTTAAAATGCGATGTCTTGTATTTCTACAAACAACTCCCTTTTTTAAATTAGGTTTTAAATAATCAAGGAAAGCACAACCCTATGTCACGTCTTGCCACCCGTTTTGAACAGCTTAAATCCCAACAACGTAAAGCACTGGTTTCATATGTGATGGCAGGTGATCCACAGCCGCAAGTGTCTGTACCATTGTTGCACAAGATGGTAGAGGCGGGTGTAGATGTTATTGAGCTCGGTCTGCCTTTTTCAGACCCGATGGCAGATGGTCCAGTGATTGCGCTTGCAGCCGAACGAGCTCTGGCTGCTGGAACCAATACCCTCGATGCACTGAATATGGTGAAGGAGTTTCGTCAGAACGATAGCGAAACACCTGTGGTTCTGATGGGCTATCTGAATCCTGTTGAAGTGATCGGTTACGAAAAATTTGTATCTCATGCTAAGGCATGTGGCGTAGATGGTGTTCTTTTAGTGGATTTACCACCAGAAGAAGCAAAAGAATTTGATGTGGTGCTTAAGCAGCATGATATGGATCAGATCTTTTTACTTGCACCGACTTCGACAGACCAGCGAATCGAGCACGTAGTGAAGCAGGCCAGTGGTTTTATTTACTATGTTTCACTCAAGGGTGTGACTGGGGCCGCAACATTGGACGTGACTGAAGCGGCGGAACGTATCGCCAAGATTAAAACCAAAACGTCCGTACCTGTTGGTGTCGGTTTTGGGATCAGTGATGCAGCATCGGCCAAAGCGATGGGTCAGGTTGCAGATGCAGTGATTGTAGGAAGTGCTTTCGTTAAACCTTTTGCTACGTTAGCAATCGACCAAGCGGTTGAACAAACGGTCAATAAAGTCAAGGAGCTTCGAGCAGCGCTCGATGAGTTAGTATGAATCAAGAAGTGAAATCAGGTAAAATCCTAAGCCCATCGACGCCATGGACTGAACGTCAGGTACCAGGAATACAAGTTGCCAATGAACAACAATCGCTCAAGGCAACATCGACTGAGCCAACGATTGAGTGTCCTGAGTGTCATGCACTGGTGACTCGTACTGCAATTGCATTTAATGCCTATGTTTGTCCGTCATGCGATGAACACTTGCGTATGAAAGCGCGTGATCGTTTGACTTGGTTCTTTGATCAAGTTGATGCTGAACTAGGTCAAGAATTTTCTGCTAAAGACCCACTTAAATTTGTAGATAGCAAACCTTACCCAGAGCGTATGCGTGAAGCGCAAAGCAAAACAGGTGAAACCGAAGCTTTGGTGGTGATGCAAGGTACCCTCAATAATGTCTCAATGATTGCTTGCGCATTTGAATTTGACTTTATGGGTGGTTCAATGGGCACTGTCGTTGGCGACCGTTTCGTTCAAGCGGCAGAACGTGCAATTGAACAAAAGCAAGCATTGATCTGTTTTGCTGCATCAGGCGGTGCGCGTATGCAAGAAGGTATGCTGTCGCTTATGCAAATGGCGCGTACTTCTGCTGCAATTCAACGCATGAAAGATGCTGGTCTGCCTTATATCGTTGTATTAACTCATCCTGTATATGGTGGTGTAACTGCATCATTGGCAATGCTTGGTGATGTGCATATTGCTGAGCCTAAAGCCATGATCGGTTTTGCGGGTAAACGTGTGATTGAACAAACTGTACGTGAAACACTAGAAGAACCGTTCCAGCGTGCCGAATATTTGCTTGATCACGGTGTGGTCGATCAAATTGTTCATCGTCATGCATTACGTGATACTGTATCTCGTATTGTGTCTAAACTGATGAATTTACCTTGAAACTCGACGCTCCAAGTATCCAAGATGATTTAATGACATGGCTCACATATTGGGGCCATGTTCACGTTACGGGGATTGATTTAGGTCTAGAACGTGTCATTCCCGTTGCTGAAAAACTCGGTGTCACCCAAACCTCGGCCAAAGTATTCACTGTGGCTGGCACCAATGGTAAAGGTTCAACCACCACAACACTTGCTTCAATTTTGACTGAACAAGGCTATCGGGTGGGACTTTATCAGTCGCCTCATATTTACCGTTTTAATGAACGCGTTAAATTAAATGGTCAGGAAGCGTCAGATCAACAGCTCATTGAGGCTTTTGTCAAAGTTGATCAGGTGCGTCGTGAATGTGGACTCAGTTTATCTTTTTTTGAAGCCACTACACTGGCCGCATTTCTGATATTTCAGCAGCAGGCTTGTGATATTTGGGTATTGGAAGTTGGCTTAGGCGGACGTCTGGATGTTGTGAATGTGATTGATCCCGATGTTGCAGTCATCACCAATATTGGTTTAGATCATACCGACTGGCTTGGCGATACCATCGAAAAAATTGCGTTTGAAAAAGCAGGAATTATTCGTTCGAACATCCCCGTGATTTTTGGAGGAGTACAAACTTTACCTCAGGCGATTGCAGACAAAGCAGCAGCGCAACAAGCACAACTTTATGTACTGGGGCGTGACTATTTTTATCAGGTTGCACCAGATCAGAAAAGCTGGAATTTTGCCAGTTCGGGAACTACGCTTAAATTGCCACTGGGTTCGTTGGCACTTGAAAATATTTCCACGGCGGTCGCAGCCTTATTGGTGAGTGGCATTGATGTTTCTCAAGCAGCCATCACCAGTGGAATCGAAAAAGCACATCTTGCAGGACGTTTTGAACAGAGAATAATAAAAAATAAAGCGGTTGTTTTTGATGCTGGACACAATGGTCATGGTGTTGATTTTTTGTTAAAGCAATTGCGAAATTTCTTAGAATACAATAAACAGTACACAGAAGTGATCGCTGTCTTTTCAATGTTGGCAGATAAAGATATAAAAGCGGTTGTCAATTTGCTGAAACCTGCTGTTTTACATTGGAAAGTTGCTGCATTAAGCGTTCCACGGGCTGCGCCAGTAACCCAATTACTTGATGCACTCGATGGCGAAATAACTCAGCAGTATGACAGTATTCGAGAGGCTTTCAGTGTTGCGCTTGAGGAATCTCGACCTCATCAGCTGATTTTGGTCTGTGGATCGTTTCATACTTTAGAAGCGGTTTGGGAGTATTTAGAAAAATGTCAATGAATAGCAAGCAACGCTGGATGGGTGGCGTTGTTTTATTAGGTGGTGGGGTTTTATTGGCAGCACTATTACTGAAAGGCAAAGAAGAAATACATCAAACGCATGTAGATCATCAGCAAAAAACTGAACAGCAAGCAGCAAAAGACAATACCCAAACTGCACCTGTTCAACTTCAACCCATTACTGTGGATGTTGAAACTGAGAAAAAGTTACTCGAAGAGCAACGCCGTGCACGTGAGAAAGCCGTCGCAGAGCAAGAAGCACGTGCAGCAGAGTTTTTGGCGACACAGCAGCAGGCTGAGGCTGAAGCAGCTCGTAAGGCAGCAGAAGAATATGCTGCAATTAATGCGCGTCGTTTAGCTGCTCAGGAAAGTTCAGATAATATTCCACCCGAAGTGGTCGATGACAAGAAGAATACTGCACAGCAATCTAAGACACCATCTCAAACTGATACACAAAAACGTGAAGCTGAAAAAAAGCAGGCTGAACAGAAACGTGTAGCAGAAGCACAAAAACAGGCAGAGCAACAGAAAAAAGAGCAAGAAGCCAAGCGCAAAGCGGAAGCAGATAAAAAAGCGACCGAAGACAAGCAACGTCAGATAGAAGCAGATAAAAAGGCTGCCGAAGCTAAACGTAAAGCTGAAGCGGACAAAAAAGCTGCTGAAGAGAAAAAGCATAAAGAAGACGAAACCAAGAAAAAAGCGGAAGCTGAAAAAGCCCGTGATCTTCTTGAAAATGGTGACAAAAATTGGATGGTACAAGTGGCTTTGGCAGCCAATCAGGCCAATGCTGATGCAGTAGTATCGAAGTTACGTGCGAAAGGATATAAAGTCACGACAAGTCAAACTTCAAAAGGAATTCGGATTATGGTGGGGCCTTCTAAAGATCGTGATGCAGCAGATGCAGCACGTAAAAAGATAGTATCTGATGCGAGTTTAAATATGAAATCTGCTTGGGTAATTGACTGGGTTCCATTAGATCAACGCTAGGATTTGATTGAATTAAGCTAAATCTTTGGATAGATTTTAAGGTAACGCTGTATCATTTTTAAGTAGACCAATATCTCAGCATATTGGTCTATTTTTATATTCAACAATCCCAAAAACTGAAAAAAGTAAATTTTTCAGCTAAATAAAATTATAATCCCGATCATGAGCTGTGGGCCAATTAAGGTGTTTTAGTTAGCTTGGTTTCGATAACGTTGTAATTCGACAGGATCATGAGCGCACATCATTTCAATCTGTGTTTCGTTTTGGGCAAGATACTGCAACTGCTTTAAATTATGGAGTCGTTGCTGATTGTCATATGCTAAAAAACGCTCAAATAAATCTAGCCCTTTTTGTCGATGTTGAGCATTCAATTCAAGATGTGAAAAATAGGCATCACCACAAAATAGCATCCAGCCTTTTTCCTTTTGCCGAATTGCAATACCACAATGTCCAGCAGAATGTCCAATGAGAGGAATCATTAAAATTTCATCTTTAAAAAGACTTAAACCATGGACTTTTTCCAAGTTAAACCAGCGTTCTCCAGACGTGTGTTCAATAAAATTCCAGTAGCGATGCTTTTTAAACTGATTTGATTTGTAGCGCATTCGATTTTTAATATTCATGGATTGAGTGGCATTGAATTCTGAGGCGAGCACATGCACTGTTGCTTGTGGAAAATCTGAAATACCGCCTGCATGATCAAAATCTAGATGCGTGACAAAGATATGTTTTACATCTTTCGGGTTGAAACCAAGTTGTTGAATTTGCTGTATAGCACTGAGTTCAAATTTTATTTCAATTTGACTGATCTGCGGTAGTAATGTCCCTAAGCGCTCTTTGGGGTGAAGATAATCTTGTAAACCTAAACCTGTATCAACTAAGACCAAACCATGATCTGTTTCTAGTAATAGACAATGACATACAATATGCGCACGCCAGCCATTTTGACCGACTAGCGGCGCACAAACGGGGCACATGCTACCGCAGTGCAGATGATGAATTTTATGGATCATACCGTTTTGTTATTGTGAATAAATTCCAAAACGGTATCACTGAAATACCTGAGAAGTCCAATGTAAATTAAAGCACTTATAAAAAGGAAAAAGCCTATCAGATGGATAGGCTTGCTGTTATTCGTCTTATTATTTTATTTCTGATCAGGCTGTGGTGTTAAGCGTAGGTACGGGGTAACGGCCTTGTAGCCTTTGGGAAAGCGTTCTTTAAGTTCAGCTTCATCCTTAATTGACGGTACAATCACTACATCTTCACCTTGCTGCCAGTTGGCAGGGGTTGCGACCTTGTAGTTGTCTGTCAATTGTAAAGAGTCGATGACACGCAATACTTCATTGAAATTTCGTCCAGTCGAAGCTGGATAGGTAATAATAAGTCTCACTTTTTTATTCGGATCGATAATGACCAATGAACGAACAGTGGTGGTTTCACTTGCATTCGGATGAATAAAACCATAAAGCTCAGAAACCTGACGGTCTTTATCGGCCAAAATTGGAAAGTTAACCGTGGTCTGTTGGGTTTCATTGATGTCTTTAATCCAGCCCTGATGTGAATCGACATCATCTACCGAAAGAGCAATGGCTTTGACATGACGTTTTTCAAATTCATCTTTGAGTTTTGCGGTATATCCTAATTCTGTAGTACATACAGGCGTATAATCTGCTGGATGCGAAAACAGGATGCCCCAACTATCACCCAAAAAGTCATAAAAATTAATTAGACCTTCGCTAGAATCTTGTTCAAAATTGGGCGCTGTATCGCCTAAACGTAAAGTCATGGTGCAAAACCTCATCTGTATATTGTTCTATCTAATGAGATCTAATATGCGACATTTATATTGCAAATAAAATAAAGGTTTTTGTATTTTATTATGAATTTTTTGTATATAGAAAAATTTAAGTCTATGAAATATAAAGAGTGAATTGGATAAAGGTGATTCTATTATCTAATTTTAAGAAAAATGTTGTAGTGTATTTTACACAAGATCAATACGTATACCTCCGAGTTTTTTTTCAGGGGATTTGTGTAAACCCCTTGTACTTCAAATTTCTGGCTCCATAATAACGAGTGAGAAAAAATTTATTCATCTGATAAGCAAGTTTTTAGAGAGTTTCATCCATGTTGGCAAGTCTGATCGGAGGTATCTTCGGTACAAAAAATGAGCGCGAACTCAAACGCATGCGTAAAATTGTTGATCAAATCAATGCGCTCGAGCCGACGATATCCGCTTTAAGCGATGCAGACTTATCTGCAAAAACTCCAGAATTTAAAGAACGTTATAATAAAGGTGAGAGTTTGGATAAACTCTTACCTGAAGCTTTTGCTGTATGCCGTGAGGCTGCAAAACGCGTTATGGGAATGCGTCACTATGATGTGCAGCTTATTGGTGGTATTACCCTGCATGAAGGCAAAATTGCAGAAATGCGTACAGGTGAAGGTAAAACCCTCATGGGTACTCTGGCGTGTTATCTCAATGCTTTGAGTGGGCAGGGTGTACACGTCATTACTGTAAATGACTATCTGGCACAGCGTGATGCTGAACTTAACCGTCCATTGTTTGAGTTTTTAGGCTTAAGTATTGGTATCATTTACTCGATGCAGTCTCCGACAGAGAAAGCAGAAGCGTATCAGGCTGATATCACTTACGGTACCAATAATGAATTCGGTTTTGACTACTTACGTGACAACATGGTGTTTTCTCTTCAAGAGAAAAAGCAACGTGGCTTAAACTATGCCATCATTGACGAAGTCGATTCGATTTTAATTGATGAAGCACGTACACCCTTAATTATCTCGGGTCAAAGCGAAGATTCATCGCAACTTTACGCAGCAATCAATTCCATTCCACCAAAATTACAGCCGCAAAAAGAAGAAAAAGTGGCGGATGGTGGTCATTTCTGGATTGATGAAAAACAGCGTTCAGTTGAGATGACTGAAATTGGTTTTGAAACAGTTGAACAAGAATTGATTCAAATGGGATTGTTGGCAGAAGGCGAAAGCTTATATTCTGCAACCAATCTAAATTTGGTTCATCATGTTACAGCCGCAATTCGTGCACACTTCCTTTATCATCGTGATGTTCATTACATTATTCACAATGGTGAAGTGATTATTGTTGATGAACATACGGGCCGTACCATGCCAGGCCGTCGTTGGTCTGAAGGTCTGCATCAAGCAGTTGAAGCCAAAGAAAGCCTGGAAATTCAACCAGAAAATCAGACACTTGCCACAACAACATTCCAAAATTACTTCCGTTTATACAAAAAACTGTCAGGTATGACAGGTACAGCAGATACAGAAGCTGCTGAAATGAAAGAAATTTATGGATTAGATGTAGTTATTATTCCAACGCACCGCCCAATGGTTCGCCAAGACCAAAACGATTTGATTTATTTAAATCGTAACGGCAAGTACGATGCGATTGTGAAAGAAATTAAAAATATTCAAGAAACACGTGCCCCAATTTTGGTAGGTACAGCTACCATTGAAGCCAGTGAGATTCTATCGCACAAGCTAACGCAAGCAGGTATTCGTCACGAAGTGCTGAATGCCAAACAGCATGAACGCGAAGCGGATATTATTGCTCAGGCGGGTAGTCCAGATTCGGTCACAATTGCAACCAACATGGCAGGTCGTGGTACAGATATTATCTTGGGTGGTAACTGGAAGGCCAAACTTGCCAAAATTGAAAATCCAACCCTAGAAGATGAAGAGCGCTTAAAAGCTGAATGGGAACGTGATCATGAGACTGTATTGAGTGCAGGTGGTCTACATATTATCGGTTCTGAGCGTCATGAATCACGTCGTATCGATAACCAGTTACGCGGTCGTGCTGGTCGTCAAGGTGACCCTGGTGTTTCACGTTTTTATCTCTCACTTGAAGATGATCTAATGCGTATTTTTGCAGGTGATCGTGTGGTGGGGATGATGCGTGCTATGGGGCTGAAAGAAGATGAAGCTATTGAGCACAAAATGGTCAGTCGCTCAATCGAAAATGCCCAACGTAAAGTGGAAGCACGTAACTTCGATATTCGTAAGAACCTCTTGAAATACGATGATGTGAACAACGAACAACGTAAGATCATTTATTCTCAACGTGATGAAATTCTGGCAGAGCATACTCTTCAAGATTATATTGAAGAGATGCACCATGAAGTGATGGTTGGCTTGATCGCTAATTTTATTCCGCCAGAATCAATTCATGATCAATGGGATATTGAAGGTCTGGAAAATGCGCTACGTGTAGATCTTGGAATTGAGGTTCCTGTTCAGCAGTGGCTGGATGAAGATCGCCGATTAGATGAAGAAGCTTTGGTTCAGCGTATTACAGATGAAGTGTTGGCGCGTTATCATGCTCGTCGTGAACAAATGGGTGAAGAGTCAGCAGCAATGCTGGAACGTCACTTTATGCTCAATTCACTGGATCGTCACTGGAAAGATCATCTCGCAGCGATGGATTACTTACGTCAGGGAATTCATTTACGTGGCTACGCACAGAAGAATCCAGAGCAAGAATACAAAAAAGAAGCATTTAATCTCTTCGTCAACATGTTGGGCGTGATCAAATCTGATGTCGTCACGGATCTATCACGTATTCATGTACCAACGCCTGAAGAACTGGCTGAACTTGAAGCTCAGCAACAACAACAGGCTGAGGCAATGCGTTTATCGTTTGAGCACGACGAGGTTGATGGTTTAACTGGTGCAGTGACGCATCATGAAGTTGAAGAACAACCAATTGTCTCATCAGATCATATAGTGCCGCCTTCTAGTCGGAATGCACCTTGTCCATGTGGTTCTGGACTAAAATATAAGCAATGTCATGGCCGTCTCTAATTCCTAGGATGCTATAACTGAAAAAAGCAGAACGTAAATGTTCTGCTTTTTTTATGACTTTTTTACGAGTTGTTGCAAGGTGCGAATAACATTTGCAGTTTAGTGCATTAAGTGGTATTTACTTGCACATGTTGACTTCAATTTTGGTAAGACAATGAAAAAACTATTACAACCATTGGCATGTATTGCATTGGCCATTCCAGGGTTTGCATTTGCTCAGCCTGCACAAACCACAACTGTAGATAAAGTACTTGCAGCACAGGGTCCAACCACTGCACAAGTCGAAGTTAAAAACGATAGTACAACTATTATTAGCCCGCGTACGGGTATCCGTTATACGCTAGGTAATACAGGCAATCGTCCAATTGTCTTGAAAACTGCGGCAATTAGCGCTGCTAATTCTGCCAACGTCAATCGGATCGTGGCAACTAATCCTGCTTTATCTGCTGCAAGTCAGGAAAAAGCCAAGCAAGCATTATTAGGAACATCTGCTCAGTTAGCCGCAAACTAATTTTGTAGCAGAGCATTTGGCCAGCCATTTGTGCTGGCTTTTTTATTTGTAAATACAAGATAAATTTGCATAGATTAACGCTCGATTTTTCTGTTTATTTACACTAAGCTTTTCTTTTTGATAACAAACACAGTGGAAATCGAAAATGGCTGTTGGTGACGTAACAATGCCGCACATGCATGTGGTAAATGGTGTAAAAATTGGTTCAACTGAAGCATATGTACGTTATCCAAATCGACGAGATCTGGTTGTTTTTAAGTTTGTAGAAGGGTCTCATGTTGCGGGTGTCTTTACTCAAAGCGCATTTGCAGCCGCACCTGTGCTTGTATCAAAAAAACATTTAGCTGAAAGTGCGATCCGTTATCTGATTATCAATACGGGTAATGCGAATGCTGCTACAGGTCAAACAGGTGTAATCAATGCTCAAAAAACCTGTACTAAACTTGCCGAATTAGCTGGCGTAGAATCCAGTCAGGTATTGCCTTTTTCAACTGGTGTGATTGGTGAGCAACTCCCAATTGAGCGCTTACTTGATGGTATTCAGCCAGCATTGCAAGATTTAAAAGATGATGCATGGACTGAAGCTGCCTTTGGTATCATGACGACAGATACCACACCAAAAGGTGCATCAGAACAATTTGAGCTTGATGGTGTAGTTTATACCATGACAGGTATCAGTAAAGGCGCTGGCATGATTCGTCCAAATATGGCGACTATGCTTAGCTTCGTTGCTACTGATGCTCCAATCAGTCAATCACTGGTGCAAACGCTATTAAAGACAACAGTTGAGCAATCATTTAACCGTATTACTATTGATGGTGATACCTCGACCAATGACTCTTGTATTTTTGTAGCGACAGGGCAAGCAGGAGGGGTTGAAATCAGTTCTGAGCAAGATCCGAGATATTCCAAAATTCTTGAAATTTTGCAAAGAATTATGAATCGTTTAGCACAGCTCATTGTTCGTGATGGTGAAGGTGCAACCAAATTCATTACCGTGGCTGTTGAGGGCGGAGAAAATACTCAGGAATGCTGTGATGTTGCCTACAGTATTGCGCACTCTCCTCTGATTAAAACGGCTGTATTTGCATCCGATCCAAATTGGGGGCGTATTGTGATGGCTATTGGTAAAGCAGGCGTACCGCAGTTAGATGTGAGTAAAGTTCAGGTCTGGCTAGATGACGTACAAATTTGCCGTGATGGTGGTGCTGCAGCGGATTACACCGAAGAACAGGGCGCTCGGGTGATGGCGCAGGCTGAAATGACGATTCGTGTAGATTTGGGACGTGGTACAGCAAAAGATACTGTATATACCTGTGATCTGTCGTATGATTATGTCAAGATTAATGCGGACTATCGATCGTAATTGATGACGATAAAAAACCTCATTCGTGAGGTTTTTTTTTAAATTTGGTTTTTTATCAGCTCATATTATCTTTACATGCTGAGCTGTTGTACGTTAACGCTCGCAAAATGCTAGCTAGAGAATAGAGAAGACGTTTTATGAATGATGCGACTTTAATTGCAAATGATGCAAAAGTAATCGTGCAAGCGCATTTAGATCGTTTGGGTGAACCTAAGGATCATCACTTGAGTCCAGATGTAAAACAGGCCAAGTTCGATCAAATCAAGGAAGAATTAAAAAAACGTAATGCTGTTCTGGTTGCGCATTATTATTGTGATCCTGACGTTCAGGAGCTTGCTGAGCTGACGGGAGGCTGTGTATCTGACTCTCTAGAAATGGCACGCTTTGGTCGTGATCATGACGCTACGACCTTAGTTGTGGCTGGTGTTAAATTTATGGGCGAAACAGCCAAAATTTTATCTCCAGAAAAAACGATTCTGATGCCGACCCTAGAGGCAACCTGCTCACTAGATTTGGGATGTCCAGTTGATGAGTTCTCGGCTTTTTGTGATCAACATCCAGATCATACTGTTGTGGTGTATGCCAATACCTCAGCGGCAGTGAAAGCACGTGCAGACTGGGTAGTAACTTCAAGTTGTGCTGTTGAAATTATTGAACATCTAGATAGTTTGGGTGAAAAGATTATCTGGGCACCAGATCAACATTTAGGCCGTTATATTCAAAAGAAAACTGGTGCCGAGATGTTGCTTTGGGATGGTTCTTGTATCGTGCATGAAGAATTCCGTGCCCGTGGCATTGCCAATATGAAAGCCTTATATCCAGATGCAGCAGTGCTTGTACATCCTGAATCACCAGAATCGGTGGTTGAGATTGCCGATGCAGTAGGCAGTACATCGCAATTGATTAAGGCAGCACAGACTTTACCAAATGAACGTTTGATTGTAGCCACAGATCGTGGAATCTTTTACAAGATGCAACAAGCAGTACCGCATAAGATTTTGGTGGAAGCACCAACTGCGGGCGAAGGTGCTACTTGTCGCTCATGTGCACATTGCCCGTGGATGGCAATGAATGAGCTGGATGGTATTTTGCATGTTTTACAGCATGCCGATCAGGAAATTCATGTTGATCCACAGCTCGCTGAACGTGCAAAACTTCCTTTAGATCGAATGTTGAGCTTTAGTGCATCGTTGAAGCGTTAAAATGCTTGTTAAATATACATTTGATAACGTTTTTTCACTTTTTTTAACTCTAGGTGTTGACGTGGTTGAGCGTCCCGCCTAGAATGCACACCGTACCGCACGATGTGCGATACGGTAAAAGCTGAGAAGACGGAGCATAGCACAGCCTGGTAGTGCACCTGGTTTGGGACCAGGGGGTCGTAGGTTCGAATCCTACTGCTCCGACCACTTAAAATAATATTTTAAGATCGGCGGAAGTATCGCATGATATTTTTTATCATCGGTCATGCGCCTGTAGCTCAGTTGGATAGAGCATCCGCCTTCTAAGCGGATGGTCACAGGTTCGAATCCTGTCAGGCGCGCCATTTGGTAGATTAGCTTGGTATTGTAGAACCCAGTAGTGGTGGATGTAGCTCAGTTGGTAGAGCCCTGGATTGTGATTCCAGTTGTCGCGGGTTCGAATCCCGTCATTCACCCCACATTCGGAGCATAGCACAGCCTGGTAGTGCACCTGGTTTGGGACCAGGGGGTCGTAGGTTCGAATCCTACTGCTCCGACCACCTTTAAACATTAAAGGTGATATTAAAAAAATCCGAAATCCGCTTAAATGCGGTTTTTTTATGCCTAAATTTTATTTTTTATAAAAAATAGAAAGATTCACAACAGAATCTTTCTATTTCCTGTAACCATCAATAAGATTATGGAACGATTACAATTGCAACGCGGCGATTCGCTGCACGATTCTCTTCTGTGGTGTTAGGCAGTAGAGGTTGATTTGATCCACGTCCAATAATCTGAATATGATTAGGTGTAAAACTATTATTTATGAAAATTGCTGCCACGCTTTGCGCTCTGGCTTGAGATAGCTTTAAATTATAATCACGATTACCAATATTATCGGTATAACCCACCACCTTTAACTTATGTAATCCATATTTATTCAGTTGATTAGCCAAACGAATAATCTCTTGTTGGTGCGCAGGATTTACTTCAGATTTATCAAATTCAAAAAGTAAGCGTTCTGGTAAACCGAGTGTCCATCCTTCATCTGTCTGTACAAAACCTTCTTTTTGGAGCATTTTGACCTGCTTATATTTGAGTGGTCCAAAGCTTAGACATCCTGCCAGAATAAGGCAAATGACCCCAAGAATAGATATTTTGATTGAGTTGTTATACATAGTGAACTACCTGAAATTTACGGTTTATGGATAAACCAGTGATGGGTGAGATGTTTTGCCTTATACATGGCTTGATCTGCTTGAGCAATTAGTTCTTCAGGAGTGGAAGCAAATTGAGAAAATGCAATCCCTAAACTAAAACTAAAATGTATAGATTGACCATTAAAATTAAGAGGTTGTTGGCAACTGTTGAGTAAGTTTTCTGCTATTGTAATCAGGTGATTCACTTGAGTTACAGATTCTAAAATCACTGCAAATTCATCTCCACCCAGTCGAGCAATAAAGTCCTGATGACGTAATCGTTGTTTCAGTCGATTTGCCATTTCTTGTAGCACAGCGTCTCCAGCAAGATGCCCATATTGATCGTTAATATATTTAAAATTATTATTATCAATGAAAATTAATGCAGACGTTTTTCGTGAATTTGGATTTTCAAAAACATGCATTAATTGTGTATAAAAATAGCTTCGATTTGGAAGGGCGGTGAGATGGTCATGTTTTGCCTCAAACGATAGCAAATGATTTTCATGCTGTAAGTGGTTATGCCAAGTCTGAATTTCCTGTAGTAGCTCATTAAATACATCATTAAGATCTTGAAATTCTTTAATGTTATTGTCTGGAAAACGAAGATTATATGCTTTTTGTTGACTAACAAGTTGTGCTGTCTGGGTTAGTGGCTGCATAGACTGTACAATGTAGCGATAAGTAGAATTGGTGGACCACCATAATGCTAATATCATAAACAGCATCACCACAGCTAGACCAATCAGGATGGTGAGAATAAATTGTAAGATTTTTTCTGAACTTCCAAAAACAACAAGTTCACCGACTTGTTTATTATTATGATAAATATTAAGTTTTATCGGATCTTTTAGAAAAAAATGATCGAGTAATATCTGTAATTTAGAATAGTAGTCTGTCTTTTTAAAACTATAAGCAAGCCTATTTTGATGGCTATCATATACACTGATGCTACGAATAGAATGTTGAAACGTATATTCATTTAAAATTTGTTCAATGGTTTGCTGATCTTTAAACACAACAGCAGGTTGTATCCGTTCACTCACCGCAAGACTTAAAACATTCAAATTCTGTTTGGTATAGGTTTCCATGGTATAGGTTGAAATAGAAACAAAAGTAAAAGAGCAAATAACTAAAGTAATAATAAAAATGGTAGCCTGAGACTTGCGAAAAACGCTATGCAGTGAATTTGATTTATATAAATTCGCAATCATGACAAGTTACTCCGCATTTTTTGCTAAAAGTAAGACACGAGGATCAATGCGAATTTGAGAGCGGCTTAAACTATCTAAATTGACCTTAAATGTAGCGTTTCCCTTTTGTTGGTATAAACAAAAGATGCTGCCGATTTCACAGTCAGAATTATTTGAACTAAATGAAAGTACATTGCGGGTTGGATAGCTATTAATCAGATTTTGTTGTTGTTGAGGAGATAAATTGGAAAAATAAACTGCCTGACATTGGGTTTTAGAAAAAGATGATGCAGGAATCGCTTGTATTTTATATGAATAAGACTGTTGTTTAACTTGGCTTTGAAAACTGTTGGCCACTGTGGGATTGTCAATTATACAAAGTGTAGGAACATTATCTGCGGGCCATTTACTATAGCTCATAATAGATAAAGTAAGAGCATAAAAATTTTGAATAGGCGAAGCAAAGCATGCCCTTGTAAATATATACAATAGCGACAATAAAAAAAGCCTATTGAAAAATTTGTGATGCATTTTTGGTTTTTAAATCAAATTGTGACTTGAGTCTATGTTATATGAATGGGAGATTTAAAAATAGTCATGCTAACTTTGAATTTTGAACTAATTTGATTAATAAGTAAACGCTTGAAATTTTTTTATAAAAATATGCTTGCTTAGGCTTAAAAATGCTGTAGAATGCACATCCATCGGCGGTGATGCAGATAAAAACTTGTTGATAAACAAGGGTTTGGCTAGATTGGTTGGATTCTTGAGTTGATTGATAAGTTTTAAAAATATCGAAATTACCTGTTGACTTTGAAGAGATTTAGAGTAACATAGCCGACCTAGCTTGATGATGACGAATCATCGAGAAGATCATTAAGAGAATAGAAGAACAACTTGTGTGGATTTTTACTGGTTGATTGATTGATATATTATCATTGATTGATTGGTTTAAATTACTCGAAGTTTATTTGAGCGAAATTTAAGTCAGAAAATTGATGAGCCAGAATTGGTGTCTTGTTCTTTAAGAAAGGC
>NZ_KB849622.1 GCF_000368685.1 Acinetobacter baylyi DSM 14961 = CIP 107474 | reverse complement strand
CACCATCAGCGACAGCGGTGACTGCGGATGATCTCTACGATGACGTGGGTGCAATACAAGGCACCATCAGCAACAGTCCAGATAGCCTGACAGACGACACCCGTCCAACCTACTCAGGAACAGCAGATGCCTCAGTTGCGACCGTGAAAGTCTACGACAATGGCGCGTATCTAGGCAGTGCAACCGTAGGAACAGATGGCAAATGGAGCTTCACTCCAGCAACGCCAATTGGAGCAGGATCGCATAGCTTTACTGCGAGCGGTGTCGATGCAGCAGGCAACGAAGGCCCACAAACCACGGCCTGGGCGTTCAAAGTGGTCGGTGCAGCGCCATCAGCGCCATCGATCCAAAGCGTACTAGACGATCAGGGCAGCGTTACTGGCGAACTGCAAAAGAACCAGACCACCGATGACCGCACCCCAACCATCAGTGGTACCGGGCAAGTGGGTGCAGTGGTGACTGTTTATGTTGACGGAACAGCGGTGGGTTCAAGCACCGTGGCCGCAGATGGCACCTGGAGCGTAAAAACCACAGATCTTGGCGCAGATGGCGTGAAGAACCTGGTGGCGAAACAAACCGATGGAGCAGGCCAATCGAGCCCTGATTCAGGTGCCTATCCGATTGTACTGGATACCACAGCACCAGCGACACCAGGTGTGGTGACTGCGATAGACGATCAAGGAGTGGTACAAGGTCCGATCGCCAATAATGGCACCACCGATGACAAGAACCCGGAATTCAAGGGGACAGGTAGCGCAGGTGATGTCATTACCATCAAAGATGGTGAGAGCGTATTAGGCAGCACCACAGTCGGCGCAGACGGCACATGGAGCTTCACGCCATCGACTGGCTTGGACGAAGGTAAACATAGCATCACCACCACAGCGACTGATCCAGCAGGCAACACCAGTGCGGCCAGCGATGCGCTCAACTTTACAGTAGACAGCAGCAATGTCGTGGTCAGCATCAACAAAGCGATTGATGATGCAGGCAGCAAAACAGGCGACCTTGCCAACAACGCAGCGACCGATGACACCACACCAACGCTAGTAGGTACAGGCACCGTCGGTGCAGTGGTAAGCATCAGTGTTGACGGTGGTGCCGTCGTTGGTTCAGCGGTGGTTGACAGCAATGGTAACTGGAGCTACACCTTACCAAGCCAAAGCGAAGGCACCCACAGCTATACCGCCACTGCGAGCAATGCAGCGGGTACCCAAGGTACAGCCAGCTTCACCCTAACCATTGATACCACAGCACCGGATGTTCCAAGCATTGGTCAAGTGAATGACGATGTGGGTCTCATACAAGGTCCATTAACTCAAGGTGCGAGCACCGATGACACCACACCAACCCTCACCGGAACAGGTGCAACGCCAGGTGATGTGATCAAGGTATATGATGGCAACGATCTGGTGGGCAGTGTGACCGTTGGAGCGGATGGCAACTGGAACTACACCATTCCTGCACCTGGCTTGACAGAAGGTTCACATGACCTGAGCGTCACAGCGACTGATCCAGTAGGGAATGAGAGTGGCAAGAGCGATCCATTCACCCTGACTGTTGATCTGACTGCACCGACTGC